>CBDBLR010000003.1:0-2074184 GCA_965207115.1 Dehalococcoidia bacterium | reverse complement strand
TGGTGACGGTGCAGACGACCCAGGACAGCCTGGACGAGCCCGACGAGACCTTCCTTCTGGAGCTGTCCAGTCCCACCAACGCGGCGCTGGCCACCGGGAAGGACGAGGCCACCGGCACCATCACCGACAACGACGGGGCGCCGACGGTGTCGGTGGGGGACGCGGCGGCGGTGCTCGAGGGCGACGACCCCAAGACCACGGTGAAACCTGAGTTTCCCGGTGACGCTGTCGGCGGTGAGCGGTCAGCAGGTGACGGTGACCTACACCCTGGGGGGGACGGCCACGGCGGACGACGACTACACGGACCCGGCGACGAAGAGCGTGACCATCGCGGCGGGGACGCGGACGGCCAACATCCTGATACCGGTGAAGGGCGACGTGGTGGACGAGCTGAACGAGACGGTGACGGTGACCCTGAGCGGGGCCACCAACGCCACGGTGTCCAGCGTGGAGGGGGCCGACGAGGGCGAGGGGACGATCACCGACGACGACGCGGCGGAGCTGTCGGTGGCCGACGGGAGCGTCGCCGAGGGCGGCGCGGTGAGCTTCACCATCGGCCTGGACCCGGTGTCGGACCGGACGGTGACGGTAAAGTGGAGCACGGCCAACGATGCGGGCGGGACCCATCCGGCCGGGGCCGCGGACTACACGGCGGTGAGCCCGGCGCGGACGGCGACCATCGCGGCGGGGGCCTCCAGCGTCGTGGTGACGGTGCAGACGACCCAGGACAGCCTGGACGAGCCCGACGAGACCTTCCTTCTGGAGCTGTCCAGTCCCACCAACGCGGCGCTGGCCACCGGGAAGGACGAGGCCACCGGCACCATCACCGACAACGACGGGGCGCCGACGGTGTCGGTGGGGGACGCGGCGGCGGTGCTCGAGGGCGACGACCCCAAGACCACGGTGAACCTGAGTTTCCCGGTGACGCTGTCGGCGGTGAGCGGTCAGCAGGTGACGGTGACCTACACCCTGGGGGGGACGGCCACGGCGGACGACGACTACACGGACCCGGCGACGAAGAGCGTGACCATCGCGGCGGGGACGCGGACGGCCAACATCCTGATACCGGTGAAGGGCGACGTGGTGGACGAGCTGAACGAGACGGTGACGGTGACCCTGAGCGGGGCCACCAACGCCACGGTGTCCAGCGTGGAGGGGGCCGACGAGGGCGAGGGGACGATCACCGACGACGACGCGGCGGAGCTGTCGGTGGCCGACGGGAGCGTCGCCGAGGGCGGCGCGGTGAGCTTCACCATCGGCCCTGGACCCGGTGTCGGACCGGACGGTGACGGTAAAGTGGAGCACGGCCAACGATGCGGGCGGGACCCATCCGGCCACGGCGGGCACGGACTACACGGCGGTGAGCCCGGCGCGGACGGCGACCATCGCGGCGGGGGCCTCCAGCGTCGTGGTGACGGTGCAGACGACCCAGGACAGCCTGGACGAGCCCGACGAGACCTTCCTTCTGGAGCTGTCCAGTCCCACCAACGCGGCGCTGGCCACCGGGAAGGACGAGGCCACCGGCACCATCACCGACAACGACGGGGCGCCGACGGTGTCGGTGGGGGACGCGGCGGCGGTGCTCGAGGGCGACGACCCCAAGACCACGGTGAACCTGAGTTTCCCGGTGACGCTGTCGGCGGTGAGCGGTCAGCAGGTGACGGTGACCTACACCCTGGGGGGGACGGCCACGGCGGACGACGACTACACGGACCCGGCGACGAAGAGCGTGACCATCGCGGCGGGGACGCGGACGGCCAACATCCTGATACCGGTGAAGGGCGACGTGGTGGACGAGCTGAACGAGACGGTGACGGTGACCCTGAGCGGGGCCACCAACGCCACGGTGTCCAGCGTGGAGGGGGCCGACGAGGGCGAGGGGACGATCACCGACGACGACGCGGCGGAGCTGTCGGTGGCCGACGGGAGCGTCGCCGAGGGCGGCGCGGTGAGCTTCACCATCGGCCTGGACCCGGTGTCGGACCGGACGGTGACGGTAAAGTGGAGCACGGCCAACGATGCGGGCGGGACCCATCCGGCCACGGCGGGCACGGACTACACGGCGGTGAGCCCGGCGCGGACGGCGACCATCGCGGCGGGGGCCTCCAGCGTCGTGGTGACGGTGCAGACGACCCAGGACAGCCTGGACGAGCCCGACGAGACCTTCCTTCTGGAGCTGTCCAGTCCCACCAACGCGGCGCTGGCCACCGGGAAGGACGAGGCCACCGGCACCATCACCGACAACGACGGGGCGCCGACGGTGTCGGTGGGGGACGCGGCGGCGGTGCTCGAGGGCGACGACCCCAAGACCACGGTGAACCTGAGTTTCCCGGTGACGCTGTCGGCGGTGAGCGGTCAGCAGGTGACGGTGACCTACACCCTGGGGGGGACGGCCACGGCGGACGACGACTACACGGACCCGGCGACGAAGAGCGTGACCATCGCGGCGGGGACGCGGACGGCCAACATCCTGATACCGGTGAAGGGCGACGTGGTGGACGAGCTGAACGAGACGGTGACGGTGACCCTGAGCGGGGCCACCAACGCCACGGTGTCCAGCGTGGAGGGGGCCGACGAGGGCGAGGGGACGATCACCGACGACGACGCGGCGGAGCTGTCGGTGGCCGACGGGAGCGTCGCCGAGGGCGGCGCGGTGAGCTTCACCATCGGCCTGGACCCGGTGTCGGACCGGACGGTGACGGTAAAGTGGAGCACGGCCAACGATGCGGGCGGGACCCATCCGGCCACGGCGGGCACGGACTACACGGCGGTGAGCCCGGCGCGGACGGCGACCATCGCGGCGGGGGCCTCCAGCGTCGTGGTGACGGTGCAGACGACCCAGGACAGCCTGGACGAGCCCGACGAGACCTTCCTTCTGGAGCTGTCCAGTCCCACCAACGCGGCGCTGGCCACCGGGAAGGACGAGGCCACCGGCCACCATCACCGACAACGACGGGGGCGCCGACGGTGTCGGTGGGGGACGCGGCGGCGGTGCTCGAGGGCGACGACCCCAAGACCACGGTGAACCTGA
This sequence comes from Dehalococcoidia bacterium, assembly GCA_965207115.1. Taxonomy (GTDB): domain Bacteria; phylum Chloroflexota; class Dehalococcoidia; order UBA6926; family UBA6926; genus VXMO01. The sequence continues at coordinate 2,071,153 of CBDBLR010000003.1, read as the reverse complement.
GTTTCCCGGTGACCGCTGTCGGCGGTGAGCGGTCAGCAGGTGACGGTGACCTACACCCTGGGGGGGGACGGCCACGGCGGACGACGACTACACGGACCCGGCGACGAAGAGCGTGACCATCGCGGCGGGGACGCGGACGGCCAACATCCTGATACCGGTGAAGGGCGACGTGGTGGACGAGCTGAACGAGACGGTGACGGTGACCCTGAGCGGGGCCACCAACGCCACGGTGTCCAGCGTGGAGGGGGCCGACGAGGGCGAGGGGACGATCACCGACGACGACGCGGCGGAGCTGTCGGTGGCCGACGGGAGCGTCGCCGAGGGCGGCGCGGTGAGCTTCACCATCGGCCTGGACCCGGTGTCGGACCGGACGGTGACGGTAAAGTGGAGCACGGCCAACGATGCGGGCGGGACCCATCCGGCCGGGGCCGCGGACTACACGGCGGTGAGCCCGGCGCGGACGGCGACCATCGCGGCGGGGGCCTCCAGCGTCGTGGTGACGGTGCAGACGACCCAGGACAGCCTGGACGAGCCCGACGAGACCTTCCTTCTGGAGCTGTCCAGTCCCACCAACGCGGCGCTGGCCACCGGGAAGGACGAGGCCACCGGCACCATCACCGACAACGACGGGGCGCCGACGGTGTCGGTGGGGGACGCGGCGGCGGTGCTCGAGGGCGACGACCCCAAGACCACGGTGAACCTGAGTTTCCCGGTGACGCTGTCGGCGGTGAGCGGTCAGCAGGTGACGGTGACCTACACCCTGGGGGGGACGGCCACGGCGGACGACGACTACACGGACCCGGCGACGAAGAGCGTGACCATCGCGGCGGGGACGCGGACGGCCAACATCCTGATACCGGTGAAGGGCGACGTGGTGGACGAGCTGAACGAGACGGTGACGGTGACCCTGAGCGGGGCCACCAACGCCACGGTGTCCAGCGTGGAGGGGGCCGACGAGGGCGAGGGGACGATCACCGACGACGACGCGGCGGAGCTGTCGGTGGCCGACGGGAGCGTCGCCGAGGGCGGCGCGGTGAGCTTCACCATCGGCCTGGACCCGGTGTCGGACCGGACGGTGACGGTAAAGTGGAGCACGGCCAACGATGCGGGCGGGACCCATCCGGCCGGGGCCGCGGACTACACGGCGGTGAGCCCGGCGCGGACGGCGACCATCGCGGCGGGGGCCTCCAGCGTCGTGGTGACGGTGCAGACGACCCAGGACAGCCTGGACGAGCCCGACGAGACCTTCCTTCTGGAGCTGTCCAGTCCCACCAACGCGGCGCTGGCCACCGGGAAGGACGAGGCCACCGGCACCATCACCGACAACGACGGGGCGCCGACGGTGTCGGTGGGGGACGCGGCGGCGGTGCTCGAGGGCGACGACCCCAAGACCACGGTGAACCTGAGTTTCCCGGTGACGCTGTCGGCGGTGAGCGGTCAGCAGGTGACGGTGACCTACACCCTGGGGGGGACGGCCACGGCGGACGACGACTACACGGACCCGGCGACGAAGAGCGTGACCATCGCGGCGGGGACGCGGACGGCCAACATCCTGATACCGGTGAAGGGCGACGTGGTGGACGAGCTGAACGAGACGGTGACGGTGACCCTGAGCGGGGCCACCAACGCCACGGTGTCCAGCGTGGAGGGGGCCGACGAGGGCGAGGGGACGATCACCGACGACGACGCGGCGGAGCTGTCGGTGGCCGACGGGAGCGTCGCCGAGGGCGGCGCGGTGAGCTTCACCATCGGCCTGGACCCGGTGTCGGACCGGACGGTGACGGTAAAGTGGAGCACGGCCAACGATGCGGGCGGGACCCATCCGGCCGGGGCCGCGGACTACACGGCGGTGAGCCCGGCGCGGACGGCGACCATCGCGGCGGGGGCCTCCAGCGTCGTGGTGACGGTGCAGACGACCCAGGACAGCCTGGACGAGCCCGACGAGACCTTCCTTCTGGAGCTGTCCAGTCCCACCAACGCGGCGCTGGCCACCGGGAAGGACGAGGCCACCGGCACCATCACCGACAACGACGGGGCGCCGACGGTGTCGGTGGGGGACGCGGCGGCGGTGCTCGAGGGCGACGACCCCAAGACCACGGTGAACCTGAGTTTCCCGGTGACGCTGTCGGCGGTGAGCGGTCAGCAGGTGACGGTGACCTACACCCTGGGGGGGACGGCCACGGCGGACGACGACTACACGGACCCGGCGACGAAGAGCGTGACCATCGCGGCGGGGACGCGGACGGCCAACATCCTGATACCGGTGAAGGGCGACGTGGTGGACGAGCTGAACGAGACGGTGACGGTGACCCTGAGCGGGGCCACCAACGCCACGGTGTCCAGCGTGGAGGGGGCCGACGAGGGCGAGGGGACGATCACCGACGACGACGCGGCGGAGCTGTCGGTGGCCGACGGGAGCGTCGCCGAGGGCGGCGCGGTGAGCTTCACCATCGGCCTGGACCCGGTGTCGGACCGGACGGTGACGGTAAAGTGGAGCACGGCCAACGATGCGGGCGGGACCCATCCGGCCACGGCGGGCACGGACTACACGGCGGTGAGCCCGGCGCGGACGGCGACCATCGCGGCGGGGGCCTCCAGCGTCGTGGTGACGGTGCAGACGACCCAGGACAGCCTGGACGAGCCCGACGAGACCTTCCTTCTGGAGCTGTCCAGTCCCACCAACGCGGCGCTGGCCACCGGGAAGGACGAGGCCACCGGCACCATCACCGACAACGACGGGGCGCCGACGGTGTCGGTGGGGGACGCGGCGGCGGTGCTCGAGGGCGACGACCCCAAGACCACGGTGAACCTGAGTTTCCCGGTGACGCTGTCGGCGGTGAGCGGTCAGCAGGTGACGGTGACCTACACCCTGGGGGGGACGGCCACGGCGGACGACGACTACACGGACCCGGCGACGAAGAGCGTGACCATCGCGGCGGGGACGCGGACGGCCAACATCCTGATACCGGTGAAGGGCGACGTGGTGGACGAGCTGAACGAGACGGTGACGGTGACCCTGAGCGGGGCCACCAACGCCACGGTGTCCAGCGTGGAGGGGGCCGACGAGGGCGAGGGGACGATCACCGACGACGACGCGGCGGAGCTGTCGGTGGCCGACGGGAGCGTCGCCGAGGGCGGCGCGGTGAGCTTCACCATCGGCCTGGACCCGGTGTCGGACCGGACGGTGACGGTAAAGTGGAGCACGGCCAACGATGCGGGCGGGACCCATCCGGCCACGGCGGGCACGGACTACACGGCGGTGAGCCCGGCGCGGACGGCGACCATCGCGGCGGGGGCCTCCAGCGTCGTGGTGACGGTGCAGACGACCCAGGACAGCCTGGACGAGCCCGACGAGACCTTCCTTCTGGAGCTGTCCAGTCCCACCAACGCGGCGCTGGCCACCGGGAAGGACGAGGCCACCGGCACCATCACCGACAACGACGGGGCGCCGACGGTGTCGGTGGGGGACGCGGCGGCGGTGCTCGAGGGCGACGACCCCAAGACCACGGTGAACCTGAGTTTCCCGGTGACGCTGTCGGCGGTGAGCGGTCAGCAGGTGACGGTGACCTACACCCTGGGGGGGACGGCCACGGCGGACGACGACTACACGGACCCGGCGACGAAGAGCGTGACCATCGCGGCGGGGACGCGGACGGCCAACATCCTGATACCGGTGAAGGGCGACGTGGTGGACGAGCTGAACGAGACGGTGACGGTGACCCTGAGCGGGGCCACCAACGCCACGGTGTCCAGCGTGGAGGGGGCCGACGAGGGCGAGGGGACGATCACCGACGACGACGCGGCGGAGCTGTCGGTGGCCGACGGGAGCGTCGCCGAGGGCGGCGCGGTGAGCTTCACCATCGGCCTGGACCCGGTGTCGGACCGGACGGTGACGGTAAAGTGGAGCACGGCCAACGATGCGGGCGGGACCCATCCGGCCACGGCGGGCACGGACTACACGGCGGTGAGCCCGGCGCGGACGGCGACCATCGCGGCGGGGGCCTCCAGCGTCGTGGTGACGGTGCAGACGACCCAGGACAGCCTGGACGAGCCCGACGAGACCTTCCTTCTGGAGCTGTCCAGTCCCACCAACGCGGCGCTGGCCACCGGGAAGGACGAGGCCACCGGCACCATCACCGACAACGACGGGGCGCCGACGCCCAAGAAAGCGATAATTGCACCCTCACCGGGTTCATTGCGCGAAGTAGTAGAGAATGTTGCAAACGCGCCTACCATGACTTTCATAGTCAGTTTGAGCGGAACCACTTTCAACACAGACCAAACGGTAACGGTGAGTGTGGGCAAGGCCGGCGACCCGGCCACGTCGGGCGTGGATTACACTGCGGTATCTGACTGGACGCTGACCATTCCGGCGGGAACCGGGAGCGTCCAAGGAAGCTTCACGCTGGATCCCATCGATGATGCCTTGGATGAGGCGAATGAGACGCTGACTCTCACGGCTACGCTGCCCGGAGTTGACATCCCTGATTTAACATTCACGATTATCGATGATGACCCGACGCCGACGGTGTCGGTGGGGGACGCGGCGGCGGTGACCGAGGGCTACGACCCGGAGACCACCGTGAACCTGAGCTTCCCGGTGACGCTGTCGGCGGTGAGCGGGCAGCAGGTGACGGTGACCTACACCCTGGGGGGGACGGCCACGGCGGACGACGACTACACGGACCCGGCGACGAAGAGCGTGACCATCGCGGCGGGGACGCGGACGGCCAACATCCTGATACCGGTGAAGGGCGACGTGGTGGACGAGATGAACGAGACGGTGACGGTGACCCTGAGCGGGGCGACCAACGCCGCCGTCTCCAGCGTGGAGGGGGCCGACGAGGGCGAGGGGACGATCACCGACGACGACGCGGCGGATCTGTCGGTGGCCGACGGGAGCGTCGCCGAGGGCGGCGCGGTGAGCTTCACCATCGGCCTGGACCCGGTGTCGGACCGGACGGTGACGGTGAAGTGGAGCACGGCCAACGATGCGGGCGGGACCCATCCGGCCACGGCGGGCACGGACTACACGGCGGTGAGCCCGGCGCGGACGGCGACCATCGCGGCGGGGGCCTCCAGCGTCGTGGTGACGGTGCAGACGACCCAGGACAGCCTGGACGAGCCCGACGAGACCTTCCTTCTGGAGCTGTCCAGTCCCACCAACGCGGCGCTGGCCACCGGGAAGGACGAGGCCACCGGCACCATCACCGACAACGACGAGGCGCCCGAAGTCAGCATCACTGCGGGCAGCGGGATTACCGAGGGCGGCGACGCCGAGTTCACCGTCACGGCCAGCCCGGCGCCCGTCACGGCCCTGTCGGTAGACGTTCGCATAACGGCCGATGGCTACTTCGGCGTCGCAACGGGCCGGCGGGCGGTGACCATACCCACGAGCGGCAGCGCGACCCTTACCGTAAGCACCGAAGACGACGAGCTGGACGAGATCGACGGGTTGATAATGGGGACGCTGTCAGCGGGCAATGACCACACGGTATCACCAACCCAGAGGACAGCCACGGTGACGGTGGCGGACAATGACGAGACGGGACCGGCGGAAGCGACGGTCAGCTTCGAAAAGGCCTCCTATACGTTTAATGAGGACGACAACAGCGCCTTTGTCAAGGTCATCATGGACAATGCCCTCACCTCGGCGATAGCAGTTCGGTTCCAGGCGCACTCCACCGACGCGGGAATAGGTCCAGATGAAGACGTTGAGCTTTCCATCGCTGACATCAGCCGTGGAGAACTGGGCCCCCGGGATATCATCTTTGCGCCAGGGGAAACCAGCCGGGAAATCGTGCTGGACCTGCTGGACGACGACGTGGTGGAACCTGACGAAACATTAACTATTTCACTGAGCGCCGTATCCGGTCCGGTGGCTACCGGGGCGCCCACGACGGTGACGCTAACCGACGATGACCAGGCCGTCATCAGAATTGACCCCCATGACTCTGCGCATCCCTTGACCGAGCAAGTGGAGGAGGGAGGTCAGGGAACTATCTGGATCCAAATGAACAAACCTCACCAGGAAGACGTAACGATGGATTGCGTGGTGAAGGGCAGCGCTACCCCTGGAGAAGACTACGTGACGTTGCACCACCGCGTAACCATCCCCGCTGGGAGCGAGGCTCTCGCCGTCACCCTGAATACCATAGATGACGACTTGGTTGAGGGTATGGAAACCTTCATATTCATCATTTCCAACCCGGTTGGGAGCGGCGTGAGCATTAACCCTGAACAGTCAGAACATACCGTGAACATCATGGACAACGACGGTTCACCCGCTACACCGGAAATCAGCATCACTGCGGGCAGCGGGATTACCGAGGGCGGCGACGCCGAGTTCACCGTCAAGGCCAGCCCAGCCCCCGGCGCGGCCCTGCCGGTGAAGGTAACGGTAGTAGCCACCAGCGGCTTCGGCGCCGCCGGAACGGGCCAGCGGACCGTGACCATACCGACAAGCGGCAGCGCGACATTTACCGTCGGCACCGTAGATGACGCGGTGGACGAACCCGACGGGTCCATAACGGGGACGCTGCAAGCGGGTAGTTCCTACCGGGTTTCCTCAACACAAGGATCAGCCACGGTGACGGTGGCGGACGATGACGAGCCGGTCCCGGCGGAGGCCACGGTCAGCTTTGAAAGGGCTTCTTATACTCTCGATGAAGATGACAACGTACTGCACATCAATGTCCTCATGGACAAGGCTATCACCTCGAAGGCGTTAATTTGGCTACAGATACACTCCACCGATTCGGATGCGGGCCACGGTGAAGACGCATATATGCACGCCTCTGATCAATATTTCAACTTTGCGCCAGGAGAAACCAGCCGAGAAGTCGCAGTGTACCCGGTAGACAACGACTTGGTGGAACCGGAAGAAACATTTACTATTTCCATAACCGTCGTATCTGGGCCGGTGGACACCGGGCCGCCTACGACGGTGACGCTAACTGACGATGACGCTGGCGTCATATTCATTGTCGGGAACAATTCAGCCAGACAAGTAGAGGAGGGAGAGCGCGGAGTTATTGGGATTTATATGAGCAAAGAGAACAAGGAAGACGTAACGGTGGATTTCGTAGTGGGCGGTACAGCTACTGCCGGGGAAGACTACGTGGCGTTGCCCCGCCGTACAACTATCCCCGCGGGTGCCACGTATCTTAACGTCTCCGTAGATACCATAGATGATGATCTCGGCGAAGGTACGGAAACCATCGAATTCTCCCTTGCCAACCCGGTTGGGAACAGTGTGAGTCTTGAACCCAACCTGTCAGATCACACCATGAAGATCTTGGACAATGACCCATTTGCCCCGGAGGCGAGCATAGTTGCGCTCACTGACAGTATCATCGAGGGAGAGGTCGCTTACTTCAAAATCACATTGGACCCCGCTCCTATCGTTAGCTTCCCGGTGTCGATAACCACAGTCCATAGCAACAACTACGAGACAAGAACATCTTCAAAGATTGTCGATATTCCTGCCGGTGGTGTTGTGAGATATGAATGGCACCCATGGGACGATGACGATCACGAGACCGGCGAGACTCTGGAAATGAGATTGAACCCGGACGCTACCTACACGGTATCCAGCACCCAAGGCTCAGCTACGGTCAACATGGTTGACAACGACTTGCCCAAGCCGGTTGTGAGCATTACGAGCGGCGGTGATATCACTGAGGGCGGCGATGCCACATTTACCATCACGGCCAGCCCGGCGCATCCGGACGCGCCGTCAGGTGATCTCTCGGTGAATGTGAGTATTGAGGTCACCGGCGACTACGGCGTAACCACAGAGTCGGAAACGGTCACTGTCTCCCCCGGCGGCAGCGTGACCCTCACCATCGCCACCACCGACGACTCTCTGGACGAATTAGACGGGTCGATAGCCTCGTCGCTGGAAACTGGCGACGGCTACACTGTGTCCAGCACCCAAGGCTCAGCTACGGTCAACGTGATTGACAACGACTGGCCCAAGCCGGTGGTGAGCATCACCGGTGGCAGCGACATAGCCGAGGGTGGCGACGCCGAGTTCACCATCACGGCTGGCGCGGCGCATACGGACGCGCCGGCCGCTGATCTCTCGGTGAATGTGAGTATTGAGGTCACCGGCGACTACGGCGTAACCACAGAGTCGGAAACGGTCACTGTCTCCCCCGGCGGCAGCGTGACCCTCACCATCGCCACCACCGACGACTCTCTGGACGAATTAGACGGGTCGATAGCCGCATCGCTGGAAACTGGCGACGGCTACACTGTGTCCAGCACCCATGGCTCAGCCACGATCAACGTGGCGGACAACGACTGGCCCAAGCCGGTGGTGAGCCTCACCGGTGGCAGCGACATAGCCGAGGGTGGCGACGCCGAGTTCACCGTCACGGCTGGCGCGGCGCATCCGGACGCGCCGTCAGGTGATCTGTCGGTGAATGTGAGTATTGAGGTCACCGGCGACTACGGCGTAACCACAGAGTCGGAAACGGTCACTGTCTCCCCCGGCGGCAGCGTGACCCTCACCATCGCCACCACCGACGACTCTCTGGACGAATTAGACGGGTCGATAGCCGCATCGCTGGAAACTGGCGACGGCTACACTGTGTCCAGCACCCATGGCTCAGCCACGATCAACGTGGCGGACAACGACTTGCCCAAGCCGGTGGTGAGCCTCACCGGTGGCAGCGACATAGCCGAGGGTGGCGACGCCGAGTTCACCGTCACGGCTGGCGCGGCGCATCCGGACGCGCCGTCAGGTGATCTGTCGGTGAATGTGAGTATTGAGGTCACCGGCGACTACGGCGTAACCACAGAGTCGGAAACGGTCACTGTCTCCCCCGGCGGCAGCGTGACCCTCACCATCGCCACCACCGACGACTCTCTGGACGAATTAGACGGGTCGATAGCCGCATCGCTGGAAACTGGCGACGGCTACACTGTGTCCAGCACCCATGGCTCAGCCACGATCAACGTGGCGGACAACGACGCCTCTCCAACCATCTCCGTCCATGCTGCATCAGAATTCGAAGGCAGGTTCCTCGAGTTCCGGGTGACCCTGTCCGAGGCATCCGGCCGGGAGGTTCAAATAGCGTGGTACACCTTACCCAGTTACGAGATCCTAGACAATCGCGCCCATCTGACCGACTACGATCTCACGAGTGGTCGGCTAGTGTTTGCGCCGGGAGTTACCGTTATGACGGCAAAGGTGTGCCTCAAGGAGGACGACGAAGACGAAGGGGATGAGTACTTCACGGTCTGGCTAGAACAACCCGATGGCGCGACAATAGCCGATGAAGTGGCAACCATGACTATTATGGATCCCAACTAATCAGACGAAGCCGGAGAGTCTTCATGTTGACGCTCTACTCCGTGGCAGGGGCGACTGTCGAGGGCGGGGAAGGGATCATGACCGTCGACCGTCGTTCACGACGACTAGTCCGGCGCTGCCGCTGGAGGACACAGGAGCTTGAGCGGGGCGAGTCGGATTTATCTTGACGACTTCCCTGGAACTCCGCCGACAGACTCGCTGCGTAACTCAGCCATTCGGCGGACAATCGCGATGGGTTGGGCGTATTCTGTGAAAGGTGGACTAGGACAAACAATGTTTACAAGGCTCTCTTGCTTGGCGGTCATCGTTGCTCTATTCGCGCTTGCAGCATGTTCGGACGAGGACCCAACAGCGGCTCCAACCGACACGGCGACGCCAACCCAGACGCCCGCGGCCCTGAGCACGCCAACTGACGCCGGTTCGGTGGGGATTCCACTCTGGCAGTTCGACCGATTCTCTACGGGCAGGGACCTCGTAGCCCTGCTGACGGCTGAGGAGGCATCCTGCCTGGAGAACAGGCTTGGCGCGAGCTTTCAGGAACTGTTGAGGTCGCCTCTCACAGAAGAAGCGGGAGAGCTGTTGGCGGGCGATGAGAGCGGGCCCTCTCCTGGAGCCGATTGTCTCACGGAAGAGCATGCGACGGCGGCGGGGATCTCGATGCTCTCGATTCGCGCCGGGGGCTTCAGCGCGGCGACGCAAGCCTGCATAACCGAACTGCTGAGGGAAGATTCGGCCATCGTGGAGGCGCTTGGCCAGCCGGGGGGTGCCGAAGGCGGTCCCGCGACGCTTCGGCTCATCGCGTGCCTGACGCCGGAGGAGGCTGCGTCCCTAACCCGTCCGGGCGATGGCCCTACCCTAAATCCGACCGATCTCGCGTGCTTGATAAAGGAGCTTGAGGGAACATCCTCGGGCGAACGTATCATTGCCGTCCTCTCGGGCGCCGACGCCTCCGGAGCAGGTCTTTCGATGGAGGAAAGCGCGATGCTTGGTCAGGCAGTGAAAGCCTGCGGCATCGAAACCGATTTCGGCTTCCCCGATGTGCCGGGGAATGAGGGCGGGAGCACGTCGCAGGGTACAATGAAGGACAGTGGGCTGCCGCCGGACTCGCTGAGACCTGTGGATGTGGGCGATCCCCAAGTGTTCCTGTCTGGGCTAGCGGCCGGGGAACAGTCTTGCCTCGGCGACAACGACATCGGCCCCCAGGACATTACGCAGATAACAGGACGTGCTCCCGGCGATTCACCGGAGACCACCGCCGCCATCATCAACTGCCTCCAAGACGAAACAGTGTTGCGACTGTTCCTGACCACGCTCGTCGGGCAGGTTGAACCCTTCAGCCAGGATACTTCAGGGTGCATTCGGGAGGGATTCATTCCGCTGGACCTGCGAGGACTGTTGGCGCCAGCCCTCGCAGGGAATACGCCCGCGAATTCCCTGGCCGTGGGCATGGCCGCGCTCAACGTTTCCGTGGCTTGCATGAACGATGACGAATGGGAGACCTATGCCCCAAGGCTGGGGATGCAGCCCAGGGATAGGGTGGGGGCTGCCTGCTTGTTCGAGGAGATGGGCGGACCGGCGCAACTGGTGGAAGCCATGCAGGCAGCCAGCCTGGGCGAAACGTCGGAGGAGTTCATTAGGGCCAGCGAAATCTGCGGGCTAGAGTCCTTTCCTCCTCCAAGCGCCACATCCACACCGGAGCCGACGCCGAGCAGCGCCCCGGCACCCTCCCACTCCATGCAGCCGCATGTTTTCTTGAGGACCGTGCTGGTTACGGAGGACTGGGTGCCCTTCTCCAAACTGGACGGCTGGACGCAAGCGGCCCCACAGAAGGAGAGCGCAACGCTCAGATTCTATGAAGCGGCGATATGGGAGGAGACGGACTCCGTTCACCTCTACGCCTTCCCCAACGACTACGACCCGTACTACGGCGTCTTTGGAGACGTGGCCGAGGACGACGTGATTGCCTACCGGGAGCAGTACGCCCTGAGCGTCCACACGGGGCTGCCTGAGGAGTTGTCGGATGAACGCAGCGACTTCCTGCGGAGCGCGTTCGAGGACTTCGCTCAATTGCTGGTGGAGCGTCATCCTCAGGCGGAGCATCACTTCATGTTCAGCGGGCACGGCGGCCCCGGCGGGGACCTCTTCGCAAAGCAGATGACGAACTCCCACGCAGATGCCTTTCTTGCATCGTGGACGCGGCTGCTGGGCAGGCCCCTGGGAGTCATCGATATGGGCGGGCCGTGCAACAAGGGAGGCTACGAGGACTTGGCCAACTTCTGCAAACACGCCCTCTACTACGTGGCGTCCGACCTGCCCAATGGCGGGTACTCGATGGACGACTGGACGCCGGAGAAGCACTGGGAGACCAGCGAGGCGAAGCACTACCACCGCATCCTTGCATCGAACGACACCCTGGAAGAGGCGCTCATCGAGCGCGTCGATCTTCGTAGGAAGCACTACGAGTATTCGCGAGACAACCAGACGCAAGACAGGTGGCCGCAGGCGAACTATGTGTACTCATGCGTCGCCTTCAGAGACTTCAGCGCAGCGTTTGAGTCGTTCCTCGACGAAACGGCAATCCCATACCCCTTGTATGACCTGTATGAGTTGATGCTGGCATATTCGGCGCCACCCGGTCTGTTGCAGAAGTTCCAGAACGTCATCGTGCACGCCGCAGACAACCGGGACTTCTTTGAATGGAGCATTCCGGCAAACGGCATGATTTCGCCAATGGAGCGCATCTAAAGATAGCAGGCATCAAGTGCGACCCCCAACCTATCGTTGGGGGTCGGAATATTGCGGGAGGATACCGTCGTCGGGGTCACCGTCCCATCCAAAACTCAAAGATGGTACTGCCTGCCGTCTACCCAGGCGCACTAACTTGGGATCCTTACAACAGAACCTCCCAGCGAAAAGTTCGCAAATCGGTACGCCTTGGCCCGCCTCCATGTCCATGTCCATGTTCGAGTGGGCAACGGAGTTGGAACAGGAACGGGAAAAGGAGGCGGTCTACGCAGGGCGCTAGGCCGCAACACAAGTGGGGGAGGACACCTAGATTTGGGTGTCCTCCCCCACTCAACTATATGTGGCGCCTTTCTGCGTTTAGCATACCGATAATCGCGTCCGTGCAGTCCGTAGGGGACCAATTGAAGACGCCCGAGGCACTCCACGCGGCGGTCAGCCCTACAAGCCGAGTGCACCGGCGCACTGCACGACTATCCCGCGACAGGAGTCGCTTCCTGTGCACGGCGGGCCATCCCTAGGTCGTAGCTGGCCTGACGGCGCATCCAGAAATCGGCATTGCTCCAGCCGATGCGCTCCAAGGCAAGGGCCACCTCGGGGGATATGGCGCATCGCCCGTTCAGCAGCCGCGAGGCCGTGTTCCGGCTGACTCCCAGACGGGTGGCAAACTCGTTGACGGTCCAGCCCACCTCCTCCAGGTCGTCCCGCAGACCGGCGGCTGGATGGGTAGGATTCTGTGCGCTCATCAGCAAACCCTCCTTCGGTTAGTGGTAGTCCTCAAGGTCTATGTCTACTGCCCGGCCTTCGACGAACCGGAAGGTCACACGCCAGTTGCCGGATAGTCGGACGCTCCAAGTGCCCCGCCGGTTGCCGCGCAACTTATGCAACCGGTAGCTGGGTCGGCGCATATCCTCGGGTCGCACGGCTTGAGCCAGGTCGTCCAGGATGCCGTTGAGGCGGGCCACATGGTCGGGGTTGATGCGGCTGATATCGTCACGTTCCCACAATCGCCTCAATCCCGCATGTCTGAACTCCATGCCCTGCATTATACCATGTGGCGCCACATGGTATAATGCAGGATGAGATCGAGCCCCAACGTGCGTCGTTTCCCAGGGTCTTGGGAGGACGCTCAACCTCACGGGCGTCCTCCCCTCAAGGCCGTGTGTATGCAGTCTTGTCGCGTTGCAGGTATGTGGCTGGGGGAGCCTCATCCTACCTAGCTACAGGAGGTGATAGACTGGCCCACCAGTTACGGCGCTGTGATTTGGCTTGACATCTCCGTCCAGATTGGCGGATACTCTACGGTGGCTTGAAGTGACATGTATTGAATCGAGTTAGAAAATATAGCGATCCAGCGCCCCGCACGGCGACGTGACATGAGCCGGGCGACAGAACAGAGAGGTTCGACGACATGACTAACCTGCTGAGGATATCCCCCCCCCCCCCCCCCCCGACCTAGGGCATGTAAATTCCAGGGACGCCGGCGCTTTCCGGCTTCAGCAGCGGATAGCGGCCGAGATGTCGTTGCGTGACCATCGCATGGGCCCGGCCAACGTGAGTCGGCCGGGCCTTTTCGCGTGTTCCCCGGCCGGACTGAAACGCCCGCGCCGCTCCCGGGTAGAACGCGAGAACTTTAGCCACTCCAAGCGTTACGCAGGGTCCTGATGAAATCATTGTCTTTCTTGAGCAACTCCCCGTCTCCCCGGAGGCGGCTGGCAGGGCGGGCGGCGCTGCTGTTCGGCCTGCTCCCGGCGCTGCTGCTGACGCTGTTCGTCGGCAGCGCGCCTGACGCTGCGGCGCAGACCACGCGCACGATCACGATGTCCATCGACGGCGCCGGACCTCCGGCCGGCTTCACCTACCCCACCATGGCCGAAGGCCTGGCCGGCGCACGGATGCTTCGCTTCACCCTGGACAGTCCGGCGCCGGCCGGCGGCATCGACACGGGGACCCCGGGAACTGCCCAGAACGGGAACACGCAGGTTATCGGCACGCTGATAGCCGAGGGTGACACCAGTATCGCGTATCGAATACATCCGAGCGACGACAGCGTGGACAACCCCAACTACGCCTACGTGCAGATCTATCCCAACACCCCCCCGGGCGACCCGTTTACCGTCGTCCCCGCAGACCGCACGGTCCTGCTGACCGTGGTCGATAACGACCCGACGGTGGTCACCCTGGACAAACTCCCAGATGAGCCGTCCCAGCTGGACGAGGGACAAAAGGTGCGGTTTCAGGTGACCCTGAGCCGCCCGCTGGTGGGCGCCGGGGACCACGGGCCCGCCGAGGTCATCGCCGTGCCGCTGCTCATCGACCAAACCGATACCGCCGTCACCACGTCGGATTGGTCCATCACGCTGGACGAAGACTCGCCCAATACCGGGGTATCCCTGGGTTTGCCCGTGGTCGGTAGCGGGGAGGCGTTCGCGCACCAGGTCGTCACCTTCAGCGGCGCGGGCGCGCAGACTGCCGTCCTGGAGGTTGGCGCCGAACTCGATGACCTCAATCAGGAATCAAACGAGGCGATCACCATTAGTCTGGCGTCAAACGCCGATTTCGATGGGACGCTCGGGTCCGCCACCAACGTGGGCGGCGGAGCCGACCCGCATACGACCGGCTCACCCCCACAGACTTCCCGTTTCAGTTTGACGATCCGCAACGTCGAGAACGTGGTCGTCGTCCCTGATGACTGGGCTCTGATCCCCAGCGGGGTCCAGCCCGGCGGCAAGTTCCGGCTGCTGTTCATCACCACCAGCTTTATCCCCGCGACCTCCGGCGACATCGCCACTTACGACGCCTTCGTCCGAGCGCGGGCCGCCGCCGGGCACACCGCGATCCGGCCCTACGCCCAGAAGTTCCGGGTGGTCGGCTCGACCGCGTCCGTGAGCGCCCGCAACCACGCCGGGTTGACCGGCGGCGGCGTGCCCATCTACTGGCTGAACGGCTCGCAGGTGGCGCCGAACTACGCCGGCTTCTGGAGCGACCGGTGGCAGAACTGGAACCAGCCGGACCGCAGAGCCCAGTGGGGCAACCCGGATTATCACTCCGACTGGCCCTGGACCGACACCGCCACCGACGGCTCCAGTCACGCCAACTATCTGGGCCACGACACCCATGCCCGGCGGGGACAATTCTCCATCGGCGAGAGTACAACCGGGCCGATCAGCGACAACAACGCCCCCGTCAGCCAAGGGCATACCCTGTACGGCATCTCCCCGGTGTTCCAGGTGGCCGTCGATGCGCCGTTCGACGTCAACTACAAGCGGTTGCACGAAGGCGAGCGCAAGACCATCGTCGTCAGCGGACTGACGGGGAGCTCCGTATCGGTGAGCGTCGACCCGGCCCCCTCCGACAGCGAGTACAAGATCTACTACCCGGCCGGCGGCAGCACCGCCGTCAGCAGCGCGTCCTTTGACGCCGCGGTCACCAACCGCATCGCGCGGTTCGATATCGAAGCCATCGCGGACACCGTAGCGGATGAGATGGATCTGGAGCTCGAATTCACCCAGTCGGGGGAACGGGTAGGGAAAGCGGTGATACAGATTCGCGACGGCAGCCGCGGGGGCTCGATCCTCTTCCGCATCTGCCCCAACGGCGGCTGCGTGCCCGAGACTGACTTGGGCTGGGTGGAGTCGGACCGCCCGCTGGTCCAGTTGGTGGAGGGCGGAGGCACGGTCACGTACCAGTACAAGCTGATCGGACACATGGACCAGGACGATGAGTTTGGAGAAGCCTCCGTCCGCATCGAGGACACGGGAAAGAATGGCCCGCACAACGTCGGCGCCGGTCTGGCGGATTGGGACCGGATCCAGTGCCACAGGACCGAGGACCATGGGATAATGACTCCGCTTGGCGGGAGCAGCAGTTACGTAGTAACTTCGACCAACTACGTTGCCACCACGCAGTGGCATGACCTGTTTGGCGGCTGCCCTTACCACGCGAACGGGATCAGTTGGCCGGAACGCAACGACTGGCAGACGGTCACCTATTCCGCCGGTCACGACGCCGACGCCTACGATGAAGCCATCGTGCTGGAGCACAAGGTGCGCACGACCGCCCCCGGCGGCGGCTACGTGTACGACGGCCCGCCCGGCCAGGAGGGGATTGGTCCGACCCAGCAAAGAGCAGTTTCGCCGCGGACTTTCGGATCGGGATACGTGGAACTCCGCATCGTTGACGACGACGATTGGGATCAGGAGTTCCTGTACTCCGGCGACGGCGGGGTCACCTGGACCAAGGCGAGCGACGGCGGCCTGCAGGAAGCCATCCCGGACGAACTGGAGGCGGGCGCTACCCACGACGTGCACATCAAGCTGTTGGACCCGTCGCTGGCTAACGGTCGGGGCCGGGATTACATCTACGTCAAGGTCGGCGGCTGCGGCGACCGGTTTATTGACCCGCCTTGCGATATCGGGGTGTCGCCGAACAGTTACGGCAATGACAGGCCATCCGCCAGTACGGATTTCGACTGGGGCACGGGCCCTGATGTCAACGCGGCGGCCAACGGCGCGGTCAGGCTGAGACTGCACGTCAGAGAGGATGCGGCGCCGGGAACCCGGAAGGCGCTCACCTTCTGGAACTACGACTGGTTGAGGCGGACCGACACCGATCTGCCCGACCCCAGCCTGCGTCAACCCGGCCCCAACCGGAACACGGCCAGTCGCTATATCAGCAACTTGCTCTACGAGGAGACCCGCGTGGTCGAGGTCGTACCCGCGACCTCGGAACAAGAGCAGGCGCTGCCGCCGACGCTGACCATCGCCAGCGCGGCGACGTCGGTGACCGAGGGCGACGACGTGACCTTCACCATCACCTCCAACCCGGCGCCGCAGTTTGACGTCACGGTCAACCTGGCAGCGGATGAGGAGATGGGATCGGGCATTGACCTCGTCGCCAGCTCCCAGCTGACCACGATCATCATCCCGGCCTGGGAGTCCTCGACGACGTGGACGATCACAACCTACTCCGACGAGGTGAACCGGGCCGACGGCACGGTGGTCGGGCGGATCATGCCCGGCGAAGGGTACACAGTACGAGCGCCGTCCAGCGTCACCCTGACGCTGGTTGACGACGATCCGGTCGTTGCCGACGGCATCGTCGGCGGCGCGCCGGAAGATCCGCCGCCGCCGACCTACACGGCGGACCCGCAGGTGATCGCGGCGGTGGAGTACCTGGCGTCGCAGACGCATCACGGGACGGCCCACGTCAACCGCTGGCAGCGGGCGCTGGTAGCCCTGGGCGCGCTGGACCCGGCCGGCGTCACGGGCGGCGCCCTGACGCTGGCCGAGGCGCGGCAGATGGCCAACACATACAGCAGTCCGGTGTGGGACCAGGTGGTCGCCGAGCTGGAGGCCAAGGAGGCTTTCGAGGCCGCGCAGCAGACCCAGCAGACGCCGCCGCCCACGCCGAAGGTGAACATCACCAGCGCCGGCGGCGGAACCGAAGGCTCCAACGTGACGTTCACCGTGAGCGCGAACCCCGCGCCCACAGCCAACCTGGCGGTGAGCGTAACGGTTGCCACCTCGGGCGACTACGGCGTGACCGCCGGCTCCCGCACGGTGACCATCGCCGGCGGCACGAGCAGCAAGACGCTGACGTTGCCGACGACGGACGACTCGACGGACGAGGCCGACGGCTCGGTGACGCTGACGCTGAACGGCGGCAGCGGCTATACGGTGGGACAGTTTTCGTCGGAGACGGCGCAAGTCCAGGACGACGACGACCCGCCGCTGCAGCCACAGCAGCAGCCGGCGACCTACACGGTGGACCCGGCGCTGATCGCGGAAGTCCAGGCGCACATCGACGCCTTCACCGCTCGGAACCACGCGGCCGGCATCCGCGACTGGAACCTGATCCTCGACCGTCTGGAAGGCCGGACCGGCATGAGCGATGCGAAAATCGCCGCCTGGCTCGCGGACTCGAAACGCCATGGCTGGCAGGACGGCATCGTCACGCTGCCCAAGGTGCAGGCGGCTCTGGCAGCGATGGCGGCGCAGCAGACCCAGCAGCCGCAGCAGCCGGTGGTCATCCCGGTGGTGAGCATCACCGGCGGCAGCGGCGTGAGCGAGGGCGGAAACGCCAGCTTCACCATCACCGCCAGCCCGGTTCCCGCCGCCGACCTGTCGGTCAGCGTGACCGTCACCGCCAGCGGCGACTACGGCGCAACCACCGGCTCCCGCACGGTGACCATCCCGACGGGCGGCAGCGTGACGTTCACCGTCGCCACCACCGACGACGGGAACGACGAAGCCGACGGCTCCGTCACGGCCACCCTGGTGGACGGCGCGGACTATGACCTGGGCACGAACCAGGCTGCCACGGTCAGCGTGGCCGACGACGACGATGCGCCGCCGGTGGTCACCCCAGTGGTCTCGATCAGCGGCGGCAGCGGCGTCACCGAGGGCGGAAACGCCAGCTTCACCATCACCGCCAGCCCGGTCCCGGCGGCCAACTTGGACGTGAGCGTCACGGTGTCTCAGAGCGGCGACTACGGCGCGGCCACGGGCCAGCGGACGGTGACCATCCCGAGGGGCGGCAGTGCGACGTTCACCGTCAGCACGACTAACGACGGGAACGACGAGGCCGACGGTTCGGTAACGGCCACCCTGGTGGACGGGGCCGATTACGACCTAGGCACGAACCAGGCCGCCACGGTCAGCGTGGCCGACGACGACGATGCGCCGCCGGTGGAGACCGCGATAACCATTTCCATAGAGGACGCTTCCGCATCGGAAAGCGCTTCGGACCTGGTGTTCCGGGTGACCCTCTCCGAGGCGTCGAATGAGGACGTCACGGTGCAGTGGACTACCAGTCATTCGCAAAGCCTCGACCGGGCACGCGGCGGGCAGGGCTACGACTACGACTTCTGGCATGCGAGAGGAGAGATAGTGATTCGTGCCGGCGAGACCAGCGGCACGGGAGCCGTGTGGCTGAATCAGGATTCCAAGGATGAGCCGGACGAAGTCTTCACGGTGACGCTCTCCTCCCCGAATGGCGCGACGCTGGAACGCGAGGAAGGGACCATGACCATCATCGACGACGATTAGCCCTCGGCCTGCCCCGGCAAGACCGACCCGCGCCGGCCTTCACCGCAAGGTGGGTGTCGGCGCGGGTAAGTAAGATAGCAGGGTTCGCAAGCGGAGGTGTTGGCGAAGGCCCGGGATTCCCTTCGGACTAACATAACGCGTGGTACAACTATCGGGGGCAGGTCAGACGGGCGGCGTGGCTGTCCCGCCCGGACCGGGCGGTTGCCGATTGAGAACCTTCGGAAGCGCAACACCATGCCGAGACAGCTGGTTGACTACAACATACGAACCTATGCCTTCCCTCACGACTTCGCGGAGCGCCTTAAGCAATTCCACAGGGAGTCCGGCCTGTCGTGGTCGGAGATCGCCCGGCGCATCGGGACCTACCGCCACACGGTAGGTCGTTGGCAGAAGGGGAGGGGCCGCCCCAACATGGAGCACATGATGGCCCTGCTCAAACTGGCCGAAGACCTGGGACTCGGCCACCTCTTCACCGATTGAGGCGGCGCGGGGCCTTAAACGCAAGAAAGGCCACACAGATGGTCGCACTAGGCCGTGTTTCCTAATCGCCGCTCCGGTCTTGGCCGGTCTCCCTCGCAAGCGTCCCAGCAAGCCTGCGAAACTCCTCCGCCTCGTCCGCGTCGCCGTCGGCTTCCAGGTCCCTGACACGGTTCTCGGCGAACGGGACTGTCAGGGCCTTGCATTCTTCACAGACGGTTCTCGCCGAAGCGCCTCACCTCCGGCAATCCAGATAGTAGTCCACGTCCATGCGGCCCTCGGCCGAGCTATCGGCCCCGCATAGGGCGCCTCTTCATCGTGGGCATTCCCATCGAACAGGTGCATCTCCATGACTTCGTACCTCCTATCGGTTTCAATTGACCGTGTCAACGATCCATCGCCATTGGTTCTCATTTCCTGTACTCCCTTCCAGGTTGCTGAACTGTTCTCCCAATGAAAAAAGACCCCATACATTGGCGGCGCAATCGGTCTTGAACACAAAAGGGCCGCACATATGAATGGGCGGGGAAGGCCGTCGCAATGGCTGCGACGACCTCCCCCGTGCTTCGCGGTCCTGCTGCTTAGAACAGCCTCAGCGTCTGCTGCTGCGCCTGTTCCGTCTCCGCCTCGGCGTTAGCGGCCTGGGTCGTCTCCTGGCCCCGCCGGTTGCGGCGGCGGGCCGGGGGAGCGGGCCGCTCGTAGGCGGGGTGCTTCGGCGACTCCTCCCACCGGGCCCGCGCCCTCTCGATCACCGCCGCGACCTCCTGGGTCAGGCGCGACCCATCCAGGTCGTCGAAGGACTCGATGTGCGGGTCCGACGAGGGTCGCTGCACCCCGATGGTGGCCTTGCTTCCCTTGATGGACACTATCACCTTCAGGTCGTTTGCGGGTGCATCCGCTCCCTCGGCGGGGCCAAGCCCCTGTTCGGGTTCCCCGTCGGCGTCCGGCTCACCGGCGTCGTCGGGAGATTCCCGATCCTGTGCGGTCTCCTCGGCCACCGCTGCGGGTGTTTCCGCCTCGCCGAAGAGGCTGTCGTCGGCGCTCGGAGCGTCCGAGCGGGCCGTTTCCGTTCCGGTCTCGTCTGGCATGGTCTTCTCCTTTCCTTATATGCGTGTGCGCCCGCGTGGGCCGGTCACCCTGCTACGCCGCGAGGCTTGACTGCCTCTTTATCTCCCCCAGGGTCTGCGGCTTCCAGTAGAGGTCGCGCTCCACTGCGGGCACCTGTCCGAACACCTTGGCCTCCGCCAACTCGGTCAGGTCGAAGTACCCCAGCTCGGTCTCGAACCCCTCGACGAGGCCGAAGCACAGCCCGGTCTCGGCATCCCACTCGGTGATGTACCAGGTCCAGCCGGTGTAGGGACTGAAGAGTTTGGCGGGGGCGAGAACGGAGTCGTAGTCGGCGACGTTCTCGTTGGCGTAGAGGGCCGGGATGGTGTCCCCGAGCTCCTTCGTCATCAGCTTGTGCCTGCGGAGCGCACTGTGGTTGTCCTGCCACATCGTCGTGGTCGTGGTGGTCCCGTTCCTGTCAGTCATCGGTTTCTCCTCTCTTCTTCGTTCTCTGAGTTCGTCCACGTGCGCCGATTACTCGACGTAGGTCCCCACCGTCCGCTCCACCGCCTCCGGGGTGACGTAGGTGGGTGTGACCGTTCCCAGGTCCATGTCCAGGTAGAGGGACATGAAGGGGCAGGTGCCCGCCACCATGCGGCGGACCACCTGTAGCACCAGTGAGGCCATCATCTGGTTGATGGTGGGGTCCTGGTCGGTGAGGTCGAGGGCCGCCGCGCAGTCCACGTCGGGCGGCCTGGTGGACACGGCCGTCAGCAGGTCGGGCCGCTGGAGCGTGGGCGCGGGCGCCAGGTAGCAGGTCTCGCCCGAGAACGCGGGCTCGTCCCAGTCCACCCGGCCTGCCACGTTTCCGACGAGTACCTGGCCCCAGTTGGTGTCGTTGCCCGCGTCTATGAGCCAGCGGGCCGGGTGCCCCGGCAGGCACTCTGCCATCGCCTTTCGTGCGAGGGCGTTGTCGGCGCAGCCGATGATCAGGCTCTCGCCGTAGTCGATGAGGCCGGGGTAGCCGTGCCTGTTGGGGCGGGAGTCGTCGTCGTACTCCCGGAAGGGGTAGACCGAGTAGCCGATGGGTCTCCCGTAGTCCCTTGCCAGTCTGTCGGCCAGGACCTGGCTCTTGAAGCCGCCCACGTCGCCAGGGTAGAAGTTCTGGCGGAGCAGGTTGTGGGGCTCGACCCGGTCGTGGTCGACCAGGACGATGTTGGCCTCCCGCCCCTGGAAGAGGCGGCAGAGTCCCTCGGCGACGAAGCCGCCGGTGCCGCCGCAGCCAACCACCGTGATCCAGGGATTGTCCAGCAGGAATGCGTTGTCCAGGTGGTAAGGCATTCATTCACCTCCTTCAATTGGATTTGGTAGCGTCAGGGTCCTCGCCCACCAGCCGGAGGCCGTGGGGCGGGCCGTCGAAGACCTGCGACCACTCCACCGTGGCGAAGTGGCCGTAGACGCCGACCCGCAGGCTCAGCTCGGGCCGGTATTTGTTGAGGCGTCCCACGACGCCGTAGATGCGGAACCCCTGCTCATCCCTGTTATCGGTGGCCGAGAAGAAGGCGCGGGAGGTCCCGTGGGAGTGGAACTCGGCCACCACCCCGGCGGGCGGCGCGTAGGCCAGGGACGTGGCCGTCCCTTCCTGCTCGGGCACCACCAGCCGGTAGGCTGCCCCGTTCCAGCGAACGGCGAAGAACCGCTCGGTGTCCGGGTCATCCAGGAACCAGCGCAGCCCCATCTCGAAGAGCCCTGCGGGTATGGCGCCGTGGGTAAGCTCCACCTTCTCGGCCACGGGCGCGAGCCCCCGCACCTCGCAAGGGGCGGCGAGCACCCTCGCCGTCAGGTGTGCGCTCTCGGACTGGACGTAGAGTCCGCCCGATCCGAGCACGTAGTCGAAGCCGATGCCAT
This sequence comes from Dehalococcoidia bacterium, assembly GCA_965207115.1. Taxonomy (GTDB): domain Bacteria; phylum Chloroflexota; class Dehalococcoidia; order UBA6926; family UBA6926; genus VXMO01. The sequence continues at coordinate 2,048,608 of CBDBLR010000003.1, read as the reverse complement.
GCGCTCCCGTCAGTCCGTCGTTGTGGTTGACGAGGTAGCCCACCGGCCTCTTGGTCTCGCTAGCGGTAGCCATAGCCCCGTCTCCCCTGGGAGGCCGCGATGATCTGGGCCACCGTGCACTGGGGAACAAGGTCCTCAACCGGGTACTCCGTCTGTCCATCCAACTCCTCCCATAGCGCGTGCAGGTTGTCGGGGTGCTTCCTCGACCGCTCCCTTGTGTCGCCGGTGCCCGAGAAGAAGGACCGGAAGAAGGACTCCGGTATCTGTCCCACGTCCTCTGGGAACCGGTGGCTCCCGGGGCAGACCCGCCCGTCGCGGAAGACGTTGAAGGCGGGCATCCGGTAGAGAAGCTGCTCGGCGTCGGTGGGACGCTCCGGGGCCGCGTAGACCCAGGGGGCGCGGCCCGGCAAGCAGACGAAGACCAGCCCCGGCATGGGGAGCCGGAGCCTGGCGGGAGGCTTGAACGCCTCCCGTTGCAGGGCCACCGGCCAGACCTGCGGCGGCCTCCAGAGGGCCACCACCTGTCCGGTCTCGCCCTGGTTCCACCAGAGAGCGTCCTGGGGCAGCAGGCCCGAGGAGAACCCCAGGTGCTGGGTGAACACGTTGGCGATCTCGTCCGCCGAGACGGTCCTCACCCAGGTCGACTCGCCCTCGAAGCCCCGCAGCAGAAGCGTCTCGTCGTAGACCTCAAGCTGGAGGTTGAGCTTGTCCCTGGGCATCTCATCCGGTCCGGGCAGGGACCATTCGGTCTTCTCTGCGTCGGTCGTCATGGTCGTCGTCCTCCTTTCTTTGTTCTTGTTGTCGTTCGGAAACTCGCGGCAGGATGGTGTCCAGCATCGCGGCGAAGCGGCCGGGGAGGTCCTCCTCCAGCCAGTCGGCCAGCCTGCACACCGAGTCCATCAGGGCGCTGGCCTTTCGCCACTCCTCCGTTCCCTCGGCGATGATCTCGTCCTCCCATGGATCGGCGAAGCCGTCGTAGCTGCCGTCCTCATAGGAATGGTCGAGGAAGAAGTTGCCCGTCTCGGCGAAGACCCAGGAGGCGGCCTTCGCCGCCCCCTCGAATCTCGTATCCTTGACGGCCTCCGTCAGGTCTTCGGCGGGTATGCCGCCTTGGGGGATCCTCTCCAGGGTCTCTTGCGGGATGTGTTGCGCGGCCGACTCCAGCCAGGCCGTCCGTATCTCGTCGGACTCCCCGTAGAAGGAGTCCGGGGGTTTGGCCAGCAGGAGCAGCGCAGAGATGCCGTCCCGGTAGCCGTTCCACAGCTCGTGGAGGCCGTCGTAGCCGAAGCCCATCAGGTCGAAGGGGATGCCCCTCCGAAGCCAACTCCAGGGCGGCTCCTCATCGGCCTCCGTCCAGAACTCGATCACCGGCATGTACAGGGGAAAGTGGCGCTCGCCGAACAGGTTGGCAAACCGCTCCACCCTGGTGCGCACGTCGGGGGCCGAGAGCGCGGCCTCTCCCTCGTTGGGAAAGAGGCGGCGCACCAGTCCCGTGAACCATGCGTAGTCGTCGGCGTACCCGACGATGGTGACAAGCTCCCGCAGCGACGGCGGACGCCGCAGGAGCATTTCCGAAAGACCGCTCAGGAGCGCCGGGGCCGCAGCTGCCACCGCATCGCCTCCTTCAGCCGCCCCGTGGCCGAGGCGTAGTCCTGGGCCTGGGCGCAGGCCAATTCGATGTCCTTCTGCCGTGCGGCCGCGGCGTCCACGTCGAGGGAGCCGTCGGGCCGTGTGAGTTCCGCCGTGAGCTCGATGATGCGCAGGGCCGCCGGCGGCGAGGCCGCCAGCAGGCCCGTGAAGGTCTGGATGTCCATCCGATGCCCTCCTTACGGGGTGAAGGTACCCTTGGTGCCCACCCGCCGCTGGAATTCGTAGACGGTGTCCTCGCCCCGGGTCGTCTCCTTGACCGAGGCGTTGGCGATCTCCCCGTAGAAGTCGCTGAGCGTTGCCTTCACCTGGTCGACGCTCATCTCGGGGTCGGGGTCCGGGAACTCTCTGTCGTCGTACACGAAGATGCGTGCCATTGGTCTTTCTCCTTCCTTGGTTGCTGCTTGGTGTTTTGCCGTGCGGGGAAACCGCCGCCCACTGAGCGACGGCCTCCCCGTATGCTTGCGGTCTAGCGTCCCGCGCCGACCGGCTCCTTCTCCCGTTCCTGCTCCATCGCCCACTCGAACATGGAGAGGCTTGCGGGCTGGGGCTTCCCGTTGCGCTTCGGCTTGACCGGCTCCTCGGCCATGAACTCGGCCCAGGAGAAGAGCGACTGCTGCGCCTCCGGTTCCTCATCGAGGTGGCCGTTGGCTCCGTTGCCGTTCACCAGGGCGGGCGCGTGCCCGTTCCCGTTTGCGGGCGCGTACTCGTTGCCGGGGACAAGTTCGACCGTCGGCCCGAAGATGTCGGACCCGTGGCCGTTGCCATTCCCATTGCCGTTGACCGCTATGGTCTCCGGCTCGATCTCGACGACCTTCCAGCCGTCATCCACCAGGAACTCCTCGGCAGTCGCCTCGGCGTCCCTGGCCTGAGCGAAGGCGTCCTCCACCGTCTCGTCGGCCTCGTCCTCCTCGTCACCGCTGACGATCTTGCGGGCCAGGGCCATCATCAGGTCGTCGCCGTCGTCGCCGTATGCGGCCAGCCCGTCCTCCGGCAGCTCGCCCTCGACGGCGAGGGAGCTTTGCAGCTTCTTCGCCACCAGCTTCAGGGCGTCGGCCTGGAGGGTGTTCCGGTAGGACATGAACACCACCTTGACGGGGCGGGTCTGCCCGATGCGCCACGAGCGGCGGGAAGCCTGCCGCATGACGTAGGTGCTGTAATCGATCTCATCCCAGACGATGGTCGGGAAGTCGATGAGGTCGAGCCCGGTCTGCACCAGCCGGGGGTGGCAGACCAGCACGTCGATGCCCTGCTTGACCTTCTCGGCCACCCACGCCTCCCGCTTGTCGGGGGCCACGGCGTCGGCCTTCATCACCGCCACCCGGAACCCATGCCGGGTCAGGAAGTCGTCCATCCGCCCGGTGATGTCCCGCGTCCCCGTGTGGGTGACGTAGACCAGCACCCTGCGCCCGGCCATCCGCTCGGCGGCAACCAGGTCCACGAGGGCCTTCTCCTTGGGGTACAGCTTCTCCTCGGAGAGGGGAGGCACCGCGACGATAATGTCGCCCGACCTGGGGTCGAAGACCGTCTCCCCCCTGGTGCAGCCGTCCGGGTAGGCGAGGAGCGTCTGGAGGTAGGTCGCCAGCAGCCGCTTGGAACCGGCCTTCAGGGCCTTGGATAGCTCCTTCTTCAGCTCCTCGAACACCTTGTTGTAGGCACTGCGCTGGGAGTAGCCGGTAGTGTCCTCCTCCGAGTCCATCGAGGACAGGAGTATCTGCTCGTTGTAGTCGGGTAGGCCCGAGGCAACGTCGGCCAGCTTGAGGAAGATGGTGTTGCCGATGATGTGGAAGAGCGCCGAGGGCACCAGACCCGGCTTCTCCCTGACCACCTTGCGATAGCTGCGGCGTCGGCTGTTGCGCCCGTCCTCCAGGGCGTCGTCGTCGGGCTTGCCTATGGAGACCTCCTCGAAGCCGTACCGCTGTATCCAGCGGTGCTCGTCGGAGCGCCCGAACTCGGTGCGAATCTCAGGCGAGAACCGGTAGAGCAGGTGGAACAGCGTGCTCGAATACCCGCCCATCATGGTTCCCGTAAGGCTGAGGGACTTGCCGCAGGCCTCCGCGAGGGTGCCGGCGGCGATGCCTTGGGCCGAGCCGCGGGCCTTGTACTCATGGACCTCGTCCCCGACCAGCAGGTCGAAGAATCCCTTCATGTGGTGCTTCACGTAGTCGGCCAGCGGGTAGCGGGCCGGGCCCGTCTTGTCCGCCTGCCACAGTGGTTCGCCGCAGGCGTCGCAGGTGTGCTTCCTGCGGTTCAGGTCCTTCTCAGTGAGCGGCACCCCGTCCTTGTCCACGATCTGCGCCGTGCAGGTGGGGCAGCAGGGAACCTTGAAGGGCTCCCCCGTCTCCTCTTCCCTGATGAGCCTTCCTTTGGACGTGGCCCACCTGTATATGACGGCGGGCATCCAGCGGTAGGACAGCTTGGCCCGTTCCCGGCTCATCACCGCGAAGAGCGGGCCGGGGCCGATGGAGAAGCGGAGCCTCTCCAGGTCGGTGATGGAGGTGACGATGACGCCCCGTGCGCCGGGCACCGTCATCTCCACCTCACGCTTCCACTTGGAAACCAGGTGGGGCGGGCAGAGCACCAGCACTCTCTTGAAGCCCGCCATGTGCGCGGCGGCGGCTCCGATGAAGGTCTTCCCCGTGCCCATCTCTCCCACGACCGTCGTGCCCCTGTGGGCTTCGAGCGAGAGGGCCACTCCCTTGATGGCGTCGGCCTGCGCCCCCAGTGGCCTGCGGAGCAGGCGGGGCAGAATGCCGCCGTTCTCCGACGGCCGGTAGAGGGGCGGATAGGACTCCACCACCCTCTTGGCGATGGCCTCCTTGAACTTGTCGATGAACTCTCCGAGGTTCATTTCGGCGTCTCCTTTCGGGAGGGAACCTCGGAGCCCCTGGGAGCGCCTAGCGGAAGGCGCACCTCGCCACCCCCGGAGGAGGCAGCGAGAGAATGCGCCTGAGGCGAACCAGAAGCGCCGTGCGGCGCCCTCTCTCGTCGTGTGGGGTATTCCGGCAGTGTTGCACTGCCTCATTTCATGAGAGAGGCCCGCCGGGGCGGACCTCTTGGAGCGACTCGTTCTGAGCCGTCTATGCTGCGAGCAGCGCCTTTCTGCGGGCGGCTTCGGCTGCCCTGTACTCCTCGTAGCACCTGCCGCTGAGGTGGTAGGACTTCACCGGCGAGGAGACGGCCCTGCCGTACTCGTCCAGGTCCACCGAGGCGGTCTGCATGGCCGGTTCGCCGGGGGAGATGGGCTTCCCGCACCGGCAGCAGGGTTCGAGCACCATGATGGTCTGCGTCTGCATCTTTTTTCTCCTTCCCTTATAGAGGGGTATCGGGTAGCGTCCGGGCTATGCGGCGATGTCCTCGATCCCTCCGTCGTCCAGGTCGAGGGCCACCACCGTCGTCTTGAGCTTCTCGCGGTGGACCTCCTTCTCCGGAGAGTCCTCCACCAGCTCCATCTCCTTCGATGTGCGCCCCTTGACCAGGATGCGTCTGCCGTCGCCTTCGAGGACGAGGTTGTTGAGGAAGCCCGCCGCCACCAGCATGGCTATGTGGCCCCTGCGAAGGGGCATCAGCGGGCGGGTGCGGGCGTCTCCGGCGGGCCAGAGCGTGTCCGTGATGTCCGTGTTCGTCCACAGCCCCGACCGCCGGGCCTCCGTCGCCGCAGCGACGGGATCTACGGTGCGGGTGGTGAACAGCACGTCGCCGCTGGGCGTCGTGGCCGGGGTGTACTCCCCGTAGGAGTACGGGTCGCGCCGGGAGCGCAACGGCTCCGGCTGCCCGATGGACCACTCGATCACCATGCTCTCGGCGGCCGCGTCGGGGACGGGGTCCGTCTTCCGGTAGCCCATGAGCACGACCTGGTCGAAGACCTCGCGCTCCGGGTCGGGGAAGGCCCAGCACTGCATCCGTCCGTAGTGGGTGGACAGGTAGCGGGCCGAGACCGCGAGACGCTGCCGCGGCACGATGAAGACCAGCAGGCCGCTCTCGGCCAGGTAGCGGGTGGTGTGGGTCAGGAAGGCGTGCTCCGTCCGCTTGTCCTCCGAGTCGTAGTCGTACGGTGGGTTGAGGAGCAGCAGGCCGAAGGCCCCGTTCGCTATCGATGTGGCGAACAGGTCCGAGGACAGGGTGCGGTGGAGCCGCTCCTCGGCCTCCTCCGCCCGGTCCCGGTGCAACTCCACGCCGTAGGTCTCGATGGACATCGAGTTGGGCCGGTCGAGGTTCTCGGCCAGCCTCTGGAGCGCGTCACCGCCCCCGCAGCAGGGGTCGAGGACGCGGATGGTCTCCCGCTCCCGGTGGTAGTAGCCGGAGGGGGTGTGTATCAGCTCGGCGATCAGGTCCACCACCCGCTCCGGAGTCGGGTAGTAGCCGCCTTTCGCCTGGGCAGCGAGTCTCATGTCGTCTCTCCTTTCGTGTCTTGTCCGGTGTCGTGCGCCGCGTCATGCGGCGATTGGGATGTCCTTGGGGCGGTGGTCGAGCCCGACCACCTCGCCGACGGCCAGGTTCCGCTGGTAACAGAGGACCTGGTGAGTGCCGATGCTCTCGGCGCAGGCCGTGCAGAAGGCGGTGATCAGCTCGGCGCGGCTGGCGACGGTCATCCGGCGCACCAGCACCGAGCCTCCCTCCGGCAGGTTGTGCCGGTAGAGCATGAGGTGGGGGTCGCGCCGCTCGGCCTCTGTCGCGGGACGGAAGAAGTGGGGCTGGCCCGAACTCATCAGGTGCTCGGTGTTGTCGTGCGGGCAGAAGCGGCAGGTCTTCCCATCGGGAGAGAACCGCCGCCAGGCGTCGTAGTTGCGCTGCCCCCGCCGCTTGCTGTGGCGCTTCGCCTTCTTCAGCGTCCTATCCATCGGACACCTCCCTGGGCAGGGTGAGCTTGCCCGACGCAACGGCGTAGGACAGGTCGTCCCGCAACCTCTTGGCGTTGGGGGAGCACCGGTAGCCGGAGACGCCGACGCTCTGGAGAGGGGTGACCTCCCCCTCCTCGATGCCCCGCTCCCAGAGCCATCCGGCCCAGGAGTCGTGGAGCGGCAGCGGGCTGCGCTTGTCGAGGAAGCGGTGATGGAGCGCCGGAGCCTCCTCCGGCGACTGCGCCAGGAGAAGGAAGCTGTCCTTCTCGTAGCCGTACTCGGCGGTCTTCGTATACACGAGGGCGTGCCACCCGCCGGCGGCGGGCAGACGGGCGATCTTGGTCGTCCAGGTGCCGATGGTCTCGTAGGGAATCACGCACCGTTGGTAGCCGCCCTGCAGCGCCATGCCGTCCGCGCCGCGTATCAGGTGGGCGACGTCCGGGGGCTGCTTCAGCAGCGACGCCCAGATCGCCTTGAGCGCCGTCTGGGAGCCGACCATCGAGACGAACCAGAGGCCCTCGGTGCGGTCGTCGCGGGCGAAGGCGTCGGCGGTGGCGCTGAAGCCACCGGCGCTTATCGTGAACAGAGCCTGCCCCGTACTCGATACGGGGGCTTCGGGGTCTATGACGTTGGTCTGGAGCATGATGGATCTCCTTTCGCTTTGTGGGTTAGAACCGGTGCACGGGGGGCGATGCCCCCGCGTGAGACGCCCGACGGCGCAGGCCGTCGGGACGTGGCGGGTCAGCCCATCAGGCCCCGCTCCTTGAGGCTGACGAAGCGGTCTCCGCCGATGACGATGTGATCGAGCAGATCGATGCCCAGCAGCTTGGCGGCTTGGGACAGCTCCCTGGTGCAGGCCGCGTCCTCCGGGCTGGGCGTGGGATCGCCTGAGGGGTGGTTGTGGCAAACGATGATGTGGGGGACGACCTCGACAACGGCGGGCCGCAGCACCTCGGCGGGCCGCACCATCGACGAGTTCACGTTGCCCTGGTAGACGACCCGCTGGCCGACCACGACGTTCTTGGTGTTGAGCAGCAGCACCCGCAGCTGCTCCTGGGCCAGGCCGGACATCTCCGGCGCGAGCAACCTGTGAACGTCTTCGGGGGTCGTGACCGAGGGCGGGGCGTCCGACCGTTCCGGCTGGACCTCCACGCCGTAGCGCAGCGCGATCTCTCCCAGGAGGTCCAGGTTGTTGCGCAGGGCGTCCAGCAGCGCCTGCCCCTCTGACTGGAAGAGGGAGAGCTGGGAGCCTGTCGATCGGGTGTCGGCGCGTATCGCTGTGGCGGACATGAGGGCCTCCTTGCCTATCGGTTAGAATAGAAGCGGGGCCGCCTCCTGTAGATTGGGAGCGACCCCGTGGTGGTGCGCCCGGTGGGAGGCCGGGCGTCGCTTTTCGGTTGTGCAGCGGCTAGAAGGGGGAGGCGTCCTCCGCCTGCCCGGCGTGCCCGTTGCCGTTGCCGTCGAGGAACACGACCTCGGAGGCGTGGACCTCGGTGCGGTGGCGGCGCTGGCCGTCGTCGGTCTCCCAGGTGTTCTGGACGAGGCGGCCCGCGACGTAGATGCGCTGCCCCTTGCCGACGTAGTTGTTGACGGCCTCGGCGAGCCCGGCCCAGCACGTCAGGTCGTGCCAGTCCGTCTCGGTCTCCCCGTTGGAGCGGGGCCGGTCGGTGGCCAGCCGCAGCTTGGTGACGGCGGTGCCGTTCGGGGTGTAGGTCATCTCGGGGTCGGTCCCGACCCTGCCCAGCAGCTCTACCTTGTTGATCGTCCGTGACATTGTTCTGTCCTCCTTATGGATGGTGTGGCGCGGTCTTCCCGCGCCCGTCTGAAATGAGAGCGGGGCCGCTCCCATAGATGGGATGACGACCCCGTCCTGCGCCCCTGTGAGGGAGCGGCTAGCTGACCCGGACGTACTCCGACTCGCTCTCGGTGACGATCTCCGCCCTGGTCTCGGGGTCGAGCGCCTCGTTGAGCTTCCGGTGGTTCACGGAGTACCGTGTCGTCTGCACGAGGCTGACCGTCTTTCCTCCGACGGTCGCCTTCGCGTCCCCCTGGCGGCGCATCCACGCCTTCAGGGTGTCCAGCGCGGTGCGTTTGGCCTTCTCAGGTTCCCTGATGGACTCCTGGGCCTCTGCGTAGGCCGTCACCGCGTCCCTTGCCTCCTCGTCCGTCACCTCCTGTTCCTCGATTGCAGGCTGTTCGCCGGCCTCCGCCGACCCCGGCAGGCAGACGGCCAGGAAGGGGCAGGAACGGCACTGCCAGGAGTCGGCAGTGAAGTCTCTGTCGGGCAGCGCGTCGGGGTCGGCCCCGTGCTCGACGTAGTGGGCGGTCAGCCCACTCAGCCACTCGCAGGCGTCCTGCAGGGCCGTCTCCAGCCGTTCGGCGGGTATCCGCTCCCAGTCCCAGGTGCGGTTGCCTGTGTCCATCGTTGCGATGACGGCGGCCCGCATCTCCCCGAACTCGCCTAGGGTGTAGAGGGCGGCCTGGGCCACCGCCGCCGGGTGGCTGCGCTCGGCCCCAAGGGTCTGCCAACGCTTGAAGGCGTCCGGCCCCCGCGTCTTGATCTCGACGACCATCGGGTCGCCGTGGGCGGGAGTCTCCGGTTCGTCCTCGAAGAGGAACACCTGCGGCGTGGCCGCCTCGTCTTCCGATAGCGGGAGCCGCACCGTGCCGTCCGGGTGGCCGGTGACCAGCAGGTTCGTGCCGACCCTCACGGCCACCTGCTTCGGGTCCTGGGAGTCGGGGGCGTCCACCTTCCAGCCCGCCCGCTCCATCGCCCGCACCACCACCGGCTCCAGGGCGTTGCCCGCCTCCATCGCCGTCAGCGACTCCTCGCTGGGGGGATTGGTCGGCTCGTAGCCGGTCGCGGCGTACCAGAGGGAGCGGCGGCAGCCCTGGGCGGACGATGCCCGCACCACCAGATCGCCGTCCTCGTTAATCTGCGCAGCAGGGCGTGAGAAGACCTCCGCCCTGTCGTCAATCGTCGTTGTCATCGTCTGTGCCTCCTTGTGTCCGATAGGTGCTGGGAAGGGGCGTTCACGCTGCCGCCTTTACCTCCGTGTCCTGCTTCGCCTCCCCCTCTTCCCTGGCTTTCAGGTGCGCCTTGAGGATGTGGGCGATGCCGTCGCCGAGGCCGTGGATGGGCACGCTCCTGCCGTCGCCCATGTTGTTCCAGAATGGGGCCATCTCTTGTATGCCCTGTATCTGTTCGATCACCTCCTCCAGGGGCGTCCCCCTTCTCAGGTGAAGGGAGATGAGGCGGCAGGCCAGCTCGGTCACGCCGTGCTGGAACGATCCGCCCTTGCCGAGGAAGCCAAAGACCTCGAAGGGCTCGCCGTCCTCGTCCGTCGAGACGGTGACGAAGAGGCTGCCCATCTCGGTCTGGAGCCTGGTGGTGGTGCTGGGCAGGCTGCGCGGCCTGGCCCGTGTCCCTTCGGTCATGGCCGACCCCCTTCCGCCCGGCAGGTCGGGTGGACACCCGTGCACTCGACGGCCTCCATGCGCCCGTACCTCAGCGCCATCTCCGGGTCACCCGTGAACGACTCGGCCTCGATGCGGGTGTCAAACCTTTCGAAGGGGTCCGACCCGTAGCCTTCCCAGTAGAAGAGGACGTGGTAGTGAAGGCCGGGCGGGTGGTGGCGGATGAAGGGGAGTGCCGGAGCGTAGCGGTCGAAGTAGTCCGCCACGATGAGGGCCATCTCCCGGTCGCGGTCGTCGCCGACGCCCAGGAGCAGCCGCACGATGGGCTCCTCGCAGTCCTCCTCGGCGAAGGTGGGCGTGAGCATCGTGTCGCGGACGGCGGCGGGAAGCGCGTCCCACCGCTCGTGGCTGAGCTTCAGGCCGCCGTGGGAGGGCGTCGTGACTCTCACGATGCCCTCGGCGAGTTCCTCGATGTCCTTGGTCCAGCCCCAGGGTGTGTACGTTACGGTCGTCGTGGTCATGGTCCTTGCCTCCCTTTCCTGTAATGAAGGAGCGGGGCAGCCCCCGAAGGAGACGGCCCCGCTCCGTTGTGCCGGTCTGTCCGGTCGAACTAGGCGGCCTGTTGCGCCTGCTCCTGCTGCATCTGCCGCAGCTTGTTGGCGGCGGCCTCCACCAGCGGCCCGAGCTCGGCGGCCGTCAGGTCGTCGATGTCCTTGCCCGTCCGGTCCGTGACCGCACTCCGCACCTGGCCCTCGTCGAGGCCCTGCTCGGATGCGATCTCGAAGAGCCGCTTGCGCAGGGTCTTCACCTGGGCGTCGTTGCGGCCCGTGGCCTGCGTCTGCGGCTGGGCGGGCCTGGCGCTGGGTTGCGCCTGGGACTGCCTGCCGTTGCCCCTGGCCTGCGTGGGTGCCCGCTCCGGCTGAGGAGCGCTCGCCGACTGGTCGCCGTAGAAGGCGTTTCCGAACTGGCCGCCGAAGCTCCTGAAGGCCCGCTTCAGACCGTCGGTCACCGCCCCCTTCATCGCCGTGTCATGGCCGTCGAAGTTGTCCTCGGTGACCGGGTGGACGCCGAGGTCGGTGCGGGGCAGAGCGCCCGCGACGGTGACCCGGACGGGTGCGCTGTAGCCGAGCGAGACCTTCACCTCGCCGGTCTGGGGGTCCACCGTCTCGATCCGGCGCAAAGTAACGTCGCCAACCAGCTCGTACCCCCAGGCTCCGTAGCCGAATATCCGGTTCGCCTGGTCGATGACGGCGTGGCCTTCGAGGTAGTCGAAGGTCCTGCCGCCGCGTCCCTTGCGCTGGGAGACCAGGTCGGGGTCGATGGGCTGTCCGAGAGCCTGGGTGACGGCGGGCGAGAGCCCGTCCCACGGAAGCTCGTGCTCGGCGGGGATGGCGGTGTCGGGCTTGTGCCCGTTGCCGTTGCGGGAGGCGGCCGCTGCGCCGTTGTGGGCGCCGTTTCCGTTGTTGTGTCCGTTCCTGTTGAACATCTCGTTCTCCTTCCTTGTCTGTCTTTCCTGTAGCGAATGACCGATGGGCGGGTTCCTCTACGGGAATCCGTGTGCGGGCAAGGCCCGTCGTGAAATGGGCATAGGACCTCCTTGGCGGTGAGAGTTGGAGCGGAGCAAGCTCCGTTAGAGGGGAAAGTTGGGGGGAGGTGAAAAGCGGGCGGGGATGCCCGCAGGGAAGCGGCGGGGAGCCGCTTAGCGGACGGAGCGGGCCGCCAGCGAGAGCAGGCGGAGGAAAACGCTCCGTCCGTTGGGGAATGCCGCAAGCTCTCCCACGTCGCCGACGCCTGGGGGAAGGGTGACGGCGGCGGCCCTGCGTCCCAGCAGGGTCAGAAGCCCGTCCGTCGCCTCCCGGCCCGCGTCGTCGGCGTCGAAGGCGAGGAAGACCCGAGGGCATCCCCGCAGGGCCGAGGCGACCCGCTCAACGCCCTGGGTGCCCAGGGCGGCGACGGATGGGAGACCCCACCCGGTAAGGAGGAGCCAGTCGAAGACGCCCTCCGTGACGACCGCCCACGGTGGAACGGGGCCGAGCCTGCCGAGTCCGAGCACCGGCTTGGGGCCGGGAAGGGCCTGGAACCGGGGCCTTGCGCCCTGGTCCAAGGCCCGGCCCTTCAGCCAGCGGACGAGGCCGCCGGAGGCGTCGGGAACGACGACCATGCCGGCGAACCGCTCCGCCCCCCGCTCCATGAACAGCCCGGAGTCCCGGATGCGCTTCTCGGAGAAGCCGCAGGACTCCAGGGCCTGCCGCAGCCCGCCGCCCGGCGCGTAGCCGAGAGAGAGGCGGGCTGCGGCGACCGGGCCGACGCCCCGGGAGGCCAGGTACTCCCGCGCTTCTGTCGAACGCCGGAGCATTCCGGCGTAGAAGCGCGCCGCCGCCGTCAACAGGGCGGGATCCCTGGGAGCCAGCGCGGCGGACGCAGGACGCCGCGTTCGGGCTGGACGATGGGCGGCCCCGGAAACGGGCCGGTGGCCCCCGTCCAGCCGGGCGATGGCCTCGGTCAGGCTCAGGTTCTCAGCCCGCTGGATGAAGTCCAGCACGTCGCCGCCCAGACCGCACCCGAAGCAGTAGAACCGCTGCGAGTCGGCGTAGACCGTGAAGGAGCCCTCCGCCTCGTCGTGGAAGGGGCAGACGCCCTGGCGGACCCTGCCCCGACCCCTGAGACGCACGCCCGACGCCTCCACCGTGTCGCCCAGGTCGTGACGGGCCTTCAGCGCGGGGATGTCCACGCCTGCCGTGACCATCACGCACCCCCGGCCAGGGGCCGCAGGCCCCGCAGGCTGCGCCCCGAGACCAGCTTGCCGGGCCGCCAGCGCATCCCCAGCGCCGCGACCACCTCCAGCGTTCCGTCGCCGGTGGGCACCAGCGCAGCCGCCCGTCCCGTGCCCTGGCTGTAGACCATGACCTCCCCGCCGCCGAACCGCCGTCTGACCAGGCCCCTCCACTCGGAGAAGGCCCATCGGATCTCTCGCTGCGTGGCCCTCGCCACGTTCACGCTGCCCAGCACCGCCAGCGCGGTGTCCACGTCCCCCGACTGCCTGAGCCGCCTCGCCTCGTGGATGCTCCGCGTCGCGCTCGGCTCCGCCGTCTCCGGCTCGTCCCCGAACCCCATCGCCGCGAAGATCTGGTCGACCAGGTCCTCCAGGCTGCGTCGGGGCCTTGTCTCCGTGTCCATCGTCCGATTGCCTGCTACCAGTGTTGCCGTCGTCATCGTGCACCTCCTTAGTGCCTGTGCTTTGTGTCGCCGTCGATCCGCGCCCGTTTGCGGGCAAAGAAGAAGGAGCCGCCTCCGAAGAGACGACCCCTTGTGTGTTTGGATGGGTTGTGAGAGGGCCTAAGCCGTCAGGGTCGCGGCCTCCCTACCGGACGCCGGGGCATGAACCGCCTGAGCAGCAGCGCCCCGACGCCCAGCCCGAACAGGTTCAGGAAGAAGAGCTCCAGGTCGAGGGTCAGCAGCGGCGCCGCAACCACCAGGGCGATGACCCCGGCCACGACGACCGTCCTGCGCTTCCACCAGGGACGCTTCTCGGGTGTCCTGACCGGCTCGTAGGCCGTCCAGATGGGAAGCCCGATGAGCGCCTCAAGCTCGGTGATCACCACGCCCTTGCCGCAGCCTCCGGTGTGGCACCGCACCTCGATGCCGTTGCCGTCAGGCTGTTGCCGGAACGCCAGGTCGTCGGAGTAGCCGCCGTGGCAGACCGCCTTCGTCCAGAACCAGCCCCGCTCGAAGCTGACCCGGTGCGGCAGAAGCTCGGCGATCCGCTCCGCGCTGGGTCCCGTGTACCTCTCCGTCTGTGTCCGTGATTCGTCCATGTGCGCTACCTCCTTGTGTGTTGTGTGCCGTGGACTCCGTGCCGAAGACGCAGCTCGCCCAGGGTGAACAAAGGTCAACTGGGGAGAGCCGCAAGACGTGAAGCGGCCAGCCTGCTTGAGAGGACAGACCGGCGCGTGTCGAAGCTGCGGCCCGGCTGCGTGCCAGCCATGCCGCAGACATGTCGAACCGGCCGAAGCGCAGGACGCACTTCGACCAGCTTGACGAGGACGAGACGCAGGGGGCATTCATCCCCGTGGTCCGACGGATGAGGCGATCAACCTCAACCACCGGCAGGGTGTCCAGCCAACCGGAGCGATCAACTCCACTCGCCGGACGGGTGTTCAGCGGGAGGAGGACGAACGTCGACTCCAACCCGCCGGACTGGACCGAGAACGAAGGACCAGGGTCAACTTCGTCGATTCGGCCCGTGCTGCTTGCGAAGGACCAACGTCAAACTTCGCAGTGACAGCGTTCCCTCGTGGGCAAAGCCCGTGCAACAGGGATCATGCACCCAGGTTTCTAGGGTCGGAAACCGTGGTAAAAGCCAAACAGTGCCTCAATTATTACCAGACCCTTTCGGCGCTGAAAAGGCCTTCGCGGGGTGACCGCCCAAATCCGTCTATTCAGGTCATATAAACGTCACAAAGACATCCGCAATAGTTCACATCGTTCCGTGCGGCGTTCTGGCGCATTGTCCCGGCCCATCACTTGCGCCAGCGCCCCAGGGTGACCCTGTTCCAGAGCTCGGCCCTCTTCAGCGCCCTCCGCGTGTCGGAGAGCGCGGTCCTGCGCCAGGTGATCTGCCCGCTCCGGTCGAAGTCCCGCAGCGGCTGCGTCTCCGGCGGCAGGGTCATCCCGTGCTCTTCGAGCAGGGCCAGTTCGACCTCCAGGACCCGCACCTGGGTGGTCAGCCACGCAACGCCCTCGCCCCGTTCGGGATGGGCGTCCAGCAGCTCCCGCCACTCGATGATCAGGGACCACGCCGCGCCGAATACCTCCTCGTCGTCCTCGGCGGGCTCCAGCGTCGCCAGGTCGGGGTACTCCCGGCGCATCGACGGCCTCGTCGGAGGCTTCCCGCCACCGGCGGCCGTACCACCCTCCGAATCGCCTGGACCCTCCGCAGAGGGACCGGCGCCGGCTTGACCGGCACCGCTCCCCTGGCCGTCGTACCGCCGCAGGGAGGCGATCTCCCTCTCGACGGAGGCCATGCGCCTGCGCAGATCCTTGCCCATCTCGTCCTGTCCCTTCTCCAGCGCCTCGACCCGGGCCTCCAGCTTCTCGTTGCGCTCCCGCTGGCGCTCCGCAGCCGAGCCGACGCCCTCCTGCAACGCACGCTCCAGGGCGTCCCGCGTCCGGCGTGAGAGCTGTCCCGTCCTGATGCTCTCGGCCACGGTCTTGGGGTCGATCTCCAGCACCCGGGCCGCGCCCTTGGCACCCCGCTTTCGCACCAGCTCTTGCAGCAGCGCCATGAGCCGCATGTGGTACATGTTCTCCACCGCTTTGCTCTCCTCGATGCCGTGTTCGGTCGATTTCATGGCAATTTCCTCCTTCTCAGAATCTCGTTTCGACCTCGCCCCAGCTACGGCCCAGGTTCGGCCCGGCGCCGGGTCCGGTGGTCACCCGGCGTAACGCACCCCCACGTCGCCGGAGTTTTGCGCCCGGTTTTCCGCTGAGCCCGCCGATTCCCGTGATTCGTGCCCCCCACCGTCGAGCGGGTTTTGGGCCGGATGACCTGAACGCACTCTTTCAACAAACTGGTCGTCGTTTACGTCCTATAGGGGGTGATTTCCGCCGAATTCAGCTTTGGCACGACCCACTATTCGTTTTCCACCGAAACTCGATTTCCTGTACAGCCCCATTACTGCATGGACGGAGGCGTTTTCCTATTGCCCCGTAAGATGCATCAAAAATGATGCACCTTACGGGTAGTTTCTAACCGTTTTTCGGTTGTTCACACTCTCTCGCGGCGGCCCCGATCCGATGGGCCGCACGAAACCGCAGAGAGGTGGACATCGTGGCGCTGAGATCGAAACTCCGGTCGTTTAGACGGTTCATTCCCCTGGCCTCCGCGCTGCTCCTGGCGGCGCTGGTGGCAATCCCGTCCAGCGGGATCGCCCTGGCCCAGGAGCCGTGGGGCGACCACATCGTCCTGGTCAACGCCGACCGGGAGTTCATCGAACGCAAGGGCGGCGGCGAGTTCGTCGCCCGCCCCGTCTTCGACCGGAAGATCACGGTCCTCCACTACGCCGTCCGCGACGCCGACACCGGCGACTGGATCAGCGCCGTCTACCAGGTCAAAGGCGGCGAGAAGAAGCGTAGCGACGGCTGGGAGTACTCCTGGGAGTACCCAGCCCTGGACGAGCAGCCCGACCTCGACCGCGACAGGGCGTACCTGCTGGTGCTGCTGGTCCAGTCCGAGGACGGCAAGCGGGGCGACTTCTACGCCGTCGTCCCCGTCCACCAGCCCGGACGCATCTGGGACAAGATCCTCTCCGCCCTCAACCCCGGTCGATGGGCCAGGGCCTTCGCCGGCTGGATCATCGAGGGCACCCACGGGACCCTCTGCGGCGTCGTGGAACGGGCGTCCGGCGAGGACGCCGACAACTGTGGGGACGGATAACCGATGAGCGACATCCTCACAGGCACCCCTCCCGATCTCACCTACGCCCACGACATCGTACGCCAGGCGTGGATGGTCGTCTGGGCCGTCACCTCCGGCGCACTGGTCGTAATCCTCGGCTGGATGGGGCTCACGCTCATCATGTCCGAGCACCTGGGCAGCCGTCAGGCGGGTTGGCGGGAGATGGTGCCCCGGCTCCTGCTCGGCCTCGTCGCCGCCGCATCGTCCCTGTGGTGGTGCGCCCTGGTCCTCGACGTGGCCGACGCCGTGTCAGGCTTCGTCGCCGTCTCCCTGGACGTCACCGCGGGCGACATGTTGCGCTCCACCCTCCGCACCCTGCTGACGGCGGTGCAGGCCGGGAGCGTGGGCATGGCCCTGCTGCTGGCCGTCCTCTACCTCGTCTACGGCTTCTTCGTCCTCTACGTCATCGTGCAGATGGTGCTCCGTCTGGCATTGATCGACGTGCTGCTTGCCCTGGCCCCCATCGCGCTTGGGCTGTGGATCCTGCCGCACACGGCGGGCTGGGGCCGCCACTGGCTCAGGCTCTTCATGACCACCACCTTCCAGCAGGCCATCCAACTCATCGCGCTTGCCCTGGGCTTCGGGTTCCTCAACGAGGTGGCGCAGATAGCCGCCTTCGAGCCGGTGCAGGACCTGATCTGGAAGCTCCTCATGTCCCTGGCCTTCGTCTACATGGCGACCCGGGTGCCGTCGCTGCTGGGGAACGCCGGGACCTTCGATAGCTGGCTGTCGATGCTCTATTTCGGCATGAACCTCCCCGCGTCCTTCATGCGCTCGGCCCGGACCATCGGGCTGGTCGCGGGGGGAGCGGCAGGCGGACCGGGGGGAGCTGCGGTGGGAGCGATGGCCGCCAGCGCGGGGTTGTCGGCGGCAGCGGGGGGCATCAGCTCCGCCGCTTCGATGGCGACCCCATCGGCGGGCGGAGACGGCGGGGGAGCGCCCAGGAGCAGCGGAGAGTAGTCCCACCGGAACGGAGGCGCGGCGATGTGCAGCTAGATGAGCCAACGAAACCCTACCGATAGAGACGAGCGGAAGCGCTCGATAGAAGAGGAGAAAGAAGGAATGGAACAACTGACACAGACGATTTCCAACCTGGTGGGCATCCTGCTGGGCGTAGTGGGTGCCATCGGCGTCGGCTTTTTCATCTACGGCGCGTACCTGTACCTGACGGCCTCGGGAGCGCCCCACCAGATGGAGCGCGGCAAGAGCGCCATGATGACCGCCCTGGCGGGCATCGTCCTGGCCCTGGTCGCCTATGGCGTCGTGGAGCTGGTGATGAACGCGGTCGTGGACCCCGGAATCGACATCGACGACGCGCTGCCCGAGCCGCAAGCCCCCGGTGGCGGTGACGGCGGTGACGGCGGCGACAGCTAGACGGACGTGAGGAAGGAGGAACGATCCATGAGAGAACACGAAGTGCCAACTCACGTCCAGGCCGAGGACCGGGTGCTGTTGGGATTCACCTTCCCGCAGATCGTGGCGGTCGTGGCCGTCTGCGCCCTGTCCTATGGGGCCTACCGCTACGCCCCGGTCGGCCCCTCCGAGGTGCGCATGGCGATTGCCGTCGTCTTCGGACTGGTGGGCATCGCCATGGTCGTGGGGAAGGTGGGCGGTCGGCGGCTGCCGTTGGTGGCCGCCGACCTGCTGAAGTACCGGCTGGGGGCGCGGGTCTACGCAGGCCCGGTGTCCCAGCTGGTACGGGCCGAGGCCCCGGCTCCCCCGCAGCCCGCCAGCAAGAGCGGTCCCGGCCCATTTCGGCTGATGGCGAAGAGCACGAAGCGCGTCCTCCGCAGGCTGAGGAGCAGGAGGAAGCGCAGGGGGAAGTCAAAGGACCGGCGCGGCGAGCGCAGGCCCTTCCGGCCTCACGGCTGGTTCGGTAAGCGCCGCCCCAAGGCCGACCCGAACCGGGGCGGTCCCGGCCATAAGGCTGAGACGCTGGAGAGCCGGCGAAAGCCCCGCACGGGATGGGCGCCGGTCGTGGCCCTTGTCCTGGTGGCGATGGCCGCGACCGTCCCCCAGGCCGTCGTCCTCGCCCAGGGCCCGGACGATGAGCGCTGGCGTGACGAGATCGACTTCGAGGTGACGGAGCCGGTGGAGGGACGGCGGCTATTCGTCGAGGGGCTCACCGTCTCCGGCGAGCGGGCCGCCGTCACTCTGCGGGCCGCAACCGACGTCGACATCCGCGTCCGCGCCTTCGGGGGGAGCGAGGGCCGCTCCCTCCGCTTCTGGGGCTCAGCGGCAGTGGCCGAGGGAGAGCGCATCGACTACTCGCTTCCCCTGCACGGACCCGTCCCGTCCTTCACCGTGTCCTGGGAGGACACGCTGGGACAGGCCGGGGCGCTGACGGTTGAGAACGAGCGGATCCCGTACCCACTCCCGGAGACCGAGGGCGAGCTCTGCGATCTGAAAGTCACCTCACTGGGCTGGACGCCGGGAACGGTCAGGGGAGTGGTCGAGTCCGAGTGCGTGACGGGCATCGAGCACCCGGTGGAGCTTCAGACGGTGGCCGGACACGAGAGCGTCACAGAGACGACGGTGATTGACGCCGCGGTGAAGCAGATCACGGGTACGGTCAACGCCGCGACCGGAGCGTCGAGCGCCAGCGTCCCCTTCGTCCCCAACGGCGAGACCAGTTTCAGGCTGCCCGTGCCCATTGGCGAGGCGATGCACGCCGTAACGCTGGACGCGAGCCTTGAGGCGAGCCTGAGCATCCCCGTCCCCCCGCTGACCGTGCTCACCCACCACCCGGAGCGGGTGGAGCAGGTCACCCGGGCTGTGCAACTGCACCGCCCGGGCGACAGCGACTCCGACAGCCAGACGGCGACGGCCGCCTGCGAGGACGGCACAACGGAGACCGTCACCGCGACGGCCTACGCCCACGTCCCCAGCGCCACCATCACCAGGGAGGTGACGGTGGACGTCCTGCACAAGGAGCACGTCAAGGCCGAGACGGTGGAGCGCGAGCCCGTCACTCGCACGCGGGATGAGTCCCTGTCACTGGCATCCGCCATTGGCTCCGACGACCCCTACGCCGCCCTGGTCCTGCCGGAGCCCGAGCCGGAAGACCCGCCCGCAGAGCAGGAGCCCGCGAACGGGCTGCGCGGCTGGTTCGACTCGCTCGGATGGGAGTGGCCCTGGTGAGGCGCTTCCTCGCGGCAACCCTCCTGGCCGGGGCTGCGCTGGCCACCACCGGCGCGGCCCCGCCGCCGGAGGAGCAGGCCATGCTCGACGCCTTCGACCGGATTCTCACGGCGATGGCCTACGCAGGGGCCGGACTTGCAGTCTTCGCCATCGTCTGGGCCGGGTTTGTGCTCATGGCTGAGGGGGGCGAGGAGCGCGGCGGGGGACGCGCCAAGTCCGCCGTCGTCCTGGCGGTGGTCGGCCTGGTGCTGGTCCTGTCGGCCAAGGGCGTGGCCGCCCTCCTGCGGAGTGGCCTTGTTCCCATCCCTACACCCTAGAGATAAGGAATCTACCGAGTTGAAGAAGCTGCTTGAACGAATCACAAAACGAGGAACGGAGCCCCCGCCGGAGGCGAACGCCGTCCCACAGGAGGCCCCGGCAGGAACGGTCGAGCCGACCCCTCCCAAGCTCCCGCCCGAGCTGCCCCTGTTCTTCATGCTCTCGCACCTCGAAGAGGACGGCCCGGTCCGTCTGGACGGGGTGAAGCTGGGCGTCTGCGAGGTGATGGGCCTGGAGATAGACGAGCCGAAACTGGGAGCCTTCGCCGGGGCGCTCAACGCCCTCGACTTCCCGGCCCAGCTGCTCATCCGGCAGCACCCGCCGCGCCTCGGAGGGATGCGCGAGAAGCTGCAAGAGGCCCAGCCCGCCGACCTTCCCCCGCAGACGAGGGCGGCCGCCGAGTCCCTTCGTCGTCTCCTGACCGACCTTGAGGCGAGGGACGGCATCCTCGACCGGCGCTTCTACGCCGTCTGCGAGCACACACGCATCGACGACCTGCGGGGCCTGCTGGCGAGGGCCGGGCTGGCCGTCCACCCCCTGAGAGGCCGCCAGCTTCGGATGTTTCTCGTGTCGGCGGCCCTGGGCGGCTCGCCCTCCGACTCCGACGAGGACGCAGCCGTCGAGGTGGAGATCAACCGCCGCGACGTGCGCGTCGGAGACCGGCTGGTCCGCTCCCTGCACCTGGGCAAGTGGCCCCGCTCCCTGGCCCCCGGATTCCTCCAGGGGCTGATGGCGGCGGGAGCGCCGATGGACCTGTCCGTCCACGTCGGCCCCATACCGGCTGAGCAGGCGGCGAGGACGCTGGAGTGGCAGAAGGTGCGGTTCGAGTCTGCCCAGTCCCTCTCCTTCAAGCGGGGCCGCACCATGTCCCCCGAGGCGGAGATCGCCCTGGAGGACATCACCCGGCTGAGGGACGAGGTGCAACGGGGCAGGGAGCGGCTGTTCCATTCGTCGCTGTCCGTGACCCTTCACGCGAAGGACGAGGCGTCCCTGAAGGAGATGACGCAGCGGGCCAAGGCCCATTTCGCCGCGACCCTGGGCAAGCTGGACAACCTTGCGTTCAGGCAGCGCGAGGGGCTGCTCTCGACGCTGCCCCTGGCCCTGAACGCCGTGGCCGAGTGGCGCAGCCTGGACACCTCCAGCATCGCCCGGCTCTTCCCCTTCTCGCCTCCCGACCTGGATACAAGGAGCGGCACCCTCTACGGCATCGACATGCGGGCCTGCTCCCCGGTGGTCTACGACCCCTGGGACGGGACGCACCTGAACGCGAATACCGCCGTCCTCGCACGCTCCGGCTCAGGCAAGAGCTTCTCAACCAAACTGGGAGTCCTTCGAGGCCTGTGCCGGGGCGTGACCGCCTACGTCATCGACCCGGAGGGAGAGTACGCGGACATGGCCCGCGCCGCCGGAGGGAGGGTGCTCTCCCCCGGCGTCCCCGGCGAGGGTATGAACCCGTTTGTCATCGAGCGGGGCGACTCCGAGGAGATGCTCCAGCGCATCGGCAGCCTGCGCCGTCTCATCGAGGTCATGGTGGGGGAGAGCCTCGGCGCGGAGCGCCGCGCGTCCCTCGACCACGCCTTGGCGGGCTACTACGCCCAGCCCCGCGAGCGCACCGGATTCCGGGATTTCTACACCTATCTGCAAGAGAGCGAGGCGGGAGACCCCGACCTCGCACGGCTGCTGCGGCCCTTCGCCACCGGCAGCCTCAGACACCTGCTCTCCGACGAGGGCGACGACCTGCTGGGGAGCGAAGCCCTCGTAACAGTCTTCGACCTGCGATTGCTCGAACCGGAGCTGCGTCCCGCCGCCGCGATGGTCTGCACCGAGACGGTGTGGGCCGCCGCCGCCCACGACCCCAAGCCGAGGCTTCTGGTCGTCGACGAGGTGTGGTCGATCATGCAGCACCCCGAAGGCGCGGCCTTCATGGTCAGCATGGCCAAGCGCGCCCGCAAGCACCGGCTCGGATTGCAGTTCATCACCCAGGACGTCCAGGACCTCCTCTCCGAGGACTCTTCGAGAACCATCACCGGCCACTCCGGTCGCGCCCTGCTCCAGAACGCCGCCTTCAAGCTCCTGCTCCAGCAGGACGCGGCGGCCATCAGCACCGTGGGCGATGCATTCGACCTGCCCGAAGACCTCCAGCGATGGCTGCTGTCATGCCCACGCGGGGACGGGCTGCTTCTCGCGAGGGGCAACCGCTTCCCCGTGCGCATCGAGGCCACCCCGGAGGAGACCGAGGTCATCGAGTGGCGGCCCGGAAGGCACTAGAGAAAGGATTTTCAACCATGAAGCTGAACACCAAGAACCTGCTCTTCGGACGCGACGAAGAGAAAAACGGCCCCATCCTGCTGGCGGTGACGCCTCCGAGAGCGGGGGAGCGCACCCTGCTGGGCGTGGAGAACCTCCTCCAGTCCATCGCCGTCCCCGAACCCTTCTCCCTGGAGCTGGCCGGGGACATGGACGGCGTGACGCTCATGGCCCGCTGCCTCGACGACCGGGTGGTGCGGGGCCAGCTCTCCGCCCACTATCCCCAGGCCCGCATCCGGACCGTTGACCCGGAGGACGACCCCCTGCGCCTGGGCGAGAAGGAGCAGGCGTGGAGCATGACCCTGCGGGCGGACGCTCCCGAGTACGTCCCGCTGCGGACCTTCCGGGACGACGACCTGCTCGACCCCGGCTCCGACCCCCTCATCGCCCTCATGGGCGCCCTCTCCAGCATCAACAAGGGTGAGCGCATCGTGGCCCGGCTGCTGCTGCGCTCCCTCGGCCCCGACTGGTCGCAGCACCACATGGACAAGGCCCACCGGCGGCCCGGCGCAGAGCTGCGGGAGCCCTCCTACACCTACCAGACCAAGCCCCTGCAGATGGACGGCGTGACCATGGCCGTCCTGGGCATCGGCGCGCTGGCCGCCCTCCAGGGCTACCTGTGGGTGCAGGACGGCGATGTATGGAAGGCCGTGCTGTTGGGGATGGGAACGGCCCTGGGGCTGACCGCGGGCGGCTGGGCGTGGTGGCGCTGGAAGAAGTCCCGGAACCGGGTCGAAGACCCGCTGCTCATCAAGGAGAAGGTGTCGCGCATCGCCTTCGACGCCGAGATACAGGTCACGGCGATAACGCCCTCTCGCACGGGGCCGCAGCGGGCCGGGGAGCTTCTCGGCCCCGTCGCCGCCGCCTACCGCCACTACGACAACCCCGCGGGGGCGCGGTTCAAGATCGGCGGGGTCCGGCCCGTCCTCCCCGACCCCGACCTGCTGCACCCCCCGGGCCCCGGCCTCTTCGGAAGGCGCAGCGTCCTGGGCGTCCGGGAGATCGCCTCGCTGTGGCACCCGCCCGGGGCCGGAGACGAGACGCCCCTGGTGGAGCGGTCCGGCGCGAGGGCGCTCAGCCCGTCGGCGAAGGGGACCAGGGGCGGCGCCCTGGTGGGCGACACGACGGCGGGGGCGAGGAGGGAGATCCGCTTCCCCGACGACCTGCTCCGGCGTCACCACCTCTACGTGGCCCGCACCCGCATGGGCAAGTCCACCCTCATGCACCACCTCGTCGTCCACAAAATGAAGGAGAAGGCGGCGGGCAGAGACGAAGACGCCATCGTCGTGATCGACCCCCACACCGACCTGGTGGCGGGCATCCTCGAACACGTCCCCGGCTCCCTCGCGGGCCGGGTGCGCCTCATCGACCTGTCCGACGAATCCCGCGCCCCCGGCATCAACCTGCTGGACACCCGCATCTTCGCCGACCGCGACCGCACCGCCGACTCGGTGGTGCGCGTGGCCAAGGGTCTGTGGGACCAGTGGGGGCCGAGGATGCAGTCCATCCTCGAACAGACCGTCAAGACCCTTCACGAGGCCAACGAGCAGATGGAGGCCGACAGGCAGTACACCATCCTCGACGGCCTGAAGCTCCTGTCGGACGAGACGTTCGCCAAGGAGGTGCGCAAGAAGGTCTCCGACCCCTACCTGCTGGAGTGGTGGGCCAGGGACTTCGGCAAGTGGGGTCATCAGTACAAGGCCGAGGCCCTGGCCCCCGTCCAGACCCGCCTCTCCTACTACGCGTCCTCCAAGCGAGCGCGGGCCATCCTGGGCCAGCACCGCTCCACCATCGACCTGCGGCGCACGATCCACGACGGCGGGATCCTGCTGGTCTCCACCTCCCAGGGCACCGTGGGCAGGGACGTGGCCGCCCTGGTGGGCGCATCCCTGCTGAACCTCGTTGACGCCGTGATACGGGAGCAGGGCAGCCTGCCCCTCCACCGGCGGCGCGGCGCGCTGGTCGTGGTCGACGAGATGCAGTCCATGCCCGGCGTGGACTACGAGAGCATGTTGTCCGAGCTTGGGAAGTTCGGCGCCAGCTTCATCCTCGCCACCCAGAGCCTCGCCAAGCTCGACGACCTCTCCCGCACCATGCGCGACACCCTGCTCGCCAACGTGGGATGCCTCGCCGTCTTCCAGGTGGCGGGCGCCGACGCCCGGACCCTGGTGTGGGAGCTGGGCAAGGAGCGCGTGACCGAGGACGACATCACCTCGCTCCCCGTCCACCACTGCTACGTCCGCGCCACCGTGGGCAAGGAGCGGATGCCCGCCTTCTCAATGATGGTGCGCAAGCCGGAGGAGGGAGACCCGGAGACGGCCGACCGCATCCGGGAGGCCGCGTCCGCCTACACCGTCTCCGACCCCGACGGCGTCCACGCCGACGCCGACGGCCACAGGAAGGTGGACGACTACCACAGGGGCGTCGAGGACCTCGAAGGGGGAGGGACGGGAGAGCCGCAGGACGAGGAGGACGCGGACCGCAGAACGCAGAAGAGCAAGCGAGACCGGGATGCGTCGGACGCCGCCGGCGAGGCGGAGCACGCCGACGAGAACCGCAACGACGCCGACGAGGGAGAGGAGGCTGAGCTATGAGACCCGAAGGATGCGAGGCGGAGCTGCTCCGCGCCCTGGCCGCCATGCCATTCCTCGACCGCCTGGAGATGGTCGCCGTCACCGGCTGGTCGAGGGGGCCGGTCTACGAGGCCGTGCAGAAGCTGGAGTCGGAGGGCTTCTGCGCATCGGCCCTCCACGCCACCGACGTCATCCCCCCGTCGCGGAGGTTTTACCTGACCGCCGCGGGGCTGCGCAGGCTCGCTGAGGAGGAGGACATCTCCCCCGACGAACTGGTGCGCTCCCGCTCCGTCTCCACCCAGTGGCGCCGCAGCCTGATGGAGCGTATGGACGCCCTGGCCTCCGTCTATCACGTCGCGTCCACCGTCTCCAATCTCACCTACCCCATCGACTTCCGCTGGTACCGGTCCGCGCCCCTGGACGCCGCCATGACCCTGCCGGACGGCAGGACCGTCGGCATCATCAGGCAGGGGCTCACCGCCGATCGGTCGGGCTTCGCCAAGCGCATCTGGCGGATGCGCGACGAGCCGATGCCCGGCGTCGTGCTCATGCTCATGGCCGACGACGTGCGGCTCAGGCACGCCCGCAGGCTGCTGTCCACCGCCCCGATCCCGGCCCTGTTCGCCGTCGAGCGCGAGGCGGTCCTGGCCAAGACCAAAGACCGGATATGGAGCCCCTCCGCCGTCAGCGCGTCCCTGGACCTGCGCTACGTCCTCGACCGGCTGGCTCCGGGCGGCGAGCTTCCGGTGGAGCCGGAGCCGCAGCGGGCCGACCTCCCCGCCGACATCGCCATCGAGGGCCTGGGGTGGGACCTCTCCGACCCGATGCTGCCCTTCATGCTCAAGTCCGCCGAGAAGCGCGCCCTCGACATGATCGCAGACTGGCCCTGGATCGCCCTGGGAGATCTCGCCGGGCTGCTGGGGGTCTCGCCCCAGAGGGCATCGCAGTTGGTCAACCCCCTGGAGGGCCTCGACCTCGCGGTGCGGCCCCCCGACGCGGGAGGTCGCATCGCCGTCACCGACCGGGGGCTGGCCCTGCTCGCCCGCAGGGACCGCACCTCCGTCGCCCTGGCGAGAAAGCGGTGGAGCGCCTCCCTCGAAGACGCCGACGCCCCGCTGGAGTGGCGCAACGTCTCCGGCGGCAGGAGCCGCCAGCTTCTCCGGAACATGGAGCACACCGCCGCCGTCCACGCCTTCATGGGCGCGCTGACGGCACAGGCCCCCCTGTTGGGGTGGGAGGTCGTCCAGGTCGACCCGCCCCGGAGGGCGTCGAGGTACTTCCGGCACGAGGGCGGGATGCGCTCGATCAACCCCGACGCCTTCGGCGTCCTGAAGAAGGGCGATGCGACCTGGGCCTTCTTCCTGGAGTGGGAGCGACGGGCCGTGCGCCCCTCCACCATGTCGGAGCGACTGGCCCCCTATCTGCGCTACTACGCATCCCACCGGCCCACCGACGACCACGGCACGAGGCCCTCGGTCCTGATCGTCTTCGACGACGAGATCGCACAGACCCACTTCCTGCGCGTTGCGCGGGAGGAGATGCGGGCGGAGGGCGCCGCCGTGCCCCTGTGGGTCTCCCACGCCGGGGCCGTCGAGACCCTGGGGCCGCTGGGACGCGCCTGGCGCGTCCCGGGCGACTGGGAGTCGCCCCAGGCCCCGACGCCCCACTGAACACGAGGTAACGGGGGCGGGCCGGAGCGTGAAGCCCCGCCCGCTTCCCGTCAAATTCTATCTGCTGACAGGAGACCGAATAGCCATGACTTCCCAGGACGCCAACGAAGCCAAGGGACACCGGAGGCGTGGAGGACGGGCCGTTGTCCGGCTCAACGCGGCGGCGCTCTGGAAGCGGTTGGCACTGCTGAATCGCTCCCAGAGTTGGCTCGCCGGAGAGGTCGGCATCAGCCACGGATACCTCTCGATGCTGGTCAACACGGGGCGAGCCCCCTCCGGTCGCATCCGCGATCGGATGCAGAAGGCCCTCGGAGTGGAGAGCTTTGAAGACCTTTTCGAACTGGAGGATAGCTATGACACGACC
This sequence comes from Dehalococcoidia bacterium, assembly GCA_965207115.1. GTDB lineage: Bacteria > Chloroflexota > Dehalococcoidia > UBA6926 > UBA6926 > VXMO01. Next base: position 2,021,873 of record CBDBLR010000003.1, on the reverse strand, counting down.
CAACGTTGAATCCCGTCTCGACGGGAGCCCGGAACACATCTCGGACATGGAGCCCATGCCCTACGGCATCCGGCTGCCGGACGACTTCCCCGACCGCCTGGAGCGCCTGCGACAGGTCGCCGACCTCACCTGGGCCGGATTCGCCGCCGCCATCGGCGTCGACTACCGCCAGATGTACCGGTGGCGCAAGCACGGCGTCGAACCCAGCGGCGCGGCGATGGACCGACTCTACAAGTTCGCCGGCCGGCTGCCCGGAGGGCTCCAAATCCTCCTGGGGGAGAGCTACCAGATGAGCTTCCTCAGGGACTGACCCCATAGCGCGCCGCCGGTGTTCGCCCCGTCCCGTCCGCACCGGCGGCCAAGCCCACACACGATACGAGAGGCCAGCGGCCCCAGGGAAGAAGCCGCTGCGACTGTGAACGATGAGAGACAACGAAGACAAGAGGAGACGAAAGAGGTCTGGCGAGGACGGCCCCAACGACTCGCTGGACGCGCTGCTGTCGTCCTACACCCCCAGGCAGCGGGAGAAGGTCCTGAAGGGCCTGCGCATCCTGGCCCGCGTCGCCATCCGCTCCTACATGGAGGAGGAGGCGGAACGGTCCCAGGACGAGAACGGCGACGAGGAGGAGGGTCGATGAACGCCCATACGACACTGCACAGAGGCAATCTATTGCCGGTCTATGCCGTGAAGCGGTATACTTTACGGTACGGTATCTGGTAATGGAATCCGGCGTGCGGCGATTCACCGATGAGCTCGGAAACGAGGTCAGGCTCACCGACGAACGGCTCCGCCACATCCTGCGAAGGCATCCTGAAATGGCCTTCCAGATGCACCGGTTCGCGGAGACCCTCGCCGGCCCGGACGCGGTAAGCCCCTCCAGGTCCGGCCCGGCGGTCCAACTCTACTACCGGCTCTACCCAGACCTGCGGGGCAGGAACCGCTACATCTGCCTTGTGGTGAAGAAGGAGAGCGGCTACTCCTTCGTCCTCACCGCCTACCTCAGCCGGAGCATCAAAGGAGAGTGCGCATGACGACCAAGAAGGTGTTTGTCTCATACGACCACGACGGGGACATGCTTGAGGTGCTGTGGGCCTTCAGGGAGGGCTACTTCACCCCCACAGAGGACGAGCGCATCCTCAAACGGGTGGACGACGACGGCGAAGTCGTCGGGTTCCTCATCCACGAGATGAGCACGCTCAAGGAGCCCACTCCCGTCGAGTTCGAGCTGGAATCCGAAGCCGCCGAGATCGATGTCGCCAATGTGACTGTACGGGAGGCGGCCATCCGAATGGGCGTGTCGGAGCGCAGAGTGCGCAAGCTGGCCCAGGACGGAAGGCTGAAAGGAGCGGCGAAGGCAGGAGCAGAGTGGCTGATCCCGACTCCGGTGGAGGTGATCCCGGGAAGGCGTGGACCGATAGGTGTTGCGGGCCGCGCAGATACAGCCGTCAGCTAATGAAATCCCTCTCGGTAACGAACCTGATGCGAATCCGTAAAGCCACGTCCTCAAGGACGAGGGGCGCAAGTCCTTCTACACAAAGGCATCTACCGTGAACGAATGCCCGATCAAAACTCCGCATGCTCCTCATTGCCCGAAATGCAACGGTCCAGTATCGATATGGTTCTACGACGACCTCGAACCTGACGCCGTATTCTCTGCCGGCATCTGCCAAGCGAACTGCCTCGATGTCGTGGCCTGTGACGGCGGCCTCTCCTCCCATCTGGGAGATTGGAAGACCTTGGACGCAAAGGAGACCGGCAAGTTGACACAGCAGTTACTTGCTACAAGCGAAGTACGAGCCAATCAGTGCCTTCATCAGCCCGGCTGCTCCGGTCAACCGATAGACGCCCACACCGTTCCACGCAATTGGCTCAAGCAAATCGGGCCCAAGCACGTCTACCTCTTTCGACCAAGCCCGAAGCCGACAGGTCCACCGGGGCAGCTTCCCGCCATTCCACACAAGGTGAGCATACGCCGGGCAACGACCGCGGGGTTTGCATGCGCTGAACACGATGCAGTGTTCCAGCCAGCCGACCAAAGAAACGCGAGTTTGACTAGCCCAGAACGGTTGAACCTACTGTTCTACCGGGCCGTGCTGAAGGCGTTACATGGCGAACTCTTGGCTGAGGAGATAGCTCGCACGCATATCGGAACTGTCGCTGAATCAATGGGGCGCGGAACGACGACCCCCGATCCGAAACGCCTGGAGACACTTGCCTTGGCCAGCGGACTATTGAGGATGTCTCTGTTGTACCCCGCTCTAAATTGGCGGATTAGACATGTGACAAAGCTCCTGCCAGGTGCCCCAAGAATAGCCTGCTCAAACGCTGGACCGTGGGACCACCACTGGGTGGATTTCTTATCGCCGATGGTTAGGCCGATTGAATCCAACGGAGTCTGGGGCATGACAGTCGTACCCACCAACAGGGGACATGCTGCGACACTCCATTACGCCACCGTCGCCCTTGATAGGGTTGTGGAGGCAGGCCAACTCAGAAAAATGGACCAAGAGATGGAGGCGTTCGAAGGACTAAAGGGAGTACGGCTGGAAGAGGCCATTTCATCGCACGTCATCGTGCTTACGGAAAACCTGTGCATTGGAACCCGCGCCTGGGAGTCACTTCCTTCGCGACGCAAAGAACTCATAAGGGCGGCGTGGACACAAAACACATGGATTCCGAACGGCCAATTCGGGCGTGCTATTGTGCAGGGGATACCAAAGGATGCCGTACCGGATCTCAATCTGTTCCGTTAGCAAGGACGTCTCCGCCTTGTCCCCAGCAGCATTGACAAACACCGTCCTCTTCCGTCATCATACATGTATGACACTGTCATACTCTAGGAGGCAAAAAAGAGAGAATGCCTACGACCCGAAAGGCCATCACCTTCTCCATGCCACCAGAGATGGCCGAGCAGGTGCAGCAGATTCTGACAGAGGAGGGCCGCAACATGAGCGAGTTCCTCCGCGACTGTATCCGCCTGTACATGTACGAAAGGGAGTGGCTGCGGCAGGAGCGCCGCCAACGGGCTGAGTCCCGCCGGACTGGCCAAGAGTGAGCAGGGAGGACATACGAATGCAGCAGAACGCCACCTATGCACCCGTCGCCCTATACGCCAGGGTGTCCAGCGACCGCCAGGACGTGGACCTGTCCGTGGCCGCCCAGTTGCGGGCGCTCAGGGACTATGCCGAGAAGAACGGCTACGCCGTCGCTCGCGAGTACGTGGACGAGGCCGAGAGCGGGCGCGTCGCCAACCGCCCCGAGTTCCGCAAGATGATCGACGAGGCCGGAAGGCCCAACGCTCCCTTCCGGGAGATTTTGGTCTGGAAGTTCTCCAGGTTCACCCGCAAGCGCGAGCACGCCGTCGCCTTCAAGTCCATGCTGCGGCGCAAGGGCATCCGCGTAGTATCCATCACCGAGCAGGCCGAGGACACGGCCACCGGCAGGCTGCTTGAGGGCATCATCGAGAGCGTGGACGAGTTCTACAGCGAGAATTTGGCCCAGGAGGTCTTGCGGGGAATGAGAGAGGCCGCCTCTCGCGGCTTCTGGGTCGGCAGCAAGGCACCCTACGGCTACAGCCGCATCATGGTGCAGGACGGGCCGAAGAAGCGCCCCACGCTGGAGCTTGACCCGGATACGTCTCCAGTCGTCAAGCGCATCTTCGACATGTCCGAGGCAGGAAGCGGGATGGTGGACATCACCCGCGCCCTCAACGACGATGGCATCGCCAGCCCCGGAGGAAAGCTCTGGGGCAAGACCGGCGTCCACAAGATCCTCGTCAACGAGGCGTACACGGGGACGCTCCTGTGGGGCGTGAACGCCCAGGACGGAGCCGACCCGGTGCGGGTGGAGAAGGCGTTTCCCCCCATCGTATCCAAGTCCCAGTTCCAGCGCGTCGGTCGCCAGCTGCGCCGCCGCGCCCCCAAGGTCGTGCATCCCCGGAGGGCCGGAAGCTCCTACCTGCTCAGCGGACTGATCAAGTGCAAGACCTGCAAGAGGGCGCTCAGCGGCCAGTATTCCAAGAGCGGCCAGTTCCCCTACTACGTCTGCCAGTCCCTGATGAAGCGGGGCAAGGAAGCCTGCAAGACTCCCAGGCTCGCAGCCCGCCGCTTCGAGGAGTTGGTCGTCAGCAAGATTCGCTCCAACATCCTCACCGACTCCAACATCCGCGCCCTGGTCAAGGTCGTGGACGAGCAGATGGACGGCGTGGCGGGCGAGCACCGCGAGAGGCTGGAGACCATCCAGTCGGAGCTCGCCGACGTGCGCCGCAGGCTCGACCGGCTCTACGACCTCGTGGAGACCACCGACATGGAGATCAACGACTTCAGGCCCCGCATACGCGACCACCGGGAGCGGCAGGAGCGTCTTGAGGCTGCGGAGGCGGAGGCGAGAGCGGCCCTGGGACAGCGCAGAAAAGTCTTGGACCAAGTGGAAACCATCACCGCCTACGCACAGGACATGAGCAGGTTCCTGAAGAAGAGCGAACTGACCGAGCGCAGGACTTTCATCGAGTCTTTCGTCAAGGAGATCGTCGTCACCCCCGACAACGCCTTGCTGCGCTACACGGTGCCCATGCCGGAGGATAGCCTGGTCCCCGGCATGAGCGCCGAGGATATGGCGCTGAACGGCTCGGTGCTATCTACCGTACCGGTTGGTGGGCCGGACTGGACGAAATCAAGAACCGAGGCCGATTCCCGCCTCACCCCGTCCCTCGGCATGGGCACCGTGTACGTCAGCGTCGCCTCGTCTCCATTGACCTCAATGCCCTCCACGAAGTTGCGTATCAGCGCCTTCCGCTCAGGGATCGTCCCCTCCTTCAGGAAGTTTCGGAAGTCCGCTACGTACTCCACTATCTCCTCGGCGTCGGGAAGGGCAACCCTGCGCTGCTCAAGCTGGCGCTCGGCGTCCTCACGTGCAGCCTCCAGCTGCTCCTCACGGTGCCGCAGAGACATGATGCGGGGCGACAGGACCTCCAACGTCAGGTCGCTGGTCTCAATGGCCTCGTAGAGCTTCCCAAGACGCTTCCTCACGTCCTCAAGCTCCGCCTCTACTACTTCCAGCCTGCCCGCCAACTCCCCGGCCATCGCGTCTATCTCCTCGGCCACCAGCTGAACCAGGGCCACGATGGTCTCCTCAGTCAGGATGCGCTCCCTGATCTTCTCGACGATGAACTCCTCCACCCTGGGTGCGTTCAGGTAGCGGGCGGTGCACATCCCCGCTCCTTCGGTGAACAGGGTTCCACAGATGTAATAGGAGAACTGGCCGCTCTTGGCTCCCTGGGCGCGATAGGGCCTGCCGCACACCCCGCACTTGAGCAGCCCGCTCAGGAGATAGGGACTCCCCACCCTCGCGGGCCTCTGCACCTTCGGGGCGCGCTCCCGCATCGCCTCCTGCACTTCGTCGAACAGCTCCCTGGACACCAGCGCGGGCCACGCTCCCTCCACCCTCACCGGCTCCTGGGCTTTCTCTCCCTTGCCCTTTCTGCCCCACACTGCGGCGCCGGTGTACGCTTCGTTTTTCAGCACGTAGTGGAGCGTTCCCTTGTACCAGCGCTTGCCCCTGTTAGTGACGCCCCGGTCGTTCAGCTCCTTGCATAGCTCCTTGAGACCGTGGCCCTGAAGCGACTTTTCGAATATCTCCTTCACTACAGGAGCCGTAGCCGGGTCTACCTCCAGGGTGGGACGCTCCTTCGCCCCGTCGCTCACCTTCACCTTCCTGTAGCCGAAGGGGGCCTTCGAGCCGAGGAAGAATCCTCTCGATGCAGCCTCCCTCATTCCCCGGACAACTTCTTGGGCAAGATTTTCGCTGTAATATTCGTCCACGCTCTCGATGATTCCCTCAAGCAGTCTGCCGGTGGCGTTGTCCTCAGCCTGCTCGGTGATGGACACCACGCGGATGCCCTTGCGCCGCAGTTGAGCCTTGAACGCTACGGCGTGCTCCCGCTTGCGGGTGAATCTCGAGAATTTCCAGACCAAGATCACGTCAAAAGGAGCCTTAGGCTTGCTGCCCTCCTCGATCATCTCCCGGAACTGGGGACGGTCGGCGACGCGGCCGCTCTCGGCCTCGTCCACGTACTCCCTCGCCACGGAGTAGCCGTTGGCCTTCGCGTACTCTTTGAGCGCCCGAAGTTGGGCGGACACGGACAGGTCCACGTCCTGCCGGTCGCTGGACACCCTGGCGTAGAGGGCCGCCGGCGTCATTGGCTGTAGGTGCTTCTTCTTCATGCGTTCCTCCTCCTCTGATGTATCTGTGGGTTTCTGCATTCAAGCTCTGTGTTGGCGCTACCCGCTCACCAGGACGTCTATCGTGGTGCCAAGGGCACCGGCGATGCGGGTCAAGGCCGAGGCCGATCCCGGTTTTAGCCCGCGCTCTATCTCTGAGATGTACCCTGAGGCAAGGCCGGTTCTCTCGGACAGCTCCCTCAGGGTCATGCCCTGGTGGCTCCGAAACGCCTGGACGGGACCCTTGCCCCGCATGATGTCGAGAGCGACTTCGTGGGGGACACGCACGCCGTCGTCCGCGTCCTGGGCAGCCAGCATGTCCTCAAGCTGGCTGTTGCGCTCGATGAGAGCGTCATACTCCCTTCGAGTCAAGGTTACGGTCTGTTCGCTAGTCATAAGCCTCCCTCCTGTGTCGAACTCTCAGGACTATGAGGGTTGAGGGCTCGCCATGTTCGGTGGCGAAGATGACGCGGTGGTGGCCGACTCTCAACCGCCTGTAGGGGGTGTCAGTCAGCGCCGTCACCTGCCTGGCAAGGGACGCGGGATTCCCTGCATACTGCTCAATCTTGGCGATGATGCGCTCTCTGTCCCGTGAGGCGAGGCGGCGCATATCCCTGATGGCCCGTGTCCCCCATTCGATTTGCATTCCCTCATACACACCCTCTATTTTCTCAAATAGAGAGCAGTGAGTCAAGAGGGCCGGTCCCGGAACCTCGTGGGGTGCATCACTGATGATGCACCTTCCAGACTCTCGCCGAATCGGAGGGTCTCCACCATGCAAAGGGGCTGTACAGGAGATTGAGTTTGGTGGCGAAGTGGACACAGGGGTGATTCCGTAGCTGAAACAGCGGGAAATCACCCCTTACAGGACATGAAAAGTGAACACCTTGTTGAAAGAGTGCGTTCAGGCCAAATCCAACGAAACTCGTTCGATGGTGGGGGGCACGACGCGGCAGGAAAAGGGCAGATGTGAGGAAAACGGGACGCAGCAGGGGATGGACGTGGGGGTGCAGGACGCGGCGGAAACGGCGCTCCCAGTCCCCCGGAAGGAGTTCTGACGCAACGCTCACCGGGGTCGTGGCATGGTGACACGTCAACCACGCGGCGGGTCTGTTGCCGGTCTCCGAGTCGGTGCGATGCCGGAGGTGATGAGATGCCCTCATGGGCGGCGGTCAGGGCGTGCCCTCCGCCTGGACCCGATTGGATGTGGGGGTATCGGGCGGTACGGTTGACGGATGGGGACGCTAAGCACGTCACGCAAGGGTTCAGCCCGATGGCAGCCGGCATCGAGTCGATGGGGGCGCGGGCACACACGTAGCTACGTAGTCAAACGAAGTTGTATTTCACCCAAGTATCCGATCCTCCGAGGCTCCTACTCTAGTTAGTGACTCGACAGTGACAGTAGACTAGAATTAGCCGCATGGACAACCTGGAAAACATTGGTGAAGTGTTCTTCTGGGTTCCTCTCTCTGTGCTGTTGCTCGCCGTATTGGGCCTCTTGTGGGCACCGGCTGCGGCCCTGATATGCATTCTGGTGGCCCGCTTCAGGAGGCTGGACGGGGAATCCTATGGCGCCGACGGCGCGAAGCTGTCGATGTTACTCGTTCTACCTTGGGTCTATATGTTGGCACGGATGGTGTTCGGTAGGTCGCTCCCTGTATCACTCGTCCTTCCGATATACGCCTTGGTTTATTTCATCTGGTTGGTCCTTTACATAGTAGCCTTCAATATAGTTGGCTTGATCTGGTCTATCGTGGATATATTTGTAACTCACTCTCAGCCACTCTCGCTCGTTTTGCCATTTGGCATTTTCTTGAGCGTGATGCTTCCATTCAACATCTATACATGGTGGGCTTCCATAAGAAAGCTCCGTCTCAGATATACGACGGACAAGGAGTATCGCCTTCAACCTGCGCTCACAATGCCCAACCCAGACTACCTAGCGCCATTCATGTACTTGATTGGGTGGTCTATTGTCGTCATGCTCATCACGATAATTGCAGGACTTGCCGCCTATACCGGGACCTGACGGTGGCCCAGGTCGGCCCATCCGTTTGACCGCCTACCGACGTGGCAGGAGAGTACACGAAAATGGGACCTGGGGAAGAAGCGGACATCCTGGGCCACTCAGCTATGCAAAGCGGCTGATTTCGGGGTGCGCCGGGCAGTTCCAGTGAACACTTTTTCGAAAGGGCGTGTTCCGGCGAAAAAGCGGCTCTCGTTGCAAAATGGGGCCACCTGCGAGGGCCTGCTTCGAAGGACCGGCGGCGCTGCCCCTACCTCAGCACGAACCACCACAGGAGAATGAGGCCGATCAGCAGCAACAGCAACCCGAAGGCCCACACACGGGCTATTGTGAGCGACTCCTTCGTATCCTTGTGCGCGGCGACCTCCCTCTGGTACTTCCCCTCAATCTCCAGGTACGGCCGTCTGGCGGTGGCTGCGGACTCCCTGGCCTCGTCCCGCTCCCGCTCAAGCTCGGACGCTCTCAGCTTCCACTCGGATACGCTTTGCTCCAACTCCCGCACCGTCCGCTGAAGCTCCCGCTCCCTGTCGAGGGACTGGAGCAGCATCTCCTCGTCGCTTGGGTACTCCGGCCCCTCCATCCGCACGAACACCCGGCGGCCCTCCCTGCGGACCTCGATCTCTCCCTGCCGGATCTTGCGGTCGAGGGTGGACAGGGAGACCGCCAGCTCCTCGGCAGCCTCCGCCTTCGTCACCCAGCGGACCGGCTCATCCATCGGTCTTTTCCCTCCCTACAGGCTGACACGTCAGCGCTCCAAAAGTGCAATCAAGTTGTCGCCGGACTCGCCAGTTATTTTAGCATGATTTCCCATTTTGCACACTGACCGGTCAGGCGACACGTCAACCCCCGTTTCGTAGCTAAAACAGGGGTGGATCGGCCCCTCTACGCCCCCGGCAATCACCCCGCCGATGCCGTTTTGCAGCCCCCAACCAGCATAGAGGGCGGATAGCGATGTGTCAGCGATATCTACGTATCACGCCCTATAGGACTATCGCCCCCCTACAGGACGGGGACGCATCCGGTGGTACAGCGAGTCGTAGGTGTAGGAGCCCATGTCGGACAGCGCCAGTCGAGGGGAGGCCGGCTCCCACAGGGGACGCCAGGACTCCCCCAGTATCCCCATGCGTGACAACACGGGCGTGCAGGACACCAGGATGGGCAGCGACATCCGGTTCATCCGGGTGGCGGTGCTGACGTAGGTGTCCTCGACCTCTTCACTGTCCACGACGAACAGCGTGACGGGGTACGGCGGCTGGCCTTCCTTATGCTCATTGGACCAATAGTAGTCTTCATAGGGTTCCAGGCGAGCGCTGACTCCCTGCGGGTGACGGGCGCGCAGCTCGTGCTCAAGGTAGAACGGTATCCGAAGGCCCTGGGCGGTCATCTGCCCCACGGCGTCGGGGGCGATGGCGGAACGGCCCCAGTTGTAGGCACGGTCGGACCTGGCGGTTGGCACGGACCAGTGAAGCTCGCTGTCGGGGTCGGCCCTAGTCTCGGCCTGAAGCTGCGAGAGGAACCAGGTGATGCCGTCGGCGTGCTTCGTCTGCCGCGCCCACGTCTCGATACGGTGGCCCACGTGCCGTCTTCGGCCCTCTTTGTCGGTGGTGAACTCCGTGCTCCAGATGCCCCGGGTGGTGGGAAGCTCGGCCCGGTCCCGGTGGGTGAAGTAGCGGATACCCTCGGCGGACAGGGTGTATCGAACGTCGCCGCGTTTGCCGTGACGCTCGATGAGGCTCCAGGTCTTCACCAAGCCGTGCATCATCTGGCTGACCCGGCCCTCGGAGACTCCGAGCCAGGTTGCCAGATGCTTGCGGGGGATCATCGGGTGGTCGGTGATGAGGTCGAGGGTCCGCTTCTCCGAGGGCGACATGCCGAAGGCGGGCGCGGCCTGTGCCATCCGCTCAGGCTGAGGTAGGGAGGCGCGTTTGCGCTCCGGCGACGCGGTGGAGGGTCTCCTGCCGGGCCTGCCCTGGGAGATCACGTGCTCCAGGGTGTGGTACGTGTTCCCGACTAACCCGGTGGTCTCCTGCCAGACGCGGCGGTCCCGTCGTTCCAGCGCCCACCTGGACTCCACGGCGATGAAGAAGTCCCTGAGATAGATGCGGTCGCAGAACCTCCCCGTCAGCCTTCTCTCCCAGACGCTGGGAACGAGAATCAGCACGACATCCGGGCGTCGGCTGTAGTCGTAGTGAGCCAAGGCGCGCAGCCGGTCGTGGAGGGAGCGACGCCGCAGGGCCAGACCCTGGCGAACCACGCCGAAGTCGCGGCCGTCGTGGAGGGTGACGGTGGCGTCGAAGCGGCCCCTGCGGTGGAACTCCACGCGGGTCCTGCGTCCGTCCGTGCCTGGGGACATGGTGGCGGCGAGACGGTAGACGACGGCCACGGCGTCCATGCGGCGGATGAGCAGCGTCAGCCACTCCCTGGACATGGGGTAGGCCCGCACGAAGTCCGAGGGCGTGTCGAAGTCCAGGAAGTCGGCGGCTTCCCGGATTCCCTGGGTCGTCAGGTGGTATCGCTGGCTCGATGGCAGATGGACGGTGCCGTGGCTGACGCGACCCACGACGCTGTCAGTGAGTAGGTCAGTCAGATGGCGGTGTACGGTCGCGTGCGGCTCGCCGAGCATGAGCGCCAGTTCCGTCGATTCGACAAACGGCATACGGCTGAGGGCATCCAGCAGCTTGCGAGTGGAGAGGACCATAGTCTGACTGTAGCGAGAAAGCGCCTCCGCGAGCAATCATCCCGTGGCAGTGCCGCGCCCAGGGGAACCACACTTTGAGGTCGGAAGAAGCGCGGAGACTAGGAAACGAGCTTGGTGAATTTTGGAAGGCGCTATTCGCCAATCAGCAGTTTGGACACGGAATCTTCCACTGACTTCCCCTCGTCCGAAGTGCGCAGATAGGACCGCAACTCGCGTCGGGCGATGGCTATGGTCAGCTTGTCTCCACGCTGCTCCCGGAGGTCGTCCAGCTTCGCCTTCGCTCCTGCCGCCGCCGCTGCCCCAGCCTCAGAGATGGTGACATGTAATCCCTCCGTCGGGTCGAACTCTGGAATTGGCAGGTTCCACAGATGTTTGTGCAGGTGCCGTGCCCCGAACTGACCCTTCGGCATAAGACCGGATACTGCTTCGTACAGTGCTTCGCTGTTGATGATAGCCAGCAGGTAGCTGGCTTCTTCAATGCCAGTGCAGGGAACCCAGAACAGGACGTTTTCCACCAGACCGGAGTCCTCATCCAATATGGCGGCCGTTGGCTGGCCGGAACTCGTATAGACCAACCTGACCGGGCGGCCTTGTGGCTCACGCTGCCATTCCAACTGCGATGACAACTTCCCCATGTAGTCCAGTTGACCAAGCAGATTCAGCCGGTTGGCCGGGGCTTTGTTCTCCTCCCACAGACGGCTGACCGTCTGCCAACGCTCCCGCATCCTCCGTTCCAACCCGCCCATCCGGATGCCGCCGGAACCGCGATCATTGGAGGGAATTACGTAGTCGCCTTGCTTCATCGGCAGCAGTGCCTTTAGAGGTGTCAAGGTGACGTAGGGCGCGATGGTCTCGCCCAGATGTACATCGAACAGGTGCTTGGCTTCAACCGTTTGGCCTGTGATGGCTGTGAGGCCCAGATTCTTCCACGGCGCCTTGTCGAGACTGCCCCGACGGGGATTGACGGTGACCGTCGGCGCTGCTTGTACGATGGCGACGTTCTCGGTTTCTTCCACGAAGAACAACACCCTTGGAAATATCGTGGCCCCGTTCCTAGCCAGTGCGCCGTAGGGTGAGGTCCCTTTGACGCCCGTGTGGGTGATGCCTGCTAGCTCACGCCTCACGTTTGCAGCGCCGGCATTCCCCAGCCACCGCTCCACCTTTCCGGCCAAGGGCTTGCCGGAAGTGTCCTGGGAGAGTTTGCGGGCAAAGGCGACCGAGGCGGGAATGGGAAAGAAGCTGTTCGGCTTGAGCTGCTCCAAGTCCCACGCCGATTTGATGGTGAAGTCCATCTGAACACCCGGCCCCGCCTTGCGCGCCTTCCACTGCCCACTGCGCCACTTGGCGTACTGCCCGGCCTGGAGCGCGCTGTGAGGCAGTACGAAACCGATGACTCCACCGTCCTTCAGGTACAGGTCAACGCTGCGGGCGAAGAATAGCCCCGCCACGTCCTGCTGGGTGGCGTAATGTCCCCCTGCCCAAATGCCGTAGGTGTTCCGGCTCAGGTTCTTTAACTCGTCTCGGAGGATGTCTGCGGTCTGGTTGTAGTTGATCCAGGGTGGGTTGCCAATTACCACGTCAACCTTGGAGCGTGACAGCACCACGGGACGCACCATGTTACGAGCGTAGTAGGCCCAGATGTGATTCCGTCCCTTGTCGTGGAGCCGCTGCATGGCGGTTATGGTGTTGCCCATGACTTGACGCTCGGAGGTGTCGTCGATCCCGTTGTCGTCCAAGGCTAGGGACGGGTCGTCTCCCTGCTCGATGGAAGCGGAAACGTCCCCCATGAGGGCGTCGAAGGTCTCCGATCGATCCACCAGACTCACCGGGAACACCAGCTCGGTGTTCTCCTCGTCCTCTACCTGGACCGTGATGTTGTGTTGGGCGAACATGTCTCCGGTTCGGAACCGCAGTTGCAGGGCATCTCCAAGGTAGACGGGTATGGACAGCGATGCGTCGCGTCCGGCTGCGCTGGCCTTGCTGATGGCAGGACGGGCCGCCAACGTCCACGCGGCTCTGGCCAGATGTACCGCAACAGGGTGCACGTCGATGCCGGTGACCGCCTCCCGCAGCCTGTTGAGGACTTCCAAGGGTTCCCAATTGGATGCTCCAGCGGCGGCGATGAAGTGGGTCACCGCCTCGGCGACAAACGTCCCTGAACCACAGGCCGGGTCCAGTACACGCTGGTTCATCGGGTCGTCCACAAGCTCTCGAATCATGGCGCGGGCGAGCCATGCAGGGGTGTAGTACTCCCCCAACTGCCGTCGCTCCTCCGGCGGGATGACCGACTCATAGAGCGTGGCCGCAGTGTCAGGCGGAGCCTCAGCCCAGTCGAACCGGGCCACGCGTCGAGCTAGGGTTCGTAGCAGCGGTTCTCCGCCCACCTCGTTGGGCCAGGCGAAGAAGTCCGACTCCAGGACGCCCTGCAATCCCGTGGCGCGGTACAACTCACGGCCTTGAAGCAGGTCGGAAGCGTCCGTCTCAGCCAAGCGACGGATGTCGATGCCGAAGGACGCCTGCACCACCATGCCTATGACCGCGCTCAGGTATGTGTGCCGGACGAACAGGTCGTCCATTTCCTCGGTGTCGTGGTGGAGCGGGCTGTCCATCCCCTCCGTGGTGTAGGCGATCTCGCCCAGGGCGGTGCGCAGCAGGTCGTACCACAGCCGACGCTTCACCCTGATGGTCTCCAGTTCCGAATTCTCTTGGTAGAGGGTCTTGAGTGCGGCGATGTCCCGTTGGTAGGAGGGGCTGCCCGGCCCGAAATGCCCTTCGATTCCCTCCCTATCGGGGTTGATGCCATCGAGGGACACTAGCGCCGAATCCCGCAACCACTCGTACAAGCTGATCCAGTTGTCCGGCTGCTCCAACGTGAAGGCATATGGGCGGGTCAAGCGAACCTCGCCGGCTCCGGGCCAGCGCAGTAGCCAGTGCTTGCCGTCCGTGAGGACTCCCATGCGCACCTTGCCCTGCTTGGCAGACTGCGCCAAGTAGTCGTCCAGTTGCTCGACATACTGCGGATGGGGCGCGCCGACGGAAGCCATTCCGATACGGCGCTTGAACTCGACAAAGGTGTCAAGCGCAGTCAGGTCCACGGCTTGGCGTGAGCCCTCCGCTGGCGGTGCTTCCTCGACCACTTCATCATCCTGTACCAGGCCGGTGATGGTGAGGAAGTTGCGCACCGCGCTGGTGATGTTTGCCTCAAGCTCGCCATCCGTGTGTCGCCGCAGTATTTCGGCGGCCGCCTGCACGCCGCGAGGATCGTCGGCAGTGATGTGTGGAGGTCGTTCCACCGTCATCTACTCAACTTCCCGGAAGTCCATACCATCCCCTATACCCCCATTGGGAGTTCACACCGCTGGAGACGGCTGCTCAATAGAAGAACCGGTGACTTCAGCCAGAGGGCCGTCGGAGTAGACTGCCTTGAGCTTGGAAGCTCCCTGACTCTCTACATGAACCGGCTCGGAGGAAGTGGCTGGTTTCATGGGAGCGACGCTGACGGAGGGCTTCAATCCCATGCAGGCCAGCAGTCGTCCGATATGGCCAATGGTGGGATTTGCGTCGCCCCTCTCCAGCTTTGCGATGTATGCCTGGGACACTCTTGCTCGTTCCGCCAGTGCCGATTGAGTCATCCCGGCGGCCTCCCGTGCGTCTGCAAGTGCCACCGCGACCTCAAGCTTGGCGGTCTCTGAACCAAACTCCTGTCGATACTCGATGTCTTCTAGCCACTCGGCGTGGCTGCCCTCAACCTCATGCCGTCTCATAATCTTCTCCTCATCCTTCAAGATGCTCAGCCCGTAGACTCTCAGCTCTTGCCAATTCCGGGCGTGGAGTCCTTCGCGACCTCTTCCGAAAGCCATTCAGAATGACGTACCGCTCGGCCCCTGAGTGCCAGAAGTAAAATATCCGGTGCTGGCCGGCGCGAAGCTGCCATACGTCGTTCATCTTTTCTGCCCATCGCCTCGCAACGAGGCGCTGCGAGCCTTCCTGCCCGAGGCGTTCAACGAATGCCCTGATCCTCGCCGCCCCAGTTTTCTGCCCCGCGTGATAGACGCTCCGTACGTACTCCTCATAGGGAATGGCACCGTTGGGCCTCTGATGGAAGACTACTGGGTACATTGCACGAATATAACCCTTGCGGTTATGAATGTCAATCACATTCTGTCGAGGCTTGTGCGGCGCAGTTACCAGTACCTACAATACTGAAAGGATGTGAAAGGTAGCGTCCGGGAAGTACTACCTGTCGATGCCATAGGCGGAGAGTCGAAGCCTAGGCACCATGCACCTTAAACCAGCGGCACCGACGAGGGACCGCTCTCCAAAACAGAAAGAAGAGCCGCCGTGTACGGCGTTGCAATAATCGCCTTCGTAGTGGTCGGGATCCTCGCCCTCTCCCCGAACAGCCATACCCTTCCGGCAATCATCCCTGCTGTCCTGCTTGCTGTAGGGATGGGCGCTTTGGTGGTCGGTGTGGCGCAAGAGGCGTAGCGGCACCCTCAAGCCACCCCGCGCACGACCCAGCGCAGCCGGTTCATTGCGGTCGCTTGCGCCATGACGAGGCTCACAATCCCATCCACAATTCGAAGATAGTTCTGCCTACCGTCAACTCAGACCTACTCCGTCTAGGGCGCTAGTGCTAGACGTTCAAATGGAACCTAATCTGAAAGGTTAGGTGGGGATGACTACGTGTATAGGTAGGGCAGGTCTATCCCCGCCTGCACGGGGGAACCGTGGAATCGCTCGACGCGATCCGGTCCTCCCAGGGTCTATCCCCGCCTGCACGGGGGAACCGTCTCCGATCGATGAGTCTTGGCCCATTGACGCGGTCTATCCCCGCCTGCACGGGGGAACCGCGTCGGCTTAGGCGGTGGGGCTGGCTTGGGCCGGTCTATCCCCGCCTGCACGGGGGAACCAGTGCATATACGCCACCCCCGAAACCTATCTAGGGTCTATCCCCGCCTGCACGGGGGAACCTTACACCACACATGCGGTAAATCAGCTCCCTCAGGTCTATCCCCGCCTGCACGGGGGAACCGTCTCCGATCGATGAGTCTTGGCCCATTGACGCGGTCTATCCCCGCCTGCACGGGGGAACCGCGTCGGCTTAGGCGGTGGGGCTGGCTTGGGCCGGTCTATCCCCGCCTGCACGGGGGAACCAGTGCATATACGCCACCCCCGAAACCTATCTAGGGTCTATCCCCGCCTGCACGGGGGAACCTTACACCACACATGCGGTAAATCAGCTCCCTCAGGTCTATCCCCGCCTGCACGGGGGAACCCGGTTGGGTCCAGGTTGTCTTATGGCGGTAAGGGGTCTATCCCCGCCTGCACGGGGGAACCCGCTGCCGTTGTTCCGGGAAAGCTCGATCTCCCGGTCTATCCCCGCCTGCACGGGGGAACCAAACGCTGCTGTCGGTTGGCATGACGTGGGATAGGTCTATCCCCGCCTGCACGGGGGAACCCAGCCAACGCAGCCATTGCATAGCGGTTAACCAGGTCTATCCCCGCCTGCACGGGGGAACCCCATAGGAAAACCACTCAAAACGCTCCAACTCAGGTCTATCCCCGCCTGCACGGGGGAACCGCCCATGTGCGTTTGTCTCACTCTCTTTTGCGCGGTCTATCCCCGCCTGCACGGGGGAACCCGAGCCTGTGTGACTGTGGGGGGTTCCAGAACGGGTCTATCCCCGCCTGCACGGGGGAACCCCTGCTGCTCCGGTGCTCCCGTCCGATATGTAAGGTCTATCCCCGCCTGCACGGGGGAACCTATGTACACGCTGACACCGTGTACACCAGACTGGGTCTATCCCCGCCTGCACGGGGGAACCACGGTTCTCTATGGGAGGACTGAATGTTGCCGAGGTCTATCCCCGCCTGCACGGGGGAACCTGTACTACCAGTTTGTATGTGGGTGGTCCTACGGGTCTATCCCCGCCTGCACGGGGGAACCGCACATACCTGCACGTCCCAGCCTCCAGAATCCGGTCTATCCCCGCCTGCACGGGGGAACCACTATCCGGCATAGCAGGGCCACAACCGCTGTAGGTCTATCCCCGCCTGCACGGGGGAACCGGGTGGCCTCCGATGCGCGGCGACTTGGGCGGGGGTCTATCCCCGCCTGCACGGGGGAACCTGATAGCGAACGCAGTGCCATCAGCACTGCCTGGGTCTATCCCCGCCTGCACGGGGGAACCGCTTTCTCTGAAAGCGCCCTCTCCCTTGTACTAGGTCTATCCCCGCCTGCACGGGGGAACCTTTGGCAAATCGGGCGGTCGTGGTTCCGTAGTAGGTCTATCCCCGCCTGCACGGGGGAACCGCTACGCGCAAAGCGCGCGTTTCGGGGTGTGAGGGTCTATCCCCGCCTGCACGGGGGAACCTCCAGCTTGTCGGTGCGGACCAGGTGGCGACTGGGTCTATCCCCGCCTGCACGGGGGAACCATCCTGCCCAACACCCTCATCGAGGATTCATTCGGTCTATCCCCGCCTGCACGGGGGAACCCCTTGCATTTCCTATCACTGCGCCTTCTCATATAGCCTTGGCTTTGAGTCTTCATATCGTTGAGAGAACAGCGTTCTCAATGCTGAGCGCCGACGATATCACCTGCTGTCTAGCTGTATTTCACCAAGAAGACGCCATCCGCATCCACAATCTCCTTGGGCACATCGCCAAGGGTTCTGATCTGCTGATCGCCCACTCCGGATGGGTCTCGCCAGGTCATCACGATTGCCCCCTGCCTAAGCTCGTAGTACCAACGTCTCAGGACATCCCAAATCCTCTCCCTTATGCCGCTCGTCATGTTGGGTGAGGTGTACACACCGGGAGCTATCTCCAACATCGCCGACGCCAGGAAGCCCCGATAGCGCGCCTCTACGTTTACTGTGACGATTACGATCATGCGTCATTCCTCTTCCAGGTGCTCTTCCGTAGGCGCTTCCGTCTCCCCCTTGATGGGTTCTACACCTTCGAAGAGGACCTTTATGCGGTCTATCATCTTGGGAATTACGTTCTCGGTCCTGAGCATCTCCCCAGTGGTGCGGCGGGTATACCTCTCAATGTCCAGCGTGGGATCTTGAATGACGGCCTTGGCAGACTTGAGCGCGGCGGGAAGCAGAATTGTGTCCCGGAAGAGATCGGCGATGTCCAGGGCAAATGCATCGCCGCTGTGCTCGTGTATGAAGCCCAACTGCGGAATCGCTCCTACCGATATCACCGCGATAACGGCCGCCGATGTCACCGCAACCGAGGCGTGGTTGATGGCTTGGTTGGGAATGTCGGCGGTCAGCGGATCGCTCCGGTCATAGCGGCGACCATGCCACGGAACGCCGTACCGTTGCGCCAGGTTCTGGTACGTGCGCTTCATCCGGGCGCCTTCCATTCCCCTGAGCGCGTCCAGGCTGTCATGTGGCAGTACTTCGCCAAGGCGGAGAGCGTACATCTTGCGTGCGATGGTTATACGACTGCCGGTGGGGTCGCCCCAGGCTCGCATCTGGCGGCGGGCCACCTCCGATGTATCGGGCATGAGCGGCGGAGCGGTGTAACACCGAACGCCGTCCTCGCCGACTGCTACAAGGGCCGTCCCGTGGCGTGCCATCAGACGCAATGCGTCGTGGCTAACCGTGGACCCCGGACCCAGTAGGATCATGGAGAGTGATTGAAACGGTATGCCGTATTCGCCGGCATCAAGCGAGCTGTCAGAAGTGGGCGGGCTCTCTCGGCGAAAGCGCAACGTGCCATCGCGCACCGTAAGCGTGCCGCGGGACAGCCATAACAGACCGTGGCGGTCCGCATGTGGAATCCGTGCCGTTTCAAGTCCTAGTCTGCCTCTCAACATTTGTTTCCCCTCGCTACCAGAATATTCGGATGTTAAAGTGCTGTGGCGACGAAACTCCGAGGCAAGCCGTGCTGACGGCTTCAAGCTGGACGCAGCAGGAGCATGCCGAATCCGTAGGCTCGATGGCGGCCGACGCCCTTGGCCAGCAATGCGGCGAAAGCCTCAGAGTCGTTGATGGTGAGCACACCCCGCATGACCGCGTCCGGCCCCTCGGAGTAGCGGATAGCCCTGGTCTTCCGGTAGGTCCGCGTACGCTGGAAGGAGACCAGTTTGCTCTGGTTCAACTCCAGGCTCGCTCCGCGCCTTCTGACCGACTCTTCCGGCCAAAGTATGGTAAATCTGTCCGACAACCAATCCGCGTACACCTGCTCCCGGCTGCGCGGCATTTCGCCCTTGGGATACCGTTCAGCCTCGGCTTGAAAGGCGTCCATCTCTCTGTGGCTGTGACCGGCGTTTTCTCTAGCCCTACGCACCACGGGCCGGAGTCGAACCTCGAAGCCGAGCCGCTGTCCGACCCGCCAAGCCAACGGCATTGTCTTGCTGTCCATTTCGCCTACCGGAATAATGCGGCTCTGTAGGGGATCGGCGTATAGGTCGGCCATCTCCCGCAGCGCGTCCGCGTCGCTGCGCCCATAGCCGTAGAAGATGCCCGTGGGGCAACCCCGCGGCAGTATCAAGCGGAAGGGTCTGGGGGCGAGCTCCCCGAAACACTCGGCCAGAAGGCAGTGCATGGCGTGATCCGGGTCCCGCAGGCGCTTTTCGCCCATCCAGCGATGAAACTCCCGCGCGTCCACCTTGGAGCGAACCATCTGTAGGACTCCCGTATCGGTTCTTGGTGAGGTTGTTGCGGTCACGTTCCCTCCCTTTCCGTGGTTGCCAGAGGCTTCCCGACGCCGCCGACTCGCTCGTTCCTGACTGAGCCCTCGCATACCCAGCGACCGCCCCCGTGCAACCCCGACACCCAGTTGCGCTGGTCCGTCAGCATGTAGCGACGGGTGATCTCCACTCTCGCGTCCACGTCCACTATTTCGTTAGCTGGCCACATGGCTGCGAGGGTGTTGGAATCGTCGCTGTCCTCTTCTGGTTGCGATGCCATCAACGCGTCCAGCGTCGTATTTCCTTCCACGAAATCGACGAACAGCGGCCGCGACGGCAGGCATGGCTTGCGCCCTATGAACAGGGGCCGCGAAGGTTCTTCAAGGGCCGACATCAAATTGTCCAACGTCGCCGAGTCGTCCGCCGGCTCAAGCCTAAGGGCCACGGTAACGCGCATGTCTGCAAAGTAGTCGCGGTAGCGCAGGTGGGGAGCTTTGTAGGTATTGGCCCCTCCTGCGCGACCTTCAGGCAATCCTCGTGTGGTCCATCCCATGTCAGAGGCTCCAAGTTGGGCAGTCTGGAAGTCGGTCAGCCGCATCCCGCCCGCTGGCTCCCTGTCGATGCGGGCAGCGAAAATCAGACGTTCCTGCAAGCGCTGGTGCCGTTCTGCCTCAATGCGACTCCAGCCCAGAGCGTTAGCCAGTAGTCCGGTAAGCATGGACGCCGATGGAAACCTACGTATGAAGCCGTAGTTGTCGATGGTTTCGCCTCCGAACGCCATTAGAGGCGCTTCCAACCCCATGATGAGGTGTCGCATGGTTACGCCTCTCCGCCGAGGACCGTCTCCGCCAACCAGGATGCAAGGTCATCCAGGTTGAGGCGCTCCGCTCCAGAGATGTCGCAATTCTCCACCGACATCAATCTGCGGTCCTCGGGGGCTCCGTATGAGTCGTCGAGCTTTTGAAGGTATCCCGATAGTCGCTGAGCGGCATCTTCGACTTGCGCTTTTGTAGGACTGCGAAAGGCATTGGCTAGGCTGCGGGGCTGGCGCTTTCCAGCCTCAACCAGCATCAGGTCCGCATACCCGTATGGCGCGGTCGAGCCCAGCTTTGCGCCGGGGGAGACCGTGGCAATCAGATGCACAAGATGCTCAATCACCTTTGCGGCCAGCGTCCTGTCTGCACCCTCCCACTCCTGGGCCTTGCATCCCTCCAGGTTGGAGATCAGACCCGGCACGTCAACCACCACGTAGCCGTAGAACAGGCCAGCGGTAAGCTCCATGTCCCCGATGTGGGACGCCCCCGGGTCTTCATCCACTCGCTGTAGGTCGTCCACTACGGAGAAGTAGTCGCTCTCGCTCTCCTCCTGGTGAACGGTGAAGGCGTGCGCCACGTGAACTGCGGCGTCGATGTTGGCAGCGGGGTCAGACGTGACCATACGCCCGAAAAGCGCTCCCTCTAGTCCGGCGGGGAGGCGTGCATTTTCCAGCAGAGCGCGGAAGTTGTTGCCCTCGCCGCGCCTTGAGTTGAAGATCGCAGCCGCGGCGTCGCCCGCGGCCTTGGCATCGGTGGGATTGTCAGCACATATGGCAATCGCCTTCTGTTGCATGTGCTCCACCTCAGGGAGACCCAGAAGCAGAGGCTGCCTACCACTCTCCGCAGTGCCGCTAGGCCCATATACACCGACGTTAAAAGCCGTCTCAACGGCGTTCAGCACGTCCTCACTGTAGGTGCCCGTGTCCCGAAGAGGCCCAATGATCCTTCGTTCAACGATGTTTCGCGAACGCACCGCCGCTTCTGCGCCGGGTATGCTATGGATGGCGTATTCATCCTTAGCCACTCGCCAGTGGCGCTTGAGACACTGGGATGATATGCGGGTACGCACCGCACCGCCAAAGGGCATCCGCTTGGCAAGCCCGCTGTCGTCCCGGTTCAGGAGCGCTGCCGGGTAGGAGTGTAGGGTGTGTATCTGTAGAAACCTTGGTGTTGTCATGCGAACTCTCCTTTCTATTTTTGGATGTCTTCGGTTCAGTCTTCCGAGATTTGCGAACTGCGGCGTTCCGCCAGGTAATACTCGCTGGCAATACGTCGGCGCGCCCGCTCTGCCGCCTCTTCGTTATAGCCCTCGTTAAGTATGAACCGCGACATCTCCCGCCAGTTGAAGGACACACCAGCGGACGCAAGGGTGCGAAAAGTACGGGCTAGCAGGGTACGAAGCATGTCTCCCCGGGCTGTCAACAGCCTGTTGAGCCGCGACTCGCTGTAGAACCCCTTTTCCCGCTGCGCTTCACCGCCCAAGAACAATGCCCTCCCAACGGAAGTAGTGCCGTCGTGGGCAGACTGTGGCACGCCGTCTCCGTAGTTCCTAGGCGTCATCAGAGCAATGCCGTGCAGGATGAGCGTCCACTTCCTCTCCAAGGCTAGGTTGCCCAGCAGATTGTGCTCTGCCATTAGCCGCCAGAAAACAGCGGGACCGGGTGAATCGGAATCCATACGGCGCAGTTCAGCGCGGTCACCCGGCGAGAGTCTCCGCCCCGCTATTTCGGCGGCCAAGGCAAAGGCAGTGTCACCCCAACTTCCGCGCTCGGTTTCTTGGGGAAGCCCACCCGGAGAGTCGATTGCCTGTGCATCAGTTGTCATGATCATCACCTTTCTCAGTGAACAGGAAGGGCAGGCCCCGGTTGCTTCGCAGCCTTCCATAGAACAGCCCCTCGGAGCTAGCGCGGGCCTTGTAGCGGTGAATCGCCGAGCACGGCAGGGAGTCGATGGCCTCGGACAGAACATTGCCAGCGTGATCAACTACTCCATCCTGCCCGTTCCTGAGCCACCGGTCGCGGACGCGCTCGCGTTCGTCCGAGTCCTCTTCCTCAAACTCGTCCTGTAAAGCTTCAAAGAAACTGCGGTCTACGATCTCATCCAGGCGATTCAGCCAAGGACGAGCCAGATTGCGATGCTCAGGGCTAACATCATCGCTGTCACCTCCTGCTAGGAACACCTGGATGGCGTGGCTGAGTATCCGCTGGACTGCACTTATCTGCTCAATGCGGGCCGTGGCAATTTGCCCGACGTCGTCCATGCCGCCTTGACGCAGCATCGCTGATTGCAGCCCTTTCCTGACGGGAATCATGCGCTCGTAGTAGCCTTCGGTCTTGCCCTGCCCGCGCACCATTCCCCTCGCGACAAGCGTCATGGTCTCCGGGGAGCCAACCTCTGCGTCTGTAGGCATAAGCAACTCAGGCTTGCTCCAATTGAATAGATACTCTACAGTCCTCTTGTAGGTAAAGCCGCCGTTGGCAAGGGTCAGCGACTTGGCATCCTTCCTATCTACAGGCGTCCAAGGGTCACCTGTTATACCCTTGCTAGCCTTGGCCTCTATACGGGCCGCCCGGGACGAGGCCCTAACTACGCTCAGGTTCCCTGAGTCATTGAGGCGCAGCCGTATCCGCCGACAGATCTCGATGTAGTAGGGGTCCAAGGCATTCAGAAGCAACGCCTCTGCGGGAGCGCCATCCCAAGGTAGAACCCACAGCAGGCAATGGCCGTTTAAGCTCTGACCGCGTTTCAGCAGGACTTCCATGTCGCGTTTCGCGTGCGAGCCAAGTCGAATGTTGGGAGTAATGCTGAAGGCGGGCCTGCTGCTCATGCCGCCGTTCATCCTGGAGATGCCGTAGTTGCCGGCGCCGCTGAATCCCTCCATTGTCTGTAATGTAATCAGCGCGTAGAGCCAGTCGTCAACGCCAGACTGGATGGCCACCGCCGATTTCAGGTCGTGGTTTTTGGACGTTACCAGCATATCCAGTTCGTCCGGGGTTGCTACAGTGCTTTTGAAGTCCGCTTCGCGGTCTTTTGAGCGCGCTGGCGGCTGCACGAAGGCAGGCCTCGTGATGTCGTCTACCACCAGTTGCCAGGGCTCATCATTGGGAAAGTCTGGCGTGAGCTCGCTTATGATGGGCAGCCATTCGCCGGCGTTCTCTGGTGGCTCAGTAAGGCTGGCCCTGTGCATTGCCATGGCCCCAAGCTGCACTAAAAAGGCGTGCCAAGCGTGACGCTGGTGTGGCCGCAGCGCGGGAAAGGCTTCCACCTGGTCCGCCATGAGCGCGGCGTAAACCTCAGGCAGGGACGCCTCAACGCGAGAGCCGTCGGACTTGACCATCCGTATGAGAGGCTCGGTTAGAATGTTGTACATGGCCATTCCTCCAAGCTGTTTATGCCTGTAGCTTTCATATTGTAGTAACATAGAGCACGTTGCCGTTGAAGTCAATGGCCAGTTGGAAAACTCCCCCAAGACTCTGGGGATAGGCCGATGAACGCTACGAAGCATAGTCTTCGTGGGCGTGTTCCCCCGCTTCGCGGGGATAGAGAGTGGAGGGTGCTCCTATTGCGCCCGGTGCAGTCCTAGCCGATCGTAAGTAAAGTGCCGGTCGCCGATGGTGAATGTAAAGCCGCCGTCAGTCGGGACGGCAGGGACCGCTTCCGGGACCTCCGCGCCCCCGAGCCACCTTGCCGACACAACCAGCTTGTCAACCCTAGCCGTTTCATCGAAAGGACTGGCGGGCGGCGAATCAAAACCTACGTCTATGCGGTCCTCGCCTAAACGCGTCCGTACCCTCTCCTCCACATCGCGGAATACCACGTTCTGGTTATCAGGGCCAAAGAAGGACTTATCTCGCCTGATTATCGAGAATCGGGCGATCTGGCCCTGGGCTATCCCAACTCCCGCTATGCTATTTGCATGGACTCGCCAATCTTCGCTCTTCAACTCCATCTTCTGGACGATCTTATCCAGTGCATAAGGGTGGGTGGCTTGCTCCACCAGACTGCGATTCATCTTCGGTATATTCCACTCGGCGTGCTGCTCTATGAGCCGGAGTGTCGCCTCCAGGGTTCGCAGGTCTTCGTACACCCCACCGTGGGGACCCAACCCGTTGGCATCCGTCCCGCTTCTGAGAAGCGGCGAGAGATCGTTGTACGGCGGCGTGAGCACAACGCAGGCCGGAGTCTTGTACCCGATGGGACGATTCTCCCGGCGATGGCGATGTAGGCGGCCCACGCGCTGGAGTAGTACGTCCACCGGGCAAAGGTCGCTGATGAGCATATCTGCGTCGATGTCTAGGGACTGCTCCAGCGTCTGTGTACCAATCACGACTCGACCGCCAGGGCTGCGGTCCTTTCTGCTCAGGACTTCCTCTATCCGCTTATCCAAGCGCTGGCGGTCTATGGCTGCGAAGCGCCCGTGATGCAGGGTACGTTTGCCTCCTAGGTCGAACAGCAAACCCTCGTAGCCCAGCACTGCGACCTCTTCCAACGCCAACTGCGTCCTTATTGCGTAACCTACCGTATTTCGGACCACCAAGACCTTCGCGCCGCTGTGGGCAGCCTCCAGGGCGCGCTGCGCCACGGCATGAAAGTCTCTCATCTCAGAGGCCGTTTCTACCCGTACGCTCTTGTCTTGACCATTCTCCCTTACTCCGACCAAACTTTCTCCCACAGTGCGCTTGATGCTGATGGCGGGGTATGGAGCGTTCTTCGCATCTTCAAGGGTCGGCCCCTCGCCCGCGTTATGCCTACCATGATTGAGCCAGCGATGCCGGGCTGCCGAACCCAGAGTGGCCGACATGAGCAGGGCGTAGCCGCCTGCGCCAGTGTGAGCATTCAGAAGCGCCTCCAGGACCACTCTCATGTAGGGGTCGGAGGCGTGAACCTCATCCACCACAAGCAGATTGCGTGACAGACAGGCGGTCCTCATGTGCGCGTTCTTGATCATGAGCGCTCCCATCATGGCTTGGTCAACTGTCCCAACCGCTATCTGCGCCGAGAGGAACCTCTTAGGGTTCTCGGTGGCCCAAGGCTTCTCCGTGGCGTGGTGGTCGTCCCACCAGGGATTGTAGCCGGGCAGCCCTATGGAGTCGGCATCTTCACCGGAGTAGTAGCCGGGTACGGCCAGCACGACGGGCGGTCTATGTTGCGCCGGAAACAGGTTGGAGACGAATCGCTTGACGCGGTCGTGGATCTGGACCGCCGCGGCCCGAGTGGGCAGTGCGAAGTAGAGGCCGTCCACAAGCGCGGCCTTGTACATCCGGGCGAACCGCCATAGGGCTGCCTCCGTTTTGCCGGAGCCCGTCTCCGACTCAATGATGACCAACTGCTCTTCAAGAGACGTGTCAGCGGCGGCGCGCTGGATGGCGTTGGGTTCAGATGAGCCATGAATCTCGAAGAGTCCACCGAAACCGGGAATGTCTTGGAAACTGGCCCTCTGTTGTTCAACATCTAGCCCTAGAGACTGAATCGCATCCGCTGCCTGCTGTTGGGCGCGCAGGACGTAGCCGTGCTGCGGTGAGTCAAGATAAGGGAACCACATTTTATTGGACCCAATCCAGTCGGACCAGTTGCATAGGCCTAGGAACATGTGCTGGAACTCGGGAGCCGCGGGCAGAGGCGCGCCATCGGAGAAGGCGGCGGGGAACCAATCCTTTACCAGACCTCCAATCCGCTCTACGACCTGCCTGGGCTCCAGTCGACCGAGGCGCTGCCAGATATCTTCGTTCCTGGAGTACCCACCCTCCAGGTGCAGAGGTCGTCCGTGATGGGAAAGAGCAGCGACCAGCAGGGCACAGACAGTCTCGCCGCCGCGATCGTCCCATGACTCTATTGCATTCCACCACCAGCCAAGAGCGTCGAAGAACCAGGCAGCCGTTCGCCGATCTTCCCCGTTGAGCACGGGTACGAGCTCGTTATAGTGACCGGAGCGTCCTGGTCTGCGTTGTCCTTCCGGGAAGTCGGAGTCACGCCAGACCCGCGTCTGAAAGCCAACGTTTGCCTTTCCAATGTCGTGTAGGGCAGCAAGAATGGACAAGCGGGCTACGGATGCGTCGTCTAGGTCATCCAAGCCGCCGGAACGCGCCAGCCTCTTGCGAATCGTATGCTGAGCCAGTAGCGCCTCAAAGCAGGCGCCAACGTCGGCGAGGTGGTGCTCAAGGAGGTGTATTTCGCCCTGGTCGAACTTGCCCCAGGGACTCCGCGTGTAGACCGGCACGCTTTCATACTGCATTGGTGGCGCTACTCCCCATACGTCCAGCTTCCCATGCTCAATATTCCCAAGTTACGTGCGATAATGGCATTATGGAGGAGAGTGCGCTCCACAGGCAATCAAAGGCGTCAGATTCATTCTTGCTCGACAGCCTGACCTTCAACGCCATCGATGTGGAAACGGCAAACGCAGACCCCGGCAGCATCTGCCAAATAGGCGTTGTCCGCATAGAGGGCGGAGAGATTGTGGAGAGCCATTCCATATTGGTCAATCCTGAGGCGAGGTTTAACCCGTCGAATATCAGACTCCACGGAATAAATGAGGCCGCTGCCGAAGGGGGAAGGACGCTGCCTCAGATTCAGTCCGAGTTGCGTCGCCTGATGGAGGATATGGTGTTGGTGAGTCACACCCCATTCGACCAGGTTGCGCTTGAGAGGGCACTAGACAGATATGGAATTGATCTCATTCGAGCAACATGGCTGGACAGTGCCGTAATCGCTCGCTCTGCCTGGCCTGAAAGATATAGACGTACAGGTTGGAGCTTGGCCAGCATCGCCGGGGACCTCGGCATCACCTTCCGACATCACGACGCGGTGGAGGACGCCAGGGCAGCTGCTGAGATAGTGTTACGTGCCTGCCTCTACACTGGCATAGACATAGAAGGATGGCTGGCGAGGCGTTGAAGCCCAGACGCCTGTCATGCGGTTAGTATTGTTGGACCCGCAACCAATGTCCGTTCGAATTGGTTTCAGCTACACTGTCAACCGAAACCTCAAGCGAAAGGTTCTTGATTTTATCAAGTCTGGTGGGGCATCCTGGACTCGAACCAGGGACCTCAGTCTTATCAGGACTGCGCTCTAACCACCTGAGCTAATGCCCCTCAACACTTCGACCCCATGTCAACGAAGCGCGATTAGGGCTGCGCCACATCGGGGCCGCTAACGCGCCGCTCGTTCAGGCGCGTACCGACCATTGTATCCCGCAAGACGCCTTCCGTCATGGGGCGAAGTATCCGAAACGGGCTGGGGTAGCTCGACCGCCTTCCCTGACCTAGCCCAGGTGGATGATCTCGATGTCGCCCCATTTCTCCTGCAAATACTCTGCGACGAGGCGGCGGTGACACTGATCCGAGGTCTCCTCGCTGCAGAGCAGGCAGGCATTGTCCACCAAGGCTCGTATTGGTAGGTCTTCGATGCGCCGCTCAGCCATCAGGGCCACGAATCGCCTCTCATACTCATCCCACGTTAGCGCGTCATCGCGATAAGACTTCAGCAACTCCTGCGTCGGAGCGAGATCGGGCATGTGCTCGTAGTCCATGCCACACACTTGCTTGAGGAAATAGGCGAGGTCGTCACGCTTGGCGAACCCAGCGAGCTGCGACACGTTATTGAGGCGCACATCGATAACACGCGCCGTGCCAGAATCGCGCAGCAGCTCAAAGAATGATTCAGCCGATTTCTTTGTGAAACCGAGCGTGTAGAGGCGCACGAACCGTCTCAGTGGGCCTGCGCGTATTTGGCGCGCTCCTCGGCAACGTAGGCGACGCGCCCGGCCTGTTGGCGGATGGCATCCGCGATGACATCCTCCTGCGTGCGGAACAAGTCAGGTTGAGGTGGCAAGCCAAGCGATTCCAGCAGTCGACCCATCAGTTGCTCGTGGTTCTCCACTTCACCGTCCGGCAGGATGTGCCGCACGTCTACGCCCTGCTCCGCGAGGGCCCGAGCGACCAGCAGGGCACGGTGGCACTCAAGGGGGTCTCTCTCCATGCAGAGCAGCGCGATAATTCGCTCATCCGCCTGCCGCACAAGGACGGCGACTCCGTCGGTGAAATCGTCGGCCAAGGCGGCCCGCTCATAGGAGACGCGGCCATCCTCTTCGTATGCGGATCGGTCATTCGGTCGGCCACCGAGTTCCTGACCCATGTAGGCGTAGTCGATTCCCACACGTTCCAGCGCAGGTTCCAGGTTGTCAGGGTTGAAGTGAGGAACCCAGCGGCTGCGAGGCGCGGAGCGCACATCGACGACCATGTTGACGCCGTTGTCAGCAAGCAGGGAGACAAAGTCCTCTATGGAATGGTTCGAGTGTCCAATCGTCAAGATCGGATGCTCCGTTGTAGCCATGTCACGCCCCGCTTTCTTACGTTTCAATTATTGCCGCAATGAGCTTGTAATTGAAGGCCGGTTCGTCCGGTTTTGCCTGGAACGGCTCGCCGACAGTGACGGTGAGATAGCACTTGGCGTGCCAGTATTTGCCAACAGCTCTTGCGGAATACTGCTCCTCAAAGTCCATGTCGGTGATGCGGAGGTCATAGAGGTCGCCCGCGTAAACGAATGACCCTCGCAATTGCCTGGTGATTTGCCCCACATCATTCTTGTGTTCAGTGATGGAGATTTCCAGCGCCGGGACGCTAATGAATCGGGCCGAATAGGTCAATGTCCGTTTGGGGTCATACGGGAGCCGATCGTTCGTCCCGCGCAAAGATTGGTGGCCGTTCTCCCAGAGTGGGGTCTCGGCATCGAGCCATCGCTCGATGTTTGCCTTATCCGCTACGCGTAGCCGTGTCCACGACTCCGGCGCCATGAGCCAATTCTCAGGCTGATAGGGCAGCGGATTCGGTTCCAGCAACGGGACTTCGATCACGTCCAGCAGCTGCGGCAATGACTCGTCCTCGAAGCACATCTCATCAGGCATTACCTCGCCCGTGGCGGAACTGCCCACAGGCCTTACCCATGCGAGCGTGCCATCGGGCAGGATCTCCTTGCCGACGACGCACCTGCCTCCATACTTCCGTGAGTTTGCCAGACAAAGAATCTGCTTGATGATGCTTGTGCTCACTCGTCCTCCCGGGTCGATTTAGCACAAGTGTACCATACAGATTATTCACCCCGCTTGGCCTCTTCCCAGAGGGCGTCCATCTGCTCCAGGGACAGCGACGGGAAATTGTCGCCGCGTTCGCGGGCCGTGTCTTCCATGGTGCGGAACCGCGTTACGAAGCGCCTGTTGGCCTGCCTCAGCGCCGTCTCCGCGTCGATGTCCATCCTCCGACCAAGGTTCACAAGGCTGAACAGCAGGTCACCGAATTCCCATTCAATAGCGGCGCGTGATTTGTCCGTGTCCTTAACTCCGGCCGACTCATTTGCCTCCGCGAGCTCCTGGGCTTCCTCCACCACCTTCTCCAGGACGCCGTCGACGCTCGGCCAGTCGAATCCGACGTTTGCCGCCCGTCCCTGGGCTCGCTGTGCGTACGTCAACGCCGGCAGGTTGGCGGGCACGCCCTGCATTAGAGATGCGCCCTGCCGCTCCTCGCTCTTGAGAACCTCCCATCGCGCGGCGACTTCCTCCGCCGTGCGCGCTTCGGCATCGCCGAATACATGCGGATGGCGACGGATGAGCTTGTTGACGAGGCCCTCGATTACGTCGGCGACGGTGAACGCCTCCTCCTCCGTGGCAATCTCGCTGTGGAGCATGACCTGCAGGAGGATATCGCCGAGCTCCTCTCGCAGCCCGGGCAGGGAGTGGGCGTCTATCTGCTCGACGGCCTCATACGTCTCTTCAATCAGGAACGGCGTCAGCGACTGGTGCGTCTGCTCGCGATCCCACGGGCAGCCGTCCGGGGCGCGAAGTCGGGCGACGATGTCAACCAGCGTTTGGAACTCGCGGTTGTCCTGCCCGGCTGCGTCGTTTGCCTTGACCACGTGTCACCCCCATCGCCCATTCGACGGCATATTCGTTTCAGCATAGGGGCGCGGCATGATTGCCGCCACGCGTGGGCGTTCTTGCCCGCCCTACAGGCCGTTGCTAGACTGGATAGTCGGCAATGGCGCTACGGCGCACAGCCGTGTGGTGGGTGTGGCCTAGTAGGTTTAAGGCACCAGGTTGTGGCCCTGGAGATCGTGGGTTCGAATCCCATCACCCACCCTTCTTTTTGAATTTCGCGATCATCGTTGACCGCTCCTTAGATTGGCGTCCGCGTTCCGGCATCGGCGTTAATTCAGTTCTCGTATTCGACTAAGGGGTAGCGGCCTGGGGACTTGCCTACACCTCCGGTCGGGATTGCAGTGGTTCAGGGCCTCCCCTTGTGCTGATTTGCTCCGCGTCCACGTAGCGCGGCGGCTGAGGAGGACGCAGGAACAGGATCAGGACGGCCGACACCACGAAGAACACCAGGAAGATCAGGAACGCCGGGCGATACGAGCCAAGATGGTCGTGGATGAGGTTCATGATGATGGGGCCCGTTGCGCCGAACCCGAACGTGACCACAAAGCCCATCGACCGAATCGAGCCGAGGCTCAGCCGTCCGAACGAGTTGGCCCACAGGACCTCTTGCGTTACACCCAGGCTCGTGATGCCCATGCCGTAGACGATGAGCGCCGGAAACAGGAAATACACCTCGTCCGCGAAGAGGAACAGGACGCAGCCTACGCTCTGCAGGACGAACGGCAGCGCCCGGACGGGGCCGATGCTGGCCCGTTCCGCCACCAGGCCGACTGCGGGAAGCGTCACGGCCATCACGACGGCGCGCGTCGTCAGAGCCGCTGCAACCAGCGCCTCCTCGTATCCCAGGTCCTGAACGTATGGCGCAAGTGAGATGTTGATTCCCTGGAACGCGAGGCTGGAAATGGCAAAACACCCCGCAATCAGCCAGAAGGCCGGCGCGCGAAGGGCCTCCTTGCGTGTCCAGAGCGGCTCCGGCGTGGCCTGCCGAGATGCGCCCTGTTGAGCCGTCGGCTGTTGTCCGGGAAGGAGCGCAGTCGGTGGTGGGTCTTGCGGCGCATCGGGCTGTTCGCCGTCCGGACGAAGCCCCATATCTTCCGGTCTGCGGCGAATGAGTATGGTCGACGGCGCAAGAACGACGATCCACGTGAGAATCGCGAAGATCCAGAACATCTCGCGCCAGCCATGCTCCGCGATGACGTAGACGGCGACGGGGATCATCACGACATTGCTGATGCTCGAGCCGGTGTTGGAGATGGCCAGCGCCCGGCCCCGCATCCGAATGAACCAGTTGTTGATGGCAACGCTCGTGACGAGGTTGCCCATGAGCGTAAAGCCGATGGCGGCCACAAGGCCACGCACAACGTAGAACTGCCATAACGAATCGACGAAGGTCACTCCAACCAGGGCGGTTCCGGCAATGAGCGCGCCGATGGGCAGGAGTGTCCGCGCCCCGAAACGGTCGGCGAGAGGCCCGATGAGGGGGGCCGTGCCCGCTTCAACAACCCGGGAGATGGTCTGGACGGTGGCTATCTGAGTGCGGGTCCAGCCAAACTCGGCAGTAAAAGGTCGAAAAAACAGGCCGAGCGTGGAGGAGAACTGCTCCGCATAGGCGAGATGCGCCATGAATGACGCGCCGACGATGTTCCAGCCATAGAAATAGCGGCCTCGCCTCTGTCGAGGAGGCCGCTCGCCACTATCGCCCTCTCCGTCCGCTCTCTCCAAATCGCCCGCGTCGCCTCCCTCAATCGCAATGATTGATTATGCGGCGAAAGCGGCAAGGGCGTCATGCGGGAGTGGGCACTACGTAGATGACAGGTAACGGATTCAGTCCTGCCGCCCGGTGCGGCCTCTACCGCCACGTCGGTGACGCCTTCTGCGGCGAGGGCGGCGATCCGCCGGCGGTGAATCGTCCGCCTCAGTGGTGTCCGTAGCTCCCGGCTCGTCAGCTGATTCGAGGTCGTCCGCTGATTCGGATGTGGGGGGTGGGAAGAGGGAGGCCGTGCGGCCATATTCGTCCTCGTATTCGTCCTCATCCTCCTCGTCGGTCGAGTGTGTGGGCGGCATTTGCTCCGAGAGGAAACCGCTACCCGAGATGAAACGACGCGCTCCGCCGATGGCGAACGAGATTAGCAGAATAAGCAGGGCTATACGGAACGGCCCCTGCGCCGCGCCGAAGAACGTTGAAAGGTCTTCCGGCACGTCGTCACGCGAGCCGGGCACCAGCACACCCGCAGCGATACCGGAGACAAGCACAACTGCTCCCAACGCCAGAACCGCCTGCGGGACTTGCCCACGATTCCATAAGAGGATCGCGGCAGCCGTCAGGCCTGCTTGTCCCAGAGTTACCAGCGCCCGCGACGTTTCGATATCCGTTCGCGCGCCGCTCTCAGGCGGCAACAGGATAATCGGCAGTGCCAGGTAAGCCCCCGCAAGGTAGAGTCCGGCGAAGAACGCGCTGTCTCCCCAACTGCGTGTCGCAATTGCCCCGCCGATAACTGCCGCGAGGATCGGCGCGCCAAAAGATGCAATCCCCACGGCGAGCGTCAACTCCCCGCCTTCTTCTGGTGTAAGCAGCGCCCACAACAACGCCTGTGTACCCACGATCCCCATCGCCATCCACGGGTAACCCCACCGCGGTGCGCCGCGTGTTGCAAGCAGCAGGGCGACTGCCATGGCGATCCCTGTGGTGAACAGATAGGGCGGAGACGCGTTCAGTCTGCCGCCCGCTGACAACGTCCACGCGATACCAGTTAGAGCCCCGATAGAAATCAGGATCACAGGCGCAGTCTCCCGCAGCATGGACTGCAGCGGGGTGCGCGTCGGCGGGGGTACAAAGGGCCTACTCATCGTCAGTTACAATAGCAGGCGCGGCATAAAGCGCATCGGCAGGAGTTTCCCCCTAAGTGCAGTCTTCGCGTCTAATCGCGCTCTTGAATCAACAGCGAGCCGTCGTTTACGTCGGCCTGGCGACGTTTTTGTTCACGCTCGCACAGGGCGTTTCCATCTTTACGTACCCGCTCTACGGCCGTGAACTTGGTTTGACCCTGGCGCAGGTCGGCTTCACCGTGTCCGCGTTCGCGGTCGCTCGTGTTTTCACCAATGTCCCCTCCGCGATGATCTCAAACCGGGTTGGGCGGCGGTGGGTTCTGATCGCCGGAGGGCTTTTTGCCGCTGCAGGCTATGTTCTCTCCGCAAACGCCGACTCGTTGCTGCCGCTGATGGCCTTTCGCTTTATCGCCGGCATCGGCTCTGCCGCGTTCATCACCGTGGGAATCGCCACGACTGCAGATCTAAGCACTCCGGCCAATAGAGCTCGCCTCATGAGCGTCTTCCAATGGAGCTTTATCCTCGGGATCACACTTGGGCCGTTTCTTGGAGGTCTCATTGCGCAGTTCTGGGGACTCCGCATCCCGTTCTACGTCATAGGCGTCGTCTCTGTAACAAGCGCGCTCTGGACGTTGCTCATGGTGCCGGAGACGCGAGGGCTTCAGTCGCAGGCTCAGCCGTTGCCGGATGCAGAGGCCGGACAAGATCGTGAGCCTGGCACGCGTTCGACGCCGCTGTCCGGTTTCCGGCAGTTCAGTTTCATGCTCAGTCGCGGCTACGTGCTTGTCATGCTGATCTTCATCGGCGCGTTCTTCATCAGGGGCGGCGGGCTCTTCAGCCTCTTTCCCGTCGTCGCGAAGGAGGATCTTGGCCTGACTGAGGCTTTCGTCGGCGTCATGCAGACGCTCCCGGCCATCGCATCCCTGCTTGTCCTGCCATTCGTCGGCGCGATATCCGATCGATTCGGCCGCAAGAGCATCATCGTGCCCGGCATGATGCTCTATGTCGTGTGTCTGCTGATTCTTGGCTACAGTACGCCCGTGTGGATTCTCTCAGCCGCCGTCGTCTTTGCTATTGGCATCTTCATTTTCGGAATGGCGCAGGGCGCATCGGGCCCGGTGCCAATCGCCTATATCGCAGACGTGAGCCCAATAGAGCGTCAGGCTACGGCGCAGGGTATGGCAAGAACGGTGGGCGACGTCGCCCTGATGAGCGGGGGGCCGGTTCTCGGACTGATCAGCGACAACTTCGGCACATCGGAGGCCCTCTACGGCACGGCGGTGGTGATGGCGATCTTCATGTTAATCTTCTGGTTCTTCGCCCGCGAAACGGCGGGGCGGCGTGTGCAACAGGCCAATCAACAAGCCTCCTGAATCCTCGTCGCCCGTACGCGGAATTCCAACCTATGGCCATCAATATTGATTGCGAACTCCAAAAAATCTTGTCCACTTAAGCGCGCGTTTGCTATCATCGATTTCGGCTATAGCGACTTGCTGCGCTCGGGTGGGGGGCGGGCGGTGGCCGGACACACATCCCCCGCGGTCGGTTCTCTGGCCGCTATTCATCTTCATGTTTGGAGGAAAACCCGCAGATGCACCTTGTCATGGATGGGTACGGGGCGGACGCCCACAGGCTGCAGGACGAGTCGCTCGTCCGCGAGCTGCTGGACATTTACCCCGATGCCATCGGGATGACCAAGATCTCAGAGCCGCTGGTGCATCGCTACACGGATGGCAAGGTTCCCGTGGATTGGGGCGTGTCCGGCTTCGTGCTGATCGCAGAGAGCCATATCAGCGTGCACACGTTTCCGGATCGCGGTTATTTGAACGTGGACATCTTCTCTTGCAAGCCGTTTGATGCTGAGTTGGCCGTCAACGAACTGCGCGGTCGTTTCGGCATTACGGACGTCAGGATGCAGGTGCTTGATCGGGGCCTCGAGGAGTTCCCGGACAAGCATGCGGAGCCTGAGCTGAGCGGCGCCGGCGCGACACCCACGAGCGTCTGAACGCGATTCTTGCGCCGCGGGGCCTCAAACCGCGCGTCGACTCACGCCAATGATTTCTCCAACGGACGGCGACCGGTTTCCCTGGAGCTTTGCGTCCCTCGACGGCGATGATGCCGATTTCGAAAGAGCCGCAGCAGCTATCCTCCCCGTTCCCTATGACGGCACCGTGTCCTATCGCGGCGGGGCACGCGACGGCCCACAGGCCATCATCGAGGCGTCGCGCTACCTGGAACTCTATGAGCCTGACCTTGAACTGGAACCGTCGCAGTGGGGCATCGCGACGCTCCTGGCGCTGGAACCGGACGTTTCGGGTCCGGAGGCCAACATCGGGCGAGTTGAGCAGGCTGTCGGAGCATTGGCGGACGCCGGCAAGCTGCCAGTCATGGTGGGTGGTGAGCACTCACTCACGCTTGGCGCGGTCCGTGCCCTCGCTCAGCGGCATTCCGGTCTTTCCGTTCTGCAACTGGACGCGCATGCGGACATGCGAGACAGCTACCAGGGAAGTCCCTACAGCCATGCCTGCGTGATGCGGCGGGTGCGGGAAATCGTTGAGGACATCAATGTTGTGCAGGCCGGCATCCGAAGCATCAGCACCGAGGAGATTGAATACATCCGGGATGCTGACATCACGGGTGTACATCTCTACACGCCCGGCCAGTACAACGATCTCCCCGCCATTGACGAACTGCTGGCGGGATTGGGTGAGACCGTCTATGTGACAGTGGATCTGGACGCCCTGGATCCGTCGATCATGCCCGCCGTCGGCACGCCGGAACCGGGCGGGCTCTCGTGGCAGGAAACGCTCGGTATCCTTCGAGCTGTCGCCCAACGCTCGCGCATTATCGGCTTTGACGTTATGGAACTCGCCCCGAATGAGGGGCCGACGCACGCCTCATTCACCGCGGCGCGGCTCACCTACAAGCTGATAGGGTACGCGCTCGCAGCACGCTGACTGCGGGCCTCCTTTGGCTCAGCAAAAATGAGGCATCGGCCGAAGGGCGGCGCCATTCGGCGCGGCCCTCCGGGCCAAACTGCTCTCGTTTACGGACGATCGCGAAAGTACGTTGTTGGCCGGGATCAGTTGCTGGCCAGCGTGACGAGTTCGTCCTCGTTCAGGGACTGTTCTGCGTCCGCACCGTTACCATTGCCGTTCCCGTTACCATTCGCGTGGCCATTCGTCGCGCCATTCTTTTCGGCGCGGCGCTTCTTGGAGCCGTTACCGTTGGACGTCGCGCTGCGCGCGCCCAGGTAGCGAAGGCCGTTCTCAATCGCTCCACGCAACTCCATCGCCTCTTTGTGAAGGTCCTGGATATTCTGTGTCACCTGATCAAGGTGGTTGGACAGGCGCTCAAGTGACTGCGCGGCATACACGTCAGAGTCCTTGATGAGCCGCGCGGAATCACTCTCCGTGCGTTGCTTCATCCGCTCGATCTCACGCTCCGCATCCTTGACAATCTGTTGCGCCTTCTCTTCAGCCTCTTCAACGATGGCGCTATCCAGAATCGCCTGGCGATGATCCTCTTCCGTCTTGGCCTTCATCTTCTTGGCGAAGACATAGGCTTCGTTGACGATCGACTCGCCTCGCTCGCGGATCTCTTCGGCTTCACGCAGCTCGGCCGGAGCCGTCGCGCGCATCCGATCGATGATTCGCGCTAGCTCCTCACGATCCAACATGACCCGTCCGGTGCCCGGAACACGGCGCGCGTCTTCTGCCATGTCCTCCAGGGCTTCAATCATCTCAAGGAACTGCATCAGGTCACCTCCTGCTTTCGGCGTTCCGTTGCCTCTTTCTCCCGCGCTTTCCCGATCCGTCTGTTGCCCGATCCTAAGAACGAGCGGTCTTAACTGGCATTATGTGTGATATTTCTGCCGCAGAGCCTCCGCGACAGCCGGTGAAACGAGGCCGCTAATGTCACCGCCGAGTGAGGCGGCCTCCTTCAACAGGCTTGAACTGACAAATTGATGCTCCGCAGCCGTCATGATGAATACGCTCTCGATCTCAGGATCGAGCTGACGATTCATCTGGGCGAGTTCCATCTCCGAGACAAGGTCAGCCCCGTTCCGCAGTCCGCGAATCATTGCTGTAGCGCCGAGCTGCCGGGCCAGATTCACGGTCAAGTCTCTCGCGTACGTGGTGACGCGGACGTTTGGAAGGTGCTCTGTGGACGCTTCCGCGAGCGCCACCCGGTCCTCCGTGCTGAAGAGCAAGCTCTTGGACAGCGGGCTGTCATAGACGCAGATGATTAACTCCTCGAAGAGGCGCGCGGCGCGTTCCGCGATACCGGCATGTCCCATCGTCATCGGATCGAAGCTTCCGGGGTAGATCGCTTTCGTCATGCGGTCTCCTCTCGGGCGGATTCAGGAGTCCTTGTCTGGGGCGACAGCAGTGATACAAGTGTGTCGCCGTATCGACGCGATGTAAGCTCTTCTATCAACAGGCCGCCCAGGTCGGCGGGGTTCCGGCTGGGCTGCTCCACAACGATCACCGCGTCATCGCTCAATAGCCCTTCGCGGGCTAGCAGCGCATCCACGGTCACCGAAATGGCGCTCGGGTCATCGTACGGCGGGTCCATCAAGACGAGGTCGAACGGCCCGTCGAGCGATGAAAGTGACTGGGCCACGGGCATGGCGAGCACAGTCAGGTTCTTGGCCACACCGGCCCGTTCCGCGTTCTCACGGATAACTGCACATTCCCGCGCGCCGCGTTCCACGCAAACGGCGGACGCCGCTCCGCGGCTCAATGCCTCTATACCCAGGGCGCCTGTCCCTGCGAACAGATCTAACACTCGCCGATCCTTCACCGTTTCCCGCGCTTCCAGCATGGAGAATATCGCTCCACGCACCCTGTCCGTAGTCGGACGACCATGCCAGCCCCGCGGCGCCCGCAATTCAATTCCTCTCGCGGACCCTGCAGTGACTCGCATAGCTTCACTTGACCCCAAATTTTAGTCCTGGTCTAAAACCAGGTCAATGGAATATATGGTCTATTCCCGATTGCGGCATTGTCCGTTTGTCAGAAATCGTCCACGCTACACAGACCGTGCGCCTCGAATCGACGCGCTCGGTCATGCTCTTCAGCGTGATTGTTTATCATAAGACCAGCGCCCACATTCATGGAGAGTAATCCACGTGTCCCAACGTCGTAGAAACGCGGTAGCGGCAGGCGGTGGCAATCGCAGCGGCATGATCATCTTTGCGGCCACGGTTGTCGTCATCCTGCTCATTGGCGGCCTGCTTGTCTTACAGGAAGTGCTGCATGAGGAACCCGGCTTCGCCCTGGATAACCAGGGCAACTACCATCTGGCTGACATACAGGAGCCGCACCTGCCGTACAACTCGTCCCCCCCAACCTCCGGCCCACATATGGCCAGTCTCGCGCCCGGGCAGATTTACGACGTCCAGGTGCCGGATGAAATCCAGATTCACAATCTTGAGGACGGACACGTCAACGTCCAATATGATTGCCCGGACGGCTGCGCGGATCTCGTGGCCCAACTAACCGCGGTGGTAAGTGAGTACATTGCCGAACCGGAGGGACGGGTTCTCATGGGGCCCTATAACGGCATCATCGATCCCGTTACCGGCCAAAACCGCCGCATCGCCCTTACGGCGTGGACGCGGCTGGACGCCTTTGATGAGTTTGACGAGGAACGCATCCGTACATTCATTGACGCATACATGGGTCTCGATCACCACGTGAACTGACGCTGGGGTCAACTTCGTTCCGGCCCGCGGCTTTCTAGCTGCGCTCCCTGCGGGCACCCACCTCTTTCAACGCGCCCCCAAGCTCCGCCACCAGCAGGATCACGAAACCTGCCATATATATCCAGACCAGCAGGATGACCACTGACGCGAGTGAGCCGTAGATTGCGTCAAACCTGCCGAAGACAGTCAGGTAGAACAGGAACAGATTCTTAAAAACCTCAAGCGAGACACCTGCGATAACCGCGGCAGGGATGCAGTACCTCCACGGTATGTGGTCACTCGGTAGCCACCGATAAAGCATCAGCAGCCCCACCATTGCGCCAAAAAGCGACGCGACGCCCAGCACAACGCGACCGCCGACGTTGACCACACCGGCCAGTGCGCCCAGCCATCCGTCCACTACAGCTCCTTCTGCAGCATGAACCAGAGTTGACATCACCAGTGACGATAGTAGGAGAGCACTCACACTTCCCACGGTAATGACGGACTTAATCCGCACCATATGAAACGCATATGGGTTTGTGTTGCCCCACGCCCTGTCCATGAAACGAGCCATCGCGCCGAAGAAGTTGCTTCCGGACCACGCGAGCGCCATCAGTGAAATGATGCCGATTGCCCCGCGGGATTGAACAATTGCATCCACGTTATCATCGATGAGATGGGCCTCCAGCGGCACATACCGTGAGACAATCAGGTGAACCTCGTTCACTAGCGTCTCTGTGTCCAGCACGAAGCTCAGGACAGTAACGGTGAAAATCAGCAACGGCAGGATGGCGAGGATGCCGTAATACCCCACGGCCGCGGCCATATCGCCCACTCCATGCGCAGCAGCGTTGCGAATCATGACGACCACAACAGCCGTCGGCTTGAAACTTTCGAGAATTGAGAGGAAGACGTTTACAAGCCGTCGTCCTTGATCAATGAAAGCGTTTAACACCTCTCCAGCTTAATGGCATCTCCAACCGCAAGCCCTGTGTGGGCATGTATCATTGAGTACACTAAAGACCCCCAAAACGGTGAGTACGCGGACTGAAGAACCCGAAAGAGGTGTGCGGTCATGTTTGCGACTATCGGCAGAAGTTGGCAACTCTTCAAACTCTGCCTCCATGTTCTCAGCGTCGACAAGGAACTGATCTTCTTCCCAATCTTCTCCACCATTGGCGTGGTTATAGTGACCCTGACGTTCTTCGGCGTTACCTTTGGCATCGGATCCTTTGACAGGTTGGAAACCGGGGCGTTCACGGCCATTGACCTGGTTGCCGTCTTCGCTTTCTACGTCGTCTCCTACTTCATCGTTATCTTCTTCAACTCGGCGCTCGTCTTTGCCGCGCATGAGCGGTTGGAAGGGGGCGATCCCAACATCAGATCCGGGTTGGCGGGCGCATCAAGCCGCATCGTGACCATCTTCTTCTGGGCCGTGATTGCCGCGACCGTCGGGCTTATCCTGCAAATCCTTTCAAGCCAGGCGCGGGAGCGCGGCGGCATCATCGGAATCATCGGGCAGATTGTTGTAGCCATCATTGGAGCGGCCTGGTCCCTGATTACGTTCTTCGTCGTGCCGCTCATCGTCATTGAGCATCGCGGGCTGTTTGACTCCTTCAAGACATCCCTCAGCATGCTCAGGAGAACGTGGGGTGAACAGGTTGTCGGCAACTTTGGCCTCGGCCTCATACAGCTGGGCGCGACGCTCGTGGCAGTCCTGATCGCCGTGGTTCTTGGCCTTGTCCTGTCCTTGCTCGGAACCGCCGGAATCGTACTGGCAGTCGTGATAGGCATTGTTCTCGTCGCAGGTGTTTCGCTGGTCTTTGCCACGCTCAGTGGCATCTACAAGGCCGCTCTTTACAACTACGCCGCAGACGGACAGGTGCCAGCGCTCTTCACGGAGGACACCATTCGCGGCGCGTTCCGCCCGCGCTAGGACTCGCATCGAAGGGGAGTGGGGATATGGACTTTCGATTCAGCGCCGAGGAAGAAGCACTCCGGGCCGAAGCGACAGAGTTCGTTCGGCAGAACTGGGAACACAACGACAAGGACGCCTATAGCATGATTGTCGCCTCGTACGACGTTGATGACGTCGACGAGGAAGAGCGCATGCACGCGTACGCCAGGAAGCTGGCCGAAAAGGGCTGGTTCACCATGCACTGGCCCAAGGAGTTCGGCGGGTGGGGCGCGCCGCTCAGCACACAGATGGCGTATCGCGAGGCGATGGCCTATGCGGGCTCCCCGGAGATTCTTGGCGGCGGCATGTTCGCCCCCATGCTGATGATGCACGGCGCAGACTGGCAGCGGGAGTTCTTCCTGCCGCGCATCGCGAGCGGCGAAATCCACCACCTGTCTCAGGGATTCTCGGAGCCCAATGCCGGCTCCGATCTCGCCAATGTGCAGACCCGCGCTGTGGAGGATGGTGACGACTACGTCCTCAGCGGCCAGAAAATCTGGAACTCAGAGGGCCGCTGGGCCGATTGGGGCCACTATCTGGTTAGAACGGACCCCACCGCGCCAAAGCATCGCGGCATCTCCTACTTCATCGTCGATATGAACGACCCCGGCGTCACGCTGCGTCCGCTGTACGACGGTCTCGGCCGATGGCGCTGGAGCGAGGTGTTTCTCGAGGAGGTGCGCGTTCCCAAGCGCAACCTCATCGGCGAACTCAACCGTGGCTTCTACACGGCCATGACGACACTCAGCTTTGAGCGGTCACAAGTGGAGATTCCGGCCCGGCTGCAACGTTATATGGAGCAATTCATCGACACGTACCGAAACCGCCCATCGTCTGACGGCAAGTCGCTCCTGGAAGACCCCGTCGCGCGCCACAAGCTGGCTGATTTGCGCGTACAGGTGGAGACGACGCGGATGCTCTGCTATCGCGTCGCGTGGCTCCAGACACAGGGGCAGGTGCCGGACAGGGAAGCCTCCATGGTCAAGGTGACCGGCGATGAGGTCGGCTGGAACGTCTACAACGTGCTGGCACAGCTCGCCACCGATGACGCGGTTATCGCGCCGCGGGGTAGCCGTTTCGCGCCGATGCACGGCTTCCTGGGCGCGAACGCCTGGCTGACCAGAGGCCTCGCCATCGGCGGCGGCACCGACGAGGTTCAGCGCAACATCATCGCCCAACGCGGGCTGGGCCTACCGCGCTAACTGCCTGTAATCACTACGCGCACGTAAGTCAGCGTGGCGGCGCCCAGTAGCTGCTGCCTCGCAGTTGCCGCACACCCGCTATGGCGAGAGTGATGGGCAGGAGCGTATCGATGACTGCCCAGAGGGTCCAGTACGTCGCATCGCCGGTAAAGGCGTCCGGGCCGTGCGCAAGGAGGTTGAACCAGTTGTACAGGAACAGGATTGTAACGACGACAATCCCGTAGAACGTCCCGTTGACTGCAATGTACTTCCTGGGATCGCTAAGGCCCATGGCGTGCTGCCGCCTCTCCTCCGTCTTGTCCATAAAGCTCAGGGCCAGGCCGATGGGCAGCGCGATGACCATCAGGACATCAAGGACGTTCCAGACAGCCTGGACGTCAAACGTGTCATTCGCGACAAAGAATGAATTGATGATGAAGTACACAACGACGACAAGGCTCACTGCGATCAGGTAGATGCCGCCTATCTGTCTCACTCCCATAACAGCCTCCCTTCCCGGGTTGGGGGTCCACTCATGGGCCGGTGCTGCTCTGAGTGTATACCCGCCTATAGCGTCAGGCTGATACCGACGCGTCGGGCCGGGACGTTACGGAGTGGGTACGTCTATCGCGCGCCCCGTTGTGTGCGACTCCTGGATCGCGTCCAGCACGCGCTGGCACTGCAGGCCGTCGTGGAAATTAGGCGCGGGCGACTCGCCAGATTCGATGCCTCGCACAAAGTCCTGGACCTCAAGCCGGAACGGCAGAAGCCGATGGTCGCGGTCATCGTCGAATGGGTGCAGTTCCTCCGGTATTGGAATAGTGCGT
Source organism: Dehalococcoidia bacterium (assembly GCA_965207115.1). Taxonomy (GTDB): domain Bacteria; phylum Chloroflexota; class Dehalococcoidia; order UBA6926; family UBA6926; genus VXMO01. The sequence continues at coordinate 1,979,056 of CBDBLR010000003.1, read as the reverse complement.
AGCTCACGCGAGTCATCGTCAAGCCGCCCGACACGAACCGTTCCCTCCGGCGCGGGGTTGGGCCCCGACTGGCTCAGGTGAATCGATCCCTCCGTCCCATAGAGCTGGATCGACCCTCCCTGTCCTAGCGGGGAGTTGAGGTTGCAGGTTAGCGTTCCCCAAGCGCCATTCGCGAAGTCCATATGGACACTGAACGCGTTGTTTGTGTCGGCAAGGCTGAAGCCCTCCGGCACGCTGCCGTGGAGTGTGCCGCTAACACGCGAGACATCGCCGAACCAATGCCGTATGCCGTCGATGAAATGGGAGCCGAGCGCCCCAAGCATTCCTCCGCTGCCAACAGACGGAGCGGGCGGTGCAGCGCCGGGACGGCGCGCAAACCTCAAGTGCAGGGTGGCGGTGATATGGCGAGGCTCGCCGATCTGGCCTTCATCGATGAGTTGACGTGCAAAGGCGCGTTCCGGCGCAAAGCGGAATTCATGGGCGATCATGTGCGTCAGGCCCCGCTCATTGGCGAGCGCAAGCAATTCTTCTGCTTCTGCGGCGTTGGTGGTAAACGGCTTCTCGCACATGACGTGCTTGCCGGCCTCAAGGGCGGCTTTGGTCATCTCATAGTGCAGGTTCGGGGCCGTAACGACGCTGACAGCATCAACGTCCGGATGCGTCACCAGCTCGCGGTAATCCGTGAACGCGTGGGGGATGCCGAACCGTTCAGCCGCAGTCTGCGCCCGTTCCTCCCGGCTCGCACTGACGGCCACAACTTCCACACCCTCAGACTGAAACCCGGGAATATGAACCGTCGCCCCAAACCCAACACCAATAACCCCAACCCGAACACCCGCCATGACGTGTAACTCCCTCACTAGCGGTGCGCTCAATTCGCGCGCTCACCTGCCACTGCAATGAGTATGGCACGGGGTAGGTTGAGAGTGGCAGTATAGTAACGTCGCGTAATGCCCGCGTCCTTCTTCAATCTTGTTACGAGGCTAAGCATGAACACTATGGGTAATCCCTCAGTCACTGCCGATAGTGGGCGTATATGGGGAAAAGTCCTCTCGCTACTAGGCGGTTCCACCCGAGTGGTAGTGCTGAAGGACAGCGTCCATTTTGAGCGGGCCAATGGAACTATAGCGGCCAGAATCGACACCGGCCGGCTGGAAGACATATATGTGCGGCCCTCGATTCTCAGGATCGGATGGCGCCTAACCGCGAGTGGCTCCGGTGGAGAGAATTACCACCTTCACGGACTTGACCAAGACTCTGCCGAACGCGTCCGTTCTGAGGTCGAGCGCTTGGCCGTCGAAAGAGCTAGAGAGGTTGGCCCCGGTCTTACTGAGCTCGAAGGACGCCTATCGGCAAATGGGTACATGCGCTACGGGGAGTCAAGAAAACTGCACAAGGAAATCGTCCGTCAGGTTAGCGCAATCGGTCAACTCGTTGAAAGAAATCTGGAGACAGCGCCATTCCGTGCGTTTAGCCTGCTGTACCGCCTCATCCCAGAGGATGACTTTGAGCAAGCTCGGACGGAGTGGAATCAACATTTTGTTCAAGGCCGTGTGAAGCAGGTGCGAGACTCTGCGCGCGCCCACATCAGTACGACTCTGACCGAGCAACAATGCACAGCAATCGCAACAGACGAGGACGCCACACTCGTGCTGGCGGGCGCTGGCACAGGGAAGACTTCTGTGATCGTAGGCAAAGCAGTGGACCTTGTCGCAAATCAGGGGATCTTGCCGCACGAAATACTTTTACTTGCGTTTAATAGGAAGGCGGTAGACGAAATCAGAAGCCGCCTACCGCACAACGTCAGTGGAGTCAACGTCTCAACCTTCCACAGTTTCGGAATGAGCATCATTTCCGATGCTGGGAACGCTAGGCCAACCGTTTCTTCATTAGCTGACGACGACGGTAAGCTACGCCTGAAACTTGAAGAATTCTTGAAGCGCATGGAAGAAAGCCCTAACCAGTCCAAGTTAATCGCAGACTTCTTGACTTACTACGTCAACGCGTACAAGTATCCATGGGATTTCGAGACGAAGGATGAATACGACGCATACGTCTCTGACGTTGAACTCCGTACTTTGAATGGAGAATTGGTGAAGAGTTTTGAAGAGTTGCTGGTCGCCAATTTTCTGGCGCGGAATGGGATTGAATATGAATATGAAAAGCAATATGAGTATGACACGCGAATAAAAAACAGGCGTCAATATCAGCCCGATTTTTACCTGACAAATGAGCAGGTCTACATTGAACACTTTGCGCTAGATAAATACGGCCGGGCGCCACGCCACTGGAATTGGCGCGAATATGAGCGAGGAGTCGCCTGGAAACGGGAACTCCATAAGCGGTTCGCGACGCCTCTCGTGGAGAGTTATAGCTGGCAGCGAACTCAGGGCACGTTGTTGAAGACTTTAGAGAGCAATCTGCAGCGCCTGGGAGTCACCTTGCGTCCTGTGCCAGTTGACGAACTATTACGCACGTTGCGCAAAGAGGCTTATAGCGCGCTCGCAACTCTTACTCAACAGTTCCTGAACCATGTGCGGACAAGCAGGATCGATGCGGACACTCTGCGAGAGCGCGCCAGTGGATTTAGTGATCCGTCTCGGGCGGAAGCATTCCTTGATATGTTTGAAAGCGTCCAGGCAAATTACACGGCTTTCCTCAATCAAAGAGAGGAAATTTACTTTCACGACATGATCAATCAGGCGGCAGACGCTGCAATGCGCAGTGGATGGACATCCCCATACAGGTATGTCCTCGTCGATGAGTTTCAGGACATCTCCACAGGACGAATGGAGCTACTTAAAGCGCTCCACAGAGGAGGGGCATCTTTCTTCCTGGTCGGCGACGACTGGCAATCCATCTATCGTTTCACTGGGAGCGACGTGGCCCTGATGCAAAATTGCAGTGACCACCTTGGGTATGTAGAGACCTGTAGACTTGGCCAGACGTTTCGCTATGGCACAGGAATTGAAGGGGTTTCTTCATGGTTCGTCCAGCAGAACCCTGCCCAAACAAAGAGGGTTCTGCGCCCGTTTGGCGATGTCAAGCGTGACGATGGGGTCAACATCATTTGGGCTGCAGACCCTGTGGCGGGGTTGCAGGCAGCACTGCAGGAAATAGAGCAGGCCTCCGATTCCGCCCCCGCTTCGGTTTATGCACTGAGCAGATATACACGGACAAGGGATGACGCCAAGAACGTGACCGGCCATGGCCGTCTCCGAGTTCGCCATTCCACAGTGCATGCGGCGAAAGGCGAGGAGGACGACTACGTGGTCGTGTTAGACCTCAAGAAAGACCTGAGGTTCCGGTCGGGGTTCCCATCAGCAGGTGCCGAAGACCCTCTGCTCGACCTCGTACTGCCACCGCGATCCGCCGATGACCGGTACGAATTCTCCGAAGAACGGCGTCTCTTCTACGTTGCGATGACCAGGGCAAGATACGGGACGTTCCTTGTTGCAGACTTGGGCTCGCCAAGCCCGTTCATTGACGAATTGATTGGGAGATTTGGAGGGCACGAAGGATCCGCAGATGCCGCTGCTCCATTTATTCGTCAAATCGGTGAGCCGATGGAAAGATGCCCTCGATGCCAAGGTGGGCATCTTGTCCTACGCACCAACCGCCAGGACGGAACCCGCTTTTGGGGGTGCAGCAATTATCGCAAAGCCCTGAACTGCGGCTACACTAGGAATGCTCCTGAGTACAGTCGCGTCGTGCCGGCAGACTCTGCGAATGTTTAGCAATTGATTCCCCGCAAAGCCCCTCTCAACTACCCCGCCGCCTTCTCTCGCAGACCCGCCAGCAGCTTCTCGGGGTGGATGGGGATCTCGTACGGGCGGACGCCGACGTCGTCGTAGACCGCGTTGGCGATGGCGGCGGCGGTTGTGATGTTGGAGTGCTCGCCGACGGCTTTGATGTTGTAGTTGCCCCAGCCGGTCGGCGCTTCCACCAGAATGGTTTCAAGCTTAGGGATGTCCGGCTCAGTCGGCGCCTTGTAGTCCGCCAGCGACGGGTTGGACACCCGACCCGACTCATCCACCGTCAGGTCTTCCATCATCGCGTGGCCGATGGCCTGCACAACGCCGCCCTCAACCTGTCCGTGGAAGCCGATGGGGTTCAAAACGCGGCCCACGTCATGCACCGCTGTCATCTTCTCTATCTTCACGCGACCCGTGTCCGTGTCCACGCTGACCTCAGCCACCTGCGCGACGAATGATGTCATTGGCGACATCATCAGCGGCCCGCCCTCCGGCGCCTTGTTTCGGCCTGAAACCGGCTCGCCACTGCGGCGCACGATGTCCTCCATCGGGATGCTCTCATTTGTGCGGGAGTTGGTGAGTGCGCCATTGCCGTACTCGACGATCGACTCATCCCAGCCGTTGAACTCGGCAGCAAGGCGCTTGAGTGTCGTTTTGACCTCCTCAGAAGCCTCGGTTGCCGCCATCGGGCCGACCATGGATGCGCGAGAGCCGCCGTATCCCAGGTCGAACACGGCTGCATCCATCTCATCTGTGCTGAATGGCACAACGTTGACGCGATCCATTTCGACCTGCATCTCCTCAGCCACTGTCTGGCGGATGAGCGTATTCACGCCGGTGCCGGGGTCGAAGAACGACGTGCGCGCCGTCAGGCTGCCGTCCTCATTCACGGCAACCGCCGCCTGTGTCATGCCGCCGTACTGCGGCCGGTGTCCGTAGGCGATGCCGCGTCCCACGTTGGCGGGACGCGGCTCCGCCATCTTGCCTGCCCGCGCAGCCTCTTCAATGATCTTGTCCGCGATGATGCCACTGAATTGGTGGCCGGTAGGCGTATCGTCGCCCTCGTGGACGACGTTCTTCAGGCGGAACTCGACCGGATCCATGCCGAGCTCCTCTGCGACGATGTCCATGATGGACTCGCCCGCGAATATGCCCTGCACCTCGCCCGGGCCGCGCTGGAAGCCGCCGGGCACCGTGTTCGTGGCCATCTGCCACGTGTCGATGCGCGTGTTGGGGATGCGGTACGGCCCCGCCACCTCGTTCGCCCCGGGCAGGCTGCCGCTCGGCGAATAGGCACGATACGCCCCCGCGTTGAAATAGATATCGGACTCCCACGCCGTGATCGTGCCGTCGCTCTTGACACCCACCTTCACGTGCGCCTCGGAGCGGTGGCGAGGATTCATTGCCATCAACTCCTCGGAGTAGTCCATCGCGAACTTGATGGGCCGACCCGTCCGCTCTGCCAAGGCATAGCAGATCGGCACACCGACGATGTCGCCCTTACCGCCGAAATCTCCGCCCACGTACGCAAAGTTGATGACGACCTGTGAGGCGTCGCGGCCCGTTAGCGCGGCGATCGCCATGCGGTTCGACATGGGCGATTTTGTGCCGATCCATGTCTGCACCGTGCCGTCGTCCTCGATGGCAACGACGCAGTTGTGCGGCTCCAGGTAGAGCTGATGCGTGCGGGACGTCTCGAAATCACGCTCTACTATGAGGTCGGCCTCCGCCATACCTGCCTCAACGTCGCCCTTGGTCCAGTTGTTGTGGACGACGGCATTCGAGGGGCCTGTGAGCGGGTCGGTCACGCCGCCGTAAGTATTGAAATCAGGATGAAGAATCGGCGCATCGGCGGCACGGGACTCCGCAATGGTCACGACGGCGGGCAGCTCCTCGTACTCCACGTCGATGAGGTTGAGTGCGGTTTCCGCGGTCTCCTCGTCGTCTGCGGCAACAGCGGCCACCTTGTCACCGATGTACAGCGCGCGATCCCACGCGATGACCGGCTCATCCTGGATCGTCTTGCCCCATCGCTGGCCCTCAACGTCCTTTCCGGTGATGACGGCATGGACGCCGGGCAGCGCAAGGGCCGCCGAGGCATCGATTGAGACGATGCGGGCGTGGGCATACGGCGAGCGCAGCACCTTGCACCACAGTGTGCCGGGAGGCACGACATCTATCGAGTACTTGCCTTGGCCAGTCACCTTCTCCGGGCCGTCCGCGCGGCCAACGGGCTGTCCGATAACGCGATGCTCTGCGGTTGCCATGAATAGTGTTCCTTCCCCTAACCGAGCTTAGCCGATACCGTCGCTCATGCGAGTCTGACGGAATTATACGAAATGGCGTGGTTTAAGTGCCGCGAACATCACAATGGTAGATGCCACGCCCTTAAGCCTCTGCCCCCGCGTCTACCAAGTATTGGACGGTTTCCGGCGAAGCCACCAGATGGGCAAGTTCCAAGAGTGTCGCACCCTTTGAATCAAATGCGTTCACATCCGCCCCCGCCTCCACCAGGAGCGAAATCGCCTCTGTCTGATTCCGTATCAAAGCAATGGCGAGCAGCGGATCACCATTGGCTGTTAGTGCGCTAGGGTTTGCGCCAGCATCAATAAGCAACGATATTGCTGCGGCATTGGCTAGCTCTATTGCCCGCCGCAAGGCCGGATCACCCCGTGAGTTGCACGCATTAGGATCTGCCCCGGCACCCAACAGAATACGCAGCTTGTCCGTAGACTCTCCCCGTAGCGCGCTCCACCACGTAGGATTCTGTTGATGATCAAGTGCTTGGATGTCTACGCCGACGGTCAATAGGAACTCCAGCAATTCGTCAGATGCATTAGAACGCATAGCGATTTCTGCCACAGGATCCCCATCTGCAAATCGCACATTCACATCCGCGCCTGCCTGAATCAAGAGCTTGGCGCTCTCGATATCACCGTCCCCACCGGATAAAAGTAGGCGGGCAAGCACAGGCCACCCTTGCCAGCCGCGTCCGTTTGGGTCCGCTCCCAATTCCAGTAGTTGGCGCATTAGCTCGAGATTGTTCGCTACGCTGGCTGTTCCCAGGAGAGTATCCCCGTTTCTATCACGTGAGTTAAGATCCGCCCCGGCATCTATCAGCAACTGAATTGAGGCTAATGAATCCTCATCGGCAAGAACATGCGCCAAAGGATCACCATTCCAATCACGTGCGTCCAGGTCAGCGCCGGCATCCATCAGGAGCTGGGCTAATTCAACGTCTTCGGCCAAGACTAGTGCCGTCCACAACGGCGTGTTTCCGTTCATGCTTCTTCCATTGACATCCACCCCTTCTGCAAGCAGCCGCCGGACAGTCGCAGAGTCGCGCGAACTTATGGCCATGTGCAACTTAGTAACATCGGGGCTCGCCACACACGGAACAGGCGTGTATTGCAGCCTGGTCATATGGGGTGGGGCATCGTTGATAACCCAACGGCTCTCTTCAGCGCTGGCCGAGAACTCGATTGTTAGATGTCCAACCCCCAGGCCGTCAACCGAAATTTCGTTGAAGCTTCTCTGGCCAAGGAACTGCCCTTCTCCATGACGGGAAACCGTGAAGAAGCAATATGTTTCCGGATATCGGCACAGCTCTCCCGGAAGTAGTCTCATACTGACCACACAATCCCCGTGGAAGGGCTCTCTTGGTTTCTCGATACCTGGTGTATCGACAATCTGAACCGGCTCCGGCAGCGCCGTAATCGTCCGCCCGGTTCCATCCCATTCCGTTTCGAGACCGCAGGCGCACACCTTGGCTCCGGGCCTGGAAATCCTCTCGGACAATGTGAGCGGCCCAATATCTCCATTCAGATACGTAGAGCCATCGTCCAGCACGGCGAAAACAAAATCGTTCTGGTCTTCATCTTCATATGCGCACGCTTCTCCGGGCTCGAGGTGAAGCCCGACTTCGCACTCGTAGTGGACCTCGATTGGCACGCTTGTAGGCGTGGGCATTACGATCGGCGCCGGAATGCTGGTCGCGGTCGCCGGTGGTACAGAGGGTGTCCTGGTTGGCAGCTGCGGGATAGTTGTGGCCGTTGGTGTCGGCTCCGGAACAGGCGTTGGCGTCACCTCATCAATCCTCGTACAGCCAACAATCGCCGCCAGCAGGAAAATACCTGGCACGAGAAGGAGCAGGGCGGCGCGACTCATATTTCGCATGAGAACCACTCTAAACGAGGGCCGCGAAATGCCGGGAATCTCAGCCGGGCTGAGATGTTGTCATTCTAGGTCTTCACCGCTGAGATGGAGGCGCTGTACCAGAACTGCCCCTCGGTTGTCTCTTCATCCTGCGGCGCGGTCTCCACTGTCACATCGGCAAAGCCCGCTCGGCGAATTGTGTCGGCGTATTCCGTATCAGGCAGCGAGCCGGCGACGCAACCCGTCAGCAGCGCCATGTCCTGCATCTCCTCGTCCGTCGCGGGCCGAGTCAGTACGATATCTGACACCATTACTCGACCGCCGGGCCGCAGCACGCGAAACGCCTCCCGGAACACTGCGTCCTTGTCAGGAGCGAGGTTGATGACGCAGTTGGAGATCACCACGTCCACCGTTGAATCCTCCAACGGAAGCGCCTCGATATCGCCATGCTTGAACGAAACGTTGTCGAGGCCCAGCTTGGCAGCGTTCTCATTTGCCTTGTCAATCATGTCCTGCGTGAAGTCCACGCCGATGACCGCGCCTTGCTCACCGACCTGCTCGGCGGCGAGGAAGCAGTCGAGGCCAGCGCCGCTGCCCAGATCCAGCACAGTCTCTCCGGGCTGCATGCTCGCCAGCGCGACGGGATTGCCGCATCCAAACGTCACAACGCTCCCCGGAAGCTTCTCCAGAACCTCAACCGGGTACGCGGCGAGCGATTCGGAGTCCCCGCAGCAGGCATCGGCATCGAGCTCAATCGCGTCACGCAGCTTGTCCGCATACGACTCGGATACAACAACCTTGAGTTCAATCGGTGAGTTCATTTCGCTACTCCAACCCTTACTGTCCTTCTTGGGATTCACAGGATAAATGAGTGGGCTGTCGAAAGGAATCCCCGGAAGTCACAGCAGCAGAGGCTTTCACGAAAATTCCATCAATTCTGTATTCTTGCAGCAATGAGAACGCTCCGTCAGTTGGACGAATCAGACGGAGCCGCCTCGCGAGAGGTGCTGTAGCAGGATAGGTGGCTGATGCTTAGACAATTGATTGCACCGCGAGACCTAGGGCCGATTCCTGCCCTGGCAGTCACGGCCATTGTTGCCCTGGCCATCTTCGCCTGGACCGAAAGAACTGAAATCGCCGACCCGGATGGGCTGTCTGTTCCCTATTGGCCCTGGAAGCTCTGGCAGATACCTCCGCTGGTGGTCGGCTTTGGCGGCGTCTGGTGGATCTGGTTGAGCACCCGCCGCGTCGCCTGGGTACGCAGCCTGGCGCTCGCCATACTGGCCGCAGCCGTCCTCGTGAACTCCTATAGCCAGGTGTCAGGCGACTATTGGGGTGACGTGTGGCGAACCGTCAATCCGCTGTTCATTGCCTCTGCGAGCGTCGCGGGAGTGGCTCTGTGGCGCAACGGATCCACCGAGGCGCGCGTGGGCGCAGTGCTTTCAGTGACCATGGGCATCCTGATCTTCGGCAACGGGTACTTCGTCAATAACGGAGACTTGTGGCCGATACTCAACCCGGCGCGAATGCTTACTGCGCTAGCTTGGGCCGCCGTAGCCGGCGAGGGAAACAGAGAACTTTGAGCTGCTAGCTTGGGTTCTGGAACTTGGCGTCCACTGCACGGCGCTCGGCCTGATCCATGCCCCACCACGTCGGCCAATCGATGTCATCACCCTCGGCGGGGAGGGCGGCCAGGAGTGCGGATGCACGTTTGACGATTGCGGTGACAAGGCCCGAATCATAAGCCGAGCCGAGGTAGCCTTCATCGAGCCGATCCTGCCGTATGAGCACGGTTATCACGCGGCTCAGATCCAGGGGGCTGGCCTCCCCGATTGCTGAAGGGTCGCTCATCAGGTGCTGTCCCTCGGGGGTTGCCTTCCAGTCAACCCACTCGAACCCCTGCACCCAGCCGTTGTCATTGCAGTATTCAAAGAAGTCCCGGCCTACGCGGGATAGGCGGTACCACCTGCCGCGCCCCGGCTGATCCACCCACTCGCCGAACTCAAAGCCGGGCTGTCCAAAAGGTCGCTCGTACACCGCCAGCGCGTTCAGGCGCCTCGCGAGCGGCCCCGCGTCGGAAGCCTGCATCGCGATGTCTTTCCGCATCCGATCCTGTTCAGTTGCCACACTTCCCCCTATCACCCTCTCAAAGGAACACCGTCACCACCACGATACGCCCTGTTTTCCATGAGCGCAGTGGTCGAGGACCTGTACGAGGAGTCTTGTAGACTCAGGACGCACAGAGGCGGTCCAATAGCGCAGTGCCCTCAAACGCCTCCACATTCCGGGCAGTTCGGCACGCGAGCGGTTCGGTAGGGTCCGCGCCATATTCCAGCAGCAACTCCACAACCGCCGGGTTGGGTTCCTGTGGCCCGGCTCCACTGGCGTATCGAAGGGGTGTTATGCCGGACCAGCGGTCCTCGACTCCCCCCTGTACGTCCGCACCCCTGTCCAGGTACAACCTGATCAATTCCAGGTTTCCGCTCTCGATGGCCGCATACAGCGGCGTATAGCCATTCCGCGAGACCGCATTGACGTCCGCCCCATGATCCAGAAGCACGCGGGCAATAGCCGGTGACGGTCCCCCATAAGCCGGTTCCGTTCCACCCGAATACGATGACAGTTCCACAAACAGGATATGTATGCCGGTGTCCGGGTCCGTCCAATTCGCGTCTGCGCCAAACTCCAGAAGCAGAGTCGCCAAATCCAGATCGAAGTCTTCTTTTGCCGCCCACGGCAGGTGAATCCCGGTGTGTGGGTCCGCCCCGTGCTCGAGCAGCGTACGTGCCATTCCAAGGCGGTTCTCGGGATTTCCGGCGAATGTTATCTGCATTCCGGAGTCCGGATCGAAATGCCTTCCCAATGCCAAATCAAGCGGTGTGCGGCCCGAATCGTCCACCGCATTGGCCTCCGCGCCGGCCCGAAGCAAGGCCGCGGCGTTTTCAAGAGTGCCGTCGCGGGCGATATTGTGAATAGGCAGTTCGCCACTCGCGTTTCGGGCATTAACGTCCGCGCCCGCCTCCACCAGCAATTCAATGATCGCCGGGTCGCTATCGGTCGCTCTATGAAGCGGCGTTACCCCTTCAATAGTGGGGCGGTTGACGTCCGCCCCGGCATCGATCAGGACCCTCACAATTTCTATGTCCTGATTCTCGATTATCGCTATGGCAAGCGGTGTGAAACCGTACTCGTCCTGCTCATTAGGGTCTGCTCCGTCCTCCAACGCCTGTTGAACCCTATCCGGTGAAACATCCTGCCGGGATACTACGTTGGTCATATCCGTGGAGCAGCCGCCCGTGAGCGCGACTGCCGCCAAAAGCAACGTCAGCGCGATCAGCCCAACACGTACGATAAACATCACCTAAACCCTCAACGCCGATACCATACACCCATTGCCCCTCCCTGCTACCGTTATCTCGTGAGTACCACCGCACGCACAGATAGCAACGACTCTGTCACTGACCTTCGGCTGCTGCGAGAGTGGGCGGACAAGCTTGGAGCGCCCCTCGCGGAACACCAGCTTGACGCCTTTCGTATCTATCGCGAGGAACTACTCGGCTGGACCGCCAAGCGCACTAACCTGACGGCCATCACGGAGCCGGATGAGGTGGAGTCTCGCCTGTTCCTTGAAAGCCTGTGGTGCGTCGGGGCATTACCAACGACTGAAGGCCTGCGACTCATTGACGTCGGAACAGGCGGAGGCTTTCCCGGCCTGCCTCTCGCCATTGCGTTCCCGCAGCTGCACATCACGCTCGTCGAGGCCACCGGCAAGAAGATCAAGTTCCTCGAACACGTTGTCGGAGTGCTGGGGCTGAGAAACTGCCAAGTGATTCAGGGCCGCGCCGAAGACCTGGGTCATGACCCCGATCATCGGGAGGTCTACGACGTTGCAACGGCCCGAGCTGTTGCCCCAATGCCTACGCTGGTGGAGCTGTGCCTGCCGTTTGTGCGAATCGGCGGCGTGCTCATCGCCCCTAAAGGCGCTGACGCCGAGCAGGAAATCAATGATGCATCAGATGCGCTTTCTGCGCTTGGTGGAGCGTCGGAGGGCATCGTCCTGCCTGACCCTAACACTCCTATCCCAGCCGATCACCGACTAGTCGTCATCAGCAAGACCGCCCCGTCGCCATACAGATACCCCCGACGGAACGGCGTCCCGGCACAGCGACCGCTGTAGCCATCCATGTCTGCCTCAACCGTCTCCCAGGCCGGCGCGATTCGCCGCCGCATCCTCCATCCGGCCACGCTCATCTCGCTTGGCATAGCCGTCCTCCTGTTGATCGTGTTGGCGCGGGGCGTGGATGTTAGCTTCGCGGACATGGCCCGAGCGATTGGCGATGCAAACCCACTCCTCATCGTCGCCGCATTCCTTGCGTATTATGTCAATTTTCCCATGAGGGGCATCCGGTGGCGGCTGTTGATAGAGAATGCGCAGGCGATGGCCGATGACCCGATCCCGCTCCCGTCCAAACGCGCCTTCTCGGAGATCATCCTCCTCGGCTGGTTTGTGAATGCCGTCGCATGGTTGCGAATGGGTGATCCGTACCGCGCCTACCTCGTCTCCCGACAGCACGAGAAGCAGTCTTATCCCAGGATCCTCGGCACGGTCCTCGCAGAACGGGTTCTGGACGCTGTGACGTTCGCCGCCATCCTTCTTCCCATCGGCGCTCTCCTCTGGGTCGATGCAAGCGGCGTGACCACGACTGTAATTGGCCTCACTGTCGTTATTGGCGGGGGAGGCATCTTCCTGGTGGTGGGAATGGCGCTATTCGGGCAACGTGCCACTGCCCGATTGCCCGGGTCGATTCGGGACTGGCTGGAACGGCTTCGCGTTGGCGCACTGCTCAGCCTCAGCGGAAGACTCTGGCCCATCACTATCCTCAGCGTCAGCGGATGGGTCGCGGAGGGCATGCGGCTTGCGCTTGTCACCTGGGCACTTGGTCTTGACGTCCCGCTGCCCGTAATTGCATTCGTCGCGCTGGCCCACAACCTGATTACTGCAATCCCGACCACACCGGGCGGCCTCGGAGTCGCGGAGGCGGGCATGGTGGGACTGTTGTTGCCGTGGGTAGCGCTGGAGGACGCCGCCGTCCTGACGGCGCTTGACCGCTCGGTAACGTGGTTTAGCGTCGTCCTGATAGGCGGAGTGGCCATCGGATGGCGCGAGGGAGTGAAGAGAGGGCGGTTCTAAGGGGTGTGACTACGCCGTTGTGCGGCGGTACAGGATGGTGGTGGCCGTCAGGGCGACAATCGTCATCACGATGAGTATCGAAACGCCGGGCAGGATATGTTCCCACTCCCAGCCTGTAACCACGACCGCGCGTATCGCCTCCAGCACATAGTTCACAGGGTTAAGCGAGACGGCAATCTGGAACCAGTCCGCCATGAGTTCCTTTGGCATGAATGCCGTGGTGACGAAGACCGCGGGAATGAAGAAGATGAACATGGATTGCGTCACCTGAACGCTGCGCGTCTTGATGGCGATAATCAGACCCAGACACGACCAGGCAACCCCGAACATCGTTCCGAGCACCAGGATGGCAAGGAAGCCGAGCCATCCCGATTCCGAAGACGCGCCCATGATGACGCCCACGATGACAATCGTTACGCCCTGGATGAAGCCCCGCGTCGCAGATACGAGCAGGACGCCGAGCAGGATAGATATTCGGTAGATGGGCGCGAGCAGGAGTTTGTTCAGATAGCCGGACAGATCGTCCGTCAGCAGGTTGAAACCGGCATCGATCCCGCTGAAGATCATCGCTTGAACGATAATCATGGGCATCAGATAAGTGACATAACTATCGGTAGGGAATCCCGGCAGCATCGAGACATTGTCGAATGCCGCTACGAAGACGACCATGAAAAGGATATTGATGGAGACGGCCGGCACTATCTGGCCTGGCTGCGTCACCCAGGCGCGGAAATTGCGCAGGTAGATATACCAGGTCTGGAGAACAAGACTGACCATTGTTTCTACCGGCCGTCGCTCAGGCCGAGCCAGGGCTTGAACGAGTTGTTCATCTCGTCGCCGCCTGCTTCTTCGTCGCGAATGGTGCGGCCCGTGTATTGGAGGAACACATCGTCCAGCGTCGGGCTGGCGACGGACAAGTTGGACACCGGAACATCATTATCTGCGAGCAGCCGCATCAGTCCCGGTACCGCCGCGCCGCCATTCTGAACCGTCACGGCGATGCCCTCCTGCACGCGGGCAGTGGAGGACACGTACGACTCACCGTCAGCTAGTTCCTGCGCCTTTGCGTTCAACGTCTCCCATTCCTCCGCCGTTTCCGGGCCGGAGATCGCTATCGTGACAACGTCGCCGCCTATCTGTTCCTTGAGGAGACGTGGCGAGCCTTCCGCAACGATCTTCCCGCGGTCGATGATTGCAAGCCGCTCGCACAGCCGATCGGCCTCATCCATCATCTGCGTCGTCAGGATAATCGTGACGCCATCCTCCTCATTGAGACGGCGAAGGTGATCCCAAAGCGTGTTACGGCTCTGTGGGTCGAGTCCCGTCGTGGGCTCATCGAGGAACAGCACCTTGGGTTCGTGGACGAGGGTCGCGACAAGGTCAAGCCGCCGCCGCATGCCGCCGGAAAACGTGCCGATCTTCTTCTTGGCGACGTTCGCCAACCCTATGAACTCCAGTAGTTCCGCGGAACGCGCCCGTGCCTCTGAGCTGCGCAGGCCATAGAGACGGCCCTGCAGGGTCAGAAAATCGTGCGCCTTCGCCAGGTCATCCAGGCCTGCCGTCTGCATCGCGACTCCGACGCTGCGGCGGATCTGCTCCGCCTGACGGTCAATGTCATAGCCCGCGACGCTGACGGTTCCTGAAGTCTTCTTGAGCAGCGTTGAGAGGACCTTGAGCGCAGTGCTCTTGCCCGCGCCGTTCGGGCCAAGAAACCCGAAGAACTCGCCCTCCTGGACAGTGAAATCAATGCCGTCGACGGCGCGTGTCCCACCCGGATAGACCTTTACGAGACTACGAACATCAATGACGGCCTTCCGGCTCTCCGACACCCCACCTCCAAACGCCCCGGGACAGAATAAGGGACAGGTCAATACCTCCATCCATACTACGAAACCAAGCTCTGCGCGGCAAAGGGGCCCATCCCCATCCTTGCCCCTGTATTGCTGCCGCCTCTATACTGTCAGACACTATGCCCAAGCGAACCTACCAACCTAAAGTGCGCCGCCGCAAGCGCGTCCACGGCTTTCGTCATCGCATGAGAGAGCCCGGCGGCAGAAATGTTGTCGCGCGTCGACGCGCCAAGGGGCGTCACCGTCTCAGCGTCTAACTTCTCTGCCATGCCCCGGACGACGGATCACCGGCTGCGTCGGAGTTCCGATTTCGACCGCGTTTCCAGCATCGGCAAAGGCCGCGCCAATGAGCTTGTCGTCCTGCGATACGCGCCGAACGACGTGAACACCATGCGCGCCGGCTATGCCGTCAGCAAGCGTGTGGGTGGCGCAGTCACGCGCAACGCCGTCAAACGCCGACTGCGCGTTGCGGTCAGCAAGCTGGGGCCACGCGAATCAGGAGTCGACCTCGTGTTCATTGCCAGACCACACATCGCGCAAGCGGACTACCACGGCATCGAAGATGCGGTCACTGATGTTCTTAAGCGCGCCGGGCTGCGTGGTGGGGAAGTGGCGCCTGGCTCTGCCGACTCTTCCAAATCTCACCAGGGTTGAGCACAGCACATGAAGTACATCGCGCTCGGCCTCCTGCGGCTATACAAGTTCGTCCTCTCGCCCCTTCTGCCTGCCGCCTGCCGCTATCAACCCACGTGCTCCGAATACGCGCGTGAGGCTGTCGAACGGCATGGCGCGCTGCATGGCACAATCCTGGCTGCGCGGCGGCTGGGTCGGTGCCATCCGTTCCGGGAAGGGGGCTACGACCCTGTTCCGTAAGCTCTCGCACTCCAACGAAACCGAACCACGTCAGCGTGCTTCAACACGACGCGCCGGCCCACTGCTGCTGATCGTCACCTTGTTCGCGTTGCTCGTTGTCGGCGGCTGCACGGCGGGCAGCCTGTACGATCCGAAGCCATGGGCGGCGCCGGTTCTTCTTGGCGACGAGACGGTCGTGATTGGGACGGATACGGGACACATCGTCGTAGGGAACATCATCACGGGACTCGAATTGGGCCGGTGCGAGACGGGGGAGGGCCGCAATAGCGTCCGTGCGATCTTTGGCGCGCCGCTGCTGCATGACGGGCGCATCTATGCGGGGGGCTTTAACGGGGTTTTGTACGCCGTAGACCCCAATTCGCTGTTGCCTGAATCCGAGGCCGAGTGCGCCCCGTTCTTCGAGGCCGACTCTCCGATCGTCGGCGGGCCGGCACTGACGCCGTCCGGCGTCATGCTTGTTGGCACGGAAGGCACGGCCGACACAGAGCGCGGCACGCTATACGCGATCGACATTGCGGACGCATCCACCCTATGGACATTTGAAGCCGACTCCGAGATTTGGGGCACGCCCATCATCGGCGATGGACTGGTATACGTTGCCACCCTGGGCGGCACACTTCACGCTGTGCGCATGGATGAGAGCCCCGGCACCGAAGCGTGGCGGCATCAGGCCGAGGCCGGCATCGGCGGCATGACTCTGCACGATGGCGTCCTCTACGCCGGCGCGTTCGACAATAACCTCTATGCGCTGGACGCCACCACGGGTGCGCCCCATTGGCCAACGCCCTTCACCGCAGATAATTGGTTCTGGGCCGCTCCGCTAGTCATCGGTGATCGGCTATTCGCGCCATCTCTTGATCACTCCCTGTACATCCTCGATAAGGACTCGGGCGCACAGGTATTGGGTCCCGTGAGGACGGGCGGCGCAATACAGAGCAATCCGATCCTGACAGGCAGCCACATCAGTATCGCCAACGAAGAGAAAGAGACGTGGTGGATTGATCCTGTGACCGGCCAGGGCATCGTTGGCGGCAAACTGCCTGATCCCGTTTACGCTCCAATCGTGTCGTTCGGAGAAAGTGATGCGCTGTTCTTTGCCCAGGACGGCGCAGTCTATCGCGCGTCTCCATCACTCAGGCAACCCGTACGGGTATTCCCCGTGGACAACTAGGCAGCAGCTATGGAAGTCATTGGCGATATCTTCATCTTCCTGCTACTGCAGCCGATGCTGAACGGACTACTGCTGCTTTACAGCGTGCTCTTTGACAGCATGGCGCTTGCCATTATCGCCCTCACTGTCATTGTCCGCGTGGCGTTCTACCCCCTGACCCTCAAGCAACTGAAGTCCTCCGCCAAGATGCAGGCCCTGCAGCCGCAGATGCAGGAGATCCGCAACCGCTTCAAGAACAATCCTCAACTCCAGCAGCGCGAGACGATGAAGATGTACCGGGAGGCCGGTGTCAGTCCACTCGGCTGCCTAGGGCCGATGGTTGTGCAGTTCCCGATCTGGATCGGGTTGTACTGGGCAATCATCAAGGGCTTGGGAAATCTGCCGGGCAGCTTCGTCTATATTTCGCAGCGGCTCTACTCATGGCTGCCCGTCGGCGGGGAAGTTCTGCCATTGAACACGGAGATGCCATGGATCATCGGCACGCTGGACCTCTCCGCGCCTGACCCAACGCCACTTTTGCCACTTCTTGTCGCGGCGTCCACCTGGGCTCAGCAGCGCATCATGCAGCCGCCCGCCATGTCTGACCAGCAGAGACAGCAGCAACAGATTATGTTGTTCCTGTTCCCCATCATGCTGGGATTCCTTGCCTTTACTTTCCCATCGGGCTTAGCCCTATACTGGTTCGTCTCTAACTTCATAACGATTGGTATGCAAGGATTCATGTCCGGGTGGGGGAATCTGATTCCCGGTCGGACACGGGTCGCTGCCAATACCACTACCCCTCCAGCCCCTCAGGTGGAGACGAGGTCAAATGATGAATCAGAGTCTGGAATGGACGGGGAGGACCGTCGAGGAAGCAATTCAGCGAGGACTAGACGAACTCGGTCTGGATCGCGAAGACGTCGACGTCGACGTAATTAGCGAGGGACGTTCCGGCTTGCTGGGACTCCGATCGGAAGATGCGCGAGTCCGCCTGCGGGTGCGGCAAGATGATGATGAGGACCAGTACGTATCCTTCGCGTCCCTGTCATCGGATGCAGAGAGCGCAAGGGAAATCCTCGCCGAACTTCTCCGACTCATGGACGTCGATTCTGATATATCCGTCTATGTTCCCGGAAGCGACCCCACCCGTCCCTTCGAGTCCGGAGACCCCATTGTCCTGGACATTGAGAGGGAAGACGCCGGTCTGCTGATTGGGAGACGGGGCCAAACGCTCCGTCACGTTCAGATGCTCCTCAATACCATCGTCTCGCGGTCTGTTGGACACTACGTTCCTCTCCGCATTGACGTGGAGGGCTATCAGCAGCGCCACATCTACCGCCTCCAGCAGATCGCCCTTCGCGCCGCGGATCACGTGCGCAGGCGCAGGCGTCCCATCACCCTCGACCCCATGTCGCCCGCCGACCGTCGCATCATCCATATGACTCTTGCAGACAATGCGGCCGTCGTCACTGGCAGCACGGGACACGGAGAGAATCGACGCGTCACCATCCAACAGGCCCCACGCGGCGGCGGTGACCAACGCGGCGGTCGTCCTGCCAACGATGAAGCCCCCTCGTCTCAACTGTCCGTCGCTGAGGATGAGTACGACGACGATGATGACTATATCGAGGACGACGAGGAAGACCTCGATGAGTACGACGACGATGACTATGAAGATGATGACGACTACGATGATGACGATGAGGATTATGACGACGATGACGACTACGACGATGAGGACGACGAGGAAGAAGACGAACCTCCCCCTCGGTAGTCGTGGTTTTCGGTCATCCTGATTTCGTCGCGGTGGGCGGGGCAGGCTCGCCTGCCGTCTATGCAGCTTTAGCCGCCGCAAAGCTCGGTCGCTCAACCGGACTGCTGGCGAATAACGCCAATCCGGTGAACGTGGCCGGCGTTCAGGTTGTCACCGCGGACACGGCCCGCCTCAGCTCGGAACACGTCCCCTACACCTGGCTGGACACCGAAGTCCTTATGGTCGCCCCAGAAGGCGACGAGGTAGATTCCGCCACGTTGGGGCGCTTCAGCCGCTCGCTAATTGGCCTCGTGGCCCGCGCATTCCTGCAGGACGGCTCGCTGTCCCTTGTTGGAGGTGTCGCCCCGCCTGGGGTGGGCGCGCTGTTTCTCGATGAGGACGACTTGCCCTCACCATCAACGAACGTTCCGGCGCCCATCGCGCTTTCGGTTGGCCCGGAGGCAGGCGTCCGCCTCTGGTGGCAGGGGAATTGGCAGAGTGTCGGCTCTGCGCGCCTTGTCGATCCGCGCATCCTCTCCGCACTGGCGGCAATCTTCCTGGTTCGCCTGACGGAAACACGGGACGCCTTCTCAGCCGCGAAGTTCGCGGCCGCCGCCGCCACGCTGCTGCCGCCGCCCTCAGAGTTCTCAGAAGAGAGCCTACCCAATCGCGATGCTATCGCTGCCGTAGAAACGAATCCCTGATTCGGGTACGCGCGCCGCGTATGATATGTCGTAGTCGGAAGAGACAGGTCCGCAAGGAGATCGTGCTATGAGATTGGGCCTGACGTTGCTCCTGGTGGGCATCGTGATGGTCGGTGGGTATGCGGCGTACGCGTTGGTGCGTTTCATCGTCCTTGTTGACGAGGTTCCCATCATTATGAGAATCGGCCTGCCAACAATGGTTATCGGCGCGCTTGTCCTTTTGGTCAAGGCCATATGGGATCGGCTGCGGGAAAGGAAGAACGCCGACGTTCGGCGTTATGAAGAGGCGCAACCATGATTTCTGTCACGTCAAACGACATCCCCGGCATGACCATCACGGAGTCGAAGGGCATCGTCTACGGCAACTCCGTCCGCGCCCGCCACGTCGGGCGTGACATCACAGCCGCGTTCCGCAACCTTGTTGGCGGCGAAGTGCCGGAATACGCCAAGCTGATGGCGGAATCCCGCGCAGAGGCGTTGGGCCGGATGGAGCAACGAGCTCAAGAGATGGGCGCGAACGCCGTCGTTGCGCTGCGATTCTCCACCTCGATGGTCATGTCCGGCGCTGCTGAGCTGCTCGCCTACGGCACCGCTGTCGTTGCCGAGTAGGAATCTCCACCATGTCTGAGGCTGTCCTCGTATTGCTGGGCCTGCTGGCGTATGTTGCAGTTCAGATCGCCGTTCAGATTGCCGCAGGACGCGATCTCGGCAAGCGCAAGCGGGTGCGTGGCGGCAACCGCTGGTTGTGGGTGATTGTCATCCTGCTGCTGCTCCCCGGCGCGCTGACCTATTTCGCATTCGGACGCCTACCGGATGAGGAACCGTCAACACTCCCTCCGCAAAGTCCGCCAACGTGGTAACAGAACTATATAAGCCGCCGAAGCCGGATCGCGGCGTGTCTTAGGATTGAAAGCCCGCGCCGGAACGCGAATCGAGCAAAAACCTTGACGTTGCCGTTTGCCGTTTTCCACAATGGAATGTCAATTCGGGCCTTCCCCGAGGCCAAACGACTCAAGAAATAGCAGGCAGGTAGACGACTGATGCCCTTTTCACCGGTATCCAGCAAGGTCTCGTTTCCGGACATGGAACGGGACGTTCTGCAATTCTGGAAGGACAAGGATATCTTTCGCCGCTCAATGAAGGAGCGCGAGAACGGGCCGATCTTTACGTTCTTCGAGGGCCCGCCGACGGCCAACGGCGCGCCCGGGGTCCATCACGTCCTCGCTCGCGTCTTCAAGGACGTCATTCCGCGCTTCAAGACCATGCAGGGCTACCAGGTGCCCCGCAAGGGCGGTTGGGACACGCACGGACTACCGGTTGAACTCGCTGTCGAGGCGGAATTGAATCTGACATCCAAGCGCGACATCGAAGCCTACGGCATTGCGAAATTCAACGAGAAGTGCAAGGAAAGCGTCTTCCGCTACGTGCAGGACTGGGAATCCCTGTCCGAGCGCATCGCCTTCTGGGTCGACATGGACGACCCGTACGTCACGTACTCGAACGAGTACATCGAGTCCGGCTGGTGGATCTTCAATCAGCTTTGGGACAAGGACCTCATCTACCAGGGTTACCGCGTCACGCCGCACTGCCCACGCTGCGTCACGTCACTCAGCTCCCATGAGGTTGCGCTGGGCTACAAGGACGATGCAGAAGACCCCTCTGTCCACGTCAAATTCCGCATCCAGGACAGTGACACGGCACATAAGATTCTTGGCGATGACGGCTCACCCGCCTACCTGCTCGCCTGGACGACAACTCCGTGGACGCTGCCGGGCAACACCGGCCTGGCCGTTGCTGTCGGCGCGCGCTATGTGATCGCTGAGGGGCCGTGGGGCAAGGACGGCGGCACAGAACGCCTGATTCTGGCCGACGCGCTCACAGATCAAGCCCTTGAGGGCGACTACAAGATCGTGGGTGAGACCTCGGGAAGAGAACTGGTCGGCCTCACATATGAGCCACTCTTTGACTACGCCGTGCCCGACGGCTACGCGGGCAAGGTGGTCGCAGCCGATTTCGTCCTGCTCACCGAGGGCACGGGCATCGTCCACATCGCGCCCGCGTATGGCGCGGAGGACTTGAGCGTCGGCAACGCCGAAGGCCTGCCCGTCGTCCATACCGTCAACATCGACGGCGCAGTGACCGACTACGGCGGCGTCCCCTGGGCAGAAAAATTCTTCAAGGACGCCGACCCTGACATTACCGCTGATCTGGATGAACGCGGCCTGCTGCTCAAGGGCGGCACGATCACCCACACGTATCCCTTCTGCTGGCGGTGTGACGCGCCTCTGCTCTACTACGCCAAGGAATCCTGGTATATCCGCACAACAGCGTTCAAGGACAGGCTCATCTCCGCCAATCGTGAGATCGGCTGGGTGCCGGAGCACATCGGCGAGGGCCGGTTCGGCGAGTGGCTGCAGAACAACGTGGACTGGGCGCTTTCGCGTGAGCGCTATTGGGGAACACCCATCCCGCTGTGGCTTTGCGACGGATGCGGTGACCCGACGCCCATCGGCAGTATCGAGCAACTGGCCGGGCAAGCGGGTCTTGCGGGCTACACCTCCGACATGGATCTACATCGGCCATTTATTGATGAAGTGACCTTCAGCTGCGCGGCGTGCGGCGGTACAAAGCGGCGCATCCCGGAGGTCATGGACGCGTGGTACGACTCCGGCGCGATGCCTGTCGCCCAATGGCACTACCCGTTTGAGAACACCGATGTCTTCGAGCAACAGCAGATGGCTGACTATATCTGCGAGGGCGTCGATCAGACGCGCGGCTGGTTCTATACACTGCACGCGCTCGCCGTCCTGCTCTTTGACCGCCCGGCCTACAAGAACGTTCTCTCGCTCGGCCATATCTTGGATGAGGCCGGCGAGAAGATGTCCAAGTCGCGCGGCAATGTGGTTGAACCGTGGGACATCCTTGAAGCCCGCGGCGCGGACGCCCTTCGCTGGTACATGTACACAGCCTCCACGCCGGGCAACGCGCGCCGATTCTCTGCCAACCTGGTGGGAGACACCGTCCGCCGATTCCTGTTGCCGTTGTGGAACACCTACAGCTTCTTTGTAACGTACGCCAACGTGGACGGCTTCGATCCTGCTTCCACGCCCGCTCCGTCCTTGTCAGACCGTCCCCTGCTTGACCGCTGGCTCGTTTCTCGCCTGCAGGGACTCATCGGCTCGGTAACGGACGCCATGGACCGCTATGAGGTCATGGAAGCAACGCACGCCATCGAGTCGTTCGTGGATGAACTTTCCACGTGGTACGTGCGGCGCAACCGCCGCCGCTTCTGGAAGTCCGACAACGACACGGACAAGGCCGCTGCCCATCACACGCTCTACGAGGCGTTGACGACGATTTCGCGGCTGCTCGCGCCGTTCACACCGTTCGTGGCGGAGCACATGCACCGCAACCTGGTCTCCACGCTCGCTGATGATGAGCCGGAGAGTGTCCATCTTGCCGAATGGCCCACGGTGGACGAAGCCCTGCGCGACGAGACGATCGAGGCAGACGTAAGGCTGGCCATGCGTCTCTCCAGCCTCGGCAGGGCCGTGCGGGGCCGCGCCCAAATCAAGGTCCGGCAGCCTTTGCAGGAGATGCTGGTCATGCTGCCCGGGCGAGCCGACCGCGAATCATTGGCACGCATCGAAGACCAACTCCTTGAAGAGCTGAACGTCAAGGCCGTGCGTGCCGTCGATGATGAGTCTGCGTTCCTCTCCGTCCGCGTCCGCCCCAATCTGCAGAATCTCGGCCGCCGCCTCGGTGGAGATTTACCCACGTTGACCGCCCACATCGAAGGGCTGTCCGACGCTGAACTCAACACCGTCGCCGCGCGGGTCCGGGATGAACAGTCGCAGGAACTGGCCGGTTTTGATCTGTCGCATGAAGACTTGCTTGTCGATACATCCGACCGCGAAGGGTTCATCTCCGGCGCGGAGGGCATCCACACCGTCGCGCTGAACACGGAAATCACCACTCAGTTGGAACGCGAAGGATTGGCCCGAGAACTCGTGCGCCATCTACAGGAACTTCGCCGCACCGCCGGTCTGGACGTCTCAGACCGCATCACGGCATATGTGTCAGGCGACGGGGACGGCGTAGCGGGTGCGCTGTCTGACTTTGGCGACTACGTCCGGCAGGAGACCCTGTCTGTGGACATCCTGCAGACCGTCCCGGGCGACGGCGCAGCCACCAACACCGTCAAGCTCGATGAGGCAACCGTCACCATCGGCGTGGAGCGAGTTTAGTTCCCTAGCTCGGCAGTGTTGCGCCGATAAAGTCCGCGCTGCCGCGTGCGAAATCCCGGGCCGGCATCGTCCGCCGCCCCTCAGCCTGCACCTCAAGCAACTCAAGCATCCCTTCACCGGTGCCGATGGCGACTCCCATGCCGCCGCCGTCCTCCGCGCGCCTTAGACGCACCACCTGCCCGGGGGCCGCGCCTCTCGGATCGTATTCCGGTGGCAGAGCGATGGCTCGCCGAATGTTCAGCCGCTTGCCGGCGAGCGTCGTGTGCGCGCCCGGCCACGGCGTCATGGCCAAAACGCGTTGTTCAAGCTCCTGCGCAGGGCTGTCCCAGTTGAGTACACCGTCACCCTTCTCCAGCATCCGCGACTGCGTGGCCAAGTCGTGATCCTGGGCTTCAGGCGTTATGGATCCGTCGAGCCAGCCTGTAAGGGTCTCCACCAACAGTGTCGCGCCCATCTGAGAAAGCCGTTCAGTCAGCTCGCCCGCCGTCTCACCGGAGCGAATCGGCACCACGCGCTGGTTCAACAGCGGACCTGTATCAACACCCTCCTCCAGAAGGAATATGCTGATGCCGGCGTTCTCGTCGCCCTCAAGCAACGTCCAGACGACCGGCGCAGGGCCTCGGTGACGCGGCAGGAGCGACGGATGGATGTTAAGCGCACCGCGCGGAGGGATATCCAACACGCTGCGTGGGAAGATCAACCCATAAGCGGCAGTCACAATAACCGTCGGCTCAAGCGCGCGGATGCGCCCGGCCTCCTCCTCAGATCGCAACGTTCGCGGCTCCAGGACATCGAGTCCGTACTGCACCGCTCGTTCCTTGACGGGCGATTGCCGAGGTCGGCGGCCACGGCCTGCCGGCTGATCGGGGCGCGTCAGCACTGCGACGGGCCGATTTTCCGACCTCATCAGCGCGTCGAGCGTCGGCACGGCGAAGTCAGCGGTGCCGCAAAAGATGATTCGCGAATTTTGCTCCATTATTTTCCGCCGAAAACTAAGCTCCTCAGTACGGGTACCCTCGAATTATTGAGGTATTGGGAGCCTGCCGCAATGGCACGGACACCAGCCTCATTGCCACACTCGTTGGCACCATGACCATTTGCGTTTCTACCGTATCGACGCCCTCCGCTAAGCGGGTGTTAACGTAGGTTCTTGCGGCTCGACGCGCCCGGGACACTACCCGTCTACGGCGTGCCCTCCACGCTCACGGAGGGTTGTCACCCGGGCAGTCACAGCCGCGCTCGGTGGGGGAGGACAGCATTTCAATGCCCGATCAGCCCGTGCGCGACATATGGGAGGAAGCCCTCGGCCGCCTTCGCAAGCAGATGAGCGCAGCCGCGTATAACACGTGGCTGGCTGGCACTACCGGCATTTATCTTACGCACGATGAGCTTACCGTCTCCGTGCCCAGCGAGTATGCGCAGCACTGGATCCAGGGCTCCCTGCTCCCCGTCATGGAGCGAATAGTCTCTGACGTCCTCAAGCGCCCCGTCGCAGTCATTCTTGAAGTGGCATCTGACACGCCGATGCCCAGCTCCGTGGCCGAGGTCGAGCCGCCTGCCGCGCTGGAACCTGCAGTCGAGAAACCCTCCCGCGGCATTTCCTCCTTCGTCCTCGGCGCGAGACCGGACCCACAGCTCACCTTCGACCGCTTCGTCGTTGGTGACAACTCCAAACTCGCCTACGCCGCCGCGACGAAGGTCGCCAACGATCACGGCGGCGACTATAACCCACTCGTCCTGTACGGCGCCCCCGGCCTCGGCAAGACCCACCTGCTTCACGCGATTGCCAACGAGGCCCAGGGACAGGGGCGCACAACGCTTCTCGCAACATCCGAGCAATTTGTCCACGATTACGTCACGTCAGTCCAAGGAAAGACAACGGCAGGATTCAGGGAGAGATATCGTTCTCCCGACATCCTGATGATTGACGATGTCCAGTTCATTTGCGGCAAGGTTAAGAGCGAAGAGGCGTTGCTGCACACGTGCGGAGCGCTCTTGCGAGCAGGTCAACAGATCGTCGTCTCAGCGGACCGAGCGCCGGATGCCTTGAACTTCAGGAGCCCTCGCCTTGCCGCCCGATTACGCGCGGGCCTGCCTGTTGATGTCAGGCCGCCAAACAGGCGCACCCGTCTCAATATCCTGGCCTTCAAAGCGGCACGCTATGACCTCGAGACACCGGATGATGTCCTCTCCTACCTCGCGACACGGCAGTTCTCCAGCATCAACCAGTTGGAGGGCGAGCTCACCCGCGTCATCGCCCACGCCACGCTGCTCGATGAGCCGCTCACACTGGACCTTGCTCGCCAGGCTCTCTCGGTTGCATCGGCGAACCCGGATCCTGTTCCCCTGACTATCGAGGCCATAATCCGCACAACCGCAGCCTATCGCCAACTCACACCGGCGGACATCACCGGCCGCAGCCGCGCGCGCCCTGCAGCCGAAACGAGACACCTCGCCGTCTTCTTGGCCAGCCGCCACACGGACCACTCTCTGGCGTACATCGGCAGGTCATTTGGCAACCGTGATCACACAACCGTCATGCACAGCATTCGCCGCATGGAGCGCGCTTTATCCACAGACGCAAAGCTCCGGGCTGATGCTGAAGCTATCATCCAGATCGCTTCTTCCACATTCGCCGGGCAATAGCCCTGTTCTTTCCACCAACCCATCGTTCCCCACAACGGCTTTCCACCGCTTTTCCACATGGATTCCACGTAGAATCCACCACTCTTCCCCCGCTCAGCTCACTTGGATTTCCACCATGCCCACAGCATTAACTCGGCTATAACGATTCACATACATATATCCTGAGAGAATGATTGACCAAGTACGAATCCACGTTAACGGTGGAAACGGTGGCCGCGGCGCTGTGTCCTTCCGGCGCGAGAAATACGTTCCGTTTGGTGGGCCTGACGGTGGTGACGGTGGCGATGGCGGCAGCGTCGTGTTTCAGGCGGACGAGAATCTGATGACGCTGCAGGACTATGGTCGCAGCCTTCGCTATGTCGCGAAGAATGGGGAGTCGGGACGCCGTAGGAAGCAGACTGGCAAGAATGGGAGTGATCTCGTCCTGCTTGTCCCTGCCGGAACGATTGTGACGTGGACTGGTGAGAAGGGCGCCGGCATGGTGGACCTTGAGTCAGATGGGGCGACTGTTGTTGTTGCAAAGGGTGGCGACGGCGGCCGCGGCAATTCGCGGTTCACGAGTTCGACGAATCGTGCGCCGAGACTGGCGGAGGGCGGCGAGGCCGGCGAAGAGGTGGACGTCCAGTTGGATCTCAAACTTCTCGCTGATGTCGGGCTTGTTGGGCTCCCCAACGCAGGAAAGTCCAGTCTCCTGGCCAGTGGATCCGGAGCGAACCCCCGCGTTGCCTCCTATGCGTTTACAACGACGGAGCCGAACCTCGGCGTTGTGGACATCGGCTGGAGCAGTTTCGTCCTGGCGGATATACCGGGGCTCATCGAGGGGGCGCATGAGGGCAAAGGCCTTGGTGATCAGTTCTTGCGCCACGTGGAGCGCACCGCAGTGCTCATTCACATCATCGACGGAAGTCTGCCGGACGTCCTCGACGCATGGCGCAGCATCAACAACGAACTGGCTCTCCACGAGGCTCGGCTTGAGGAGAAGCCGCAGATTGTCGCAATCAACAAGATCGACATGCCCGAGGTCCAGGAGCAGCTGCGGGAACTCCGGGAGTCATTCGCCGCGGAAGGAGTCGAAGAGGTGTTCGCGGTGTCTGCCGTTACCGGCGAGGGCGTGACGGAGCTCATGCGAGCCGCGTACACGCGTGCAGAAGCCGAACGGGAGGCGCGCAAGCACGCGCCAACGCTGGAGATTGACGAACCGGAGGTCATTCTTCGGCCTGAGCCGGATCGTATCATGCCGGTCGTGGAAGTCGAAGAGGAGGGAGTGTGGCGGCTCAAGCACCCGCGGATTGAGCGGCTCGCGGACGGCATCAACCTCACGGACATGGCCGTCGCTGCCCAGTTCTGGCGAGAGCTTGGCCACATCGGCGCAATCGATGCCCTGGAGCGGGCGGGCGCGGAGCCGGGCGACTGGATCCTGGTTGGCAATACCGAGGTGATCTGGCGGTGACGCGCGTCGGCATCCTGGGCGGCAGCTTTGATCCTCCACATGCCGGCCACCTGATGATTGCGCGTGAGGCAAAGGAGCGCGCCGACCTGGACACCGTGCTATTCATGCCGGCCGGTGAACAGTGGCTCAAGGAGGGGCAGGATGTAGCCCCCGCAACCCATCGCCTCGCGATGACTCACCTGCTTGTAGGCTCCACTCCCGCGTTCGAAGTCTCTGACATGGAAGTCACGCGCCCGGGCCCCACCTACACAGTGGATACACTTCAGGAACTCAGACAAAACTCGCCGCCGGACACGGAGTACTTCTTCATCCTGGGCGAAGACTCAGTGGCGGATCTCCCGCGCTGGCACCGACCACAGGAGCTTGTGACCCTGTGCCGATTTATCGCCATGCCCCGCGTGGACGGCGCGGGACGCCCCGACCTCACCGCGGCCTACGACGCCATCCCCGCCCTGCGTGAGAAGGTCACCATCTTGGAAGATGCTCCTCGCATGGACATCAGCTCGTCGACCGTCCGCAACATGATGGGAAGTGGCGACGACCTGCGTGGGATCGTGCCAGACAATATCGTGAAATACATCACCGCGCACCGCCTGTATGGGTGGGCGGGACAGGCTAGTCCTCAAGCGACCTGAGAAAGCGGTCGTCACGCCGCCACCGGGGCCTCGTGCGCGCCCAAAGCGTCAACATCACAGGCCGACCCAACAACTCCTCGATGAGAGGCCGTACGCGCACCCCCACGTCCTTCAGCGCCTGCCCCCCTTTGCCAACGACGATCCCCCGCTGTGAGACACGTTCCACATAAACGCTCGCCTCGATGAAGTCCTTTTCGCCGTGCTCAGGATCCTGAGGCACGTGCCTCTCCACTTCAACGGCGGTCGCGTAGGGCACCTCGTCGCCATACACCGCGAACACCCCTTCCCGTATCAGCTCGGAGATCAGGAACGCCTCCGAACGGTCGGTCAGTGTGGACGGATCAAAGAGCGGCTCCTGCTCCGGAAGGTTGGCGATGATGCGCTCCAGCAAGCTGTCCAGCCCGTCGCCGGTGCGCGCGCTGACGGGCACAATGTCCCGAAATTCTGAATACAGCTCGTTGTAGTCCTCGATGACGGGCAGCAGGTTTCCCTTGCGCACGGTATCCAGCTTGTTGATGGCGACAATTGCCGGGAGGTTCTGCGCCTTGATTTCGTCGAGCAGCGTCTCTTCAACGTCTCCCGCCGTACGCGGGGCGGACACCAACACCACCAGGTCCGCAATATCCAGCGCCTGACGTGTCTCGCGCAGCATCCGGCGACTCAGCGCGTCCACGCGCGGCTCAGCGGGACGTCCCGGAGTGTCCAAAAGCCCAACCTGGAAATCGTCTCCGTGCAGGACGGCAAGGATGCGATAACGCGATGTCTGCGGCTTCGGACTAACCGCCGTCAGCTGCGTCCCTACCAACGTGTTGACCAGCGTGGACTTCCCAACGTTGGGCCGCCCAACAATAGCGACATACCCGGCGCGAAACATAGGGAAAATGCCCTTCTAGCCTTGCAGCGCCGCCCGAACCGCCGCCATAAGCTCGTCATCCTCTTCTGGCAGCACAGTCCGGGGGTCAAGCAACAGGCGATCATCCTCGATGCGCCCAACGATGGCTGGATGTGAGTCTGACACGCGCAGCCGTGTCGCAAGCGCATCCGCGTTGGCGCGGGATTGCTCGATGGCCAGCGCCCGCGTCGGTAGCGTCCCACCGGGAAGGCTACCGCCGCCCACCGCCGTCTCGGCCTCAACCACCCGCAGCCCGTCTCCGCCGATGCCCTCTTGCCAACGCAGCGCTCGTTCGTCGAGTGTTGCCACGTCCGCGGAGATCATGCGCCACACTGGCACTTCCGCAAGCGCCGCGCCCCGGGCGTACGCCTGCAACGTCGCCGTCAAAGCTGCAAGATCCAACTTGTCGATTCGAACGGCGCGGGCGAGCGGGTGGGCCTTCATCTTGTCGATCAGATCCTTGCGCCCCAACGCGATGCCGGCTTGCGGCCCTCCCAGAAGCTTGTCGCCTGAGAACAGGGCAATGTCCGAACCCTCGCGCTCCAGGGTGTCTCGCACGGTCGGCTCCGGCGCAAGGCCGAACTGCGCGGTATCCAGCATGCAGCCCGAGCCAAGGTCGTTGAGGAGGGGAACGCCCCGGCTGTGCGCGATTTCCGCAATCTCCGCCGCGTCGGGCGTGTTCGTGAACCCGACAACAAGGAAATTGCTGCGATGAACCCGGAGCAACGCACCCGTGTTGTCCGTGATGGCTTCAGCGTAGTCTGCGGCGTACGTACGATTCGTCGTCCCGACTTCAACAAGTGTCGCGCCGCTTTGCCGCAGCACGTCCGGTATCCTGAAGCGCCCGCCGATCTCCACCGCCTCGCCGCGCGAAACAATCACTTCGCGCCCACCTGCAACGGCTGCCAAGGCAAGCAAGACTGCTGAGGCGTTGTTGTTCACGACAATCGCCGCCTCCGCGCCCGTCAGGAATTGCAACAGACGCTCCGGGTGCGCGTGGCGGGAGCCGCGTTCTCCGGCACGCAGGTCGTATTCAAGATCGGAGTAGCCCCGGGCCACGTTGCCCATCGCCTCGATGGCAGCGCGGCTAAGCGGAGCGCGTCCCAGGTTCGTATGGATAATGACGCCCGCCGCGTTGATGACACGCCGCGGCCGCGGCCCCAGAAGATCCTCAATGGATTCCGCGACCTGCTCCGCGAGTGAGGCCAGGCTGGGCGCGGCGTCCGCTGTTCCTGCGAGGATTGCCGAGCGCGCGGCGTCGATTGCTTGCCGTGCCGCATGGGTCACCGCATCGGCGCCGACGCTATCGGCAAGCGCCCCCAGCGGTTCGCTGCCAACCAACCGATCCACGCTCGGCAGCGCCCGCAGTGTGTCGGACGTATCCTCTCCTCGTGACTGTGCCATGCCTAATTATCCCTCAACAGCGCGCGGGTCAGCGGAAATGCCCCTATGCGAGGGGCATCAGTCGTGCCGTATACTACTAATTCGGGCGCGGACGCGTCCCGCGCCACTGTGCGCACAGGGAGCCCCGGCATGACCGGGTCGACGAGGGGGGATGTGCAATGCAGGTCATTGGCCTGACGGGGGGAATAGCGAGCGGCAAGAGCCTCGTAAGTGAGGTTCTCCGTGATGAGTACGAAGCCACCGTCATCAGCGGCGACGAGTTGGGACACCAGGCCTATCTGCCGGACACGGACGCGTGGAAGGATATCCTGGCCCGGTGGGGGGACGACCTGATGAACCCGGACACGCGTGAGATTGATCGCCGTAAGCTCGGCGCAATCGTCTTCGCTGATCCGGAGGAACTCAAGGCCCTCAACGAGATCACGTGGCCGAGAATCCGCGCGTTAGCTGAGAAGACAATCACGGACCTGCGTGAGAGCGGCGTGAAGATTGCTGTCCTCGAGGCCGCCATCATGATCGAGGCCGGCTGGACGGATCTTTGCGATGAGTTGTGGGTTGCCCAGTCGTCCGAGGAAGATGCCATCGCTCGACTCCAGGCCCGCAACAACCTCACGGAAGAGCAGGCCCGCCAGCGAATCAACGCGCAGCTTTCCAATG
The DNA here is from genome assembly GCA_965207115.1 of Dehalococcoidia bacterium. GTDB lineage: Bacteria > Chloroflexota > Dehalococcoidia > UBA6926 > UBA6926 > VXMO01. Next base: position 1,947,691 of record CBDBLR010000003.1, on the reverse strand, counting down.
AGGAACGCGCTGACGAAGCGGATGTCCTCCTGCAGAACACCGGCACAATCGAGGAACTGCGCATCCGCGTCGGCGAGCTCTGGCACGCCCGCATCCGCCCGTTCCTGTAGACTGCCCACTTATACGGATCGAAACCACTCAAAGGGATTGGAATGACCGAACAGACAGCACTCAAAGACGCCACGGTGATGTCGTACTCCGAGTACGAGATCGAGGAATACACGATTGACAGTGAACCCTACTACCTGCCCATCAGGGATGAGGTCGAGGTGTTCACCGCCGCCTACGAGGAGAAGATTCCCGTCATTCTCAAAGGCCCAACCGGCTGCGGCAAGACGCGGTTCGTTGAATATATGGCGTGGCGTCTTGGACGCCCCATCACAACCGTCAGGTCGGATGGCAAAGAGGACTCCCACGGCAAGGCGCTTGTGACAATCGCCGCCCATGAGGATTTGACTGCCAGCGATCTCGTTGGCAGGTTCCTGCTCGAGGGTGACGAGACCAAGTGGGTGGACGGCCCGCTGACCCGCGCCGTCAAGACCGGTGCAATCTGCTACCTCGACGAGGTCGTTGAGGCCCGCAAGGACACCACGGTTCTCATCCACCCGCTGACAGACCATCGCCGCCTCCTCCCCGTTGAAAAGCGTGGACAGATCCTGGAGGCTGCGGACGGTTTCCTCTTGGTCATCTCCTACAACCCCGGCTACCAGAGCGCCCTTAAGGACATCAAGCAGTCCACCCGCCAGCGTTTCGTCGCGATGGAGTTCGACTATCCTCCGCGCGAGGCCGAGGCGAAGATTGTTCAGGAGGAGAGCGGCGTCGATGAAGACTCCGCCGACCTGCTGGCTCGCCTTGGGGAGAAAGTACGCAACCTCAAGGAGCATGGCCTGCAGGAGGGTGTGTCAACGCGCCTACTCATCTATGCCGGCAAGTTGATTAGTCGAGGCGTCGCCCCGCGCCGCGCATGCGATGTGGCCATCTCGGACGCGCTCACTGATGACGCCTCCGTTCAACGCAGCATTCGGGAGATTACGACAAGCATCTTTGAATAGCACGATGGCCGTGCCGCGTGATCGCGGCTGCCCCGTCGGGACAGACCCAAGAGCGAATGACATCGGAACAAGGCGGAACAGACAGCTCATCACTAACGCGTGATGAGTTGATTGCCCAGGTTCTCGCGCTGCCCGCTGCGGTTGGGCAGGCCTATAACGGTGCGACCGCCCACGTGGAGCATCGCCTCGGCAACGACGACCTGTACCACCAGTGGCTGTTGGCGGCGCTTGGCATCGCCGGATCCTCATTCCGCGCATGGGAGGCCGCCGCAGAATACGTCCGCTCCTCTCCGGCGGTTCTGGACGCTCTTGAGAGGCCGCAGGACGCAAGCGCGTGGTACGAAAGCGGTCGATCCTTGTCCGCCCACTCCGCTTCTCTCGCCTCATCCTACTTCCGCGCCAGCGCCGGCTTCCTGGACCGCCGCGATGTTGGACGCCTGCCCGCCTGGATTTCAGCCGCTGAAACACTCTTCCACGGAACCTGGAAATCCGGCGCGTTGGCTGCCCGGTTCTTTGAGGTCAGCCCCACCCTTTTGGATCATGTCAGGCTGAGCGATCTCGCTGCCTTTGCAAACTTCCTTGACCGCGTGGCGCAACACTCCAGCGAACTCGCCGAAGAGTGCCTGACGATGGCGCCGGACTCCCTCCCATATGTGGACGACGAGACCATCGACACTTATCTGGAACTGCTTGACGCCACCGCAAATCGCAATTGGAAATACGCCAAGGAAACGCAGCGCGCCGCCGCCGTCGCCCTCCCGCGCATTGCCCGCCCCGAGCGACAGCGTTTCCTGACCTTTGCCATCAACCTCGCCGCCGATGGCGGCAAGCGCTACCTCGCCTTCCTCGCCGAGGGCTCCCGCGCCATCAGCGATCTCCCCATCTTCATGCACAGGCAGGTCCTGGACGACTTTGAGGTGCTGTGCGGGCTATCTGAGGAGGCCGGTGTCGAGTTTCTTCGCGCCGCCCCGCAGGTCCTTGGCCGCATCGATGACGAGAACCTCAACCGCTGGTTTTCAGAGGGCGTCACGATGCTGGAGCGCAACGAGGCCGCCGGCATCGCCTTCTTCAAGCTGGAATCCGCGCGTGGTGAGGCCCTCCTCCAGGAGCTTTCCGCGACTGTCAGCCTTGATGATGTCGCGCCCATCCTGCAGATGTATGCGCGCGGTCTCACCGGCGGCGACATGCAGTTGCGCCCCACACCGGAACTCGCCAATCGCAGCATCGGCTGGGCAACGGAAGATCGCGCATCCACGGACGGCACCAACGTCTTCCTCCCGCCGGAGATCGCGCTCTTTGAAACCAAGGACGACAACTTCGGCTGGTTCAAGGTCCTGTGCACCCACCAGACGGGGCATCTTGAGTTCGACAGCTTCATTTTCAGTTTCAATCGCGCGGGTAATATCTTCCCCCTCACCCGTCCCGCCATCGCGGAGCAGGTCGCCGCGCAAAGTGAGAACGAAACGCCTCGCGAGCGCGTCACCGCGGCAGCCAACCCTGAAATGACCGGCGTCGTCACCGCCGTCCTCTCGGACTTTGAGCGATTCTTTGATCTGTTCCCGGAGCGCCACCTCGCATCCGATTTGTTCGGCGCTCTAGAGGACGCACGAGTCGATCACCTCGTCAGACAGCATTACCGTGGACTGCGCCGCGCATACAGCATGGTGCAGGCCGCCGCCGTGATTGGCCGCCCCGCCCCTCAGCAGCTCCCACTCCGCATGGCTCTCATTGAGTTGTTCATCCGCATGACCCTGCTGGAGGGCGACAAGAAGATCCCCGTCCCGCAGAGCCTGCGTGACGTTGTCGAGCGCATGGCCGTTATCCTGGCTCGCCTGCGCCATGACGAGGCAACCGTGGAGGACTCGGCAGAAGCGACCGTCATTCTCTATCGCCTCCTCATCAACGTTCCGAATACCATGCCGCAGCCCGATCTCGACTGGGACGAGATGGAGCTCGATGAGCTCGGCGGGGAAGCCGCGCAGGGTCTGCAGGAAGCGGACAGCGCCCAGATGGGCGGCGAAGACTTTGTTCCCGGATCTGGCACGGAACAGGATGTGCCGTACCAGTCGCCGGAGGACGTGGACTACCGCGGCGACTTCAAACCGGAGCTTGTGCAGACAATCGCCAACCTCCGCAAGGGTCAGCAGCGTGCCGAGGACAGCGTGCAAGCGCCACCCCTCACGGAGGAGATGGTCCGTCAGCTTCTCGAAAAAAGCGCAGAAATCGACCTCTCCAGCGTCGTTGAGGGTGACATAGACGATCCCAGCGGCCTGTTTATCTCAAGCCTCATGAGCGAGGCCATCGAAGGCCCGGACGCCGAGTTCAATGACGAGATGGGCGAAGTCGGAAGCGGCGGTGGTGACGGCGAAGAGAGCGAAGAATCTCTCCCTGAAGAGGAACGTACCGCCCTGTATGACGAATGGGACTTTGTGGCCCTCGATTACAAGCCCGCATGGTGCCGTGTTCGCGAGTCCACCATGGCCGAAGGCTCCGCCGAATTCTATGAACAGACCATCGAGCGCCACGCCGGCCTCATCAACGAGGTGCGGCGGCAATTCGAAATGATGGTGCCGGAGACGTACCGCAAGGAGAAGCGCCTGACCGACGGTGAGGAGTTCGACCTCGACGCCGTCATCGAAGCAGTCGTGCAGCGCAAGGCCGGCGCAACGCCGGACGACAAGGTCTACTGGCGCCGCAACAAGACCGAGCGCGACGTCGCCGTCATCTTCCTGCTGGACATGAGCGCATCTACCGCAGAGGCCATCGAAGAACGCTCTGACTTTGACGACGATGATGAGGACATTCCGGACGATCCCCGCCAGTACCTGTTCTGGCTGCGGTCCCGCCGCGAGCAGCAGAAGCGTTCGTATCTGCGAATCATCGACCTCGAAAAGGAATCGACGGTCCTCTTGATCCGCGCGCTTGAAACCATCGGCGATCAGTACGGCATCTACGGCTTCTCCGGCTATGGCCGAGAAAACGTCGAGTTCTACAGCGTCAAGGGCCTGGAGGAGCAGTTCTCAGACCGTGTCGCCAAGCGCATCGACGGTATTACCCCGCTGCATGCAACACGCATGGGCCCGGCCATCCGCCACGCGACCGCCAAGCTGGACGATGTCAGCGCCAAGACCAAGGTGCTGTTCCTGATCTCGGATGGCCGACCGCAGGATCGTGGATACAGTCGCGAGGGAGCCGAAAAGGAATACGCCGTCCACGATACTCACGATGCGCTCGTGCAGGCCAAGGCCAAGGGGATCATCCCGTTCCTGCTCACCGTTGACCGCGCCGGCCACGACTACATGAAAGAGATGTGCGGCGACCTGCCGTATGAAGTCCTCGCGGACATTGAACTCCTCCCCAAGCGCCTCCCCCAGCTGTATTCTCGCCTGACGCTCTGAGCTGCTTCCAAGCCCGGCACATCTGAGATCTCGTTTCGTACACCTCGTTGGTGTATGCTTGGTGTATGACTCGGACAAACATCGATATCGACGACGAAGCTTGCGCCGCAATCATGAAGCGCTACGGCCTCTCCACCAAGCGCGAGGCCGTAAACTTCGCGATGCGCATGTTAACTGGCAACCGTCTGGCTATCGAAGAGAGTCGCGTCCCATATGATGCCGGAACGGAAACCCAACCCGTTGAAATACAACCCCCCAGATTGCCCCGACAATTTGAAGTGGAAGAAGGAATCACCTACAGGCGTGCCACAATCGAAGAGGCACGCAGGATGCGTGGGGAAGCGGATTTCGATGTGATTCCGACACGAGAGGAGTGGCTTAACAGGCCCCTTGTGCCTATGAAGCGTCCCACAATAGAGGAAATCCTTTCCCTGGAGGGCAGCGGTTGGGATGGCGATCTAGATGAGATGCGTCGTAACACCCCTCAGCTTGAAGCTTGGCTCAACAGGCCGGATGACGAACCCTTGCCTAATTTGGAGGATGGATCCTCGCGGGCACCCGACAATGACTCCCCGAGAGGTCAACGACCCCGGTGATTCTGGTGGATACGTCCGCGTGGATTGAATACCTTCGCGATACAGGCTCGGTGCTTAGCGTTGCACTGAGTAAGCTTCCTGAAGAAGAAATCGCTACATGTGACGCCGTCCGTATGGAGTTGCTGGCAGGGGTGCGCGACGAGGCGGAATTAAGTAGGGTTTACGCGCTGCTCAGCCACGCCAACGTCATCTCCATTCTGCCCACGGATTACGATGACGCCGCAGAAATTTATCGGCAGTGCCGCCGCCAGGGTCAAACCGTTCGCAAAATGATTGATTGCCTCGTCGCTGCGGTCGCCATCAGGGTCGGAGCGCCAGTGCTGCACATGGACCGGGATTACGACATCCTCGCCCGGCACACACCTATGCAGTCATACCGACTGACTTAGCCCCTCACCCCTCTGGCGTTTCCAGCATCCGCCACCACAGCAGGTCTGCGCACTCCGCCGACATCGAGTCTAACTGACCCTTCCTCCACGTCCTTTGTCCTTCCGACGGCGCTGTTCTCGATTCTGAGGTAGTGTTGGTTGGGCCTGTGGTTGTGGAACAGGCTGCACCGGCACTGGTTGAGGCACAAGTCTAGGCTGTAGCAATTGAATGTAGGCACTCCCCTGCTGATGCTCGATGAGCTTGATTGCGTGCGTTTCTGCAAACGTCACATCGATTGCCCAATATACTGCCATCACTGCGGCTTCGAATTCTTCACTCACATCCCGCAATCGTCGGATTTTCAACTTGGGTTCTACATCCAAGAGTTGCTCCATCCACACTGGGCGCGCGTGAGTCATAAAATTGTTATGGTTTGCTAGCCAAGTCGCAATCTTTCCTGCTGGTTCTTGAGGGTTATCTTCTTCGCTGAACATGTACTTTCCGAGCCAAGTGGTCGCGAGAGTTTCGGAAAGCGCTATCGCATTCTGGCACTCCTGAAGGAAGGCGGGGCCATATTGCCTGAGAATTGGTAGCCACACCCGCAATTTACCAGGTTCGGCTTCTATGTCCGATGCTGCGCGCTCAAACTGGTCTAAAGCAGCCCTCGCTGGCACGGTAACCGGTCTCTGCTCTGTCACGAACTGAACTTGCGGATCAATAGGGCCTAGCTCAGCATCCCCTCCGAGCAAGATTTCATTGCCGGACAATGCGAGCATTGTTGCGGCGCTCTTGGCGGTGTGAGGAATAATGAACCTCACAGGGTCAAATCTGGACCGAAGCAAATGAACTATCGATTCGGTTGCGGTAGGGGAACCGCCTGGACTATGCAGCAAAACATCTAACGGGCCATCGGGAACGTCCGACAACGCTTGGAGAAATCCAGTCTTGTCATCCGCCTGGATTTGGATTCCAGGCCCATTCTGTCCGGCTCGCCCAGCGTCGGTGAAGTCCGCTGCGTAGACGACCAACGGAATCTGACTAATTTTCTCTACGGCCAATATCCGTGAGCGCCTAATGGGGTCGTGCTGAGGAACACCCTTAGACTGGCCTTCGACTGCTATCTCGGTCCGAGTTTCGTCCCAAGTTGCCACCGCGGTCTATCTCACTGTATTATCAGTGATAATCACCCTAGATTCGTTGACCGCCAGCATGCGGTCATACTCATCTATGGTGATGTTAAGCATTTCAAGTTCATCCATGAATTCTGAACCAAGCCGCTGCTTGGCAAAATCAGGCTGCAGTATCCTTGAGTCCCGCACCCCGTCTGAGCTAGTCATCAATTTAACCTCCGAGCCAATTCAGTCATAGCTAATGAATAAGAAGTCGTCTGCCTCTATGGCCCGCCCCACTAATTCTACTCCCTGCAACAACAACCCCTTTGGGGGATGTTACTGCATCGCAGACTCGTAGCATGGTCTCGTGGGCACGCAGTGTCAACCTTGATCTCATACATGTGTCTGGACCCCCTCTCACCCCTCCGGGGTCTCCAGCATCCGCCACCATCCCGCCAGATCAGCTGCCGCCTGCAACAGCTGTAACGGACGTCGAATCCCATCCTCCGTAATCACGTGGTCGACGTACTCGGCTGGGATGATGTCCAGTTCGAGAGGGGCCTGGCCATTGCTGCGCGTAGGCAGCCACGGCGCCAGCTTGAGTGTGTCTGCGAAGAAATGGACGGGCACGACAGGATCGCGGTTCGCCGCAGCCTCCACCAGCGTCAGCGTCCCCGGGTCCGCCGCCATCGAGCCGTCCGCCAGGAACGCGGAGCAGCCCAATAGCACAATGTCTGCGCCATCAAGAACCGTCCGGCTGTCCACCGAAGCTGACGTGGAATCCCGCGTCTCAACAATGCGGTCTCCCGCCAGCGCAATTGTTGCGCGGACACTTTCTGAACGGCCCATCGTCACAACAGTTGCGTTCTCCGGCAGTAGTGGCTGCCCACGTTTCGCGAGCGACGCAGGCGTGTCTCCCAGTAGCCGCGCCAGCCGTGCCACGCTCCGCGCCGCCGCTGCCATGCGGTCACCGGAGCGTGCCTCCCGCGCAGTGCGGTAGGCTGACACCCCCACGTTGCGTATCGCCACCACCTCCGGCCTCGCCTCGGCAATGGTGAACGCAATCTCACGCAGCGGCTCCGGCTCGCCGATATACATCTCTGAGAGGGCGCGGTGCAACAGTTGCGCGCCGCTCGTCGCCAGGCCGGACGCCGTCCCCGATCGTTCTTCTCGCAGCGCCTCCGCCTCACGATGGAGGTCATCCCAATCCATTGGCGCCCTCATGCGCCTCCGCCCGCGGATCGTGTGAGGATTACGTTGTCCAGCAGTCGTGTCTTGCCGATGTGGATGGCGGTGGAGGCCATCGAGCCTTCAACCACGTCGCCCTCGGCTTCTGCCAGCATTAGAGGATCCGCAACGGACATGTAGTCAATGGACGCGACGAGCGGCTCCGATTCCAGTGTTGCGCGCATCACGTCTCGTAGGGCGTCCGCCCGAGCCTCGCCGGAGCGGTACAGGTCTCTCGCCGCGCACAGTGCCCGGTACACCACCGCGGCGGCCTCCCGCTCCTCTGCGCTCAAGTACGTGTTGCGGCTGGACATGGCGAGGCCGTCCGGCTCCCGCACCGTCGGCCCAACAACCAGTTCCCCGGGCACATTGAGATCACTCATCATGCGGCGCACGACGGCGACCTGCTGGCCGTCCTTCTGCCCGAGGTATGAGCGGTCCGGCTGCACGATGTTGAACAGCTTGGTCACGACTGTCGCGACGCCTTTGAAATGAACGGGCCGCGCGGCCCCCTCAAGGCGGGAGGCAATCTCTCCCGGCACAACATAGACATCCTGCTCCGGCGGCGGGTACATCTCCTCCGGCGAGGGGTGGAAGAGCAGATCACAACCTGCCGCCTCAAGCATCGCCACGTCTCTATCAAGGTCTCGCGGGTAGGCAGCCAGGTCCTCATTGGGTCCGAATTGAGCGGGATTCACGAAGATGGACGCCGCAACGACAGCATTCTCGGCGCGCGCCATCCGCACAAGCGAGATATGGCCCTCGTGAAGAAAACCCATCGTCGGTACAAACCCAAGCGACCCCGCCGAGCGCGCAGCCTCCCGCGCCCGCCGAAACTCCTCAATCGTTCGAATCAACTCCAAGGCCATCGTGTCCCATCACCCCCTGCGCTATAGATTGTAGAGGGTGAGGGAGTGAAACAGTGGGCTCTATGATTCGACGAACCTGTCATATTCCGGGTGGCTGCCTATCCAGACCCAAATGAAGTCGTTTCCATCCTGCACTGCCAGGGCGCGATGGGATAGGCCAACTCTGACCGACCAGAAACTGCCTACTTTCCTAAAATGTAGCGAAGGATATCTGGGGTTCTCCTTGAGACGCTGGAAATTGCGTCGCGCGATACGCTGAACCGGTTCGGGGAGTTCCTCAAAATTCGCCCAGAATTCGGGTGTTGTCCGATGCACTAAAGATCTTTCAGCGTTCCCTGCCGCTTCGCAGTCTCCGCTTGAGCAGCGAGTCGATCAAGCTTGCCGCTCGCGGAGTCCTCCTCTATCTGCCTGTCCCACGCCTCCCAGTCGTATTCCCGAAGCCATGAAGCTAGTTGACGGTACTCGTCCCTGGGAAGATTGGTAATCGCTTGCTTAATGTCTGCTACGCTCGCCATTATTTTGACTCCTTACCATGCAAGCCCAATTCTAACGTCTGCAGTCAAGCAAGAGCCCCCTCACCCCTCACCCCTCACCACGCCGCCACGAAGTCCAGCTCCAGGCGAATGTTGTCCTCCAAGCTGATGATGAAGAAGAGGTCTGGAACCTCCATCTCGAACTCCCCGAACGTGAAATTCGTCTTCGCCGTTCCCATCACGCTATTGCCGTCAAGTGAGACAACGGTTTCCCATGCGACGGGCCGGGTGACATCACGCACAGTCAGATCACCATAGATGGTGAACTCCGCATCGCCTGACGAAGGCAGCGGCCATTCAAGCCCGTCAACACTCGTGGCCACGAATACGATCTCGGGATAGGTTGCTGTCTGGATGCCGTTCTGTCTCAGGTAACGGTCGCGGTTCTCCTCGTCGCTGCGCAGGCTCGCCGCATTCAGCACGATGCGGGAACTCTCCGGCACAATCTCCCCATCCGCCGTGAACGTGAATGCGCCGGACACCTCAGATGTCTCGCCGATGGCGTCAAACGGCAGTTCAACGCTCGCGAGTTCCTCACGAATCAGGTAGCGCGCAAGCGTACCCTCCTGCAGCATCGCCGAAAGCCCTCCCGACGGCGTCTCGACATCCACCGAACCCCCACCCTCGGGGGTAGATGCATCATCCTCACTCGCCGGCGTAGCGTCTGGTGCAGACACTGTTGGGACGGCAGTTGCTGTGGCTGTTGCCGTCGGGCTATCGACTGCCTCGCCGTCGCCGTCATCTGATTCACTGCCAGTGCCACACGCCGCGACCAGCAGAGTCAGCATCAGCGTCACTAGCGCAATCAACGACAGAATTCGAGCGGAAAGAAGGCCTTGCTTGTGCATAGAATTACCTGATCCCTGTGTACTTGTTCAGCGTCCCGGATTCCAGCATACGAACACTGAACGCCCCATGCACGCGCCGCGTTAGGTGGCACACGTAGCCATTTGGTAGTTGAGGGGTAGAATTAACAAACGATGACAACAACCGAGGCAACGACAACCTGCCGCCATATCCTGTCCATAGCCGACCTCACTTCCGAGGAGGTTCACGCCGTTTTGGATGCCGCCAGCGCCATCCGGTCGGGAGAACTACGACCGGACGTGACGGGCCGCAGCCTCGTGCTGCTGTTGGAGAAACCGTCCCTGCGCACACGTGTCAGCTTTGAGCTCGGGATGCGCAAGATGGGCGGCCACAGCCTCAGCATGCTGCCGCAGGAAGTTGGCCTCGGCGGGCGTGAGTCGCCGGAGGATGTCGCGCGGGTCCTCAGCCGCTACGCGGACGTGATCGCAGCCCGTGTGAACTCACACGACACGTTGGTTGAACTGGCAAACGCCGCCGATGTGCCTGTCATCAATGCCCTCTCGGACACTGAGCATCCATGCCAGATACTCGCCGACCTGCAGGCAATCCGGGAGCACTTTGGAACGCTGAAGGGCCTGACGATTGCGTTTATCGGCGATGGTAACAACGTCGCTGCCAGCCTCGCCCTCGGCTGTGCCCTTGTCGGCGCGAAGTTCCGTATCGCGTCGCCCGCCGGCTATGAGCTGCCAGGCGACATCGTGGCGCAAGCGACCAGGCTCGCGGGGCAAACAGGACACGCCCCGCAGCTGCTGCTGAAACCGGAAGACGCTGTTGACGGCGCGGATGTTATCTACACGGACGTGTGGGCCAGCATGGGTCAGGAGGCAGAACGCGAACTGCGCGCGCGGGACTTCCAGGGCTACCAGGTATCGCCGAACCTCATGGAACTCGCCGACCCCAAATCGGTCTTCATGCATGATTTGCCCGCGCATGAGGGCGAGGAGATTTCCGAAGGTATGCTTACGCACCCGCAGTCGATAGTCTTTAACCAGGCCGAGAACCGCATGCATGCGCAGGCTGCGCTTATCGCCATGCTGCTCGGCGCAATCCCCCCTGCCTCATAGGAACTGCCATGACCGCCCTCGTTGAAACACGTACCGGAATACCGCGCGGCCTGCCGATGGTCGCCATCGTTGGTCGCCCTAACGTCGGCAAGTCGTCACTATTCAACCGGATGGTCGCCGAGCGCATCGCCATTGTTGCCGATGAACCGGGCACCACTCGGGACCGAGTCACCGCTTACGTCACTCGCGACGACCGCACCCTTGCCCTCATCGATACCGGCGGACTCATCCTTGGTGAAGAGCAGGGCATGACCGGGGCGATCCGGGACCAGGTCGCCGTGGCGCTCAGCGAGGCAGACGTGCTGCTTTTCGTCGTTGATGTAGACGCGGGCCTCCTGCCCGCCGATGAGGAGGTTGCGGACCTCCTCCGCCGCGTCTCCAAGCCCGTCGTGCTTATTGCAAACAAGGCGGACAACCTTCAGCGAGAGCGGCTCGCGGCGGAGTTCTACGAACTCGGCATTGGCGAACCAATCATCGTTAGCGCCCACCACGGGCGCGGCTTGAACGAGATGTGGGACGGCATCATGGCCGCCCTGCCGGACGTGGAGGCGCCGCCCCCCGCGCCACAGGGCTCGATTCCAGTCGCTATTGTTGGCCGCCCCAACGTTGGCAAATCCTCGCTTGTGAATGCCATCCTTGGCCAGGAGCGGGCAATGGTGCAGGACGAGCCGGGCACTACGCGAGATGCCCTCGATACCTTATTCAAATACGAGAACCGCGAGTATCTGCTCATCGATACCGCTGGCATGCGACGTCGTGGCCACATTGAGCGCGGCGTGGAGAAATTCAGCGTCGCCCGCGCCATGCAGGCCATCGAACGCGCTGATGTCGCCGTCCTTGTCGTCGACGCGACGGAATACCTGACCGCGCAGGACCTCCACGTCGCTGGCTTCGTCCAGCAGGCCCACAAGGGCCTCGCGCTTGTCATCAACAAGTGGGATCTTGCGCAGGAGGACGAGATCGATCGGGCAGAAGTAGAGCAATTGGTGCGCGCGCGCCTAAGATTCTTCCCCTCCATGCCGATCATTTTCACATCTGCCCTGCGTGGCCGCGGCGTGCGTGCCGTCCTTGACGCCGTCGCCCGTATCCAGATGGAGCGAATGACGCGTGTCACCACGGGCCAACTGAACCGCGTGCTTATTGATGCGCTCGCCGCCCACCCGCCCCCTTCCTCCGGGCGCAGACGACTGCAGATCTACTACGCAACTCAGGCGGAGGTTAACCCGCCCACATTCGTCTTTTTCTGCAATGACCCGACCCTGATTCATTTCTCCTACCGCCGCTATCTTGAGAATGCGCTGCGGAAACGGTTCGGATTTGAAGGCACCTCGATCCGCTTGGTGTTCCGCGGACGCAGCCGCGATGAGGGGGAGCCGGACTAATGGATTTTCTTGACGAAATCACCCTCGCCGGCATCGCCCTCACGCTCGCCGCCGCCCTCGGCAGCTACCTGCTTGGCGCAGTGCCCATCGGCCTGCTCGTGGGGAAAGTCTTTGGGAGTGTTGACGTTCGAGAGTCCGGCAGCGGCCGTACTGGGGCAACCAATGTCCTTCGGACGCTCGGGTGGAAAGCCGCCGTTCCCGTCGTCCTGCTCGACCTCTTCAAAGGCTCCGTGGCTGTCATCGCCAGCGGCTTTATCGCGGACACGCCCGGTGAGGTTGCCGGCGCCGTGGCCGTTGTTGTGGGTCACAGCCGATCAGTCTTCATTGGGTTCGGCGGCGGCAGAGGCGTTATACCGGCAGGCGGTGCGGCGCTTGCCCTCGTTTGGCCCGCCGCAATTATCGGCACGATCGTCGGTATCCTGATCATCGCCCTCACACGATACGTCTCGCTCGGTTCCCTACTCGGCACTGCGACCTGCGTGGGCATCATGGTGGCGTTCGCCGTATTAGGCTTGGCGCCACCGCTATTGGACGCCGTCCCCTTTATCGTCGGACCGTTGGCCGTCGTGGGCGGTGCAATCATCATCTACGCGCACCGGGACAACATCCAGCGTCTGATCCGTGGCACTGAACGCCGATTCGGCCAACCGGCTGAGCCGACTGCCTAGCCAATAGAGCCCTCCCCTCCTCCCCCTGGCTCCATATGGGACAATAAAGCGAATGCTTCCGGCAGGAGGTCTCGTGTGAGCGGGCAGACGCGCAAGGCGGCGGTCATTGGCACCACCAGTTGGGGCACGACCCTTGCACTCCTGCTTGCGCGTGAGGGTGCAGATACACTCCTGTGGTCCCGTACTGAAGAAACCGCCCGCCGTATGAATGATGCTGGCGAGAACGTCGAACGCCTCCCCGGCTTTCCCTTTCCCGATAACCTGCACGTCACTCCGTACATGTCTCAGGCCGTTTCAGATGCAGACCTGATCATCGTCTGCGTGCCGTCCCCCACATTCCACCAGAACCTGCAGCGACTAAGGGAAGGCAACCCCTCACCCGATGTTCCCATCGTCAGCGCCACCAAAGGCCTCGACCGCAGTGATGGCTCACGGATGAGTGAAGTCTTTGCCCAGGAGATGGGGCAAGACGCCCTGCGCCAATACTGTGTCATCTCCGGACCCAACCTCTCTCATGAAGTCGCCGACGGGCTCCCGTCCTCTGCGGTTGTCGCGTCTGCCACAGAGGAGATGGCGGAACGAGCACAGGCGGCGCTGACGTCAAAAGTGTTTCGCGTCTACGCAAGCACAGACGTTCCCGGAGTCGAACTTGGCGGGTCATTGAAGAACATCGTGGCTATCGGGGCCGGAATGATTGACGGCATGGGATTTGGAGACAACGCCAAAGCCGCATTCATCGCGCGCGCCATCGCGGAGATCACGCGGCTTGGCATTGCGGCGGGCGCACAGCCCCTGACGTTTAGTGGACTTGCCGGCGTCGGCGACCTTGTGGCTACGTGTTACAGCCGCCTCTCTCGAAATCGGTACGTGGGTGAGGAGCTGGGGCGAGGACGAAACATCGCGCAAATCATTGAAGACCTGCACGAGGTGTGCGAGGGCTACAACACCACCCCTGCCGCGATCCGCCTTGCCGAACGCCTCAACGTAGAGACGCCCATCACGCTGGAGACTCACCGCGTCCTCCATCAGGGGCTGAATCCGCGCGAGGCGATAGAGTCCCTGATGGGACGTCCTGCCACCACCGAATTCCCCGGTGAAACGCTGTAGCGAGCAGATACACGCGCCGCCCGATGGCATCCTGTACTATTAGAGGCAGTCACACATTGCCGCGGCTTCTCACGCAGTCCCGCCCCGGCATACAAACATGAATCGCGAAAAGAACCAACTTTGATACAGGTAGCCTCAATCGACCTGGACGACTTATCTGCTGAGAGCAGAGGCGATCCCTCCGGGATGGGCGGACACATAGCGGCATTCCCATTGCGTGTCTTGCAGGGTTGGAACGGCGTTGCAGCTCTCGCGCTGCCAGACGAATACCGTGCCGTTCGCCATGTCGTCGTTCAGGGCATGGGCGGCTCCGCCATCGCGGGGGACATTGCCGCCGAGGCTGTGGACTCCCTTCGCGAACCGGGGACGGCTGGGGCGCAGATCAGTGTCTTTAGAGACTACGGCGCCCACCCATCCGTCGGCCCTGACAGCCTCGTGGTCGTCATGAGTCACTCCGGTCGTACCGAAGAGGCACTCTCCGGAGTGGAGGCCTCGCGTCTGCGCGGGGCAAAAATCATCGTGATGACCGGCGGCGGACAGCTTGGAGAGACCGCCCGTGACATGGGCATCCCAATCGCCGTGTTGCCGGAGAATGGCGGCCCCCCACGCACCTATCTCCCGTATGCGCTCGGCGCGATGCTGAGGATCTTTGTCGACCTCGGCATCGCTCCACCCAACACGGAGCGCGCTTTGATTGATGCCGTCACCGCACTCGAATCGCGGCAGCCGGACTTTGACGCCAGCTGCAACCGAACCGAGAACGGCCGGGTCAATCCCGCCAAGGACTTGGCGCGCGCGCTTTCTGGCCGGATTCCCGTCATCGTCAGCGCACGCGGCCTTGCGTCCGCCGCGCGCCGCTGGAAGACGCAAGTGAATGAGAACGCCAAGACACCCGCATGGACTGAAGAGTTGCCGGAGATGCATCACAATGCCATCGTCGGCTTTGAACAGACTAATCTCAGTGACAACCTCGCTATCGTCCTGCTTGGACCGCCGTCAACTGCGCCGAACGGCCTCCATGACCGTTATGCGATTTCCAGGCGAATCCTCGGAGACCTCGGCGTGCCCGTCCACTGGCCTGCCCTGAACGGCGAGACTCCACTCGCGCGTCTGCTGGAGGCGGTATTGCTGGGCGACTACGTTAGCTACTACATGGCGCTGGTGAATGGAATCGACCCCACACCTACAATGGCGCTGGACAGCATCAAGGCGCAGATTCGCCGCTCGACTCAAAACGAAAACCATGGAGAATAATCTTTCGCTCTTATGGCTACACGCATAGGCATCATCTCAGACACCCACATTCCAAGTTCAATTCCGGAGCTCTGGCCGGAGGTTGAGATTGTCTTCAAGGATGTCGATCTTATCCTCCATGCCGGAGACCTCATTACGACCGGCGTCGTGGACTGGCTGGAGCGCATCGCCCCGACGTACGCCGCCGAGGGCAACCATGATTACGGCCTAAGCGACGTCGATGAGCGCATCCGCCCCAAGTGGTTCATGGAAATCGAAGGCTACCGGTTGGGCCTCGTGCACATCATTGATGGCTGGGGCTCGCGCACCGCGACTGATCTGGTCAAAACCTATCTGGGGGTGTTGCCGGACATCGTCGTCTGTGGCGACAGCCATTTCGAGTTCATCCGCAAAGAAGACGGAATGCTTATCATCAACGGTGGCAGCGCCACCTACCCCCACAACCGCGAGGCTCGCCTCGGCCATGTGGTACTGCTGGACGTTGAACGGGGCAAGGAACCCGAAGCCCGCATCATTGACCTGACCGAATACTCGATCGACGGCACGGACGGCCGAAACCGCTACTCCCGCGGAAGAACCCGGTAACGACGCCACGCGCCTACGCGCGCAGTCATCATTGCTGCGGGCAAGATAGTCGGAGCAAGAAGCTCTGAAGAATACCCTTTCCCCCTGGGGGAAAGTTAGGGTAAATAGCGGAAAAAACTAGTAGCGGGGACGCCCGCCGCCGCCTCCACCGCCACCACCACCGCCGCCGCCACCTTCGCGGCGATCGCGCGCCTCGTTCACCGTCAACTGACGACCCTGGTGTTCCTGGCCGTTCAGCGCGCCAATGGCGGCTTCTGCTTCTGAACCGTTCGGCATTTCCACGAATCCGAAACCACGTGAGCGCATAGAGTATCGGTCAATGATTACCTGCGCTGAAGAGACCTCTCCGTGCTGCTGAAAAAGTTCCTGCAAATCCGAATCTGTCGCCTGAAAACTCAGGTTTCCGACATATATCCTCATTCGTACCGTCTCCCCGTCTCTAGCTACTGCTATCCCAGACTCC
Source organism: Dehalococcoidia bacterium (assembly GCA_965207115.1). Taxonomy (GTDB): domain Bacteria; phylum Chloroflexota; class Dehalococcoidia; order UBA6926; family UBA6926; genus VXMO01. The sequence continues at coordinate 1,931,145 of CBDBLR010000003.1, read as the reverse complement.
AGCAAAGCCATATCCGTGAGGGGGCGGCCGGCAATCTGTTGTCGGAACCCGCTAAGTATAGCGTGTACGAACCCATATAGCTCTCATTTTGACTGCCGGGTTACTCAATTGACAGTGAGTATCAAGAACTAACTTCGGGAAAAGCCACGATTGTATTGAAAGCGAGTATCACTAAAGCAATAAGCCAATTCCATTGTCTGGGTGCGGCCAAGGCCATGTCTTCGCAGAAAGAGCAAGGACTTACACATGAGACCGACACAAACTATTGAAAGTATGTATCAACACGTGGAATTGGTCTGAAGTGAGGGCCGTGTGTCGGCTAACCTGCAGTCACCTCTCGCAAGAATTCCAGCAACGCGTCGTTGAATGCATCCGCGGTCTCCACGTTGGGAAAGTGACCTGCCCCCGGGAGAATAACGAGCTTCGACTGCGGTATGGCCCGATGAATACGGACCGAGCCGCCCGGCGGCGTCAGTCGATCCTGGTCACCGCAGATGACAAGCACGGGGCACGTGAGTCCCGGGAGATCCGGCGCGACCGGGTGCGCACCGAGTTCAGGCCCTGAAATACGCACGCCCTCTGCGTATACTTCGGGAGCGTTGCGCTCCGCCGTCGCGGTGGTGAATGCCTTGATGTCTTCCAGGTTGGACTCGATGAAAGGATCACCCCAACTGCGCTGCGGATCAAACGGAAGTGCGCCGATGCCCTGTTCCCGAACCGTCTTGAGCATCCCGTCCCATCCTGAGAGGTATTCCTGCTTGATCTCCGCGGACGTGTCCTGGATGACCAGCGACAGCGTCTGCTCCGGGTAATCGATCGCGAACTGCTGTGAAACAAGCCCGCCAAGAGAATGCCCATGGATATGCGCCTGGTTAATCCCGATCGCCTTGAGCAGCTCCGAAAGGTCCTTGGCGAGAGTCCATCGGGAATATGCCCCCTCGGTTACCGGCACGCGCTCCGACTGACCGAATCCGCGCATGTCCCACAGCATCAGGTGGAATTCTGCGGAAAGCGCCTCAATCTGATTCTCGTACCCGCGCCCGTGACCGCCAAGCCCGTGCGTCATCACAAACGTCGGCTTTGACGAGTCCCCGAACAACTCATAGAACAGCTCGACCCCATTTGCCTTCACGTGCGGCATGTTTCAGTCCTCCCTTTGCGCCGTGTCCCTGTTCGGAGCCCGGCGTTCTACCCCAAGTCCAGACGCAGATTCAGTCGCTGCGCCACGCTCCTCAGACTCTCAACGGAGTCCATGTACAACGGTATGCCATTTCGCTTGCGATCCTCAATCGTCTCAGCCTCAATGTCCCCGGGCACAAGCACGCTTTCCACGTCCGGCAGCGGCGGCGTCTCGCGCAGCGCCTGCATGTACTCCGTCATCGACTGCTTAAAACTGTCCGCGTCCGTAAACGCGTCAATCCGCATCGCGCCAAAGAAATGGGCGGACTGATACCCACCCGCGACACCGGATCCCGCAATCGCCAGCCCGGGCCCCATACCGGACAGCACGCCGCAGAGGATGTCCACGATCATCGCGAGGCCATAGCCCTTGTATGCCGAATGCTCCAGGTCGCTGCCCAACGGCAGGATACGTCGCCCGCCCGGCCCGCGCTCGGGATTCCGCACCGGCTGCAGGTCGTCCGTCAGCGCCCAACCCTCCGGCGCAAGCTTGCCCTGCCGATGATACGTGTCAAACTTTCCCGCCGAGACCACGGATGTTGCGGCGTCAAAGATGAACGGCGTCCCGTCCGCGGTAGGCGCGGCCATCGCAATTGGATTTGACCCCAAGCGTGGCTCGGCCCCACCCGCCGGCAGCACGATCGGCCCAGTGTTCGTCATGCTGATGCCAATCATGTCGTGCTCGAGCGCCTGCGTTGCATACACGCCGGCCGCCCCAAAGTGGCGGCTGTTCGCCACGGTTACCCATCCGGAGCCGACCGCTTGCGCCTTCTCAATGGCAAGGTTCATGGCGCGGACTCCCACGCTCAGCCCCAGCCCCCCGTCCGCGTCGATAGTGGCCGTTGACGGCGACTCCGCCCGCACGATCCACTGAGGCGTCGCATTCACCAACTCGTTCTCAAGTGGAGTCAGATAGAAACGATCCAGCCGTGCCATGCCGTGCGAGCCGATGCCGCGCAGGTCTGCCTCGATAAGCGTATTTGCGGCGTTGGTGGCGTCCTCATCTGAAACGCCCAGAGCAATGAATGCCGCCACGGCAAACTCCCGCAGCGTCATTTCCGGGACGCGGATTGTTTGAGCTAGGGCCTCAGTCGAACTCATGGCGGCAGGCCGTCATCAGTGACGGGGCGCTCTCATTGAGAGCGCCCCGCACCTGTCTGTTTCCTTAACCGGGGCGCGCTTCGCGCACGCGACCCGCCATCTCCTGGTCAATCTCCTTCGGCCACGAGCGCTTGTTGGGATCCATGACCTTGATGCTGTAGGACCCGATGCCCTCGATTTCGATGGTGCCCGTCTCGCCGTCCTGCAGCGGGCCGATTCCCTGGTGGTTGGTGCCAAGCGCAATAACGTCGCCGGGCAGCAGTGTCATTACCTTCGTTGCCCACTCGATCAACTCAGGGATCGTGTGCTCCAGGTCGCTCGTGTTGTAGTCGTGGCGTGGCTGATCGTCCACCCAGTACTTGATATCAAGCTCATGTGGATTCTCAATCTCGTCCGCCGTGACGATGCACGGGCCCATCGGAGCGCACGTGTCATAGGACTTCTGGATCATCGTTGGCCCGCGGCCGATGCCGGCGCGGGGTGAGACGTCCATGAACGCCGTGTAGCCAAAGATGGAGTCCATCGCCTCCTCTTGCGACACATGCTTGCTCCGCTTGCCGATGACGAGCGCCAACTCCGCCTCGTGGTGGCATATGGTGAAGGGCGTGTTTGGCAGGACGACGGTGTCGCCCGGGCCGATGATTGCCTCTGGCGACTTGAGGAACATGTCGATGGGGAAGGCGTCCCGATCCTGCCCTTCCTTATAGTTGCCGAAGCAGCAGATGAGCTTGCGCGGTCGCGGCAGCGGCGCCCGCAGCTGCACTGTCGATATCGGCACCCCTCCACCGGAATCCGCGATGTCCTCAAGGTCATCGCGCACAGATGCAAAATCCTCAATGAGGTTGATCATCACGTCCTCGACGTGAGGCCCCATGTAATCATCCGCCAGCCCGCCCAGCCCGATGACGTTGCCATCGACAAGCAGGCCGGGTCGGAAATCGTTGTACATCACCAGTTTCATTCCCATCCCCCTGTATGCGGTCATTCCGCTGTTAGTTCCGTTGCATCATACCGTGTCCGCGTCCCGCACGCGCCATCACGCCCGGCCCACGCTGCGTATGTTTTGGAGCACCGGCAGGAACCCCACAACATACGAGGATTCCACGCGGTTATGCACTAGATAGACCGTTGCGGACTTGACCCAAGTCCGCTCAACGCGGGATACTCGCACCATATACGGGGGAAGACGGCTGGTTGGCCGTATTTGGGGAGAGACACTTCAATGAAATTCTCGGTTCTCCAGGAGAATCTTCAGCGCGGACTCACGACGGTCATGCCGGCGGTGGCAACACGGACAACGATGCCCATCACCACGCACGTCATGCTCCAGGCAGATGAATCCCGTCTGCGGCTTACGGCGACCAACCTTGAGCTCTCCATTTCCTGCTGGATCAGCGCCAGCGTGGAGACACAGGGCTCTGTCGCAATCCCCGCCCGCCTCTTCTCTGACTACGTCTCCTCACTTCAGCGTGATCGTGTTGACCTTGATCTTGATGCGGGAACACGCCAGCTGAATATCATCTCCGGTCGATTCAACACGCATATGAGTGGGCTCGATGCCGACGATTTTCCGCCCACGCCCGTCGTCGATGACGGTATCAACGCGGAAGTGCCGCCGGATGTCCTGCGCGCGGGCATTGACCGCGTCATCATCGCGGCCGCCACGGAAGATTCCCGCCCCGTGCTGACCGGCGTCCACACGTCCATCGAGGGCGACAGCATCACGATGGCCGCGGCGGACGGCTTCCGTCTCGCCGTGCAAACGACAAAGCTACCGCAAGAGGTCGGCGAAAGCGTCGATCTCATCATCCCTGCCAAATCCCTGCGTGAACTCAACCGAATGCTGTCCGAGCAGGAAATGCCTGTTCGCGTCACGGTGAATCAGGCCAAGACGCAGGTCCAGTTCCACCTGAACAACATCGTCCTCGGCTCGCAGCTCATCCAGGGCAACTTCCCCAACTATCGGCAGCTCATTCCGGAGTCGTCCAACACGAAGACATCGGTGGAAGTTGCGGACTTTCTCCGCGCCACGAAGACCGCCTCCGTCTTTGCCAAGGAGGGCAACGGCATCGTCCGCTTGTACATGACTCCCGGCGAAAACGAGATGGCAGGTACCATGCGGCTTGAGGCGCGCTCAGACCAGATCGGCGATCACGAGGGCGTGATTGATGCCAACATCGGTGGGGAGGAGGCGCACATCGCCTTCAATCACCGCTATTTGGAAGACGTACTCGGTGTGCTGAACTCCACGGCAACGCTTGAAGTCTCAGGCCCCTCCAGCCCGGGCACCATCCGCCCCGCGTCCACGGACGACGGCACAGAATACATCCACGTCGTCATGCCCATGTTCGTCCAGTGGTAGAGCGGTAGAATGCTAAGTCCCTGTCGATTCATTTCCCCATAGCGTCATAACCGGAGGTCGGCCCTTTGCCATATTGCGCTACGTTCCATAGATTGCTTGAAGAACAGAACAATCGTGCTATCATTGATGTCAATGGCCACCGACAGTTGTTGGAGCAGGTCTTCGGAGATTTGGGGAATATTAGCTCGGAGGATGTTTCATTGGCGGAACTGCTCAAAGGGAAATTAGTCGCGGGCCTCCGGCCACAGATTGAACAATGCTACGCCTTAGGTCCTTATAGCCTTACCAAGGATGATAACTGGCTTCATGGATCCTATGGAATGGCGGTACGCCGGGCCAAATATCATATGGACCTGGACGCGGAATTGTGGATGCAAGCTGAATTGATTCAATTTGCCAGACGCCACCCGGTGCTGCGCAATGTTGATGCCGTCGCTGCGACTCCACGTCGGGATGAGAGTGAAGTCAAACTTGGCGAAAGGCTGGCAAGTACTGTCGCAACAGGGCTAGGCGTAGACCTTGTTCGACCAAGAATGGTTCGCCCTACGGAGGAACAAAAGGGACCGCCGGAATCTGCGTCTGAGACGGAGATGATTGAGCGGATTAGGGGCAGTATGATTGTCGACGACACTTTGGCAAACAAAAGGGTTCTAATTGTTGACGACGTATTGGGCTCGGGCGGTACGATGCGGGAAATTGGTAGAACACTAAGGGCTGCAGGCGCGAGTTCAGTTCTTGGGCTTTCCGTTGCGAAGGATGCGAAGTTCACTCGCGGGGGCGTAGACTTGGACGCGGAGTTATGGCGATGAATAGTGTGACAACCATCCAACCGACCGATTCCACGTATCCGCATCACCTGCGAACTGCCCTCAAAGAACTGCCCTCATTAGACACTGTGGGGTGCCTTTGACCTGTTGAATCGAGAGGCCATAGGCATTTGTGGTTCTCGGGACGCGTCTACAGACGGACTACGGATAGCACGCAGAGTCGGGCAATTCTGCGCCGAGCAAGGGCGCATCCTAATCAGCGGCTATGCTAGGGGCGTTGACCGTGAAGCACATAAGGGCGCGCTCGAGGCCGGGGGCCAGACACTCGCCATATTGCCAGAGGGGATGGACCGATTTCGTGTCCTCCGGGAACTAAAGCCCTTAGTGGATATGGCAAGCAACTTCCTAGCCCTGTCCATGTTCGAAGCTGACGCTGCATGGACAGTGTGGCGTGCCATGGAGAGGAACAAGCTAATCGTCGGGCTATCAAAGAGTTTGATCCTCGTAGAGGCACGGGAGCACGGTGGCTCGATTGCAGCGGGGTATGAGTGCAAGAGGCAAGGGAAGAAGCTATGGGCTTACGCCATCGGTACAGAGAACCCTGAAAGGGCAGGCAACGCTAAATTGCTGCGCCAAGCTGCCGCTCTGCCATTAAAGACTAGGGACGATCTCTTAGCAGCTTTGGAGATGCGACCAGAACCCGAAGATGCAGCTTTCGGTCAAATTCCTTTAGCGGTTTAACTGTGGTTCTTCTGGGCGCATCCCGTCCGCGCCGCCATTCTTATGTTTGTCCAGTGGTAGAGGGCTGGCTTAAGGCAATGAGGCCCAAAGGGGCGGGGTAATGGCGTATGCCCGAAATCAGACGATATCGAGGAAATCCTGCACACCCAATTGAAACCCTCGAAGATTATTTCCAGAAGAGTGGCTCGTCCCTAATTCAAGTTGCCTTTGCCCACTCCTACTTTATTTCCCCAGATGTTGTTCGAAACAAGGTCGTGTACTTCCCTGATCGGGCTCGTCTAAGCAGGGAGCATTACCCGGGTCTCGACATAGGAGCAAAAGCTGTGTGGTTAGGAGACGGGCGGGAAGTGAAGCTCGACAGAAACCAACGTGCGCAGATGGCTTGGGCAAAGTTCACAGGGCACCCTCTTGCCAAGAGGACTGGCTATTCTGTTCGGCACATATGGGGCCACCCATGGGACCCCAGCGCATTCACGGCAGGCTGGAATCTCTGTTATATGCCGTTCTGGGCAGGAATGCTGACAGAAGAGCAACATCCTCACGAAGACCTAGAACGAGCCATGCGACAAGCATCATGGGACATTTACTTCCGCGAGAATCCCGTGTGCGAACCACCAAGTTTTGTGGAAGACCCGGGTCTTGACTTAGATGCGCTCTTGGCCGGGCAGCCTATCTTGGTACTCGACGGACGCGAGTGACATCAAGGGGAGAGGCTGGAGGACACTAACAGACGGGCGGGAGAGAGCCCTTGAGTCGCGCCGTTGCCCCGGGTCTATAGCGCGAACGGCATTCCCTGTAGGCCTTTGAGGTACCGTATCTCGCCCAGGTGGTAGTACGTGTGCCCGATGATGAACGTCTGAAGCAGGCGCGCCAGCGTCCGGTCCGGACGCTCCTCGTCCATCACGCGATCCAGATCGTCGTCCGTCATACCCTCGAACGCCGCGGGGATTGTCGGCCCAACCTCCGTTCCGTAGGCGCGCAACAACTCAAGTCCGGGGCGAAAGTCGCCAACCTGATCCGCCGTGAACCCGGTGCCCGTCCCCTCCCCGGCCGGCATGACGAACCTCTCGTGGTAGCCCTGCGCCGTCCAGATCGTCGGCTTTGGCTCCACGGGGATCGACTCATGGACTGCGTCATCCAGCGTGCGAGTGATGTGCCAGGCGATGAAGGCGATGGTCGTCGCGCCGGGAATCGGAGCGTAGTAGATGTGCTCCTCCGTCAGCGGTTCCAGTTCGCGCAGGAGGCTCGTCTGGATCTCTCGCATCTCACGGGTCAACACCTGTACGCCGTTCATTACCTCACCCCCGACTGACTAGCGGAACGTGTTCTTGATCCAGTCCATGAGACCGCTGCCCTCGCGCTCGCCTCCGTTCCCGTCCGCGGGCGCGGCCGGCAGTGTCGAGGCTAGCTGCTCCAGCAGTTGTCGCTGTTCATCGGTAAGTTGATCGGGCACGTGGACGGACGCAACCACAAACAGGTCGCCACGAGCGCGCTGATTCTTCGGATCGACCACGCCGCGGCCCTTAATCCTGAATGACTGCCCGGACTGCACCCCGGCCGGGACATGGAACGGCTCGTCACCCTCCAGCGTCGGGATCGTAATCTCCGCCCCGAGCGCTGCCTGCGCGATGTTGACGGGCACGCGGTGGAACAAGTGCCGTCCCTCCCGCTCAAACAGGGTGCTTGGCGCAACGTCCAACTCGATATACAGGTCCCCGGGCGGCCCGCCGTTCGCGCCGGCCTCACCTTCGCCGCCGAGACGAATCCGGTTGCCGGTGTCCACCCCCGGCGGCACGGTGACGCGCACAGAGAGTTCTCGCTTGATCCGCCCGGCGCCATGGCACTCAGAGCATGGGTTCGTGATGACCTTGCCCTCGCCGTGGCACCGTCCGCAGGCGCTGATGTTCACGTATTGGCCGAAGATGCTCTGTTGGCTGCGACGAATCTCTCCGGACCCGTTGCAAGCGGAGCACGCCTCAGGCTGCGTGCCGGGTTCTGCCCCCGCGCCATTGCACGTTTGGCACAGCTCATTGCGAGAAACCTTGATGTCCTTCTCAACGCCACGGACCGCGTCCTCAAACGGCAGCTGCATACGCATGGCGAGGTCATCGCCGCGCTGCGGTCCGCCGCGCCGCCCCTGACGCCCGCGCGCCCCGCCGAAGAACGCGTCAAAGATGTCGCCAAAGCCGCCGAATCCGGAGAATGCGTCTCCGTTGGCAAACCCGTCCGCGCCGTTCAGACCCGCGTGGCCGAAACGGTCATACGCGGCCCGTTTGCGTTCATCGCGCAGGACCTCGTACGCTTCATTGATCTCCTTGAACTTCTGCTCTGCGTCCGAGGAACGATTGCGGTCGGGGTGGTGCTCAAAGGCAAGCCGACGAAACGCCCGCTTCACATCCTCCGGGGATGCCTCACGAGACAATCCAAGAACGTCGTAATAGTCTTTTTTGTTCGTTGTCATGGCAGTAGAGCAGGAGTTGATCCGTGACGCCGCAGCACCCTCACCAAATACGCCGCAACGCCCGCTGGGTCAGTTCCTCCAGTGTATACCACGCACGAATCTATGGATTGGTCTGGCAGGTGGGCGCCTAGTCCCCATCCTCCGGCACCAACTCGCGCTTCTTGTGGAAGATGCCGTACCCGATGATGATCAGCCACACGCCGCCCAGGGAGAGCAGTATGTTGCTGATGGAGAGCAGCACCCCAAAATCAACGTCGTGCAGGTGCTGGATCAGCACAAGGTTAATGACTTCCGCCACGCCCTTGAGTGCCAGCCCATACCCCGCGAGGACGAACAGATTGAATTCCTGGAATCTCACTGCCACCCCGAGTCCGACGAGAATGCTGGCCACTGAGCCCAGCGCAAGGAATCCGAAGTGGACGCCAACCGTTGCCGCAAGAAGAGTCAGGCCCACGTCATCGCGCGTCGCCTGATCCATCCCCGGATACACGCCGTGCGTGATGACGTGAATAGCCATGTGCCGCATTCCCATCTCAATGATGTAGATGCCCCAGGCAAAGATGGTTATGCCAACCCCAACCCGCAGCGCCATATCGGCAAGACCGGGCTTGCGCGGCAGGCGCAGCAAGGACCCCAACCCGAACGCCATCAGGATGATCCCGAGCATGGTGATGATGCCGGTCACATGTGTCAGGCTGTCGCTTTCTTTCCACACGTTCAGCAGGGCAAGGAAATCCGATTGCTGCACGCTGTCGATCAAAACTCCGCCGGGAGAAAACAACGTAGCTATAAACACCAGGATCATGCCGACCATAAGTGCCAGGCCCGCAAATTGGCTCGTTGACAGGGAATTCATATCTGGCCTCCTAACAACGTTGCTGCACGGATCGGCTTACAGAGACAACAGTATCATCTGGGCTAAAGGAGTAAGTAGGTAGTTGACAGAAGATGTGGCTGATAGTGATACCGCCCTCGCGAAGAGGGCTTAGATGCCAAAAAGATCAGCCGCCCCGGAATGCCTAGAGGCTGTTCCGCCACTCGTCGAACGCCGTCACATCCTCCGGCGAGGCATGCCGGATCAATGACATCAGCCGATTCATAGCGGTAACAAGTTCCTGCGCGTAGGTGTCGCCGGAGTCGCCGTTCTTCAGCGGCGGCCTTTCAAGCCCAGAACGCAGCGCGTTCACCCGCTCCTGCGCCGCCTTTAGCGCCCGCAGTTGCGGCGAGTCCCCGCCACCCGCCTCATGCTCCGGCGTGGTCATGCCCTTGTAGGTACCTGCCAGTCCTGCCGCGCCTATGACAGGTTGATCCGCGCCCCATCGCCGACGAACGGATTGTGCCGCTTCTCGTCGTTGATTGTAGAGACCTCCATGTGACCGGGTAGTACCCGCGTCTCTGGTGCCAGCGTGTACAGGTGCGTCTCAATCGACTTGACGATCTCCGGCATCGATCCGCCGGGGAAATCCGTCCGGCCGATGGAACCCTGGAAGAGCGTATCGCCCGTCAGCACCGCGTCCTCGTACACGAAGCAGCTGCTCCCGGGCGTATGACCCGGCGTGTGCAGCACGCGAATCGCCGTCGTGCCCAACACCAGTTCCTGCTCGTGCTCAAGGTACGCGTCTGCCATCGGAGAGGGCATGTCCGGCTTGCCCAGCCACCCGTCTCCCTCTGCCAGCGCCTCCAGCATGGCCTCATCCGGCTCGCCGATCATCAGCGCCGCATCGGCCCCGTCCATCGCCAGCCCGTTGTCGAAGGTGTGATCGGAGTGCCCGTGCGTATTGAGCACATACTTGGGAAGCAGCCCATGCGACTTCATCCACACCAGCACCGGCCCCGTCCCCTTGGCCGGATCGACGATAGCCGCCTCTTTAGACGCTTCATCAAACACGATGTACGTGTTATTCCCCATCGGCCCAACAACAAATCTCTGAATAGGCATACAACTCACTCCCCAATCTCGATAGTGAAATTGTATCGCGCCCGGCCGGCTAGTTACCCGCTTACCCGCGCGTCGGCGCAGATAAGTCGTCATTCTGGCGAAGGCCAGAATCTACCGCGTGGCCCGCAGGCCACAAACCCCCTCCCCCTTGATGAGGGAGGGCTAGGGTTGGGGGTGTCATTCTGGGCGCAGCGAAGAACCTAAAGATTCAGGTGGGCGAAATCCTGGACGTCAGTTTTCCGTGCCGAAAGACGCAATGCCGACCGCTGCCGATCGTTGCATCAGACGCAGCTCATCGTCGTTCATGCAGTGCAACACCTGCTGCCCATCATTGACAATCTCGATAAACTCCTCCTGGCTCATTACCGATGAATCGAAGGCGCCGACCCTGAGCAACTCGAAGAAGTGCGGGTGATCTAAAGAGAAGGCCAGGATGCAACTGTTTGTCTCGTCAGTGAGCCCTCCGAGTTGAATCGAGAGCATGTGAGTGCTCAGGCGGCCAAGCGTCTCATCGGTGAAGCATGGTACTGCCTCGGAACTGGTCTGCCCCGGCTGGCGTGAGCCCATCAGGGCCACCAATTGCTCCCTGGTCATGCCAAAGGATTCGATGAAACACTCGATTTCTTGCTCGGTAAAGCCTCCGACCAACTGTTCCCCCGTGAACTGATATGCACCCACCTCCGCCCACAGGTGAACTGTCAGACCCACCTTCTCCTCGGCGTTCAGGCAGTCGAAGAGTTCCAGCGTGTATGCGTGCTCCATTGACATCAGCTCGGTTACGGCCGCCGGCGGTGTCTCGATTCCCAGGATTGTCACAACGGCGTCAGGGTGATCCCGGCCCAGACCAATGAGGCAGTCGCGGCTTGTCTCGGCGAGGCCTCCTCGTGCGGCGGCAAAGTCGATGCCGAACAGCACAAAGTTATCGCCTGTGAGGCAAGCGTAGAGCGGATCCAGGTCGCCGACCTGGCCGTACATCGTTAGCAGATCCGCCTCCAGGAAGGCATTGTAATCATCGTCGCCGAGTGCCGAATTGAGGCAGTCGGCCTCCGCCTCGGAAACGTGATCCAGCACATCCTGGCCCGTTGTTGACGTAGACATGGCCAGGCTCTCCAGGTTGACCTCCGGCTGCTCAGTAGAGGGCTCTCCACCGATGAGGTCACACGCCGCCATCGCACCCACAACCGCAACGGCAATGGCAACAACAAAGAGGATTCGGAACATCGAACGTGACGCGACCATCGGTTCACCTCCAGGTATAGGTGCGATTTGATACGACAGTCTCAGAAACCAGAGAGACGCCCAAACTCTACCCCGAATTACCCCCTCCCGCAACAGCAACCGGCCGTCTCTCCCGCGCCCCGCCTTCCCATTGCCAGGAAAGAAGCGAGGCAGCACGAGTGCGTTACAATACCTCGGCCATGGCCGTCTCTGTAGCCCGACCATCCAGACTGCGACTCCGCCGCCCCAGCGCCGAGGCCGTGGTCTGGATCCTGACCGCAGCCCTCCTTGTAACCGGATCCCTCACACCGGAACCCAACGCCGACATGCTGAGAGACGTCGGCTGGGGCATCCTGAGAATCTTGCCCGTCCTCGCCATTGCCTCCCTGCTCGCAGGCGCCTTGACCCTCGGCAACTGGTCGGACCGAGCCCTCACGTGGGTGAACGGCGGCACCGCCCGTTCCGTATTGGTAGCCAGCCTCATCGGGGCAGTTACCCCGGTATGCGGCCTCGGCGTCCTGCCGCTCATCGCCTCCCTCCTGCGTCGTGGAGTCCCACTCGCCCCCATCATGGCCTTCTGGGTGGCCTCACCCGTCACCGATCCCAGCATGCTGATCGTCACCGGGGGCATCATCGGCGTCGACTTTGCGATAGCCAAGACCATCGCCGCATTGTGCATCGGCCTGTTCGCCGGCATCGTCACGGCCGCTCTCCCCGGCTTCCGGGGCTCGGCCCAAGACCTCATGCGTGCTGATGCGCTTGAACAATGTGAGACTGGCGAAGCCGACCGCTCTCAATTCTGGCCCGAGGTCATCAGCAACTCGCGCCTCGTCCTCCGCTGGCTTGCCCTGGCCCTCGTCCTGGAGGTCTTCCTCCAGCGACTGGTCCCCGGCGAGTGGATCATGTCCCTCTTCGGCTCAGATGCCGGCGCCTCCGTACCCCTTGCGGTCATGGTCGGAGCGCCCATGTACCTGGACGGCTACGCCGCGCTCCCTCTCGTACGCGGTCTGATTGAAATGGGAATGAGCTTCGGCGCGGCCCTGGCCCTCATGGTCTCCGGCGCAGCCATCAGCCTCTACGCTGCGGCCGCCGTCGTCTCCGTTGTCCGCGTTCGAGTCTTCGCCCTTTACGTCATCCTCGCCCTTATCGGCGCAACCATGGTCGGCTACACCGCCAACCTGGTCGTCTAACCGTCAATCCTCAGCCCCACTATCGCTATCTCCACGACAGGGCAAATTTCCCTTCCCCCTCGATGCGGGAGGGCCTCTGAGCGCAGCGAAGAATCTAAGGACGCAGTTGGCGTCCAAACACCCGAACCGTGATTCTGTCTCCTATAGGCTTATACTTTGCTGTCGGCCATAAGTGCCGACCTGTGACTAGGTGCCGAATCAAGGAACCTTATCGTGCCAGCCGTTCTGGGATGGACATTCCTATTAGTTGCGGGAACGACGGCCTTCGTGATGCTCTTTTCCTTAGTAGCCCCACTTGTTCCGCCACTAAAGAGAGCAGGCGACACGCAACGTGGAGACGCAAGTCCCGATTCCGAAGTGGGCAGCCAGCAGAAAGGGCACAGAAATACCCTGTTGCACTTGGTTCCCCGCATGTACCTCATATTCGATAGAAAGCGTGGGGACATCCAGTGGGCGAGCCTTAGGTACACGTACGTCGCAATTTTCTTCTGCTGGCTGATTGGCCCCACACTGTTGCTCACAATGGAGACCCTGTTCCTCTTGGGATGGGGGTCCGCTCAACTATTCGAGCTACTGGGTGAGGCGACATTCTACGACGTCTATGGCAATGATCCTGCAGATTTCTGGGTGCCAGTCGGGTTTGGCGTACCTTCTTTGCTACTCCTGCTCCTATCCTCCCTGACCTTGGTTAGGTCAGGAAAACGCCTATTGTCAGCAAGGAAAATACAATCAGAACTACCTCTCCACGTGGGTCAATGGCGGCGAGAATTCGCCTCCCCACTCCTATGGCTGATTATATGGGCCTGGATTGCATCCCTTTGGAGTGGCGTCCTTCTTGTCGCCATGGCCTTTTACGCGCTCGGCAACATAGGAGGCTAGGGATCGCCCCCTCACTCCACCCCCACAACCTCCACCACGTGCGGCATGACCTCCGCGTCTGGCCGGGAGGTGTAGACATACTCAGCGACGTTGTCCAGTGTCTGGCGGCAACCTGCTTCCGACTGCCCCACGCATGACATGCCCAACAGCGCCATGCGCGGCGAATCGTGCTCGCCGACTTCTGTGATGGAGACGTTGTAGCGGCGCTTGACGCGTTCGATGACGCTCTTGACCACCTGCCGCTTGTCCTTCAACGAACTCGCCTCAGGAAGGCGCAGCTCAAGAACGGTGTATCCGACAACGATGGCCATGATTAAAACCCACTCCCCCCTAGTGGGGGAGGGCCGGGGTGGGGGGTGCCACCCACTAGACGTCCAGGTTCTGGACCTCCTGCGCGTGCGTCCGGATGAAGTTCGCCCGGGGTCGGACCTCTTCGCCCATCAGCATCTCGAACAACTCCGCCGCCTGCTGCGCGTCCTCAATCTCAACCTTGAACAGCGTCCGCGACTCCGGGTCCAGCGTGGTTTCCCACAACTGAGTGGGATTCATCTCACCCAGACCCTTGTACCGCTGGATGCCCACGCCCCGCGTGGACACGTCCTCAACGATCTCCGTGAGGTCGATCATCGAGTTTAGCCGCCCAACTGCGCGCTCCCGCTTGTACACCGTGCCAACCCTAGGCAGGTGATCGCTGAGCGCCGTGGCCAGCTCCGTCATTCGCTGCGCCGCGTCCTCGTTGAAGAAATCGTGATCAAGTCGCAGCGTCCGCCCGCTCTCCGTGTCCTGAATCAGGATGTAGGTCTCGTTCTTGGCAGGGAATGCGGTATTCGCCGCGTCATCATCGTCCGTTGATGCCTCGTCCTGCGCCTCGGTGGGCTCACCGCCGAAATCGAGCAGCGACGGCTGCTGCGCGTCCGGCATCCCGGTGGGCGCCGTTGGCGTGGGCGGCGGAGCGATGGGCGTATCGTCGTACTGGAACTCCAGGATGCGCACGTTGCCCAAGTCCTGAAGCGCCCGCATCAGTTCCTGCAGCGTCTCTTCGGTGGAAAGATCGCGCTCGCCTGTCCGCACGGTCAGCGCCGTCGCCGTCAGCAGCGGCCACGGATAGCCCGATGACTGCAAGTCGGTCATTGCCCGACCCAGCCGCTGCACGGACGGCAGCACGTCTCGCACCTGCGCCTCCGTGTAGAGGATCTCCGTGTCCTGTTCCGAGCTCTCGCGGATCGTCAGGTCCTTGAGGGCCTGGTTGGTCAGCGTGTCGTTCTTCTCCTGGTCCGAATACAGCCAGTGAATGTCGTTGCGGCCAATCTGCACACGGTACAGGGGGGGCTGCGCGATGTAGATATTGCCCGCGCGGAGCAATGGCTGGAAATGACGGTAGAACAGCGTCAGGAGCAGGGTGCGGATATGCGCCCCGTCCACGTCCGCGTCCGTCATGATGATGACCTTCTTGTAGCGCAGCTTGGAGAGGTCCAGACCGTCGTTCTCGTCGATCTCTGCCTCCTCCGCGCCGTTGCCGTTCCCATTCGCGTGGCCGTTGATGCCGCCGAAACCGACGCCCAACGCTGACGCGATGGCCTTGATCTCCTCGTGGCCGTACACCTTGTCGAGCCGCGCCTTCTGAACGTTCAGGATCTTGCCACGCAGGGGCAGGATGGCCTGGAAGCGCCGATCACGCCCGCCCTTGGCGGAACCGCCGGCGGAATCACCCTCAACCAGGAAGATCTCGCAATTGTCGGGATTCTTGTCAGAGCAGTCGGCCAGCTTGCCGGGGAGGGTGGTGGACTCGAGCAGGCCCTTGCGCTGCACGCTCTCCTTGGCCTTGCGCGCAGCTTCCCGCGCGACTGCGGTATTCCGGCACTTCTCCAGGATGCGCCGCGCGTCCTGCGGGTGCTCCTCCAGGTACGTGGACAGACCCTCGGCCAGCGTGCTCTCAACCTGGTTCTTGACCTCGGCGTTGCCCAGCTTGCCCTTTGTCTGCCCCTCGAACTGCGGCTCAGCAAGTTTGACGCTGATAACTGCCGCGATGCCCTCGCGCACGTCCTCGCCCTGCAGGTTGCTGTCGCCGTCCTTGATGAGCTTGAACTTGCGGCCGTAGTCATTCATCGCGCGGGTCAGCGCCGCGCGGAAACCGGTCAGGTGCGTCCCGCCGTCCACCGTGTGGATGCAGTTTGCAAATCCGAAAACGTTCTCCTGAAAACCGTCGTTGTACTGGAGAGCAACCTCGACGTGTGTGCCGTCGATGTCCCTCTCCACGTAGATGGGCGTTTGGTGCATTGCCGTCCGCGCCGCGTTCATATGCCGTACCAAGGAGCGGATGCCGCCCTCGAAATAGAAGGTCGTCTCGTTCTCCGTCCGCTCATCGACGAAACGAATCTCCAACCCGGGGTTCAGGTACGCCATCTCCCGGAAACGCGCCGCAAGGGTGGGGAACTCAAACGATGTGTCCTGCATGAAAATCTGCGGATCCGGCTTGAACCAGACCGTGGTGCCCGTATCGTCCGCAGGGCCGATGGCCTCAACCGGCGCCACCGCGTCGCCCCGCGAGTATTCCTGCATGTATGTCTTCCCGTCGCGCCGTACCTCCGCCCGCAGGCTTTCCGCGAGCGCATTCACGACCGACGCGCCGACGCCGTGCAGTCCGCCCGACACCTTGTACCCGCCGCCGCCGAACTTGCCGCCAGCGTGCAGCGTGGTCATCACGGTCTCGAGGCCGGTCAGACCCGTCTGCGGATGCTTGTCAATCGGCACGCCGCGACCGTTGTCGTCGATGCGCGCCGAGCCGTCGGCAAGAATTGTCACGATAATACGATCGCAATAGCCTGCCATCGCTTCGTCGACAGCGTTGTCGACGATCTCATAGATCAGGTGGTGCAGGCCCCGCTCATCTGTGGAGCCGATGTACATGCCGGGGCGGCGGCGCACCGCCTCAAGCCCCTCGAGGACCTCGATATTGCGTGACGTGTACTCGGACGTGTCAGTCGCGGCTGCATCGCGCCGTTCCGACCGTTCTACCATCTAGTTCACCTCTTTAGTGAGCGGCAATAATGCGAGACCAGGGTGGTCGCAGGTTCACTATATGTACGTTGCCTATATGCGTACCGCGAACCGCCGCGTCTGTCGCCTGCCTCTTCCCGCGCCTTTGCGTCCGATCCACACCCTTCCGCAGAGCCGATTCAGATACGAGTCCACGCCTGTCGCAGATACGGCCGCTACCTGCATCTATTCTACCAGAAATTCAGATTCCGTTCACCGTGAGCGTAACCCGCGTCTTTCCCGTCCCCACGCCTTTCATGGGCATGCTCTTAATGCTTCGCCTGACATAACGCCGCCCGCCGCCGCCCACGGTCACCCTGAGTGCAGGGAAGGAGTCAAAGCCTCGCGTCTGTCCCACCACTGTCATTCCGAGCGCAGCCGAGGAATCTAAAGCCGCAATTGTGCCAACCAAATCGTCCGTAACACCCGCCGTCATTCCCGTGAAAGCGGGAATTTGAACACGGGGTGCAACCGGCGCCGGAATCGCCAACCGTAGGCTGCCCTCTCTTGTCGAGAGAGGGCGAGGGTGAGGGGGAAGAGCCTGCTCGCAGCTACTCGTCGCCCGAGGATTCCTCTGCGGGTGCAGCGGCGTCTGCGGCGCCTTCCTCCAGCTCGGCCTCTGCCTCGGCGTCCTCAGCCGCCATGGCCGCCGTGACGCGTGAGTGGGTCGCCCGAACGACGATCGTCTCGCCGTCAGTCAGGACCTCAATGCCCTCCGGCGTTGCGATGTCCGAGACGTATAGCGCCGTCTCCAACTCCTCCAGCTCGGACACATCCAACTCCACTGCCGACGGGATGTTGGCGGGCAGGCACTCGATGGTCACCTCGTGTGTCAGGTGCGTGATAACCGCCCCCGGCAGCCGCGCCGCGGGCGCGTCGCCAACCAGGTGCACCGGAACCGTCGTCTGCACGGCCCGGTTCATTTCCACGATATAAAAGTCAGCGTGCATGATCGCACGCGTCACCGGATGGCGCTGCAGGGTTCGCAACAGCGTCTGGTGCTTCTCCCCGTCGATGGTCAGCTCAACAAGTGAGCCACGACCACCGTCCGTGACCAGCCTGTCCAGCGCCCGGCTCTCGGCCTGGAAGCTGACGGACTCTGCGCCGCGGCCATAGAGATTGGCCGGTGTGATGCCCTCACGCCGGAGCGCCTTCACATGGCGTCCCAGGGCCTCTCGTCGCTCGCCCTCAAGGGTCAGTGTCGTTCCGTTTGTGCTTGTCATGGTTATTCAGCCTTGTCTGTGCCTGTTGCGCCGCCGACAATGTTCTGCGGCGTCAAAATGAACTCTACTTTGTGACTTTTGACACAATATCGTAGCTACAAGCTCCTATTGCGGTCAAGCTCGCCCAACTGAACATATACGGCACAATATGGGAGTCAGGCAAACACGCTGCCCAATAACCCAATGACGAATAACGAAACGCAGCACGCCGCAACAAAACCGGACGACGAGTCGCTATGGAAATATGCCAGAACGACAGGAATGGACCGGCGAGAATTCCTGCGCCTGCTGATTGTTGGCGGAAGTGCGCTTGTCATCGCTGCGTGCTCCGGCAACCTCTTCAACGGGGAAACGGCTGACCCGACGGCGACCGCCCTCCGGCAGCGGCTACTCTTCAAGGATCCTGCGCCGTTTATCGCTCGCGACGAAATCGGCCTGGAGGCTCGGCTGGAGAACATGGAGGGCCTCATCACGCCCAACGAGTACTTCTTCGTCCGAAACAACGGACCAACACCCGTAGTCGATGTATCCAACTGGCAACTGTCTATAGAAGGCGATGCGATAGCGGAGCCGATACAACTCTCATACGAGGAATTGCAGCGGCTGCCCAGCCGAACGTACATCTCCTACCTGGAATGCGCCGGAAATCACCGCGCCATGTACGGCCTGCTGCAGGGCCGACAGTCCACGGGCACACAGTGGATGACGGGCGCGATTGGGAACGGAGAGTGGACCGGAGTGTCGCTGCGGGATGTGCTGACGCTTGCCGGTATCACTGATGCCGCGGTGAGTGTGTTGCTGGTTGGCCTGGATACCGAAGCACCTGAGAACGGCTTTCGCTATGTCTTGCCCGTCGACAGGGCGATGGATGCTGACACAGTGTTGGCCTACTCGCTGAACGGCGAGCCTCTGCCGAAGGATCATGGCTTTCCTCTGCGCGCCGTAGTGCCGGGCTGGGTGGGGAGTTCCCACATCAAGTGGCTTGGCAGGATCGTTGTGTCCTCAGAGAAACTGTGGACGCGCAACAACACAACTTCGTACGTCCTCATCGGAGACGACTACCCACCGGAAGGCGAAGCCCGCGGCAAGCCCGTGACGATGCAGGTCATCAAGAGCGCGCTCGCGCTGCCATGGCCCGCGCAACTGGAACAAGGCCAACATCGCATACACGGCTACGCGCATTCGCCCGCTGGGCCTATCTCTCGGGTTGAGTGGAGCACGGATGGCGGGCGAACATGGCATGACGCCGTTCTAGCCACCCCGCAACCCGATTACTCATGGGTAAAGTTTGAGTTCACCTGGGATGCCGAGGCAGGCGAGCACACAATCATGACTCGCGCCACCGACTCCGCCGGTAACACTCAGCCCAATCACGTGCCCTTCAACGAGAAGGGCTATCTGTTCAACCAGCCCGTCCCGCACCCGATCGGCGTGGCGTAGCGGCTTACGCCGCCGCGCCCAGCTCTCGTGGCCGATACTGAAGGGCCTCGCTAAGGTGCCGCGACGTAATCGTCGGCTCTTCAGCCAGGTCCGCAATCGTCCTCGCCAGCTTGAGAATGCGGTGGAAGCCTCGAGCGCTTAAGTGCAGTTGCTGCATCGCCGCTCGCAAAAGCCCATGCGACGCATCATCCAGCCCGCAGTACTCCCGCACCTCCACCGGCCCCATGTCCGCGTTGGTCAACACGCCGGGCGAACTACCGAAGCGCGCCCGTTGTCGCGTCCGCGCTTCCTCCACGCGGCCCCTTACGACCGCTGACGTCTCACCTATCCGGTCATCTGTCAGCTTCTCGTACTCCACGCGCGGCACATCCACAAAGATGTCGATGCGGTCCAGTAGCGGCCCGCTGATGCGGCGCTGGTAGCGGTCAATGGTTGATGGGCTGCAAGAACACGCCTTCACAACGTCACCGTAGAACCCGCACGGGCAGGGATTCATCGCGCCGACAAGCATGAAGTTGGCAGTGGGTCAGTCGCAACCAATTCTTTACCTCCCATGGCCAATGTGATGTTGACGCTGTTGTCGCGATCGATCATGACATTATCTACAATCAGCTGCAACGCCTCTTTGCGCCGCTCGGGACTAAGCTCATCCATTCGGCTGCCAACTGAGTTGGCCCACTCCCTGACTTTCTCCACCAAGGCGCGCTTATCAGCGCCAATGGATTGCCGGGCGCGATAGTCATCCAATTTAGCCCGACAATTGTTCAAACGCTCGGTGATGAACTCCCGTTGACGGTCGAGTTGGTTCTCGCTGATCTTGCCCGCGACGAATAACCTGATAGCCCGGTCTTCCTCAGACTGTACGTCCCGTATGTCACGCTCGGCTTTGGCTATTTCCTCGACCAAGTTGGTGTCCTCCTGAGCATCCAGTGCTCCGATTCCGAGCATGATTACTTCGGGATTCTGGACAGCCTGCCTAACCTCGCTCCAAATCAAGTCCTCCAGCCGTTCCGCCCTGATGAACGGATGTCTGCGACAGCGGAAGAGCCGCTTTTGCATTCCGTAGCACTGGTAGTAACGTCGGGGAGGGTCAATGTTGTAGTGGTACGTCTTGCCGTTTCGCTTCACGGTGTTCTGTCTTGTTGCCCGCCCTCCCAAGAGCATTCCACATTCAGCACACCGTACGAGATGCTGCAACATGTAGAACACCTTGGTGTTCCGCTTGGCTCGACTCTTTCGATGCCTCTTGATTCTCTGCACCTTGTCCCAAGTCTCATCCGTCACGAGTGGTGGAAATGGGACATGGATCCAAGCGTCTCTCGGTTGGTCGTAAATCTTCCTTCCTAGTTCCGTAGCAACCTGACGGGTCTTGCCGTACCACCAAGTGCCCTTGTAAGCCTCATTCCGCAGAATACGATGGATGTGCGACTCGTGCCATCGTTTGCTTCCGGGCCTGCCTGTAGGAACCTCATCATCTGTCAGTTGTCGGACGATCGAGGGAATGCCAATTCCTTCGTGAGCGTATTGATTGAAGATGTGTCGCACGATCTCCGCCTCAGACTCAACTATGTCAGGTTTCCCGTCATCGCCTATTTGGTATCCGTAAGGGACTCCATTGGACGGTATCCGTCCCTGCTTGGCCGACCCGCGCTTGCCCATCGAGGCCCTCTCTCGGAAGTTGTCCAACTCTATCTTACCGATGGCCGCCATCAGGCCGAAGGTCTTCATGTCGATGGCGTCCATGACTGCTTCGAGCTCTATCTGATACGCTTCGATCACCTCCATGAGGGCCGCGGCGGGGTACATCCCTCGGCTGAGCCGGTCAGACTTCCAGCAGACGATGGTGTCGAACCGCTCGCGTCTTGCGTCGGCGAGCATCCTCTGGAACTCAGGCCGTTTCTTGGACCATCCCCTGCCCACCTCCTGGTAGCGGGCGACCACGACCATGCCCCTGTCCTCACAGTAGGCTTCCATGTCGCCGATCTGTTCGGAGATGGATGTCTTGTCCTCGGTGTCCTGGCTCTTGTCCGATACGCGGGCGTAGATGGCCGCCCTCTTGCCCGTCGCTCTACTCTGCGCCATGGTTCTCGCCATAACTGCCTCCTCTCATTCATGCCTATAACGAAAAAGACCCGCCTCCTGTCAGGAGCGGGTCTGCGAGTAGTACAATTCATTCGCATCACCTGCTCTAACAGGTGGAGCCACGGCCCGGGGTGTTTGC
Source organism: Dehalococcoidia bacterium (assembly GCA_965207115.1). Classification (GTDB taxonomy): domain Bacteria; phylum Chloroflexota; class Dehalococcoidia; order UBA6926; family UBA6926; genus VXMO01. The sequence goes on along the minus strand of CBDBLR010000003.1, from coordinate 1,909,388 downwards.
AGCATCGCCGGGCCAACTTCTTCGCGGGATCATACCAACTGGACGCAGCGGCGTCAAAGCTCGCCTCCGGCACGGGTATCGCATGCCGGGGAGTCTAACGCAGCGCCGTCCTTTGCAGAAGCGGCTGCCGGAAGACCCTCGCCAGAGTCAGCTTCCCCTTCACTGGCGACGTGGCTGAATAGCAGGGAGAAGAGACGGCGGAGGCGGTCCTCAGCATCGGGTCCGGGGTTGAAGTCGATGGTGACAGTGCCGAACTCGGACGCGTTCCCGCCACCAGTCTTTGACTTTGTTCGACTCTTGGGTTCTTTCAAGATTGCCGCTCTCGTTGCGTATTCTTGGGTTTGGCATGGTGGACACGACAGGCCCGCCAAATGACTGCAAGTTCTTCTGTCAGTTTGGGCGGTGTGGGAGCGGAGCGTTATCCCCTGGAAGGGACTACGCGCCTGTAGTCCCTCGAAAGGGACTTCATCGGTGTAATCCCTGAGAAATCCCTTTTGCGTGCCGGACCGACGTGAGCGGCGAGGTAACCTTTCAGCGAGCGAAGAGCTATCTTTCATACTGCCGCCAGGATAAGTTGCAAACTGCCGACACCTGAAGTTACAATCAGCCGATGACTGAGAACGTGCTCTACACCCGCTTCGCGGAGCAGCGTCTGACCGAAGCCCTGGAGGACTCGCCGGTCACGCTTATCCACGGACCTCGCCAGTGCGGCAAGACCACTCTTGCCCTGATGGTCTGTGCGCCGGAGCAAATGACTTGGGAAGTCCGTCCTTCCGTGATCCCGCCTATGGGCTCACCAAGCTATGCGTACCTCACCTTCGACGACGCGGTAACTAGGGAGAGCGCCGAGGCCGATCCGATGGGCTTCGTCGCCGAGCTTCCTGAGCGAGTCATCTTGGACGAGGTGCAGCGGGTTCCGGGTCTCTTCGCAGCTCTGAAGCTGTCGGTGGACAGGCGGCGGACGCCTGGCCGCTTCCTTCTAACGGGTTCCAGCAACGTGCTCCTCACTCCGGCGCTGTCGGACTCGCTCGCGGGGCGCATGGAGACTGTCCCGCTGCATCCGCTGGCGCAGTGCGAACTCAAGCGCCCCTCAACATCCACCACCTTCCTTGACACCCTGTTCGGGGGCGGGTTCGAGGTGCGTCGTACTGAGAGGTTGGCACGCAATCTCAGCGAGCGGATCGTATCCGGGGGATATCCTGCGGCCCTGATGCGGCCCGCAGGACGTCGGCGAACCAACTGGTACCGCGACTACCTCGACGCCCAGGTGCTCCGGGACGTGCGGGACCTCGCCCGAATCCGCTCCCTCGACGTGTTGCCGAGGCTGATGTCCCTTGCCGCCGCCAACACGGCTACGCTGTTCAACCTGTCCGACCTGGCCGCGCCCTTCGAGCTCAGCCGCCCCACCATCCGCGATTACGTCACCCTGCTTGAGCAGGTGTTCCTGCTGGAGGAGTTGCCGTCCTGGCACAGCAACCGCCTGAGCCGCCTGGTGAAGAGGCCCAAGCTCCACGTCGGCGACACAGGGCTGGCCTGCGCGCTGCTGGGAGTGGATGCCAACGGACTATCGGCGGACCGGTCACTGCTGGGGCAACTGCTGGAGACCTTCGTGTACCGGGAGCTACAGCGGCAGGCGAGCTGGCACGAGGCTCTCATGTCACTCTTCCACTTCCGCGACAGGGACGGTTACGAGGTGAACATCGTGATAGAGCGAGGCGCTCATGCTGTCGCGGGCGTGGAGGTCAAGGCCGGGGCGACGGTCACCGCGTCGGACTTTAGGGGACTCAGAAAGCTCAGGGATGCTACGGGAGACCGGTTCGCCGGGGGAGTGGTGCTCTACGACGGCGAGATGAGCGCCAGCTTCGGAGACCGGCTCCACGCGGTGCCCATCCGGTTCCTCTGGGAGATGGCGTGACCGTCGCTCTCCCCAAGAGCGGTTTTCCTCACTGCGCCTGATCAGGGCTGCTGCCGCATCCTTACGTTGCGGAGCAGGTGGCCCAGTTCCATGCCGTCGGCAAGGTTCTGAAGGGCAAGGAGGTGGTGCGTGTTGGGCACAACTCCCTGCCGCCACCGCCACAGGTTGACGACGCTGGTGCCGAGGAGACGGGCGATCTCCGCCCATGTCAGCCCGGAAGCCTCCTTGAAGTCTTCGAGAGCCTGGGCGAAGTCGCCGGTCAGGACGTAGGTCGGCCTCTTGCCGCGTTTGACGCGCTTGCGGGGCATCTGGTCAGTCCTCCTTGAGTGGGTCCAGGAAGTCGTCTCCCATGAGGATGTCCAGGCCGCCCGGTATCCACGGAGCGAGCCGCACCAGGCAGTGGTAGGCCCCTCCGGACGGTTTCGTGCCCTGCGTCCACCTGAGCACCTGCTTGGGCTCCAATCCCAGCAGTTCGGAGAACTCGTACCATGTGACGTCGGCGGCCTCCTTGAGTCGGACGACCCGTTCCCCGAAGTCGTCGGGCACTTCCCCGTCCCCGTGGGGCACGAGGCGGCCGTCGATGACAGGGTCTCCCGCGTAGATGGACAGGCGAGGAGAGCTAAGGGTTGTCGTCTTCATGGCGCAGCTCGAAGAGCTCATCGAAATCCTCCACTCCCAGGACCGTCCTCATCCGCCGCCGGATGCGTCCCGAGGGGGCGCGTCCCTCGTTGACCAGCGTGGACAGGTAGCCCGGGCTGATGTCCAGTTCGCGGGCCAGCCAGTTCTGGGAGCGGTCGAGCAGGGCCAGGCGGTCCCAGAGGGCTACTCTCTTGAGCAGGACGACGGTGCGTTTCATGGTGGTTGGGAGTCCTCGTATACCCTAAGTAATACTTATGGTATAGTGTACTCATAGACAAAGTAGATTGTCAAGAACGTTTGTGCGATACTTCTAAGTGTGAATTACTACTGCCTATGAGCGTTGACCAAGAGAGGCTGGAACCCATGACCGAAGACCGGGGCTACCGATGGAAGAGCATCGGCGCCCGCATCAAGGAGGCGCGGCTCAAGGTCGGCCTAACCCAGAAGCGGGTGAGCGAGTTGGTGGGGGTCAGTCCACACGCCGTCTGGTCCTGGGAGTCGGGGAAGATGAAGCCCACCCCGGAGCATCTATTGGAGCTGGCCTACCAGTGCGAGACCAGCACCGACTGGCTGTTGGGGCGGGACGTGGTTGAGGCGGAGATACTGAAGGAGGCCGACGTCTCCTTCCGCAACGCCATCGAGGGTCTTCCGATGGAGGACATCGATTCCATCATGAACTTCATCCGCTTCGTGCGGGAGCAGAGGCGGAGGACGGAGAGGTATGGGAGATGAAGCGGGCGCAGCGGAAGGCCGCACAGCTCCGGCGGAAGCTGGGGCTGTCCGGCCGCGTGGACGCCGAGGCGGTGGCCGGCATCCTGGGATTGGAGGTGGTGTCGTGGCCGCTGGAGGTGCAGGAGGAGATGCAGATGGGCCGCTACATCGGCGTGGCCGACAGGCTGGATGCTCCCTGGCGTCGATGGGTGATCGCCCACGCCATTGGCCATCGGCTGCTGCACAGCGGCAACCACCTGTGGATACGCGACAACACGAGCCTGGGCAACCTGTTCGAGCGGGAGGCGGAGGACTTCGCACGCGCCCTGCTGATGGACGTGGACGAGGCGATGGCGGAGGGTCTCAGCGAGCTTTGGGAGGTGGCGGAGCACTTCGGTGTGCCGCAGGAGATGGCATGGCTTCAGCCGCTCCTCCCGATGGAGTGAATCGGATTACGGCAAGAGGAGGACAAGCGTTGGTCACGGAAGTGAGATACCCGAACGTGGAGGTCAAGATCTGGGAGAGCCACCCCTTCGTCTACTACGACGAAGACGCGGAAGACGAAGACGACGGGGACTACAGCCCGGAGAACCCCGCCGCCGCCCGCGTACTGGAGCGGGTGCGCAGCGCCCTCAGGGAGGGCGGGGTCAGCGACGAGGAGATAGAGGCTTACACGAAGGAAGCCACATCGCGCTGCTACAACCACCTGATGTACACGACGATGACGTGGGTGCGGATTCGTTGGGTTGGCCCTGACTATGAGCCGAACGAGGCGTGAGGACCTGTTTTCGTCCCACTTCACCGCCTGACGTTCCCGCGAAGGAGTAATCGACTCTAGGCATGGGGATCGCCGCTGCTCCCCTCCCCCCTCGTCGGTCTTGGATGGGAGACGTAGTCTGGTGTACCGTTGGCCGAAATCGGTCTTGGGATGAGGAGACAGATCGGAAACATTAACCAAGGAGGTGGCGCAATGGCTGTCGAAGGACGTGAAGGGAGCATCGAGGATTTCAGCCCACCGGGTTGGCCGGAGGACTTTCCGCAACGGCTGGAACGCCTGTTGGAGATGACAGGCGTGTCGCGGCAGGATCTGGCCCGGTTATTGGGTGTGACGGAGCGCACCGTTCAGAGGTGGCTCAGTGGAGGTGGGAGACCGAAGGGGGGCAGCTACTATGGCATCGTGCAGCTGTCCCGCTCCGTGCCGGGGGGATTCGAGTTGATGATCTATGGGCACGGCCTTGAGGACAGAGCGGAGGAATAGGGCCGCGGGCCTTGTGACACGTCCAGGGTAACCCGCCGACGCCCTCCTCACCGCCTGACGACGCCCTGTGGATCGCGCCTCGACGCATTCCTATTCAGGGCGCGGTCAAGTATGGAGAAGGCATCAGCGATGCCGAGATGCTCCACTCTGGGGATGGGTTCCTCCTCCTGCTTGAGCAGGGCGTGGGCGATGAGGTCGGCCATCTGGAGCAGATGGTCTGAGTCGGAGCTTCTGAAGGCGGGGCCGCCGATGACGTTCTCCACGGGGATGTTACGGGTCCGCTCGCCCTCCTCCCACCGCTCGTATCTGCTGGGCACGGGGTTGAATATCCTTAGCCTGCGGTAGGCCCTTGTGATCATCCGCTCCTTGCCCTCGTCGAAGATGAGGAAGGCGTGTCGGCCCGCCGCCTTGACGGAGGCGTTGATGCGGTTGAGCAGCCGGTCGAGGCTGACCTGCTCGTACGCCCTCACGTCGGGCTTGCGGAGGCAGACGTTGATGACCTCGACGCCGCCGATGCTGGACGCTGCATCCTCGATGCGTCGCAGCCCGTCCCTGAAGACCTCGGCCCCACGGCTGGGCGCGAGCCGCTCGTTGGTTCCCTCGTTGCGGGCCAGCATCCCTCTGCCCGCCAGCAGATCGCAGGCGTGGAGCTCCCTGTCAGTCGGGATGCCGTAGCCCTCTTGAAGCTCCCTCCTCCACTCCTGGATGTCGGTGAACAGGTCGTTCCACCGCTCTGAGTCCACTCCCAGGGCGGAGCGGACGTAGCAGGTGGGTCCTTCGGACTCGTCGATGTAGTACAGACGCATGGTTCTCTACCTCTCTCTGATGTTCTTTTCTCAACTGTTCGGAAGGGGGCGGACGGCCTCCCATCCATCGGGAGTACGCCATGCCCGTCCCAGCGGCCCCTCCCGCTCCAGCAGGCTCTCATCGGAGACCAGCAGTGGGACTTCCACGCGGGCCTTCGTCATCTGCTCCCTGGCCACCCGCAGGAAGTGGGTGGCCACGGTGTCGTCGCCGAAGACCACCAGGACGGCGGGCTGAGCGCCGTGATCGTCGGTGGGCCTGTGGGAGGAGTAGTAGCGCAGGTAGGGGGCGAGCCGCGCCGCCATGGTGGAGGGGCGCACTGCGCGACGCTCCCACTCAAGGAAGAAGGGCCACAGGGTTCCGTTCTTCTTCAGGACGCCGAAGGCGTCGGGGTGTACGGAGCGCAGCCCGTCCCGGTGGCGGAAGTGCCTGGCGGCCCGCATGGGCGGGTCGAGCTGGGCCGGTTCCCAGCCCAGGGAGCGGGCCTGTACGGTGAGCGCCGCCACGAAACCATGGACCGCCGCCGTGTGGTCGAGGTTCCTGAGCAGTTGGCGGCTCCTCCTGCCGGAGACGTTGCGCCACTCCAGCGGGGTCTTGGGGTCGGTGGGCGAGACACTCCACCGCTTCCTTGCCGCGCCCACGGAGGTGCGGTCCCTCCGAGCCAGCATGGCCAGCCCCCGGTCGCTGAGGGAGAGACGGCGGCCGCCGATGGCGACCCGATTCACCAACCCGGCCTCGGCCAGGGGCGCAACGATGTCGTAGAACCGGCCGCGGGAGACGCCGAGCAGCCCGCGCAGGTCGTCCGGCGCGACGCCCGGCCAGTCGAAGAGCAGGTCGAGGACGCGCTTCTCGGCGGGCTTCAGCAGTGCGGGCAACAGCCAATGCGGAGTCCGTCTCCCCGGTCGTTCTAGCGCGATGTCCTCAGGCGGCGCCGCTTGTATCGGCTCTGGCTCGGCGATCAACCGCCCGCCCGGTTCCAGGTAGGACGACAGGACGTAGCGCAGGTCGAGGGCGGCGGCGACCGAGGGCAGACGCCAGACGGGTTCCGAGGGGGCTGCCCAGGCCGCGTCCCGCTCCAGGGCTAGGACTGCCGGCACATGCGAGTTGGCGAGCATTCTGCGAGCGTGCCTCAGCCGCACCTCGTCGGGGATGAGCATGAGCACGGCTCCGGGCAGCGGCCCTTCACGCAGACGCCAGAGTCGCTTGGCGAACCCCGTCCTGTCCGACGTGAGCCCCTGCCTGACGATGCCGAGGGTCCTGTCGTCGGCAAGCTCGACGGCGGCGTCCAGGGGCGCGGCCCGGTACCAGCGCAGCCGGACGGGTCCCGTCTCGACGGCGATGGACGAGGCCAGCCGGTGGATGACGCCCACGGCGTCGAGCCGCTCCATGAGGATGCGCCGCCACTGGGCGGAGACCGGGTACGCCCGGAGTGTCTCGTCCAGGCCCACGTCTTCCAGTCCGGCCAGGAGTTGAAGTCCTGCTGCGGTGAGGTGGTAGCGCCGGGTGGTGCGCAAAAGGTCGGTGGCGTGGGATATCGAAGCCGCCAGGCCCTCCCGCTCCAGGGTATCCACGACCTCGTAGGTGGTGCGGTCGGCCGCGCCGGAGACGGCGGCTAGTTCCAGCCGGTCGAGAAAGGGCATGGAGGCCAGCCGCCGCATCACCGGCAGGCTTCGTTCGGTGGGGTTCACGAGGACGCTCCGTCGCCGGACTCCGGCTTCGGAGGCTTGGGGTTCCGGGAGCGCCCCTTGTTCTTCTTGGGAGGCTGCACCGGGTTCTTATGCTCGTTCTCGGCCTGACCGCCACCCTGCTTCCCCTGTTCCTCCTGCTTCACGTTGTCCTGCGACTTGTGGGACTCGTCCACCTTCCCATCGGCCTCCGTGTTTCCCGCCGCAATGTCCTTGGCCGTCGTGACGTAGGAGGACGCGGCGGAGCGGATGCGCTCGGCCTTTTCGACGTCTCCCGGCTCCGGTTTCCTGACCGCCATGGAGAAGGCGTCCATGCGCTCCGTCCCAACGGTGGCCCGGACGTAGCACTGGTGCACCGGCAGCGACGTGATGTCGTCCTCGGTCACGCGCTCCTTGCCCAGCTCCCACACCAGTTGCCTTGCGTCGCTGCCCGCCACCTGGAAGACGGCGAGACAGCCGACGTTGGCGAGGATGGTGTCGCGCATGGTGCGGGACAGGTCGTCCAGCTTGGCGAGGCTCTGAGTCGCCAGCACGAAGACGCGCCGAACTTCCCAAGCTCGCTGAGCATCGACTCGTAGTCCACGCCGGGCATCGACTGCATCTCGTCCACGACAACCAGCGCGCCTCTCCGCTTCTCGATGGGCAGGCTGCCCTGCTCCCGGATCACGGCGTCCACCAGGTTGAGGATCGACGACCCCACCAGGGCGGCCACGTCCCGGCCCGCCGTGCCCAGGGCGGTTGACACCAGGAGTATTCCGCCGTTGAGGATGGTCTTGCGCAGGTCGATGGTAGAGCGGCGCTGGCCCAGGATGGCCCTCGCCCGCTTGGAGGATGCGTAGTAGTTGAGGCGAGTCTGCACCGGGGCCAGCGCCTCGGCCCGGTACTGGTAGGTCCAGTTCTTGAAGTCCCTGTCCCACCACTCCTTGAGGTAGGCGTCGCTCACCCTGGCCAGCACTTCCTTCTTGAACTCCTGGTCGTTGGACAGGAGCTTCAGGCCGTCGAGGATGGTGTACTGCTCGTCGGCGTTGGTGCGCTCGTTGGCCTCGTGGAGGGTCTTGACGGTCTGCTCCAGGATGGACTGCATTCTCGGCCCCCACTGGTCCCACAGGCCCTTCGCCACCCGCACCACCGAGTCGGCGGTGCGGTCCCGGTCGGAGAAGACGCGGGTGTCCAGCAGATTGACGCCGGGCGCTCCTCGCTCGTCGGCCAGGTCGATGAGCCGCACACTGTCGGCTATCTCCTCCGGGGCGTGTTCGAGGATGCCCTCCACCAGGTCGGCGTGGGGGTCCACCACAATGATGGCGTCGGAGTCCCTGCCCGCCGCCTTCTCCTCCATCTTGTGCCGGACGATGTGGTGCATGAGGGTGGACTTGCCCATGCGGGTCCGGGCCACGTAGAGGTGGTGACGCCTCAGCAGGTCTTCGGGGAAGCGGATCTCCCTCTGCGCTCCGGCCGTGGTATCGCCCACCAGAGCGCCGCCCTTCACGCCCCTTGCGGATGGAATGAGCGCCCGCGACCCCGACCGTCCCACCAGGGGAGTCTCGTCGCGCGCTCCCGGCGGGTGCCACAGGGCCGCAGCCTCGCGCACCCCGATGACGCTGCGCCTGCCGAACAGGCCGGGGCCTGTGGGGTGAAGCGTCTCCGGGTCCGGAACGACCGGCCTCACCCTGCTCACCTTGAGCCTAGCCCCGGCGGGGTGGTCGTAGTGGCGGTAGGCCGCAGCGATCTGTCCCAGCAGTTCACCGGCGCGCTTGGGTCCGGCATCGGCGGGCAGGACTGCCGTCACCTGTATCTCGCCGGCGAAGGCGACGCGGGAGACCTTCTCCTTGATGAGGTTCGGGTCGTAGACGCGGTTGCGGGCCTTCTTGAAGCGATGCCAGAGCCAACCGGCGGCGGCCAGGCCGGCGGTCACGCCGATGCCCAGAAGCACGGCCTTCCACGTCTGCCCCGCCTGCACCCACAGGTAGCCCTGGAGGGCTGCGACGGTCCCCACGCCCAGGACGGCCATGGTCACGCCGTCCATGCGCAGGGGCCGGGTCTGGTAGGTGTAGGACGGGTCGCGCCTCTGCTCCAGGGCGGGCTTGTGGGCCTTCTCCTGGTGGTGCTGCGACCAGTCCGGTCCCAGGGAGTTCAGCATCAGCCGCGCCACCACGCGCTCGTTCTGTCGAAGGCTGGAGAGAGCGCCCAGCAGGGCGATGATGGGATCGGAACCCGGGTCGAGCAGGTCGTCGTCCCGAAAGGTGCGGATGGGCACGTACTCCGGGCCGTCGGCCCTGAGCGTCATCGACCACGCCTGCTCGCCCTCTTCGAGCCTCAGGGGGTCTTCATTCATCGGCACTTTTTCGATGCGCGCCTGGGGGTAGTGGGCGGCGATCTGGCCCCGCACAACCTGGTCGTCCAGGCAGCGGGCCATGAGGGTCACGCCGTCTGCGTCCTCGGCAAGTTCCAGGGAGAAGGGCTCCGGCACCGCGATGGACTGGAGCATGTTCTCCACGCCCAGCATGGTGCGCTCGCCCGCCCTGGGCGGTGAGATGGCCAGCAGCACGGGGGACTTGGGGTCGTTCTTGAACAGTCTGCGTATCGAGTTCAGTTTCATGGTTCTCTTCCTTTCGCTATTGGGGTAGTCGGTCGATTCGTGGTTGAGGCGGTGTTCTTCGTTCATTCGTCTCGTTCTCCTTTCGCGCTGCTAGTGTTTGCCGGGCCGCCACTCGATGACTGCCGTCTCCTCCGGCGTGGCCTCGATGCGGACGGGGAAGCGGTGTCCCTTCGCCAGCAGGAGGCCGTCTCCCCTGGGGCAGGACAGCAGCCAGCGCTGGAGGTCTTCGGGGAGGTCGAAGGCGTCGCCCACGGTTGAGATGGCCGCCGCGTCCTGCTGGAGCAGCAGCTTGAAGGCGGCGTTCTGGAGGAGGGCACGCCCGGAGTGCCCGGTGATGGTTCTCGAAGAATCCTCGGACAGCAGGTCCTGGACGTCCTGGGTGATGAACTGCAATCCCAGCCGGTGTTTTCTTGCCCGCTTTGCCATGCTGACCATGAAGGCCGCCCCTTCGGGGTGCTGCATGATGCTCCACACCTCGTCCACCACCAGAAGCCTCGGCTTAGGGTTCTGCGCGGCGGCAGCCCACACCGTCTCGGTGCAGACCATCGCGGCGGCGGGGCGCAGCTCCGGCTCCAGCAGCCTCAGGTCGAAGACCGTTACGAGAGCTTCGCTCCCCAGCAGGTCGTCCCCTTCGTCGGAGAGGAGGTTGCGCAGGCTGCCGGTGGCGAAAGGCCGCAGCAGATGAGCTATGTCCTGGGCTTCCTCTTCTAGGTAGGCGTAAAAATCACGGAAGCCGGTGCGCTCCCTGTGCTGGGCGTAATAGCCCGCCAGAGCGTGGTCGAGGGAGGCCCTGCGCTCCGCGCCCAGGCTCTCTCCCACCATCACCTCAATGAGGCGTCTGAGACTGCCAATGCGTTGCAGCAGTTCCTCGTCGTCGCCCCGGTCGATGACGAAGGGGTTCATGCCCTGGCCGGGCACGCCGGGGGAGAGCACCCGTCCTCCGGCGGACCTCGCCATGTCGGCGTACTCGCCCTCCGGGTCGATGACGTAGGCGGTCACGCCCCTGGTCAGGCCCCTGAGCACCCCCAGCTTCGTTGCAAATGATTTCCCTGATCCCGACCTTGCGAGGACGGCGGTGTTGGCGTTGAGGTGCGTTCCGTCCCAGGGGTCGTAGACGACGGGGGAGCAGGCCCGCATGTCGATTCCGTAAAGCGTCCCCCTTCGCGTGTCCAGGTCCGGCGGCGAGAAGGGGAAAAGACGGGCTAGGCTGGACGTGTCCAGCGTCCGCCACTCGGCCACTGCGTTGAGACCCAGAGGCAGCGTGGAGAGCAGCCCATCCCTCTGCCGAAACGCCAGGTTGTCCAGCTTGCCCAGCGTTGCGGCGAAGTGGGCCTTGGCCCGTTGGGTCATCTCCTTCAGTGCGCTCTCGTCCTTCGCGTGAAGGGTGACCGAGAGGGAAGAATGGAAGAGCCGCTCCCTGCCGCGCTGCACCTCGTCCCTGAGACGGGTCACGTCCTCCAGGGCGATCTCCGCCTCGGGGGACATGGTGCGTCCCCGCTTTAAGGAGAGGGACTGGGCCGACTCGAAGCGCACCTTCTGCCACTCCAGCGTCCTCGCCGCCTGCTCGGCCGGTATCGGCCCCAGGTGGATGGACAGGTCCATCGGCGCTCCCGCAGCCATCAGCCCTTGCAGGAATCCTGGGGCAAGCGACCGAGGCCATTTCCCCAGGTGGAGGGAGCGCACCAGGCGCTCTCCGACGCGGATGTCCCTGCGGTTGACCTGAACCTCGACGGACGCGTCTTCGTCGAACTCGCTGGGCGTGCCTCCCACGGCCGCCGCCACAAGGAACATCCGAAGCTGGCGGCCTTTCAGGGGATGGACGGACAGCCCGGCCCGCGCCAGCAAACCCCGCAGCTCGTCGATACGGGTGTGCTCGCACACGGCGTAGAATCGCCGGTCCAGGATGCCGTCGCGGGACTCAAGGTCGGTGAGCAATCGGTTCAGCGACTCCGACGCGGCCCTCGTCTGCGAGGGAAGGTTGTCGGGCTGGGCCTGTTGCAGCTTCTCCCGCAGCCCACCCAGACGCGGCGGATGCTGGCGGATGAGAAGCTGGACGGGGAAGTCGCAGGCGTTCAGTGCCCCGGCGAAGGCCCCCAGCTTCGGCTCGTCAAGCTCCAGCCCCATCAGCTCGCAAACACCCAGCTTCACGCCGTCCAGCCGGACGGGGCCGTCGTCGTCCAAGTGCGAAAGCATGAAGAACAGGGGCAGTTCGGGGGGCGGCTTGGGAGCTTGGGTTGCGGCCTCCGTCTCCTGCGGAGCGGGGGTCGCGTGGTCCGGCTCTCCTTCTTCTCCGCGCCTCGTGATTTTCTTGAGCAACTTCTTCAACGTCGTCTCCTTCTTGCTTCTAGGGGGTGGGGAACAGGACGATGCCGCTTCTCAGCAGGGCGGCGACAGCCTTTGCCAGGAGCACCAGCACCAGGCCGACAACGGCCATGACCACGGCGGTCCTGGCCCTGCCGCCGCCCCGTTCCTCCGCCCCCTCGGCCATCAGGACGAAGCCCGCCCAGACGATGGCGAAGACGGCGAGTCCGGTGGCGGCGTAGACCATCGCGGTCAGCACCGCGTCGAAGGCGTCCAGCATTGCTTCCTTCTCCGCGGGCGCAGCTCCCATGAAGACGAGGGCCGACACGGGGAGCAGCGCCAGGGCTACGGTGTGCCTCACCACGGCCACTCCCACCCCAGCCTCTCGAACCAGTCTCGGAGTCCGCCCGCAGGCGTCTGCTCCGCTGGCGGGTCCTCCGGCTCGGGTTCCGGCACAACCAGTGCCTCGAAGAGGTCGTCGGAGCCGATGACGGATGCCAGGTTGAGCGTCTCGACTCTCGTCTTGGTGACGGGCGAACGCTCCACCACCTCGCCCTTGACGTGCTCCGGGTGGACGATGGTGAGGGTCACGTTCTTCTGTACCGTCTCGCCTGGCACCGACAGCGTGGCCGAGATGGTGTGCTCCGTCGTGGTGCCGTCGTCGTTGGTCACGGTGACCGTCTCGCTGACGGTCTGGGTCGTCCCCGGCCTCCACAGGCTCACCGTCTCAGTGCGCTTCTCCGTCCGCTCCGGGTGGTGGGTGAGTGTCGTCAGCGGTGGGATGGGGATGCTGAGGCTGGCCTCCAGCTCCACGTCCACGCTCACGGCGTGAATCGCCTCGCCGGTGGGCACGCTGAGCCGGAAGCTCGTCTCCCCATCTGCGACGAAGCGAACGCTCGCTGTAGATGCGCCGGTCGATGCCGAGACCGTCCCCGTGATGGTGGTAACTCCGGCGTCCATGAGCGCCGTCTCGGTGACGCTCTCGTGTCCGGCCACCGTCTGAAGCTCGACCGGGTGCTCGATGGTGGAAACACACTCGGACTCGATGACGCCCTTGATGGCTCCTGGTGTCCAGCCGAGGGAGGTCATGGTCAGGTCGCACAACTCTCCCTCGACTTCGGGGAGCGGGTACGGCATCTGCTCGTGTTCAATGGTGAGCGCTCCCGCCTGTCCCAGCGTGTCCTCCCACGAGACCGTGATAGACGGCATTGGGCCGTTTAGGGGCAACGAGTAGTCGATGGTCTCCCCCTCGCCCAGGGACGCCGAACCCCAGAAGCGGAGGGCCGTGCCCTGGCTTCCGCCGAAGGCCCGCACCCGGATGTCCAGGTTGGTGGCGGCCCTGAGCGTCACGGCGGCCCGGTCGCCGTTTACGAAAAATCCCTCGACGAATATCCGGCGTCCCTCCACCGGCTCCGTCAGCTCGAAGTCGATCTCGTCCCGCCAGGGCTCGTGGCCGTCGGCCAGGGCCGACTGAGGGACGGTCGCGACCGCCGCCGCCAGAGCGACGGCGGCCACAACCGGGAGGAAGTGCTTCGGGAGCTTCCGGCGTCTGACCCTGCGGCTCCCGTTCTCGGTGACGATTCCGTTGCCGTTGATGCTGCCCGTGTCCGGCTCAGTCCGCCTGGGCTTGCCGAACCAGCGGTGGGGGCGGAACGGTTTTCTTCCCTCGTTGCGCCTCTGCTTCTTGCGGCGGCGCAGTCTCCTCAGGGTCTTTCCGACGCGACGCGCCATCAGGCTCAACGGGCCGGGGCCGCTCCTCACCGGTTGAACCGGCGCGGGCGGCTCAGGGCGTACTAACTGGGACACCGGCCCGGCATAGACCCGTGCCCCCAGCCGGTACTTGAGCAGGTCGGCGGCCACCAGCGGCAGCCGCCTCCCGCCCACCTTCCCCATGACCGTTGCAAGCCCAATGAGGCCCATGAGGACGGCGATTGCCATCCTCACCTCGTTCGGCCCCACCGGGGTGTAGCGGTATGCGCCGTAGGACAGGGCGCACACCGCTACCATCGCCACGATCTGCGGGAAGGTGAACCACAGCGGCACCCTGTCCTCGGCCTGCACGTGGGTCGGTACCTCGTGTTCTCTCATGTCTTTTTCTCCTCCCTTCTCGCGTCCGCCTAGCTGTCCGGCGCTTCCGGTTCGGGCAGCGCATCGTCAATGTCGATGACCGGGTCCACCACGGCGTTCATCACCAGCTCGACGACGCCGTAGGCCACCATCGCCAGAACGACGCCCGCGAGGGCGGTCATCATGGCGCTCTTGCCCCGCTCCATCTGGTGAGGCGCGCCACTGGCCGTCAGGTACAGGTAGGCCCCGTAGATGAAGAAGCCCACGCCCACCGCTCCCACCACGCCCAGCAGGATGCCCACCAGGTTCGATATGGTCTGCGTCAGTTGTTCCATAACTTTCGTTCTCCTCTCGGACTCCGGTTCGGAGTCTCTTGCTCGTTCCTATCGGTTGGGTTGTCTTGGTCACTTACCGGCACATCGCTCCCACCTCCTTCGTTCCTTTGATGGATGCGAGCCGTGCCCGCGTCCGCTTGGTTGCCGTTGTCTTTGGGGCTACTCGCTGGCGCTCCTGGGCGAGTCGCCGCCCATGTCTCCGCCGCCCGACGGGGTCGCCATGGAAGCCGCAGAGCTGAGGCCGCTTGACGCAGCCGACAACCCCGCGCTGGCCGCCACCGCCCCCACAGCAACGCCTCCCGGCCCTCCGGCTGCTCCGCCCGCCAACAGCCCGATGGTCCGGGCCGACCTGACCATCGACGCGGGCAGGTTCATGCCGAAGTAGAGCATCGAGAGCCAGGAGTCGAAGGTCCCGGCGTTGCCCAGCAGCGACGGCACCCTCGTCGCCATGTAGACGAAGGCCAACGACATGAGCAGCTTCCAGATGAGGTCCTGCACCGGCTCGAATGCGGCTATGGGGGCGACCTCTTGGAGGAACCCGAACCCCAACGCCAGGGCGATGAGCTGGATGGCCTGCTGGAACACCGTCGTCATGAAGAGCCTGAGCCAGTGCCTTCCGCAGCCCGCCGTGTGCGGCAGAATCCACAGCCCCAACGCGATGGGAGCCAGGGCGAGAAGGATGTCGATGAGGGCCAGCCGCAGAATCATCTGCACGATGACGTAGAGGACGAAGGAGCCGTAGACGAGATAGAGGACGGCCAGCAGCAGGGCCATGCCCACGCTCCCGGCCTGCACAGCGGTCAGCAGGGTCTTGAGGGTTGAGCGGAGCATGTCCCCGGCGGTGACGTCGAGGGATGCGGCGACGAAGCCCGACACGGCGTCGGCCACGTCGATGACCAATGCGCACCACCACAGAGAGGACGCGGCGGCGACTAGGCCCAATACGAGCCGGGGCACCATCTCCCGCCATCCCGCCTGCTGTCGGCCCAGGTGCTCGCTCACAATGAGCGAGAGGCCCATCCAGCCCAGGATTACCACCAGTGCTCCCGACGTGACGGCCCAGACGACCATCCACGCCTGCTGCACCAGGTCATGGGCGTAGGTGAGATCGGGCGGAGTCCCGGTGAGGATGTCGCTCATGGGTTAGCTCCCGCCCCCGCAGTTGTCGGCGTCCTCGCCCGAGGCCCGCTCCACCACACCGCACAGCGTCCCGTGGACTCCCTCGATCATCCATCCGGCGAAGGCCCTGGCCCATCTCGCGGGGTTCAGGGCAGACAGAATCTTGTCCCAGATGCGGCCCGGCTGGTGGATGGGGACGACGGCGTAGAAGTCGCCTCGGTTGCCGTCCTCGGCGTCCGCCAGCATGACCAGCAGGTAGGCCCTGTCGGGGTCGAGATCGGGCTGCTCGTCCAGCTTGGGGTACTCCCACGAGTACTCCCAGCCGTCTGAGCGTTTCTTCTCGCCGCCCCTGACCCGGTACATGGCGGATATCCAGTCGCCGGTGTCGGCGTCGCGGACGGCGTAGAAGAGAGTGGCTATCTCGCGGTCGAAGATGGGCCGTGCGACGAACTCGCCGCCCTTCTTGCGCTCGACGAACTCCCGGTCTGCGTTGACCAGGGTGATCTCGTTAGCGGGCGGTTGCTGGGCCAGGGCGAGGCTGCTGGTGGGGATGGCCACCAGCGCCGCCAGAAGCAGCGCGGAGGCCAGGGGGATCAGCCTCCTGGCTCTGCCAAGGGTCTGCCTGATGGTGAGTGGGACCGCCATGTATTCGCCTCCTCTGTTGTCGATGGGTCGTGATGTCCGCCATCGAGTCTGGGGATGCGAAAAACCGAGCGGTATCCCCTGGAAGGGACTACATCGGTGTAGTGGCTTCGAGGGGACTACATCGGTGCAGTCCCCTCCGAGGGATTACGCGGCGATGCGCCGCCGTGATGTCATGGGGCTGTACGGGGAAACGCGTCCGTGTACATGTTGTACATCTGGGCGGTTTTCAAAGCTGGAACAGCGGAGGAATCCCCCCTATAGGACGTGAAAAGCGAACACTTTTTGTCAGGGGCCGGTTGCGACGGGGTGGTACATCGTCCGTAGCTGAACGGGTACATGTTGTACACCCTGGGGAATCGGCAACCGTGTACAAAACGGGTACATGTTGTACCGGGAGGAGGGTCTGATGGAATCGAGTGAGAGGGTTATGACCGAGGGGGGAGACGCCGAGGAGGAGCACGTCCAACGGCTCATGGCGCTGCTGCACGAACTGGTGCGAAGAGAAGGGAGTCGCAGGGGGGCAGCGCGGGCGCTGGGGATAGACCGGCGGACCGTGGGGGCCTGCATGGATGGCGGGGGTATGACGTGGCGGCTCAGGGAAGCCCTGGAGCGGGTTCGCCGGGATGGAGTGGGTTCGTCTGCCGCCCGTCATCGCAAGCGTCAAGACGCGCTGGAACGCCGGGTGGAAAAGCTGGAGAAGGAGCTACACGAGGGCCTTGATGCCGTCAAGGGCGAGGTCAAAGCCCTGCGTGAGGAGCAGGGCCGGGGGTTGGCGAAGATTGAGGAGAAGCTGGCTCGCAGGGAGATACCGCGAGAGGCGACGGCTGCATCAGTTGAGGTTCAGGGCGCAACCGGATCAAAACAGGAGAGGGCCTCGGCGACGGGCAAGCCGTCGGCGAGGGCCAGGTACCCGAAACGGCTGTACCCCGAGCTGGTGACGAAGGAACCTGCTCCCGACGACGAGGAGGTCTACGGCGCGGCGTGGCCACTCATCGAGGAGTGGCGGGAAATCTGGAAGGCGGGACACACCGGTGTGGGCAGGGGCCTGGCATGGCTGGAGATCGAGGAGCGGGTCCGTGAGCTGGAGGTGGCCATGCTCGAAGAGCACGGGCTGACCCTGCCGCCGGAGGAGCAGCCGCTGCATGGACTGTGGCGGAGCGCTCAGCTCAACTGGCGCAGGGATACCCTCAACGAGGTCCGCAGGGCGGTGGCATGGAGGCATCTGGTCAGGAAGGTGCTCACGTGCGGCCTGTGGCGCAGCCGCTGGTGGCCAAGCCGCGCTTAGGGTTTTGTGGAACTGAACAGAACACTTTGGGCGCAGGTGACGCCAAACCATTCCATCCGCTCAACCGTTCGGCAATAATGGAGTCAGTTTCAGGCTTTTCCAGTTGTTTCCCGCCGAGAAACCTGGAGGATTCCCGTCCCCCGAATCCGGGACAGGCTGCACAGGATCGAGCACTGCGCTCTCCGAACAGTCGCCCAGGGGTCAGGCCGAGGGATCGAGCATTGCGCTCTCCCCAAGTCAACCCCGGAGGGACACATTCGCAGCGGCTGAGGCGTGTTCAGCTTCGGCCCCTCGGACACCCTGGTCGAGGTGCGCCCGTCGCAGTCGGTCACGTCCTCACCAATTCGCGGCTGTCCCGGAGCCCTCCCGCCCCCTGACTGGCCGTCTCTTCCCCCATGTTGACCGATTCACTCTCAGCCGGGATGCGGGATAGAGCCTGCGATAGAGAGTTCACCAAGTTAGCGGATTCGATGTTCAGAACATACGAAGGAGGTGTTGAAGGCATGGAAGCACTGCGGACACACGACATCGGAGAAGGAGGCGAAAGGCATATGGAATCGGCAATGACGGACATCGACGAAAGGACGGGAATGGACGTGAAGGAGGTCTACGTGGGGCCGAGCGCGCTGTGGGTCGCCAAGCGGCTGCCGCATCGGGTCAGGTTCCACGACGGCTGGTTCTGGACGACGGCGGTTTGCCACAGCCGACGAGAGGACGGCTTGGCGTTCCGGCAGAGACCCGACGGCAACGGTATCGACGTGCGCTGCCACACCAGGGGCTGTTCTCCCGAGTTGGCGACGGACGCGCTGGGCGGGCAGGCAGGATGGCCGATACGGTGGGCCTACGAACCCCTGACTGAGCCGGTTGACAACCTCTGGTGGATAAGGCACTGGCCCAGGTGGAGGCTCGAATGGTACGCGGTCGCGGCCCTGGCCTTTGCTGTGCCGCTGCTGCTGGGCCATGGATTGGTAGCGGCGTACCTCGCCTGTCTCTGCTTCAGCGTCGGCTCGTGGCTGACGGGACGGCACATGATGCGCCATCGGAAGAGGAGGTTCCTCCGCTGACGGTCCTGAAAATCACATAGCGCGTCACAACCATAGGGGTCGGCTCCAAAACCGGAGTCGACCCCTTCTTCTTTGCCCGAAACCGGGCACAGATGAGAGGCAACACGACAACGTAAAGGAGGACTGAAAGATGACGACAGCAATAGCAGCGACAGGCAATCGCACGACGGAGACGGCGGCCAGACCCAGGCGCAGCCTGGAGGAGCTGGTTGATCGGGTCATCGAAACGCTGTTCCCAGCACAGACAGAGGAGGCGAAAGCGAGCGCGAGGCGTTCGATCCACGAGGCCCGGCGGCTCAGGCAGGCAGGGGACGTGGACGGTGCGCTGGAGGCGCTTGGAAGCGTGAGCGTGACGAAGGCGACGCCAAGTGAGGTTCGGTGGGCCTTCTCCGGGTGGAAGGCGTTGGTAAAGCGACGGTTCGGGGACAGGGAGGTCCTGGTCTACACCCCAAGGCACCGGGAGGGCGGCCGCACTGGCTCCCCACAGCGACGGGACGCTGGAGGTCGCTGCTGTCCTGGGGATGCGGTGGCGGCCCGGCAAGCTTGTCTCCGAGCGCAGCCTGCGGGGTCTGCGGCCCCCCGTATCAAGTACGGGGCAGGCTTTGGGGAAGGCGTGCCCTTGACCCGGCTCTTGTCACCCCTCTCCAGTCGCATCGGTGGTACGGCTGACCCTGCACCCCCTGGGAAGACGCGCCGTCCCCTGCCCCTGCTTGCTTGGGACTGGGGCGCCGTCGGCTAGCGGTCCCCTCGTCCTAACTCTCCACGCCGTTTACCCCGCCGGAGCGTGCTCGCTCTGCTACTTGCTTGCAGGACCCAATCCCGCCTCACCCATCCGACACGCATCCCCTTAGGAGGAACTATGTCCAACGCACGACAGAGCATGACCTGAAGTTGACCTTCGGGCTTGCCCCGCACACGGCGTTCTTGCGGACGCCGCACCGGCCATTGGCCGCAGCAACCAATCCACCCCAGGAGACAGTCCCGGCAGCCGGGACGCAATTTCGAGCGGGACTGTCTCCTCCCCACGGGGGGAGGCCGTCCCGCTTCTTCATTCAAAGGAGAAGTGACATGACCACGGCAACCACCACAAAGACCAATCGAACGACGGACTCGGAGATAACGACGAATGCGGCAGCGACCGCCCAGCCCAAGGGCAAGTCCGAGACCGAGCTGAGGGCTGCGGCCAGGCGGCGGGGACTCACCATGCGGGAGCTTGCGAAGAAGATGGGCGTGTCCGCCAGCTACCTCTCCCAGGTCGGCACGGGCAAGAAGCCCTGGACCCCCAACCTGCGGGAGAAGGCCATCGCCGTGCTGGGAGAGGTCCCCGGACAGGGCATCGTCTACCGACAGAGCGACGTGGTCGAAGAGGGGAGCACGTTCATCCGGGAGCGCGCACGCGCCTACGGCATGAGCCTGAAAGAGCTGGCCGACTGGGTGGGAATCTCCGCCAGCTACATGACCATGGTGGCCCGCGGCCATCGGAGCATGGGCGTGAAGCTCCAGGCCAAGGTGGAGTCGGCGCTTCAGGTCCCGGCGAAGGTTGAGTCCGCCCAGTGCCCCGACATTGACCGGCGGGTGATCTGGGAGCGGATGGACGCGCTGGGTATCAGCCAGAACGAGGCCGCGCGGCGTGCCGGGATCAGCTCCGGACACCTCTCCCAGATCATGAACGGGCAGCGCAGCCCGTCGGCGAGGGTACTCAGGGGACTGCACGGAGCGCTGTTCCACCGGACGGGGACCGGGGAGCGGGTGATGCCCGCTGAGGTCAAGGTGCTGGGTTGGAAGAAGAAGGAGCGGAGCGGGATGGTGGTGCGCGGCGCTGGCCGTGGCACAGTTCGCACCGGGGGTCGAGTGCCCTGGGGAGCGGAGGTGGAGTACGCCTTCCGCGCCGGGTACGACGGCCGGGGCCGTGTGTCGTTGGAGCATGTGGTGGCGCCGCCCATCTCCGCCATGCTGGCCCAGCCGGAACCGGCAACTGCTTAGGTAAGAGTGAGGGAGGCTATCCGAATTGGATGGCCTCCCTCACTACCGGGCATATGTGCGACCGCTTATGTTCCTGAGGCCCTCCCATCCAGGTGTGGCCTCAGTTCGTTGTTTACCCAGAGGTCATGGCCCCCTTCGCTGTGGGGTTGCAGGCATTGACTGGGATATGCCGATAGTCGTACATTCTAGTTGTAAGTTGTAGGTATTTTCCGAGGAGTAGGCGGAACATGGCGTCTGAAGAAGGTTGGGTCAACATCGGAGAGGTGGCCGCTCACCTTAGCGTGGGCAAAGACACCATCTATCGTTGGATAGACACCAGGAGTTTCCCTGCTCGTAGAGCAGGACGATTGCTGCGCTTTCGACTCTCGGAAGTGGACGAATGGGTGGAAGCTGGCGGGGGCAATGAGCCTGGGACTCGTCCCGCAGGAAGCATCGTCTCTAGGGAATCAGAGGAGGCCCCGGTGAGAACGTCGGAGAAAGGGAAGTAGGAGCGTCCATGCCGCGCATCTTCGACAATCTATCGTCCGACTCCAGGCTACTGCCCGCTTTGCAGGAGACGCTGGAACGCTCGGCGCGTGCGGACTTCTGTGTGGGCTACTTCAACCTGCGGGGATGGGGCGGTCTTGCCCCGTTGGTGGACAACTGGCAGCGGGAGCAAGGGCCGTGCCGGGTCCTCATCGGGATGCAGCGGCTTCCGCACGACGACCTCCGGGAAGCCCTTAGCCTTGTTGATGGGCAATCCAGAATAGACAATCAGACTGCCCACCGTCTCAGAGTCCAGTTGGCCGAACAACTGCGCCAGCAACTCACCATCGGAGCGCCCACCAACGCCGACGAGCGCACCCTGCGACACTTGGCCACGCAGCTTCGCGACAAGAGGGTCATAGTCAAGCTCTTTCTTCGCCATCCCCTGCACGCCAAGCTCTACCTGCTCTACCGAGACGATCCCATCAATCCCATCGTCGGCTACCTCGGCAGCAGCAACCTGACCTTTGCCGGGCTGGCGGGGCAGGGCGAGTTGAATGTGGATGTCCTCGACCACGACGCCGCTCACAAGCTCAAGGGGTGGTTCGAGGACAGGTGGAACGACCGCCTCTGCGTTGACATCACCGACGAGCTCCTTCAGATCATAGAGGAAAGCTGGGCGCGGGAGGAGTTGATTCCGCCCTACCACGTCTACCTGAAGATGGCCTACCACCTCTCCCACGAAGCCCGCGCCGGCCTCGCCGAGTTCAGGATTCCCAAGGTGTTCGGCGACCGGCTCTTCGATTTCCAAGCTGCTGCGGTCAAGATAGCAGCCCATCACCTGAACAAGCGCAACGGCGTGCTCATCGGGGACGTGGTGGGGCTTGGCAAGACACTCATGGCCACCGCAGTAGCTCGCATCTTCGAGGACGACTACGGGTTGGAGACCCTTATCATCTGCCCCAAGAATCTCGTCCCGATGTGGGAAGACTACGTTTACCAGTACCAGCTTCGGGCCAGGGTGCTGTCCCTGAGCATGGTTCTCAGCGAATTGCCCACGCTGCGCCGTTACCGGCTTGTCGTCATCGACGAGAGCCACAACCTCCGCAACCGGGAGGGACGCCGCTACCGGGCAATTCAGGAGTACGTCCGGGCCAACGAGAGCAAGTGCATCCTCCTATCGGCCACACCCTACAACAAGACGTACCTGGATCTGTCCAGCCAACTGCGCATCTTCGTGGAGGAAGACCAGGACCTGGGTATCCGCCCCGAACGACTCCTGCGGGAGTTGGGCGAGATCGAGTTTAGCAGGCGTCACCAAGCCTCGCCGCGCACACTGGCGGCCTTTGACTTCAGCGAGTACGCCGACGACTGGCGAGACCTGATGCGCCTCTACCTGGTGCGCCGCACCCGCAGCTTCATCCAGGACAACTACGCGGAGACGGACCAGGAGACTGGCCGGAAGTTCCTCACCTACGAGGATGGGACTCGCTCTTTCTTCCCGACACGTGTGCCCAAGACGGTCAAATTCGCCATCGACGACGCCAACCCCAACGACCAGTACGCCAAGCTGTACTCGCCGAAGGTGGTCGACATAGTTAAGAACCTCCACCTGCCTAGGTACGGCCTCGGCAACTATCTCCTGGATAACCCGGAAACGCCGCCCACCAAGGTAGAAGAGGGACGGATTGACGACCTGTCCCGGGCAGGCAAGCGGCTCATCGGATTCTGCCGCACCAACCTGTTCAAGCGCCTGGAGAGCAGCGGTGCCGCCTTCCTGCAATCCGTAGAGCGCCACATTCTGCGCAATTACGTCTTCCTCCACGCCATAACGAACGACCTGCCTCTGCCCCTCGGCACGCAGGACGCCGAGATGCTGGACTCCCGATTCACCGACGAGGATGCGGACCAGGCCAAGGGCGCTCTCTTCGACCCTGAGGACGATGACCAGGAGGAAGCGGTCGAAAAGACTGGCGGCGCGTGGACTGCCTCCGACTTCGAGGCGCGTGCAGCCCAGATATACGGCGAGTACGAGGGCCGCTACAGAGGCCGCTTCAAGTGGCTCCGCGCCGACCTATTCAAGCGCTCTCTTGAGGACGAACTTCAATCCGACTCCAATGCCCTCCTGGACATACTCCAAGCCTACGGGGACTGGGACCCTGCCAAAGACGCCAAGCTCGACGCGCTCAACTCACTGCTAGCGGAGACCTTCCCAGAGCAGAAGGTGCTGGTGTTCTCTCAATTCGCCGACACGGTTTACTACCTGGAGGGGCAGCTCAAGAAGAGGGGGATGACGGATATGGCCGGAGTCACCGGCAGCTCCGCCGACCCCACGGACTCGGCATGGCGATTCAGCCCAGACAGCAACCAGCGGCCAGGCCAGAGCAAACCGGAGTCTGAGCTTCGCGTCCTGGTCGCAACCGACGTGCTGAGCGAGGGCCAGAACCTCCAGGACTGCCACGTGGTCGTGAACTACGACCTGCCCTGGGCCATCATCCGCCTCATCCAGCGCGCGGGCCGCGTCGACCGCATCGGGCAGAAGGCGGAGGAGATACTCTGTCACTCCTTCCTGCCCGCCGAGGGTGTCGAGCGCATCATCGACCTGCGCGGGCGGGTCCGGGAGCGGCTCAGAGAGAACGCTGAGGTGGTCGGCGCTGACGAGGCGTTCTTCGAAGACGAAGACGATGATCAGGCCATCCTCAACCTGTACCACGAGCGCGCGGGCATCCTGGACGGCGACCCGGAGGGCGACGTGGACCTGGCTTCCCATGCCTATCAGATATGGAAGAACGCTATCGGCGCGGACCCGTCGCTGGAGAAGGCAGTGGCCAACCTGCCGGACGTCGTCTTCTCCTCGCGGGAGCACACTCCAATTGCTCAGCGGCCTGAAGGTGTGCTCGTGTTCATGCGAACCGCCGACGGCAACGACGCCCTGGCCTACGTGGACCGCGAGGGTCACAGTATCACCGAGTCGCAGCTTGAAATCCTCGCCGCCGCCGAGTGCAGGCCCGATACCCCGGCGCAGCCTCACCACGAGAGCCACCACGAGCTTGTTGCCGAGGGTGTCAGGCATGTCTTCAGAGAGGAAAAGCGAGTCGGTGGCCAGCTCGGGCGACCCTCCGGCGCCCGCTTCCGTACCTACACGCACCTCAAGACCTACGCCGACGCCATCAAAGGCCAGCTGTTCGACGTAGATGGGCTGCACAAGGCCATAGACGAGATCTACCGCTATCCTCTGCGCCCCTCGGCAGTGGACACTCTGAACCGGCAGCTCCGCAGCGGCGTCTCCGACGACCAGTTGGGTGAGATCGTCATGTCGCTGCGTGAGGAGGATAGGCTCTGCCTGACGGCGGACGCAGCCGCCGAGGCCCAGGAGCCTCAGATCATCTGCTCCCTGGGCTTGTTCGACACGGAGGGTGACTCCTGATGCCAGTCTCCGTCGAAGAGCTACGGCCCCATTTACAGGCTTTCGACTTTCCGCGTCTTTTCGTGGAGGGCCTGGGTTGGGACCACTTCGTCACGGAGCCGTTCGTCGTCCGGGTCAACGAGCGGGACTACACACTCAATCCCATAGCGGAGAAGGCGGGGTTCGCCGTCTACGAGTGCGATTCCAGCTCGGACAACAACGTCCCCCAGTACCCGGTCAGACGCAGGATTGAGAGCGAGGTCGCCAAGCGCACCTTCGAGCACCTCATCATCTTCACCGATCCAGATCGCAAGGCGCAGGTCTGGCAGTGGGTCAGGCGAGAGAGCGGCAAGCCTGCCGCCTGCCGCGAGTACGCCGTTACGACAGGCGCAAGCGGAGACCACCTGCTCCAGCGTATTCAGCCTCTGTTCGTCTCCTTAGACGAAGAACCGTCGCTGAACATCGCCCTCGTCGCATCCCGCGTGCGTGCGGCGTTGGACGTTGAGAGGGTCACTAAACGCTTCTACGAACGGTTCCAGAAAGAGATGGAGGACTTCGGTGAGTTCATAGAAGGCATTACGGCTCAGGGCGACCGCGACTGGTATGCCTCCCTCATGCTCAACCGCATGATGTTCGTCTATTTCGTCCAGAAGCAGGGCTTCCTCGACAAGGACTACGACTACCTCCGCAACCGCCTGAATAGGGTGCAGGAGCAGAGTGGCGGTGGGCGTTTCCAACAGTTCTACCGCATCTTCCTCTTGCGGCTGTTCCACGAGGGTCTCGGACAGACCGAGGCTCAGCGCGCGCCCGAATTGGCTGCCCTCCTTGGCAGGGTTCCCTTCCTCAATGGTGGTCTCTTCGACGTACACGACCTGGAGCTTGACAACCCTGGCATTTCCATCCCGGACGCCGCCTTTGAGCAAGTCTTTGACTTCTTCGACGGCTACCGCTGGCACCTGGACGAGCGACCCTGCCGGGAGGACAACGAGATAAACCCTGACGTGCTTGGTTACATCTTCGAGAAGTACGTCAACCAGAAGCAGATGGGGGCCTACTACACCAAGGAGGACATCACCGGGTACATCTCCCGCAACACGGTCATCCCCTTCCTCTTCGATGTCGCCAGGAAGGAGTGCCCCGTGGCTTTCGGGCCGGACGGCGGAGTTTGGCGTCTACTCAGTGACGACCCGGACCGGTACATCTACCCCGCCGTCGGACACGGAATCGCGTGGAACGCCCGGCAGCCGGAAGCCCCCGAACGCCTTAATGCGCCCTTCGACCTGCCCGACAACATCGCCGCCGGTATAGACGACGTGTCCAAGCGCGGAGGCTGGAACACCCCTGCGATGGAGGAGCACGCGCTGCCCACAGAGACCTGGCGCGAGGTGGTCGCCCGGCGTCAGCGATACGAAGATGTCCGGGCCAAGCTCGCCTCCGGCGAGGTGCAGGAGATCAACGACCTCATCACGCTGAACCTAGACATTGAGCGATTTGCGGTGGATGTCATCGCTCAGAGCGAGGGACCCGAACTCCTGCGGGCCTTCTGGCACGCTCTCTACGGCAACCAGGAACGCAGCGACACCGGAATCTCTGTCCTGGACCCTACCTGCGGTTCCGGCGCGTTCCTCTTCGCCGCTCTCAACATTTTGGAACCTCTCTACACCGCCTGCCTGGAGGGGATGCGCGGCTTCCTCGACGACGCCGAACGGTCTGAGCGCAAGCGCAGCCCTGAGCACTTGGCGGACTTTCGCCGCATCCTGGAACAGGTGGACAAACACCACAGCGAGCGCTACTTCATCCTCAAGTCCATCGTCCTAAACAATCTCTATGGCGTGGACATCATGGAAGAGGCCGTAGAGATATGCAAGTTGCGCCTCTTCCTGAAGCTGGTCGCCCAGCTGGAGACCTATGACCAGATAGAGCCCCTGCCTGACATAGACTTCAACGTCCGCGCGGGCAACACCCTGGTGGGCTTCACGTCACTGGAAGCCGTGCGACTAGCCATGACGGTTATGCCCAACGGACAGCACCGGCAGGTGTTCCCCGAGGACCAAGAAACCCTCGACCGAATCAATGAGGAAGCGGAGATTGCCAGTGCAGCTTTCAACCAGTTCCGCTGGCAACAGACGATGCTCGGTGGAGAGGTAACCTCCAAGGACAAGCAAGCTCTCCGTGACCGCCTCCGCAGCCTCGACGACGAACTGGACCGCCACCTCGCACGCGAGTACGGCGTCAACCTCAACAAGGATTCGGTCTTCGACGCTTGGCGCACCAATCATCAGCCCTTCCATTGGTTCGTCGAGTTCTACGGGATTATGGGTAAGGGCGGCTTCGATGTCGTAATCGGTAACCCGCCGTACGTCTCTAGGCGGAAGGTAGCCGAGTCATACACAGTGAAGGGGTTTCAAACCGAGAAGTGCCCCGACATCTACGCCACGGTTGTAGAGCGAAGCGTCAATGTGTGCCGGGCCGACGGACGGACGAGCATGATTGTCCCGCTGAGCCTTGCATTCAGTTCGGGATTCGCCAGCCTGCGCTCTCATCTGTACGACGAATGTGACTCGCTGTGGTTTTCGTCCTTTGGGCGAATCCCCTCTGCACTGTTCAGTTTCGACACGCGGGTGAGGAACACGATTTACCTGGCCCGTAAGTCTTCAAAGGCCCCGAAGCGCAGCTTCACGACGCGGCTTCACCGATGGTTTGACTCTCAGCGTGCGGTTCTGTTCGACGGCTTGTCGTATGCGTCGTTCTCCCCGTCAGCGTTCGGTGGGTTGATTCCGAAGCTGAGCAGTTCCCGTCTCCTACAGGCTTTCGAGTCGCTCTTGGAGGGTAGCAGCTATCGACTCCAGAACGAGCTCACCCCAGCGCGCCAAGGGCACCAGCTTCACTTCAAGCAAACCGCCTACAACTGGCTGACATTCTGTGTTGACCATCCGCCCGTGTATGACGCAGACAACGGCCTCATCCCCCAAACCGGCTATGGAGCAGGCACATTCCGGGATGCCAGCATTCGGGACGCATCTATGCTTTTCTTGAACGGTAAGTTGGCTTTCGTTTGGTGGATTGCGATAGGGGACGACTTTCATCTGACTCTGAGCAACTTTGTGAGTGCTCCAATCGGCCCCGGCCAGCTTTCCAACCACCAGAGGAACCAGTTGATCGCCCTTTTGTCGGACTTGGAAGGCGCGATGAATGAGAACGTGGTGTTCAAGCTGAACGCTGGCAAGAACATAGGCAACTACAACCTCGCCAGATGTCGGCAGGTCACGGACCAGTCAGACAGGGTTTGGCTCGACGCCTTGGGCCTAAGCGATCTGTGGGAGGAGATTGAGTTGGAGCACGCGATGGTCGTGAGGACTTCCTTTGAGGACGTAGAGGATTAATAAGGTGGGCGACTACGGCATGAATTACCGGATGGAGCGGGAGGGGTAAAGCAAGGAGCGATGGCCAATCCACAGCACATTTCTTGGCTACTTGAAGGAGTCACCGCATGGAACGCAAGGCGAGAGCAATGCAGCTTCTGGCCTGACTTCGACGGTGCCAATATTCCCGCGATCCTTCAAGGGTCCTCCTACAAGCATAACGAAATCTATCTTGGCACATCACTGGAAGGGATAAACCTGAGGAACGCGCTCATACGCAATGCCAACTTGAGTGGGCTTAACTTCGCGGGGGCTGATCTACAAGACGCTAAATTACAAGGGTCTAGCCTTGCAAGTGCTGATCTCCGGGGTGCAACGCTCGCATTGGCCAATTTCTCAGAAGCTATCCTCTTGATTGCCAAGCTCAACGGAGCCAAGGCTGTCGGCGCCGATTTCAGCGGGGCCAATCTTAGCGGAGCCCACTTAGATGATGGCATCTTTAGTCAAGCAGATTTTACTGGTGCTAATCTGGTTAGTGCATATGTCGAGAATGCCGACTTGATAGGCGCTTCTCTTGCTGGAGCAAACCTCACGTGCACAGAGCTATGGAAGGCTACTCTCTATAAGAGTTCAGGGCTGGATGCCACGATGTCTTCGCAATTGGTGGGTGAGGTGGCAAGCGTTGGAGAATTGACAACCATAGTGGATTCAGTTGTGAGGTCTTACGATTCGTCAATTGCGAACGCAGATTCCGAAATGCCTATTCTCTACTTCCGTGGAGAAGCGCTTGATACTTGGAAACTAAGACCGTCATCAACGAGGCCTCCTTCAGATGAACAACCTGACGTCCGTGGTAGAGAAGGAGAAACGCTTCTTGATCTGATGTCGCGTAGACCGGAAGAGTTTAGTCACCTGCGGTCAGCCCTGTCTGAATGGGTACTCGCTCAGCATTACGGGCTAAAGACCCGTGTGCTTGATGTAACTCGAAACCCGCTCGTTGCCCTATTCTCTGTGTGTGACGACTCTGCACATCAACGCAGGTTCACTGATGAGGATGGGGTGCTTCGTGTCTTCGCTGTGCCGAGAGAATTGGTAAAGCCGTTTGACAGTGACTCTGTTAGCGTAATCGCCAACTTCGCTAAGCTTCCTCTAGCCGAGCAACTGTTGCTCTTGGGAAAGCTCGAACAAACAATTCGAGAAGAAATGCAGACGGTAGGACGAAACGCACCTATCGGTATCTACAGTATGTATTACAGTGCATTGACGCGCCTTTACCGCAACATTGGCCGAGAAAAGCCGCATTTCAAAGAGAGAATAGACCCACGGGACTTGTACAAGGTGTTCGTTGTGGAGCCTGAACAGTACCTTGAGCGCGTAAGAGCTCAATCGGCAGCCTTTCTTGTTTCGGCCTTTCATCAACGTTTTGAACCCTCCCAGGTACTCGCATGGAATCGTGATATTCCCATATACGAACACCATAAGTTCAGGATTCCGGCCAAGGCCAAGCTGAACCTTCTACGTGAATTGCAACTCCTTGGCGTGACGAGGGAATCTCTCTTCCCTGGCCTTGAAGAGGCTGCACAGGCTGTGATGCGACAGCATGGAAGATAAGAAACTGCACGCTCGTCAGTAAGGAGGCGAAGCCATGCAAAGGGCACTACACATCAGAACGACAGTACAGCCAGGAGGCAAGATAGAGATCGTGGACCAAGGGCTTCCCGTAGGGGAGTCTGTCGACGTGGTAGTCAGCCAGTCGCCGGCGTCAGAACGGCGGTCCGCGGTCGACATTCTGGCGGAGGCGCCGGGTGGCCTGGTTTTCAAGACGGCGGCGGACGTGGCGACTTACTTGAAGGAAGAGAAGGAATCATGGGGTTGCTGATACTGCCCACCGGCGGGTCGGTCTACATCGACGCCAATGCGATTATCTACAGCGTAGAGCGCGTTGAGCCGTATCGCAGTCTGCTGGCGCCGATGTGGGAAGAAGCTAAGGCAGGCCGGTTCACTCTGGCAAGCAGCGAACTCGTCGCATTGGAAACCTTGATCAAACCCCTGCGAGACGGTAATACCCGCCTTGAGATGCTGTTTCGATCCATCCTGGCCGCAGCGGAGATGGATCTCATCCCTACGACTCTGGAAACGTGGGAATACGCAGCCCGTATTCGCGCCGACACGGGCTTAGCGACATCCGACGCACTCCACGCCGCGACAGCCCTTCGTTCTGACTGCGCACTATTTGTTACCAACGATACCGACTTCCGTCGTGTTCAAGGACTGCCTATCGTCATTTTGGACGATCTGATAGGCGAGGGCAGTCAGGAATGATGCGAGCCGGGGCTACCGCGGGGGCGCACAGACGACATGGGGCCGCATCGACGCAAAGGACAATAGAGCGGAGGGGCTAAACCATGCAGGAAGAGCACAGCGACGGGAATGGACAGGAACCTTGGAAGGACCGTGACGAGTTCCGCAGGCGACTGGATAGTGTGAGTTCTGAGGCGCGTCGGGAGGCGATTGACCGCCTGAACGCAGAAGTTGCGGCCAACCCGAACGATGCCGATGGTCTGTTGGCGAGGGGGTTTCTTCACCTAGAAGTCGGAGACGACCGCCGGGCCGAGGAGGACTTCGCCCGAGTCGTCGAACTTATGCCCGGCGACGCCGAGGCCCACCATTACAAGGGACTTGCCCTCGCACAGCTGGGGAAGCACAGCGAGGCGATAGCGGCCTTCGAGGTCGCAATCCGTCTCGACCCGGGCGACGCCGTGTCCCGCTACAACAGGGGAATATCGACGGCGGAGCTCGGCAACTTGGCTGGGGCAATCAGGGACTTCGACAAGGCCATCGACATAGATCCCGACGACGCCAGCCCCTACTACAACCGGGGACTTGTTAGAGCCGGGTTGGGAGAATCAGGTAGGGCAGTCGATGACTTTAACAAGGCTATCGACCTCGGCCTTCAGGCTCCTGAGTTATACCACAATAGGGGTGCAGCCTACCGTGATCTGGGCGACCTCAATAGGGCCATCAGAGACTTCGACAAGGCCGTTGAACTCGAACCGCTCAGCAATCTTTCCCGCTACTCCAGAGGAGTCTCTAGGCTCAACCTCGGCGAGTTCGATGCTGCACTACAGGACCTCAACGCTGTCCTTGAACTTGATCCTGACAATGCCGGCGCCCTGCGCGCACGAGGAGTTGCGCTTGGCAACTTGGGGAGAACCGATGATGCAATCAAGGACTTCGACGGTTGCCTCAACCTCGATCCCGACAACACCGAGGCCCTTTCCGCCAGGGGACTGGCCCATGCCAGCCTTGGACAGTACAGCCAGGCAGTCGCCGATTACACAAGGGTCATAGCACTTGACCCCAGCGCCGTGAGAGTCCTCTATGAGAGGGGAACGGCTCGCCTGCATCTGGACGAAACGCTAGAAGCCATCGCCGACTTCAGCGCCATCTTGGAAATCGACCCCGACAACATTGGTGCCCTCTTCGGGAGGAGCATGGCCCGTACGTCGCTGGGGAAGGACGAGGAGGCGATTGAGGACTACAACAGACTTATCACGCTCTATCCGGATGATGCCCTGGCGTACCAGGGACGGGGAAGCGCCTATTTCAACATCGGTGACTCGGGCCGTGCTGTGGAGGACTTTGGGAGTGCCATCACCCTCGACCCGAGCGATGTCGAATCCCTGAGAAACAGGGCATTGGCCTACATGAACTGGGGCGATATTGAGAAGGCAATCGTGGACTGCGACAGGCTCATCGAACTTGATCCCCGTGATGTATTCGCCCACTACATGAGGGGTGGCGTCTTGAGTCGTCTCGGCAAGCATGACGTTGCCGTTCAAGACTTCAGCAGAGCCATCGAACTTGACCCAGTCGGTGTGGATTTCTACTATCAACGGGGGAGATGCCGCGTCGAGCTTGGCGAATACGACAGCGCCATCGAGGACTTTGACCACGTTGAGAGGTTGGCCCCCGGCCACCTATCGGTCGCACGTGATAGGGAAAACGCCGTAAGGTTGGCCAAGAAATGACGAAAGGCCGGGTCCACAGCGACTTTACGGTCTCCGCTCTACGGCGATCGAGCATCGACGAGCCTGAGTCAGAAATCGCTGAGAGACTGAGGTGTAAGTGACTATAGGTCCAACTCGACCTCCCAAGAGTACCGAATTACTTCATCGTGGCTTTGCACCCGCCAAGAAATTCGCCGGGAAGGTGATCGACCCCTGCGCGCGACTAATCGTCACCGCCTTGTCCTCCAGCGGCTGCCGCAGAACCTCGAGGATGTGGTGTCCGAACTCAGGCATCTCATCGAGGAACAGGACACCGCGATGGGAAAGCGTGATCTCGCCCGGCCGCGGCCAATGTCCACCGCCCACCAGCCCCGCGTTGGAAACTGTGTAGTGCGGTGACCGGAACGGACGGGCAGAGATGAGTGGTCGCTCCGGCGGTAGCAGGCCTGCCACGCTGTAGATCTTCGTCACGTCCAGTGATTCATCCCGCGTCATCGTAGGGAGAACGGACGGCAGGCAGCGCGCGAGCAGCGTCTTTCCGCTGCCCGGCGGTCCCATCATCACCAGGTTGTGGCCGCCCGCCGCCGCAACCTCCAGCGCCCGTTTCACGTTCTCCTGCCCGCGGACGAGCGACATATCAAATCCGTCGACGGTTGCCGTCCCGCCCGGGTCTGCCGGCGGCTCTGTCTGATAGAACGGGCGGAACGACTGTTCACCGCTGATGTGCTCTACAAGTTCCCGCAGGTTGCCCGCAGGCAGCACCTCAATGCCGTCGACCAGCGCAGCTTCCGGCGCGTCGACAGCTGGAACAACGATCTGCGTTAGGCCGCCCTCTCTCGCCAGCGCCGTCATCGGCAACACGCCCTGCGTGTGGCGCACCTGCCCCTCCAGTGAAAGCTCGCCAAGGAAACCGACCTCATCCAGCGAAAATTGCGCCCCCGCCTGCCCGGAGCCGATCAGGATACCGGCCGCTATGGGCAGATCGTAAGACGTCCCGTTCTTCTTGAGGTCCGCGGGTGCGAGGGAGACAGTGATCCGGCGCTGCGGAAACTCAAACCCGGAATTCCTGATAGCCGCGCGAACTCGCTCACGGGCCTCCTGGACGGCCGTATCCGGCAGCCCCACAATCGTGAAAGCGGGCAGCCCGGGCGCGATGTCCACCTCCACCTCTACAATAGAACCCTCAAGACCAACAACCGCGCAGCTGCGCACCTGTGCCAACGTCATACCAACACCTCCAACCGGCGCGTCACACTCACCGATAACGAACGCGCGTTCTGACGACGGTATCATGCCTTGTGCGGCATTGCAACATGCGTTCGGAAACACTCCGGTATTCCCATGCCACCATCACGAACTGGAGTACCATGGAAGCGGCAAAGTCCCAGGCGTAAAGGCAAGCATCATGATCTTTGGATATGACTACACCCACTGGCTCGTCATCGGTTCCCTGGCTCTGCTGACGGCCGCTCCTGTCATCGGTATCGCCGCCGGCTTCATCATGAGCAGGCTCAGGCGCCGCCGCGCCGCACAGTAGGGATTCGTCTCGGCTGGTAGAGCGGCGGCCCCCGATAAGGCATGGACGGAAGCGGAAGGAACAATCCGTGACGCACATACTGCTGGCGGTAGACGGATCCGGCCAGGATGTGTCGTCCGTTGAGTGGTTGGGCAAGCTATTCGGCGGCGTAGCGGCCACCGTCGAAATCACCGTGCTTCACGTTGCTCACCTCAGGATGCCCGGGCCATCCTCCATCCGGCTCGGGTTCGTCCCGCGCCTTCCGTCCCGTGAAGACCTCGAAGGCATTGAACAGCAGGCTCGTACGGAGGCGGACGAGATTGTCGGTTCAGTCAAGGAAGATCTTGAGAACTACGGCTTCACGGTGACCACCATGGTGGAGTGGGGCCCGACCCCGGATGTGATTCTCGAGGTGGCCGAGGCCAACGGTTGTGACATCATTGCGATAGGTCGCCACGGCGCCGGCAAGGTGAGCGATCTCATTGCGGGCAGTGTCTCGGGCCGCGTCATACGCCGTGCCAGCGTCCCTGTCCTCATCTTGCGAGCTGAGTCGCCGGAGTAGTTCTTGCGCGTCTAGGTAGAGGCCGGTTCCTCGAACCGTTCGATAACCTCGAATTCCAGCGCGTAGACCTCAACTTCGTCCACGGGGCTGTTGAACTTCTTCCCCTCGCTGAACTGCTCGATCCACGCCGCCTTGTCCGGCCAGCCCTCGGCCAGCGCCTCCTCTGGCGTCATATCGCCGATGCGCTGCTTCCACACTCGCGTGACGAGAATCCTGGCAAACGGCTTCTCACCGGTCATCGGCGGGCGGCGATAGAGCAGGTGCTCTGCGCCCTCCTTCGCCCGCGCCCGTGCCCACAGCTTGCGCGCCTGCGATTTCTCGCCCCGCAGAATCAGTTGAGCACTCGGCTCCTTGAACAAAATCATGCGGATACTATACAGGCGTGGCAGGCCGTCCGGCTGTCACGGATAAATGAGCGGCGTAAACACAGTTGGAGGTAGTCATGCAGCAATTTCTTGTGCTGACCGTGGGTCGCGCTTTGGACCCGCAGGATGGAGATGAGCGAACACAGGCATATATGGGTGAGTGGCAGGCGTGGCTGGGCGGCCTGGTCGCTTCCGGCGCGCTGGACTCCGGCAGACCATTGGAGCCCGGCGGCAAGGTAGTCGATAAAGATGGCGTAAGAGACTATGCGCCTGAGGAAATTGGCATTGGCGGCTATCTGATCATCAACGCGGAATCCTTGCAGGACGCCGCGAAGATTGCGCAGGGTTCGCCGCACGTCGCCATCGGTGGAAACGCCATCATCCGTCCCTGTCTCAGCGTCCCCCAATAGAGTCGGTGCGACCTCGCAACCGGCTATGTGTAGATGGCAATAACGACGGCCTCAGTGGGGTCGGAGGGGTCTGACGCAAAGGCCACGATGCAGGATCGCCCGGCCAATATCTCGGAGGAGGGGATGGCCCGGCTGATGCGCGCCCCCGTCAGCCACGTCGGCACGCTCCCGTCCAACTGAACGTCCGCCGTGAATGACGACGAATAGAAGCCCCTGAGTGTGCCTCGCCTTAGCTCCATGCCTACACTCCGCCCAGCTCAATGTCCTGCCGATACACCGGTTGAGACCTGCCGATGTCGTAACGTGTCCTCAGACCTGCAACACGTAGCCGCTCGGATGCCCACCCCACTGATGGCACGGTGACGGACACGACGTCATGCAGTTGCTGCCCGGTGTTCACGGGAACCGTGATGCGTGCAAACGGCTGCAGCACGCCGCGTGAACGAAGCTCGGCGTCTGCTCTCGTGGCCGCAACCTCCGGCGTTGTCAGTGAGCGATCAACGACCTGCACCAGGAGACTGCCCACAGATTCCATCTCCCGCTGATTGACTGATTGGGCGATTGCTCCGCGCCCGTAGACTTGCACGTGGTTAACAGGGGAAAGGGTGGATGAGCGTGCGACGTCCAGCAGCGCATGGTCGCCCGGCTCCCCATAGAAATAGACGGCAGGGTCAGTCT
The DNA here is from genome assembly GCA_965207115.1 of Dehalococcoidia bacterium. Taxonomy (GTDB): domain Bacteria; phylum Chloroflexota; class Dehalococcoidia; order UBA6926; family UBA6926; genus VXMO01. The sequence goes on along the minus strand of CBDBLR010000003.1, from coordinate 1,874,207 downwards.
CAAGCGTACGGATTGCCTCGAGCACGCCATCTGAGAAACGCAGAACATCCGGCACGCGGGACATCAGGCGATTGATGGCAACCGCAAGGCTCTCGTTCGGGGAGATTGTGATGGCGGGATAGGTGGCCACGATGGAGGGGCTTGAGCGTGCTAGCGTCGTGGACATGCCGGCCATCGTGAGCAGTTGGCTCAGGATGTTCCACACAGATGCCGTGTGCGCGGGCCACGTGAATTGACGCCGCGCTCGCATTTTGGCCATGAACCACCACGGATCCTCCGCCTCAAGCACCGTTACAAGGCTGCCCCGCCGCGTCTCGCGCCTTACCTCCCGCACCCAATAGCGCTGCGCCTGGCCCGTCTCACGCCCCGCGCCAGTTTCATATCCCCACGCAATGCTGAGTTCATGACCCAATGGGCCGGAGCCCACGGTAACTGACGAATCAAGCTGTGGCCCCTCTGCCAATACGACTGTTAAAGAAGCTCCACGAGGGGTCTCTTTCATGCCCGCGGCTATGACAGACCCGGAAATATCGATGGGCGGCGTGCCGATGTGCGCTCGCCACACCTCGGACGGCGCCGTCAGCCACGCAAAGGAGGCCTCGGCGGCCAAGGCAGGCCCTGTCCCTCCAATCTGGCCGAACGGCGTCGACTCGCGCCAACGATGGTCGCGAAAGCGGGAGCCCGCCGCAGCATGCGTTGTCATCGTCTGTGAGTAGCCGGCCGCCCCGCCATATGCCTCGACAAAGCTGATGCGTGGCCCGTCCGCCGCGCAGACGCCGGGATCCCGATACGTCACCTCAGCACCCGGCGCCGAGGCGATCACTTCGCGTAGCATCGACCATGTTCCCGCCGTCTGAGATGAACCCGCGCCAAGGGTGCACGTCCATACGCCTGACGATCCGTTTGACAGTGTCCCGCACGCCACAACCGCCCAATCGCCGTCGATGTTAGCGCAGGCGATGCCGTCCACCGCCCTCAACGAGTTGGTCCAAGCGGAGGGCGACGACCATGTTCCTGCCGTTCTTGGAATCGAACGAACGATGCCTGTTAATTCCGCGTAGAGCAGCAGTGCACCGCCGCCCGCGCCGGACGCCGCCGCAAGGGAGATGACACTTGCCGCCGCTGTTGCGACCGTGCGCGGCGAGCCAAACATCAAACCGTCGTCTCGGCTCGTTCGCTCGCGGATCGTTCGCAGATTGGCTGCAACGTCAAAGACATGAATCTGTCCGTCAATCTCAGTGACTGCCGCGCCTCCGGAGGCGGCTGCCTCTCCGAGGTTCCGCCACATTCCAAACTGCGTATCCGGTCCTGGTGAGGCGGTTCGCTGGACATAGAGGCCGTTCGGTTCGGCCTGGGGACGGATGCGAATCAGTGAGCCGCCGGACGTTATGACGGCATCATGCGGACCGTCCGGCTCCTGCCTGGAGGTAAGCCGTTCCCACCGGAGCTGTGTCACGCCGCCCCACCGCTCGGCGAGCGTGGCGTGCACGTATGGAACCGCCGCGCGGTCGCGTTGCGCCGCCAACAGTGTTTCAGATAGCGAATGCATCTTTAGTCACCAGGGAATAGATAGTACTGCTGAGTCCGGACGGCCTAGAGTTCGCCGTCGTTTTCCGGATGGAAGAGCTTTCGTGGACGAAAGCCGGAGCGGCGGCCGATTCGCGCCAGCTGCAGCTCAAAATCGGCCATCCGCTCCTCTGCCCACGTTAGGTACTGCCGCCATACGTCCTGTCCACCGACGTTGAGACGATTGACCGCATAAGCGGCCCATTCCAGCGCCGCGTACGCCGCCGCGCCGGTGATTACCAGCTCCTCGAGCGCCTCAGGTAGCGTGGACGCGGAGTCCGTCAGCCGATGAAGCGCCCCGTAATACACGGTGACGTTCTCACCGGCCTTCGGCTCGCCGGGCAGGTTCAATAAGAGCGTGTCGCCCCATTGGTTGAAGCGCACGCGTGACGGTGGATGTTTGCCCACGGGGTATTCGACGGCCTCAACGACAACGCGATCAGTCAGGTCCGCAACCGAAACCTCCCGGCTTCCGCTTGTCAGTCCCCTCGAGACCGTCTTCTCATGCGGCGAAACCTTGGAGACCTTGGCCAGTGCTCGCTCGATGTGGCGATTCAACACATCGTCTGTCCAGCGATAGCTGTTGGCGTCCTCGTCGTGCAGATCACGCCGTACGCGCTCCCGCACCTGTCCCAGCGTGCTCATTTTCTGTCCTTCTATCCCTGGCCGTGCCCTGCAAGATTCCTGGATGTTTGCCCACGCCGGAACGTGGAAACCGACTGTGCGTGTATTTCTGAGGTGATCGCGAACCGGGAAATCAGTTGCGAACCCCGGAAAGCTTGGCGAGCTTCGCCGTATTGAACAGGGCAAGGCTCACGTACCACTTCACGCGCGTCCGCCGTGCATCCTTTGTCTCCAGATTGCCGACGCGTTCCACCTGCAACCCCCCGGGGGATGTAAGCCCGACGAGACTGCCCTCACCGGCTTGAAAGGCGAAAACCGTGGAGCAGTCCTCGCTGGTTCCCACCGTCTGCGCATCGGAGATCCAATCATTCACGCCCACCGGGATGCCGTCGTAGTACTGCACCATCTGGCCGAGCTCATCGCGGTCTGACACCACAATTCCGGAACCGGACGCGCGGGCGAGCGAGTTGAGCTTGCGACGGGAGCGGCGGCTCATCAGGATCATGTCCGGCTTCCCGCCCTTGACCGTGTCGATGAGTTCATCGAGCTTGTCCAGGGTCAATGTGCCGCCGTTCTGACCCATCGTGAGGGCCTGATCGCCCGTTGCCAGGACATCAACGCCATCGAACGAGTCTTCATCCGTATCCGTGTTCCCGTTGATGAATGTGTCCTCGAACGTGTGCTGGATAGCCCGAGCCTTCAGCTGCACAACAGCCGCCTCAAGGTCCTGGATGTTGGAACGCGTCGTCGCAAGGTAGTTGTCCACGTCTGCATCGCCGCCCAGGATGGAGAGCGTCGCCGTCAACTGGGTGAACGTCGGCGTACTTTCCGCCCACGAATCGCCAACGCTGTAGAAACTGACCGTAGGCGCGGCCTTTTCTCTGTTGTACGTGAGACCGTTCCCGACAATCTCGATGAAGGGCAGCGATTGGAGAACAGGGCTGTCCTTGATCACAGTTTCTATCACGCCCTGCAACAGGACGTCGTTGGAGAGCTTGGCTGCTTCCGTCAATGTGAGCGCCATTCGATTCACCTCCCTGGGTGTGCTGTCTGGGCCGTATTCAATGGACGAACGATAAGAACACTCGTACTTATCCCGCAACTCTATGTGGCACATTCATATGTCCTCTCCCGCACTCTGTTATGTCCTGTCGTGTTGCCGTCATCACATATGGGGAGTACCCTTTTCCCTATATGCAGGACTTAATGCCGGTAATGGGTGTGCTTGCCGGGGCGTTGCTTATCGCCGTAGCAGTGCTGGAATGGCGCATGAAATTCTTTAGCAACCTCTTTCGCGGAATGTCTGAGCCCGGCAGGAACGAATCGCCGCCGGACACAGCTGTTGCTGACGTTGCCGATTCCGAGGAAGTTCATGCGGAGGTGGAGCAGGACTTCTGGCGCAGCTTTGAGCGGCAGATTGCCTCTGCCGAGCAGCGCGGGGACAATGAGGAAGCTGGGCGCCTCCGCCGGATGTATGAATCGCATGAAGAGGCATGGCGGGCCCAGCGGGCGCTGAGGAGCCGGGCCCCTTCTTCGCGGGATGCCGCCTCGCCAAATGCGTTGCAGGCGCACCTGCGACCGGAAGTGCGTCTCTTGCTCGAGCGTTCTGAAGTTCTCGAAACTTTCTCGGCGCAAGACTGGGTGTTCCGTGGCAACGCCTACCTCGCTATTGGCGAGGATGACCGAGCGGCGGCCGCGTACAGGCAGGCGCTGCGGGAACTGCCGGAAGATCCCCAGATTCGTTTGCTGTACGCCGTCTCGTTGCAGCGGGACGGTGAATTACGCGAATCCCTTCAAATCTATGACTCGTTGGCGTCCGCGAGCGGGGAGACCGAACCGGCGATCTTGGCCGGCCGTGGCAACGTCCTTGCTGAGATGGACAGATTTGAAGATGCAATTCGGGATTTCGATTCCGTGCTGCGCATCAACGGACAGGACGGCGACACGATCTATGACCGGGCTCGAGCCCTATCTGATTCCGGCCGGCTTGATGATGCCATCGTCGGCTTTGAGAACGCCCGAACATACCTGTCCGACAACCCCGATCTGCACAACGATCTCGGAAACGCGCTTGCCCTCGTGGGTCGCAATGACGAGGCCCTGCAGTCCTATGATCGGGCCATCAACCTTCGCCCTGCCTTCGCCCGCGCGCACTACAACCGTGGCGTGACCTACTCCCGCATGGGGCAGTTTGAAGACGCGGCAGACGCCTTTGAACGTTGCCTGCGCCTTCGGTTAGACATCCCGGAGGCGCACTACGGTCGAGGTGTCGCCCTCGCCCGCCTTGAGCAGTTTCGAGATGCCGTTGCCGCATTTGACCGCGCGGTCGTCCTGCGCCCCGGCTTTGCGGATGCTCTCTTCCACAAGGCCAGGGCACAGAGCCGACTCGGCCAGACGACAGAGGCATTTGAAGCTCTGCGGCAGGCGGTGACTGCCTCTCCCCCTTTGCGTGTACAGGCCAGGACGGAAACGGACTTTGGCGCGTTGTACTCGGACCCGGACATCGCGTCACGGTTTGAACAACTGATTGCATCGTGAAGACGATTGCCGTCAGCATCGTCGTGGTGCTCATCTCGACGGTTCTTGGCATCCTGCATCTGGTCGGCCTGATCACAATCCCCTTTTCCGACATCGGCAGCGGCATCGTGACGGGCTTTATCCCGGTAGCCATCACACTCGTTGCGTTCACAGCCCTGGTCATACTGGTGCTCACCCTCCGCAACCAGGCGGAGCTGCGAAACAGAGAGCTTGAATACGAGGAGGCTGCAGCTGAGGTTGACGCCGTGCGCCGACAAGGGGAGTTGGTCAACGCCATCCGCCTTCGTCTTTCTGCGGACACTGAGGATAGTGAAGAGGAACGACAGGAACTGGCCGCAGAGTTGGTGACCGCCGCAGAGCGCTACCACACCGTCCTTCGCGGATTCATCCGAGCCCGCCCGGAGATTGCTCGCATTGAACGGGACGCCATTGCGTCCTATCTGGCCGAGGCGGAAGCCGAGCTGCGGCGCCTCCGCGCGGATAGCTCCGCGGCATTCGAGGACATCCCGGTTGTCTCTCCATTCACCGTTCCGGACTCTCCAACCCAAGGGGCTGGACCAATTGATGGTGATGCCTCGCCCCCCGGCAACTCCATCGGCGATGTCCTATCGGAAGGCGCAGACAACGGGAGACGGCGAGCGTGAGCCTGCCGCCCCTCCTCGATCTCCGGGGCACCGCCATTGAACTCCTTGACATGCCCCCGGACTGGCCACGCGGCGATGACTGGATCGATGCCGACATCCTCGCCTCCCGCCTACCCGACGCCGCCGAGCAGATCGGCATCCTTCTGTACCATCTCCTCGAACAGGCTTCTGATGACAAGAACACCTCGGACTGGCTCCTTGAGGGACGCGCGTGGGCAAGCACCGGCGATTGGCTTCGTGCCCTCGTCGCCTATGAATACGCGCTTGATGGAGCAACCGACAAGCAGGCCCCGGATATCTGGTATCTGCGCGGACTGGCGCTCATGCGACAGTGGCAGTTCGATGCGGCCGTTGAATCGTTCGATTTTGCGCGCCAGAATCGCAAGATAATCGGCAAAGTGTTCTACGCAAGCGGCGTGTCCCTCTTGGCGCTGGCCAGACCGCAGGACGCCCTACGCGCATTCGATAGGGTCATCGCCGTTGACGCAGACAACGTGGCCGCCATCACAGGACGTGCGGCGGCGCTGGCGGAACTGAGTCGATTTGACGATGCTCTACTGGCCATGGAGAGTATTCTGCGGCTTGGGTCTGACCATCCCGCTCGCGTCCTCAACAACCGCGGCAACGCACTCGTCCGGCTGCGTCGTATTGAGCCTGCCTTCGCCAGCTATCGACGTGCGATTGAAATCGATCCGAACCTGATCGAGCCGAAGGTCAACTCCGGCAACGTCTTTATGCTGGCCGGCCAGCCTCAGCAAGCGCTGACATCGTTCCAGGAGGCGCTGCACGATCATGAACCCCTGCCGGGGTTGCACGCGAACGTTGCCGCCGCCCTGACGGAGCTGGAACGGTACGATGAGGCGATTGCGGCATGTGACCGCGCCATCGCTCTTGAGCCCGGTCACGCTCGCGCCCTGTCTACCAAGGGTCGAGCCCTGCTGGCTGTCGGCAGGGCTGAGGACGCTCTCGTCGCCCTGCAGGACGCCCTTCTCAGACGACCTGATTACATCGAAGCGCTCGTCTATCGCGGCCTCGTACTCAATCAGCTCGATCGCCTCGATGACGCGCTCGGCACGTTCAACCTCGCGCTCCAATTGGCGGAACGACACCCGGACGCCCACCACGGACGCGGCATCGTCCTCTACCGCAAGGACCTGCTGGGTGACGCGCTCAGCGAGTTTGAGCGCGCAGTGGCCATTGAGCCCCGCCACGCAGACGCGGAGAACAGCCGCGGCAACGCCTACATGGAGTTGCAGGACTACGCGGCGGCGCTGGAGTCATACAACCGCGTCCTCACGTTGCGTCCTGATGACCCGGACGCACTCAACAACCGTGGCAACGCGCTCGCACAGATGCGCCGAACCATGGAGGCCATTGATTCATTTGATACCGCGCTCCGCGTCGACCCGAATCACGCTGATGCCCTCTACAACAGAGGTGTTGCCTTCGCCGACGTGGGGATGCTCACGCAGGCGCTCGACTCACTGAACGCATCCGTGCAGGCGCGCCCCGACGATTCCGCGGAGGCCCTGTTCTGGTATGCGCGTGTGTTGGGGCGGCAAGGACGAGCCGAACTGGCAATGAACGCCCTGCGCGCTGCCGTCGCATCCAACGAGGAGGTCAGGAGCTGGATCTGGGGCCAGGACGATTTCAACTCACTTGAAAACGATGCCCTATTGGGCCGCCAATACCAGGCCCTCCTCAGAGGCCGCGACACGCGGAGCGGCACTACTGGCAACGGCCAGCAAGACAACGGGACTAACGCGAACGCGAAATAGTGGGTGCGTCGGACCTGGCCAGCCCCCCTCACTTCCCGCCGCGCCCACGTTCTAGGGCAACACTCAGCGCAATACCGATGGCCGTGCCAAGAACGATACCCACCCACAGAGGCCCAACCGTCAGGCCGATGAACAACCCGACGCCAATCCCAATGACGATGCCAACAACAGTCAGTGTCACGCCTGCGACCTCAGATCGGCATTCGCCGTACTATGGTCTCGCTCTATGGCAATGACGCCTGACCTATCCCGCATGCCCCGTGCAAACTACGCCGTCTCAAACTGGAGCGCGGAGAAATCGAGGGCAGGAGAGCGCTCTGAAAGGCGCAGCAACTCCACGCCGACAACCTGTTTCGCCTCGTTGTAGTCAAGCACAACACCGGGCGACACCTCCTCAGATTCGACAATCTGAGACTCGTCGAGTCGTAGGTACAGGGCGTCAGCTTCCTTATCCACCTTGAGTTTCATAGCACTCCTCGCATACCTCGATCAAAGAATACGCTTACTACGCGCCAAGGCAAACCTCGAGTATTGATGGCGACCCGAAGGATCCGGTTGCCGTGTTCGGTGATTGCCCCAAAGAACCTCTCTACATCAGCATCGTGTGGATCGGTGGTGCGGAGAGTCGGATTATTGACAACGCGTTCAACCCATTCAATTGGAATTCCCCTCTCAGACATGGCGTCCCGGGCATGCCGTGTGTATTCCAGTGGCTGACGCTGCACGTATCAGGACCGAGCGGATGCAGACGGCCTATGTCCCTATCCCCCGCTCTCCCGCGCAGCCGCCTCTTCCTCTGCCGTCCGGCCGTGGTAGCGAGCGTCGCGCTCGTTGCGGAACGCCTCCCAGCCGCGGTCCTGCAGCACCTGCAACCGTTCTCGAGTCTCATCGTCCTGTTGCGATGATGCCCACAGATCGGCAAACGCCTCGTCATCGCGATAGTTCAACGCCGTGCGGAACCCACCCACTTCATACGATCGGTTGATAAGCATCTTGTTCATCCGTACTGTCGCCGCGGGCAGCGCCGCAAGCCGTCGCGCGATGTCCATCGCCGTGTCCATCACCTTGTCCGCAGGCGCGACGCGATTCACCAGCCCCATGGATAGGGCCTCCTGCGCGTCGACCATATCGCCAAGCAGCAGGATCTCCTTCGCGCGTTTGAGCGTCACGACGTAGGGCGTCATCAATACCGGTGGGCCGTAGCCGTGCCGAATTTGGATCTCGCCCACCTTCGCGTCGTCTGCCAGCACCGTGAAATCGCACACGCCGGCCAACTCGAATGCCAGCCCGATGGCGTAACCGTGCACTGCGGCGATGACCGGTTTGCCCAGTTCCCATACAGTGATGTGCGCCGCTCCGGGCGTCGCTCGCTCCAATGAGTCATCGTTAGCTAGGATGCGACGGGACGACTCCGTGATGTCGCCGCCGGCGGAGAACGCACGGCCCGCGCCGCGAATGATCACCGCACGGACGGCCTCGTCCGCGTCCGCCTGTGCGAGGGCCTCTTTCAGCGCCTCCGTCAATGCTCCGTTGATGGCATTGAGTACCCCAGGCCGATGCAGCGTAACGATGGCGATGCTGCCATCCTCCGCCGTCTCATACAGGACGGGCTGACCGCCACTCTCATCATCAACAGGCTCCGGCGGGCCGCTAGGCCGATTCTCTTGTGTCATTATTTCCCCCGTCATTCCCGCGAAAGCGGGAATCCAGATACGTTGGCGTGTCGCGATTGTAGCAGGGACGTGGCTAATCCACGTTCCCACCAATCCCTTTCACATCCACCGCAATACCCGCCACCAGCAAATTCACCTTGTCCGCCCTCGCCGCGAAGAGTTGGTTCACTCGCCCGAGGGCATCCTGAAAGGCGCGGCCCAAGACCGTCGGAGGCACGACGCCTTGCCCCACCTCGTTCGTCACGACGATCCATTCCGCATCAGAAGCCTCATAGGCCACAATCAGCCTCTCCGCCTCAGCAACGATGCGCCGCTCCGCGTCCGCCTGCCCTTCCAAATCCAGGAGCAGGTTGCTGACCCAAAGCGTCAGGCAGTCGAGCAGCAGGACATCATGAGCCACCTCGACGCCCTCAATGGCCTCCGCGACAGCGCGCGGCTCTTCCAGTGTGTGCCAGGTGGCAGGGCGATTCCGCTTGTGGTTCTCGATGCGCTGCCGCATCTCCTCATCCAGCGCCTCCGCCGTCGCGACAAACAGAACGTGCTCGTGCGGGGCGGCCAGCTTCTCCGCGAACGCGCTCTTTCCGGAACGCGCTCCACCGATGATGAGTGTCAGTCCCGCGCCCATCACGTACTCCTATGGCGCATAAGAATCATCCCCGAAGCCAAGGTCGATGCCCTGCGCGAGCCATAGAGGCTCTAGCGGCAGAATATCCCCCAACACAATCAGTGACGCCGCCACGAGCATCGCCATCGTCGCCAGCTCATTCACCGCGCCGTACACGTCTCCCGTTGCGCCGCCGAGCCGGTTCGTCGCGAATCGACCCACCACCAGTGCCACTGCGCCCGCCACAATGAGCAGGACGACGCCCGTCGGCCCTGCGAGAAGAACTACCGCCACCGCCGCAATCAGAGTCGCAATGAGCGTCTGCGTCCTCGTCCCGCCCTGCAAGAGCGCCGACCCCAGCCCGCCCTCACTCCGCGCATACGGGAACGCCGACATCGTCACCACCATCGCCCACCGTGAGAGGCACGGAATGATTAGCAGCGCCCAAAAACGCCCCGGTGGCCAGAGAGAGACGATGGCGGCGAAGCTGATCAGATAGAGGCACAGTGCACCCGCCACGGCGAACGACCCGACCCGCGAATCGCGCATAATCTCCAGCCGTCGCTCGGGGTTCGCCCCGCCGAATAGCCCATCGCATGTGTCCATCAAACCGTCCAGGTGGAGCCCCCGCGTGACGATCAAGAGAAAGGCAATCAGTAGCGCCGCGAGCAACAGGGAGGGGAATCCGGTGTCCGTTAGAGTCCAGAACCCCTCTCTTAAGATGTAATCAAAGCCAGTCAACAGCGCGCCAATACCAAGCCCGACGACAGGAAACCACATTCGCGACCACGCAAGCGCCACCTCGCTTGGCCGCGACATCGGGACTATTGTGAGAAAACCGATGGCGGCGAACAGTCCCCTCATTGTTCGCCCTCCCTCACGCCCGGCTCATCCGCCGGCCCAGACACTCCCGCTTCATCGAAGGTAGCCATCCCAGACAGCGTGGCTGCAGCCGCGTCGACGATGGGCATCGCCAAGGCCGCCCCTGTCCCTTCTCCCAGACGCATATCCAGATCAAGCAGCGGCGTGAGCCCGAGATGCTCTAATGCGGCGCGATGTCCGCGTTCTGCGGACAAATGCGCCGCAATCATATAATCTCGCGTCGCCGGAGTGATGGCATTGGCAACAAGCGCCGCTGCCCCTGAAATAAACCCGTCCAGCACGACGGGCCTGCCGTGTACCGCCGCGCCGATAATCACCCCCGCCAACACGCCGATCTCAAACCCGCCGACGGCCGAGAGCACGGAGAGACCGTCAGTCGGGTTCGGCGTATTTTCCTCAAGCGCCCTCTGAATAACCGCTACCTTGTGCTCAAGTCCCGCTGCGGGACGCCCTGCTCCGTCACCTGTCACATCATCCGGCGGTATTCCCGTGACCACAGACGTGATTGCCGCGGACGCCGTCGTGTTGCCGATGCCCATGTCGCCAGTGCCAACGAGGTCGATGCCGGACTCCACGCACTCCTGCGCAAGGCCGATACCCGCCTCAACACATGTCATTGCCTGTTCCCGAGTCATCGCTGAGCCTTGGGTCATGTCCGCCGTGCCGCGCCCGATGCCAAGCGTCCTCAGGTCAGGGTGGGGCGGCAACTCCGTCGCGACACCCGCATCGACGATTACTTGCCGGATTCCCAGCTGTTTACACATCACATTGATAGCGGCGCCCCCGGACAAAAAATTGAGCACCATCTGCGCTGTTACGTCCTGCGGATATGCAGTCACACCCTGTGCCACGACGCCATGATCCGCCGCAGCGATGATGATTGCTCTCTCACGAATCCGCGGCTGCTCTGTCCGAAGCATTCCCGCAAGCCGTATGGACAACTCTTCTAACTGCCCCAGGCTCCCCGGCGGCTTGGTTAGCGTGGCCTGCCGTGCCGCTGCCCGGCTCATCGCCTCCGCGTCCGGCGGGCGAATCGCGGCAACCGCTTGCTCAAGTGAGAGGGCAGGGGGAGTCATATCGTTCAGAATTCGATGCCGGGCTGCGCGCGGATGCCCTGCTCATTGAACGGATGCTTGATCTCACGCATCTCCGTCACCAGGTCGGCGTACTCAACAAGTTCGTCCGGCGCATTGCGGCCAGTGATGATCACGTGCATCATCTCCGGCCGCTGTTTCAGAACGTCGATCACTCCGTTGACGCCTATCCACCCGTATGCCAGCGGGTAGGTGAACTCATCGAGAATGATCAACTCCCGTTCGCCTGCGAGAATCACCTTGCTTGCCTCGTCCCACTGCGCCCGCGCCATGTCCGCCGATGCGTCGATGTCCTTGCTGAGCCACGTAAACCCGTCTCCCATTGCGCTCCAGGGGATGTCCAGCTTGTCCGCCGCGCGACTCTCCCCGAAACGCGAGCCGGTGTGCTTGATGAACTGGAACACCTGGACATTCATGCCGCGCCCCCACGCGCGAAATAGCACACCAAGCGCGGCCGTCGTCTTACCCTTGCCATCGCCCGTATTCACAATGACAAGGCCCTTGCGATTAGCAGAACTCCCCCGCCGCGCCCCTCGCTCGGGACGGCGAGCCGGATCTGCATCCTGTTCTGTCATTTCCTCCCCCGTGTTTCAAGTCGCGTCCGTCATTCCGGCGAAGGCCGGAAACCATCGTGTGACCAGCAGAGGCCACCACAAAGTACGGCAACACGTAAGAATACCCCGCACGGCGCCATGGCACGCATCGCCGGAACGCGGAAATCAACCGCAGAGACGAACAACCCAGATCGTGAACCCTCAAGAAACCTTGCGCCGAGACGCGCCATACGCCACTATTTCCATGTCTGGCGTGATTTACATCACGCCGTCGGAAACAAGGGGTAAGGAGAAGACGATGACATCAAATAACGACTCAGAATATGAATGGGGTCCAACACGGGAACTCCTCGGCAAGGACATAATGATCGAGCCGAAGACGGGCATCGATGCCGTCGAGCAGAGCGGTATCCGCCGCCAGATGGAAGTACTCGAGTTCGACTGCCCGCTGCACTTCGATGAGGCCGTCGCCCGTAAGTACGGCTACGATGGAGTATTCGCCCCCGCGCATATGATCCAGGTCTTCCAGCAGGGATCCATGTGGGAACCGGGGATGGGATCGATCTGGCCGACCGATGACCCTCATTACTCCAACTCCGGCACTGGCCGAGCCGGCAAGACCCTGGAAGTCCCCTCGCCCGGCACCGCCGGCTTCGTCACGGATCTTGAGGTGGAGACCCTCAAGCCCCTCTACATTGGCGACCGTGTCTCGCAGGTCTCTCAGGTACTTCTCGACGTCAACCCGCGCAAGACACGAGTCGGCGACGGAGCCTTCCTGCGATATGAGTACAAGTGGGAAAACCAGAACGGCGATTCCGTCGGCCGCCAGATAATGGTGAGCTACACCTACGTCCCTAACCCACAGGCCGGCGCTGCCGCAGCTGCTGCGGGTGGTGACGGCGAGAAGCCCGCTCGCGTCATCGAACCCCGAGCGAATCCGACCATCGACTGGGATTTCCAGCGCTATTGGGAGGATGTTAACGAGGGCGATGAGGTCCCCGCCGTCCACTATCCGCTGACGGTGCAGCGCATGGTCATGGCCGCGGGCGCGAATCGCGACTTCAACGCCATCCACCACAACACCCATGTGGCCCAGGAGGGCGGCGCGGCGGACATGTACGCCATGAACTACTTCCACAACGGCATGTGGGAGCGCGTCGCCCGAGAGTTCATCGGGCTGGGCGGCAAGATCAAGCAGATCGGCTCATTCCGCATGCGTGTGTTCAGCACCGTCGGCGACACCGTCGTCACGGGCGGCACCGTCAAGCGCAAGTGGCAGGAGAACGGTGAGAACCTCGTCGAGTTGGAGTTGACCTCGGTGCTGTCCACCAACGGCAACACCTCCGTCGGCCCCGGCTCCGTCATCGCCACCATGCCAAGCAAGCGCTAATCGGCGACTTACCGCATAGTTCCGACAAAGCAGCAGGAAAGCAGCCCCCGTCCTCCATCGAGAGGGCGGGGGCGATTGTTCATTGAGCTCGCCCCACCGATGACGCCATAAACTCCCCCACGCGCCGACCCATGTTCATCTCCTCGCCCCACCAGAAATGGTCTGTCTGCGGCGCGATGTAGATCTCCGTTGCGCCCGGCAGCATCCCTGCCAGACCTCGCACGCGTTCCACTGTCGCAAAGTTGTCCGCCTCTCCCGTCGCGATGAGCTTCGGCATTGTGAGAGCCGAGAGAGCCTCCTGCGATGCATCATCACCGATCGCCGGTGAGATCAGCGCCAACGCCGCCAGCCCTACTGCCCCACGTGCCGCGCCGAGGGCTACACCGCCGCCGAATGAATACCCTGCCAATCCGACGCGCATCTCGTCCGGCAACTCATCCGCCACCGTCCCCGTCGCCAGCGCCTGCAGCGCGGCAAGCGCGTCGTCCTGTTCGCCGATGCCGTTGTCGTACGCGCCTCCGCTGCGCCCCGCTCCCCGGAAATTGAACCGCAGCGCAGCCATTCCGTACGCAACGATGCTCGACGAAACGGCCATCACTACGTTGTTCGTCATCTCGCCGCCATACTGCGGATGCGGATGACAGATCACGACGCCTGCCGTCGGCGTCGCCGCTCCCTCATCGGGCAGGTCAAGCTGCCCCTCGAGCGCAATCCCGCCAGTTGAATCGATGCGAACAGTCCGTGTGCGAATGTCCCTACCCCCAAATTCACTTTAATCCCCCGCGAAGACGGGGGCTGAAGTCACCCATCCGGGTGGCCTTATCAATCCCATCCTTAGGACAAACTTAGCACTACGAACCCTTCACGCGCCCATTCCCCCGTCCCCCAATAGCCACCGTCCGTATAATTGTGATGGACTTCACGAACACCACACCCAAGCGTTAGAGAGGAATGAATGGTCAGCACACAAGAAAGTTCCCGCCCGGTACGCCGACTACAGCCGCAAATGGCAGCGGCCCGCATCGTCGAACGACAGAACCTCACGGAGGATCTTTGGCTCATCAAGCTGGAGCCGTCGATTCCGTTCCCATTCAAGCCCGGCCAATACTGCACCATCGGCGCGGAGGACATTGAGCGGCCGTACTCCATAGTGTCGGCACCTGAAGAGCCACTGATCGAGTTGTTCGTCGAGCTCGTGCCGCCGCCGGAGGGCCAGCTCACGCCGGTCCTCTACAACATGGACGTTGGCGCGGAACTGACCCTGCGCCCCAACCCCAAGGGCATCTTCACGCTTGATCGCACCGCCAAGACGCACGTGTTCGTCTCGACGGTCACCGGAGTCGCGCCAACCGTCAGCATCCTGCGCCACGCCCTGATGACAGGTGAACACGGCGAAAGGGAGTTTCACGTCCTCGACGGCGGGAGCTACGTCGATGAACTCGCCTACCGTGACGAGCTGCAGGAACTTGCCGACATGTACGACTTCATCCACTTCACCCCCACCGTTAGCCGACCGAACGATGAGCGCAACGCCGGCTGGACAGGTGCCACGGGTCGCGTCAACACCCTTGTCGAGGACTACCTGCAGGACAACAACATCGACCCGGAGACATCCATCGTCTACGCCTGCGGCCACCCCGGCATGATCGAAGACGTCAAGGAACGCATGGAACGTGTCGGCTACCGCTTCAAGGAAGAGCGCTTCTGGAAAGACTAACGTAGGCGTCTAGTCCCCCAGCAGCATCTCCAGCAACAGCCGCGCCCCCCGCTTGTCCAGCATCTCGTTGTTGTTGCCGCACTTGGGCGACTGCACGCAGGAGGGGCAGCCGTTCTCGCACGGGCACTCCTCCAACATCGTGAGCGTCTCCTGCCACAGTTCGCTCAACACGTCGTAACCCCGCTCCGCAATGCCCACGCCTCCCGGGATGCCGTCGTAGATGAAGATCGTCGCCTCTTTCGTGTCTGGATGGTGCGGCGTCGATAGCCCGCCGATGTCGTTTCGGTCACACAACGCGAACAACGGCAACAGGCTAATGCAGGCGTGTTCGGCGGCGTGCAGCGCGCTTGCGACGAAGGCGTCGGCAAGAGCGAAGGCCTCCTTTTCGTTCGTAGACGTGGGCGCGTGCTCTCTGAGCGCGTCGGTCAGGTTCTCAGGCACCGTCCACCACAGCCCCACCGTCTCAAAGCTGCGCGGTGGAAGATCCAGGTGGCCGCGAGACAGTACGTCATTGCGATCATGTCGGCGGCGATTGAACCCGTAGACTGTCCGCGTCACGTCCACGTGCCCGACGGATGCCTTCACCGGCCCCGCTTGCCTCTCCCGATCCGTCTTGAGCACGGTCATGTCCGTGTCTGCCATTGACGTCGTGTAGTACTCCACGTTCGTACGCTGCAGCATGGCATTCCTGGACGTCAGGTTCAGTTCACTTATAAGGAACTGCTCGCCGCGGTGCAGGTAGACTGCCCCCTCATGCGCGTAGGCAAACGCGTGCTCCTCCGCGATGGTCTCCAGCACTGCGCCCGTCCTCTCCTCAACGAGCACATAGTTGTCCCCGGATGTCGAACGAAGCGACACGTCGCTAGCGGGATGGGCGCCAGCCTTGGGATGCGCGTGCCACAACTCTGTGCCGCGACGCTCGCGTCCGATTAGAAAGCTCTCCTGCGTTAGCCGCGCTAATGCCGCCGATACAACCTCATCTCCACCGAACAACTCGGCGTCGCCTGGTATCTCGCCGATGGGCGCCTCAACCGCCGCGCATACCAGGTGCGGGTCGAGGATACGGGGATTCGTGGTGGAGATGCGCGCGTGCTCCATACCGCGCCGAAATAAAATATCCGGGTGCCGCGCCAGGTACTGCTCCAGCGGGTTGTCGTACACGACCATGATGGACAGGCCGCGTTCGCCGCGACGCCCGGACCGCCCCGACTGCTGAAATGTGGACGCAAGCGAGCCCGGATATCCGTTCAGTACCGTCGCGTCCAGGTGGCCGATGTCGATGCCCAACTCCAGCGCGTTTGTCGTCACGACGCCTGTCAGCTCGCCGCTGGATAGCTTGGCCTCGATCTCGCGCCGTTCCTCCGGCACATAGCCGGCTCGATAGGAACTCACCTGCGTATTGCCCGCTCCGTAGCGCTGCAGGTTCTCCTCGGAGATCCGATACATCAACTCCGCCGCCTGACGTGTCCGCACGAACGAAAGCGTTCTGGTACCGGTCGAGACGAGCCACGAAAATAGTTCCGCCCCCTCGACAAGCACACTACGGCGTATCGAGTTTGCATCGTCGATGATTGGCGGGTTCCACAACGCGAATTCCCTGCCGGCGGTGGGCGCGCCGTCGTCCGTGATGGCGGTCATCGGCAGGCCCGTCAGCGCCTCCGCGTGCTGTTTCGGGTTACCCAGCGTGGCCGATGTGACGATGAACTGTGGGTTTGCCCCGTAGCGGCGGCAGATGCGCCGCAGCCGCCGGATCAGCATCGCGATATGGGAACCGAAGACGCCGCGGTACATGTGCCCCTCGTCGATGACCACGAATTGCAGCCGACGCAGGAACCGCGACCACAGCCTGTGGTTGGGCAGGATGCCGACGTGCAGCATCTCCGGGTTGGTGAGCAGTAGGCGCGCATTCTTGCGGACGGCAGCGCGCTCATGCTGGGGCGTGTCGCCGTCGTAGGTGGCGGCGGGAGGCCGCGCGGGCAGGGGCGCGGTCAGTTCATTCAGGGCGCGGAGCTGGTCTTGGGCGAGCGCCTTGGCCGGAAAGAGATACAAAGCCGTCGCGCCCATGCGGGATGAATCGGCGCAGGCGTTCAGGACGGGAACGTTGTAGCAGAGGCTCTTGCCGGACGCCGTGCCCGTTGCGACGACAACGTTCTCGCCGGCGAGAAGCGCGTCGATGGCCTCAGCCTGGTGCGTGTAGAAACGGTCGATTTCACGCATCTGCAGGGCGTGTTGGAGCAGTGGATTCAGGGACGCGCTAAGCCGGCCATACGCCGCCGAACTGTGCGGCATCGACTCCACGTGCACGATCTGCCCCGCGTACCCAACGCGCGAGCGCATATCATCAAGGAAAGCCTGCGTATCCAGCGTGAAACCCCTCCCGCGCCTACTGCGGCCGCCCCGAGCCCTTGCACCTCTAAGCGAGCGTATCACGGACATGGGACAGGCGTTCGGGTGGGAGGTGGGTCTTCCGTCTCGGGTATCCCCGTCCGCTATCATCTTGAGAGACAGTTATCGACTCTATCTACCGGAGGTCGCTCAACAATTCTTGATAGACGGCGGATACGGGAGGCGCACGACGAGACCCGTACGGCGCTTGCGCGGCGCGGCGACGCGGAGGCGCTTGCCCTCCTCGATGAGGTTGCTTCGCTTGATGGGGAGTGGCGCGCGTCGCAGGCGCGCGCCGATGATCTCCGCGCTCAACTCAACACCCACTCCAAGACGTTCGGGATGCTGCGTGGGCGAGCTGGGCGCGGCGACCTGACCACCGATGACATCTTATCCACCCCCGGCGTCGCGGAACTGCTCGGCGACCGAACGAGTGGTACCGCCGATGAGCTTATCGACTCACTCCAGGCCGAGTTAAGAGAATTCTCCGAGGAAGTGGATGAGGCCGCCAAGCACACATCGGACCTCGATGACCAGATCACCCAGCGCCTCGGCTACCTGCCCAACCTGCCTGACCCTTCTGTGCCCGATGGCGCGTCAGAGGAGGGCAACATCGTATCCCGGCAATGGGGCGATATTCCCGAGTATGATTTCGAGCCCCAACCGCATTGGGACCTCGGTCCTGCGTTGGGAATCATCGACTTTGAACGCGGCGCCCGCATTGCGGGATCACGCTTCTATGTGTTGACCGGCGCGGCTTCCAAGCTTCAGCGTTCCTTGATCCAATGGATGCTGGACGTGCATACGCGGGAGCACGGCTATCGGGAAGTCTACCCGCCGTTCGTATCGACCCAGGAGACGCTGTTCGCCAGCGGTCAGCTGCCCAAGTTCAAGGACAATGTGTACCGCGATGAGGATGACGATGTCTGGCTGGTCCCGACGGCGGAGGTGCCGCTGACGTCCATGCATCGCGGCGAGATCCTTGAACCGGGCATGCTGCCCATCAACTACGTTGCCTACACGCCCTCGTTCCGTCGTGAGCAGATGTCCGCCGGCCGAGATATACGCGGTATCAAGCGCGGCCACCAATTCGACAAGGTGGAGATCTACAAGTTCACGGAGCCCGACAACTCCCTTGAGGAGCTTGAGGTCCTGCTCGGCCATGCTGAGTCCATCCTGCGCCGCCTTGAGTTGCCATACCGCATCGTTGAGTTGTGCGCAGGTGACCTGGGTCAGGCGTCGGCGAAGACCTACGACATTGAGGTGTGGGCCCCCGGCTGCGGCGAGTGGCTGGAGGTATCAAGCTGCTCCACAACAACCGACTACCAGGCGCGGCGGGCGAACATACGGTATCGGCGAGAGGCGGGGGCGCGTCCGCAATTCGTGCATACACTCAACGGCTCAGGCCTCGCGTTGCCCCGCGTGATGATCGCCATCATGGAAACGTATCAACGCGCGGACGGCACAATCGAAATCCCCGAAGCGCTGCGCCCCTACACAGGATTCGCGGAGATAACGCGGGAATAGAACCTCAGCCGCCACCCCCGCTGGTAGTACCATAAGTGGACGGAAAGGGGTGGGGATTGATGCGAATCGGCGTACTGACTGAAACTGCGCTGCGCGAGGCTCGCGTTGCGCTTGCGCCGCCGTCCGTCGCCCGATTCACCCGCGCCGGAATTGATGTCCTTATTGAGTCCGCAGCCGGCGAGCGCGCTTTCTTCACCAATGACGCATACAGCGAGGCCGGGGCGGAGATTGCTTCGGACGCCGCAGCTGTTTACGCCAACGCAGATGTCATCGTCAAGGTCGCCGCGCCATCTGTTGAAGAAACAGGATCGTTGCGTGACGGCCAGATCCTGATTGCCGTTCTTCAGCCGCTGACGAGCCACGAGCTTGTTCACGCGCTTGCATCTACCGGGGTTACATCGTTCAGCCTTGATGCTGTTCCACGCATCGCCCGGGCGCAGCCGATGGACGTACTTTCGTCACAGGCGTCCGTCGCCGGATACAAGGCAGCGGTCATGGCCGCCGACACGCTCGGCAAGCACCTGCCCATGATGACGACGGCTGCGGGAACCATGCCGCCTGCGCGGGGACTTGTTCTCGGAGCGGGAGTGGCGGGGTTGCAGGCTATCGCGACAGGACGGAGGCTCGGAGCAATCATGTCCGCCTTTGACGTGCGCCCGGCGGTTAAGGAGCAAGTGCAAAGCCTCGGCGCGACGTTCATCGAGGACGAGGAGCTGCAGCGAGCACAGGCCGAGACGGCGGGCGGCTATGCCAGGGAACAGACACAGGAAGAGCGCGACCGCTCGCAGGCGCTGGTGCAGCGACACGTCGGAGCATCGGATTTCGTCATCACCACGGCGCTTGTACCGGGCCGTCCCGCGCCGAAGCTCATCACTCGGGAGATGGTTGAGGACATGCAGCCCGGCTCCGTCATCGTGGATCTTGCGGCGGAGACGGGCGGCAACTGTGAGCTGACGATGCCCGGTGAGGTGATTAACTACAAGGGCGTCATCATCAACGGACCCGTCAACGTACCGTCATCCATGCCCGTCCATGCCAGCCTAATGTACTCCCGCAACGTTCAGAGCTTCTTGGACCTGCTCATCAAGGACGGCGAAATCGTGATTGATATGGACGACGTGATCCTGCGGGATTCGCTCATCACGCAGGGCGGTGAGATCGTTCATGAAGCCACCCGTGACGCTATACAAGCGTCACAGCCGTAGGCAAGGCGAAAGGAACTGACCTGTGCTTGAGGGCGGACTATTAATCGCGATCTACGTCTTCGTGCTGGCCGGATTCATCGGCTTTGAGGTCATCACAAAGGTGCCGCCGACGCTCCACACGCCCCTCATGTCCGGCGCGAATGCCATCTCCGGAATCACCATCATCGGCGCGCTGCTTATCGTCGGGTCTAGCGACGGCCTGCTGCCGCAGATACTGGGCGTCGCGGCCCTCATCCTTGCCACCATCAATGTCGTGGGTGGCTTCATGGTCACTGACCGGATGCTGCGCATGTTCCGGCGCGACCGCGGGCGGGAGCAGTCGTCATGACGCTCGATCTCGACATCATCATCCTGTCCGCCTACTTGGTGTCGGCGGCGCTCTTCATACTCGGTCTGCGCTACATGGGCTCGCCCGCAACAGCTCGGTTCGGCAACACCTTGGGCGCGTCCGGCATGTTGCTGGCAATCATCGTGACGCTCATCAACGAGGAGATTCTCAGGTACGAGCTCATCATTGCCGGCGTTCTGGTTGGCGGCGTCATCGGCGTGGTCTTTGCCCGGCAGGTCAAGATGACGGCGATGCCGCAGATGGTCGCCGTCTTCAACGGCTTCGGCGGCGGGGCATCCGCCCTCATCGCCGTGTCCGAGTATTTCCGACTCTATGACGCGGGCACGGAGATGTCGCTGGATACCTCTGTGACCATCATGCTTGGCGTTCTCATCGGCACCATAACGCTCTCCGGCAGTGCCATCGCGACGGGCAAGCTGCAGGAGGTCATCACGGGGCGCGCCATTCGCCTGCCCTTGCAGAATGTTCTGAGCGCTATCCTATTCGCAGTCATCATCGGTCTGGCAGTAAGCCAGATTGCCTTTGAAGCCAACCCCATCCCGTTCGTGGCGCTGATTGCCCTGTGTCTTGTGTTGGGAGTCCTGCTTGTGATGCCCATCGGCGGGGCGGATATGCCCGTCGTCATCTCTCTGCTCAATTCCTACTCCGGTCTTGCCGCCGCCGCCGCCGGATTCGTTATCGGCAACCCGATACTTATCATCGCGGGGGCGCTTGTCGGCGCAGCGGGATTCATCCTCACCCAGATTATGACGCGCGCAATGCACCGCTCTCTCGCCAATGTGATGTTCGGCGCGTTCGGCGCGGGCGGCGGAGGAGCCGCGGCGAGCGGCGTTGCGGAAGGTGCGACGGTGCGAACCGGCTCTCCCGAGGACCTGGGGGTCCTGCTTGCGTATGCGGATTCCGTCATTGTCGTGCCGGGCTACGGTTTGGCTGTCGCGCAGGCTCAGCGGCAGGTGCGTGACCTCGCTGATCTGCTTGAAGATCGCGGTGTTGACGTGCGCTATGCCATCCACCCCGTCGCAGGCCGCATGCCGGGGCACATGAATGTGCTGCTGGCGGAAGTGGATGTCCCCTATGACCGCCTTTATGACCTTGACCAGATCAATGACGAGTTTGAGCGCACGGACGTGGCAATTGTGGTGGGCGCGAACGACGTAACGAACCCGTCCGCCAGAGAGGTCACGGACAGCCCGATCTACGGCATGCCAATCCTCAACGTGGATCACGCCCGCAACATCATTGTGCTAAAGCGCTCGATGAGCCCGGGTTTTGCGGGCATCGACAACCCGCTCTTCTACAACGAGAAAACGTCTATGCTGTTTGCCGACGCCAAGGACGGTCTCAACCGCCTAATCGAAGCCGTGCAGGAGAACTGACGCGCGGCGGTCAGGCTTGACCATGACAGCAACAGTGACGCCGCCCTCCCGGGAACAGAGGCCCAAGACGCCATTCTTGGTACGGCGCTCTCCAATCTTCTATGGCTGGGTCATCGTCGGCCTCACGTTCTCGACGAGCATGGTCACGGCAGGCATCAGCGGCTATGGCCTTTCGTTCTTCGTCGTGCCGATGAGCGAGGCTTTGGGCGTCACGCGAGCAGAATTCTCCTCCATCACCCTGTTCCGGCTCGCAGCCATACCTCTCTTGCCCCTGCTTGGGCTGCTCGTGGACAAACGCGAAGGCCCCCGTCTTGTCATCGTGTTCGGCAGCGCGGCAGCCGGCCTTTCCCTCGTCGCGTCCTCGTTCGTCCAGAACATGCTCCAGTTCTACCTGACGTTCGGCATCTTCTTTGGCGTCGCGATGATGGCGATGGGAGGGCAGCTTGTCGGCCCCGCCGTCCTTGCAAAGTGGTTCGTCAAGCGGCGTGCCCGCGTCATGGCTATCAGCGCAATCGGCATCTCCGGAGGCGGCTTTGTCATCGCCCCCATCGCCGGTCAACTCGTCGAGCAGTTTGGGTGGCGCGACGCGTGGGTGATTCTCGGTATCGGCATGATCCTCATCATCACGCCCGCCGCCGCCCTGTTTATGCGCAGGCAGCCGAGCGACGTCGGCCTCGTGCCGGACGGCATTCCACAAGCGAACCCGGCTCGAGAGGGAATGACCGCTGAAGAGGCCGCCGCCCTTTCGTCCAACGAACCCTACGAGTACCCATGGACAGTTCGGGAGGCGGCGCGCACCGGTGCTTTCTGGGCGCTGCTGGCCGCGCAGGTTTTGTCCCTCGCCTCACTGATGCCGATCCTTTTCCACCAGGTCGCGTATATGCAGGACAAGGGTTTCGACCTTGGAGATGCGACCCTCGCGGCGACGATACTGGCCGGGTTCGCCATCCTGGGCAAGATTGTGTACGGCGCGATCGTGGAGCGAGTCCATGTGCGATGGGTCTTGGCGATGTCGATGATTCCCGCCGGGCTTTCAGTTCTTTTCCTCGTTGGTAGCGCAAGCCTTGAGATGTTGCTGGTCTATGCCGTCGTGCACGGTCTGACGATGGGCGGATTCATGCCTTTGATGAACGTGGCGCTCGCCCAGTACTTTGGACGACAGCACATGGGGGCGATACGGGGCGCATTTACGCCCCTTGCAAACATCGTGGGCGCGGTCAGCCCGTTCGGCGCCGGCCTGATGTTTGAGTGGTTCGGGAATTATGACATTTCCTTTGTTATGGCCGGCGCGGGCTGGTTCTTCGGCGGCGTCATCGTCCTGCTGGCACGGGAGCCGCGGGAGCCGGCACATGTTGCGAAGACGCTATAATCGCTAGCGTCGGTGCTACGACAAGTGAATACATTGTGACCGCAGAAAATCCCCCCCGGGCTCGCAGGACACCCTTCCCCGTTCGCAACATCCCGTTCTTCTACGGGTGGGTGATTCTCGGCATCACGTTCTCCAGCAACATGATCACGGCCGGTATCAACGGCTATGGAATCTCGTTCTTCGTCGTGCCGATGAGTGAGGCTCTCGATGTAACCCGCGCCGAATTCTCGGCCATCTCCCTGTTCCGCCTCGCCGCCATCCCTGTCATTCCAATAGTCGGAATGATGCTCGACAAGCGCGAGGGCCCGCGTTTTGTCGTGATATTTGCCAGTATCGCCGCCGGCCTTGCCCTGATTGCCGCCGCATATGTGCAGGCAATATGGCAGTTCTACATCGTCTTTGGCATCGTGTTCGGCATCGTTGCGACCACCATGAACTGGCAGCTTCTGGGCGCGGCAATCCTGGCCAAGTGGTTCGTCAGGATGCGTGGCCGCGTCATGGCCATTAGCACGGTCGGGATATCGACGGGCGGATTCGTCATCGCCCCAATCGCCGGCCTGCTCATTGACACAATCGGATGGCGCGGGGCCTGGGCAATTCTTGGCATTGGTATTCTGGTCGTTCTCACACCCATAGCCATCATCTTTATGCGGCGACAGCCGAGTGACGTGGGACTGGTTCCGGACGGGATCCCGCAAGAAGCCACACGTGGCGAAACACCGACTGGCGCCGGAGGCGTCACGTTTGCCGGCGGCGAGCCGTATGAGTATCCGTGGACGGTTCGTGAGGCCCTTGGAACAGCGGCCTTTTGGGCAATGCTTGTCGCGCAGGCGCTCGGTCAAGCCGCGCTTTTCGGAGTCCTGTTCCACCAGGTTGCGTATATGCAGGACAAGGGACTCAGCGTTGCCGATGCGACCCTCATCGCGACCGTGCTTGCAGGCGTCGCGATTCCCAGCAAGATGATTTATGGCTTCCTGGCCGAGCGATTCCCACCGCGGTTGATGCTGGCGGCAGCGATGATTCCGGCAGGCTTCTTCCTGCTGCTGTTGGTGGTGGCCGCGAACCGTGAAGTGCTGCTTGTTTATGCCGTTCTCTACGGCCTCACAATGGGCGGGTTCATTCCTATGGTCAACGTTGCTCTCGCACAGTACTTTGGCCGCGAGCACATGGGCGCGATCCGGGGAATCGCGACACCTATAGCCAACATTGCGGGTTCTTCAGGCCCGTTCGCCGTTGGTCTCATGTGGCAATGGCTTGGAGATTACGATGTCTCGTTCGTGCTGCTCGGCGTATTCTGGGCCATCGGCGGCCTATTCGTGCTGACGGCAAGACAACCAAGAGCGCCGGCAGAGTCGCCCGCCCCCTCCGCTTGACCCCTCATCCCGTCGTTCCAATACTGTTATGGCGCTCTGCGCTAAACGCGGAGGGGTGGCCGAGAGGACGAAGGCGGCTGTCTTGAAAACAGCTTTGCGGTAACCCTGCAACGCGGGTTCGAATCCCGCCCCCTCCGCTTGTTTTAAAGTTCGCGATTCAACTCGCAGGGCTGAGGCAGTTGGCACTCCGCGTTCCGGCCTTGGCGTTCCCTTCGCTTTTCGAAGTTCGCGATTCCCACTTGCTTGGCCAGTAAGTTCATGTGGCGCGTTCCGGCTTTAGCGGCGCATCAGGTAATCCCCATTCCGTAGTAACGTCTCCGCTTGCGCGGTTTCCGTGTCCTGTATGACACTACTCGTGAAAGAACTCACAGGGTGGGGGGCCTAGATATATGAAGATTCACGAATACCAGGCGAAAGAGGTGCTCAAGTCGTTCGGCGTCGCCGTGCCAAACGGGCGCGTCGCGAGCAGCGCCGATGAGGCGCGTGCCATCGCGGAAGAGCTCGGCGGCAGGGCCGTTGTCAAGGCGCAGGTTCACGCCGGCGGACGCGGCAAGGCAGGCGGCGTAAAGGTTGTTGGCAGCCCGGATGAGGCGGCAGAGTTCGCCGCCGGTCTGCTCGGCTCCAACCTCGTCACTGCGCAAACCGGCCCGCAGGGCGTGCCCGTCAACACGGTCCTCGTTGAGGAGCCGGTCGACATCGCGCAGGAGCTCTACCTGAGCGTGACGGTGGACGGGGCGGCTAAGTCGCCCGTCATCATCGCTTCCGCCGCGGGCGGCATGGAGATCGAGGAGATCGCCGAGGAGTCGCCTGAGAAGATCACGCAGATCCATATCGATCCGCTCATTGGCTATCAGCCGTTCGTCGGTCGTCGTGTCGCGACGGCGCTCGGCCTGGATGCGGCTTTGGCGCGACCTTTTGGCGCGCTGTTGGGCGGCATCGTGAATGCCTTCCAGAATAAGGACCTCAACCTTGTTGAGATCAACCCGCTCGTCGTCACCGGCGACGGCGCTCTGCTCGCGGCGGACGGCAAGATCGATACTGACGAGAACAGCCATTTCCGTCACCGCGACCTTGCTGAGCTGCGCGATGCCGACCAGGAAGACCCGCTTGAGCGGAACGCCAATGACAAGGGCGTGCAGTACGTGAAGCTCGACGGCGATGTTGGCTGTATGGTCAATGGCGCCGGGCTTGCGATGGCGACAATGGACGTTATCGCGCAGGTTGGCCATGCGCCCGCCAACTTCCTGGACGTCGGCGGCGGTGGCACAGAGGAGCAGGTTGCCGAGGCCTTCAAGATCATCGTCTCAGACCCCGACGTGAAGAAGGTTCTCATCAACGTCTTTGGCGGCATCCTGCGTTGCGACGTTCTGGCGAACGGCATCGTTTCCGCCTACAAGGAAGTCGACGTGAACGTGCCCATCATCGTGCGCATGACCGGCACGAACGCCGAGGAGGGCGCGGAGATCCTGCGCAACTCGGACATCACCGTCGCCGTGGCCGCCGATCTCAACGACGCAGCCACCAAGGTCGCAGAAATCAACTAGGGTTTTCCGCGAACGTAATTCAAACTGGCAATTCCATAACAATATTTGGGAGAACTAAATAAATGAGCATTCTTGTTGGCGAAGAGACCCGCGTGCTGGTTCAAGGGATGAGCGGCCGTGAGGGAACATTCCAGACCGAGCGGTGCATCGCCTTTGGAACCAACGTCGTGGCGGGCGTGACACCCGGGCGCGGCGGCACAACGCACATCGAGCGACCCATGTACGACTCCGTGCGCGATGCGGTTGAGCAGGAGGGCGCAAATGTGTCCCTCATCTTCGTCCCCGCCGCGTTCGCCACGGACGCGCTGCTTGAAGCCGCAGACGGCGGCGTCGATTTGATTGTCTGCATCACGGACGGCCTGCCGACACTGGATATGGCGCAGGTGGCGCAGTACCTCACCAAGAAGGGCGTACGCCTCATCGGCCCCAACTGCCCCGGTCTGACCTCTGTAGCTGAGAAGCAGAAGGTTGGCATCATTCCCGGTAACATCCACGCGGAGGGCCGCATCGGCGTCGTCTCCCGCTCCGGCACGTTGACCTACGAGGCCGTTTCGCAGTTGACAGCGCTTGGCATCGGGCAATCCACGTGCGTGGGCGTCGGCGGCGACCCCATCATCGGCATGAGGCATCGGGACATCCTTGAGCTGTTCGAGAACGATCCTGATACGGACGCCGTCGTGCTCATTGGTGAGATCGGCGGCACTGCGGAGCAGGAAGCAGCCGACTATATCAAGAACCACATGAGCAAGCCGGTCACAGGGTTCATCGCGGGCGCGACTGCGCCTCCCGGACGCCGCATGGGGCACGCGGGGGCGATCATCACGGGAACGGCGGCGACGGCGGAGGCCAAGAAACAGGCCCTGCGTGACGCGGGCTGCTACGTATCCGACAGCCCGGGACAGATTGGCATAACCGTTCAGCGCATGTTGACGGAGCGGAGGATTTCCGCCTGACAGGCCGGAACAGCTAACTTGTGCACAGTGGTATTCGTTACTTAATTCACAATCAGGCCTGCTGTTCACAGGGAACCCTTACAATATGCTGCTGACCCGTCTCGCGCTGTTTCTTCGGCTTGTCCTCACTCCCGTCAGAGTCGTGGTTGCATTCGTCGAGTCGCTCTTTGAGCGCTACGGAATGATTCCCACGCGTCTCGCGCTGCGCGCGCGGATCATCACGCTCATCCTCCTTGCGGTCCTCATCCTGGGTGGCATCTGGTCGTACACGCGGCTGCAGGTCGAGTTTCTGCCGTCGGTGGATTTTCCCCTGGTAACGGTTGTCACCTTTTACCCCGGCGCGAGCCCGGACACAGTCCTTGAGGATGTCACGATTCCTGTGGAGGAAATTGTGCAGAGGCAGGAGGACGTGAACTTTGTACAGTCAATCTCCTCGCTCAATTTGTCGATCGTTGCCGCCGAGTTCGCGTTCGGAACAAACACACAGGCAATTCAAGAGGCGGTGCAAGAGGAAATCGATCGGCTCCAATTGCCTCCGGGCGCCGCAGTGCCAAACGTCGGCCGCCTGAGTTTCGAGCAATTCCCGGTCCTGCAGGTATCGGTTCGGAGCGGTCTGCCGCCGGATGAACTCAAGGCGATGGTGGAGGGAGACATTTTGCCGCGCCTGCGGGAGGTTCCCGGTGTCAACAGTGCGGACATTCCGGCCAACGCGGGCGGGCAAGGCGTCATCAGCCGAACGAACGGGCAGCCGAGCCTGACCATCGATGTCGTCAAAGGGGCTGATGACAACACTGTGGAGGTCGTTGACGCCGTTCTGGCAGAGTTGGATGACATCAAGGTGGGGCTTCCGGCGGACGTGCAGTTCACGGAGATTTCCAACCAGGGCCCCGAAATCCAGGATTCTATCGATACGCTGGGCAGGGAGGTGGCCCTTGGCGCCGTGCTTGCCATCCTTGTCATCCTGGGGTTCCTGCTGAGCGTTCGCCCGACGTTTGTCACAGGTATCTCTATTCCCGCAAGCCTTCTTATCGGCGTCATTGTCATGAACCTGCAAGGAATGAGCCTGAACCTTGTCACACTTGGCGGCCTTGCCATCGCGGCCGGGCGCGTCGTGGACGACTCCATCGTCGTGATGGAGAACATCTATCGACACATCCAGGACGGTGAAGACCGGCTGCGCGCCGCATTTGAGGGCACGAAAGAGGTCGCCTTGCCCATCACCATCGCGACTATGACGACGATCGCTGTGTTCGCTCCACTCGGTTTTATCGGGGGCATCGTCAGCGAATTCTTCCTGCCGTTCGCGCTGGTCATCACCTACGCGCTGCTGGCCTCACTGCTTGTGGCGTTGACTGCGGTGCCCGCGCTGGCGAGCATCCTGATTAAGCGACATTCGTCGGACACTGCGGAAGAGGCTCTGTCGCGGCGTATCATCCGCTTCTACACACCGTTGATCACGTGGGCGTTGGGGCATCGGCTTTATACCATCCTCGGCGCCATCCTCCTGTTTGTGGGCAGCATGTCGCTGCTCGCCAACATTCCCATCGGCTTCCTGCCGGGGAGCGTGCAGAACGTCCTGAGCATTGAGATAGATACCCCGCGCACCACGAGCTCGGATGTTATTGTCGGCTACCTGGATGAGGCGGAGGCACAGCTCGAGGAGCTGCGGCTCGCAGGGGACGTGGAGGCGTATACGTCCCAGGTTGGGAGCGGCTTCGGATTTGGCGGAGCGGGCGGAGGGCTGACGACGATTATCATGACGGCCCGACTGGCGGAAGACGTAGACGCGCTGGCGATGTCAGACCGCCTGGAAGAGGCGTTTTCCGGCCCGGGTCGCACGGTCTTTATCGAACAGGCGCAAGGCGGCGGACCGCCCGGAGGAGACCTGGAAGTTCGGCTCATCGCCGAGGACTATGCGCTGCTCACGGAGGCCTCAGACAGACTGATTGGCCCCGTCAGTGGGATTGAGGGCGTGATTAACGTCCGCTCTGACGCCGTCGACGTAACGGACGCGGGGCCATTGGGCAGCGCGTCTATCCCCATCAACCGTGTCGATGGGCGCCGCACGGTGACAATCTCCGGCGTTATCACGGCGCAGGACACACGGGCAGTGAGCACGGAGATCGACCGCATCGTTAACGAGGTTGGCCTACCCCCAGGGGTGGAGCGCGAGACGGGCGGCGTGTTCAGCGACATTCAAGAGGTCTTTACGCAGATGATTATCGCCATGGGCATCGGGGCGATCCTGGTCTATGCGGTGATGTTCGTGGCGCAGCGGTCATTCATCACGCCGCTAATTGTCCTGATTGCCGTGCCGCTGGCGTTTACGGGTGCGGTGACCGCGCTCTTCATCACCGGACGGGCGCTAAGCCTGCCCGGGCTGATGGGGTTGCTGATGCTGATTGGCCTTGTGGTCACGAACGCCGTCGTGCTGATTGCGTTCGTGGATCAACTGCGGGGACGCGGCGAACGCATTCGAGAAGCGCTTATCCAGGGCGGGCAGGCACGCATCCGCCCGATCCTGATGACGGCACTAACGACGAGCTTCGTGCTGCTGCCCCTCTCACTGGAGGAGGGCGGCTCGGGCGGTATCATCGGCGCGGAACTGGCTACGGTAATCATCGGCGGCCTGATGACCTCCACCGTGCTGACTCTCGTGGTGATCCCCGTCGTCTACCGCCTGCTGCGGCGTGAACGGCGTGATCTGCCAGACCCACCGGTCAGCCCGACGCCGAGCGTCGCCCCGGCCGGCGGCACAGAGTAGGGCCGCTCACCCCTCGCCGAACAGCCCATTCTCCATGTCTTCGGAGTCGGTAACCGGCGGTATCAGCCGGGCGTAGACCTCTCGCGGCGCGAGGCGGCGGCGGAGTCTCGGCGATAGCAACTCCCATCGCCGCATCCACCACGCTCCTTCTCTAAGTGCCCTCGTGTAGCACCGTGCGGCTTCCAGCCGTTGTGCAAGGACGCCGCGCACATCAACCGTTGTTGTCGGTCGCTGCGATTCCTGCGCGATCCTCAGGGCGTCACGCACGTCGTCCAGATTCTTGCGCCGCGTCAACCGTCCGATACGCAGGCCCGCCGCGAGTTGGCGTCGACCAAAGACGGCGGCGTAGAGGCGAGGCGCGGCGACGCCCGTCATCGATCCAACGGCCTGCAAGGTGGCTGCTCCGGTGAGGATATGGTCGAGGTTGCCGGTTGCGCCGGTCGCGTCGAAGGTTATGACGATGTCGGGGCGGAGTCCACGGAGTTCGGCGCGAATCGCGTTGGTGAGATGGGGAAGAGTTCCCTCGCCCTGTGCCCCCGCTCGCGCCGGGGATTCGGAGCGGTCAGGGGCGGAGAGGAATGTGTTGGCGGTGATGCCGAGAGTGTTGGCTGCGGCTTCGAGTTCAGAGAGGCGCAGGGGAGTGGGTTTGCCGTCCGGCTCCGGGCCGAAAGGACCGTATATGACATGAACATGGTGGCCGCGTGATGCGTAGAGAGCCAACGTGCCGCCGATGATGAACGTCTCATCGTCCGGGTGGGCAAGGACGGCGACGATGGTGCGTGGCGTCGTCTCAATCTGCTCAGAGCGGCCGTTTGAGCCTGTCTGCGTCATGCCGTGAGTCCGTTCATCGTGCCCCGCGCATTCGGAGTGCGGGACGCCTATAATGGACGGAACCCCAACCGGGTTCCGAAACGGGCATCGGACGGGAGGGGCCATCGAGGGGAGGCAAAATGCGGATCGGCGGATTTGAAGTACAGGAACCACTGCCGGAATTACGTGATCCGCACATATTCGCCATCCTCCAGCCGTGGATCGATGTCGGCTCGGTGGGCACGCTCACTCTCGGCACGCTTGAGTCACAGTTTAACGCCACGGAGTTGGGTCGGCTCGCCCGCCCCAGCCAGTTCTATGACCTGACGCGCTACCGCCCCATGCTTTATCGCCGTGGTGGAGAGCGGGTCGTGGAGATTCCGAATACCATCGTGCGATATGCGCAGGGGGACGGCGGCAACGATTTCGTCTTCCTGCACATCCTGGAGCCGCACTCCAACGGTGAGGATTTTGTAGAGTCCCTGCTGGAGTTGGCGGATCGGTTGAACGTGCAGCGTTACTGCCAGGTGGGGGCGATGTACGGCTCCACCCCGCACACCCGACCGCTGCTGGCAAGCGGGCAGGCGTCCGATCCCAACGTGCAGACCATTCTTGAGCGCGCAGGCGTGCGCTCATCCAACTATGAAGGCCCGACCAGCATGATGGCCATTGCCACACAGGAGCTGGTCAAGCGCGGCGTCGAAACACTCTCGGCTTTGATTCAGCTGCCTCCATACGCGCGGCTGGAGGAGGATCATCGCGGGCAGGAGAAGCTGTTGAAACTCCTCTCACCCATCTACAGCTTCCAGATTCCGGACCTAACCAAGATTGAGCAGGACGGCGACCGTCAGTACGCGGAGATTGACCGGATGGCGCAGCGGGAACCTCGCGTCCGCTCCCTCGTCAAGCAGCTTGAAGAGGCCTACGACAGCGAGGTGGGGGCGAACCAGGGCGAGATCGGCGAGATGGAGGAGCAGCAGGAACCTCCACGCCTGGCGCCGGACGTTGAGGACTTCCTGCGGGAACTGGAGCGGCGCGACGAGTAGCGTTTAAGCGCGCCGTCAGGGTGGGACGGTTGACATGAGAGGTTACCAGATACGGCGTTCCGGGCGTATTGTCCCGGGCGCTATTCTCATAGCTCTGGGGTTGGTCTTCCTTGCGGGCAACCTGTGGTCGTTCGACCTTTGGGAGATCCTGGGGCCGGTGGTGCTGATTGCACTGGGGCTCGTGTGGATCGTCCGCGGGCCGTTGTGGTTGGGTGTCGTTAGCCTCGTTGCAGGCGGAATCTTCCTGGCGGACGCCCTGGGTGCGCGTGTCGACATGGGGACGTATTGGCCGCTACTGATCGTCGCGCTGGGAGTCGGCATCCTTCTGGAGCGGAACAACGTGGGCAGACGACGGGCAGTCCCTATCCCCGACGCGCCGGAGATTCTCACGGACGACGAGAGCACGATCGACGTGTCCGCGACGTTTTCAGGCGCGAACAGGACGGTCACGTCGCAGTCGTTTGCAGGCGGTTCCGTGGCGGCGACGTTTGGAAGCGTTGAGGTTGACCTGCGGCAAGCGAAGCTGCGTGAGAACGGGGCGGATCTCCAGGTTTCCGCGACGTTTGGCGGTGTCACGCTCCATGTGCCACGTGATTGGGTCATCCACCAGAACGGCTCCTCGGTCCTGTCCGGCGTTGACGATGTGCGGAGCAGTCACCCGACGGAAGGGCCTGTGCTTCGTCTACGAACGTCATCGACGCTTGGGAGCGTAACCATCGAGGACTAGTTTTCCGGTTCGCAATCGGTCGTGAGTGACCTCTTGGTTTGGTTCGCCACAATCCGGCTATGGCAGCGCTTCACGACTCCGGATACCATTTTCATACCAACCCTCAGGCATGCTTCGACGAGAATGACGTGGAAGAGTAGGAGGGGTCATGGATCCGAATAGAGTGGGGACACCGGCTTTCGCTCTATGGGCGCAGATTATCGTGATGATGGTCCTGGGCATGGTGTTTGCGCTGGGCCTCGGCTATTTCTTCTCTGATGAGCCCCTGACCAGGTTTGTGAGTATCGGCCTGGTATTCGGACTGTCAAGCGTCGCGTCCGTGCGAAAGCGGCACCTTGCGAGCCTGATGGTCTTCGTCGGCGGGCTGATCTGGTTTCTCCAGATGGTCGTCTGGGACGACATGACATGGTTGTCGTTGGTGGGCTGGGCGCTCGTCGTCGCGGGCCTCATCGTTTGGGCACTGTTTAGCCACCGTGGCGGGGACGACGCTGCACCCGATGCAGATGATGGAGAATGGGTTACCGGTACCAGCGTGGAAGAGACTGCCGAGGACGAGATTCGCTTCAATGGGACCGCCGCCAGCGCCAGGCGTATCGTAACGTCGCAGGCATTCCGGGGCGGCGAGGTGTCCGTGTCTCTCGGCGCGCTTGAAATCGACTTGACGCCTGCCCGGTTGGCGGAGGGCGGCGCAACCCTCGCCCTCTCATCTCAGATGGGTAATGTCATCCTGCGCGTGCCCGGTGATTGGGTAGTTCAGATTAACGGCGACTTCAAGCTGGGCGCCGTCAATGATGAACGATCCATCCAGCCAACTGAGGGGCCGCAGTTGAGGCTCAACGTCAACACGACGATGGGCGCTGTCCACATCACCGACTAGGAGAGTCTCGGCGCCTTCCGTGAGGCGCGTTAGCCCAAATCAGGCGCGCGCGTGTGCCAGTCTGTGGTCTGTTGGTAGGCGTGGCCTACGTTGAAGGCTGTTTGTTCGTCCCAGGCCTTGGTGACGATCTGCATTCCGGCGGGTAAGCCGAATGAGTCGAATCCGATAGGGACGCTGAGCGCGGGCATTCCCGTGAGGTTGAACGGGAAGAGATTGCGCGTCCGCAAGAATGAGGCCTCCTCCTCGCCGTCGCCCACCTGCACCATGATCTGGCCGAGCTTGGCGGCGGTGTACGGGACGGTCGGCATCACCAGAACGTCGTAGCGCTGCAGGGCACTCCGGACGGACTCTTCCCACACCGCACGGGCGCGCTGGGCATTCACATAGTCCATGGCCGGGATGGCATAGCCGGGGATGAGCCGGTCAAGGATCGCGTAGCCGTACTCGCTGCCCCTGCCCTCTTGAATCCATTTGTGGTGATAGGCGGCGGCCTCCGCGGGGAGGATCGTGGCGAAGAGGGCGGGCAGGACGTCCGTGTGATCGAGGACGACGTCCTCGAGCTGAATCCCCAGACCGCGCAGGGCATCGTATGCCTGCTCATTGAGCTGGGCGACCTCCGGAACGATGGGCTCCCAGAAGTAGCCACGGACGATGCCGGCTCGGATGCGGCTCACGTCCGCGTCAAGATTGGCGGCGTAGTCCGGAACGGGCAGGCGTGACGTGGTTTCGTCCTTGGTGTCGTGGCCGGAGATGGCACTCAGAACAAGGGCAGCGTCCTCGACGCTGCGGGCGAGAGGGCCTGCATGGTCGAGCGTCCATGCCAGCGGGACGACGCCGAAGCGGCTGACGCGGCCAAAGGACGGCTTGATGCCGGTGACACCGTTGAAGTGGGACGGGTTGCGTATGGAGGCGGCGGTGTCGGTGCCAAGGGCCGCGTACGCGAGCCGCGCCGCGACAACTGCGCCGGATCCGCCGCTGGAGCCGCCGGAGCTGCGCTCCTGGTCCCACGGGTTGTGCGTGACGCCATAGTGCGTGTTCTCCGTTGTGCCGCCAAAAGCGAATTCGTCCATGTTGGCGCGCCCGATAATGATCGCGCCCGCCCGCCGTAGATTGTGGACGGCGGTTGAGTCGTCTTCCGGTACCCAGTCCGCGAGGATGCTGGAACCGGCGGACGACGGCGTGCCGCGCTCGGCAAAGAGATCCTTGACGGCGATGGGGACGCCGTGAAGGGGGCCGTGGTCGACACCGGCGCCTAGCAGGGCGTCTGCCGCTCGCGCCTGCGCCATGGCGTGCTGATGATGTACCAGGACATAGCCGTTGATAGTCGGCTGAAGCCGGTCGATTCGTTCAAGCAGGGCGCTCGTGACTTCTTCGCTGGAGACCTCACGCGCGTGGATGCGTGCGGAGATCTCCGCAAGAGTCAGGGCGGTAATGTCCGTGTTGGATGTCATTTCGTATACACGTTCCGTTGGGCTGGCGGCTATGGAGTGGTGTCCGCCGGGGGACGCCATGTGTGCCAGTCGGTCTGCTGTTGGTAGGCGTGGCCCGCCCGGAGGACGGTGGCCTCATCAAATGCCGGTCCGGCGATCTGCAGGCCGATAGGCAGCACGTCGCTGCTGAAGCCGCAGGGGACGCTCATGGCCGGCGTTCCAAGCAGATTGAACGGCCCCATATTGCGCGTCAGGGCGCGGGTGAGCTGCAATTCGCCGCTGCCGACCGCCACGGTCTCATACGCATGGCCGATCCTGGGGGCGGTGACGGGCGAGGTGGGGAGTGCGAGGAGATCGACCCTGCGCCAGACATCGTTCATCTTCTCGCGGAGGACGGAGCGGAGGCGCATAGCGTTCACATAGTCGACGGCGGGAACCGTTGCGCCCTGTTGGAGCCCGGCGAGGACGCGGGAATCGTAGTCCTGGGGGCGCTCTCGCATCCACCGGTGGTGGTAAGCGGCGGCGTCCGCGAAGAGGATTGAGGTCTGCATGGCGACGATCTCGTCGGCAAGCGGGAATTCAATGTCGATGACGCGCGCGCCCTGGCTCTTGAGGACTTCGATGCCAGCGCGCACGGCTGCATCGACCTCCGGGTCGATGGGATCCCAGAATGGCTCGCCGGGGATGCCAATCGTCAGGCCCTCGATCGGGTCGTTGAGGGTGGCGAGATAGTCTGGGACAGGGCGACTGGAGGACGTCGGGTCGAGAGGGTCATGTCCTGCGAGCACCTGCAGTGCGCGGGCGCAGTCCTCCGCCGTGCGGGCGAGAGGCCCGACGTGATCCAACGACCACGAGAGTGGCAGGCATCCGTAGCGGCTGACCCGCCCGTAGGTTGGCTTGATACCGGTTACCCCGCAGAGAGTGGCGGGGATGCGGATGGAGCCGCCGGTGTCTGAGCCGATGGCCATGTAGCCCATGCCCATGGCGGCCGCCGCGCCGGAACCGCCGCTTGATCCGCCCGGCACGTGGTCAGGATTCCAGGGGTTGCGGGTGTTGCCGTGGTGTGGATTCTCCGTCGTCACGCCAAAAGCGAACTCATGGAGGTTGGTCTTGCCGATGATGACG
Source organism: Dehalococcoidia bacterium (assembly GCA_965207115.1). Taxonomy (GTDB): domain Bacteria; phylum Chloroflexota; class Dehalococcoidia; order UBA6926; family UBA6926; genus VXMO01. The sequence continues at coordinate 1,838,283 of CBDBLR010000003.1, read as the reverse complement.
GCGCCGGCCTGCCGCAACTTGCGGACGACGGTGGCGTCAAAGTCCGGCTTCCAGTCGGCGAGGATCTTTGAACCGGCGGTAGTCGTGATGCCGTCCGTGGTCAGGATGTCCTTGATGGCGACGGGGACGCCATGGAGCGGGCCGAGCAAATGACCCGCGCGCAGCATGTGGTCCGCGGCCGTCGCCTCCTGCAGTGCCTGATCTCTCAGGACGGTGACAAATGCGTTGATGGTGTCGTCCGCGTGGGCGACGTGCTCAAGCACATCCTCCAGGGCGTGGGTGGCGGACACCTCTTGCGATTGGATGCGTCGCGCGATCTGGGTAAGGGAGAGGCCGACGCGCTCTTCGTTCATGCTTAGGCCCCGCCGGACGCGGCGTCAGGGTCGTAGACGACAGCAGGCTCGATGAGGCCAAAGTCCATATCATCGAGGCGGTTCATGGCCTCTTGGTAGAAGGCGACGCGGCGTTGGAGGCCGGGAAGGGCATCGTCATCAATGCTGACTCCAAGCATGGCCAACTGCGCCTTGAGTTCCTCGTGACTTGGTACCGGTCGCTCCATGCGCCCACCCCCAAAATCCCTGTCGGGCAATCTGCCCGCCCCACACGTCAATACGTATCGTCATGATACGGCATCAGTGGGGTTTAGTTGCCGTCAGGCAGACGTTATTCGTTGCCGTTGCAGGGAATCAGGCGGGAGCCGTCGGCGTTGGTGTGCACCGCGTAGGTTGCGTCTTCGAGAGTGAAGACAAGTTTGTGCCCCGGGGTGATCACCTGCGCATAGGCCATGCCCTCTTGCGGGCACCCGAGACTGGCGTCCGACCACGAGACACTTTCAGAACTGACCAGGGCGAAATCGTCCTCATCCACGCTTGCCAGGTCCCCCAACAGCTTGCGCGCAGCGCTTTCGATGTCCGAGGCGACGGGCTCGTGCTCTGCCCCGCCACCGACTTCCGGATGCGCGCTCCAGGTCTCGAACAGCTGCTTCGATGCGGGCAGCGTAATCTCCGCCATCTCTCCCGGAGCGAGGTCCAGCATGGGCGTCGGGCCGAGTTCAATGCCGTTGGAAAGGTGGATTTCCACGCGCACGTTCATGAGGGTACCGGCAGTCGTGTTCTCCACGGTGCCCCTAAAGGTATTCCACGAATCGTCGTACGACACGATAAGGCGCGCGCCATTGCGAACCACGTCATATGTGTCCGTCAGGCCGTATTGTGTGGCGGACTCTTCGCCATCACCATCGCCCTCACTCGACTCTGACTCCTCGTCATGCTCGCCGCCCTCATTAGAGTCAGACTCTTCTCCGCCAGAATGTTCTCCGGATTCCGATTGGCCGCCATTTTCTCCTGGCTCTTCGCTCGTGGAGGAACATGCAGCCACCAACACTGCAACCGTCAATGCAAGCGCCAGCAGGAAAGCGATCGTTAAGGTCCTCATGGAATACTCGCGCCTCACGTCCATTCAGTTAATCCCTAAAACGTTGGGAGGATGCGGGAGGATAGGGAACGCGCAGTGGGAGCAGGAAAGAGTTGCCCCCCGATGCCAATACGCATCGGGGGGCAACGGATTCTCGTCGGTGCGGGGTAGCAGTCTTAGCCGCCGACCCACTGCGGCTTGCGCTTCTCGACGAAGGCGCGTGGGCCCTCTGCCGTGTCCTTCGGGGACAGCATGCGCAGACGGTTGCTGTTCAGGGACTGGATCTGCAGCGCCTCACGCGTTGGCAGATGCAGTGTGCGGGTGATGTGCTCCTTGGCGACGCGCGTCGCGATGGGCGAGCACTCGGTCACGATCTCCGTCGCCATCGCGACGGCCGTGTCCATCAGCTCCGCCTGCGGAACGACCTGGCTGACGAGGCCCATGCGGTAGCAGTCCGGGGCCTTGTAGCGCCGGCCTGTGATGATGAGCTCCATGGCGAGGCCGATGGGGATGGCTCGGGACATGCGCGTGGTTCCGCTGATGGAGAGCAGGCCGCGGCGGGGCTCAAGAAGTCCCATCTCGGCGTTCTCGGACATGATGCGGATATCCGCCCAGAGTGCCATCTCGGATCCGCCGCCGAACGCGTAGCCGTTGATAGCCGCGATGACAGGCTTGAAGACCTCAATGCTGGGATAGGAGTGCAGGCCCTCATTGGGAACCTGCGGAGGGGGCGGCGGCTCCTCATTGGAGGCGTCCTGCTGCGACTGCCTGCGGAGGTCGAGTCCCGTTGAGAAGGACCTCTCGCCGGCGCCTGTCAGGATGAGCACCCATGCGTCGTCGTCATCGCGAAATTCGCGAACATAGTTCAGCAAGGCAGCGTTGCCGTCCATGGTCAGAGAGTTCAACGTCTCCGGCCGGTTCATCGTAATCAGCCGGACGTGATCCGCCGGCGTTGAATACATAATCTCAGGCTGCGTGTTCTCCTGGGTCATCTCCTACCTCCCGGTGTGTCTTGTAACCCACTTCCTCCACATTGTCGCTTGCTGCCACATTCCATACCAAGCCGGAACGCGGCGAGCAACCATTCCCATAGACCAAGCCGGAATGTGAAGTCTGAAAACCCACCTAACATGCTTGGCGGAATGCGGCAAATAGCCTTTTCCCAGATCCCAAGCCGGAACGCGAAGTTCAAAACCCCCCACCACGGTGGCCGTTTGGAAACGGCGCTGAAACTATAGCACGGAGAGAGGGGCGGCGTCAGTCTTGGGGGGGAGTGGCGGGGATGGAGAGAGTAAGTGGCGGCGACGGTTGCCTCAAGTTTCTACTTGACAACTTATCTTCTTGACGTATTATTCCCTTGTTGGGGTATATGAGTATTCTTCAAGGTGGTGAGAAAGGGGGACTCAAATGCGTGCCTTTCTACTTATCCTTCTAAGCATGCTTGTCGCGTTTGCCGTCGTTGCGTGCGGGACATCGGACGAGCCGGAAGCTGAAGAGCATGAGATGTCTGAAGACATGTCGTCAGACGAAGGATCAACCGAAGAGCATGAAGAGGAAGAGGACGAACACGAGGGCATGGACATGTCCTCCGACACCTCCATGGGAGGCGAGCCTATTGCGGTTGTGTTGACCGATGTTGGTGAGTTCTACACCATGAGCCCGGAATCACACAGCGCCCATGCAGGGCCCGTCACATTCGTCGCGAATAACGAAGGGCTGATCGAGCACGAGTTGATTGTCGTTAAGCTCCTGGACATGGGCGTGGACCTTACTGACCTTCACGTCGTTGGCGGTCAGATTCCGGAGGTGGATGAGGGCGGCACCGTGTACCTTGCCGATGTCGATGGCGAGCACTACGGTCAGATCATCGCAGCGACCGGACACGGGTTGCACCTGGAAGCAGGTCACACAATTGAGTTGAATGCGGACCTGGTGGAGGGGCAGTATCTGCTGCTCTGCAACATCGAGACGCATTATCAGCTCGGCATGTGGAGCGAATTCGAAGCGTCATAAATCCCCATGGTGGAGGGGAGTTTGCACCCCGGTTGGAGCATCCGGGAGGCGCGGCGACGGCAGCCGTTTGGAAACGGCGCACAAACTCGGGCGCGGAGAGGGGCGGCGTCAGTCTGCGCGAAGGTGGGGATGAAGAGAGTAAGTGGCAGTGAGTAGGGGCTCACTCATCTGAGCGAATTACGGCGTAACCGAGTATGTCAGAACTGCCACCAGTAATTGGCGTTCGTGTTTCATCGTAAAAGCCCCGGACGAGAACGGCGTATCTTTCAGGGCTGTCAAGTTGGGAGGGAAAGACAAATCTCACGGTAAAGGTGCTGTCGCGCAGTGTGTAGGTACTGGCGACGACATCGCCGGGGTTATCCAGGATCCAGTAGCGATTATCATCCGGTGCCAACGGGGGTAGAATCGTACCCACGTAGCCGAACCCATCTGTGTTGTTCAGGGTAAAGTTCGGGAATCCTCCAGTCCTTGCTTGTTCGATAGTCTGCTTGACAAGGACTGCATCGCCTAAGAGTGTGCCCCGAAATGTCACAGAGCGCCCATTGTATGTAGGGGGCTCGTTCCATTCGATAAGATTGGCGTAAGGCCAGGGCAAAGTTACCGGACGGTTCTCCGGGGCATTCACCTTGCCCGACCAGTGCTTTTCAACAATTGTCGATTGACCAGGAAAAGTCTGCCGGACCTGGGCGATGCCGCGCTCTAAATAATCTGACTCTAGAAGAGACGTATAGAGGCGGCGGAGCCCCTTGTTAAATTCCTCCTTGCCAGCATCTTCCCACAGTTCCTGGAAGAGCATCTGGCCAAGGAAATAGTTGCATCGGGAAGCCCTTTGCGCCTCTGGGCGAGTTAGGGCAGACAGCGATGACAAATCCGGGGTCTCACAGTTCCCACGGTACGGGCTCAAGAGGCCGTCAGGGATTCCCGCTTCAATCCCCCACATATACTCGAAAGTATCCGCGACACCTTCATCGATCCAGCCTGGTCCAAGATGCCAATAATAGTGCGCTACCTCGTGCAGGATGACTGTGCGAAGCCTGTGATGCGTGCCGCCTTCCAAATCTGGAGCAAGCGTAAACGCGAACCCATGATTAACACCCAATGTGCTGTGCTGCCGCGCGCGCTTCTCATTGAGGACGACGACCACGTTTTCAACCGGAATGGGTGTAGCCATGACGTCTTTAACATACGTGACTGCAGCGCGCACGGCTTCCGCAGTCCGCGGAGGACGACTTCTTCCGGTGCGGACAATACTCATTTTGAGATTGGGCGACAACGTTGTCGGAATCTCAATGGATTCGATGAGCGCATAGCCCGGGTGCAGCACCAGTCGGATCTCTTCAGGGTCTAGCAGAGTTCCTGCCGCAGCAAAGAGCGTCGTCTGATCGTCGGTAATTCCGTTCACAAACGTCGGATGCGTAAGCACATCGGAAAGCAGAGTGCCCTCCTCGGAATAACCTAATGACCATAGGCCCCGAATCGCCAGAACGTCGTTAGGCTCCACGGATTCCAGGAACGGCATCCCGAGGACGGCGCTTGCCGCCTCGTCGCTCATTGCTGCCAGGTCGCTCAGTGAATCAATCGCCTCTAGTTCCAATTCGGAAAGCCCATCACTCACCATTCGGTGCTCGCCGATTCGCCGGTACAGGCCCGGTGCGCTGTACCTGAACCATGCGAGTCCGTCAGTGCTGTATCCGGACAACGGGTCCGGCGTCGCCGTCGGTCTCGGCGTAGACGTGGGTCTTGGTGTAGACGTGGGGGTCGGTGTGGACGTCGGCGTTGGTAAAGGAGTAACTGTGGGGCTGGGTGTGGCGGTTGGCGGCGGTTCCGCTGCCGGCACGCTTTCATTCCCGGATTCGCCGCCCGTGTTGATGGTTATACAGCCGTAGGTGACAAGAGCCACAGAGATTACGAAGAGAATCGCCAAGGGAATTGTGGGGGGCTTCACTTGGCGCTGCCTCCATCACCAAGAGACGTGAAGTTGGAAAACACCTTAGCAGCTGGATAGTGAGAGAAAGATTCTGGTCTCCGGTTCAAGTTTTGTTGTTTCGAATGAACAACGATGGTGTGCGCCGAAGCGCGCAGCGATCTATGGTGTCCTGCCCATGATCCGATCGGGGTTCCACCATCCGACGAATCGGACGGTTCATGCCACTCAGACACCGGACTTCAAGGCAGGAGAATCGCTGACCGACCTGGGTGCATTCGCGACGCCAGAAGCGTCTCGAAGAACTCCCTAGAAAGGAGGTGATCCAGCCGCACCTTCCGGTACAGCTACCTTGTTACGACTTCGTCCCAATCACTAGTCCCACCCTCGGCACCTACCTCCCCGAAGGGTTGGCGAAGCGACTTCAGGTGTTACCAGCTTTCATGACGTGACGGGCGGTGTGTACAAGGCCCGGGAACGTATTCACCGCGCCATGCTGATACGCGGTTACTAGCAGCTCCTACTTCATGCAGGCGAGTTTCAGCCTGCAATCTGAACTGGGGCCGGTTTTGATGGGATTCGCTCCGGCTCGCGCCTTCGCAGCCCGTTGTACCGGCCATTGTAGCGTGTGTGTAGCCCTGGGCGTAAGCGCCATGATGACTTGACGTCATCCCCACCTTCCTCTCCGTTTTGCGGAGCAGTCTCGCCAGACACATGTAACTGGCAACAAGGGTTGCGCTCGTTGCGGGACTTAACCCAACACCTCACGGCACGAGCTGACGACAGCCATGCAACAGCTGTGTAACTTCTCGACTTGACGAGTCGTCCCCTTTTCAGGTTCCTACTTGCTACATGTCAAGCCCAGGTAAGGTTCTTCGCTTTGCATCGAATTGAACCACACGCTCCGCTGCTTGTGCGGGCCCCCGTCAATTCCTTTGAGTTTTAGCCTTGCGGCCGTACTCCCCAGGCGGAGTGCTTAATGCGTTAGCTACGACACGGAGGGGGTCGATACCCCCCATATCTAGCACTCATCGTTTAGGGCGTGGACTACCCGGGTATCTAATCCGGTTCGCTCCCCACGCTCTCGTGCCTCAGCGTCAGAAATAGCCCAGAAGGTCGCTTTCGCCACAGGTGTTCCTCCCGATATCTACGCATATCACCGCTACACCGGGAATTCCACCTTCCTCTGCTATCCTCAAGCCTGGCAGTTTCCCCTGACCTCTCCCGGTTGGGCCGGGAGCTTTCACAAGAGACTTACCGGGCCGCCTACGCACCCTTTACGCCCAATAATTCCGGACAACGCTTGGCCCCTACGTTTTACCGCGGCTGCTGGCACGTAGTTGGCCGGGCCTTATTCGCTGGGTACCGTCAGATCTTCTTCCCCAGCAAAAGGGGTTTACAACCCTAGAGCCTTCATCCCCCACGCGGCGTCGCTGCGTCAGGCTTTCGCCCATTGCGCAAGATTCCCTGCTGCTGCCTCCCGTAGGAGTGGGGGCCGTGTCTCAGTCCCCCTCTGGCCGATCATCCTCTCAGACCGGCTACCCGTCATCGCCTTGGTGGGCCGTTACCTCACCAACTAGCTGATAGGCCGCGAGACTCTCCTCCGGCAACCGAAATCTTTGGTCACATCCCTTATGAGACGTGACATCATGCGGTATTAGCCACGGTTTCCCGTGGTTGTCCCCCACCGGAGGGCAAGTTCCTCACGTGTTACTCAGCCGTCCGCCACTAAATCACGGGCCGAAGCCCGATCTCTCGTTCGACTTGCATGCATGAAGCGCGCCGCCAGCGTTCATCCTGAGCCAGGATCAAACTCTTCGTACGAATTGAACGGAAGACCTCGTCTTCCTTTTATCTCACTATCCAGCTGTTAAGGCGCTTACACCCTTCCCGAGGGAAGGGCGCAACGTTCAGACTATGCCCCGCGCTCACCCTTGTCAAGCCTTTAAACCCGCTCCCCACGCGGTAAACGGGGTGTTTGGGCATCGCTGAAACACTGGGCAGGACGCCGTGCTGCCGTCAGTATCATGGGAGGGCGCGAGGATGCCGCGAGGGTGCGTATGAGAGTCAGCCGTTCTGTGGTTGTTGGGGCGGCGATAGTCGCTGCGGGAATACCGGTGTCATTCCTTGCCACGACAATCCTCCTGGACCTTGCTCCGGAGGCGGTAGTGTGGTCGGCCATCAACCACCCCGCCTCATTCCTGCGCATGCCTCTGACGCTGTTCATGCTGGCCGCCGCCGTCTTTGCAGTCCTGACGATTCTTCGAGTCAGGGCAGGCGACCGCAACGCCATCCGTACCGCCCCCGACGCCGCGATGTATTTTCATGCAGTCACCATCGTCTACGTCACTATCGCGCTGGCCACGCCGTATTTCGACGCACTGTCGTATGAGCCGGCTCTTTTTGCCCCGTTCGTGATTGCTCTCTTGTGGGCGGCACATCCTGCCCGTCCTGCAGGTCGGAGCGATGACGGCAGTACACGCGACAACACGAGTTCTCAGCTGGGCCGCGCCGTAATTTTCGCATCTCTGGCCAGCGCCATGGCCATCGGTACAAGCGCCGCATATGGGATGCAGCTGCTAGGTGAGGACACGGCGGGCTGCACGCGATCTTATTGCTCAACGGAGACAACAATCGGCTTTGTTGTGGTGATGGGCGCGGGGGCTATTGCGGCGTCCGGCATGATGCTGCGGGGCGTTTCCGGCGACGATTCCGCCACAAGGCAGAGCCATCTCAGCGTGACGACTTTCGCGAGCCTCACGCTGCTCATCGTGCCGCTGGTGGTATTCCGGCTGGTGCCGTATTACGTCTTCGTGCCCGGGCTCTTCTACGGACTGTCCGCACTGGCGCTGCTGATCAGCATTTCGCCCAACGCTGAGCCGACGGAGGCGCGGGAGCCGGTAGGAGAACTACCGCCGCCGCCGGACCTGCCGATCTAAGGCCCCAACTGTCCATACGAAACTTGGAGCGTGGTACCATCCCAACGTCTGCGCGACTATGACGGAACGCCAAGAGTAAAGGTTCCCACCATGGCCACATTCCTTACAACCGATCGAATCGTTGACCATCTCTACAGGATTATTGGAGAAGCAGCAGAAGAGATAATCCTTGTTAGTGCGTATATCAAGCTCGACGACGTGACCAAGAAGAGACTAGACAACAAAGCAAAGAGGAACAAGACAAACATCCATATGGTCTATGGGAAACGAAAATCTCAACTAAGTTCGGACGACAAGGACTTTCTCGAATCGCACGGTATAGAGGTCACGTTCGTCAAAAACCTTCATGCCAAGTGCTACCTGAATGAGAAGGAGGCGCTGCTGACTTCAATGAACCTTCACCAGTTTTCTCAGGAAAACAACGACGAGATGGGGATACTGGTGTCGAGGGCGGATGATCCAGGGCTGTACGGTGCCATATATCGAGAGATGAATCGCTTGAAGTCTGGCAGTGGCGAGTCGTCAACCAGCACTAAGACCAAATTGCGGAGTGGTTTCTGCATCCGTTGCGGAAACTATTTGTCGGTAAACCGGGAACGCCCGTATTGCTATGACTGCTACTCGGAGTGGGACGGCAATGAGAACAAACATGAAGAGCACTGCCACATCTGCGGAGAAGAGCACGGGGCAACTTTTCTTAGGCCCTTGTGCACCTCCTGCTACGCCAAGTATAGAGATCTATTCCAGTTCGCATCGGCCTAGTTAATCGAGGCCTGAGTCTGGCTCACGCTTCGCCTGCTCACTGTTGATCATCGCCATCTCCGCCTCTGGGTCTGACACGCCGAAGCGGGCCATTGCGGTGCGCTTGGAGCGTAGGCCGCTCCTGACGAGTTCGATCTCCTGCTTCGCGATTTGCGCCTGGTCCTGCGGCAGCACCGCGCCCCATTCGATGGACGTGCGGTACGGAGCAAGCTGCTCGCCAGTCATTTGCTCGTGGATTCGCAGGGCAATCTCATTCCTCTTGCGATAGGCCGCGGCACGGATGAGCCTCTTGCGCCGCAGCTTGTGCAGGAGTGGGTGCAGCTCCATCTCCAGCGCGACGCCGGACAGCCCCTGACGGTTGTCGCCAAAGGCGATGCGCGGCGTCTCCGAGAGGTCGTGCAGGGCGCGATAGATGGCGTTCACGTAGTCGATGTGCAACTGCACGCCGCCACCCTGCAGCAGGTCAAGCAGATAGGCGCGCGCCCGGTCCGGCAGCTCCCACACCGCGCCGGGCTGAATGGCGATGTCCTGCGATTGATCGACGTTCTCCAACACCGCAATGGGGTTGCCGGAGAGTTCCAGGATCATGGAAAGCTGGGAGAGGGCGCGGTTGAGTTCGCGGATCGGCTCCACCATCGCCGGAATATCTGACACGCCCCAGAACTGCTTGGGCGCGCGGATGTTGGGATAGACGACGAACGGGATGAGACCGTAGGGGTTGGCCTCGTCCCGCACGAGCGCGTCGCCCGCCCAGAGTTGGAATCTCTTGTCGTCCCACACCTCCGTGATGGTGACGTGGGACTGATTTGCTCCCCGCGCCGCCGGACGGATGCCGTGCAACTCACGCGCCTCCTCGGGATCCAGCGTGTAGCGCGAGGCGACGCGGCGGATGCGATTCACGTCATCCCCCACCCACCAGCAGTGCAGCCCCTGCACGTCCGGCGCGGTGATGCGGACGCTGTTGCGATCCTCGTCCCATGTGATCTTGTACACGCCGTCGCCGAGCACCGCCGTGTCGATCTCCGAATCAAAGTCCAGTTGATCGAGGGAGTTGGCCTCGGCGATGTCCGCAAGCAGACGCTCTGCCCGCCGCGCCCGTTCTTGCTCGTCCGCCGACGAGTCAACCGGCGGCACGGTGGAGCGGATATCGGCCATCAGGTAGGACGTGACCTTTTCCACAGAGGCCTTGGCGTAGTTGAAGGTGAGGCGGCGCTCCCGACCGCGTGTCCGTCCCGGCCAGTGCTCGCCGTTGTAGAAGGCGAGGTTGCGGCGTTAGTGCTCGCGCCGTTCTGAGTCGCGCTTGTCGAGCGATGACGGCAGGAATGCCGCGCCGCTCTGTGTCCGTCCGTTCTGTGATGTGGTCATAGTGTGGCCTTTCTCTTATTGGCGACTGCAGGCCCGGCCCCATTCCGTGCGGATCGCAGGACTCGAAAGACGGTACGCGTGCCGACGTTGAATCTCTGGGCGATAACGGCGATGGGCAGCCCGTCTTTGACCCGTGCCTCAACGATGGCCTTATCTCGCGGCATCAGCCTTTCGCGGCGTGTGACGAGCGGCTCATCGTAGCGGCAGCGGGGATAGGGGCAATCAAGGGAACGCGTGCAGTCATCGCCGCAGCCGCGGTCGATGTAGAGGGTGTCCTCCGGCAGCCCGTCTCCCCGGTTCCCGCTGCGGCGTCGCCGCGCAAGTGGAATCTCCAGTTGGTCGACATTGTTTGGCTTGCGCGGGAGAGGTGGCAGATCAGCAAGCCTGGGGGGTTCAATTGTCATGTGATGGCCTCCTCCGGATCGAATCTGGTGGAAATTCGTGGGCCGGAACGTTCTAGTTGGAGGAATGGCTGTGTCCGACGGCCTTGCGTACACCTCCTTCCTGCGTGCTCGCGTGTGCCAGGAGAGCGAGTGAGACCAGGTAATCGTCATGGCCCTCCCGCTCCGGCACATAGAAGTTCATGGTGCGGTTCGCGTTGTGCTCCGCCTGCGCGTGATGCAACTGATGACGAACGGCGATGGATTCCGTTGACTGGTCATCCGCGTAGAGGCGCAGGCGACCGGCGTTGACGAGAGCGAGCAGCCCAAAGCCGAGTCGTGACTTTGACTGCTGTGTGAACACGATGGGCTGCACCGTCTGCCCCATGCGGCGATGGAGCGCGGCGGCCGTCGGCTCGCCGATGCCGGTGGCGTCGACGGCAACGCGCCGCACCCGCCACACATTCTTCAAGAGATCCGTCAGTTGCTCCGTGAGCGCCCCATGCGGCGTTCCGCGCCAGTGATAGTGCTGCACGACGCGGACCTGCGGCTCACCGCCATCGTCGGAGACAACCACTTCGCCAATGGTCAGCACGGTCTCGTCGCGCGCGACGGTGCCGGAGGCGCCCCATTCCGGCTCGGAGATAGCCACGGGCGCGCCGGCGAGATCAAGACCTGCGACGTAGACGGCCCCGGGGCGAGGAATCTCCTGACGGGGATGATCGCCGTGCAACTGAACGATCTGCCCGCGGTTGAAGAGGCGAGTATTCTCATCGATCGGGAGGAGGGCGTATTGCGTGCGAAAGAGCGGATGCTGTTCGCCGAGCCGCTGCCGCTCCCCCTCCACAAACGAGCCGTAGGGCGGGTTGTACCGGGCAACATCCTGCCAGTCGTAGCGAAAGTGGCGAATGGGAACCGCTGAGTCATAGGGGCGCTGAGTCGAGATTAGGCGCTCAGTGGACTTGACCTGTTCGAGCAGGGAATCGCTGCGCCACGCGGTGCCATAGAGAACGGTCGTCGCGTTCTGCGCGGCGGCCATCGGGCGGAAATCGCGGTTGAACTTGTCCGCGGAGACGTCCTGCGCCTCGTCGATCTCCAACAGGAGATCCGCGGTCTGCCCGACAACATTCGACGTTGGGTGCGCGCTGAGATAAGTAGCGCGACAGCGTCCGACATGCAGGATGTGCCCCTTATCAAGGCGGGATATGGAATTAAGGCCGTTCTCACCGAGACGCTGCAAGATGCGCTGGATCGAGATCAGCGCCTGCGGCTGAAAGGTGGGAGCGGCCTTGACGATTGCACCGCCACGCGCTGCATTTCGGAGCAGCAACACCATCTGCAAGTAGGCGGACAACTCGTTCTTCCCCGCCTGTCGCGCCATCTCTACCGTGAACGTTAGCCCGCGCCGGTTCAGGACGGAGTCCAGCACGGCGCGCGCCACCTCCGCCTGGTAGGGACGCAGTCGTATGACGGGCGAGGGAGCGCCCCTCCTCGCCGGTATCGTCCGCGGCTCCATGATCGTCATGGTTATAGCCCCGCCACGCGCAGGATGGCCTGCAGCGCCACCGTGCCGACAATCAGCAGGAACAGGTCATTGATGCGGCCTCTCAGGTCCTGCAGTTGCTGCTCCAGCGCCTGCATCTGCTGTTGGAGCAGCGCCTCGAACGCCGTGCTTGGCTCCATGTCGAGCGTGGGCCTGGTTTCGGGCGCGGGTACAGAGGCGATGGGAGTGCGTCCGTGATTCCTGAGCGCGCGACCCAGCAGGCCGCGCAGGGCGTCACGCAATTCCTCGGTTCGACCATGCGCCATAGCTCGCAGTCTCCTTAGTGTCGGCTCAAATGTGTTCTTTGCGGTCATGGTTCAAAACCTTCGTCCAGTCCGGGGAAGAGCTGCTCTCCAAGCCCGCGCAGTGTGCCGACGAGGTTGTCGAACAGATCCTGCTCTGCCTTGTCGGCGAGGCGATGCCGGGCCGCGAGAGTGCGTGACAGCGTGCCGATGCCCTTCATCAGCAGGGGCAGATCGTCCGGCCTGTCTTCCAGAGCGGTGAGGATCTTGGCGCGGAGAACGGCGATCTCATCATCAAGGCCGTCCATGTTGGCTGCGCGCTTCAGGTACTCTGATTCCGCCTCTGACAGGGCGCGCTCGTAGAAGTTGGCCTTTGCCCTACGGCGTGGCGATACGGCCCGTGCTGGCGACTTGGCCGCCTTATCGATCTTTCTGACCATCGGGCACGTCCTATGCTCGCCTGTCAGGCTGCATATCGCCCGGCAACTCATCGAGAAAAAGGTCAAGCGCGTCAGACGGCGTTTCGGTTATCGCCTTTGCGAGGCCCCAGATGAGGGCAAGGGCGGAGAGTTCACTCAGTTCGGATGCTTCCGCATCCCGAATCACCTTGAGAGTGACCGGCTGTCCTGTCATCGTGTCTCCCTCCCGTTTCTGTGCTCGCCCTTTGCCGCCACGCTCAACGCGGCCTGCGACGGAGGCGTGAGAGTATGAGCGCCGCGAAGAACAGCGTGCCCGCCAGGGCGATGATGCCCGCCAACAGCCAGCCTCGCGCCTCTTGCCAATTCATGGGGTGGCTGCGCGGCAACAGGATCAGACCGATGAAAATGCTCTGCATCGCCATGCCGACTGAGATGAGGGCAACAGCTCGTGCCGCAACGGTCGCCCGGCGGCTGTTCCATCGGCGCGTGAGCAGGTAGCCTGCGTTCATGAGTGAGATGATTGCCGTGAGGGAGTGCTCGACGGCGATGAGAATGGACCACGGCAGCGCTGTACCTCCTCTAGGTTTCCCGCGTGGGCTGGTGCGTCGTCAGAACGGAAGAATAGAATAAATGTTCTTTTTCGTCAATAACCCATGACACACCGGCATGGCGCGGGCGCCGTCGGGTCCCCATGACTCGGATACACTGGTAGAAGGCGCGCATGGCGCGTCTGTTCACTTTCAGGTGGAAGCGAGACTTGATCGACCGGTGAGAAACGCATGAAAGCCGTCAGAGCGGCCCTTGTGAGCATTGCCCTGGTCGCGCTGGCGCTGTCAGGTGCCTGCGCGGCGGTTGACGGCGTGTTCCGTCAGCCGCTTCCACCGTCTGAGACACTGAAACTGCAGGCGCTCTTGTTGGAGGGCGGCGGTGTTATGCCCGGCACACAGGTCGTTCGCCTCAGCTGGAGTCCTCCGGATGAGGACCTGGATATCGACTTTGTCGTCTTTGAGTATTCGCAGAACGAAGACGGACCATGGGAGGAAGTTGCGGCGAAGAACCCCGATGCAGGCCACCACGAGCACGGCTCCATCTTCCGCAGCGGCCACTTTTACTATTACCGCGTGTTCATGATTCGTGGGCAGGAAGAGACGCCACGGACTGCCCCAACCTCGGTATGGATACCGGGCCAGGGCGCGCTTGAACGATCCGGCCCGGGACAGATCCTCCCGCCCAATCAGACACCAACGCCCGTTCCGGGGTCGGACGCGCCGGTCACGCCCCTGCCGGCACTCCCCGGGGATAACACATCGCCGTTCATAGTTGTCCCCCCGACGCCGACGCCAAGCGTGACGGTCACGCCGACCGCAACTCCCACGCGCACTCCGACGCCGATACCCACCGGCTAAAGGAGAGCGCTGGAGCGTCTGCCACTTGACGGTGAACGTGGCCAATTCCTAGAATCTGAGCATCTTTCGAGTTCCGTCTACGGCGTATCCGTGTGTCCGGCAGACGGGGCAGGCGTATAGATGGGGAGCGTATGCCAACGGATATCCCGGCCGTTGTGGTTGACAGGCTGCCGCATTACTTGCGGACGCTGCGTCTCATGCTCGATGACGGGATTGAAGTCGTCAGCTCACGTGAACTCGGTGAGGCACTCGGCACGACGCCGGCGCAGATCCGCAAGGACCTCAGCTACTTCGGCCGATTCGGCAAGCAGGGGCGCGGTTACGATGTCTCAGCCCTGCTTGGCGATCTGACACGCATCCTGGGCCTGGAACGCTCATGGGCGGTCGTGCTTGTCGGCGTCGGACGTCTAGGGCGCGCAATCATCACGTATCCCGGGCTGACCCCGGAGGGATTCCACGTGCGGGCGGCCTTTGATGCCGACCCGAGCATCGTGGGTAGCAACGTCGACAGCGTTCCCGTTCGCCCCGCCAGCGAGATGGAGAGTTTCATACGCAGCGAGGGCATCGATATCGCGATACTCGCGACACCGGGCGACGTGGCGCAGGACGTGATTGACAGGCTCGTCGCGTGCGGAATCCGCGGCATCCTGAACTACGCGCCCATGACGCCGCACGTTCCAAATGGCATCACCGTGCGGACGATCGACCCCGTGCAGGCCCTCCAAACAATGACGTTCTACCTGCGCGACTCCGAAGAAGAGGAAGACCTCCTCCCCAAGCGCAACCGAGGCCGGCGAGGAAACGGCCGGCGCTAATTCTCCTGCCGTGGTGTCTGCCCACCGGGCGCTTGCCTGCGGCGGCGGGCGGCGACGCGCTCGGCAACCCGGAGGCGGGTGAGTGAGCGCAGCAAGGCGGACTCCACACGCGCCATATCAAGGTCGGGCGTGGCCTGGCGATTCGTAAGCCGCTCCTGCGCCCGGCGTCTCGCCACCTCGGCACGGTCTATATCGATGTCTTCTGCGTATTCCGCCGCATCGGACAGAATTGTCACGCTATCTGGGCCAATCTGGGCAAAGCCGCCGCTAATAACCAGTGAGGTCTCTTCACCTGACTTGCGTGTCAGCACTTCGCCCGGCTCCAGCAGGGTCACGATGCGGGCGTGGCGCGGCAGGACGCCAAGCTGGCCTTCCTCGCCGGGGAGGACGACGATATCGACATCGTCCTCGTAGGCGATCTTGTCCAGTGCGATGATCTGCAGGTGGGTCGGCATTCTTAGCCCTCCGCTGCCATCTCCCGGGCCTTCTCTGCCGCTTCCTCGATGCCGCCGACCATGTAGAAGGCCTGCTCTGGCAGCTCATCGTGCATACCGTCGAGGATCTCCTTGAAGCCGCGCACGGTCTCTCGAATGGGCACGTACTTGCCGGCCTGCCCCGTGAACGCCTCAGCGACGAACATGGGCTGCGAGAGGAACCGCTGGATCTTGCGGGCGCGTGAGACGGTCAGCTTGTCATCATCGGACAGCTCCTCGAAGCCGAGAATGGCGATGATGTCCTGCAGGTCCTTGTAGCGCTGCAGCACCTGCTGCACGCCGCGGGCCACGTCATAGTGCTCCTGCCCCACAACCTGCGGGTCAAGGATGCGGCTGTTGGACGTTAGCGGGTCCACGGCCGGATACAGGCCCTGCTCCGCGATGGCGCGCTCAAGCGCGATAACGGCGTCCAGGTGCCCGAACGTCGTCGCCACGCCGGGGTCGGTGTAGTCGTCGGCGGGCACGTAGATGGCCTGGAAGGATGTGATGGAGCCCTTCTTGGTGGACGTGATTCGCTCTTCCAGGGCGCCCATCTCCGTTGCGAGTGTGGGCTGGTATCCCACCGCGGACGGCATCCGTCCGAGCAGTGCGGAGACCTCCATGCCGGCGAGGATGTAGCGGTAGATGTTGTCGATGAAGATCAGGACGTCCTGGCCCTCAACATCGCGGAAGTACTCGGCCATGGTGAGGCCGGTGAGGGCGATGCGGGCGCGCACGCCGGGCGGCTCGTTCATCTGGCCGAACACGAGGGCAATCTTGTCAATAACGCCGGAGTCGCGCATCTCGTGCCAGAGGTCGTTGCCCTCGCGGGAGCGCTCGCCGACGCCTGCGAACACGGAGAATCCTCCGTGCTCAGTTGCGATGTTGCGAATGAGCTCAAGAATGACGACGGTCTTGCCGACGCCCGCCCCGCCATACGCGCCAATCTTTCCACCACGCGTGAACGGCGTGATGAGGTCAATAACCTTCAGACCGGTCTCCAACATCTGCGTGCTGGTTTCCTGTTCATCAAAGGGGGGCGGCTCACGGTGGATGGGCCACGTCTGCTCAGCGGATACGTCTCCGAGACCGTCAAGCGGCTCGCCCAGCACGTTGAAGAGGCGGCCCAGCGAGCCGCGCCCGACGGGGACGGCGATGGGGCGGCCGGTATCAACGACCTCAACACCGCGCTGTAGGCCCTCTGTCGCGCCCATAGCGAGGCAGCGCACCCAGTTGTTGCCGATGTGCTGCTCCGCCTCAAGGACGATCTGCTCGCCCTGCATGTCAACTGTCAGACCGTTGTAGATATCCGGGAGCTGCCGTGCAGGAAACTCCACGTCCACGACGGTTCCGATGACTTGCACTACCTGTCCGTTGGCCATTTCTTCACCTCACCTACCGTGTCGGGGCCAGCTCGGCCCCCTGCCCAAAGTAGCGATCCACGTCAAACTCGCGAAGGCTGTCGATGATCTCATCCGCCTTCGAAATATCAAGGTTTTCTGTCATTCCTGTGCGAAGCGCAATTGTCCGTATGCCGGCGCCTGTTGCCGACTTGATTCCAGCCGGCGAGTCCTCAATGGCGATGGCATCCGCCGGATCCAGCCCCATCAATTCTGCCGCCTTGAGATAGATATCGGGCGCGGGCTTTGTCCGCCTCACGTCCGTGGAGCAAACGGCAACGTCAAAGAACTCCGTCAGCCCCAGCTTCTCCAGCTTGATTGTGAGCCACTTGCGGCGTGACGCCGTCGCAACGCCGCGCGGAATGCTGCGCCGCTCAACGATGCCAAGCAACTCCTCCGCCTCCGGCGTGAGCGTCAGTTCACGCTTGAGCACACCCTCAATCACCGCCTCATAGCGATCTTGGTAGTGCTGCGCGGGCTCAGGCAGGTTGTTGTCACGCGTCAACGCTTGCCACGTCAGCGTGGCCGTTGAGCCGATCCACCTCTGGTATTCCTCAGCCGACAGCTGTGGCACGCCACACTCCTCGAGGATGACGTTCACAGACTTCAAGTACAGCGGCTCGCTGTCAATGAGCACGCCGTCAAAGTCAAAGATGATGCCTCGGGCTTGCTGGGCGCTCATGATGCCGAGCCTCCCGCCAACAGCGCCTGAACGTCAATCTCGCGCAGCGAATCAACGATGGCGTGCGCGTAGGTTTGGTCGACGCCCTGCATCCAGTGAGTGCGGATGGCGACGGTGTACAACCCCGCATCCCTGGCCGCCTTGATCCCGCTCGTCGAGTCTTCGATCGCAAGCGTCTCTGCCGGATCGACTCCCAGCGCCTGCGTTGCTTTCAGATAAATCTCAGGGTTTGGCTTATGCGCCGAGACGTTATCGACCGTAAGAATCTCATCAAAGGCGTCGGAGATGCCCATGATTTCGAGCCGCTGTGCGGCCCATTCCCATCTCGCGTTCGTCGCTAGCGCAAGCGGAACTCTAAGCGCGCGAATGCTCTTCAGCAGATCAAGGGCGCCGTCCGCCACCACCAACTCCGTCGGAAAGAGCGTCCGCGCAATCATATCCACACGGTGCGTGTATTCTTCCAGAGGAGTTGTCAGCGTCGGACGTAGTTCGCTGATGCGCCGCCACCACGATTCGTTGTGGAGGCCCGTCATTGAACGTGCTTCGTCGTGCGTGAGGGCGTCCTGCCCCTCTTCCGCGAGGAAGCGATTGATTGCGGAGACGAGCACCGTCTCCGTGTCGCACAGCACGCCGTCAAGGTCCGTAACGACGGCGCTGAGGCGCGGTGGCGCTTCGGCGAATCGTTCCATTGGCGGCACGGCGAGAGCCTGCATGGGCTACGCCTTCTCCAGCGCGGCGACGCCGCCGATGAGATCCAGAAGCTCCGTGGTAATCGTCTCTTGGCGGGCCTTGTTGTACTCAAGGGTCAGGGCGTCAATCATTTCACCCGCCGCGTCCGTCGCGGCGCGCATGGCCACCATCCGCGCGGACTGCTCCGATGCGGAGTTCTCTAATGCGGCCTGGTAGATCTGCATCTCCACGTAGCGCGGCAGCAGACCGCCCAACACCGTCGCCGCGTCCGGCTCATATTCATAGTCGCCGAGCGACACGCTCGCGGCGCTCTCTGACGCGGCCGGAGGCTCAACCGGAAGCAACTGTCGAATAGTCGGCTCCTGCACGGCGGTGTTCACGAAATTGGCGTAGGCGAGATAGACGCGGTCGAGCCGTCCTGCCTCGTAGTCCTCCAACACGATGCGCGCGATAGGGGACGTATCAATGGGGTCCGGGAAGTCGCCCAGATTCAGGAACTCGGCGCGGATGTCGCGGCCCCGGCGCGAGAAGAAGTCGTTGCCCTTCTTGCCGACGGAGATCTGCGAGACCGGATGCTGCTGTTCCAGGCCGAAATTGTAGGCGGCGCGGTTGAGGTTGGCGTTGAGGCCGCCGCACAGGCCGCGGTCCGGCGTGAACAGGATAAGGCCAATGTTGCTCGGCTCACGCACCTGCATGAGCGGGTGAACATCATCCCCGCTGCCGCTCTGCCGCGCGACGATGTCCGCGATGAGGTCTAGCAGGCGCGTGGAATACGGGCGTGACGCCATGACGCGCTGCTGGGCGCGGCGCATCTTTGCCGCCGCGATGAGCTCCATCGCGTTCGTGATGCGCTGCGTGCTGGTGACGCTGCGAATCCGCTGTCGAATCTGCCGTGTATTTGGCACGACGCCCTATCCTCTCGGTACTGACCGTTGTCGCCTAGTAGGTTCCGGTGTCCTTGAATTCCTGCACCGCGCTGCGCAACGCGGTCTCCGTCTCCTCTCCGAGGTCGCCGGACTCGCGAATCGTCGTCAGGACGCTCTCATGCGACGCGTCAAGGAACGCGAGAAGAGCACTCTCAAACGCGCCCACACGCTCGACGGGCACGTCGTCCATCAAGCCCTGTGTTGCGGCAAAGAGGACTGCAACCTCCTTCTCAACGGACAACGGTTCGTACTGACCCTGCTTGAGAAGTTCAGTGAGAATCTGGCCACGCTCAAGCTGCCGACGTGTGGCGGGGTCGAGATCGCCGCTGCCGAACTGAGCGAAAGCCTGAAGGTTGCGGAACTGCGCCAGATCGAGGCGCATACGTCCGGCAACCCGCCGAATTGCACGTGTCTGCGCTGCGCCGCCCACGCGGGACACTGAGAGGCCCGCGTTCACTGCCGGTCGGATGCCGGAGTTGAACAGGTCCGTCTCAAGATAGATCTGGCCGTCTGTGATGGAGATGACGTTTGTGGGGATGTATGCGGACACGTCACCGGCCTGCGTTTCAATGATCGGCAGGGCCGTCAGGGAGCCGCCACCGTTCTCTTCGTTCAACCGCGCCGCGCGCTCAAGCAGGCGGCTGTGCAGGTAAAAGACGTCGCCGGGGTAGGCTTCCCGTCCGGGCGGGCGGCGGAGCAACAGCGAAACCTCTCGATACGCCCACGCGTGCTTGGAGAGGTCATCGTAGACGATGAGGGCGTCCTTGCCCTCTTCCATGAACTGCTCGCCGATGGCGCAGCCTGCGTAGGGCGCCAAATACTGCATGGCGGCGGAGTCCGAGGCATTGGCCGTGACGATCACGGTGTGTTCCATCGCGCCGTTCTGCTCAAGCGTGGCTACCAACTGCGCCACCTTGGACGCCTTCTGGCCGATGGCGACGTAGATGCAGATGAGGTCGCCACCGCGCTGGTTGATGATCGTGTCGATGGCGATGGCCGTCTTGCCCGTTGAGCGGTCGCCGATGATCAGCTCACGCTGACCACGACCCACGGGAATCATCGCGTCGACGGCCTTGATGCCGGTCTGCACGGGCTTATCGACGGACTGGCGGGTCACGACGTTGGGCGCGACCCTCTCCAGTGGCCTGGATTGCGTGGTCTGGATGGGGCCCTTGCCGTCCACCGCAACGCCGAGCGCGTCAACAACGCGTCCCAACATGCCGTCGCCGACGGGCACCTCTGCGATGCGCCCCGTCGTGCGGACTTCCGAGCCCTCCTGGATGCCGGCGTCCGAACCAAGGATGACCGTACCGACGGTCTCCTCCTCGAGGTTCAGCGCGATGCCGATAGCACCGGTAGCAAACTCAATAAGCTCGCCGTATCGCACTCCGGTAAGGCCGTGAACCGTCGCGATTCCGTCACCAATCTGGATGACCGAACCGACGTCGACGGTTTCAATCGAGACCCCAAAGTCCTCAATCTGACGCCGAATAATTGACGCAATGTCCTGGCCGCGAACAGCCATCTTTCAGTCCCCTTTGTCTCTACTTCTTTGTCGTTCTGCGAATCAGTCTGCCCCGTCGGGCGTGTTTAGGATGACGCGGCACTCTCCCGCAGCCAATCACGGAGATTGCGGAGGCGGGAACGCGTGCTGCCGTCCAGAACGCGGTCGCCAACGCGCGCGACAAACCCGCCAATAATCTCAGGATCCACTTCCACGGAGATCCGGAGATCACGCCCGACCTGTTGATTCAGCATCTGGCGCACTTGCTCCTGCAGGTCATCGTCCATTGGCTCCGCTGATGTAACGCTTGCCGCGACGATACCGCGTTCCTCATCCAGCATCTCCAGGTAACCGTCCAGGATTCCCTGGGCGAGGTGAGACCGGTTGCGCCGGATCAGGATCATAGCGAGGTTGCGCGCGAACGGCGCAACGCTGCCAAGGTGCTGATCAAGCAACTGCTGCTTGTTTTCCTCTGAGACGCGCGGCGATTCCATGAAGGTCTGCACGTCCGGTAGGCCCAAAACGTCCGCTATCGTCTGCAGGTCGTCCCGCCACTGATCGAGCGTGTCCTGTTCTCGGGCGATGTCGAACACCGCCTGCGCATATCGCCGGGCTGATCCGCCGGAGGGCATCGGCTAGGAGCCTCCGCCGTTTGTGATCTCTTCCGCCTCGCGCAGCACCTCTTCAACGAGGCCGCGATGCGTGTCATGGTCAAGCGACTGGTTGATGATGCGCTCGGCGGCCATGATCGAGAGATTGATGATCTCCTGCCTGCCTTGTTCGATAATCTCCGCGGCCTCGCGCCGGAGCTCTTCCCGTGACCGTTCGGCAACGGCTTCCGCGTCCGCGCGAGCTTGTGCCAGCAACTCTTCCGTCTGGCGTCGGCTTGTTTCCGTCGCCTGCTGGATGATCTGCTGGGCGCGATCCCTGGCCTCTGCGAGCGCCTGCTGAACCTCCTCGCCGCTGCGGGCGGATTCCTCGCGAGCGCGCTCCGCTTCCGAGAGTGCCTCCCGAATGCGTTCCGCGCGCTGGTCTAGCATCCGCGTCACTGGCTTGTAAAGGATCAGCGACATCAGAACCAGGAATATCCCGAAGTTAATGAACTGGCTGATCAGCCCGGGGATGTTGAATCCGATGGCTTCCATCGACTCAGTCCCCCTTCCGATCGGCTGCAAAAGTCTGCGCCGACATCACAATGTCCTGTCTTGCTCGCAATGTTCTAGACGAACTTGATCAGGATTGCGACGACCAGCGCGTAGATCGCGATTGCCTCAGCGAAGGCGACACCGACGATCATGTTGGTCTGCACCTGTCCGGCGGCATCAGGGTTGCGGCCAATGGCCTCCATCGCCTTGGAGACGGCGATGCCGATGCCGATGCCGGGGCCAATGGCGCCCAGTCCGATTGCCAGGCCTGCACCCAGCTGCGTCAAGCCATCTGTGGTGATAAACGGCGTGCTGTCCTGCGCGAACGCCACGCCCGTCGTCAGGGCCATCAGGGACCCGACAATCATCAGAACCAGGAGAATCCTCCGGCTCCATCCGCTGTACGAACCGATCATGCTACCTCCCACTCGTCCGTTCTCTTGCCCTGTCTTGTCTCTGCGGTGGATTCACACCGGACTCCGGCTCCACCAATCGTTATTTCTCGCTTATGTGGCTCGGCGCTTAGTGCGCGGCTGCCTCCGCCTCCCCGTGTTCTCCGCCGCCGTGATCCTCTCCACCGTGGTGGCTGACGGCAAGGATGCCGAAGATCAGCGTCAGGATGGCGAAGATGAACGCTTGGATGATACCGAAGAAGACTTCCATAAAGAACACGCCGATGACAAACGTCAACGGCACGAAGAATGACATCATCAGGATGAGAATCTCACCGGCGAAGACGTTGCCGAAGAGGCGGAAGGTAAAGCTGAGTAGCCGCACGAGCTCCGAAATAAGATCAACGATGCCGACGAAGACGTCGATCAACCCGAATGCGATGTTGCCTCTCAGAAGCCTCCCGAAGTTGAAGAACTTGCCCAAATAGGCAAACAGGCCGAGGCTGGTGATGCCCCAGAACTCGACAAAGATAAAGCTCCAGACCGCGATGGCGAATGGAGTGTTCACATCTGTGTTGGCAGGCCGCAGGAATGGGACGAGGTGGCCGGCGTTCAACTCGGGATTGTTCGCGTGGAATTCTTCCCACTGGTCGCCGTAGATCTCCCAACCCTGAGTTGTTTCCCCGTTGGACTCGTACTCAAAGCCGCCTTCGATTAAACCGCCAAAGGGCAACCCGAGCGGTACGTTGTTGTTCTCATCCAGGACATAAAGCTTCAGATTGGCAAGCTTGGACTCCAGTTCCGCGCCCTGGTACTTCTCTTCGTAATGGTGAATCTCCTCCTCGGCGGAGACAACCTTGAAGATGGTGCCGGTGCCCGGGATGAATCCGAGCAGGTTGGCGCCCGCGACGAAGAGGAAGATCGTGGCAACGATAGGGAAGAAGCGTCGGCCATTCACCGCGCCGGCCGCAGATTGACAGAGATTCAACAGCCCTTCAACGACGGTCTCCCCAAGCGCCTGCATTCGGCCGGGGATGACCTCCATCTTGCGGGTCGCGAACCAGGCGACACCGAGGATGACCGCCATGGCAATCCACTGCTGAATGATGGTGGCTCGCAAAGGATACGACCAATCAAGGCCCGGAATGGGTATCTCAATTGAAGGGTCAATCTGAAGGGGTGGAATCTCAAGTGGTCCCTTCAGGAACCATATCCCCAATATGGTTAAAAGGAGCGCGGCGATGATGCTGAACAGCACCCGAGGCCGCGCAAGCAGACTCACTCGTCGTTATCCTTTCGCATGGGTCGTGGTGACAGCAGCGGCGCAGCCATTCTGTACGCACCCCAAGCCGCCACAATCAGGCCCAATCCAACCCCCAGTAGTGTGAACAGCGGCGTCACCCCTAGGCGAGCATCTATCCAGACCCCGCCAAGCACACCGCCAACGATGCAGACGGAAACGTACCACCCGAGTCCGAGTAGCCGCACCGCCACCTGCATAGCTCTGCTGCCGGTTAGCCGCGACATGACACCGCTTGCGAAAGTTATCACACACCCGTAGGGGCGTCAATAAATGATGGGGCAGAGGAGGTGATGCGAACGAAGAGGATTTCCCAGGGCCGAGTGTCAGTCTTTCCGCTGCTCGCCCTCGAGGTCCATGTTGATCTCTTCCACGGCGTCGGTGAAGGCGGACATCCTCCGGGCCTCGTCATCAGAGACGCCCTTGTCGCCCTCAAGGTCCAATTCCTCGACAAACTCCCTGAACGCCGAGAGTTTAAGCAGCTCCTCTTCGGTCACTTCCCGCTGCTCTGAGCCATCGGCATCGCGCGCGAAAACGTAGTCGCCGGTGTCGGAATTGACGAGCACACCCGCCTCGTTCAGTACCTCGTCCGCGGCGTAGATGGGAACCTCCGCCCGGACCGCAAGCGCGACCGCATCGCTCGGTCGGCTGTCGATCTCCATGTCCTTGTCGCCATGGCGCACAACGATTTGCGCGAAAAACGTGTCATCTTTGAGGTCTGATATGAGGATGTGGCGAATCTCTCCGCCGAGTTGAGGAATGACGGTGTTCAGCAGGTCATGCGTGAGAGGGCGCGGAACGCGAACGTTCTGCATCTTGATGGCAATGGATTCCGCTTCTGCGGGGCCGATCCAGATGATGAGTCGCCGCTCGGCCTCTTTTTCCTTGAGAATAACGACGCGCTGATAGCTGTTGAGGCTCACGCCGATCCTGTCGATTGTCATCTCGATCACGCGGCCACCTCCCTCAGTCCCTGGCTCACAATTGTACGCCCGTTAGCGAGGCGGGACAAACTGAAAAGAGCCTCAAACGTTATCCGGCGAGGCTGTAGCGGGAGCCGTTCTCCGTCTTGACTACATCGATGCGGGTATCGAACTGGTTTCGTACATCGTCGATGTGCGTAATCACGAGAATCAGGCCGTTGTGAAAGACAGGGTCGTTCCAGAGTTCTGAGATCGCCTCGATGAGCCGCTCGCGCCCCTCCGCATCCTGACTTCCGAATCCCTCATCGATGAACAGGACGGGCACTTCTGAGCCGGCCCGCCGAGCCAACAGCTTGGACAGCGCGATACGCAGTGCAAAGTTGATGCGAAACGCCTCGCCGCCGCTGTACATCTCATAGGCGCGAGTGCCCTGGATGTCGGAAATGATGACCTCCAGCGTCTCGATGGTACTGCCCGCCTGCGTCTGCCGTTGCGTTTCCAGACGCAGGGTCATCGATCCGTTGGTCATGCGGCCTAGCAGATCGTTGGCGTCATCCTCCAGCTCCGGCAGTGCTGTCTCAATTAGCAGCGCCTGCACCCCACGAGGGCCAAACGCATACGCCAGATCATCATGAACTGAGGCGCGAGAGGCCGCCTCTTTCTCCTCACCTGCCAGCCGCCCCTTCTCCTCCCGCTGCCGTTCAAGACGCTGGAGGTCCGCTTGAATCAGAGCCTGCTGCCGATCGCCGTCTCGAATCTGGCCATCCAGCTCCTCAACTGCCTTTCCGGCCCCAGTGGCCTCCGTGACGGCGTCGTCCAGTCCCTCAAGACTCTGCTCCAATTCTGCCGCGCGAGACTGTTCAGACTCCCGTGCCATAGTCGCCCGCTGCCAACGTTCGTTCACGTCCGCAAATGCCGCCCGGTCGGCGTCCATCCGGGCGGACACGGAGTCAAAATCACGCCGGTCGCTTTCCCAATGGCGCAAACTCACTTCCCGCTCCTGAGCGGCAGTGTGCGTGTCCGCGTCATAGTCGACCTCATCGATCCTCTGCCGGACAGCGCGCAATTGATCAGACTCTTGCGGCGTGGCGGCAAGGCTGGCGCGGGCCTGTTCGAGAGTTTCCGCGGCTTGGCGCAGTTGCTGTCCCGCCGACCGCGCCCGTTCCAATTGCGTCCGAATGGATCCCACTTGCGCGTCTGCATGTGACGACTCCTTCCGCAGGGCCGCCTCGTCATGCTGAAGCTCATCCATGCGCTTGTCATATTCCATACGCATGGCCTTGCCGTCGGTGGTGATCTTCTGCTCCTGCGCAGCTATTTCACGCTTGCGCTGCTGAAGGTGCTCACGAACACGTTCCATACCGTGCTGGCCCAACTCAGTTCCGCAGACCGGGCATTTGGCATCGGAATCTACGGCGGCCACAGCCATTCGCGGCTCAAGCTCGTCATTCTCAGCCTTGAGCGCGGCGAGCGTGGCGCGCATCTCGCCCAGCCGTCCGTTCATCTCATCCAGCTCACCACGCCGTGCCGCCAATTCTCGCTCGCGATCCATAAGGTCGGTGCGCTGAGCAGAGGCCGCCGCGAGATTTTTTCGCAGGACAGCCACCCTGTCGGCCTCTGTGGTGAGGTCGGTATGTAGGCGCTCTATGAGCGACACCTCGTTCTCAAGGCGGGAACGCAGTTCAGATGCCGCTTGCTCAAGTCGGCTTCGCTCCGCAACCAACTCGCCGTGTTGACGTGCACGTGAGCCGAGGTCGGCCAGTGCTGATCGGGCCGCCTCTAATGCGCGCCAACCCGCCTCGATCTCTACGGCGCGAGCCAACATCTTCTCCGCGCTCGCGATCGTCTCCTCTAGTTCATTGCGGCGTTCAGCCAGTCCGGCTACTTCATCGGACAACTCAGCGATGCGCTCTCGCGTCTCCTGCAACTGCCTTTGGCGATTCTGCATGTCCGTCACGACAGCACTGAGTTCATCCCGGCGCTTAGTAGCGGATTCAAGCCGCGCTCTCAATTCAGACAGGCTCCGCGCGATGTCCTGAGCCTGTTTCTTGAGTTCCTCTTCCCCCTCAAGCTCCCGCTCTATGGACTCGATGCGTCCCCGGGCGATGGCCTTCCGGTTGCGGTCGTCCCGCGCCATCTCCCGTGCCACCTGCGCGTAGCCGTCATAGACGGAAAGGTTCAAGATTTCACCGAGGATTCGCTTACGCTCCGCCGGCCGCTGGGAGACAAACAGGTCGGCCTTGCCCTGTACCAGGAAGGCGGAGTTGATAAACGTGTCATAGTCCAGCCGGATGGTATCCACAAGCTTGCGCGTCGTGTCTCTGACCGTCCGCTCATTCAATGAACGCCAACGAGCGCCATCGCGCATCTGGAAATCGAGGGTCGTGTTCCCGCCACTCGCCCGCCGCCGGTGTCGCCGTTCCACGCGGTAGTTCACGCCGTGCGACTGAAACTCAAGCTGTACGCCCATGTCCGACATCTGCGCGGCCACGAGTTGGTCAGCTGATGCGCCCGCCCGGGAACGCCCCCACAACGCCCACGTGATGGCGTCCAGCAGAGACGATTTCCCCGCGCCATTGGGGCCGGACAGACAAGCGATGCCAAGCCCCTCCAGGATCAGCGGTTCCTGCGCCCCCCGATAGGGCATGAAATTCTCAACAGTTAACTTGAGCGGCAGCATGGAGGTGCCAAATCGTGCTCTACGCGATGTCGACTGAGTGGCCGCGCTCCGTCACCACGTTGATCGGTAGTCTCGCCAACGCGTCCGTGAATGCCTCGAGTTGCGCCGTGTGGACGGGAATGAGGTAGCGCGGGACGATGCGGCGAATCATCGCGATAGTCTCGTCAAACGTCGCGTGGCCGGAAGAGTGGAAATAGTTGGGATCGTCTGCATCTCGCCCGGCGATGTCGAGCCCCATGTCACGGACTCGATTGAGCACCACGTCCTCGTTGCCCGTGGCCGCGCGCGAGCGAATATAAACGCCCCGTGTTGGCTCCTCCGCTTCCAGCACGTCCAACTCCATAGGCGAACTTCGCACAATGTAGTCGCTGTTGTTCTTACGCAGCTCACCCGGCGAAACAAGAATCGCCTGAAATTGGTCCCGCAGCTCTGCTTCCCAACCGTTCGTGGAGTCATCGAGCTGAGGCGCGTCCAGGATACGAAACGTGTCCACCGCGTCAAAGGCGGGAAACTGCCGCCAGACGATGGACATGGACAAGTACATGTGGACATCGCGTGGCGAGAGGACTAGCAAGCGTCGCGTCGCTTCCGCGACGTGGTTGAACGTCAGCAGTCGTTCCATGTCCATCGCGTCAAAATCCGCCACGATCAAACCATCCTGCCCCGTGACGGCCTCCATCACACGTTCGTACACGTCATTCTCGGTTGTGGGAGAAACGCCGGGCTGTGTATTGGCCCCGTCCACGATCAGCGCCAGTGGTTTCAGGTCCATGAACCCCTGGACAAACTCCTCCATCAAGCCCGGCTGCTGGCCGTGGAACCGTATATCCCCCGTGTAGCCGATCCATCCGTCTCGCGTTTCAGCGGCGAGGGCGGACGCGCCGAGGATGGAGTGATCGACAGGGTAGTGCCGCAGGGCGCGCCCGTTGAGAGCGTCAGGCGCGTCCTGGGGTAGTACCGACGCCGGACGCGACATGATGCTGTTCACCCCCAGGGAGCCCATATTCCCGAGCCACCAACGGTGGACGTCGTCAAATGTGTCGATCGGCTCCCCCTGCGGATTGGCGGAATCGTTCTGTGTCAGCAGGAAAGTGTATGGGCGCTGTACCGCCTGGCGGGATGCCACCGGGCCGTCATACCCCCCCGGGACTGCGAATACCGTTTCGTTCTCCCGTGCGGGCTGAGAAATACCCTGCATCGCCTTGAGAATTGCGGAGGTCATGACGCTCGCGTAGATGGGAGTGTCGTGCGGCAGGTAGGGGATGCCCGCCGTGTGCCGTTGGTGGGCGTGGCTAATCAGCGCCCCGTCCAACTGCGGCAGCGAATCGCTCCAGGATGGCGCGCCGCAATCAAACAGGAACGCGCCCCGCTCGTCCTCCACAAGGATCTGCGTCCTCGCAGAGTCGTTCAATCCGGATTGAACCGTTATTCGTACAGACACCCGGCCCTACTCCCTGTTGATAAGTGTGCAGATTGACAAGCCGCACGGGCGGAGAACGCCCGCATTTCACCCATTGAGTCTAACGGCGAAAGGATGCGCGTGTGGAATCAGGCAAGCTGACTTCTTCAAACCCTCGCATAGCTAGGCAAAGTTGGAGATTAGACATGCGCGGCGTATACTTTCTCACATCGCGGTCTGCCACCGATCTGCGGGGAGGAATGGACGTGGACAGTCTCTCGCGATTCTTTGCCTTTGCACTCCTGGCCCTGTTGATAGCCCTTGGCATCGCCTGTGGCGCAAGCGAGGAGGAATCTCTCGAGGATTCCTATTCCTATGGGGTAACAGCCACCCCCGCGATGATGATGGGCAGCGGCATGGACTCGGAATCCTCATCTGAGACTTCCCTCCCACCAACAGGCATACAGGAAGACGACATGTCTGATGACTTTGACGTTGACGAGCCGATGGAGGCCGTCGATGAGGAGTCTGGCGACGGTCTCGCCAGCGGCTACCCGCCCGTTGCCGCCCAGAATCGCCTCATCGTCCGCATTGTTGACTTGACCATTGAGGTTGATGATGTCCCGCAGCGGATAAACGATGTATCCGGCATCGCCGTGCAGCGCGGAGGGTGGGTCGTCAGCGAGCAGCGCTCCAGCCAGCACGTCGGACATATCTCCATCCGTGTGCCGAGCGCACAGCTGGATAGTGCCGTCCGTGCCATCTCCGACCTTGGGCTTGATGTGCTGTCTCTCATCTCCACCAGTGATGACGTGACCGAAGAGTATTTTGACGTGCAGGCGCGCATCGGGAACCTCAATGTCACTCGCGACGCCCTCCGCGAACTCCTGAACCGTGAAGGCGACCTTGAGGATATTCTCGAAGTCCAGCGCGAGGTCACGCGAGTGAGCGGCGAGATAGAGGTCCTTGAGGGACGCAAGCGTCTGCTTGAGCAGACAACCGCCACGTCGCTGATCAACGTGACGCTCGAACTCGCTCCCGGCGAAATGTCCGCCGACGCCGGTCCCGATTTGCAGGCCGTTGAGGGGCGGTCCGTCGCGTTTCGCGCCACGTTCAACGAGCCGCAGGGCATCGAGTCCTACGAATACTGGTGGGAGTTCGGCGATGGAGCCGAGTCGGAGCGGCGCACCCGCACCGCTCTCACCGAGACACCCGGCCAACGTGTCACGGAAATCGTCTGGTACTCGTACCACTCAAGCGAGCAGTCGCCGTACTTCGTGACGTTCAAAATCCGCGGCACGGGCGAAGCCGGTGTTGTGGACGGCGAGGATGCCATCAAGGTCAACGTGGAACGCGTGCCCACGATATTCGTCTCGACGGAGCAAAGCATCGTCATCCGCGCGGACGAGGAGCTCACGCTGACCGGCTCCTTCACACGTCCCGGGA
Organism: Dehalococcoidia bacterium; assembly: GCA_965207115.1. Classification (GTDB taxonomy): domain Bacteria; phylum Chloroflexota; class Dehalococcoidia; order UBA6926; family UBA6926; genus VXMO01. Next base: position 1,808,102 of record CBDBLR010000003.1, on the reverse strand, counting down.
ATGTGATGGACCTCACCTACGAGTGGGATTTCGGCGACGGGCTGATTCCCTCCACCGGCGACATCGGCGAGGGCGTGCAGGAGATCAGCGCCACCCATGAGTACACCATTGACCGCTCCGCTCCCTATGAAGCGCGTTTCACGGTCGAAGGCGAAACTGACTTCGGAGCGCCGATCTCATCGTCATCGACAGTGTTCGTCTATGTGGAGCCGAGCGCGCAGTGGGTCATCGGGTTCCTCGATATCCCCGAGACGGCCCGGACCGCCACGCAGGCACTCAGTGTGATTGCGCAGGCTGCCGTCGTCGCCGTCATCTGGATCGTTCTGCTGAGCCCCGTCTGGGGCCTCATTGTAGCCCTGGTCTGGTTCCTGCGCCGCCGAACCTCAATCGGCCTGCCGTCCCGCCGTCGGCGTGAGCGCGCCCCCCAACCGGACGGGCCTGAAATTGAGCAGGGCAGCGATGCGGGCGGTGCGGAGGCGGAACACGATCTGGGTGATTCCCACCGCCCCTAGCGGAATGGCGAAATCGCCAGCGTTACGGCTATCGCCACCTGGATCGCGGCAAATACCAGCCACAACAGGGTAAAGCTGACTCCGATGAATACTGCCGCCACCGCCCAGGAGAAGGCCGCGGATCCACCCGCCACGTAGCGCAGCGACCGTGCGCGGCTGCGGTTGGCTGCAACGTGGACGGCCTGTCCGATGAGGAATCCTGCCACTGCCCACAAGATCAGGGTGAAGAAGCCGCCAAACAGCGCCGAGAGAACGGTCACCGCTATGGCGATGAGTAAGCCTGCCCCCAACCCCGCGCCAACGGCCGCGAGGAGACGCGAACCGGCCACCTGAGCCACGGGGTTCCGTTCCCACGTCACGCATGACGGGCAGATGTGGCCGACGGCGGCCTGCACCATGCACTCAGGGCAGATGGGGTCGTTGCAGCGGGCGCAACGCAGCCCGGTCTCTGTATCACGGTGCCGCAGACAGTAAACAGGTTCAGTCGGTGTCGCCATTTGCTCCGGAAGTTGTCATCAACGTGTTCACAAGCCAGTTTACCCATTGGGCGCGGACGGATGCGCGGGCAATGGGTGCTGCGTGCCAACCCCGCGGGACGATGACGAGCTCTTTGGGGCCGGTGAACTTCTGATAGAGAATTTCACTCGCCATCACCGGCACGGACTTATCCCCTTCGCAATGGAAGAAGAGTGTCGGTCGCTCTGGAACGTCGAGGATCGCCACTCCCGCCTGGGCCGTCCCCCACGTCTGCAGTGTCGGCTGCCATCTTACACGCAAACGATAACCCTTTAAAAAGCCCCACACGCGGGAAACTGCGCGCGTTACTAAGCCGTCTATCCACGGAAGCGCGCCGTCTCGCGGATAGACACGCAAATCAGGCGGCTCTCCGGGCCGCCCGGGTTTCCTGCTGCCCAGCGTCCGCCGGTAGCACCCCTCCGCCGCCCCCGGCTCCTCGCTTGAAATGATGCCAGCGGTTGATGAGCACACGAGCGCCGCATAGCCGTCCCACCTCGCGCAGGCAAGGATGGCGTCTCGCGCGCCGGAACTGTGTCCCACAATGCCGATGCGTGAGGCATCCACGTCGTCTCGTTCCGCCATGATTCGGAGAGCTGCGCGAACGTCTGACGATGAATCGCCCGTATACGCTCCGCTGCTCTTGCCATGCCCGCGCTGGTCAAACGTGAGGGCGACAACCCCCTTTCTTGCCAGGTCCCGCGCCGCGCCACCCACCGCCTTCTGCCCTGAACCAAGTCCATGGACGAGAACAGCCGCAGGGCTGAGACCGCCGTTCTCAGAATTGGGCGGCAGGTAAATGCGTCCGACGAGCATTTCCGTCTCGCTCTGAAATCTGACCTCTTCGGTTGCAATGCGCATAGAGCCATCGTACCGATACCATGCCGACCCTTTGGCGATTGGGACTAGAATAAGGGCAAGACAGAGCGGCGGTCACAAGGGGGAAATTGTATGGAACTCGGAATGATCGGCCTTGGTCGTATGGGTGGGAACATGACTCTGCGACTCCTCCAGAAGGGACACCGCGTCGTCGTCTATGACCGGAGCGAGGAATCCGTCAACGCCTGTGTTTCCGAGGGCGCGGCAGGATCCACCTCTCTTGAAGACCTTGTCTCCCAACTGTCCGCCCCCCGCGCCGTGTGGGTCATGGTGCCTGCCGGAGACCCGACGGAGCAGACGATCAACGCCGTCGCCGAGATGCTCAGCCCCGGCGACTCCATCATCGACGGCGGCAACTCCAACTACCATGAAACCCAGCGCCGCGCCGCCGCTGTCGCCGAGAAGGGCATCACAATGCTCGATTGCGGTACCAGCGGAGGCATCTGGGGACTCACCGAGGGCTACAGCCTCATGGTGGGCGGCGATACGGACGCATACGCGCGCATCGAGCCGATCTTCCAAGCCCTGGCCCCGTCCGAAACCGAGGGCGTCGGCCACGTTGGCCCCGCCGGCTCCGGCCACTACGTCAAGATGATCCACAACGGTATCGAGTACGCCATGATGCAGGCGTTCGCAGAGGGCTTTGAGATTCTCAAGGCTAAGGAGGAGTTTGAACTGGACCTCCATGCCGTCGGCAGCATCTGGCAGCATGGCAGCGTCGTCCGCTCATGGCTGCTCGACCTTGCCGTGTCCGCCCTCGATAAGGACCCCGGCCTCGATGAGATCATGGGTTACGTCTCCGACTCCGGCGAGGGACGGTGGACAATCCAGGAGGCCATCGACCTCGATGTGCCCGCCCACGTCATCACAACCTCGCTCTTCACGCGTTTCCGCTCCCGCATGAGCAACACCTTCGCCGACCGTATGTTGGCCGCCCTGCGCAATGAGTTTGGCGGACACGCCGTTGTGAGGTCCGATTCCTGATGACCATGTATGCGCCGGCCTCCCCGGAGCATCCTGCAAGCACGGACGATCCCATCACGACGATCGTCATCGCCGGCGCGACCGGAGACCTGGCACAACGCAAGCTCCTCCCCGCCCTCTACCACCTGTGGGTCAAGGGCAGGCTTGCTCCGAACGTCACCATCGTCGGATTCTCTCGCGCGATGATGTCCACAGACGAGTTTCGAGAGTTCATGTGGCGGGGCATACAGGAGATTGGCGGGATTGAACCCAATCGTGACCAGTGGGACGCCTTCGCGCCGCGCTTGAGCTACTTCGGCGGCGATCTTGGCAGCGCCGATGACGTCGGTGTGCTGGGCAGGCATCTGGACGAGATCGAGGGCGGCGACCCACATGCGAACCGCCTCTTCTACCTTTCAATCACGCCCGCCATCTTTGAACCGGCCGTCACCAGCCTCAATGCCTGCGGCCTCGTGGAAGAGTCTCCTGAGACCGGTTGGCGACGGGTTGTTGTTGAAAAGCCCTTCGGCCGTGATCTCGCAACCGCCAATGCGCTGAATAGAACCATCCACCGGGTGTTCCGGGAGGAGCAGGTCTACCGCATCGATCATTACCTGGGCAAAGAGACGGTTCAAAATCTCCTGGTTCTGAGATTCGCCAACGCCATCTTCGAGCCGATCTGGAATCGCAACTATGTGGACAACGTGCAGATCACCGTCGCGGAGTCGGTGGACGTCGGTGAGCGGGCCGGCTATTACGACCAGTTCGGTGTCGTGCGAGACATGATCCAGAATCACCTGCTGCAGGTACTCGCGCTGGTGACGATGGAACCGCCGGTCACGCTCGAGGCCGATTCACTTCGGAACAAGAAGGTTGAAGCTCTGCGGGCAATCCGTCCGTGGACAGCGCTGGAGGCCGCTCGCAACGCCGTCCGCGCCCAGTACATCGGCTATCGTGACGCGCGCGGCGTCGATCCGCATTCAGCTACGCCCACCTACGCGGCCATGCGACTCTACCTCGACAACTGGCGCTGGCAGGGCGTGCCGTTCTACTTGCGTTCCGGCAAGGCAATGGCGCGGAAGTCATCCGAGATTGCTATCGAGTTTCGCGCCCCGCCGCATCGTATCTTCCCCGCGAACCCGATGTGGGGCCCCCTGACTAATATTCTGACGTTGCGCCTCCAGCCGGATGAAGGTGTGCACCTGCGGTTCGCCGCCAAGCTGCCTGACCAGGGCATGGCGGTGCGGCCCGTGGACATGGACTTCTTCTACGGCACGGAGTTTGGCACGGACGACCTGCCGGAAGCCTATGAACGGCTGTTGCGCGACGCACTGGACGGCGATGCGTCCCTCTTCATTCGGAACGACCACATTGAAGAGGCGTGGAAGATCGTTGATCCGCTGCTGGAGGCATGGGAAGACTCCATCTCTCACCCCGTGCAGTGGTATGAACCCGGCACGTGGGGCCCGGAAACGGCCGACGCGCTCCTGTCCCAGGATGGACGCTCATGGGCGTCCGTCGGTGAGCGGCATGGACGCATCAGCGACTGAGATAGAAATAGCAATCCTGCCGGACGCGACGGCTGTTGCCCGTGCCGTGGCCGGAATCGTCGCGGCATCGTCACAGACGGCGGATGACGACTTCTCAATCGCGCTTTCCGGAGGAGAGACCCCGCGCCTCCTGTATGAAACACTCGCATCGGAACCGTATCTCTCCCGGCTTGACTGGGACAAGTGGAACGTGTGGTGGGGTGACGAGCGAGCAGTGCCCCCCACCGATGAGATGAGCAACTATCGTCTGGCCGCCGAGGCCATGATGGACAGGATTCCCATCCCCCCGGAGCGTGTGCACCGCATCCACGGCGAGATTGGGTCCCGGGCCGCCGCTCTCTCTTATGAGACTGAGATCCGACAACACTTCGGCGGAGAGATGCCGGACTTTGATCTGATACTGCTGGGTCTGGGGGAGGACGGGCATACCGCTTCACTGTTCCCGGGAACGCAGGCCTTGCAGGAAACGCCCCTTGCGGTTGTGCCCAGCGTCGCCCCATGGCCTCCGCGAGATCGGATAACACTGTCTCTCCCGGCCATCAACGCCGCGCATCGCGTTGTGTTCATCGTTGTCGGTCGAGAAAAGGCCCACGCCCTGCGCATGGTTATTGCCGCGGACCAGGAGGATGCCAAACAACCGCCCGCGGCATTGGTCCGTCCCGTCGCAGGCGCAGCGCAATTCGTGGTGGATGAGGCCGCGGCGCTGTTTCTGACGGGAGCGCCGGCACAATGAGAAACCCATTTGAATCTGTACAATGCATACAGTCCTGACATGACGACTAACTCAAACGGCTATAAGAACATCGGTGATTACGGCCTCATTGGAGACCGCCACTCCGCCGCTCTCGTCGGCATCGACGGCTCAATTGATTGGTGTGCCTTCCCCCGTTTCGACTCGGCAAGCGTGTTCGCCGCCATCCTCGATAGCCAAAATGGCGGACGCTTTGCCATCACGCCGTCGGAGCTCTACACAGGTGGGCAGCACTACCTGAAAGACTCGAATGTATTGGAGACGCAGTTCGTCACACGCACGGGCTCATCCACATTGACAGATTTCATGCCATTCTTCCGGCGTCCGGACCTTTCATGGGTTGCGCACGGATGCATCATCCGCGTTCTGCGCTGTACATCCGGCACTATCCCCATGCGCATTTCCTATGAGCCACGGCCTGACTACGGGCGCTCGTCGGAGACATTGTGGGAACGCAACGGCAAGCTGGTCATCAAGGACGAGGACTATGAGTTGATCCTCGAGACCACGCAGCCCCTTGAGATCAATGAATCCGGCGACGGCGCATACGCTGAGGTTCTCCTGACGGAGGGGATGGAGGCCGTCTTCATCGTCCGGCACGTGCTGGAGGGCCATGAAGAGGCCATTCCGTCCGCCCTCGCCTTCGTCATGTGGGATGAACTGCTGAAACTGACGGACTCCTACTGGCGCAACCTCTCGATGACCGTCAACTACACCGGCCCGTATCGTGACATCGTCGTGCGGTCGTATCTCGTCCTTCACCTGCTGGTCTATATCCCGACTGGCGCGATTGTCGCCGCCCCAACCACCTCCTTACCAGAATGGATAGGAGGCAGCCGTAACTGGGATTACCGCTTTACGTGGCTGCGGGACGCAGCCTTCACCGTGGATGCCCTGATGCACCTTGGTCACACTGAGGAGGCCGTCGAGTTCTTCGAATGGCTGGCACAGGCGTGCGGCCTCAGTGACGACTCACTCGAATGGGACCACGAGGAGGAGGAACACCTCCACATCCTTTACCGCATCGACGGCGAGACGGATCCAACAGAAGAGGAAATCCCCAACCTTGAGGGTTACAGAGGCTCAGGCCCTGTCCGTATCGGCAACGGTGCCTACGACCAGATCCAACAGGACGTTTACGGAGAGCTCCTCGCCAGCGCACACCTGCTCGCCACGCACGGCGAGGAAGTAACCGCGGCACACTGGGACGTCGTCAAGACCCTTGCCAACCTCGCCGTCCAGGAATGGCGTGAACCGGACAGCGGCATCTGGGAGGTGCGTGGCGGTCCCTTCCATTTCGTCACGTCCAACGCCCTCTGCTGGGTTGCCCTTGATCGCGCGGTCAAGTTGGGCGAAATGTTCGTGCCCGATGACCCGGACATCCCCCTCTGGCAGGCGGAAGCGGAGGCTATCAAGGCAGAAGTGCTGGACAAGGGCTGGAGCGAGGAAAAGAAGGCATTCGTCCAACACTATGAGTCCGACGCCATGGACGCGGCCACTCTCCTGCTGCCGCTCCTGGGCTTCATCGACTTCAATGACCCGCGTTTCCTCTCCACTCTCGAACGAATCGAGATGGAGCTGCGCCACGGGCCCTTCGTCAGTCGGTACCGGACGGACGAGACGGACGACGGCGTGTTCGGCCCGGAGGGCGCGTTCACGCTGTGCAGCTTCTGGCTTGTTCAGGTGCTCAGCCATGTTGGTCGTCGCGGCGAGGCGACGCGCATGTTCAATGAACTGCTCACGTACGCCAACCACCTGGGCCTGTTCGCAGAGATGATCGACCCTCGCAGCGGCCTCGCACTCGGCAACTTCCCGCAGGCATTCACCCACATCGGCCTCATACTGGCGGCGCTGGAATGCACGTGGCACGAGGATGACCCTGAAGAGGGCGAACACCAGGAGCATCACGACCACACCACCCACGCCGACCACGATCACCACGGGGACTAGCAGCGCGAATCGAAAGCGCCCTAAACTCCGCCGCGCGCCAGCACAATTCCCAGGAAGATTACGAATAGCGCAATGAGGGCAATCCCCTCCACCCGCACTATGCGACGGTTCGTCCATGCGACAAGGAAAAGCACCGCCGTGGCCGCCGCCAGCACGGGAACCTCAAAGCTGTACAGTGCACTGTCTATTGGCAGCGTTGAAACCGTGGCCGTCAGGCCCAACACCCCCAACAGGTTGAAGATGTTGGATCCAACCACGTTTGCCACAGCAATCTCTCGCTCGCCGCGGTAGGCGGCCACCGCCGTCGTCACGATCTCGGGGAGACTTGTCCCGATCGCCACGATAGTCAGGCCGATCGCGACATCGCTCAGGCCAACGCGTTCCGCAATGCCGACTGAGCCTTCCACCGTCAATGCTGAGCCGAGCGCGAGCGCGCCAATCCCCACAAGCAGAAGAGTGATTTCGCGGGCGATTCCCCACCGGGATAATGGGTCACACGCGCGGGTGAACTCCTCACCACCGTGAGGCACCTCCTTCTCCCGGTGCCGCAGCAGGGAAAGCGCCACGAAGATGATGAGCCCGACAAACAGGGCCGCGCCGACAACATGCCCAATCATTCCGCTCAGGCCCGCAAGGATGACCGCCACGGTGGCGACGCCCAGCGCGGGCATTTCCCAGCGCAGCAGGCTCGGATGGACATCCATGGGGCGTATCAGCGATGCGATGCCCAACACCAGCAACACGTTTGTGATGTTGGAGCCAAACACGTTGCCCACCGCCAGCCCGCCCGATCCCTCCAGCGCGGCCGCCATGCTGACCGACAGTTCAGGAGATGAGGTGCCGAGCGCAACAATCGTTGCTCCAACGATCAGGGGAGAGATGCCGAATGCCAATGACAGCCGCGCCGCCGCCTTGACCAGCAGCCACCCGCCGGCGAGCAACACTGCAAGCCCCGCCGCCGTCACCGCCACGTCGAAGATCAGTGACGCCATGCGGCCTAATCCAGCTCAGCTACGCGCGGTTTCTGCCGTGCCTCGCTGCGGATGGCAAGATAGGCGCCCACCAGCAGCAGCGCCCCGCCCGGAATCACGGTCCACGCCGGAATCTCCCCCAGAACTGGAATGGCAGCCAGCGCCGCGATGACGGGCTCAGCCCGCACTGCAAGCGTAATGTTCACGGCCGGCCAATGCCCCAGCGCCCAATTGATCAGTGAATGCCCGATCACCTGTGGCACAAGCGCCGCCACCGCCATCCAGAAGTACGACTCCGCCGGCAACCCCAGCATCTGTGAACCGCTCGCGACGGCTCCAACTATCAACACCACCGCCGCCACCGTGTAAACGACCGCGATATACGGCAGCGTCGGGATGCTGCTGCGAACCCGCCGCCCCACCAGCAAGTACCCCGCCACCGCCACTGCGCCCGCGAGTGCCAGCGCATCGCCGTACAGGTGCCGCTCGCCCTCCGCCCAGTCACCTGCCGCGATGATGACCCCGCCCGCGATGCTCACGATGACGGCGGCCGTCGTCAGCCACCCCAGCCTGTCGGACAGGTAGTAGTGGCCTGCTACTGCCACGAAGATCGGCGTCGTCGTGACAAACAAGACCGAACTCGCCACCGACGTGTGCGACAACGAAGTGATCCAGAGAGCGAAGTGTGCCGCCAAAAACACGCCGGAGGCCACCAGCAGCAACAGGTCGGGACGCCGTATCGTCACAAACTGATGCCGCGCCGCGACGCCCGCCATAACTCCCACGACGATCGCCGCGATGCCCATGCGATACGCCGCCACCGTGAGAGGCGGCGCGTCCGCCAACCGGATGAATATCGCCGCCAATGACATGCTAAGCACGCCAACGCCGACGCCAAGATAAACCCTCACACCCAACAGGGTACGCCGACTAGTTACCCAACGTGACCGCCGTTATGCGCCCAACCCCGCCACGTGGTGAATCAACTCCATATCAAGGTGTTCCCGGACGAATGCGGCCAGCTTGTCGTACTCGGCCCTCTGGTCAATCTCACTGCCGGACTCGGGTAGGGTCACGCCCTTGCGGCTGGCAAGCCACGAGAGCATCGAGCGTCGAAGCTCCCTGTTGTGGAAAAGCCCGTGCAGGTAGGCCCCCATCGTCAACCCTTCCTCATCCAACGCCCCGTCCGGCAGCGAGACATCCTGCCCGGAACGCGTTTCGATCACGAACGGACTCGCCGACGCCTCTCCCTGCGTGACACCCATGTGTATCTCATAGGCGTTCACCGGCGCGCCATCGCTCCCGCCTAGGATGCCGCGTCCGCTAATAACCCGCCCCGCCACTTGGTGCGTCGCCTTGTCACCAAGAAACGTCGTCGTGACGGGAAGCAGCCCGAGGCCGTTCGCGGACGGCCGAGGCGACTCAACACCGTCCGGGTCGAGCAACTCTCTCCCCAGCATCTGGTAACCGGCGCAGATACCGACCACCGGCGTCCCCGCCGTCCGCGCGGCAACAATGCGTTGTGCCAGCCCCTGCTCCCTGAGCCAATCCAGGTCCGCCATCGTCGTCTTGCTGCCGGGAATGATGATCAGGTCAGGCGCGCCGAACTGCTCCTCCCGCTCCACAAAGCGCAGGCGGACGCCACGCTCCTGCCGCAGCGGATCGAAGTCGTCGAAATTGGCCAGGTGGGGCAGTCGCATCACGGCAATATCGAGAGCCTCGCCGCCGGAATCCGCCTCCCCCTCAGGCAGCCCCAGCGTGTCCTCCTCCGGCACATGAATATCGAAGAAATGGGGCAGGACGCCGGCCACCGGCACCCCCGTCAACTCCCGTAACTGCTCGCGACCGGGGTCGAACAAAGACATATCCCCGCGGAACTTGTTGACGACGAGCCCCTTGACCAAGGCGCGTTCCTCCGGCTCGAGCAGCGCCATCGTGCCGACCAGCTGCGCGAACACCCCTCCCCGCTCAATGTCTGCAACCAGCAAGACGGGCGCGTTCGCGTAGAGAGCGACACTCATATTCACGATGTCGAATTGCCGAAGATTGATCTCCGCCGGACTGCCCGCGCCCTCCATCACAACCACGTCGTATTCCCGCCGCAACGTATCCAACGACGTTGTCACGACATCCCACAGCACTGCCTTGCGGTCGTAATAGGAACGTGCGGAGAGCGTCATCTCAGGTCGGCCCAGCACCACCACCTGTGAGCGGCTGTCAGCCTCAGGCTTCAGCAGCACCGGGTTCATCTCGACACGCGGCGCAACCATCGCCGCCGCGGCCTGCACGGCCTGCGACCGCCCAATCTCCCCGCCGTCCGGCGTCGCGTACGAGTTCAGCGACATATTCTGCGCCTTGAACGGCGCAACGCTGTACCCCTCCTGCGCGAATATCCGGCACAGCGCCGCCGTCAATACGGACTTCCCCGCATGGGACGATGTCCCCTGCACCATGATGACCCTGGCTAACCCGCCGCTACCCACCAAGCCTTACCCCCAGTCCGCCCACAATAGCAAGAACACCACCCCGCCGCCCCCACACAAAATTGGCGCTTCGGTGCGCGAGGGTCTACGCTCTGCGTGAGTGGAGCAACCGCCGCACGGGATTGCCTGAGCCACCCCGAGACTTCGCAGGGCAGGGCCGAAAGAAGGTGAGTGAACCATGAAGAAGTACGCAATCAGCAAGCCGGAGGCCGTGGCGCTCATGATTGGGCCCATCCTGGCCCTTGGATTCTTCTTGCTGGAGCCGGGCGGCGTGCTCATCGACTCCAAAGAGTCGACGGATCACATGGGGAAAGTCACCGCCTTCGTGGAGAACAGCGCCCTCTCTCACGTCGTGGCGTTGGTGGTGCCATTCGCACTGGTGCTGGCCCTCTACGGTTTCGCCGGCCTCCACAGGGTGATCGACAAGAACGACCTGTTTGACGGCGTGGCGCGACTCGGCATCGTAAGCCTCATCTTTGGCGGCGTTGGCTGGATCATGGTCCAGGGCCTCGCCCACGTCATGGCGAATACGGACCTTGGCTCAGAATCAGAGGTGAGCGCAGCCTTGTCGCTATATTCGGTTGATGTCGGCGTCACTCTCATCTCCAGCCTCGCCGTCTCGCTCGGCCTGATCGCGTTCAGCCTGGGCGTGGCGATGGAGGAAGAGGCCGGGATACACAGGATTCTCGCTCTCGTGATTACCGTCGTCTCCGTCGTATCGGTAGTGGCGCTCATTATCGGCCACAGCCAGGCCAACGAGACGATGGTCGCCATCGGCCGGGCGTGCTATTTCCCATGGGTGTTCTGGATGGTCCTCCTGGGCGCGCGGCTCCTGAACCCGGATGCCGCCAACGCACCAGTAATTGCAGGAGAAGACTAAAACTATGCCTGAGATGCAAGCGCCGGAACAGATCACCCCGCAGAGCATCGATGACTACCTTGACGTCATGAGCAAGGCTGTCTTTCAGTCTGGCATCTCATGGCGTGTCGTCGAGAGCAAGTGGTCCGGCACGCGGGAGGCCTTCTACAACTTCGACGCAGAACGCGTCGCCGATTTGACCCCGGATGATGTCGACGCGCTCGCCACGGACACCCGGATCATCCGCAATCGAAGAAAAATCGAGGCCATTAAGGGCAATGCTGAGCGAATGCTCGATCTAGAGAAAGAGCATGGATCCTTCCAGGACTATCTGCGTTCGCAGTCCAGCTACACCGACTTGGTGAAAGACCTGCGCAAGAATTTTAAATTTCTTGGCGACACGGGCGCTTACTACTTCCTGTACGTCGTCGGAGAGGAAGTACCCCCGCACGAAGAAGTGATGGGCAACCGCTAGTCCCTTTCTTTGAGTCGCGGCTCTCCTGATCCCGCTACCCCATAGATTGGAAAGAATTTGCCTGCGTGACCCTCAAGAACTGTCACGGGAATCAGGGTACGCCCCTGGCAGGCAGGTAATGGAATGACGGGCGGGTTAGAGGCCGTTATTCGGTTTCTACGGCTTGGTAGCGATGCACTCGCCGAAGCCAATGGCAGCGGTGGCGCTCGGCTTGCTCTTCCACTCGTCGAGGTCTCGACGCCACTGCTCAAACTGTTCTTTCGTCGCAAATCCAAACATAGTGGCAGCTTCGATCACCCGCGGCGTAAAGAACCAGTCCAGAGAAAACCCGTGGAAAAATGCGATGTCATCCTCATGTGTGAAGAAATCGAAGGACGCGGAAGCAACCGGACTGACAAACCCGGCCTGGAGGAAAGCGTCTTTCAATTCGCGTCCCATGTTCGGGTGCCCCCCATTTGCCTCTAAAAGGCTCATGAAGGTCCGCCATCCCTCATCGTCCCAGTCAGGCGCCATGAAAGACGAGCCGCCGTTCATTTCCCGCGCGCCGATGAGTCCACCCGGCTTGAGCACCCGCTTCACTTCCGCAAGCGCCTTCTGCGTGTCCGGCACGTGCGTCAACAACGTATGGCAATGGGCGACGTCAAAGTAGCCATCCTCAAAGGGCAGGTTGGTGACATCGCCAACGTGAAATGTGGCATTGGCGTGGCCGCCTGCCTGCGCAGCCGCTCGCGCGATGCCGATCTGGGATTCCTCCATATCGATGCCGTGAAACTCCCCCGGCTCGATAGCGCGCGCAAGGCCGACTGAAATCGTGCCAGGCCCGCAGCCAAAATCCAAAACGCGCATGCCGGACTCAAGTTTCGGGAGCAGGTACGCAGCGTGACTCTCCGCCTTGCGTCGATCCAGCAACTGCAAAAAGTCCTCGCCGTAGCCCATCGTGTATTCAGGCGAGTGCTGTTCAGCCATGTCGTTTACTCCTAAAGAAAGGGGACATTCTTCCCGGCGCTGGTCTCCACCGTATAACATCTCCATCCCCCTCCGTCATTCCCGCGAAGGCGGGAATCTAAATCTCACTGTGCCAACCACACGCGCGCGCGAAAGTTCCTCCTTGACACCTGTATGAAGTGATGTAAACTAGTTTGTGTTGCAAACTAACGCAGGGAATCGACAGGTGGGATTTACCCGAATAAGGGTAGAGGAGGACGTGATGCAATCGGCAGCAGGAGACGGGCGAGAGCTTTCGCCTCAACAGGGATGGGAAGACATCCACGCCACGATGGACCAACTCCGCAGCTCCATGTACGTGGCGGGAACAGCGACGATACTGCTCGTGTGGGGCGCAGTCATCTCGCTGGGCTACTTCGCGGAATATTCGTTCGCGACGTTCCTTGAGGAAATGGCTGCCGACAGGCCATGGATCAGGGCGCCTCTGTGGTTTGGGCTGGTGGCAGTGGGCATGGTGGCCAGCGCGGTCATCGGCAGTCGGGCCGGACAGAAGACCGGCGCGGGAGAGGCGGCCAGATCCGCCGGCATCCGCACGTTCCTCTTCTGGCTCACCATCGGCATCGCAGCGTTCGTGATGCCCGCCGCGCTCGGCCTCTGGGCGGAGGGTGACGCCCAACAAATCGGTGGCGTATCCATTGGTATCGCGATGCTCGGCTACATCCTCTTCGGCATCATGTACCGGCCGATCATCGCCGTCCTGGGGCTCGCGTTCTTGGCGGCGTACTTCATCCCCTACGCGCTGGCAGGCGATGCCGCGCTGCTCTACTCCGCCATCCTGACCTTGGCGACGGCCGCCACAGGCTGGGCGCTCATCCGCCGGAGTGACGTCCCGTGACAACAAACGACACCCCGGATCTCGACGAGACGATCCACCAACCAATGGGGTTCCACATCATGACGCCGCCGCCGGCCGCCGTGGTCTGGGCGCTCATCCGCCGGAGTGACGTCCCGTGACGACAAACGGCACCCCGGATCTCGACGAGACGATCCACCAACCAACCCGCCTCCGGATTATGACGATGCTTGTCGCGCAGGGAGCCGATGACCGCGTCGCCTACGGCTACGTCCAGAAGGAACTGGCGCTGACCGGCGGAAACCTGACAATCCACCTGCGCAAACTGGAAGAAGCGAGCTACGTCGCCATCACAAAAGAGTTCATCGACGCGAAGCCCCGCACCTGGATCCAAACGACAGAGACAGGCCGTAACGCCTACGCCCGCTACGTGCGCAACCTCCGCCAAACCCTAAACCTGCCAGCCCCCCAACCCCGCCGCACCAACCCCCAAGAAGCCACCGACCAAGACCAACCAAGGCTAATCTGACGAATAGAACGGTTCTTCAAACGCGAAACGGGTGGATACGGATTAATATGGATTCCCGCTCTGCCATTGCCGAAACCAGAGAGTCATGCCCACAAAGACTCCGAAGATCACAACAGCACTTATGAAGTCCTGAGCCAACGCAGCATTTTTCGCATCGCCAATCAGAGGTCTTATGGCACCAGAACCGATTACACCAACCAAGATGAAGATTGGGGCAACTACCCCCACAGGAATAATGCGACCGTGGTCGATTCTAACGACTCTGACAAAGATGGCATTCGAGAATGCAAAGTAGAGTGCCATCAGATAAGAAATACCAGTCATAATTCCAATATCGAATGCGGCTGGCACGAGGATTCCTGTGATGAGGACACCCATAGTGAGGCCTATCACGCCTAGCCAAAGATAAGGCCCTTGCAGGGCGATACTCCATGCTTCCTGCCAGCCTCTCAAGTGTCGAACCAATAGCGCTCCGAGTAGCCTGACGGCTCGTGACCTAATCTCGCTTAGAGACACAGACATGACGTCTAACCCTTCGTACCTTTCTTGATCTGCCCCAACAACTCCGACCAGGCAAACCACCACATTTTCGAAATGCGGTTGTGAGACCGAGCCAACATGTCCGCGCGCATCGGATAATGCCGAGCCCAGCGGACTCTGTCTCGACCGATCCAATAGTGGGACTGGCAGTCCAGGCCCCAATTCCCGATGGAAGGAGAAAGGGAGACGGTCTTTCCATCGAACGTCATCTTCCAGCCATCTGGAGCAAGTGGTGTCACTACTTCATTCCCACATCCACAGCAACACGAATGCGCGACCGTGGCGAATGGTATCGATACGTACAACATGCCCTCATCCAGCCTCTCCGGGATGTAGGTGACAAACTCGTACGTCAGAGATCTGATTCGAGTCACGACTTGTCCTCATTCACCAGGTGATTGCCGTCAATCTGGTACAGGATTGTGTGTTCCTTCACAAGGTCGGTATAGAACCCGCGCAGCTTCTTCCATTTGATGACCGCCAGCGTAGCGTTCAGTGCATTGAGATCCGCAATCTGGATATTGCGGGCGTATTCGTCCTCGCCTCCGTGACCAGTCGTCGGTATCGTAGAACGGACCTGGTCACGTGATGAGTCCGTGCTGGCTGTAACCCTGAGCTGACCCAGCAGGGAGCTGTCAACTTCCTCCACACCCATCCCAACGTCTATGAATGGCACGCCATACTCCTCCAGCTTCTGTACCACCAGCTGCCTGGGTTTGGGACTATCCACTGCCATGAACACAAAGTCCATTGACCGCAGCAACTCGACGTTAGATTCATCCACATGACCGTGTGCCACGATGTTGCGCTTCATTCTGGAGTAGACGTTTCTGTAGTGAACCGATTTCTGCGGAGCGGTTCGCAGGGTCTCTATCGACGGCGCACCCGGTGAACGAAAGGCGTTGTGCTGTCCAAGCTTGTCTCCGTCGAACAGGTGAATTGCACTCACCGGCGTCTTTGCTACTAGGTCGAGGATGTACGAACCAGAGCCGCCCAGCCCAATGATGGCAATCGGACTGGTCGCGAGCCTTTCCGTTATCGCACGGATGCCCACCCGGCTAGACGCAGTATCGATGTAGACAAACGGAGAATCTTCGTCCTCAGCCTCCACAACAGAAAATGTCCGGGCTGTCACGCTCGGGTCAATTGCCTGAGCCGGCCCTGAGATGATTGCTTCGTAGGTAGTCATCTTCAAGTAGTAGTCGGCATAGCCTCCGGATGGCTTGCTTGAAAAGCTGTGATCCACCGTCAAGCCATCACCAAGCTCTCGTCGTCGATTAGAGTGGTGGATCTGAGTCAACGGATTCCCGTGTCTGTCACATGGCATAGACCCGATGAACATGGCGACATGCGTGTCCGGCCTGGACGTGCTGTCCCCTTGGACGTTCAGCGAAGAGACGAGAGCCCCATACTTGATGACGCTGGATTCAGCGACGTACGGGACATGGTGGAGGATCAAGTGGTCGGCCTTCACCTCCACCTCATAGCCCTCGTCCTCAAGGCGCTTGAGGTCCGCGCTACGATCGATCAGTGAATGAGACATTGAAGACCGTCCCGTCCTGGATTTTCACACTCTGACCGTCGACGAGCCTTCCCTCCGGCGGCCTTCCGGCCCCTTCGCGATAACTCACCGTGAACACGATGTTCGGCCCGGTAGGCGGCGGGTCGAATGCCAGATTCACTGCCTGTGTGAAGGAGAGTTCGCCAGTCACCGACAACTCTCCCACCGGGATAACTTTCTCTCGCGCGTTCACGATGATCTTCACCGTGCCCTTGTCCTGAACCATCGTCAGACTCCTTCTGCCCCATCTTGAGGCTACCTGTGTCCCAGGGCTTGCCCCTTGAGACCCTCTCGTATAGACTGATTGCCAGATCGACGACCGATTTGACATGAGCATTATTGCGCAGGTGAGTGATGATTGCAAATTCGCAATTGGATGAAGGTGAGAAACGGCGTGGCGACAATGACGACAGAAAGGGCAGATTCGACGCAGATGGGTTCTTTGCTGCCCTTGATGCTGAACGCCAAAGCCGCGCAAACACTTGGAAGCAGGTCGCGGAGGAAGCCCAGGTGAGCGCGTCCACCCTTACCCGCATGGCGCAGGGGCGCCGCCCCGATGTGGACAGCCTTGCCGCGCTTGTGTTGTGGTCCGGTCTAAGCGCAGACGCCTATGTGCGAGACCAGCAAGAGACCAAGCCTGAGGCCGGGTCCTTGGCGATGGTCTCTACCTATCTCAAGGCGGACCCGCATCTAACACCTGAGGCGGCCGTAGCTCTCGACGAGTTGGTTAAGGCCACATACGAGCGACTGAGGAAGAAGGACTAACCCCCGGTGAGGAGAGGATTCAAGCCCGAGGCGAATGCCATCGCCCGTGAAGTAAGAGCCGAATTGTCCCTCTCCCGGACTGCGCCCCTGGATCCGCGAAAACTGGCCGATCATGTGGCCATTCCCCTGATTCCTCTCTCAGAGTTCAGGCAGGCTATCCCGAACGCAGTCGGCTACTTCTCCAGTCATGGTGAGGATCAGTTCTCCGCCCTAACGGTAATTGAGGTCCATAGGCGTGTGATTGTCTACAACGATGCTCACGTACCAGGACGCCAGTCTAACGACATCGCCCACGAGCTTGCACACGGGTTGCTTCTCCATGATCCCACTCCGGCCTTCAATGAATTGGGCCTCCGAAATCTGGACGCTGATATCGAGGAGGAAGCCAATTTTCTTGCAGGGGCGCTGCTTGTCCCGGAAGAAGCGGCGTTGATGATTGAGCGACAGAATTGGTCGCCCGGGAAGGCGGCCAACTACTACGGCGTTACGCCGTCCCTGATCGCTTATCGACGCAATATCACCGGCGCTCGCGCACGGGTTCAGCGGGCAAGGTAGTGGGACTAAATTGTCTTAATGTTCTATCTGACTCAATCCCCGCAGCATCCAAATTCAGTAACAACACCGTCGTAGACTGGAAAAAACCGGTTCGTTCCACCGTAACCCATGGTAGCGCGTACGGGATTCGAACCCGTGATCTCCGCCTTGAGAGGGCGGTGTCCTTGGCCACTAGACGAACGCGCCACGCCGGTGAACGTTCCCCCAGTTTAACCGCCACGCCGAGGAATCGCCAATGCCCGCCCCCACTACATTTCCGTCGCGGCCTCCCGCACCTTCTCTATCAGCGCCTCCGCCGGCGTGGACAACGGCCGCCCGCGCAGCGTGATCAACCCCGCCCGGTCCGTCGGCAGAATGTGACCCAACGGAACGATACCCAGCGTGTCCTCGTCCCCCGGCTCCGCGACCACGCGCGGAATAACTGACACCCCGTACCCGTGCCCCACGTACCGCTTTATCAAGTCCAGTGAGTCCGCCTCCATCACGATGTCGAATTCCAGGCCCTTCCGCCGGAACTCGGACTCCACCGCGGACCGCGTGTACGTGCCAGGCCCCATCATGATCAACGGGTGTTCTGCGACCGGATCCATCGATGTCAGCGGCGATTCTTCCAGCAGCGGATGATTCAGCGGCGTGATGAGCAGCCGCTCATAGGGGAACAAGCTCTCGAACTCCAACGCCGGATCCGGATCAATACCGGGCACGATGCCGAAATCCACCTCGCCCTGCGACACCAACTCGATTACCTCGGAACGTAAACGCGACCTCAGCCGCATGTGTACGCGCGGGTTCTCATCACGAAACGCCTCCACGGCGCCAAGCAGGAAGTGCGACATCAGGTTAGCGGTGGCAGCCACCGTCACCGGCCCCTCCGTCTGCGCCTGCTGCGTGTTCACGGCCAGCCCTTCAACCCCTTCAACAAGCGGCCCGGCCAGGTCAAGCAGCTTCTCGCCCGCCAGGGTCAATCGTATTGGCCGCCGGATGCGGTCAAACAACTGCGTCCCCAGCTCCTGCTCCAACTTCTTGATGTGTGTGGACACCGTCGGCTGACCGATGTCCAACAGCTCCGCCGCCCGTGAAATGCTGCGCAGACGAGCCGCGACGGTGAAGCTGCGCAATTCCCGAATATCCATATCCAGCCTTTCATCCCCCGTAACAGCCCCTATTATAGCATCGCGAAATCAAATAAGAACTATCGCAGAATATCCCTTGATGCGATTCTACAGAATTGGCACTATGGATACATGAATAAGAGAGACAAGAGAGAAAGCGCAGAAAGAGGGAGGACCCCGATGCCCCAGACCATAGAGACTATCAACCCCGTACTGAGCGGGCCCGACAGCCAGCTCGCAATCGTCCGCCCCGTCAAGACCGGCAAGGTCGCAATCGAGGCAAGGGCCAGCGTTGACAGGATCGTCGCGCTGAACGCAAACCTGCTGGCAGCCGCATAAGGGGTCTGCCCAAACAACCTCCCCCGTCAGGCCCTCAGGGGCCGGGGGAACCAAAAACGAAATACCACCACCACACACCTCCTCCCCGGGAGAAGCTCCGCACCACACCGCGGGGCTTCTTTCTTTTTGGGACTATACGACGCCCAAGCCGTTCGGCGAAGAAGAGAAGCGTCGACCGTGATCAGGCTGTGAATGCGGCCCCGATCGCCTCCGCATCGAGCGAAACATCACGTTGCTCGCTCGTATCCAGATCGCGTAGCGCCGCCGTACCCTTGGCGACCTCATCGTCGCCGATGATCAGAGCGAACCGCGCATTGGCCGCCCCCGCTGAGCGTAGCTGCGCCCGCAAACTGCGGCTCCCCGTTGGGAGCGAGACACTGACCCCCGCATGCCGCAACTCCGCCGCCAACCGCAGCGCATGGCCGTGGGCCGTCTCGCCGAGATAAACGATGTACAGATCCGTCCGGGGCGAGAGCGATTCCGGCGGCGTCAGCCCCGCCCCCCGCAGATTCATGATGATCCGCTCGATGCCCGACCCAAACCCGACTCCCGGCGTCGGCGACCCACCGAGCTGCTCAATGAGACCGTCGTACCGCCCGCCCGCCCCCAGCGCCGTCTGCGAGCCCTCGATAGCGGGATGAACCTCGAACACGGTCCGCGTGTAATAGTCCAGCCCACGCACGAGCCTCGGCGTGATCTCGTACGGAATCTCCCATAGCTCCAACAGTGAGCGAAGCCGCGTGAAGTGGTCAGCACAGTCCTGGCAAAGGCTGTCCGCCGGCGTCGGCGCGCCCGCTATCACCGGCTGGCACCGTTCCTCCTTGCAATCCAATAACCGCAAGGCGTTCTTCTCATACCGCGTGTGGCAGTCCTCGCAGACCTCATCCAGCCGCGTCGAGTAATAGTCCCGAAGCGACTGCAGGAATTGCGGCCGGCAGCTCGCGTCCCCGATGGAGTTCACGTGTAGCGTCAGGTTCGTCAGCCCAAGCTCCTGGAACAAGCTCCACAGGACGTGGATGACCTCCGCGTCGATCTCCGGATTCGGATCCCCGATGGCCTCGATCCCAAACTGATTGTGCTGCCTCAGCCGCCCCGACTGTGGCCGTTCATACCGAAAGATAGGCGTGATATAGAAAGCGCGCACCGGCTGTGGCAGCGTATGCATCCCGTGCTGGATATACGCCCGGCACACCGGCGCAGTCCCTTCCGGACGCAGCGTCAGCATGTCGTCGCCGCGGTCCGTGAACGTGTACATCTCCTTCTCAACGATGTCTGTGCCCTCGCCGACCGTCCGAACAAACAGCGCCGTCTCCTCGAACACAGGCGTGTCGATCCGCTTGAAGCCGAAACGATGCGCAACGCTCTGCGCCGCCGCTCGCACCCAATCCCAATACGGCTGATCGTCCGGCAGCGTATCGTTCGTGCCGCGAACGGTCTGGAATCGACGCCGCCCTTCAGTCTCGTCTGACATCAGCTGACTTCATGCAGAATGGAATAACGGACCTGAGCAATTGCTGCCATGCGTTGAGCGGCCTTTAAATCAAACGCCGGCGATCTGATAGCCGCCGTCGATTGGTAGAACGTGGCCGGTGATGCCGCTTGAAAGATCGCTCAGCAGGAACAACGCCGCCTTGGCGACCTCATCATGCGTGATGTTGCGTTGTATTGGCGACCGTTCCGCCTGGATGCGCTTCATGTCCACGTAGCCGTGAATCGCACGGGAAGACAGCGTATCAAGCGGGCCGGGGGAAAGGGCGTTCACGCGGATGCCGCGCGGCCCCAACTCATACGCCAACTGCTTGACCTCATTCTCCAACGCCGCCTTCGCCGTGCCCATGATGTTATAGCCGGGGAAGACGCGGTCAGACGCCTGGAACGTCAGCGTCACGATGGTCCCGCCCTCCGGCATAAGTGGCGAAGCGTATCGAGCGACGGGAATCAGTGAATACGCGCTCACCTCAAGCGCGATGCGAAATCCGTCGCGCCCCGTCTGTGAAAAATCGCCGCCCAGGTCATCCCGATTCGCAAAGGCGATGCTATGGATCAGGAGGTCAACGGACGCCCCGTCCGCCGCAATCTGCCCAAAAGCCGACTCAACATTCTCGTCCTCAGACACATCGCACTCGATGAGCGTGACGTTCTCCATGCCGTCCGTCAGCTTGCGGATACCGTCGCCGAGCCGCTCGTTCTGGTAGGTCAGATAAAGATTCGCGCCCGCAGAATGCAGCGCCTGCGCGATGTGCCACGCGATGCTGCGATGATTCGCCACCCCCAGCACAACCGCATTCTTCCCTGAAAGATCAATCGAATACATACCACCGCCCCGTCATTCCCGAGAAAGCGGGAATCCAGAAATCCATGTCACACAGCGATTCCTATTGTAGCGCGGAGGCAGCGACTACAGGGCTGATGCTTCGAGTACATGCGTATGTGCTACGGTAGACAGCGATGGTTGTTGGGCTGCAGCCTCTAGGGGAGGGTCTTGTAAGCTGGCTGAATAACGTATATGAATATCCTGTTGGTTGAGCCGGATTACTACACGCGGTATCCGTCTTTGGGGCTACTCAAACTTGGTGCGCTTCATCGTGCCCAAGGAGACCTAGTTCAGTTGGTTCGAGGAATCGAAGAGATATCCTTCGTTCCGGACCGCATAGATGTAGCTAGCCTCTTTACTTGGGATTGGCAACCAGTCTGGCGCGCCGTGCGCCACTATAAGCAGACGTACCCCAATGCGGAGGTTCGGTTAGGCGGGATTTACGCATCGCTTTTGCCGGAGCACGCGACCTTGTCCGGTGCTGATACTGTTCATGAAGGACTAGTTCAGGCGGCGGAATGGGTGCGGCCCGATTATTCTCTGGTTCCCGAGTGGCAATCCAGCATACTGTTCGCGACACGGGGATGCCCAAGAAAATGTGGCTTCTGTTCCGTACCCAAGCTTGAGGGACCTCCAATCCCTGGCGTAGGTTCAGTTGAGTCTCAGCTGGAACCGGGACACAAGAAGGCGGTCTTCTTCGACAATAATGTACTGGCTCTACCCAACGCGATGGACATCTTCGCCGAACTCGTCGATCTGGGAATCCAAGTCGACTTCAATCAAGGAATGGACGCTCGTCTCGTAAAGGAAGACAACGCAGCCCTGATTGGGAAGATGAATATGCCGTTCATCCGTATGGCGTTCGATTATCGGGGAATACGACCATGGGTTGAGCGAGCAATCGAGATACTCAAAGCACACGGAGTCCGAGGCCGGCAAATTATATTCTACGTACTCCACAACTATGTGGACGATCCGGAGGATTTCTTTGAGCGGGTCAGAGACCTCTTGCTCTGGGGTGTCGTGGTATACCCGATGAGGTACGAACCGCTCACTACGCTCAAGAAAGGCGTGTATGTCTCTCCAAAATGGACGAACGAGCACCTCAAAATGGTGGGGGCCGCCCGTCGCGTTCTTGGGTTCGGAGGAGCGCTACCTCCCTATAAGGGATTGGTCAGCAAGTTTGAGCGGGCCAGCAACTTTCAGGAAGCCTTCAGCTTGAGGCCAATAGGGGGCAACTGGAAGATGCCTGAAAGTGTGGCACAGATGGCCTACGAGCACGAACAACAATCCAGCATACGTAAGACTTATTTCCCGGGCTGGAGAAGGGAGAAGGATTGGCGGAAGACACCATTGGTGACCTCTTCTCCTGGCAGATAGGGTCCAAGAAGCCGCCCAAGGTTTGTTTGTGCTGCGGTCAGCCGTTCTCCGACGAGAGATTAGTCCGCGGCCCTTATCGGAAGAGCCCATATATCTGGGTCTGCTCAGTATGCTGGGCGAGGCCTGAACTATTCTTCCCAGATAAGGACAGGGAATGGGAAGAGGACTATAAGCCGAGGGCTAGAAAGAAAGCGCCTAAGAAACGCGCTTGAGTAGCTGCTCCGTCCGTTTCTGAATCCTCCGCAGTTCGTAGAGACACTTGTCTCGCTGTTCTTTAGTCATCGAAATCAGTGTAGATTGGAAATCGTTCTCGGCGATCTTCTGCCTAAAACGATTAATGGTTTTGAAAATATCGGTGCGGTCAGCGACCATTTCTTGAGCTTCTTCAAACGTCTCTTCGCCCGACAGCAAGAGTCTCAAAGCGCGGGGGCTCTGGACGATCTTGGGGAGGTCATCCCGAAGGTCGACGGCACGTGATATTCTGCCTAGTACTGGGTCAACAGAGCAATTGTGGGCCGGATTTGGTCGAGACTTTCGAGGAAGACTTCACAAAAGGAGTTACCGTGATCCAGTTAGAAGACTTGGATCGCCAAGAGCCCGAACTATCTGCAAAACAGTTGATCAGAGCTATCCTAGAGCTTACCTTGAGGTTGGGAATAGCCAGGCTGGAGGCGCTTTATGACTACTGAACCTATTGAAGCAGAAATCAATGCAGCCGCTCGCATCATTGGAGACATAAGCACCGGCATATACCGCAGTCCAGCTAACGCTCTGAAGGAATTGGTCAGCAACTCGTTTGATGCAGGTGCCACGGAAGTGCTGATAAATACCGATCATCCGACTTTCTCGACAGTGAGTTGCTTTGACAACGGTCCTGGAATATCGCCTGAAGAACTCCAATCTATACTCGGCCACATTGGAGGCAGCGACAAGCGCGACACCGGAGACATTGCTCAATTCAAGAGACCGCTGATCGGAAGGATAGGAATCGGCATATTGGCAATGTCGCAGATATCGAAGCGTTTCGTGATTATCTCGTCTCAGGAGGGAGCTGATTTCCGAATAGAAGCTGAGGTCAACATTGAGGACTTCGAATCCGTCGAGGCGGCCCGAACAAATCTCGGGACAGGTACTATTGGTCGCTACACCATACATCGGGTCCCGGCATCGGCCCATGAGCACTACACCATTGTAGCCACTCCTGCAGGATCGGCGATGCTAGAACAGTATCTAGGTCAAGGGCAGTCCGTACGAGACCAGTTCGTTAGCCGGGAGTATGGGGCCGAGGATTTTCGATTATTCGTCGAGCGAATAAGTAAGGAAAAACGAAGTCCAACTCTAAACGAATACGACATGTTTCTGTGGGAGCTTGCTTCTCTAGCACCCGTTCCTTACTTCGAAGATGGGCCAGTTCGCGGCTGGGAAGGCTGGGACCACATCAAGAGGCGACTAAATGACTTCAATTTCAAAGTGGTCGTTGATGGTTATGAACTGCGGAAGCCGCTGTTACTTCCGACGGCCGAAGACCTATTGGATGAAGGAGGAGATTTCAAAGTTTACCCATTCACACATGACGCTGACAGGGAAATGGGCCTCAAATTTGAAGGGTATGTCTTTCACCAAAGACGGCAGATTATACCGTCGGAACTACAAGGGGTTCTATTGAGAATCCGCAATGTTGGAATTACTGGTTATGAGAGTGATCTGTTAGGCTACCCTCGTAATCTAGGGCCTATGAGAAGCGCCATGAGTGGGGAAATTTATATAGAAAAAGGTCTTGAGGAGGCCTTAAATATAGACCGCAATAGTTTCAATGAAACGCACCGACACTTCGTTCGTGTCAGAGATGTTCTTTTCGAACACTTGGGACTTCCGGAGAAGAGTGGCATCACCACCGATATACGCGATCGATCTCACGCACGTCAACTACTCCTGCAACGAGATAAGACTTTGGAGGACCTCGATCGTCTTCTTCGGCGAATGAGGCGGTCGGTCTCTGACGGGTGGAAAATGGAACTAGACGACAATATAGACAGCCCAGTGAACCTTGATGTAAAGGGCCTCCTTGTGAGGATAAACCTTCATCATGACACTGTACCTAAGACTCGGGCAGCGAGACAAGAGTTCTTTAGAGTGTGCCTGATAGCCAGGTTAGTCGAAGCGTTAGGCCCACCTGCTCAAGGAGAAGACCCCTTTGTGGGATGGCTGCGAAGGCTGTAGCGCTATGCCAAGCATAGATCGAGAGGCGGTAGACCGGGAACACCGCGATGTCGACATTCTCATGAGAACAGCGACGAAGCACTATGTTCGGAAGAATGTGTGGCTACCTATAGCTAGAGATAGGAGCCAGAAACTTGACAGACCTCTGAAGTATTTTACGCTTACAACAGCTGACCTATTCGATGTGAGACTTCTTGAACACGCGGGGCTTATTGAAAGAACAAGTCGCGGATATCCCGGTGTAGGATTCTGCGAACTGGATGACAAGACATACTCGGACATTGTGAGGGCGCTTCGTTGGTGTGCCCTATCCTACAAGGGAACTTTCGAGGATATGGCTCTCAATCATTCACATTTCAGCGACACCTTCGACTTTGATGTGGTTAACTTGGACTTTACTTGGGTACCTTTTCCTGAGCAAGAGTCACCGTTGGGGGGGACTTGGGGGGCAATCAAGAGACTGATAGAAGTCCAGCGGGCAAAGAATGCCAGCTTTGATCTGTTTTTGACCTTCAGAGGCAGTCGTCAGGGAACGGACGAGGAGTCTCTTAGAAGTGTAGCTGGGTTGCTTGCTCAAAATCTCCAGAATGGCCGTGGAGTGACAGAATTCGAGTCACGCATTGGGCATCTTGAACCAGAGAAGCTGTTGTCTGAAGACTATGTGACGTTTCTTGCAATAGGATTGCCGAAACTCCTGATCGGAACGGCAGTAGAAGTGGGCTTTCAATTGAGTCGGTCCGAGGTCTACAGCTATCCAAGAGGGGACAACGCCACCACCTATGAAATTGTGAAGTTTGCATTTAGCCTTGAAATACCCGATGGCTCTCGTCCTCGATTCGCCGCAGTTCCTGATGTTGTAGCAAATTATGATGAGAGGGTAGCCGAAATATTTGCGAATCCCATCGTGGATGTCGAGCAAATCCTAGGAGAAGATCCTAGCCTTCGAGACTGCCTAGAAGAAGACTTAGAGAGCCTTAGAGGTGGGGTATGATGGCCAATTGGGTGGCAAGGGTAACGAGCAGGGGACAACATACATAACTCAACCATTTTGTGAATACGGACGCGAGGATACAGCAAATTGGCCAGTCGATTGCGAAGTTCCTATTGTAGCGCGGAGCGGGCAGGGCCTCCGAAGGGTGATTGGCCGCCCGTTGCCGGAACGCGGTGCACCAACTCAAAAGGCCGCCGACGCAGGATCGCGAACCGAGAGCCGTAACGCAGTTACCCGCCCCTTGCCGGAACGCGGAATTCTAACGCCTTAGACAAACCAATCCCGATCGCGAACTTTAAAATTACCCGCCGGCTGTTCGGGCTGCCACACGTACGTCTCGTGCGAAACTTGTCCGCAGGGCCAGGGCAATGGCGAACATCACCGCGATCGCCCCGCCGATCCCTACCGCCGTCGGCGCGCCGAACCACTCCGCCAGCGCGCCCACCTGCAGGCCGCCCAACGGGATCAAGCTGTACGTCAGGCTGAACACACCCATCACGCGGCCTCGCAAGTCTTCCGGCACCGCGCTCTGCAGCAGCGTCAGATTGGTAATTTGGGACAGCGAGTTAAAGGTTCCCGATAGGAATAGTGCGCCAAGCGACAGCCACAGAACCGTGCTGAATGCGAACAGCATCACCATCGCCCCAAACAGTCCGCCTCCGCCCAGCAATAAGACCAGCGGCCATCGACCCTTCACCCAGAACGCCGCCATCCCCGTGCCGATGAGCCCGCCCGCCGCAGATGCCCCCAACATCATCCCCATGCCGTCCGCGCCTATCCCCAGGATGTCCCGCGCGAATACCGGCATGAGCTGGATATACGCCACGCCAAAGAAACTGTCCACGAACGTCAGCAGGATAAGACTCGCAAAGAGATTGCGCCGCGCGATGAACGTGATCCCCTCGAACAGTTCCTTGAACACGTTGCCGCGAACCCGATCCACGCGGGGAATCCGCACAAAGAAGAGGAGCAGCGTGCCAAGCCCATAGCCCAGCGTCACCGACCCGAACGTCGCCGCGGAACCGATGCGCTCGATCAGCACTCCGCCCAAACCCGGGCCAAACACCCGTGTTCCTTGCCACACGGACGAGCTGAGCGCCAGGGCGTTCATCAGAAGCCGTCGATCCGGAATCAGTGCCGGGACCACCGCCGTGCGTGTCGGCTGATCGATTCCCTGGATGACTCCGATGGCTGCGGACGCCGCCAGCAGGTGCCACGGTGCGAGTACCTCCCCAAATGTCAGCATCATCAGGATCGTCACCGTGATGGTCATGCAGACCTGCGTGGCGATAAGCAGTGCCAGCCGACTGACCCGGTCTGCCGCCACCCCACCGATCAGGTTCACGCTGATCGTGCCGAACCCCATGGCGAAACCCAGGTAGCCCAGGAAGATCTCCGAATTGGTCAGCTCATACCCCTCCCACGCGATGACGATGCGCAGGATCTGCCAGCCCATCACGAATGAGACTGCGCTGAACCAGTAATTCCGGAAATTGGGGACGGCCAGAGAGCCGAGAGGAGACGTAACGGCGCGGTGCGTCTGCTCTTGCTCCTGCTGTTCAGTATCCGTTTCGCGCGGAGTGGACATTAACCTCGTTCCGCGAATCCCAGGGCAAAGCCTGCCCCATACGTGATAAGGGCGGGGGCGGGGAGGAATCCGTAGGCGCATATAATACAGCGGATGCCGTCGCCCACGCCGCCCGTGGGGACTCCCACTGGGGCGCTTGTGCGAGCGGCATCTCTGGGGGATACGTGTCCGCATTCGTTGAACAGAGTGCCGGTCCGCGCGAATCGCGTCGGCAACGCCGCGCGCCCTCTGGCAAACGCAACCGCTCAAGCCTCGTAAGCATGGCGCTGCGCCTTATCGCCGCCCTCCTGATCATCGTCGGATTCGGCGGCCTTGTCATAGGTGCCGCTCCGGTCTTCCAGGAAAGTTCCGGCGGACACGCGGCCCTTGTTGAGGTCGACGGCACAATTCAACCGGTGACCGTTCGTTATGTCTCCCGAGCCCTCAGCCGCGCCGCCGACGACAATGCCGAGATCGCTATCATCCGTCTCGACACGCCCGGCGGCTTGCTGGACTCAACCCGCGACATCGTTGAGGAGATATTCGCCAGCCGTGTTCCCGTGGTTGTGTACGTCGCCCCCAGCGGCGCACAGGCCGCCTCCGCAGGCACGTTCATCACGGCGGCAGGCCATGTTGCCGTCATGTCCTCCGCCACCAACATCGGCGCGGCGTCCCCGGTCGGCGGTGGAGGCGAGGACCTGCCTGACACGCTGGAATCCAAGGCGAGGCAGGATGCCGCCGCCTTCCTCAGGAGCATCGGCGAGCGGACGGGCCGCAACCCGCAGGCCTTGGAGGCGACCGTTCTGGAAGCCCGTTCCTACACCGCTGTTGAAGCTCTCGACGAGGGCATCATCGACTTCATCGCTGATGACATCGACGATCTTCTCGCAAGTCTGGACGGGCGCACCGTGACCGTAAGCGGCAGCGAAATCATCCTTGAAACCGACGGCCTCCCCCTGCGAGACATC
Organism: Dehalococcoidia bacterium; assembly: GCA_965207115.1. Lineage (GTDB taxonomy): Bacteria > Chloroflexota > Dehalococcoidia > UBA6926 > UBA6926 > VXMO01. Next base: position 1,779,557 of record CBDBLR010000003.1, on the reverse strand, counting down.
GAGAAGACGGCCCTGGAGGGCTTCCTGGAGATCATCTCCAACCCGAACATCGCCTTCCTGCTGCTCACTGTGGGCGGGCTGGGAATCATCATTGAGCTCATCAGCCCCGGTTTCCTTGGGCCCGGCATCGTCGGCCTTATCGCGCTCGCGCTGGCCTTCGTCGCCCTTGGCAACCTGCCGGTCAACTGGGTCGGATTCGGCCTCATCGTGGCGGCGATGGTTTTCTTCTACATGGAGATGCAGGCCCCGGGAGTCAGCGTCTTCGGCATCGGAGGCGCTTTCAGCTTCCTTATCGGCGGCTTCCTCTTATTCGGCAGTTTCGAGGCCCCGCCCATAGATTCGCCCAGTTTCCGCGTCAGCTACTGGATGCTGGGCGCCGTCGGCGTCGCCGTGTTCGCCGGCCTCGCCCTGACCTTCCGGGCACTGGCTCAATACCGAGGGGCCGAATACTCCTCGCCAACGACAATCCCTGTGGGCATGTCCGGCAGGGTTACCGATGCCATCAACCCCACCGGCTCAGTGCGAGTGCACGGCGAAATCTGGACTGCCGAGTCAGCAGACGGTGAGCCGATAGAAGAGGGAGCGACAATCGTCGTCGTCGGTATGGACGGTTTGATCGTGACAGTCAGAAGAGAAGAGTGAGCCGTTCACACGAACGGACGAAAGGAGCAGGCAAATGATCCCGTATATCTCGATAGTCAAGCAGTATGAGCGCTTGGCAGTGTTCACACTCGGCAAGTACTCCGGCATGAGACAGCCCGGCCTCAACCTCCTTGTGTGGCCGTTCCAGAACACACAAAGGGTCGATCTCCGCGAATTCGTCATCGATATCCCCCGCCAGACCAACATCACCCTCGACAACGCCCCCATCGACATCGATTTCCTCGTCTACATGCGGGTGCAGGAATCCGACGCCGAACGGGCCGTGCTGGAAGTGGTCGACTTCCGCTCCGCCGTCGTCGGCATCGCCACCACCAACCTGAGAGCCGTCATCGGTGAGATGAACCTTGACGATGTCCTCTCGCAGCGAGAGCGCATCAACGAATCCCTGCGCACCAAGCTTGACGAGGTCACGGAACGCTGGGGCATCAAGGTCACCCAGGTTGAGATTCGCGAGGTCGAGCCCAACCGTGACATCCAGGAGGCCATGAACCGCCAGATGTCCGCAGAGAGAATCCGCCGCGCAGCGGTCACCGAGGCCGAAGGAACACGACAGGCGGCGATTACCGTCGCCGAGGGTGAAAAGCAGTCCGCCATCCTCAGGGCCGAGGGCGAGCGGCAGGCCGAGATTCTGAATGCCGAGGGCGACCAGCAGGCCGCAATCCTCCGCGCCGACGGCTTCGCGACAGCGCTTGACCGCATCTCCGGCGTCGCGCGCGGCATCGACACCAACACCCTCAGCCTGCAATACCTGGAGACGCTCAAGGACGTGGGCGCCGCGCCGTCGTCCAAGTTCATCTTCCCGATGGAGTTCACAAGCCTGCTCCGCCCATTCACAAACATGGTGTCACCCAACGACGACAACGAATAGCCTGCTAGCACCTGAGCCACCGTCATACGGGACATACAGTCGTCATTTCCGCGAAAGCATGCCCGCGTCCCCGTTCGCCCTGAGCCTGTCAAAGGATGCTCCAATGACATCCTGAGCCTTCCTATGTCATTCTGAGCGCAGCGAAGAATCTCAAAACAACGGGAGCAACAAGTGCCGGCATTCGATGATTTCACAGGATCCGTGCGGGGTACGCCCGTCGTCACCCGCGTCATGGAAAGCATGATGATTGAGGCTGCGCAGGCCCTGCGAGACATCTGCCGCGCTTACCAGGCCACAGGTGAGCCGATGGGCGGCCACCACCTCCCCGCCGGCGGCTACATGGGTGAGATGATCGTTCGCGCCCTCATCGAGGCCGATCTCATCGAGGAGGTCGAGGGCGAAGAGCGCGGTTTCATGCGACGCTACAAGCCCACCAAGAACGGCGAGAAAACCTACGCCAAGCTAGACAAAGAAGACGCCTTCTCCCGCCGCGCCACCTAAAGACCGTTCGTCATTCCCGCGAAAGCGGGAATCCAGAGACGCTTTGAGCCGCCAAAGCCGGAACGCGGCGAACCAACGCCTTCAATAACCCAAATGAAATCGCGAACCGAGAAAAAAATCGGGGCGCCCGGATTTGAACCGGGGACCTCCGCGTCCCGAACGCGGCGCGCTGCCAAACTGCGCTACGCCCCGACCGACAAACAAACCGCGGGCAGCAAAACCGCCCGCTCGCTTAAGAGTATACGGGTATCCGCCCCACAAAGAATCCCCTCCCCAACAGAGGGGGGAGAGTTAGGGTGGGGGGTTGGTCCCACCTACACCCGCCCGGTGTGGCCCGCCGTGTTGTAGATGTCGCGAACTGCGAGGCCGATATCGTCCGGTCAACCCTCAGTCGTGCGGAAGTAGGAATCGACGTCGCGTGAATCAAGTAGTTGCGCCGCCTCTTCACCGAATAGAACCGTAGAAACGAACCGGCGCGCGCGTCTCCACGTGCCGCCCATCGGCCGAGACATAGCGTCGGTCACGTCGCCCTCAGTCGACGTACCCGCGGGCGCGGAGCGCATTGTTGACGTTGACATCGCCCACCCACACCTCTGCCTTCAGCCTACCGAGACTGTCCGATTCGCTCGCCTCATAAAACACTATTGTATCCGCCACCAGCTCAGAGAGGTATGCATGAGCCTGCGCGTGCCGGTCAGGATTCGTCGGCAGCGTGATGCCCGCCAACACCAGCCGCTCCGCGTCCTCCATGTAAATCACGCCGCCCTCGATGACATCCGCAACCCGACCCCACCTGCGTGGCCGCGGAGAATCGCCTGGTTCACCGGTCGAGGTCATGCCTGAAGTGACGCCGGCCTACGCCGCAGGGGCGACGACTACGACGAGGGTCAATAATGCAAGCGCCCGGCCAATGAGTGTCCCCATGATCACCGCCACCGCCGCCAGCGGCATGCTGCACGACAACGACTCCCGAGTCGCAATCATCATGGCTGTCGCGATCCAGATCGTAGTGGCGAGTGCGGCAGCCCCGCCGATCACCGGCAGAGGGACAAGAATCATGAGCAGGGCGGGCGACGCCGTGAAGCCGACGCTTCGGATGAACTGCAAAAATGTGCCGCCCAGGAAACCCGACGCGGACGTGCCTGCAATCACGGACACGATCATGTACGAGAACAGCGCCGAGAGCGTCCACCCCAGACCCGTGAAGATGAGAGAGGAGATGAATACGGTTGACGCCGTCTGCCCCCCGTCTCCATAGAGCGTTGCAACCGACGCCACAAGGCCATGGATGACTGACACCAGAACAACCACGAAAACCGCCTGCCGGATCGCCCCCGGGTCTCGCCGCAACTCGTCGTATAGCAGCGAATCACCCAGGGCCGAGCGCATCATGCGCACGTGGAAAGCGTCAGGCGCACCTAGCATCGTTCCTCACTCCTTCCATCCCCGCTCGTCCTGAGCCTGTCAAAGTGCCCCACCCGGCAAAACCGATAACGTACCTTAGAGTATAGGAACGAGGCCGAAAGAGTCGCAGGAGGGCATCGCGCCGATGAGCACAAATGATGTTGAAGTGCTGCGTGGAGAGATTATCTCCATCGGCACGGAGATCCTGCTTGGCGCGCTGGTAGACACCAACGCCAATTACCTCGCGTCCCAACTCCCAGGCATCGGCGTCGGAAACTACCGTGTCACGACCGTCGGTGACAACAAGGACCGCCTCGCCCGTGTCTTTGAAGAAGCGTGGAGCCGCTCTGATGTCGTCGTCGCCACGGGCGGCCTCGGCCCCACGGAGGACGACGTCACGCGCGAAGCCATCGCCCAGTTCCTCGGCGAAGAGCTCTATTCCGACCCCACCCTTGAGAAAGAGTTGAGAGAATTCTTTGATCGGCGTGGCATCGCCATGGCGGAGCGCAACCTCAAGCAGACCATGCTCATCCCTTCCGCGCAGCCCCTGCCAAACCCCCGCGGCACCGCGCCCGGCTGGTGGGTGCAAAAGGACAACAAGATCATCATCGTCATGCCGGGCGTCCCCCGTGAGATGTACGGCATGTGGGAAGAGCAGGCCCTGCCGCGACTCCGCCTACAACTCATGGGCAACGATGCCGTCATCCACTCCCGCACCATCAAGACCTTCGGCCTCAGCGAGGCAAGCGTCGATGAACGACTCGGCGAGCTCCTGCGCGGCCTCAACCCCACCATCGGTGTCTATGCAAAGTCTGACGGAATCCACATCCGCCTCTCCGCCCGCGCCTCGAGCGAGCTGGATGCGACGCAACTCATCACCCCGGTCGAGGACGAAGTCAAAGACCGCCTGGCCACCCACCTTTGGGGGCAGGACGACGACACCCTTGAGGGCGTTATCCAGCGCGTCTATACCGAGCGCGGCCTGTCAGTCGCCACCATGGAATCCTGCACCGGCGGCAACCTTGCCAACATCCTCACGGACGCTCCCGGCGCGTCGGCCTACTTCCGCGCCGCCTACGTCACCTACACCAATGAGATGAAGATCGCCATGGGCGTCCCTGCCGAGATCATTGAGAATCACGGCGCGGTCTCCGGCGAATGTGCCATCGCGATGGCAGACGCCGCCCGTGAGCGGAGCGGCGCGACGGTGGGTGTCGGCATCACCGGCGTCGCCGGGCCCGGTGAGCTGGAGGGCAAGCCCGTCGGCCTCGCCTACATCGGTATCTCAGACGACCGCGACCACAAGATGCGGGAAGGCCGCTACCCCGCCCAGCGCCTCGACTTCAAACTCCGCGTCGCCCGCACCGCCATGTTCGAACTCCGCGGCTGGGCCCTCGCCCGCGACTAACCCTCCACGCACCTTGACCCCCCGTCTACAATGGGACGGACAAGCGCAATGCGACAGATTGGCATTCTCACCAGCGGGGGAGACGCGTCCGGTATGAACGCGGCGATTCGTGCCGTCGTCCGTGCCGCCGCCTCCGTTGGTATCCGCAGCCTTGGAATCCGCAACGGCTTTGACGGCCTCATGCGCGGTGATTTCCAGCGACTTGGCCCCCGCTCCGTCGCCCACATCCTCCAGCGCGGCGGCACCATACTCGGCACGGCCCGCGCCGCCGCGATCGAGACCGAAGAAGGACGTTTCCGCGCAGCCGAACAGCTGGCAGCATCCGGACTCGACGGGCTCGTCGTCATCGGTGGAGAGGGCACGCTGAGGGCCGGGCTCAAGCTCCACGAGGAACAGGACTGCAAGGTTGTCGCCATTCCGGCAACGATCGACAACGATATCCCCGGCGCGGACATGTGCATCGGCTTTGACACCGCCGTCAACGCCGCTGTCGAGGCGATGGATCGCATCCGCGACACCGCCGAATCCAGCGGCCGCGTCTTCTTCGTTGAGGTCATGGGTCGCACCCGAGGCCTCATAGCCCTCTATGCAGGCCTCTCCGGCGGCGCGGATGCCATCGTCATCCCTGAAGAACATGAAGATATCGATGTCCTGTGCCGCCGCCTTGTCACGGCGCACCGGGGCGGCAAGCGCAGCCTGCTCGTTGTCGTGGCGGAGGGCGAAGAGGCAGGTGGCGCATTCTCAGTTGCCGACAAGGTTCAGCAGCAACTCAACGGCAGGCTGCAAGTGGATTACCGCGTCACAGTGCTCGGACACTTGCAGCGTGGTGGCGTGCCGACGGCGGCAGACAGGATTCTTGGCACTGTGCTTGGCGCCGCCGCCGTGGAATGTCTCAATGGCGGCCTCGATCACCACATGGTCAGCGAGGCGGGCAACACCCCGGTCTTCACCCCACTTGAGGACGTGCTCGCAACGACGAAGGAACTCCCGTCAGACCTGATGCACCTGCTCCACACCGTCGGCCAGTCATAGGCCTAGCCCCTTCAATTGCGCGCTGGTAAACTCAGCGGTCCCACGAGGCCCGTTCTTCCCTGATGTAGTCGTCAACTTCCTCAGCCGACCTAAATAGGAGATGCCCCGGCGCCTGGGAGATAATCTGCCACGCTGAGTGCCTCTTGTTCTCCGGCGCCTCCGCCATGATGTCCGCAATCGACCGCTTCTTTGGCGTGGGTTCTTCTGACGCGGGTGCGATCGTCACATCGACGTCCTCGCCCTCGGTCAGCTCCGGGCTTTCAATCTCGATCTTTCCGCCGGGCTGTACCTTCGCCCGGACATGCAACTCTCGTACCATGGTCGGTCATCCTCCGATGTCAATATTAACGCAATCGACCGAAAGCGGTGGCTGGGTCCTGTCCGCAAGGCACCGCCCTAACCGAAGCTCCACCCGAATAGGCGTATACTTATGTTCTCACTACGAATACGAAACTCGTCATATCGCTCTCGTTAATCGACAGGACACTTTCATGGCATCTCAGGCAGGGCAGAGGCCGGGCGGCGGCCCGCCCGCAGCAGGCGGCCCCCCCAATGGCGGCCCTGGTGGTGCCCCAGGAGGATGGGGCGGCGGAGCGCCCGTCAATGAGGCAGGCGGCCCGTTCCGGGCATTCCAGTCAAGGAGCTACACGTATTACTGGGTCGGCTCCATCCTCTCAATCACCTCATTCTTCATGCTCATCATCGCCCGTGGATGGTTGACATTCGACCTCACAGACTCTGAACTGTGGGTGACGCTTATCAGTGCCGCGTCGCTCCTTCCCGCGCTTCCCCTCTCCGTATTTGGCGGCGTCATCGCTGATCGATTCAACCGCAAGCACATCCTGATCGCCAGCGATGTCTCCAACTTCCTTACCCATATCACGCTGGCCTTGCTTGTCCTGACCGGCCTCATCAACGAGTGGCATCTGCTTGCGCTCTCACTTATACACGGCACGATGTTCGCGCTCTCGTCGCCCGCGCGGTTCTCCATGGTGCCAAGCCTCGTGCCGCCACAGCACATCGCCAACGCTACGGCGCTGTCATCCATCATGTTCAGCGGCGGCGCGCTGATTGGACCGGTCACCGCCGGATTCCTGCTGGACGTTGATCCGTCGTTGGCGTTCTTTGCAGGAGCCGCGCTTGTGGGCGTGTCCGTGCCGCTTTTCATGCTGATCCGGCTTTCCGCGGCGCCGGCTTGGGGACAAGGACAACCCAAAGGCAGCGTAATCGAGAACATCACAGAAGGGCTGCGGCATATACGACACAGCCGTATCCTGCTTGGGCTCATCCTGCTTGGCATGATTGCCACGTTCTTCGGAATGCCCTATCAGGCACTGCTGCCGGTCTTTGCGGAGGAAGTGTTGGAGGCGGGGCCGGCCGGTCTTGGCTACCTGGGTATGGCAGGCGGCATCGGGGGCACAATCGGATCCCTCCTCATCGCCACATTCAGTTCCGTCAATCAACTCAAGATGTGGCTGTCCATCGGCGCCATTGGCGTTGGGCTGATGATTGCCGGATTCTCGCAGGCGACGGCCTTTGCGGAATTCCTCGGACTGGAGCTGTCAGGCCCAACATCGGGAGCGTTCATGATCGCGCTTGTCTTCGCGGCGATAGCAGGCTGGTTCTTCCAGCTTGTAATGACGGGCAACTTCTCACTCGTACAGGTTTTGACACCTGACCACCTGCGCGGACGCGTGATGAGCGTGCGCTTGATCGTCTTCGGACTTCAGCCCTTCGCCCTGCTCATCACCGGCGTCATTGCAGAGCTGTACGGCGCCCCGCTTGCCGTCACGCTAACGGGTCTTGGCGCATTTTTCTGTTCCATCGCTCTGCTCACATTCTTCCCGCAGCTTCGCACACGCGGGACAGAGACCGTACAGGTTCCCGGTGGGCATGGAGGCCCGCCACCTGGTCGCAGCGGCCCGCCCAACGGCGTTACTGATGAACCCACCGGCCCTCCCACGGACGCACAAACCCCTGCCGGCCGACCACCGGCCGCAGTCGCTGAACGCCCCGGCGGCTCCCCCTCAACCGACTAGCCGATACCCGTCGGCTTCATCTCCGCGTACCACTTGACTCCGGCTCCGGCGGGATGATGACACGCCCGCGCGGGCGGACGATTCCCGGCCTCGGCAACACAACAAATACGAGGATCATTGCGAGGAAACTGAACGCCGCGAACAACAGGAAACCGTTCTGCATCCCGCCCAGGTACTCATCGGACAGCGTCGCCACGTATGGCGACACTGACACTGCCATGGCCACCATCGTCCACAAAAAGCCCTGTGCTGCCCCGAACGCCCGCCGACCGAAGTACGTCGCAAGTAGCGCCGGCTGCAGCACGATGATCGCGCCGAACCCCGGAGAGAACGCGACAAAGAACAGTATCAGATACCAGTTCGCCTCCGGCCTGCTCAGCGCAAACGCCGCGATGCCGATGGCCTGCAGGAGCGTCGCAATAACCGTCCCCCGCCTCGGATCCATTTTGTCGGCCATCCAACCGCCCCCAACCCGCCCGACAATCGTGATCAGCGCCATCGCCCCCACCGCGTCCGCCGCTGCCAGCCGCGAATAACCGGCGTCCTCCATGAAAGGCGCTTGGTGGATTTGCAACGCGCCGATCGGCCAGAATGAGAGGAACATCAGCAGAGACAGGAACCAAAACGTTGGCGTTCGAAGAACCTGTGTGAACGTCAGGCCGTACAGAATCGGCCCCTGCAGAGCCCCGGATGCGTCCGCGCCCTCTGCCTCGTCCCCGTCCGGCCTCATTCCGTAATCCTCCGGTGATCGCCGCAGCACGAACGCCATCGGCAGGAGAACGATGATGATGATGGCTGCCATAAGGAGGAATGAGTCCCGCCACCCGATCGCCTCCATCACGTACAGAGACGGACGTGTCAGAATACCGCCCGCCCCCAGGCCCACAACCGTAATTCCCACCGCGCGACCCCTCATGCGGTCGAACCAATTGACGACAGCTGAGACCCCACCGGCAAAGAAGACGATTGGCCCCAGACCCGCCAACGTCAGACCGATGTACAGGTGCCACGGCTCCGTCATCACGCCCATGATCGCGAACCCCGCCGCCCCCAGCAGCATCCCGCCGCCGACAACAGGCTTTGGCCCGCTCTTATCAAAGAATCCGCCCAGAAGCGGCGACACCACCGCGCCTAAAACGGTAGCCACGATGAACGCCGGCTCAATGGCAGCGCCCACGTCGGGTATGTCCTCACGGATGGGCGTCACAAAGAGCGTGAAATCGTAGAAAAAGAAACCGCTATAGATGAAAGCGACCATAAACGCAGCCAGCACGATCCACCAACCGTAGAAAATCGACGTTGGCGATGGCACGCGAAACCCGCTGCGTTGTTGCATTCCTGAACGTCCTGCGCGTGAGTTCGGAGAAAACCGCGTCTACCCGACAATGTGAATGAAAGCTCATATAGCCTAGCATTCGCGCCCATCGCCTCGTACGTGTGGTGACATAAGGGGCGTACCATGGATGAGTGACTGTCCCCAACGGTATGCCACCGCAAGGCGCCATCGTTCCTAAGAAAAAGCCGCGTATCTTCTACGGCTGGTGGATTGTCATCGCCTCAGTCTTTCTCAACATCGTCTTTGGCGGAATCCTCTTCTACGGTTTCACCCTTGTGATTGATCCAATCACCGAGGAGATGAACTGGACCAAGACGCAGATTACCGGCGCCTATCTCTTCATGGGTTTGGGTATCGGAATCCTCGCCCCGTTGCTTGGCTGGATGTTTGACAAGGTTGGCCCGAGGCCGCTCCTCGCCTTTGGCCTGACGGGACTCGGATTCAGCCTCATCATGCTCCACTCCGTGGACAGTCTTATCTGGTTCTACCTTTGGTTCTCGCTCGCCAACGCCAGCTCCGTTGGTATGTGGATGGCCGTCGGCCCGGCCGTCGCCAACTGGTTCGTGCGAATGCGTGGCCGCGCCGTTGGCATCTACTCCCTCGGATTCGCCTTCGCCGGATTCATGGCCCCGCCATTCCTCTGGCTCGTCGACGGCGTCGACTACGGATGGCTCGTCTTTGCCGGTGTCGGATGGCGGGATGCGTTCTTCATTGCCGGTATTGTCTTCCTCATCATGATGCCGTTCGCGGTCCTCATCATCCGTCATCGCCCCGAGGACCTCGGCCTCTACCCGGACGGCGCGGACGAGCCGCCGCCGGAGACCACCATGTCATCCGGCGCCGCCGTTTCCGACGATATTGAGGTCAATTCCACCGCGTCGCAGGCGCTCAGGACATCGGCATTCTGGCTGCTCGCCGTCGCATCCGCCTTCGGGTTCCTGGCGATTGCCACCCTGCAGGTTCACTGGGTGCCGTATCTCGGCAGCACGGGATTCACACGCGAGACTGCGGCGTTTTACTTGACCCTTCTGCCTCTGAGCACCGTCATGGGCAGGCTCACTTTCGGATTCCTCGCCGATTTCATGGACAAGCGGCGTGTGACCGCTCTCGCTTTCGGTGTTCAGGCCTGTGCCGTCTTCACGCTTGCATGGGTGGATGAATCGCGCCAATGGAGCATTTTCCTCTTCCTTGGTTTCTGGGGCTTCGGCTTTGGAGGCACGGTGGTCACACGAATGGCATTGCAGGGCTTCCTCTTTGGCCGCAACTCCTTTGGCGCGCTTCAGGGCGCGCTTTCCATGACCAGCGAGGCTGGCTTTGCCCTGGCGCCCTTCATTGCCAGCCTGGTCTTTGAAGGTATGGGCACCTATCGCCCCGCCTTCCTCGCCTTCGCCTTCCTCTGCTTTATGTCCGTCCCGCTAACCCTCTTGATTCGACGCCCCGGGCTGGCTGCAAGAGGATTCGTCCCGGCCATCCGCACGGACGACGACGTAGAAGTGGCTGCCGACGAGGAGCCCGTCCCGCTACCGCGCGCGCCATAGCCGCCCTATCCCTCCCCGCATTCCCCAATCGGAAAGCCTGATTGCAGACCACCAACTCCAATTCAGCGCCACGCCGAAACGCGGAAGACCACACATCAAGCACAGAATGTCTCGGCCTGTGGTCAATGACCGTCACGCCGGAACGCGGCGCCAACCCTCATAGGCCTATCAAACCTGATCGCGAACTTAGGGGCGTACCATTGATGAATGACGAGCCCTAACGGCGTCCAGCCGCCCGCCGGTTACATAACGCGCAAGAAGCCGCGCATCTTCTACGGCTGGTGGATTGTCATCGCCGCCGTCCTCCTGAACATCCTGCAGGGCGGCATCCTGTTCTATGGGTTCACCCTTGTGTTGGACCCGGTGACGGAAGAAATGGGATGGACCAAGACCCAGTTGACTATCGCCTATCCCATCATGGGCGTTGTTATTGGCATCTTCTCGCCGTTCCTGGGCGGGCTGTTTGACCGGATCGGACCCCGACCATTAATCGGCGGGGGCATGGTCATCGTCGCCGTGAGCATGATAATGCTCCATTACGTGCAGAGCCTGCCCATGTTCTACCTGTGGTTCTCACTGTTGAACCTCGGCTCCATGGGAATCTGGCTTTCCGTTGGGCCCACCGTGGCCAACTGGTTCGTGCGCGCTCGCGGCCGCGCGCTCGGAACCTATTCGCTTGGATTTGCGTTGGCCGGACTCATTGCTCCGCCCCTGTACTGGCTGATCGACGGTGGAGTGATTCTCGGATTTGAATTCGATGGCTTGGGGTGGCGGGACACCTTCTTCATTCTTGGCGTGATGTTTCTGGTTCTTATGCCGGTCACCATTCTCATTTTTCGACACCGGCCCGAGAACATGGGCCTCTATCCGGATGGGGCTGATTATCCCCCGCTAGAGGTCAGCCCGGGTGCGGAGATGTCGGACGACGCCGAGATGACCACGACCGCCATGCAGGCGCTGCGTTCCCAGGCCTTCTGGTTGATGGCGATCTGTTCAGGCCTGACATTCCTCACCATCGCGACCTTAACCGTGCATTGGGTGCCCTACATGGGCAGCATCGGCATTGAGCGTGAGGCCGCGGCGTTCTTCTTGCCGCTACTGCCGCTTGGAACAGTGCTGGGTCGGATAACGTTCGGGTTCCTCGCCGATCTGTATGACAAGAAGCGCATCACGGCGCTTGCCTTCTGCGTGCAGGCGGCGGCTGTGCTCATGCTCTCCCAGGTCGATGCCGCGCGCGAGTGGACGCTCTTCGTTTTCCTCGCCCTTTGGGGGTTCGGATTTGGGGGGACGATCGTCGCGCGAATGGCCCTTCAGGGCTATCTCTTTGGCCGCAACTCATTCGGCGCGCTGCAGGGCATGCTGTCAATGACTACTGAGGCGGGTTTCGCGCTGTCTCCACTCATTGCGAGCATCGTGTTTGAGGACATGGGCACCTATCGTCCGGTGTTCCTGGCATTCGCCGTGCTGGCCTTCTTCGCCGCGCCATTGACGATGCTCATCCGCCGTCCCACACCCCAATTTGCCATCGGATACGCACCGGCCCAGCCTGCCGACGGCGAGCCTGAAACACCCACCCCCGCCGCCGCCCGTGAGGACGTCTAGTAATGGTCCTCGTAGTGATCGCCTGCTAATGACCGCGTGTGGCGGCGCGTGTCGTAGACGTACCGCTGCGGATCATCCGGCCCGGACGCCAATAGCATCAGAACGACCGCCGGCATCGACGACGTCACCTCCGTCGAGTGGATGTCCATCTCCGGCGGCAGGATTGCCGTGACGTCGCCCGGCTTGAGCCGCCGTCGCGTCGTGCGTTTGATCACGGAGCCGTCGTCCACCTTCTCAAGATTCGGGACATAGGACACTTCTCGCGCCCCTCCCTGGTAGATGCCCGCCAGTCCCCAGCGTGCCCCGTGGTCGTGAATGGGGGTCTTGTGCTTGGGTGGAATCACGGAAACCACCAGGTTCAGGGAGCGATCCGACGAACGAAAGAGGACCCACCGACTGACTTCATTCGGGGGAGTATCCCGGTATTCGTCCGGCAAAAAGTTCTCCATCAGCAAGTGCCGAAAGGGGTCGAGCGTCCTCCGAATCAGCCCCACGGGATCCGCCACGCTCACTGCAACGCCCCCCAGCTGCCCAAGGAACGTCCCGAGCGCGGGATGGTCTACACGTAGATCAGAAGTCACGGTACGAACCGGTCTCGATGCCTACACCTCGCGGAACTCGCCCTCAACCGTCTCCGAATCGTCGGCGGATGCCTCGCCGCTCGCGCCATTCGCGCCGCCTGCGTCCGCGCCCTGTTGCGCGTACATGGACTGCCCGATTTCCTGCACGAGCCTGCTCAACTCCTCTGTCAGTGTACGCAGTTGCTCCGCAGGCGCATTTTGCTCCAGTGCCTGCCGCACTTCCGTCACCTTGGCCTGCACGCGGTCCCGGACATCATCTGTAATGGCTTCCTTGTGCTCCTCGAGCAGCCGTTCCGCGGCGTAGGCTGCGGAGTCCGCCGTGTTGCGAATCTCCACCTCCTCGCGGCGTTGGGCGTCCTCTGTCGCGTGCGCCTCCGCGTCCTTCGTCATCTGCTCGATCTCGTCGCTGCTGAGGCCGCTGCCGGCCTGGATGACGATCTTCTGCTCGCGGTTCGTCGCCTGGTCCTTCGCGTTCACGTTCAGGATGCCGTTCGCGTCGATGTCGAACGTCACCTCGATCTGCGGCATCCCCCGCGGAGAAGGCGGAATACCGTCCAACATGAATCGACCAAGCGACTTGTCGTCGCTGGCCATTGAACGCTCGCCCTGCAGCACGTGTATCTCCACGCTGGTCTGTCCGTCTGCTGCCGTCGAGAATGTCTGGCTCTTGGATGTGGGAATCGTTGTATTCCGCGGAATGATGGGCGTCGCAACGCCGCCCAGCGTCTCGATACCGAGTGAGAGCGGTGTCACATCCAGCAACAGCAGGTCTTGCACGTCGCCCGTTAGCACGCCGGCCTGGATTGCCGCGCCGGCGGCGACGGCCTCATCAGGGTTGACGGAGCGATTGGGCTCCTTCTGGAAGATCTGCGTAACCTTCTCCTGGATCGCAGGCATCCGCGTCTGGCCGCCGACAAGAATGACCTCATTCACTTGCCCTGCGGACAAGCCGGCGTCTTCCAGCGCCTGGCGGCACGGGCCGGCAGTCCTCTCAACCAGCGCTGCGGTCAGGGATTCCAGCTGTGCCCGCGTCAAGTTCATCGCAAGGTGCTTCGGGCCGGACGCGTCTGCCGTGATGAATGGCAGATTCAGCTCCGTCTGCGTAACGGTGGACAGCTCCAACTTGGCGCGTTCCGCCGCCTCACGGAGTCGCTGCATCGCGCTCCGATCTGACCGCAGGTCGATGCCCTCCTGCTTGAGGAACTCGTCGATCATCCAGTCGACGACGGCATTATCGAAGTCGTCCCCTCCCAGGTGCGTGTCGCCTGCCGTTGACCGCACGTGGAACGTCCCTTCGCCAATCTCGAGGATGGAGATGTCGAACGTCCCGCCGCCAAGGTCGAAGACGGCGATGATCTCTTCGCCCTTCTTGTCCAGCCCATAGGCCAGCGAGGACGCTGTCGGTTCATTGATGATTCGCAGGACATTGAGACCCGCAATCGTGCCCGCATCCTTGGTCGCCTGCCGCTGGCTGTCGTTGAAATACGCCGGAACGGTGATCACGGCGTCGGTGACCGTCTCTCCCAGGTATGTTTCCGCGTCTGCCTTGAGCTTCTGCAGAATCATGGCGGAGATCTCTTGCGGGCTGTACTGGTTATCGCCCATCGTGACCCGCACGTCTCCGTTCGGAGCAGCCGCGACGGGGTAGGGCACCAGCTTGGTGTCCTGCTGCACGTCTGCCTCATTTTGCTTGCGCCCGATGAACCGCTTGACGCTGAATATCGTCTGATCGGGGTTCGTCACCGCCTGTCGCTTGGCGACAAGCCCCACAAGACGTTCTCCATTCTTGTTCAGAGCGACCACAGACGGCGTCAGCCGATTGCCCTCCGGCGTCGGGATAACTGTCCCCTCGCCGCCCTCCATGACCGCGACAACGCTGTTCGTCGTTCCCAGGTCGATTCCGATTGCCCTTGCCATTCCTTACGTGTCTCCTTGTGTACCCTGTGTTGTTGTTTCTCTCTCGTCGGCGAGCTTAGTCGTCTGCCGACTCGGCTTCAGATCCGTCGCTCGCCCCACCGGACGTGGAACCGTCCCCCACCTGCACAAGCGCCGGCCTCAGCACGCGGTCATGGAGCATGTACCCCTTCTGGAGCACCTCTACGATGCGTCCCTCCGGCCCCGGCACCCGTGAGATCGCTTCATGCAAATTCGGATCGAAGACAGCCCCTGCCGCCTCGATCTCCGTCACCCCGCTCGATTCGAGCGTCCCCTGCAGCTTCCGGTAGATGAGCAGAATGCCCTCCACCCATGTCATACGCAGCATCGTGTCCGGGATGGACCCGAAGGCCCGCTCCAGGTCGTCCACGCTCGAAAGCAGCTGCGTCAGAACCTGCGCTGTCGCGTATTGAAGTTCCGCCGAGTGCCGCTCTCCGGCACGCCGCGAGAAATCCACCGAGTCCGAGTACGCGCGGTGATACCTGTCCTTCTCTGCTATCGCCTCATCAAGCTGCGCCTGGAGCGATTCGAGTTCGGATTTCTCGCCGTCACCGTCCTTGGAGTCCGGCTCCGCGACTCCCGAAGCGTCGTCTTTCTTCTCGTCAACCATGCCCTACACGTACTCCCTGTTCTGATAGACGGCGTCGAGTGTTTCCGCCATGTTCGACAGCAGCTCTCCCAGGTACCGAACGGCCGGAATAGCTGCCGCGTAATCCATCCGTGTCGGCCCGAGGGCTACAACAGCTCCGCGTTTGTCGCTCAACTCTGTTGGGCCGTAGGTCGACATGACCGCCGCATATGGATGCAGGAACGGCTCATCGTGCTCGCTTCCAATGACGACGCGCAGCCCGGTTGCGGGCAGATCGTCCGTGTGCAGCGCGGGCGCAAGACGGCCGCTCTCCACGGCGTCCAACAGCTCGCGCACCATGTCGATGCGGTCGATGAGTTCCGGCTGATTCACAACCTGGCTGATCCCGTACACCACCGGCTCGTCCATCCCGTGTTCTGTGTGGCCCGGCAGAGGCGTCACGATGGCCAGAGCCTCGGACAACCGCGCCAGTGTCGCAGCCGCCAGCCGCGCCCACAGGAAAACGTCCTCCGACTCCACTTGGTGGAATTGGTGGCGAATCGTCTCCTGGCGGCTGGTCGGTACCTCGGATGACCGCAACAATACCTCCACGTAATACCGATACGCCCGCCCCGTCGGCGTTGCCCCTGCAGACGAGTGTGTGCGTTCTACATAACCCTCAGACTCAAGCTCGGCAAAAGTGTTCCTCACGGTCGCCGAACTCACCTCGAGTTCATGCCGCTCCACCAGCCCGCCCGAACTCACGGGCGCTGCCGTCGCGATATACTGCTCCACCAACAGCCGCAGCAACTCCGATTGCCGCTCTGCCAAGTCTTGAGTCATCGTTTTCACCGTTACATTGTGAATTTTGTCACCGGCCTGCCGCCTGCTGTTTTCGTGGTCGTCAGGCTGTTGACGGGAATTAGCAGTCTCATTCATTGACTGCTAATTCCCGTTCAGACTACTCATGCACACTACCCATGTCAAGCAGCCCTCCCTTCCTGAATCTTCATTGACCACCAATTGTCCTCATTGCTACAGTTGTCGAGGTGCTTATCGTTCCCGGTAGTTCTCACATTCATCTCTGAGGTTCTTATGGCTACAACACATATGACAGGCGCACTTACCCTTTCTGATTACGTTTTTGGGGGTCTCGTGCCCCGTTACCGCGCGGCCCTTCTCGTGGTCGCAGGTGCGCTTTTCGTCGCCGTCGCCGCCCAGGTTTCTTTAACCCCGCCGCAATGGTACGCAAACGCCTTTAGCTCCGTTGGCCTGCCAATTGAAGGCACCCCTGTGCCGATTACACTTCAGACCCTCGCCGTCGGCCTGACCGGTGCGGCGCTTGGCAGCAGGCTCGGCACCATGAGCCTGCTGCTTTATCTGTTTGCGGGCATCGCTGGCCTCCCGGTCTACGCTGGATCGGTCGGGGATATCCTGTCAGGAGAAGTCGCCTTTGGTGCAACTGATGGCAGTCTCTGGGGCGGTGCAACGTCCTTCTGGTCAATGCCGTCTTTCGGCTACATCATTGGATTCGTTATCGCCGCCACACTCATTGGCCGCCTGGCCGAGCGAGGATGGGACCGCAGTTTCCTTTACACAGCCTTGGCCATGCTGGCAGGAAGCGTTGTGATCTACGCCTTCGGACTCCCGTGGCTGCACATGTCTTTCGACAACATGACAATAAGCCTTACTCTGGATTGGGGACTGTGGCCGTTCGTTCCCGGCGACATCCTCAAACTTCTCGTGGCGGCCGGCGCCCTACCAGGCGCGTGGGTACTCCTCCGCCGTGAGCCGAAGTTGAAAGGATCGGAGGATCAACTCTAGACGTGGACATTACCTATCTCGGTGGATCAGGCTTTCAACTGCGCGGTAGAGACGCGTCTCTCTTTGTCGACCCGTCAGTCACCCCTGACCGCCGCGCCAACGCTCGCGCTGTCCTCATGAGCAGCTACGGCATGGAGCCCGCCGTCGAAGTCGGTGATGCTCGTGTCATCAGTCGCCCAGGCGAATACGAGGTCTCCGGCATCCTGATTCGCGCCATCCGCACCAGCAGAGCCGCTGGCGACGATGCCTCCAATCTCGGCGGCATGGCCTACGCTGTTTCCATCGATGGCGTCGTAATCTGCCATCTCGGCCATCTGAGTCGCGTGCTCACCACCGGAGAAGTCTCCGAACTCGGCGAGACCGACGTTGTCCTTCTCCCTGTTGGCGGCGAGGAGACCCTTGCCCCCAACCTTGCGGCACAGGTCGCTACGCAACTCGGACCCAAGATCATCATTCCCATGCTCTGGGAGGGTGAAGTGGAGCGTTCGATTACCGAAGCCGTTGCGGCTGCGCCCGCGCAGGACGAGGCCGAAGATGGGGCAGGTGACGCTGAGGAAGCCCCGCCGGCCCCCGTAGAGACCGTCAACGTCCCCTCTCTTGAGCCGTTCCTCCGGGAACTGGGGATCCGTTCCCTGACTCCGCATGACCGACTCTCAGTCACGCCCACCAATCAGCCCGCCACCCAACAGGTCAGCTTGCTCTTGCCCCGCTCCTGATCAGTCGCCTGGATCGGGTGCCAATCGACGACAGCGGCGTTTGGCAGCCCAAAGGGATGGGCAGTGGGCATTCCGCGCGGTTCCTGAAGCGTGGTTAGTCAGCCCGCTCCACGTGCACCGTCACGATATCAAGCCCGTAGTACTTGCTGTGGCGCACAGACGCCGCATAGTGACGCAATAGGCGATAGGACAGCTCATTCTCGTCCGTAATCTCTGGTGATTCCCCAAGGAGGGCAAGTCGATCCTCCAGGTTCCCTTCGGACGGCCCGGACACGAGTTCCAGTTCGGCTGATGTGCCCATCATTCTGATGGAAGCCATTGCTTTCCTGTCGTCATCTGAATCAGAGCCGTTTTCCGCAAGAAGCCCTGAAAGCGCCTCCTCACCCACCAGGGTCAGCCGGCTTGTCGCGTCCTCCGACCAATGGGATTTGCTACCAAATTCCTGCAAGAAGTCTCGCAGTTGGGTGAATCCCGCCGTTCCACCCTCCAGGCGAAGTCGCTTCCTTCGCTGAGAGGTCAACTCAAGGAACAGCACCATGATGAGCGCCACAATCGCTCCGCCCGTCATGCCGTTCTCAAGAAGGAGACTCACGAATCCGTCTCCCAGTGATTCGCCGAAAATCTGCGCGTTCGTAAAACCCACGCCCGCCCAGAATGCCAGCCCGATGATGGCCGCCTTCCGGTGATCCACACCGTCGTTGATGACAATCTTCATTCCCTGCACAAACAAAAGGCCGATGAGCACTGTCATGTATGCGCCGGCCACCGGTGAAGGTATCGCCACCAGGATCGCCGTTATTTTGGGGAAAAACGCAAACAGGATGAACGTTATGCCAATGACCACGCCCACTCGTCGCGCCGCGACGCCTGTGATTTCAACCATGGAAACACTGCTGGAATACGTCGTGTTCGGGACCGTGCCGGAGAGTCCCGAAAGGAGATTCCCCACGCCGTCCGCATTGATTGCCCCTTGCGCCACGCGGAAATCCGGCGCGGGCGGGTTCCTGCGTGACACTCGTTGAATCGCTACGCCGTCTCCCAGCGTTTCAATTGCGCCGACAGCTGTCACCATCGCAAAGGCGGGAAGCAGCGCCCAGAAATTCGCGCCAATATCCAAAGATAGACCCGGCCATTCCTCGAACGGCGCGCCGATCCAGGCAGCCTCTGTGATGACGCTGGTGTCATACAGTCCGAACACCGCTGCCGTCGCCGTTCCCGCCGCGATTCCTATGACCGGCGACCACAGGCGCAGCGAAGGCGGAGCCCGAAGTACGAGACCGACAGTAATCGCCAGTGTCACGGCGGCGGATGCCATCGCCCCCTCCACGGGTTGCCCGGGTTCCACAGCGTCAAGCAGCCCGAAAGCGATGGGCATCACTGTCGCAGCGATGAGCATAATGACCGTGCCGGTCACCACGGGGACGAATATTCGCCTCGTCAAAGACAGCTTCATGCCGATCAGGAATTGCATGAGGGACGATGCCACAATCAGCGAGGCCATCAATGCCGGTCCGCCATTGGCAAGCGCGGCAACGCATGCGGCCAGGAACGCCCCTGATGTTCCCATGATGAGAATGTGACCGGAGCCGAAACGCCAGAACCGGACTGCCTGCAAGATCGTCGTGGATCCGCTCACCAGAAGCGCCGCGAAAACCGCCCAGGAGATGTAGGACTGTGACTGATCACCAACGCGCATCACGATGACGACCCCCAGCACAACGGCGCCAACGATAATCATTGCGCCCTGTACCCCGGCCCCCAGGGTCATGAGAAGGGGTGGGTGCTCGTCAGGTTCGAATCGTACGTGTTGGTTGACCTGGGACATTGCTTGATCCGATCCGGGATTGTGGGGAATGAGAACGGGGGTGAATCATTCACCCCCGTCCTTTACTTTCGCCTTGTGGCTAATGCCATCAGGATTTAGGCAGGATCCGTAATCGGCTCTGTGTACATCTGCTTCAAGTCCCGCTTCAGAACCTTGCCCAGCGGGTTGCGTGGGAGAGGCTCCTCGGAGAACACCACGTGCTCCGGCCTCTTGAAACTGGCCAGCCGTTGGCGTGAGTACTCGATCAGCTCATCCTGCGATGCCGCCTGACCGGACTTGAGCACAACCACAGCGCGAACACGCTCGCCCCATTGCTCATCCGGGATGCCGATGATTGCCGCCTCGTCAACGGCGGGATGGGACATCAGTGTCTGCTCCACCTCTTCAGGGGAGATCATCTCGCCGGCGCGCTTGATAAAGTCCTTGGCGCGACCGGTGAGGAAGATGTAACCCTCATCGTCCTGGTAGCCAAGGTCGCCCGTGAACAGCCAGCCGTTCTTGATCGTCTCCGCCGTCACGTCGTCCTGCTGCCAGTAGCCCTTCATGAGCTGCGGACCGCTGGCGATGATCTCGCCTTGCTCGTTGGTGGGGACATCTGTGCCGTCCTCATCCACGATGCGGATCTCGACGCCGGGGAGCGGCTTGCCGATGGAGCTGAGTCGCTCGAACTTCTTCTCGCGCTCCTCCTCGGACAGGCCCTTCACGTTGTGATCGTCAGGCATGAGCGCCGTGATTGTCGCGGAGGCCTCGGTCTGGCCGAATGCGTTGATGAATTGGGTGTCCTCTAGCTCGATAATGGCGCGCTTGATGACCTCCTTGGGCATGGGCGCAGCGCCGTAGGTAAGCACATCCAGGCTGGAGAGGTCGTAATTCGGGCGCGCCTCGTGGTCGAGGAGCATCTTGAGCATCGTCGGCACCATCATGGCGCGCGAGACCTTCTCATCCTGCACCAGCTTCATCCACGACTCCGCCTCAAACTGGCGCTGGATGACAAGTGTGCGCATCCCGAATATCGCGGAGATAACGGCCTGCATCCCTGCCACGTGGTACAGCGGAACGGTCAGGATGTTCTTCTCCACCTGGTCCGGCTCCACCGGCGTCACGTTGCTAAGGCTGTAGCTGCTGACGCCGCCGAAGGTCAGCATCACACCCTTGGGCAGGCCTGTCGTGCCCGCCGTGAACATCAGAATCGTCGTGTCGTCGTCGTCTACCTCGGTCGTGATGTCATCCGTCGGCTGTCCGGCGAGGACATCCTCATAGGCCTCCCAGCCGTCCGCCGTGCCCTCCAGCGAGACGTAGTGCTCAACCGTGGTCAGCGATGGCCGCAGCTCATCAACCATGCCCAGATAACGCGAGCCCGCGATAACCACCTTGGACTCCGACGCATTGACCATGTGGCGAATTTCCTCCGCCCGGCCTCGGAAGCTCAGCGGCACAAAGATTGCGCCGAGCTTGGCCGCTGCGAAGTAGGTCTCGATGACCTCGTGGCAGTTCACCTGCATGATGCCGACGCGGTCTCCGCTGCCAACACCCCAGGACTGCATTTGGCTAGCCAGCTGATTTGATCGCGCGTTCAACTCCGCGTACGAAAGTCGCGTGTCTTCAAAAACAATCGCTTCCTTGTCAGGCGCAATCATGTTCGCGATTGACAAAAATTCAGCAGTGTTCATCCGTGATATCCCCTCCCGATTACTTTTTCCGGTTGGGTAACTCGCCATCGCGGCAATAGTGCCATGATCGGCGAAACCCCCTCCCGATCTGCCCCACCACGTGGGCTACTGTAGCTAGCAGATACTAGCAGAGCGACGCCTTATTGTCACCATTCTGAGGCATGTCAGGCGGCGCAAAATGCCACCTGACATGCACGTAGTCGTCAGCGCCTCAGCCGGCGGTTGGCGTCACCTCAGGCTGCCCTTGGCCGGCCTCACATGACAGTGCAGCCGCAAACAGGTTTTGCATAGCCATTTCGGCTTGCGCCTCATCACTCAGCATGGCCAGAAGAGCCTCCTCGCCGCCAAGCTGTTCCTCAAGGCACTGCAGTGCCGATGGCGGTGGCAATTCCATCCCTTGGCTTGCCGCCCAGGCTGCGGCCTCATCGTCATTGAGACACAGTTGGATGCGAACGGCCCCGGCGATGACCTCACCGAAACTCTCCGGTGGCGCCCCTATGCCAAGAACGCCGGGGTTCTCAGCCGCGATCTCTGTTATGCAGCTGCGAGTCTCGGAACTCAGCCCACCTGCCTCCGCGGAGAGGTATGCCACGGTAAATCCAATCGCGCTTTCCATGCCCAGGCACTGGATCGGGAAGTCCGTAGTACCTCCTTGAAGACTAGTTACGGGTACATCCGCAATCAGATTGAACGCGTCGGCCCCTATAGCCTCCCGTATGCACGCCCCTTCTTCTTCGGGGAATGCAGCAACAACTTCGCGCACCGTTGTCGCTGCGGTTATATCCAGCTCATTGATGGAGACAGCGACTGGGGCGGGAGTCGGCTCTGGCGTCGCTGTAGCCGTGGGAGTGGGCGGGATAGGCGTAGCGGTTGGGATCGGTGTTGGCGTCGGTTCCGATTCTCAACCTGAGGCAAACAACAGAACGCCGGCAATCGCCGCAAGTGCCGCGCTGCCAACAACAAAAAGCCTAATACTCCGTGCCAAGACCTTGCCTTTCACTCCCCCAATGCGGATGTCATGTATCCAGTCTACGAGTCGACCAAGTTCTTGGGCAGGTAATAGCCGGTACTCGTCGGTACTAGCCCGTTACCGAGACGCTGAATCAAGGGCGTCAGCCTAAAGAGTTGCTGCTAGCGCCGCCTCTATTCGCAAACCCTCTGCCAACGTGACGTCCGCTCCCCGCCGCAGTGCAGCCTTCGTCGCTGCCCGTGCTTCACGCGACAGCCGACGCGTCTCTGCCAGTAGGGAATCTGTCGCCTCTGCCAAGCGTTCCGCAGGCACAACTCGGTGTATTAGTCCCGTCCGAAGAGCCTCTTCCGCATCGAACCAACGGCTTGTCAACAGCAGGTCCAGTGCCTGTGCTCGCCCGATAACACGCGGCAAGGACTGACTTCCAGTCGCGAATGGAATCATTCCCAGCGCCACCTCAGGCAGTCGGAACCGCGCATCATCCGTCGCGATGCGAAAATCGCAGCACAGGGCCATCTCCAATCCTGAGCCGATGGCGAACCCGTGCATCGCCGCCACCGTCGGTACGGGCAGGGAGCGCAGCAGCGACCACACATCGCGCAGGTACCGCGCCTCACGGGCTATGACGCGTGATGGTGCGGTCCCAAACTCCGTCAGGTCCGCTCCCGAGCAGAATGCCCGCTCACCTGCGCCCGTAATCAGTACGGCGTCCAGATAAGGATTCGCGTGGAGCTCTGTCAGGATGGCGAAAAGGTCGTCCCGCATCTGAACATTGAATGCATTCAACTGCACAGGGCGATTGAGCGTGATGCGCGCGAGACCGGAATCATCCACCTCGCACAGAGCCGCCGGTTCGCTTATCTGCGTCACGAATCACCTAATGAACGGAATCGCGAAGAAGTACCCGGGAGAGTCTCCGCGGCCGGCGTGGATTGCTGCGTCAATGGTCAAGACAATCCAGATGACACTGATGATCAACAGCACAATGAGGGCAGTGACAAAGAGAAACGCTGCCCCGACTTGGTCGGATTCCTCAGTGCCGGGCCGTGACACAGTGAATGCAACCCACCACAGCGCCGCCAGTAGTATCAAGTCATAGAGCAGAAAGCTAAAGTGAAAATTGGCGGCTCGCTTGCCGTGGTGATCCAACATATCTGATTTGCGTCGAAGGACGAGCCAGATAAGTACGGGTGGGATAACCGGAAACAGGAACGCGCTCAAATGCAGCAAGACTGTCCAACTGCGTTCTGCAGGATCCCAGACATCCCCATAGATGCGCCCGTAAGGTCGCTTCCTCATTGAGGCGGATTGTGCCCCGTCCTGTCCCGACTCCATCACTAATTCACCTGAAGAATGGAATCCCCAGGAAGTACCCGGGCGGATTCCCGCTGCTGGCCCTCACCGCCGCCACAATCGTCCAGATCAGCCAGACGATGCCGAGGATGAGCATGAGGAACGCCGAAATGCCCAGGAGAATGAGCGTCTCCCAGAACCCGGCGACAATTTCATCCTTCTCGCCGGCGATAGTTCCGATAACGAAGAACGGAATCATCAACATGAATAGGATGACGAAGTAGGCCAGGAAACTGATATTGAAATTGAGTGCCTTCTTGCCGTGGAAGTCGACCATGTCCGACCGTCCACGGAAGATGAGCCAAACAATCAGCGGGCCCAGTATGCCCCCAACTCCGGACGTCAAGAGCGAACTCAGTGCCGAGAGGTGAATCAGCATCGACCAGTTACGCTCTTCCCGATGCCAAATCTCACCATAGGCCGGCCCGGGTGGCCTCTCAGGCCGGGGTGATTCGTTCTCCATGGCGGCCTCCTGCCAAGCCGAGTCCACTCTATTTCAGGAAACCGATGGACAGAATGTATCCGGGCGGATCCCCTCGACTTGCCCGCACTGCCGCAACAATCGTCCACACAATTGAAATGATGCTGAGCCCGATGACGAACGGGATGCCGATGAGCAAGAAAGAGAACAGGACGGCAATCACTATCCAGATGGTCAAGCTGATCTGAAAGTTGAGCGCCCGCTTTCCGTGAAAGTCGACCATGTCTGAGCGCGCTCGGAAAATGAGCCAGACAACCAGAGGAGCAATGATGTTAGCCAAAGGGAAAAGCAGTCCGGCAAATGCGCTCAGATGCACCAGGAGCGACCAATTGCGCTCCTCCGGATTGCTTACCGGGCCGTAGTATGCCTGGCTGCCCATGCCCGGAGAGGAGCTAGTCACCGAGGGATCGGCAGCTGAGCCCGGCACATAATCCGCCTGCTGACTTTCCTCAGCCTGGGGCTGCTGATCGCTATCGTCTGATTCGTCGTCCGGCCTATCCTGCTCCGCCTGCGTCATCGCACACCTCAATCCTGCCTATGAGACGCCACCAATTGTGAACCTGGGGCGGGAAGGCGTCAAAGAAATTCCTACTCCCCTCTGAACTCCGGCTCCCGCCGCTCAAGGAAAGACTGAATCCCCTCCTCGCGATCCTTCGTCGTTTGCAGGATCATCGTGAGGTCAGTCTCCAGCAGGATGCCCTGGTCAAGCGTCATGTCAGAGCCTGTCGAGATAACTTCTTTCGCGTAACGCGCCGCAATCGGCCCGCCGGCAAGTATCTGCGCTGCTATCTCCTGCGCGGTAGTCAAAACGTCAGCGGGTGGCGCCACCCGATTGACCAGCCCCATACCCAGCGCCTCTTCGGCTCCAATGGTTCTACCGGTCAGCAAGAGATCCGCCGCATGGGCAGGCCCCACGATGCGTGGCAGGCGCTGAGTCCCACCGTCCCAGGGAATGAGTCCTTGCAGCGCCTGACCCATCCGGAACTGGGCCGTTTCCGCGGCCACGCGGATATCTGCCGCCAGCGCCAACTCAAGCCCCTGGTCATAAGCGTCTCCATTAATGGCGGCGATAACGGGAAACGGTAGGGAGGCGACGGCGCTTGCGCATCGATAGCCGTCAAACAACGCTTGAGCCACGTGTCCTGATGCGGCCTCCGCAGATTCAGTAAGGAAAGACCGGCTTGCCCCTCGCGAGAAGGCAGCTGTATCCCCGCTGGTCCCATCCTTTGCGTGATCGTCCCCGGTGACTATCAGCGCATCAAACGGGCTGTCCTCCCGTAATGACGCGCACAGATCCCTCAAGGCGAATGCCAATGCGCGGTCGATGAGATTGTCGGGAGGGCGGTTTAGGGCGGCAATCAGCAGACGGCCCTCTGGCCGGAGTGTGATCGAATCGTTGGTGCTCATGTATGCTGCACGGCTGTCCTTGCCACGTAACACGATTGTAACCCTCGTGTAACTGGCACGACACAGAACCGGCACAGCATTGGTGATGTTACGCGGGCAAAGCCGCGTCGTTTGGTGTTCTGGAAGGAGGACAGGATGGGCGAGTTCAATAGCGGCGATACTGCTTGGATGTTGATGTCGACAGCACTTGTGCTGTTCATGACACCGGGCCTTGCTTTCTTCTATGGCGGACTGGTGCGTGGACGAAACGCCATCAGCACGATTTCACTCAGCTTTGTGTCGATGGCCGTGGCCAGCCTTGTCTGGGTGCTCTGGGGATACAGCCTGGCATTCGGCGACGGCGGAGACCTTAACGCATTTGTAGGCGATCTTTCCTACATAGGCCTCTCCGGCATCGGTATCAACGACGGAGGGAACATTCCTGATCTCCTCTTCGTTGCATTCCAGATGATGTTCGCCATCATCACACCCGCCCTGATCACGGGCGCAATCGTGGAGAGGTTTAAGTTCACAACCTACATCGTCTTCCTTGTCCTGTGGCTGACCCTCGTCTACGCCCCCATTTGTCACTGGGTCTGGGCCGAGGGCGGCTGGCTCTTTGAAATGGGCGCGCTTGATTTCGCTGGCGGCACAGTCGTCCACATCAACGCGGGCGTCGCGGCGCTCATCGCCGCTGTCCTTGTGGGACGCAGGCGCAGGCCGGCTCTTGAGCCACACAACGTTCCGTACGTCGTACTGGGCGCGGGCATCCTCTGGTTCGGTTGGTTCGGCTTCAATGCCGGTTCCGGCCTGGCGGCCAACGGGCAGGATGCAAACGCACTGCTCGTCACCAATACGGCGGCAGCAGCAGCAGCGCTGACGTGGGGAATCTTTTCATACATCCAGACCGGTCGAATTAGCACGGTCGGCATTGCCACCGGCGCGGTGGCCGGCCTGGTTGCCATCACACCGGCTGCGGGATTCGTCAATGTCATGGGCGCTCTTGTGCTTGGAATAGGCGCAGGCATCATCCCGTACTTGTTCGTGCTCTATAGGCCGCGAATGGGTTTCGACGATGCGCTTGACGTCTTCGGCGTGCACGGTGTCGCAGGAATCTGGGGCGCGCTTGGTACCGGCGTCTTCGCTGTTGAGGCCATTGGCGGCACGGCGGGACTGCTTGAAGGCAACCCGGAGCAGATGGGAGTGCAGGTGGTCGGTGTTGTCGCAACCCTCGCCTACTCCGGCGTCGCCACATTCGTCATCCTCAAGGTGCTGGACTTGATCCCCGGTCTTGGGCTGAGGGAGCCGGAGCCTGCCGAAGATGAGGGTCTTGACCTGGCTGCGCACGGTGAGCGCGCGTATGTCGCGGACGGCGCAGACTAGACCTGCCTAGAGGAATGACTACAATCGGGAGCAACGCGAGAGCGGGAACCGATCCCGCGGCCCGGCGGTCCAACACCGCCGGGCCGCCCAGAAGGGAATAGGAGACGACGATGCTGAGCATAGAGGCGATTATCAGGCCTGAAACAATTGAGGACGTGGTAGGAGAGTTGGAAGCCGTTGGCTGCCGCAAGTTCTACTACGCAAATGTCACCGGCACGGGTCGACAGGGCGGAGTTGAAGTGTTCGTCGGCCGCGCGGGGCAAATGACCCGCCGCCACGAACGCCCAAGGACGATTCTCCGGGCCGTCGTCGAAGACGGTATGAAAGATGACGTGATCAATGCCATCATCCGTGGCGCCCGCAGCCCGGGCGACGGTGAGGTTGGCGATGGCAAGATCTTTGTTTCTAGTGTGGAGGATGTCATCCGCGTTAGGACTGGCGAATCGGGCGAGGCAGCCATCTGACGGGGAAAGGCGTGTGGGGGGACATATCCGCGGCGGGCACTGCCTGCCGCGGATACGCTTTTTGGCGCGTCCCCCTATCACCAGGCTTCAAAATTCCCTATAGTTTGTAGGGACGGTGAATCCTTCTGGCGAATGGGAGACAGGCAACGATGACATCTGCGGCAGAACCCTTTGAGCGAGTTGACATCGATAGAGCACGGGAACTTATTGATAGCGGCAGCGTTGCGCTGATTGATGTCCGCGAACAGGAAGAATGGGATGACGGTTACATTGATGGAGCAACCCGCATCTCTGTGAACGACATAATCAGCATGAGCGCCGTTGACGACCTGCCCAAGGATCAACCCATCGTCTTCTACTGCGCCGCCGGCGTCCGCTCTGCCCTGGCCTCGGAACTTGCCGCTTCTGTCGGTGTCCCCGGCCCGCTTTACAGCATGGAGGGTGGCTTTGACGCCTGGAAGAAGGCCGGCCACCCCACTGCGCAGGACTAAGCCTGCGCCTTCCGTTGACTACTGATCCGTACGAAGCCCAGCGTCCCATTATTGACGCCCTTAGTTCCCCTGCAACCTATCCACCTCGCGATGGCGTAGACACCGTCGAAGTCCGCGAAACCCACACAGCCGTCGTCTTCCTTGCCGGCAACCGCGCCTACAAGATGAAGAAGGCCGTCGACTACGGCTTCCTGGACTTCACCACCCTGCGAAAGCGCCGCCACTTCTGCTACCAGGAACTCTTTCTCAACCAGCGCGCCGCCCCGGAAATCTACCGTGAAGTCCGCGCCGTTATACCGAATGGGCGGGGCGGCTACCGTATCGTCGCGGAGGAAAACCCCGCAGCCGTCGAATACCTCGTCCAGATGATTCGCCTGCCGGAAGACATGATGCTGGATGCCCGGCTTGAGCGAGGCGAGGTCACACCGGAGATGATGGCTGAACTCGGGCGCATAGTCGCTAACGTCCACGATCATGCGGAGACAAGCGACAAGATAGCCGCCGCAGGCGATCTCGAAGGCGTCCGCTTCAATGTCGAAGAGAACTTTGAACAGACCGAGGCCTACATCGGTCGCACCATCTCGCAAGATACATATGACACCGTCTCCCAATACGCCCGCCGGTTTATGGAGCAGCGCGAGACACTCTTCCATTCCCGTTCACAGAACAGATTCGTTCGTGACACGCACGGAGATCTCCACGCCCAGCAGATCTGCATCGAGGCCAATGGCCGCATCTCCGTCCTCGACTGCATCGATTTCAATGAACGGTTCCGCTACGGGGACGTTGCCTGGGACGTGGGATTCATGGCTATGGACCTCGAAGCCCGCGGCCACCCGGACCTTGCCCGCGCCTTTGTCGATGGCTACCTGGATCAGGCTGATGATCCCGGGATGCCGGAACTCCTGAACTTCTACCAGTGCTATCGCGCGTACGTTCGCGGCAAGGTTGAGGGTTTTCGGCTGGATCAACCCGACCTGTCAGACAAGGAAACTTCAGAAGTCAGGGAGCGGGCAGAGGCCTATTTCCGCCTTGCTGAGCAATACGCCCGCACCATGATTGGCCCCAACATCGTCCTCATAGGCGGTCTTATGGGAAGCGGCAAGAGTACCCTGGCAGAGGGCCTCGCGCGGGAGCGCGGCCACACCTACCTTTCAAGCGACATCGTCCGCAAGGAGCTCGCCGGTGTCCCTGTTGATGAACGCCACTTCGTTGGGTGGAATACCGAAATCTATTCACCTGAGATGACGGAGCGAACATACGATGAACTCGCTCGTCTCGCCGCCGAAGCCTTGCAGGACGGCCGATCTGTCGTCATTGACGCTGCTTTCTCCAAGGACCAACAACGCAGGCGATTCTCAGACCTCTCACGCTCCACAGGCGTCCCGCTCCTTATGGTCATCTGCGAACTCTCAGAAGAGGAAACTCGCCAGCGCCTTGACGCCCGAGTTGAAGCCGGAGGCGTCACAAGCGATGGCCGCTGGGAAATCTACGCAGCCCAGCGCGACTCATTCCAACAGCCCGACGAACTTCCCGCCGATTCTGTCATCCGCCTTGACACCGCCGCCTCCCCGCAATTTGTCACCGATACCCTCGTCTCGCGCTTGGGCGCGGACACGATAGAATAGACACTCCCGCCGCCACCATCAATCAATAGGAGAATGTGCTGAAGATGACCGTTACAGATATCGCCCATGACATAGCCAACCTGGCCCTCGCTGACGAGGGACAAAGGCGAATTGAATGGGCCGCGCGTGAAATGCCCGTCGTCAAACTGATACGGGATCGTTTCACCAGGGAACGACCACTTGAGGGGCAGCGAATCGCCGCTTGCCTGCACGTCACATCTGAAACGGCCAACCTCATGCTCGCCCTCAAAGAGGGAGGCGCGGAGGTGCGCCTGTGCGCGTCCAACCCGCTCTCGACGCAGGACGATGTTGCCGCAGCGCTCGTCGCCAATCATGGCATCTCCGTCTTTGCTATCCACGGCGAGGACACGGAGTCGTATTACAAGCACATCAACCAGTCCCTTGACGGCAACCCCACCATCACGATGGATGACGGCGCAGACCTCGTCGCCACCATTCACGGGGAGCGCACGGATCTGATTGAGGGCCTCCGCGGCGGCAGTGAAGAGACCACCACCGGCGTCATCCGCCTCCGCAGCCTCGCCCAGCAGGGCAAACTCATGTACCCCGTCATCGCCGTCAACGATGCTGATACCAAGCACCTCTTTGACAACCGCTACGGTACCGGCCAGTCCACGCTGGACGGCATCACGCGCGCCACCAACATCCTCTGGGCCGGCAAGACGGTCCTCGTCGCAGGCTACGGCTGGTGCGGACGCGGCGTCGCCATGCGGGCGCGCGGAATGGGCGCGCAGGTCATCGTCAGTGAATTCGACCCCATTCGCGCCCTGGAAGCCCTGATGGACGGCAACCGTGTGATGACAACCGCGGAGGCCGTGCCGGAAGCCGATGTCATCATCACCGTTACAGGTGACATCCACGCCATCGGCCGCAACCACATCCCCCTTCTCAAGGACAACGTCGTACTGTCCAACTCCGGCCACTTCAACGTTGAGATTGACATCCCGGCTCTCGAAGAAGCCAGCAACGGCTCACGTGAGATGAGGGCAAATGTCGTTGCCTATGCAATGAAGGATGGTCGCACAGTCAATCTCCTGGCTGAAGGTCGTCTTATCAACCTCGCCGCCGCAGAGGGCCACCCGTCCGCCGTCATGGATCTCTCCTTCGCGGACCAGGCGCTCGCCGCCGAGTACCTCTCCGGTGGTGAAGGCGCAGACCTTTCCAATGATGTCCACACCCTCCCGCGTGAACTTGATTCGGAAGTCGCAAGGCTTAAGCTCCATTCCGTTGGCATTTCGATTGACTCGCCAACTGAAGAACAGACCAAGTACCTCGGCAGTTGGGAGATGGGCACCTGAGTCGCCCAAACGCAATACAGGCAAACGCGTCCGGCAGGTCCGAAGCCGTGTCGATTCGAGCAACCGCGACCCTCGAGGAGCAGGAGCGATACGGCCATTGCTTCGCTTGCGGTGTCGCCAATGAATCCGGCCTCAACCTGGAGTTTGAGGCGATTGAGGATGGCGGTGTCACTGCTCTCTATGTCCCTCAGGAACGGTACCAAGGCTGGCCGAACGTCCTCCACGGCGGCATAGTGGCAACACTCCTCGATGAGGCAGCCGCCTATGTTGCATATGCGCGCGGCCAACACGCTGCCACCGCGCGGCTGAACGTACGCTACAGTCGCGCCGCGCCGCTTGACGCGCCCCTGCGCGTGACCGCAACACTGGCAAAAGACACCCGGCGCATGCTTACTATAGAAGCCCGTGTAACAACCCTCGACGAAGAGAAAATCGCTAACGCGGAGGCCACACTCCTCCTCCTGACGCCCAGGCAGGAGCAGGAATACGGCCTGATCCCGCCGACCACCGAGCCGAACGACAATAGGCAGGGCAAAGCCTAGGGAGGAAACTGATAGATGACCACGTTCCTGCAAACGAGCGAATCAGTGACAGAAGGTCACCCGGACAAACTGTGTGACCAAATCTCCGACGCGGTTCTTGACGCAATCTTCGCAGATGATTCCACCGCCCGCGTCGCTTGTGAAACCCTCGTCACCAGGGGCCTTGTCTTCGTAACTGGCGAGATCACCACCAGCTCTTATGTCGATATCCAGGCCATCGTGCGGAATACCGTCAGGGAAGTGGGCTATACCGATTCCGACTACGGCTTTGACGCAAATACTTGTGGGGTCATCGTCTCGATTAATGAGCAGTCGCCGGACATCAAGACTGGCGTCGACGAAGCCGAAGAAATTCGTGGTGAGGGCGCTGCAGATGCCATTGCGAACCTCGGAGCGGGTGATCAGGGATCAATGGTTGGCTATGCTTGCCGCGAGACTGAAGATGCACTCGGAACCGAAAACGTCTTCATGCCCTTGCCCATTTATCTGTCACACCGATTGGCGGAGAAGCTGGCCGAAGTTCGCAAGAACGGTTCGCTCCCCTATCTCAGGCCTGATGGGAAATCCCAGGTCACCGTCCAATACGAGGATGGCAAGGTTCAACGAATCGACAGCATCACGCTGGCTGCCCAACATGACCCTGAAGTAAGCAATGACACGCTCCGCCGGGACCTCAATGAATTGGTCATTCGGGAAGTTGTGCCGCACAACTTGATGGACAAGGAGACCAAGTTCCATATCAACTCCTCCGGTCGTTTCGTGATTGGTGGGCCCATGGCGGACGCGGGGTTGACCGGCCGCAAGATTCTCGTTGACACCTACGGCGCCGGCTACAAGCATGGCGGCGGCGCCTTCTCCGGTAAGGATCCGACGAAGGTCGACCGCTCCGGCGCGTACTACGCCCGCTACGTGGCCAAGAATGTCGTTGCAGCCGGCCTCGCGGAGCGTTGTGAGGTACAACTCGCATACGTCATTGGACGGCGCGAACCCGCGTCCGTGTCCATTGAGACATTTGGCACCGGAACAATCCCCAATGACAGGATTGAAGAGCTGGTTCGTGAGAATTTCGATATGACTCCGGGTGCAATCATCACGCAACTGGATCTCATGAGCTCAGATGCCGGGCGGCGGCCCCGATATCGTCGGGTTGCGGCGTATGGCCACTTCGGGCGGAACCATATCAATCGCACCGACGGAACTCACATTGAAGTCCCCTGGGAGCGCACGGATAAGGCTGATACGCTCCGCAAGGAAGCAGGCCTGCCTGACGAGCAAGACAGCTGACCGGCCCGGCTTGCGCGGCTCATGTTGACCGGAGGCCTAACCGCAGTTGTCCTCGCCGGTGGTGAAGGCACACGCCTCCGCCCTCTCACAAATGAACTGCCCAAACCGGTCCTGCCCGTCGCAAACCGCCCCTTCTTTGAGTACATGCTGGATCACCTCAAAGAGGCGGGCGTCACGCGCGTCATCATGGCGCTCGGCTACCGCGCTGAACCGCTGATCGAGAGTTTTGGCAATGGCAGCGCCTACGGCCTTCGCATTGACTATGAAGTCGAAGACCGGCCACTCGGCACGTCCGGCGCGGTCCGTGCCCTCCTCCCTGAACTCAAAGAGACCTTTCTTGTCCTCAACGGCGATTGCGTGACAGAGATCGACATCGCGGCCATGGTGGAACAGCACGTGGAACGCCGCGAATACGCCACCCTTGCCGTCCACACCGTCGATGACCCGTCACGCTACGGTGTCGTCGTTATCGACGGCATCGGCTACGTCAGCCGCTTCATTGAGAAGCCACCCGGTCCGCGCTTCCCCGCCAACACCGTCAACAGCGGTGTCTATGCGCTGGAACCGGAGATGTTCAACTTCATCAGCGACGGCTTCACCATGTTTGAAAAAGACCTCTTTCCCACCGCCCTCATGGCCGGCGTTGAGATTGGCACGTTCCCGTGGGAGGGCTACTTCATGGACATGGGTACACCGGCCAGCTTTCTGCAACTCAATTGCGATGTCCTGACAGGGGCCGCCCCAACACGATGCGCCCTCTCTGAACCCGCCACCGCGCCGGTAATCGACGAGTCAGCCCGGCTCGACGGCCCTGTCAACTGCGGCAATGGCGTCACAATCGGTGCAAACGCCCGCATCATCGGCCCCGTCGTGCTTGGCGATGGTGTTGTTATCAGCGACTCAACCCACATCGAGGAAAGCGTCGTCCTTGCCGGGGCGCGCATCAACACAGGTGCCACCATTCGAGACGCAATCGTTGCCCAAAACGCTGTCGTGTCGGACGGAGCCACAGTCGAGCCCGGCAGCGTGTTTGACGGCGACGCAGCAGCCACCGCAGACGCCACAAGCGTCTAGCGCGCTCCATGGCAGCGCCCACTGACGGCCCCCCACAGGCATCAGCCCCCTCTTTTCTTGCGGGCCCGCTCCGGACGCTCCAATTCCGTGATTTCCGTATCCTTTGGGTCGCCACCATGGCCATGTCCATGGGCTTCTGGATGCAGCAGCTCACGTTGGGTTGGCTGGTGCTCGAGATCTCGGATTCAGCATTCTGGGTAGGCGCTGCAGAGGCTGCCCGCCTTGCCCCGTTCCTGCTCTTCGGCCTCGTTTCCGGCACCATCGCGGATCGCCTGGAACGGCGCATCCTCCTCCGTGTCATCGTCAGCTGCAACATCGTGCTAAGCGTCGCGCTTGGAATGCTGGAATTGAATGGGATGCTCTCTGTACCAGTAGCGATCGGCGGAGCATTCCTTTACGGCACGGTCAACGCCTTTCTCATGCCCACGCTCCAGGCCTATGTCCATGACATCGTTGGCAGTCGTTACATTGTGAACGGCCTCGCCCTCAACCAGACGGCGCAGCGCCTCATGGGCGTCTTCGGTGGACTCCTGGGCGGCACCCTGCTGTTTGTCCTGGGAATCGGCGGCACATTCCTCGTCATGGCGGTTGGCTACGCGATTGCCTTGGCCATATTGCTATTCACCCGCACGTCATCCCGCCCCGGATTCGGAACGCCGGAACAGCCGTCAGTCCGCCAATCCTTTACAGAGGCGCTCGGTCTCGTCGGCCACAACCCATCCGTCCGCGCCCTCCTCTTGCTCTCCGTCGCAACGGAGATATTCGCGTTCTCGCACATCGTCATGATCTCAATCTTTGCCCGCGATGTGCTGGAGATCGGCCCACAGGGATTCGGTATCATGGTCGCCGCCCGCGCTGTCGGCTCCGTCATCGGCGTCGTCGCCCTTGCTTCTATCGGCGATAGACTCCCGAAGGGCAAGACGTTGCTCGTTGCGAGTGCCCTGTTCGGTCTCAGCCTCGCCGCATTTGGCTCACAGCCATGGATAGTTACCGCCCTGTTCTTCCTGGGTGTGGCTGGAATAATGGCGTCGATTTTCGACCTTCTCCAGCAGGCTTCCCTGCAGCTCGCCGTGGGCGAGGATCAGCGGGGCAGGGCAATGGGCATCTGGGTCATGGGTGTCGGCGCTGGCCCGGTCGGTCACCTGGAGGTCGGCCTGCTCTCCGATTTCACGAACCCGCAATTCGCAATAGTCTTCAACGGCCTAATGCTGGTTGTCCTGGTCATCCTCGTCACGATGACCACCTCGCGCCTCCGCCGCATCTGACCTTCCAGGCTGGAACGCGGCTCGCCAATTCCCAAGCCACTCAGGTTGAATCGCGCATTTAAGCCCGTAGCGCAGCTACCCGCTCGCGTCCTCCAACTGCTCCCACAACTGGCGCGTGAGCGCAACGTGCCCCAGGTGCTCCCCGAGATGTCGCAACATCAAAACAATCAGTCCGGCGCCCGTCGACTCATTCCCCACGAATTCCCGCTTGGTGGCCAGCATCTCCTCGGTGATTGACGACAGCGCCTGTTCAACCTTCGTCTGCGTCTCGTCGATCAGCTTGAGAAGATCCGTTGACTTCGTTCCCGCCGCCGCGAATTCCGCCGCGCGGTCACGCTGCGGCTCCTCGCCCTGAGCGATGGCGCACATCCCGCCTGCCATTCCCATCATGTGGGAAACGAGCATGTAGATCGAACTGCTCTCATCGCCGACCGGACGCCAATTCAGGGCCTCGCCGTCCAGCCCGTCCAGCGCCTGCCTCAGATCGTTCAGCACCGTGTTGAATTGAACCCGTACTCCGGCGATAGTCGCTTCCGTCAGTGTCATATTCGTAGTCACTTCCTGTCTGAGAATGTCTCTCACGCTGTTGCCCTGCGTGGTGGGGAAATAAGTGTAGCCTATTGGTCAATGGGGTGCATCGGGTGTGTCGTCGCCATCCTACGCCGGCAGTTGAACCCTCACCACGCGTGGTATCCCGGCCAGATCAAGCGCCATGTCTACCACCGTTCCCGCCGGAAAGACCTCCTTGGCAACGTCCACCATCAACGGCGCTTGCCCGTAACCGACCTCCATCAGAAGCCGCCCCCCGGGCCTCAGGTAGTCCGGCGCCCCGCGAACGAGCCTCTCGGCGATCGTCATACCGCCCTCACCCCCGTCCACCGCGACACGTGGCTCATGGTCCCGTATCTCCGCCTGCAAACCAGGAAGATTCTCAGCCGGGATGTAGGGTGGATTGCCGATGATGATGTCCATGGGCTCGGAGAGCGGCTCAAGCAAGTCGCCAACCCCAAACGTGATCCGATCCGCTACCCCATGCCGGTCCGCGTTGGCACGCGCTACCTCCACCGCCTCCGCCGAAATATCCGTGGCAACGAATAGCGCCCCTGTGAGCACCGTCGCCGTGGCCACAACGATGCATCCTGAACCCGTGCCGATGTCGGCAACCAACAGCCCCGCGCCCTTGTCGTGGGCATCGCCCATATCAGCAACTGCAGCGATAGCCTCTTCGACGAGCAGTTCCGTCTCCGGTCTCGGTATCAACGCTCGCGCGTCCACATAGAACGGCAGCCCATAGAACTCCCGCTCACCTGTGATATAGAAGAGTGGTTCGCGATTCAGCCGCCGACCAAGCGCCTCCCGAAACCGCAATTCTGCATCAGCCGACACTTCCTGATCCGGCTCTGCCAGCAGTGATTCGGGAGCAACATCGATTGCATATGCCAGCAGCAGTCGCGCCTCAAGTGCTGCGGAATCGACCCCGGCCGCCTGCAGTTGGGTGCGAGCCTCTGTGAGCAGTCCGCGGGCCGGTTTCGGGCTCAAGACACGGATTCGGCGAGCAGCCGTTCCTGCTCCGCCTCGCGCAGTGCATCAAGCAGGGGATTGAGTTCGCCGTCGGTCAACCTGTCCAGCGAATGAAGCGTCACTCCAATCCGGTGATCCGTCACGCG
This sequence comes from Dehalococcoidia bacterium, assembly GCA_965207115.1. Taxonomy (GTDB): domain Bacteria; phylum Chloroflexota; class Dehalococcoidia; order UBA6926; family UBA6926; genus VXMO01. The sequence continues at coordinate 1,742,740 of CBDBLR010000003.1, read as the reverse complement.
GTTCTGTGGAAAGTTATAGGTGCGAATCTTCTCGGACCGATCCCCTGTCCCCACTTGGGATCGCCGCGTGCTCGCTAACTCCTGCTCTTGCCTCTGCGTCTCAATCTCCAGCAGCCGCGCCCGCAGAATCGCGATAGCCTTCGTGCGGTTCTGCAACTGTGAACGCTCATCCTGGCACGTCACGACGATACCCGTCGGCGCATGTGTCAGCCGTATTGCCGTCGCCACCTTGTTCACGTTCTGACCGCCCGCGCCGCCCGCGTGGAACACGTCCACACGCACGTCTGACATATTCAATTCGACGTCCACCTCTTCAGCCACCGGCAGCACGGCCACCGTCGCCGTCGATGTGTGGATGCGGCCCTGTGATTCCGTTTCTGGCACCCGCTGAACACGATGCACACCGGACTCATGCTTGAGCCACGCGTACGCCGATGCCCCCTGCACGCCGAACGTGACCTCCTTGAGACCTCCGCCGCCCGTCTCGTTGGTGTTCATTAAGTCCGTCGACCACCCGCGCGACTGCGCATAGCGTGTGTACATGCGGAAAAGGTCGCCTGCGAACAGAGCCGCCTCGTCTCCGCCCGCCCCGGCGCGTATCTCCACGATGATGTCACGGTCGTCCAGCGGGTCACGTGGCGTCAGCGCGAGGCGAAGTTCATGCTCTAGGTCCTGCGCTGTCGCGGCCAGTTCCTCAGCCTCCTCCGCCGCGAGTTCAGCCATGTCCTTATCGCCGGACGCCAGCACGTCGCGTGCCTGCTGCAGATCGTCGAGGACCTTCCTGTACCGATGAAACGCCTGGACCGTGGGCTCAATCGAGGCCCGCTGACGTGACAACCCCTCCAGCCGCTTGTAATCGGCGGCCACGTCCGGCTGCGCCATCTCCGCCTCAAGCTCCTCGAACCTGTTTTCGAGGGTCTCTAGAGGACCGATGATAGCCGGATTTCCCAGCGTTGAATGCCCGTCTGATTGGGTAGTCATAGTTCTTGTCCGCGCAGCACAGCTACAAGCGCTCCGCCAGAAATAGTATAGACGCGGTCGTTGTACCGCTGATGTTACCGATCAAGCCAGACGTGCGCGTAGCGGAACTGCGGGCCGTAAGCGGCGAGATAGTTGACGGCAGGCATGTAGCCGCGGACGTCCCTGTTGACCGCCGGCATGTAGGTGCCGTGGCCGACAATGATCTTGGCGACGTCATTCAATGCTATTTCCATCGCGTCCCAGGCCAACTGCTTCCGCTCCTCGTGATCCAGCATTCGACTCATCTCGTTGACGAGGTCATCAAACTCTGGATTGCTGTAGCGGTTGTAGTTGCGGTCTTAACCCGTGTAGAAGTGCTCATACAGGGTCACGTCCGGGTCGATGCCCGCGATCCAGAAGCTGTGGAGGCCCAAGTCGAAGTTGGCCGTGTCCCAGCTTCTGTATGCCACAACTGATTCTTGGACATCCACAAGAACCTCTACGCCAATCTCCTCAAAGTCGTTATAGAATGCCGGGACATCCCCTTGGATTGGCGCCCACACCGTCATGTTTACTTCGAGCGGATTCCTCTCGTCATAGCCGGCGTCTGCCAATAACTCGCGGGCACGCTCCTTATCGGCCGCAGCCGCTGAGACGCGCTCCGCACGCGTTTCAGGAACCACGTCGGCGAAGCCAACAATCTGACCGCAGCGTTCCCTGGGCATGGCCCACGAGGACATCGGGTTGAAGCCGCAGCCTACCGGGAGTTCGTACCAGTCGTTGCGAACCGTCGTAATGTACCTTTGATTGTCAATCGCCAGGGCAAAGGCCTCATGAACCCGTTGATCAGACATCCAGCCCGAGCCTTCCTTGTTGATAAACAGAGCCGGGCTGAAAGAAGAACCAACGACACGATCCCAGAACTGGCACACTGTGCATTCTCGGAGGAGTGTTTCTGCTTGACCGCCCGTGTAGCCGTGGGCAGTTCCAATGTCCAACCTCCCAGTATGCAGGGCCGCCGGGACAACTGAACTCCGCAGGTAAACCAATTCAACCCCATCCAGGTACGGCAGTGGCTGATCCCAGTAGCCATCGTTGCGCGTAAAGGTAAAAGACTCGCCGGGAATCCACTGATCCAGGATGTAGGCGCCGGTAGTTGCCTTGGAGGGTTCCTGCTGGAAGGTCGTCAGTCGTCCGGTCTCCTGGAATTCTTTCTCGTAGATGTGCGCCGGGAAAATCACGTTGTAAGGTTGGCCGATGACGTCAATCATGGACGCCTTTGGCCATCCGAGGTTGAATTCAACCGTCAGGTCATCCGGACACAATATCGAGTCGACGGCCAGATAGTGAGACTTTCGCGGACTGTCGCTCAGCCCGGCGTCCCGCGCGTGCCTGATTGTGTCAAACGACCACCTGATGTCGTTACAGCTGACTGGCACGCCATCTGACCAGTTGACGCCTGTACGCAGTGTAAAGCTGAGAGAGAGCCCATCATCAGACTGCGTCCAGCTCTCCGCAAGATCCGGGTGCAGCTCGAAATAGACCTGGTTATCGTAGTCGTCCCCGTTTCCCCACGTCCGAGGCTTGATGAGCATGTTGTTCAGCAGGTGAGCAACCGGGAATGAATGTCCAGCCGCCGCCTCCCACGGGACGAAGGTCGTGCCGTTGGTGGCATAGGACGTCCGTAGGGTGCCGCCGTACTTGGCATCTGGATCAAGCGGAATCCCGCTAACGGATGTTTCGCTGTTGCGTGGCTGTTCGTCAAGAGACATATCCTGCTCTGGTTCCGGCGTCGGCGTGGGCACTGGTGTCGGCGTGGGCATTGGTGCCGGCGTCGGCACAGGTGTTGGCGTGGGCAATGGGGTTGGTGTGTAGGTTGGCGTTGGTGTAAAGGTTGGCGTCGACGTTGGCTCAATTGTCGGTGTAATTGTTGGTGGAGTCGCGGTGGCAGCCGGCGCCTCCGAAACCGGCGTATCGATGTCTGGAGTGGACACCACCCTCTCAAAGCACGCACCAATCAAGATAACGGGCAAGGTTATCAATGCAATCGCAGCAATGCGGGAAGCCAGTCCCTTGCGCGAAGAACTGTTATTCCCTTGGTGGGGAACGCCGTCTGGCCGCTCAGTGCTCATAATCTACTCATCCTGGTGCGGCGCTACTGTAGCATCCGGGCCCGCGCCACCATCTCTCGCACCCTGTCACGGTCGACGCGCCCCTCCGTCACACCATCCACCTTGAGCGCCGTACCCAGGATTGCGCCGTCTGAGAGCGGCAACAATTCGCCCGCGTTGTCTATATCAAGTCCACTCCCTATCAGGATGGGTCTGTCGGGAACTGCAGTCCTCGCACGTCGCAGATCGTCAGCGGACGTCGCCGCGCCCGTCTCATCTCCGGTCACGATCAAAGCGTCGGCCAGTCCCCGATATGCCGTCGACCGCGCCTCCAACTCCATCACGACACCTGCGCCGACTGGGTAAGCGTGCTTGCTCATCACGTCGGCAAAGATAGGCGTGCCGCTGCCGAGAAGGCGTCGCTCCCGCAACGCCTCATGCGCCTTTCCTTCGATAATCCCTTGATCCGTCACCAGAGCGCCGGTCAGGACGTTCGTGCGTACGAAAGACGCTCCGGTCGCCGACGCGATGGAAAGCGCAGAGATTACATCCGCCCGCAGCACGTTGATGCCCACTCGGATGCGCGACTCCGCGTCCACCTCCCGCACCACGCCATGCACCGCCAGCACCCCGATGGTCATCGCGGCGACTGTCGCCGGATGAGCGCTGCCCGCCGCGTACGGCGTGTCGCCAAAGTTCTCAACGATGATTCCGTCGATGCCTTCCTCCGCCAAGATGCGTGCATCATCCATCGCTCGCTTGATTACATCGTCGATATTGCCTCCCCACCTCGGCGTGCCGGGAAGGGGCACAAGGTGAACCATACCGATGAGAGGGCGGGGAACGGGAAAGAGCTCAGCGTATTGCGTCATGTCCATGTCGCTTTCAGTCTAGGGTTCGACGGCGGATTGCCACAAGGCCGACCCCACCCCCACTACAATTGGAAGGACATGGCAAGAGCAGCGTTCATCGGCGTCGGTGTAGCCCTTCTGTGCTTCCTGCCTCCGATCCTCCACTTCATCACCGGGCCACTCAGTCCTGCCATCGGCGGCTTCGTGGCCGGGATGCAGCTGCCGGGCCGACGCCCGCCAATCACTGCCATCGCGGGAATGGCCGGAGTGATGACCCTCGTGCTGACAATCACCATCACCGCCTTCACAGCCATCGGCCTCACGGTCGCCGCCAACATTGGCGACGAGGAGAGAAGCTTCGGCGTTGGAGTTCTCCTGTTGGTCGCGCTCTTTTCGGCCATCTACGTCTTCGGGATGTCGCTTGTCGGCGGCCTGATAGGTTCCTCGTTGCGAAAATGAAACCCAAACCGACTGACACCGCGCTATGACCACTCCCAAACCTGCCGACGCCAGCTTTGACATCGTCATCTTCGATCTCGATGGAACACTGATTGACTCCCGCATCGGCATCCATTCCTCCGTCGTCCACACTCTTAAGGAGATGGGCGTCCCGGCCGTCGACCAGGAGTTGCTCTCCCAATTCATCGGCCCGCCACTTATTGATTCATTCCAGAGCATTGCCGGCATGAGCGAACCTGACGCCGAACGAGCGGTCACCGTCTACAAGGAATACTTCGCCGTGGAGGGCATCAAGGGCTTTGAGGTCTACGAGGGCGTGTCCGAGATGCTATGGCTGTTGCGCGCCAGTGGCGTCCGCATGGGCATCGCCACCACAAAGGATGAGGTCTTTGCCCGCGAAATCGCCCTCAACGCGGACTTCATGCCTTTCCTTGAGGCCGTGATCGGCAGCGACCGCGAAGGCACGATGGTCCGCAAACCGGAACTCGTCGCCGCCGCCCTAGGGGCCTTGAAGCTGCCCGCCTCACTCCCACAAGACACAGACACGCCCCGCATAACGATGGTCGGCGACCACGCCCTTGACATCCTCGGCGCAAAGGCCAACAACATCGCCTCAATAGCCGTCACATACGGCTTCGGCAACAACGAAGAACTGCAACAGGCCCAGCCTGACCATATGGCCAACTCAATAATGGAATTAAGAAACCTCTTACTAGGGGTGTGAGGCGAAGCCCACCTAGGCATTCAGCGGACCCCGGGGAACCAACTGTTCTCCCAAGGGGTCCACCATGAGCTCCATGCCTTCCAGCGTGTAAGCGCCCAGCAATACGGGGCCATCATCATTACCAAAAGCAACGACCGTAGGAATGGCTCTCCCGCCATTTAGTGATGCAAATGCGTAGCCGATGTCCGTCTCTCCGGTACGACCGTCCGCGTATACAAAACGGGTTTCTCCTACCCGTTGCACCCCCAACTCATCAAGCACCGATGAGGGCAGGATGGTGTAAAAGGCTCCGGTATCTACGAGGGCCACAAGTTCGGCCTCGTTCTGACCAGTCAGACTTGAAATGTGAACCGTAGTCTCAAAAGTACTCATACGACGATTCTACACGCGTTCGGCATACCCCCTCACGGAATCGACGGATCGTAGTCCATGCCGATGTGGCCCTTCTTGTCGAACTCCGCGTATTCCTCGTCTGAATAGCCCAGCACCGACTTGTAGATATACTCGTTGTCCTCACCCAGCCGCGGCGAGTGGCGACGGGGCCCAACCCCGGGATTGTTCATCGACTTGAACGGCGTCATTAGTGCCTTGTGCGTCCCCGCCTCCGGGTGTGTCACCCGCGTGAAGAAGCCCCGATGCTCCAGGTGCCGATCCTCTATCGCGTCCCGTTCGTTCATCACCGCGCCGGACGGAACCCCAACAGTCTGCAGCTGATCCATGACCCATGACGCGTGCTTTTCCGCCGTCCACGCCCCGATGATCGCGTCCAACTCCGCCCGGTTCTCATAGCGCGATTCGTTGTCCTTGAAGCGCGGATCATTCACAAGCTCCGGATGGCGCATCCTCTCGCACAGCGCCTGCCACTGCTCCTCATTCCGGCACGCGATCGTCACCCACTGATCCTCGCCCTGCGTCCGGTACACGTTGTGCGGCGCGAGATAGAAGTGGTTGTTGCCCATCTGCGTCCACACCCGCCCGTTCATGCTGTAATCCATCACGAAATCGCCAAGCAACGGCACAAAATTCTCCGCCGTCGGCGCCTCGATGAGCAGACCCTTGCCAGTGCGCTTCAAATACCGCTTGCCCATCAGGAACGCAAGTGTCGCGCCGATGCCGCTCGCCGCGTCCGACGGCACGCCCGCGGGCGCATACTCCGGCGACAGCTCGGGATACGTCCGAATTAGCGGATGCCCTGAGATGGCCTCCATGTGATTGCCCCACGAACGATAGGCCTTGTACGGCCCGTCCAGCCCGAACGCGGGCATCCGGATCATGATCAGCTTCGGGTTGATCTCAGAGAGCCGTTCCCATGTGATGCCCTGCCGCTCCATGCTCTGCGGCAGGTTGTTCTCAACCAGCCCGTCCGAAACGGCAACGAGCCGCTCCAGCGCCTCCTGCCCCTCCTCCGTTCGCAGATTCACGGTCATCGACAGCTTGTTGCGGCCATGCGCGTTGAAAACGGCGCTGCGATTCCAAGGTCGCTCCCCAGGCTCGCTGTCCGGCATCCCCATGCCCATGTTTGTCTGAGCCTGCACGGTTGCAAGCGCCGGACGTGCCAGCATTCCCCGCGTCGTGGACGCAAAATGCGTCGTCGATTCTACCCGTATAATCTCCGCGCCCCAGTCCGCCAACTGCATCGTCCCGTACGGACCTGCAAACACGACCGTGAAGTCGATAATGCGCATTCCGGCCAAAGGCAGGTCAGGATCGGGCTTCGTCGGGTTGCCCGGATTCGGCGCCCCGAGACTATTCACACTTGAGTTATCCGCTGTCATGGCTGTCTGCTCCGTTCCTATATGCCCACTTCCTTATGCAAATCCAAAGTGTTACTCGATGTTTGTAGCCGAAGTCGGCAGACCTGCACTCTGACAAAGTTCCGGGACACCCTTACCGTACTGGGGTTGTTCGTAGCCATATTGGTTTCTTTCGGCCTCAGTCATTCCTGCTACGACGATGTCATCCAGGATTATCGAGAGCTCCGCGTCCCTAATCATTCTCGCAAGTAACAAGTTCTGAAAACCCTCCAAGGAGTCAAGTAGGCGCGCGTCGGCCTCTGAATGATCTTCTAACGAAATGTCCGTGAAGTCTGCCGCAGCGATGATTGTGGAGGCACCTAAAGACCGAATAGAACTATCGCTGACATCCGCAGGGAGTGATCGATTTCGAGCTGCGAAACTGTCGACAACTTGCCGGTATTCGCCACAGAGTGCTCGGTTAGCTTCGTTGTCCGCAATTGCCTGGTCACAAGCCAAGGGCATAACAAGCGAGCAAGTTAGACCCACTAACAAGATGAATCCAATTCGCCTCTGTATGAGCGGCATATTCGACCGCTTGTCAAACATAGGAATCCTAAACAACCCCATCCGCTCTCAGGCCGGCGATATCCTCGGCACTCAGCCCAAGCTCCGTCAGAACCTCGTCCGTGTGCTCCCCCAAGAGCGGCGCCCGCCGCCTCTTCGGCATCTCCGCGCCCTCGCGGTGAAGCCTGTGGTGATAGCCCGGGTACTTGATCGGCCCCGTTGTCGGGTGGTCGATCTCCTGGAAATAGTTGCGCGCCATGAACTGCGGATTGTTCACCAGGTCTTCGATCGTGTTAAGGGGTCCGCCCAGCACTGCGAACTCCTCGCACGCCGCGCGCACCTCTTCCTTGGAGCGCTCCAGTGTCCACGGCACGATGTACGCCAGAAACTCGTCGATGCGATCCGGATTCGCGCGGCCCTCCGGTGTCCCCCACTCCGGTTGCTCCAGCAGCTCCTCCATGCCGATCATCCGAATGATGTTCGGAATGAAGCGCGGCCCGCCGGTCATAAGGAAATAGCCGTCGGAGCACGGATGCACGCCGCCGCCCACGGCCACCGCGCGCCCCGGGCGCGTCCCAAGATGCCCCGTGTATTGATAGCCCATCAAGCGACCAAGCCGCATATCGATGGAGTGCATCGCAGTCTCGAAGACGCTCACGTCCATGTAGTCGCCGTCGGCGTCTCGGAACTCCACTTGAAACAGTCCCAACGCAGACGCCAGCGCTGCTGCATACCCCGCGTGGTAGCTGACCATCCGGCCCGCCGTCTTAAGTGGTTCGTTATCAACGTCGCCGGAGCTGATCATGCTCCCGCCCATCGCGTACAGGTTCAGCTCAATGCCGATATAGTCCCGGTACGGCCCGTCCTGCCCGTAATTCGAGACTGACGTCATCACCAGCTTGGGGTTGATCTTCTTCAGGTCCTCATACCCCAGCCCAAGCGCCTCCATCGTCCCGGGAGAAAAACTCTCCACCACGATCTGCGCGCCCTTAACAAGCTCCTTCACGATCTCACGACCGCGTTCCGACTTGAGATCCAGCGTGACTGAGCGCTTGTTGGTGTTCAGGAACATGAACAGGCCGCTCCGCTCAAGCCCCGGCTCGTCCTTGTAGAACGGTGGCATGGAGCGCGTAGGGTCGCCTGTCCCGGGCCTCTCGATCTTGATGACATCCCCGCCGTAGTCGCCAAGGATACGCGTCCCGAACGGGCCGGCCGTCATGTGCGTCAGATCGACGATTCGTACGTCATCCAGCGGCATGATTGCCGTCGCGGGTGTAGTCATCCTGCCCTCTCCGTTCCCTCTGAGATAACGCCTCAGTCCCGTCGCCTAGTCGGCAGGATCGAGGTCGTAATCCATCCCGATATGACCGGCCGCCTCGTACTCGGCGTACTCCTTTTCCGAAAATCCCAGCAGCTCCTTGTACACGTATTCGTTGTCCTCGCCGAGGCGCGGCGGTCCCCACCGATGCCGACGCGGCGTATTCTTCGCCTTCCAAAGCGTGCTCGTGTACAGGTGCGTTCCGACCTCCGGGGCCGTCAGCTCCTCCCAGAAACCGATTTCCTTCATATGCGGGTCTGCGTAGGCGTCCGACTCAGCCATCACAGTCCCCGCCGCGATGCCGTTCGCCTGCAACACATTCATCGCCTCAATTGCGTCCTGTGTCACCGTCCAGGTCAACAACTCGACATCCAGCTCGTCGTGGTGTTCCTGCCTCCCCGCGAGCGTCGCGAAGCGGCTGTCGGAAGCCAGATCAGGCCGCTGCATCACGGTTCCGGCCAGCGCCCGCCACGCTTCATCTGACTGCACGCTGATGGCGATCCACCGGTCATCCCCCACGCACGGGTACACGCCCTGCGGCGCATAGATCGGGTCGCGATTCCCCTGGTGCTCGGTACGCAGACCGTTCATGGAGTAGTCCATGAACTGATCGCCCAGGTACGTCATGAAATTCTCGGCAGTCGATAGCTCGATGAATAGCCCCTCGCCCGTCTTCTCCCTGTAACGGAGGCCTGCCGAAAACGCCAACGCCCCCGCCGCCCCGCCCGCCGCGTCTGCCGTCAACGTATTCCCTGTCAGGCTCGGGTCTTCGCCACGGTATCCCATGAATGAGTAGTGGCCGACGTTCGCCGCCATGTGGCTGCCGAACGTTCGATAGTTCTTGTACGGGCCGTCGATACCGAAGGCAGGCTGGCGAATCATGATGGCGCGTGGATTCACCTTGTGAACGCGCTCCCACGTGACGTTCACGCGCTCCATGCTGATGGGCACATTGTTTTCCATGATGCCGTCGGAAATCTGCAGCAGCCGATCAAATACCTCTTGTCCCTCCGGACGCCGCAGGTCGACGGTCATGCTCCGCTTGTTGCGAGCGTGCGCGTTGAATGAGGCCCATCGATTCCACGGCCTTTCGCCCGGCTCATGATCCGGGAACTGCGCGGATCCGCCTCCCAAACTCGGCATACCCTTGTCCGGCCGAGGCATCATGCCGCGCGTCGTAGGCGGAAAGTGCTTGATGGACTCGATGCGAATGATCTCAGCGCCCCAGTCTGCGAGCATCTGCGTGCCGTACGGCCCCGCCCACACAACAGTGATATCGAGAATCCGCACACCCTCAAGGGGCAGCCGACGTGATCCGGTGCTTACCATTCCTACACCACCCCTTCCGCCCGAAGACTGGCAATCTCCGCTTCGTTGCGTCCCAACACATCGCGCAGAATCTCATCCGTGTGCTCGCCCAGCAGGGGAGCGCGTTTACGGGCGGGCAGCCCGCTGCCGTCCGCAAAGTGCAGCTTCACGTGATAGCCGGGGTAGGAAATGGGACCGGTCGTCGGATGATCGATCTCCTGGAAGAATTCCCGGTGCTGGAGATGCTCATCGTTCTGCAGATCCTCGAAGGAATTGATCGGCCCGCCCAGCACTCCAAACTTCTGGCACTCGGCTCGGATCTCCTTCTTGGTGCGCTCCAGCATCCACGGCACAATCACCGCCAACGACTCATCGAGCCGCTCCGGCGCCGATCGCGCCATAGGTGTCGACCACTCCGGCGTTTGCAGCAGGTCGCCCATCCCTACCATCTGCATGAATCGCGGGAACATCGCGGGCCCCGCCGTCGTCATGAAATACCCGTCCTGGCAGATCCACGTCCCGGAACCGATGGCACCTGCCGGCCACGGTCGAGTTGAGTTGCCCCCACCATACTGGTAGCCCATCAAGTAGCTCTGACGACGGTCGATTGCGCCCATCCACACCGGAAGCGCTCCCACGTCCAGGTGATCGCCTTCGCCGCTCGCCTCGACGCTCAGCAAGTGAATCGACGTGGCAGCCGCTGCAACCGCCCCCACCTGGTACGCCGCTACGCGACCACCGAAGTTCAGCGGTTCCCGCTCCGGGTGACCGGTATTGATCATCGCCCCGCCCATCGCGTAGGAGGTTATTTCCGTCGCCTCCCAGTCCCGGTACGGGCCCGTCTGACCGTAGTTGCTGATGGACGTCATGATTAAACGTGGATTGACACCGCGAAGCGTCTCGTAGTCCAGCCCTAGCGACGGCATCACCCGTGGTCGGAAGCTCTCAACCAGCACGTCCGCGTCTTTCACCAGGTCGAGAACGATCTGCCGTCCTCGCTCCGACTTCAGATCCAACGTCATCGAGCGCTTGCCCAGGTTGGTGTTCATAAACAATCCGCTGCGCTCAAGGCCCGGCTGATCCTGGTAGAACGGAGGAATATCCCGCCCCGGATCTCCAACGTCGGCCCGCTCGATCTTGATGACGTCAGCGCCCCAGTCCGCGAGACGACGTGTCCCAAACGGCCCCGCAACGTGCCACGTCAGATCGATGACCTTTAGGCCGGTCAACGGCAATACGGCGGCGTCCCGCCGCTCAGTGTCTTGTTGGCTTGTCATAGACTCGCCACGCATCCTCCCCAATGGATGCCGCATTATGGCATTTGCCGCCCCGCCGCGAAAGCCCGCGTCCCAAGCCATCTTCTCTCCCTGCTGGAGAAGGTTAGGGCGAGGCGCTTCCGCCTTTCCCTCATTCCGGCGGAAGCCGGAATCCATCCGACGTATCTCTTGCATGAATGAGCACGTAGTATGGGTTGTATGGGTGCATGAGTATGGGTAGTATGGGTCAATGAAGACAACGATCGAAATCCACGATGAACTCTTACGCCGTGCAAAGCTGCGGGCGCGGGATACGGGACGCACACTGCGCTCAGTGGTGGAGGATGGGCTTCGTCGTGCTCTCGACGATGAGCGACCGCCCAACCGGTACAAGATGCCGGACATGAGCATCGGAGACCCCAACGGGGAAAACCCGCTTGAGAAGTACACGTGGGCGGAACTCCGGGACATGATCTACGAAAGGCCCGAGTACGGAGAGTCAGAACCTGAGTGATAGCTGTCGATTCGAACCTTCTCGTCTATGCCCATCGCCGGGATGCCCCTGAATATCAAGAAGCCCGTGCGCTGATCCGATCTCTGGTGGAAGGCGACGCTGCTTGGGCCATTCCGTGGCCGTGCATCTACGAGTTCTTCGGAGTCGTCACGAACCGCCGAATCTGGCGAGACAGTGCCACCACACCGGAACAGGCATGGTTGCAGATATCCGCATGGGCCGCCTCACCATCCCTGCGCCTACTGGGCGAAACAGACGGGTTTCTGGAAATCCTGGGACAATTCGCCCAACGCCCCCGTGTAAGGGCCGGTGTCATCCACGACGCGCGAATAGCCGCAATCTGTGTGGCCCATGGTGTCGATATGTTTCTCACCAGGGATCGCGACTTCACTCTGTTCCCGGAACTACCAACTCGCGACCCATTCCTGAATTCCTAAGCCCCTATATCCCGATTACTCCTCCACCAGCCTGATCTCACGCCCTCCCAGCGGCTGTACAGGCCGGTTGTTGGCGCCCTCGCTCAATTCCATGATCCGATCCGCCTGCTCCTGCGACACGCTGAGCGGCGCTTTCAGCACATACCAGGCGACAGGCTCGTCACAGGGCGGTGTCGTCTTGGAACCGGAGTAGTGGTAATAGGATTGCGATTCCGGCTCAAGACTCTCCGCGTTGAGCGTCAGCCCGTCATCGATTTCCCGCCCCGCTTCAGGAGCCTCGGCCAGCATCGTTTCAACGGTGCCGTTCGCCGCGCCAACCCGGAACAGAACCCCTACAACCGCCAGGTTGCCATCGCTATCGTCGTGAACCATGTGGAGTTCTGCCGCAAATGACTCTCCGTCAATCAGGTGCTCAGACGGCGCGTGCAGGTGGGCGGATTTCAGATGATAGGATGCTTCGCCGATGTCGAGATTATCCTCCCCGCCAAACGTGAAATATGCTTGCCGGTAGGTGTTTGCGGCAGAAACGGCATCGCTCGAGTAGTCGAATTCAAGCGACGCTCCCCGTTGAGGAACATAGCTGGCAATGTCGACCGGTGACTGATGTAGTCCTTCGCCACATGCTGCGTAATCGTCCGAAAGGAAAGCCCACTCCGCAGGCCCGTGCGCGCCTGAATAGTCCCAGTCGGGTTTGGCAATCTCCCCACCGCAGCCAATCATTAGTGCGAGGGTTAGGAGAAGAAAGGCTAGGGTGAAGTAGCGCACGATTAGGTAACATCCACTCCTTTCGTCACTCCCGCGAAAGCCGGAATCCAGCCCCCAACGCACCCAACTACGTCAGATCGCGAAGTTGAGCCGTAACGCAGTCTCCTAAACCTCTAGCGGCACTGCAAATTGAAACGCGGCTCGCCACCCCAACTTATCTAACCATGTTAGATCGCGAAGTTGAGCCGTAACGCAGTTACCTATCGCTCCAGGTCCCATAGAGCCCGGCCTCCCGCGTCCACGCCGCCGTCAACGGAAAGCACTTGTCCCGTCACCCACGCCGATTCATCCGAAGCAAAATACAGCGCCGCGTGCGCAACGTCTGACACATGCCCCCGCCGACCTAGCGCCTGCTCCGGCACATCAATGCCGTCCGCATCAGCGCCAAGCCGCTGGCGAATCAACCCCGGCGCAACCACGTTCACCCGGATATTGTCCTGCCACAGTTCTCGCGCTAGGTTGCGCGCCAGTCCGATAACACCTGCTTTTGCAGCGCCATACGCGACATTGGAGCCGCGCTGAACGCTCTCGCTTGCCGTGATGAAGATGATCGACCCGCCACCCTGCTGTTTCATCACCGGCTGCATGGCCCGTGCAAGGTTTGACGGCCCCTCCATCGTGTTCCCGATAGCCTGACGCCAAAATTCCGGCTCCACATCGCTCAACGTCACGGATGGATCGAAGAAGCCGCCCCCGCCGCTGTAGAGGACATCTACACATCCCCCGCCGGCGTCACGGGCCGCATAAACGATTCGCTCCGCGTCCGCCGCATCCGCCACATCCCCCTGAATTGCTTGCGCTCTTTCTGAAGCCGGTGTTCCCAACCGCCGAACAACACCCAGCGTTTCCTCTAGGTGCTCCGCGCCCCGCGCAACAAGGATGACCGTCGCCCCCTCTTGAGCACAAAGCAGGGCAGTGGCGCGGCCCATCCCCGGCCCCGCCCCCGATACCAGAACCGTCTTCCCCTCAAGCCTCATGTGAGCGTTCTCCTTTGGCGGCCACTACCCGGCGATGCTGACTGTGGAGTGATTGTGTCGGAGCGATGCGAATGGTGACAAGGGCGACGTGCCGTCAAACTGTGATGACGTAGAAGTCCACCCGCCCGTCGCCGGGTTCGACCGTGAAGACGGTGTCGTTGATATAGATGAGCGCGCCCTCGCTATCGTAGAATCGTGCCCCAACCGAGTAGTCATTCCGGTCGCTGAGGGCCTCATCCCATTCCAGCTCGTACTCAAGCGGCAGCGTTGTTACGTTCGCATATTCCTGGCTCGCAATCTCGATTGACGACGCGTCCGCCAAAGACACATCCCGCAGTTGTTCGACAACCCGCGATGCGGGAATGTGTGACAGTTCATCCGCCCCCTCAAGGGTGATTTCCCCCCGGAGCGAAGTCCCCCCGCCACACCCACTGACGACCACCACCAACGCCGCCAACCCAAAGATAAGTGCCGACAATAGCGACAACCGCATCTGCCCCAGACTTTCACCCCTCATCGCAGTTCGCCCCCTTGGCTCGCGATCCATTCACAAAGATAACGCGTCCCCACCCCATCCATGCCATAGTTACACCATGGACGAAATCCTCCTAGCGCTCATGCCGGTGCTCGGCTTTCTCGCCGGAACGATCGGCGCTCTCATCGGCGCAGGAGGAGGCTTCATCGCCGTCCCCATACTGCTCATCGTTCTCCCTGACGAGTCCCCCGGAATCATCACCGGCATGTCGCAATCGATGGTGCTGATGACATCCCTTTCCTCTACGGTCGCCTATATCCGCCAGAAGCGCATCGAATACCGATGGGCCGCCGTCATGGCGGTGACCGGTCTGTTCGGTATGGCGATTGGCGCGTACATCGTCGAGCAGCTTGAGCGCGGCGCGTTCCAGACCGTATTCGGCGTTGCCGCCCTCATCCTAATGTCATACCTCCTAATCAGGCCGATCCGTGGCCGCGGCGCAGCCCGCACGCTTGAAGAGGCTGAAGATGCTCGTGTCCCCCTAACCCGCCAGCGCGCCATCATGCTCGGCGTTGTCGGCCTTGCGACGGGCACCATGGGCGGCCTGCTTGGCGTCGGCGGTGGCATCGCAATGGTCCCCATCATCGTGCAGGCATTCGTATTCCCCGCCCACCTGGCCACGGCAACCTCCCAACTCGTCATCCTCATCACCAGTCCCGCCGCCATCGCCGTTCACCTGGCCGAATCGCCGCTGCTCGACAAGATCCTGCCCATCGTCCTGCTCGGCATCGGGGCCATCGTGGGCGCGCAGGTCGGCGCGCGGGTATCCCGCAAGATCTCCGCGCCATGGATCGTCCGCATTCTGGCCATCGGCCTCGGCATCGTCGGCGTGCGCCTGATCCTCAGCGGCCTGGCATAAGCCGGTACGCGCCCTCCCCGACGACGGGCGTACAATCAATCGGGATAAGTGACCGGATTACGAGGGGGGTGGGGAATGGAGCATCAATACATCACGGTCGATAGAGACGATCTCGGCGTCGTCACGATTGCGTTCAACGTGCCGGAGGCGTTGAATCCGTGGCTGATTCCGCTCATGGAGGAGATGACCGTCGAACTCGACCTCATTGCCGCCAATCCTGATGACCGCGTTGTTATCTTCACCGGCACCGGACGCTCCTTCTCCGCCGGGGGCGATGTTGGCCCCATGGCGGGGGCGGGCGGCGACCGACCCATGCCCCACTTCATGAAAGAGAAAGAGAACCGACAGCGCGGCGGCTGGAACATCCCAACAATGTCTGCCGAAGAGCGAATGAAGAACGAGATGCTCAACGGCCGCCGCATCCATATGCAGGTCTGGGAACTGGACAAGCCCACCATTGCCGCCGTCAACGGCGTCGCGGCGGGTGCAGGCTGCGACCTCGCCCTCGCCTGCGATATCCGCCTCGCCAGCACCAATGCACGCTTCATCGAGGTCTACGTGCGCCGCAGCCTGGTTCCCCTTGATGGCGGAGCGTACTGGGCCCCCTATCTGCTGCCACACGGCATCGCGATGGAGATGCTGCTTGCGGGTGAAGCCCTTAGCGCCGAAGACGCGCATCGTTTCGGCCTCGTTAACCGCATCTATGAGCCGGAAGACTTGATGCCCGCCGCGCAGGAGCTTGGCCGCAAGATGGCTCAGGGCCCCGCCGTTACCCAGCAGCTCGTCAAGCACATGGTGCGAGAGATTCACACCAAGGGCTACGAGGAGCACTGGAAGTACATCGACGCCGCGCACCAACACACGCGCGAGACCCACGACTACAACGAGGGCGTCCGCTCCTTCGTAGAAAAGCGCCCCCCCGAATTCAAAGGCTACTAGGGGCACTGCATACATCCCCTCCCCCTTGATGGGGGAGGGCTAGGGTGGGGGTGACAACGCCAAACATCGCAAGGCGTACAATAGACACGCCATGACAACCAATAGCGTCACCGACACCGCCGCCCCCATCGTCGCCATCACGCTTGGCGATCCGGCGGGCATCGGCCCTGAGGTCGTCGTCAAGGCGCTTGCCGCCAACGATGACCTCCGCCTCGGCCTCTGCAGGCCACTGATCGTTGGCAGCTACGCCGTAGCGGAGATGTCCGCCCAACGCTTTGCCGGCGGCCTCCCACTCATCCACGTCGATTCCCGTGAGCAGCTTGCAGACATGGAATGGGACGGCGAAACGGTGCCCGTCTGGAACATCGACACCCCCGGCGCGAGCGAAATCCCCTACGGAGAACCCACCATCGCGGGCGGCGTCGTGTCCATCACCTCAATCGAACTTGCCGCCACGCTCGCCCTTGAAAACCGCATCCAGGCAATCTCCACCGCGCCCATCAACAAGGAAGCCGTGCATATGGCCGGTTACCAGGAGATCGGCCACCAGGAGGTCCTGGCGCGCATGGCGGGCATCACGGAGATCGCAACCATGCTAATGGCGCATCGTCTCCGCGCCGTCCACCTCACCACCCACGTCCCATTCCGTGACGCTTACAAATATGTCACCAAAGACCGCATCCTCGCGCGCCTCCGCCTCACGGATCGCGCATTCAGAAAGTGGGGCGTCGCTGAGCCGCGCATCGCCGTCGCAGCCCTCAATCCCCACGGCGGAGACAGCGGCTTGCTTGGTCGAGAGGAGATCGAGGAGATCGCCCCTGCCGTCGAGCAGGCTGTCTCAGAGGGCATCGTGGCCGAAGGGCCGCTGCCTGCCGACTCCGTATTCCTTTCCGCCGCAGCCGGAAACTATGACGCCGTCATCGCTCTCTATCACGATCAGGGGCACATCGCCGTCAAGATGCACGACTTCCATGGCAGCGTCAGCGTCAATCTGGGCCTGCCGTTTGTGCGCACGTCGGTCGATCACGGAACGGCGTACGATATTGCCGGTACGGGCGCGGCGGAGGCCGTCAGCATGAGTGCCGCCATCCGCACCGCCGCCTTGCTCGCGACCGGACGCGGCCTGGACACCGCCAACATCGAGCAGGAAGCGCAGCAGGCGCCCGCTCGCGTCTAGGGATAGGGGAGGAAAACTATGTGGGCCATTCCGACGGTTGTTGCCCTGATGATCCTGGGGCCGATGGTCCTGCTGGGCTTTGTAGTGGTGCTCGTCGTTCCGACACTCTACATCGCCATGCACAGCAAGATTCGTCAGCCGGAGGGCATGCCCGGCTCCGAGTCCACCGAGGGCAGTTAGCCCTGAAGGAGAGCGGCCATGAAAGCCGTCTATATCGAGGAACGCGGCGGGCCTGAGAACCTCATCTACGGCGACATGCCGGATCCGGAGATGGCCGACGACCAGGTCCTCATCCGTGTCCGCGCCGCCTCCGTTAACCGTTTCGATCTGAACGCCCGCGCCGGCGAGAACGGCGTCATGGTCAACCTCCCCCGCATCCTCGGTCTTGACCTGGCAGGAGAGGTTGAGGACGTGGGCATGGTGGCCATTGAGGCCGGAATTGTTCCCGGAATGCGTGTCGTCGCAGACCCTCGTCTCCCATGCCAGCTGTGCCACTACTGTCGACTTGGCCGTGACGAAGACTGCATGAACCGCTACGACCTCGGCTCACGTCTCCATGGCACCTACGCGGAGAAGATTGCCGTTCCCACCCGGGCGGTTCACGTTATCCCCGACGAGTTGTCATTTGAAGAAGCCGCCGCCATGCCCATCGTCTACAAGACCGCGTGGCGCATGCTGACCGCGAAGGCGCGTGTCCAGCCCGGCGAGACGGTGCTCATCCACGCCATCGGCAGCGGTGTCGGCACAGCGGCCCTCCAGATCGCAAAACTGCTCGGCTGCCGCGTCATCGCCACGGCTGGCTCCGACTGGAAACTTGACCGTGCGCGTGAGATGGGAGCCGACGAAACCGTCAGCTACGAGGATGGCGAAACATGGCCTGAAATTGTCATGGCTCTCACCGAGAACGAGGGCGTGGACGCCGTCATCGACAATGTTGGCGCTCCACTGTGGGACGGCAGTTTCCGCGTCATGGCGCGGCAGGGGCGATTCGTCACCTGCGGCGTTACCGCCGGCCATCGGGTCTCACTTCACCTCGGCCAGGTCTTCCTCCGGGGACTGGAGGTCATGGGCATCGGCGGATTCAGGACGTCCGACTTCGAACGAATCATGCAGCTCACACACCAGGGAAAACTCAAGGGCACAGTCGGGCGCGTGTTCCCGTTGTCCGAGACAGCGGACGCCCACCGCCTGATGGAATCACGTGATTTCTTCGGCAAGATCATCCTGACTACCTAGGAATGAACCTGGGAGGCGGCTGTGCAGATACCGGAGATCGTCAAGCTTTCACTGGCTGAGGCATTTGGAGCCTTCGTCCTGCTCCTGATAGGCGCTGGGTCGATCCTGACCGCAACAGCAACCAATCCCGGCGGCGACAACCTGATTGTCATCGCCTTCGCGCACGGCCTCGCCATCTTCATCGGCGTCTCCGCTGTCGGCCACGTCTCCGGTGCCCACTTCAACCCCGCCGTGACGTTCGGCTTCCTCATCACCGGCAAGATTCAGCCGCTCACCGCCCTCGCTTATTGGGGCTCCCAACTGCTCGGCGGCATCATCGGCGTGCTCATCCTCAGCGCCGTCTTCTCCGGTGCGGGCGACTTGACAGACTTGGCCAACTCTGCAGAATCGACCAACCTCGGCGCGACGGCCCTACACGGCGACGTCTCACCGGCCATCGGCATCCTCATCGAAGCCGCCGTGACCTTCATCCTCGTCTTCGTTATCTTCCAGGTCGCTGTCGACGAAAAGGGCCCCGGCATGATTGCACCGCTGGCCATCGGCATGACCATCACCCTCACGGCGCTCATGGCTGGCCCGCTGACCGGCGCGGCACTCAACCCCGCCCGCGCCTTCGCTCCTGCCCTCATCGCCGGCTACTGGACAAACCACTTCGTCTACTGGATCGGCCCACTGCTCGGCGGCGGCCTAGGCGCCCTCGCCGCAGCCTACCTAATGCAGGGCATGCGAGGCCTACCCAAGTGGGGCAGCGGCGACTAAGTGTCCGTCATTCCGGCGAAGGCCGGAATCCATCCCTTCTGTGTGGGAGAAGGTTAAGGTGAGGGGCCATTGCCAACACTGGCAACCTCATGCTTGTTCGTAGTGGAGCACGTAGGAGTGCTGGCCTTCGTCATTAGTGATTTCTAGTGTCCCTGAGATGCCAGCCAACTCCCCGGTGCCCGAGTCCGGCACAATAGTGACTGTTAGTTGTGCGTCGCCCTTTCCCATCACTCCGTTGTGCTGGAGCACGAACGAACCGGACTTCCCGTCTACAGAGCCTATGAAGTGCTCAATGGCCACGTAGCCTGCCGAACCGGGAATACTGGTGAAGGCTGTGATCATCTGCGTCTCTGAGGCACCGACCAAATCACCGGAGAACTTCTTGTGAACAAGGTTGCGGCTCAACTTGAGTCCATCTTGCTCCAGGTACGGCGGCTCAGCCTCGATGTCGACATCCATGGGTCCGCGAGCGGTGGGCATGGCAATCTCCTTCCCCGCGGCGAGTATAGTCCCGCACCGCCACTAGAATCTCCTCTCCCTCGGGGAGAGGGTTAGGGTTACGAGGGCGCACCCCTCGTCCTTTCCGCGCATCGGCTGTCATTCCAAGCGCAGCGAACAATCTAAAGACTCAATTACGCACTCAAGCAGGAACGCGGAGTACAACTCAAATAAGAACCAAGCTAGATCGCGAGCTTAAGCTGTAGCGCAGCTACCGCGAGCCGAGAGCCCTAACGCAGTTAGCTACCGTTGGTTGATTGGCACGTACTGCCGCTCGTCCGCGCCCACGTAGATCTGCCGCGGACGCACAATGCGCTGCTCCCGGTCAGTCACACCTTCATTCCATTGCGCCATCCAGCCCGCCGTGCGCGGCACTGCGAATAACACAGGGAACATCTCCACCGGGAACCCCATCGCCTGGTAGATTAGGCCCGAATAGAAATCCACGTTGGGGTAGAGCTGCCGCGAGACGAAGAAATCGTCCTCGAGCGCGATCCGTTCCAGTTCCAGCGCGATCTCAAGTAGGGGATTGACGCCCGTGACCTCAAACACCTTTTCCGCCATCGTCTTGATGATGCGGGCACGCGGGTCATAGTTCTTGTAAACGCGATGCCCGAACCCCATCAGTCGGCCGCTCACACCGTCCTTCACGTTCTTAATGAACTCCGGCACGTTGTCCTTCGTGCCGATGTGCTGCAGCATCCGGATCACGGCCTCGTTCGCCCCGCCGTGCAGCGGACCGGACAATGAGCCGATAGCGCCGGCAAGTGCCGAGTACGGATCAGCCTGTGAGCTTGCGATCGCGCGCATCGCGTTCGCGCTCGCGTTCTGCTCGTGGTCGGCGTGCAGGATGAACAGCACGTCGATCGCCCGCTCGATGACGGGATTCGGCACGTACTTCGATTCCACCATGCGGAACAGCATGTTGAGGAAATTACCGGTGTACGTCAGGTCGTTGTCGGGATAGATAAATGGATAGCTCAGCGTGTGGCGGTAGCACCACGCGGCCACCGTGGCGACCTTGCTGATTGCGCGCACCGTCTGAATCTTGCGCGACTCTGGATCCGTGACGTCTCTGGCCGCCGGATAGTACGTGCTCATTGTGGCCATCGACCCGATCAGCATCCCCATTGGATGGGCATCGTACCGATACGTTTCCATCTGCTCCCGCACCGTTTCAAGCACCATTGTGCGGTAGCGGACGTCTTCCTCGAAGTCGAGCAACTGATCCGCGTCGGGAAGCTCACCGTTCAGGAGCAGGTAAACGACCTCCAAGTATGTTGAATACTCCGCCAACTGCTCGATTGGATAGCCGCGGTAACGCAATATGCCGGCATCGCCGTCGATGTACGTAACGGAACTGCGGACGGTGGCCGTATTCAGAAGGGAGGGGTCATAGCTCAGGAGACCGAAATCGTCGTCTGACGTCTTGATCTGCCTCAGATCGGCCGCTCGGACTGCCCCGTCAGCAATCGGCAACTCATACTGTTTGCCGGTCCTGTTATCCGTAATGCTCAAAGAATCCGGGGCCATCGCCGCCTCCACGCCAGTTTGACGCTATTGCAGTGCGTCTAATCTCAGTGTACAACCTGCATCGCGAGAGCAGTAGGGGACTCTAACGAACCGCCAGGGGGTTCAGATTCGTCGACTCGTCGTACACGTCGATGCCCTCTTGTTTCTTGAGGAATGTTACGACGGCGTAGGTGAATGGCGTGGCGACCGTCTCATAGACCACCTTCGTGAACCACTCCACGAAGAAGATGCGCCACACGTCGCCCGTCGAAAGCACCCCAAGAAAAGCGATGAACGTGAAGAAGAACGAGTCCAGCGCCTGCCCGCCAACAGTTGAAGTGATGGTCCGCAGCCACAACATCCGCCCCTTCGTCATCACCTTCAGGCGAGCTAGGATGATGGCATTCGTGAACGAGCCGATCACATAGGCAATGAAAGAGGCCACCAGCAGCCGTCCCGTGAATCCCAGGATGGTATCGTACGCCGCTTGGTCCTCCCACTCGCTCGCCGCCGGCAGCAGTCCCCCTAGGTAGATCGCGATGACCATCACGAGATTCGCGCCGAATCCGGCCCAAATGACGCGTCGAGCCACGGCATATCCGTATACCTCTGTCAGCACGTCTCCAACGATGTAACTCAGGGGAAAGACAACGATTGCCGACGTGACAAGCAGTTCCCCGAATACGGGCGCATCGCCCAAAGTCACAATCCGAACCGCAATGATGTTTGAGGTCAACAGTGCTGCGATAAATGCGGCGACCACCGCCAGGAACCACCGCGAACCGGCTCGCGCCGCCCCCGCCTCTTCGTTGTGGGCCGAAACATCGGATCCGGTCAAGACGGCGCAACTCCTCCATTGCAATTTGTGAACTGAAAACTGTCGCAAGCATAGCCCACACACTGCGCGCGGCGGAATGCCCATCGATACGGTACGATGACGGCAGACTTGGACACACGCTCAACTTATGGCCGAGACAGGAGACTATTGCGCGATGGCACTGCTTTGCTTCGATGTTGATGGAACTCTCGACACCGGTGACGGACCCATTCCCGCGTCTGTCCTCCACGATCTGGAGGGCATGGGCCACAAGGTCGTCATCGTCTCCCCCTCTCCCCTGCGCCCCAAAGACGCCGGCTTTCCTGAATTCCTGAGCGTCGACCGCAAGAAGAACCTCCTCGATGCCCTCGAAGCCCACCCCGATGATCGGCCCGTCTACATCAGCGACAACGATGGGGACGACAAGCTCTCGGAGGAGGTCAACTTCGAGTACGTCCACCCACTCTTTTGGACACCCTTCTATACTCGTCTAACCTCTGACGGCGCAGGCTAGCCATCCCTTGACCCCCTTTCCGTCAGAAAGAGGGTCAAGGTAAAGGGCGCCCCCTCCGTCATTCCCGCGAAAGCGGGAATCTTAAGCCAGTAACGCATACAACCTCGCCCCCTATTCACCCTGGGCTCCGGCCCATCCGCTCATCCTGAGCTCGTCGAAGGGTGCCCTGCGCCCCAATTTCTCAAGCAACTTGACAAGCTTTATTCCACCAGTTAACGCCATAGACGACAAAATGCCGGTCTCCTGTTGCATTAAAGAACCATTAATCCTGCATGTTGCGGAGCATATGCGTTCTGGCCGCTTTGAAACAGACATAAAGTGCGCTTATGCCGAATACGTCAATCTCCGGTTAGTCTAAACCCCTAGCCCTCGTGATGCGCGTTCCTGTTGCCCGTGCCCACGCGCCTCGTGTCACGCTATCGCGTAGGCGCGCCGTAGATAGGCTTGTTGAAGGGTTGACATTATGGTAGTATGGCGCTCGACACACTATGACGTGCGTGGCGGACGAGGGTAGGTCGCCGCGCAAATAGGAGGTGCATTATGACGCAGACTCTGCACAAGGGTGACTTGGCCGGAATTGTGGCGCAGCGCATAGGCGGAACCCGGTCGAATGGTGAAGCCGCACTGAATGCCGTCACTGGCGCTATTCAGGAATCCCTGACCCGCGGCGATCGCGTGGTCATCACCGGTTTCGGCAGCTTTGAGGTTCGCCAGATCAAGGAGCGCACCGTGCGCCCGCTTCGCGGCCCCAACGCTGGCACGCCAACCAAGGTTGCGGCACACGACCGCGTTGGGTTCTCCCCGGGTACGGAACTCGCTAAGGCCGTCAAGCGGAACGGCGCTTAATCTGAAGGCGCGGCGCGCTTCGGCCGCGCGCCGCGCCTTTCCTTTCACATAGTAGAATCGGTTGCCCCTCTCCTTCGGGAGAGGTTTTAATCTTGTCGCGTTGACTCTATTCGCGTGACCAGTCCGGCCATTTCCAAAGAGGCGACTGCCGCGTCATAGCCTCGGTTGCTCCCCGGCCCTCCTGAGCGCGCCAGCGCCTGCTCCATCGTGTCAGTCGTTAGCACCCCAAACAGGCAGGGCACGCCTGTATCCAGTGACACGCGCGTGACTGACTGCGTCACCGCCATCGACACATAGTCGAAGTGCGCCGTCTCGCCACGGATCACCGCGCCGATGCAGATGACCGCCGCGTAACGTCCCGTCTCTGCCATCGCCTGCGCCGCCGAGCCAATCTCAAACGACCCCGGCACGTAGGCCAGGTCAATGGAATCGTCCGGCACGCCATTCTCGCTCAGCGCTGAAAGCGCGCCCTCAAGCATCCGGTTCGTGATCAGCTCGTTGAAGCGGGCGACAACGATGCCGATGCGCGCGCTGTCCGGCTCCCGCCCCTCGTTCCAGGGCAGTGGCTCAATGAGGTTTGGTGACACGCTGCGTATTCTCCGCTCAGGACTGCCGCTCTGTATCAACGGCTGACTCGTCCTCGGAGGCGCCCTCCATCCCCGTAAGGATGTGACCCATCTTGTCGCGCTTCGTCTGTAGATAGCGGCGGTTGTGGTCGTTCGGCTGCACCTCAATCGGCACGCGTTCTGTAAGCTCAAGACCGAAGGCGTCAAGTCCGACAACCTTGCGGGGGTTATTCGTCATTAGCTTGAGCTTCCGCACGCCCAGGTCCACGAGGATCTGTGCGCCGATGCCGTATTCCCGGAGATCCGGAGGGAACCCCATCTGCACGTTGGCCTCAACCGTATCGAGCCCCGTGTCCTGCAGCGCATACGCCCGCAGCTTGTTGTGCAGACCCACGCCGCGTCCCTCCTGCCTCATGTAGAGAAAGACGCCGGAACCCTCCGCGGCGATGTGCTGCAGCGCTAGGTCCAACTGTTCGCCGCAGTCGCACCGCATTGAGCTAAAGACGTCGCCCGTCACACATTCGCTGTGGACGCGCGTCAAAACAGGCTCTTCGGAATTGATGTCGCCCATCACTAGCGCGACGTGTTCCTTTGCGTCAATAGAGCTCGAGTATCCATACGCGCGGAATACGCCGTGCCGGGTTGGCATGTCCGCCACGCCGCGCCGCTCGACCATCGTCTCTCGCTGACGGCGGTACTCAATGATATCCGCGATGGTGACGATTGGGATGTCCCACTTCGCGGACAGCTCCTCTAGTTGCGGCATCCGCGCCATGGTGCCGTCCTCGTTCATGATTTCGCAGATAACTCCGGCCGGATACAGCCCCGCTGCCCGGGCGAGGTCGATGACTGCCTCCGTGTGCCCGGCGCGAACCAGCACGCCCCCCTCGCGGTACCGCAGCGGAAACATGTGGCCCGGACGCATCAGGTCCCCTGAACGCGTTTCCGGATGCACGAGCGCGCGGATCGTTGCTGAACGGTCACCCGCTGATATACCTGTCGTCACGCCCGACTTCGCATCCACGGACTCCGTGAACGCCGTGGTCAGCGGCGACGTGTTCTTCTGCGCCATCATCGGAATATTCAACTCATCAAGCCGGTCTCCAAGTAGGGGCACGCAGACCAGGCCCCGTGCGTTCAGCGCCATGAAATTGACCTTCTCAGGCGTCACCAGGTCCGCCGCGATTGCGAGGTCCCCCTCGTTCTCCCGATCGGCGTCGTCAACGATGATGACAAACTCACCCCGTCGCATCCGGCCTGCGGCGCTCTCGACGTCGATGATGCTCATTCGCTTGCCTCCACGCCCTCACTGAGGGCGCTTATCCCCTCGCGGTCCCCCTGCAGCAGCTTCTCCGCGTACTTGGCAAAGATATCCGTTTCTAGATTCACCGGCATCCCCACATACGCTTCGCCAAGATCAGTATTCTCATACGTGTGCCGCACCAGCGACACACTGAAGGATTCGTCATCCAGCCCCATGACCGTCAGGCTGATTCCGTTCACCGTGATGAATGCCTTTTCGACGAGATATTTCATTACCTCCGGCGGCGCGGTGATCCGTACCAGCCGCGCGTCTCCCTCAGGGGTGATCTCCGCCACCGTGCCCGTGCCGTCCACATGCCCCTGCACCAGGTGACCGCCGAGACGACTGTTGAAAGTGACAGCTCGTTCCAGGTTGATTGGACTGCCGGGCTTGAGCACGTTCATCGCCGTCCGCCGCAGTGTCTCCGGCATGACGTCAAAGCTCACGCGGCTGTCCGTCATATCAGTCACTGTCAGGCACGCGCCATTGACGGACAAACTGTCCCCGATGCGCGTTTCGCCCAGCGTCACGTCGGCCTCGACTATTAGGCCGCCCTCGCCAACGGCGACAATCCGCCCCACCTCTTCAACGATCCCCGTAAACATCTTCGTCCTGACGCCTGACCGGCCTTGGTCATTCCCGCGAAAGCGAGAAACCACCGTTTATCCCTTCCTGATGCCCCTGATTATACGCCCGCGCTGGTTAGTCCGCGCCTCCCTGCCAATACCGCAGGATGCCGCGCACAACGATATCCTCTCCGACGCGGTCAACATCCATCCTCACGAATCGATGAGCGTCCCCCACGAATTCCACGCCGTTGCCCCCCACAGGCCCCGGCGCATCTCCTCCACCGATGATCACCGGAGCGACGGAGACCTCCGCCTGGTCGACGAGTCCCTCGTCAAAGAACGCGCCAAGCAACTGCTCCCCGGCCTCTGTCATCACCTGCACCGCGCCGAGGCGCCCCAGGTGTTGCAGTAGCGCCGTCAAATCTACCCGCCCGCCTTCGGATGGGAAAGCGGCCGCCGTCACGCTGTCGCCCAGGTCTTGGAACGGCGCGCATACCGCCTCCGAAGCCGTCGCAACCAATGTCTTGCCCGGCTCGCTGAACATCCGGGCCGAGGGCGGCGTCCGACCGTTACTGTCCGCGATAACGCGCAACGGCTGGCGGGGGAGTGCATTGCCCTCGCCGTCACGCGCCGTCAGCTGTGGGTCATCGGAAATCACCGTCCCTGCCGCTGTGATGATTGCGTCAACGTGCGAGCGAAGCTCGTGGACTCGGCCCCTCGCCGCCTCTCCCGTGATCCATCGCGAATCCCCCGTGCGACTCGCTATCTTGCCGTCGAGGCTCATCGCGTACTTCGCGATGACCAACGGCATCCCCGTCTCCTCGCGTTTAAAATATCCCTGGAAGTGGAGCGTCGCTTCCTCAGCGCAATCACCGACGCTTGTCGAAACGCCGTGCTCCTCCAGTAGACGCCGTCCGGAGCCGTTAACCGGCGGATGCGGGTCCAACACCGCGATCTCCACCGACGTCACCCCCGCGGCAATCATCGCCTCCGCGCATGGCGGCGTACGACCGTGGTGCGAACACGGCTCCAGCGTCGTGTACATCGTCGCGCCACGCGCCTTTTTACCTGCCTGTTCCAGCGCGACGATCTCGGCGTGCGGGCCGCCGGGCGGCTGCGTGAAGCCCTCTCCGACGATCTCTCCGTCGCGCACGATAACCGCGCCAACTGCAGGATTGGGACTTGAGAATCCGAGCGCCTGACGTCCCAGCTCCAGGGCGCGGGCCATGGGCGTGGTGGCCCCGTTCGTCATTGTCGGGCCTGGAAATCGCGGAAGGCGCGGCTCGGCGTCGGCTCAGACTGCCCCTGGTACTTGCTGCCGAGCCGCTCGGAGCCGTAGGGTCGCTGCGCCGGCCCGGACAGCCGTGTAAAGGAAATCTGGCCGATGGGCATTCCGCTGTAAAGAGTGATAGGCAGATTGTTCACGTTGCTCAGTTCAAGGGTCAGACGTCCGCGCCATCCCGGGTCCACGTACCCCGCCGTCGAGTGAATCAGTAGTCCGATGCGCCCAAGAGAACTCTTGCCCTCCAGGCGCGCCACCAGGTCGTCCGGCAGTCCGATGTCCTCAATCGTGCTGCCCAGCACGAACTCGCCGGGGTGCAGGATGAACGGCGCGTCGTCGCGGATTTCCACCATCTCCGTCAGATCGCTCACATCCTGCCGGATATCGATATATGGCCGGCGGGAGTTCCGGAAAACGAGAACCTTGTCGCTCAAATGCACGTCGACGCTTGCCGGCTGCACGTCCCCCAGATTCAGCGGGTCGATGACAATGCGGCCGTTCTCAATCTCAGCGTGGATTTCGCCGTCGTTAAGGACCATTCGATGGCCCCTCCCCCAATACAACTACAGTGCAGATACTATAGCGCAAATCCCACGCGCCCCATCCCGAACTTTAGCCGTAGCGCAGCTACACTATCGCGTACCCCACACGCACATGAATGACAACTTCATTCTCGCCTGCCAGGATCGGCGTCGACGCTGCCTCATCGGAGGCAAATGCGCCGCTGGTGCGCATCATCTCCGGCGTGTCTTGCCCGATGGGCGCCGCCCCCGACTCCGAGACATAGAACGGCTCGCCCAACTCAACTTCTGCCAACGAGGCTAGCTGCGTCGCATGGGAGAGCGCTATATGCATCGCCAACTCCCGTGCCTCTCGTTCGGCCTCAATCCTGTCATCGATATCGAATGAAAGGCCATCCACACGAGCGTTATCGCCGCCTGCGTTTACAGCCCCATCAATCACGTCCGCAATCGTGTCCAGTGCCCGAACCGTCGCGCGAACGGTGTTTGTCACCGTGAACCCCACCATCTCGCTGCGCCGTAACGTATCGTTCCACTCATACTGCGTCGAAACATTGAACGTCAGCGTCTGGATGTCCTCCTCGCTGATTCCGGAGGCCGTCAGGCTGTCGACAACCGCGTGCATGGAGCTAGCGGCCTCAGACATCGCCGCGCCCACCGTCTCGCCGCTG
Source organism: Dehalococcoidia bacterium (assembly GCA_965207115.1). Classification (GTDB taxonomy): domain Bacteria; phylum Chloroflexota; class Dehalococcoidia; order UBA6926; family UBA6926; genus VXMO01. The sequence goes on along the minus strand of CBDBLR010000003.1, from coordinate 1,714,156 downwards.
GTCTCCACACCGATCCGCAGAGTGGCAATATCCGGTGTCACGGAAACCCGCCCCGCCCCTGTTACCCAGATTCCGTCAGTCGACCGATCCAGGACAACCGTGGCCCCATTGTCGTCATCCGATTCAGCGTCATCCTCATTCGCCGCGCACGCCGCAGTCGCGATCACCGCCATGGCCAGCAGAACAAGCATTAGTGCCGCCGGGCCGCGGATTCCCTGGAAAATGTGAGTGAAAGTCATGTGCGTCCCCCTCGGGCTGTCATTCCGCGCCCCCCGTGAGACGCCGTCTGTCCATGATGCAGGAAACGCACCGCCGCCGCAGAGGGATAGCACCACCCGGTATTCCCGAAGACTCTCTCCCCCCGTAATGGGTGAGGGGTGTCATTCTGAGCGTAGCGAGGAATCAGGAGCCCTGCCCCGCATCCCCCGTTCGCCCTGAGCTTGTCGAAGGGGAACCACCCCGCATCCCCCGCGAACGCCCCGAAACTATAATGGACGGACACTCATGAGGTACGTGCCGGTAACTCCCACCGATGACCCGCAGGACGACTACCTGCCGGAGGGAGTTCTCGCGCTCCCGGATGAGCACCCCGCCCGCCGATTCGTCCTGGACATAGCGGAAACGCTTGGCCTTGCGGTACTCCTCTTCTTCGTGGTGCAGTTGCTTGTCCAGAACTACGTCGTCACCGGCGGCAGCATGGAACCGTCCATCGACGACAACGAACTCATCATCGTCAACAAAGCCGTGTACTTCAGCCTCAATAGAGAAACAGTCGATGACCTGATTCCCTTCTTCGACCTGCCGGACGGGGATGACGTCTACCTGTTCCATGCGCCGCAGCGAGGCGAAGTGATCGTCCTAAACTCACCGGAAGGCGACAACCTCGACCTTATCAAGCGCATCATCGGACTTCCGGGAGACACCATCGTGTTTGACAGTCGTGGCGGCCCTATCAGCGTCAACGGTGTGGAGATTGAGGAAACATGGCTGTCCGATGACCAACGGACAAGAGGATGGGATGTCACTCTTGGCGAAGACGAATACTTTGTGATGGGTGACAACCGCCGTTCTAGTCAGGATTCCCGCCAGTGGGGAACCATTGGACGGGACGAGATTGTCGGCAAAGCCCTCCTGACTTACTGGCCACCGGAGAAGATCGGCGCTTCCCCCCACCAGACAGAGGCCTACGCCGTCGCCTGACTGGATGACCGTCCCGTCCATCCAACGCCCTTCCCCGTAATTTCGGAGGAAGCCGGAATCCATCGGGTGCGCCCCAAAAGCAGGGCTAGGGTGAAGGTCATCTTCCCCGTATCATAGACAAATACACGAGGGCCGTTAGCTCAATTGGCAGAGCAGGGGACTTTTAATCCCAAGGTTCCGGGTTCGATCCCCGGGCGGCCCACCATGTAAGCCTGAATTCATAACACGCCCGTTGAGGGCGATCTCTGCGGTGTCCGCTCCCGCCATAGGGCTGTCATCCGGCATGGGTATGGCGTAGACGATGGTGGCCTTGCCGGGCTTGACCGCGACCTGCTTGACGAAAGAGTGAACGAAGGCCCTGGTCTCGGTGAGTTCGCTGGTCTTGAGGAACTCGCCCATGTCGGCGGCGAAGGTTGCGATGGCGTCGGCGCTGTCGAGGAATTGGCGGCGTCCTATCAGCAACGCCCTCGCCTCCTCTGCGGCGACCTCCAGCTTCTCCTTGCGCTCCCGGAGTTCCACGATGAGTTCCGAAGCCTCGGCCACGTCCACACTGTCGCTCTGCGCTATGAACTGCCAGACTCGGCCCAACTGCTTCTTCACGTCCTCAAGCTCCCCGTCGATGCTCTCCAGCGCGTCTCGCTGTTCGCTGGCCACCCCGTCCATCTCCTCGTCCACGATCTTCACCAGGTCTCTGATGTTGGACTCGGTGAGGATGTTGGCGCGCAGCTCATCGACGATGATCTTCTCGAACTTCTTGGCGTTGAGCCTGGGGGTCTTGCATGCGCCCTTTCCGCGCTTGAGGAGGGAGTGGCAGATGTAGTAGGTGTACTTGCCGCTCTTGGCCTCGGCGGCGGTCATGGCCTTGCCGCAGGTCTCGCACTTGGCCAGGCCGCTGAGGAGATAGGGGCTGGAGATGCGGCGTGGGTTCACCTTCTTTGGGGCGCGGGACTCCATCATCCTGGCCACGCGCCGGAACTCCTGCCTGGAGATGATGGCGGGGTGCGCGTCCTCGACCCGCACGGGGGGCTGTCCGTCCCTGGCGTTGGCTCCCCAGACCACGGTCCCTGCGTACGCCTCGTTGGTAAGCAGGAAGTGGACGGTGGTCTTGAGCCATTTCTTTCCCTTGGGGGTGGGGATGCCCTCGGCGTTGAGGGCCTTGGCGATGTCGAGGGTGCTTCTGCCCTGGAGGGCCATGTCGAAGATGCGCCGCACCAGGGCGTCGGCGGGGGGATTCAGTTCCAGCTTGGGGCGCTTCTTGGCCCCGTCCTGGACGTGAACGCGCCTGTAGCCGTAGGGGGCGTAGGTGGTCATCCAGAAGCCTCTGGACGCCGCCTCCCGCATTCCCCGGACAACTTCCTGCGCCAAATTTTCCGAGTAGAACTCGTCCACGCTCTCGATGATGGCCTCAAGGAGCCTGCCGGTGGCGGTGTCGTCGGCCTGCTCGGTGATGGAGACGACGCGGATGCCCCTGCGCCGAAGCATGGACTTGAAGGCGACGGCGTGCTCGCGCTTGCGGGTGAAGCGACTAAATTTCCAAACCAAAATCTCCTTGAAAGGCGCCTCGGGCTTGCCGGCCTCGTCCAACATCCTCTGGAACTGGGGCCGGTCTGCGATGCGCCCGCTCTCAGCCTCGTCCACGTACTCGCGCACCACCAAGTATCCGTTCTTCTCGGCGTAGTCCCTGAGCGCCCTGAGCTGGGCGGCGACGGACAGGTCCACGTCCTGGCGGTCGCTGGAGACCCTGGCGTAGAGGGCCACGGGGGTCATGTCGAGTTTGTCAGTCATTGTCGTCTCCTTCCGATGTTTCGTTCCGTCCGGCCCGTCTCGACCGGCGTCGCCGCATCCGCTCCTTGATCCGCCACTCCCGCTCCTCCATGTAGAGGCGTATGGCCTCCCGGAGCAGTTCGCTCACGGTGCGTCCCTCCTCCTTGACCACCAGCCGCAGGTGCTGTGCCAACTCCGGAGGCAGGGAGAAGGTGATGGTGTCGGTGTTCCTGGGCTTGACGGCCATACTTCCCCCTTTTTTGCCTTCTGTAGTATCACGTAGTCTTACTCTATATCATCTCCCATATGGCGCCCCTGCGTCAACGCGCCGCGGCCATAGCCAGGTCCTCCAGCCGCTCGAAGGCGTCGTTTGCCAGCTGGGGCAAGAGGACGGCGCCGTCGCTGTACGGCACGGCGACCAGGGCGATCTTGGCCAGCCTTCCGCTCCAGACGACGGGCCTTGCGGCCACGGCCATGTCGCCGGGGCCTGCGCCGTTGCGCCCCGGCTCCTGCTCGGCGTAGGCCGCCCTGCCGGTGAGGAGCACGCGGTGGGCCAGGGAGCCGACGGAGACGGACTTGTCCTTCCGTGGCCTGCCTCCCCGTGCCCCGGACAGGAGGCGGCCGGCCCGCGCCCCGAACCCCGGCGTCCTCACCACCACCGTGGCTTTGAACCGCGAGGGCGGGGGTTGGGTGTCCCAGCCTGCGATCTCTCCCTCCTCCTCCCGTTCGTACAGGACGGCCATGAGGGGTTGGCGGCGCATCACCTCGGCCAGGCGCAGCGTCGCCGTGGCGTAGGAGCAGCCGTACTGCTTCTGGAGAGCCACCGCGTCGAAGCCCGACGCCCTGGCGAACAGGGAGAAGGTATCCGGTTGCAGCAGGGTGGCGGCGGCGAACCGGTTGGCCTCCGCGCACACGATCCTGGGCGGCGGGGTGGCGAACTCCCTATCGGAAAGCGTCTCGCAGATGATCTCGTAGGTCTCGTGGAGGACCGTGTGCACCCTGGCCCCCTCGGACTGGTCTTTCAGGTAGCGGATGTCGTAGCCGCCGTGGGGCGAGGTGTAGTGGACGCCCCGCATCCCGCTGGGGAGGTGACCCGCCTCGGACACCTCGCCGAACCCGGTCTCCCGGAGCAATGCCTTCAGCTCGTCCATGGTGGGGCGGAGGGAGACCCTGAAGAAGCGGACGAACTCGCCCGCAGCGCGCTCCGGGCCGATCCACCGCTGGCGGGACCCCTCATCCGCGTCATCTATCAGCTTGCGGCAGAAGCCGTCCCTTGTGGCCGTCACGACAGGAGCCTCTTGCCGCTGAAGCGCTCGTACATCTCGACGATGAAGCGCTTGGACGCCAGGGAGAGCGGTCCGTCGGGTCTGGTGCCGAAACGGAAGACGGGGTCGGCGAGGACGTACTGGAAGGCGCGCTCGATCTCCAGGGGCTCGTCCGAGGGATCGCCGTCTTCCTCGTTGTCCAGGTAGCCCGCCCGCTCCATGAGGACGTGGATGTCCACGCTGTAGAGGGCGGCGAGGCGCTTGAGCAGGCTGGTCCCGGGGCGGCGCTCCCCCTTCTCTATCTCGGAGAGGTAGGAGTTGGAGATGCCGGTGATGCGGCGGACCTCCCGGAGGGACGTGTTGCCCCTGAGCCGTTTGAGCAGCGGCCCTATCTCCAGGTCGTTGTAGTCGGTGTCCTCGTCGTTCATGGTCTCCTCCGGTGCGCTGCCACTGTCCTAACGGAGCCGAACACGTTCGGCGCTTAGGGTTTCGTCAAACTCTTGTCGGACTATAGTCGCACCAAAGTAAGCAATTGTCAATGAGCGGGCGGATAACGCCTCTAGGCCATTGTACCATGTCCTTCTATATTGTTACACTGCATTAGGACACAGAACAAACATGCGGAAGAGAGTTTTACACCCTTCCAACCCCATCTTCGCAACGAGAGTTTGACGCTTGAGTACGAAGCTCACCAGACGACAGAACGAGATACGGCTGCGGGGCCTGCGCATCCTGGCTCGCATCATCGTGCGCGCCCACCTGGCCTCCCTCCGGGAGGCGGAGGACCGGCGCAACGGCTCCGGCCATGCCGAATCCTCCGGCGAAGAAGCGCCCCGGAAGGAGGGCGGACATGCAGGGTAAGCCCTTGCGCCCCATCATCAGGGTGAATCCCTACGCCCTCTGGGACCGGCTGGGCGTCCTCAACATGACCCAGAACCAGTTGGCGGACAGGGCCGGCCTCACCTCGGGCTACGTCTCGTTGCTCGTGGGCGGGAAGCGCCGTCCGTCGCCCGACGCGCGGCGACGGCTCATGGAGGCCCTGGACGTCACCGACTTCCACGACCTGTTCATCGTGGAGGACGACGGTGCGTAACGGACGCCAGCCGTCTCCCGCCACCCCATTCATCCCACCCGGCGTTGCCCTGATGCCGGACGACTTCTCCGACCGCCTGACGGCGCTGAAGGAGATGACCGGCCTCACCTGGGAGGGGATGGCGGTGGGCATGGGCGTGGACCCGCGCCAGCTGCTGCGGTGGCGGGAGCATGGAGGCGCGCCCAACGGGGGAGCGATGCTCGCCCTGGTGCGACTGGCGATACGGGTGCCGGAGGGGCTGGGGGAGCTTCTGGACGAGGAGGTAATCGTGATCTTCAAACAAAGGAGGAAGAACTAATGGCGACTGAGGAACGGAACCGGAACCTCGAACACCGGCCCCCGCCCTTTCCCGATGACTTCGGGGATCGGCTGGAGGGACTGAAGGAGCTGTCGGGGCTGTCGTGGGGTGAGTTCGGCCAGCGTCTCAGCGTGACGCAGACCGGGATGCGGAAGTGGCGCAGGGGAGGGCCGCCCTCGGGGGCCTACTTCTGGGCCATCATCGGGCTGGCCCGCTCCCTTCCCGGAGGCTTCGACCTGATGCTGGACGGCGGCGACGGGACGCAGGAGGACGAAGATGAGAGGAGGCGAGAGCATGGCTGCTGAAAGACAAGACCGCATTGAGGACTTTCGCGCCCCGCCCTGGCCGGAGGACTTTCCGGCCCACCTGGGACGGCTGGAGGACCTGTCGGGGGTGTCCCTCGACGAGTTCGCCCGCGCGTTGGGCATCTCGGAGGAGCGGCCGCGGGAGTGGCGCTCCGGCGCAGTTCCCGACTGCGATGAGATGTGGGCCATGGTGCAATGGGCCTGCCGGGTGCCAGGCGGTCTGTCGGTGCTGCTGACGGGCTGTCCCCATTCCCTGACGGTCAGGGAGTAGGGCGATGGGACGGCGGCAGCAGTGGGTCTATCACGTCGAGCCTGAGGAATTCCCCTCGGACTTTCCGGAGCGGCTGGAACGATTCCGGCAGGCCGCCGGGCTGTCCTGGCGGGGACTGGCCCGCCGCCTGAAGGTCAACGCCCGCGTGGTGCGGCGCTGGAGGGCGGGAGCCAAGCCCGGCTCCGGCCACCTGATTGCCCTCCTCGACCTGGCCGCCGGTATGGGCCTGCTGCCCATCCTGCTGCCGTCGGCGGGTGAGCGGGAGTCGATTGAGGCGGCGGCTGAGGTCGTGCTGAGCGGTTGACGGCAACGGCACGGGCGACGGGTCCCAAAGATACAGAAGAGGGCCGGGGGGATGAACCTTCCGGCCCTCTCTCTTTGCCTTGGAGGGGAGGCTCCTGCAATGGTATCGTTAGATCTGGGTCATACCGAGGGGAGGCCCTGCAACGCGGGGGTTGGACGAGGAGGCAATCACAGACAGAGACCGAGGAGGTGGCGCAATGGCTGTCAAAGGACGTGAAGGGAGCGCCGGGAAGCAACGACGAACCCCGTTCCCCGAGGACTTTGGGGAGCGGCTGGAACGCCTGTTGAAGATGGTAGAGCTGTCGCCGCAGGAGTTGGCCGAGCTTCTCGGCGTGACGGAGCCCACCGTGCGGAGATGGCTCAGGGGAGGGGAGCCCAAGGGGTTCAGCTACATGGCCATTCTGAAGCTGGCGCGTGGCGTCCCCGGGGGTTTCAATCTGATGCTCCACGGCGACCCGGAGTCGGAAGTAGAACCGCCGAAGTAGTGGCGAGGGGCCGGGGCGCGGCCCGGCGCCGCAGCCGCATCTTTCTTTACCGCCTGACCACGCCCTGCGGATCGCGCCGTGACGCCCTCCGGTTGAGGACGCGGTCCAGGATGCCGAAGGCCAGATGGACGCCCAGCTCCGTCGTTCTGGGTGAGGGCTCCTCCTCCTGCTTGAGCAGAGCGTGGGCGATGAGGTCGGCCATCTGGAGCAGCTCATCGTCCTGGGAGCTTCGGAAGGCGGGGCCTCCGATGACGTTCTCCACGGGGATGTTCCGGGTCCGCTGGCCCTCCTCCCATCTCTCGTACCGGCTGGGCACGGGGTTGAATGTCCTGAGCCGCCTGTAGGCCCTCGTGATCATCCGCTCCCTCCCCTCGTCGAAGATGAGGAAGGCGTGCCTACCCGCCGCCTTGACCGAGGCGTTGATGCGATTGAGCAGCCGGTCGAGGCTGACCTTCTCGTAGCCCTTCACGTCGGCCTTGCGCAGACAGACGTTGATGACCTCGACGCCTCCGATGCGAAGAGCCGCGTCCTCTACGCGTCGCAGGCTGTCCATGAAGACCTCGGCCCCCCGGCTTGGAGAGAGCCGCCCGTTGGCATTGCCGTTGCGGGCCAGCATCCCTCGTCCGGCCAGTAGACTACAAGCGTGGAGTTCCCTGACGGGTGGGATGCCGCAGCTCTCGTGAAGCTCCCTCCTCCATTCCTGGATGTCCTCGTAGAGGGCGTTCCACCGCTCGGCGTCCAAGCCCAGTGCGGAGCGGACGTAGCAGCGGGGACCCTCGGCCTCGACGATGTAGTAGATTCTCATGGGTCTTCTCCTGTGTGTGGTGTTCTAACGGCCTGTGAAGGCGTAGGTCGGCTCGACAGCGCCCGGGGCGAACCACGCCCGTCCCAGCGGCCCCTCCCGTTCCACCATCTCCCGGTGGGAGACCAGCAGAGGGAGGTCCACACCGGCGCGCTTCGTCTCCTCGCCTGCGATGCGCAGGAAGTGGGTGGCGGCCAGGTCGTCGTGGAAGACCACCAGCACGAGGGGACGCGACCCGTGGTCGTCGGTGGGCCGGTGGGAGGAGTAGTAGCGCAGGTAGGGGGCCAGACGCGCCGCCATGGTGACGGGGCGCACGGCCCTGCGCTCCCATTCCAGAAAGAAGGACCAGACGGCCTCGCGCCACCGCAGGACGCCGAAGGCGTCGGGGTGGATGGAGCGCAGCCGGTCGTCGTACCGAAAATACCTGGAGGCCCTGCGGGGCGGGTCGAGATGGAGGATCTCCCTGGAGCGGGAGCGGGCCTGCCTCGAAAGGGCCGCGATGAAGGCGTGGACGGCCTCGGTGTGCTCCACGTTGCGGAGAAGCTGCCTGCTGCGCCTGCCGGAGACGTTGCGCCACTCTCCGTCATCCAGGGGGATGGCGCTCCACCGCTTCTTCGCCGCGCCCACGGAGGCGCGGTCCCTGCGGGCCAGCATCGCCAGCCCCCGGTCGGCGACGGCGAGGCGGCGCGTCCCCTCGATGCGGGCGTCCAGCACGAGGCCCAGCCCAGCCAACCTCCCGACGACCTCTGAGAGTCTCGAACGCTTCAGTCCCATGATTGCGCCCAGGTGGGCGGGTGTCAGCCAGGGCCAGTCGGCGACCAGGTCGATGGCGCGCTTCTCGGCGGGCTTCAGCACGGAAGCCAGCATCCAGTCCTCCCCGGCCTCTTGTTCGATATCCATGGGGAGGGACGCTCGCAGGGGCGGCTCCTCGTCGGGCCACGGGCCGCGCGGCCCCGTGTGCCTGAGGGCTTCCCGGAGGTCGAGGAGGGTGGCCCCGGACGGGGTGCGCCAGATTCTTGCGCCCGCCCCCGCCGATGAGACCTCCCTCTCCAGGGCCAGATAGGATACGAAGGGCGCTCCGGCCAGCAGCCTGCGGGCGTGTCTGAGCCGCGCCTCGTCGGGCATGAGGAACATTGCTGCGGCGGGACGCTCGCCCTCCCTGAGCCGCCACAGCCTCTTGGCGAAGCCCGTCCGATCCGAGGCCGCTCCCTGCCGGACGACGGCGATCCCCCGACCGTCGGGGAGGGCTATGGCGGCGTCCAGGGGCATGGCCCGGTACCAGCGGAAGCGGAGGGGATGGGCGAGGTCGGAGATTGCGGACGCCAGCCGGTAGATTGTGGACACGGCGTCCAGCCGCTCCAGCAGAGCCCGCCGCCACTGGTTGGACACCGGACGGCTGCTGAGCAGTCTGCTCACGCTCTCGCCCTCCTCTTTGGCCAACCGGCGCAGCCCGTTCGTCGTCAGAAGACAGCGGCGCGTGGCCGTCGTAAGCTCCGAGGCGTGGGGAACGGAGACCGCAAGCCCCTCGCGTTCCAGCGCCTCGAAGCCCCCGTAGACCGCGCCCCTGGACCAGCCGGAGACGGCCACCGCCTCCAGCCGGTCGATCAGGGGCATGTGGGAGAGGAGCCGCAGGATGTCGGCCTCGACGGGCTTCATCCCTCGGCCTCCTCACCGGATGCGCCCTCGGCCTTTTCCGTGTTATCGCCGTCCTCTGCGTCCTTGGCGGACCTGCCGGCGGGGGGCTGGTAGTGCTTGCTGCGTACGTCCTCGCGTTCAAGCTCCTTGGAGACGTCCTTCTTCTCGTTCTTCTCATTGGATTGCGCGTCCCTGTGCTTCCGGGCCTCGATGGCGGCGTTGCGGTACTCCTCGGCCCGCCTCTCGGCCTCGGCCTGCTGAGCGGCGATCTCCTCCTCCGTCGTCAGATAGGACGACGCCAGGACCTTGATGCGCTCGGCCACGTCGGGGTCCCCCTCCTCCGGCTTGCTCACCGTCATGGAGAAGGCGGGCATCCGCTCCGTGCCCACGGTGGCTCTCACGTAGCACTGGTGGACGGGCAGCGACACGATGTCCTCCTCGGTCACCCGGTCCTTGCCCAGCTCCCACACCAGCTGCCTGGCGTCTGAGCCCGCCACCTGGAAGACGGCCAGGCATCCCACGTTGGCCAGGATGGTGTCCCGCATGGTGCGGGAGAGGTCGTCCAGTTTCGCGAGGCTCTGGGTGGCCAGCACAAAGCTTGCCCCGAACTTGCCAAGCTCAGAGAGCATCGACTCGTAGTCCACGCCGGGCATCGACTGCATCTCGTCCACCACCACCAGCGCCCCGCGCCGCCGCTCCGGAGGCAGGCTGCCCTGCTCCCGGATCACCGAATCGACCAGGTTGAGCAGAGACGCGCCCACCAGGGCGGCCACGTCCCTGCCCACCACTCCCTGGGCGGTTGAGACCAGCAGGATGCCGCCCTCGCGTATCACCCGCCGCATGTCGATGGTGGAGCGGGGCTGGCCCAGGATGGCCCTTGCCCGCTTGGACGATGCGTAGTAGGACAGCCGGGTCTGCACCGGGGCCAACGCGTCGGCCCGCGTCTCCCCCCGCCAGTTGCCGAAGTCACGGCCCCACCACCTGGTCAGGAAGGGATCGGAGACCCTCAGCAGCGCTCCCTCCTTGAACTTGTCGTCGGCCAGGATGGTCAGCCCGTCCAGGATGGTCAGCTGCTCGTCCTCCGCGGTGTCGGGGTGCTCGTTGACCTCGTGGAGGGTCTTGACCGTCTGCTCCAGGATGGACTGCATCCTCGGCCCCCACTGGTCCCACAGCCCCTTGGCGACGCGCACCACCGAGTCGGCAGTGCGGTCCCGGTCGGCGAAGACGCGGGTGTCCAGCAGGTTGATGCCCGGCGCTCCCCGCCCGTCTGCCAGGTCGATGAGCTTCACGCTGCCCGCCAACGACTCCGGCACGTGCCCCAGAAGTCCGCCCACCAGGTCGGCGTGGGGGTCCACGACGATGATGGCGTCGCCGTCCCTGCCTGCCGCCTTCTCCTCCATCTTGTGCCTGACGATGTGCTGCATCAGCGTGGACTTGCCCATGCGGGTCCTGGCCACGTAGAGGTGGTGGCGGCGCAGCAGGTCCTCGGGGAAGTGGATCGGCCGGTCCTTGCCCGCCGTGGTCTCTCCCACCTTCGCGCCGCCCCTGACTCCCCTGGCCGAGGGGATGAGCGCCCTCGCGCCCGACCGCTCCACAAGCGGCGTCTCGTCCCTGGCTCCCGGCGGGTGCCACAGGGCCGCCGCCTCGCGAACCCCGATGACGCTGCGCCGCCCGAACAGGCCGGGGCCTGCGGGATGCAGCATCGACGGGTCGGGCGTCACTGGCCGCACGCCGCTCGCCTTGAGCCTCGCCCCGGCGGGGTGGTCGTAGTGGCGGTAGGCCGCCGCCACCGGCTCCAGCACCCTCCTGGCCCGCTCCCGCCCCCTCTTCGGGTCGTCGGTCGCGGGCAGGATCGCCGTGAGCCGTATCTCCCCGTCGAAGGCGATGCGGGAGACCTTCTCCTTGATGAGGTTCGGGTCGTAGACCCGGTTGCGGGACTTCTTCCACTTGTGCCACAGCCAACCTCCCGCCCCCAGCGCTGCGGCTATGCCGATGCCCAGGAGCACCGCCTTCCACGTCTGACCCGCCCGCACCCACAGGTAGCCCTGAAGGGCGGCGACCGCACCGACGCCCAGAACGGCCATGGTCACGCCGTCCATCTGGAGCGGCCTGGTCTGGTAAGTGTAGGAGGGGTCTCGCCTCTGCTCCACGGCGGGCTTGTGGGCCTTCTCCTGGTGGTGCTGCGACCAGTCGGGTCCCAGGGAGTTCAGCTTGAGCTGCGCCACCACCCGCTCGTCTTCGTTTAGGCTTGAAAGCGCGCCCAGCACGGCGATGATGGGGTCGGAGCCGGGGTCCAGCAGGTCGTCGTCCCGGAAGGTGCGAATGGGCACGTACTCGGGGCCGTCGGCCCGCAGGGTCATGCTCCATGCCTGCTCCCCCTCGTCCAGCCGCAGGGGATCGTCCTCCGGCTCCACGTCGTGGATGCGCGCCTGGGGGTAGTGGGCGGCGATCTGGCCCCGCACCACCCGGTCGTCCAGGCAGCGGGCCAGCAGCGTCACGCCGTCCACGTCCCCGGCAAGCTCCAACGAGAAGGGTTCGGGCACGGCGATGGACTGGAGCATATTCTCCACGCCCAGCATCGTGCGCTCCTCCGTCCTGGGCGGCGTCACCGCCAGAAGCCTGGGGGTCTTCTCGTCCTTGTCGTCTCCAAAGATGCGATTGATGAGGTTCGGGTTCATGGTTCTCTTCCTTTCGCTATTGGGGTCGTCGGTCGGTTCGTGGTCGTCTCGCTCTGCGTTCTCTTTCCAGTAGTCGTATCCACCGTTCATGGTTGTCCTCCTCCTTTCACTCGTTCTCTATCGGACTCTGTGCGTTGCGGTCGCATTGCCTAGTGCTTACCCGGCCTCCACTCGATCACTGCCGTCTCCTCCGGCGTGGCCTCGATGCGGACGGGGAAGCGGTGGCCTTTCGCCAGCAGGAGGCCGTCTCCACGCGGGCATGACAGCAGCCAGCGTTGGAGGTCTTCCGGCAGGTCGAAGGCGTCACCCACTGTTGAGATGGCCGCCGCGTCCTGCTGCAACAGCAGCTTGAAGGCGGCGTTCTGGAGGAGCGCTCTGCCACTGTGGCCGGTGATGGTGCGTGACGAGTCCTCACTGAGAAGGTCCTGCACGTCCTGGGTGATGAACTGCAACCCCAGCCGGTGCTTCCTTGCTCTCTTTGCCATAGAGACCATGAAGGCCGCGCCTTCGGGGTGCTGCATGATGCTCCACACCTCGTCCACCACCAGCAGGCGGGGCTTGGGGTTCTGCGCCGCCGCCGCCCACACCGTCTCGGTGCAGACCATCGCTGCGGCAGGACGAAGCTCCGGCTCCAGCAGCCGAAGGTCGAAGACCGTTACGAGAGCTTCGCTCCCCAGCAGGTCGTCTCCCTCGTCGGAGAGGAGGTTGCGCAGGCTGCCGGTGGCGAAGGGCCTCAGCAGATGCGCTATGTCCGGGGATTCACTCTGTAGATACTCGTAAAAGTCGCGGAAGCCGGTGCGCTCCCTGTGCTGGGAGTAGTAGCCCGCCAGGGCGTGGTCGAGGGAGGCCCTGCGCTCCGCGCCCAGGCTCTCTCCCACCATGACTTCAATCAGGCGGCGCAGGCTGCCGATGCGCTGCAACAGCTCCTCGTCGTCGCCCCGGTCTATGACGAAGGGGTTCATGCCCTGGCCGGGCACGCCGGGACTGAGCACGCGCCCTCCGGCTGCGCGGGCCATGTCCGCGTACTCACCCTCCGGGTCGATGACGTACGCGGTGACGCCGCGAGTCAGGCCCCTGAGCACGCCAAGTTTCGTGGCAAAAGACTTGCCGCTTCCCGACCGTGCGAGGACGGCGGTGTTCGCATTGAGGTGCGTCCCGTCCCAGGGGTCGTAGACCACCGGAGAGCAGGCCCGCATGTCGATTCCGTAGAGGATGCCCCTTCGCGTGTCCAGGTCCGGCGGCGAGAAGGGGAAGAGCCGGGCCAATGAGGAAGTGTCCAGCGTCCGCCACTCGGCCACTGCGTTGAGGCCCAGGGGCAGGGTGGACAGGATGCCCTCGCGCTGTCGGAAGGCGAGGTTGTCGAGCTTGCCCAGCGTTGCGGCGAAGTGCCCCTTCGCCCGCTGGGTCATCTCCTTCAGCGAGTCCTCGTCCTTCGCGTGAAGGGTGACGGACAGCGAGGAGTGAAAGAGCCTTTCTCGACCTCGCTGTACCTCGTCCCTGAGCCGCGTCACGTCCTCAAGGGCGATCTCCGCCTCGGGGGACATGGTCCTGCCCCGCTTGAACGAAAGGCTCTGGGCCGACTCGAACCTGACCTTCTGCCATTCGAGGGTGCGGGCCGCCTGCTCCGCAGGAATCGGACCCAGGTGGATGGACAGGTCCATCGGCGCGCCCGCCGCCATCAGCCCTTGCAGGAACCCTGGGGCAAGCGACCGCGGCCACTTGCCAAGGTGAAGAGAGCGCACCAGCCGGTCCCCGACGCGCACCTCGCGGCGGTTGACATGCACCTCGACTTCTCGGTTTCCGTCGAACTCCGTCGGCGTACCTCCGAGGGTGGCCGACACGAAGAGCATTCGCAGTCCCCTGCCGTTCAGAGGGTGGACGGACAGCCCGGCCCGCGCCAGCAGTCCCCGCAACTCGTCGAACCGGGGGAACCCACACACGGCGTAGAAGCGCCGGTCCAGAATGCCGTCCCTGGACTCAAGGTCGGTTAGGAGTCTCCGGAGGGACTCGGCGGCGGCCTCGGTCTGTGGGGGAAGATTGTCGGGCTGGGCCTGTTGCAGCTTCTCACGCAACCCGCCAAGGCGCGGCGGGTGCTGCCTGACCAGAAGCTGGACCGGGAAGTCGCAGGCGTTGAGCGCACCCGCGAAGGCCCCCAGCTTCGGCTCGTCCAGCTCAAGGCCCATCAGCTCGCACACACCCAGCTTCACCCCGTCCAGCCGCACTGGGCCGTCCTCCTCCAGGTGGGACACCATGAAGAACAGGGGAAGCGCGGGCGGCGGCGGGGGAGCTTGGGTTGCGGCCTCCGTCTCCTGCGGAGCGGAGGTCGCGTAGTCCGGCTCTCCTTCTTCTCCGCGCCTCGTGATTTTCTTGAGCAGCTTCTTCAACTCGGTGTTCTCCTTTGCGCTAGGGGGTGGGGAACGGGACAATGCCGCTTCTCAGCAGCGCGGCGGCGGCCTTTGCCAAGAGCACCAGCACCAGGCCGACGACCGCCATGACCACGGCGGTCCTGGCCCTGCCGCCGCCCCGTTCCTCTGCTCCCTCGGCCATCAGGACGAAGCCCGCCCAGACGATGGCGAAGACGGCGAGTCCGGCGGCGGCGTAGGTCATCGCGGTCAACACCGCATCGAAGGCGTCCAACATTGCTGCACGCTCGTCATCCGGCGCTGCTCCCATAAAGACGAGGGCCGTCAGGGTGAGTAGCGCCAGGGTCGTTGCGGTTTTCACCAGGGCCACTCCCATCCGAGCCTCTCGAACCAGTCTCGGAGTCCGCCCGCAGGCGTCTGCTCGGCGGGAGGGTCCTCCGGCTCGGGTTCCGGCACGACCAGTGCCTCGAAGGGATCGTCGGAACCGATGCCGGATGCCAGGTTGAGCGTCTCGACTCTCGTCTTGGTGACGGAGGAACGCTCCACCACCTCGGCCTTGACGTGCTCCGGGTGGACGATGGTGAGGGTCACGTCCTTTTGGACGGTCTCGCCGGGCACCGACAGGGTGGCCGAGATGGTGTGCTCAGTCGTGGTGCCATCGTCGTTGGTGACGGTGACCGTCTCGCTGACGGTCTGGGTCGTGCCCGGCCTCCACAGGCTCACCGTCTCAGTGCGCTTCTCCGTCCGCTCCGGGTGGTGGGTGAGTGTCGTGAGCGGAGGGATGGGGATGCTGAGGGTCGCCTCAATCTCCACGTCCACGCTCACGGCGTGAACCGCCTCGCCGGTGGGCAGGCTGAGCCGGAAGCTCGTCTCGCCATCTGCGACGAAGGGGACGCTGATGGTCGATGCCCCGGTTGCTGCGGTGACGGTTCCGGTGATGGTCGTCACCTCGGCGTCCATCAGAGCCGTCTCGGTGACGCTCTCGTGTCCGGCCACCGTCTGAAGCTCGACCGGGTGCTCGATGGTGGAAACGCACTTGGACTCAATGACGCCGGTGACGCCCCACGGCGACCAGCCCAGGGAGGTCATGGTCAGTTTGCACAACTCCCCCTCCACAACCGGCAGAGGAAAGGGAAGCTGTGCTTCCTCCCAGGTGAGCGCCCCGGCCTGTCCCAGCGTGTCCTCCCAGGAAACCGTGAAGGAAGGCATTGGGCCGTGGAGGGGGAGCGAGTAGCTGACCCGCTCCCCCTCCGAGAGGCTGGCCGAGCCCCAGAAGCGCAGGGCGCTCCCCTCCGGGCCGCCGTACGCCCTCGTTCGCAGTTCGATGTCGGTGGCTGCTCTCAGGGTCACGGCGGCCCGGTCGCCGGAGACGGCCAGGCTCTCTACAAATATCCGGCGTCCCTCCACCGGCTCCGTCAGCTCGAAGTCGATCTCGTCCCGCCAGGGCTCGTGGTCGTCGGCTAGGGCCGAATGCGGGACGGTCGCGACCGCCACCGTCAGAGCGACGGCGGCCACAACCGGGAGGAAGTGCTTCGGGAGCTTTCGGCGCTTGGCCCTGCGGTTCCCGTTCTCGTTGACCATTCCGTTGCCGTTGATGCTGCCCGTGTCCGGCTCAGTCCGCCTGGGCTTGCCGAACCAACGGTGGGGTCGGAAGGGTTTTCTTCCCCCGTTGCGCCTCTGATTCTTGCGTCGGCGCAGCCTTTTGAGGGTCTTTCCCGCCCTCCGAGCCATCAGGCTCAACGGACCGGGGCCGCGCCTCACCGGCTGCACCGGCGCAGGGGGCTTGAGGCGCGCCAGTTGGGAGATCGGTCCGGCGTAGACCCTCGCCCCCAACCGGTACTTCAGCAGGTCGGCGGCCACCAGCGGCAGCCGCCGACCACCTATCTTCCCCACGACCATTGCAAGCCCGATGAGGCCCATGAGGACGGCAATGCCCATCCTCATCTCGGACGGCCCCACGGGCGCGTAGCGGTATGCGCCGTAGGACAGAGCGCATACCGCCACCATCGCCACCACCTGCGGGAAGGTGAACCACAGCAGCACCCTGTCCTCGGCCTGCACGTGGGTTGGAACTTCGTGTTCTCTCATTGCTTTCTCCTCCCCTCTGACTACTTGGTTGGCGTGGGCGTGGCCGGGTCGGGCACGGTGACTTCCACCGGCGAACCCACCACCGCGTTCATCACCAGCTCGACGACGCCGTAGGCCACCATCGCCAGGACGACGCCCGCCAGGGCGGTCATCATGGCGCTCTTGCCCCGCTCCATCTGGTGGGGCGCTCCCGATGCCGTCAGGTACAGGTAGGCCCCGTAGATGAAGAAGCCCACGCCCACGGCTCCCACCACTCCCAGCAGGATGCCCACCAGGTTGCTTATGGTCTGCGTCAGTTGTTCCATAGTTCAGTTCTCCTTTCGGACTCCGTTTCGGAGTCTCTTGTTCATCTCTATCGGTTGAGTTGCCTTGGTCACTTACCGGCACATCGCTCCCACCTCCTTCGCTTCTCGATGGACGCGGGCCGCGCCCGTTTGGTTGTCGTTGTCCTTGAGATCACTCACCCGCGCTCCTGGGGGCGTCTCCACCTGGGTCCCCGCCGCCAGATGGGGTTGCCATGGAAGCTGCGGAGTTGATACCGCTGGCTGCTGCCGAGAGGCCCGCGCTGGCGGCCACCGCTCCCACCGCAACGCCTCCCGGCCCTCCGGCGGCTCCCCCTGCAACAAGACCGATGGTCTTGGCAGACCGCACCATCGACGCGGGCAGGTTCATCCCGAAATAGAGCATCGAAAGCCAGCTATCGAAGGTGCCAGCGTTGCCGAGCAGCGACGGCACACGGGTCGCCATGTAGACGAAGGCCAGAGACATGAGCAGCTTCCAGACCAGGTCCTGCACCGGCTCGAAGGCGGCTATCGCCGCCACCTCGTTCAGGAACCCGAACCCCAACGCCAGCGCGATGAGCTGGATGGCCTGCTGGAACACCGTGGTCATGAACAGGCGGAGCCAGTGCCTTCCCCATCCCGCCGTGTGGGGCAGAATCCACAGGCCCAACGCGATGGGGGCGAGCGCGAGAAGAATGTCGATGAGGGCAAGCCTCAAGATCATCTGCACGATGACGTAGAGGACGAAGAAGCCGTAGACGAGGTAGAGGATGGCCAGCAGCAGGGCCATGCCCACGCTCCCGGCCTGAACCGCTGTCAAGAGGGTGCTCAGCGTCGAGCGGAGCATGTCGCCTGCGGTGACGTCCAGGGACGCGGCGACGAAGCCTGAGACGGCGTCGGCAACGTCGATGACCAGGGCGCACCACCACAGGGAGGACGCGGCGGTCACAAGGCCCAGTACCAGCCTCGGAACCATCTCCCGCCAACCCGCCTGCTGGCGGCCCAGGTGCTCACTCACGATGAGCGAGAGCCCCATCCAGCCGAGGATGACCACCAGTGCGCCCGACGTGACGGCCCAGACGACCATCCACGCCTGCTGCACCAGGTCGTGGGCGTAGGTGAGGTCGGGGGGAGTCCCGGTGAGGATGTCGCTCATCGGCTAGCTCCCGCCCCGGCAGTTGTCGGCGTCCTCGCCGGACGCCCGCTCCACGACGCCGCAGAGCGTCCCGTGGACTCCCTCGATCATCCAACCGGCGAAGGCCCTCGCCCAGCGAGCGGGGTTGAGGGCGGACAGAATCTTGTCCCAGATGCGTCCCGGCTGGTGGATGGGAACGACGGCGTAGAAATCGCCTCGGTTGCCGTCCTCCGCCACGGCCAGCATCACCAGCAGGTAGGCGCGGTCGGGGTCGAGGTCGGGCTGCTCGTCGAGCTTGGGGTACTCCCACGAGTACTCCCAGCCGTCGGAGCGTTTCTTCTCTCCGCCCCGGACCCGGTACATGGCGCTTATCCAGTCGCCGGTGTCGGCATCGCGGACGGCATAGAAGAGGGTCTCGAGCTCGCGGTCGAAGATGGGCCGTGCGACGAACTCGCCGCCGCCCTTGCGCTCGACGAACTCCCGGTCTGCGTTGACCAGGGTGACCTCGTTAGGGGGCGGTTCCTGCGCCAGGGCGAGGTTGCCGTTGGGGATGGCGACCAGCGCCGCCAACAGCAGCGCGGTTGCCAGGGGAATCAGTCTCCTGGCTCTGCCAAGGGTCCGCCGGATGGTCGAGTGCCGCTCCAAGTTGATGCCTCCTCGTGGATGGGGTCGTTGTGCCTGCCATCGAGTCTGGGGAGGCGGAAGGTGCAATCCAACGCTCTATAACGGGTGACACGCATGACAGCGGTGTCACGGATGACACCCGTTATGGCGTATGGGAATCGGAGGCCCGGTCGTGGTGTCATACCCGTGTACAGAGATTCGAGTTTGGTGGCGGGTTGCAGGTGAGGTCGTGGGCAAGCTGTTTGTGGGGTGAAACGCCCCCTACAGGACCATTGCGGGAAACACTCTGTATCCGGGGTTCCTTCCACGGTCATGGGGCACGGTCCCTGGGGCGATGGGGAACCTGGAACATGACGATTTGCAGGGGTGATGTTCCACGGACAGCTAGGAATGGGGAAACAGGAACATGGACGCTGAGATGACGGAGATGGAGCAATCGGAAGGCTGGTCTGGAAAGGCCCCCAGCCTGGAGGACCTTCGGACGATGCGGCTCACGGCGCTGCTGAACGACGTGATGGACGAGTTGGGGCAGGTGCAGGCGGCGCAGGAGCTGGGCATCGACCGCAAGACGTTGTGGAGGTGCAGGACTACGGGAGTGCTGACGCCCCGGCTGTCCGACGCCCTGGAGCGGCTTCTGCTGAGCAAGGACCTGTCGGAGGCAATGCGCCAGGGGAAGCGGATTGACGGGCTGGCCGAGAGTGTCTCCGCATTGGAGGGGAAGTTGCGTGGCGGCCTCGAAACCGTCACGGGAGAGGTCAAGGCCCTCAGGGAGGAACACGCCAGGTGGATGCGCCACGTGGAACGGCGGCTGGTGGCCCTGGAATCGGGTCGCAACAGGGCAGAAACGCCTTCTCCGGTCGTCCCTGAGCCGGACCCTGAGCGGAAGTACGTGCCACCGAGGAAGTATCCCCAACTGGTGACGGTGGAAGCCGAGGAGGGAGAGGAGAAGGTCTACGGCGACGCCACGCCGGTGATCGTCGAGTGGCGGGAGGCCAGGGCCGAATACCTTAGGGCCGTGAAGACGGGTACGGAGCTGGTCAAGGTGGAGGCTGAGATGGGTATGATGCGCTTGGAGATCGCCCTCATCGAGAAGCACGGACTGACTCTGCCCCGGGCCTCGTATCCCTGGGGCGGGGAAGAACGGCGCTCTCAGGTTCGGGACCGCAACAACGACCTGATCAAGTTGAAGGTGGAGCGGGACCGGGCGCTGCTAAGGTGGTGGCTGCGCCGCGTCCTCACCTTCAACATCTGGAGGAACTGACCCCTGGCCCATGGCGGGCCGATGGCGGGAAGCGATGTGGCCGGCGCGCCCCCCGAACCCTTCCATCCGAGCGGCGGCGGGGCGATAATTGAGCCAGTTTCTGGCTTTTTCCAGCGTTTCATGCCGAGAAACCTGGAGGGTCCATCCCCGACCCGGAGTGGCCTGACGGATCGAGCCCTGCTCTCCCGACGGCGTTCCACGAGGGATAAGCGCCTTCCCGCTGCGTGAACCGGACGAGGGGTCGAGCTCTGCTCCCCCGATGCCGGTTCGGAAGTGGGACTACCCGTATCGAATGCGGGACGAACCCTGGCTGGAGTGCGCCCAAGCGCCCCGGCTGGTTCCTCATGTCTGCGGCGCAACCGTCACGCGGTTGGGTCGCAGCTTCCACGCACGCTGGCCTGCGACGACCCTCGCAGTTCTGCGACGCTCTCTCACCGCGCCGGTCTCGGACTGATCCGCAGGCCGGTCGGTTTCACTCATCTCACCGCAGTGCGCCTCAGTTGACCCTGGGCCGAGCTGCGTCTTTCACATTCCGCTCCATCCCCGCGTCCGGCATCCGACCGTGGGCGGAGTGCGTCTTTCGTCGACCAATCCCAACACACACTACCCGCGCCCTGGATGCCGCGCGGGTCAACAACGAACAGGAGGTGCACATGCACGTTGAGTAACTGGTAGGCGAGGTCGAGGGCATCGCAGTCGGCTTTGACGGCTTGACGCCCTGAATCTTGGCCTGGAGCCCCCGCGTCGCTGACGACGAGACTTCCGGCCTCTCGCATACAAGGCCCCCATAGCAGTTGGCGAGCAAAGGGCTGCCTCTCCTCTCAGGAGGAAGGGCGGCCCTTCTCTTTGCGAGCAACAGGCAAAGCAACGCCAACACCCACGGAGACAGTCCCGGCCATTCGGGACATCAATTTCGAGCGGGACTGTCTCCACCCTCAGGGGTGGCGGCCGTCCCGCTTCTTTCATTTCACAGGAGGAAGCGACATGACGACGGCAACCACCACAACAACCAACCGGAACACCACGACGGAAACAGGGTCGAACGTAGCAGCGCCCGCCGAGTGCAAGGGCAGGCCCGAGAGCGAACTCAGGGCGGCGGCCAGGAAGAAGGGACTCACCATGAAGGAGTTGGCGGCCCTGATGGGCGTCAGCGCAAGCCACCTCTCCCAGGTGGGCACGGGCAAGAAGCCCTGGACCCCCAACCTGCGGGAGAAGGCGATGGCGGTGTTGGGAGAGGTCCCCGGACAGGGCGTCGTCTACCGACAGACAGAGGCTGTGAACGAGGAGAGCACCTTCATCCGGGAGCGAGCACGCACGATGGGGATGACCATGGAGGAACTCTCCGACCGGTCGGGAGTGAGCTACAGCTACTTGACCCAGGTGGCCCGTGGCCGCCGGAGCATGGGCTTGAAGGTGCAGGCCAGCATCGAGTCGGTCCTGGGCGCTCCGGCCAAGGTCGCCCCCGCAAAGCTCGCCAACCGACAGGGCAAGGTCCTGAACGGCAACGGTAGCAGCTTCATCAGGGAGCGCGCCCGGGCGCTTGGCATCACCATGAAGGAGTTGGCCGAAAAGGTCGGCGTGTCCGCCAGCTACATGACCATGGTGGCCCGCGGCCACAGAAACATGGGGGTGAAGCTCCAGGCCAGGGTTGAGGCTGTGCTTGGGGGACGTACGAAGGTAGCATCCGCACAGTGCCCCGACATAGACCGGCAGTTCATCTGGGAGCGGATGGACGAGCTTTGCGTCAGCCAGAACGAGGTGGCGCGGCGGGCGGGCATCAGCTCGGCCCACCTCTCCCAGATCATGAACGGCAAAAGCAGCCCGTCGGCTGTAGTGCTCAGAAAGCTGCACGGGGCGCTTTTCCGGCGGACGCAGGGAGAGGAGCGGGTGATGCCCGTTGCGATGAAGGTCTTGGGCTGGAAGAAGGGGGAGCGGAGCGGGATGGTGGTGCACGGCGCTCGCGGGCGAGACGGCACGGCCAGGGGCGGCGCCTTACGCGTCGGCGGTCGTGTGCCCTGGGGCGCGGAGGTGGAGTACGCCTTCCGCGCCGGGTACGACGGCACCGGGAAGGTGTCGGTGGATCACGTGGTGGCGCCGGGTTACTCCGTGTTGCTGGCGCAGCCTAAGACGGGTGCCGCGTAGGCCGCGTCCAATCGCCCACGGGTTGCTTAAGGCCCCGCCGGTCACATCGACTGGCGGGGCCTTATGTAGGCTGTCATCCAACGCTAGGGAGACATTACGCTCAAGGGAAGCGCCTCAATCGGTAATGAGATGGCCGAGACCCAGAGACCTTCGGCTAAGCCCGACAGGTCCATCCTGTGCCGCAGGTTAGGGCGGCTCATGACGGACTTAAAGCGATGCTAGGGTCTGAGAGGAGACGCGAAATGACTGAGATGCCCCTGTTCGACGAGAATGCCAGCGAAGAAGAAGCCCTTTGCGGAATCGACGCCCCGGACCACGAAAGGAGGATCTTGAGGGGGTACCGGGGACCGGGTTAGCGAGAATGCGGTTGGGACCACTGCGAAGGGCGCAAGGGATGTGCTATTGCTGGACATGACCGTAAGCCTACTTGCAGTTGGAGAGGCAGTGCATACAGTGACGTCATAGCCCAATTGAAGAGGCCAGTTTGGGAACTCCATTATGAATAGCCGCGTCGCCAAGCATCCTCGCTTGGAACGGTTGGTTCGTCCATGTCGGTTCAGGCAATAGCTCTGCAAGCGCCGCCGCCGGGACCCTTCCTAATTCCTTCGGCTCCAGCTTGTGCAGGCCTCCGCCATAGACCCGGCCCTCATTCAACATCTCCTTTGGGCATATGCCATTCAAGAAGTCCCAGACCTGATGCATCAAGTCTGGCGATTGAGCAATCGCATTGCCTAGAGGTTCTTTCGGATACAGCATCAGATAGACATTGGCGGCAGTCGCTGTAGAGTGGTTCAGGATGAATCGAAAAGGCCGCTCGTCCTTCTTGTCGCTCCGTCCGAGGTAGGTGCACAAGAAAGGGGCAGGTGGTCGATGCTCCTGGGCGTACCAGGGGTAGCGGGACCGGCACAGATAGCGATCTGTTATTCCCAGTGCTTTCCCCTCATCAAGATAAGCTCTCAGGGTTGGATGCCGTTCTCTGATCTCCTCTTCTGAAAGCTTACAGTCTAGGAGGTACAGTTGACGTTCCAAGACAGGATTGCCCCTCTTGTCGGCGATGACTTCGTCGTCGGGCAAGTAGCGCGGACTCGGGAGGATGGGACGAAAGGCCTCAATGGGTAGACCGCGCTCCCGAATCTCTTCGATCGGGAGGATGAAGTACTTGTTGTTTCCCGTGGCCAACCCACGTTTGATGTTGAAGAAATCGGCGAGGACCGGTGTCAGGGATTGCTCGTGGCCTTCTTTCATCGGATACCGAGTCCATTTGAGTTCGTGGCGAAGCGTCTCGGCCAGCACGAGCCTTTCAAGTCGTGGCCGCAAGAGCGACCCGCCATAGGTCATACGTACCTTGTGACCGTTGGGAGGCTTCTTGTTCGTAAACCACACGACCGATGAGGACACTAGGGCGTCCTCAAACTGGACCTCATTCGGATCAAAACGGTGGATGTGTAACAGGGTCACCCTGTCGAGCAGGTAGCGTTTCACCTGCTCGCCATAGTTGACACTCATGAACTCGCTCGGTATCAGCCATCCTGCTAGCCCGCCGTCCGCCATCCACTGGTGAGACAAGCCTATGAAATAGCAGTACAGGCCAGCAAGTCCGTTCATGTTGATGCCGCAAGTTTCACGTGTGAGGGCCTTCAGACGTAGTTTGTTCTCACCGCCAATGTGGTGGTGTCTTACATAGGGCGGATTACAGATCAAGAGGCTGAACTTGTCTATGTCTGCTGTTGGGGTGGCGTGTGTAAAGTCCTCAACGCGGATCTCCAGCCCAGTGTCTTTCCACAGCTGGGTCGCAGGCTCTCCGTAATGGGGATCAATTTCGAATCCGACAGCCTGCATCAGCCGATCTGCGGGGAACACATCAAGCAGGGCCGAGAAGAAGGCGCCGGTCCCGATTGCGGGGTCGATAAATCGGACTCCCACCTCCTCGCCCAACACCCTCCTTGCATACCGGAGTATCTCAACGGCGAGGCTCGTGGGTGTGGCAAACTGCCCCATCTTGTTTCGTTCAGCCTGGTCTTTGACCGCGTCAAGTTCAGCCTGAACCTCAAGCCGTAGGCATTCCCTATTGCGTGTAGTGCGTATCATCTACAGGCCGAACTCCACAAGGTCATCGATACGATGTTCCCATGCCCAGTCAATGCCTTCGGCTGCCTCGTAGCCCAAATAACCACTGTCGAAATATCCGCACAAGAACAGAATGAATTTCACATTCACTCCATAGGACTGGCGCAACTGGCTCATCTTCGCCGCCTCTTCTTTGCGGCGCTTGTTTACGTTTGTGAAGTCACCCGCCGACTTGGCTTCGATCAGCAAGGGCAAATCACCTGCTTTTGCCGTCTTCGGCATGACGACCGCATCAACTGGTATGGTTACCTGCCGACCGGTGCCTTCCTGTTCAGCCGCTATGTTCATACGGAATGAGAATGTCCCGGGCGGCATGTTCTCGTAGCTCCTCTGGCCTTCCGTTTGAAGACTGACGTAGCCGCGTGGCTCCAGCCACGCGGCTATCGCGTCGAGTTGCCGCTTCTCCTGGGCGTTGCGGATGATGGGGTTAGCTACTGCGCCACACAAGCGGTCCGCGATGATGGTTGCGGCCCGGTATCGTTCCTGTGCCGAAGGCGTGTCTCCCCGTTCCAGCCACACCAGAATGTCCGGGTCGGCCATCCTCTGGATGATGGCTGCTATATTGCCAAGGGCCGCATCACTCCGTTGCCGCGACATCCGAGGCGGGAGTCTTCCGTCCTTTTCCATGGTCTTGACCAAATTCGACGGCACCCCCGCAAGTCCGATGAGTCGGTCCACGGCAAGGGGAGGGCAGGTTGCCATCCGTAGAGTTGGCAAGACCCGTGGGTTCGTCCTTAGCAACGCGACGCCGATGTCGGTCAGATTGGCCGTAGCTTCTAAGGTGGAGTCAACGTCGCTTGTAGTCTGTACGCGGGTAGTTCGATAGGCATCTGGGGCAAACTTCAAGAACCAGTCGTTGTACATATCGACCGACTGAGCGATGTCTGCCTTCCATCTGTCTGGTCTGTTGCTATTGACCGCTTCCATTCAAGTGCACCTAACATCACATATGTCTAGCATGAGGAAGCCTTCACAAGGATTGACACGAGCACATTGTACTATGTCGGGGAGGATCAAAGATAGAATAGGCCGGAACTGTCGGACACGAACTTACTGTTGCTTCGCGCCGCAGTGCCGGGTCTATCCCCGCGCCCCGCGTGCACGCGGGGACCCCGCCTGCGTGACGTTCTTGTCAGCATCACTGGTACCGCGCCCCGCGTGCACGCGGGGACCCCTACTCGGAGTGACTCCGCAGGACGCCACACCGTTAGGCCGCAAGGCACAGGGGGGAGGACACCACGATGCGGCGGTGTCCTCCCCCTGCTCGCCGATGTGTGTGGACTTCGTGTGTTTCTAGACAGTGGCGCCTCGGTGAACGGCCATGTCCCGCAACTCTGTGTTTCTGAGGAAGCGCTTCCCTCGTCCACGGCCATGTGTGTTGGCCTTTTTGTTTGTCTCGAAGCCGCCGGTAATCGTTTAACAGGCCGCTGTTCATCTTGACATCTCCGTCCAGATTGGCGGATACTCTACGCTGGTTTCATGTGACTTTTGTTGATTACAGCTAGAAAACATAGCGATCCAGCGCCCGCACGGCGTCGTGGCATAAGCCGGGCGACCAGGGAGGTTTGACGACATGACTAACCTGCTGAGGAGTTCTACCCCCCCCCCCCCCCGATTTTCGAGCGCAGGCCCTCTCATGAGGCGCGGCGCCCTTCTGGGGCTTGTGCTGCTGCTGGCTGCGGCGGCGGCGCTGTTCACCCAGCCGACTGAGCAGGCCTTCGCCCAACAGCAGTCGCAGACGCTCGTCAGCAACCTTGGTCAGTCCGACGGCGGGCGGGGCGCATGGGGCAACGACCACGCCCAGGCGTTCACCACAGGCAGCGACGCCAGGGGTTACACGCTGAACAGCGTCGATATCGAGATCGCGGGGATCAACGATAACTCTGCTCTCTCTTCGAAACTAACGGTCACCATCCGGAGCAATGCCGGCAGTGCTCCGAGTGTGGTCGGCGGCGATGCTCCAGCCGGACGCGGCGCCGGAGTCCTCGGCGTCAGATGCAGTAATTCGGAAATTAGCAACACCCTGTGAGACTCCTGTAGTGTCGATGACAACCCAGTATTGGGTGTTCGGCGCGAGGTCGATGCCATCTCCGGGCGCTGTGAAGGTGACCGTTTGGTTCGAGTTCGTCGTTGGGAGGGCGGGAGTCGTCAGAGTGCCGATTACCGTGCCCAGATCGCTGTGGATGGTGGCCGTCAGTTTCGATGAGAGAGCAGAATCGCTGTTCAGGCTGACTACCACATCGACGCTGTTCAGCGTGTAGCCCGCGCTCTCGCTGCCTGTGGTGAACGCCTGAGCGTGGTCGAAATTCAACCCTGTGCTGGTGCCGTCTGACTGACCAAGGTTGCTGACGAGCGTCTGCGACTGCTGTTGGGCGAAGGCGTTCTCAGTCCCGCCGACCAGCAGCGCAAACAACGCCGCCACAGCCAGCATCAAGGCGAGGAAAGTCCCAGCCGGGCGTCTCATGACAGGGATTCCCCACGAAAATCGGGGGGGGGGGGGTAGAGCTCCTCAGCAGGTTAGTCATGTCATCAAACCTCCCTTGTCGCCCGGCTTATGCCACGACGCCGTGCGGGCGCTGGATCGCTATATTTCTCAACTGTAATCAACGCAAGTCACACGAAACCAGCGTAGAGTATCCGCCAATCTGGACAGGGATGTCAAGATGAACGGCGGCCAGTTGTTGTTGTTCAATGATTCTGTCAGGGTCTAACTGTTCAATGAAAATATCTGAGGTGGACCCGGGATTTCGGACAGGTGGCGAAGTGAGAGTCCCGCTCCTAAACTGAGGACAGCTGTCGCCGTCGGAAGGAGCAGGAAATGTCGCAAGGACGCAGGAAGCACAGCCCGGCTTTCAAGGCCGACGAGGGAAGTTCTGGCTGAGCGGCGGAGGTACCTGGACAGCGCCGACACCTTCGCCGAGGAGATGAGCAAGTTCCTCGCGACCAGCGAATTGACCGAGACCAAAGCCTTCGTCCACTCCTTCGTCAAGGAGATCCAGGTCAATCCCGGCAGGGCCAGCATCATCTACTCGATGCCTACGCCGGAGGACAGCCCGTTAGGGGGAGCGGACTCCGTTGAAATCGCCCTCAATGGCGGAGTTCGCAAATCGGTGCGTCATAGTGGGCGACCGTTGACCAAGTGTTCCAGCTATACAGCGATGCGTTCGAAGGCTGGCGGTATATCGTGGAGGAAGGTAGGTATCCGGATTACATCATGCGCGCAACGCACCTTAGGGATGCGACCTTGAGCGTCCTCGATGTAGCCTACACATCCTTATCCATGGGCAGGAAATCTTCAAGCCGTGTGTGAGAAACCATCTGGTCCAGCGTGGCTAGTGTGAATACCTTGCCGTTCGTCATCGTAATCAGACTTCGCATGTCTTCACGCCGCACGCCAAACCCTCGACCATCTATGCATGCAACAACCTCAAACTCGGGCTGACCTGCCCGGCGTCGGTCTTCCCGCATCCGCGTGAGGCGTTCAATGCGTGCGACCTTGTCCCGCGCTGTGCCGTCGTCGCCTGTGATCTTGGCCTCGATTACTACAGAGGGGTTGAATTCGTCGGGAACGAAGAAGTCGGGGGCTTGTTCATAGCCAGGGACACGTTCGGCCCGCTTGGTTTTGCGGAAGGCAATGCGAGCCCTAGTTAGATGTTCCTCGATAGCAGATTCCATGACATCGCCCACGAGCTCGGATACTGAGTCTCGGTGGGAGGCGAAGGGTCGCCCAAGGTACCGTTCGTAAAGCAACATGGCATAGGGGACGTGCTGGGTGGCGACGTGGCGGAGAGATTCCAGACCATGAGAGCTATCTACCTTGTCGAGGCGGTGGACTGTGTCGGCAGCCCCTGGGGGCGAACCTCGTGTCATGTATTCGACAGCGACCGAGACCAGGGCACCTATCCGATCCAATGCCTTGGAGTTGCGTGGACGAGCAAGTCCGTCGATATAGGCATGGTCAGAGCGGCACCGACCTTCGAGATTCCGAGCGTAGCCCTGGTTTATGTCGCTGTCTCGGTCGCTGCGCGCTAGGTCCGCCCATTCAGGCGGCGACATGCCGAGCATCGCTCGGACCACGACGAAGGACAAACTATTCTCGCGAAGTGCACCCCAAACACTGTCTTCCGACACATCAGCGAAAGCATTCGTTCGTCGCCGGAGGACCTCGTAGGCACTTTGGAATTCGTGATACTCGACGAAGTTGCTGCCTCTCGGCAGTACCAGGAACTGGGACTGAATGTCAGAGAACGTCGCGTCGACGAGCTCTTCCAGACGGTCTTGCAGATCCGACGCCGCGATTTCAAACGGTCGTGGCACTTCTCTCACCATTCCCTTGAGCCAAAGTTTCGAGTATCTGGGTCGGAAGGGAGTCGAGTCTCAAGCTGTCGGCAAGTCCAACAAGGCGTTCCTCAGCTCGCTTCATTCGGTCCGAGAGCGAAGCATCTGTGTCCCAAGCGTCACGCAGTCCGTTGATGGCCACCCGCGCAATATGCCCGGACGCCAGGCATCGAATGTCTCCCTGACTCAGATTGACGCCGGCGGCGGCCATCAACGCCGCGTCCTGCCCGAGCACCTCGCGCACATCGGTGCGAGCTTGACGAGGAACGTCGGCGCTCCGGCAGACGAAGATGGAATCGAGGACTGATGAGTTAGTCCCATGAATGTGCAATGAAGCGCTCATCTCCGCAGCTGCCGGCAAGGTGGCAGTGCAGTCTAGCCCGGCATCCAATATGGCAACAACCACCGCAACGTATGCGGTCGGATCGTTGTGATGGTAGGTAAAGACGAAAGGGGCTCCGGGCTTGAGCGCAGCCGCGTAGTGTCGAAAGACTGCCGACAGACCTTCGGTGAAATGTTCGATTCCCCTGCCCAGAGTCACGTTGCCCGTCAGCTCATGGGACGAGCGTGTTGTCGGGGGCCCAAACTCGGCGAACTCGTCTCGAAGGGCCTGCCGGAGCCACACGTAGTTGAAGTCGATGAGCTCGGCGTACTGAACGTTGGCGAAATAGGGAGGGTCGGTGAATACGCCGTCTAGAGACCCCGGGGCCAGGGGCATTGCGGATGCCGGGGAAGCTGCGATCTGCGCCTGCCTCTCGTCCTCGACTGGGAAGGTGCGAACCAATTCAGCGGCGATCCGCTCGCCGGCGATTTGTACGACCTCTTTGCGCTTGCCGTTCCGACGTGTCTCGAACGGAGCTTCGCAGTACTGCTTGGCGCGAAGGTACTTCTGGACGAAGTGGCGAAAGGCCCCGGCCCCCACTTTCGGTATCCCAAGGAGATTATTCTCACACTGGCCCAAGCCTACAGGGAATCCGTGGACACTGAAGATGTCCTGGCACTTGAGGGCGTACGGGTCGTAGCGGCACAGCATGTTCTGGTAGCGAAGGAAGTCCGAGAAGACGGTAAGCAGGGCGTGTCGCACGGGAGGATTGCTGACCTTGGTGATCCGGCGGAGCAACAGGCCGAGCCCCAACAACTGGCGCTCGGTAAACATCTCCTTATAGTGCCGGTATCCCCATCTATGTAGACGGTCTGTCTCGTCGCCTGGGGGAATCTCGCCATCGGGGATGGGCAGCCCCGGGTTCTCAAGAAGTTGGAGTCGAGCTTGCTCATACCGATCCAGGTCGTCTGGTTCAGGGCGCTTGAAGAAACGTCCCTTGTGAGTCGGTTTGCACGACTCGCAATGGTATTCCATAGCCCACATCCGGTGGGCGGGTGGATGTTCGGGATCCTTTGCAGGATAGGGATACTCCCTGCCGCAGGCCTTGCAAGGAACCCGCTGCCGGCGCGCAGGACCTTCCTTATGCACAGGTTCACCGCATTCGGCGCATGGAGCTGGAGCGTCCCTGGAGGGTACTTCGTCGTACTCGTTTAGGCATCCGCACTCACTGCAAGCCACGACGTGCTTCGGGTGCCTGCTGTCTTGGGCCAGTACGTATCCGGGGAACAGATCATTGGCAGTCTGGCACGAGGGGCACTCCTCAGTCTTTACCCAGAGGAAGTACTTGACCTGTGCGAGCTGTCCGCATTTGAGGCACGTAGTCTCGAAGAGTGCCCCAATCATGCCTTCGATTGCAGCCGCTACTTCCTCTGCCCCTCTTTCGAACTCTTGGAGGTCCAGCAGCCCCAGAGCCTGGCGGACGACCCAATAGGCCATCGGGTTCGTGTCTGCGCCCAATACGCTGAAGCCAAGGCGGTTGGCCTCGAAGATCGGGGTGCCTCCGCCCATGAACGGGTCCGCTATCACTCCCTTCAACTTGTGCTCACGCCAATAGCTGTCCTCTAGAGGCTCGGCGCCGTTGTACTCAGCAAGTAGAAGGCTGCGGAACACCGTACCAGGTCGGCGGGCGAACCACTTGTGGATGCCGATGATCGGGCGATAGTTCTGCTGTATCTGCTTTTCTCTGAGCGCGAGTCGAGTAGCAAAAGTTGGGTCAAAGCTCCGTTCAAGTCCTGACTCCAAATCAGGGACCGCAGCCTCTGGTTGGCGGGAGCGATCACCGTCGATGGCCGATGTCCCGTCAAGGACTTCGGGCCAGGCGGCCTGCTGAGCGCCATGAACTGCGAGACGGTTAGCCACGTTCCCTCACTAATCTCCTCGGCAAGGTCACAGCAATCTCCTGACTCGCCCACGGCTTCCGTCATAGGTGTTGGCGAACACCCGGAGCCTGTCTCGCTCCATGATCCACTTGTTCCCGAACTTGGTGGCAGTGAGCTTGCCTTCCCGTATCAGGCGCTTCACTGTCTCGGGGTGGACATCCAGAATCCTAGAAGCCTCGATGACGTCGATGTAATTCTCAAGCACGGGTCCGACCTAGTATAATTGTTGTACTGCCACATTATCATACCACGGAGAGTTGGAATTGGCCCGTCCCGCTAGTAGATACGGAGTAGTGCACCGGAGGCAGGGGCCTCCATGAGGCCCTCGCCCAATCATCCGCACGAATCCATCCCACGCTTCACATTTGGGGTTCGGCCCTTCCCATTATCGAGTCACAATATCGGCGGTGGCCATCCTGAACCGGAATAACAGAGCATCCCACATCAACTAAGGAACGAAAGGAGTCTGTATAGGAGCATGGCCACACAACCCTTCACATCGGCAGCGATGGACGAGGTAGCGGACTACCTGGTAAGCGATCGCGACACCCATAAGGTGTTAGACCGCAAATTCGCTGAACTTGGAATAGAGGAGCCAATCCCGGAACCGTCCCCCGAAGAGGAGAGGTACAAGGCGATGGGGATGCGGCGTGGTGTCCATTATGAGGTCTTCAAGCCATCCAAAAGGGACAGACTGAGACATGCCTTGAGGTTCCAGTACAACCGGAGCGGCAACAATGGGGTGCTCCAATTGATCAAGTCACTTAATGAACCCGTGGTCTATTCGAGGGACCCGGAAGGGTTCCGGGCTTTCTGTGCAGGCTTGAATCGCATCCTCCGTTTCTCCGGAGTGGAGTACAGAGACGATGGGCAGTTTCACTATGTTGAGCCAACTCGAACTTTGTCGGAGGCGGAACGAAGGGCCGCGGCGCTTGAAAACAGGATGACGTTCCGACGAATCCACCATGAGGCCCGAAGATACTGCAAGGCAGAGTATATGGAGGAGAACTACTTCCACGCTGTAGTTGAAGCGTACAAAGGGCTCGCAGAACGCATTCGTGAACTGACCGGTCATACCTCCGATGGTCTGGAATTGATGAGGCAGTCCTTTGAACGTCCATCGCGAGACAAAGGAGGGTATCCCGCCCTAGCATTCAACACACTCACAACCGTCACTGAAAGGAATGAGCATGACGGCTTCTTGGACTTCTTGAGCGGTTGTACCAGGTTCTTCCGCAATCCTATGTCCCACACTCCGAAGGTCAAGTGGCACCGGGATGTCGACGACGCGGTGGACTGCCTAACCCTGATTTCCCTTCTGCATTTCATCCTTGACGAATGCCATCCGACCACGCCGACACATGGTTAGGGGATTTCTGTCAAAGGCAGGTGCAACTGGAGTGGCAGCATGGACGTGAGTCCGGACAGACATACAAGGTGGTACCAGGGTATCCAGAGAATCTACAGGAATGCCGTGGTCAAACATGTCAGAACTACCCTGCGAAACGAGTTTCCCGAGGACTGGGAAGACGTCCTTCGGAGGCCGTTCGATCATGAATGGCCTACTGTAGTTGAGAATGCTCATCTCGCGCGAACGATAGGCGTCATCGGTTCGGCGCTGCGAGATGCGGCGGACTATCTGGGCGTCAATCATTTCTACAATCTCTTCGACGTCCATTTCGATCTGCTATTCCCCGCGCAAGGCGCGACCACCGCGGAAGCGAGGAGGCAAGAGAAAGCCGCGGTGCTGAGCTGGGCAAAGGAAATCAAGACTGCCAGGGACCCGGAGTCACATCCGCCCAGTGAGGACATGGATTTCTATGATGTCGTGCGACAGTTGGACACTGCTCGGCGCATATGTTCCAAATTCGACGGGAAGGCTTCAGCTGAGCTAGAGGCCCTCATGAGTCACTTGTACTCTGAACGTCCAACCGACTCTGGGCGCGGCGAGAGGGAAGGGTTCAGGGGCCAGCCTGTCCCGGCAACCCCGCCCAACCATCTACAAGCCGGAACTCTCGCGCTTGGGCCAGTACAAGCCCTCGGGTTGGGGCCGCGTGTTGACCAAGCTCAGCAACTGGCTTCCGATGCGCCGGCCGATGCCGCGCGTCTCTATGGGGAAATCGCAGACGCTCTCCGTGAACAGTTCCCTCGATACGCACATCGATTCGAGCGGCTTCGCGCCGCGGCTCTCAGAGCGGCAGGAGACTCAGAGGCTAGCCATGACCTTCTGATGCAACTCGCCGTCCGAGACCTTTGGGAACGGGCCGAACCGAAACTCAGCCCAGAGGTGGCTGCCGATCTTGAGAGGCTACGCAACGAAGTAGACGCGGTTCGGCAGGCACAAGGACGTGCGCTGGTCCATTTCGGGGGGTGTCACGAGTATGCTGGGGAGCTCGAGAAACTCGGGGAGTGTTTTGAGAGTCTCGAGCCGGGTGATGGCTTCGCACCTGTCATTGCTGCCCTCTCTGCCGAGGCAGCGCTTGCAGACCGTGACTTCAAATTCATTCTAGACCGGAGAGAGAAACTGCAAAGTGCGGCGGCGGATGGAGATAGGGAGATCGAGCTTAGAGTTCGTGCTGCCTTGGGTGACGCCGGGGTTCCAGGCGTCTGGGACGATCTCGTTAGCAGAGCCAGTTCGCTACGGCTTCCCTCCTCTGAAGGCACCTACCTCTGTATTCGGGGAGCCCGCTGGTGCGCATGGAACGGACAACTGGACATGGCTCAGTTGCTCTATCGGCTGGCTACTAAGCTAGGTTTCGAGGCAGAACTTGACCTGGACGTCGAGAACGCGCTCTGGTCCCTCACAGTCCTCTACTCACTTGGGCCCTTCTCTGCAGAGCAGTTCGAGGAAATGTCCGACACAAACGAAATGGCGCTCTCCATCGAAGGCTCACGCTCTTACGTTACAGCTAACTCGCGGACCCAACTGCGTTCCTATCAGTACCTGGCAAATCGCCAATTGCCTGAAGCACACCTCTGGGCGCAATACCGGCTCCTTGAGTCCATCCGAAGTGGATCCCTAATGGATGAGCTCAATTCACACGCCCTCCTTGCACGTATCTACGCCCAATCCGATGAACCACTTGATGCTCTGGAGCACGCCGTCCTTGGCGGTTCGCAACAACTCGTCAAGGAGATCGCTCCAAGTCTTGAAAAGTGGCCTCAATTCCTCTCCACGATGGTGGTAAGCGAGGCTCCTTGGGTACGTCGGAGTGCCCTCCTGGCCCTGGAGTACGTCGGTGACCTCGCACCGGCGGTAACTGCGCGCAGGCTAGTCCCTGAACTCCTAGGTCAACTCCACGAAGCTGCTTATGACGTGCGGGTAACTCCCGCCTTGCTCAAGGCGCTCGGGACGCTGATTCTTGAGGCGACAGACCATGAAATAGAGCAACTCATGCCGTACCTTCAGGAATACGCGGTTCGCGAACCGGAGGCATACCGACTGACTGACCCTGGTGTCATGACCCTGGCCGCACGGCTCTATCGGTTCCGGCCTACTTTTAGACAGCAGGCCGCAGGGATACTTGGAGAGATGGCCATTGGTTCTCACACAGGGGAGTGGTCGCGAGCGCTCGACGAATGCGGAGAGGATGCGGAGGAACTCATCGAAGCGTTCGAACGAGTTTCTGAACGTGAGAATATCGATCTCGCCGGGGTCTTGTCTGACCTTGGACATCTGACCATCGGGACACGTGCGGTCTGGTTGCGGCGGATGCACTTCGTTGCCGAGCATCCCTTGGGGCAACGTGCTGAGCATGTGATTGGTCCGAGATTCGATGTGCCAACCGCCTTCCTAGTAGAGCAGAGTACTGAAGCCGTGCTTCAGTACATGGACAAGTTGGTCGCAATTGGCTGCGACGTTGGCGAATTTGTGCTCAATCGAGCTGCTGCATTTGAATCTGCCCTGAACGTTATCGATACCCTGTCGGCCGGCGACAAAGGCCGCCTCTTCGAGCGTGTGAGACCACTGGTGGATCAGTCAGTCGAGCTCTCTGATGCGGAACGATTCCATGCCAGCACCCAGCATCCGCTAAGCCGGTTCCAGATATCACTCGGCAGCCCAACCAATGTGCGAACGTCGGCCGGAAGGTTTCTGGCTGGTTTGGCTACAAGCTCAGACGAAATCTCTGTGGTCGTGGAGACCGCACTCGACTGGGTACGATCGGACGAGCCCATGCTCCAGGGAACTGGGGCTGCCATCCTCGCCTTGCCGAACTTATCTTCCAGTACCGCGCGAAACTCTGAGTTGGCCAGTCATAGCAATCCATCAGTTCGCAAGGCAGCAGTTTGGATGTCCAGCATGCATGAATACCCGGAGGCAACGATATTCGAGCAACTGGCAGATGACCCAGACCGGGGTGTTCGAATTGCCGTCGCGCAGGCTCTGCCACCAGCAGTGTCGTTAGGTGCCGACTCCTACGAGCGCATTCGAGCACGCCTGAAGGACGACGAGAGTGCACTGGTTAGAGCCTTTGCATCTGTGCTGTGATGAAGGAGACCATCTCGGCAGAGTGTGAACTGCATCGTGGGTCGTCTCTAAGGTCGCGAAGCCCTCAAACAATCTGAACCGACAACATGAACAAAGTTTCCGACAACCTGCCTGCACGCGATGACAGCTTGCGTCTGCTAATCAATAGGGGAGCAGAAATTGCGGGTGGGGCTGCCGGTCCAGCGGTGGACCCCGGGATGGACGCTAGGGACTTAGCCCCCATGATTCCCCCCGATGGCCAATTGTGG
Source organism: Dehalococcoidia bacterium (assembly GCA_965207115.1). GTDB lineage: Bacteria > Chloroflexota > Dehalococcoidia > UBA6926 > UBA6926 > VXMO01. The sequence goes on along the minus strand of CBDBLR010000003.1, from coordinate 1,678,699 downwards.
TCTTTGGCAGACGGTTGGCCATGGGTGCTGGTTCAAATGTCGAATGTCAAATCACCTGTGAGTGAGCAACTTGACAGTGTTGGCCGAGACTACCGCGAGGCTAATCGGGCTTAGCACTAGGTCGGCCCGAAGACTTCTGCTCACAGGCCGCCAATCCACATCTCAAAGATGGTGCCATCTACCGTCCCCTTCGGCCCACTTACGTCTACGGTAAACAGAAACATCTTCGCACTCTGGGAGTGAGCGATTGAAGGATGAGATTCTGAGTTATATGGAAATGTGCGGACGTGAGGGAATGTCGCTTCAGCGTGGCATGAACTTTAGGAGCCCGCCTGCCCATGGAATTGTTTTGATGTCCAGGAGACGAAACGCACCGTATGAAGACGAATTGAGCTCGGACGAGTCGGTGCTTCTCTATGAGGGCCACGACATCAATAAGACATTAGAAATCCTGAATCCTAAGACTCATGATCAACCACGCTATAACTCCAATGGTAAACCTACCGAGAATGGCAAGTTTGCCGATGCAGTAGACCAATTAGGGCAACAAAACGCTGCACCGGCTATTCTCCGTGTCTACGAGAAGATGAAGCCTGGGATCTGGACGGATCGAGGGCTTTATCTCCTTAAGAATTATGACTATCCGAAGAAAGGAGTACGACGAGTATTCAAGTTCAGATTGGAACAGGCCGGTTCTGATTCTGCCACTCCTAGCGGAGCATTCGTATTTTCCGGCGAGGTCAGTCGTCAGATTCCCTCATCGGTGAAACAGCATGTGTACAAACGAGACATGGGTAGGTGCATAATGTGCGGTGCAACTGACCAGCTTCACTTCGACCATGACTTTCCATACTCCAAGGGTGGGTCAAGTATATTGGCGGAGAACGTCCGAATCCTGTGTGCTAGGCACAATCTAGCTAAATCCGCGAAGATAGAATGAATTTTTGGCAGGGCTCTCACATGACGATGGTAATTGGCGCCGACTCCTCCAGCACATAAATCGTGCCGCCGCCGCGGCCCACCGGCAGGATTGCAGTTGGATAACCGTTAGGGTCTGGAGCCACCCCTGCCTCAATTAATCCCTAATGTTGTCCCCAGTCTCAATCGCCCCAGTGCAGCACCATGACATTGTCCCCCCAAACGGGAAACTGCTACTTTTTGGAGACGCGTGATAAAGGAGAAAAATGTAGTGAGTACCAATCAGTATTGGTGGCCGGATCAGCTTAGCCTCAAGCCGCTTCGACAAGAGTCGCCTGTATCAGACCCGATGGGCGAGGATTTCGACTACGCCGAGGAAGTGAAGTCACTGGATGTCGAAGCGCTGAAGCGTGACATCGAGCAGGTGATGACAACCTCGCAGGACTGGTGGCCCGCCGATTACGGCCACTATGGCCCGCTCTTCATCCGAATGAGCTGGCACGCTGCCGGCACGTATCGCATCAGTGACGGACGCGGTGGCGGAGGCGCAGGTTATCAGCGCCTCGCTCCCCTCAATAGCTGGCCGGACAACGCGAGCCTGGACAAGGCGCGCCGCCTTCTCTGGCCCATCAAGCAGAAGTACGGGCGCAAAGTCTCGTGGGCAGACCTCATCATCTTCGCCGGCAACTGCGCTCTCGAATCAATGGGCTTCAAGACCATGGGGTTCGCGTTCGGGCGGACGGATGCGTGGGAAGCCGACGAGACGTACTGGGGGCCGGAGGGAACGTGGCTTGGTGATGAACGCCACGGCAACGACGGCACACTGCAGGAGCCGCTTGGCGCAGACCACATGGGGCTAATCTACGTGAACCCCGAGGGGCCGGGCGGCAACCCTGACCCACTCAACGCCGCTAAGTTCATCCGCCAGACATTCGCCCGCATGGCCATGAATGACGAGGAGACAGTCGCCCTGATCGCGGGCGGCCACACATTCGGCAAGGCGCACGGCGCAGTAGCTGAGGAGCACGTTGGCCCCGATCCGGAGGCCTCCTCCATCGAGGAGCAGGGCTTCGGCTGGAAGAACAAATACGGCAGCGGCAAGGGCGTCGACTCTTTCACCAGTGGCCTGGAGGGTGCATGGACCACCAATCCCGTCGCATGGGACAACAATTTCCTTGAGAACCTGCACAACCTTGAATGGGAGCTGACGACCAGCCCGGCGGGCAAATCGCAGTTCGCCCCAAGCAATGCCGCCGCCGTTGCCACCGTGCCTGACGCGCATGATCCGTCCAGGACGCACGCCCCGATGATGCTCGCAACAGACCTCGCGCTCACCGCGGACGCGGACTACGCGCGTATCTCAAAACGCTTTCTTGAGAACCCGTCAGAGCTTGAGGACGCCTTCGCCAGGGCATGGTTCAAACTGATCCATCGCGACATGGGACCGAGCACCCGCTATCTCGGGCCGTTGGCGCCCCCGGAGCCGATGCTCTGGCAGGACCCGGTGCCTGCGGTCGACCATCAATTAATTGGAGATCAGGAGATTGCGGACCTCAAGGCCCGCGTGCTCGCGTCGGGACTGAGCGTTTCCCAGTTGGTCTCAACAGCGTGGGCGTCCGCAGCGACGTTCCGAGGCACGGACAAGCGAGGCGGAGCAAACGGCGCGCGTATCCGCCTCGCGCCGCAGAAGGACTGGGAGGTCAACAATCCCGCCGAGTTGGCCGGCGTGCTTGAAACCCTTGAAGGAATCCGGGCGGCGTTTAGCAGCGCACAGAGCGACAGCAAGAACGTATCGCTGGCGGATCTCATCGTTCTCGCGGGATGCGCCGGGGTTGAGCAGGCGGCTCGTAACGCCGGGCATGACATCACCGTGCCATTCACGCCGGGACGTACGGACGCAACGCAGGAATGGACGGACGTCGAGTCGTTCGCCGTGATCGAGCCCACGTTCGACGGATTCCGCAACTACCTGCAGTCGAGCCGAAGCGAAATGGCGGAGGAGCTGTTGGTAGAGCGGGCATATCTGTTGACGCTAACTCCACCCGAGATGACGGCGCTTGTGGGCGGCCTCCGTGTTCTCAACGCGAATACCGGACAATCGCAGCACGGCGTGTTCACGGACAGGGCGGGGACGTTGAGCAACGACTTCTTCGTCAACCTGCTTGATATGGACACCGAATGGCAGGCATCCGCTGCGAGTGATGGCGTCTACGAAGGACGGAACCGTCAGACCGGCGACATAAAGTGGACGGCAACGCGGGTCGACCTTGCCTTTGGCTCCAGTTCCGAACTTCGCACCATCTGCGAGGTCTACGGCAGCGATGATGGCAGCGAGAAGCTTGTAAGTGATTTCGTTGCGGCGTGGGACAAGGTCATGAACCTGGACCGCTTCGACATCGCCGCCGGAATCTGAGCGTATCGCCGCCAGGAGGAAATGAATAATGACCGAGAAGGCACGCACGGAACGCATCCAACAGGTCTATAGCGCCAAGAACCTCGAAGAACTCAAGACCAAGTACGAAGGCTGGGCGTCGGACTATGACGCCGATCTGGAGGCGCTGGGGTTCAAGTCGCCGATGGCCGCCGCGGAATTTCTGGAGAAGTACGTGCCCGACAAAGGGGCTGTCGTACTTGATGCGGGGGCCGGCACGGGTATGGTCGGCGTGGAACTCGCCCGCCGCCGCTTCACCCGGATCACGGCATTGGACATGTCCCCGGGGATGCTGGAGACGGCCAGGGAGAAGGGCGTCTACGAGGACTTTGTCATCGGCGAGTTGGGCAAAGACCTACCCTTCGAGACTGGGGGCTTTGCCGGCACGACGTGCGTCGGGGTGTTCACCTACGGTCATGCGACGCCGGAGGCGATGGACGAGTTGATTCGCGTCACGAAGACGGGTGGAGCGGTCGTGTTCTCGATACGCACGGACTATTACGTGGATGGCGGCTTTAATGTGAAGCAGACCGTGCTCGAAGAGGCGGGCAAATGGCGCCTGCTCGAAAGGAGCGAACCCTTCCTGGCGATGCCCAACGGCGAGCCTGACGCCTGGCACGAGATATGGGCCTACGAGGTCCTCTAACGCAGGCTGTCAGTTACGCAGTTAGATAGGCTACACGCCTTCGACAAGCACCATGTTGATGTTGGAAGACTTGGTGCGAATATCGTCGAACGCTTTGTTCTCAGCCGAGGCCAGCCATGAACGCGCCTGCTCCATGCTGTCGAATGCCACGATGGCGAGACGCCTGGGCGCCCATGAGCCGTCGATAACCTCAATCGCGCCGCCACGGGCCACAAACTTGCCGCCATAGGATTCAATAGCAGGCGTCATCTGTTCACGAAACTGCGCGTAGAGACTTTCATCCGTAACCTCAACATCGGTTATCAAATAGGCGGACATGGTCTGCTCCCTCCTCGTCAGGGCGTCGTTCGTTGGAGTGGTGCGGTGCTTGCTCGCAGCCTTATGGCCTCGGGCGAGCACCGGTGTTAGGTGAAGACCCTGTCCTGAGTTGTAACACATTGCGGCACGCGAATGTATTCACAGCTAGACGCCCTCGACAAGCACCAGGTTGATACTGGAAGAGCTGGTACGAATATCATTGAGCTCTTTGAACTCAGGCGAGGCCAGCCATGCGCGTGCCTGCTCCATGCTGTCGAATGCCACGATGGCTAGACGATTCGGATTCCAGGAGCCTTCGATGACCCCAATCTCGCCGCCACGGGCGATGAACTTGCCGCTATAGGCTTCGAGCGTAGGCGTCATCCGTTCGCGAAACTGCGCGTAGACATCCTCATCCGTAACCTCTACATCGGCTATCAAGTAAGCAGACATGGTTTATTCTCCCTCCCGGCCCGGCTGTTATTCGTCGCCGTGGTGCCATCGCTTGGCGTCATTCACGTGTCAAGAGGCGCGACCCTGCCCATATATTCAGAACGGGAATCATCCCGTTAAGGATAATCCATACCCACCGATATCCTTCGCCCTCGTTCAGCTCGGTGACCCAGTTGAAGAAGAACAGGTAGGCAATGAACAGGCTGCCGAAGAGCACAATCTCGTACTCAGGGAATCCCTGGGTTGACCGCGAGGCCGCCGCGTCATCTGACGACCTGACCTTGTTCCAAATGCAGAACGCGATCACGAGGACGATGCTGATGGCCATGAGCGGGTTGAGATAAGTCCAGAGCTCGTGCCTGCCTCCGGGGATAATCACCTGGGCCAGGATGACTACGGCCACAGATATGAGAAACACGCCGATTATCCATCTGAGTGCTTTCATGGGGCACTTCCCTTTCCGGATTAGACAGCCCAATCAACCGTTGACACAATCTACCATCAGGGTAAGCTCCGCGACAGAGGTTCACTGTGGAACAGGGGCGGGCTCGCCTCTCATCCTGCTATAATCGACTAGCAGCGTTGATTCGCACGCCGTTTCTTACACGCCTACCACGCGCGTCCCGATTGGGCGCTTTGGGATTGGCCGAACGAGGCGAAGGGCGAAAACGACGCTGCGTTTGTTGCGCCCATAGGCACATTTACGTAGAGGGGTAGGAGTAGATGACACAAGACACGACAGTGCGCGTGCCTGTGACGGTCACCGTCAACGGCACCGAGTATACGGCGGAGGTCCCGCCTCGACGAACCCTCGTCGATTTCATCCGATACGACCTCGGCCTCACTGGCACCAAGGAAGCATGCAGCGTCGGCGTGTGCGGCATCTGCACCGTCGAGATGGACGGCGTTATCGTCTCGTCCTGCATCCTCCTTGCAGTTCAGGCCAGCGGCTCCCAGATCACGACCATCGAGGGCGTGGCGGACGGCGAGAAGCTGCATCCACTGCAAGAGGCCTTCATGAACTATGGCGGGTTCCAGTGCGGCATCTGCACGCCCGGCCAGATTATGGCCTCGCGGGCCCTGCTCGAGCAGAATCCCGATCCCACCGAGGACGAGATTAAAGACTGGATGATGGGCAATCTGTGCCGCTGCACGGGCTACTACAAGATTATTGAATCGATTCAGAAGGCCGGCGAAGTAATCCGGCTCGGCAACTAGGGGAGGGCGAAATGAGAGATTTTCAGTTCCATACGCCCTCCACTCTCGCGGAGGCGCACAGCCTACTCAGCGATTACGGCGAAGAGGCGCGCGTCATCTCCGGAGGCACCGGCCTCATCAACATGATGAAGCAGGACCTCATCTACGTTGACCATCTCGTCAGCCTCCAGAACATAGACGGCCTCAACTACATCCGCTCGACTGGCGAGGGCCTGCAGATTGGCGGCCGCACGACGCAACAGGAGGTGGCGACCTCCGGCGTCGTTCATGAGAATAATCCGCTCCTGACAGAGACCTACGGCGAGGTCGCGACGGTTCGCGTGCGAAACGCGGCCACCGTTGGCGGCGGCGTCGCCCACGGCGACCCGGCACAGGATCCGCCACCCACCCTTCTCGTGCTCGACGCGAGCGTTCACGCCGCCTCCAAGGACGGCGAACGGACCGTCAAGGTACGCGACGGCTGGTTTGTCGACTACTACACCACGGGCGTTGAAGAAGGCGAGATTGTCACAGGCATCACTGTCCCGGCTGCGCCGGCCAATGCCAAGACCACATACATCAAGTTCCTGCCACGAACAGCGGATGACTATCCGACGGTTGCAGTCTCAGCGCTTGGCGTCGTTGACGGTGGCGTTGTGACGGACGTGCGCGTCGGTCTCGGCGCGGTCAACTCAACGGCAGTGCTCGCGGAGAGCGTGGCAGGCGTGTTGGTAGGCAAGGAGCCCACGGCGGACCTGGTTCGAGAGGCGGCCGAGACGGTTCGTGATCTCTGCGCGCCGACGCCGGACTTCCGCGGCTCCGCAGAGTACAAGACTGACATGGCAGTGGTGTTCACACGCCGTGCGCTGACTCGCGTCCTCGGACTCGAGTAGCGGCAGGCCGCCACCGACGAAAGGAAAATTACACGGAATGAAGATCGAACAGGAATCACAGGTCGGCGCGCCACGCGCGGACGTGTGGGGACTCCTCCAGGACGTGCCGCGTGCTGCGGGACTGATTCCTGGCGTCAGTGATGTTGTCGAGACTGGGCCGAATACGTATTCCGGCAAGATGACAACACGCGTTGGCCCGATGAAGATCAGCCTTGATGGAGAGCTGACTTCGACGCAGAACGCCGAGGACTACACGTGGCGCATCGAAGGGAACGCGAAGGCTATGGCCGGCGGCGGGCTGCGCGTGATTGTCGACGCGGCAATCGCAGAAGCCGGTTCGGACAGTTCCACTCTGACGGTGGCGACCGATATCCAGTTCATGGGCAAGTTAGGGACGATGGGGCAGCCCTTCATCCGCTCCAAGGCCAACTCCCAGATGAAGGATTTCATCAAGAACCTGGAGAAGGAACTCAAGAAGTAGTTACCAACGTCACACTACCGCTTGGCGGCTAACGAACAGTAAGAAAGCCCGCGCTCGCGCCAGCGAGCGCGGGCTTTCATTTGTAACGCCCCGCCTCGTGTAAGCTATAGCAGGAGGCGGTTATGACTGCAAACAGTGATGGACAGTCCCTGATCACCGATGAGATGCGCGCGTGGGTGGGATCCGCAGCCCCACCGCTCACGTCTCCGCCCATTTCCGAGAGCGATATTCGCCGTGCAGCCATCTCAATCTATTGGCCGGAGGTCCCGCCCCGTGTGTATTGGGATGCGGACCACGCCGATCAGACCAGGTGGGGCGGCATCATCGCGCCGGAGGAGTTCAACCCGTTCGCGTGGATGATCGGCCGCGCGCACGTCGGTCCGCAGCCGGATCGGCTGGATGACGCGCAGTCCAATCTGGAGGAGGCGCGCAACCTGCGTCCACCCGGAGCGCCGCCAAATTACCTGTTTGGAGGAGTCGAAACCACCTACCACGAGCGGATGCGGCCAGGTGATGTGGTTACCAGCGTTATCGAGGTCACGGACATCTACGAACGCTCCGGACACCTCGGACCCATGCTCTTCTACATCACCGAGGAGGTCTGGACCAAGCAGACCGGCGAGGTGGTCAAGACCTCGCGCACGACGAACATCGCGTGGTGATCGGTAACGGGAGACGACAATGACAACAAAAGAGGCGACGCCGTATTGGGACGATGTTGAGGTTGGCCAGGAGTTGCCGTCGTTCGAACGCGTGACGGACCTGATGAATTGGAATCGCTGGGCAGCCACCTACGATGAATTTGTGCCGTACCACATGGACGATGAGGGTGCCAAAGAGAACGGCCAACCGGCGGTCATCGGGCAGGGACGCATCCGTGTTTCCTATCTGCACACGCTCGTTCGCAAGTGGATTGGCGAGGAGGGTGCAATCCTGACGCTGAGTGCCCAACTGCGCGGCATCAACTTCAAGAACGATGTCCTGACCTGCACTGGCCGCGTGACGGGCAAGCGCGTTGACGACGAAGGCCGCCACGTCGTTGACCTTGAAATGCTGATGACGAATCAGAAGGGCGAACGCGTCACACCCGGCACCGCCACGGTTGAACTGCCGAGCAAGAGCTGAGGCCGTCTAGGAGTCCAACACGGTCGCTAGCGTCTTGGCGTTCGCTCCCGCGATGAGCTTGCCGTCGATAACGGCCACCGGGCGCCGCCAGTAGCGCGGCTCCTCCACTAGTAGATCCAGCATCTGCTCCTCAGACAACGAATCAACGTCGATTCCATTCTTGCGCACAGAAGCCGAACGCGGATTGAACAGTGCGCTTGGCGGCTCCCCTTTCAGAAGCTCGACAATCTCATCCTTGGTGAATCGGTCCTTGAAGAAATCCCGTTCGGCAAACTCATGCCCCGCCTGCGAAAGCGCCGCCTTCGCTGTCTTGCACGTCCCTCAAGTAGACCAATGATAGAAGCTGATGGTTGGCATGGTTATCTCCAATCGCTGCTCAGGCGCCACTGTATCAGGCCGGTCTCGAAGGCCGTGCAGTCGACTGTCTTGAACTCTGCTCGGCGGGCGCCCGGAGCGAATAACGGGATACCCTCTCCGAGCAAGATGGGAAATGTGGTCAGGATGATGTCATCAATGAGACCCGCGTTGAGCATGATGGTGTTGACTTGGCCTCCACCAATGAGCCATATATTTGCGCCTTCTTTTTCCTTAAGAGTTTGGACGAATGTCGCGATGTCATCCGAGATAAAGTGAACGTGCTCTGTGTCTCTGAGGTCGCGGTTCCGGGTAAAGACATAGTTCACCTTATCCGGATACGGAAACTTATCGACAGTCTGGGTAATCTCGTACGTGGCACGCCCCATCAACGTTGTGTCGATGGAGTCATAGAACTCCGCGTACCCATAATCCAGATCGCCGCCCGCCTCCAACCAGTCAATCTCGCCATTCGGCCCGGCAATGTAGCCATCAAGGCTGGCAGCAATATAGAGTTGGAGATCACGCATGACCGACCAGAAACTTCATGACTCTGTACCTGAGCAATTCATCGCCGGTGACTACTAGCTTCTCACTCACTAAGTCTGTCGCGCTTTGGCCACGCTGTTTCCGCCGTCTTGCACGTCCCTTAAGTCGCCCAATGATAGAAGCTGATGGTAGGCATGGTGTGGCGCTCCTCGTCCGAATCCAATTCCTATGTACAGATAGCGAGGTATAGCTGCGTCAGGCTATGCCTCTTTAGATCTAAGCGAAACGTCTAGGGCGTCAATCATGTCGGCATTTTCTCGGGCAATGTCAGCCATAGCAGCAAGATTGCTGTATCGAGAACCTAGCACGTTCGCGCCTTGCATAGCCGCATTAATCACTGGTATCGGGACACCGGCCAGTCTTAGTAAGCTACCAGCTGATAAGGACAAGATGGCCCTGCCTAGACCTCTTGAACCTTGTGCAGGCGTAAGCTCAAGAGCCTCCCATGCTAGCCCCATATGCACTTTGATCTTTGACTGCAGTAGTTTATTGGTTGAGCCGTTCTTATCTATGATTTGCAGTTCCAACTCAGACTGTTCGATGTTTTCAGTCAATTCCGCTCGCTGTCCTTGTTGCAGCTGCACGCCACCTATGTTTTCTCTCTTGTTCAGCCTATCGACACAAAGAAACTGAAAGTAACGATACTTAGTGTTGCGAATGTGTTCGTGAAATTGCTCAGGGGTTAACTCTCTCGGGGAGCCTAGCTCTCCTTCGCTATTGCCACCGCTGAGTGCGTTGCGAAGTAGGATGTCAGCGCCAGCATCATTCTTGATGTCCAAGACGTATTCAGGGGAGAGTCTCGCCGCAAGAGCCGCAAGTTCAGAAATGGCCAGTTCACCTCTGAGGGTCCGTTCGCGTGCCAGAGAGAAAAGTTGGAGGGTATCCCCGCGGGGATACCCTCCTGCCAGATGTTCGAGTCGGTCAAGTGACATATTCTCTTCCCTGCTCAATCCACTGGCGGGTTTAACCTCGTTCTAGCGGATCCAGTCGCTCCATTAGAGTTCTTACCTTGTTCTCTAATTCGGCAATTCGCTCTTGGAGAGCGGCTTGATCTTGATGCAAGCCCACGATCGTCGTCGTTGCAACGTCCATATATCGCTCAAACTCTCGTCGAAATTCGTCTCCAGTGGCCCTCTCCGCAACTTGTTGCGCGCGTTCTGCTCCAGCCGCCCCAAGTTGTTGTGCTCGTTCCACCTGTGGAGCGGTAGCTTCTCGAGCGCGCTCCACACCCGGCGATGCCGCTTCTTGTGCTTGTTCCAATTTTTCGGAAGCTGCAGCACGTGCCCTACTTAACCTGCCACGAATACCAGTCTTGTCGCGCTCTGAGGTGGTCTCCTCGGCATCGCCGACTTGTTCTCGTTCTCTATCGTTTGTCATCAGGTCTGTCCTCCGGTGTTTCTGACGACTGTTTCCTCTATCTCAGCACCCCCTCCGCCGCCAGGACCTCAAGCTCCGCCGTTGTCAGGCCTAGTAGCTGCTTGAAGACGCGGTCGTTGTCCTGGCCGAGGCCGGGGGTTGAGTCCGTCGCCCAGCCGGGCGTGGCGCTCAGGTGTAATGACACGCCGGGGTGCTGCATCGTTCCCCACCAGTCCGGATCGTGGTGCGCCGTCACGATGGTCCCGCGATGTTCAAGCTGTGGGTCCTTGAGCAGATCGAGCGGGTTCTGAACCGCGCCGCATGGCACGCCGACGGCTTGCAACGCGACCTGGATCTGCCCGGCCCAGCGCGTTGACGTCCACTCGCCTAGCCGTTCGTCCAACTCTGTCCGGTTGGCGAGCCGCGCCTCCTGCGTGGCAAATTTGCCGTCATTCGCCCACGTCGGTTCGTCCATAACGGCAACCAGCTTGCGCCATTGCTCATCATTCTCCACCGCTATTGAAACCCATGCGTCGAAGCCCTGACACGGGTAGACGCCGTGCGGCGCGTAATCGTCGCTCGCGTTGCCACGGGGCTGCGGACTAACCCCGTTGATTAGATAGCTCAGCATCTCGGGCCCCAACAGCCCCACGAGGCCTTCCACGTGAGAACTCTCGATGTGCTGGCCTTCGCCGGTCTGATCGCGATGCTCCAGCGCCAGCATCACGGCCATCGCGGCCTGAGCGCCGAGCACGAAGTCCGAATAGGCGTTCTTGGGGCGCGTATCGATGTCGCTCTCCGGGTGCCCCCACATGTACGACAGGCCGCCGAACGCCATCAGCAGCTGCCCGAACGCCGGCCGGTCTCGCATCGGGCCATTCATGCCGTACCCTGACATAGATGCCATGATCACATTCGGTCTGATCTTGCGCAGCTCCTCATAGGAAAGCCCCATGCGCTCCATCACGGTGGGGCGGAAATTCTCGATGACGACATCCGACTGCGCGACAATCTGTTTGATGAGCTCCTGTCCCTTCTTTGAGCGCATATCGATGGTCACACACTGCTTGTTGCGGTTCAGTTCCGGGTAGTTCGGCTGCATCGGCATCCGGAACGCGGGCAGATCCTCCGACTCAATCCGGATGACCTCCGCTCCGTGGAATCCCAACAGCATCGTGCCGTACGGTCCTGCAAAAACGCGGCTCAGATCGGCAATGCGTACACCCTCAAGCGGCTGCTTGCGCCGGTCGTTTCGGCGCGCGACGAACTTCCCGGGATCAGGCGGCGCAGATGAGAGCTTCTCAATCATTGTGCGAAGTTCTTCGCCGTGTTCATCAATGCGAGGCGCGTGACGAGTGAGGGCCCACGGCGTGCCGCTGAACCTGTACGGCGGGCCGGGCGCGCGGTAGTCTCCGACAACAGGGTGGCTGGTATCCAGCACAAATTTTCGGGCGACCGTGTGTGGATGCTCAACAAACTCCGCCATCGTGGACATGCGGGCCATGGGCACGTCGTGGATGGCCGCGCTTTCCTCGATCTCCGCAGCGGACAGGTTGCTCATGAACTCTCTCATCCGAACATCGATGAGGTCGTAGTTGTCGCGTCGGAAATTGGTGTCATCCCACGCTTCATCATCGAAGGTGGAATCCTGCATCCAGCCAGTGACCAGGCCGCGGAACTGCGCGTTCGTGGACGGGAAGAACTGGATCACGCCGTCCTTGCACGGATAGATGCTGCCGATACCGGTAGATGCCTTGCCCGGACGGCGAAACACTTCGTTGCGCAGCCCAACACGGGAGATGCTGCCGCTCACCAGCTGCCACACGCCGATGTCCTGTCGAGAAACATCAACGTGCTGGCCTCGCGTCGACCACCGCCGCTCACGCAGCGCGAGCAGGATGCCGTAGACCAGGTGCATCGAGCCGATGCGGGCAGTGGCGTTTCCCGGAACCATCGCCGGTTCGCGCTCATCGTCGCCGTAGACCCACGGATCACCGGCCAGCGACTGGATGATAAGTTCGGTCGATGCGTAGTTCGCATAAGGCCCTGTCTGGCCGAACGGCGTCAGCGAGCCGTAAACAAGTTCGGGGTTGATCTCGGCCAGATTGTCGTATCCGAGACCGCGTTCCGGCAGATACCCGGGTTGATACGACTCTATTAGCACGTCCGCCCACCCCGCGAGGCGGCGAACAGACTCCTTCCCGTCCGGCGTGTTTAGATCCAGAACCACGGAGCGCTTGTTTATGTTGTGGTCGAGGAACGTAAGGCTGTGGTCGGGGTCCGCAACGTCGTTGGCAAACGGGCCAATACGCCGCGCTCCAACACCCTCGGGCGGCTCAACGAGCACGACATCCGCGCCCATGTCGCCCAGAAGACGGCCGGCCATCGCCGCCGCCCCCGTCCCGCCTCCAAGCTCAACAACCTTCAGGTGCCCGAGCGCCGTTTGTTCCGTATTCGTGGTAGTCATGGCGCTCACTGTGCCACTGTTTCCGCAATTCACGCAACGCTTGAGCCGCGTGAGCGCGAGGGTAGCGTATTCTTTCTGGAGAGTTGTGGAACAGCCAGCCGGAGGCGGGTGATTATGGCGAGTGAAGCCGCGCAGGCCGCGCGGGAGTTGATTGGGCGGATGACAGAGCCGGAATCGCGTCCCCCCATCACGTTCGATGAGATTGCCCGCTACGCCTACGCCGTCGATGATGCGCGCCCATCCTATGTAGACGAGGAGCGCGCGAAAGAGGGCCCATACGGGGGCATCGTCGCCCCGCCCCTATTCACGGGATTTACCAGTTTTCCGCCGACGGCCATAGCGGACTTGAGGCCTGACGGCCTGCCACAGACACGAGATGATCCTCTCCAGCTCCGTATTCCGGGCGCCCAATCACGCTACACCGGCACGGATGTGACTTTCGTCGAACCGATCAGACCCGGCGATGTGCTGACGCGCCAATCAACGGTCACGGACGTTGAGGAAAAGCAGGGGCGTTCTGGGGCGATGATTTTCACCACCAAGGAAATGTCCATCACCAACCAGCATGGGCGCACCGTGATGATTGACCGCACGACAACAGCGACGGTGCCGCAGCCGTCGTCACCGGACGGTGCGGGCAGGGCGTGGGGAGAACTTGAACTTGGCAACGGAGCGCAGGCACGTCCTGCAGAGCCGCCGCAGTGGTCAGAAGAACCCGTATGGGAGGACGTACACGAGGGAAAAAAGCTCGAGCCGCTCCCTCGATTCATCTCGACAGTGCAGGTCTTCTTCTACGGCCTCGTCAAAACGAACAGCCACCTCGTTCATTACGACCGCGCTTATGCGCAAGTGGAGGGACTGCCGGAGAGAATCGCCCAGGGTGATCTGTCAGGCGACATGCTGTGTCAAACGGCAACTCGGTGGATGGGGCGGCGCGGTATCCTGCGCAGCTTTCGCGGAGAAGTTCGCGCCCCGGCGTTCATCGGCGAGACGATCATGCACTATGGCCGCGTCTCGCGGAAATGGCGGGACAATGACGGTACCGCCTTGGTCGAACTTGAACTCTGGAGCGAGGGCAGCGGTGGAAGGCCGTGCGTGCGCGGCAGGGCAATCGTCCAACTACCAACCCGCTAGCCGCGCTACCCCGTGAGATACTTAATCAGCTATCTGACTGGTACTTGGAGAGAATGACTATGGCTGCCGCCAACGCAGACTTCTTCCAGATTCTCTTGGACTACAGCCAATGGGCCAACGACCTGATAATGGATCGCGCTCGTGAGGCTAGCGAGTCCGACTATATGGCGGAAGCTGATGGCCTTAGCTTTGGCAGCCTGCACGCCACGCTCATCCACATCATGACCAGCGAAATCATCTGGTTGGCGCGCTGGACAGGAGGGAGACCGCCGGAATGGGTCGCCAAGGTCAGGCAGTCCGGAGAAATCGCCAGGAATGAAATCCCCTCGCTCGCGGCGCTTTCGGAACTGTGGCGGGAGAATAGTGACCGCTTCCGGAGCTTCGCCCGGGCATTGACGGACGAGGCCATCGCCACCCCGCTTGCCTATCGCGACCTCTCAGGTAACGAGTCCAACCAGCCTCTGAGAGAACTCATTGCTCACGTCGTCAATCACGGGACGCAATATCGGTCCGAGGCATCCGTCCGACTCACTCAACTGGGCCTATCACCCGGCGACATGGACTTCGTCGCGTTCGCCCGTAGCCGTTAGCCCCATTCCATCTCTTCAAGATCAAATGCCGGCCCCTCTACGCAGGCCAGTCGTGTGCCATCAGTCGTTTGGACGGCGCACTTGCCACATTCTCCGTCTCGGCAATCAAGGTGAGGTAGCTTCATGACCGTCGTCGGAATAGTCAACAGCCCGTCGGCGCGCATGCGCTCCAGATCCGCGTACAGCTTCGCCGGGCCAGATGCGATGAGCAAGTCCGCGTCATCCTGAACCTGTGGCAACAGGTGCGTTACCGGCGCGCGGATGCCAGCAGATCCGTCATCCGTAGCCGTCATCTCCCGAACACCCTCAGGTAGAAGGTGTGACGGATAGAGCTGCCACGCATTGGCCGCTCCCACCATTAAAGTGACGCGTACGCCGCGTTCAGCAGCCTCCCGCATCACGGTAAAAATTGCTCCGATGCCGTCCCCCTGTGCAATGAACGCGACGTGCCTTGCCGCGGCGTCAACTGAAAGGGGCTGGCCTAGGGGCCCTCTCACGGCCCATTCGAGACCCGTGGGAGTCGATGTGATCCGGGAATCGTCGCCATCGACCGTTGTTGCCAGGACTGTGATCTCGCCGCTCGTTGTGTCAACCGAGATGATCGGGTAGGGCTGCGGGTCAAATGGCGTCGTCTGCGCGCGGGCGTCATCGCTCACAAGCCCTTGCGTGACAATTCCGCGACGCTGCACGTATTGGCCCGGTTGCGCGGAGCGGGCCACCTTTGATGCTCCGGTGCGCACAAGGATCATTCCCTGTGCGATCGTTTCAAATTCGGCCATGCTGTGCACCCCGTGGTGTTGGGGCGAACCCCTCACCGCGCGAGAAACTCGTCCGCCGGTCGGCCGTTCACATATTCATCGAGGCGCATGATGCTGTACTCGCCCGCCTCTGCCCCGCCCGTTACGGAATCAACGGCAACGCGGAATGTATCGAGGCTGGTGTAGCAGGGGATGCCCTGCTCGGTGGCGGCCCTGCGAATCTCAAAGCCGTCCCTCAACGGCACACGGTTGCCGGACATGGTGTTGACGACGGCATGCACACGACCGTCCCGGATCAGGTCCGTCGTCGTGCCTTCACCCTCCTCGCCCTCACTGACCTTGGCGGGGACGCCTGCAACCTCAATGCCAACCGCCCGCAGGATCGTCGCGGTTCCCTCTGTCGCGTAGACTTCGTAGCCGTGCGCGGCGAGACGACGCGCAATCGGCATCATCTCCGTCTTGTCGCGATCGGACACGCTGATGAGGATGCCGCCGGATTGCGGCAACATGAGCCGCGCCGCCTGCAGCGCTTTTGTCAGAGCGGGAGCGAGCGAAGTGTCGATGCCCATTACCTCGCCCGTAGATTTCATCTCCGGCCCCAGATAGGTGTCTACACCCATTAGCTTGGCCATGGACGAGACGGGCGCCTTGACGGCCACCAGAGGCTTCTTCGGCCACAGGCCACTCTCATAGCCCATCTCCTTCAGCGTGCGTCCCATGATGACGCGCGTGGCGAGATTCACCAACGGCACCTCGGTCACCTTGGAGATGAACGGCACCGTTCGGCTCGAGCGGACGTTGACCTCAAGAACGTAAACAGTGGATGGAGCGGGTGTCCCGTCCTGGTTCTCATTTTGGGCCACGACAAACTGGATATTCATGAGACCGATGATGCCGAACGCGCGGCCAAGCTGGATCGTGTAGTCGACGACCTGCCGCTCATCGTCCTCGGACAATGAAGGCGCAGGATAAACGCCCATGGAGTCTCCGCTGTGGACGCCCGCCCGCTCGATGTGTTCCATAATCCCGGGAATAAGCACGTCCTCGCCGTCGCTGACGGCGTCAACTTCCACCTCCATCCCCTCAAGGAACTTGTCCACCTGGATGGGCCGCTTGTCACCGACCTCCTCCATCGCTGCCATGACATAGCGCGTGAACTCCGCCGGCGTATGGACGATCTCCATCGCCCGACCGCCGAGAACGTAGCTCGGGCGCACAAGAATGGGATAGCCGATAGAGTTAGCGACGGCCAGCCCCTCTTCGATGGATGTCACACCTGCGCCGGGTGGGCGCGGGATGCCAAGCGTGGTGACGAATTCGTCGAACCGCTGGCGGTCCTCCGCCTGGTCCACAGTCGCCGGTGGCGTGCCCAAAATGGTGAACGCGCGCCTGTTTAGGGGGCTGATTAAATTGATGGCCGTCTGTCCGCCGAATTGCGCTGCCGTGCCGGGGAATACCACCTGTTCGCCGCGCGTTACCTGCTCATTCTCAAGGACGCAGGCGACTCCCTCCTCGTCAAGCGGTTCGAAATAGAGGCGGTCTGACGTATCGAAGTCTGTTGAGACTGTTTCCGGGTTGGAATTGATGATGATGCTGGCTGCGCCCTCATCCTGTAGCGCCCAGGCGGCGTGGACGGAGCAATAGTCGAACTCGATACCCTGACCAATGCGGATTGGCCCGCTGCCGATGACGACGGCAGACCGTCCCTCCAGGGGCAGCGCCTCGTTCTCCTCCTCGTACGTTGAGTAGAAATAAGGTGTGGCCGCCTCAAACTCCGCTGCGCAGGTGTCCACCATCTTGTACACGGGCCGGATGTCCCATTCCTGTCGCAGCTCATGTACCTGCTCCGGGAGCCGGTCCGCCAGCGTGCTGATCTGCGTGTCTGAGAATCCGATGCGCTTTGCGTCACGCAGCAGGCGCGGTGTTAGAGGCTCCGCCAGCAGCTTGTTCTCCATGCCGACAATAGCGTTCAGCTTGTAGAGGAACCATGGATCAACGCCCGTCTTGACCGAGAGGTCGTCAAGAGAGACTCCCCGCCGTAGGGCCGCCATGAGCGCCCATAACCGCTGGTCATTTGGTAGAAGTGGCAGCTCTTCAAGTGGATCGGAGACAGTACTCCAAGAACTGTGCTCCCACAACAGGCTGTCGCCCGTCACCTCCAGCGACCGCACGGCCTTTTGCAGGGCGGCCTCAAATGAGCGGTCAATGGCCATCACTTCGCCCGTGGCCTTCATCTGCGTTCCCAGCGAGCGGTCTCCGGACGGGAACTTGTCGAAGGGCCAGCGCGGAATCTTGGCCACGCAGTAGTCGAGCGCCGGTTCAAATGCAGCCGTTGTGACCTGCGTGACCGCGTTGGGAATCTCATCCAGCCGCTTGCCGACGGCGATCTTGGCAGCGACACGGGCAATCGGGTACCCGGTTGCCTTGGACGCCAGCGCTGAGGAGCGGCTGACCCGGGGATTGACCTCAATGACGTAATAAGGCGATTCCGAATAGCCCGCATTCTGCCCCTTGCCGGCCACCGTCGGATGAGGTTCCAATGCAAGCTGCACGTTGCAGCCGCCCTCTATGCCCAGGGCGGAGATAATCTTCAGGCTGGCGGTGCGGAGCATCTGGTACTCCTTGTCCGTCAGCGTTTGGCTGGGAGCGACGACGATGCTGTCGCCGGTGTGGACGCCCATCGCATCCAGGTTCTCCATGTTGCAGACGGTGATGGTCGTATCCGCTCCGTCACGCATGACCTCATATTCGATCTCTTTCCAGCCGATTAGGCTGCGCTCAACAAGCACCTGCCCGATGGGGCTGTAGGAGAGACCGGTGCGAACCTGCTCATCCAACTGTTCCGGCGTGTAAGCGATTCCGCCGCCCGAGCCGCCAAGCGTGTAGGCGGGGCGAATCACCACGGGCAAGCCGAGACGTTCCGCCACATTGCGGGCGTCCTCAACTGTGGTGACGACTTCGTTCTCCGGCACCGGCTCACCGATTTCATCCAGCATCTGCCGGAAGAGATTGCGGTCCTCCGCCGTGCGGATAGCTTGTAGTGGCGTGCCCAGAAGGCGGACGTTGTACTTCTCCAGCACTCCCGCTTCTGCCAGGTCGACCGCGAGATTGAGGCCGGTCTGTCCGCCGAGCGTCGGAAGGAGTCCGTCAGGCCGCTCCCGTTCGATGACACGTGTTACTGCCTCGACCGTCAGCGGTTCAATGTAGACCACGTCCGCGATTTCGTGGTCGGTCATGATCGTAGCGGGGTTGGAGTTGACGAGGATGGACGTAACGCCCTCCTCGCGTAGGGCGCGGCACGCCTGTGTGCCTGCGTAATCAAACTCGGCGGCCTGGCCGATGACAATCGGTCCGCTGCCAAGCACAAGCACACGGGATGGCCGTTCCGGCTTCGTCGTCATGCCGCCCTCCCGCACAGGGCCGCCAGGAGCGTTGGAGACACAACTTCACGCGCCCCGGCAAATAGCGCCGGGACGCGTGACATGTGAGCGATGTTGGGGTCTAGCCGAAGATCGAAGGACCGGCAGTGATGCCCCAGAAGGCTATCCACGCGCCCATGAACAGGAACGGGATGATGGCCCATGCGGTCTCTTCGCCGGGGATGAAACTCTGGCGAACGGTGATGGACCGAAGGAAATCGGCGATGTCGGCACGAAGCTCCGGATCGTCGCCCGCTTCCTGCTGAGCGAACTCGCGAATGCGATCGCGCTTGTTGCGCGTGCGTGATGCCGCGAGGTAGAACTCCATCCGCATTCCAAGACTTCGCTCTATCTCGCGCTTGCGATGTTTCACAACTAATAGTGCGTTCAACATGTGGCGTAGCATTCCCCACCAGATGAATGTGAGCGCAACTGCGATGACCGAGACGAAACTGATAATCTCCGTTCGAAGCTCGTGACCTGCCAGCCCCATGGGCAACACGGTCATTCCGAACATCGAAAGTGTAATTAGCACCAGGCCCGACAACCAGATCCATTGATGCTGGTGTACCCAAAATGAGTCGAGAATCTCGTACTCGACCAATTGAGACTGTCGGCGTTGGGGCTCTGTCTGTTGGGTAGGTGTATAGCCCCGCTCCAGTGGCGCTTCCATTTCCAGCACCATCGAAACCTCCTTCTTGGCCGTCCGCCATGAACCACGACGTCGGCACAACAACCAATTCCGCTTTACCCGCGCTTCGCGACACTATACCCTACCTGTATTCTCGAATCAAGTCTAAGAACCGGTCAAAAAGATATTCATTGTCCAGGGGGCCCGGCGACGCCTCCGAGTGATACTGGATCGTCAGTAGTGGCATTTCACGGTGAGTCAGCCCCTCAACCGTATTGTCGTTCAGGTTTAGGTGGCTTACATCCAATCCCGCCGGCAGCCCGTCTGCGTCCACCGCATACCCGTGATTCTGCGCCGTGATTGTCACGAGGTCCGTAGCCAGATCCTTGACGGGATGATTCCCGCCCCGATGTCCAAACTTCAGCTTGTACGTTTCCCCGCCCAGCGCCCGTGCGACAACCTGGTGCCCGAGGCAGATGCCCATGACCGGCAGCCGACCCAGCAAGCCCCCCGCGGTCTGCACGACCCCTTCCAGCAGCGCCGGGTCACCCGGCCCGGGTGATAGGAGCACGCCGGAAGGCCGTAGAGCCATAACGTCATCGAACGAGGTGGAACTCGGAACGACGGTCACCGCACATCCTCGCTGCCGCAACAGCCGCAGGATGTTGAACTTCAGCCCCTCATCCATCACCACGACGCGCGGCGCATCCGGCGGCAGCTCGCCCGGCCCCTCCGTCCATTCGTAGGGGGATTGCGCGACCACTTCGCTCACCAGGTCAAGACTGCCGTAGTCGGGGGCCTCGCGTAATCGGGTGAGCGCCTGCTCAGGTGATCCCTCAGTAGTGATGATGCCCATCATGACGCCGGCCATACGGATTCGGCGCGTGAGCGCGCGCGTGTCCACGCCATAGATTCCGGGCACCCCCTCATCTCGCAGGTAATCGTCCAGCGTGCGCGTTGAGAGCCGGTTGCTGGGCAAGTCACACACCTCACGGACAACGAACCCGCGAACCTGTATCCGTGACGACTCGACGTCACGGTCGTTGATGCCGTAATTGCCTTGCAAGGGGTACGTGGGTACAAGAATCTGGCCGCCATAGGACGGATCGGTCAGCATCTCCTGGTAGCCGACCATCGACGTATTGAAGACAACCTCGCCGGTGGCTTCCGCGCCCACGGCGCCAAACGCATAGCCGCGGTGGATGCTCCCGTCCTCCAGGACGAGAAACGCCTCTCTCTCCTCGGTTCTCCCAATAAGCGTCATGACCGCGCCGCCCCATGCGCCACAGACTGTTCCTCCGCCGCATAAACCTGAACACCGCCTACGAAGGTCTGGGTTACCATCCCTCGCAGTTCACATCCCTCCAGCGGCGTATTCCTGCCCAGAGAGGCAAATTCCTCCGAGCGCACCGTCCACGATCGGTCGGGATCGAGTACGAGAACGTCGGCTGTCGCGCCCGGCGTCAGACCGCGCAAGCCCAACGTGTCAGCCGCCGCGCCGATTACCTTGGCGGGGCCGAGGGTCAGCCGTTCAATGAGGGTGGCTAAATCAAGCCGCCCCGTGTGGACTAGCGCTGTCATCAGCAGCCCGAACGCCGTCTCGATTCCGGAAATGCCCGGCGAGGCGTCGGCAAACCCACCGGCCTTGTCTTGCGCCGAATGGGGAGCGTGATCAGTGGCGATAGCGTCGATCACTCCCTCACGCAGCGCGTCCACTAACGCGTTGACGTGCTCTTCTGAACGCAGCGGCGGATTGACCCGTAGCGACGTGTCCGCCACCGCGCCGTTCGGCCACCTGTACTGCGGCCCCCGTTCGCCCAGCAGGGAGCGATCCGTCAGTGTGAGATGGTGTGGCGTGACTTCCGCCGTCACTGGCAGGCCGCGCCCGCGAGCACCACGGAGCAGGTCGACCGCCCCGGTCGTGGAGGCATGTGCTACGTGCAGGCGCCCTCCTGCCTCCACCAATAGCCTCAGATCACGTTCAATGATATTGGTCTCCGCGTCTGCTGACGCGGAGGATAGTCCCAGTTCCTTTGCCGCCTCACCTTCATGCGCAACCGCGTTGCCGATTACGTCCGGGTCCTCGGAATGCTGGCTCAGTGACAGACCGAGCCGCGCGGATTCAACCAACGCCGAACGCATGAGATCGTCATCCGCAACGGCTGAGCCGTCGTCGCTGAACAGCGCCGCCCCCGCCGCTGCGAGCCTACCAAGGTCCGCAAGCTCCCGGCCTGCTCTCCCAACGGTGATTGTTCCGATGGGCAGGACGCGGACACTCGCGGAGGCCGCCGCGCCGCGCAATATGGATTCGACTAACTCGG
Organism: Dehalococcoidia bacterium; assembly: GCA_965207115.1. Taxonomy (GTDB): domain Bacteria; phylum Chloroflexota; class Dehalococcoidia; order UBA6926; family UBA6926; genus VXMO01. Next base: position 1,656,679 of record CBDBLR010000003.1, on the reverse strand, counting down.
GCGAATCAATGGGCGGCTCAGTATTAGGCATGGCGCAAACGGTGGTGAATCCGCCTCTCGCCGCCGCGCGCGTGCCGCTCTCAATGGTCTCCTTGTGCTCTTGCCCCGGTTCACGGAGGTGGCAATGAAGGTCGATGAAACCGGGAGTGACAACCATGCCGGCGGCGTCAATTCTCTGCGTATCCGCATGGAGATCAGGAATGCCATTCGTTCCGGTACGTGTCCAAACAACGCGTCCATCCCGGAGCAGAACGTCAGCTATGGCGTCAAGATTCTGCCACGGGTCTATGACCCGCCCGCCGCTGATGAGAACAGACCCCTGGGAACTGGATGTCACGACGCGACCCTCATATCCTCTCGCTTTTCTGCCCTCCATGACATACTGGAAAGCGCATAAGCACGTCTCCGGGCGTGATGCCACAAGTGACAAGACATGACGAACCGACTCGCTAGTACCTTCAGGCTTCGGGTAATGAGCCGTCTGCGGCCCGTCCTTGCTATTGTGCCACTGATTACGGTCGTAGTCGTTGCCACAATGGCTGCCGGGTGTGATGAGAGCTCGGCGGCCGGTGACCGCGGCTTGATTCCCGGCGCCAGTCCGACGCCTCGGCCGACGATACCGCCCGCCGCGGTAACAAATACACCCGCCCCGGGCCACTTTGATGTCATCGATGGTGTCAGCGTCTACAGAGAGATACCGCCGCTCAGCGTGAACATCAGCCAATGGCGGGAAACAGATTTCCGCCGCTGGACGGTGGATCCGGACGAAATCATCTCCGGCGGACCGGGACGAAACGGGATTCCCCCCATCTATCAACCCCACCATCGCTCGGTCATTGACTCGGTCTCGGACGAGGCCATGCGGAGCTGGCTGACCCTTGATCACCCCGTGGCCGTAGTGGAAGTCAACGGTGATGCCCGCGCTTACCCGCTGGGCATACTGACGTTCCATGAAGTCGTGAATGACAACATCGGCGGTCAACCCGTGCTCGTCACGTACTGTCCGCTGTGCTACACAATCAAGGCATTCAATCGGGTTGTGGACGATGTGGAACTGAACTTTGGCACCACGGGCAACGCGCGGCTTTCCAACATGGTGATGTGGGACGACCACACGGAATCATGGTGGCAGCAGGCAGACGGGCGGGGCATCGTGGGCGATGCGGCCGGGCAGCGGCTGGAGTACATCCCGGCGTACATCACCTCTTTCCAGGAGTTTGTCCGCACATATCCCGATGGCAGGATTCTGTCACCGGCGAGCGGCGACTCGGAGTTCTGGCCGATTTATGGCGGCTCCCAGTACGCCGGCTACGATTCACCCAACAACCCCCCTCACCTGTTCGTCGGCCAGCTAGACGAGCGCCTGAGTCCGAAAGAGCGCGTTCTGGGCGTAGAGATCGACGATGAAGTCATTGCTTTCCCGTTTGCACGGCTCAGACAGGTCCAGGTGGTCAATACGGAGATTGGCGGCGAGCCGGTTGTCATCTTCTGGAAGACCGGTACCCGTTCGGCACTGGATGAAGAGAGCATCGCGGAATCTCACGACGCCGGCTCCGCCGCTGCGTTCAGCCGACGGTTTGGCGATCGCGTTCTGGAATTCGAAGCGGCAGGCGAATTCTTCCGGGACACGGAAACCGGAACACTGTGGACGCTTCTTGGAGCCGGTGACCAGGGCGAACTCGGCGGGGAGCGCCTCACGCCCGTCAGGGCGGACAACGCCCTCTGGTTCATGTGGGCCGCCTTCAACCCAACGACGGAAATCTACGCGGTGAGTTGAGGGTCGGGCGTCGTTGGCGCCGGCTTTCGTACGCGCACCAGGTAGATGAGTGGGAATAGAGCACCGAGGACAAGGACACCGAAAGCCATGAACCCCACGATGATCGCAATTTCGCGTAACGTCGGAGAGAGGAAGAATACGATCGCCGTAGGTAGAACTGCCGACAACAGTGCCATATAGGCAAACAATCCTGCTATGGTGCGCCACTGGAACGTCGGGCTACGTAATGTGAAATTCCCCAATAACCAGACCCCAAGTACGCTGAGAGGAAGAACAACCACAAAATTCTCCGCCAGCCCGATGACGGAAGTAATCCATGCCGCTGTTGAGGCTCCGATGCCCAGCAAGCTGTCCAGAGGAAGGGACCAAAGCAGAGTTCGAAACGGCCCACTCCCCGGGGCAAAGGCTAAGGTTCCGATCATGACGAGAAAATAGGCGTGACGCAGGCTGAATCGAGAGGCTTTACGAGCGAACCACAAGGTGATGCCGAGGCTGAATAGCGTCAGCACCAATGTAGCCGGCAATGTCGATAACGGCCACGCGGGAACCACAGGCAGCAACACCCCAACCGTCCCTACTCTGGCAGCGATCTGCAGCCAGCTCACGATGAACGATCCAAGTATTGCCATAGTCATCGACACGATGGTGTACCCGCAAAGGAGTGAAAGGAACTCTACTCCCTCCAGTCTGCGTAAGCGCGTGTACACAATGATGAGTAGCAGGATGACCACTCCACCTGAAATTGCGCCAATAATTGACTGGAAAAGGGCAGATACAAGATCCTGGTTGATTGTCGAGTAGTCCAGGGATATAACGACGATGGGTTGTGCGACAAATCCGATTACGGCTCCGACAAGAGGAACCCAGAGGAGAATCGCTGATTCCCAGCGGTACGTTCTGAAAAAGCGCCTCAGAGCTGGTCTCCCTTCCGGAGCGATTATACATACTTGGGCTCTTCCTCCCCCTGTTGGCCAACCCGGAGACAATTTCTGAAAGACCCGCAACACACTGCGGACGCTTTTGTGTGTTGTTGAGCCCGGATAAACCCGGGCGCCAAGCCATATATGGAAAGCATTTTGCGCCGAAAAATGCTAGACTGGATGTACGAATCAAATAGGATTCCCGACGTTTCTTAGCGCCTGACTGCCCGTCGGCCCGGGATGGAGGCGATGCTTCATGGTTGAACGTTCCGTAGCCCTTGAACGGCAGATGCGCGATGCGTATCTGGACTACGCGATGAGCGTCATCGTCTCGCGCGCCCTGCCGGATGTGAGAGACGGACTCAAGCCAGTCCAGCGCCGTGTCCTCTACGCCATGTATGAACAGGGCATGCGCAGCAACACTGCTTACCGCAAGAGTGCCCGCGTGGTGGGTGACGTCATTGCCAAGTACCACCCGCACGGTGACTCCCCCGTCTATGACGCCCTCGTTCGCCTCGCTCAGCCGTTCTCGCTGCGCTATCCGCTGGTGGATGGGCAAGGCAATTTCGGCTCTGTGGATAACGATCCCCCTGCCGCCATGCGTTACACGGAAGCGCGTCTGTCCTCCATCGCGGAGGAGATGCTTGCCGACATCGACAGGCAGACCGTCGCATTCGCAGAGAACTTTGACGACTCAGAGCGAGAGCCGGTTGTCCTCCCGGCGCGCATACCCAATCTCCTTGTCAACGGCACCGCGGGCATCGCCGTCGGCATGGCGACAAACATGCCGCCCCACAATCTGACCGAAGTCTGTGACGCCATCCTGTTCGCAATCAACCGCTGGCGTGAAACGCCGGGCGGCGGCGAGTTCGATGCCACGCTTGATGAACTCCATCAATACATCAAGGGCCCGGATTTCCCCACCCAGGGCATCATCCGCGGCACGGAGGGCGTTCGCAGCGCCTACGCCACCGGACGTGGCCGCGTCATCATCGAGGCCCGTGCCGAGATCCAGGAAGGCGAGGGGCGCAACCAGCGTCCGCAAATCGTCGTCACGGAACTGCCGTACCAGGTGAACAAGGCGGCGCTTGTTGAGAAGATGGCCGACCTTGTCCGCAGCAAGCGGCTGGACGGCATCAGTGAGATCCGAGACGAATCTGATCGCGATGGCCTCCGCGTCGTCATCGAATTGCGGCGTGACGCCGCCGCCCACATCGTTCTAAACAACCTCTATGAACACACGGCCATGCGCACGTCGTTCTCCATCAATGCGCTCGCGCTGGTGGACGGAGAGCCGCAGGTGCTGCCTCTCAGGCAGATCATCCACCACTTCATCCGCTTCCGCCGTGACGTCGTCATCAACCGGACGCGCTATGAGTTGAGACGGGCACAGGACCGCGCCCACGTCCTTGAGGGACTGCGCGTCGCCCTGGACAACCTCGATGCGGTGATTGAGGTCATCCGCAACGCGGAATCCGCGGACGCCGCCCGAATCACGCTGATTGAGCGCTACACGCTTTCGCAGCGGCAGGCGCAGGCCATCTTGGACATGCAGCTGCGCCGACTGGCCGCGCTGGAGAGTCAGGCCATCATCGACGAATTGGAGCAACTGCGTGAGCGCATTGCGGAACTTGAGTCAGTCCTGGCAGACCCAACCCGGATCACGTCCGTCGTCCGTGAAGAGGTTGAAGAACTCAAGGAGAAGCACGGCGACGAGCGCCGCACCGAGATTGACGAGAACGAACTCGGCGCCGTCCGCCGCGAGGATCTGATACCGCACAACGAGGTGGTCGTCACCATCAGCCAGCGGGGATACATCAAGCGCGTGCTGGCTTCCGCGTATCGCCGACAACACCGCGGTGGACGAGGCGTCACGGGTATTACCACGCGCGAAGAGGACATTGTCCAGCATCTCCTCGTCTGTGACACACACGACACACTGCTGTTCTTCACCAACCGCGGCCGCGTGACCACGCTTAGGTGCTTTGACCTTCCCGCGGAGGCGTCCCGGACTGCGCGCGGCATCCCTGTCGCAAACCTCTTCCAGGGCAGCGCGCTCGCGCCGAATGAGCGCGTTACCACAGTCATGGCCGCTTCTGATCTCTCTGAACACGATTACCTTGTTTTCGCCACGCGCAACGGTGAGGTGAAACGCACACCATTGGAGCGCTTTGTGCGCATCCGCAGCACCGGCAAGAAGGCGATGGACCTTGAGGACGGCGATGACCTTGTTAGCGTCATTCTCGCCAAGGAAGAGGACCAGGTCATTCTTGTGACTGAGCAGGGTCTGGCCATCCGCTTCCCGATAAACGTACTTAGGGTCGCTTCCGCAACGTCCGGCGGCGTGCGCGGCATCAGATTCGGCAAGCGGGGAACCGTCGACAACGTCGTTGGCGCCCTCGTTGCCGATCCGGAGAAATACCTGTTCGTCATCTCCGCCCACGGCTACGGCAAGAGCACCCGGATGGGGACCGGAGAGGTCATCGCGGTCGAAGAGGGACGCTCTAAGACCGACGGCTACGCAGTCCGCAACAGGGGTGGCATGGGTGTGGCGGCATTCAAGGTCCGGCATGACCGGCATAAGAACACCGGCCTGATCATTGGCATTGCTGCCGCGACGCGCGACGAAGAGATCATGCTCATCTCCAGGAAGGGTATCGTCATTCGCACTACGCTGCGTGATGTCCGTCCCAGTGGACGCGACACCAGCGGCGTCCATGTCATGCGCCTTGAGAAGGACGATGAGGTCGTCGCCATCGCCCAATTCCCTGAGGCGGAAGAGGAGTTGCCTCAAGCTGAGAGCAAGAATGGCTCCGCGAAAAAGAACGGCGCAAAGCCGGCGGCAAAGGCCAAGGCAAAGTCATCCTCCAAGAGCCGTCGAAACGGCAATACAAAGGCCGCAGAGGCGGAAGCTGTAGAGGAATCAACCGCCGAAATCGACAATGAAGAACCAACCGAGGACATCGTGGAACTAACTGCGGAAGATGACACCCTCCTGGAAGACGACGAAGACTCAGACGCGGAACTCCCAGATGAGGATGATGAGGACGGGGACGACGAGTAGGCGGAACCCCTCAGGTGAGAGAGCTTGGTCGGTCTAAACAGCCTCGTACATCGCCCGATTGTTCTTGACGACTTTCTTCAGTTGACCCTCTCTCTGTAGTTTGTTCAGAGCCTGCTTGATTGTGGGAACATCGGCTCGCCTGACAAACTCGCCCGCAATCTTCTCCGGCGTACGCGGCCGCTCGCAGTACTCGACGATGTCAACGAGAAGGACGTCTTCTTCTCGCGGAAGCGGCTCTTGGGGCGCAACTAGGGTGTGTCCTTGATTCCCATCCATGTCCTCGCCGGACACGAATTCGAGAAAGTCTCCATGCCGCTCTAGGAACCGGCGAAGCCTTGTTCTAATGACCCCACCTTCGCCGGTCGAGCCGTAACCATGAATGACATCGATCGTGGCTATTACCGGCTGACCGTTCGAATCGAAACAATCATCATACAAGTGTGTGAAGGCGCTTCTGGCATCACTCCAAGTGTGGCCGTGCAGGTCAAGCTCTTTGCTGGCCACGTTAGTTCTCTAATTCCTCTCCAACTCCTGCATCCCGAAGAAAACCCGCTCCGGCGTGAATGGGGATTGATGCAGGCGGACGCCTGTTGCGTGGTAGATGGCGTTGCCGATTGCGCCCACCGGCGTCACGAGCGGTATCTCGCCCACGCCTCGCGCCCCGTGTGGCCCGCTCGGGTTCGGTGTGGACACGATGACCGGCTCAATCATTGGCACATCGAGCGTCGTTGGCATCCGGTAGTCCAAAAAATTCGGATTGCGAATCATGCCCGTCGCCACGTCGACGTCATAGACTTCCCACAGCGCCCAGCCGATGCCCTGCGCTGCGCCGCCCTGCATCTGTCCCTCCACTGCCAGCGGATTGATCGCGTTGCCGGGATCCTGGAAAATCGTGAACCGCTTGATCTCCGTGCGACCCGTGTCCTTGTCAACTGCCACCTCCGCTATGGATGCCGCGGATGTTGGCGCAGCCGGCAGGCCCGTCGCCATGCCGATACCCTTCAGTTCCTCATCCTCGCTGGCCTCGACGGCGGCCTTGCACACATCGGCGAGACTGAATGATCGGTCTGAATCCCGCGCCGTGAACTCCTGGTTCTCGTAATCGACGTAGTCCGTCCCTACTCGCAGCATGTCCGCCGCAACCACGCGCAGCTTTTCCAACGCGTCACGGGAAGCGAGTATGACAGCCGTCCCCGTCGTGAGTGTCGTGCGGCTGCCGAACGAGCCGTCCGTATGGCCGACCGAGTCCGTATCGCCACTTCGGACGTTCACTTGCTCCATCTCAATCCCGAGTTCTTCCGCCGCGAACTGCGCCATCGTCGTGCGTGTGCCGGTCAGATCGACGGAGCCCGTCGTGACCTCAAACGTCGCGTCCGGGTTGATGACAATCTCCGCGCTGGAAGTCAGCGTCGCCCCGCCCCAGTACGCCGCCGCAAAGCCCCGCCCGTGCCCCTCCGGCAGAGGATCCGTCCACGCGGGATGGCCTTTGGCCGCGAGCAGGATCTTCTTGAGGCCCCACACCGGCATATTCAGGCCGTTGGGGAGTGGGTCGCCCTCCTCGGTGACGTTCGCAAGCCGCAGATCGATGGGATCCATCCCCAGCTCCTCCGCAAGCTCGTCCATCACGACCTCGGTCGGATAGTTGCCGATAGGGCCGCTTGGGGCGCGGTATGCCATCGCGACCGGCTTGTTCGTCACCACGTCATAGGCGTCAATGTGCAGGTGCTTGAAGCGATAGTGCGATGCGCCCGTTAAGGCGGCTGTGGCGGAGTGCGTGAACCCCGTCATCGCTCCCGTGTCCAACAGATAGCGGCCGTCAAACGCCGTGACCGTGCCATCGCGCATCGCGCCGATCCTCAGATTGATAACGTGGGCACACGTCGGCCCGGACGCGCGGAACACCTCTTCACGCGCAAGCACCAGCTTGACGGGTTGGCGTGCCTTCATCGCAAGCAGCGCTGTCACGAACTCGATGCCAAGCCCCGCCTTGCCGCCGAACCCACCGCCAATCTCCAGCGGCACGACGGTGATCTTGTCCTGCGGCAGGCCGAGAATGATGGAAAGCGTATCCCGCAGATTGAAGCTAATCTGGCTGGATGAATAGACAGTCAGGTGGCCGTCGTCGCCCACGTCCACCGTACAGGCCTGTGGCTCCAGGTACCCCTGGTGCACGGTGCCGCCGCGAAACGTCCGCTCGATGATGATGTCCGATTCGGCGAAACCCTTCTCAACGTCGCCGCGTTCGAACTCAACCCGGCGAGCGATGTTGCTCGGCCTATCGGACGGCCCGCCCGCGAACTCCCACGTATACAGATCATCGTGAACCAGCGACGACTCCGGCCGCACGGCACGCTCAACGTCGACAACAGGCTCAATCGGCTCGTACTCAACCGCAACAAGCGCCGCAGCCTCCTCCGCCGTCGTCACGTCGTCTGCAGCGACAGCAGCGACGGCCTGCCAGTGGTAGAAGATGCGATCCTCCGCCATCTGCATCCGGCGCTGATCGCGCGGCGTCATCGTGATCTCTCCGCCGACGGCCTGGTTGCTCATAGCGATGTAGGGAAAATCGGCGGATGTGACGATAGCCCGGACGCCGGGCATGGCCGCGGCCTTGGAGACATCGATGCTGAGGACGCGCGCATTGGCATGAGGACTGCGCACAAGCTTGGCGTACAGCGTGCCTGCTGTGGTGTGGTCTGCGCCGAAAACTGCTTCGCCGGTGAGGCGTTCAGCGCTATCGACGCGCTGGACACCTCGCCCAACAATGCGGGTACCTTCTTGCTGAGTCTGGGTCATATGAAGCGTCCTCCGATTCGAATACGTTTGCGCTTATAGCCGTAGTTGATCAAGGAGCTCCTCGACGACGAGGCCGTGGTGTCTTCCGACAGCTTTGAGGATATCCGAGAGTGTTCCCACTTTGATTGCCCGATGCATTGGAACGCCAACATGATGTTCACCGTTTACTTGCGTCGTCATATACAGATGGGAACCGCGCTGGCGAACCGGTTCGTAGCCGAAACGACGCAGCGCCCGTCGGAGTTGTTCGCCGCTGACGTCGCGCGGCAGGCTCACCGGGCGAGGATCTCGTCTTTGACGAAATGAAGACGTATGATTTTCGGCCCGGCGTCGTCAAAGAAAACGTCAACTGCCTCTCGAACATTGGCGCGGAGTTCTTCCAGCGAGTCGCCTTGAGTAAAGATGTCGAATCCAAGAGCGGCCGCGTTGTAACCGCCATCGATCTCATCCTCGCGCACCGAAAATATGATCTCGGAATCACTCGTAGCCATTCCTGTATCCTCTCTTCTGACGGCATTGTACTAATACCTGAACAGGGTTGCTTAGTAGTTCTCGCCCCGCCAATTCCATGTATCGTAGATTCTGGACACACACGCTGAACTACTCATGGAGATACGAACGCCATGACAGTCATACCCCTTGAGAACGGCTCCGTCACCTCGCCGCGCGGCTTTCGCACTGGCGCGGTGCATGCCGGTATCCGCTTAGACACCCCGGAAGATGTGCTCGACGTAACTATTCTCGCCGCCGACGGCGAGACGACGGGCGCGGCGGTGTTCACCAAGAACAAAGTCACGGCGGCACCCGTCGTCCTGAGTCGCGAACATATTAGCCAGGCGGCCCCCCGTGCGGTTGTCGTCAACAGCGGCAACGCGAATGCGGCTGTTGGAGAGCAGGGCATGACGGACGCCCGCGCCTCGGCTCAGATGGTCGCCGAAAAACTGGGCCTGCGCCCTGAGGAAGTCCTGGTCTGCAGTACCGGCGTCATTGGCGTGCCCATGCCGATGGATGTGATGCGCCGCGGAATCGAGGCCGTCGAACTCGCGGATAATGCAGGCCACGACTTTGCACTTGCAATCATGACGACAGACCTCGTCTCAAAGGAAAGCGCTGTCACGGTGGAGATTGGCGGGCAAACAATCACTGTTGCCGGTGCAACAAAAGGTTCCGGCATGATCCACCCCGATATGGCGACGATGTTAGCGTTCGTCACGACGGACGCCGCTATTGATCAGGACTGCCTGAGTGGCATCGTTCAGCGCGCTGCCAACCGCTCATTCAACGTGATCAGCGTGGACGGCGATACGTCGACAAATGACACGTTCATCGTTATCGCCAACGGCGCGGCCGGCAACGCGACCATCACCGGTGGAGAAGATGAGGCGCTCATAGAAGAGGCAATCACTCAAGTCTCTATGGAACTCGCGAAAGCCATTGTGCGTGACGGCGAGGGCGCAACCAAGTTGATCGAAATCAGTGTGACCGGCGCCCTCAGCGATGATGACGCCCGGCAAGCCGCTCGCGTCATCTCCACGTCGCCCCTCGTCAAGACCGCCGTGTTTGGCAATGATCCCAACTGGGGACGCGTCATGATGGCGCTCGGGCGCAGCGGAGTCGAGATGCAAGAGTCGAGCGTCACCCTGCACTTCAATGACATCTGTGTGCTGGAGAACGGACAGGCCGTTCCCTTTGACAGGGACGAAGCCGTCGAGCGCATGAAGCAGTCAGAGGTACGTTTTGATGTGGAGATGGGAATTGGCAACGGTTCCGCGACCGCGTGGACGTGTGACTTTTCCTACGAATACGTCCGCATCAACGGCGAATACACCACCTAACGCCCCGCACATCCTCCTGACACCCCCGCCACAATCGTTACTCTGTTAGTCTGAATGCGGTTTCCGAATCAAATTGCATCTGGGAAGTGATGGAAGAGAACGCGCGCATCGTCGTCAAGATCGGCGGCAACGCCCTTGGACCCGAAGACACCACGTTTCGGGACCTTGTGGCCGTGCAGCGGCAAGGCGTTTGGCCTGTCGTCGTTCACGGCGGCGGCCCTTTAATCTCCCAGTGGCTTGACCAGGCGGGCGTAGAGTCCACCTTCGTGCGTGGCCTCCGCGTCACGAGCGACGAAGCATTGGACGTCGTCACGGCGGTTCTCTGCGGCTTGGTCAACACACGCATCGTGGCGGCCATCGGAGAGGCAGGCGGACGCGGCGTCGGCCTGACGGGCGCAGACGGAGCGGTCATCGCAGCCGAAGTCAAAGACCCTGAGCTTGGCCGCGTGGGCGAGGTGGCATCCGTCCAGACTGATCTTATCGTTGGCCTGCTCCACCATGATTTCATCCCCGTCTTCTCACCCGTCTCCGTAGACGCGAATGACAAAGGCAGGCTGCTGAACGTCAATGCGGACTCCGTGGCCGGTGCGCTCGCCGGCGCGCTTGAGGCGGATCGAGTCATCTTCATGACGGACGTGCCCGGCGTGTTGGGCGCGGACGGAGAACTCCTCACCACCCTGACAGAAGCGCGTGTGCGAGAGTTGATAGACGCGGGCGTCATCACCGGCGGCATGATTCCCAAGGTGACGGCCTGCCTGAACGCCCTTGTCCATGCACAAACAGCGCAGATTATTGACGGCCGTGTTCCAAACGCGCTGCGTGACGCGCTTGAACACAACATTGGAACACGCATCGTGCGAGAAACTGAACCGGCCGAAACGGCGGGAGCAATGGCGTGAGCTTTTTGGACGAATTCGAACGGCGAGAGCCACCCCGCCTCTCATCCATCCTCAACTGGGCGATTCCGCTCGGTGCGCTGCTGCTCCTCTGGATCGGTGGCACCATCGCGGCCAACATCTATGTCGACTGGCTCTGGTTCGATAATCTGGGCTACCTATCCGTCTTCACAACCATCCTGACAACGCGCGTCGCTCTGTTCGTGCTGGGGGCGCTGGTCTTCGCCGGGGTTTTTGCCACGAACGTCTACCTGGCAGAGAGATTCTCGCCGAAGGGAATCTCGCCGGAGGCGGCGCTCAATATCCCGCTTGAGGCCCTCACGTGGGCACGACGGCTTGTCATCATTGGCCTCATTGTCGCCGGTGTCCTGTTGTCGATCGTCTTTGGCGCGGCGGCGTCCGGGTACTGGGAAACTGCGCTGAGGTTTACAAATGCGGAGATGTTCAACCTGACAGACCCGCTCTATAACCGGGATGTCTCCGCGTACCTGTTTGACCTGCCCTTCTATCGATTCTTGCAGGGGTGGGCAATTGGCGTCGTCATCGTTAACGCCCTCTTCGCCGTGGGCATCTACGCTATCAATTTCGCGCTTGGCGGATTCCAGTTCTCGCTGACGCCAACCCTGCGCGCCCACCTCTCCGGTCTCGGCATCATTTTCTTCCTGCTGCTAGCCATCGGGTACTGGCTCAGCTTGCAAGAACTGCTGTATTCGGCGCGCGGCGCGGCGTACGGCGCGGCCTACACAGATGTCGTCATCAGACAGCCGGCCTTGCGCATTCTCATTTTCATCAGCATCCTCGTCTCCATCGCTCTCGCCGCCAACGTATTCCTGCGCTGGCAGGCCCTTCCGCTGGGCGCAATTGGCATCTGGTTCCTTGCACTGACCATCGGTACTGGACTCCTTCCCGCAGCCGTGCAGCGTTTCCAGGTCCAGCCGAATGAGTTTGAGCGAGAGCAAACCTATATTGAACGCAGCATCGAGATGACGCGCGAGGGGTTTGCTCTCAATCGCATCGAGGAGCAGCCATACGATTCAAGTCCGGAGAGCATCACCCATGAAATTGTTGATGACAACCCGGGCACGTTCGAAAACATCCGCCTCTGGGATCACAGGCCGCTCCGTGATGTCTACAATCAGATCCAATTCTTCCGACTCCAATACTCGTTCCTTGATATCGATATCGACCGCTACACCATTGATGGCGACTATCGGCAAGTGATGGTCGGCACAAGGGAACTGGTGCAGTCGCAGCTGGACCCGCAGGCGCAGACGTGGGTCAACGAGCGGCTGCAATACACACACGGCTATGGCGCAGCAATGAGCCCCGTGACGGAGTTCACCCAGGACGGACTTCCCGAGTTCTTCCTTCAGGACATTCCGCCGGAGCCCGTCACCGGCGCGCCTCACGTCGATGTGCCGCAAGTCTACTTTGGCGAAGCGACGGACGATTGGGTCATTGTGCGCAGCACGACTCCTGAATTCGACCATCCGACGGATGCCGGACCGGTCTACCTTTCCTACGAAGGCGAAGGCGTCTCGATCAGCGGCCTGCTGTCCCGCGTCCTCTTTGCGTGGCGCTTCACTGACCTCAACATCCTGATCACCGGCGCAATCACAGAAGAAAGCCAGATCCTGTATTTCCGGGATATCCAGGAACGCGTCGGCCACCTCGCGCCGTTCCTCGCGCTTGATTCCGATCCCTACATCGTCGTGGCCGATGGCAAGCTGTACTGGGTCCAGGACGCTTACACAATCAGTGATCGATTCCCCTACTCGGAACCGTCGCCGAGCGGCTTCAACTACATCCGGAACAGCGTGAAGGCCGTTATCAACGCCTATGACGGATCCGTTGACCTCTATATCGCAGACGATTCGGACGGAATCATCAGGACATATGAGAGCGTTTTCCCCGATCTGTTCAAGCCGATGAGCGAGATGCCGGAATCACTTCGCTCCCACCTGCGATACCCGGAGGACTTCTTCACTATCCAGGCGGACAAGTACCTCAAGTTCCACATGACGGACCCGCAAGTCTTCTACAACCAGGAGGACCTCTGGAACTTCCCACTCGAGCTGTTCTTCAGCGACCAGGCACAGGTAATGGAGCCTTACTACCTCATCATGGGTCTTCCGGGTGAGGACCAGGAGGAATTCGTGCTGATCATGCCGTTCACCCCGGACGGTAAGCCGAACCTCGTTGGATGGCTTGCTGCCCGCAATGACGGTGAAAGCTACGGCTCGCTAATCGCATACACCTTCCCGAAGGAACGACAGATAGACGGCCCGCAACAGGTTGAGGCCCGTATCACGACGAACCCGGATATCTCGCAACAATTCACGTTGTGGGACCAGGCCGGGTCGAACGTCTTGCGAGGGAACCTGCTCGTCATCCCGGTCGGCGACAACATCATCTACGCTGAGCCGATTTACCTGAAGGCGGAGGATATTGAATACCCGCAACTGACGCGCGTCGTTCTTGTCCAACAGGGCGAAGAACCCGTCATGCTCCCCTCCCTGAGTCAGTCGCTGAATAACCTGCTCGCACGAGAGGGCGGCACGACGGCCATCCGCGAAACACGACCGCAAACCGCTGATGACGGCATTACACCGCTGACTGTGATTGAGCGACTGCGCGAGGAGTTGGAGGATATTCGGGATTCCGCTGTCGAACTAACACGGCAGATTGAGGACATCTCTCGAACCATAGACGAGGCCCTGCAAGAAGAGGAAGACCGCGCGGCGTAGGGCTAAGTGACAGGCTGACTCTCGGCCCCATCCGCCCGCACAGCCGTCAGCAGGTTTGCCGGCTCCTCCACTGTCACGCGGTACCACGTTCCGGACGGCACGATGAACGCGCTCGCCGCCTTGAGGTCATTCATGGCTGATTCTTCTGCGGTGTCGTTGGTAGTCAGTACAATTGCCGCGCCCCACAGCAGAAACAGGAACGCGTCGCCATTGGGATGACGCCGCCACTCTGCCCACGACTCGGCCACGTGCTGCACACCCACAATCCACCCGTCGGCTGCGCTGTCACCGGAATCGAGCGCCGAGACCCTTAGATTGTCACCGAGCAACGCGCTCGTGTTGAAAAGGCTGAATGGCTCATTGAGTTTTGATTCCGTCATGGCTCCCCCATCGGCCGCGCCCTATCACCTCGCACCCCTACGCGGTACGATAGTTTATACCGTGCTGCTGAGATTGACCCCGGCAGCTATCCGCATCCAATCATCGCGACGGAGAGAACCACATGACAACGGCGAAAGACTGGCAGCAGGTAGAGTCCGACTATTACATGCAGACGGTTCGCCGCGTTCCCGTTACACTCGTGCGCGGCAAGGACAGCACCGTCTGGGACGATCAGGGACGCGAGTATCTGGACTTCGTTGGCGGCTGGGCCACGGCCACGCTCGGCCACTCGCATCCCGCAATGGTGGAGGCAATCGCTGAACAGGCCGCCACGCTGATCCAAACATCTAATGCCTTCTACACCGTCCCTCAGATCGAACTCGCCCAGCTGCTAATTGAGAACTCCTGCATGGACCGCGTCTTCTTCTGCAACAGCGGCGCGGAGGCCGTGGAGGGTGCGATCAAGGTTGCTCGCCGCTACGGCGCGCTCCACAAGGATGGCGCGTATGAGATTATCACCGCCCTTGAGTCGTTCCATGGCCGCACGATGACCACCGTCGCAGCCACCGGACAGCCCCACTACCAGGAAGGATTCAAGCCGCTGTCCCCCGGCTTTGTTCACGTCCCATTCAATGACATGGCCTCCATTCGCGAGGCCACAACGGAGCGCACCGTCGCCGTGATGTTGGAACCGGTGCAGGGCGAGGGCGGCGTCAACGTTCCCGATCCTGACTATTTGCGCGCCGTCCGCGCATGGTGCGATGAGAACAACCTGCTGATGATCCTGGATGAAGTGCAGACGGGTGTGGGCAGACTCGGCCACCTCTTTGGCTACCAGGCATTTGGCGTCGAGCCGGACGTGATGTCTCTGGCGAAAGGGCTCGGCGGTGGTGTGCCCATCGGCGCGTTCCTGACTAAGACTCACGCAGACGCCCTCACCTACGGCGACCACGGCTCCACGTACGGCGGCAACGTCCTGACAACCGCCGCAGCTCTGGCCGTCATCCGAACTGTATTGGCAGAGGATATCCCCGGGCGGGTCCAGGCCTCCGGCGAGAGACTGCTCAGTGCCCTCAAGGGCCTTGCGGACCGCCATTCCTCGATTGCCGAGGTGCGGGGCATGGGCCTACTGGCTGCCGTGCAATTCACAGAGGAGATCGCAGGTGATCTCCTCACCGCCTGCCTTGAGCGCGGCATGCTGGTTAATCGCGTGCGGCCCAATGCCCTCCGCCTCATGCCGCCTCTCACGCTGACGGACGAGGACATGGACAAGGGCGTTGCCATCCTGGAGGATGCCATCGCCAGCGTTTCGGGCTAGCGCGGAGAGTCCTCGACTTGCGCCACGACGCCAGCCTGAAACACCGTCAAATCAGCAGTTTTCAGGGTGCGCCCTGTGCTGAGATTTGGTATCCTTAACCTTGTTTACAAGGCAGTGCCCGGGGAGCCGGACCTGATGTTCACCGGTAGGTGAGAGTGGACGACGACAAGTTGCACGACGCTTGCGGCGTCGTTGGCATCTACCTACCGGGCGGAGATGCCGCGCGGGCAGCCTTTTTCGGTATCTTCTCCCTCCAGCACCGCGGCCAGGAAAGCGCTGGCATCGCCGCATCCGACGACAACCAGGAACTCCACCTCTATCGCGGGCTTGGCCTCGTCAATCGCGTCTTTGATGAGCACACGCTGAATGTCATCCCCGGCAGCCTGGCCATCGGCCACACCCGGTACTCCACTACTGGCAGTTCCACCCTTGCCAATGCGCAGCCAATCCCGGCTAACGGCCCACTTGGGGAAGTTCTCATCGCGCACAACGGCAACGTCGTCAATGCGGAGCTGCTGCGGCAGGAGGCGCTTGAACTCGGCGCGCAGTTTGTCACGACGACCGATTCCGAAGTCATTGCCCAGCTCATCGCCGTCCTCCCGGGTGAAACGTGGGAGGAGAAGATCACGGCAGCAATGCTGCGCCTTGAGGGAGCCTACAGCCTCACCATTCTCACCAAGGACGCCGTCTATGCCGTTCGGGATCCGCACGGATTCCGCCCATTGAGCCTCGGGCGAGTCGGCGAGTCCGGCTGGATGGCCGCATCCGAGACGTGCGCTCTGGAAAATGTCGCGGCGGAATTCGTTCGGGATGTGGAGCCGGGCGAGATCGTTCGCATCGATTCAACCGGAGTCCATTCCACGTTCGGCCGCCGGGAGAAGCGTTCCCTCTGCATATTTGAGCACATCTATTTCTCCCGCCCCGACTCCGTTCTGGAAGGTCGGCGTGTCTATCTCAGTCGAGAGGCGATGGGCAAGGAGTTAGCGCGGATGCACCCCGTTGAGGCGGACATCGTCAGCGCCGTTCCTGACTCCGCCAACGCCGCCGGCATCGGCTACGCGCACGGCTCAGGCATCCCCTTCTACGAGACACTGGTCAAGAACCGCTATGTTGGCCGTACCTTCATTCAGCCCGATCAACGCCTCCGGGATGAAGGTGTCCGCCTCAAGTTGACCCCTCTTCGAGAGGTCATTGAAGGCAAGCGCCTCATCATTGTGGATGACAGCATCGTGCGCGGCACGACCACGCGCCACTTGATTGAACTGCTCCGCAGTGCCGGGGCGAAGGAAATCCATCTCCGCGTCTGCGCGCCTCCCATCCGCTACCCCTGCCACTACGGCATCGATATGCCGAATCGCGCAGAACTTCTCGCGTCGGACCGCAGCGTTGAAGAAATACGAGACGAGCTTGGTGTCGACAGCCTCGGATTCCTTGATGTTCCGAGCTTGTACCGTTCCGTCGCCCAGGAGGGCCCGGGATTCTGCACGGCCTGTTTCACAGGCGAATACACTGTGCCCGTCCAGGTTGAGCTTGATAAATTCGCTCTGGAGCGGATCCCCCTGCGTGCCTGATTCAGAGTCAAGCTACGCGGCAGCCGGTGTGAACATCGGCGCAGGGCAGGAAGCGGTGCGCCTGATGCGCCCGTTCGCGCAGTCCACGTACAACAGCCGTGTTCTGGGTGACATCGGCGGCTTTGGCGGCCTCTTCCGACTTGATTCCTACCGTGAGCCGATACTCGTAGCCAGCACGGACGGTGTTGGAACCAAGATCAATATCGCCAAGCAGGCCGGGTCGTTTGCCAGCATCGGCGCAGACCTGGTGAATCACTGCATCAACGATATCTGGGTGCAAGGCGCCGATCCGCTCTTCTTCCTGGACTACATCGCAACCGACAGCCTCAACCCGCAGGATGCGGCTGACATCGTGCGCGGAATGGCGGAGGCATGCAGCGCTGCCGGCATTGCCCTCATCGGCGGCGAAACGGCTGAGATGCCTGGAACGTACCGTGAAGGCCACTATGACGTTGCCGGATTCATCGTCGGCGCGGTGGAGCGATGGGACCTCATTGACGGGACCGGCATCCGTGCGGGCGATGTCCTGGTCGGCCTGCCCTCCACCGGACTCCACACCAACGGCTACTCGCTGGCCCGCCGTGTCTTTGACCTTGATGATCACCCCGAGAATCTTGACGAGAAACCGCCTGAACTTGGCGGTGAGACGCTTGCCGAGGCCTTGTTGGCAATTCATCGGCCCTATTACCGGGAACTGAAGCCGATGCGGCGGCGTGTCCGTGGGCTCGCGCATATCACGGGCGGCGGTTATGCGGAAAACGTGCCGCGCGTCCTCCCGGATAACCTGCGCGCCATTGTCGACTGCGGCGCGTGGGATGTGCCGCCCATCTTTCGGCTCATCAGCAGTCGTGGCGAAATCCCACAGGCGGAGATGTATGACGTGTTCAACATGGGCATGGGGATGATCGCCGTTGTACGCCCTCAGGACGCGTCGATGGTGATGTCCGTGATGGAGGGTAGTGCTCAGGTCGGCACGATTGAAGAGCGGCCGCCGGACGGCGAACGCATCATCCTCGAACTGGAGCGCGAATGACGTTTCGAGCAATCATCGCCCCATCCAACAAGGACGGTGCGGACGTACTCGCCCGCAGCCTCACCGACCTCGACTGGGAGGTCTACGCAACGGGGGGCACGCACCGCTTCTTGACAGGCGCAGGGATAGACGCCCGGCATATCGAAGACCTGACCGGCTTTCCCGAGATACTCGGGGGCCGCGTCAAGACACTCCACCCCCGCGTCCACGGCGGCATCCTCGCCAAGCGTGAGGAACCGGAGCATGTGGCGCAGATGGAGGAGCACGGCATCGGCACAATCGACCTCATCGCCGTGAACCTTTACCCCTTTGCCGAGACCGTCTCAAAGCCGGATGTGACGCTGATGGACGCCCTGGAACAGATCGACATCGGCGGCCCGACGATGGTCCGAGCCGCCGCCAAGAATTTCCCCGCCGTTATCGTCCTGATTGACCCCGCCGATTACGCCCCTGTCCTTGAAATGCTGCGTGCAGGTGTCGTCCCGGTCGCCGAGCGTCGACGGCTGGCCCGCAAAGCGTTTGAGCACGTCTCTGCTTACGACACCATCATCGCCAACTACCTTTCGAGAGACATGGGCGCAGCCGGAATGGATGACGAGGCCGCCACCCTCCCAGCTGAGCGCGTGCTGCCGCTCCAATCCATTCAGTCGCTCCGCTACGGCGAGAACCCCCACCAGGCGGGCGCGCTTTACACGGTCAATAACCCCGGCCGCCCCGCGCAGGGCATCCCCTCAGCGCGCCAGGTTCATGGCCGTGAGATGTCTTTCAACAACATCCTCGATGCGGACGCCGCGTGGAACGTCGTCTCTGACTTCCCTGACGCGCCTACCGTGGCCATCATCAAGCACGGCAACCCGTGCGGCCTCGCCACCGCGCCGGATCTCGCCACCGCATTCAGTCGCGCACTCGCTGGCGACCCCGTCTCCGCGTTCGGCGGCATCATCGCCGCCAACCGCCCGATGGACAAGGCGACCGCGGAGGCAATCAACGAGGGGTTCTATGAGATCGTCATCGCCCCGTCATATGACGACGACGCCCTCTCCGTCCTCACCCAGAAGCGCAATCTGCGCCTGCTGGAAATGGCAGATGCATCCGCCGCAACCCCCTCGCTGGACATCCGCACGGTGCGTGGCGGCTTCCTGGTACAAGCCGCGGACATGGGTGAGATGGGCGACTGGCAGACGGTGACGGAGCGGGCCCCCACGGACGCCGAACTCGCCGATCTGCGTTTCGCATGGAAAGCCGCGCGCCACGTTAAATCCAACGCCATCGTTATCGTGAAAGACGGCGCGTTGCTCGGCATGGGCGCCGGTCAGCCGAATCGCCTCATCAGCGTGGAACTCGCCCTGAAGCTGGCCGGCGACGAGGCGCAGGGAGCAGTCGTGGCGTCAGACGCCTTCTTCCCGTTCGCGGACGGGCTGGAAATGGCTCTGCAAGGCGGTGTGACGGCAGCAGTGGAGCCCGGCGGCTCCGTCCGCGATGATGACGTCATCGCCGCAGCGAACAGCGCCGGCGCGGCCATGGTCTTCACCGGCATCCGCCACTTCCGACACTAGAACGCGCCATGACGGACTCTCCTGCTGCGGATAAGGCCGCCTCTCTCCCCTCCGCTGATATCGTCATCCCCGTCTACAACGAGGAGCACTCGCTGCCTGTCTGCCTCGAACGCCTCCTGCCGTTCTGCCGTGAGAACCTCGCCGACTACCGGTGGCGCGTCGTCATCGCCGACAACGGCTCCATCGACGGCACGCTCGACGTGGCCAATCAGTTGGCGGCGCAGTACGAGGGCGAGGTCGGAGTCGTCCACCTAGAGCAGAAGGGGCGTGGCAGGGCGCTCAAGCGGGCATGGAGCGAGAGTGACGCCGATATCCGTGCCTACATGGACGTAGACCTGTCGACAGACATCAACCGCATCCCGGACCTGCTCGGCGCGGTCAGAGACGGCCATGACGTGGCGACCGGCTCCCGCCTCAAGCGCGGCGCGCAGACGACACGCTCATTCAAGCGCGAGTTCGTCTCCCGTTCCTACAACCTGATGATTAAGTCTGTGTTCTTGAGTGGCTTTTCGGATGCGCAATGCGGCTTCAAGGCCATAAGCCGCCGCGCCGCGGACAATCTCCTGCCGCTCATCAAGGACAACGCGTGGTTCTTCGATACGGAACTGCTGCTCTTGGCGGAGAAGAACCGCTACCCCATCGCCGATTTCCCCGTCGCCTGGGAAGAAGACCCGGACACCCGGGTAAAAATAATCTCCACCGCCTGGGAAGACATAAAAGGCCTAGCCCGCCTAAGGTTCAAGGGCAGGCCAAGAGTACGCTAAACAGGCGCTATGCCGGCCCCGGTTGGGTAATTGCCGACGTTAGCTAGCCGTTCCCGGTGGCGGCAGGAACGCGATCAGTCCGCTGAGCGCGAGCGCCAGCGCGAGGAAAGCCATCACGGACAGCACGAAGATGCGGCCGAACGTCCAGCCTTCGCCTCGGCGGCGCGACCTGTTATTGCCGCGTTGTTGACCACGCCGCATTCCCGCCGGCGCGTCCGGCGTAGCGTCCTCCCGCACTCGTATCCGTTCCAGGAATGAGCGGCGATCCGCCCTATTCCCCCCGGGGCCGGGCTGCCCGCCCCCGCCATCTCGTCCGCCGCCACGCCCTGGTCTTGGAGTCTGATTTCGTCGCCTGCTCATGCCTCAATAGTACCCTTTACCGTCGAGTTTTCACCAATGATGGCTGAATGCGGTCGCCCGCCGTGCGCGCTAATGAACAGCACTGCCGTACGCGTGTCCCCACAGGCAAGATGCAGCTCTTTCGGCAAATCGATCTCCGCACGGGTGCGACCCGTCGTAATCATCATGTCAATGTCCCGATAGTTTCGCCGACTGAAACCTTGCGCTGAGCTAAGCAGTGAGGTGATTGCCCGCTCAACGACAATATGCCGCAGCGCCGTATGGGCCTCGCGCATCGCTTGACGGTCGATGCGAACCGACTCCCCATCTGCCGCCAATTCGCATGCCTCGCTCCACAGTCCGTCCGCCTCAGCCTCGATATACTCCAGTGCTACTCGCGCATCCTCAGATGCCCGCCCAACAGCGCCCGCCGATCCCTCTCGAATGTTTTCCATCAGCGGAAGAAGCTCATGCCGTACGCGGTTGCGGAGATGCGCCGGATCCGCGTTGGATGCGTCCTGCCGTGGCCGCAACCGCCGCTCCTTCAGATAGCCCATGACATCTGCCCGCGTCACGCCAAGCAGAGGGCGCAGGATTGGCACGCGCTCCCCGTTCGGCATGGTGAACGGCGATTCCGACTCTTCAACCATCCCCGCCAGGCCGCGCAGCCCAGCGCCGCGCAACAGACTCAGCAGCACAGTCTCAATCTGATCGTCAGCCGTATGGCCGAGAACGACGACGTCCGCCCCGAACGCGTCCGCCGCCTCCATCAGCGCGAGATGGCGCGCTCGCCGCGCCGCCTCCTCAACGGATAATCCTTCCGTTCTCCGCATCGCAGCAACGTCCATTCGCCTGACTGTCACGGGCACATTCCAACGGGCACATAGACGCCTCACGTACGCTGCGTCACCCCGCGACTCCGGTCGCAGACCGTGGTCAACATGAACGACGTGCAACTCCAAGTGACAGTCGTCCTGCAATTCGACGAGGCTCGCCAGCAGCGCCGTCGAGTCAGGCCCGCCCGATACCCCGACAACCAACCGCACTCCGCGTCCCACATAGCCGCCGGACTCCAACACCTCGCGGACACTGCGAACGAAGTCCGGCCCTCTTAGCCGGTTGATGGAAGGCATGATGGAGTCAGTCGGCGGGAGCGGGCGAAACGTTCAGGCTCGTCAAGGCCCACTGAAGCTCATCCGCAGGCCCGATGACGTTCGGCGCGCGCGAGACCAGCAGGCTGTAGGTTCCCGGGGTGATGCGAAGCCGCCCGTAATTGGACAGCGGCATCCCAAGCGCCCGGCACATGATGGAATACAGCGCGAAGGCATGGGAGACAATGATCACGTTATCCTGCGCGTCATGCGCCCGCGCCACCGCGTCCACCACGCCCCACGTCCTGTCCTGCAGCTGCTGTAACGTCTCACCGCCGTCGGGAAACTGCGCGGTGGCGGGATCACGCGTCCAGTGCTCAAAGAAATCAGGGAACATCTCGCGCATGTCCCGCAACGGCGCGCCGTCCAGCCCGCCGAAATTAAGCTCCAAAAGATCATTCTCCGTCGAAACCGATAGGCCGTGCGGCGAGGCGATAGCCTCAGCCGTGCGAACCGCGCGGCTCAGTGTGCTGGACATCACCGCCGTCACGTTCATGGAGCCGAATGCCCCCGCCAACGCCTGCGACTGCGCAATGCCGGCCTCGTTGAGCGGAACGTCGGCGCGTCCCTGCGCGCGCCCATCGCGATTCCACTCCGTCTCCCCATGCCGCACCAGGTAGAGATTCACTCCGATTCCGCCCCATTATTCTGATCTTCGTTCTGCCATGCTGCGTAGACGGCTTGCATCAGAGTGGTCAGGCTTTCTTTATGAGTTTCCCATTCTTGTGGGGTCAGGTGGAAATGAATGTCTGTCTTGGGGTCATCCACAGGTTCTCGATCTCGTGGCTCTGTTACATATTCAATCTTGCTTACGGGCTCTCTGAACTCATCCGGGCATAGTGCTTTGGCGCGGGAGAAGAAAGCGATGCTTATCGTGTTCTCCCTAAACGTATCAATGCGCGCATATTGTCTGCGACCCCTTCCTTTTCCAAGGTCGTTAGAAAGCCCACGCTTGCGCATCTCCTCTATAGATGCAGGCCAACTCTCTCTGAAAATGCCTCGAACTTCATCGACGAGGTTACGCGTTCCATACTTTTCCACCCTCTCGTCGAAGTCTCGTTTGAGCGCTTCTCGGGTCCGCCGCCGTTTTCTCGAGCGGCGGTCGGGTTCGGCATCTGCTTCCACTTCTACTTGCTTGGCAAGGATGGTCTTGCCGTCATAGTCGAACGCGTGATAGGTCAGCAGCGAGATGTCCATGCCGCTGTTCTGGGCGAGAAACCTCACCATCCGCTCCGTTGTGTCGTCCACGCCCAGCCCAACCAGGACCATGCGCAGCGGTTTCAGCGACTCTAAATCATCAAAACCCTTACTGCTGTACCACTCTTGAAAGTTCTCGATCTTGTCAATGTCGTGAGCGCCCGACCTTTCTGAGATGTGGTCTGCGAGGGCATCGAGGTCCAAACTGTCAAGGTAGGACGCGTAATCTATGACTTGCGCGACGGCGTCGCGCGATAACCTCCCGCGCTTCAACTCAAACACAACCAGTTTGCCGTTCGGGTCGACGCCCAGCAGGTCAAGGGGCCCGCCTTCGGTGGGAGTCTGCCGTCCCACCAGTGTCACACCTTCAAACAGCAGGTCACGGTTCCTTACGAGGGTATCCTCAAAGAATCTCTCGGACTCCAACTTGTTATTCAGGCCAAGGGACTTAGCCTCCGTTCCGTCCAGCTCCCATAGTTTGATGTCCTCCATCAATTCCTCCCGGTCTCACTCACCCAGCGTCCTCCGTCCGTACCGTCACCTCATCGATTCGGGCGCCGTGGATCTGCGCCACCGTGATCTCATAAGGACCGTGTACGAGGGCCTCTCCCTCCTCGGGAATCCGCCCAAGCTGCTTGAGCACGAATCCGGCGATGGTCTCATACTCGCCGTCGCCGTCCGGCAGGTGAATGTTCAGCTGCTCCGCCAGTTCATCGATATGCATGATGCCGTCCACGCGCACCGTGCGTTCATCCACCGCCTGGAACGCCTGTGGATCACCGGGATCATCCACCCGCCCGACGATGAGCTCAATGGCGCGGCTGAGCGTCACGAGGCCGGAAATATCGCCAAACTCGTCGACAACCATCACCATACGTGACCGGTGCGCCCGCATCTCGTCCATAAGGTCGTCGATCATCTTGGTCTCCGGAACGAAGTGCGTCTCACGCAGGTCCGTGGTGATGGAGCTATTCATAGTGAGTTCACCGAGGGCGTGCTTGTGGAGAACGCTCTTGATGGAGAGGATGCCCGCCACGGTGTCCGGCTCATCTCCCAGAACGGGGAAGTGTGAGTGGGTGTGCTGCGCGTACACCTCAAGAAACTCGGAGAGTGTCATTCCATTGCGGACCCAGATAATCTCCGTCCGCGGCGTCATAATCTCCCGGACCATGCGGTCGCCAAACTGGAACACCTTGTGGACAAGCTCAGCCTCCCGCTCCTCCATGGTTCCCTGTTCCACGCCCGTCCTGATCATTGCGCGGAACTCCTGCGCGTCTACCACGGCGCGGCCTGTCCCGCCCGTCACCCAGGCCACGAATCCCGCAAACGTGGTGAAGACAATCGTCACGGGTGCGAAGATGAATGAAAACACCCGAAACGGCGGCGCGGCGAACACCA
Organism: Dehalococcoidia bacterium; assembly: GCA_965207115.1. Taxonomy (GTDB): domain Bacteria; phylum Chloroflexota; class Dehalococcoidia; order UBA6926; family UBA6926; genus VXMO01. The sequence goes on along the minus strand of CBDBLR010000003.1, from coordinate 1,631,936 downwards.
TCACTCGTTCCGCGTGACGCGCTCCGACCGTCTTCGGTGTGATTTCCGCGAAGACGAGCAGGGCAATAGTGGTGATAACCGTGGCGGCAACGAGACCCTGTTCCGAGTTCTCGAGCAGTGTCAGGGCGATGCTTGTTGCGATGGCCGCGGCGGCCGTATTGGTGAGATTGTTGCCGACCAGCAGCGTCGAGAGGAACCGCTCCGGCCTCTCCTTCAACCCTGCCGCGATGCGCGCCCCTCGTGAACCGTTCTCGGCTCGGTGCCTCAGGCGATGTGGTTGAGACGAAAGAAAAGCCGCCTCGGTGCCTGAGAAGATTGCCGAAAAGAGAAAGGAGAGCCCCAATAGCGCAAGGCTAATGGTCTCGACCTCCTGCATGTGAGCGCGTCCCTCCTCCCTGATGGGAGATTGCCGTCGTTATAGGTGACTATTCTACATCTCGCGCAGCAATCGTTCGCGCCAGGCCGGGGGAGTAGCGCCCACTGGTATCATTAATGGGAACGCTATTCTGAACGCGCGGGGATTTTTCGAATGGCAACATACACTATGGCTAGTTTCAGCATTACGGGCGGCGAGGCGCAGCCGATGGCGCCCTATATCCGCCTGTGGGAAGACAGGCTACGAGACGGCATTGATGCCGTTTACGGCTTGGTGGAGGTCGTCTCAGGGCCTGCGACAACAGTCTCGGACATTGTCTGGGAGGCGCTTGAGGAAGGACTTAATGCGCAGCGAAGACTTACGACGACACGCTACCTGCAGAGCGCGATTGAGTCCGCCCAGTCAACTCTGAGCGAGTACTCCGTGCGCGGCTGGCGCGCAAGCGCGGTATTGGCCGCGCTCACCGGGAATGAGGTCTACCTCGCCTGGGCCGGGCCGGCCGTCTCCTGGGTTGTTACCAGCAAACAGGTCTATTATCCGGGCTATGTGACGCCGGGCAACCCGGGCGGCGCGCTCGGAGAAGAGGGTGAAGTGCCCATCTATGTGGCGAACGAGCAGATTGATGATGGCGATACCATCGTGATTGGCTGGTCGCAGATGCCGGAAGTCATTGAAGAAGAGCACGTATCGACAATTATCAAGTCCGGCATTGATCCTGCAATGCGTTCCCTCTACCGCATGGCGGCGCAGGAAAGTGAGTTCGCCATGTTGATGCTGCAACTCGCTGCGGCCTGAGCCGCTTAGGCTCACTCCGAACCCTCTCGTCGGCCACCATGAGAATCCTTGGTATTGAATCGTCTTGCGATGAGACGGGCATCGCCATCGTTGAAGACGGTCGACGCGTCATCGTCCACGCCCTGTCTTCGCAGGCGGATATCCATGCGCGATTCGGCGGCGTGGTTCCGGAGATCGCGTCACGCCAACACCTGCTGACATTTCCCACCCTCTTGCGTGACGTCATGCAGCGACATGACGGCGACCTCAATCTGGATGCCATCGCCGTGACGTACGGCCCGGGACTGGCAGGCTCCCTGTTGGTGGGCGTCAACTTCGCCAAGGCGCTTGCGATGGCGTGGGACCTGCCACTGTACGGTGTTCACCATCTTGAGGGACACGTCTATGCAAACTGGATCGCGGACGGGCAGTGGGACAGCGAGGAGCGGGGCGACCCGCTGCTGCCATCCGTGGCGCTCATCGTCTCCGGCGGCCATACAGACATCGTGCTGGTCGAGGAGCACGGGAACTACCGGCTGCTGAGCGAGACGAGAGATGATGCCGCAGGCGAGGCCTTCGACAAAGTGGCGAGGCTGCTTGGCCTCGGCTACCCGGGCGGCCCGATCATCGAACGTGTCGCTCGTGAGGCGACGGACCCCGTCCGCTTCCCCAGCCCGCTAATCAGGGACTCGTGGGATTTCAGCTTTAGCGGCCTCAAGACGGCGGTGCTCCGCGTGGTGAACGAACGGGGCGGGACGGACGCGTTGAGCCAGGAAGACGTCGCCAACATCGCCGCAGGCTTTCAGAAGACCGCCGTCACAGGCTTGGCGGACCGCCTGCTGGAGGTCGCTCGGGCCACAAAGGCGAAGTCCGTCATGCTCTCCGGCGGCGTCGCGGCAAACAGCGCTCTGGGCGAGGAGGTCTTGAGCAAAGCGGACATGCCAGTCTGGCGGCCGCGCCCCGGACTTTGCACGGACAACGGTGTCATGATCGCCGCCCGCGCCGCATTCGTCATTGAACACGGTGCCCAGCCCGATGATGGCAGCCTGGACGCCGTGCCCAGCCTCAGAGTTACGTCGTGACCTTAGGTTAGCCGCGCCCCAGGAAGGGCTGTCTGATTGGCAGCACGGATGCTTCGAGCATATTTGCGTATGGCGGCAGCACGGCCATCGCCAATGCCACGCCGCCTATGTCATCCACCGACATCGTCGCATCAGGGTCCTCCGGCCCTCGCCACTCCAGGGTGACGCTTCCGGGGTGGAGTGCGCCCGCTGAGATCCCGTGCGCCCTGCCTTCAAGCGCCGTTGACTTCGTGAGCCCAATGATTGCGTGCTTGGTGGACGTATAGGCGACCGAATTCCACCTGGGCGTGTTTGACGAGATGCTGCCGATGTTGATGATCCGCCCGCCTCCCTGCGGCTTCATGATCCTCATGGCTTCTCGCGTGCAGAGAAAGACCGAGGTTAGGTTGACGCTGACCACCTTGTTCCACGTTTCCAGTGAGAGCTCATCGACGGGGCCGCCGTCAAACACTCCGGAGTTATTCACGAGGATGTCGACTCGCCCATGTTCCGCCATTGTTGTCGCAAAGAGGCTCACAATCTGCTCCTCGCTGGTCACATCCGTCTGGACCACGAGGGTAGGCGCCCCGTATCCGCGCATCTCTTCAGCGGTGGCATTGAGATGCTCAAGTTGTCGGGCGGCTAGGACAAGGGTCGCGCCTTCTTTGGCGAATGCGCGCGCAATCCCTTTTCCGATGCCCCTGCCGCCTCCCGTAATGATGCAGACCTTGCCTTCGAGTTGTCCCATGAGTTCACCCCCCTGAGTGATGGTACAAGCGGTTCAGCCAAACAACCAATCGCCACCAAAAAGGAAGTACCCCGCTCACCACTCGGTGAGCGGGGTACTTGAGTTCCCGAATCAGTTGAGTCGGCCTAGTAGTCCATCGGAGGCTGCGGCGGCATCGCCGGGTTCTCCTCCGGGATGTCCGTCACGAGCGACTCCGTGGTCAGCACCATGGCGGCGATGGACGCGGCGTTCTCGAGCGCCGTGCGCGTCACCTTGACGGGGTCGATGATCCCGCGCTCCACCATGTTGCCGTACTCATCCTTGCCGCCGTCGTAGCCCTCGCCCTTCTCAAGACGGCGAACGGCGTCAACGATGACGGAGCCTTCCTTACCGGCGTTCTCCGCGATCATCCGCATCGGCTCTTCGAGCGCGCGGCGGACGATTCGTGCGCCGGTGGACTCATCACCCTCAAGGACCATCTCATCGAGCGCGCTGGCCGCGTGCAGCAGCGAAACGCCGCCACCGGGGACGATGCCCTCTTCAACCGCGGCACGCGTGGCGGACAGGGCGTCCTCAACACGCATCTTCTTGTTCTTGAGCTCAACTTCCGTCGCCGCGCCGACGCGGACCACGGCCACGCCGCCGGCCAGCTTGCCGATGCGCTCCTGGAGCTTCTCGCGGTCATAATCAGAGCCGGACTCGTCCATCTGCGCCTTCAACTGGGCAATGCGCGTCTGGATGTCCTCGTCGCTGCCTGAGCCTTCGATGATTGTGGTGTTGTCCTTATCGGCAACCACGCGGCGGGCGCGCCCGAAATCCTCAGGCTCAACGCTGTCCAGCCTCTTGCCAACCTCTTCGCTGATGACCGCGCCGCCGGTCAGGATCGCCATGTCTTCGAGCATCGCCTTGCGGCGGTCGCCGAATCCCGGAGCCTTCACGGCCAGGCAGTTCACTGCGCCTCGCAGCTTGTTGACCACCAGCGTCGCGAGTGCCTCGCCCTCGATGTCCTCAGCGATGACGATGACGTTCTTGGAGATGGCAATCGCCTTCTCAAGCGCCGGCACGATCTCGCTGACCGCGGACACCTTCTTGTCTGTGATGATGAGAATCGCGTCGTCGATGGCGGATTCCATGCGCTCAGAGTTCGTCACGAAGTAGGGTGAAACGTAGCCACGATCGAACTGCATCCCCTCGACGTACTCCGTCTCGTACTGGATGCCGCGGGACTCCTCGACGGTGATGACGCCGTCCTTGCCCACCTTCTCCATAACTTCGGCAATCAGGTTGCCGATCTCGGAATCGGACGCGGAGATGGACGCGACCTGCGCGATCTGCTCCCGTCCGGTAACCGGAATCGCCATATCCTTGAGCGCAGAAACGGACGCCTGTGTCGCCGCCGTGATGCCGCGCTGCAGCACCATCGGGTTCGCGCCGGCCGCCACGTTCTTCATGCCCTCGTGGATGATGGACTGCGCCAGCACGGTCGCCGTCGTTGTGCCGTCTCCGGCGATGTCGTTGGTCTTGGACGCTGCTTCTTTCACGAGCTGCGCGCCCATGTTCTCGAATGGATCCTTAAGGTCGATTTCCTTGGCGATGGACACGCCGTCAGAACTGACCGTGGGAGGGCCGAAACGCTTATCAAGAACCACGTTGCGGCCGCGTGGGCCGAGCGTAATCTTGACCGCATCGGCGACGGCGTCAACGCCGCTGCGCAGCGAACGCCGCGCATCCTCGCCAAATATGAGCTGCTTTGCCATTGAGTGTGCCTCCTGTGTCTATCCCTGTTGTGACTAGCCGATCTTTGCCAGGATGTCGGTCTCCCGGAGCACCAGATAGTCCTCGTCATCTTCCTTCAACTCGGTTCCCGCGTACTTCGCGTAGAGAACCTTGTCGCCGACGACAAGCTCCATCGGTATCCGGTTGCCCTCGTCCGTGAGACGTCCTGGGCCTGCGGCGATGACCTCGCCCTCCTGAGGGCGCTCCCGTGCCGTATCCGGCAGAACCAAGCCTCCCTTGGAGACCTCTTCCTGCTCAACCGGCTTGATCACAATCCGATCCCCTAGCGGCTGAAATGTGCGCGCCATACCTCTCTCTATCCCTCCTGTAACCGTCTTTTTCGCAGAATTAGCACTCTCGCGCCGAGAGTGCTAACACGCGCAGTATACGCATGTCTTCAACACTCGCGCAAGTCCCGAAGACGGTGGGCTGCAGCCCACCGCCCCCCGTTTGATTCGCACTCGAATATACGGACTGCTAATTGGTGTTGTACTTACGCAGCCTCGACCACAAGCGCGATGCCCTGTCCGCCGCCGATGCACAGCGACGCCATCCCGAACTGCGTCTCACGCTTCTGCATCTCATGAAGAAGCGTGACGAGAATGCGCGTCCCCGATGCCCCAATGGGATGGCCAATCGCAATTGCGCCGCCGTTGACGTTCACAATCTCCGGGTCGAGCTCAAGCTCGCGAGTGACCGCAACCGACTGCGCGGCGAACGCCTCGTTCAGCTCGATCAGGTCGATGTCCGAGATCGACAGTCCCGCGTGCCGCACAGCCTTCTGCATCGCAGTGATGGGGCCGATGCCCATGATGCGGGGATCCACGCCCGCAGCGGCATAGCCGCGCACGCGCGCCAGTGGCTTCAGGCCATGCTCGTTGGCAAACTCCTCGGAAACGACGATTGTCGTCGCCGCGCCGTCGTTGATGCCGGAAGCATTGCCTGCCGTCACCGTGCCGTTGTCCTGGGTGAACGCGGGGCGCAGTCGGGCTAGCCCCTCTGCCGTGGAGTCCGGTCGTGGGTGCTCGTCGGTATTCACGACGACGGGGTCGCCGCGCCGCTGTGGAATCTCAACGTTGACAATCTCATCCGCGAAACGGCCGCTGTTCATCGCCTCACCGGCGCGCCGCTGCGATTCCGCGGAAAAGGCATCCTGATCGTCGCGTGTGACGCCATACTCGGCCGCCACGTTCTCCGCCGTGATGCCCATGTGGCAGTCTTCCATCGCGCACCACAGGCCGTCGTGGACCGTTGAGTCAATCAACTCAGCGTGGCCCAGTCGATAGCCGTAGCGGCCGTTTTGCACTAGGTACGGCCCGGCGCTCATGTTTTCCATGCCGCCCGCCACGATGTACTGCGAGTCGCCGGCGCGGATGGCCTGTGAGGCCAGGATCACAGTCTTGAGGCCGGAGCCGCACACCTTGTTGATGGTGGTGGAGGGCACGCTCACCGGCAGCCCGCCCTGGATGGCAGACTGGCGCGCCGGATTCTGGCCCAGCCCCGCCTGGATCACGTTCCCCATCAGCACCTCATCCGGCTGGATGTCATCCGGAATCCCGGAACGCCCAATGGCCTCCTGGATGGTGATGGCGCCAAGCCTTGGGGCTGCAACGCCTGAAAGTCCGCCGCCCATCGTCCCTACCGCCGTTCGCACGGCACTCACGATCACTGCATCGCTCATGATTCCAATCCCCCTGGGTTTTCCCTGGTCGCCGATCGTGTTCTAGCGGTAGTACATCCCGCCGTTCACGTCAATTGTCGCGCCGGTCATGTATGTCGCCTCACTGACAATGAAACGAACGACCTTGGCGATCTCTTCAACCTCTCCGAGGCGGCCAAGCGTGGCTTCCTTCTTGAGGTTTTCCTTCATTTCCGGTGTCAGGCCGGAGATCATGTCCGTGTCAATGAATCCGGGCGCGATGGCATTCACCTGGATGTTTGTGCGCGCGCCTTCTTTCGCAGCCGTCTTGGTGAAGCCCAAAAGCCCCGCCTTGGCCGTCGAGTAGTTGATCAGGCCAAGCCGTCCGGCCTCGCCAACGATCGAACTGATGTTGACGATATGGCCGCCACCGGCCTCGCCCATAATGTTCCAGATCTTCTTGGTCACGTTAAACGTTCCGGTCAGATTGACCTCGATGACGCTGTCCCACTGCTCGTCTGACATGTTCCTGAGCGTGCGATCCGCTGTCGCGCCCGCGTTGTTCACCAGGACGGTGACCGGTCCGAGGTCAGACACGATCTGATCAATCTGGGAATCAACCGCAGCGCGGTCAGCGATATTGAATTGGTACGCCCCTGCCTTGCCGCCGGCGGATGTAATCGCGTTGACGACCTCATTCGCGGCCTCTTGGTTCGCGTTGTAGTTCACGGCCACCGATGCGCCACTCGACGCGAGCTCGATTGCCGTCGCGCGGCCGATGCCGCGAGAGCCACCCGTCACGAGCGCCACCTTGCCGTCCAACAGTCCTGCCATGGTTCTTACCCCCTCTTTCTTCCTTGCCTTTTCGATTCATGCCCATTCGTAGGGCGGTACTTTCAGATTCTTATTTGGCCGTTACACCTCGACCGGCGGCGTGTATTCCCCAAACACATCCCTCAGGGCGCTGCAGATCTCGCCCGTCGTCGCATAGGCGCGCACCGCGCCCAGGATGGGCCCCATGAGGTCGCCGTCTCCACGCGCGGCGGCTCGCAGCGCCTCAAGGGTATTCGTTACGTCCTCCGCGCTCCGTTCTGCCTTCGCGCGCTCCAGCGATTGGTGCTGTTCCGCGACGACGCGGTTGTCCACGCGGAACACCTGCAGAGATGTATCCTCATTGCCGTCCGTGAACGAGTTGACGCCGACCACAAGCTGATCGCCGTTCTCGATTGACTGGGCCATGTCATACGACGCCTGCGCGATCTCCTTCTGGATGACGCCGTTCTCAATAGCCGTCACCGCTCCGCCCAGGTCCTCGATCTGCCGCATATATTGCCAAGCCTTCTCTTCAAGGTTGTTCGTCATCCATTCGACGAAATACGACCCTGCCAACGGATCAACCGTGTCAGCGATGCCTGTCTCATGCGCGAGAATCTGCTGCGTTCGCAGCGCGACGCGCTGCGCCTCATCCGTCGGGATGCCCAGGGCCTCGTCGTAGCAGGAAAGCGCAAGGCTCTGCACCCCGCCCAGCACTGCCGCCATGGCCTGATACGCCGCGCGGACGATGTTGTTCTGCGGCTGCTGCGCCGTCAATGTGGAGCCACCGGTCTGAGTATGAGTCCGGAGCATCCACGAGCGGGGATCCTGAGCCCCGAACCGCTCCTTCATAATCTTCGCCCACATGCGGCGTAGCGCCCGGTACTTGGCAACCTCCTCAAGGAAGTTGTTGTGCGTGTTGAAAATCCATGAAACGCGCGGACCCCATGAGTCCGCATCCACGCCACGCTCAACAAATGCCTCCCCATACGCGATGGCGTTGGCAAATGTGAACGCGATTTCCTGCGCCGCGGTGCTGCCCGCGTCACGCATGTGGTAGCCGCTGATGGAGATGCTGTTGAATCTCGGCATCTCCCGGGCGCAGTAGCCCACCAGGTCAGCCGCAAGTCGCAGCGAGGGCCCCGGCGGATAGATATATGTGCCGCGTGCGATGTATTCCTTCAGGACGTCGTTCTGCGCCGTGCCAGTGAGTGCGGCCGGCTCATGCCCCTGCTTCTCACCCACCGCAACGTACATGGCCACCAACAACGCAGCCGGCGAGTTGATTGTCATCGACGTGCTGACCTTGTCCAGTGGAATGTCCTTGAACATCAACTCCATGTCGCGCAGCGAGTCGATGGCCACGCCCACCTTGCCCACCTCGCCAAGTGAGTGCGAATCATCGGAGTCGTAGCCCAACTGCGTCGGCAGATCGAATGCGACGGACAACCCCGTCTGACCCTGCTCCAGCAGGTAGCGGAACCGCTCATTGGACTCTGCGGGCGTCCCGAATCCCGCGTATTGCCGCATGGACCACAGCCGTCCTCGGTACATGGTCGGCTGCACGCCCCGCGTGAACGGGTACTCGCCGGGGAATCCCACGTCATTGAGAAAGTCCAGGTCAGGGACACTCTCAGGCGAATACGCCCGGCCTATGCCCTCAATTGAGTCCGTGCCAAACGACTCCTTGCGCTCGCGCGCGCCGGCCGTCTTTTCCTCCCACGCTGCCTGTGCCGCGCGGATGTCTTCTTCAGAGCGGGTTGCCATAACGTCTAACCCTCACTGTCCTCCGGCTTTCGCGGAATCAGCACGCTCCGCTTGAAAGTCATCACCGTCTCTTCGCGTTGATTCGTCGCCCGGGTCTCAACCGTCACCACGCCGCGGTCCGGCCTCGTGTCGCTTGGTCGTACAGAGAGCACCTCGGTCTCTGCATAAATGGTATCCCCATGGAACGTCGGCTTGTGGAACCGGATCTCATCCAGACCAAGATTCGCAATTGCGCGTCCCGATACGTCAGACACGCTCAACCCAAACGCGATATCCACAACCAGGTTGCCGACAACGACGTTCTGGCCGAATTGGCTGTTCCTGCCGAACTCCTCGTCGATGTGAAGAGGATGGTGGTTCATCGTCAACATGCAGAATGCAATATCGTCCGCCTGCGTGATCGTCCTGCCAGGCCAGTGCTTGTACAAAGCGCCCTCTTCAAATTCCTCCAGATATCGTCCGAATTGCATCCCCGTTCCCCCGTTTAGTTCACTGCGTACCGCTGTAGTACGCTCCGCGCGATAATTGTCCGCTGAATCTCGTTCGTGCCTTCATAGATCATCATGCCTGGCGCGTCCCGGAAGAAACGCTCCACCGGCATTTCCTTCGTATAGCCTATCCCGCCGTGAATCCGCATGGATTCCAAAGTAGTCTCCGTCGCAACCTCAGTCGCGAACAGCTTGGCCATACCAACTTCTGTGTCAGCCCGGCCGCCCTGGTCCTTAACCCCGGCTGCCCAACGAGCCAACAAACGCGCCGCCGTGATATTCGTGTACATATCCGCGAGCTTCAACTGAATCGCCTGGTGCTCCCCGATGGGCTTGCCGAATGCCTGCCGCTGCTGAGCATACGTTGCTGCGGCCTCAAATGCCGCCCGCGCCACGCCCACAGCCCGTGCGGCTGTGTTCACACGACCAACCTCGACACCGCTCAGAATCTGGAAGAACCCCTGTCCCTCCTCGCCGCCCAGCAGGTTGCCCGCCGGCACGCGGAGGTTGTCCATCGAAAGCTCTGATGCTTCGATGCCCTTGTAGCCAAGCTTCTCGATGTCCCGCGTCACAACGAAACCGGGATAATCGGGCTGCACAAGCAGGCACGAGATACCGCGATAACGTGGATCAACTTGCGGGTCAGTCTTGACCGCCATGGCGAATAGCCCGCCGCGCCGCCCATTGCTCACGAACAGCTTGGAACCGTTCACGACGTAATCGTCGCCGTCCCTCACAGCCACGGTTTGAATCGCCTGCACGTCGGAGCCCGCGTTCGGCTCCGTAATCGTCAGGGCGCCTCGCCGCTCCGCCGTCGATAGCTGTGGCAGGTACCGCTGCTTCTGGTCTTCAGTCCCAAATGTTGAGACTAAATGCGTGATGATGACATGGGTATTCAGAATCCCGCCGAGGCTCATCCACCCGCGCGCCAATTCCTCAACCACGCCGGAATAACTCACATATGTCGCGCCAATGCCCCCGTATTCTTGGGGAATCATCAACTCGAACAGGCCCAACTCCCGCATCCCTTGCACGAGCTGATCCGGGAACGTGTTGTTGTGCTCAAGCTCATCGACGACGGGAATTACCTCCCGGTCGACCCATCGGCGCACCTCCGCAGCGATTGCGTCCTGCGGTTCGATGATTGGGTCAGGCATGACGCTCTCGGACGGCGATTCCTCTAGGCGACGTGTCGGCCTGCCTGCCGCAGCACGTCATAGCCCGTAATTTCAGCATGTCGCGCTGCGTGATCAGATAGCCAGGTCGCGTTCACCTTGCCTGCCTGCGCAGCCTTTGCCAACAGGACGAGGTAGCCTTTGGCCGTCGCCTCGTCCACAAATTCGCCTGTCTCCTCGAAGACAAATGCTCCGCCCCCGCGCTCGTGGTAGTTGTCGATCAGGCGAGAGGCGTACTCCGTCAGTGAATCGCTCGGCGTGAAAGCCATATTGGCCATGGGCGCCTGCTGTGGATGGATGATCCACGTGCCGTCCATGCCAAGGTTCGCGGCTTCGACGTTCTTCTGGAGCAGCGCCTCATTGATCGTGGCCGCGTCCTCCTCCGATGTGTCGCGCCGGACGAGGGTGAAGAATACATTGTCGATGGCGTGCAGCTCGGCCGCCTTTGCCGCCACCGCCATATGCTGCTTGGCGTAGTGGAAGTTCTTGTTCTGGTCTTCGACCACGTCCACGACGCCCATCACTGCCGCGAAGTCCGCGATGCCAAATATCAGCCCGGCCATTCGCGGCGAAGCCGTTGCGATCTTGCTGACGTTGACCATCGCCTCCGGCGTTTCGATCAGCGTCTCGATGGCAACCTTCGTCGTCCACCCCGCCTCAAGCTCAAGAGCATCGAGCAGACGGGACACGTAAATGACGTCCTCGGGCCCGGTGACCTTGGGCAGGATAATCCCGTGGAACTTGTCGACCGCTCCACGCATGATTGTCTCCACGTCTCCCAGGAAGAAGCGGGAATGGATGTTGTTCGGGCGGAATGTGACGACCTTGGTGCCGTAATCCAGCGTGTTGAACGCCTCCATGATTGTGCTTCGGGAGGGCTCACCCTTGAACTCGTAGGGACACGCGTCTTCCAGGTCCGCCATCACATGGTCCACGGGCGCGGTCGACGCATTCTCATGCATCCGCATGTTGTGGCCGGGGTACGTCATCTCCGTCCGCGGCACGACGATGCGGTTTCCCTGGTCAAGAACGAACATCTGGATTGGCCTCCTAAACAGATATCAATGGAACGACCGGGTCACGTCGATACTGCTGACTAGGTGTCACGCTATTCGTCGCGCACGGTGTCCAGCATCACCAGCGCCTCGCCGGTGAGGACCACTTCATCCTTCTGATTTGTGCACGTGGTCGAAATGGTGGCGCGACGCCGCTCGACGTCAAGCTCTGTGACCTCAAGGGTTGCGGTGATTGAATCCCCGAGCCAAACGGGCGCTCGGAACTGTAGTGTTTGCCCCATATAAATGGCGAGTGCGTTCGGCACTAACTGCGTGCCGATTGCTGCGGAGATTACGCCCGCTGTGAGCATGCCGTGCGCTATTCGATTCCCAAAGCGGGTGCGCTTGGCATAGGCGTCATCTAGGTGGATGGGTTGAACGTCGCCTGTCGCCTCCGCGAACTTCTCTACGTCTTGTGCCGAAATATCCTTCGTGAACGACACGACAGTTCCAACGGAAACGCCCAGAACCTCATCCGCCAATTGGTACCCCCTTTGCGCAAGGCAGCTCAGTCGATCCCACCACTGATTCACGCCGCCCTAGGCAGTGTCAGACACGCCGTATCGTACCACGCGACTCCCGCGCCCGTCATTTTTCGCGCTCGCTGCGCCACTCGGTTCATTCCGCGCTACACTGTGTGCTTAGAGTGGGTGGTTGGGCGTGTCATTAATGAACTTAACGGAAGAACACGCCCGCGTTTGCAATAGAGGGGAAAGGCTGTGAACGCATTACGCGGTTTCTCGTTGGCGTGCCTGACGATGCTTGTCCTCATCGGTACCGCCGGCGGCGGTGAGCAGACCAATTCAGGCCGCGGCCTATGGACCGTTTACAACGTCGAGAACACCAGCATCGCCAGTTGGTTTCTGACGGAAGTCTATGAGGACGTCCATGGGCGCAAGTGGTTCGCCGGTTTCGACAATGGCGCGTCCCTGTATGACGATGGAGCGCTCATCACGTACAACGCGGGTAACAGTGCCATCACCGCGCCCACCACATCGTTCATCTATCACCCGCACGGCGCTGTTTGGGTCGGCACTCAGGAGGGCATTGTTGTTCTTGAAGAGGGCCAGTGGTCCCGCCTCGATAAGGATGGCAGCCTCGGCCTGGATGACGTGTTCGTCTCCGCGCTCCTGCTAGACAGTCAGGACCGGATATGGGTCGGCACGTGGGGAGAGGGTATCCGCCTGTTCGAAGATGGTGAGTGGAGGTCCTACCGCGCAGATGACGGCCTTTCAGATGATCGAATCTGGACGTTCTATGAGGATGCCGGAGGTGACATCTGGGTGGGATCCAAGGGCGGCATCACGGTATTCGAGGCGGATGGGGGGCGCACCGTCTACACCATGGACAATAGTCCGCTGGCCTCAAACGAGATCCGCGTTTTCATGGAGAATTCCGAGGGCGATCTCTACATCGGCGCGTATGGCGGCGGCATGAACGTGCTGCATGCCGACGGCGAATGGAGGGAGGATCCGTATACCGTTCAGCAGGGTTTGCCCTCCAATTTCGTGACGGCTCTGGCCGTGCTGGCGCCGGACGAGGACGCGGTCAGCGATGCCGAACTCCTGTGGATCGGAACGGAAGTCGGCCTTGTGAGTTTTGACGGCACGTCGTTCTCTGATCCCCTAAGCACACGGTATCTCGAACTCTCGCATCACTTCATTGAAGACCTCCACGCTGATGAAGACGGCACGCTCTGGATCGTGACCTATGGTGGTGGAGTCAATATCTATGACCCCGCGGAAGATGCCTATGAATGGCTCTTCCCGACTGAGACCGGCCTCCCCGCCAATGATGTCTACGGCCTCCTTGAAGACAGCCAGGGCAACATCTGGGTGGGCACGTCCGAGGGCGTCGCCAAGTTTGATGGGCGCACTTGGGAGACTTTTATCCCGCAAAACAGCGGACTCGCATATCGATACGTCAACGGCTTGGCCGAGGACAAACACGGCCGCATCTGGATGTCTACCCTAAGCGGCGGCTCGGTCTATAACAACGGTGAATGGATCGAATACGACAGGTTCGGTGACGCCGAAGGAGAGCAGCAACTCCCCAGTAATTCCCTGTTCAACGTCTATTACGACAGCCAGGATCGCGTGTGGTTCGCCACCGGCCTCGGCGCCGCCGTCCTTGAAGACGGCGAGTGGACCCTCTACAACCGCGGTGATGGCCTGAATACAAACATCATCAGCGTCGTCACGGAAGATTCCATGGGCCGCGTCTGGCTCACCCACTGGCAGGGCATCAATATCCTGGACAACGGCTTCTGGAACAGCCTTAAGACAGAGAACGCTGATATCCGCACTGACCTTATCCTTGCCTCCCGTGAGGACAGTCAGGGCCGCATGTGGTTCGGCACCATCGGTGACGGAGTCGCTATCTATGACGGCCGGCAGTGGACCAAGCTGAATCGAGCCAATGGACGCCTGCCCAACGACAACGTCCGGTCCTTCGCTGAAGATACGGCGACAGGCCGCACATGGGTCGGCACGGACGGCGGCGTCATCGGGCTGGTGAACGATGAGCTCTGGATGGTCTACACAGCGGAATCAACGCCCCTGCCGCACAACCGCGTCAACGAGTTACTGCTTGATCGAAACGGCAACCTCTGGGTTGGCACCGCCAACGGTGTTGCCGTCTTCCATCCCGGGGAGGACTTCCCGTTGCTGGACACCGCGTCGGACGTCTTTCCGTGGCAGGAATCTGCCTGGAAGGACGCGAGTGGCCGCGATGAGGGCGACCTGGGCTAACTCTGAGGCGCGCTTACTGCGCCCCCACAGCCTCGGCGGCCCGACCGTTTGAGGATGCAGTGGCTGTCGTCGCGGTCTTCCTGGGCGTGCGGCGCGTCGTCCCGTTTGTCGTCCGCCGCCGCCTCTTCCTCGCCGGCTCCTTATTCACCCACAGGTTCTCCTGCGCTAGCAGGTCCGGGGTGAGGAGTGTGCGCAGATCAGCCTTTTCCCACAGATCAGGCGACTGATTCGATTCGAATGTCACGACCTGCACGTACTTGCCGAGATTCTTGAGCGTCTGGATGGCGTAGGCGAAATCACCGTCGCCGGACACCAGCACCGCCATGTCGTAATAGTCCTGCCACGCGTAGTACAACAGGTCCGTGGCGAGCATGATGTCCACGCCCTTCTCAACAACCTGCCCGTCGCGGATACGCGTCTGCCCGAATCGGGTCTCCACGTAGGGGATCAGGTGTAGAGCCTGCAAGAACCGCTGCTGTTGCGCGAATTCTGTGGGGCGGCGCTTCTCATCCTGGATGATGTTGTAGTAATACGTGCGAAAGAGCGGACGCTCTCCTGCAATCCATTGGATGAAAGCCGCGAAATCGAGATCGGTCCGGCTGCAAGATTCTTCTAACGCGTGATATAAGTTGCTGCCGTCAATAAAGATAGCGATGCGTTCGCTGCCCTCGCGCCACGGGCGGAGTTCGTCAGTAGACGCTTGTGGTTGTGTATTTTCAGGGGTCGTAAGGCACCTCCTAGTGTGTGAAAGAGTTCATTCGAACCATTTCCAAAACTTTGCTTGACGTAAGTATACCCCAACCAATCTCCGTCATTCCGGCGACGGCGGGAATCTTGAACGTGGAGTGCAACCGGACCCCGTTCCTACTCAACCCCTAGATCAAACTCTTAGACTGCCCGCCGTCGATGTTGATCGTCGTCCCCGTCAGGAAGCCGGCCCTCTCCGAACAGAGGAACGCGATGAGGTCCCCCACGGGTTCCGGCCACCCAAACCGTCCCATCGGCAAGTTGTTGGCGATGAAGTCCCGCACAACATCCGGCTCATTCTGCGTCTGGAACCGGTCCCAACTCCCCGTCGGAAACACAACCGACCCCGGCGCGACGGAATTGATCAGGATGCCGTCCTTCCCATAGCTCAGCGCCGTGCTCTTGGTAAAGGCGATCAAAGCGGCCTTCGTCGTCATATACGCCACACCGCCGCCATGCTCGCGCCCCCAGATCGACGACACGTTCACGATGCGTCCCCATTGCCGTTCCTGCATCCCCGGCAGCACGAGACGACTCAGCCGGATCGGCCCCAGCACGTTCAGCGACCACAGGTCCGACCACTCTTCCTCGCCGATGGCCAACACGTCGCCTCGACGGCTCGCCCCCGCGTTATTCACAAGAATGTCTATCGGCCCAAGCTGTTCGACAACGGCCTCATGCAACTGCTCCAGCGAAGCGGCATCGGTGATGTCCGCAGCGATGGCCGCCGCCGACGGCGCACCCGCCGCCGTCAATTCCGGCAACACGCCGTCAAGATTCTCTTGTGTCCGCGCGCAGATGGCGACCTTGGCCCCCTCTGCGGCGAGACTCAGCGCGGCCTGCCGACCAAGCCCCCTGCTTCCGCCCGTGACGAGCGCAACCTTTCCCGCGATTCCAAGATCCATGCCGTTCCGCCTCCCCGCTGCTGCTTACTACAGTCCCTCAGATGCGTTTGCCACCAAATGACGCCACACGCCGCCCACCGCCGCCTGCGCTCGAGTCCCGCTCACCAACTCCTTGAAATGCGGCAGCTCGGACGTCGGGGGCTGCGAATTGCTTTCGGCGATCTGCTCTTCCGTGATCTGCGCGTGATCCGGCCCCGCCGCGGCATAGGCGTACCAGTTCATGCGAGCCTGTTCCTCAAAATGCGCCATGTTCATTACGGCGTCGCCGGTGGATGTCCCGACGGTCACCGCGCCATGCCCCTGCAGCGTGAGCACCGTCGCATCGCCGAGCGCCTCCGCCACGCCGACGCCGTCCTCCTCGGTCAGGATCAGCTTGCTGTGTGGATACACGGGAACGGGCCGCGTGACCAGCTCCATCCCCTCGCGGCACATCGGCACAAGGTTTACGCCGAGGATGCCCATGACTATGGCGTACCGGGGATGAACATGCACGATGGACTGCACGTCCGGCCTTGCGCGATAGATGCAGGAATGGATCTTCACCTCAAAACACTGTGTGATGCCGGGCGGCCCGCCGACCTTGAACCCGTCCAGGTCGCAAACAACCATCCCCTCCGGCTCCGCGCGAGCCAGCGCATCGATGGGATAACCGCGTCCCTTGACCACGAACTTTTCCGGATCATCCGGCACGCGCATACTCACATGCCCCAGCGACCCAAGCACCCCGGACGCCAGCCCAATATCAGGCAGTACCCGGTTCGCGACAGCCACCTCACGCTTAACGTCATCCAACTGCATCGTCATGAGTCTCCCCCCTTAACCACGATAGGTATAGCCAAATCGTAGGCGGACGCCCCACCACCCGTAAAGCGAGAGAAATATCAGGCTGAAACCCCGTCCAGCGCTGCCATCTCCTCATCCGTGAGGCTCCACCCCAGCGCCCCGGCATTGTCCGATGCCTGTTGCGCCGTCTTCGCGCCCGGTATAGGCAGCGAACCCTTCTGTATCAGCCATCGGAGCGCGACTTGTGACGGCGTCTTTCCCTCGTGCCGCTCGCCGATTTCCCGCAACGCCTTAACAATCGGCTGAACCTGCACCACCTTCTTGCGCAGCCGCCAGCCCCGGTAACCGGCAGGTTTGCTGTCCGGCGTGTATTTCCCGGTCAGCAGCCCCTCCGCGATGGGACTGTACGCGATCACCGTCACACCCAGTTCCTTGCACGCGTCAAGCAGACCCTCATGCTCGATGTGACGGTCTAGCAGGCTGTAGGGCAATTGATTGGACGCCAGGGGGATACCCGCGCGGGACAGAATCTCATGCGCCCGCCTCGTCAACTCCGCATCAAAATTGGACACCCCGACCGACCCAACCAACCCCTCGTCGTGCGCCCGGAAAAGACCCTCCATCCACTGCCCAAGCCGCGGGCGCGCCGGCACGACCGGCCAATGAATCTGATAGAGATCGACGCGCTCCAGACCAAGCCGTCTCAGGCTCGCCCGCAGCGCACGCGGTACATCACCCGCCCGCCACCGCCACGGATAGGGCATATACTTCGTCGCCACAAACGGCCGCTCTAATCCTCTCCCCCCTTGAGGGGGAGGGCCAGGGTGGGGGGGCTCCTTCAGTTCCCCCGCCATCTTGCCGAGAATCCGCTCAGACTTCCCCCGCCCATAGACCTCAGCCGTATCAAAAAGCGTCACACCCGCATCCAACGACGCCCGAAACGCCCCCTGAACATCATCCTCGCCGTAAGACTTCCCATACCCCCAGTACCACGTAGACCCCCACGGCCACGCCCCCACCCCCAGAGGCGCAATAGAAATCCCCAACTCCGCCGGCCCAAACGGCCGCGTCTCAGTCATGAAGACCTGGGGAGCTCAGTCCCGCTCCATCCACCGCAGTACCGGCCGGCGCGCCGCTAACGCCTCATCGATCCGACGCACCGGTGTATTGTGCGGAGCGCTGCGCACCAACTCAGGATCCTCCGACGCCTCTTGAGCGATGGACACCATCGCATCGATGAACGCGTCCAGCGTCTCCCGACTCTCCGTCTCCGTCGGCTCAATCATTAGCGCCTCTTCCACGATCAACGGGAAATACACCGTCGGTGCGTAGAATCCGTGGTCCAGAAGCCGCTTGCAGATGTCTCCGGCCCGCACGTCGTGTTGTCGCCGCTGCCGCGTGGCCGAGAAAACGGCCTCATGCATGCAGATGCGGTCGTATTGCAGGTGGTAGTGGTCCTTCAGCCGGGCGCGGATGTAGTTGGCGTTCAGCACCGCCGCCCCGCTTACCTCTCTTAGACCATCCTCCCCGTGCATCCGGAAATACGTGTACGCGCGCAGCAGTACCCCAACGTTCCCCGCCGCCGACCCTATGCGCCCAACAGACTGCGCGGGTGCGGCTAGGTGCAGCATCCCGTCATCACGACGCTCGATGTGCGGTGTCGGCAGGAACTCCGCCAGGTGTTCCTTGACGCAGACAGGGCCCGCGCCCGGTCCGCCGCCACCATGCGGAGTCGAAAATGTCTTATGAACATTGATATGCACGATGTCAAAGCCCATATCGCCCAGCCGCGCGCGACCAAGCAGCGCATTCAGATTCGCCCCGTCGCCGTACACCAGCCCCCCCGCCTCATGGATAAGGCGGCAGATCTCGGCCGTGTTCGGATCGAACAGCCCCAGAGTGGTCGGCATCGTCAGCATGATGCCCGCCACCTCCGGCCCCAGAAGTGGCTTCAAGGCACCCATATCGATGTTGCCAATGGAATCCGTCGGCACAGTCAAGAGCGTGAATCCCGCCATCGCCGCCGACGCCGGGTTGGTCCCATGCGAGGAGTCCGGTGAAAGAACCACGGTGCGCCCGCTGTCGCTGCGGCTTCGATGATACGCGCGGAAAAGGAGCATCCCCGTAAGCTCGCCGTGCGCCCCGGCGGAAGGCGCGAGGCTCGTCGCGTCCATCCCCACAACGCTCGCCAGCATCTCCTGCAGGCTGTACAGCGCCCCGAGCGTCCCCGCACTAACTTCGGGCGGTAGATAGGGATGCGCGTTCGCGAACCCCGGCATGCCTGCAACCGTCTCATTGACCCGCGGGTTGTACTTCATCGTGCAGGACCCGAGAGGATAGAAGGTCGTATCGACTGCGTAATTCGACTGGCTTATGCGCGTGAAGTAGCGCACAACATCCAGCTCGCTGATCTCAGGCAGAATCAGTTGTTTGCGAAGCGTCGACTCAGGAAGCGGCGGCGCGATTGGTGCGACCGCCGGAACGGGCGTCGTCACACCGCGCCGCGCAGGTCGTGAAACATCCAGCAGCAGTGGGACGCGCTTCTCGTTTGTATCGCCGATCGCAAGGATGAGCCCGTCACCCGCCGCCGGCGTTTCGATCGCCGGCCAATCCGAAATACTCGTCGCCACTGCCTCGCCGTCCGCCTCTGCGGATACATTCGCGATGCCCGCAAGAGCGCTGACGAGCCTGTCTATATCGGTCGTCGTCGATGTCTCCGTGATACACAGCAGGAGACCGTTCGGCACGCGGTCCGACACATCGATCCCGCCGATGATCCCATGCTGCTCCCACAACCGCAGGTTTACGTCCGCAGGAGGGATCGGGCACGCAACAACGAACTCCTTGATGAACAGTGCATCCTCGCCGCCATGAATCGAGAACCCGGGCAGGCGAGCAATGCGTCGCGCCGCGTTGTGGGTTGCCTGGTAGCAGCTAAATGCCACCTCACGCAGACCATGGGGGCCAAGAGCTGCTGTATGAACTGCCACCGCGATGGCCGCCAATGTCTCAGCAGTACAGATATTGGATGTCGCCTTCTCGCGACGGATGTGTTGCTCGCGCGTTTGCAGCGTCAGCACAAACGCATCGCGCCCGTCCGCGTCCACGCTGCGCCCAACAATCCGCCCTGGCATCTGCCGCAGATACTCGTTCTTGCATGCGAAGAACCCAACGCCCGGCCCGCCGAATCCCAACGCGATCCCAAGCGGCTGACCCTCCGCCACCACAATGTCCGCCCCATATTCTCCCGGCGGACGTATCAACGCGAGCGAAACCGGTTCCACGGCCACAACCAACAGTCCGCCACGCTCATGAATCGCGTTGGCATGCGCATCAGGGTCGTCATCTATGAGGCCGTCATATGTCGGCTGCTGAACAATCAGGCACGCAAGCTCGCCCTCAGGCGCGTCGTCGATGCCGTCGACCACCGTGATTTCCTGCGCCCCTGCATATGTCTCCAACGCCGCGCGATACAGCGGTGAAACACTCTCGTGAACGGCAACCGTGCGCCTGCGCGTGAGCCTGCACGCCATCAGCGCCGCTTCCGCCAGCCCGCTCGCCCCGTCATACATCCCCGTGTTCGCAGCATCCATACCGGTAAGTTCGCAGACGATGGTCTGGAACTCGAAGAGCGCTTGCAGAATGCCCTGGCTCGCTTCCGGCTGGTAAGGCGTATACGGCGTCAGAAACTCACCGCGAGAGATGATTGCTCCCACCGCGTTTGGCACATAGTGCCGCGCAAACCCGCCTCCCAGAAACGACGGCGCAGCGTCTGCGGACACGTTCATGGCCGACAGATGGCCCATGTGCGTCACAACATCGTGTTCGGACAACGCCGGGGGCAGGCCCAGGTCCGGGTCGCGGAACTCGGCGGGAATGTCCGCGAACAGGTCATCAACGGCGTTGACGCCGACTACATCGAGCATGTGCTGCCTGTCGGCAGCCGTCATGGGAACAAAGGGTGCAGGATTACGCTTTTCAGTCACCGCCGCTCAACTCCGTAAGAAATTCCTGGTATTCATCGTGCGAAAGCAGGCTCTGCAGCTCTCGCTCGTCCTCAATCGTCACACGAAGCATCCATCCCTCACCGTACGGGTCCTCGTTCACCAGCTCAGGCTTGTCCTCCAGCGTGGAATTCACCCCGGCAACCGTTCCGCTTATCGGCGAGAACAGATCCGACACCGACTTGACCGATTCCACCTCGCCGAACGTCTCAAACTGCTTGACTGCCGCCCCGTCGGCAGGCAGGTCAACGTACACAACGTCGCCCAGTTCGCCCTGCGCGTAGTCGGTAATCCCGACGGTTACCGCGTTCTGATCGGACTCATCACGCGCCACCCACTCGTGCTCGCGGCTGAACAACAAACCTGCCGGATCAAATGGCATTTCACGACCCCCAATTCGTGCGTCTCAACGCCGCGCGGAGCGGCAAAGTGCCCATTTATTCTAGCCGCTGAATGGCGGGATATGCCGAAGTTGTCGCCACGTTGCTAACCGCGATTTGCCTGCAAGAACGGCAGCGGCACCGTCGTCGCTTGAACCGTCCGACCACGGATATCGACATCCACGACGTTACCGGGTTCAGTCACGTCGATCGGCAGATACGCCAGAGCAACCCCATACCCAAGCACAGGCGAATACGCCCCGCTCGTTATGACGGACTCTCGCCCGTCCGTTGTTCGGACCGCATAGCCGTGTCGCGGCGCAGACCGACCCTCCACCGTGAGCCCCGTGATGCGCCGCTCAACCCCGCTCTCCGCCTCCTCTCTCAGCCTCTCGACACCCAAAAAATCCTTGTCCAGGTTCACGAATCGATCTAGTCCCGCCTCCAATGGCGTCACCGTATCGTCCATGTCCTGTCCGTAAAGCATCAGACCCGCTTCGAGCCGCAGCACATCCCGCGCCGCAAGGCCGCATGGCGCAACACCCCGATCGTCAACAAGCGTCTGCCACACGCGCGCCGCCTCACCCGCCGGCACGATTACCTCAAACCCGTCTTCACCCGTATACCCGGTTCGAGAGATGAGCCCCGATGTGCCGGCCACCGTCACTGCGCGGCACGCGAAACGTCCCACATCGCCAAGCTCAATGTCGACCAGCGCCTGCAGCGCTTCGACCGCCCCCGGCCCCTGCACGGCCATCATCGACGTCTCATCGCGTTCGTGGTTGATTGAAACACCCTCGCAATGCCGACCCAGCCAGTCCGTAATCCGGTCCCAGCTCGCCGCGTTGCACACCATCAAGAACTCGTCATCGGCAAGCCGCATAACGACAACATCGTCCAG
This sequence comes from Dehalococcoidia bacterium, assembly GCA_965207115.1. Lineage (GTDB taxonomy): Bacteria > Chloroflexota > Dehalococcoidia > UBA6926 > UBA6926 > VXMO01. Next base: position 1,609,815 of record CBDBLR010000003.1, on the reverse strand, counting down.
GATCCCGCCGGATTCGTTGCAGATAAGCCCATAGCGAGCGCGGCCTACTCGTAGTGTTCCAACATTGCTGGTCACGACGCGGTCGAGCGCACTGCCCGCATTCTCTCCCGTCAACCTGATGCGCCCCATGTGCGAGACATCAAACATGCCCACGCCCTGCCGCACCGCCGCATGTTCCGCCAGCACGCCGTTCGAGTACTGCACGGGCATATCCCACCCGCCAAACTCAACAATGCGTGCCCCGAGCGCAACGTGAGATTCAAATAGAGGTGTTCTTAGTAGAGTCATCAGGTTCCGGACTCCGTCGCAGCCACCCGCTCCCGCAGCTCCTCTTCACGCGCCACCTGCTCCTCCGTCATCTCCGGCGTGAAATCCCCCGTCTCATAGAGCGGCCGGATCTCGATCTCCGCCATGCCCGGCATCGGCTGCGGGCACCGCTTTACCCACGCCACCGCCTCCTCCATGTCCGCAACCTGCCAGATCCAGAATCCGGCAATAAGCTGATCTGTCTCAGCGAAAGGGCCGTCGCTGATGGCGTTGGTGTCGCCGTCAAGCACAACGCGCTTGCCGTGTTTAGAGGGCTTGATCCCCTCGCCACCCAGCATCACGCCCGCCTCCACAAGCTCCTCGTTGTACTTGCCCATGGCCTCCAGCAGCTCTGTGGACGGCATAACTCCCGCCTCGCTCTCGCCGGTCGCCTTGATCAGAACCATGACGCGCATCGTCTCAATTGCTCCTGACTTCTACCCCACTACAGCCATGATACCGATGCCGCGCATCCCGCTCACCCCTTGACGATGCTTAGCCATACTGCGAACCTAGCGCAGGTATGGTTTCTCTTGTGAGAAGCGAAAGGGTGGGGGCAACACAATGGCTGATTACGCAAATCCAAACGCATTGGTAGACACGGAATGGGTCGCGCAGAACCTTGACGCTGCCGGCGTCCGCCTCGTTGAAGTGGACGTCGATACGGCGGCATACGACCAGGGCCACGCGCCCGGCGCCGTCGGCTGGAACTGGCGGTCCCAACTCCAGGAATCAGTGACACGAGACGTCGTCGAGAAGAGCGAATTTGAAAAACTCTTGGGCGAGTCCGGCATAGGCAACGACACGCGCGTCATCCTCTACGGCGACAACAACAACTGGTTCGCCGCATGGGCCTACTGGCAGTTGAAGTACTACGGGCACGACAACGTTCAGCTCATGAACGGCGGCCGCGCCAAGTGGCTCGCGGAGAACCGCCCGACGACAACGGACGTTCCCTCACACGCCGCCCAATCCTACACGGCGCAGGACCCGGACACATCCATCCGCGCGATGCGGAACGAGGTGCAGGCCGCCCTCGGCGCCTCCGTCCTCGTGGATGTCCGATCCCCGGCAGAATTCAGTGGTGAACTGCTCGCGCCGGAGAACCTCCCGCAGGAGGGCTCGCAGCGTGGCGGACACATCCCCGGCGCGGTCAACATCGGCTGGGCGCAGGCCGTCAACGAGGATGCAACGTTCAAGTCTGCCGACGAGCTCAATGAGATCTATGGCGGGCGCGGCGTCACTGCGGACAAGGATGTCATCGCCTACTGCCGCATCGGCGAGCGCTCCTCCCACACGTGGTTCGTCCTCAAGGAGTTGCTCGGATACCAGAACATTCGCAACTACGACGGCTCCTGGACCGAGTGGGGCAGCGGCGTCGGCCTCCCCATCGAACGCTAATCCCCTTGCCGATTTCCCTTTCGTGACCACCGCTGAACGCCTCTACCGCAACGCCGCCGGCCTCTCGGAGGTTGGTGAACTGCTGCAATCCGGCGACGCCGCGCTCGCCGGGGAAATCCCCATGGCCGCGTTGACGGAGGCCGATCGCCTCCGTCTACTCGCCTATCCCGGCTCACTCGCCCGCCGAATTCGCAAGGGCAGTCAATCGGCGAGTCTTCGCGTCATCTACGTCGTGCCGGATCTGGCAACCGATGAGGCCACCCACGCCCCCGGCCGCCCATTCAACCTGACCCTGTCCGGCAAGACATATGGCCGACAGTCGGACCCGGAGGCGTGCGACGAGTCCCGTGCCCAGCATTGGGAGGCGCTCTTTGATGCCCACACGCAGGAATTGAAAGACTCCGCCCGCGCCTCAGAAATCGAGATTGTCCGAACGTCCGAACTTGCCAATAACTCAGGCTTTCTCTCGATCCTCCGCCTGGCGCTCGAGTCTCCCGCCCAGATAGCGGACGCCATTCGCGAATCAGGCGTGACTGATGAGGTCGATCACGAGCCGCTGACCTTCGCCGGAGCCGCCTGCCGTGAATGTGGGTCCATAAGCGGCACAACTGACTACGATCCCGATTGGGACCGCGCTCAATTCAACTGTGGGGCGTGCGGTCATACACAGGAAGCGGACATCCGGGAACAGCCCATGTGGATGCAGGAGGATGTCCTGCGAGCCGCAGTCATCGCCGCCCTCAACCCCGCCGTCACCATCCGACGCCCCGGCGCAAAGTGGGACGCGCGCGAAAACTTCGTCGATTCCATCCTCATGCTCGCCGGCGGCGACGGCGCGAGCCTGCCAACACGACTCGCCCCTCCAAGCCTCGACAGCGAACAGGGCGGCACCCCGCTCAAAGACCTGATCCGCCTCGCAGACGACTGGGACGAAGACTACGCCGAACTGCCGTAAGGGCACTAGAATAGTCATGCTACAGAGCGCCACCACACGACAATGAACGAAGCTACGGCGCGGATAAAGATCAATCGACTACTGGAGAACGCGGACTGGCGTTTTTTCCCAGAAGGAAGCAGTGCCGCGAATATTCAGATTGAAGCTGGTGTCACCCTCAAGCCGACAGATCTGGAGGGACTTGGAGACAACTTCGAGAAAACCGGCAGGGGTGTCGTCGACTATCTCCTCCTGGACGAGAGAGGATTCCCGTTCATTGTTCTGGAGGCCAAGTCCGAGGAGAAGCAGCCTCTAGTCGGGAAAGAGCAAGCCTGGAAATATGCCAAATCCCAGAATTGCCGCTTCGTCATACTGTCCAACGGCAACCTTCACTACTTTTGGGACCTGGAGCGCGGAAATCCGTACATCATCACCGCCTTTCCCAGCCCGCAATCGGTAGTTGGTTATAGAAAGGTCAAACCGGACCCCGCAAGGCTCATCGACGAGCAGGTGGGCGATGATTACATCGTCCTCACACAACGACCCAACTACTCTTCGGAGGCGGCGTGGAAGAATGAAACCGAAAGGCCGGATTTCATACGCGCCAACGGCCTTCGCTTCCTGCGTCCGTACCAGCTTCGGGCAATTCATAACCTGCAGAGCGTCGTCAAGGAGGGCAGCGACCGCTTTCTATTTGAAATGGCGACCGGAACGGGCAAGACGCTGACTGCGGCGGCCATCATCAAGCTATTCCTCCGTACCGGCAACGCATCCCGCGTCCTCTTCTTGGTCGACAGACTTGAGCTTGAAGAGCAGGCGCGTAAAGTCTTTGCCAACCTCCTCTCCGCAGACTTTCGCACTGTCGTCTACAAAGAAAGACGTGACGACTGGCGCTCCGCGGAAATCGTGGTGACAACCGTTCAGTCGTTAATGTTCAATAACAAATACCAGTCGCTCTTCTCACCCACTGATTTCGACCTTGTGATCTCCGATGAAGCTCATCGCTCGATTAGCGGTAATGCCCGCGCCGTATTCGACTACTTTGTCGGCTATAAACTCGGCCTCACCGCCACCCCGCGCGACTATTTGCGCGGCTCAGACGCCGCCAACCCCAACGTCCATGATCCACGTGAGGCCGAGCGCAGGCTCCTGCTTGATACTTACCGCACGTTCGGATGTGAAAGCGGACAGCCCACTTTCCGCTATTCCCTGATTGATGGCGTGAATGACGGTTATCTGATTAACCCCACCGTGGTGGATGCCCGAACTGACGTAACAACTCAGCTGCTTGCGAATGAAGGTTTCGTTGTGACTCTTCAGGACGATGTCGGCGAAGATTACGAACAATCCTATCGCCAAACTCAATTTGAGAAGGGATTCTTCTCGGACGCGACCAATCGGCTCTTCTGCAAGACCTTCCTTGAGAATGCGCTGCGTGACCCCGTCAGCGGCGAGATTGGCAAGTCCATCATCTTTGCCGTAAGCCAGAACCACGGCGCCAGGCTAGCGCAAACCCTCAATGAGATGGCCCACGTCATGTTTCCGGGCATGTACCAATCCGACTTTGCTGTCCAGGTCACCTCACACGTGCCGGAAGCCCAACAGTACGCCATAAACTTCGCCAACAACAACCTAAAGGGAACCGCCAACACCATGCCCGAATACCGAACGTCCAAGGCCCGCGTCTGCGTCACCGTCGGTATGATGACGACGGGCTATGACTGCACTGACATCCTGAATCTTGGCCTGTTCCGCCCTATCTTCTCTCCCACCGACTTCATCCAAATCAAGGGTCGCGGCACTCGCAAGCACGACTTCCGTGATGAAATCATAGACCCCCAGACCGCCGAAGATGTCCAGCATCCCGAGAAAGAGGCATTCAAGCTCTTCGATTTCTTCGCCAACTGCGAGTACTTCGAAACCGAGTTCAACTATGACGAGGTCTTGCGGTTGCCCAGCTCCCAGCCACGGGGAGGCGGCCCCGGCGGGGGACCATTACCTGGCGTCCGGCGCCTCCTGGGCGGTTTCCAACATCTTGGGCCCGATGCGCTACTTACGGTCAGCGAAGAAACTGTCGGTCCGAGGGGCATGAAGATTGACAGAATGTTCTTTGACCGCTTCGCGGACAGCGTGCGGGAGAATGAGAACGTAAAGAAGGCCGTCGAGGCGGGCGAATGGGATCGGGTGATCGACTACGTGAACAACGAGGTGTTCGACAAGCCGGAGGAATACTACACTCTCGCAAAACTCCGCAGGTCCGCCGAGGTGGATCGGCGCATCAGCCTGCGGGAGATTCTTGAAAAGGTCTTCGGCCTCATCCCCAGCTTCAAGTCCAAAGACCAGTTGCTGGAAGATGAGTTTGCCAAGTTCGTGGCGGATCACAAACCGGATCGTGCCGGTTCAATCATCGCCATCAAGAACTACTTCAAGGCATACGCCACCGACCCACATATGCGGGACATTGTCGATGGGCGGCAATTTGCTCGGCTTGCCACGCACTCAGGGGTCTCGCTCCAGGACTATCGTGCCGTCCCGAGAAAGTACCAATCGCTTGTGCCGGAGTACATCAAGGACTACGTGTCACTCAACCAATTCGTCGCCTGAGGAGTTCCCCATGCTGGACGCCGAAACCAAACGCCGCATTGACACTGCCCGAGACATCCTTGTTGGTAAGGTGCCCGACCCCAAGAGCCAGGTTGAGCAGATTACCATCGCTCTCATCTACAAGTTCATGGACGACATGGACGCGCAGAGCGAAGAGTTGGGCGGCGAGCGGACATTCTTCGCGGGTGATTTCGCATGGTACGGCTGGGCCAAACTTATGAGCCCTAGCCTCGGCGGCCACGAAACGTTGAATCTCTACGCTGAGGCCATCACCCGCATGCCGGAGAACCCTGGCGTTCCGCCATTGTTCAGGGACATCTTTCGCAATACTTTCCTGCCGTACCGTGACCCGGAGACCCTCCGCGAATTCCTGAAAATCATTGATCAGTTCTCCTATGAGGACTCGGAGAGTCTCGGCGACGCATATGAGTACCTGCTATCAGTTCTCGACGTGCAGGGCGATGCTGGTCAGTTCCGCACGCCCCGCCACATTATCGACTTCATAGTTGAAATCGTTGACCCCAAGAAAGACGAGGTCATATTTGATCCTGCCTGTGGTACTGCTGGATTCCTTATCTCTGCCTACAAACACGTACTCGCGGCCAATCAGGACGCTGACGGAGAGAGCACGCTCACGCCGGACGAAAACGGCCGGCTGACTGCGAACATTCGGGGCTATGACATCTCCCCGGACTATGTGCGCCTGTCCCGCGCCAACATGTATCTGCATGGCTTTGTCAGCCCGGACATCGCTGAGTACGACACCCTCACGAGTGAAGAACGCTGGAATGAGCGCGCGGACGTTATTCTGGCCAACCCACCATTCATGTCGCCGAAGGGCGGCATCCGCCCCCACAACCGCTTCTCTGTTCAATCCAAGCGCAGCGAGGTGTTGTTTGCGGACTATATGGCGGAGCACCTCACGCCCTCGGGACGCGCGGGATTCATCGTGCCGGAAGGCATCATCTTCCAGGGCCAGAAGGCACACACCCAACTACGTAAGATGCTGGTAGAGCACTATCTGGTGGCAGTCGTGTCCCTCCCCGCCGGTGTCTTCAACCCCTATTCCGGCGTCAAAACGTCCATCCTCATCCTCGATTCCGCACTGGCCAAACGCGCCAACTACGTCGCCTTTTTCAAAGTCGAGAACGACGGTTTCAACAAGGGAACTCAGCGCCGCCCCATCGCTGACAACGACCTCCCGCAAGCGTTGGAGGATGTCAAGGAATTCCTAAGTCGTCTGCGTGGGAACGAAACACTGGACGGCTATGTTCCCGCGCTGGGCCTCATGGTCCCTAAAGAACACCTAGCCGCAGACGGTGTCTACAACCTGAGCGGGGAACGGTACCGTGATACTAGCTCCGGCAGTAGTAAGTTCCCAATGGTACCGCTAGGCCAAGTTGCAAAATTCATCAGAGGTCTTACTTTTCGTAAGTCGGATCAACTCGAGCGAGAAACCGAGAATTCACTTCCGGTAGTGACGACAAGGGCGGCCCAAGAAACAGGGATCGTCAAGGAAGCGCTCTATTTTATTCCTCGTTCTTTGCTGAAAAATGACGACAAACTACTGCAACCTAGTGACATACTAATTTCTACAGCTAATAGCCTTCGTTTGCTCGGAAGAACAACCCATGTCCAATCCATCAGCCGCCCGGTTTCATTTGGTGCATTTATGTCCGTGATTCGTCCGGACTCCTGTATACTCGGCACGTACCTAACTTGTTGCCTCCGCACCAAATTTGCCGCCGAATTTTTTGTCCGAAACGCCAACACCACTACGAATATCTCCAACTTAAATTTGAACACTCTGGCAGAATTTCAAATCCCCCTTCCCCCGCTCGACATCCAGGGAGAGATCGTCGAGGAGATCGAGGGCTATCAACGCGTGATTGACGGCGCGCGTGCCGTCGTGGACAACTGGCGGCCGAAGATTGAGGTGGATCCAGTATGGCCGTTGGTGACGATTGGTGAGGTCTGCGTGGTAGAACGTGGTGCCTCACCGAGGCCAATTCGAGAATTCGTTACTGATTCCTCGATTGGTGTCAACTGGGTAAAGATTGGGGATGTCGAAGTCGGTTCAAAGTACATCACAGAGACAAAGGAACGCATCACCCCTGAAGGCGCAGCATTGTCTAGACGCGTAAAGCCAGGTGATTTGATCCTCTCCAATTCAATGAGCTTTGGCAGGCCCTACATATTGGCAATCGAAGGTTGCATTCACGACGGTTGGCTTATTTTGCGAGATCTCGCAAAATCGATAGCCAGGGATTTTCTTTATCACATTCTCGGCGCAGAGATGGTGGCAGAGCAATTTTCCCATGCTGCAACGGGTGGAGTCGTGAATAATCTCAACAGCAAAATCGTGCGCGGTGTCAAAATCCCACTCCCGCCACTCGCCGCACAGCAAGCCATCATCGCGGAAATTGAACGTGAACAGGCCATCGTGGATTCCAACCGGGAACTGATCGAACGGTTTGAAAAGAAGATAGAGGCCACCATCGGCCGCGTCTGGAATGAGTGACCACCCATGACCGCCTCCGATGCCACCCTCGCTGAACTCTCCCTATCACGCGACGAATACGACGAGATCGTCACCCGCATGGGCCGCGAGCCGAATGAGGTCGAACTCGGTATGTTCGGCATCCTCTGGAGCGAGCACTGCGGCTACAAGCACTCCCGTCTCCTCCTCAACCTCTTTCCCAACGAAGCCCCGTGGGTACTCATAGGCCCCGGCGAGGAAAACGCAGGCGCGGTCTCCATCGGCGACGGCCTCGCTGTTGTGATGAAGGTGGAATCACACAACCACCCCTCCGCTATTGAGCCCTACCAGGGCGCGGCGACAGGCGTCGGCGGCATCATCCGGGACATCTTCAGCATGAACGCCCGCCCCATCGCTCTCCTCAACGCCCTCTTCTTCGGCCCGTTGGACGAAAGACCCCGCAACCGCTACCTCTTTGAGGGCGTCGTCGCTGGCATCGGTGGCTACGGCAACTGCATCGGCATCCCGGACGTCGCCGGCCAGGTCACCTTCGCCCCCGCCTACTCCGGCAACCCACTCGTCAACGCCATGTGCGTCGGCATCGCCAAAGAGGACGAGATTATCCGCGCAAGCACCGGCGGCGCGGGCAACATCCTGCTCCTCGTCGGCGCGGACACCGGCCGCGACGGCATCCATGGCGCAACCTTCGCCTCCGTCGATCTCTCCGAAGAATCCGCAGAGCGACGCCCCGCCGTACAGGTCGGCAATCCCTTCCTCGAAAAACTTGTGCTTGAAGGTTGCCTTGAGATTGCCCAGGCCGGTCTCCTCGTCGGTATGCAGGACCTTGGCGCAGGAGGCCTCACCAGCTCCGTCATTGAATGCGCCGCACGTGCCAACAACGGCGTTGATATAGATGTCGCCCGCGTCCCGCGCCGCGAGGACGGCATGTCCGCCTACGAAATCATGCTCTCCGAATCCCAGGAACGAATGCTCCTCGTCGTCCCCCCCGAAAACGTCTCCAAGACCCGCGCCATTTGCGACAAGTGGGAACTCGCCTGCGACGAGATTGGTGTTGTGACCGACGGCGACCGCGCAATCATCCGCGACCGCGGCGAGATTGTCGGTGACATGCCCATCGCAGCCCTCACCGAGCCCCCCGCCTACGAACTCTCCGGCGTCGAAGACCCCGCAATCGCCGCCCTCCGCGACCGTGATCTCTCTAACCTTCCTCAGCCATCAGATTGGAATGAGACCCTCCTCCAAATGCTCGCCACCCCCTCCCTGGCCAGCAAACGCCCCGTCTACCGGCAATACGATCACCAGGTCGGCAACAACACCGTCCTCCCACCGGGCGATGCCGATGCCGCCGTCCTTCGTATCAAGGGAACCAACAAGGGCATCGCCCTCACCATCGACGTCAATTCCCGCGCATGCTTTCTTGATCCCTATGCCGGCGGTGCTCTGACCGTCATTGAGGCTGCCCGTAACCTCTCATGCGTCGGCGCGCGTCCGCTCGCCATCACGGACTGCCTCAACTTCGGCAACCCGGAGCGCGAGCCCATCGCCTACCAATTTGAGCAGGCAATCCGCGGAATGGCAGACGCCTGCCGTGCCCTCAACATCCCCGTCATCAGCGGCAACGTCAGCCTCTACAACGAGTCCGCCGACGGCCCTATCGACCCCACGCCAACGGTGGGGATGGTCGGCCTGCTTGATGACCTCGCCCACCGTGCCGGTGCCGGCTTCCGCAACGAGGACGACCGCGTCATCCTCCTGGGCGCATCCACCCCGGAACTCAGCGTCAATGCCTTGGGGGCGAGCGAATATCTCTCCCGCATCCACGGCACCGTGGCCGGACGCCCCGCTGTCGATCTCGACGCCGAGGCCGGCGTGCAAACTCTCTTGCGTGAGGCCATCGCCCAGGGACTCATCACCTCCGCCCACGACGTCTCAGAGGGCGGCCTTGCCGTCGCTGTGGCAGAATCCTGCGCCATTGGCGGCATTGGAGTATCCCTTGAACTTGGCCTGGCCGGGAACGACCGCATCGACGCGACCCTGTTTGGCGAAGCGCCCGCGCGTATCGTTGTGTCCGCCGCCTCTGATGGCCTGAATGCGCTTCGTGAATTGTGCGAGCAAAACGGAGTCGCCATGTGTGAGATCGGCGCTGTTGGTGGCGACTCCATCACCATCACCGGCCTCATCGATATCCCGCTCTCCGATGCCGCCACCACGTGGGAGACTGCGTTGATGGATTCATAGATTTGGTGGAAAACCTGATCCACCCCCCTTGCCGTCCCACCCATGACACACTTAATCTTGTCTCTTGTGTGTCGCCCCCAAAATGCTGTTCGACCACCATGGCGGGTTTGACATGCTAATACATACGTTCTAATATTGCTTGCGAAAGGAATCCCAATGAAAGTCGTATTGATTGATGAGGCGCCCGGGTTGGGCATCGCCGGAGATGTCCGTGATGTCAAAGATGGCTATGCCCGCAATTTCCTCATCCCCAAGGGGCTTGCTGTCCTGGCCACCCCACAGGAACTCGCCCGTGCCGATGCACGCAAGAAGGTCGAAATCGAGCGGCGTACCAAGCTCAATCTTGAGATGGAAAGCGTCGGCGAGAAGCTCACAGAGGAGCGCCTGTTGATCGCTGTTCGCGTCGGCCCCGGTGGCCGCCTCTACGGCAGCGTGACTACTACGGAGATCGCCGAGGCCGTAAACGAAACGATGGGTGTCGAGATTGACCGACGTGCTGTACAGCTTGCACAGCCGATCCGGGAGCTTGGCCACCACCAGACCCCCGTTCGTCTCGCGCCGGATGTCATCCCAAACGTGACCATCACTGTCTATCAGGAGGGAACCGAGCCCCCGCCTCTCGTGGAAGAGACTCCCGAAGAGGACCAGGAAGGCATAGAAACTGCCGAGGCCTCCGGAGACGAAGTGACTGCGGAAGCGGTGACTGAGGAGACGGAAGTGACCGAGGAAAGTTCGGAGGCCGCTGAGTCCAAAGACGAGGAGGCAGAGACAGCTGCCCCTGAAGAGGGTGAGACCGAGGCCACTGACGAGGATGACGACAAGGAGTAACTGGCTTGGAAACCCGTCCCGGCCTGTTACTCACAGGCGCAGTGGGCGGGACCGAGGTGTTTTGTGTACACCGAGCAACTCCCCCCACACGACGACGAAGCTGAGGAAGCGGTCCTCGGCTCGATGCTCATTGACGGCGAGACCGTGCCGGGCGTCCAGATCATTCTCGAAGCCAACGACTTCTACCGACAGCGGCACTCTTGGATATTTGACGCCTGCGTAACCCTTTTCGCTCGCAATGACCCCATAAGCCAGATAAGCGTCGCGGATGAACTCGCGCGCCATCAACGACTCGAAGAGGTTGGCGGACTCCCCTTCCTAAGCCACCTCATCGCCGTTGTTCCCACCTCTGTCTATGCGGACAACTATGCCCGCGTCGTTCGACGGCTCTCCATCCATCGCCGTCTCATTGATGCCGGTGGACAGATTGCCGGCATCGGAACCCGCGCAGAGGAGGATGAAGAGGAATCCCTCCGTAAGGCGGAGGAATTGCTCTATACGATGCGCCTCGGCCAGAACGCCCGAGACCTTGAGGCGTTGCGGGACGTCCTTGATCGCTACGTAGAAGAAACTGAGCAGAGTGCCGGCGGGCGCGCTGGCGGCGTCGAAAGCGGCTTCGTGGACCTTGACCGACAGTTGGGCGGCGGTTTCCAGGCCTCAGACCTGCTCATCCTCGCAGCTCGGCCCGGCGTCGGAAAAAGCGCATTCGCGCTCAACGTCGCCAAGGCCGCCGCGCAGACCCGACGAGCGGACAGTCGCCCCCGAATAGTCGCATTCTTCAGCCTTGAAATGGCGGCGGAACAGGTCGTTGAGCGCCTGCTGGCAGGCGAATCCGGCATCAACTCCACACGCATCCGCGGCCATATGTGGACCGACTACGAAGAGGGCGCAATCATGAACGCCGTCGGGCGGCTCGCCGAGCTGCCCCTCTTTATCGATGATTCGGTCAACCTCAGTGTCGTCGCGCTCCGTTCCAAGGCCCGGCGGCTCTCCCTCGAACAGGGGCTTGATCTCATCGTCGTTGACTACATGCAACTTATGTCTGGCACGAACACATTTGGTAACAGGGTGCAAGAAATCAGTGAAATTTCCCGCTCGCTGAAGGCGCTCGCCCGCGATCTGAGTGTGCCCGTTCTGGCCCTGTCCCAACTCTCCCGCGCCGTGGAGAACCGCCCTCGCCATGAACCCCTACTGTCCGATCTTCGTGAGAGCGGAGCGATCGAGCAGGACGCCGATGTAGTGCTGTTTCTCTACCGCCCGGACATGGTCTTCACGGGCGAGGAATGGGAACGGCAGCACCCGGACCAGGAATATCCCCGCGGCGTTGCTGACGTCATCATTGCCAAACATCGGAACGGGCCAACAGGCCGGATGCAAGTTGTGTTTGAAGAACAGACCACAACGTTCCGCAATGCCGCGCGCGCCGGCGGCGGCCCGGACGGATACTACTAGCCATGGAGCGCCGGACAGAACGCCATGCGTGATATCGAGGAGTTTCAGGGCTTTCCCACGCCGACACAGGCAACACCGGTGCCGGAGGCATTCTTCAGCGAGATCCTCCCACAGCTCAACAGCGTTGCTGAGATCAAGACCTTTCTGGTTGCCCTGCGCCGCATCCGAAGTCGCAAAGGGGCGATCAGGTTCGTTTCCGGCAGCGAATTGACGAGTGCCCCGGAGCTTGGCGAGCTGTCAGACAGTGGTGCCCCCGAACTGGTGAAAGAGGACGACGGCCCTCAGGAAGCTGTCCAAAGTGTCATGGCCGGTTTTGTGCGTGCCGGCGTGTTTCTTGGGGTTCCACTGGGTGACGACGACGTGGCATATTTTGTGAACGACTCGGAGGGCAGGCGGGGAGCCGAGCGGGTCAAGGCCGGTGATGCGGCACTATCACCGCAACCGGCGAGAGCCCAACCAGAGGAGCCTCCGTCGCAGCCCGGCGAGATATTTCGTCTGTACGAAGACACCATCGGACCGATTCCCGGGGCGGGTATCGCACAGGAACTTTCTGAGGCGGAACAAGAGTATCCCGCCATTTGGATACGAGAAGCCTTTCAGGAGGCGGCAGCACAGAATGCGCGGCGCTGGGCGTACGTGCGCTCGGTTCTTCGCAACTGGAGAGATAGGGGTAGGGGAGATGGAACGACTCAGCGACGTCCTGCGAAGGACCGCTATCGCGGAGGGGAATACGGCCAGGTCGTCCGCTGGCGCTGACGCCCCCGAACGCGAAGAGGCTCCGGACACTGACCGCTGCCCCGTCTGTGACGGCATGGGGTGGGTCAGCCGTGACCTGCCGCTCGATGATTCCGAATTCGGGAAGCTGATTCCCTGCGCCTGCCGTGCAGAGGAACTCAAGCGCGAGCGTCTCCGCCGACTGCAGCGCTACGGACAGCTTGAGCCGTTTGCCAACGTCACCTTTGAAGCCCTCGAGTCCGAGCTCGAGCGGTCGACGGACGATAGAAATGAAACCTATCTGGACGCTCTCTCACAAGCGCAAGAGTACGCTGCTGACCCGGATGGCTGGCTTGTTCTTCACGGCCCCTCCGGCAGTGGCAAAACCCATCTCGCTGCCGCCGTCGCCAACGATGTCATCGGCCGCGGTATTCCGGCGCTCCTCATATCAGTGCCCGATTTCCTCGACTACCTTAGGGCTGCATATGCCCCAAACGCAGAGACGCCGTTTGATTCCCTCTTTGAGCAGGTCAAAGAAGCGCCGCTGCTCATCCTTGACGACCTCGGTGTTCATTCGGCAACGCCGTGGGCGCAGGAAAAACTCTTCCAGGTATTCAACCAACGATTCATTGAGCGCCGCCCGACTGTCGTAACCCTCAGCAAGCCCCTCATGGAAATGGAACCGCAACTTCTAAGCCGCCTCACTGCTCCCGGCCTGGCAACGGTGCTTGCCACGGGCGCGGCCGGCGCTCGCCTCCCCGTGACGGACGCGCTGGAACTCCCTCGATTCAAGGACATGACGTTCGCGAACTTCGATGGTCGCAACAATGACACTTTGGAACGTCGCCAGCGCCAGAGCCTCGAAAGCGCGCTCAAGATGTCACGAAGCTATGCAGAGCAGCCCGATGGCTGGCTGGTCTTCACCGGCGACAACGGTGTTGGCAAGACTCACCTCGCCGCTGCCATCGCAAACCACTGCCGCGCCAACGGAATCGAAACCCTCTTTGTGGTCGTGGCAGACCTGCTGGATCACCTACGCTATACCTTTGGCCCGCAGAGCGATGTCTCATATGACGAACTCTTTGAGGGCGTGCGGACCGTCCCGCTTCTGGTCATGGACGATCTTGGCGCTCATGCCACCACGGCGTGGGCTCGCGAAAAGCTCTTTCAGATCATCAACTTCCGCTACAACGCCCGCCTACCAACCATCGTGACGATGAACATCTCTCTGGATGAGTTGGCGCAGGACGAACCTCGAGTCGCCTCGCGTCTCGCCGGTACGCCCTTCAGCATTCCGTTCAACATCGACGTCCCGAACTATATGCTCCGCCGAAACCTGACCGAGCCGTTGTCGGAGTCGCGGACGCGTCGCGGTCGTGGTTAGACTTGTCGCATGACGAGTCCTACCCAAGCGTACTGCGTCTTCTGTGAAATCATCGCAGGCCGGGAACCGGCCGAGGTCTGGCACGAGGACGAGAGCCTGATCGTCTTTCGCAACCACCTGCGCTGGCTGCCGATCCAACTACTGATTGTCCCGAAAGAGCACAAAACACAGGAAGAGTTCTGGAAGGACGACATGGAGCGCGCATCCGCGCTCGCCGTCCAACTCGGAAAACAGCACGCCCCCGGCGGTTTCCGTGTCCTGTCGAATTTCGGCGAAGATGGCATGCAGTCTCAGCCCCACGGTCACCTGCACCTGCTGGGAGGCCGGCCGCTCGGCATGTACGTGGAGTCAGCTCGACGTTCACCATTTTGGGTTTGAGTGAGCGCAGACCACTTAAATGGCCCGCATTGCCGCTAAAACACCGTTAGTCGAGCCTACTGTGTGATTTTTGGCACAAGCCTCAACATTTGCCCTCCACGTGGAGGGCACGTTGCTAAAGCTCTTCGCCGCGCGTCAAAAGGGGATTGACATTCTATCTCGGCGGCGTGTAACGTTTCCTACTGAAATGACTCGAACTTTGCTCTCGGGGAGCGCTTGATTCGTGACTGAAATCGACCCGCAGTCATTGACGTCCGCAGATTGGGATCAGATTCAGACCACGCTGGTCTATCTGTGGGTTCTCTGGCTATCTGTAATAGCGATGGCGCTTTCTCTCCTCGTCGCCCACGCCGTCATCCCGTCACTCGCCACCACCGGCCATATCGGGTCCGGCGTTGAGCGCGTTCGACCAATTTTCTATGTCGCGGCCGCCATAGCAGCGGCAATTGCCATATTCGCTTTTGTCGGATTCGTGACCGAATCCGAAGTTGTCCGGACCATCTACACGAAGGTCTGGATCTAGGGACGGGGCGTTCGTTCAGATGCGACAGCGAATGGGAGCCTTGCCACTCCGTGTCGTCGGCGTGCTCATCGCAATTCCCCTTGCCTTGATTGTTATTGGAATCATCGCGTTTTCCGGAGGAAGCGCCGCCCTCGGCGCGGTCTATTCAGTGCCGGAGAACGAAATGGAGTTCCCGCATGACCAGCACGTGAACTCGCTTGCCATAGAGTGCGAGTTCTGCCACCGAGCCGCGGACACGTCGCGAACGGCGACGGTACCGTCCGTAGAGCAGTGCATGTTCTGCCATAAGACTGTAGCCACTGCAAATCCCAACCTTGAGCCGCTGCGTGCCGCGTGGGAGTCCGGGGAGCCTCTCAATTGGATACGACAGCATCGACTTCCCGACCACACCCAATTCAGACACGAGCCTCACATTACTGCCGGTTTTGAGTGCACTGAATGCCACGGCGACGTGGGAAGCATGAGACAAGTTGAACAGGTACGGATTCTCAAGATGGGGGACTGCGTTGGCTGCCACAAGGAAAACAGCGCGCCAACCACGTGCTCCACGTGTCACTCATAAGGGACTGACAAGAGAGAAACGAACGGATTAGGCGAGATGGATCTGACAAGGCGGGACTTTCTGAGGGTAGCCGGAGCCACATCCGTGGCCGGTGTCCTTTTTGCGGGTTGCGCCATTCCCGAACGGGAGCTCATCAAGCAGAGTCCGCGTGATCTGCCCGAGGACCTCGCCCAGGGCCTTGAGGACATGTACGCCACATCCTGTGTGTCATGCGGGGAGGGTCATGGCATCCTCGTACGCGTCGCGGAGGGGCGTGCCAAGAAGATTGAAGGCAACCCTGATCACCCACTGAATCGGGGAGGACTGCTACCCGGCTGCTTGGCCGGCGTGCAATCTCTTTACCATCCGGACAGGTTCAGCGGACCGATGGAGAATGGTCAGAGCATCACATGGGCCAATGGCCTAGCGCGCCTGAACGCTTTGCTCAGTGGAGCAGATGCGTCACGCACGCTGCTCATTACCCGTCCGAATCGGGGCCATCTTGGAGCAGTGACCCACGAGTTCGCCCAGGGTTTCGGCATTCGCCACTTGCAGTTGGAGCCGCTTGAGAACGCCGCCATCAGGCAGGCAGCCAAAAACGTTTTCGGCCAGGACAGGCTCCCCTTCTTTGACATTGCGAATGCGGGTTCTGTGATTTCAATTGGAGCCGACTTCCTCGAGTCCTGGCTCGCGCCAATCCACTACAGCAAGGCCTATGGCCAGTTCCGTCGTGGAGAGGGCAGGAGCAGGGGAACGCACGTCCATGCCAGCCCCCGATTTTCTATGACCGCCGCGAATGCGGATACGTGGCTGCCTATCGCCCCCGGGCGCGAGGGCATTCTGGCTCTCAGCATTGCCTACGTTCTCGTCCATGAAGGGCTCGCCGATGAGGCGACCGTGAATGTCATGACGGGAGGCCTTGGTGAAGCCGCGCTTGCGCCCTACCGCCCGGATGCGATCGCGGATCAACTTGGCGCGACGCCCGGCGTTTTGACCGGACAGATGATCACGGACGTCGCGCGCAACCTCGCTTCTCACGGCCCAACGGTGGTTCTAGTCGGCAGCTCTGCCGCTGCCCAACCGAACGGTCTATTCAACGCCAAGGCAGGAATGATTCTCAATGGCGTACTTGGCAGTGTTGGCAGGCGAGGCGGAGTGCAGTTCAACAGCGATACCTCGCTCCCGGAGCTTCAAGAATTGCCAGCCCCGACGACGTACTCGGAATGGCGCGGTGTTCGAGATCGACTCGATCGCGGAGACATCGATCTAGTGCTCGTTGATGGCGCCAATCCAGTTCATGCGCTGGCTAGCCTTAAATTCGGGCAGGCGCTCAGCCGTGCCAGAAACGTCGTCAGTTTCTCGTCGGAACCGAACGAGACAACGGCAATGGCCGATCTTATCCTTCCTGATCAGCATTACCTGGAATCCTGGGGAACGGACGTGCCTGACCCCGGACCAGGCTATGAGGCTCTTACGGTGCAGCAGCCGGTTACCGCGCCCCTGCTCGATAGCTCACGGCGTGCCGTGCACGACTCTCGAGCGATGGGGGACGTGCTGATCTCACTGATGCAACCGCGAGGAACGAGCAGAAAGACGCGTGGCGACAGCATGGAACGGGTGGTGCTGAATGCTCTCGCGGATCTGCACGCGGCAAATCCCGGCCGCGGCTCCGTTCAGGGTTCAACACTGGCAGCTTTCACGACAGGCGTGCTGCAGCGCGGCGGTTGGTGGAACATCGCTGGTCGCGGTGTGACCATATGGGAGCGTCCCACATTTGACTTCGCCCCGGCGCTCGCCGATATGCCTGAAAGAATCGCTGAGCACACGGATCGATACCACCTGATTCCGTTCGCAAGCTCTACTGTCGGTGATGGCAGCGCCGGACACTTGCCGTGGACTCAATCCGCACCCGACCCGGTCACATCCATGGTGTGGCACAGTTGGGTTGAGGTGAACAGCCGCGAGGCCGCCCGCTTGGGCCTGCGCGATGGCGATCTGGTCGCACTAGAGTCTGACAGTGGCTCTGTCGAGGTTCCGGTTTATCTCCATCCCGGCATTCCGCCGAATGTCGTCGCCGTTCCGTTTGGACGAGGGCGAGCATTTTCCGGACGGTATGGCGACAATCCAGACGGTAATGTCAACACCGTTCTGGCAGACATCGAAGTCGACGGCACCGGATCGCAAGCGTGGGGCGCAACAGCGGTGACAATACGCCCCCTCGGTCGCCGGTTGCGCATGGCGCGCATGGAGGGTGGCTTCACAGGACAACAGCTTGAAGGAACGCACATCATTCAGTTGGAGTACACATAGGCTGGGAAGGGCACGGAGACTAGCGCGATGACAATGTCGGACTACAAGTGGGGTATGGCGGTTGATATCGACGCCTGCTCAGGTTGCCAGGCGTGCGTGATTGCTTGCGCCGCGGAGAACAACCTGCCCATTAACCTAGAGCGTGATTTCACCGAGCGGCGCGCAATCGCCTGGATCCGCATCGAGCGCTATTGGGAAGGTGAATACCCGAACATCAAGGCTCACTTCCTTCCTGTCCTCTGTCAGCACTGCGGCAATGCGCCGTGTGAGCCTGTATGCCCGGTCTACGCCACATATCACAACCCCGCCGGCTTAAATGTGCAGGTGTACAACCGCTGCGTTGGCACCCGCTATTGCGCCAATAACTGCCCATACCATGCCCGCTTTTTCAACTACCGCCGCCCAACATGGCCGGAGACCTTCCACAACTATTTGAATCCGGACGTTACGGTGCGTGAACGCGGAATCATGGAGAAGTGCACCTTCTGCATTCAGCGCATCAATGCGGCTGTGCGCATTGCGAAGCGAACCGGTACGGACGCGCCCGACCATTTCATGACGGCGTGTGAGCAGGCTTGTCCTACGGATGCGCTTACTTTTGGGAATTTGAATGATCCGAATAGCCGCGTTTCGCAGTTGTTTGCGGATGAGTCGCGGACGTACACGCTGCAAGAGGCGATCGGGACGGAGCCGAATATTCGGTACCTGAAGGGCGTCGCCACGGCCAAGGCGGGTTCCGACGAGATGGCAGCAGCGGCACACTAACCCATAGACGCGTGTTTAGTGAGAGAATTCACAAAGTAGACGTTGAAACCGACAGAATCGACACGAATTGAGCAATGAGGAGAGGATGACCAGCACCCACAACGGTCATGAGGCGCCAGGGGCCCCCGCGACACAGGAGGAGCTAACACAAGAGCTCATCCATGACGCGCGGCAGACCGGCCCGCGGATGCGCCGCGCGCTGTGGATTCTCGCCCTGCTGACGGCGCTTGGCGCCACGGCGGCGATCCTCATGATGCTGGGCGGACTGGACGACCACACGCGGTGGAAGTACTACGCCGTCGCGTATTTCTATGTTTTCTCCCTGGTGATGGGCATCCCGATGGCCGGTATCGGCCTGCGGTTCGCCCGGGCACAGTGGCGGCGTCCCACGAGTCGGGCGGCAGAGCTGTTCGCACTGGCCGGGCCTGTCATGCTGGTGTTCTTCCTGCCGATCATGGCGGCGCATCCGGGCCTCGAGGGACGCAACAGCCTGTGGATGGACTGGCGGCTAGGTCCGTGGTTCCCGGACCTGATTATGCTGACGGCATTCGTGTGCGTCGGGCTGGCATTCATCTATGTCTCCGTGCTGCCTGACCTGGCGGCGGTACGCGACCACGGCAACGGACGCTCACGCAACATTGCCGCGTCGCTTGCCTACGGCTGGATCGGCACTGCGCGGCAATGGGCGATGCACAAGTCGGCGCTCGGAATTCTGGGCGCGATGTATATCTCCGCCTACGCGATGACGCATACGGTGTTCGCGACGGATTTCGCGATGGTGCTGACGCCGGGCTGGAAGGATCCAATCTTCCCCGCGTTCCACGCGGTGACGGGCCTGCAGATGGGCTTGGGTCTGTTCATCGTGGTGCAGTTTGCTCTTCGCAAATGGGGCGGACTGGCGCGGTATTTCGAGCTTGAGCAGTTCTGGGCGTACGGGCGGCTGTTGCTCGCGCTGACCTTGTTCTGGTTCTATTTCTTCTGGAGTGGATTCATCCTGTTCTGGTACGGGCGCCTGCCGCATGAGCAGCAGGTCATCGCGCTCCTGGCATTTGGCGACCCTGCGATTGACAACTTACTGGCGCGACCACAGCTTTGGATGTTTGTGGGCGCAATCGGCCTGTCGTTCATCACTGCGTTCCTGTTGATTATGTGGAACCCGGTGCGACGGAGTATTCTCGGGCCGGCCGTGGTCGGCGTTGTTATCATCATCGGCAACTTCTTTGACAGACTGCGCATCTACGTGAATACGTGGTCAATCGAACAAGTCGGTGGTCATGAGCTGCACGAGATACCGACGAACATTGGCTACCCGGGCATTCTCGAAATCCTGGTTTTTGTCGGAATGCTGTCTGCGGTTGCCCTGATGATCCTGTTGGCCTCGCGAGTAGTGCCGTTCGTTTCCCTGTGGGAGACGAGGGAGGCGCTACTGCTGCGCGTGGTGAGGCCATTCGGTGTTGGACACGCGCACATTGTGGCGAAGCCGGACTAGCGGAGAGACGGAGTAATGCAAGATCGACCGGTCCTGACGGCCAGCCAGATCAACGACGAGTTGCTCTGGCCGGTCTTTGAACTGCGGAGGCGGCATGTGCTCGCCTTCCTTCCGCCGTTCATCCTCGTCATGGCGGGCGCGGTCGCCGTCACCATCCTGATCTGGCAGGGCCTGTGGATCACGGGCTTGCAGCGTCCGGCGTTCTGGGGATTCTTCATCGTCAACTTTGTGTTCTGGATTGGTGTAAGCCACGCCGGAACGATGATTTCGTCCATCCTGCGTCTGACACAGGCTGAATGGAAACGTCCAATCACTCGCGCGGCGGAGGTGATGACGGTCTTCGCCCTCGTCACTTCCCTCATCCACCCCGTGATTCATGCGGGACGGCCGTGGCGCATCATCTACTGGCTTCTGCCGTACGACTTCACACGCGGCATATGGCCCGACGTGCGCTCCCCGCTGGTGTGGGATCCGGTGGCGATTACGACGTATTTGACTGGCAGCATCCTGTTCGTGTTCACGGCGTTGATCCCCGATTTCGCGATTATCCGCGACCAAAGCACGGGCATGCGCCGAACGATCTACGGAGCGCTGGCGATGGGCTGGCGGGGTACGCCGAGGCAGTGGCAGCTGCAGGGAATCTTCGGAATCCTGATGTCCGCCCTAATCCTGCCGGTATTCGTGTCCGTCCACAGCATCGTGTCGTGGGACTTCGCAGCATCCGTGGTGCCGGCGTGGCACGTTACGGTCTACGCGCCGTACTTTGTCATCGGCGCCGTTCACTCCGGCGTGTCCATGGTGCTGACGCTCATGGCCTTCATGCGTTGGATCTTTAAGCTTGAAAACTTCATCTGGGAAGACCACTTTGACGCTGTTGGCCGGCTGCTGATTTTCATCGCGACCGCCTGGCTGTTCTTCTTCTTCCTGGACTTCGCCTTCTCGTTCTACACACGGGAGGAACAGGAGATCGCGGTGATGGAGCGTCGGCTGCTTGAGTGGCCGTTCAACGCCATCACAATCATCATGGTGATGACCTCATACGTGATACCGATACCGTTATGGTTGAACCGGAAGGTCCGCCGGAACATCGCCTTGATGTTCTGGACGTCGATCCTGGTCAACATTGGTATGTGGCTGGAGAGGTTCTTCCTCATCATCCCGGCCATTGAACGGAAACAGGAGCTCACATTCTTATGGGCGAACTATGTCCCGAGCCTGACGGAGAGCGTTATTGTTCTTGCGTCGTTCGGAATGGTGGCAATGCTGCTCATCATATTCGCCAAGCTGGTGCCGTTAGTGCCGGCGTGGGAGCAAAAGGAGGGGCAAGTCTTCCGATCCGAGGTTCAAATCGGTGAGGTGACGGTGCCCGCGATCGTACGGGAATCAGAGGAGCCGCGGGCCTGGTAGCCCGCATGTTGGGAGCGGAAGCAATGGCAAACCAGAGTGTTCTCGGCTTGTACGAAAACGCGGACACCGCCGCGGAAGGAGCACGCAACCTGCGTGCGGCCGGATTCACCAGTGACGATTACGAGGTGATGACCGGCAATCCGTATCCGGAGGGAGCGTTCGGAGAGCATGTGAAGAAGAACAAGCTCTTTCGATTCTCCCTGTTCGGCGGGTTTATCGGCTTCATCACCGCTTTCCTCTTCGTGTTTGCGACGCAGACGGCATTCCCGCTCGTGACGGGAGGCAAGCCCATCCTCGCGATTCCGGCAAGCATGATCATCATGTACGAGTTCACGCTGTTGGTTGCGATGATCTTCACGGTCATCGGCGTGATCTTCGAGAGCCGCCTGCCCCGCCCCGGCGGCGCGGGTCCTCTATACGACGCGCGAATCACGCTCGGCTACATCGGCCTGCTGGTCACGGTAGACCAGGAGAGAATTGGAAACGCGCAGCAGGCCCTACAGAGCGGCGGCGCAGAAGAAGTCATCAACGAGCCTGCATAGATGCAGGAAAGAAACACAAGAGAGTAGAGACGGCGGATAGACGCAGTGATGCAGAGAGCGCACAAGAAATTGGGTTTGCCTGGGCGACGAACGGCCGTGATGGTTCTCGCGCTTGCGGCGGTCGCCGTTATCGCGCTCACCGGCTGCTCGACGGGCGCCTATCCGGTGGACTTCTTCCAGGAGATGCACTACTCGCCTGCCGTACGCAAGCAGGAAGGGCCCTCCATGTCCGTGCGGCCCGGCACGGTAGCGTTCAACAGCGGCGGCGCGCCGGAGGAGCAGTTGAACGCGGACTTGCGCCTTGAGCACTTCGACCTGATGCCGGACGATGAGCTAAATGGCGTCGAAGGCAACCCGATCGTTGTTACGCCCGATGTTCTGGAATATGGCAGTTTCCTCTTCCAGCGGAACTGCTCCATGTGCCACGGGGCGGCAGGGGACGGCGAGGGCCTGGCGCAGGTCACCATCGCGTTCGAGGCCGGCGGTGTGGAAGTACCGAAGAACCTGACGGAAGACGATACGCAGGCGCGGACGGCCGGCGATCTGTATCGAATCATCAGCCGTGGCAACGGCGAATTCCCTGCTCCGGCTTGGGCGCAAAACCCTTCGGCGTGGGAGGGTGCGACCAACATGCCGCGATTCGCTCAGTTGCTCTCACCCGCTGAGCGCTGGATGTTAGTGGCGCATATCCGCACGCTGGAGGAGTAGCCACTCGCTCGGCCTTCGAGGGCCCTTTTGCCGAAGTGGTGTCAGTATCTCAATCTCTCGACCGGAGCTAGCCTCGCATTTAAGGGGTCTACGACAAGCCGAAGGCTTTCGAGTGCGAGAGCGCCAAGGACAGGTTCCACACCGTCCTCTTCAAAAACGACGATTGTCGTGGCGTTCGGCCCGTTGACGAAGATACGCGCCTTATAGATGTTCCGCCGATCCTGCAATCCCCTCGTCATATAGGGTGCTAATGACGGTATCGGGCCGCAGCCGCTTACCTCCTGCCCGGGTTCGCTGCCTCCGTCATGCGGGTTTGCAGTTCCGCCAGGGCTGAGGAGATATCCACGGGGTAGGTCGCTGCGCCGGTGAGGGCCTTGACGTCCTCGGGCAGGGCGGCGAAGCCCCGTTGGAAAAGATCGCGGGACTCGTCGAGCGTGGGGTGGGGACGCAGGGCGCGGCCCTCCTGCATGATGTCTTCCAGAAGCGGGGTGGCCCCATCCGGTGGCGGCTCATCCGCCATAGCGATCACATCACGCGCGTAGCCGTCGTTCTCGTCCGCGTATCGGTAGATCTGTTTGCGGCCCGGCAGGGTCTCCTTGCCGACGCTGAGCTTAAGTACGGGTTCGCCCGCGTATTCGACGAGCTTGTAGACGGAGTCCGTCCACGGGGCGTCGGCTGAAGAGCCAATTCGCGTGCCGACGCCGAATCCGGCGATGGGCGCGCTGTCTCGCAGCAGGCCGTCGATGACAAACTCATCCAGCTCGCCGCTCGCAACGATGTCCACTTCTTCCAGGCCGGCCCCGTCCAGCATCGCCCGCACACGACGTGAGAGGTTGAGCAGGTCGCCGCTGTCGAGTCGCACCGCGCCCAATCTGTGACCGACTTCTTTCATCTCGAGCGCGACGGTGATGGCGTTGCGCGCGCCTTCGATGGGGTCGTAGGTGTCGATCAGGAACGTTGAGGCGTCCGGGAAGGAGCGTGCAAAGGCGCGG
The DNA here is from genome assembly GCA_965207115.1 of Dehalococcoidia bacterium. Classification (GTDB taxonomy): domain Bacteria; phylum Chloroflexota; class Dehalococcoidia; order UBA6926; family UBA6926; genus VXMO01. Next base: position 1,585,799 of record CBDBLR010000003.1, on the reverse strand, counting down.
AAGGCATCAAGCTCCGTGGGGAAGGACCCCACGAATGAGTGGGCCATGGTGCCCATGGGGCTGATGCCGTGTTGGGCGGCGGCGAGGACGTTGCCCGTTCCGGCAAAGCCGGTCAGGGAGCCAACGCGTGCCATTTGCCCCGCGGCATCAATTCCCGGAGCGCGGCGGGAGCCGTAGTACGTGACCGGCCGGCCGCGGGCTGCGTGCATGACGCGAGCGGCCTTGGTGGCAAGCATCGTTTGCAGGCTGATGCGGTTGATGACGTAGTTCTCGAGAATCTGGCACTCGATGACGGGCCCGGATATTTCCATGACCGGCTCATCAGCGAAAAAGATTTCGCCCTCGCGCATCGCGCGGACGCTGCCGGTGAACCGCAGATCCGCCAGAAACTCCAGGAAGCCGCCGTCAAAGCGTCCGAGTGAACCGAGATAGGCGATGTCCGCATCCGTGAATCGGAAATCGGTCAGATAGTCGAGGATGTCATGGACGCCCGCGAGCACGAAGTAGGATCGATTGGGCGGGAAGCGCCTGATGAAGAGGCTGAAGGTTGCATTATGAGAGTTGCCGCTCTGCCACCATGCCTGCGACATGGTGAGCTCATAGAGAGCGGTGAAGATGGCAAGGCTGTGGCCGGACGAATCTTGCGCGCCACGAGGGGACATTGCTCCACCTGACCGCGCCGCCATGTTCATGTCCTCAGGCCTCCCGCAGGCTTGTCTTAACGATGATGGTGGCGTGATACCGACCAGCGTTCGCGATGGCTACGCCGGGAACACGATGACGCAACGCCCCCGTGTGCCTCCAGCTTCAAGCCGCGCATGCGCGGCTGCGGCCTCGTCCGGTGAATACGTGGCGGCGACCCGCAGAGTGATAGTACCGTCTTCTGTCTGTTCGCGCAGCTGCCCGAGGAGGTCTGCGCGGTGGTCGTAGCTCGTCACCAAAGTGCGATGGAATACGATGCCTCGCTCACCCGTACCGCGCCAGCCACGCACGGATGCGAACCCACCGCCGTCTCGAACAGCCGCCACAACGAGCTCGGACTGTACCGATCCGTCTGCAAGGCCGTCGACGCCGTCCGGGGCGGCATCACGGATACGTGTGGCGACATCGTCGCCGCGACGCACGACCACATCAGCACCGAGATCACTGACGAGTTGTTCGTCCGCCTCTGATGCATCGGCAATGACGCGCAACCCCTCGGCCTTTGCGAGCTGGATGACGTACCCGCCGTAGCAGCCCGCCGCGCCAGTCACCGCGATAGTCTGCCCGGGGCGGAGGGCAAGCTGGTCAAGCGATTGGCGCGCGGTAAGACCGTTCATCGGCAGGGTGCATGCCTCGACGTGCGTGGATTGGGCCGGGATGGGGACGACGGAGTCCGCCGCGAGCACGATGCTCTCACGGTACGCGCCATGGCTGGCATTCGGCACGACCATCGCCATGACCGAGTCGCCCACGGCGAGGTCTGTGTCAGTACCCGATCCGACCTCATCGATGATACCGGCGAGGTCCATGCCGGGAACGTAGGGCGGCGGAACATCGGCCAGCATGGCGGCTCGCGAGCCGTTGCGAAGCCCGGTGTCGGTGGGGTTTACCGCAGCAGCGTGGACGCGGATACGCACCTCGCCGGTCCCGGCGTGCACCTCTGGAAGGTCAACAATCTGCAGGACCTCTGGTCCCCCGAACCCGATCACTCCTACCCCACGCATATATCAAGCCCCCTCGGTCGTGTTAACGTGGCGCGCGTGGCGCAGCGCTCCGCGAGCGGCAGTAGACCTGCCGGCTCGTGCGATTGCCTACGACTCGGACTCAGGCTCCGGCTCTGCCAGTGAGCCGAAATAGACGATAGAGTTGAACGAGACGACGACAGTGAATCCTATAAGGAAGCCCGTCACGACATCCGCGCCGGCCTCAAGTGAACTGAACATGTACTGTCGGATTAGAATGGTAACGAGCATTGTGCCAACGAGGAGGCTCACATCGGCGGCGAGCAACCGGAGCTTGGCTTCAAGACTCGGAATGAAGAAGCGGTACATCGCGTTGAGATAACTCACCCGTGCAGACCTCGTTGAAATTAGATTGGTTCCGGCGGCGTGTTTCACGCACGTCGATGATACGCGCGCAGCTTGAATACGGTCAAGATGAGGTAGGCCGCGCGTGAGGCGACTCATTGGTCTGACGAGCGCTCTGCTGTTGATTGTGACGGCGGTTCTTGTGGGGGCGTGCGGGGAGCCGACAACGCCGGTTTCCAGCCCAATGCCCGAGCGTCCGGAAGGGGCGCCGTTCTCTGTGTCGTCGCCAACGGCAACAGTTGAGGGCTCGCAGGCGCCAACGCCGCGGCCGACGTTCAGCACTGTTGCGACTCTGAGTGAGGAGCGGCTGCGGGAGTCGCTGGTAGCGGCGCTTCATCAGCGGCCTGACGTATCGACGGGATCGTCGATTACGGACTTCCTCGCGCCGGGTGTGGACCTCATTCGCCTTACGAGGGACCCGCGCTATGCGCCGTTCCTGGTCGATATGTTGAACGTGTTTCCCTATGGGCAGATCTACAGGACACACCTTCTTGATACGCTTCGCGACCTGACCGGAGAGGATATCTTCGCGCAGGACGGTTTTCCGTGGCTCCAATGGGTTGGGGATCACCCGGAGTACGATGCGCCACCGTCGGTTTATCCCTGGTGGAAGGGCGAGATTCTCAAGACGCTAGATGAGCGGTTCCGTGAGTTCCTGCCGGAGGACGGCGTGGAGCACACGATCCGGCTGGAGGAGGTGGTGTGGGGCGGGGTCGTTGTGGATGGCATTCCGTCGCTGGACAACCCCGCGGTCATTCGGGCGCATGAGGCACGCTACCTTGAGGCGGATGAGCAGGTGTTTGGGGTGTTCTTGAACGGCGAGGCGCGCGCGTACCCGCTTCGGATCATGAATTGGCACGAGATGACGAACGACATGGTGGGCGGGCAGCCGTTTGCGCTGGCGTATTGCACGTTGTGCGGCTCCGGCATCCTGTATGACACGCGACGGGGCGATGGACAGGATCCGTACATCTTTGGGTCGTCCGGGCTGCTGTATCGGTCTAACAAGCTCATGTATGACGCCGACACTAACAGCTTGTGGAACCAATTCACGGGGATTCCCGTTGTTGGGGAGCTCGTCGGTGAGGATATCGAATTGCCGATTCTACCGGTGACGCTCACGACGTGGGGGGAATGGAATAGTCAACATCCCGACACGACGGTGCTTTCACTTGATACGGGTCATGAGCGGCCTTATGAGAAGCCCGGCACGCCCGGCGCGGCGTACTACGACTATTTCTCCAGCCCGAGCCTGATGTTCCCCGGAGGTCCCGGAGCGAATGACGTGCAACTGCGGCCAAAGGACCAGGTTTTTGTGGCGATCCTGGACAGTGGGGAGAGCAAGGCGTATCCGCTGGAAATCCTCGAGGGATTGGGGACGATGGCCGCGCTCAATGACGCGGTGAGCGAGGTTCCCATCGTCGTGGTGACGGACGCGGGTGGAGGGGTGCAAGCGTTCCTGCGTGAGAATCGGACTTTCGAGCTGGCGTCGGACGGCGGGTTGATTGATTCACAGGGCGGGGAGTGGCGTGTGACGCCGGAGGGCCTTAGCGGTCCTGGCGGAGAGTTCGCCGCCCGTGTTTCCGGCCACGTCGCGTTCTGGTTCGGCTATGCTTCGTTCCGGCCGGGCGGGGAGCTGTATACGGGGGGCTAGCGAGTGGCTGACTGTTATGCTTATTTCACCCACCATCCCCTGACAACAGTGTTCGACTGGCATGGAGGTGTGAGATGCCGATTCAGTCAGTGCTACTCAGCTACGACGGGCGAATAGGCCGATCTGACTTCTGGATAAAGGGTGTTCTGGCGATAATTGCGTTAGGCATACTTGCGGGGATAGCCGTCGCCGTACTCACCCTGGTAGCCGAAATCCTGGCAATAGTGGTCTACTTGCTATTCATCCCACTCAGCATCTGGATCTACTATGCAGTTGTTGCTAAGCGCTTTCACGACCGTGGCAAGACCGGCTGGTGGGGACTGGTCAACTTAATCCCGCTGATAGGCCCCTTCTGGATCATCATCGAATGCGGGTTCATGGAAGGCACCAACGGCGACAACGCGTTCGGCCCGCAACCGTAGGACCTAGTTCACCTTCCCAAGCGCCTCCCTAATCTCCTCTAGCACTCCGGCGTCTTTCTCACGCTGGGCCGCGTCCCTGAGCGACGTTAGCGCCTCTGCCGTCCGAATCTGTCCCAGCGCCCAGGCGGCGTGGCCGCGGACGATGGGGGATGAGTCTTCTCTCAGGACGCGGGCTAGTGCGGGTACCGTTGCCGGATCGGCGATGTTGCCCAGGGCGACGCAGACGTTGCGGCGCATGCCCTCCGGTTTGGCGCGCAGCACGGCGCTCTGCCGGAATCGCTCTCGGAATCCCTCGTCATCCAGTTCCAGCAGTTCGACGAGTTCCGGGCGGGCGCGATTGTCCGCGTCACGTGTCAATTCCGTATAGGCCTTCCCAACCTGCGCCTTGCGATTGACGGGGCAGACATCCTGGCAGACATCGCAGCCGAATATCCAGTCGCCGATGAGGGGTCGCAGTTCGCGCGGTATTGGGCCGCGATTCTCGATGGTGAGATACGAGATGCATTTGCTGTTGTCGAGCACATAGGGGGCGACGATTGCTCCGGTTGGGCAGGCATCGACACAGATGTTGCAGGCCCCGCACGTCTTCTTGAGCGGCTCGTCAGGGGCGAGATCGAGTGTCGTGATGATCTGCGCCAACAGCATCCACGATCCCTGCGAGGTCAGGATGTTGGTGTTCTTGCCGAACCAGCCGACACCCGCCCTTTCAGCCACGGCGCGGTCGAGCATCGGCCCCGTGTCCGTGTACCACCGCGTGCCGATATCAGCTTCGCCGGTGATCTCCGGCAGCGACTCGATGAATGCTCGCACCTTGCGGGCAAAGATACGGTGATAGTCCTCGCCCCACGCGTAGCGGGCTATGCGGCCACGGGGCGCGTTGTCCGGCGCCTCGGCGTTGCCCTCATGGTGGTGGCTGAGCGCGAGGGAGATGATGGAGCGGGCGTTGGGCAACATGGCGGCCGGATCCATGCCGCGCTCCACGCGCTCCTCCGTGAACCACGGCAGGCCGTCCATAAGTCCGTCGCTGACGCGCTCTTTCGCCGTCTCTCCACGCTCACGGAAGACATCAGCCGATGCGATGCCGACGACGTCAAAGCCCGCCTGGAGGGCGGCATCCTTGACGGCCTGTGCCAGCGTCTCGGTGTGACTGCTACGATTCATACGTGATTGTTGCACGAATCTCTATCTACGCCACGCTGACACCCAACCGCTGACTGGAGCACGAATTGGTCGCTGTCGATCCAAACGCACGCATCTTCATGGTCAATGTGGGAGTGAACGCCTCTCATGGCGCGCTCCGGAGCCCCGTCTTCCCTGACGGCACGTTTGAGTTCTTGCCCATCCCGGAGGAGAGGAGGCTGTGGTCGCCGACACTGCCTGCGTATCCGAAACTCGCCGCCTATAACGACCCTGACAAAACGCTTGCGGACTACGCCCCGGTCTCCCGCTGGAACGATCGCCTGCATGATGATCCGGAATTCCGCACGTTCACCTATGGGGATGACCCGCGGAGGACCGGACGCGGCGCAGGACTGAAGTCGTGCGGCCCCGGCGACTACATCGTGTTCCTGGCGCGGCTGATTGGGCATGACGGTAACGATCGATTCATGGGGCCTTCGGGTTTCTATTTGATCGGGTTCTTTCGCGTGGCAGAAGTGCTGCAGGACGTTGAGACGTATCCGGCGGGGCGGGACTTCACCGTGTTCGGCGCGAACGCGCACATACGCCGGGCGGCGTACCATTCGCGCGCGCTGGACAAGTTCTGGGTGTGGAAGGGCGACCCTGACGCGTCGCTGAGGCTGCCCATCGCCGTGCCGTTTGACCGTTCGTTGGCAGAGGCAACGTTGCTGGACGCTCGCGGCCGCCCCTGGACGTGGGCACCGAACCGCAGCGAATTGCAGACGATCGGCTCCTACACCCGCTCCGGCAGGCTTGTCATTGATCCCTCAGTGCAGGTGGGACGAGAGAGGGCGGTACGGCTGTGGGAGGCCGTGGCGGAGCGGAATATAGATGTGGAGTTCACCTAACGAATCAGTTCGAGCTGACGATTGCGGACTCTTCGTATTCTCGGATGATCGCGTCACTCACATAGTCAAGATGTTCAATATTGCCAAGAGCATCGACCGATTCATAGGACAAGTAAGAGCACTGCTCAAAAAGAGGCCCTCGCCCTACTCTGCGGAACGCTGGACGGTTGATTTCGCGAAGCACTCGTGCCTTCTTATCTGACGGGGCCACAATATGGAGACGAATATCCATATTTGGTTGCTGCTCGAGGAGGTCTGCCATGCGGAGAAGGCCTGAATAGATTGCGGTGGTATGCTCCACTTCAAAAGCTCGCGCCATTGCCGTGCCCCTAAGCCAAATCACATCAATGTTCTCAATTGTCTTTAGCGTCTTGCGTTCGTAGGTGAGGGGCAGTGTGTCCAAGAACAGAGAGCGCAAAGATTCTGTCACATGTTCAAGAACACGCACCTTATCACTCCGAGGGATCCAGATGTTGAATCCCATTCTGGCACCGATTTCTGCCACCTTGGCTTGATACCGTATTGAGACACGGTCGTCGCTTGCAATTGCGGACTCGTTTGACGGTGGAGGTGTGTACGTTGCCTCATCTTCAGAAACAGGGAAACTAGTATCAGGTGTCGGACTACGAAAGCGTGTTCTAGCCGTGGGCTTGCGGAGGTCTTTCCCTGAAAGGGGATACACTCTCTGAACCGTCTTCTGATTGGTTAGTAGTTCGCGGAGAAAGTGCCCATCTTCTTCGCGGAATGTGTTCAGTGGTGTCCTAAGGAAGCCGGTCCAGGTAGATGTACCTTTGACATTTTGCCGTGTGAAAGTGAGCGCGTCCCAGACGACTTCGTCGTTGATTGGTATAGATTTCTCGAATTCGAGAAGGACACTAGGAGAAACCTTAAAGCGAACCGGGTAACCTTTGAGATCATCGTGCAAGAAGCTGTCGTCCTGATAAGCCGCAGAGTCGACATGCAAGAGGCCGCACCAACGAGACAGCCTGGTAAGGTAACACACCAGAGTATCGCCTTTGCGAACCTTAGTCCTCGCAGCCTGCAAATAGCGCTCGCTAAATACGGCAGTTCTAGCACCTGTTTCGAGGAATGCCCTCCACGTTTCAGGGTTGAACACAATGAGGTGATATGCCATTGAGTCTCTCTAACCAAGGTTCTCCCGGACTGTCCACCATGATACTGGCTAACTCTCAATGAATGCACGCGTGGTGTCCTGTGCCTAATGACCTCTATACTTAAGGCAATACGCCATGACCAGTGACTTTACTCCGTTTTCTGTGCGCTCTCCTGCCTCGACGGCGAATTTTGGCTCTGCCTTTGACGCCGTCGGGATGGCGCTTGATCTGTGGCTCGACCTCCGCGTTGAATCCGCCGACGCAAACCGGTTCGAGATACGAGGCGAGGGCGAGAACGAAATCTCCGGCCCCGCTAACTCCAATCTCATCTTTCGCGCCGCCTATATCGCCGCCGCGGGCCTTGGCATTACCCTGCCTCCACTGCGTATAACGGCATCCAACTCCATCCCGTTGGCGCGTGGACTGGGAAGCAGCGCAGCGGCGTGCGCGGCGGGCCTGCTCATTGCCAATACGGTTGCCGGACGTGAGCGAGACATGGACGCCATGATTACCGATGCTGCCAGGATCGAGGGACATCCTGACAATGCCACGCCTGCTCTGCTGGGAGGAGTATGCGTCGCCGTTGCTTCGGAGGGCGGTGCTCCGGTTGCCCGCCAATTAGCATTCCCAGACAATCTTGACTGCATCGCGTTTATTCCTGACCACACGCTCTCAACCGCAGAGGCCCGATCCGCCCTCCCTCGGCAGGTTCCCTTTGGGGATGCGGCCTTCAACGTTGCGCGGACGGCTTTGCTTATCCATGCGTTCACAACGCGTCACTGGGCGGACCTGGCATTGGCAACCGAGGACCGGCTGCATCAGCCATATCGGGCAGAGCTTGTGCCCTGGCTCGCTCCCCTTACCCAAGCAGCCAAGCAGGCAGGGGCATATACGGCGTTCCTCTCCGGTGCGGGGCCGACCATCATGGCAATGAGTTCGCCGAGAAACTCTGAAGCCGTCGCCGACGCGATGGCCGAGTCCGGGCGGAAGTTAAATATCCCCGGTCGAGCGCTCGTCCTTTCTCCGTCAGGTCGTGGCGCGCATATCGTCTCGGAGCCTTAATCGGTGCTAAGGGTCCAGAAATACGGTGGGAGTTCCGTCGCCTCCGCCGACCACATCAAGCGTGTTGCGTCACGAGTGGCGAGAGAGCGGCAGGACGGTGATGATCTCGTCATCGTCGTGTCGGCCATGGGGCAAACAACCAACCAGCTAATCGAGTTGAGCCGCAGCATCTCGCACAACCCCGCGCCTCGTGAGATGGACCTTCTCTTATCCACCGGCGAACTCATCTCCGGCGCGTTGTTGGCCATGGCGCTGCGCGATCTGGGTCACGGCGCGGTCAGCCTGAGCGGATTCCAGGCGGGTATCCGCACGGACACGGATTTCTCACGGGCCAGGATCACACAGATCGAACCCAAGCGACTGCAGGACGAGATAGGGCGCGGCAACATCGTCATCGTCGCGGGGTTCCAGGGCACGACGGACGATTTTGAGGTTACGACATTGGGGCGGGGCGGATCGGACACGACGGCCGTTGCCCTGGCTGCCGAACTCCGCGCGCCTGTGTGCGAGATCTATACGGACGTGGACGGCATCTACACGGCGGATCCCCGGATCGTCCCGGATGCCCGCCGCCTGATCGACATCAACTACGATGAGATGCTGGAAATGGCGAGTGAAGGCGCGCGCGTTATGCACAATCGCGCCGTCGAGCTTGGCTGGGTCTACGACGTGCCCATCCTTGTCGCCTCAAGCCTGCTCGATGATTCCGGCGGCACCCGCATACACGGAGGAGAACTCATGGAGAATCGGAACAAGGTACGCGGCATCGCGCATGACGCCGGCATCGCGCGCGTCACGCTGCTGGGCGTGCCGGACCGCCCCGGCATCGCCGCGCAGGTCTTCTCCCCGCTTGCCGACGCCGGAATCAGCGTCGATATCATCGTGCAGAATGCCGGTCAGCATGGCCTGAGCGACCTCTCATTCACCGTGACGCGGGGCGACCTGGAGGAGACCATTGAACGGACCCGCGCCATACAGGCCGAGCTTGGGGCGGCGGACGTGACTGCGGACGACCATCTTGCCAAGGTCAGCATCGTTGGCGCGGGCCTGACGAACTCTCCCGGCTACGCGGGCGCGATGTTCCGCGCTCTGCGCGACGCCAACGTCAATATTGAGATGATCACGACGGCGGAGATCAGCCTGACCTGCGTCGTTCACCAAGACCACGTGGAGGACGCCGTCCGCGCCCTGCACCGGGCGTTCAGCCTCGAAACCCCGGACGACATCCCGGTCTAGGGTGATGCGAGGCGTCCCGTGACTGAAGCGGCCGCGCCCTCGCTGTCCGTCATCATCCCCGCCTACAACGAGGAGGCGCGGCTGCCCGACGCCCTCGACGAGGTGACGGCCTATCTTGACGCCCATTATCCCGACGCGGAGTTGATCATCGCGAGTGACGGGAGCACGGATGACACGGAGTCCATCGCGCGGGAATTCGCGGAGAAATCCCCCCGCGTGCGCCTTCTTGCATTGCCGCATCGGGGCAAGGGTCATGCCGTCAAGCAGGGGATGCTGGAGGCGACGGGCGCGGTGCGTCTGTTCATGGATGTTGACCTGGCCGTGCCGGTGCAGTTGATCGCCCCATTTGTGGAGGCGACGCAGAATGCCGACGTGGTGATTGGGTCGCGATCCATGGAGGGAGCCGAACGGAGCGGGGAGCCGCTTTCGCGCCGCATCGGTGGGCGAATCGTTGGCCGGGCGACACGACTCATTCTCGGCCTATCGGTGTCGGACACGCAGTGCGGGTTCAAGGCGTTCCGAGCAGAAGCGGCGGAACTGCTATTCGATGGGCAACGGGTGGACGGCTTCGCGTTCGATGCGGAGATCCTGTACCTGGCGCGGAGGTGGGGGATGCGGGTGGCGGAGCTGCCGGTCACATGGAGATACGGCGAGATGAGTACTGTGCGCCTCCACCACGGCCCGCAGACGCTGGCGGAAATCGTCAAGATTCGGCTGCGTGGAATGCCCAAGCATATTGCGATGCTGGGGCGAAGGAAATGAGACCGGTTCTCCCCGTTTGCTTGACAGTTAGTAGACAATAGTTTTGGACTGAGTTCGAAAAATGCCGTCCAATAGCGCGGGGAGGCGGCAGGGACGAACTGCAGCAGACGGCGGCTCATCACGCTGAGCATCCGGGTTGGTCGTTCAATGACGGCCGGTTCGTGCTTCAACGTGCGGAGGGCAGGTGTGGAACACCTCTCAAGCCGCCAGGCCTGCCTGTTGTCCGTTGTGCGTCTTGTCCCCGCGCTGAGTTGCGCATCGAGAAGGGACAGCCGTACCCGGGAAGGCAGGACATCCACCATGGCGACCACACAAATCGATGAACGCGCCCAAGCCCATGAAGTAAAGGCCCAGACTGACGCAGCCATTGCGGCGGCGTTGGCCCAGGACTGGGGGAAGGCCGTTGTAGCCAACAGGGCTGTCCTGCAGATCGCGCCCAACAATATCGAGGCGCTGAACCGACTGACGAAGGCGCTTCTTGAACTCGGTGACCTTGCGGAGGCGCGAGACGCCGTGGACGGCGCGCTCAAACTTGATTCGTCAAACACAATCGCCCGTCGCAACAGGGATCGACTGGAACGCGCGGAGGCAACGGCTGAGACCACCACTTCTGCGCCCGCTCCTGCCGGTCAGGGGAAGGTGGGCGAGGCGGTGACCGAGTACGTGGCCGGAGGCGCGGCGAAATCCAATGCGCCGAATCGGAACGTCTTTTCAGCGCACCTGCTGATGAGTGAGACGGGCAAGAGCACGATCGCGACACTGATTGATGCAACGGACCGCACGGCAGTGGGGCACTTGAGCAGCGGCGAGGCCCTGACGCTCAGTCGGGAGGACAACAGGTTGTTGGTGCATTCAAGCCGCGGGGAGCCTGTCGGTCGCGTTCATCCTCGTCTTGCCCAGCGGATCTTTTCGCTCATGGATGCCGGCAATCGCTATGAGGCTGCGTTCTTGCGGGATCATCCTGCGCAGGGTGTTCAGGCAATCATCGGCGAGGTCTATCAGCATCCGTCGCAAGAGGGGCGGCCATCATTCCCGCCGTCAGGCGCATCCGATTTCCGGGGCTATGTTCGCAACAACCATGACCTGGTGGACAGCGGTCTCGGCGGCCCGCCTGCGCGAGATATCTCCGACGATGAGGCCGAACCACCGGCGTTCGATGCCCTGGTGCGCGCGCATGATCGCGGCGAGCTGGGACGGTCGAACGGCGCGTCAGCGGACGACCTCGGCTAGGCGCGACGCTTCTTTCCTGCTCCCAGCCCTGTTGTTCAGGCCGGACGGCTAGAGTCCGGTTCTTACCCGATTGCCCAAAGTAGGTTCTCGTGACTAGCCGCGCGCGAACGTGCGTGCTAGGCTTCATGTGACACACGCCTGTTGACACAGGAACCGGCCATCCGAAACAGAAAGGACCTCAACTTGGAAACCGTCATCGGTCTGGTAGCGGGGGCAATTGTTGTGGGTTTGGCGGCGTGGATGGTCCAGGAATTCAGGTGGCGGCAGAAGAATGCTGAACTGAAAGGGCAACTCACCCGTGCGGTAGACGCGGAACAGTTGATGCAGGCGACCGAACAACGCATGGGCACGGCATTTCAAGCTGCTGCGGCTCCGGTGATGAAACAGAGCATGGAGCAGTTCCTCGTCTCAGCCACCAACAGCTTCAGCCAGAGTCGAAAGTCTTTCGAAGAGTTGGTGAAGCCGCTGCGGGAGAACTACGAGAAACTCAACCCGAATATTGAGTCGCTAATGCGGCAGAATATCTCCATTGCTGAGGCAACCCGGGGCTTGAGAGACGCACTGAGCGACAATCGGCAAGTGGGCGCGTGGGGAGAGATCCAGTTGAGGCGCATCATCGAGCTGGCCAACATGGTCGACTATTGCGATTTCTCTGAGCAGACGACCGTGGACGACGGCAGCGGGCGACCGGATGTCACTGTGCGTCTACCCGAGAATCGGGCAATCGTTATCGACTCAAAGGCAAGCGCGGCAGCATATCTTGAGGCGCAAGAGGCTGAGACCGACGATGAGGCCGAAGAGGCATTGGTGCGTCATGCCGGTGCTCTCCGTTCCAAGGTGGATGACCTGGCAAGAAAGGACTACGGCAAGCAGGTCGCCGGGTCCCTCGACTTTGTCGTGATGTTTGTGCCCGGAGACCAGTTTCTCGCTGAGGCGCTTCGCGCCCGGAACGACCTGATCGAATACGCCATGAGCAGGCGAATTGCCATCGCGACGCCAAGCACGCTTATCTCCCTCCTGTGGGCTGTCGCCAACGGCTGGGAGCGGCACAGCCTGGAGCAGAACGCGGAGGAGATACGCAAGGCTGGAGAGGAAATGCACGGACGCCTGCTCACATTCATGAATCACTATTCACGGACAGGGAATCAGCTCAGGCAGGCCGTCGACTCATTCAATGCTTCAGTCGGATCGTTCGATACCCGTGTCATCCCGCAGGCACAGAGATTTGCCCAGCTGCGCGGGCAGGACCCCGAGGTTTTTGCGGGGCCGCCGCAGATTGAAGCCGAGCCGCGAGATTCGAGATATACAAGCGCTGCCGTTACAGCCGGCGACGACGAAAACGAAACCCCTTAGCCGCCGTGCTACGCTTGAGGCGGTATGGCTCAGGTTGGAATCACATCTCAAGTGGCGGTGGAGCAAGACGGCGCGGGAGCGACGAACGCTAAACCCGTCGTAGCGCAGAATCTCATCAAGGAATTCGGCGAACTCGTCGCTGTGCGCGGCATCGACTTCGAGGTGCGGTCCGGCGAGTGCTTTGGCTTTCTTGGCCCGAATGGCGCGGGCAAGACGAGCACCATGCGCATGATTACCTGCGCCTCGCCTGTTACATCCGGTAGCCTCCTGGTAAATGGCATGCCTGTGCAAACGCAGGCGCGGGCAGTCAAATCCATCATTGGCGTCGTGCCGCAGGGCGACAATCTGGACGATGAGATCTCAGTTATCGACAACCTGCGGCTCTACGCGGGTTACTTTGGCATCGGTAGAGCGGAGGCCAATACGCGCGCGAGGAGCGCGCTGGAACTCTTTCAACTTGCGGACCGTGCAAGCTCAAAGGTTGATGAACTCTCCGGCGGTATGAAGCGTCGGCTGCTCATCGCCCGAGGGCTCATCAATGAGCCGTCCATCATCGTTTTGGATGAGCCGACCACGGGTCTGGACCCACAGGCGCGGCACCTTGTGTGGCGCACGCTGCGCCGCCTCAAGGACCAGGGCGTGACGATGCTGCTAACGACCCACTACATGGACGAGGCGGCAACGCTCTGCGATCGGCTCATTGTGATGCACGAGGGACGAATCCTGGCGGAGGGAACGCCATTGGAGCTCATCCGGCGCATTGCGGGCGAGACGGTCATTGAGGCGCACTCATTGGACGTCGCCGCGCTTGATCGCATCGCCGAGCATCTCCGTGATGCCGGCGCGGAGATTGAGCAGACGCCGGACACGGTGCACGCGTTCGGTCTCAACGGCACTGATGTTACTGAATCCAACGTGCAGGGCGCTCAGATCTATTCCCGTCCAGCCAACCTTGAAGACGTTTTCCTGCGCCTCACAGGTCGCGGCTTGGAAGAATAATCATGCTATTGACGCCTGAACGTGTACCGTTCGGCTTCCGCGTGTGGCGGCGGAACTGGACTGTTTTCAAGAAATTCGCGATGGCGGAGGTGGGGCCGCTGTTCGTGGAGCCGCTGGTCGTGCTGGGCGCAATGGGGATTGGCTTGGGCGCGTACGTTTCGTTGAGCGGCGATGAGAGCTATGTGCAGTTCATCGGGCCGGGCATCGTCGGCGGATATTCACTCTTCGCGGCGTTCTTTGAATGCACGTACGGTTCCTATACCCGCATGGCCATACGAGGTTTATACGAGGCCATGATTGCCACGCCGTTGTCCATTGAGGACGTCATTACCGGCGAGGTCTTATGGGGCGCAACACGGTCGGTATTCAGCGCGACCGTGATCCTGTTTGTGTTGACGGTGATGGGATTCGTCGATTCACCGTTGGCCATCCTCATTCCGCCGCTCGCATTCCTTGGAGGCATCCTGTTCTCATCGATGGCGCTTCTGGTCACCGCGCACGCGCCGTCATTCTGGACGTTCAACTATGCGATCACGCTTGGTGTAATGCCGATGTATTTCTTCGGGGGCGTGTTCTTCCCGCTGGAGCGGTATCCGGACGTTGTGCGGGAACTGGCATGGATCATCCCACTTACACCATACGTCGCCGTTATTCGTGAACTGGTTGCCGGCAGCCTTTCAATGACGACCGTTTGGGGGCTTCTCTATCTCGTTGTTCTGGGCGCGGCGTTCTACTACCTTGCCGTTGCACGAATGAAGGCGCGGCTCATTCGGTAGGTGCTCAGCGCCCGCCGTATCCTTGTGGCCCTGAGGCCTGTTCGATTTCGTGGATGACGTGGGATTGGCGATCAAAGGTCGCTTTGACCCATAGGCCCTCCTTCATCCAGTCATAGCCGCCGCGACGAAGCGGAGCAGGATCCAGTCGGTACTGGATGCCGCTGATGATGATGACGAGTATTGAGTTGTATTTGGGTCCTGCCGAAAAGAGTCCGGACGTCGCACCCTCGATTTCCACGTCCTCAACGGCCATGCGGTCGATGCGCCCCTCAAGCTGGGCGGGCTCAAGGAGCGGTCCGGCGGGCAGCGGCACGGGTGGAGGCTCCGGCCGTGTCTTTCGAACAAGAAAGATGAGCCCGACGACGAAGAGAATCGGCAGCCCGATGAGGAGCACGATGTACAGGTTGCCGGTGAGGAAGACGATGAACAGGGCAAATATGACGATAGTGGCGAATATCCAGGAGTTTGTCCGCATGTCAGTCCCTATCCCCGCGCCTACCTGTGCGAGTCCGCGCGTCGAGCCTACACGCTATAGTTGCACTAATGGTTGAAACCTACACCCCCGGTATTGCCGAACGCGAGGCATCTCCATATCGATTCGTCATCTATGGGCTCGTTGTCCTCATGCACCTCATGCTGGGGATCGCGTTTCTTGCCCCGGCGTCCGTTCTCCCGCTCATCACGGAGTCCTGGGACCTTAGCAAGTCTCAAGGCGGCTTTGTTGTCACGAGCATAACGCTCGTGTTCACAGCCGGGACCATCCCAGCCGCAATCCTTCTTGCACGATGGAACATTCGCGCAGTGTACGGCATCGGCTGGGCGCTACTGGGAATCACGGCGCTCACGCCGTTTCTGTCGGGATTCTGGTGGTTTATCGCCCTGCGTTCGATGCAGGGAATCGGAGCCGCCGCCATCACACCCTTAACGGCCTCGATCCTTATGCGATGGGCGCCGCCCCGGGAAGTTCCTATTGCGAACGCCGTCGCTCTCGCCTCTATAACCGTGGGTCTCGCGGTGGCGCAGTACGTTGGTCCGGTGTTGGCAGGCTGGATCACTTGGGAGTGGGCCATTGCCATAGAGGGATTCATCGCAGCGGCCACTGCAATCTTGTTCGTGGTTCTTTGGCGTGAACGAGAGCCGTTGGGTGGCGTGCCGCCCGAGCCGGTGAAGATTGGCGCTATCCTGAGCGTTTTCCGGCGGCGAGAAACGTGGTTAATGTCTTTTGCCGTCGTTGGGCCGTGGGCGCAGTTCATCACGCTAAATACCTGGCTGCCCACCTTCTTCGAGGAGGAGCGCGGACTGAGCCTCGCCATGGCGGGGCTTATGGCGGGTATCTTCTCATTGGCGGGCGCGCCGGCGAACGTTATCGGAGGAGCTATTGCGACGTTCATTGGGCGCAGGCGTCCCGTTATCATCTGGTCCGGGCTGATTGTTGGCGCGGCGGGAATGACGACCATCTATGCCCCGGTGGGGATATTAATGTTCACCGCGGTAATCGTGACCGGCTTCCTGCACTGGTTATATGAGCCATCGCTATTCACAATCCCAATAGAACTGCCGGGGTCATCGCCTGAGAAGGCAGGGGCAATCTGGGCGGCCATCCTGACGGCGGGCAATGCCTCAAGCTTCATTGCGCCCATCATTGCCGGTTTCATCATTGATGAGACGGGGAGCTTCGTGATTGGCATTGCTGTTATCGCAGTAACGTCGTTCACGCTGTTCATCGCGGGAATTTTGCTGCCGGAGACAGGACCGGGTCGACTGAACTCGCCGCGCCCCGTGAACTAAGCCGTTCCTATCTGGAGTGCTACACTACAAGCGTTCAATCCGACCCCAAAACACTTTGCCTATGGAGTTCAGTGGATGACGTCATCGTCCCGTTCGGCACTGTTAGGGCCGACGCCTGCCGCGCGCCGCTACTTTCAACAGTTCCTGGGTGAACTCGCCGAAATGACCGACGATGACATGCGGCTGGTTGCGGCAATCGAATCGATGGATCAGGCGGCGCTGTTGGCGCTGGGCGATGCGGTGTACACGGCCATCAGCAACGGTGATGCTCCGCTGTCCGGAGAAGGCGTGGCATCCGCGCTGCCGGAGGGGCTGGATGGAGCGGGCCTCCGTACCGCCCTATATATCACCCTGATGAACACCGTCACACGAGAACTGGAGATTGAATCTCCGATTGAGGCGCGGGCGGCGCAGGGCGTGTCAATCGAAGGAAACGTGCTGCCCCGCCTCGGGCATGACCACCTGGTGCTGTCCGCCCGGTTCTCACTGGATACGATCCAGGCACAGAAACCGCCCGACACGTTCCAGGGAATGGTCGAACTGACTGTTGAGCGGCTGTCGTCGCTGGTGGAGTTGGCCTCGCAGGCGATGATGGGCGCTGATGTTGACCCGTTCGAGACGTTCGAGCATAAGGACTGCGAGAAATGCGGTCATCTGCTGCAGCTGCACGTGGGTTTTGAGAGTTGGGACGACGTGATGGCCGAACACAACGCGTGGTGCCCGGGCAGGCGCGGGGCATGAACGCCCTGTGTGATTCTCCCAGCTGATGACCGATTCCACCGGCGTTCGCGTCACAGCCCTGTTGTTGGGGCAAGACTCTTTCCGAGATGAGCGTGGGCGGGCGCACGTCATCGGTATCTTTGACACGGTCGGCGCGCAGCAGTTTCCCATGGCGTTCCAGTTTTCCATCTACTGCCGTTTGCATGGCGAGGGTTCGCATCAGCTTATCCTGCGCGTGCTGGACCCCAATGGGATGGAGATTGTGCGAAGTGAGCCAATCACGGCGAATCTCCTGCCGGTCCAGGGCCACCAGTTCTTCATGAGCATCGGCATCCAGGCTGAGAATGACGGTCTGTTCCTGGTGCAAGCGGTGGTTGACGGGAACGTGGCGCAGGAGGCGCCGCTCCTCGTCGAGGCCGGTCAGGATGAATGGCACAACGACCCGGACCCACTGCACCTGGGCGGGCCGCCGCCGTCCAACTAACCGGAGAACCGTCCCATGATTGGGATCGACACCGGTGGGACGTTTACGGATGTCATCCGCGTTGATGATGACGGCTCGATCCGGCTGATCAAGATCCCGTCCACTCCCGCAGACCCTGCCCAATCATTTCTTGCCGGTGTTGAGGAGATTGGCGGAATCGGCGACCGTGGCGACGAGGTCGTTCATGGCAGCACCGTTGGCACGAACGCGGTGCTAGAGCGACGCGGCGCAGGTACGGCTGTCATCACAACCCGCGGCATGGCGGACGTTATCGAGATTGGTCGGCAGGCTCGCAACGATCTCTACAGCCTACGCGTCACTCGTCCAGTGCCCCTCGTTTCCCGAGAGCTGCGTTTTGAGATCGATGAACGCGTTACCGCGGAAGGGGAGATCCTCAAGGCGCCGAGCGAGGCTGAGCTTGGAGGGCTTGCTGAGCTAGTTGCCGCGTCAGGAGCCGAAACGGTGGCAGTTGCGCTCCTGTTTTCCTTCCTTCGCCCGGAGCATGAACAGGCTGTTAAAGAGGCGCTGAGACTCCGCCTGCCCCCCAACTTTCCCATCTCCCTTTCAAGTGAGGTGGTGCCGGAATTCCGCGAGTTCGAGCGAACGTCAACAACCGTGCTGAATGCCTATGTCGCGCCCGTCATGCAGTCCTATCTGTCCCGAATCGACGAGACGGTTGAATCGACAGTCCGAATCATGTCGTCCAATGGCGGTAGTATGACCATCGGACAGGCAAGCAGTTTCCCGGTAGAGACGCTCCTGAGCGGGCCGGCGGGGGGTGTTGTCGGAGCGTTCGAGGTGGCACGCGCGGCCGGATTCGACCGCATCATCACGCTGGACATGGGCGGCACATCAACGGATGTGTCGCTGTGCAACGGCGAGGTGCAGCGCACGTCTGAGGGCAGCATCGGCGGGTATCCACTGCGGGTTCCGATTGTCGACATTCACACGGTCGGAGCAGGCGGCGGGTCTCTCGCAAGTGTGGACGCGGGCGGTGCTTTGACCGTAGGGCCGGAGTCGGCGGGCGCGGACCCTGGGCCGGCGGCGTACGGTCGCGGTGGCGGGCCGACCGTGACGGATGCCAATATCGTGTTGGGTCGGCTGCCGGCGGATAGACCGCTTGCGGGAAGGATGGCGCTGGACGGCAACGCGGCGCTGGCGGCGTTGACGGGCGTGGCTCAGGAGTTAGGCATCACCCCACAACAGGCCGCCACAGGCGTCGTGCAAATTGCCAATGCCAACATGGAACAGGCGCTGCGCGTCGTTTCATTGGAGCGGGGTCATGACCCGCGAGATTTCACGCTGGTGGCGTTCGGCGGGGCGGGGCCGCTGCATGCCTGTGAGCTTGCAGTCGGGCTCGGCATCGACAGCGTGCTTATTCCGCGAATGCCCGGGGCGCTGTCGGCGTGGGGGATGCTGAGCGTAGACGTCACGCGTGATTATTCGAGGACAGCCATGCGTGATCTGTCAGACACGTCTGAGGAGGAGATTGCGCGGTTGCTGGGTGACATTGAGCAAGACGCGCGGGGAGACCTTGAAGCGGTTGGCCTCTCTGCCGACCAAGCAACATTTTCAGCTTCGGCAGACATCCGCTATCAGGGGCAGGGATATGAACTGTCCATTCCATTGGATCCACGGGACGGCCATTCTTTGGAGGAGCGTTTTCACGCTGCCCACCTGCGCCGCTTCGACCACAGCCATCCCGACTGGCCGACGGAGGTTGTTACGCTGCGTCTCCTGGCAGCGATACCGACGCGTGGCCCTGAGATTGAAGTCGCGGATGCGGATGGCGGGCCCGACGCGAGCCACGCGCTGCTAGGCGAGACTATGCTCATGACTGACGCCGGTGAGATCGCCTGCCCGCTCTATGACCGCGATGCGCTGCTCGTCGGCAATCTGATTGCGGGCCCTGCCGTGCTCACGCAAACGGATTGCACCACTTACGTGCCGCCGGGGTGGGTTGGCCGCGTGGATGAGCACCTGAATCTGATCCTCGAAAGGGCGTCCGCATGAGCGTTGACGCTATCTCGCTTGAGGTCTTTCGACGTCTCTTCGCGGCCATCGCTGAGGAGATGGGCGCGGTGTTGGGGCGGACCGCGTGGTCGCCGAATATCAAGGAGCGGCGTGATTTCTCTTGCGCCGTCTTTGACGGGGACGGCCGCATATTGGCGCAGGCGGAGCATATTCCTGTTCATCTCGGCGCGATGCCTGCCTCAGTGCAGGCCGCAATCGAGCGGTTCGATACGTTCGCGCCCGGCGACCTCATCGCTCTCAACGACCCGTATCTCGGCGGAACGCATCTGCCTGATCTGACGCTGATCTCGCCGGTATTCATTCCTGATGGCGTCGCGGACGGCGACACCGGGAAACTCGCGGGGTTTGTGGCGACGCGTGCCCATCACGCGGACGTGGGTGGCATGGCCCCCGGTTCAATGCCTGCCTCAACGTCGATTTACCAGGAGGGGTTCATCGTCCCGCCAATCAGGCTTGCGAAGGCGGGAGCGCTCAATGAGGAAGCGGTCGAGCTATTCATGCGGAACGTCCGCACGCCGGACGAGCGGCGCGGCGACCTGGCCGCACAGATTGCTGCCAATCGCATCGGGGAGGGACGTTACGAGGCACTCATCGAGCGGTATGGCTGGGGGACGGTGACGGAGCACGCCGAGGCGCTCATCGACTACGCGGAACGCCTTGTGCGGGCTGCTCTACGGGACATTCCGGCAGGGCGGTACACGTTTGAGGACGATATGGAGCCGCCGGTGCCCGGCGCGGAGCGGCCTCGTATTTCAGTGACCCTTACGAGCGACGGCGACGGGTCGCTCATTGTGGACTTCACGGGCACGTCAGCGGAACAGCCGCTCAGCAATATCAACGCCGTGCGGGCCGTCACCGTTTCAGCAGTTCAGTACTGCGTGCGTTGCCTGGCGGGGCCGCGGGCTCCGGCCAATCACGGCTCATTCGCGTCTGTAAAAGTGATTACACCGGAAGGATCGCTGGTCAATCCGCGTCCCCCTCGCGCCGTCGCTGCCGGGAATGTGGAGACATCGCAACGGATAGTCGATGCTGTATTTGGGGCGCTGGCAGACGTGCTGCCCGAAAAAATTCCTGCGGCCAGCCAGGGAACGATGAACAACGTGACTATTGGCGGCACTGACCCACGTACAGATCAGCCTTTCGCGTACTATGAGACGCTTGCGGGCGGAGTAGGCGCGAGTCCGGACGGGTCGGGCGAATCCGCCATCCACAGCCATATGACCAATACGCTCAACACGCCCATCGAGGCGCTGGAATACCAGTATCCGTTCCGTGTGCTGGAGTATGGCGTGCGGCGCGGCTCCGGGGGCGAGGGACGATTCCGCGGCGGGGACGGTCTTGTCCGCACTGTGGAATTCCTGGGTGATGCGACGGTCTCGCTGCTAACGGAGCGGCGCTCACGCGGGGCGTGGGGCCTTGCGGGAGGACACGACGGGACGCCCGGCCGCAATATGCTGCGTAGAATAGAAAGTGACCAAGTTGAGGAGTTGCCTGCGACCGTCACCATTGACGTTGCCCGCGGTGACAGGCTTACCATTGAGACGCCCGGCGGCGGTGGTTGGGGCGCGTTCGACTTAGCACCATGAACATGGAGGAGGCGGACCTGTGAGCATACGATTGCAGACGTGGCCCGGCGCCATGCTCGGCGCGCTATTGGTGGCGGCGGTGATGATGCTGGCCGTCGCGTGCGGCACAGAAGCGGCGGATGACGCGCCTGCGGACTCGCCCACTGCTGATTCATCTGCTGACGCCGCGCCGGAGATCGGCAACCGTGTCGGCAATCTCGCGCCGGACTTCTCCGTCACCACCACAGACGGAGTCACTCGCTCCCTGACCGATTTCAAACAGGCCAATCAGCCTGTCGTCGTCTATTTCTTCGCAAGCTGGTGACCGTCCTGCCGGTCTGAGTTGCAGACCGCCAAGAATGTTTACCCTGACTACCAGGATGAGGTTGCTTTCATCGCCGTCGATGTCGATCCGTCGGAGAGCGAAGAGACGATCATCTCGTACGCGGAACGGCAGGGATACCCGTGGGAGATGGCAGTCCATCACGGCGATGTGATGTCCACGTTTGGCATCAGGAGCCAGCCGTCGAAGGTGTTCATTGATGGTGATGGCGTCATCACGCTGCGCCAGCTCTCTCGCACCATGGGCGAGGGTAACTGGCGCGAGGCGCTGGACGCGGTGACGGCGTAGCGTTGGCGGCGGTCAATACGATGCTGCGATTCTTACTGCTCCCCAGGTTCCTTCAAGGGATTGTCATAGCGGTCGCTGTTGCTATCGGCATGGTCAGCGTCGTTGCGGGATGCACGGAGGCCGATGTGGGGGAACCTGAGGAGCCGCCTCTGCCAACGCAGCCCGCCACCGAGTCCACGTCCACATCCGGTTCCGACGACACGTCTGAAGGCTCGATCAGTCTCGCGACGCCGGATGAGTCGGCGTCGCGAGAGAGTGACACCACGGTTGAAGGAACACTTGCGGCGGAGGCCGGTGTCACACCTCCCGCCCTGCTTCCCGGAACTGTGGAGCCGACTCCTCCCGTGGTGAGAAGCGGCACAACGCCGGAGAGCGAGGGTCCGCCACCGACGGAAGAACCTACCTCCCCAACAGAGACTGAAGCCTCGCCTACCGACACGCCGGTGCCGCCCACCGATACACCGGTGCCGCCCACAAACACGCCGGAGCCTCCCGCGCCGCCAACGGGCAACCGAATTGGGCAGTCAGCGCCGGACTTTGAGGTGACGACCATCGATGGGGTCACACAATCATTGACCGACTTCAAGCAGGCCAGCCAACCCGTTGTGCTGTATTTCTTCTCAAGCACTTGACCGATATGTCGGTCTGATTTGCAGGCCTTGAAGAGTTTGTACGGGGATTACTCGGATCGTGTTACCGTTCTCGGCATCGCTGCGAGCCCAATTGACGACGAGGGCTCTATCCGCCGGTATGCTGAACAGCAGGGGTATAAATGGGATATGGCGGTTTTCGATACCGACGTGACGAGAACATACGGCATTAACCAACACGCCTCTGCCGTGGTGATTGACGGCAACGGAGTCATCACGTTCAAGAAGGGCTATCGCGACGGCAGTCTCCCCACCAGCGCATGGCGCGGAATCCTGGACGCGGTGACGGGCGGGTAGTTCACAACCTGTTCGCTAGAGCTCAAACAATTGCCAGAGGGCACGAAGGCGGAAACTCGGGCCAGAACAGCTTTGGATTGAACATCCTATCTCCCGTATGATCGTCGGGAGCCTCGATCTCGGGCACATAGCCGTCACCGATGCCCTTAAGCCAATCCCAATCCGTTATGCCGTTAGCGAAGAGAATGGATTTGTTGATCAGGCTGATCTGCTGCAACATAATTCTCGTAGCGGCTGTGTCTGATGATACGTTTACCAGGACGTATTGAAACATCAATAGCACGGCTTGAAGTTCAGCCCGACTAACGGATCGGTTGCCAACGATGTACTGTTGCACCCTCCGCTGTGGCTCGTTTACAAGCCTCGAACCATAGGGCGCTGGCATCACCACTGATCTTGGCACCGGGATGCTATCCCATAACTTCGCTTCTTCCGCAATCAGGGGCTCACAAGCTGAGCAACCCTCTTTCAAACCCCACAAATCTGCATCCTCTGGGAATGTGCCATGCCAACCACCCCTAATGGCAAAGCCACATTTGTCACAGAACGGAACTTTGCCACAATTCCCATCTGGTCTATGGGTCAGGATGTGATTGACCGCAAAGCCACTGTCGTCGCTCACGAAAGGTGCAAAACACCGTGCGCAAACGATACTGCGGTTGGAGACAGAGTCCTCGAGATCATTAATCTCTTTCCACCGTGCCTCAAACTCTTGCTGTTTTCTTTCTGGACTGCGAAAGTCTTCCCGAATCCCTACCACAGGATCGTCTAAGCGCGCTATGTGATTCCACAAGGTTTCAAGGCCTTGCCTGTCTAACTTGCGGCAGTTGCGAGTCGAGATGTGTGCTTTCAGGACATTGCTTTCAATTGGACGTTTGCTTCCATCTAACTCAAACACGTCAATGCCGCTGCGTTCGCAATATTCCAGCTTCGCTGCCGATGGGCGGCTCGTGTCGGTAAATTCAATCCAGATTGGTGGCTTGTTCCCTCGCTCTAAGAGGATATCCGGGCGATATGGACCGTAGTCTGCCTCAAGTCTTACTGCAGTCACCTCGGCCAAGATGTTCTCGACAAAGCCTCCACCCTCGCACTGGCCGCAACAATCGTTGTAGAAGAGCCAGAAGCCGAGTTGCTTCCTACGGTAGCCCTCGAGCTTGGTGGCGTACATTGACTTGTTGGACCAGTGCGCCACGCCCTCAGGATTTCCCGGGGTCCCCATGTTCATCATGGTTGGCGGCCGTTCTCTTTGTGCTCGCTCGAGTAAGTCGGAGCCCCTAAACGCCCAGGAACTCTCTGGTGGCGGCGATGAACTCTTGTGGCTTGTCTACGGTAACGACGTGGCCGGCGTCCGGGATGTCCACCCATGACAGGTTCTTTGCCGTCGCGATCATCTTGTCCTTGAGCTTGTCGTCCAGCAGGGGGCTTTCCAGCCCGCGCACTTCAAGGATCGGCTGCTCGATGGTCTCAAGCGCCTTCCAGTAGCGGTTGATCAGCGTCTCATCCGTGCCGTCTGCGAGCGGGACGTTGAACAGAGCGGCGTCCGCTCTCCACGTCCATGTGCCGTCAGCCGTCTGCTTCAGCTTCTCCTCAGTATCCTTACGGAGTCGCGCATCGGACGCCCACGGGTTGCCGTCACGCGCCAAGGCGAATGCCTCATCGACGCTTGCGAAGGACATTGGCGTTGGAGGGCGGTTGCCCCATTCCTGCTGCGCGCGCTCACTGGATTCCGGGCCGATGTCCACAATGATGATACGCTCCACTTTCTCAGGGTGCTTTTCGCCGGTGTAGAGCAGCGAGTGCCAGCCGCCCATGGAGAGCCCGACGAGCACAAATCGGTCGAACCCCAGCGCGACGACCAACTCATCAAGGTCCTCGACGAATCGATCGCGCATGTAGCCGGTTGAGGCGTGCTCGCTCTCGCCGTGGCCGCGCTGATCGATGGTGACGACGTGGAAATTGGGGGCCATGGCCTCCGCAAACTCGTCCCATATATGGGCCTGCCCCGTGTGGCCGTGCAGGCACACCATCGGCATCGCGCCCTCATTGCCGTAGTCGAAATAGCGTAGACGTACGCCGTTCACCGTGACGTGCTTCTCTTGTACTTGTGTGGCGGTCATGTCCCAGTCCTCCCCGTCGTTTGCTGTCTAATCCCCCAAACCGACGCGGCTATTGTAACAAGGGTGGCTGGGCGAAGCGTGCTACTGTCCCCAGACGGTGGTGTCCGGGAAGAGGTCTACCCAGGCGAACCAGAATGAGGGCGTTGTGGGGATCTGGATGAGGCTTGCGCCCTCCAGCGGGCCGGAAATTGCCTCACCCGTGCTGGCGCTCCAGATGGAACCCGTCTCACGGTCTCGCATCACCGGGCCGGAAACAGTTGGGGCGTCGCCGATCTGCGCCTCGTTCGCCTGCTCAAAGGTCAGGACCTCCGGCGCATTCATGCCGAAAGGCCCCTGAGCAATTTCGTAGGCCTCATCGTCCAGCAGTCGGCTCCACGCCGCCGCAAATCCTGCTTCCGGTTCATGGATGACGACGATTTCCAGTCCGCCGAGGATATCGTTCGCGATGGGTGTCTCGGCAAGGTCATCGTAGGCGTAGGCGCGCTTGGCTGTGCCGATCTCTACACCCAATACGAGTTCTTTGATTTCAAGCCTGAGGTCGCGGACGTTTCGGCCCAGGATCCCGGCAGACGGGTCCGTGTAATACGAGTCGTAGGTGTCTCGCTGAAAGCGACCGCGCTTGTCCAGCACCTGCGTCTCGGGGTACAGCGCTTTCCAGGCCTCCCAT
Organism: Dehalococcoidia bacterium; assembly: GCA_965207115.1. Classification (GTDB taxonomy): domain Bacteria; phylum Chloroflexota; class Dehalococcoidia; order UBA6926; family UBA6926; genus VXMO01. The sequence goes on along the minus strand of CBDBLR010000003.1, from coordinate 1,560,141 downwards.
GACATCAGCCGTGATGCCACAAGCTCCAGTTCTGCCCCCTCAAGCGGGCCGGAGATCGCCGTGCCGTACGCCTGGCTCCATTCCGAGTCTGTCTGGTCATCGAACATCACCAGGTTGTTGAGGATTAGCTTGCCCGAGACCCCAAACGTCAGCAGCTCCCCCTCCACCTCTCGGCCATACACGATGGCCGTATAGCAGAGCGGTCACCACGTCACCGCAATCGGCGCTCCTCCCACGGTGTCATTCACGATCTCGTGGCGGCTGAGCATGGCGACGGGGTATGCGCGGGCGTCGCCGTCGAGCTCCACGCCGATGATCGGCTCATCCACGTTCATCCAGGCCTCGGCTCCGGCGGCGTCCACGAACTCCGGCGCGCGGATCGCAGGGATGGCGTCCTTGGCGAGAACCGTCACCACGTCCAGATCACGCTCGATAGTGGTTGGTGTTACGGCCGGCTGCCCCGTAGAGGGTGTTGATGCCGCAGATTGGGATGGCGACGTTTCAGCGGACGATTCAGGGGTGGCGGTCGGGTTCCGCGTCTCAACGACAGGTTCCGCCTCGTAGGTGACCTGTATGGTTTCCTGTTCAACACCGCCGATATTGCAGGCGGCGAGGGTGAAGAACGCAGCCGTGCCGATTAGGGTGGCTGCCAGGGCCGGCCAGAATCGTCCAGGGGTTCGAAACATACTTCAGTCTAAAAGGGTAACGGCGACGATGGCGGTGCTAACGCTTGCCACCGACGTGATGGCTGCTGAGCGGAGGAGACCCTTTAGCTGTTCCATACTTCCAGTTTAGGGGGAAGCACAAACGACCGTTCTAGGTCTCGTTGGGGCGTCTGCGTTGACGCTGCGCACGGGCGCTCCTATTCTGAGCGTGATTGCTCCTAGTCCGCGAAATGAGGATGTCATGACAAACGGGACAGGCTCCGGAGGGACGGGCGCGCTGCACGGGCTGACCGTACTTGACCTCACTGGACCGCAAGGACAGCCGTGTGGACGGATTCTTGCCGACCTCGGCGCGGATGTCACTCTCATCGAGCCGCCGTCCGGCAGCCCCTCCCGCCGCATGGCCCCGTTCGCGCACGGCGAGGCGGGTCCGGACAACAGCCTCTTCTTCGTCCACTTCAATACCAACAAGCGCGGCATAACGCTTGATCTTGATTCGGAGAAGGATAAGGCTCGCTTACTTGAACTGGTCAGGAACGCGGACGTTGTACTCGAATCCGGCCACCCCGGAGAGATGGAGGCGCGTGGCCTCGGCTACGACGATCTCGCCGCTATCAATCCTGGCATCGTCGTCACGTCCATCACGCCGTTTGGGCGCACGGGTCCGTACCGCGACTTTGTGGGCGCGGATATTGCCGTGACCGCGTTGGGCGGTTCCGTCTACCCGGAGGGCGAAGCAGAGGGCCCTCCCGTCACCATGCCCCGCTACCAGGGTTTCCAGCTGAGTTCCATCCATGCCGCATTCGGCACGCTCATCGCCCTGTGGCATCGGCGTACAACGGGCCGCGGCCAGCATCTCGATGTTTCCATGACCGAGGTTCATGCTCATAAGACCATGAACCTCATGCGCTATGCCGCGATGAGCGAGGTCATGCCGCGACGCGGCAGCAAGGGCGGAATCGGCCCAACCCAGTATTTCCAGGCGTCCGACGGTGTGTGGGTGCAGCTTGCGCTGACCTCGCCGCGGCAATGGGTTGAGTTCGCCAACTGGGTCAACCACCCGATGCTGCTCGACCCCGCAATGCGTGAGTTGAGCGGGCGGGACGGCAAAGCAGACGAGATTATGGCCATTGCCGGGGAATTCATCAGCACGATGACGGCTGAGGAGTACCTGAGCGGCGGCGTGGAAAGGCACGTCACCGTCGCCCCCGCCAACACGCCGGCGGATTTCGCCGCGCACCCGCACGCGGAAGTCTATGGATTCTTCTCGCCAATGGAGCATCCCGTTCTGGGCAAGTACATGATTCCGGGCGGGACGGCTCGCTTCGGCGCGAGTCCACTGAGCGTTCGTCGCCCTGCGCCCATGCTCGGACAGCACCAGAATGAGGTTCTCGGCGCTGCGCCTGTCGAGCGCCAGGCTGTCCCCGTTGGGGGTTCAAACGGCATAAGTGGATCCGGCCTCCCGCTGGACGGCGTGCGGATTCTCGCTTTCGAGCGTGTATGGGCTGCGCCTTTCGGCACGCGATTCATCGCCGACTATGGCGCGGACGTGATAAAGGTGGAATCCACCAAGTTCGCGGACGGACGTGTTCACGATCGTGAGGGCAACCCGACAGCATGGCGCAGCACCAACGCGGCCTACGGCGAGAACAATCGTAATAAGAGATCCATCGCAATTGATCTGCATACGCCGGATGGGCAGGAGCTGTTCAGGCGGCTTGCGGCTGAGGCAGACGTTGTCGTGGAGAACAACGCGCCGGGTGCTATAGACCGATTCAACATCAACTATGACGTACTGAAAGAGGTCAACCCGCGCCTGATCATGGTCAGCTGTCCCGGCTACGGCGCTATGGGGCCGATGAGGAATTTTACGGCTGTCGGCCAGTGTCTCACTTCATTCACCGGGCTTGGATACCTGTGGGCGCAGCCGGACGCGCAATGGCCCGCTCGCGGCAGGAATGCCTACCCGGACTTCATCACCGCCGGCAACCTGGCCCTCTCTATCATGGCTGCGCTTCACTACCGCGACCGCACCGGACAGGGGCAATACATCGAGATTCCGCAATTCCAGGCCACCGCGAGCATGATCGGCATGGCCTTCCTTGAGACACAGTTCGGCGCGGAGTCGGCGGAGGCGTGGGGCAACCGCGATCCGAATGCCGCCCCGCAGGGTGTCTACCAGTGCGGCGGGGGCGACCGCTGGTGCGCCATCTCCTGCCCGGACGACGACAACGTGTCATGGCGCGCGCTGACGGAAGTGATTGGGCGGCCGGAGCTTGCCGACGATCCTCGTTTCGCAACGTTCGCGGATCGACAGGCCAACCACGATGCCCTGGATGAGGAGATCTCGGCGTGGACGCGAACCCGTTCCGCGCACCAGGTTATGTATACGTGTCAGCGGGCCGGCATCGCTGCGGGCATGGCGGCCACCGGTGAGGATCTGTACCTCGATCCACAGCTGCGGTCCCGGGGCTACGTCGTTGAAGTGAACCACAACGTGCCGGGCCCCGTTGAGCACCCGGGCATGACAATCAAATTCAGCGAATCACCCGGTCGCGTTCGCATGGGGGCACCCACGCCCGGCCTCCACACGCGGGAGGTCCTGACGGGCATTCTTGGGCTCTCCGACGAGGAATACGCGGGGCTCGAAGAATCCGGCGCAATCGGCTAGCGCCGCCGCTAGTCACGTCCGTTCACAGCGCGCCATGACAGGCAGGCGGCTTCCTCGGCAAATGACGGTCGTCCCGGCCTATCGGCTTGAAGGCTATTTTGCCGAGCAGGCGCTGAACCAGGTTGAGCAGCCTCCGCTTGAATCATTCAAACAACGGCTGAGGCTTTATATCCACCGTTTGCTTGCCGGAGAGCAACCCACGTTCATCGACATCGGCGAACACTGGACGATGACGCAGACGGGCGATCCGGAACTCAACGCATTCATCCGTGCGGTGAATGCCACGGACGCCCTCTCGCCTCGTGGAATCGTTGAAGACACGCTGTACAAGTGCTCACAGGCGCTGCCACGCCCGGACCTGTCGGCGCGTGTCGTCATCCTGATGGGGGATGGTGAAAACCGCGGATTGACGCAGGCGATGCAGTACGCGAATGGCGTTAGCCTCAGCTCCGGCGTCACGCTCCTGTTCGTGTGGCCGGCGCACAACTGGACTGAGACGCTTGCCTATATCACGGCTCACGAGTACGTCCACCTCGTCCGCAATTGGCTCTTCCCACGCGGCCTCACCGGCGGGCGCATGATCTACGTTAAGAACAATGAGCCGGACACGCTGCTTGACGCAATGGTGACCGAGGGGATTGCGGATGTCTTTGCGGGCGGTATCGTGCCGGAGCATCAGCCGCACTGGGTCTCAGCGCTCCCGCCGGAGGTTGAACGAGCGATCTGGCCCAGCGTGGAGAGCCGGCTGGACGATACGGATCCGCTAGAGATTCGTCGGTACCTGTTTGGAGACGATGACCGTGTGCCTGTATGGACGGGTCATGCGATTGGCTACGCCATCGTGCAGTCCTACCTTGAGTCGCATCCGGAGGCGCGCGTGGCGTCAATCATCGGCCTGCCGGTGCGCACGCTCTTTGAGGAGAGCGGCTACGTGCCCGGCGGTCGGGAGGCTTAAGCAAGAGGGGCGCGGCATTTGCCGCGCCCCTCTCTGACATGACTTCGGGCGTTCCTTGCCTGCCGTGTCCCGCAGCAGATGGACGAAGAGCGGGACGGGGAGGAGTGGCAGGTCAGATTGTCACGCCCGGTGTGTCTTCTTATTTGTCCCAGCGCTGATGGTCGAATCCTTTCCCGTGGCGGCCGAAGCTGCGACCGAACGAGGCTCCGTCCGGCCTGTCGTCGTACCAGTCCAGGTACTCGTCGGCCTCGTCTTGTGTGATCTTTCCGGCCTCAACGGCAGCGTCAAGCTTCTCATCCAGCTTGTCGCGGTAGGCCTGTTCCCACTTCTCTTTCCACGCTTCCTTTGTTTCTTCCCGCGCCGTTTCCATTGCGTCGCGAACCGTGTCCTCATCCTCGTCGAGGATTTCAGCTACACGCTCGACGAAGTCATCGAAAAAACTGCTCTTGTCGTCGTCATTGGATTCCTGGGCTATCACGACCGTGGTCGCCACTCCCAGCGCAAGCAGTCCCGCCAGCGCTCCAATAATCAGAAATACTCGTTTCCTCACCCGCTGCTCCTCCTCGGGGTCGCCACGCGTGCTCACAAAGGGGCTTACATGGTCGCCGGTGTTGGCTGTGTGTGAATGACCGGTCAAAGATGAAAACGCAGCCTCGATACCCGAGGTTAGCAGCCCCACTGGAATCCCATGCCGAAACGTGGCGGACTGTCACTTCGACCGCCCCCGGAGCGCGCTCGAATGCCACTTAAACCGCCATCGCCGGAACGCGGCGGATCAACCGCTTGAACAACCATCATTGGATCGCGAACTTTAAAACCATTTGACCGGCTTTGTGTGGCGTAACTAGAATGAATCTCACCCGCCAATTGCTACGGCGACGTGGTTGACTCGGGTACGGTGGGCGGTTAGCTCAGTTGGTTAGAGCGCAGCGTTGACATCGCTGAGGTCAGAGGTTCAAATCCTCTATCGCCCACCATTTTCTCTGAATTGTCGTGTCGAGATATGCCTCGACGGACTTTGAGCGCAAGGGGTGATTCATGACCGGATGGCGTGTGCGTGTACTTGCGGCGATTACGGGCGTCATTGCCGCGTCATTGCTCTTGCTCGCGGCGGGGTGCAATGACCCGGAACCGACTCCAACGCCGCAGCCAACGGCAACCCCGGCGCCTACCGCGTCGCCCCAGCCGACGGCGACACCCCAACCGGCGCCCACACCTGTTCCAACCGCCACCCCGCAGCCGACGCCGACGCCCCGACCGTTTCCGCTGACCGCTGAAGAGGTGTATGAACTTGTCAGCAGATCCGTCGTCCGTGTTGAGACGCCAGTCACACTCGGTACCGGCGTGATGATTGAAAGCGGCTACGTCATTACAAGCGCCCACCTCGTCCTACCGTACTCCCAGGTCAACGTGACGTTGGCAGACGGCCAATCGATTCCGGATGCGCCTGTGGCGCATCTGGACTATCTGTCGAACACCGCAGTGCTCGGGCCATTCCCGCCTGTAGGTCAGTCACTGGCCATTGCGGATGCCTCCGACCTCAAGACGGGCGCGACTGTTTATCTTGTCGCGCATCAGTGGCATGAGGGGGCTGATCCGGAACCGTCCATGACGCAGGGAATCATCTCCGGCACGGCTTATTGGGCGGCGGCCGATCTTACGCTCTTCCAGACTGATGCGGGCGTGAAGGCAGGTCATCACGGAGGCGCGCTCGTCACGGAGACCGGCGCGCTGGCAGGCATAAGCGGGCTGGCTGGACCTGACGTGTCAATTCCACTGATCCCCCATGCGGACAGCCTCCTCACGAGGATTGAGCCGCTACTTGGCGGAGAGGACGTTTCGGAGTTGGGAGACCGGCTGCTTCGGGCGGAGCACGAACTCAGCGATGGCGAGGGTACGCTTGTCGCCCGACTTGGACAGCACGGTTACGCAGTCACCGGCCCGCTTGGAGAGACAGTCACCATCGACGTGACGAGCGACAATGATATATTTCTCATCGCCTGGGATTTCATCGGCAATCACATCGTGAGCGTTGATGAGACGAACACCGGCACTGAGACTCTGTCACTGACCATCCGTGAAGATAGTCCCTATGTGGTCTTCGTTGAGCAATACGCGCGAAGCGAAACAGAGTATGAGATCAGCAGCAGCCACGGGTTGTTCCCACTGGTCGATCTCGATGACGGAACGGTTGTCGAGCCGGGGCAGAGTGTCGTCGGTGCTCTGGATAACCCTGCTGATCATGACCTGTTCTTCATCGAGCTCGAAGAAGGGGACTCAATCGTGGTGGACGTTGAGGCGGCTGCCATTGATCCAGTCGTGTTCGTTGGTCGTGACGATGTTTCATCGCGCCTGATGCGGAGCGACGATGACGGCGGACACGGATTGCTCAACCTGGATGCCAGTCTCATTTACGAGGCGTCGGAGACCGGTCGCCACGCGATCCTGGTGGCGGACGCCCGGCACACCCGATCAGCCGGGTACCTTCTCACGGTTACGAGGGATTCTGTGACCGAAGATGAGACACAGACTGATTCGGTCGGGCAGTCTTAGGGTGTAAAATTTAGTGTCCGACCCCCACCATGGAGGCGGAGAGACGGCGATTGACCGGGTCTCCACCTCGAGGATTGTTTCCGTGCCGCAAGAATCGTCGGCAAGGAGGGAGAGATGAAGCACCCAATTGTTGCGATCCTTTTGCTCGTGGTGTCCAGCATGCTGATTTTCGGGGCTGCAGTGGGCTGCGAAAGTAACGATGAACCCGAGACCTACCGCATTGGTGTCATGGAGGCTCTCACCGGCCCCGGCGAGACGTATGGCAATGTGTCAAACCGTGCCAAGCAGTTGGCGCTGGAGGAAATCAATGAGGCCGGCGGAATCAACGGTACGCCGCTTGAGTTGGTGGTTGAAGACTCCAAGTGCAATGCACAGGACGCAATTACCGCCTATAACAAGCTGACGGACGTGGATGACATCAAGATTATTCTTGGCACGTCCTGCAGCGGCGCCATGTTGGGCGTCGCTCCACTGGCTGAAGAAGACGGTGTTGTGCTCTTCTCCTCATCGGCGACCAACCCGGATATCGCAGACGCGGGAGACTTCATCTTCCGCACCGCGATCAGCGATGAAAAACTGGGTATAGAGACAGGCAACCTCCTGTGGGCCGACGGCATCCGAACGCTGGCTACGATCTCCGAGTCGACTGACTACGCGGAGGGAGTGCGACGCGGCGTTTCAGAGCGGTTTGAGGTGCTCGGCGGGCAGGTGGTGGCTTCAGAACGCTATCAGACGGAAACGCTGGATTTCAGAACGCAACTTACTCTCTTGCGGGAGAGCAATCCCGATGCGTTGATGGTAGCCGCGCAAGGTGAGGCCAGCGCGGGCTCGATAATCAAGCAGGCTCGGGAGATTGGGTATGACGGTCCAATCTATAGCGAGGTTGTCTCGATTGGATCGACGGCTCTCGAGGTGGCCGGAGAGGCGGCGACGGGGCTCAAGGCCGTGATCGCCGACCTGGATCCGGGCATTGCGAAGGGCCAGAGCGTCTTGCAGAATTTCCGCGCCAAGTATGACTACGTCACGCTGCCCTGGTACCTGGGCTCCGCTTACGACAGCGTGTACATCGCGGCGGAATGCCTCAAGGAGACGGAGGACGACCAGGATACGGAGGCATTCCGGGATTGCCTCTACGGTGTCACATGGAGCGGCGCGATCGGCGAGAATTATTCCTTCGACGAGCGCGGTGAGGTTGTCGGTCTTTCAAACGTCGTGATTGAGATTCTCCCGCTTGCAGAGCGGACCGAGCAAAACCAGGGCTATCGTGTCCTGGGGCCCGCCCCCGCCTGATAGCCGGACCAGTCCAGAGAATTACGGGCGGCGCTCCCGACACGGGAGCGCCGCTCTCGTTTTCTAGGCGGGAGAGCTATGTTCCTCGACAGGCTCGACGCGCACGTCCGGCAGCCAGCGCAGGAACTTCGGCAGATACCAGTTGCGCGCTCCGAGCATCTCCATCGTCGCCGGCACGAGCACTGACCGCACCAGTGTTGCGTCCAGGAGAATCGCGACCGAAAGGCCGAAGCCGACCTGCTGATTGATGATTGTCTGGCCGGAGGCGAACGCGCCGAAAACGGCAACCATGATGAGCGCCGCTCCGGTGATAAGACCGGCCGTCTCTCGTAGTCCGAACGCTACCGCTTCGCGGTTGTCGCCTGTCTGGTCAAAGCGTTCCCGGATGCGGCTCAGCAGGAAGACGTGGTAGTCCATCGACAGCCCAAACAGGATCGAGAACAGGAACAGCGGAATCCATACATCGATGACGGCTGCCTCCTGGAATCCGAGGAGATCCCTGCCGTAGCCCTTCTGGAAGACGAGGACCAGCAGCCCATACGCCGTCCCGACGGACAGCAGGTTCATGAAGACGGCCTTGATTGGGATCACGATGGAGCGGAACACCAGCATCAGGATGAGGAAACTGACACCGAGCACGAACGCGAAGACGATTGGTGTGTATCGTTCGACGATGTCAAAGACGTCCGCCGCCGCCGCAGTTGGCCCGCCGACCAGCACCTCCGCATCCACGCCCGCGAATGCCGCCGGAATGTGCGTCTCCCTGATGTTGTTCACGGCATCGACGGCGGTTTGGCTCGCAGGTTCGCCCGGAATGACAACACGCAATAGGCCAAGGTCATTGGCGGGGTTTGGCTCAAGCAGTGTCGGCAGCGGGAATGCGGGATCGGCCAGCAGCGCGCCCTGGAGTTGCTGCACCGCGCCCGTGACGTTCGCATCCGCCAGGTCGCCGTCAATAACGACCTCCGTCGGATTGATCAGCCCAAAGGAGAACTCCTCCTCCATGACAAAGAAGGCCTCCCTGGTTTCGGCCTCTTCGGGGAAGACGTCCACGCCGTTCAGGCCCGTGTTGATGTCGAAATAGAAATACGTGGCGAAGACCATCGGGACGCCGACAAGCACAACACTCAGCAGGGGATTGCGCATGACGATGTGGGTAATGCGATCCCAGAAGCCACCCTCATGACTCTGGCTCTCGTTCGGCGCAGACCTCCCGAATCTGGGTATGGACAGCATATTGATCCGCGTCCCCATGAGGGCAATGACCGCCGGGAGGAGGGTCAGGCTGGCCGTCACGGCGATGATGACAACGAGGATCGCGCCGATGGCGAGCGACTGGAAGAATCCGAACGGCACAACGAGCATGCCGCAGAGGGCGACAACAACCGTGGCGCCGCTGAACAACACGGTTCGGCCGGCAGTCTCGCCTGCCTTTACTGTCGCGTCAAAGGCGGACAGCCCTTTCTCCAGCTCCTCCCGGAATCGCGAAATGATGATGAGGGAGTAGTCGATACCCACCGCGAGACCAATCATGATGATCATCAACTGAACAAAGAAGACCAGCTCATAAAACTGCCCGATAACCGCCGCAAGTCCCAGCGCGGCGACCACGCAGATGAGTGACAGGCCAATCGGCACAAGTGCCGCGACAACAGCGCCGAAGAGCAGAACGAGGATAATCAGCGCGACCGGAATGCCGACTCGTTCACCTTGCTGCAGGTCTCTCTCAGATAGCTCATTACGCTCAAGAGAGATGCTGGCATCACCGACCGTCAGGACAAGGAATCCGTCCTTGCCGTTCTCCTCTTTCGCAAGGTCAAGCAGATAATGAACGTTGTCTTCGGCGTCCTGAAGGTCGCCGGTCATGATGACCGGAACCAAAGCCGTGCGGCGATCCTGTGATACGAGGACGGCGGCCTGCAGCGGATTCACCTGGCTAAGCTCATAGAAGTTCACTACTTGCCCAACGACGTCATCGCCCAACGATTGAATCTGTCCTGTTAGCGATGAGATACGGGCCTGGAATGCGGGATCATCAACGGTCAGACTTTCGGACTGGACGATGACCATCTCCGTGATGGGCTTCGGCCCACGCATCCGATCCTCAAGCAGTTGCTCCGCCCTCTGGGACTCAGATCCGCTGCCCAGCTTAAATTCCGTGGTCAATGCGTCAGCCAGCAGTTGCCCGCTGAGGCCAATACCAATCAACGTGACAAGTATCCAGACGGCAATTGTGACCAGGGGCCTAGCGCCGCTGATGCGGGCAAGTCGTTCTGTCATGAGGGCGTCCCTTCCCGGGGTTCCTTGGTGCGAAGGACAAGACGCCCTTAATGTGCATCGCCGACTAGCGGCGATGCAAGAGTGACAACGAAATGCCTGACTACGTCAGGGGTTATGCGTCATTCAATGAGGCCACGCTGAATACGACGGAGAAGGGCTTGCAGTAGATGACGACGCTGCCCATCGCGGAGACGTCCACGCCGGCGGGAATCGTGTAATTCTGATCGCCGCGATTCCCCTTGAGTGGACCGAGATCCACGTAACCGGGCTGCTTGACGTCCGGTGAGCGCATCGGATCAGGGTGAGGGGAAAGGATGACGTGCAGGGCCGGGCCATTCGTCACGTTCAGGTCTTCAAGCCTCAGCAGCAGACCACCCCCAGGCGCTGAATAGATCGTCGCGTCCCCGCTGCCCCTGTGGAAGCTGTCGGCGTCACGGAACCTTCCGGCCTTGAGCGCCACCGGTCCGCCTTGTTGTTCCATAACTGAGGCCATGGCGGGCGCCATCATGTCCGCCGCCTCCGCCATGGTCGCCTCATCCGTAGCGGCTGCTCCCATCGCCAGCCCCTGCACCATGTCTGACATCATTTCGCTCTCGACGGCGGTGACTGAGTCACCCGCCATGACCATGGACGATGCGGTCATCGACGAACCGGACGGAATCTCCTCCGACATAACCGGTCCGTCTACCATCGCCATGCCGGCCATGACGCTCTCGATCTCCTCGCGGTCCATGCCCTCAGGCACGACGGCCTGTGCGGCGAATGGGAACTCCTCCTCAACGGTGACGTTGATGAAGAGGGGAGATGCCAGAGACCAGGTCAGGAATAGCCCAATCAGGACGATTGGCGCGCCTCCGATCGCGAACGGCACGCGATGCTCCAAGGCGTAGAGATGCCATTCCTTTTTCACAACGAGCCAGGTGAAAGCGGCGCCAATCAGTATGGCGCCAACTGCTATGAAGAACCTGTATTCATAGAGGCTTGGAAGGGCGCGTTCAAGGTCGCCGAAGGTGGGCATTGGATCCGTTCCTTTCCGTGTATTGGATTCCTTGATTCCATCCTAGCCCCAGTTGCAAAAAACGCCGACTGACTGTGTCAAGCTGTTGCGCCGCTGTTTTATCATTAAATGGTCGCCAGGGTGGCGACGGGAAAGCGCGTGGGAAAGTGGGACGAAGGAGGCCATAAGTATGGTAGTTGCGTTGAGCCCGGAAACGGATGAGACGGCTGCTCCCGGGCATGCAGAGCTCTTTGAATCGTTAAGCGAAGAACACCAGAAAAATGTGGTGCGGTGGGCCCTTGCCAACAGGGCGCGCGTTTCAGAAGAAGCGCGTGTCGCTCTCAACAATGCTCTGATCGGGAATGTCGCTGTCCGCGGTTTTCGTGAATCCAACGTGCCGGATGCCCCGGCTATCATGCTGATTCAGCCCGTGCGAAACGCGGCACTTGTACTTGACGCAATCGCTCAGTCCGTACTGACCGTGTGGTGGGAGTCACGGGCAGAATTGCGTGGAATCGTGGAGGCAGCTGTCGAGAATGCCGCCCAAAGCGATGGTTCCACGCATGGCGCGCCCAGTGAGAATCTTTCGGCAACCCTCGCCTCAGCGCATCCTCAGTATTCATCGGACGACGTGACCCTGATGATCACGCTGGTGATGAGTGAGCGTTCCATCGTGGACGAGGAATCGCACGAGGAGGAACCGCACGGGGAGGTAGCGCTTGAGGAGGAATCGACAACAGATGCCCAGCGCATCTTCGACGACTTCTTTGCGGAGCTTCGCTCCCTGCCGGCGAGCTATCCGGAATGGGATGGGCCGCTAAGCCGGCTCATGGAAGAGATCGCTGAACTCAAAGCCAACAAGACCAGGGAAATTGAAGAGGCGGGCGGCCTCGGCAGCCGCATTGTTGAAGTCGTGGGCGCTCACACCGATCTCCTTTCGTTCTTCGAATGGACCGTGGACGAGAGACTACCAAACGCGACGGGCCCATGGGACGATGCGGAGTCCGTCAGCAAGGCCATCGAGAATCTCGCCGAGATCCTGGAACGATACGAGACGGTGCGTGAGACAGGCGCAACCTACGGCGAGGAAACACGCCGTGCGGCGGAACGCACCGAATTCCAGGGGGAGATTGTAAAGGCACTCGCTGCGCTGGAAGAGGCAGCGGTATTGCCGACGCCTGAACCCATCATCGAAGAGGTTGTCCCGGTGGAGGACACGTTTGCGGAGGATGATTCTGAGGCAGAGACGTCCATGACGGGCGAATCGGCCGAGATCGCCGCTGCAACGGATGACCTGGAGAGGCAGTATCTGCGTGACATGCTGGAGGCTCTGCAGCGGGAAAATGCCGACCTTAAGGCCGCGCAGGATGTCGCTCACAGGCAGATCACAGAACTGAATACGGCAGCCGAAGCGGTGCAGAAGGGTTACCAGGCGCTTAAGCAGGAACATACCGATCTTCAAGATGAGGCAGAAGAGGCCGTTCGCAAATACGGCGAGACGCAGGAGGAGCTTGCCTCCCCGCCTGATTTTGGTGATGTGGCTTCCGTTCTGGATTTCGCCGAGGGTCGCTGGCCGAACGAGCTGAGGCTTGCGCTCAACAACAACTCAGACCATAAGCTGTATTTCGATCAGCCGAACCAGGTGTACAGCGCCCTGGAGTGGCTGGCCACGACGTACCGCAATTCAAAGACGGGTGAGAAGCCCGTGGGCAACCTGGATGTCTCGCTGTTCACGACGTGCGGGTGGCGATACCGTCCGTTCCAGCCTGATGCCGCGCCCGGCAAGTACCGCTCTGATTATCAGACGACCGATGCCGAGAGGAAATTCATCCTGGACGAGCATATCGGCCGGGGAACAGGACGCACCCCGGGACAGATTCGCGTCGCCTTCGCCTGGGACGAGGAGCGCAATATGGTGGTAGTCGGCTACATCGGTCGCCACCAGCGCCCCAGCGGCGCCTAGCAAGCAAAACATTTACCTCGACGGAGGATGAGCATCTCGGGGGCGGCCCAGCGGGCCGCCCCCGAGAATTTTTTGAGATTCACACGTGGAAAGGCGGCGCTTCAACCGGTTCCCTAGCCGAGTAATTGTGCGAACTTCAAGAAAGCTTGCGGGGACGGCGTGGCGGGATTAACATAAGCCGTCACCTTTCATGTGGGTTGGTGACACACGCGGCGCATTGAGATGCGGCCGCGCACGGTGTGATGATCTGGGGAGAGGGGATGAGACCATGGATCGTTTGAAGACACCGCTGACGGATTTACTTGGGATCAAGTACCCGGTTCTTCTGGCCGGCATGTCGCTTGGGATGGATGACCGGATGCCCAGCCCGCCCCGGCTCGCCGCCGCGGTTACGGAGGCCGGCGGACTTGGCGTTATGGGATGCGGCAGCCGCAAGCCGGACACGATCGACCGGTGCATCAAGGAATTCAAACAGCTTTCCAGCGGCCCATTGGGCATCGACCTCCTGCTGCCCGCCACCATGGCGGAGATGGGCGCGCAGGACACCAAGGCGATGGTGCGGGAACGTCTGGAACGCGACTATCCGCAGCACGTCGGCTTCGTCAAGGAGTTGATGCAGGAGCACAACCTGCCGGATGTAGCGCTTGCCGATGACGAAGCGGAGGCCATGTCACCGGACCTGCTCCGCCGCCAGTTTGAGGTTGTTGCCGACCATAACGTGCCAATATTCGTCGCCGGTCTTGGCGACCCCGCAATGATCATGGACGTTGCGCGAACGCATGGTATGAAGGTAGGCGGCGTCGTCGGCGCAGTTCGCCACGCCCAGCGGCAGAAGGCTGCGGGCGTTGATTTCGTGATCGCGCAGGGAACCGAGGCAGGGGGACACACCGGCAATATCGCTACGTTCCCGCTTGTTCCGCAAGTTACAGACACGATGGACCCCACGCCCGTCCTTGCTGCGGGGGGTGTTGGCTCAGGTCGGCACATCGCGGCGGCGATGGCGCTTGGGGCGCAGGGCGTGTGGATCGGCTCTGCGTTCCTTGTCGCGGAGGAGAACGCGATTCCGGTGGAGCACCAAGAACAGATTGTCGGCGGCAAGTCTGAGGACTTCACGCTGACCAAGTTCAACACCGGCAAGCAGTCCCGCAGCTACAGGACGCCGGTCAAGGAAGCGTGGGCGCAATCCGGTCTCGAGGCGCTGCCGATGCCGCTGCAGGGCATCCTGATGGAGCCGCTTTATGCGGGCGCCCGACAGTCCGGTCGACTGGACATCGACGCGGCAAGCGCCGGGCAGGTGGGTGGAATGCTCAAGGCCCGCCGACCGGCACGTGACATCCTGCTTGATATGGTGAATGAGGCGGAGGAAACCATCGAACGAATGCAGAACAATCTGCGATAGCCTGGTGGCATTCTAGAGACGGAACAGCGAAATTCAAATAGGGAAAATGTGGACAAGGGATAGGGGAGGACACAATGGCAAACAGGTTACACACACCGCTCTGCGACACGCTGGGCATGGAGTACCCGATACTGCTGGCCGGAATGGCGGTCGGGGGCAGTCAGGATCTCGCGCCGACGCCCGTTGAGATGGTTGCGGCGATCAGCAACGCGGGCGCCCTTGGCGTGCTTGGCGACAACTTCCGCAATCTTGATGAGATGGACGAGGGCATCCGCCGCCTGAAGTCGCTCGTCGGCGACAAGCCGTACGGCATGGACTTCCTCGTGCCCGCAACGCGTGCCGAGGTGACGGCCTCAAGCAATCGCGAGCTGTACGCGCAGGTCGCGCCGCAGTATCCCCAGCACGTCGCGCTGGTGCAGGAGTTGATTGAGGAGTACGGGTTCGAGGCCGAGGAGGTCTCCGAATCCGAGCCGATGTCCACGGAGCTGTTGCGCAAGAAGTTCGAGATTGTCCTCGACAACAAGGTACCCTTGTTCGCCGCGGCGACGGGCGAGCCGCCGGAGTGGTTTGCACAGCAGGCCCATGCACAGGGCATGAAGCTGATCGGCATGACCGGCGCGGTGCGTCACGCACAGCGACAGGTGGCCGCAGACGTGGACATCATCACCGCTCAGGGCACGGAGGCGGGGGGCCATACAGGCAACATCTCAACGTTCGTGCTCGTTCCACAGGTCGTCGACGAAGTCTCGCCGCGGCCCGTGCTTGCAGCGGGTGGCATCGGGACCGGCCGGCATGTGGCGGCAGCGTTGGCGCTTGGCGCGCAGGGCTGCTGGGTCGGCACGGCGTTCCTGGTCGCGGAGGAGAACAACATTCCCGACGCGCACAAGGACCAGATTCTGGGCGCACGCTCCGATGAGTTCACCACAAGCAAGTTCTCGTCCGGCAAGCAGCAGCGGGCGTTCCAGAACGCCGTGAAGCTGAAGTGGGCTGCCTCCGGTCTGGATGCGCTGCCGATGCCGTTGCAGGGCCTGATCCAGGAGCCGTTCACACGAGCGGCGCGCAAGGCCGGCAGGCTCGACCTGATCGGCAACCCGTCGGGTCAGATCGGCGGCATGCTCAAGGAGCGCCGGCCCGCCCGTGACATCCTCATGGACATGGTCAATGACGCCGAAGAGGTAATAGAGCAGCTGCAGGGGAATCTGCGGTAGGGTCGTCCTTCGCAGTTGTAGCGAGACCCACTGTGCCGCTCAGCTTGGCTGAGCGGCGCAGTGCTTTAATCGGAACAACATAACTGTTGGACGCCGCGCCAGATGCTGACACAGGTGAACGAGAGAGAAAGAGGATGGGGATGAGCGGTTATTGGTGGGTGCGATCTGGTTCGGCAACCGGCGACAATATCTTCGACCTCGTTGAGGAGAGCTCTCTTGTAGGTATCGGATGGCCTAAAGTTGGAGATATCCACAATTCGGGCTTCGATGCGATACGAACAAAGGTGCATGAATTCTATAGCGATTCTGATCCTAGAGTGACCGGTATGCTCCATTCTTTCGCCAAGCAAATTCAGATTGGCGATATTGTGCTGACAGCGAAACCCCATGATCGAGTGGTACTGATTGGTCAAGTCACAGGTGAGTACGAGTTCAACAGCGACCCAAAACACCATCTTCTGACGCATATCCGCAGGGTCGAATGGTTCCGTAAGGACGTTTCCTATGATGAATACAATTACGCTTTTGAAAACAATGGAAAGAAACCTGCTTGGGGACAGTTGACAGTTTGGAATGCAAGTCAATATGCCGACGAAATCACCCAATTGTTGGCAGGAATAGCAGAATCTGATGACGACGACCCAACGCTTGTCGATCTTGATAACGATGTGGACAGGGGACTAAGCTTCGGTCTGGAACGTGACCTCCAAGATGCGTTGAAGAATAACCTCCACCAACTGGAGCCCGGACTGAAGCTCTTAGGAACCGAACAGCGTGTAGCCGCCGGCAGATTAGACATTGCCGCTATTGATAGCGAAGGCAACGTCGTTGTAATCGAACTTAAGGCGGGGACGGCTCAACCTGATAGCATGACCCAATTGCTCGCGTATATGGGGACAGTTGAACAGCCCGAGGACAAATCCGTGCGAGGATACTTGGTGGCACACGATTTTCACCCCAGGCTCAGGTATGCTGCCAAGGCGGTACCGAACGTTCGTCTGCGGTCATACTCGTTTATGTTTTCTTTTAGCGACGTTGAAAAGGACGAGTGAACGCGCTTCTGGTGGAACCGTAGGGCCCTCCCGCCTACATCCGCTCGAGGCCTAGGGTGATCTTTTCGCGGGCGGAGAGGTCTGTGGAGCGGTCGTTGAGGCTGCGTGGTGGGGCCCCTGCGGGGATGCCTACGATGGGTTGCTCCGTGTCCTGACTTGCGGATTCCATGCCTTCGAGGAGGCGGGTTCGCACCTGTTCGACGACGCCCTTTGCTTTGGCCAGCGAAGACTCCAGCTCTTCAGCTGTTTCGCCGCTGACCAGATCGCCCGGTACCTCCGGTGCAGTGTCCAGCAGTGCGAGTCGGTAGCGTGAGACCGTCGTTGAGAGTTCCCTTTCAAGCGAGATCACCTGCTCTTCCAACGCTGACACTCGTTCATCCCGCATGGCGAGTTCAGACTCCATGGTCTCGATGGTGGGCTGCTCGCTTGAGGAGGATTCATCGCCATCGGGCGTGGTTTCTTCCTCAGCCTCGCCTTGATTGTTATCTACGATCGCGTCTGCCGGCTCGTGCTCTTCGGTTGTGGCATTCGTCTCATGCTCATTTTTCGTCGTCATGGCAGGTTCCCCCATTCGGTCTTGTGATTGCTCTGTCCGAAGGGGTTGTAGCGCGTTCGAGGCGCGGTAGGCAAACAGGTGTGTCACATGGGGGGCGCCCTTCGACAAGCTCAGGGTGGATGGGGGAGGCGGAACGTCGGGTGGGGCTTAGGGTGAGACGGGGAAGGAGGTGACGGTGATGGACCGCTCTCCGTCCGGGTCTGAGAATTCCACGATGGATGAGAGTCCCACCCACGTTGGAGAGCCCGGGTAGTAGGCCACCACGCCGCCCTCGCTGATGTTCATGTGGGCGTCCCAATGGCCCAGCGCCACGTAGTCGCGACCGCAGTCCGCAATCTCCTGCGGATAGATCGGGTACGATCGGCCTGCGTCCGCCTGGTCTCTCACGTAGTGTCCGTGTCCAATGGCGATCTGCCACGGCTCCGGCCCGCGCGGCGGCGGCTCCTTGAGCGGGTACAGCGACACGTCGTCGTAGCTGACATGCGGCTTGCCCCACACCGCGAGGCCAAGCTCCGGGTATGTCACCGTTTCGCCCTGCGGGTCCTTGATCAGGTAGACGTTGGGCGTGCGGCCTTCCAGATCCATCCGCCAGTAGACGGAGTTTTGCTCCAGCGGATCGTGATTGCCGGGCAGGATGACCGTCGGCATCGGCAGGCGTTCAAGCTGCTCCATCACATAGTCGGCCACGTCCGCCCTAATGCGGTTGTGGTCGAAGAAATCGCCCGCGATGAGGACGGCGTCCACCTTTTCCTCAAGCGCGCGATCTACCACGATCTTGAACGCGTGCAGGCACTTGCGCGGCTGCGGCGACCATCGCTCCGTGAACGCGCCGATATGCACGTCCGATGTGTGGAGGATGCGTATCTTGTCGCTGGACATATGCTTGTTGGGAAAGACCCTAGACCATCATTGAGTTGTCATTTGAGTGGTGCCGGGGGCGGGACTCGAACCCACACTCCTTTTTGGGGAAGCGGATTTTAAGTCCGCCGCGTCTGCCATTCCGCCACCCCGGCACGTGATTCTGCTCACATAACCGGGGGGCCCCATCAGTGTATGTCGACATTTCGGCCATCTGCGTGCCGAGGAAATCAGGCTGCCTGAGTTCTGTTCAAGAGGCGAACGAGGCGGCTCTTGCGCCGGTCAGCGTTCCTGCCGTGCAGCGTCTTGCCCTTCGCGCGGTCCAGGGCGACCATGGCGCGTTTCACGGTGTCCTGCGCGTCCTGTTCTCCGTCCTCAATAGCCTCACGCGCACTGCGGATCAGCGTTCTGATTGTCCGATTCCGGTGGCGATTGATTTCGCGCTTCTTGACTGAGCGTCGATGCGCCTTCGCCGCGGAGATTCCCTTTGCCACGTGTTCCTGCTCCTTGCCAGTTATCCCTTGCGTTGTTTGCCGTTTGGGGACTTGCGGCCTGCGCCGTTTGCGCGCGCCGCCCCACCGTTCCGCCGCCCGGCGTTGGCCTCACGACGGCGGCTGTGTCCCGATGTCCTGTAGACGTTGATGACGCCCGGCAGGTCCTCCAACCGGGACATCATCCGGCTGACCTGCGGCAGTCCGCTGGCTTCAACCGTAAGGGTTATCGTAACCGTCCTATCCGTATTGTGTCTATCGCGCACCCCTGTGATGTTGATGTGGTCGGCGGAGACAAGCGTCGTTATGTCACGCAAAAGGCCGACTCGATCCTGTGATGAAATGACGACGCTGGAGGGATATTTCTGCTCGAAATCCGGCCAGCTCACTTCCATCAACCGCTCCGGCTCGTCCTCGTTGCGGACGTTGTCGCAGTCCCCCCGATGCACCGTAACGCCCCGGTTGCGCGTGATGAATCCGACGATCTCCTCGCCGGGCATCGGACGGCAGCAAGGCGCAGAGCGCGCCCGCGTGGGGCCAAGCCCGGGCACGTTCACTGCGAGCTCTCCGCTGGATGGACGAATCGGTATCGTTTCCGACTCTTCCTTCGGGGGCGCGATGCGAGTGGCGATCTGGTTGACGCCCACCTGCCCCGTTCCCAGCGCGAGGATGAAATCATCTGCCGTCTGGTATCCGAAGAGCGTCGCCAAATGCTGCGGGTCGAGCTGCACGCCGAGCCGCCGCGTCTCCCGCTCCAGCAGCTGGCGACCACGCACCGTGCTCTCTGAACGTTCCTGAACGCGGAACCAGTGACGGATCTTGGAGCGCGCCAACTCTGTTCGCACATAGCCGAGGTCCGGGTTCAGCCAGTCCAGGCTCGGTCCCTTTGGATTCTTGGACGGGATGATCTCGATGGTGTCGCCGTTGTGGAGCGTGTAGCTCAACGAGACCATGCGGCCATTGACTTTCGCTCCGGCGGTTCCATAGCCGACGTCCGTGTGAATGCGGAAGGCAAAGTCTATGGGAGTGGAACCGGCCGGCAACTCACGAATCTCGCCCTTTGGTGTGTAGACATATACCTGATCGACGAGAATCTCATGCTTCAGTTGATCGACGAATTCCTGCGCGCCGATCACGTCTCGCTGCCAGTCCAGCAGTTGCCGCAGCCACGCGATGCGCTCATCAAACTCGCCGCCGCCTGCACCCTCCTTGTACCGCCAGTGCGCCGCGATGCCGTATTCCGCCATCTGGTGCATATCCGCCGTTCGGATCTGCACTTCCAGCGTGTTGCCGTTCGGCGTCACGACCGTTGTGTGCAGCGATTGATAGCCGGTTTCCCGTGGGTTGGCGATGTAGTCGTCAAATTGGCCGGGCAGGGGTCGCCACATGCCGTGGATGATTCCAAGCACGCCATAGCAGTCCTGCACGTCCTTCACGACAACGCGGACGGCCTGTAGGTCATTGATGTCGTCGAAATCCCGCCCGATCTCACGGTAGCGCTCCATCTTCTGGGCGATGCTATAGATGCTCTTTGTCCTGCCGGAAATCTCAACGTCTTTGTGTCCCTGCTCCGTGAGCGTCTCCCGCAGAGCCGTCAGCGCCTCGCCGACTCCCGTCTCGAGCTCCGTCAGCCGCGTGGCCACCAGGTTCGCGATACGCCGATGCCGCGCAGGCTCAAGGTGGACGAACGCAAGGTCATTGAGTTCCGATTCGATGCTGTCGATGCCGAGCCGATGAGCGAGCGGAGCGTAGATATCACGCGTTTCCAGGGCGATGCGGTGACGCCGGTCGGGCGTGAGCGCGTCCAGCGTCCGCATGTTGTGCAGCCGATCCGCCAGTTTGATGAGCACGACGCGAACATCCTGCGCCATGGCGAGGAACATCTTACGAAGGCTCTCCGCCTGGTAGACACTGGCGTGTGAGGGCAAGGCCGCCGCCTCCCCTCCTGCTCCCTGCTGCGGCTGCGCGGCGAGACGTGAGAGCTTTGTCACACCGTCCACGAGGTCCGCGATTTCCACGCCGAAGCCCGTGCGCATCTCATCGAGCGTCATGGGCGAGTCTTCGACGACGTCATGCAGGAGCGCCGCCTGCAGCGTCGGCGCGTCCAGCATTTCGATGTTGGTCAGGATGAGCGCCGTTTCAAGGGGATGGCAGATATACGGGTCGCCGGACTTGCGGAATTGACCCTCATGGGCGCGGTCAGCCGTGTCAAAGGCCTCACGGATGGCATTGATGCGCTCCGCCGGCAGCCGATGCGCCTTTAGCCGCGCCTCAAGCTCATCGAACGCCGGGCGCGAAGAATCAGCCACCGCTCCGTCTGCCACTGAAAGGGCATCTGCGGGGGCGTTCTCAGGTATCGCCGAACGCGCGCGAGCCATAGTCGCTATAGTTTACCGCTTTATGGCAGACAACAATTAGTCATTGTGTGTGGAGCATGAGGCAGAAATCGGATAGCTCCGCGTCTCTGCGTCTCTTAAGGTGGTAAATCCAACACGTACAAATGGAGGAGAATAATCATGGATGCCTGGCCCAAAGGTCTATCGCCGCGCGACTTCGCGGACTGGTTCAATGCACAGATGAACGACGGCACGCTGATGTCCACACTGGGCATGCGCGTTGTCGAGGTAGGCAAGGAACGCGCGATCGTGGAACTGGATGCGGGCGCCGGTCTTCGCACGGCGACCAATGAGTTCATGCACGCGGGAACCATCCTCTCACTCGCGGATACTGCTGCCACATGGGCGACGGTCGGCGCGTTTCGTGGCGAGTTGGCGCAAGACGAAATCCCTGTCGCGGTGTCTGTATCCAGCCAGATTGTGGGAAATACAAGTGAGGGGCGTTTGATCGCGGAAGCGACGGTGCCTCATCCCGGCCGCACCTTGATGGCCGCCTCAACGCGAGTAACGGACGAAAACGGCAGACTCGTCGCGCTGGTCAACTCGACCCATTTCGTGCGGCCGAGGTAAAGGTGCGCGGCACTGGCCCGTTGGACGAGGGCGTCGGAATGGACTGACGCCCTCGGTTATTCGATTTCAGCCAGCGTGCCCTTCCGCCGTCGCCGTGACACCCCCACCAAGCCTGCTAGGAGGCCGCCGATTAGGAGTAGGTCTGCCGAGGGCGCGCCGAAGCCGCAGCCGCCGGAATCGTCTTCATTCTCGCCGTTCGTTGTCGTGGTGGTTGTGCCGTTGCCGCCCGTCGTAGTGCCGGTGGCGGAGGCCTCCACGGTCAGGACGCGTTCGGAGACGGTCGAAAGCTGATCGCTGTAGGCGGTGATGGACAGTCGGTAGAGGCCGGGAACGAGCGCGGCGGTCTCTGCCGCGGAGAACGGCACGACAAACCCGCTGCCGTCCGCTGTTGCGTCACCTGATTTAACGACGTTGCCCGTCGCCGGATCTGACCACACATAGCGGACGCCCAGCTCGCCGGGACCATCCACGTCCACGCTTACGTCCAACGGCTGACCGATGACGATGCCGCTGACGCTCTCCGGCTCAAGGCTGATGGGCTCCGCCGCGCCGAAGTACCAATCGCCCGGGCTGAAGGGGTAGTTCTCATCACGGAACGCCTTGAGTTCGGCAAACTGCGCGGGCGGATCGAATCGTTCCAGGTAGAACGGCCCGTTGCTGATCACCATAAGGCTGCGCTCATCAAACCACGCCTGCGCTGCCTGGTAGCGTTCTGTGGCCTCCTGTTCCGTCACGAGGGCCTGCCCGCCGATGGTGAGCGCCGCCATGGGCACGAAACCATCGCGCTCAAACTGTCCGAGCGTGCGGTCGACGGTGCGGGCGTCACGATCCTGCACCAGGCTGAGCCATGGCACGCCGAATCGCTGGGCGGACGTATCGCTGTAGGCGGCGCGGCGCTGGTTGAACACCACGTCATCCATCGCGGCGAGCACCTCCCACGGCATGGTCATGCCGCCGGGCACCGCGTATTCGGCGATGTAGTCGTCCACAAAGTGCCAGTAGTCGACGTAGACCTCGATACGATTCTCGTCGAGCACGCGGAAACCGCGAACGGTGTCCAAAAGCGGCTTGGCGGTTGTAGCGAGGGCAAACTCAACCTGCGACTTTTCTGGTCCGTAGACCATGTCGAAGGTCTGGTAGATGTCATAGACAAGGTCGGCCATGGTGATCTGCTGGCCGTGATGCCACGGGGCCTGGAAGAACTTGCTGTAGTCGAACGTGACCTTGGACGTGGCCTCCACGCCATCGCCCACGCTCGCCCACTCTCCCGCCTCCGCGTCCCATCTCTGCACGCTGGCAGGCACGGACATCTTTGCGCCCGGCCCCGCCGTCTCCACCTCATAATCGGCGCGCATGGGGATGGGCAGGCCAGTGAACGGGTGGCGCGTCATCGCCGGATCGGCCAGGTTTCGCCATACATCGGAGCTGTAGACATCACCGAAGCCGGAGACCGGGTTCCATGTGCTGCGCTCCGTCCACACCCATAGGTGACCGACAGTGAGCGTGTCCTCATTTGGAATGTACGCCTCCCGGAACGTCCATTGGAGCTTTGGCCCCGCCGCCACGTCCTGCGTGACGCCGACGATTTCCGAGTTTGCGGGGAACGTCGTCAAGATTGTCGCGAGCCAAACGCGGACGGACTCGTCCACGGAGACACGCGTGGCCTCCTGGTAGAGCGCGTCGCGCTCTGCACGATCATTGAAATCGCCGCGGAAGATGCGCTGTCCAAGGTCATCAAGCCGCGCGTTCTCGTACTGCCAGAAGCCGGTCTCCTGCCAGCCGGGCATGTTGCCCAACCAGGGCGCGGCCATCTGGTTGATGGTGGCGGAGTCGTAGCGTTCCGCCGCGCCGCGTCCCCATCCCTCCGTGTAGGCGTGCCACTCAAACAACTGCGGGTCCGTGCTGTAGACGGTGAGGATGGCCGGAGCGAACTGGTGATAGATGGGGGCAATCAGGAAGCCCGCTTGCTCCAACTCGGCGCGGATCAGGTCGCCTACCTCGCGCCGCTCATCCTCCACGCGGATGATGAACCGCAGGCGGATCGGCTCGTCGTTGTAGTTCCATGCGCCGTCCACCATCGTTGCGCCCGCCGCCGTCATGGCGTCGGCGATGGCTGCCCGCGCCCGCTCCGGGTCATAGGACAGGTCTTGCCGCGCCAGCATCTCCGAGACGACCGTGTAGTCGAAGTCGAATGGATTGACATGCGTGTGCATGGGGCGGGCGAGGCCCTTGTAGATTTCCTGGGTGATGAACTCGCGGTTGACGAGGTGTTGGACCGCCCGTCGCACTTCCGGCAGGGAGAATGGATTGAGCTGCCCCTCCGGAGCGGGAGCAGGGTTCAGAATGAGCGAGATTGTTGATGCCGGCGCCTCATACAACTCAACAGAGTCGTCGCCGCGCAGGGCCTGAGCTGCGTCCGTCTTGAGATTGAAGATGTACATGTCCATCTCATCTCGCTGCAGTTCCTGCGGTGCGAGGTCAACGTTGAACGAGCGGTAGTGGAGGGTGTCCACGGCCGGTCCGGGCCGGTCATGGGGCGGGCGATAGTCTTCACCGCTCTGCGCGAGCGCCGCGCCGCCCCCGGCTACGAGGCCGAGTATCAGAACAAGGCCAAGTATGAGGGGGAGACGGAGCCTGGAATTACGCATCAATCTCGCCCCCGTCCTCGTTCTCGTTTGCTCGACGACGCCTGCGCGCGTTCAGTTGCACCGCGCCGATGATGCCCAGGGCAATCAGGCCCACCAACGCCATATCCGCCGTCGCGTTGCCCGTGCTGCACCCACCGGACGACGAGTCGTCCGTTTCACCGGACTCAATTCGCTCCAGCGCCTCCTGGATGGTGGCCAACGTGTCTGAACTCAGCGCGTTCTTGATGTCCGCGATGTCAGCGGCCGTCTCCTGCAAGTTGTCGAAGCCGAACTCATTGTAGAAGGATGCGGTGGCGGAGTTGCCGGACGCGTCGAATACGGCCACGCTCTGCGGCCCCTCGCCGGCAGTCGGGAAGAAAAGCTGCGTCGTGAAGCGTCCCTCATCATTCGATTCGATTGTCGATACAAGCACACCGCTGACGAGGATGAACATGTCCTGGTCGGCCTGGAAATTGAACCCCTGGATGGTCACCGTTGTGGCAGATGCGCCGCGCGCCGGCGAGAGGAAGATGGACGGGCTGGGCATCTGTCGCATCCGCGCAAACCCGATCTTCTGGTTTGTGCCCTGGAATTCTCCAAGGCGGGTGTCAGGCCACACAAGGTACACGTCCTCATCCGTGGCAGCTATGCCCATGTAGTCGCCGATGAACTGACCGCCCGGGAATCCGAAGTTGGGGTTGGACGCGGAGTCCGTCACGCGGGAGTTGATGCTGAACGATTCTCCGTTGTCCTCGGACACGGTGTAGTAGATGTGATAGCGCAGATCGATGCCGGGATCGTCCCGCGTGTCCGCCCACATCACGTGAATCTTGCCGTCCGGGGAGACATCGATGGCCGGGAAGAACTGAATGCCGGATGTACGGTCATCGTTGATTCGCATTGGTGGGCGGCTCCACGTCTGCCCCCCATCCATGGAGCGGACGAACATGACATCCGCGTCGTCTGACGGATCCCCGGAGGGCGCGGCGGAGAACACCATGTAAAGCTCCTCGTTCGGACCTACCCCAAGGTGGGAGAACGATGACCCCCAGAATCGGTAGAAGCTGCTTCTTGGTGAGAAGCCCAACTCAAGGTAGCTCGCGGCTTGCCGCCCGTCTTCGAACGTCGCGCCACCATCCTCGGACTTCGCGACATACATCTGTGCCAGCCCTTCGAACGGACCGTCGTCAGAGGAGTCCATCCATGAAACGTAGACGGTTCCGTCGTCATGTGTGGCTACATAAGACCCCTGGACAATGCGCTTCAGGCTTTCGACGACCTGCCCGCCGGGAATCGCGTCCGGCGATTGCAGGGCTCCAGGATTGTCCTGAAGGGTCACTTGCTCTGCGCCGCCAAACTCGAAGACCTGCCGAATTATGGGGCTGACGATGACGGGATCGGACCAGCTGATACCGCCGTCCTCTGAGCTGACCACCTCAATAGTGGTCTGAAGAACGGGATCGCTGAGGAAGGCGAGCTCATCCGTGTAGCGGATCCGATACGTCGTGTTGAAGTGCGTGTAGGAGATGTAGATGATGTCCGAATCCGGGTCATCAGGATTTGGCCCCACGGCCAGCCATGGCTTGTCCAGGAACCCGAGGGAGATTGTTCCGCGGGTTCTGCCCAGCGTATCGATCTCAAACTCGGACGTTACGCCGCTCCTGACTGCCGGCGTGCCTTGCGTCCATGTGAAACCGCCGTCGCTGGAAGAACTCAGCGCCATGCTGGAGACAACCGCCGATCCCAGCAGGTTGCCGACCGTGAACTCTTCAATGTCAAGGGAGATGAAGGTGCTATAGACGGAACCGTCCCGGTCGAATGCCAGAACGGGATCTCCACCCGCGCCGAGTTCCTCGCGCGGCCGCTTGATAACCGCCGGGCCCTCCCACGTCACACCGCCGTCATACGTCACGTACATAGTGGTGCCGGGGAAGTTGTAGTCGATCATTCCGGCAACGATGTGGTCGGAATCGAACGGATTAACGGCCAGATGCGGCTCAGTCTGTAATGGGGCCGCGCTGAAATCTGTTGGAATCAGGATGTTGCGGCTGAAGCGCGCAGAGGGGTCACGGTAGGGGACGAGCACGCCGCCCTGTGAATCAGGCGCGCCCTGGGCGGATGCGACGGGGCCGGTTTGTCCCTCGCCGCCGACATTCTCCGAGTTGGCGTCGAGACCCTGCGCCATCAGAGAGGCTCGTCCGGACAGGTATCGGGCCGTCTGATCTCTAAAGGCGAGCACGTCCGGCGCAAGGTACGGATAGTCCGGCGTGAGGATGCCTGGCGAGCCAGTCGTTTGCCTCTCTCCCTCCTGTGCTCCGGCAAAACCTGCCGGGGAGACTGCTAACAGGATGGCAATGATGGCCGTTAGTACTAGTAGTCGAGATGGATTCCGCCGCATGTGCTTAGTACCTCCGTGTGATTGTCCCGGTGCGCGTGCATGTTTTCCAGCGGTCGGCCCCGGGATGGTCTGTTGGTCGCGGAACCCGACTCGTATCATAATAAGTGCAACGTCGATTTCGAATCATCTGTCTGCTCTCCAAAGATCCAGTTCACAGGAGGATTTACTACGTGTCACAGATCGCTGGCCGGTGGAGTTCGCCACGCTCGTTGGTCTTTGCCTTCGCGATCGCCCTTGGGCTCGTACTCATTTTTGCCGCATGCAGCGGTGATGATGCCACCCCAACGCCGGGGACTGTCGAACCGGCGACTCCCACCCCTGCGGCGACGCCGATATCGATTCCTGATGAAACTGCCACCCCTGAGCCTACCGTCGCTCCACCTACTGCCATACCAACTCAAACGGATGACGACGATGAAACGGAAGCACTTATTCCATCCGATTTGAAAACCTATACGGATGACCTCTATGGCTACACGCTGCAGGTGCCAGACGCATGGGAAGGGGAACGAGCTGGGACACGCCTGCTGGGCGTCGCCACCACATTCGACACTGACTCGGATGACATGTTTGCCCAAACGATCGTCCTCTTCAGCGCCGAAAAGGCACACGCAGCCGACATCGCCAGGGAGCAGGTCACTCCTCTTGCCGGCCTAAGCGGATTCCGCACCATCACGGAGTCGGACATCATCCTGGATGATGGCCTGGAAGCCCACCAGGTCTTCTACGGCTACGGCACCGGTTCCAATGAACATCGTGGCGCTGTGACCTTTGTGACCCGCGGGACGATGGCGATGGGCATCCAGACAGAGGCCCCGCGCACCATCTATGAACGCAACTTCGACGTACTGGAGGCTGTCTCCACCAGCATCCGCCCAGTTGATCCGGAGCCCTTCGGGGCGCCGCCCGACGATACTCTTGTCCTGTACCTCGATGGCGGCCCGCTGACGATGGATCCCGGCATATCCACAGACGTCAGATCATCACAGTACATCCGTCAGATATTCAGTGGCCTTGTTCGCCTCAATGCGAACCTGATTCCGGAGCCTGACCTTGCAACGTGGGAAGTTTCTGAAGACGGCACCGTTTACACATTCACCATCAATGAAGGCGCCCAATTCCATGACGGCACTCTTGTTAAGGCACAGGACTTCATCTTCTCGTGGGAGCGCGCGCTGAACCGCAACCTCCCTCCTGTCGGCGGAAGCGCAGGCAGCTACCTGGATGACATCGTGGGCGCGAAAGCGTATCACGACGGTGAGGCCGATTCCATTACCGGCCTTGAGGCCCCTGATGATTCAACCCTCGTTGTTACCATCGACGAAGCAAAGAGCTACTTCGTATCCAAGCTGACTCATCCGGCTGCATATGTTGTCCTGCAATCCAACGTCCCGGAAGTTCCAGACCCTCGCCTCGTTGAAGAGGAGATCGCGGAAGGCGAAGAAGAAGACACCTCGGGGACTGAAGAGGCAGAAGAGGAAGACGTTCCTGATCCGTGGTACTACACCGCGATTGGAACCGGGCCGTATCGCCTTGCCCACTACGAGTCGTCCCGAGCGGCGCACCTAACCGCGTTTGAGGGCTACCTTGGCCCGACGCACTCCATTGGCAACCTGGTACTCCGCTTCCATGCCGGTCTCCCCACCGCGATGATCGAAGAGGGTTTCGTTGATGCAACCACTGCGTTCGGATTGGGACACTATGATTTCCTTGTCCAGGAAGAAAACCCGCTGGTTGACCAGATAAGCCAGACAGATGCCCTAAGCGTTCAGTATTTGGCTTTCAACACAACTGTTGAGCCGTTCAATGATCCCGACGTGCGTCGTGCCTTCCTGTGGGCCGTGGATCGGCAAGCAATCTTTGAGGAATATGGCGCGCGAGGCCTGAATATAGCGCACGGATTCATGCCACCCGGCCTCCCGGGCTATGACGAGAACATCGCGGAAGTCACGTTCGATCCTGTAGCCGCTAAGGAACTGCTGGACAGCACTGCGTTTGGCCAACTTGGCGATGAGCAGCCGCCGATCTTTGTTGCAGATTCCGGCGACGCGGGAGAGATCTACCGTGCAATCTTCGCTCAATGGCAGGACAATCTGGGCGTTCGCGTCCAGTATCGATCCATTGGCCCCGCGTACTTCTACCAACTGCCTGCCGTTGTTGAGGCTGGCTTCAACATCTACAGCTACGGCTGGATTGCAGACTATCCTGATCCGCACAACTTCCTTGACGTGCTTTTCCATACCGAGTCTCCGAACAATGACGGCAAGTCAGGTTCTGCAGGAATCGATGACCTGCTGGAACAGGCCAGGACCGCAGGCGAAGACCGCCTGGAGCAGTACAGGGAGATTGAACGCAGGATGATCCAGGAAGCCGTAGCGTTTCCGCTCTACTTCGGCAGCGACTTCATTCTTGCCTCGGAGCGAGTCAGCGGCCTTTCGCTCGACGCGCAGGGATTCCTGAGATTGGAGGAGGCCGAGCTAGACCCGGCATAGAAACAGGACGTTTCCCCCAGACAGGTCAACATTGATGAATCGAAAAGGAGAATCCAATGCCCCGCCCGATCGCACACTTTGAAATCGCAGCCCGGGATGCCCAAACCCTGCAGGCGTTCTACGGCGCGCTATTTGACTGGGACATCAACGCGGACAACCCGATGTCCTACGGCCTCGTCACCGCAAAGGACGGAGACGTAGGCATCGACGGCGCGATTTACAACCACAATCCCGAGGACGAGAATGATCGCCCCGGCATCCGTCTCTATATGCAGGTGGATGATGCCGACGCCTACGCGGCCCGCGCCGAGGAACTCGGCGGCAAATCCATGGGCCCCGCTCAGGAAGTGCCCGGCTATGGCATCAAGGTTGGTGGCCTCATCGACCCCGAAGGCAACATCATCGGCGTGATTCAGGCAACAGACGAATAGAGAGGAAATCTGGAGGCGACGGCGGGATTCGAACCCACGAATAGGGGATTTGCAGTCCCCCGCCTTAAACCACTTGGCTACGTCGCCTTGCGCTTGGCGTCCTGTTAACGCTGACAGCGTATCCATGATAGCGCCGTCGTCTAGCGGGTGTGGTGCCGAGGAGGAGATTTGAACTCCTACGAGCTTTCGCCCACTGCCCCCTCAAGACAGCGTGTCTACCAATTCCACCACCTCGGCAAGACCTGCCCACTGCGCGCGCCCTGCCCCGAACGGATGGAGCGCTGGCAGGAGCGGAGGGATTCGAACCCCCGACCGACGGTTTTGGAGACCGTTGCTCTTCCGGACTGAGCTACGCTCCTACCACTCGCGCCACGCAATTATGCCGAGCGTAGCGGGGAGCGTCAAACAATTTCAGCATCGTCAGATAGGGATTCTCCAGTATCCCGCCTGCTCCGCTCCTTCCCTTCCTCACCGTACAGATGGCACTCCACTGCGCGGTCAGGCTCTACCTGTACCAGAGGAGGTTCGACCACGTCGCACAGTCCCTCCATGAATACCGGACACCGCGGATGGAAGCGGCACCCGGTTGGCACGTTGGCCGGGCTTGGCGCTTCCCCGGGCAACACCGGCCTCTCCGCAAGGCGATTCGCCGGGTCGGGCTCCGGCACCGCGTTCAAGAGTCCCTGCGTATAGGGATGCAGAGGGTTGCTGATCAAGTCGACCGTTGGACCCTGTTCCACGACACGGCCCAGGTACATGACGGCCGCCGTGGGCGCGAAGTGTCGCGCCGTCGCGATGTCATGGGTGATGTACAGATAGCCAATGCGATACCGCTCCTGCAGCTCGCGCAACAGCGCCAGGATCTCGGCGCGGCTTGAGGCGTCGATCATCGAGACCGGCTCGTCGGCAAGGATGTATTCCGGCGTCAGGGTCAATGCCCGCGCGATACCGACACGTTGACGCTGGCCACCAGAGAGCAGGTGAGGGAAGCGATCCAGAAAATCTGCCGCCGGCCGCATCCGCACCTCGTCCAGCGCCCACTGGACGCGCTCCAGCCGTTCAGACGCCGATCCCACCCCGTGGATGATTAGCGGTTCCTCCACGATCTGGCGAATCGTCATATACGGATCGAGACTCGTGAACGGGTCCTGGAAGATGCCTTGAGCCCGCCGCCTGAACCCCTTGAGGTTGCTCTCCTTCACTTGCGTGATGTCCACGTTGTCGAAGAGCACGCGTCCCGCTGTCGGCTCAAGCAGGCGCAACGAGACTCGTCCCAACGTCGTCTTGCCGCAACCGGACTCGCCAACGATGGCGATGGTCTCACCGCGATCCAACGTTAGCGAAACACCGTCCAAAGCCCGCACCGTTGTCGTGCGGAAGCCCCGTCCCCGCGACTTGAAGTGCATCGCCACGTCTTGAAGGTCCAGCATCGGGGCTGCGCCGTTAGTGTTCATGTTCATGACGAGCCTGCCTCATCGAGCAGCCAGCACGCCGCCAACGACTGCCCGCTCGGCGTCGGAATACCGTGCGGGTCTTCTATGCGGCACCTGTCCATGGCGAACTGGCAGCGCGGATGGAATCGGCACCCAGTTGGCGGATCAGAGAGGTCCGGCGGCGCGCCCGGGATGAACTCCAGCGGTTCGTCCGAGCGCAGGCGTGGTATGGCCGCCAACAGCTTCTGCGTGTAGGGATGGGACGGCGCGCCGAGTATGTCCTCCGACGGACCGATCTCCACCAGACGCCCCGCGTACATCACCGCAATGTAGTCCGCAATATCGCTGGCCAGCGCGATGTCGTGGCTGATGAAGATGGACGCAATGCCCAGATTGGACTTGAGCCGCTTGAACAGGTTCATGATCTGCGCCTGCACGCCCACGTCCAGCGCGGACGTTGGCTCGTCCAGTAGGACCAGAGCCGGATCAAGCGCCAACGCCGATGCTACCGCGATGCGCTGCTTCATGCCGCCGCTCAGCTCATGCGGATAGCGGTTGAACGTTTCCGGCGGAAGCCGCACCAGGTTCAACAATTCCCGCGTTCGCTCGTCCGCCGCGTTGCGTGACTGGCCGCCGCGCGATGTCAGCACCTCCCGCACCTGGTGCCCGACCTTGTAGATGGGGTTAAGGGACTCCGTCGCCCCCTGGAACACCATTGAAATCTGCCGCCAACGCACGCGGCTCCGAAAGTCGCCGTCAGACAGCGCCATGCAATCCGTGCCGTTGAGTGATACTTGTCCCTCGAATTGAGATGTGTTGCGCGGAAGAAGCCGAAGCAGGGCGAGCGCAAGGCTGGTCTTGCCGGAGCCGGACTCGCCGACGATGGCAAGTGTCTTGCCTGCTTCAAGGTCGAACGACACGCCGTCCACCGCGTGCACGTCGCCGCGATCCGCCGCGTACGACAGGCGCAGATCGCGTACTGAGAGGAGAGGCTCGCCGCCCGATTGCCGCCCGTTCATGCCGCCGTCTCCCGCAGTCGAGGATTTAACACCGGCTCCATGGCCAGCGCCAGCAACACGAAGGTCATGGCAGTAATCACGATAAGGATGCCCGGCGGCAGTATCCACCACCAATAGCCTATGAAGATCGCGCCCGTCCGGAATCCTTGCTCAAGAATCTGTCCCCACGTGGGCAGGGACGGGTCGCCGAGGCCCAGGAAGCTCAGACCCGCCTCGGCGAGAATGGCCGCTGGCGTGAAGAAAATCATCTGCGCCACGATGAAGGGCGCCATCTGGAAGAAGACATGCCGGAACATGATGCGCCAACGCGACGCACCAAGCGCCTGCGTGGCCTCCACCAACTGTCCCGACCGCACCTGCAGCACCATGGAGCGCAAAATAATCGTCAGCCCCGGCCAGCCGAATATCACAAGAATCGTCATCACCAGCCACAGTTTCTGGCCGAGCACGAATATCAGGAAGATGAGGATTGGCAGCAACGGGATGTTGGTCATCACGTCGGACAGCCGCTGGATGATCGTGTCGGTCCTGCCGCCGGAGAAGCCGCTCAGGATGCCGAAGAATGTGCCGAGAATGGTGGCAGCCACGCTTGTCGATATCCCAATGATGAGCGCGACGGGGAACCCGAACATCAGGCCAGTCGCAAGGTTACGTCCCTGTGTGTCTGTTCCCATGAGTCCGAACACGCCGCCCGCCGCCACGAATCGCACGCTCTCCACTGTGTCCCGCGCATCGTACGTGATGACGCGGATCGTGGCGGTGTACTCACCCGTCAAAGGCGTGAACTCCGCGGCGTTATTCCCCGTCGGCGTTCCAAACAGCGCGGCCTCAAGGTTGCCCTGCAGCTCCGCCTCGGTCAGCCGAAGGTCGAATTCCCGCTGCAGGAAATCGGAGGTTGCGGTGAGCGAATTCGTGTCCCCCGTCAGGTAGATGCGGCGCGGTTCGTCCGCAAACCGCGTAACCGGCGGCGTCTCGTCGGGTCGTTGTCCCCGCACCACCTCTTGCAGGATTGTTGCCGCGCGTCCGTCAGGTCGTTCCAGCGTCATGGAGATGACCGGAGGCCGGTCATAGAAGGTCACCTCACCAACTGAGACGGAGAGGAATGTGGGTGGCGACTCAGACTCATGGTCAAACGTGAACGAATACAACCGCGTTGTCGCGGGGCCTGTCTCGACGGTTTGCGACGGTGACTCGGCGTCGAAGACGCGATGGCTTGGAGCCTGATCTCCGACGAGGTTGGTCCACGCGGGCGGGGCGGCTTTGGGGTTGTCCGCCCACGCGATGGGGTTGTTCCAGAACCGCAGCCCGAAGTCCAATGGATAGAAGAAGGGAACCAGCAAGGACACAAACACGAGCACAGCCAACAGACCGATGCCCATCCTCCCTGAGCCGGATCGGAGTACGACGCGAAGCGCCTCGCCCGGCCTCATTGCGCCGTATACCTCACGCGCGGATCCAGAACGACATACAGCACCTCTAAGATGAATCGCGCCGCCACGTACATCAGCGTGAACATGAACGTCAGGGCGACGATGACGGCCTCATCCGCTGTTGTGATGGCGTCGAAGTAGAGTCGCCCCATCCCGGGCCAATTGAAGACGGTCTCGGTGAGGATCGCTCCGCCGATGGAGCCTGTCAGGGCGAGGATGATATTGGTCGCGATGGGCGGCGCGGCCACTCGCAAGATATGCCGCCGCATTACCTGTCCTTCCGGCAGACCGCGCGCCCGTGCCGCCGTTACGTGGAACTCTTGCGCCGTGTTCAGCAGCATGGTTCGCACAACGTAGGTCCACGCGCCAACGGAGACCAGGACGAGCGTCAGGATGGGCAGGGCTGCGTGCCAGAGCAGGTCCATGAATCGCAGCAGCTCCCCATCCGGCGGTGGAGAGCTATATAAGCCCCCGGAAGGAAATATGCGCAGCTGGAATGAGAGGACGAGAATCAGCAGGATTCCCGCCCACCACGCCGGAAGGGCATTCGACGCTGCGGCGAGATAGGACGCGAGACGGTCGCTCCGCGTTCCCACGCGAGTCGCCAGCTTTGCTCCAAGCCATAAGCCGATGATTGCTGTAATAACAAGCGACGTCGTCACCAACATCATTGAGTACGGCACGCGCTCCAGCACAATGTCCGTCACGCGTGATGAGCCGTCGAAACTTCTTAAATTGCGTGCCGACCCGAGGTCCAGCGTCAGAACGCGGCCAACCATCGCCGGGAGGCGTGTGTACCAGGGATCGTCCAGGCCGTAGAACTCTTCCAGGTCGACTCGTCGTTCCCGCAGCGTCTCTTCAAGGCGTTCCGGATCCCGAATTGTCTCGGCGAGCGCCTGCCGCTGCCCCCGCATCTCCTCAGAGACGATGGCCGTCAGCATGCGATCCGAGAATCCTGTCGCGCCGAGTGTCACGACAACCAGCACAAGGACAACGAGAACGACGCCCACGAGGCTGAGGGCGCGCAATCCGAGTGTGTACGCAAGCGCCATTACGAATCAGGTATGTGCATCGGGCTAAACCGTGCCACCAGCATACCCCGCAATCCACTTGTCATTCTGAGTGCAAGGATGAATCCGACGATTCAATTTCCCGGCCGACGTGCATGGCGATAGACCCCCTGAACGCCTGCGATTCGTGAAGAAACGCACAATGTTGACACGTTATCGTCACATGCGTAGAGTGCCGTCTGAAGGGGTTACGGCCCCGAAGAAACGGCACCCCCGGGGAGCCGGCGTAAAGGAGGAAAGACGGAATGATGCGTTTGTACGCGGAGTACGTCACACGGAAGTTCCCTTACGTGCGCCTCGCTGTAGAGAGGACCGGCTGAGCCGCTGAGCGGCGCCAGATCAGCCACCCCAACATAGCGAGGCAAACAGGGCGGTGAGTGGCGCCCGCACAATGCCCCGCCGCGCAAAGCCAGGACGACGGCTGTCAAAATGGTGGAGCGGGTGGAACAGAAGGAGCGCCCGACCAAACCGCCCGAAACAACGGTGCGATCGCACAACAGGCCCGGGCTGATGAAAAGGTCCGGGCCTGTTGACGTATTGAGTTCAGCCGAATGACCGGCTAATCGGTGCTGCTGAGGGAATCGCCCTTCTCAAAAGCCGCGATTATGAGCAGCAGAACGATCAGCACAACGCCGACCCACATCAGGGTCTGCGTCACATCTGCGCTGCGCCTTCTGTAAATCACGCTGCGCCGCCCGCGATTGCCGGGACGATTACAATCTCGTCGCCGTCCTTCACGATCGTTTCAAGTCCACGAAGATACATGATGTCATTGTCATTCAGGAAGATGGAGACGAACGGGTGAATGTCGCCGGTCACGTCGTCCAGCACCCGCGACTTGATGCCCGGGAATCGCGATTCCAGCACCTCCAGCGCCTCAGTCAATGGACCGGAGGGCACGTCAATACGATCAACGCCTTCCGTAATGCGTCGCATCGCCGTTGGAACCTTCAGACTTGCAGGCATGCTCTGCGTTCCGCCTCCCCGTTGATTCAGCCGCGTCTAGTATATCGCCTGCGGAACCGGGTTAGTCAGACTCGGAGTCGAGTCGAAGCGAGGCGGAATTGAGACAGTAGCGGAGGCCGGTTGGAGCGGGGCCGTCCGGGAAGAGGTGTCCGAGGTGCGCGTCGCATGTTCCGCACATGACCTCTGTGCGGGTCATCCCAAACGAGCGATCCTCTTCCTCCTTGATGACGGCGCCCTCCAGAGGCTGATAGAAGCTCGGCCATCCGGTGCCGGACTCGTACTTGGTCTCGGAGCTGAATAGTGGCGTATCACAGCAGATGCACCGATAAAGGCCGGGTTCGTGCTCATTCCAGTAGATACCTGTGAAGGGCGGCTCCGTGCCCTTCTCACGCGTCACGTGGTACTGCATGTCCGTCAGCTTTTCACGATATTGCGCGTCATTCGAGGCTTCCATCTCTGCTCCTCCACATGCCCTAAACAGGTAATTAGACTCACGCCTTGAGCGAATGCACTGGTGCGGGCTTTCCTAAACCCGCAGGTCCGCGAGGTACTTCTCCCGGAACTTCGCCACCTTCGGCTCGATGATGACCTGGCAATAGGACGCGCCGGGGTTGCTGCGGAAATACTCCTGGTGGTAGCTCTCTGCCTGATAGAAGATGTCCAACGGCTCCAACTGCGTCACCAGCGGGTCTCGATAGAGGCCCTGCTCCGACACGCGCTTTATCGCGGCCTCCGCCTCCGCCTTCTGCTCATCATCGTGATACAGGATGATTGAGCGGTACTGCGGCCCAACGTCATACCCCTGCCGATTCAGCGTGGTCGGGTCATGGATTGTGAAAAAGATGTCAAGAATGTGGCTGAGCGAGACGACCGACGGGTTGTACGTGACCTGTGTGACCTCGGCGTGTCCGGTGGTTCCGGTGCAGACCTGTTCATAGCTCGGGTTCACCACGTGCCCCCCTGCGTAGCCGGAGACGACGCTCTCCACGCCGTTCACCAACTCATACACGGCTTCCAGGCACCAGAAGCATCCTCCGCCAAGCGTCGCTGTTTGCAGCTGCATTCCGCTGTCACCACTCCCGTTCACCATGTCATCTGTCCTTTCGCACCGATGTCCGCAGAATATGGACTTGCCCGTTGATATGTAATTCCATGATACGAAACCGCGGAAACGGCGAGAGACCGCGCGTTTTCTCAGGCATGGAGGCCGGCGAGAAGGTCCCCATGCTCCTTGCTTCCCTCTTCCAGTGCGGCGACTATGGCACTCACCAGTTGCCGCGCCGACTCCGCGCTGATCTCTACGGCGACGCGGTCCCCTGTTCCGCCGTTCTCATTCACGAAGTCGATGTTGACGCTGTGCTCCATGAACGCGTGAGCGGGATGGTCATAGCACACATTCGCCTTCGTCAAAGGGATCCAGCCCTCCGCGGATTTTCCGCTGCCGTTCAACTCTGCCGTCTGAACAATCCAGGTACACATGTCAGTTGGTCTCCCGTTGCCTTGTCTAGGCCGCCAGGTGCTCTTCGAGGAAGCGGAACAGCTTCTCCCACCCGTCCAGCGCCTGCTCAATTCGATAGTTCGGGCGGTCGTAATAGAAGAAGCCGTGCCCTGCGCCATCGTAGCGGTGGAACTCGTAGTGCTTCCCATGCTGCTTCAGCGCCTCTTCCAGCGCGTTGACGTGCGCCTGCGTGGGATTCATGTCCTCGTTGCCGAACAGCCCGAGAATCGGCGCGCTCAGGTTCTCCGTGTAGTCGATGGGCGCGACGGGCATCTTCTCGGACTTTTCATCGTCCGACATGACGATGCGGCCGCCCCAGCAGTTCACGACGGCATCGAACCGCGCATCCGGATTGAAACCGCCCGCGCAACCTGCCAGGTATGCCTGGCGTCCGCCTGAGCATGTGCCGAACACCCCGACCTTGCCGTTCGTCTGCGGCAGCGCCCTGAGGAACTGCATCGATCCCACGATGTCGCCCACGGCCTGCTCATCCGCCACCCCGCCGGCTGCCCTGACAGCAGCGGCCACGTCATCCGGGCTGCCGGACCCTTCACGCTCATAGAGGTTCGGGGAGATTGCCAGATAGCCGTGGTGGGCGAACTTGCGGGTCGCCTCCCGGTACCACTCATCCCATCCGGGCGCATGGTGAATCAGAACCACGCCGGGGAACGGGCCGGGGCCGAGTGGCCGTGCAAAATACGCCGAGATATCGTCGCCGTTATGGCCCTTGACCGTCGTGATCTCCGCAATCATCCCCTCATAGTCCGCCATGAAGCACCCCCACACTGTATTGATTGTCGATAGCGACCCCCACCCCCAAAGCCGTCGGAAGCGGCCGCCCGCCCATGTTGCCCCTTTTGCGCATGACCACGCAAGGCGCAACGCAGTTGCGCTAGACTCAATTTGGACAGGCAAACGCAGCAGACACAATTCCACTTTCCGGCCGGAGGATGCCATGACGACCGAATACAAGGTGATCGGTAAATCCGTCCGAGCAGTCGATGGGCCGGACAAGGTGACCGGTCGCGCCCGCTACGCCCTTGACGTCGCGCCGCCGAACGCGCTTTGGCTCAAGTATCTTCGTTCCCCAGTGCCGCACGCCCGCGTCACAAACATCGACACCTCTCGCGCACTCGCCTTGCCCGGGGTCCACGGCGTCCTGACAGGCGATGATGTTCCTGACATCCGCGCGGGAAACCTCTATGTCGATGAGCCGATCCTGGCGTCCACGGACCGCGTGCGATTCATTGGCGATAAGGTCGCCGTTGTCGTTGCCGAGGACGCAGACATCGCTGAAGCCGCCCTCGATCTCATTGACGTTACCTATGAGGAACTCCCTGCTTATCTTGATCCCGAGGAGGCCGCCAAGCCGGATGCAGTCTTGCTTCACCCTGAATACAACTCCTACCGCGGGGTGGAACAGCTCGACGAACTCAACAACAACTACGGCCGCATGGTGCATGAGTGGGGCGATATAGACGCGGCGTTCCGTGAGGCAGACGTGATCATTGAGCGCGAGTTCCGCACCCCGCGCGTCCACCAGGCCTACCTTGAGCCGCATGCCTGCGTCGTTGACATAGACGACGAGGGACGCGCGCATATCTGGATGTCTTGCCAGATGCCGACGGGTCGTCGCCCTCACCTCGCCCGTGTGATGGGCCTACCGCGGGAAGACGTGATCATCCACCCCGTACCGCTCGGCGGATCGTTCGGCGGCAAGATGGACCCGACGGGTGTGGCTGTGGGCTATTTCCTTGCCAAGAAGACCGGCCGACCGGTCAAGTGGGTCATGGACTACGCGGAAGAGTTCTCCGCCATGAATCCGCGCCATCCGTCCGTCGTTCGTGTGCGGGTTGGCGCGCGAAACGACGGAATGATTCTCGCGTGGGACGCAGAGGGCTTTTTTGCGACAGGGGCCTATGCAGCCTACGCACCCGTTCCCGCCTATGGCGGTCTGCTGCGGACATCCATGGTGGAGCCGTATCGCGTTGAAAACGTCCGCATAATCTCAAACCAGGTCTATACGAACACCGTTCCGTGCGGCTACTTCCGGGGCCCCGGCCTCATGCAGTCCGTTTTCGCTTCAGAGTCCATCATCGATGAGCTGGCCGCCCGGCTGGATCTTGATCCCTATGACCTAAGGCTGCGCAACATTGTTCGCGCCTCCAGTGAGGCGCATCCGGACCGAGGATGGAGCCCTGTCACCCGGCCCGGCTTGCCCGGCTACCAGGCGCTGCGAGCCGAAGAAATCCTTCGCGCTGCCGCAGAGGCCGCAAACTACTCCAGCGCAAAGTCTCCAAACGTCGGGCGCGGCATCGCGCTCCATGGCCAGAGCGATACAGGCTTCGATTCACCCGCCGCCGTGACGATCCACCCCGATGGCCGCGTTGTCGTCAACACCATGACCTACGACCCAGGCGTGGGAACCGGCACCATCCTTGCGCAGATTGTCGCCGAGGAACTCGGACTGCCGATCGAGCGCGTCACGGTAGAGGCATGGTCGACGGAGGCCGGCATGCGTGACTGGGGCATCGGCGGTCAGCGAGGCGCTCGCGTCTCAAGCCGCGCCGCGTTTGAGGCCAGCCAGGAGGCCAAGCGTAATCTCCGCCGACTAGCCGCGGAGTTCTACGGTTGGACGGAGGAATCGATCAAGTTCGAGGACGGGAAGGTCTCCGGCGAGGGCCGAGCCGCTGCCGTCCCGCTGGAGGAGATTGCCTCGCGGGCAGGGGAGCCGGTGGGCGGGCAGGTCACCGTGGATGAGGGCGATAGCAGCCCCTATATCTCATTTGGCGCTCACATTGCAGAGGTCAGGGTCGACCCGGAAACGGGCAAGGTCACGTTGCTGAGCTACACCGCCGCGCATGAGACGGGTCGCGTCCTGAATCCGATGGGATTTGTGGGTCAGATCGAGGGCGGCTCTGTGCAGGGCATCGGCCACGCGTTGTCAGAAGAGCTGGTGGAACAGGACGGCACCATCGCCAATCCCTCGTTCGCTGACTACAAGCTGCAGACACAGATGGATGGCGCGCGTATGAACGTCGTCGTGCTGGA
The DNA here is from genome assembly GCA_965207115.1 of Dehalococcoidia bacterium. GTDB lineage: Bacteria > Chloroflexota > Dehalococcoidia > UBA6926 > UBA6926 > VXMO01. The sequence goes on along the minus strand of CBDBLR010000003.1, from coordinate 1,519,822 downwards.
GTCAGAAACCGGCCACGGCCCCTACCAGGTGCGCGGCATTGGCGATACGCCCATCGTCCTGTCTTCGCCCGCCATTGCCAACGCTGTCGCCGCCGCATCCGGCGCGCGCATCCACCAGCTCCCCATCACGGCGGAGAAGGTGTACCGGGAGCTGAACGAGTAAGGAGCCTGACTCCCGCTTATCCTGACTCGTCGCCTAGTGGCGTAATCGTCAGTGTGTAGGATCCGGTTTCGCCCTCGTAGTTGGACACGACGATGTAGTACGTCTCGGGGAACGGCACCTCGAGCTCGATTGGTTCCTCTGTGCCATCCTCATAGACGCCGCCCCACCCGACGTCATTCCCCTGGGAATCGAACACTGTCACATCCGCCGCGGGCAAGGTGCCGCGTGCCATGGTTATCAGGTATCCTGCCGTGTCCGCAGCCTCAAGTTCGTAAATGACTTCTTCGTGCTCGACATCGATGGACCCTTCGACAGCCTCCCCAACGTTCACCGGGATGTAGGTTTCGGTTGTATCGTCGAGCCCTTCCCACCACGGGGCTTCAACCTCCGGCGCAACGATGTCCACCTCGCCGTTGTAGTCCGAGAGCTCAATCACGAAATGATTCGTAACGATGTCTACACCGGCGTCGATGCCGATCCTCTCCGACTCCTGTTCCGCGCGAATCTCAATCTTGCGGATCAGGTAGTCATCGACACCGATCCAATACGCGACCTCCCCCTCGGCGTTGGACACACTCTGGTCGTCCATCAACTCCACAAGGTCCGGTCCGGTGACTTCTGATCGCAGAAAGTAGACGCTGTCGCCGTCAAGAGACTCAATGCCGACCAACTCGAACTGAGCGGCCTTGTCCGCGGGGAAATCGGTCTCAAACGCAGGGCTTACCAGAGAATCGCTGAACGAATCCGCCGCGTCCAGATTGGCCTCCCATTCTCCGGTCAACGGGTTCTTAATGAATGACTTCACGCCGATTGAAATAAACTCCACCTCGACAGTGAACCCCTGCGATTTGAGTGACATCGTAAATTGAGTGCGGTCCGGTTGTTCGAATTCCCCTGATACATGAATCTCTGCGGTAAAAGCACTCTCCCCCTCGACCGCGCTGGTGATATCCATCTCTATGTGAGCAGACTGGACCGCCTCCATTGAGGAGGTTGTTTGCCGCAGAATCTCGGCAGCAGAAGGCAACGCTGGGGTCGCGGCTTGGTTTGGAGCGGGAGTGCTGGTAGCGGTAGGGAGCGGCGTTGACACGGCTATGACGAGCGGCGTTGGAGCGAGTTGCGGTGTCTGGAGGGGTGGAGCACTGGGTTCAGGCGAAACTTCCGCGCACGCTGCCATGGCCACCGTCGGGATGGCCAACAGCGCCAACCCCGCCAAGAATCGGAACGTTCTCGCTATCGTCACGCTTCCCAGCATACAGGCCGATCGAATCTTACCGTTACACATCGGTGATATGGTCTATGGTCGGTACTTCAACCTGTGCCATGCTTAAGCTCGTAGAAAGCGTCAACGGCGTAGCCCCTGGAGCTTCCGCCATCACAATAATTTCCAAGGAGACCCACACAAATGAAAGCAGTCCAGATCACGCAGTACGGCGGGCCGGAGGTGCTTGAATACGCGGACGTTGAGGACCCTGTCGCCGGGCCGAGCGAGGCCATCGTGCAGCTCGCCGCTTCCGGCATCAACTACATGGATGTGTACGGCCGCACCGGCCTGTATGGCCAGGGGCCGTTGCCGACGATTCTCGGCGGTGAGGGCGCGGGCACTGTCGTTGAGGTTGGTTCGGGCGTTACCACGTCTGCTGTCGGGGATGTCGTCGCCTACACGGGCGCGTCGCGGTCATACGCAGAACGAGTCGTTGTTCCGGCGGATCGTCTCATCGTGCTGCCACAGGGGATCACTGCAGAGCAGGGCGCGGCGGCAATGCTGCAAGGCATGACGGCGCACTATCTGTCCCATTCCACGTATCCGCTCGGCCCCGACGATATGGCGCTGGTCCATGCCGGCGCAGGGGGCGTCGGCCTGCTGCTGATCCAGATGGCAAAGATGCGTGGCGCAACGGTTATCACGACGGTCTCTACAGACGAAAAGGCAGAGCTTGCCCGTGAGGCGGGAGCCGATCACGTGATTCTCTACACGAAGGAGGATTTTAACGAGGCCGTCATGCGAATAACGGACGGCGCGGGCTGCCAAGTAGCCTACGACTCCGTCGGCGCGACGACCTATGAGGGTTCGATGGCCAGCCTGGCCATTCGCGGGTGCCTTGTCATGTATGGCCAGTCCAGCGGAGTTGTGCCGCCCATTGCTCCACTCGCCCTGAACGCCAAGTCGCTGTTTCTGACGAGGCCCTCGCTGTTCAACTACACGGTCACAAGAGATGAACTGGAGTGGCGGGCCGGAGATGTACTCGGCTGGATCGCGGATGACAAACTCTCGCTGCGGATTACGGAACGATTTCCCTTGCAGGACGCGGCGGAGGCGCATCGACGTCTTGAATCCCGCCAGACCACCGGCAAGCTGCTGCTGATTCCGTAACTCCCCTTCGACAGATGCCCTGTCTCCTTTATTGGGAGATGCCACTAAATGCAATGCGGCTCGTCCGTCGCGTACCCTCTAGTCCATGAACACCGAGGAACTCATCATCGCGGCGGCGCGCATCGCGGGTGCGCTCCTCGTCTTGCGATGGGCCTTTGCGGGATCCATCGCCGCCATCCTGATCGACTTCTCGGACCTGTTCATGATGAACCTGCTCGATCTGGGCGGTGTCCGCAACTACCAGGCCCTCGATAAGTGGCTCGACCTCGTCTACATGGTGACGTTCCTGTGGGTGGCTCTGCGATGGAGCGGCCCGCCCCGCGCCATCGCCATTGGGTTGTTCGCTTTTCGAATTGTGGGCGTCCTCGCATTTGAGGTCATCGGAGACAGGTGGGTGCTGCTGTTCTTCCCGAACGTCTTTGAATTCTGGTTCGTGTTCGTGGCTGGAGCACTGCTGTTTGCGCCGAACTACGAGCTAACGTGGCGCCGCTCCATCCTCTGGCTGATTCCCCTCACCGCCCTCAAGGAATTCCAGGAATACGCCTTGCACGGCGCGCGTTGGCTGGACAACTACGTCGCCGTCGATGTAGTCGTAGACGCGTGGAAGTGGGTGACGGGAAGGTAATAGCCCCCCGCTTGTGACTCCTACGCCCCGCGCCTACACTGACTAGCAGGGGTCAAAAGGGAGCGCATTCGGTTTATGTCCACATCAGTTATTCACGTCAAGGGCGCGCGTGAGCACAGCCTGAAGAACATTGACGTGACCATTCCACGAGACAAGCTCGTGGTCATCACCGGCGTGTCCGGCTCCGGCAAGAGTTCCCTCGCCTTTGACACACTCTATGCCGAGGGCCAGCGGCGCTATGTCGAGTCCCTTTCCGCCTACGCCCGGCAGTTCCTTGGCCTCATGGAGAAGCCGGACGTCGACTACATCGAGGGCCTCTCACCTGCCATCTCCATTGACCAAAAGGGAGTCTCCCACAACCCCCGCTCGACCGTCGGCACCGTCACGGAGATCTATGACTACCTCCGCCTGTTGTACGCACGAATCGGCCACCCGTCCTGCTACAACTGCGGACGACCAATCGAGAGCCAGACCGTACAGCAGATCGTCGACGCAATCATGGACTCCGATCCGGGCAAGCGCATCATGTTGCTCGCGCCCCTCATTCGCCGCAAGAAGGGCGAACACTATGGTCTGCTGGATGAAACCCGTCGGGGCGGATTCGTTCGAGCGCGCATCAATGGCGAGATTCGGGACCTCTCGGAAGACATCCGGCTCAACAAGCAGCAGTGGCACACGATTGAGGTTGTCGTCGACCGGCTTGTTATCCCCGAGGAGCGCGGCGAGATTCGCGGCCGTGTGACGGATTCCGTCGAAACTTCGCTCCGGTTGGGGCAGGGCGTCGTACAAACCCTGGACGCTGACTCTGGCGATGAGCAGCTCTACAGCGAACAATTCGCGTGCGTGCAGTGCGGCATCTCGCTGGGAGAGATCGCTCCGCGCACCTTCTCATTCAACAGCCCGCACGGCGCATGCACGGAATGCACAGGCATCGGCTACAAGCTCGTGATCGATCCCGAACTTGTGATTCCGAATAAGGAACTCGCTCTGTCCGAGGGCGCCGTCTTGCCGTGGGCGCGATCCGGCACGATGGCCGGCTGGTACACGTCCATGCTTGCGTCGGCAACGTCTATGGTTGGCGCAGATATGAATGCGCCGGTGCGCGAACTATCTCCGGATCAGCTTGATTTTGTACTGTTTGGCCCAGAAGCCGGGATGGAAGTGGAGAGAATCCAGGTACGACATCGAACCCGCAGCGGCCGTGTTGTCCGCTATGGGGCGCGGTTTGAGGGAGTGATCCCCAACCTGACACGCCGTCACCGCGAGACGGAGTCCGATAACCAGCGGCAGGAGATTGAGCGATTCATGGCGCGGCGTCCCTGTGCCGCCTGTGAGGGCAAGCGGCTGCGGCCCGAGGCCTTGGCCGTCCGCGTGGACGACAAGACCATTGTGGACGCGACCGGCCAGAGCATCGATCGCGCACTCGAATGGGTGCAGCGGCTGGCCGATACGGAGAAAGGCCCGCTTAACAATCGCGAATCCACCATTGCCCGCCAGATCCTCAAGGAAATCTCGGCACGGCTTGAGTTCCTGGTGAACGTTGGGCTGGAATATCTCACCCTGGACCGGACTGCAGGAACACTCTCCGGCGGCGAAGGACAGCGCATCCGCCTTGCCACGCAGATCGGCAGCGGCCTCATGGGCGTCGTCTATATCTGTGATGAGCCGTCAATCGGCCTCCATCCCGTCGACAATGCGCGCCTGATTGAGACACTCAAAGGGCTGCGTGACCTTGGCAACACCGTCATCGTTGTGGAGCACGACGAAGCGGTCATGCGCGCGTCCGACCACGTCATCGACATGGGGCCCGGCGCAGGCGAGCACGGCGGTGCGGTTGTCGTAACAGGCACGCTGGATGACTTGAAAGCGGCTGAAGATTCGATTACAGGCGCGTATCTCAGCGGACGCCGAGTGATTCCCATGAGAGAGGAGCGGCGCCAACCGCAGGATGGCCGTGAGTTGCTGATTCACGGTGCGCGTGCAAACAACCTTCACAACCTGGATGTCCGCATCCCCCTTGGTCTGCTGACCTGTGTGACGGGCGTTTCCGGTTCCGGCAAGTCAACACTTGTGTATGAGGTTCTGTTCAAGCGACTTGCCCAGACGCTCTACAACGCAAAGGATATCCCCGGCCCTTCCGACGGCGTGGACGGTCTCGATCTCATCGACAAGGTCGTGAACATCGACCAGTCGCCCATCGGACGGACACCGCGCTCCAATCCCGCCACGTACACGGGCGCGTTCACGCCGATCCGCGAGTTGTTCGCGAGCTTGCCTGAATCACGGGTGCGCGGCTACAAGCCCGGCCGCTTCTCGTTCAATGTGAAAGGCGGACGCTGCGAGGCGTGCAAGGGCGAGGGCTATCAACTCATTGAGATGCAATTCCTGCCGGATGTCACCGTTCCATGCGATACCTGCAAGGGCGCTCGCTATAACCGCGAGGCGTTGGAGATTACCTTCAAGGGTTACAGCATCGGCGAGGTGCTCAATCTGACCCTTGATCAGGCCGTTGAGGTCTTCGAGTCCATCCCACGCATCGCGAACAAGTTCAAGACAATGCAGGACGTCGGGTTGGGCTACATGCGCCTCGGCCAGCCGGCGACCACTCTCTCCGGTGGGGAGGCGCAGCGGGTGAAACTGTCTGCTGAGCTCTCCAAGAGAGCGACCGGCAAGACGCTTTACATCCTTGATGAGCCGACAACAGGGCTCGCATTCTCCGACGCAGAGATGCTGCTCACCGTCCTGCACCGCCTCGTTGATGGCGGCAACTCCGTGCTTCTGATCGAGCATCATCTGGACATGATCAAGAATGCCGACTGGATCATCGATCTCGGCCCCGGGCCGGGCGAACGCGGCGGCGAGCTGGTTGCAGAGGGCACCCCTGAAGAGATTGCCCTCGTCAAGAACAGTCCAACCGGTGACTTTCTACGAGAAGCGCTGGGCATAAAGGAGGAGGCTCGGAACGGCAACGGGCGCAAACCATCGCGCTCGCCGCGCCGCAATGGCAAGGCGAAAGAATCGACCAAACCCGCGACTAAGGCTACCCCCCGCTCTCCGCGCAGACAACGCGCCGGCGCCGCTGCGGATACCACGTAGCCGCCCATGCCAGAAGCCGCAGGCCCTGAAGTCGCCACCGGCGCGTCGCTACTTGATGAACTGATTCTGACCTACATGCCGGATAGCCTGCCGTGGTGGATTGCGTGGCCTTCCGCAGTCCTCGGTCTGGCGCTCTGCTTGCTCGGCTACTACGCGTATCGACTGGTTGTTGCGCTCGCGGCAGGCGTCTCCGGCGGCGCAGTGGTCATTATTGCCGGACCTGATCTACTGGCGCTGGAGGGAACGGCGCTGCTGACAACCGCGGGTGGTTCGGGAATCATCCTGCTTGTGCTTGGATCAGTCTTCTACCGCGCCTCCGTTTTCGTGGTTGGCGCGGGAATAGGTTTCGGAATCGGCGCCGTGTTCTGGGTCCTTGTATCCGGTGACGTTGAGCCGGGGGGAACGGGACTGACGCTCAGCGGGTGGAATCGAGTCCAGATTTTTGTCGGCTCGCTTGTGCCCGGGATCGTCGTCGGCATCACCTTCCTGAGCTGGGAGCGTCGATTGATGACGCTGAGCGCCGTAATCATTGGAGCGGCCCTCATGCTGTTCGGACTGCGGTACAGCGGGCTGCCGCTGGGCGTCCGTGAATGGACGCCCTTGCTCGCAGGCGCGGCTATTACCGCCGGCCTCTGGCTTAGCTCAAGAATTGGGAGTGAAGAGTCGGATCAGCCGGATGAGCCTGATTACTCCTACACGTATCATTGACCACCACCATGCCCCCACGCATCCTGCTGGGATCGACAAATGTCGCCAAGATTGACCGCCTCCGCGACTGCCTTGAAGGCTGGCCGTTCGACTTCATTACCGTCGAGGAACTGTCGCCACACGAGCCACCCGAGGAAATAGGCAGCACGCACTTGGGGATTGCCGAAGCAAAGGCCGTCGCGTGGGCTCAAATCAGCGGTGGACTGGCAATTGCCTCCGACGGCGGCATCGATATTCCCGCGCTGGGCCCGAACTGGGACAGCCTTCTGACGCGGCGCGCGGCAGGGGAAAACGCGACGGACGACGACAGAATCCAGCATCTGCTGGCGCTGATGGAGCATCTAGACTCAGACAGCGAACGAGAGGCCACGTGGAAGGAGGCTGTCACGATCGCTGTGCCAAACGGCGTCATGCAATCCTGGGAGGTCACAGGCCCGACGGGCATTGTACGGCGACAGCGGTCAGAGTCCCGCATCGAAGGTTTCTGGCTAGCAAGCCTCTGGTACTTCCCCGACCTCGGAAAGACCTACACCGAACTGACCACCGAGGAACTCCACTCCATCGGAGACCCCTGGCTCAATCTGAAGTCCCAGATTCAGACGTGGTTGTCAGGTGGGGGGTATGAGGAACTAAAAGCTATCTCATAGCGTGCCAAGCTGGCTTCCTACTCCGGCAACGCCGCCGCATCTCCAGTAACAATCACCAGCCCGTCCCGCCGCAAGCCCGCTAGCAATTCCCGTAACCACTCCCCGTGCTCATCGGCGGCATATTCATCCCTCACGAGCGGCCCGAGTTCATCAAATAGCATCGCCCCGTCCGCGTGGTTGCGAAGCGCCTCTACGATGCGGCCGCGGAAGTAGCGTGTCGTGCCGATCCACCCCTGCTGCTTTGGCTGCGGTCGTTCGGCGACTCGCAGCGTCGGCATCGCCTCCGAAAGCTCGGCGTATGAGATGGTAATGGACGCCGTGCCCTCCATCAGTGGCCGCGCCGCGCAGAGATCGTTCACCGGACACTCGCCACACTTGGGCCGACGAGCCGAGCAGACCGTCGCGCCGAGATCCATTAGTGCCTGGTGCCACGCCGAGGCCCGCACCCCGTCACGCGGAACGGCCGCCTCCGCCAGCGTCCAACCGGCATCAGCATCAATGTCACTGTGACCCGTCAGCACCCGTCCAAGCACGCGGCGGATATTCGTGTCCATCACCGGGGCGGAGCGGTGAAAGGCAAAACACGCAATGGCTGCTGCGGTATAGCGCCCGATCCCCGGTAGCCTTGCCAGCGTCGCCGGATCATCAGGGATGACCCCGCCATGTTCCTCAACGATTGCCCGAGCCGCCCGCTGCAGATTGATTGCACGACGGTTATAGCCCATCCCGCTCCACGCCCGGATGACGTCTGATATGGGCGCATCAGCCAGCGTCGACAGTGAGGGAAACCGTCGCAGGAACGCCTCGTATATGGGCCGAACACGCCCTACACCAGTCTGTTGCAGCATGAACTCCGCCACCACGGCGTGGTAGGGATCGTTTGTCCTGCGCCACGGAAGGTCTCGCCCGTGTTCCCGATACCAGCGCAGCAGGCGCCGTCGCAGTCTGGTCAAAGTTGGCTGAGTCATTCGTGCTGCCAAGGCCGGAATGCGGAACGTGCGCAGGTAAGGCGAACCAAATCAGATCGCGAACAGAGAAAACTAGTCGTAGCCGATTTCATGTAGGTCATCGTCTGAGAAGCCTAGGTGGTGGGCAAGCTCATGAAGCACAGTCTTGCGGATCTCCTCGACAGTCTCGGCGCTTCCCAGCCGCAGTGCCTCGAGCGGCTTCTGAAAGATGGTGATCTTATCCGGAGCGACCATGTTGTACCCGCCTCCCCGATCCGGCAAGGCGATGCCTTCGTACAGCCCAAGCAGGCCGTACCTATCACGAATGCCGTTCTCCTCCATCTGCTCCCGCGAAGGCCAATCCTGGATAATGATTGCCACGTTATCCAGTCCCGCCTCAATCTCCGGCGGCAGCGAATCCAACGCCTGCCCAACCAACTCCTCGAACTGCTCGGTATCCATACCTAGACGGTACCACTACGCAATGCGTCCCCACCCCAAAAGTGCTATCGTGTACACGCCGGTATCGGCGCAAGCGTATAGGTTCTTCCCGCAGCAAAAGGGGAACCGAACGAAGGAGTGGGGCGATGACAGAGGGGCAGACGATACCCAAGCCGGTACCGTATCCGGACCAGGTCACAGAGCCGTTCTGGGAAGCCACGAAAGAGGGCAGGCTCACCATTCAGCGCTGCAAGACGTGCGGCAACCGCTTCTTCTACCCGCGTGAGCGTGATCCCAATTGCCTCTCCGATGACCTTGAGTGGATCGATGTCAGTGGCAAGGGGCGCATCTACAGCTTCATCGTCGTGCGCCAGCCCGGCCACCCCTCGTTCAACGAGGACGTGCCGTACATCTACGCCGTCATCACGCTGGACGAGGACGTCCGCATGAACGGCAACGTCAAGGGCATCGACATCGAGGCCTGTGAGATCGATATGCCCGTCGAGGTCTACTACGAGGAGCGCGGCGACCAGATGCTCCCCCAGTGGAAACCCGCCGGCGCACCTGATCCGGCCTAGTACCTCAGCGTCATTCCGACGCGACCCCTGTTAGCCTGGAGTTATTGCGGACCCCCGCCGCAGGTAAATGCGCGCCAACCGCAGGTCGTTGTAGCTGACCTTTTCCTCCAGGAACTCCCAAACGGGGCGCAGGAACTCGTCCCCGCATACGTCTAGAGCATTCTCGATTTCCCGCATAGTGGCGGCGTCAGGCATCAGATGGCCCAGATCGAGCGAATCGTCCTGCGCCGCGATGCGTTCGATGTGGCCGATCACCGTTGTCTCCGCAAGCCCTCGATGCTCGGCTATCTCCCCGATTGAAAGCCCGCGCGACAACAGCTCCCGCGTCTCATCGAACGTAGGCCCCGGACGGCGCTCCGGTCGCGCTCGGGAGGGGCTCGCTTCAGGCACGCGGATGTCCGGTCGTCCATGCCTCTCGATGTACGCCTGAATCACCGCAATGAAGTCCGTTCCATACTGCTCCAGCTTGGCCGCGCCAACACCGGAGATGCGCCCAAATTCGTCGGCATCCTGGGGAAAGCGCGCTGCCATCTGCTTGAGAGATGCGTCACCAAATATGACGAAGGGTGGTACATCCCGCTCATCAGCCAGCCGTCGGCGCAGAACGCGTAGCTCCTCGAATAGCTGCTCATCGAACTGAATTTCAGTGGAGGGTTGTGGGGTCGTTTTCCGCGCACTGCCGGCCAAGGGCCTTGGCAGCGAGAGCGAACCTCGCGTCTGCAGGAATTCCCGCCCTGCCTCTGTAACCGCCAAGGTTGGATACCTATCCCCTTCCGTGGTTAGCAGCCCCCGTGATTCCAGCAGGCCGATGATCTCCCTGAGGTCAGATTTACCGGAATCCCTCGCGATGCCGTACACGCTCAAGGTCTCGTGCCCCATCTCAAGGACTCGTTTATCCCGACCCCCGCGCAGCACCTGGATGATGTGTCCCGCACCGAATCTCTCTCCCGTGCGGATCACCGCCGATAGAATCTTCTGCGAGATTTCCGTTGCGTCGAATTCCTCTCGGGGCTCCAGGCAAACGTCACAGCCGCCGCAATTCTCTTGTTCCCATTCCTCTCCCAGGTAGTGCATCAGATAGCGGCGGCGGCAGGTGGTCAGCTGCGCGAACTCCACCATTCGCGCCAGCTGCTCCCGGGCAACCCGCTGCTCCGATTCGTCCACGATCTGATTGACGAAATATTCTTGCTTGACCTTATCCGCGAACGCGTAGAACAGAACGCACTCCGCAGGCAAACCATCCCTGCCTGCTCGCCCAGTCTCCTGGTAATAGCCCTCCACCGATTTCGGCAAGCTGTAGTGGACGACCAGCCTGACATCAGGCTTGTCGATCCCCATGCCGAACGCGATAGTGGCGACGACGATAGAAACCCGATCCCGGATGAAGTCATCCTGCGCGCGGCGTCGCGTATCGCCATCAAGACCGGCATGGTATGGGCGAGCTTCAAACCCACGCGCGGTCAGATCGGCAGCCAGATCCTCGGTCTCCTGTCGGGAGAAGCAGTAGATGATGGTGGACTGATCTTTGTGGTTTTCCAGGAGGCCAATAAGCCGTTCCCACGCATCGCTCTTGGGCCGTACCGAGTAGTTAAGATTGCTCCGATTGAAGCCGGAGACGAACACGCCGCCATCCTGCAGGCCGAGTTGACCGATGATGTCATCTCGAACTCGCTCCGTCGCGGTGGCGGTAAGCGCGATGACCGGCGTTGTTGGAAACTCTTCGCGCAGTTGCCGCAGATTGCGATAATCGGGGCGGAATTCATGTCCCCACTCGGAGATACAGTGCGCTTCATCGATTGCGATGAGGTTGATTTCCAGCTCATGCAGGAACTTTCTAAAACTCTGCGACGCCAGCCGTTCAGGGGCAATGTAGAGCAGCTTCGTGTGTCCATTTCGGACTGCCGCTTCAACCCTCCGCATGTCCTGCTCCGAAAGTGAACTGTTTATGAAGTTGGCCGGGATGCCCGACTCGTTCAGCGCGTCCACCTGGTCCTTCATCAGCGCAATCAGCGGCGATACAACAAGCGTCGTTCCCCCGAGGAGCAGCGCAGGCAACTGATAGCAGAGCGACTTTCCGCCTCCGGTTGGCATCAATACCAGTGAATCGCGCGACGCCAGGACGTTCTCAATGATTTCAGACTGTAAAGGCAGAAACTCGTCGTACCCGAAGCGCGACTTCAAAATAGCCAGCGGAGAACTTGAATCCTGCATCTCGCCCCTAATAGTTCAAACTCGTCAGCGGCAGTATCTCTGCTGAGGCCTGCCCGTCCGCGATGGTGAGGATTCCCACGTGGCCCGGCTCGCGGATGTTGCGGGGCAGCGCCGGGCTCCCCGGATTCACGATAAGCACCCCGGATTCCGTCCGTTCCACATGCGCCACGTGCGTGTCGCCACAGACGATTACGTCGACGGCCCTGCCGAAGTAGCGCTCCATCAGCGCCTCAGTCGTCGTCCACGGTATGTCTGCCGGTAGTGGAAACCCGTGGATCAGCCCAATGCTGACACCCTCCACGTCGATGACCTGCGCGTGTTTGACACGAGGATCATCATCGGGAAAGGGAGGACGAGAACCGTCTCCGTCCCCGTTCCCCCGCGCGCCAATAACAGGCGCTATGACCTCCAGCCAATCCAGCACGTCGATGATGTGCATATCGCCGCCATGCATGACCATGTCGACACCGGCAAGCAGGTCAAAAACCTCGCCCGGCAGCCGTTCTCCGGCCTCCGGCACGTGCGTATCTGAGATTAGGCCGATGCGCATCAGTCGACGATTGAGGCCTCAGCGCCTACGGCAGAATGATTCCACCCGGTGAGACGCCCGGTGTCTGCGGGTCCGCCGGCGGCAGGACACGCGCCGCCCACTGAGAGAGGTCTCGGAGTTCCGTCGGTGTGATCTCATGGCCTGCGCCGCCATATTCGTTGTAGATCAGGTCGCCGTAGCCCCACGCCTGTAACTGCGTATTCGCCGAGCGGCCCCGATCAATTGGCACGACCGGGTCCTGGTCGCCGTGGCCAACAAAGATGGGCTGTGTCCGCTCATCGGGCAGTTGTGTTGCAAGCTGCTCCATGTCGTGGATGGACGCGCTTAGCGCGCCGATACCGGCAAATACGTCTGGCCGGGGCAGGCCGTAGCGATAGGCCAGCCCTCCTCCCTGGGAGAATCCGATGATCAGCATGTTGCCCGGCTCAAGCCCGTACGGCTCACGCACCTCCTCCATGAAGGCGTCGAACGCCTCCTCGGTGCTCTTTGCCTCCTCAGGGTCGTTGAAGCCGTCCGGCGTCGTCCATCCAAAGCCAATCTGCCCGCCGCCGATGTCCAGCGGAACCGTGCCGTTCGGACAGAGATACACGTAGCCAGTCTGATGAATACCCGGCGCAAGCCCCGCGAGGTCATACATGCTCGCGCCGAAGCCATGGACAAGGATGATGACAGGATAGGCGCGTGATTCCTCGTAGTCGGTCGGTGTGATGCTCACATAGTCGAGGGCGCTGCCTTTGTTCGCGGTTCCCTCCATCGGGCTAGCCCCCTATTCCTCAGCCGCTATGCCGTGCGGCACGCCGCGTGCGGGAAGCCAACTCCCGCGCCAGCAGCAGCGCCCCGCGCAGCCCGTTATCGTCGCCCAGCTCCGTCACTTCAAATCGGACTGTGCGGTTTTGGAGCTTGAACGCTCGCTCCCGCGCGACACTGATTCCGTGCTCCACGAATTCGTCCTGCCCACGGGCCAGTCCGCCGCCCAGTACGATCAACTCCGGGTTGAAGATGTTGACGATATTGGCAAGACCTACACCGAGCGCGTATCCTGCCTCGTCAACAACCGTCCTGGCGAGGGCGTCGTCCTGCTCCGCCGCGTCGAAAACGTCGCGCGCCGTGATGCTCTCGCTGCCCTGCGACGATGACTTCTCAACGAGAATCGAATCCCCGCCGGCCTCGATCCGCATCCGGGCCATGCGTGCAATGGCCGTGCCGGAGGCCATCGTCTCAAAGCAACCGGACAGCCCACACGGGCACTGGATGCCGCGACCCATGCTGATTGTCATGTGTCCGAACTCACCCGCCGCCCCGGCGATGCCGCGCAGCAGCTTGCCCTCGGAGACGATGCCGCCGCCGATTCCCGTGCTGATGGTCAGATAGATCATCTCCGTCGTACCACGTCCCGCTCCCATCTGGTGGACGGCGTGGGCGGCGGCGGTGGCGTCGTTCTCGATCTCGATGGGGATGTTCAGGTGCTCCCTGAGCGCGTCCGCCATTGCGAACTCGCGCACCATCGGCAGATTCGGCGACTCCACGATGACGCCGTTTGCCGTGTCCACGGTGCCCGCGCAAGCGACGACCCCGGCGACAATCTCGCCGTTGGTCTTGGCGATAAGGCTATGGGCGGCCTCGACGATGCCGTCGATGAGCAGTTTGGGATCGGAGCGGGCGGGGGAAGAGAATGCGGTGCGCTGTATCGCGCCGCGCGGTCTGCGAGCGATGGCGACCCGTGTTTGCGTGCCCCCAACATCGACGCCAAGCAGATACGGGTTGGCCATATTCGTGCGCGTTCTCGCTGCCTTTATGTTGACGGCGGGGGCCGTAAAGCCGTGCTGGCGTCCTTGCTCGTGCGGTTCGATTCAAAAAGAACCTGGCGACCCGGACGGGATTTGAACCCGTGATCTCTGCCGTGACAGGGCAGTATGTTAAGCCAGACTACACCACCGGGCCGCGCTTGCTCATGCTACGAACGCGCCAATTCTGTGTCAAGGAGCGACGCGGCCGCCGCTCGCGTCCGTGCTGCGGAACGATCTTGCCCAATCGCCTCAAGCGTGACGAACAGCGGTGGCGCCGCCGTACGGCCCGTCGCTGCAATCCGGACCGCGCCAAACAGCTTGCGGCCGGACGTGCCAAGCTCCTCCACGAGCGCCCTGAAGCGCGTTTCAATCGACTCATGGTTCCACGGTTCAATCTTCTCGATGGCCTTGGCAACCGCGGTGAGCCACGCGCGGACAACCTCAGCGTCCTCCGGCAACGGCACGCGCCAAAGGTCATCGCCCGCGTCCGCCATGCGCTTCATCGCCTTGTCCCCCATGCCGGCCCAAATGAGCGCGGGCGGGAACGAGACGTCATCCGTAAAGAAGAACTCGCACAACTCGGGCATTTCGCTCAGAAGGCGCGCGCGATCCTGCGTCAGCATGGCTGCTTGGCGGGCGAGACCGTCATCGAGTGGCCGGGGAACCTCAGGCGGGAGTCCGTTGTCGAGGTATGGCCGCGCCGCCTCAACGAACGCCTCCGGCGGCATCTCGCGGATGTACACGCCGTTCAGCCATTCCAGCTTCTCGCGGTCGAACATCGCCGGTGACGCCGAGACCCGATCAAGCGAGAATCCCGCGATCAACTCCTCGCGCGTCATCTGCGTCGTCTTGTCATCGAGCGACCACCCCAGCAGAGCCAGGAAATTCAGCATTGCCTCCGGCAGGAACCCCTCGTCGCGGTAGTCGAGCAGGGAGACGGAGCCGTGCCGCTTGGAGAGCTTTGTCCGGTCTGAGCCGAGGATCAATGGGAGGTGGGCGAATGCGGGCGGTGTATAGCCGAATGCCTCGTAGATCATGGCGTGGCGTGGGGCGGATGACATCCACTCATCGCCGCGGATCACGTGCGTAATCGCCATCGCCACGTCGTCCACCACATTGGCCAGGTGATAAGTGGGAAACCTGTCCGATTTGAGGATTACGAAATCGTCGATGAGCCGGTTTTCCCATGAAACGTCACCGCGTATCACGTCGTTGAACGTCGTGCGTCCGCTGAGCGGGGTCTTGAACCGCACAACGCGGTGCGAGCCGTTCTCCGCCTCTTCCTGCTCGCGTTCCTCCGCGCTCAGGTTGCGGCAGCGGCGGTCATAGCCCGTGGGAACGTTGCGCTTCTGTTGCGCGGCGCGGATGGCGTCCAGCCTCTCAGACGTGCAGTAGCAGTAGTACGCGGCGTCCAACTCAACCAGCCGTTCAGCCGCCTCTCCGTAGCCCTCAAGACGTTGCGACTGCACGTACGGCCCGTAGGGGCCGCCGATGTCCGGTCCCTCATCCCATTCAATGCCGAGCCATCGGAGCGAATCGAGAATGCGCTCCTCGCTGCCCGGGATGCGTCGTTCCTGGTCAGTGTCCTCAATCCGCACCGCAAAGACACCGCCTGTGCTGCGGGCGAAGAGCCACGCGAACAGCGCACTTCGAACGTTGCCTACATGCGGATCACCCGTCGGACTGGGCGCGTAGCGTGTTCGCGTTACTGACATTGCAGTCTCATTCTAACCCAGCGAATCGACCAGCCGCGCCTCGGGCGTGCCAATGGTCATATCCGCCAGGCATTCCGAAAGGTCAGCCGCCAAAGGTGATCTAACCTCCAGCTTTCCCCCGCTTACGGGGTGCTCGAACGCAAGTGAAAGCGCGTGTAGGAAGAGACGCGGCACAGGGTCACGGCTGCCGCGCGCGTAGATGACGTCTCCGGCCACAGGATGCCGCAGCGAAGCGAAATGCACGCGAATCTGGTGCGGACGCCCGGTCTGTGGCCTCGCCTCTGTGAGGGTATAGCCGCCATTCAGTTGCGCCAGCACACGGTAGCGGGTTGTGGAAGGGCGGCCCGAAGTCACGACGGCCATTCGTTGCCGATGCCTCGGATCACGGCCCAGTGATGCCTCGATCACGCCGGTTGGCGGCTCCAGCAACCCGCGCAACAAGGCGACGTACACCTTCTCAACACTACGAGACTGGAACTGTCGTGACAGCGCTGTGTGCGCCGCGTCGTTCTTGGCGATCAGCATCACGCCGGACGTGTCCTTATCCAGCCGATGAACAATCCCCGGCCTGTCATCGCCCCCAATCGTTGAGAGCGGTCCCTCGCGCCCCAAAAGCGCGTTCACAATCGTTCCCGTCGGGTGGCCGGGTCCGGGATGGACGGCGACGCCCGGCGGCTTGTCGATGGCGAGAATGTCTTCATCCTCGAAGAGCACGAGCAGGGGTGAACGCTCGGCGGCCAACCCTGCCGTTTCGCCGGTCTGTATCTCGCCGGTAATGGTGATCTCGTCGCCAGGCTCAATGGTGTGGCCCCGCTTGCGAGGCACATCCCCGTTTACACTGATCCGCCCATTCTGGATCAGTCGCCCAATCGCCGACCGCGATACGTCCACGGTGAGCGCCGTAGCCAGGTATCGATCAAGCCGCCTCTCCGATGTCTCAGGCGGGACGGTCAGACGAGTCTCCATCCTCAGCCCTCTGTTCTTCCGCTACAGGCTCATCACTCGGCGACGCTGCGGAAGATTCCTCAGCCGAGTCGTTCTCCTCAGATTCCTCTCCATCGCCAAGGGAGAAAGTTGTTGTCGGGGGTGTGATTCCTGCAGCCGCCTCCTGTTCAAGCCTCTTCTCCGTCGCGCGATTCCGCATCACATAGAAGGCCAGCGCAAACAGCCCGACTGTCAGTGCGGAGTCCGCGACGTTGAACGTCGGAAAATAGTAGTCACTCCACACGCGCACACTGATAAAATCGACGACCGCGCCCCGAGCGAGCCGGTCTGTCAGATTGCCCAGCGCGCCGCCCAACAGGAGGGCGAGGGAGTAACGCAGCAGGGCGCTCTCCCGCCCGTTCGCCCGGTAATAGAACAGGACGCCCAACACCCCGATGATGCTGACCAGGATCAGGAAATCTGTGTGGCCGCGCAGCAGGCCGAACGCGCTCCCGGTGTTTGTTACATGGGTCAGCCGAAGCAGGCCGTTTTCCGGGATCGATTCATACAGGCGCAGATTACTGACGATCAGAAGCTTGGCTGTCTGATCGGCAATGAAGATAGTCAGCGTGACCGCGGCGAATGGCAGGAAATGGCCGCCGAATCCCCTCGGCGTTCCCGGACGCGGGCCGTCGTCCTCTACCACCAGATCTTGCGCCCCATCTCAGCTTCGATTTCATCAAGTGGGCGCGTCCACAGTCCGGTTGAAAGGTATTTCCAGCCGCCGTCAGCAAACAGGCACACGATGTTCCCGTTGTCCATCCGCTCCGCCAGCCGCTGCGCGCATGCCAGGACCGCGCCGGACGAGATGCCCGCGAAGATGCTCTCCGTCTGCAGCAGCTCCCGTGTCTTCTCGAACGATTCTCGTGAGGTGATGATGAACTGGCCGTCCAGAACCGTCGTGTCCAGGATCGGCGGAATGAATCCATCTTCCAGAGATCTCAGTCCCTGGATGCGCTCCTCCGGGTGTGGGACGACGGCGATGACCCGCGTGTCCGGGTTGTGCTCCTTCAGCCGCCGGCCGACGCCAGTCAACGTCCCGCCCGTGCCGAGCCCTGCCACGAAGACATCCACTTCAGGCATCTGTCGGGTGATCTCCTCACCCGTCCCGTCGTAGTGCGCACGCGGATTCGCCTCGTTGCCGTACTGGTACAGCATCACGTACTTGTCGGGCTCTTTTTCGGTCATCTCCTTGGCCACGTCGATGGCGCCGTTCGTGCCGAGATGCCCTTCGCTGAAGACGACGTTTGCGCCATACGATTCGATCAGCGCCTGCCTCTCCTCCGTCACGTTGTCAGGCAGCACGACGGTGACCTCATATCCCTTGTAGCGCGCGACCATGGCAAGCGAGACGCCGGTGTTGCCGCTGGACGGCTCAAGGATGATACGCCCGTCCCCGAGCGTTCCGTCCGCCTCCGCGTTCTCCACCATGAGCAGGGCGATGCGGTCCTTCACGCTGCCCGTCGGGTTCTGGCCTTCCAGCTTGGCAAAAAGGCGGACGCCCGGCTTGGGTTGAAGCCGTTTCAACTCAACGAGGGGGGTATTGCCGATTGTGTCCAGTATGCTGCCGGTCATGACCCTGATTCGCTTGCGTCAAACTGAGTCTTTTGTATGTCATCGTGAGCGAAACGGAGAATCCCCGCCGCGCCCGCCCGACTAGTGTATCGCGTCGGCAGCGCGGGTATGTAATGCGGGGCGGGCGGACAGGAAATGACAGCCGGAGGTCGGCGTCAGATCGCGATCTCTTTCAGATGTCCCCTGAGGTTCCTGGTCATGCTGCGCAGGGAGACTGCTGTAATGGATGCTGAGATGCCGCCGCCGGCGATTGGAATCAGCTTGCCAATCCCTTTCGCGAACGAGGTCTTTGTCAGCCGCACGCCGATGGTCCGAATGAGGGCATAGCGAAGAGGAATGTACAGAGGCGTCGCGGTCAAGCGAATCTTTGCGATGCGGTAGGCAGCGTTTGATTTTGACGCTTTCGCCACTTCCTTCAGGCTGTCAGTCGCCGTGCGCACCCCGAAGACTGCGCCGACCAG
Source organism: Dehalococcoidia bacterium (assembly GCA_965207115.1). Taxonomy (GTDB): domain Bacteria; phylum Chloroflexota; class Dehalococcoidia; order UBA6926; family UBA6926; genus VXMO01. The sequence goes on along the minus strand of CBDBLR010000003.1, from coordinate 1,500,960 downwards.
CAACCATATCCTGACCTCCGTTTCCTCGTTCAGCTGCAGATCGCCGTCCTCGAACAGATCGTCCCATCCGTAGAGGTACATCAACTTCTGCGCGCACACCACCGCATGCCAATTGAGTTGAGCAACGTCCGCGGGAACCGTCACCGCCGCCAACCATCCTCCCGGCAGCCCCGCGGCGAAGGAAACACCGGACGCCTTGACGATGTGCGACATGATGATCGCATCGGCCATCCTGTCGAGCGTTGCCATAGGAACGCCGGCCGCCAGCGGCGTTGTCGCGATCGCCTTCCCGACCTCGATGCTGTTCTGGGTGTAATGGCGATCCAGCTGTTTTCCCAGGAATGTTCTGCGGTCCACCTTCAATCCCGGGATAGCGGTCATCGCGGGCAGCAGCCGTCGCAGAATGGGGTGAGAATCGACATTCTCAAGCCCGTCCCTGTCATCGCTTTCCGCGCCGCCGTCACCGTCCGGCGCCCGCGTCGATAAATCGGTCAAAATTCTCTCCCCACGCTGGTGTCTCTTAATTTTATCCTGCCAGTCACGTCCCTATGAGGGGCAGCGGGGCGTGCGCGGGGACAGTTCGTGGTTTTTCCGAACAGTGCGATAGCGGCGTGAGGAAGCTAAAGCGTCGGCTAGGGTTGCCCACTCGCGTTGCCCATCATCGCCTTAGATTCCTCGGCTGCGCTCGGAATGACAGAGAAACGCGGTTAAGTGCGACTACCCGCGCCGGAACGCGGGAGGCGAACGAAACAGGCCAAGCAATCTGATCGCGAAGCTTAGAACTATTCGAATGCGGGCATGCCGCAGAAGGCTTCGTAGTCGATTAGTTCTGTGACCGTCGGGTTCTCGCCGCAGGCGGGGCAGTTCGGGTCCTTGCGGATCTTGACCGTCCGCATGTCCATGTCCAGCGCATCGACCATGAGCAGTCGATTCACCAGCGGCTTGCCGACGCCCAGGATCAACTTGATGGCCTCTGTCGCCATGAGGGAGCCGACGATGCCGGGCAGCACGCCCAATACACCCGCCTCCGCGCAGGAGGGAACCATGCCAGGGGGCGGCGGCGCGGGGTACAGGCAACGATAGCAGCCCTGTTCGGGCAGGAACGTCGTCACCTGCCCGTCAAACATGAAGATGGAACCGTGCACCACGGGCTTGTTCATCAGCACGCCGAGGTCATTGATGAGATAGCGCGTCGGGAAGTTGTCCGTCCCGTCGATGAGGATGTCAAACTCGTCAGCAATCTCCATCGCGTTTTCGGAGTTGATGTGCTTGGCGATCTTGACGATCTCCGCGTCCGGGTTGATCTCCCGAATCGTGTCCTCGGCGGAATCGACCTTGGGCCGGCCGATGTCATTCATGCCGTGCAGCAACTGCCGATGCAGGTTTGTGATATCCACGTCATCGAAATCGACGATGCCAATCTTGCCGATGCCAGCCGCAGCAAGATACATCGCTAGCGGGGATCCAAGCCCGCCCGCCCCGACAAGCAAAACGCTCGCATTCATGAGCTTGCGCTGCCCCATGCTGCCAACCTGCGGCATGATGATGTGCCGACTGAATCGCTGTACCTGCTGCGGCGTCAGCGTCTGAACCGGCGGGGCAGAAGCCCCGTTCGCCCCCGCAGCCCCATTAGCAGTCGTTACCGTCTCTGTCGTCGTCGTTGCCATCCCAGAAGTCTCCCTTGTGATATCCCGTCCAGACAGTATAGGGGATTGGTTGAGTGGTGGAGGGGGCAAGGCTTATTGGTTACTGTTCGCGTTAGCAGCCCGATATTTTTCTTGGGCCGCTTTGAGGCTCTCCACCATGCCTCTTGTCAGCTTAAACCGGAATTCTCTGGCGTCGCTTGTCTTTGCATATGCGAACTTGATTCTCGTCGGTGACGAAGGGCCGCCGTTCGCATCTTGCATATACGCAGCCAATTCAATCCATGCAGTCAGTGATTTCCCTGCAGGTATCTCATATGGCAAGACAATCGGGGCGGCAGGAGAAATTATGGTCTTACCATCCTTCCCTTTGAGGACGAATCCTATTTGATTAAGGGTCAATGGGCGATCTCTAGTGTTGCTGATCGTGAAGATTAACTGCTTCGGCTCCTCGTGCAACAGCCGACGCACTAGTCTTGCCTCGATGACCCCCAAGAAAACTTCCAGAACCAGTTTGGGTTGGGACAGTTTCCATCTGACAAGCTCACTAACTAAGACACCGACTAGCGCGGCTATGCTACCCGCAAGGCCGCCGCCGAATGCCGCCCAGAAGACGTCCATAGAATATGTCTGCTGCCTGTCGGAGTCGGCCTAAAGTACCGTCTCTCGTGTCGTGTACAGGGAGTGGAGGTCCGAGGCCTTGATGCGGAACTTGGTTCCATGGTCTCGGACGCCACCACTTTCTCTTAGATAGGCGTCAAAATCGATGCAAATCGTTCCAACGGCTATCAAGTTTATGAGTTGCGTGGTCCTTGCCTGGGAAAGGAACTCTGCCGACTCATAGGTGACAAGCCGGGTCCGCTTGCTCCAAGACCCCTGAACATGAATCAAGTTTCCGAGCTTTCGCGCAAAGGCGGTGACCAGCGCGTCATGAGACCACAAAGGCACGAACGTATCATCACCTGACCGCCTGACCTTTATGAATCCGTCTTCGTCACTGACCTCGTAATCGCTGGTCTGCCCACAAACTGTGTAGCGGAAATTCGGCCTGCCGTTCTGTCCGATATATCCCCATTTGCCTATGATGTCCGCTATAGTTGGGCCATTGCGATCGGCGGTCTTGTGAAAGAGGGTGAGCAACGCGCTCCCACCCGTGAATTTGACTTCCCACGCGCCTGCATCAGGTATATCGAGATTGGATGTCTTTAGATTGAGTAGGTGCTCAAGGTAAAGACCGGGCGCGCCAGTGCCCTCAAATCCCTGATCTTTGGGTATTGCGTATTCCCTGGTGTCGAGAATGTCCTTAAGTTGGGCCCTAATGCTTGATTGTGGCGCCGTCATGGTCTTTCCGGTAGGTGGCGAGCCGCTCGCGGGCGACCCGGCAGTAGTGTTCGGAAATGTCTATTCCAACCCAGTCGCGTTTAGCGGCTTCCGCCGCGATTGCCGTCGTGCCACTGCCCATGAACGGATCTAGTACTATCCGCCCGGTTGTTGATTCTATGCACCGCTGAGCCAACTCAAGCGGGAACGCCGCTGGGTGTGGATTACTCATCTCCTGCGGGATTGTCCACACGTCGCCCAGTGCATTGGCCTTGGGAGCGAGCCTAAACCCTGGCTTGGCAATCAGGTAGATGACCTCATAAGTTGGCAAGAAATAGCCGGGATTGAAATTTATGCCTCCCGCACGCTGCCAGATAATGATCTGCCTGACCGGAAAGCCCTCTACGATGTCATTACGGTCTTGCAGTAAACCGCCCTGTATCCGCCACTTGTGGTTGTAGAAGATGGCCCCGTCGTCCTTGAGGACACGCATCATCGCCTTCAGGCATTCCCTCTGCCAGCGCACGTATTCGTCATGGGGCATGGCGTCGTTATGGCCATCGTACCCGTTTATGAGTTCGGCCTTAGGCCACTTACCCCCGCTGCCATTCTTCAGGCCGTTGCCGGTGCTGTTCTTGATGTTGTATGGCGGGCTGGTCACGATGACGTCAACGGATTCAGCAGGCATCCGTCCCATTAGTTCGATACAGTCCCCAGCATGGAAAGTCCCCAGCCACGGGGCAAGTTCAGCATTCTGGGACTCATGGTTGGGAAGAAGCCGAGGGTCTTCCGGAGTGTGGATTACGTAGGGTCGGCGAGGGTCATCGCTCACTATCACTCTGACATCGTTGGCACTGTCAGTTTCGGGCTCGGCTGTCTTCAGTTCGCTGCGTCGATTAGTCTTCGTTCGTGCAACAGCCACAAATCCACTCCTCACGCTCAGACGGTGTTACACCGTCCGCGTCCCCAACGTGATGGAGCCATCGTAACAGAACAAAAGATCACACACAAGTTCTAATGGGCTGAAGTAATCGTGGCGCGCCCGGCAGGATTCGAACCCGCGACCCTCGGTTCCGAAGACCGATGCTCTAATCCACTGAGCTACGGGCGCACCGTAAGTGATATCTATCCTACCCCGAACAAAAACACTTGGGGGCGCCCACCGCGGTGGGCGCCCCTGTGACGTCCTCAGTCGTGTCGCGCCTTAATGGCACGACGCCACTGGCTCTGTTTGAACTAGTTGTCCTCCAGCAGGTAGGTGTGCGCGTGGCGGTAGAAGTTGCCGTAGGACTGTGACGGCACCGTCGGCATCACACCGGCAACCCGATCGGAGAAGACCGGAATCGCCAACTGGAAGCCGCCCATCGTGCGCACCTGGTCGCGCAGGACAATCTCACCGGCCTGCCACGCCAACTCGCGCCGCTGCTCGGGGTCGAGCTCAATGGACTGCGCGTCGATCAGCCTGTCCAACTCAGGGTTGGAGTACTGCCCGTAGTTCCTGCCGGAACCGGAGTAGAAGTACTCGTACAGGATGAAGTCGGGGTCAAACCCGCCGATCCATCCCGCGTGGCCGCCCAGGTCGAAGTCGCCGGCGTTCATGCGGGTGTAGTAGTTGCCGGTCTCCGTCTCGCCGCCCTCGATGGAGATGCCCACTTCGTTCAGGTCCTCCAGCACGGTTGGCGCATACACGGCGTAGAACGGAGCGTAGATCATCGTGGCCTGCAACTCGCCCGGCTCATAGCCGGCGTCGGCCAGGATCTGGCGTGCCTGGTCCTTGTTGGCCTCGGGATCACTGTAATCGTGGCCCGGGATCGCGCTCAGGCGCTCCTCCGGCATCGCGAAGGCGCTGCCGGGCAGGAACGGCCCGCCGGTTCCGGGGGCGATCCAGTCGTTGTAGCCCAGCTTGATGAGGCGATTTCGGTCAATCGCAAGGCTGATGGCATCACGCACTTCCTGCGTGTTCCACGGCTCACGATTGAAGTTCGGGATGACGGAGAACATCATGCCGGGGTGGACGGCGGACGCCCACTTCTGGCAGATGTCGCATTCGCGGAGCAGGGTGTTTGCATTCGCACCGTTCCATCCGCCGGCGCTGCCGCCGATGTGGATGCGGCCGGAGCGAAGGCCGGCGACCTGCGACGGGTTGTTGAGGATCAGAATTTCAATCGAGTCAAGGTACGGGAACGGCTGATCCCAGTAGTCATCCTTGCGCTCCATGACCATCTTCTCGCCGGGGAGCCAGTCCGCCACCACGAACGGGCCGGTTCCGATTGGCGGATCCTCCCGCATCCGATTCATGTCATCGGCGTACAGGTGACTCGGCTTGACCACGTGGTACGGCAGGCCGATCACTTCAAGGAGCGACGGCTTGGGCCGTTCCAGGTGGAAGACCGCCGTCAAGTCGTCCGCGCAGGTCGTGTCCGTGAGGGATGCAAAGTGCGCTGAACGCGGATTGCGAAGCAGCCCATCACCGGTGCGGAGCGTGTCATACGCAAACTCAATGTCCGCGCACGTGAACGCCACGCCATCCGAGAATTCAACGCCGTCCCGCAGGGTGAACGTCCACGTCAGGCCGTCCGTCGCCTGCTCCCAGCTCGTGGCCAGGTCAGGGACGATGGTCCAATAGGATCCGTCAATGAAGTCCTGCTTGTCGCCCCAGTCCTGCTTGGAGACCAGCATGTTGCCCACCGGGTGGCCGTAATGCGGCGCGCTCCCGGCTGCCTCCTCCCAGTTGCTGAAGGTCGGACCTTCGGACGTCGTCGCAATGATCAGCGTCCCACCATAGACAGCGTTCGGATCAACCGGCACGCCGCTGGTGGAATGGGTCATCATATCGTCGCCCATGTCGTCGTCCATCTCTTCGTCATCCATGGACGTGTCTTCGCCGGATGTGTCGGTGGACGTGTCGTCCTCATCGTCCGATGCTGTTCCGCACGCCGACGCAACGACAAGAAAAGCTGCCGCCACGAGTGCGAGCAGCAGGAATGTCATGCGATTCGTCATTAGCCAGTCTCCTCCCCAATATGCATGGCTATTAGTACTAGACGATAATGAACCGCTAACAGACAGGGGTCAATACCTAGTTATGCAAAGTTGGGGATGAATTGGAGAGCGATTTACATGGATTCCGGCGCGCTCATCCCCATCAGCGCCAGAGCGTTCCGCAGAACCGTCCCCGCAGCCTGTGTGAGTCGCAGCCGTGCCAGCGTCACGTGTGGTTCTTCTCCCAACACACGATGTTTCGTGTAGAAATCGTGAAATGCCGTGGCGAGTTCATAGGCATAGTGGGGCAGATGGTGAGGCTCCAGGTTGCGCGCTGCAAGTTCAACGACTTCCGGAAAGCGGAGCATTGCGCGAGCTAGCTGATGCTCTGCCTCCTCCGTCAACGCGTCGAAGTCGACGACTTGCGACATATCGTCCGGATCGATTCCGTTTTCACGCGCATTGCGGAGGATGGATGAGATGCGGGCAAATGCGTACTGGATGTAGTAGACGGGGTTGTCCGGCGCCTCTCTCTTGGCAAGTTCCAGGTCGAAATCCATCTGTGCGTCCGCCGACCGCGACAGGAAGAAATAGCGGCAGGCATCCGGCCCCACCTCGCTGATCACCTCCGCCAGCGTGATGATGTCCCCCGTACGCTTGGATACACGCACAACCTCGTCGCCGCGCTTCAGCGTAACGAGCTGAACGAGGATGAATTGCAGCCGCTCCGGGTCAACTCCCAGCGCATTGACCACCGCCTTCATGCGCGGCACGTGCCCCTGGTGGTCAGCTCCCCATACGTTGACGACGCGGTCAAAGCTTCGGCCCAGGAACTTGTCGTAGTGATAGGCGATGTCTGAGGCGAAATACGTGGGCGCGCCCGTCTGCCGTACCAGCACGCTGTCTCGTTCGTCTCCCAGGTCAGTGCCGGTGAACCAGACCGCGCCCTCCCGCTCAGCCGTGTAGCCGTTTGCGCGGACCTCATCGATCGCCTTCTCATATATCCCGTCCGCAAACAGGGAGCGCTCACTGAACCAGCGGTCAAAGCGAACGTCGATGCGTTCCAGGTCCTCGCGGATGGAATCGATCATGCGCGCCATGCCGATTTCGCCGAGCTCACGAGCCGCGTTCTCGCCGTCGATGTATTGGTCACCAAATTCCGAGGCCAACTCTTGCCCAAGCTCCACGAGATATGCGCCGTGGTAGCCCTCCGTCGGGAATTCAGCGTCCCTGCCCAACGCCTGCAGGTACCGGGCGTGGAGCGACTCAAAGAAATTGTCCATCTGGCTGCCGGCGTCGTTTATGTAATATTCGCGCTGGACGGTGTAGCCGGACGCCTCCAGCACATTCGCGACTGCGCTGCCCTGTACCGCGCCACGACCGTGGCCGACGTGAACGGGCCCCGTCGGATTTACGCTGACGAATTCAACCTGCGCGCTGACGCCCGTGCCGCTCGTGCCGTGTCCGAACCGATCTCCCTCGGCGAGAACTGTTCCCACCTGCCGCATGATCCAGCGGCTGTCCAGCCCGAAATTGACGAATCCGGGCGGCGCGACGGTCACGGACGTGACTTCCTCTTGCTCCGGCAGTCGCTCCCGCAGGATTTCCGCAATGGCCAGCGGAGACATACGCGCCGATCGCGCCATCTTGAGCGGCAGGCTGGAGGCGTAGTCGCCATGGTCCTGGTTCTGTGGCCGCTCCACGGCCGGATCCTGGTGCTCAAGCGCGGGCAGCGCGCCATCGGCCTGCGCGCGGCGCAAAGCCTCGGAGAGCATGTCAGATATCGTGTCCTTGATCATGGGAACTTAAAGTATGCCACCTAAGGGAATTTGCGCCTATCCGAGAGCCGTAACGCAGTTACCGCGGTTACCCGCCTTCCGGCGTGTCGCTCGCACGCTCCCAGAACCTCCGCAGCTCCTCCTTAAGCGGCGCGTGTTTGTCATGCGACAAGTCCGGGTCATCCGCCGTGACTGCCAAAGCATGACGCCGAGCCTCCTCAATGAGAGCGAGATCGGCAAAGGTTGCGACCTGAAGGTCCGGCAGCCCACTCTGACGCGTGCCGAGCAGCTCACCCGGACCGCGAAGTTGCAGGTCCGCCTCCGCCACCTTGAAGCCGTCCCGTGTCGTCTCCATCACGGCCAGCCGCTTGTTGACCTCCTCCGTATCCGACTCGGACACGAGAATGCAATAGCTGTTCTCCGTGCCACGGCCCACGCGCCCCCGATACTGGTGCAGTTGAGACAGGCCGAAACGGTCGGCTCCGTCAATCATCATCACAGTGGCGTTCGGCACGTCGATGCCCACTTCCACGACTGCCGTCGAGACAAGCACATCGATTTCCCCGCCGTGGAGTTCCTCCATCACGCGGTCCTTCTCTGCCGGCCGCATCCGGCCGTGGAGCAGCCCGACGTTCAGATCAGCAAAGACCTCTCGAGAGAGCCGCTCATGCTCCGCGACCGCCGCCTTGGCGGCCACTGCCTCTGATTCCTCTACCAGCGGGCAGATGATGAACGATTGCCGATGTGCTTCCGCCTCCTTTCGAATGAACCCGTAGGCCCGCTCGCGCTCGTGTGGCAGAACGATGGCCGTGCGGATTGGCGGTCTTCCGGGTGGCATTTCATGGATCGTTGAAACATCCAGATCGCCGTAGATGGCGAGCGCCATCGTACGCGGAATGGGTGTCGCGGTCATGACGAGCAGGTGGGGCGCGAATCCCTTGTTGCGTAGCTTCGCGCGCTGTTCCACCCCGAACCGGTGTTGTTCGTCCACGACGGCAAGGCCAAGATTATTGAACGCCACCCCGTCCTGTATAAGGGCGTGGGTACCGATCACGATATCGACATCCCCGCGTGCAATGAGTTCATGCAGCTGCGACTTCGCTCCGGCGGCCATGCTCCCCGTCAGTCGCGCGATTCGGAGCGGCCTGTCTGGCAGGATTCCGCTGAATCCCCGATACGGTCCACCGTCATTCGCCTCCCGGTTTCCGTGGCTGAATACCCCTGTGAGCGTACGGAAATGCTGTTCCGCGAGAACCTCCGTAGGCGCCATCAACGCGCCCTGAAACCCGTTCGCCGCTGCCGTAACGAGCGCAAGCGCCGCAACAACCGTCTTGCCGCTGCCAACATCGCCCTGTAAGAGCCGCATCATCGGCGCGCTCCCGCCGATGTCCGTCAATATCTCCTCTACCACGCGGTCCTGGTCGGCTGTCAGCGTGAAGGGCAGGGCGCTCAGGACATTGTTCACGGCCTCGCTGCTGCGCGGGATAGGTGCGCCAAGTTCGCGCTGCTGCTGTCTTCGTCGATCAAGCAGACCGAGTTGGAGCAGGAAGAGTTCATCGAATGCCAGTCGACGGCGCGCCCGCTCATCGTCCGATAGATCCGCGGGGTGGTGGATGAGACCGAGAGCCTCTCGCAAACCCGGCAGCCTTGCCGTTTGAATCACATCGTCTGGCAAGAATTCCTGGACGAGCGGCAAAGCCTGTTCCGCCGCCGGGCCGATGAGACGCCGCATCCCGCTCTGCGTCACGCCCTTGGTGAGCGGGTAGATGGGCACCAACTCCCCGGCATCCATCCTGTCCTCAGCCCGAAGCTGCTCGTACGTCTCCACCTGGAATTGCGCTCGGTTGCGATACTCCCCCAGCCGGCCGATCAGAAGCAGCCGCGACCCCTTCTTGAGATTCCTCAGGACCCACGGGTTACCGAACCACACCGCCGTTACCTGGCCCGTGGCATCACTGACTGCCGCCTCGACGCGCATGACCTGCCGGCCCCTCGTGTAACCACCTCCGCCCGCCCTCTCTACGCGAACGGAGAGCGCCGTCTGCTCCCCACTGGACAGCCGTGCAATGGGTGAGACGGGCACATACCGCCGCGGAAAGGCCCATAGTGCATCGCGATATGTCTCAACGCCCAACTTTCTGAGGCCAGCTTTCATACGGGATGGCACATCCAGGGGTTCGTCGAGCGACTTTACCGGCGTCACTTTAGGCGCGGGTTTCGTTGCTCTGCGCCGCGTTGGTTTGGGGGGCGCGATCCTCTCTGCCGGGGATCTCTGGTCCGTTCTAGCCCGAGTGGTCGAGACTTCTTCAACCCGATTCCAGCCCGGGTCGGGCGGCACATCCATGCGTGCCGGGGGCGAGGGCCGTTCGACGTTGTCCGCTGCGGCAGTGCTATGTGAAGCGGCGGGGCTCCCCCCCGGTTCGTCCACTCCCTCCGTCTCGGGCTGCTCCGAATTCGCAGCCGGCTCGGACTCTCGCAATCGTTCCAGTGTTTCGCGTACCCACGCGGCCCGCTCGTTCTGGGGAAGGCCGTCATAGCTCGGCAAGTCGATGCCCACGTCTTCCAACGTGCGCTTGATGTCCGGGTCTTCGATCCATCTCTCAAGGAACGCGTCCAGACCGCCAATGACGGCGCGATTTGCGTGGTTCTGGTCGCGTTCGAGGCGCAGGACGTGGCGGATTGTTTCCACTTTGCGCGTAACACGGTCATCCTGTGCCGCAGGGGCAGACGACGACTCGTTCGGGGGTTTGCGGCTGGGGCCGACAGGCAGGCGGCCCTGTGTCATGGTCGAATCCCCGTCACTATCCAGGCGTTGAGACTATTGCAACACCGACGCACCCCGGCCCCGCGTAGGTTCCTACCGCCGCGCCGATTGTGTAGACGGGCACATCATCAATATTGAGGCGCTCCATGGCGCGGCCCGCCATCTCGTGCGCCTTGTCGTGATCCGTTGTGCTTGCGTAGGCCAGCCGCTCCGGCGTGCCGCTCTGGTGCACATACGATTCCAGCAGCGCGTGAGCCTTCGCCCGCGACCGTACCCGTTCCAGCGGGTGAACCTCTCCGTCCCGGAACTCAAGTACCGGCTTGACGCTCAACAGTCCTCCGAGGAGTCGCTGCGCCTTGCCGATGCGACCGCCTCGCGCCAGGTATTCCAGGGTATCGACTGCGAAATAGATTCGCGTCCTGCTTGCCGTATCGCGCGCCCACTCGGAAATCTCTTCAATGCCGGCGCCCGCCTGTGCCTTCGAAGCGGCCTCTTGCGCGAGCATCCCGAGGCCCATCGTCACCAGCAAGGAGTCCACAATCTCAATGGTCGCGTCGGGATGGTCCTTCAGTGCCATATCGCGGCCAATCAAAGCCGAGTTGTACGTTCCGCTCATCTTGGACGAAACGGTCAGCGCCAGAACCGGGCCGTTGGGCGCAAGCTCGCTGAACGCGTCGGCAAAATCCTGTGGCGAGGGTTGCGCAGTCTTTGGAAAGGTGCCTTTCTGCTGCAATCTGCGGTAGAACTCTCCGCCGCTGATTGTCAATCCGTCGCGGAACTGTTCCTCGCCGAATAAAACGTAGGCCGGAACAATTGTGATTCCCGCCTGCTCCGCGTCTTGCGTCTGAATGTCCGACGTGCTGTCGGTCACGATCTGCACTGTGCCCTGAGTTCCGCTTGTCACATCACCCTCCGAATGGTCTGCCACGCCTGTTCGGACGCTATTGGCACAATGCCAACAACCCCGCCCCCTGTCAACGCGCGAATCAAGTGGCGTCGAATAGCAGTGAATTGTCAGTAGTGCCGAGCCTTCAGTCCAACACGATTAATTCCGGACACTACCGTTCTGAGTAAGCTGGACGACAGGCAACAAGTGCGAGCCTACGCGGAGGGCAGGTTGTCCGGCTGATGAGAGGGATACTTGCGGGCGGCATTCTTCTCCTACCAATTGTGGTGGCAATTGGGCTCGCTGGCGGTTTCTATCCACTGTGGGACTACACCTATCCATGGCAATGTACGCGACTTTGCGACGACGATTTCTGGCAAACTGCGACCCTGGGAGATGTCAGGCAAGAACTTGAGGCCGGTGAGGACATAAACAGGGTCAGGGGTTCTGACGGAAACTCGCCACTCCACCTTGCAGTTCGACAGGGCATATCGCCTGAGATCGTGGAGTTGCTTCTCGAAGCCGGAGCTGACCCGAACGCGAGCGCATTCCGGGATGTCAACGAAGATCCATTTCGCCGTGAACTGTCAGTAAGAACGCCCCTGCAGTTGGCAACGGAATTCGGTGAGCATCCTCCAACGGTCATACGGCTGCTTCTCGAATATGGTGCCGATCCTAATCCTCCCATCGACCCGGACAACTTGCGGAATGGGTCTCTCGCACCTCTTGTGTATTCTCTAGGCGGCAATCAAACGCACAGGAACGAGATTGTGCAGCTTCTTCTGGAGCATGGGGCGGATCCCGCCGCCCGAGGTTTGTGGCCCTACGCAGACGAGAGGGCAACGGCGCTGCATGCCGCTGCAGCAATCGCCGATCCTGTCCTGCTCGAATTGTTCTTGAGACATGGGGCCGATTTCCATATACTGTCGGCCCCCGATTCCAAGTACTACGAATATGAACAAGGTATGACGATCCTCCATGCTGCGGCCAAGCGGAATCTACACCCGGAATCGATAGAATTCCTTATAGGACACGGGCTCGACGTTAACGCTGCAACTCGTGGAGGAGTGACCCCCCTGCACTTGGCCAGCCTATATAATGCGAACTCTGGAGTGATGCGAGTTCTCCTTGAGCGCGGTGCCAATCCCAATGCTAGAGCTATCTGGGGCGGAACACCTTTACTGTGGGCCATCGACGGCTATCCGTGCGAAGACCCGTGGCATTGCGAAAGAATTATTGACATGCTGCTTGAGAGTGGCGCGGATCCACAGGCGCATGGCAATTTGGTCGATCCACCGTTACACACAAGCATCCTGCGTGGGCGGGACGCCAGAGTGATTCAAACGTTGGTTGATTATGGAGCAGATGTGACTGCCAGGCACGATATGTGGACAGGTGTAAGGTCACGTCCGTCGGCCCCCTTGACGCCGCTTCAACTAGCCTCATATGTCGGGTCGCCCGTTGAGGTCATCGAACTTCTCATTGAACAAGGTGCAGACGTGAACGCCAAGAACGATGATGGCGAAACCGCTTTGCATCTGGCTGTGCATGATGAAGAGAACACAGCAGTTGTCAAGCAACTATTGAATCTAGGGGCCGCACTGGACGCAAGAGACGCGAGCGGAGTGACTCCGTGCCAACAAGCCATAAGAATGGGTCACTCAAATGGTATTCTCAAATTAGTTTGCCTGTAGCCAAATTATCAACGCCAAAAGGGCTGGGCTGTCTGACCTAGCCGGCCCGCCGACGTATGCGCCGCCGCTCCGCCGGGGAAGGTGTATGCCTGAGGCCCCACTGGACCTCCCGGCGATACCGTCCCGGACCGTGCGTGGCGGGATTCCGCGAACCTGCGCTGCCGGCTGACGGCTTGTTCTGTGGCCTCGTTGGTGTCGTCGTCATGTCTATCCCCTGTCTCCCTCTAAACGCCCCTACTGCCATTCAACGCACTCATGCAAATGGGATACGCGCTTTTGTTCTATCCCATACATAATAGCACGGGCGTTCCATGATGCAAGACCTGAACAGATATGCCCTCCGTTGCCGTTCGCCGGATGTATAGTGAGGCGAGTTGGAGACGAGTAAGGATGCAGTCGTGATTGAATTGGAAGGTATTGCCAAGCGCTACGAGATTGGCGCAATCACCGTCACCGCCCTGGAGAAAGTTCGTCTGACCATCAATGAGGGCGAATTCATCGTCGTTCTCGGCCCATCCGGCAGCGGAAAAACGACACTGTTGAATATGATTGGCGCGTTGGATACCCCCACCGAGGGCCGTGTAATCGTCGATGGACAGGAGGTCACTGGCGCGTCCAAAGGCCAGCTCTTTGCCTATCGCCGCTCAAAGGTGAGCTTCATCTTCCAGAGCTTCAACCTGTTTCCTGGGCTCACTGCCCGCGAAAACGTGCAATTCGGGATCGATGCCGCGGGGAAGCGGAACGGTGACGGACCCGGCGCCGTCGATGTGCTGAATGATGTTGGCTTGGGCGAGCGCGTTGCTCATTTCCCGCACGAACTCTCCGGCGGTGAGCAGCAGCGTGTTGCCATCGCTCGCGCCCTCGCCACCGGTAATCCTGTCGTTCTAGCCGATGAGCCAACAGGCGAACTGGATTTCACCACGGGCGCGCAGATCCTTGAGCTGTTGCGCCGCCAATCGGAATCCGGAAAGACTATCCTGGTTGTTACGCACAACAGAGAGATTTCCCGTATGGCGGACAGGGTCATCGAGTTGAGCAGCGGCAACATCGTGCATGATGGGCCGCCGTCCGGTGGACGGGCGTCCATCTCCGACCTTCGCTGGTAACGAGAACAAAGCAATGACGCCGCGGCTATTGCTCATCTGGTCACTGCGTGACCTCAAGGCTCGCTGGATACAGGTCATCACGATTTCCCTGGTCATCGGCCTTGGTATCGGCACATTTGCGTCGTTCAACAGCATGACGGAGTGGCGCAAAGCTTCTAACACGGCCAGCTTCGAGACGACCCGCATGTACGACCTGCGCGTGGGTCTCAGTGACGGCAGTTTTGTGCCAGAGGATCAACTCACCGAGATCATCGGGTCCATCCCGTCCGCGAGTGTCATCGAGGGAGTAGAGGAACGCCTGACCATTCCGACACAACTGCGGGTTGAGGCAGTCGATGCCGAGGGCAATGAACAGACCATTCTGGTTCCCGGCGAACTAATCGGCATGGACTTTGCCGACCCGGACGGAATCTTGGTGAATCGTGTCCACTTGACTGAAGGCCGCGAACTTGGCCCATCTGATGCCGGACAGCCGAACATCCTTCTTGAGCACAAGTTTGCCCTTGCTCATAATCTGCCACCGGAGGGCGAAGCCCTGCTCGCAGGTGGACGTACGGTCAGCTACGTCGGGCATGTGCTTGCGCCGGAGCACTTCATCGTCATCACGGAAGGCGGTGGATTCCTGGCCCACGCCAGCTACGTGGTCATGTTCTCTTCGCTGGAGACTGTGCAGGATACTGCGGGGCGCGCCGGACTGGTCGACGAAGCAATCATTCGCATCAGCGACGATGCCTCGCGCGAAATGGTCATCGCCGAACTTGAGCAGGCGCTGAGCACTCAACTGCCACTTGTGGGAGTCGATGTCACAGAAGACATCGATGACCCGGTCTACCGCTCGGTAACGGAGGACGTTGAGGGCGATCAACAGACGACGAACATCATCTCCTTTGCCATCTTCATCGGCGCGGTGTTTGCCGCCTTCAACCTGACATCTCGAATGGTTGAAACGCAGCGGCGCGAAATCGGCGTGGCCATGGCTCTTGGCGTGCCACCGCGGCAGATTGCGTTGCGGCCGCTCATTGTTGGGGGCCAGATAGCAGTTACGGGGGTAATCTTCGGGTTAGCTGTCGGATGGTTGCTGGCGCAGGCGCTAAAGGGTGTGCTGAACGAGTTTGTTCCGTTGCCCATCTGGGTGTCGCCGTTCCAGTACGAGATATTCATCGGGGTCACGATTGTTGGGCTGCTGGTTCTGCTTGTTTCGATTGGCTATCCGGTCTGGCGAGCGGTTGGAGTGAATCCTATCGATGCAATTAGGACAGGCCATCTCGCTGCGCGCGGAGGCGGTCTTGCACCACTGATGACGAGAGTGCCGGCTCCCGGCGGCACGTTTGCACAACTGCCGTTCCGGAACGTCGCGCGAGCGCCCCGCCGCGCCTTCCTCACCATCA
Source organism: Dehalococcoidia bacterium (assembly GCA_965207115.1). Lineage (GTDB taxonomy): Bacteria > Chloroflexota > Dehalococcoidia > UBA6926 > UBA6926 > VXMO01. The sequence continues at coordinate 1,485,399 of CBDBLR010000003.1, read as the reverse complement.
TGGGTATCGCCGCGGCCGTCGCCGTGACCGTCGTCCTGGTTGGGATACTCGATTCGTACCTTGAGACGTTGCGACAAGGGCGTGACGAGCTTCTCAGCACATCGGAAGAGCGTTTGCAGATCGACCTTGCCCTTCCTGTGCCGCTCAACTCGTCCGTCGTGGAGGAGATTCGCAGCGCAAGCACGATAGAGACTATTGAGCCAGGCCTTCGAATATTCGGGGCGCTTTCAGCGCCGAATACGGATGAGGAATTCGACGTCATACTGCGGTTTATCGACTTCAACAGCGAGATCTGGACGCCAACCGCAGTGAGAGGCTCGCTTGATGCCGGGCCTTTAGGTGTTGTGCTGTCGGAGAAGGCCGCCACTGACCTGGGCGTCGACGTTGGTGATGCGATCGTTCTTACGCACCCCGTCCGTGAGGGGCTCACCTCGTTCTCTCTGAAAGACTCCAGCCTGCCGATTCTTGCCATCCATCCGCATTACATCCGCAACACGGTTTACATAGACAATAGCCACCTGGACCTGCTCAATGTGCCGGATGTGACCAATCGCATCACGGCTGTAGCCGTTCCGGGGGCTGCAATCATTGAGGTCAAGGAGGAACTTTTTCCTGTCAGTGGTGTCGTTTCCGTTTCCACGGTCGCAGAAGAGGCGAATCTGACCGAGGAACTGCTTAATCAATTCATCAGCGTCATGCGGCTGATGCAGACGGTGCCGCTGCTTTTGGCCATCCTGATCGCCTATAACACTGCGAACATTGCGATGGACGAGCGCCGCCGCGAACACGCGACGATGGCCGCGTTCGGCGTGCCCTACAGAACTGTGCTGCGCATGGCCGTCATAGAAAGCACGATCCTGGGCGCACTGGCCACCGTTGTAGGTTCCGTGCTCGGGCTTGGATTGATGCTCTACATCACAGAGGTGTTGCTGCCGAGAACGACTCCCGATCTGGGTCTGGTCATCACCTTCTCGGTAACATCCGTGCTGACCTTGATAGCCCTGGGCGTGATAGCCGTCGGCCTTGCCCCGCTCCTGACGGTCCGGCGCCTTCGCCGCGCCGACATCCCCTCCACGTTAAGGGTGATGGAATAGGCGGTGCTAAGGTGGGCCAGCTACCTGCCGAATAGCTCTTGAATGAGCTCGTCCTTTGTAATTTCGAGGTAATTGGCAACATCGCGCAGAATACTATCCAGAGTACCTACAGGCAGAGGGTCATTTCTGGGCACTGTTACATGGTGAGGAGTTTCCATCCGAGCACTGACTAACCGCATATGACTGCCCCGCTGGCGCTGGGAGGTGTATCCATAGTGTCTGCGCAGAAGCGAGGCCAGCTCTAGTCCCGAGAGATCGCGAGGCGCTCTCAAACTGCGATGACTTCTTTATCGGTCACGCGCTCGATAGAGATTGTCTGCGGGGCCTCTCCATCCTCAAAGTGACAGAGCACCGCATCCCGAATCATGTACTTAATTCCGTTCCAGTCGTCCGCGAACGTGAAGATGCTGTAGCCGAGGGCCTCGGCCTCGAATCCACCCTCAGGCGATTCCCGTACAAGAAACGTGATTTCCTTCGGCGCTGTTTCCATAATCACCGCCTCCCTCGACCAACAGTATAGTCAGGGTTAGTGACCCTATCCCCCGTTGCGTTTCTCCTGCAACGCCGCATATACCTTCTCCGCCGTGATGGGCAGCGATGTTATCCGGACGCCCACCGCGTCCTCGATCGCGTTGGCAATGGCCGGTGCGGTCATGATATTCGTGTGCTCGCCGATGCCGCGCACCGCATACGGGCCGTCGCCCACGTCCGACTCCAACACGATTTCGTTCAACTCGGGCAGATCGCGCACCGTCGGCAGCTTCATGTCTGCAAACGACGGGTTCGTGACGCGGCCCGACTCGTCATAGGCAGTCTCAGTCATCACCGTTTCTCCGAACCCGTACACAACGCCGCCCTCAAGCTGGCCGTAGAACGCTACCGGATTCAGCACGCGCCCCGTCTCATGGACGGCGGTGATCTTCAGGACACACACCTCGCCCGTCTCCGGGTCTACCTCAACTTCAGCGATCTGTGTGCCAAACGCGGTGTAGGGGCTTGTCCCCTCCTGGATGTCGACGCGAGTGACGATATCCTCACCGGTTCGCGCGGCGAGTTGACCGAAAGAAATCGTCTCGCCTCTATCGTTGGCGACGTTCCCGTTCGCCAGTGTCAGCCGCTCCTCGTCCCAGCCTTGGAACTCTGCCGCCAATCGACGCAGCTTGTCTGCTGTGTCAGAAGCTGCCATGTGTCCCACGGTGCTCGTCACCCGCGCGCCCCGGCTCCCACCGATGCCCTGCAACGGCCCCAGCTGGTTTGTCGGGAACGACAACGCCTCCACGTCCTGCGGTGAGACGCCAAGTTGCTCCGCTACCACCTGCGCGATAATCGTGTACGTACCCCCGCCGGTATCGAACGTCGAGAAGTGCGCCGTAATCGCACCGTCCGCCGTGATCGTCACCTGGCACACAGCCGCGCCGCCCCCCTGCGAGTGGTGGCCGGTGCCGATGCCGCGCCCGATGTTCGCCGTCTTGGCGGCGGAATAATCTGCCGCTCGCAGCGCCTCCTCCAGCGTCGTGTCCGCCCGCAGCGCCTGGAACTCGTCGCCCGTCATCAGCGCCTCGCCGTCATGGACGATATTCCGCGACCGGAACTCGGCCGGATCCATGCCGATTGCCCGTGCGCAGAGGTCGATATGCGACTCTCCGGCCCACAGCCCCTGCGGCATTCCCGGCGCCCGGGCGAAACCGCACGGCACCAGGTTCGCGTATGTATGTGTGATGGACATAGCGATGTTGTCACAGCGGTAAGCCCCGCCCATCTCGAACACGCCCCGCAGCCCGTTGGGAACGGGCGCGTAGGACACATACGCCCCGATGGCCAGATACGCGTCCGCTTGCCATGCCGTGATCGTCCCGTCGCGCTTGACGCCCGCCCTGATACGAATCTCTGAGGGATGCCGTGGGTTGGACGCCATCAGCTCCTCGGAATAGTCAAAGACCAGCTTGATGGGGCGTCCCGTCCGCTTGGCGAACTCATACATGATGTACACGCCCACCGCGTCCGTCTTCCCCCCGAACGACCCTCCGATGTACGAAGAGTTGAGGACGATCTTTTCCGCCGGCAGGTCCAGCACCCGCGTCAGCTCGCCGAAATTTGCCGCAGGAAGCTGGCATGACATCCATATCTGCAGCGTGCCGTCAGCCTCAACGTCAACGAGGACGGAGTGCGGCTCCAGATACGCCTGGTGCTGGTGCGGTGTCGTATACGTCTCCTCGACGATTACGTCTGCCTCCCCGAATCCCGCCTCAACGTCGCCCCGTCCGCGATCGAGCGCCACTACGATATTCGTCGGCGTCTCCGGCGCATCCTGAACGCCGATGTAATTGGCAAAATCAGGATGTAGAATGGGCGCGTCCGGCTGCGCGGCCTCCCGCGCGGACAGCACCGGGGGCAGCTCCTCGTATTCCACCTCAATTAGCCCCAGCGCGCGCTCGGCGATATCCTCATCCTCAGCCACGACTGCCGCCACCTTGTCGCCCACGTACATCACTTTGTCCCAGCACAACGCGGGCTCATCCTTGATTGGCGCACGATTTGTCCGCACACCCTCAAGGTCCTTGCCTGTGAGTACCAAGTGGACGCCCGGCAGCGCTAAAGCCTCTGAGGTATCGATATTCACGATGCGAGCGTGGGCGAACGGGCTGCGCAGGATCTTGCACCACAGCATCCCCTCCATCGCCCGATCCATCCCGTACTTGCCGAGGCCAGTCACCTTGTCCGGGCCCTCCGCCCGCGGAGTCGCATGGCCGACGATGTTATAGGACGCAAGCTGTGTCACGATGACTTCCCCTCCCAGGTTGATAAGCGCAAATCGGTCAGACCGAGATACAAACAGCGACGCCTTAGCGCCGCACCTGAATCATACCGCACCCAACCCCGCCATTCCCGCGCCTCCAACCGTCATTCCCGCGCAGGCGGGAATCTGAATCCCATGGGGCCAATCGAACTCAGTAACGCCAACCAAAGAATCTCTTCTCTCCACTGCGGGAAGAAGGCGAAAGGCGACAAAGGCGTAGCTGGTTCTATTGAATCGCCACGATTTGCTGGACTCGTTCCTGCGGCGTATAAGCCTCGCGAACCACTGTGGCCAGCCATCACAATTGCTCAGTTTAAGCCTCTGTATTGAGCGACTCCGCCATCATGATGATCTCGTCGCCCGTCACTGTTTCGCCGCCGAGTACATCAATCTCAAATGTCCTGTCACCACTCCGGAAATAGAGGGCAAGCCGCCTGGATTCGTCCCAGAACCACCTCCTATCCTCATCCCCTTCGCCCGGGACGGAAACAAGCGTGCCTCGAACCAGGTAAGCTCGCTCACCGTTTATTGTTAGCGTCTCTGTGAACTCTGCTGGCAATTCTCTCGTGGTGCCAAACGGCAGTTCAATCAATCGAAGCCGACCGTATCTGAAGTAAATCCAATCTCCCTCCGGCCATTGGTAAACCCGCGCCTGATATAACGTGAGCCCTTCGGGCACATATCGTACGATTGCAGCCGCCTCATCGTCGGAGAGTTCGGTGTACTCGAAAGTATCTAATGGCGCTTCGGCTAGCGGTGTTACGTCCGCGGAACTCTCATCCAACTGTTTGACCGTATCAATGATTTCATCGACTGGTACGGTCGTCATGTAGAATTCTTCTTCACTTACAACCGTAGGTGGGCTCTCAGGCATATCGCACCCGGCCGCCAAGCTGGCAGCAAGAATGGTGAACGCGAAAGCTCCTAACAAGAATCGCCGCTTGCTGACTGTGGGAATAGACTCCAGGACAGCCTTCTGAGGCTCATCCCTGTCGTCCGACACTTGCGCTGTCATCTCACCCTCCCGGCCCTATTGGGCACGAGACGAACACGCACGAAATTACACGCGCCGAGGTACTTGTCAAATCAGTCGCTGCCTATCGGGCTGACTAGCCGAGGAATTGCGTCAGATTCCCAGCCGTATCTGACCGCCCGCCGCCGGTCCCTTGTCTGCTTGTTTTGGCTGGTCCAGCGCAGGCTCCAATGACGCCAGTGCCACCCCGATAAGCCGAAACTCCCGCCCCGGCTCGAGTTCCCGCCGCAAAAGCTCGTCAGCCACGCTCAGGATTGCCGCTTCCGTGTCCGTGGGGCGGGGGAGGGACTGCTGCCGCGTGAACGTCGTGAAATCCGACAGCCGCAGCTTTAGACGGACCGTCCGCGCTCGCAGCCCCTTATTTTGCATCTGCCGTACCACGTCCGCCGCCTGTTCCCGCACGATTCCGAGCAGTGTTTCGCCGTCGTCCGTGTCCGTCCGCATCGTCGTCTCGCTGCTTATCGACTTGACCTGCCGCTCGTCCTCGAACTCCAACTCGGACGAACCGACGCCCAGCGACCGCTCCTTCAACCACGCCCCGCGAGCCCCGAACTCCTTGGTAAGCCACTCGTCGTCTGCCGCTGCAAGGTCTCCCATCGTGCGGATGCCACGAGCATTCAGCGCGCGGAGCGTCACGGGGCCAACGCCGCTCAGCAGCGAAACATCGAGCGGCGCGAGAAATTCATCCTCCGTTGCCGGCGGAACAATCAACAGCCCGTCCGGCTTTCCCACCTGCGACGCTACCTTTGCGACGGTCCTGTTCACCCCGCCGCCGATTGTGACGGCGAGGCCTGTGGCGCGTCGTACCTGCCTCTTGATCTCCCTGCCGAGCGGCTCCAGCTTGTCCGGTCCCGCAACGTCTGTCACATCCACGTATGCTTCGTCCACGGAGAGCTGCTGCACGTGCGGCGTCACCCGGCGCAGGATGGTCATTACCTGCCGTGAGATATTGCCGTAACCCCCGGGGCGATGCCCGACGCGAATGATATCCGGGCTCAGTCGCAGCGCGGTCGCCATCGGCATTGCGGAGCGCGCGCCAAGCTTTCGTGCCTCGTAAGAGGCCGCCGCCACAACGCCGCGCGATTCCGGCGGTCCCCCCACAACGATGGGCTTGCCGCGCAGGCTAGGATCATCCCGCTGCGCGACAGACGCGAAGAACGCGTCCATATCCGCGTGAAAGATGTATCGCCACGGGCGCGGCCACTCACTCATGCCCGCATTCTACGCCCGCGCCCCCGTCAACCCAGCTGGGGCCGCCTAATTGTCAGCACCAACACGATGCAGAGGAACATGGGCAGGAATAGCAACAGGATCGGAGTCTTGTACTCGTCGAACGTATCGAACCACCACCCGACGAATATCGGCGAGATGATGGACCCGATAGCGGAGGTCCCGGTCTGAATCCCCATCAACCGACCGAATATCGCCCGCCCCCACAGCTCGCCTTGCAATGCCAGCCGGGACGGCGTAGTCATTCCCCACCCGATGCCATGCGTTACGCCGTACAGCATTGCGCCGCTCAGATTCGTCGTCGTCAAGAAGAAGAACAAGCCGATCAGCTGCATGATGAACGCCGCCGCCAGCACCAGCCGCTTATCGAATTTGTCTGCCAGGAACCCGGAGGCGAGACGCCCGGGAAGCCCGCCAACTGTCCAGATAAGTACGGCAAACCCCGCCTCGGTTGCAGAAAGTCCGAAGGTCTGCAGAGCCGGAATCTGGAAGATGACCAGCGCAGAGAAGCCCATCTGCTGCAGACCAAACGCAGATATGTACTGGTAATAACTGGCACTTCGCAGAACACTGCCGATTCCAATCAGAGATGCCTCTGAAACCGGCACCCCTCCTCCTGTCAGTGCAACCGGCGCGTTCGACGATCCTTCAACCGGGGGATCGCCGTCCGGGCGTTGCCCGTATGCCTCTGGAGCCCGCCGCATGATCAGCGCCAACGGGATGCAGATGACCCACATCGCCACGCCGATTCCCGCCAGGGTGTATCGCCAGCCGAACATGTCGATCAGTTGGACGATGCCCAATACAAGGAAGCCCGCAAATCCCGGACCGAGGAACAAGAAACCTAAGGCCCGGCCACGCATGCGGCTGAACCAGTTTGTGACCGCCGTACTGACAATCAGGAACGAACCTGCGCCTAGCCCAAGCGCTAGGAAGAAATAGGCCGCGTAGAACTGGACCACATTCTGTGTCAGTGCCACGAGGATGAATCCCAACCCGCCGATGACGAATCCGGCGATCAGGATGATGCGCGGCCCCACACGATCCACGAGGAATCCCATGATCGGCCCCAGGATTCCGGACTCGGCGCGCTGGATTGACACCGCCGTCGCAACGATCGCACGGCTGCCGCCCGCAATGGAGTCCGCAATGGGATTCACAAATGCCGAGAAGCCGTAGAATCCGACACCCGTGGAGAACAGCATCAGCAGGAAACCCGACAGAACGATCCACCACCCGTAGAACACCCGACGGGGATTCAGTATTCCGAGTGACGACCGCGTTTCAACCGCCATTTATCGCCCGCTAATCCGTGGGCGCCACAATTCTAGTGGCCCACGCCCTCCCCAATACTGGCGTGAGCGTGAGCGCAACGCTGACCACTGTCAAGCGGCGCGCGCCTATTCGACAGAGATGAGGTACGGATACAGCGGTTGGCCGCCGCTCTGGATTTCCACCTCTACGTCGTCCGGGCAGACGGCGCTAATGGCCTCGGCAGCGGACTCAGCTTGCTCCTCCGTGATCCCCGCGCCGTAGTACAGCGTGACGATCATTTCGCCCTCCGGCGCGATGCGCTCGACCAGTGACTGCGCCACCAACTCAGGTGTCTCACCCGAAACGACTAAATCACCCTCAAGCAGGCCGATTGGCTGTTCCGCCTCATATGTAACATCGCCGGCTTGGCCGCTGCGCACGGCAAAGGTGACTTCCGCCCACCGGAGTTCCTCAACCGCTCCCTGCATGCCCTCCATGTTGTCCTGGACTGAAACGGTGGCCGTATAGGTCAGGAGAGCGGCGATGCCCTGCTGCACTGATTCCGTTGGCAGCACGGTGACGTTCTTGGTGTGGATGAGGTCACGGGAGATCTCAGCCGTCGCTGCGATGTTCTTGTTATTGGGCAGGATGATGATGTCCGGCGCGGGGATAGATTCGACGGCCTCCGCGATCTCTTCCGCGGACGGGTTCATGGATTGCCCGCCCCAGATGATCGAGCCGGCGCCAAGGCCGCGCATAATCTTGACGAACCCGGGGCCGGACGCAACGGACACCACACCGCAGGCGACGTCCTCGATGTCCTCCCCATGTCCGGCGAGGAATTGCTGGTGCTGCTGATCCATGTCACGGATGGATACCTGCTCAAGCCGTCCCATCCCTTCGGCCTCGGTCAGCACAACCTCCGGCTCGGACGTGTGCAGGTGAACGCGGATCAGCCCATCGCCCTCGACAATGGACTCCGATTCGCCGAACAGGGCCATCGTCGCGCGGACGGTGTCCATGTTGGACGTGGGCTCCATCAGCACGAACTCGGTGCAATAACCCCACGCGTCACCGGCCTCTCCTGCGTACAGGCTCGGGTCGATGGACGCAATGGTCGGGGCTTCCAGCGCGGGGCCGGTGTCCTCGCCGGTCAATCGCGAGAGCGCGCCCCGAAGGATAACGGCGATGCCCTGGCCGCCGGAATCAACGACGCCCGCGCTCGCTAGCACGGGCAGCAGCTCCGGCGTCCTCGCGGTTGATGCGTCCGCCTCGTTCGCGGCAGCCCGCAGGGTGTCGATGACGTCTGCCGAGCCGCTGGCGTTTGCCGCCTCGCCCGCCTCCCGTCCGACGGTCAACATCGTGCCCTCGACGGGCTTGCTCATGGCGCCGTACGCGGCTTCAGAGGCGGACTGTAAACCTCGTGCGAGCGCCGGGCCGTCCATTGTGCCGACACCGTCGAGACCCTGTGCGAAGCCCTTTAGATATTGGGAAAGGATGACGCCGCTGTTGCCACGCGCGCCGCGGAGCGCTCCCTGCCCGATGACGGCGGACATTGCGCCGACTGTGCCGTCGCCGGGGTTCTCCTGCGCATCACGCAGGGCAGTCTGAAGCGTGAGCATCATGTTGGTACCGGTGTCGCCGTCCGGCACCGGATACACGTTGAGCGCGTTGACTGCGTCGACGTTTGCCTGCAGCCATTCCGCGCCGCCAGCCAACGCATCAAGCAACCCCTGCCCGTCCAGAGTGCCAGCACTGTTGCTGCTAGTCATTGTTAGTCCTCCTACAGTGTTCCGTACTCCGGGCGTCGTTGCCCAGATGCTCCGACTCTGGTAGCATACGACGCTGTACGGCAGCTATGCAGCCGGCCCTTTGCCCAAAGGCGAAATCAGCCGGTTCGACTATTCACCAACGAGCGGAATTGAACGAAACATCATGGCAAAGTGTCAAGTCTGCGGCAAAGGCCCGCAATTCGGGAACAACGTCAGCCACTCGCATCGCAAGACGCGGCGTCGCTGGAACGTCAACGTGCAGAAGATCTCGCAGTACGACGAGAACGGAACGCGCACGCAGGTCCGCATGTGCACGCGCTGCCTCCGCACCGCCGCCAAAGCGGCGAAGTAACGCATCAGCAACCTAGGTTCGACCCGCCTGCTCGGCAGGGAGGCAATGGGAAGCTAGCAGCAAAGCGAGCGGCGTAACCAATTCCCTGTTCGCGATAGTATTTCTTGGCCTGTTCGGTAGGGGCATCCCCTTGGCATTCCTGCTCCTCATGGGACTTCACTGGGCGTTACGGCCTCCGCATCGAATCGCGCCGAATCAGCGGTAGCGTTGGATCCGGAATCTTCATGACCGTGGCCTCGGCAAATCCGTATACTCGCACCGAACGCCCGATGCATTACATCGGGCCGGGAAAGTAACCGCCGAGCAGAGATTGCAGACTTCGGAATACACGAGGCATCGGAAGTGATGGACGTCTGGACGATATTCCTGCTGATCCTATTCGGGCCAAGCGTAATACTCCTTCTCTTGGTGATGGCCGGCATCATCGTCGCTCCGATTGCGGCGCTGACTGGTCGCAGACCCGTCGAGGGGCAGTCTGATGAGGATGTCATTACGCCCAAGTACGCGGCAATGACGGCCATGTTGATGCTTCTGCCCTACATATACCTTGTCCTGAGAAGCATGGGAAAGAAGCCGCCGAAGGGCCTTGTGGAGACGGCCTATGCGATTCTGTCCGGCATGTGGATACTCGGGCTCCTCATAGTCTGGATAGTATTGGGCGTCCTCTTGCCTGCAATTGCAGTTCTCGTCCTACTTACTTTTGGGCAGGGTTCAAGCAATGAAGGGCTGCTTCCCATATTCATATTGATCCTGCTGGGCGGCATTGCCATCTGCGTGGCGTGTGTCTGGACCTGGAATAACGTCCGAAGTGAATTCGCTTCATTTGAGTACCTGCGCTTTGAACTTCATCGGCAACCGACGGCGCCTGAGCGCAGCGCGCGGCTCCCCAAAGGGTATTTGAGACCCTTCGTGTATACGACGATGTGGACATTGGCAACGGCTCTTGGCGCTCCCGCCTACGCGATATTCCAAGTGTGGATTTTCCTCTAGCTTCAGTGGAGTTAAGCGGCGTGCCCCCCGGTAGCTCCCTGCTAGAATGACTAGGCGCTCTGGCTAATTGCGCCGGGGCGTTCCAATGCAGGCATCACGATGGGGGTCTAATGCCAGACAAACTTGTTCTTGCGTATAGCGGCGGGCTTGATACGTCCGTTGCAGTGCGGTGGATCCAGGAGAACTATGGGTACGACGTTGTCACGCTGACGGCGAACCTGGGCAACGTCGACAACCTGGAGGAGATACGGCAGCGGGCGCTTGAATCCGGCGCTGTCGGCGCGCACGTTGCCGATGTTCGTGACGAGTTTATCCGCGACTTTGTATTCCCTGCACTCAAGGCCAACGCGCTTTACCAGGGCGTGTACCCCGTCGCCACGGCACTGGGCCGCCCCTTGATCGCCCGCCTGATGGTTGAGGCCGCCCGACAGGAAGGCGCGACGGCCGTCGCGCACGGCTGCACGGGCAAGGGCAATGACCAGGTTCGGCTGGATGTCTCCGTCGGCGCTCTCGCTCCCGATCTCAAGGTGGTCGCTCCCGCCCGTGAATGGGGCATGACGCGCGTCGAAGAGATCGCCTATGCCCGAGAACACGAGATTCCCGTCCCCTCTACTCTCGAAAAGCCGTATTCCACCGACGACAACCTGTGGGGGCGCAGCATCGAGGCAGGTGTCCTTGAGGACGCCTGGCGTGAGCCGCCGGAGAATGCCTACGAGTGGACCGTCGCGCCCCACGAGGCGCCGGACGAGCCGCACTATCTGGAATTGCAATTTGAAGAGGGTCTGCCCATCGCTCTGGATGGCGCGGAGATGGGGCCTGTAGATCTGGTCGAGACACTGTCAAAGATTGGTGGAGAGCACGGCGTTGGTCGAATTGATCACATCGAGGATCGCCTCGTGGGCATCAAGTCGCGCGAGATCTATGAGGCCCCCGCGGCAACGATTCTCATCAACGCGCATAGGTCGCTGGAAGGCATGGTTCTCACGAAGGACCAGGTGCGATTCGGAGAGACCGTCTCCCGCGAATACGCCCAGCTTGTGTATGACGGCCTCTGGTTCAGCCAACTGCGGGAGGACCTACAGGCGTACGTCGATAGCAGCCAGCGGGCGGTGACGGGTGCGGTGCGAGTGAAGCTGCACAAGGGGCACGCGACGGTGGTGGGCCGCAAGAGCGATTACGCTCTCTATCAGCACGCGCTCGCCACCTACGATGAGGGCGATGTCTTTGATCAGTCAGCCTCGCCCGGCTTCATTCACCTCTGGGGTCTGCCAATCAGGACACAGGCGCGGGTGAGGCCGGAGGAGTAGGGAAAGTCCAAGCTTCCTTACGTGGCCGCGAATTGATGTAGCGTCCTCGCGGCGCTCTCATCCGTTGTGCCTACCAGAATTCGCACGTTGATCTCGCCATGATCTTTCCTGTGGTGAAGGAAAGCCAAATCAACTTGCTGCTTCATCCACCCTTTTTCCCGCTCCGCGATTTCTCATATGAAGTCAGAAATTCGTCCAGGCTTGTGTGCGCTATTGCCTGGCCAATTACATCCAGCGGCAGATCATCAAGGCGCTTGAAGCGTACGCATGACTTTCCTATGTCCATCGGCTTGCCGGTCGCGGAGTACTCGGACGTGAACCACGCCAGCGTCTCCGCATCCTCATAGATGCTGGTCAGGTAAATCGCCATGTACCGCTTCTGAGACGCGAGGGCGGCAAGTCCCAACGGCTGCTTGTTGTACGTGTCCGGATAACGGCTGAGCGGCACGACGTAACCGATCATCCCGTATGTCATGCACTCCTCGAATCCGTCCGGTAGGTTGTCCAGCACCACCTGGCGCACCGCTTGTAGCGCCTCACGCCGCTCTTCCGGCAGGCTGGCTAGATACTCATCAGCCGTTGTTGCCTCGCTTCTCACGTTGCCTCTCCCCCTAATGTCGCCTTGTCACCTATTGTGTTACCGAAACTCCCATCTCCGCGCAACCCCCGTACCGTTATCCTGTATGTATGGCGGATGAATTGAGTACTACTCCGGCGGATTTTCTCGCGTCATTGCCGTATGACCGGCGCTTGGCGTCGTACGACGTGCGCGGATCAGAGGGGTGGGCGCGTGCATTGGCACGTGCCGGTATTCTCACAGACGACGAGCTACAAGCAACAATCGGCGGACTTGAATCAATCCGCCTAGAGCTTGAGTCCGGCGAGTTCCCGTTCCGCCTTGAGTTGGAGGACATCCACTTCAATGTCGAGCGGCGGCTGATTGAACTCATCGGGCCTCTTGGCGGCAAGCTCCATACAGGCCGCTCCCGCAACGACCAGATCGCGACGGATACCCGCCTTTACGTCAAGGACGTCATTGCGGTCATGTTGCAGCGCCTGAATGCCTATTGCCGCGCCCTGTTGGATCAGGCGGAGCAGGGCATCGATGTCGTACTCCCCGGCTACACACATCTGCAGCGGGCCCAGCCTGTCCTGCTCGCGCATCACCTGCTCGCCTACGTTGAGATGGCCGAGCGCGACGCCGGTCGGTTGGCCGATGCACTAACCCGCGCGGACGTCATGCCGCTCGGCAGCGCCGCCCTCACTGGCACGGCGTATCCAATCGACCGCGAGGCGCTGGCCGCCGACCTGGATTTTGCTACCCTCAGCCGCAACAGCATGGACGCCGTCGCCGATCGCGACTACATCATCGAGTTCCTGTCCGCCGCCGCCCTCACCATGACGCACCTTTCGCGCCTGTGCGAGGAAATCATCCTTTGGTCGTCCGACGAATTCGGTTTCGTTCGTGTCGGCGGCGACTACGCCTCCGGCTCGAGCATCATGCCGCAGAAGCGCAACCCGGACATTGCAGAGCTTGTGCGTGGCAAGACCGGGCGCGTTAACGGCGATCTTGTCGCGCTGCTGACGAGCGTCAAAGGCCTGCCGCTTGCCTACAACCGCGACTTGCAGGAGGACAAGGAGCCGCTGTTCGATGCGGCTGACACCCTGCTGGGCAGCCTTGAGATGATGAGCGGCATGATTCAAACCATGGAATTCAATGGCGACAGAATGCGCGGCGCGGCGGAGAGCGGATTCCTGCTGGCAACGGAACTTGCGGACTATCTCGCTGCGAAGGAAGTCCCTTTTCGAGAGGCGCACGGCATCGTAAACTCCCTCGTGGAGTCGGCAATCGAAGAAGGCAAGCAGCTGCGTAATCTCACGCTGGACGATTATCGCCGCGCCTCAGAGCACTTCGAGCAGGACGTTTTGGGCATCACTGTCGAGTCCGCGATTGCCAAACGCGACATCGTCGGCGGCACCGCGCCAAACCGCGTCCGCGATGCCATCACTGCGGCGCGTGCTCGCCTCGAATCTAGCGAAAGCTGATCGGCTGAATGTCGCGTCACAACACGATTAAGATCGCGCCGTCCATCCTCGCCGCAGACTTTGCGCGGCTGGGCGATGACGTGGTAGCAGCGGTGCAGGGCGGCGCGGACTATATCCACGTCGATGTCATGGACGGTCACTTTGTTCCGCCCATCACGTTCGGCGCGCAGATGATCGGCGCCATCAAGCCATATGCCGGGGTCGTTCCTCTGGTCGTCCACATGATGGTTGAGGAGCCTGCGCGCCACATAGAGCACATCGCCAGGGCCGGTGCGGACGTCATCGTTGTCCACGCCGAAGCCTGCGCGGATCTGGCCGCGACAGTGGCCACCGTGCGGGAGACCGGCGCGCAGGTCGGAGTGGCCGTCAGGCCGGAGACACCCATCGACCCAATACTGCCGTTCCTGGACGAGATTGAGATTGCCCTGCTGATGACGGTGAGTCCCGGCTATGGCGGACAGCCGTATATCCCTGAAGTCGAGACCAAGATTGCCGCGATGCGCGGCATCATCGACTCGCGTGGCCTGAACGTTGAGCTGGAGGTAGACGGCGGCATCAACGAAAACACCATCGAGCAAGCCGTCCGGGCGGGGGCGCGACTATTCGTCGCAGGCACCGCCGTTTATGGTCGGCCTGAGCCCGTCCCTGAGCGCATCAAGATTCTACGTGAACTGGCCGAGAACGCCTTGGCGTAACGAAGCGTCTACCCCGGTGGGTTCTCTCCCGGAGGCCATGAGCCTAAGCCGTCGGCCTGGTAGACCTCGCTGAGTCGGGCGTAGTAACCGCCGCCGGTTGCCTCCATCTGCTCCCGTCGTGCCGGCTCTGTCTGCCACAGAACCTCCGTGGGCACCCCCGCGGCGAATGAGTCATCAGGAATGATTGCGTACGGTGCAACGGCCCCGCCTGCCGCCACGACGCAGAAGTCGCCTATCTCCACTCCCTCGGAAACCGTGGAGTTGTTGCCAATCAGGCAGTGATTGCCGAGTTTACTACCGTGAAATGTCACGGCATGGCCCAGCGTATTGTCCGTTCCGATTGTGATGTCGCCGTTGGCGTGGACAACAGCGTTATCCTGCACGTTCGTCCGGTCGCCGATGACGATCTTGCCCATGTCGCCGCGAATCACCGCGCCCGGAAAGACCGTGCATTGCTCGCCAATCTCAACGTCGCCCACTACGTACGCCGCCTCGCTCACCCACGCCTTTGGATGAATCTTCGGCGACTTTCCGTTGAATGACCGGATCATTGGCGATCCTCCTATCGGCTGAGTATCACGATGCTGCGCGGCGCGCGCGGTGGTGTTGTAGCCCTGAACGGACAGAATCCGCTGCTCGAAGTCGTTGATTGTGCGGATGGCAACGCCGGGTATGCCGGAGACACGGGAATAGTGGGGAATGACGGCGCGCGGCAGAACGACGGCGCGCGGCTCAATCCAACACCACTCACCAACCGTCGCCGCCTCCAACACCGTTGCGTTATCGCCTACGCGTGTGTAGCGGCCAACGCCCATTGAATGGACCATCGCGCCGACACCCACATGCGCGCCCTCGCCGATCTCGGTCACACCGGAGATAGCGCCAACTCCGCCACCGTGTATCACGGATCGCTCTAGTACAGCGGCATTTCGGCGGACGATGATGCGCCCGCCCTCGGCGCGCAGCACGGCTCCCGGCCAGATGCTTGCGCCCTCATGGACTTCAACATCGCCCATCAAATAAGCGGTGTCGGCGACCCACGCGGTGGGATGAATGACGGGCGTCCTGCCCTGAACGGTACGGATGGCCATGGTAGTTGGGCGCATTATCGGCGGCGCGTCGGTAAGGGGTCAATTCCGGATTATGACTACGCGACGACAATGGGATAGGAATCCGGCATGATTCCCAGCAATCGTGATTGATACGAGACACAAAAAAGTTGATGATGACAGTAAGGGGCAGATAACGCGGCGAAGGGGGCAAATTTCAATGGGTGATGTCGCAACGTGGGAGAGTCTCGCGCAACAACTCAGAGTCGATTCCGTGCGCGTGGCCGCGCAGGCCAGTTCCGGACATCCAACGTCCAGCTTGTCCGCGGCGGACCTGGCCTCTGTGCTACTAAGCGACTATCTGCGTTATGACCTGGAGCGCCGCGACGCCCCAAATAACGACCACCTCGTTTTCTCCAAGGGCCACGCCTCCCCCCTGATCTACAGCATGTTGAAGGCTGCGGGAGTGATCGACGAAGAAGAATTCTTGACATACCGATCCATCGGCAGCCGTCTCGAGGGCCACCCCGTTCCCAACCTGCCCACTGTTGATGTTGCAACCGGCTCGCTCGGACAGGGCCTGCCTATTGCCGTAGGGATTGCGCTGGCCGGCAAGCGGCTGGACAAGCTGCCCTATCGGGTGTGGGTCTTCTGCGGCGACAGTGAGATGGCTGAGGGCTCCATGTGGGAGGCGGCGGAGCACGCCGCCTACTGGGACCTGGACAACCTGACCGCCATCATCGACGTGAATCGGCTCGGCCAGCGGGGCGAGACGATGTACGGCTGGGACACGGGCGCCTATGCCGCACGCCTGCAGGCATTCGGTTGGCACACAATCGAGATTGATGGCCATAGCGTCGACGCCATCAACGCCGCATTCCAGGAAGCGGTCGCGACCGAGGGCCGCCCTACCGCAATCATCGCCAAGACTATGAAGGGACGGGGCGTATCGGCGGTTGAGAACAAGGACGGCTTCCACGGGCGTCCCGTTGCGGATTCGGAAGCGGCCATAGCCGAGCTCGGTGGCAGTACCGGCGCGACGGTCACGGTACAAACCCCCGCCAACTCCGTTGCAGCAAATGTCTTCAAGGTCACGCCAAGCGGCGGCCTGCCCAAGTATGAGGTTGGTTCGCGCATGGCAACCCGGCGTGCCTATGGCGACGCGCTGGCAGCTATCGGCGGACGGCGGGGCGACGTCGTAGCCTTAGATGGCGAGGTCAGTAATTCCACGCACGCGGATATCTTTGGCAAGGAGCACCCGGATCGCTTCTTTGAGTGCTACATCGCCGAACAACAGGCGGTCGCGACGGCGGTCGGGATGCAGGTGCGCGGCTGGACGCCGTACGTCTCAACGTTTGCGGCATTTCTAACGCGGGCCTATGACTTCATCCGCATGGCTGCCGTCAGCCGCGCCAATATCAGGCTGTCCGGCTCACATGCCGGCGTGTCCATAGGAGAGGACGGCCCCTCGCAGATGGCGCTCGAGGACATCGCAATGATGCGTGCCATCAATGGCAGCACCGTCCTGTATCCCTCGGACGGCAACCAGGCGGCACAGCTTGTCGCGGCAATGGCCGACATTGACGGCATCTCTTACATACGCACGACACGGGAGGCGATGCCCGTTCTCTATGAACCTGACGAGGTGTTCCGCGTCGGTGGCTCCCGCGTGCTCCGGTCATCCGACAACGATGTACTGACCATCGTCGCGGCCGGCATCACAGTGCATGAATCGCTCAAGGCCGTCGATGCGATGGCGGCGGACGGCATCAACGTCCGGCTGATTGACCTCTACAGCGTCAAGCCCATCGACTCCGACACGCTCGAGGCTGCGGCGCGTGACACGGGGACGCTCCTTACGGTGGAGGATCACTGGGCTGAGGGAGGCATCGGCGACGCTGTACTTGGGGCGCTTGGGGGGCTGCGAAACCCGCCGCGCGTCATAAAGATCGCCGTTCAGGGGATGCCCGGCTCCGGCAAACCCGCGGATCTTCTGTCCCAGGCCGGCATAGACGCCCCACACATTGAGGCTGCAGCACGTCTCCTGGCGCAGAACTAGCGGCAAGATTCCCGTGCCTCCATAGGGAGGACTGCCTGGACAAGAAATCCCTCTCCCCGGGGAGAGGGCTAGGGTGAGGGGGAAACCACAATGGCAACAGTAATCCGTGACACGATCATCGTCACCGGTGATGCTGACGGCCGAATCATCTACGACGGCGCGATCGCCATAGGTAACGACGGCAACATCGCCGCCATCGGCTCCACGGATGAGGTGGTCAGCGCCCACCCCAACGCGGAGACGGTCTCTGCCCGAGGCAAAGCGGTCTACCCCGGGTTCTTCAACTGCCACACGCACCTGACGGCCACGCTCAGTCGCGGCATCCTAGAGGACCTAGGTTTCCCGTCACCGCTCCGCTTCCCGGAGCAGGTCGCAGCCATGCTCTCAGCCGAGGAGATGCAAGTCTTCGCGCTTCTCGGCGCAATAGAGGGCATCCGCAGCGGAACCACCACGTTCTTTGAGCAGGGGCGAGGCATTTCCAACTACGCTCAACAACTGGCTGACACCGGCGCGCGATTCGTTCTCACAGAGTCCATGACGGACGTGAACTACAACGTCATCAGCGCCGGGACTCTTCTCAAGTCGTCAGCGGACTTCTCGGAGGAGCTTGCGGATGCCGCTTACCAACGCGCCGTGGATGTTTACGACTCGTGGCACGGCAAGGCGGACGGTCGGCTTACTGTCTACTTCTCACCATCAACCACAGATTCCGTGTCTCCGGCCATGCTGCGCCGCTCCCGCGAGCTGGCGGAAGAGCGTGGCGTGGGCTACACCATCCACCTTTCGCAGAGCAAGCAGGAAGTTGCAGGTGTGATGGCTGCGTGGGGCGTGCTGCCCGGGCACTACCTGGAGCAAAACGAGTTCCTCGGCCCGCGACTTGTCGTGGCGCATTGTCGAGAGATCATCGAGTCGGAGATTCGTGCGCTTGGACGGCACGGAACCGGCGTGTCCAACAACCCCGCAATCGCCGCCCGCCGTGGGGCCGCCGCTCCCGCCCTGGATCTTGAAGAGGCGGGGTGCCGCATCGGTATCGGCACGGACAACATGGCCGAGGACATGGTGGAGGCAATTCGCACAGGGTACTTCGTGGAGCGTGTAAGGCGAGACGACCCCTTCAACCCCAAGGCAGAGAAGCTGCTTGAATGGGCAACGATCGGCGGCGCCCGCATCATGGGTATGGACGAGACGCTTGGCTCGCTCGAAGTTGGCAAGCAGGCGGATCTCTTCATCGCGGATTTGCGCCGCGCCCACATGGTTCCCGTCCTGCGGGTTGTCGCAGATTTCGTGAACAACGGGCAGGCGTCGGATGTCGAAGCTGTCATGGTGGCCGGCAGCTGGGTCATGCGAGACAACAAGCTGCTGCACATCGATGAGGACGACATTCTTCAACGCGGCGAAGAACTCGCGCACCGCGCATGGAAGCAGCTGCAGGACAAATACCCGGACGTCGCGATGCCGTTCCCGTTGTCGGAGGGCCCGGCGTTCTAGGGTGAGTCAGCACAACGTGCCCTGTAGCGAGATACACGTTGTATCTTCCGGAAAGTGACCGTGCATTTATCGCGAGCGTCAAGGCCGTTGGATACTTGCTGGCGGAAGACCATCCGGATGGAGGCCCCAAGGCCAGATTCTTCACCGAACATGGTTTTCGCCAAGATCAGTCGGCTGAATTCGTGGATGCCCTCCTTCGACATGGCCGGGAGAATCAGGTGATTCTGACCCGTGACACGCCGTGGGGAATGCGCTACACCGTGCAGGGAACAATGCGGTTGCCGGACGGCAGCGAGCATGTTGTGTGGACAGTTTGGCAATTTGACCTGGGGTCGGACTTCCCTAGACTTTTGACTGCGCACGCAGTCTAATGGGCATCATGCACAAGGAACATTCACGCGTCATCCTCACTGAGGCCGTCGAAAGCGATGGCGGGGAACTTATGCGACCCGGCGACATCGGGGTAATAGTCCACATTCACCCTGGGGGAGAGGCATTCGTCCTTGAGTTTTTCGGAGCGAGTGGAGAGACTGTCGGCATCGCCACGGCAATGCCCTCACAGATTCGTGCTGTCACCCCTCAAGATGTCCTCCATGCGCGTGTTATGAAGGAGAGTTCGGCCGGCGTAAGGTAATTTGCGCAGCGAAACCCTCTGCCTGTTGGTTGCCAATCCGCCACAATAGTGTGGTAATGTCCGCCCCGCTCACAAAAGAATGTGCCCTCCACCACGGAGACAACCTTCCCATTCTCCGGGAGCTACCGGACGAATCCGTCAAATTGATAGCGACGGACCCTCCGTTCAACAAGGGGCGAGAGGTGCGCGCAGACTCCGACAGGGCTGCGGGTGATGCCACGTTCAGCGACCGCTGGTCCTGGGAACGCGACGTTGATCCGGAGTGGCGCACGCTCATATCCGATGCGTGCCCAGCCGCCCTGAACGTCATCGAATCCGCCGGCTTGTCCTACGGCGAGGACATGGCTGCCTACCTCTGCTTTATGGCCGTTCGCCTGATAGAGATGCGGCGCGTTCTCAGGGATGACGGAAGCCTATACATGCACTGTGATCCGACGTCGAGTCACTATCTGAAGCAACTCCTGGACGCCGTGTTTGGCATCGGCAATTTCAGAAACGAGATTGTTTGGACCTACGGCCTGGGCGGCTCATCACGTCGGACGTTCTCTCGCAAACACGACGTGATCCTCTTCTACACGAAGACTGACCGCTACACATTCAATAAGCCGCAGACGCCTGCCAAATCGCAGAGGCTCAAGGGCCAAATGAAGGGCGAGACAGACGTGTGGGATATCGCCTCGCTGAACAACATGGCGAAAGAGCGCACTGGATACCCGACGCAGAAACCCCTCGCCCTCTATGAGCGAATCATCGAGGCCAGCACCGATCCCGACGACCTCGTCCTGGACCCCTTCTGCGGCTCCGGAACTACCCTCGTTGCCGCCCAACGATTGGGCCGCCGCTGGATTGGAATAGATACCAACGCCTCAGCGGTGGAAACGGCTAGGGGGCGGCTGGGCATTGCAGTAGGTCAGGACCAACGTACTCCCAATTCTCGCAGCATTTCATAGGTGTTCATGTACACCACTGCAAAGTGATCGCACACATTAGGAATCTTCGGTTTGTTAGAGTCTTCCTTGACTCGCAGTTCAAGGCTCACAACTACTCCGGACAGAACGTCAGCGTGAGCAATGAGCCAAGGATCTGGACCACCTAAGAATCGACGAGTCTCCTGATTCTGCGGGTATCGAGAAGCAACATAGTCGACGACTTGTCCATATCTGAGTTGGACATCTTCTGAAGGTTCGACAAAAAGGCCCGACAATCGCCTTGCTGCGGCCCATTCCTTCAAGGCATCGGGCGCGTCTCGCAATTCGTCGTAGACCAGAGTAGGACACGCCAAGCGGCCAGCGTTTGTGAGTTCGTCGATAATCTCCCAAAATCGGGGCGCGATGTCGAATCCATAGGGGCCCTTCATGCCCTCTGAAAAGACATTAGTATCCAGCCAATACTCAATCGAGGCCAAGGGAGGTTCCAAAGTTTGTCTTCGCGAAGGAGCCCAGCGTTTTGAGGCTAACGCCCAATAGGGCGGCGGCATCGTTGACCAAAAGTCGTCCACTAGCGGCGCCTGAAATGACTGCCGTCGTTAGCAGTGCACCGTTGCGAGCGGGCAACGTGTAATTGAAATCGCCTCCACGTTTGCCTTGAGGCTGTGCCTCATTCTTGAATTGGTTGTAACTTAGCCAATACTCCTCGTCTTGAACCAGATTGAAATCATGCGCCCTGCGTAATGTCACAAGACTGCTCACCCGATATCGTCGGGCAAGCTGTTTGGCCCGCTCAAGGATGTCGGCTGGCCCGGCCCCCCAACGAACCACGAATTCGTCCGCGGGGACCAGCGACTCTGCGGCAACACTGTCGCAGAATCGCTCAAAGCCAACGTCTTGTGCCTCTGAGAGAGGGCCCTCGTATGGAGTGGATATTCCCCCTTGACCTGTCCATATGTGTGCCATCTCATGGATGATAGTGAAGACTTGCGCCGCCTTTGCGTCTCTGCCGTTGACGAAAACAAGGGGGGCGAAAGGATCGCTAATCGAGAACCCGCGAAACTCGTCAACGTCAAGGGGTCGGAAGTTGTTATGCCCGACAACACCGCTGCGCATAACCATAATTCCGGCATCCTCGGCGTTACGCGATAACTCCCTGACAAAGTCATCCGAATCGGAGGCAATTCTTCGGGCCTCTTCAATCCCAAGAACGTCTCGAATATCCTGGGCGACTACCTCAGGCAGATCATCTGCGGAAGATCGTCCGACAAAGGGCAGGGCCACTGCACCCTCGGACTCTTGATTCTCCCGATACCACTCTTGCTTGCCCACGACTTCGACAATAAGGTCAAGCAAGTCCGGGCTTGGCGCAGTATTGGAGTGGCCGGGGAGTGTTCGAAAGTCTGGCAGCGGGCTCTTCAAATCCGGAGGCTTTGACAAGTACAGGTAACCGAGTGGAACTCTTAGGGCCTTCGCGGTATTTATAGCCTGGCGAAACGTTGGCCGCTGCCCCCCCGATTCCCAAGCGGAGACCGCTGCTGGCTTAACGTTCACTTTGGAAGCAAGCGACTCCACATCCAGCTTCCGGCGTTCCCGGGCCCAAGTGAGAACCATGGGCGTGATTAGTGCGTCCGTCATGTCGTGCTCACTTATTGGCCAAAATGACCCGCAGTACGCCCGCCCGTTCTACCGTGGCAGTCCCAAACCTCGCTGAGCGATGATGTTCTTCTGGACCTCTGTGGTGCCGCCCGCGATGCTGATGCCGATTGTGCTGTGTGCGTTGGAGTTCAGGAATCCGTCCACCGGCAGCTTGAGCGGCAGCTCCGTCGTCGGCAGAACCTGCCCGTACTCACCCAGTACATGAGAGAAGTAGCGGTACACCTTCTGCGTGATTTCGTCCCCCCAGAACTTGGTCATGGACGCCTCGCGCACGGGAATCTCGCCCTGGCTCTGCATCCACCCGACGCGGTACGACAGCATCCGCATCGCCTCAATCTCCAGCCGCAAATTGGCAATCTGGTGTCGAACAACGGGATTATCCAGCGGGCTGTCGCCGTGCTGACGCACGTTCTTCGCGTAGTCGATGAAGTCCTCCATGATTCGGATGAGCATGGCAGGGCCCTCGATGTTGGAGCGTTCAAAGCTGAGCGTGGTCATCGCGGCATACCAGCCGCGATTCTCCTCGCCGATGATGTTGTTCGATGGCACGCGCCAGTCCTCAAAGAAAACCTCATCCCAGCGGTGACGTCCAAGCGCGTCGGGAATCGCGTTCACCTTGATGCCGGGCAGGTAGTTACCGTCCTCGTCCTTCAGTCGGGCCAGCAGGTACGTTATGCCGCGGTGCTTTGGCTGCTCCCGATCCGTCCGGACGAGGATGTGGATATACTCCGCCTTGTATGTGCTCCAGATCTTCTGACCGTTGATTACATAGTCGTCTCCGTCACGGACTGCTCGTGTCTGCAAGCTTGCCAGGTCCGAACCGGAATCCGGTTCTGAGAATCCCTGCGAGATGTACGAGATATCCGCGTTCGCGATGCGGGGAAGGAAATACTCCTTCTGCTCGTCCGTGCCGTGCACCATAAGAACCGGCGCGACGAGTCCGCCGCCCAGCGTCGCCGGCGCGCCTGCATAGACCATCGCCTCGCGGTATGCCATCTGGGTCTCAATGTCAGCGCCCTTGCCGCCGAATTCAGTGGGCCAGTGCATCGTCCACCAGCCCTTGTCCACCAGCTTCTTCTCGAAGCCGCTGATTAACGACTCAACCTCATGGTTCTCATGGTCCCATGACAGGGCGTAGTAGATGCCCTGTCCGTCGCCCAAGCCCTTGGAGTCCCACTCGCGGCGTGTAAACTCTATCGCCTCTTGCCGGAGCTGTTCATTCTCAGTTGAAAATCGAAAGTCCATTGCCTTTTCCTCCATGCGCCCTACTGGTGAGCAGGCCGCAGTGAACCATCCGCCGTCAAATCCTGTGCAGTTTCGGTACTCGCTTTTCTCGAATCCTGCGCTCACTGTAGTAAAAGCGGGGCAAAGGGGCAAGAAACAGGAAAGCCCGTATTGGTCTGCCGCCTGCTGGGGGCGAAATCTGATACAATAGAGCCGAATCAAGAACCAGGGGAATCTTTTACCGCACTCTAGCTCACATTCATCATCTAGTCGGCCTTCATTCACCCCAGTACCTGTAGGCGCTGCAACCGTGAGTATCACCATGGCCGACGCGTGTGCAGGCAGCAGATCCCGGCCTGTTTGCGTATGTAAGGCGGGATCACAGGAAGAATCAGGAAGACAGGGAGAGACCTAGTATGACAATGGCCGACAAGACACTCGCGTGTCGTGATTGCTCCAATGAGTTTGTTTTCACGGCGGGTGAGCAGGAATTCTACGCAAGCAAAGGGTTCACACGTGAACCCACCCGATGCCCGGACTGCCGAGCAAACCGCAAGCGCGACCGCGAAGGCGGTTACGTTGGCGGCACGTACACCTCGGGCGGGCCCTCCTCGGGCCAGGCGCCCGCTGGCAACTTCGAAAGGCGGGAGCGGCGGATGTACTCCGTCACCTGCGCAGACTGCGGTAAGGAGGCGGAAGTGCCATTCCAGCCGCGTGGCGATCGGCCGGTCTATTGCTCAGACTGCTTCAGGAACCATAGTGCCAACAACCGCTACTAGGCGACCTGTCGGACAGAATGGTATCCGCCCCGATCAGGGGCACAGTACACGACATCGCATCAAGTTGAGCGAGTATCGCCACGGGCGATCGACGGCCAACTTATCTAAGAGGAATTTGTGCTTCGAAAAATCTTAGGCCGCACGTCGGCCCCGCCGTCCCCGACGGCATCCACAGTAACCCTTCCCCCCATTTCACCGTCCCCAACCGACTCTCCAATGAGTCCATCCGTGCGAACTGCAACCCCAACGTTGGATCGCCCTGACGGCGCTCCCGCACGCAGAAAGCCGCGCCGCCGCCGCAAGGACAGGCCGGTGCAGAATAACGGCCACGGGGAGCAACCGTCCCGAAACGGATCATCTGAGCCCCGCACGCGTCAACGCAAGGCCACCCCGGGTATTGACTTGCAAGCCGGGCCATTCGAACGAGACAAGACTTTCGGAACCGTCACCGTGTCCGAGCCTATTCGCATGGCGCTCGATGACATGGGATACGAGAACCCCACCCCCATCCAGGTGGAAGCCATTCCCGTCATGCTCGAGGGGCGTGACGTAGTCGGTCGTGCCCAGACGGGCACAGGCAAGACAACCGCGTTTGGCATCCCGATGGTGGAACTGCTTGACCCTACGCGTCGAGAGGTGCAGGGCATCGTTCTTGCACCGACGCGAGAACTCGCCGTACAGGTGACCGGTGAACTGCGCCGCCTGGCAAAGCACCGCGGCTTGAAGATCGTCACCCTCTATGGCGGGCAAAAGATTGAGGTGCAGCTGAAGGCCCTTCAGGAAACTCCGCAGATCATCGTCGGTACGCCCGGGCGTGTGCAGGACCACATGCAGCGCGGCACTCTCAAGCTGAATAACGTCCGGATTGCCATCCTCGATGAAGCAGACCAGATGCTGGACATCGGCTTTGCGGAGGATATGATTCGTATTCTCCGCGCCACGCCACGTGCCCGACAGACGGCTCTGTTCTCCGCAACGGTGCCGTCCTTTATTCGACGCATGATTGAGCGATTCCTGCGCGATCCGATTCATATCGGGATTGGCGAGGAGTCAGGGGCTGCCGACACGATTGAGCAGGTCTACTACGAGGTGGCTGCCCAGGACAAACTGGCCGGCCTGGAAGAGGTCCTCCGCACTGACCTGGATGGCGAGAAGACGCTGATCTTCTGCCGGACACAGGTCGGAGTGGATCGGCTGGCGCGACGTTTGCAGCGCGCCCGGATTCGTGTGGAGCCAATCCACGGCGGCATGCGGCAGAACCAGCGTGAGGCCGTGATGCGCTCATTCCGCTCCGGAGAGCTCAAGGTGCTTGTCGCCACGAACGTTGCATCACGCGGACTGGACATCCCCGAGATCTCGCACGTCATCAACTACGACATGCCCGGCAACCTTGAGGAATACATCCACCGTATTGGGCGCACCGGTCGCATCGGCAACGCGGGCAAGGCCGTCACATTTGTCGGCGAAGATGATTTCGCCATGCTCCAGACCATCAGCAAACACGTCGGTGACGTTCTCGCTAAAGGCCGCCTCAGCCTGTACGCGTAATAGTTAGTGACTGACAATCAGCCACAAGCTATCACTGATGAGGCCGGCGGCGGCCCGGTCACTG
Source organism: Dehalococcoidia bacterium (assembly GCA_965207115.1). Lineage (GTDB taxonomy): Bacteria > Chloroflexota > Dehalococcoidia > UBA6926 > UBA6926 > VXMO01. The sequence continues at coordinate 1,459,399 of CBDBLR010000003.1, read as the reverse complement.
AATCGGAACGGATTCTCAGCCTCGATTTGATTCGCGGTGTTGCCGTGCTCGGCATCCTGCTGATGAATGCCGTGTCCTCACTCTAGCCCTCTCCCGCGAGGGAGGGATTCTTGGTCTTTGCCTGCTGTGGGTTTTCTCCTTCCTGATGATTCGGGTTGGCGGGACTTGGGGGACGCATCCGCTGTCGGTTCCGGGGCTGTGGGTGGGGTCGGTTGGCGGCGCGGTCTCGAGCTCGGGTGGGGTCGCGCCAGGGGGACGGCCCCGCGCGTGGGCGGGTTGCGGTGCGCCAATCATAGACTCGCCCGTGTGGCACACGTCCGGCATGGTGGCACCGGCGCGGGCCAAGCTCTCGGCGGACAGTTTCGTCATGGCCGAGAGTCCGTCCCTCGCCTGACATACGAGCGCATGCCAGACGGTTGATCCGTGCTCGCCCGATGCTGCTGCCACGTCATCATCGGACGCCATGCGCTCCACTTGCCTGAGGCCTTTCGGGTCTCGACCCGTGTGGAGCACGCGTCTTCTCTCATCGCCCCCGCTCGGGTCGCGGCGTTGGCCTGGGAACGGTGGAGGCATCTGGACGGGGCGCTGTCGCTTACGGCCTTATTGCGACCGCATAGTCGCGTTCTCCCGCAGGTTAACTTCGGAATCCTGACAGCGGATGCGTTCCTCGCAGGGGGCGCCCTCCATTTTGCGCTCCCGGGGATGGTAGTGGCGGCGGGGCTGTCGACGTTCCCCGCCACCGGGGGTATGGCTTGTTGTGGGTGACTTTAGGACAGGCGTTTGGGATGGGTCAAGGCGGGGTGTCACATTGAGGGGGGTTCCGCGCGGTCATTCCGGCGAAGGCCGGAATCCATCGCGTGGCCCGCAGGCCACAACTCCCCCATGTCATTCTGAGCGTAGCGAAGGGTGACGCCCCCACTGTCATTCCGAGCGCCTACACTGTCATTCTGAGCGTAGCGAAGAATCCAAAGTCTCCATTGCGCAGCCGATCATGTCCGTAGATTCTTCCGGGCTGCGCCCCTCAGAATGACACGAGGCTCCCGCCAACCCCCGTACCACCCCAGCGCCTCTGCCGGACTGCTGGGCTTGAGGCGCAGCCTCACGTAGCCGTCAGGCCGCAATCACCACGTCCGATCCGTCGGACATGTAGACTCCTTAGCGCCTTCGGGGAGTTGCCCATCAGTGAGGTTTCTGCAAAAGGCCTGTCTGTGGTACATCGCCCGGCTGGCGCACTCATCCAACGTCTGTGGCCTCGTGCCTGTGACGGCGCCGGTCGTCGGATCCTGAGTCCACACCCATTTCCAGCCGTTCCTCGCCTGTGTCATGACGCGCTTGGTGCTCGTGTTCGGTGGCGTGCCAATCTCAATCTCCGTGTATTGCGAGTAGTCGTGCGCGACCTCGGCGTTCGACAGCGAACGGCGGGTAGAGCACGAATCGTAGAAGTAGTCGTAGAGAGTTTCGCGGTCGGCGGATGCCGCTCTGTTTTCGACTACCTCTTCCTCGCCGTTCGTATTGGTGTATGTGACATAGACTGCGTCACGCACCTTCTAGGATCCCTCCGGCAGCCTCCCGTAGGCCGGTCCTGTATTGACCGTCACCGCCTGATCGCTGATCGCAGCTATCTCCGCGCCGTTGGTGCCCTTGAGGGGATTGCTGGTCGGTACGGTGTAGGACACGGTCACCACCTGTCCCGCTCTTACCTCCGGCACTGTGAGCGTGACCTGCCGTCCATCAATTGAGATCGCGGTGGCCCTTTGCAGCGCCCCCCCGCCGCCAAACTTGATCCCGAACTGGCGGGCAGCCGTGCGCGAGGTGGTGTTGAGGTCCTTGTCATAGGTGAGCACCAGACTGGTCCCATTGACCTCCGCGCTCACCACGGCCGGCGGCACCTTCACATAGCCATTGACTCTGAGCGAGAGGGAGCTCGATGTATGGGCCTGCCAGGCACTAGCACTAGTTTGAGCTTGGGGCCGGTAAAAGAGGTTGTCGGCGAGGCTCCAACCGGCTGCGCCGTCCGAATCCTCACCGTCCGCGTCTATCGCCGCCACGCGAGTACCGGTATTAAAGGCGCCACCGAGGTCTGCGTCGACTACCACCCAATACGTCGTGTCGGGTTCGAGATCGATGCCGTCGCCGGTTGCCGTGAACGCATAGGCCGTCGGGCTATTCGTCAATGTGGGCGAACCCGATAGCGTACCGAGGCTGGTGCCAGGTCTTCCGCCCGAATCTTCGGCTATGTAAACCGAGTAAGCAGCCTGCTGACCACTGCCAAGGTGCGCCAAGAGAATCGCGATATGGGTCAGCTTGTAGGTGGCTCTGTTGCTGCCCGTGGTGAATGCCTGCGAGTGGTCGGAAGTGAACGTAATACCCAAAACCGTACTGGTCTGCCCGGTGTTGCCCACCAGCTTGGTGGGTGTCGGCGTTGCCTGCGTGATGCTCACGCCTTGTCCCTGCACGTCCCGCGTCACGCGTTTCGGCGGGTCACGGTTTTCCTCCACCTGTACGGGAAGAATCAGGTCATCGATGGGCGGCCCCGCCGCCGCAGGACTGGTCACAAAGAGAAAAGTCCCTGCTGCCGCCAATAACATCAACGCGGGCACAAGTATCCGGAGTAACCCCACCCCGATATGTGACCTCAGAATGGCTGCCGTCCCCTTCATCAGTACACCTCCAAGGGGTTGTCCCCCGAGCGCGGCTTTCGGCACAACTTCCTCACCTATATATAGGTGAAACTATTAGGCAAAATAACATACAAATCGTAACCAACGTGTAACTTATGGCTATAAGTGCGGTGACGTTCTATAACCATTAACTAGAATCAACAGAATAGGCCGCCTAAGCCGGAACGCGGCCCATGTCATTCCGAGCGCAGCCGAGGAATCTAAAGCTTCAATAGGCCGCCAAAGCCGGAACGCCGAGAACTATCCCCACAAGCCCCATCAATCTTGATCGCGAACCTGGGTAGTAGGCACTGCCTACCCCAGCCACTCCGCCAGTTCTTCGCGGTTTCGTTCCAGCCATAGCCGGTTGAGTTCGATGCGTTCCAGCGACTGCTGAATGGCGCGTGTGGCGGACGGCGTCGGGTGCTCCTCGAAGAATGAGCGCACCTCCTGCGCCGCCTCCGCTGTCGCAAACGCCCCTGTGATGGACACGAGCCGCATGATCGCGAACCCGCCGCCGGCGTAGCGACGCTCGATCTCCGGCCAATTGTCCTTCATGAACTCCCATGCCAGCGTCAGCCCCCGCAGGTTGCCGCCTACGCCCATCAGGAGACGCGGCGCGTCCTGCACGCGGATCTGGTCCTGGTCGACGGACATCTCGAGCGTCCGCTGCAGGAGTTCCGGCTGGCTGAACTGCGTGAGCGCCATCTGCATGCGGACCTTCTCCTCCTGCAGATCAAACTCGCGCTCCAGCCGCTTCATGGTCTCGAACATCTCGTCGTTGCCCTGATCGGCGGTCAGGTTGTACACCACAGCGCGCAGGTCGGGCCGCAGGGACGACTCATCCTCCAGGAAACGTGCGAATCGCGCCGCCGCCTCCGATAGCACGGCCTCATCGCCGAAGCCGCCCGCTGCGCTCAGAGCTACCGCCCGCAGGAGAGTTCGTAGGTGCGCTTCGTTCTCCGGCTGCTCCCAACCGACCTTGCCGGCGACGGTCTGGGTCAGCCCTCGGGCGAACTCCTGGTAGCGTTCCAGATACGGCTCATTGCGTGACAGAGCCTCAATCGCGCCGAGCTGGGATGCCATCGCCGCCCAGATGCTGAAGTCCTCGTCATCCACATATGCCTGCGCCAGTTCAAGGTAGTTGCGAGCCGGGATGTGGCGGGCGCGTGCCAGCGCATAGGTGTCCTCCAGCAGCGTTAGGCGGTCAGGAGCGTTGAGTTCCCCTGTCCGGACCGCGGCAATCAGCCGGTCAAGCTCGTCTTGCTGGTAGCCGACGCGATAGAACCCCGCTCCTCCGGCATTGACCTTGATCCACCCGTCCCCGGAAGCTGCCGGAATCTCGATGGATTCCGTCCGGTCGGTGAACAGGGCCCTCGCCTCATCTTCACTCCCCTGCGTCGTGATGCGCACGGGCACGTGCCACAGCGTCTCATCGTCATTCGGCCCGGAGTAGAGGAAGCGTCGCTGAGTCAGCGAAACCGTCGCACCCGAGTCACCGCGCGTTGTTTCTGCCGAGACGACGGGATAGCCAACCTGTTTGACCCAGGAGTCCATCATGCCGGGGATGTCTTGTTGGGAGGCGTCTCCCATCGCGCGCCACAGATCCGCCCCCTCCGCGTTGGAGTAGGCAAACGCGGTCATGTAACTGCTCAAACCGTTGCGGAAGGCGTCAGGGCCAATGTGTTGCTCCAGCATCCGCAGGATAGAGGCGCCCTTCTCATAGCTGATCGCGTCGAACAGTTGGCTGACCTCGTTGGGATTCCGCACCTCGGACTCGATTGGATGGGAGTTTTCCAGCCCGTCCAGGCTCATGCCGGGAGCGACGTCCGTGGCGATGAACTGCGTCCAGATTGCCCAGTCGGGGAACAGGGTGTCCGTTGCTTTGGCCGCCATCCATGACGCAAAGCTCTCGTTCAGCCACAGATCGTTCCACCACGCCATCGTCACGAGGTCGCCGAACCACATATGCGCCATCTCATGCGCGATGATTTCAACGATTCGTTGCCGCGTGCCGGGCGAGGAGCTTGCCGGATCGAAGAGCAGCGCCACCTCGCGGTAGGTCACCGCCCCCCAGTTCTCCATGGCGCCCGCCGCAAAGTCGGCCAGGGCGATATGGTCCAACTTCTCTAGCGGGTAATCGACGCCGAAATAGTCGTTGTAGTAGTCCAGCAGACGCACGGAGGTCTCCAGCGCGAACTGCCCCAGTTCTGCCTGTCCGACGGTCGCCCACACGCGGTTGAGCGTGCCGTTAGCCGACCGCGCCTCGATCTTGTCCATCTCCCCCACGATGAACGCGAGCAGATAGGTGGACATGATCGGCGTGGCGGGGAAGCTGACCCGCTGCCTGCCCCCGTCCTCAGGCTCCGGCGCAGACTCTAACGTGTTGGAGATCGCAGAAAATCCCTCGGGAATGATCAAGTCGACCTGGAAAGTGGACTTGACCGCCGGCTCGTCCCAGCATGGGAAGCACCGCCGTGCGTCCGAGGCCTCGAACTGCGTCGCCGCCATCCGTCGCTCAACCCCGTTCTTGTCCCGGAACGTGCTCAGGTAGAACCCGTGCAGCTGATCGTTCAGGATTCCCGTGAACGGAATCTCAAGTGTCCCCGCCCCGACGGGCAGAGCCTCACCAAAACTGATTGTGGCAGTCTCAGCCTCCTCGTCATACGTGATCCCCGTCGAAGCCGAGGCCTCTCCGCCGCGCGGGGTGAACGTTGCAGAGCCTAAATCGAGCTCAATTGCGTTTAAAACAATCTGCTGTGTGATTTCCGTCACAAGAACGTCAATAGCCACCGACCCCGTAAATGCAGCATTTTCCAGGTCCGGCGTCAGTTCCAGCTTGTAGTGTGACGGCCTCACGGACCGGGGAAGCAGGGTAAACCGTTCATTCGCGTTTGTAGTCATCTCTCCGACTCTTTATCTGATTGGCCGGAACGCGCCAAGCCGCTCCGACATGTCTGTGATTGCTTCAAGAGTAGAATTGCGGACTATTCCTAAGCAAGCGTCAGGACGTGTTGCCCTCACCGTGCGCTCCGGCGTGCAATCACATCGGAAAGTGGGACCGGCTTGGCCATGAGCATCGCGAGGGCGCTGAGGACGTAGAGCGCCGCAAAGAGAATAAACGCCGGCATGTACGTATCAATAAGGTCGTAGGAAAGCGTGCCAATGATTGGGCCGCCGGCTTGCACGATGACCTGGAACGGCGTCGTGAATCCACGTATCGTCCCCTGGTGCCGCCTGCCGTAGTAGTCCGCCCACACTAGGTTCATCAGCATGGGCAACGACCCGAACGATAGGCCATGTACGAGCGCGAACACGAGCGCTGTCGGCACATCATCCGTAGTCATGAGCAGCACGACGCCGGCTGTCGCGAACGAAAACGCCAGTGCCATCACGAACCGTACGTGCATTTTTTCAGCTACAAAACCCACAATCAGCGACCCTGTCGCGCCGACGAGCGACCACACCGTTAGGATCATCGCGGCCTGCGCTTCTGACATCCCCTGGTCGGTCATGTACGGAAAGAGATTGAAATTGATTCCACCGATGTTGAATGCAAGGGCGCTTGTCGCGAAAAGGATCAAGTAGAAGGCGCGCGTCCGCAGCGCCTGTGCCAGCGTGAATGATGCCTCTTCGCTCGCGGCATATGCCTGTGGCGAATCAAAATCCTCCTCATCACTTGCGGGGCCGTCACCGTCCGGCCGCAGCCCCATGTCCTCCGGCTGCCGCCGCAAGAACAAGGCAACAGGCAGAAGTGTCATAAGCCACACCAATCCGCCAAGCGCGATTGCCGCGGTCTGCCAGCCTGACCGCAGGACGAAGAAAGTCGCATAGGGCGGAAAGATCGCCTGCCCAAAGCGAATGCCCGTAATGGAGAACGACATCGCCCGTCCGCGACGCCGGATGAACCACTTGGACACGACCACGCCCGCAACGATGGAAAGGAAGCCGGTGATGAGGGCGCGGTTCGTCACGATGATCGCGTAGAAGTGCCAGATTTCCGAGATCTGGCTTAGCGACATCACAACCCCGCCCAGCAACATGAATGCGATGAGCGTCGGTATCCGTGGGCCGCGCCTATCCAGGATGGGCCCGACAACCAGGGCGAGAGCTGCACCGACAAGCCCGCCAAGACCGATCGCGGTTGAGAAGGTGGTGCGACTCCAGCCAAACTCCTGGGTAATCGGCTTGACGAAGATACTAACCGCGGGGTTGTACTGTGCCGTTTGGGCGACCGAGACGATAAACATCGTCGCGACAATCACCCACCCGTAGTAGAAGCGCCGTCCCATGCGGGGCGACGCAGGCGTTTTCGGCCTCGACTCCATACACCACAGATTAACGGCTGGACTCCCTCAAAAGCGTAGTGCCCAGTCTCAATTGGCGGGATACAATTGATTGGCAATGTCCATCGCGACCTACACCGTCATCCTGGAGCCCGAACCCACGGGTGGATACTCAATGCATTGTCCGGCATTGCCGGGCTGCGTTGCGCAGGGCGAAACGCGAGACGAAGCCATTGATGCCATCCACTCCGCCATTCAGCAGTCGCTCTCTGCGTGGGCCGAAGACGACATGGCCCCGCCGGTGGATTCAGTCGACTACCTCGGCGATGAAATGTATGAAATCCTCGCCGCCCGCGCGGATGACAGTCTGCCGCTCACATGCGAGACGGTCGAGGTCCGGGTAGACATCGGAGATCTGAGCCAGAGCGAGTTTGAAGATGAACGCCCACCTGTCCTGACGGCGCCGGGCGTGCCGGGCACCGAAATGATCAAGCGCGGCGTGCTCAAGGCCTTGATCCGGCACTCCGGAATGACGCCGGAGGAGTTCGAGATTTACGTTCAGGCAGAGGCGCGCATGACGGAACTTCGTTTCGCAAGCCTAACCCAGTCAACGGGCGGTCAGGTGGGCGACGCGTAAGCTGCCCCGACACAGCCCGCTTACATGACAGCGCCCTGATTAGATTGACCTCTCAATAGGAGAGGGGGTACAATCCCTGCTGTTGTCCGTCATAAGGCGGGCGTTTTTGATTCTGGTCTTCGAGTACGGACAGTCACAAAAGCGCGGGGAACATGTCCACACTCACCGATGAACTAACTGACGTGGAGAGCAGCGCGCTCGCTGAACTCGAGCGCATCTCTGACAGGGATGCGTTGGAAGAATGGCGTGTGACGTGGCAGGGCCGGCGACAGGGTCGTCTTCCGAAGCTACTGGAACAGCTTCCGACGCTTCCTATTGAGGATCGGCGTGAGGCGGGCCAACTTGCCAATCGGGTTCGTACTGCTCTTGAGAATGCCTATGAGGAGCGGCGCGCTGTACTTGAGCACGCCAGTGTCTCACAGAGGCTGTCCGCAGAGGCCATCGACGTGACCCTGCCGGGGCGCCGTGTGCCCGCCGGCGGACTGCACCCCACGACGCAGACACTGCGGGAAATTATCGACGCGTTCAAGCCAATGGGGTTTACCGTTGTCGAAGGCCCCGAAGTGGAGTGGGACTACTACAACTTCGAGGCACTCAACATTCCTGCAGACCACCCGGCACGCGACCAGTGGGACACGCTGTGGCTGGACATTGAGGATGATGACGGCAAGCGGCCGCTGTTGCTGCGGACGCATACATCGCCAATGCAGGTGCGCATCATGGAGGCGCAGGAGCCACCCATTCGTGTGCTCGTTCCGGGTCGTGTGTTTCGGCACGAGGCGACGGACGCCTCACACGAGTCCGTATTCTTCCAGGTTGAAGGTCTGGCTATTGACCGCGGCATCACGTTCGCTGATCTGAAGGGTACGCTGTACGCTTTTGCACGACGCATGTTCGGTCCTGACCGCCGCGTGCGGTTTCGATGTGACTTCTTTCCGTTCGTGGAACCGGGTGTCGATATGGCAATCGATTGCTTCGCCTGCAAGGGCAACGGCTGCCGCGTCTGTAGTCAATCAGGATGGTTGGAGATTATGGGAGCAGGGATGGTTCACCCCAAGATTCTGCAGCGGGTGGGGTATGACCCGGATGAGTACACAGGATTTGCATTCGGCATGGGGCCGGAGCGGATAGCGATGCTTCGGCACGGCATCGACGATATTCGGCATTTCTATGCCAACGATTTGAATTTTCTAGAGCAGTTCTAGCTCGGTGGGAATAGCGCGAGGGAAGGAGCGAAGGGCTCCGCAATCGGAAGGAGGATGGAGATGACGGAACGAGCAGAGAAGGTGATGGTTAACCTGTCACTTTCGATTGAAGAGTTCGGCACGATTCTTGGTTGCCTGGGCGCTGCGGCGGAACGGGCGGTCGCGGACCAGCTACGGGTGGCCTACGTCGAACTCGCGGATAAGCTTCGGGACGCACAGCGGGACATGCTCGGCCCAATGTCTGTCGCCGAAGGAATGAGCATCGTCAGGGAAATCCAGGATTTAGAGAAGGCTACTGTTGCGCAACTTCGCTAGGAATATGCGTCGGGCAGGAGGCGGGAGGGCCGCATGACGACACACGGCGGTTCCGTTCCCACACAGCAGAATTGCCCCAGTTGCAATGCTCTGGTGTACTACGAAGGGCATAGCGAATTGCCATCGAATCTTGTGCCGCATCGCTTTCATTGCCATGCCTGCGGGAACGTGTACCTTGTGCGATCAACCTCGCACAAGCCGCCGCGCTTTCGTATCACCATGCGGCACTCAGCAGCGGGGCAAAATGACCTGGCAACTGCGGAGGCAATCGCACACCAAGGTCACGATCACGGCGAAGAACAGACGGAGGATATAGGCGGCGCCCCGTTCGGGGGCGTCGTCGAAGCCGTTGACGATGACGGCGAAGTCGGGACTGAAAATACTGACGATACGGATCGAACGGAGTAAGACGACGCGATGCGCGTGTCGCTCAAGTGGCTGCGAGAATACGTCGATTTTGATTTGACGCCGGAGGAGTTGGCCCATCGGCTGACGATGGCCGGCCTTGAGGTGGGTTCCATCGAGCGTGTGGGTGGCGACTGGGACAACGTCCTTGTTGGCCATATTGAACGGCTTGGACCACATCCAAACGCAGATCGCCTGAAGTTGGCTACGGTCAACACGGGCTCTGAAAAGTTGGAGGTCATCTGCGGTGCGCCGAATGTGGAGGGCGGCCAGAATATCGTGCTCGCCCGCGTCGGGGCAGCGCTGACCAATCCCCAAACGGGCAACCGGGAAACGCTCAAGTCGGCGCGCATCCGCGGCGTCGTCTCTGAGGGCATGATCTGCTCCGAGCGTGAGCTTGGCCTGGGCGATGACCATGAGGGCATCCTGGTGCTGCCGGGCGATGCGGTTCCCGGCATGGCGCTAGAAGACTATCTGGGCGATGTCATTCTCGACGTGGAAGTTACAGCTAACCGGCCTGACTGGCTGTCCATGCTCGGCGTGGCCTGGGAGGTTGGGGCGCTGACAGGCAACCCGGTGCGTGTGCCGTCTCTGGAGTACCTGGAGGACGGAGACCCTATAACGACTAAAGATTTGGTTGACCTGCGCGCGCCGGAGTTCGCGCCTCGCTATACATCGGCCCTGATTACTGGAGCGACCGTCGGTTCAGCGCCGGGCTGGATGCAAATGCGGTTGAAGGCTGCAGGAGTGCGACCAATCTCTAATGTCGTTGACATCACGAACTACGTGATGCTGGAGATAGGGCAGCCGCTTCACGCTTTCGACCGGGATCGTATCGCGGGCGGCAAGTTAATTGTGCGCCGCGCCACACCTGATGAGCCGCTCGAAACGCTGGACGGACGCCAGCACGTTCTCTCGACGGAGGACCTTGTCATTGCCGATGAGAACGGCCCCGTGGGACTGGGCGGCATCATGGGCGGCGAAAACTCAGAGGTCTCGGATTCCACCACGAATATCATCCTGGAGTCCGCGTCATTTGGCTTTGCCAGTACACGACGCACTGTTCAAAGGCGGCGCATCGAGGTGGGCGGCAAGCGGGGCACAGAGGCTTCGCAACGATTCGAGCGCAATCTGCCGATAACCCTTCCCCCCATAGGACTGCGCCGCGCCGCCAAGATGCTGGTTGAACTCTGTGGTGGAACGGCCGCAAAAGGCATCGCCGATGACTGGCCTGACAGGCAGGAGCCGGCGGTGGTTACCTTGACGTCTGAGCGCATGACGCAAGTGATGGGCAGCGACCCGGGGCGAGAGGTCTCGGAACGGACGCTGCGCTCTCTCGGATTTGAGGTGACGGCTACAGACCGGGCAGACGGTGAATACACCATCGACGCCACCGTACCGTATTGGCGGACGGACATAGGTATCGCCGATGACTTGATCGAGGAAGTGGCGCGAATTGTGGGTTATGACGCCATCCCCGTCACACTGCTGCCGACTACCGGCGAGCCTGACCTCCCCGAACCCCTGACGCAGATGAAGGATGACGTGCGCGACGCCCTCGTTCAACTGGGCCACCGCGAAACGATCTCTTACCCTCTGGTGCCTATGGACCTGCTGCAGACCACCATCCCGGGGGACGCGCCGCAGGACCCGTTGCGTGTCTGGAATCGCATGTCGCCTGACCAGGAATATCTGAGAACCACGCTGCGTGGCAGTCTGCTGCGCACACTTGCGAATAATGAGCGTGGCATCAGCCGGGAATCATACCGGCTCTTCGAGATTGGGCAGGCATACCTCCCGCATGGCCCTCGTCATCAGCCGGAGGAGCGGACGTACGTGTGCGGCGTGATGGCCGGGATGCGCGCAAACCGCTCATGGATCGGCGGCAGCGATACCGCCTCCGATGAGCTGGACTTCTTTGATGCAAAGGGACTTGTGGAAACGCTCTTTGAGACACTCGGTGTTCGAGCGCGGTACGAAGCGGGCGAGGACCGAATCCTGGCGCACGGGCGCTCGGCTCACGTCTTGCCAGAGATAGGCGGCCGGCCATTTGGGACGATCGGTGAGGTGCACCCCGACACGTTGGCGGCGCTTGATATCCGCGCTCCCCGCGTCGTCCTCTATGAGATTGACCTCCAGGCGGCCCTTGAGAACCGCCGCGGAACTGAACGGACGTGGCAGTCGGTCTCCCGATTCCCCGGCGTGCTGCGGGAACTCTCTCTACTCGTTGACGATGGAGCGCCAGCGGGGGCCGTGGGTGATATCATCCGTGACTTCCCATCTGTCGTGCGGTCTGCGCTCGTAGACGTATATCAAGGCCCACAGGTTCCAGACGGAAAGAAGTCCCTTGCATTTTCACTCGTATGGCAGTCGCCGACGCGTACGCTGACGGATACGGAAGTTGATGTGGCGGAGACGCAGTTGCTGGATAAACTACAGCGAGAGGCGGGCGCGACACTTCGCTCACAGGCATGATGGTCACGCGCCGCACATCACGAGAGGCGCACTGAGACGATGACGACACAGACCGGCATGATCCTGGTGGAAGAGGCGCTTGAGCGCGTCCTTGCTGACATTCAGCCGCTGCCGTCCGCACGGGTTCCGCTTTCAGATGCCAATGGCCTGGTACTGTCCGAGGACGTGCGCTCCGCGATCTCCATCCCGCCGCTCCCGAACTCTGCGATGGACGGCTATGCGGTTCGCGCGGAGGATGTAGCGACGGCACGACGGGAGTTCCCAGTTGAGTTGCCAGTCATCGGTGAGATCGCCGCGGGATCGCCACCTGAGCCGGCCGTTGTTCCGGGGGTAGCGGTGCGCATCATGACCGGCGCTCCCATCCCGCCTGGGGCGGACGCTATTGTTCGTTTCGAGGACACCGATGAGGAAGGCCGCAGGGCGAATGGGCAGGGGCTCGACGCCATAACAATCTACGCCTCTCCTGCCGTTGGAACCTCAATACGTGCTGCGGGGGAGGATGTGAAACCCGGAGCGGTGGTGTTGGAGAAGGGGATGGAGCTGACTCCGGCGCGTCTTGGTGTTTTGGCCTCCGTCGGCATGGCAAGCGTTCCCGTCCATCCGCGCCCCGTCGTTGCCATCCTCGCGTCCGGCAATGAGATTGCCGCGCCCGGGGATGAACTAGGAGTCGGACACATCTATGACATAAACACATACACAGTGCAGGGCCTCGTCCAGCAGATGGGTGGTATCCCTCGACCTCTGGGCATCGCCCGCGACACGGAGGATTCGGTTCGTAGTCACGTGGAGCAGGCGCGCGATGCAGACTTTCTGATCACGTCCGCGGGCGTCTCCGTCGGCTATTACGATCTGGTCAAGGACGTTCTGCAGTCACTGGGTGATCTACGCGTGTGGGCGGTACGGATGCGCCCGGGCAAACCGGTGGTGTTCGGAATCCTGCGTGGAACGGCGGAAGCGCCGTGGGGGCGAGACGTGCCGCATTTGGGCCTGCCGGGCAACCCGGTGAGCGCAATGGTCGTTTTCCACATGCTCGCGCGTCCGGCGCTACGCAAGATGATGGGCCACCAGACGTGGGACTCTCCGTCACTCTCTGCCGTCCTTGACGATCCGATCGTGAATGAAGACGGCAGGCGAGTGTACGCGCGTGCTCACGTGTACCGTGGCGACGACGGTCGCATGCACGCGCGCCTCTCCGGCCCGCAAGGCTCCAATATCCTGACAGCGATGGCGCGTGCGAATGGGTTGGCGATCTGCCCGGAGGACGTGACGCGTCTTGAAGCCGGCGACGAGACGCGCATTGAGCTGTTGGGAGAAACCGGGATCTCCGGCGGCGCTCCAGAAGACGAATGAGACCTCTCTTCCTGGGCCGCGTCTTGATGGCGGCCGTGGGCATACTTGTTGCTCTCATCGCCGTCGCCTCCTGGACGATGGTTTCGCAGGCTGTGGTTGCGGAACGTGAGCCAGTCGAAGTGACACCGTTGGACTACGAAATGGCTTATGAGGACATCGAGTTCTCGCCGCGCATGCCGGAGCAGCGAGCAGAAGAGAATCCCATAACGTTGAGAGGCTGGTGGATTCCGGGACCTGCTCTAGCCAATGACACGGAATCGGTGATCATTGTTGTTCATGGCCTGGATTCAAACCGGGCCCGCGACCCAGACCTTTATATGCCGCTGATTCGAGACCTCCGAGACAGGGGATTCTCGGTGATCATGTTCGATCTGAGAGCACACGGAGAGTCGGACGGCGAGATAATGTCCGCCGGTTACTTCGAGCGTTACGACGTGCTTGGTGCGATGGATGTGGTCGAAACTCGATTCGGGATTCCGGCGGAGCGCATTGGCGTGCTTGGATTCTCCATGGGAGGAGTTGCCGCGCTGCTGGGTGCTACGGAGGAGCCGAGACTGCGGGCCCTTGTCGTCGACAGCGCCTTTGCGAATATTGATGACCTGTTCGCGTCCGAAGTGGCTGACCGAACGCCGCTTCCGGAATGGACGATAGGGGTGCTGAAGCCGGGAATGGAGATTGTGGCCCGAGTGCGGTACGGGATACCGCTGTCGGCCCTTAAGCCTGAGGAATTCGTGGGCGAGCTTGATATTCCGCTGTTGCTCACGCACTCGGAGGACGACGACAGGATTGCCACTGACCACTCAGAACGTATCGCAGCGGCAGCAACGCACCCTGAAACCCGTTTGAAGTCATTTCCGTCCGGTGGTCACAGCGCGGCATTTAGCGACCACCCTGTCGCGTATCTCGACGCCGTGACGGAGTACTTTCAATGGCGCTTCGACAACGGCTCAGCCAATTGACACTGTTGCCCGTCCGCGCCTAGAATAAGCCGCCTTTAACGACTCCGGTGGGCTAAATTTTTGGGGGTTAACGTGGCCACTCGCGCTTTCATACTGGTAGAGACTTCCGTTGGCAAGACACAGGAAGTTGTCAATGAACTCAAGAAGGTTCCTGAAATGACATCCGTTGATGCGGTGACGGGCCCGTACGACGTCATTGCGACGATCGAAGCGGAGGACCTCAATACGGTCGGCAGCCTTGTTGCTAGCCGCATCCATACGATTGGGGGCATTCTTCGCACCGTCACTTGCCTCTCAGTCTCACTCTGATCTGACTCGAACACGGCACGGTAATGCGACCGTGTTTCGCCGGGAGATCTTGGATACGGGGCGAATCTGAGCAGAATGCAGCGCGTCAAGTGACGTAGAAGCGGGGAGAACGGCAATGGATTTCCGATTTTCTCAAGAAGACGAAGCGTTTCGTCAGGAAGTAAGGGAATTCGTCAACGCCGAATGGGATCCCAAAGGCTACGACTCTGTTGGCGCGTCCATCGCGTCCTATGATCTCCATACCCACGAGGCGATAGACCTCGTCAAGGAATGGCAGCTCAAACTGGCCGATAAGGGTTGGTGGACACTGCATTGGCCGGAGCAATTTGGTGGAATGGGCGCGCCTATCTCCCGCCAGCTCATTTACCGCGAGGAAATGGCCTATTGGGGCGCGCCCTCATCCGGCGCAAGCGATCTGGTTGGGCCGGTCCTGATGTACCACGGCAATGAATGGCACCGCGACGACTTACTGCCCCATTACGCCACCGCCGAGATCGAGTTCTGCCGATTGCTGTCCGAGCCCGGCGCGGGCTCAGACCTTGCGAGTGTGCAGACGCGGGCCGTCGAAGACGGCGACGATTTCGTCGTCACGGGCCAGAAAATATGGACGTCCATGGCGGAGATGGCCGATTACGGGCAGGCGCTTGTTCGGACTGACCCCGAGGCGGCGAAACACCGCGGCCTGACCTATCTCATCATCGATATGAAATCCCCGGGCATCATCCTTCGTCCGTTGTATGACATGTTGGGACGCCGCCGCTGGAGCGAGGTCTTCATGGATGAGGTTCGCGTTCCAAAGCGCAACATGGTCGGCGAGGTTAACCGCGGCTGGTATGCGACTATGACGCACCTGTCGTTTGAGCGTTCCAACATCGGTGGTCCCGCGCGGATGCTGCGCACCGTTGAGGAGTTCATAGACTACGCACGAGACGCCAAGGTGAACGGGCAGCCGCTGCTTGATGACGTGCGCGTTAGGCACATCCTGGCCGACATGCGCCTGCAGATTGAAGTGGCGCGGATGATCTCCTATCGCGTGGCGTGGATGCAGACGCGAGGAGAGATTCCCGTCAAGGAGTCGTCTCAAACCAAGCTGTGGGGAGACGCGCTGCACCAGGGCATCTACCGGGGAATCGCGTCTATCTTGAATGACTATGGTCAGTTGCGCCCGGAGGACAAGTGGTCGCCGGCGGGCCGATTCATGGGTGTGAACTCGATCCTCGCAACGGGACTTAGCATCGGCGGTGGCACGCGAGAAGTGCAGAAGAACATCATCGCGCAGCGGGCGCTCGGCCTTCCGCGGTAGCCTATCTGCCCCACAGCCGCCTGGATAAGTAGACCGCAAATCGTCTGAGCACCCGTAGGGAAGCGCGCTGTCTAGCCCGACCCATATTCGCCTATTTCCGCTGCCATTTCACGATGGTTCGCGTGGTATGCTGACACCGATTGGGAGCAAGTAGGATTTCACATTAGGCGGTTCGCAAGTGACGGCGCTTTTGGGACGCGCGCCAGTGGGGAGGCAGACAACAATGGATTTCACGTTTGCGCCGGAAGATGAGGCATTTCGACAGGAAATTCGAGAATTTGTGCGACGCGAATGGGACGCGAAGGACTACAACACGGATCTCAACGTCTTCGGCTATGACTTTGACAGTGCCGAGTACCGCGAGGACGCAAAGGCGTTCCAGAAGAAGCTTGTTGAGAAGGGTTACTGGACCATGGCATGGCCGCAGGAGTACGGCGGTCAGGGCCTTCCGTTGTCCCGACAGGTCATCTACGCGGACGAACTTGCTTATGCGGGCGCACCGCAGGGTAGCCCCAGCGCCAACATCACCGGCGCGATGATGTACCACGCCGAAGAGTCCATCAAGAATGAGTTTCTCCCCAAGATGGCATCGAACGATATTGACTGGGCACAGGGCTTCTCTGAGCCGAACGCAGGAACAGACCTTGCCAGCCTGACCACGCGCGCCGTCGAGGACGGAGATGATTTCGTCGTGACGGGCCAGAAGATCTGGTCATCCGGCTCCCACTACGCCAACTGGTATCACGTCCTAACGCGCACGGACCCGTCCGCGCCCAAGCATCGCGGTATCACATACCTGATCATGCAGTTGAAGGACGATGATGGCGCGCAGATGCCCGGAATTACTCTCCGACCGCTCTATGACATGTTCGGCCGCCGCCGCTGGAATGAGGTCTTCATGGACGAGGTCCGTGTTCCCAAGCGGCAGGTCATCGGCGAGGTCAACCGTGGCTGGTACGCCGCAATGACCACGCTCAACTTTGAGCGCGCGGGCGGCACGGGCGCGAGAAATGTTGCCGTTCTGGAGAAGTTCCTCGATATGGCGAAGGACCTCAAGTTCAACGGCGAGTCGGTTCTAAACGATCCGCACGTCCGCCATCAGCTTGCAGACCTGCGTATCCGGGTTGAGACCGGACGCATGCTTTCCCTGCGCCTCATCTGGCTGCAGTCCAAGGGCGAAGTGCCGCAGTCCGAGAGCCTGATCGCCAACCTGTACTCCTCAATGATGGCGAAGTTCAACTTTTGGCCTGCCCTGGCGCACATCATGGGCCCCTATCGCGCCCTGCTCCAGGGAGAGAAGCGCTCCCCGGACAACGGCATGTACGGCACGAACTACGCGCTGTCCATGGTGACGGGCTACGCGGGCGGCGGCGGCATTCTCCTCGCGCCCGGCCTGATCGCTCAGCGCGGTCTCGGGCTTCCCCGGTAGCGCCGGCTCATTAGACAGGAATCGTAACGATAGGGGCGGCCAAGCCGCCCCTATCTCCTTTTTGCCCACTGCGGGCGAGGTGTGCAAATATCAACGTTATTCAGACAGAGTGAACCGGGATCACGTTGAATCGTCCAAGTGAAACCGGATGGTCGGGAGAGGCAAGTCATGACAGTGATGAGCGGCGGCGAAGCTCTTGTTGCGTCTCTAGTTCGAGAGGGCGTCGAGGTTGTATTCGGGATTCCCGGTATTCACATGTCCGGGATCGTGGCCGCCCTGCGAGATGAGCCATCCATTCGGCTGATAACGACGCGGCATGAGCAGGGAGCCACCCATATGGCGGACGGCTATGCTCGTGTATCAGGTAAGCCGGGGGTTGTACTCCTCGTGCCAGGCGCGGGACTCTACAACGCCGCCTCTGCCTTCGCAACCGCATACGCTCGATCCTCGCCGATTCTTGCGATTGTCGGCCAGATCCCCCGAGCACAGATTGGCAAGGGAATCGGCGCGGTTCATGAAGTCCTTGATCAGGCCGAGGTGGTTCGTCCTGTAACCAAGTGGCGTCGCCATGTACTGCGACCTCGCGAGGCCCCGGATGCCGTCACCGAGGCATTTCGACAGATGCGAACAGGCCGCCCGCGACCCGTCCTCATCGAGATGTCGCCGGAAACGGGCGTTGAGCGCGAAGATGTTGTCCTGCGCGAGCCCGCTCCGGTATCACATATTGTGCCCAGTGCAGATGACCTGCGCAGGGCCGTTCGGGTGATGATGGATTCGCGTCTGCCGATCATCTACGCTGGTGGAGGCGTTGCGCAGTCCAATGCGGAAGATGCGCTCGTTCGTCTTGCGGAGGCGACGAATATCCCAGTTGTGACGTCGAGCGGCGGGAAAGGGACGATTCCTGACGACCATCCCTTTTCGTACGGCTCGTGCTTCGGCCCGCGCGCCGAGATGGATGAGATGAACCAGATTTACGAGGTTCTGGCCTCCGCCGATGTCGTCATCGGGATTGGAGCGCGTTTCTCTATGGGCAATCCCGCCGGAGAAACCTCCACCCTAATCAATATCAATATTGACGATTCGGAGTTGACTCGGGTTCAGTCGAATACGATTCCCCTTCACGGAGACGCGGGCGCAACGATTGAGGCGCTGCTGCCGCTGCTTGCGGAGGCGGGAGCGGCGGATCGCCCATCCCCCGAAGAGGCCGTCGAAGTCACGAAGAGGCTCATCGCCTACTACGACATTCGTGATACAGAGCCGCAGTATCCCATCATGGAAATGATGTGGAATACCTTGCCCGAGGAGACCGTTATTGCCTGGGACGTTACGCAATTTGGCTACTACGCGCGGTCGCACTACCGGGTCAATCGCCCAAAGACATACATCGATTCCGGTTATTCCTTCAACCTGGGGTATGCGTTCCCAACGGCCATGGGCATCAAAGTGGCGCGTCCAGATGCGCCAGTCCTGTGTGTGAGCGGGGACGGCGGGTTCATGTTCAACGCAACAGAGTTGGCAACTGCCGTGCAGTATGGAATCAACATCGTCACGGTGGTTTTCCGGGATGACTCATACGGCAACGTCGCGCGCGATCTGGATAACTACTTCGGCGGCGCGTACGGCACTGAGCTGAAGAACCCCGACATCGTCAAATTTGCGGAATCATTCGGAGCTGTGGGAATAAGGGCGACGAGTCCAGAGGACCTTGAAACACTGCTGCCTGAGGCCCTATCCCGCAACGCGCCGGTCGTGATCGACGTGCCGTTGACCGACTTGGCGCTGCCCCGCGCCAAGATGTTCAGAGGCCAGATGCAGCCGCCATGGACGATGCCTCAAGAAGGTCTGCTTGACAGTTAGTTTCTCCGACGTGTCGATTAGGAGGATTGTGGGTCCGACACTATTGGTTACACTTCCGGCTCTTCTGGTGTTTCTTCTTGCCATCGTCAGCGCGGGCTGCTCAACCGGCTTTGTGGAAGGCCCGCCGGATAGCGATACGCAGTCATCTTCCACAACTCTCATTGAAACCGGAATGCAGGCGTTCGCCGAAAACTGTGCTGAATGCCACGGGGCTGCGGGGCAGGGTCATCCAGACTGGCAGGTCGCTAACGCGGACGGCACGCTGAACCCCCCGCCACTCAATGGCGAAGGCCACACTTGGCACCACTCGGATGGGCTGCTGTATCGGATCGTGAGGGATGGCGGCGCAATTCCGAGTCAGCCTGATTTCAAGAGTGGGATGCCTGCGTTTGGCGACAAGCTGACCCGGCAAGAGATTATCGATGTGCTGACATACGTTAAGACGCTCTGGAATGGAAAGACCTTCTCGGATGTCTCGATAACTGAACTGCAAGGCCGGAGGAGTTTGAACGACCCGTTTCCTACTGAAGACGGCTAACGCACGTGCTTCACGTGAGATAGCTCACGCACACTATGCCCGCGCGCTGTATCATGACCGCGTACCGTTGCGAGGCGACGGAGAGGCAAGGGGGTAAAGGTCATGGATTTCAGGTTCTCTACTGAGGATGAGGCCTTCCGGCAGGAGGTTCGCGAGTTCGTCCAACAGGAGTGGGACGATCAGGGCTACGACCTCGTCTCTACGATGAACACGTCGTGGCACCTCGATGACAACGCCGCGCTTGCTCACCAACATGAATTCGAACAGAAGCTTGTCCAAAAGGGCTGGTGGACCATGCACTGGCCGAAAGAGTTCGGCGGACAGGACGCCGGGATCGAACGACAGCTCGTCTACCGGGAAGAGATGGCCTACCAGGGCGCGCCGTCCGCCCTTGGCGGCGGACTCGTTGCGCCTCTCCTCATGATCCACGGGCAGGACTGGCAGAAGGAGTATTTCATCCCGCGCCTCGCCAATGGTGAGTTTGAATTCGCGCAAGGTTTCTCCGAACCGAACGCGGGCTCCGATCTTGGTTCCCTTACAACCCGAGCCGTCGCGGACGGCGACGACTATGTGATTAACGGCCAAAAGATATGGACGTCAACGGCCCATCACCCCCGCGCCAAGTGGGGGCACATCCTTGTGCGGACAGACCCGGACGCCGCCAAGCATCGCGGCATCTCCTATTTCCTAATCGACATGGAGAGTGAGGGCATATCGCTGCGGCCTCTGTATGACATGCTTGGCCGCCGCCGGTGGTCGGAGTGGTTCCTGCAGGATGTGCGGATTCCGGCCCGCAATCTCGTTGGTGAACTCAACCGAGGGTGGTACGCCGCCATGACGACGCTGTCTTTCGAGCGCGCTTCGGTGGACATCCCGGCATCCTTGCTTCGTGAGTGGGAGAAGGTTCTCGACTACTTGCGTACGACGAACATGAACGGCGAGCCGTTCACCTCAAACCCCATCGTGCGAAATGAGATGGCAGACCTGCGGGTTTATATCGAGCTGGGGCGAATGCTCGCCTACCGCGTCGCGTGGATGCAGACCAAGGGCCTGATGCCGCAGGCGGAGGGCTCTCTCGCTCGCGTGTGGGCCGGTGAGGCGACGCAGCGCGTGTTCCGAACGGCCTCCCGTCTCATGCAGGACATGGGGACGCTGATCCCCGGCGGTCCTGAGCGATGGACGCCCATGGGCGGCTATGTGGGTGCGAACCACTACCTCTCGACGGGCAGGACGTTCGGCGGCGGCGCAAAGGAGATCCAGCGCAACATCATCGCGCAACGGGGTCTGGGACTGCCGCGCTGATTCTGAGTTCCTCCCGCCCTAGATGACCTCCCAGAACAGGACCTATTACGAGATTCTCGACGTCAGAGCGAACGCCACATTTGAGGAAATTCGTGACGCTTTTCGCCAAAGAGCGAGAGAGTTTCATCCTGACCGGAATCCGAGTCCTGACGCCGTTGAACGTATGCAGGAGGTCAATGAGGCGTATGAGGTTCTCCGGGACGAGGGACAGCGGGGGGCGTATGACCGGATGCATCGGCAGTTTGCCACTGATGCAATTGAACTTGAACGCGCGCATACAATCGCAAACATCGCAGTCGGCGAGCTCGCATATGACCTGGGCAGGGATATTGGCGACCGGGTTCGAAACGATTGGACGCAGGCAGGCATTGGCGGAGAGGACACACCAAGCCATCTGTGGGTGGCAGTGTATGAGGCCGCCTTTCAAGCCGCGTTGGAATCTCACGACAGCCAATCTATATACAGAATCGCGCGAGCGGCTGCGTGGGAAGGCGCCCACAGCGAAGTTGCGAGACAGGCTAGGGTTCATACCCTATTGGAACGCGCTCCAACTCCTGAGCAAGCTTTTGCAACTAGTTTGGCTATTCAGATTGTTGGTGTGCTCGTTAGCAAACTGGGGCAAGAAGTGGGATTTAAGCGGTCAGTCGAACGTTTGGCAACGGCAGCCTACCCACACACGTATGGAGTTGCATACAGGGCTGCACTAGAGGGCTTACAGCAATACCCTCGTACAGGCACAATGAGAGAAAGATTGGACTCGATTGCTGGAGAGGTCGCTTTGGGTGCTCAAATCGCCCTGCGTCCTTATGCAGAGGAAGTTCTTGGTCGGGCTGGATTAGCCCCGACGTCTTTCGATTCTGCAATGACCCGAGGACGGGGCGGCGGTGAAGGCGCTATGGGCTGCGGTCTGCTCATGATTTTCATCGGTGGGCTTATCACGCTAGGAACCTTCCTAGCTGCTGGCCCCGGCGCATCATTCTATGTTTTTGGTGGCGCAGTATTGTTTGGCGGCATTAACTTTATTAGAGGCTGGCTGGCGTCAGGCGACCGGGCCAAGATTGTGGGAGCCGCAATATTAGCAATACTATTTGTGGTGGGCTATGTAGTCGGAGACGTGACTGGTTTCAACCAAGCGATGTCGTAGGCGTTTCAATCAGCCGACGGCTGGCGTAAGGAATTCATCAATTGACCTTCACGGACACGAATTTCAGAGAGGAACCACAGCCATGATGGAACGCGAATGGGCGCAGTGCGCATACTGCGCCGACCCGTTTACTGATTTTGGGCCGAAGCCCAACTGGGAACACGTGATTCCACTTGATCGCGGCGGGTGCGATCACCTCGCCAATTTGGTGCAGGCGTGCCCGGACTGCAATCGCGCGTTGACGGGCCAGAATGAGCGCGGCACGATGACGCCCCTCGAATGGTGGGCGCGACAGGAATGGTTCCGTGACGGCCCGGAGGACGTGACATCTTTCGACTACGCCGGCTGGACACAGGAGCAGCGACGGGATGCCCTGAACCGCGCCGCGTATTGGGAGGCGCGGGCCCGCTGGCATCTCCAATTCGAGTGCGCAACAAACCCGCACTCGCAGATCTCCCCCCTCCACCACGACTAGCAAACGTGTCGAAGACCTACAGGGACGCTATCCGGACCGTTGAGAGAGACGGATGGTATTTTGTCAGGCAGAATGGCAGCCATCGGCAGTATCATCACCCCACGAAACGAGGCGCCGTCACCATCGGCGGGCACGGGGGGAAGGTTGTGAGGAAAGCCGACTGGCACAGTATAATGCGACAGGCAGGGCTGAAGGTGAAGTGGTGATGAAACGAACGTACCTGTGCCTCTTTGTGAAGGATCACGAAGTGGGTGGCTTTTCTGTTTTCGCGCCGGACATTCCGTCGTGCGCCACCTCTGGCGATAATATTGAGGACGCCCACGCGATGATTCGAGAATGCATGCACTTGTGCCTGGAAGGCGCGCTTGAAGACACAGGTATTGTTCCCGAGCCGAAGATGTCCATGTTGGCAGAAGCAACCGAGTGGTTTCGAGAGCTCATGAGCTACGAGCTTGATGGCGAAACCGAGGAAGACCGCGCCTTCAGCGAAGATGACCTCCATGTCGAAATGATTGAGGTTGAGGTCAACGTGCCCGCTCCCTCTCCCCGCTAATCCTGTTGCCCCTTTACCCTGCCCACTGTCGGTGCTAGAGTGCGCCTAGCTTTGAAACGATAACTGTCGTCGACCTGTAGGCCGGCGCGGTGAACGCCATCGCGTGGGCGATGGGTGGGGCAGGAGGCGCTCGATGGATTTTCGAGAGGATCCCAAGGATCAGGCGTTTCGCGCAGAGGTGCGCGACTTCATCAATAGCAATTGGGACAACAAGGGCTTTGACGGCCACAGCATGGCCGTCCGCTCCTGGGACTTCGATATGCAGGAGTCCCGCGACAACGATAAGGACTTCGTGAAGAAGCTTGTCGACAAGGGCTGGTACACGATGACGTGGCCGAAGGAGTTCGGAGGCACGGACTATCCCGTTAACCAGCAGTTCATCTACAAGGAGGAACTGGCATACGCCAACGCGCCGGGCGGCTCACCGCAGTCCAATATCACCGGCGCGCTCATGTTCCATGCCTCCGATGAGGTGAAGGACGAGTTCCTGCCGCGTATGGCTAACGGCGACATCGAGTGGGCGCAGGGTTTCTCGGAGCCGAACGCTGGCACGGATCTCGCTTCTCTACAAACGCGTGCTGTTGAGGATGGTGATGATTTTGTCATCACCGGTCAGAAGATATGGTCGTCCGGCGCGCATCTCGCGGACTGGTATCACGTGCTTGTCCGCACTGACCCGGAAGCGCCCAAGCACCGCGGCATCACGTATCTACTCGTCAATTTGAAGGACGAACAGGGGTCGCGACCGGACGGACTCACTCTCCGTCCCCTGTACGACATGATGGGGCGCTGGCGCTGGTGCGAGGTCTTTATGGACGGCGTGCGCGTGCCCAAGAAGTACGTGCTCGGTGAGGTCAACCGCGGCTGGTACGCCGCTATGACCACTTTGAACTTTGAGCGCACTGGCACGGAGGGCCCCGTCCGCCACATTGGCATCCTCGAGCGATTCATGGATCTGCTCAGGGATACGAAGTTCAACGGTCAACCCATCCTGGAGGACCCGTTGGTGCGCCACAAGCTGGCTGACCTGCGTGTCACCATTGAGGCAGACCGCCAGCTGGCTAACCGCGTGGCATGGATGCAGGCCCGCGGCGATGTGCCGCAGCATGAGGGCGCAATCTCAGGTTATCGCAACCAGGTGACGGCAAAGCTGCACTTCTGGCCGACACTCGCCAAGATCATCGGCGACTACGGCATCCTGAATCGTGGCGAGGACAGGGCGCCCCACAACGGCTACTACGGCGCGTACAACGCCATCTCACTCTCGCTGGGATTCGGCGGCGGCGGCGGCATCCTGTTGGGCCCGAACATCATCGCCCAGCGGGGACTGGGGCTGCCGCGCTAAGAGCACAATAAGCGTAACCGGTTCCAGGTGAACTCTTGGCCCCCGCGCCTCTGAGGCGCGGGGGCCTTTTCGGGAGGCATGACGATGACGCTGCGGGTTCCCCTTATCGTCGTTGCCTTTGCCGTCGTATTGACGGCAGTCGTTGGCGCGTGCAGCGCGGATGAGGCGATAAGCGAGCGCTCCACTCCCATTCCCAGCCCGATAGTTCAAGTGGCAATCACACCGAGTCCCGTTACCATAATCGATACAGCCACTCCCACTCCCACTGCCACCCCTACAATTTCCGAAAATCCTTGGGAACGATGCATGGGTGCTGCCAACCTTGTGCCGTTGCCTGAATCGAGCAGTCAGAATCAGTCAACACCCGATCCTCTCGAACTCCTACACCAATCTGCTGTCGCCATGAGCGAATTAGAGTCATTTGCTACCACTAAGGTTGCGCTTGAGACCTATGACGATCGAAGCGAAGATTATAGTAGGCAGAGCCCACAATGTTCCCTGACGCAGACCAAGTATGAGCATCCGGATCGAGCGGTAACCAGGCGAACAACGTATGAAGAAAGGGGACTCTCCGTTGTATCGCAGGAACAGAAGCTCTGGATTGGCGAGAGCCACTATGGCCGGAGGTATGATCACTACCTATGGACACTTCGTCCCGCCTACTGGTCCGGCACGATCTCGTCGAGATCATTCTTGCCTTTTGTTATGTTGTCCTTGCTGAAGGGGGAATACCCGAGTCAAATAGAAGTCAAAGTGAGACTGGTCGGCACGGAGTTGCTTGACGGCGTCGCCGTCTATCATGTGCGGCGTGAAGTTACAAGTCCGCCGATTGAATCCGGTAATATAGCCTCCCTGTGGATTGGTGTCGATGATTTGTTGGTGCGCCGCGCACATTGGGCACGCGCTGGGACGGTCAATCATCATCAACCTTATCTAATAACATTTTTCAGCGACCTCTATGAATTCCACTCCTTCAACGAGGACTTCAACATTCAGCTGCCTCCTGATGACGAGATAGCCCGGCCCTGACAAGGGCGCGGGAGTCTCATTTTTGTGTCTAGTACGTTTGGTTGTGGGGCGCATAGTCTCAGAATCGCGGGAAGGTCGGGAAACGCCTCTACAATGCAGGAAAGACAAGCTCCGGCCCGGCCAAGGGATGGGCGAGCCGGAATTCCACGCAGTCAGTGAAAGGGTTACACGCGTATGGCTTGGGAAAGGACGCGCGCTGCGTCGCTCAGACTGACCAGCATTCCACTCATTTTGGCGCTTGCGCTGGTACTTCTCCTGGCGGCCTGTGGTGAAGACGCAACGCCGACGCCTCCCACCTCGGATGCCGCGCCATCCGTCCCGGCGGTCACTATCGTGACTCCAATTCCTTCTGCTACGGCAATCGTGACTCCAACACCGGCTCCTACGGCAACCCCGACACTCTTAACCGAAACTGACGTCAGCGCGGGGCCTTCCGTTACTGATCAACTCAAGGCAAATGCCGAGCAGTTTCAGTACGCAATCGGCGACCATGGGGGAGAGCTGACAATTGCGACGATTTCCGATCCGCTGACATTCAACCTGGCAATTGCGAGTGACGCCTCTTCATCCGGCGTCCTTTCCTACCTGTTTGAGGGGCTAACCGAAACCTCGTGGCTGACCGATCGCGTCGAACCGTCATTGGCGAGGTCCTGGGAGACGTCAGAGGACGGGATGACGTGGACATTCCACTTGCGTGACGATGTCTTTTGGCACGATGGTAGGCCGTTCACGGCCCGCGATGTGGAGTTTACGTTCAATAGCATCATCTATAACCACGACATACCCGCCAGCGCCCGACCAGCATTCCACTTCCGTTTCCAGGATGAGGATACGGGGGAATGGCGGGAATCCCCGATGACCGTCGTGGCGGTGGATGAGCACACAGTTGTGTGCATCCTGCCGCAGCCGTTCGCTCCCTTCCTCCGCAGCATGGGCACGGCCATCTATCCCCGACACATCCTTCAGAAGCATGTGGATGATGGCACATTCAATTCGACCTGGGACATTAACACCGCCCCCTCAGACATCATCGGAACCGGGCCGTTCACCATCGAAACCTATATTCCGGGTGAGCGCGTCGTCATGGCGCGGAATCCTGAGTATTGGCTGACGGATAACGACGGCAACAGTCTCCCGTACCTGGATCGAGTCGTGCACTTGATCGTCCCCGAGTTGGAGGATGAACTCTCCTATTTCTTGTCCGGTCAGACCGATATTCATGGAGTACTCGGGGAGGAATATGCGC
Source organism: Dehalococcoidia bacterium (assembly GCA_965207115.1). Lineage (GTDB taxonomy): Bacteria > Chloroflexota > Dehalococcoidia > UBA6926 > UBA6926 > VXMO01. The sequence goes on along the minus strand of CBDBLR010000003.1, from coordinate 1,432,577 downwards.
AGTTGGAGCCCATGCAAAATGACCAAAACTTCACGATCTATCGACGCGGCCCAACCTTTGGCACGACTTTCCTGGCTTTCAACGTGAATCCCGGGCAAAACCCTGAAACCGGTGAGCCGTACCTGGATCCTCGCAAGCGTGAGTGGTTCAGCAACACCCAGTTTCGTCAAGCAGTCGCCCACGTCATCGACAAGGAGCGAATCATCGATGAGGCGCAGCACGGATTCGGCTACCCACAGTGGTCGTCGATCAGTCCGGCCGCAGGCGACTTTCATAATCCGAACGTCCGGCAGTATGAATACAGCCTCGACAAAGCAAACGAGATCCTCGACAGCATGGGCTGGGTCGATATGGACGGCGACGGCATCCGCGAAGATGATGACGGCGAGAATATAGCTTTCGCCCTAACAACGAACGAGGGGAATAGCGTCCGGCAGGCTGTCGGTTCAATCGCCCACGAGGGAATGCAAGCCATCGGATTGGATGTTGACTACACCGTGGTCGACTTTGGCGAGATCGTGGGACAGCTGACCAGCACCTACGACTGGGAAACAGTTGTCATCGGCTTGACGGGCGGCACAGAGCCCCATGGTGGAATAAACGTCTGGCACAGCAGCGAAGGCTTACACCTCTGGCACCCCAACCAGTTGGAACCTGCTACGGATTGGGAGGCGGAAATCGACGCACTGTACATCAATGGCAGCAAGGAATTGGATCGGCAAAGGCGTGTCACGCTATACCACCAGGCGCAGGAAATAGCGGCAGAGAACGTGCCGATCATCTACACGACACTCTCCGAGAGAATCTCCGCCGTCCGCAATGTCTTTGGGAACATGACAGCCACACTCTACGGTCTGTTTGACTTGCGATACGTGTTTCGAACTGAGTAATCCCTAAGATCGCGGGAATTCATTGCGCTTGCGTCGCGGTGGGTATCTCACCGTGGTGCGCGTATGATACTCGTGATGGTTAACAATATTGGGCCAAGACCTATCGGGACGGCAATTATTGCCATTGCGGTGGCGGCGATTCTGCTCGGTACGGCGTGCAGTGATGAGACGCCCACTACGGGCTCCGACGGCGAAGAAGCCGCCGACCAATCCCCCACCGCTGAAGTTTTTGCTCCGACGCCGAGCCCCACACCTACGACGATTCCATTGCCGACCTTTACTCCAACACCCACGCCTATTTCGTTTTCAGTAGCGTTGCCGCTTCCCCCCACGGCCACGCCGAGGCCGACATCCACTCCGGATCCGGATGCGGCCGAAAAATATATTGAAGAGCTGTTGACCTTGGTTGAGGAACAATTACCCACCACGCGTTTATATCCTAAATCTTTCGTACTTGACGATGGCCGAATCGTTTTTGCCGGCGGACTGTTGCCAACTGTTGGGAACAATGGTCTGTTCTTCGGAGGTCCGCACCCATTCATTGAGGTCTACGATTCCGGGGCCGACAGTTGGTCCCTCCTGGACCCAATTGTGCCTCTACTAAGTTTTGTAGATGCGGTCATGCTTGCCAATGGCGATATTCTCATCCTTGGTATTGAAGAAGTAGAAGCGGCGTCAGAGGAAGATGTTGAATCCATCCCCCATGCTGCATATGTATTGGATGGGGAATCACTCGAAGTATCACGCGTATTGCCGCCCATAGCCCCTCGCGTCTCTCCTGACCTGGTATTGATGGACGACGGTCGAGTTGCCGCCTTGGGCGGAATCGATGTGCTGTCTGAGTCAAGCATATTTGACGTGCCGGTATCTCTTGCCGTTGAGATTTATGATCCGGCTCTGGATATGTGGGTAGACGCTGCGACTCAGCCCGGGGGGCTTACTCGCGAATTCAATTTCTGGGGCCAAGACGAGACGAGCCAATGGGTGTTTCCCATGGATGGCTCCCGTGTCCTAACGGTTCGGGTAGGTGAATTGATCGGTGATGAAGATTCAATCCCTGATGATGTGGTTCGTGTCGACTCTTTTGACGCAATGACGAACACATGGGAATTAGAGGCGATGCTCCACATGTCATTCAGCGATCAGCCTTGGCACGCTACTGCCTCGGCTGATGGAATTGTCAACATCCTGTACGCCAACAGGATTGAGTCATTTAACCCGTCAAATGGCGAATGGTCGATTAGCTTTGCTCCCGAGAGCGTGATACTCACTGACCCGGACAAGGAAGAGTCGTTCACATTTGAACGACAAGCGTTGCCACGGAACTCATCGATAACTGAGCTACCTGACGGGCGCTACCTGGTTGCAGGTGGGGAACGCGGCGGTTACAGCACATTGCCTAGATCGACGACCGTAGTGTACGACCCTGCGACGAAACTCTGGGCGCTCGGTCCTGAGCTTGACGAACCGCGCGTTGGCCATTCAGTAACCATTCTGGACGATGGCAGCGTGATGCTGTTTGGAGGGTCCACCATTTGGGAAGAGAACGAAAGCGAGGGCATTCCGACTAACTCAATGGAGATCATTTCCGCGGCCGAGATTGCGGCAGTCGATACAGTGACTATTCCCACAACAGACGATGGGGAACCGATTCCACCAGTTGATCATCGATGTTGGAATGCGTCGTCAACTCCTGTCGCGCTGCCAGAGGTCTCGATTAACCGCAGCGAACTACCTGAGCCGCTGAAATTGCTGACGGATGCACTAGATGCAACGAAAGAAGCCGCTTCATTTGAGATGACTTCTCGTTGGTTTGATTATGAAGGCGAGCCAGGCCTGAGTGTCATGGAGGCACGCGACAGCAGTTGCTCATTCATATCTCATGAATACGAGGCGCCGAACAGTTTCACAAGCGAGTTCCAATTCTTTCAAAACCGTTCATTCAACGGAAGGTGGACGAGCCTGGTTGCTGAAGGAACTCATTACAATTACTCGCAATCCGAGGGGCTTTGGAAGGTCGGTGGGCAAGCTGAGGATGATGAGATTCAGAGGGCCCTAGAGATTTTGCCGCAAGAAACGCTAGATGATTCCACGATCGAGTGGACGACAGTCGCTATTGAAGAATTAGATGGTTTGAACACCTACCACGTGCGAGGAGACAAGACCGGGATTGGCAACGGGCAACACGCATCCACATTCCACTTCTGGATCGGTGTTGACGACAATCTCGTCCGCAGAACCTACCAGCACACCAATGAGCCGGATTACAACGACGCGGAGAAACGTCGGCAAACTTACGGGTTTACGGAAGTTAGCAGTTTTGGCGAAGCGTTCAATATTGTGGTGCCTATAACTCCCGAAGAGGCCATGAGGCCAGAAGTCTCTGGAGAGCAGCAGTGTCGGGCGATTGAGGACCTTGAGTCTCTGCCGCAGACAACGGTGAGTGGTGGCACAGTGTTGGATTCGGTTGGCGAGATTGTCAGTGGGGCAAGACAAGCCATGGAGAAAATAACGTCATACGCAACGCTTCATCTCACTCTTGGGTACCAGAGGAGCAAGGATCCGGAGAATCTTATTCGTATAGGAGGTGATTGCCGATACCGGCAGATTGAGATCTCGGAACCGGATCGGTTGAGTAGCAGAGACATTCTTTTCGACTATGGGAATATTGAATCCGATGCATACCGAATTGTCGTTGGGCTACAAGAGTACACGAGACCATCCCGTGATGGTGATTGGACGCTTTCGGAACTTGCTACCGGTACAGCTTTCGCCAGGCCACACAGGGAATTCGTGCCACCTAGTAATGGCGCCCCGGGCATCAATAGCCAGCTTGTTGGGATTGAGTCATTGGACGGTGTTGCCGTCTACCACGTTTCGGAGCACGAGGTGGCGTCGGGAGATGGGAGCGAACGGACACTCTCTGTTTGGATAGGCGTTCACGACTTACTTGTGAGGAGAGTCTCCATCGTTACCAGGATGGACGATCCAGACCAAAACGTAATTGGTGGGGGCGCAATAACTGTGATTCATCACCTCATTAACTTCCACTCCTTCAATGAAGACTTCAACATTCAGCCACCGCCGGAAGATGAGATAGCAGAGTAGGCTGGCCAAGTCTTGCATCGCCCACTTCCTCTAGACTAGGGCGTCAGCAGTGGGAGTAAGGATACGAGTTCATGGATTTCAATACGGATCTCAACTACATCGGTATCATTGCCGCGACGCTTGTGGCGTTTGTGATTGGGGGCGCCTGGTACTCGCCCATCCTGTTTGCCAAGCCGTGGATGCGTGAGAACGGCTTCACGGAGGATGACCACCAGGGCAATCTCATTCGCATGTTTGGCGGCTCGTTCGTCATGCTGCTCATCGCCAGTTACGTCCTCTCCCTGGTTATCGGTGACGACGCATCTCTGCTCGAAGGCTTGCGCATCGGGTTGACTGTCGGCGCCGCATTCATCGCCGCCTCATTTGCGGTTACCTACCTCTTCGAGAAGAAGTCCCCAACGTTGTTCGTTATCAACGCCGGCTATCACGTCGTCACTTTCACCGTGATGGGCACAATCATCGGCGCGACGTCCTAGGGGACGGCAGCGTCCTGGTTGCAAGGTTCGAGTGTCGACGTGCGGCGGCATTCGTAAGATGGCCTAAGAGTGGGCAACCGAGTGCGCCAGGGACGGTAATGAGGGAACGATTCAGAGACAAGACAAGGGACAATCTGGAGGCTGCTTTACAGTCGTTGGGCCTGCCGGCGTCCATGTCCGAGCGGGACGTGCCCATCGAGAACGTGCAGAAGCCGGGGTGGGCGCGCGCCCTCGGGAGTATTGAGGTAGCGGAAGGGCCGATCAGCCGCGTCAACCTGTTCAAGATAGACGGCAGCCAGTATTCCGCGACGCGGTGGAGGTATGTCTTCCTGGTGCCGGACAGCCGCCGTTCTTCGGAAGATCGCGCTGTCTCGATTAAGTCCACCAGAAAGAAGAGCTTCCCCATCTTTGGCAGGGCGGTACAGGTGACGTGGGGCGGTGAGGATCACGACACGGGGCTGCTGGCCGCCCTGCGGAACGATCCCCAGGTCAACCGGCTCGTAATGAAGCGTGCGGACTTGGAGATCAAGCGACACACCAAGGATGACTTCGATGGGTGGGCCATTGGGATCGAGAAACGGTTCGCGCCTTCGCAGGAGGAGTGGCGAACACTCTGTAGCATCGCGGAACGCCTGCTGGACTAGCATTCAAGCTGAACCTGCCCTTACCGTCTGTCTGCCTTTACCGCGAACTCGTGCGGTGCTACATTGCGCGCATGAATGCGGTGCCGCCGCCGTGGCTGCGCCGCTAGATCATCGTTGAACGATGAAGGGGAGGCAGGATGGATTTCTCGACTAACCCCGCCGATGAGGCCTTTCGAACCGAACTGCGCGACTTCCTTGCCACGGAGTGGGACCCCAAGGATTACGACGCCTACGCGATGAACGTGTGGTCGTACGACTTCGATAATCCGGGCGCTCGCGATCATGCAGAGGATTTCCAGAAGAAGCTGATTGAGCGCGGCTGGTGGACGATGGCGTGGCCGGAGGAATACGGCGGACAGGACGCGCCCATCTCACGCCAACTCGTCTACTCGGAGGAGATGGCCTACCACAACGCTCCAGCCTCCCAGCCGCAGGCCAACGTTGCAGGCGCAATCATGATTCACGGCACCGACTGGATGAAAGAGAACTTCCTGACCGGAATGCAGAACAATACCGTCAACTGGGCGCAGGGTTTCTCTGAGCCGAACGCAGGGACGGATCTTGCATCACTGACGACGCGGGGCGTAGAGGACGGAGACGATTTTGTCGTCACCGGTCAGAAGATATGGTCGTCCGGTTCCCACTTCGCCAACTGGTACCACGTACTTGTGCGCACGGACCCGGAAGCACCCAAGCATCGCGGCATCACGTATCTTGCCATGCAGCTCAAGGATGATGAGGGCAACCAGATGCCCGGTATCACCCTGCGACCGCTGTACGACATGCTGGGGCGCCGCCGTTGGAACGAAGTGTTTATGGATGAAGTCCGTGTGCCGCGTCACCAGATCATCGGCGAGGTCAACCGCGGTTGGTACGCCGCGATGACGACGCTCAACTTTGAGCGAACGGGCATCGACGGCGCCGCCCGGCTTATCGGAGTCTTGGACCGTTACCTGCAAGAGATGCGGGGCATAACGTTCAATGGCGAGTCGCCACTCAAGGATGATGTGATTCGACACATCCTTGCCGACGCACGAATCACGCTGGAGGCCGATCGAATGCTGGCCTATCGCGTGGCGTGGATGCAGGCGAACGGTGAAGTGCCTCAGGCAGAGGGGGCAATCTCCGGCTACCGTGCGCTCGCGACAGCCAAGTTCACGTTCTGGCCCGCGTTGGCAAAGGCGATTGGGCCATATCGAGCACTGCTCAAGGGGGAGAGCCGCGCGCCGGGTGACGGCAAGTACGGCACCAACTACGCTCTGTCCATGACGACAGGCTTTGGCGGTGGTGGAGGACTGGCACTGGGACCAAACATCATCGCCCAGCGCGGCTTGGGTCTGCCCCGATAACTAATTCGAGCAGGACATACGGGCAGGGGCGGCCATTTGGCCGCCTCTGCGTTACTCTGCTAAGGGGAAGCCACCAAAGAATTCGAGAACACAGCGAACATCAAGAGGCAAACCGAATCCCAAATGAATCTCCCTATCGGTAAGCTCGCGAAAATAGGTGTCGCTTTCTCTTTGCTTCTGCTGGCGCTTACCCTTCTCGCCTGTACATCTGCAGGGGAGGATCAGCAGGCGGATCCGTTCACGATTGGCGTGATGGAATCGCTGACCGGTCCTGGCGAGACGTACGGCACGGTGGCGAGCCAGGCAAAGCAGATGGCTGCCGACGAGATTAATGCCACAGGCGGAATTGATGGCCGCCCGCTCGAGTTTGTTGTCGAGGATTCAAAATGCGCTGCTCAGGATGCGATCGCCGCATACAACAAACTCACCCGGGCTGATGGTATGAAGATCATCCTAGGCCCCTCATGTAGCGGCGCCATGCTTGCCGTTGCGCCCCTGGCAGAAGCTGACGGCGTGATTCTATTCTCCGGTCTTGCAAGCAACCCTGATATTGCCAATGCCGGTGACTATATATTCAGGACGCAGATAAGCGATGTGCAGGTAGGAATTGTTACTGGCAATGCCTTGTGGGAAGACGGAATCCGAACACTCGCGACAATTACGGAGACCACCGACTACGCGGAGGGCGTTCGGCGGACCTCAGTTGCTCAATTCGAAATGCATGGCGGCCAAGTTGTGGCTGCGGAGCGCTATCAGTCGGACACCATTGATTTTAGGGTGCATCTGACTAAGCTCTTCCAGTCCAACCCGGATGCCATACACATCGCTCCCCAATCTGAATTCTCAGCAGGCTCAATCATGAAGCAAGCCAGGGAACTCGGCTATACGGGCCCGATCTACGCGGAAACCGTGTCAGTCGGGACAACAGCCCTGGAGATTGCCGGAGAGGCCGCAACTGGCGTGAAAGCTATCACGGCCGACCTCGACCCTGATAACGAAAAGGCACAGCAGGTCCTCGCGGACTTTAGGGATCGCTATGACTATGTGACGTTGCCGTGGCACCTGGGATCTGCGTATGACGATATCCATATAGCTGCCGAGTGCCTGAGACAGACGGGCGATGATCGAGACGCTGACGGCTTTCGCGACTGCCTGTATGAGATCACGTGGAGTGGCGCTATTGGTGAGAACTACAGCTTTGACGCGAATGGCGAGGTTGTTGGGCTGACCCGGGTCGTCGTACAGGTGCTGCCGGTCGCGGATAGGACCGTGGATAGGAAGTACGTCGTCGTAGGCCCCGCGTCGTGAACCACCTAAGGCTTTACGCCGCATTGCGTGCATGCTATCGTTCACGGGTTGAGTTAGGGAGGCGGCGCGCTGGTCGTCACGCGGCGCTTGGTGGGATAAACAAGAGGGGGGATTGTCCACATGGACTTCCGATTCACGCCTGAGGCGCAGCAGATACAGAAAGACGCCATTGAATTCACCCGCAAAGAGTGGGAGCCCGGCAATTGGGATATGCAGATCCTCGTCAACTGGCACCACCAGGTCGACGAGGCTGAAGAAGCCGTCAACGAGTTTGAGAAGAAGCTAGTCAATAAGGGCTGGTGGACAATGCACTGGCCCACCGAGTTTGGTGGGCAAGATGCCTCAATCGAGGTGCAACTGGCCTACCGTGAGGCCATGTCCTACGCGGGCGCGCCAGCGTCGCTCGGCGGCGGTCTAGTTGCTCCAGTCCTGATGCTGGCGGCTCCCAAGTGGATGCAGGATGAATTTCTGCCGGGTATCGCGAACGCCGACCTCGAGTTCTCGCAGGGCTTTTCGGAGCCGGATGCGGGTTCCGATCTCGGATCTCTCAAGACACGCGCCGTCCGTGACGGCGATGACTATATCATCAGCGGCCAGAAGATCTGGGGCACATACCGCAACCCCTGGATTCACATCCTGGTGCGGACGGACCCGGACGCCCCCAAGCACCGTGGCATCACCTACCTCCTCGCACCTCTAAAGGACGCGGAAGGCGAGTTCATGCCGGGTGTGCAGGTGCGAAAGATTCCTGATGCGCTCGGACGCCATCGCTGGGACGAGCTCTTCATGGAGAACTGGCGCGTTCCTGCCCGTTACATCCTCGGTGAGGAAAACCGTGGATGGTATACGGCCATGACGACGCTCTCCTTTGAGCGCTCCAACATTCAGGCCCCTGCTACAATGCAGCGCCAAATCGAGGAATACATCGCGTTCGTCCGCGAATTGAAGGCCACACGTGGCTTCAGCCCGCTGGATGATGCGCCGTTCCGCCACCAGATGGCGAATCTCCGCATCGAGATTGAGACCCTACGCATGATTGCCTACCGCGTCGGCTGGATGCAGAGCCGAGGGGAGATTCCCCAGAAGGAATCCTCCATGAGCAAGCTTTGGGCGGACGTGCAGTATCAGAAGACGATGAAGACTCTTGCCCGTGGCCTCCAGGAGTACGGCAACCTGCTGCCGACGCAGGAGGGCATTGACATGCCGAATGAAGGGTTCCTGAATAACCGGGCATTCATGTCGGGTACGCTCAGCGTCGCCGGCGGCACGACTGAGGTTCAGCGACAGATCATTGCGCAGCGGGGACTTGGCCTGCCGCGCTAACGGCGAATCGCCGGAAACTCCACAAGAGGGGTAGAGCAAAGGAGGGGGGAGTGGACTTTCGATTTTCGGCAGAGGCGCAGGCCGTCCGGGATGAGGCCGAAGAATTCGTCAAGAGCGAATGGCAGAATCCCGGTTACGACCTGACAGGCGGCCTCGCCGGGTGGCACGGCAGCGAGGAAGAGCGCGAAGCCGGTCACGAGGTTGCACGCCAATTCGCCAAGAAACTGGTCAACAGAGGCTGGTACACCATGCACTGGCCGAGCGAGTACGGCGGCCAGGACGCTTCTATTGAGAAGCAGCTTGCGTATCGCGAGGTTATGTCCTATCACGACGCGCCGGCAGCACTGGGAGGCGGCCTAGTCGCTCCCGTGCTCATGGTGCATGGGCAGGAATGGCAGAAGCAGCTTTTCCTGCCACAGATTGCGAACGCGGATATCGAGTTCTCGCAGGGGTTCTCCGAGCCGGATGCCGGTTCCGACCTCGCCGGACTCAAAACACGCGCAGTCCGTGATGGCGACGACTACGTCGTCAGCGGACAAAAGATCTGGGGAACCTATCGCAACGATTGGATTCACATCCTCGTGCGAACCGACCCGGGTGCGCCCAAGCACCGCGGCATCACGTACCTGCTGGCGCGGCTTAAGGATGAGGACGGCAACTACATGCCGGGCATCCAGGTTCGCGGCATTAAGGACGGCACGAATAATCACCGCTGGGATGAGCTGTTCATGGAGAACTGGCGCGTACCGGCGAACAATATCATCGGTGGAGAGAATCGCGGGTGGTACGCCGCAATGACCACGCTCTCGTTTGAGCGCTCCAACATCGGCCGCCCGGCTCAGCTGCTCCGAACACTGGAGCAGTTCACTGACTGGTGCGGCATGGTGCGTGACGAGGGCGGCGACACGCCCATCGCCCGCGCGGAAATTCGCCATCGCCTCGCCGAGTGGCGTGTCCGCGTGGAGACGCTGCGGTCCCTCTGCTACCGCGTCGGTTGGATGCAGAGCGAAGGTATGATTCCGCAGAAGGAATCCTCAATGGTCAAGTTCTTTGGTGATGAGCTGTTCCAGCACATCTACCGCGGCCTCTCGCAGATCATGGACGGCTATGGAAACCTGTTGCCGGGCAACGGCGACCGCTTCCCGCTGCCAGATGACGGCTTCCTGCCCGCTCGCGGCTGGCAAAGCATCGGCACCAGCATCGGCGGCGGCACGCGAGAGATCCAGAAGAACATCATCGCGCAGCGAGGCCTTGGCCTTCCGCGCTAAGCACGGAATACAGAACACAAACAGAGCCCCGCATTGGTGGGGGACACAAGAAAGAGTAAAGGAAGACAGGAGGGGGAAATGGATCTGGGACTAACTGAAGACCAGGAAATGCTGCGGTCGATGGCGCGAGAATTCATCGAGCAAGAGACACCGCGCACGTTCGTCCGGGACATGGAAGAGGATGACCGCGGATTCACTGCCGATATGTGGCAGAAGATCGCGCAGGTTGGATGGCTCGGCCTGATCGTTCCCGAGGAACACGGCGGAACCGGCCAGAATCTGGTTGATCTGGGTATCCTCTTGGAAGAGGTTGGCCATGGCGTCATGCCGGGCCCGTTCTTCAACACTGCGCTCACAACCGTCGCTATCCTTGATGCCGGTTCGGACGCGCAGAAGGCGGAGTTCCTGCCTCGAATCGCCGCGGGCGACCTAATCGCGACCACGGCCATCCTTGAGCCGTATTCCCGCCTCGATGCCAATGGCATCAACCTGGAAGCTTCGGCATCCGGTGATGGCTACACGCTGAATGGCACAAAGATGTTCGTCGAAAACGCCCATGCGGCCGACTACCTGCTGGTCGCTGCCCGCACTGGCGGCTCCGGCGAAGATGGCATCACACTGCTGTTGGTGGACGCTCAGAGCGACGGTGTTTCCGTCGATAAGCTCAAGACCATCGCCACGGACAACCAGTGCGAAGTGACGTTCAACAACGTCTCCGTCCCCGGTGGCAACGTGCTCGGCGATGCCGGCAACGGCTGGTCCGTCCTGCGGCTGCTGCTCCAGAAGGGAGCGGCGCTTCGTTGCACGCAGATGGTCGGCGCGCTACAAGAGGTCCTGGACATGACCGTTGAGTACGTGAAGAACCGCGTGCAGTTTGGTCGGCCGATCGGCTCGTTCCAGGCTATCCAGCACTACTGCGCAAACATGGCGACGGACGTTGATGGCTCCCGCTTCATCACGTACCAGGCAATCTGGCGGTTGGGTGAGGGCCTGCCCTCCGACCTCGAGGTCTCCTCTGCGAAGGCGTGGGTCAGTGATTCTGCGCAGCGCGTGGCGGCCACGGCGCACCAGTGCCACGGAGCCATTGGCTTCACACAGGAGCACGACCTGCAGCTGTTTACACGCCGCCTCAAGGCGTGGGAGGTCTCCTTCGGTGATGGCGACTACCACCGCGAGCGCGTCGCACAGGCGATGGACATCTAGGCAAAAACTGTAGATACATCGCCGGTTCCACCAGGAACAAAGAGGCGGGCGGCTCATCTGAGCCGCCCGCCCTGCTTTTTGCAAATACTTCGACGAGAAATCTGACTTGGCTAATCCTCACGCAGTGCGCACGCGCTCCAGTAGATTTCGTGCGCCGACGAGGTAGCTGCCGCTCCACGGTGTGGCCGGAGCGCCGTCAAAGTCGATTGACACGGCGTCCGCGTCCGTCTCCTGGATGAACAGTAAACCTGCCGCCACGTCCCACGGCTTAAGCGCCAAGTGGAAATACAGATCGATTATTCCGGCTGCCGCATAGGCGAAGCCGAGCGCTCCTGAACCTAGGAGACGGGCTCGGTACATCGGCAGGAGTGACCTGATAATGTCGAACGCGCGGACGTTTAGATCCTCCTCCGGCCCAATATCGAATCCGAGATTCGCCTCCTCGATACTCGTGGCGTAATTGGGCTTCATCGGCACACCATTCAGTGTGAGACCCCGTCCTGCGGCTGCGAAAAACGTGTCTTTGCGTATCGCGTCATACGTAATACCAAGCACTGGCGCGTCGTTCTTCAGTAGAGCGATGGTCGTCGCGAAATGCGGGATACCGCGAACGAAATTCGTTGTGCCGTCGATTGGATCCACCGTCCACGTGTATTCAGAGTCGCCTTCAGATTCCCCGGTCTCCTCGCCAAGAAACCCTGCGGATGGGAACTCTCTCATCAGCAGTTGCCTTAGCTCTCGCTCAATGGAGATGTCGACGTCCGTCACGACATCCGCGTGCCGCTTTTCCCGGGTGCCGAGATGGTCACCGCGGAAATATTGGAGATGGATCTTGCCGGCGTAGTGCGCCGCCTCCAGTACGACGGATTGCGCTGTACGCCCGGTAGCAGCGAGAGGAAGCCCATCAGGAGATGTGGTCACTATGCGGCCCTGTATGAATGGTCTCTAAAAGAAACCGATACGATCTCGCACCTCTTCCATTGTCTGGATGGCAACAGCCCGCGCCCGTTCCGTGCCCGTCACAAGTACATCTTCGACGAGATTGGGTTGTGTCGCGAGCTCGGCTCGCCGTTCCCGAAACGATTCGAGATTCTCGTTTATCGCGTCTGCAAGCGCGCGCTTGTCGTCCACACAGCCAATGGCCGCCGTCGTGCATTGGTCATACACCGTCTTTGTATAGTCTTCGTTGGAAAATATCTGGTGGAGCGCATAGACGTTGCAGACCCAAGGGCGGCCAGGGTCGGTTCGTCGAGCGCGCTGCGGATCAGTCACCATGGACATGACACGTTGCGCCGTCTCTTCCGGTGTTGCGGCCAACTCGATGTGGTTGTCCAGGCTCTTGGACATCTTCTGGTCGCCGTCCGTCCCTTTGATGCTCGGTGTTTCCGAGAGGAGGGCATCCGGTTCCGGAAAGACTTCGCCAAATTGCCCGTTAAACCGCCGCACAATCTCGCGCGAGAGTTCCACGTGCGGAACCTGATCCACGCCCACAGGAACCTTGTTTGCCAGGTAGATGATGATGTCCGCCGTCTGGAGGACGGGATAGCCGACGAGGCCGTAATTCATGCTGTCTGCCCGCGCCCGGAACTGCTCCTTGAAGCTGGGAACGCGCTGCAGTGAGCCCATCGGCGTCACCATGCTCAGGTACGCGTGAAGCTCCAGCACCTCCGGGACGCGCGACTGGATGAACAGAGTACTGCGATCGGGATCAAGTCCAGCCGCAAGCCAATCCAGTACCATTTCTCGGGTGTTCTGCTTGAGGCCTACCGTGTCTTCGACCGTCGTGAGGGCGTGGACGTCCGCCACGAAGTAGAAGCAGTCGTAATCGTCTTGCAGCGACACCCAGTTTTTCAGCGCGCCGAAGTAGTTTCCCAAATGCAAACGACCGGTCGGCCGCGCGCCGGATAGCACACGGCCTTTCTTGCCGCTTGGAAGGTCAACAGACAGGCCGGAAGTCATCCTCAGTAGTCACACTCCTCTATCTGAGTTTAGCAGGATGGCGCACGCGAGATTGGTGCTTGCGGGTAAGTCAGGCGCTACACTATCTCTATGAGCCAAACTGCTGCCAAGGCAAGCGTGCATGTGTCCACGCATCCCATTGTGCGGGATAAACTGTCGAGTTTGCGCGATGAATCGACGCCTGCACGTCGGTTCAGAGAACTAGTGAAGGAAATCACACTGTTGCTCGCTTATGAGGCGACTGCGGACCTTGCAACTGAACCTATGAGTGTTTCAACTCCGCTCGCAGAGGCGCCCGGCCAACGCTTGCGCGGCTCGATCGGTCTTGTACCGGTTCTCAGGGCCGGCCTCGGGATGGTGGAGGGCCTCTGGGAGATGATGCCGGATGCCGTCGTCTGGCACATCGGTCTCCGTCGTGATGAGCGCACGCTGGAGCCGATGCAATACTACGCCAACAAACCCGTTGAACCGGACGTGCAAGCGTGTCTGCTGATGGATCCGATGTTGGCGACGGGCGGATCTGCGTCGGCTGCATGCGACCTGCTCAAGGAGTGGGGCGTACAACGTATCCGGTACATTGGCCTCATCGCTGCGCCCGAGGGTGTTGAGAGGCTGCAGCGGGATCATCCTGACGTGCGTATCCACATCGCGGGGCTCGATGAGCGTTTGAACGAGCACGGCTTCATCGTGCCCGGTTTGGGTGATGCAGGCGACCGCCAATTCGGCACGGCGTAAGGACACGCGGTGAGGATTGCCGTCTTTGGCGCGGGGGCGGTTGGCGCGTACTTCGGCGGGCGACTCATCGAGACCGGCAAGCATGATGTTTCACTGATTGCCCGTGGCCCGCATCTTGACGCCCTGCAGACTCGAGGACTCCGTATCGAGAGCCCTGAAGGTGATGCAGACCTGCCATCGGACGCATTTACGGCCACCAGCAACCCGGAGGACGTAGGGCAGGTTGACGCGATATTCGTGACCGTCAAGACGTGGATGGTGCCAGAGGCGGGTGTCGCGATCAGGCCGATGGTAGGGGACAAGACGACAGTCATTCCGCTCCAGAACGGCGTGGAAGCGCCTGATCAGCTCGCCGCCGAGGTGTCCGGCAGCCATGTCATTGGCGGAACATGCCGCATCTTCACGGACATCGTCGAGCCTGGGGTTGTGCGCCATACAGGCGTGCCGCCGACCATCACCATTGGGGAATTGGACGGCAGTGCGTCCGAGACCGTGGAGGAGATCCGCGCTGCGCTCTCCGATGCCGGGATATTCGCAACGGCGCGCGCCGATATTCGCGCGGCGCTGTGGGAAAAGTTGATGTTTGTCGGGCCGTTGGGAGGGGTGGGCGCGGTGACGCGCGTGCCGATTGGCGTCTTTCGATCAGTTCCACGTTCGCGGGAACTGTTGGAAGCGTGCATGGAGGAGATAGCTGCCGTCGCAGCCGCAGAAGGGATCGCATTAGCGTCCAACGTTGTTGAAGGAGCCATGAAACTGGCAGACCTTGCCCCGGCGGAGGGAACCGCGTCCATGCAGCGCGACATCGCGTCCGGCAGACCGTCGGAATTGGAGGCGCAAGTAGGTGTCATTCCCCGCCTCGGGCAGCGGCATCATGTTCCCACTCCCGCCCACGATGCCATCTATGCCGCGCTTCTTCCCTCGGAGTTGAAGGCCCGCGGCCAGCTGACGTAGTAGCCATCGTAAGTGAAATGCCAGATAGGGAGGCTATAATCCAAAGGTGAGCAAGTTAAGAGATCGACTCGAACGCGCTGCGTCCGGCCCCGCGCGGCCATTGGGATTCAGCGCCGGTTCCCGCGACGTTATCCCCGCCCTTACCATCATCGCGTCATTCACAAAGCCGACAGGGAAATCCGTCAAAGCCGCTGTTGATGCTGGCGCGGAGTTCATCCTAGTGGACGGTGCGAGCGCAGTGAAGTCGCCACCCAAAACCGGAGACGTACAGTGGGGCGCGACGGTCGACGGGCTGTCAGATTCCGATCTCGCCAAGCTGCGTGAGGCCGGGTGCGATTTTCTCTTTGTGTCGCTCGGGGAAACGCCCGTGGGTCTGCTGAACGACGAATCAATTGATTATTTCGGCATCGTGCCAGCAGAGACTGATGAGCGTCGGCTACGGGCCATAGAGCGTCTGCCGTTCGAGGGCAGCCTGATCGAGGTGGACCCGGGCGAGAGCCTGACCGTTGAGCAAGCCATCGAGTATGCCGCCGCCGCAAGCCGCCTAACCGGCCACCTTCTGGCACGTGCGTCCCTGTCATGGGGAGCGGGCGAGATGGAGCAGCTTCGTGACATGGGATTTGGCGGAGTTGTCCTGGATGTGAAGGACGCGCGGCAGGCGGCAAAGCTTGCCGATGTCCGAGAGGCCGTCATGGCCGTACCGTCACAGCCGCGCCGCCGAAGGAGCCGCGCGTCGGCACGCCTGCCACAGTCACAGGGCGGAACAACTGCGCCGCCTCCCGACGACGGCGATGATGATGATGACTTTGATGACGAGTAGGCGGAGACTGCTGTAAGAAGCGTTGGCTAACGCTGCCGGTGCTCTCTAAAGGCCCTCAGGCCGCCTTTCGGGGCGGGCGGCTTCCCGCTTGATGATTTGCCAGGTTTCGTTGACAGCCTCGTCCAGGCGGCCGTCCTCGTTTATGACGACGTAGTCGAATTCATCTTGGCGCTCAATCTCACTGCGCGCCTCCTGGAGCCGCCGTTCCATCGTCTCTTGATCCATGCCGCCGCGAGACTGCATTCTGCGTTCGAGGGTGGGGAAATCGGGGACTGTGATGAAGAGCAGCAACGCTTGCGGAATCAGGGCCTTGATGGAGGCCGCGCCCTGAACGTCCGTCTTGACCAGGGCGATCGGCGTCTTTTCCAATGCAGCGCGGACGGATTCACGAGGAACACCGTATCGAAAGCCATACACGGTCGCGGATTCCAACAGCCGGCCTGACTCTTCCAGTTCCGCAAATGTCTCGGGCGTCAGGAAGTGATAGTGAACTCCGTCTTCCTCACCGGGGCGTGGCGGGCGGGTGGTTGCGGTGATCGCAGGCGAAATGCGGTCGGCGTGTTCGCTCAGGATGCGGTCGGCAACGGCGTCCTTGCCGGATGCGGACGGGCCCGACCGGACGACGATCATGGGAGACGAAGCCTGTGGCCCCTGCTACTCCTCGTACGAGCCGTTCTGATTGCCGCCCTTGGTGTTAGAGACGCGCCCGGCAACCGTCTCCGGGTTTATGGGCGCCAGCACGACGTGGCCACTGTCCGTGATGAGCACGGCCTTGGTGCGTCGTCCGTTTGTCATGTCGATAACGGCGTTACGGCTTCGGGATTCCTGGATGAGTCGGCGAGTGGGCGCAGAGCCCGGAGAGACTATTGCGATGACACGGTTCATGATGACGTGGTTGCCAAAGCCAATATGGAGTACCTCCGGACCTAACACTGGTCACCCCCTCACCTTAACCCTCTCCCTCAGGGAGAAGAGATTTTAAGTCTTACCCACCGTCCCCGCATAGGAAACCCAAAGTCTCCTGTCAACTCGTGAGGAGCGGGATTACGAAACGGCAGTACCCAACTGCTCAAAGAATGCGGGATAGGACACGTCCACCGCGTCTGCCCCCTCGATGACCGTTTCCCCATGGGCCGCCATCGCTGCGACTGCTGTCGTCATTGCGAGCCGATGATCCCCGTGGCTGCGAACGACCGCCCCCCCGAGTCGTTGACCGCCGTAGATTACCATTCCGTCGGGCATTTCCTCAACCCGCGCGCCCATTTTCCCGAGCTCTCCGGACGTGGCCGCGATGCGATCCGTCTCCTTGACGCGAAGTTCCGCAGCGTCCCGAAAACGGCTGACACCGCCGGCGTGCGCGGCTGCAACAGTGAGCACGGGGAGTTCATCAATCAGGCGCGGAATGATCGCTCCGCCCACCTCAACGGGGCGCAGGTCGCTTGATTCGACCGTGATGTCGGCGATGGGCTCGCCGCCAACCTCCTGCTCATTGGAGATAGTCATATTCGCGCCCATCTCCCGGAGGACATCCAGGATGCCGGTGCGGGTGGGGTTGATGCCGACGGCGCGGATGGTGATTCGGGCATTCGGATGAACGAGGCCTGCCACAAGCCATGGCGCGGCGGAACTGATGTCACCGGGCACGATGACATCGGTGGCGGTCATTTCAGATTGTTCAATCTCGATCGTGTTGCCGTCGCTGTGTATATGCGCGCCCATGGCGGACACCATGCGCTCTGTGTGGTCGCGGGACGGAGCAGGTTCTATCACTGTCGTCTTGCCCGAGGCGGAGAGGCCGGCGATAAGCAGGCACGATTTGAGCTGTGCGCTGGCGACGGGCATCTCATAGGTGAAGCCGGAGAGTTTGGAGCCCTTCACAGTTAGTGGGGCAAGCGCGCCATTGTTGCGCCCCCAAATGTGCGCGCCCATCATCCTCAACGGCTCAACGACACGCCCCATGGGTCTGCCGCGCAAGGAGCTGTCTCCGTTCATGACGGCAGTGAGGGGAGCGCCGGCGAGGAGGCCGAGCATCAGCCGCATCGTCGTGCCGCTGTTGCGGGCGTTGAGGATGCGATCAGGCTCTGTGAGGCCCTGCACGCCATTGGAACGGACGCGGAAGGTGGACGAGTGCCCGTCTGCTGACCGCTCGAGCTCCGTAACGCGTACGCCAAGCGCGCGGACAATTGCCAGGGAGGCGAGGGTGTCTGCGCCGCGAGGGAATCGCGTCACGGTGGCCTCTCCCGTGGCGGCGGCGTTCAGGATGAGGGAACGGTGGCCGATGGACTTGTCGCCGGGTGACTCGATATCGAGTTCGAGACGCGACGGAGCAGTAAGCCGAACGGTGTCCATGGTCGCGTGTCCTTTCTAGCGGCGGCCTCGGCGGAAGCGACCGGCAATGCGGGCAAGCCGTTCGCCGCCAAACACGCCGATGGCGCTCTCGCTTGCCGTCGGCACTTCGTCGTAGAGCCGATCCTGCTCCGTCTCACCGACGCGCCCACGGAGCCAGGCGTCGCGGGCGTTGTACGCCTCCTGGAGGGCCTCTTGCAAGGCGTCACCACCCTCGTCCACAAGTTTCCGCATCTCCTGCAGTTGGTCTGCATAGGTATCGATCCAGTGAAGGATGAAGTCCTTGTTGGTAGCAAATATGGAGTGGTGCATCTCAACGGAGCCGGATGCGAGACGTGAGACATCGCGGAAGCTGCCTGCGGCCATGCGCGCCATCTCGCGCCAACTCGGTGAGGAGACGGCCGTGCGCATGAGGTTGATTGATAGCGCAATGGGCAGGTGACTGATGGCGGCGACGAGGCTGTCATGCTCAACGGAGTCGGCAAAATACGGCTCGCCGCCGAGTGTCTTGATTAGGTTGACGATGGTGTCGATGGACTTGGGCTTAGAGCGCGGGAGCGGGATGACGGCCCACGTCGCGCCCTGGAACATGCCGGACTGCGCGCCCTCAACTCCGGGTGTCTCAACGCCGGCCATGGGGTGGCCGCCAACGAAATCGACAGTCGTGGGCAGGATTTCTTCCGCCCACTGGAGCACGGTCATCTTGGTGGACGCCGTGTCTGTGACGATTGCGCCGTCGGAGAGGTTGGGGCTGATGACGGTGAATACCTCGCGGACGGCGGTGACGGGCACGGCGACGACGACGATGGAGGCGTCCTCAACTGCGCCGGGGAGGGTGTAGGCGACCTCATCCACCGCGCCGCGTCTGCGCGCCAGACCGGCGGTCTCCGGGTCCTTGTCGTGGCCGATGATGTCCACGCCCTTGAACGATCCGCGCATGTCCATGCCGATGGACGCGCCAATCTGCCCAAGCCCGATGATGGCTATTCGATGCCGTTCCGTCGTCATGGCCGCTCCTCTCGCGGGTCGCGCTCCTACAGCAGGTCCTGTCCTATCAGCAGCCGCCCAATGATTTGGACGGGCGGGATGAGGACGCTGCGCAGGATGCCTACATTCAGGATAAGGTCAATGCCAATTATTCCAAAGAGGACCGTGGGGGCATATGGCTGGAATCTGAGCATCTGCCTCGCGATTTCCCGCGGCGCGATGCCGAACGCGACCTGGGAGCCGTCAAGCGGGGCAAGCGGAATCAGGTTGAAAATGCCCAGCAAGAGGTTGTAGAGGACGACGAAAGAGAGCGCGGTACTCAACCACGCCGACACACTCAGGTCAAGCAAAAAGAACCCGCTTGTCATAGGGTCCACACCGTAAAGGCGCATAAAGAGGCCGAATGCGGCGGCGGTAATGAAGTTGGATGCCGGCCCCGCGAAACTCACGTATGCAACCGAACGTCGCCCCCCGCGCAACATGGCCGAGTTGACGGGCACCGGCTTGCCCCATCCAAAGCCAACAACAAAAAACACGAACGTCCCCGCCGGATCAAGGTGCTTGAATGGGTTGAGCGTGACACGCCCCATCTCACGCGCCGTCTGGTCTCCGAGTCGGCTGGCAACCCAGGCATGTCCGAACTCGTGAACGCTTAGGGCGATGAGCAGCCCCGCGCCGAGCGCGGTCATGATGAACGGCGCAACACGCAGGGCTGCGCCGGGGTCCTGTCGGATGAGATCGATAAGAAGGAAGAGCATAGTGTCTTACATACGAGTATAGGGGCGCGTTGCTTGACACGTTAGCCGCGTCGCGTCCACACTCGCGTTGTCTGCCACTGCTATTTGCAAGCTAGTGACGACAAGGATGCGACATTGCAGTCGCGCAAAGGGAATCCGGGGAGGGAGAACGATGGCTGATTACGAGAACATCATCTACGAGACGAAGGACGCGGCGGAGGGCAAGGTCGCGTATATCACGCTGAACAGGCCGGAACGCCTGAACGCGCTGAGCCGACCCCTACTCGCGGAGCTTGAGCAGGCGCTGAACGAGGGCGCGACCGACGACGACGTTCGCTGCATCGTCATCAAGGGCGCGGGACGCGGCTTCTCCGCAGGCTATGACATGAACGTGCAGACGACGGGGCGCGGCGGCGCCCGCCCGGCGCTTGATTCAGTCCTGGAGGACGGCCCGGCGAATATGTATCGCCGAGCAATATGGAATAACCCGAAGCCCGTCATCGCGCAGGTGCATTCGTTCACACTGGCGGGCGGCGGACAGCTCGCCTGCCACTGCGACATCACGATCGCGGCGGACAACGCGCTGTTCGGCTATCCGCCAGTGCGCTATGCCAGCATGATGATGCCCATGGTGTGGCCGGAGTTGGTCGGCATGAAGAAGGCCAAGCTGATGGCGTTCACAGGCTCCATGATCACGGCGGACGACGCGCTGCGGCACGGGCTGGTGAGCGACGTGGTTCCGACGGACGACCTGGATGAACATGTTTGGCAGCTGGCCAACACAATCTCCAAGTTGCCGCCCGCTTCAACGAAGCTGAACAAGAAGGCCATCAATTACTACTACGACCGGCAGGGGCTGTTCGAGGCGATGGAGTTCGCGTCGATGTATACGTCCGTCTCCTATGCGTCGTCGCCCGAGGATCTGCCGCGCGGTCTGCAGGACGTGAACCGTATAACGGCGGAGCAGGGAATGCGCGCCGGCTTCCAGTACATGAACGACCGGTTCATCGAGGAAGACAAGGTCGCGCAGGAGCAAATGGCCCGGCCCAACCGCGCGCCATAGAGGCAAGAGAACGGAAACTCTGTGGGGCTCGCCAATCACGGCGAGCCCCACTTTATCTACGTCAGGGGTTTAACCGCCATGACCAACGGCTCTATGCCAACAAAAGACCAGCTGTATCGTCCCGTCTTGAATGCGCTCAAGTCTGGTGGGGGTAGCGCTACCAATGACGAACTCCTCGACCACATTATCGACGAGTTGGACTTACCTGACAGAGTAGTTGACCAGAGGACTCCTGCAGGTCAATCCCGTCTATGGAAACGTATTATCTGGGCGCGTAACGAACTCAAACACTCAGGGTACGTCGAGCAGACGGGCACAGGTATTTGGGCTGTTACGGCTTTGGGCGAGGGTACCGTTAGTGTTGATTCCAGAACCATTCGTCGTGAGGCTGTACGCAAAGTTGGGAGCAGGACCGAAAGCAACTCAAGTATCACAATTCCAGATACGCCTGACGATGATTCCGAGGATATGACTTCTAACAGAGATGATAGCTGGAGAGGTGAACTGGCTCAGATTTTGAAGAGCATGTCCCCGAGTGCATTTGAGCGCTTGTGCGGGGTCATACTCCGCGCCTCTGGATTCGTAGAAGTGAATATTACAGGCAGAAGCGGCGATGGTGGGATTGACGGGAAGGGGATCCTGCAGCTTCAAGGACTCATTAGCATGCCAGTGTCGTTCCAGAGCAAGAGATATGACGGCAGTGTTGGCTCCCCCATTGTTCGAGAGTTTCGTGGTTCATTGGGGATGCAGGCACAGCGCGGCCTCCTGATGACAACAGGCACATTTACTCAAGACGCGAAACGTGAGGCAACTAGTGAAGGCAAAGTCTTCATTGATCTGATTGATGGAGATGGTCTGATAGACAGACTCGAGTCTCTGCATCTCGGTGTTAGAGAAGTGACTCGAAACGAGGTCGACGTTGCGTGGTGGGAATCCAACTACAGTGTCTCTCTTTCTGACACTCTGGATGAAGGGAAAGAATGACTTCTGCAAACGAACATAGCCATCCCGGGCCGCTTGTGGGGTTGCGGGTTTTGGATCTGACTTCGTATCTGGCGCAGCATTGCGCGCGGGCGCTGGGAGATATGGGCGCGGACGTTATCAAGGTGGAGCCGCCGGACGGCGATCCGGCTCGAATGCTGCCTCCGTTCGCGGGAAATATTGAGCATCTGGAGCGGAGCCTGCGCTTTATCCATGCCAACCGCTCCAAGCGCGGCGTCACGCTCAATATCAACGATGAGTCGGATCGCGAGGCCATCTCGAAACTCGCCGCGCGGGCAGACATCCTTGTTGAGGATTTTAAGCCGGGCTATATGGCGTCTGTTGGCTTGGGTTATCAGGACCTCAAGGTGGCCAATCCGAATCTCGTCTATGTGTCCATCACACCGTTTGGGCAGACAGGCCCGCACGCGACGTTCGAGGGCGGCGATCTGATTGCGCAGGCGAGCGCCGGGATGATGTTCGCGAACGGCGATGACACCCGCCCGCCCGTCATGGCTCCATTCGAGATGGTCTCCCAGTTGGCGTGCATGCATGCGGCATACGGGGCTGTGTTGGCGATTCGCGCGCGCCGTGTCATCGGGCACGGGCAGCACGTGGACGTGTCGCAGCAGGAGGCGAGCCTCTGGGCGCAACACAGCTATATCTCGCGCTATTCCTACATCAACCAGATCACGCGCCGCGAGGGGCATCATTCCGCGTTCGGCGCGGTCAACACGTATCACACACGCGACGATGGTTACGTGAATCTGTCCATCTACATGCGGCACCACTTCGGACGCATGGCCACGGAACTCATGGGCAACCACCCCGTCCTTTCGGACGAGATGTGGTGGGAGCGGGAGGTTCGACAGGAGAATCGCGAGGTCATCGACCAGTTCGTCCAGGAATTCATGGAGACCGTCGACCGCGACGATGTCTCTGAGCGCGGCCAGGCCATTGGGATGCCGATTGTGCCAGTCCTGACTCCTGCCGAGTTCGCCGACAGTGCTCATGCGAAAGAGCGCGAATTCTTTGTCGAGATGGAGCATCCGGTCATCGGGCCGTACAAGACGGCCGGCCCGCCGCTCAAATTCAGCAAGACGCCGTGGCAGCCGAGCCGGACTGCGCCGCTGCTGGGTGAACACACCGACGCAGTGCTGGCGGAGTTGGAACGAGAGCCTGCGCCGGCCGGTGCTACTTCAAATGGCGCAGTCGCCCCGAGCGGAGTCAAGCCTCTGGATGGCATCCGTGTGGTGGACTTCACACGGGCGTTCGCGGGGCCGCTCTCAACCATGTTTCTGGGCTTCTTTGGCGCTGAGGTCATCAAGATTGAGTCGGAGGACCTCGACGACAACCGCACGCCCGGGCAGACCACGTTCCAGGACCTGAATCGCGCCAAGATCAGCGCGACAATCGATATGCGGACTCCCGAGGGTCAGCAGCTCATCCGGGAGCTGGCGGCTACGAGCGACGCGGTCATCGAGAATTTCCGCCCCACCGTTATGGATCGCCAGAACGTGGGCTATGACGAACTGATCAAGGTCAAGCCGGACATCATCATGCTGGCGATGCCCGGCATGGGCAACACAGGCCCGCTGAGCACCTATTTCTGCTATGGCCAGCAGATCATGGGTGTCTCCGGAATCACGAACCTGTGGGGGCATCCTGACGCGCCGATGGATACGCGGATCAAGATGCCGTTCCCGGACTACATCGCCGGCATCTTTGGCGCTCTCTCCGTGGCGGCCGCGCTGGAATACCGCGATCGCACCGGCGAAGGCCAGTACATCGAGCTTGCGCAGGTGGAGGGCGGGGCGCACCTGCTGACCGTCGCCTATATGGACTACATGATCAACGGTCACAACCCGCCGCCCGCAGGCAACCACAGTGAGTTTTATGCGCCGCATGGCGTTTACCGGTGCATCGGCTTCGATGAGTGGTGCGCTATCGAGGTTCGCACGGAGGAACAGTGGCAGGCGTTTGTGGGAGCGATGGGCAGCCCGGGGTGGGCCGGCGATGAGCGATTCGCCACCACGCAGGCGCGCATCGCCAACAAGGAAGAACTCGACGCGAATATCAGCGATTGGACAAGGCAGTACACGCCGCGTGTCGTGATGAGAATCCTGCAGCAGGCAGGCGTTCCGGCCACATACGTCGCCAACGGCGAGACCCTGTACGTTGATCCGCATCTGCGGAGCCGTCCGGCGGCTATCGTACCGGCTGAACACGCGGACGCTGGGGTGATGGAGCACCAGGGCATCGACGCGAACCTGTCGGACACGCCCGGCAACGCTGGGCAACCGTGTCCGACCAAAGGCCAACAAAACGACTACATCTTCAACGAGGTTCTGGCTCTATCCGCAGAGCGGCGCGCTGAGTTAGAAGAGCAGGGCGTGCTGCGGTAGGGGGGTGCTCCGGGCTTACCGTCTGCGTGACAAAGACCCGCGCAGGATGATTGCGGCCAGGGTTGCGGCGACGGCCCATGCGGTGGCGATCCAGAAGAGTTGGCGGGCCTGTTCTATGTCCTCATTCTCAATGTTGCGCCCTTCGAGGTTCGTCGCAGCCTCCCAGCCGGTAACCTCCGGCTCGGCATCCAGCTTGACGCCCAGTCCGCCCGCCATCGCCGCCTCAGCCCAGCCGCCTTCCAGTACATTGCCGCGCGCACTGGCTTCTAAACGGCTCGTTTCCCATGCATCCTGCCCGCGCTGTGACGTCAACTGCGCGCCGGCGGAGAGAAACAGGCTGGACGCCACGGACGGCGCGATAGACGCCGCGCTGTCGACACGCCTGGCCGCCACCGCAAGCGGGTCGTTGCCGTGCCTGCGCCATCGCGCTGCGAGCGTCTTGACCACCCGATAGGCCACCGCGCCCGGGATGCCGAAAATCGCAAAATAGAGGAGAGGGCCCACGACACCGTCACGGAAATCGTTGCTCAGCTTGCGCAGGGCGTGAGAGCGGCGCTGTTGAAGCGCCTCCGGAGAGACTTCCTGCGCTGTCCCCGTCACGGACTCGCTCATGCCCGCTTCACGCATCAGCCGGGTGACATCGTCTGAGAGGGCCTCTTCACCCTCCTGCCCGTTCTGATTTTCAAGGTCTCGCAGGGCATTCAGTCCGCCCCGGATAGAGATAGCTCCCTTGAGCAACGCCGTGGCGGCCTCACGGTAGACGGCGCGGTGGATGAGGCCGGCAGCGCCGAGGACCCACTTTGAACCAAGCCAGGCGGCGTAGGGCAGCGCGAACGCCGCTCCCATGGCATAGACTGTGCGAGCAACGTAAGAGTTCTGGGGCGCGCGCGCCTCCAGCGCGTCCGCGGCTCGCGTGGCGACGCTGACCGGATCAGCCTCTTCAGGAATATCACCCAGGACCACGTCCCAACCGACGGCCCAGAGAAGTGTACCCGGCTCGTGTCCTCGCGGCATTGGCATCCTCCACTCGGCGGCGCTCAGGCCACCGATGTCAGGTTGCCTTCATTGTGCCATCAAAAGGGTTCGTTATCGACTGTAACGCCTGCGAGCAATCATGTACCGGAGGACGATGACGGCGAGAATCGCCATGGCGATGACGATGAAAAGCAGGATGGCTCGAGGCCCAAGAATGCGTACGGCAATGAAGGCGAAGGCCAGCCCGACGGCCAGACGCATCAAGAACAGCAACATGGCGGCCTTCATAAATGAGCCGGCCGCAGGTCGAAACCTCTCGCCGTTTTCGCCTCCCAAGTTGCGGAACATTCCGGCCATGCTGTTGATGGGGCCGCCGTCACGCGCTCTCGGTGGTCGGGGCATGACGGGCTTTTCGCCCTGCTCACGCAGAATCTCCTCAATCTCGTCGCGGAGGCCATCACCCTGATGTTCCGCTTCACTGTCCTGGTTGTCCCGGGGTGTGCTCATTGTGCTTCCCCTTACCCCCGAATCACGTACGGTGCAAGCTCCTACCCGTTTCCTCAAGGAGCGGGCGATGCAGCCATGCCCTCACTGTACTCCCTTCTACAAGGGAATGGGGGCTTTAGCTGTTTTCCGCCGCTGACCAGCCCTCCCTGAGCATCAAGGCAGGCAGCTCATTCACGCTGTCCAGGAAGAAGTCCGGCGCCGGTTCATCGTCCATCGGGAAAGGGTACGACTTTCTGATGCGGATGGCGATTATTCCCATGTTACGGGCGCCGACAACATCCGCCTCCGTGCGGTCGCCAACGTAGATGCACTCGGCTGGCTCAACCCCAAGCCCGTCTAGACAATGTTGGAAGATCTTTGGGTCCGGTTTGTGTGCGCCCACCTCTCCGCCGATAGCTATGCAGCCGAAATGATTCTCCAGCTCCAGCACGTCGATCTTGCCGCGTTGCAGATCCGTCGGCCCGTTTGTGATTAGCCCGAGCTTGAACCGCGCTCCGAGCCAGGACAGTGTTTCCTCTACGCCGTCATACAGGCTCAGATGGTCCATCAGAACCTTGTTGTAAACGCCTCGCATGAATTGGGTCGCGTCGTCGTCCAGACCAAGCCGTTCCGCCATCCGCGACATCCTATTCAGGAATCGGCCCGGGACGCCGACCGAGTCCCAGTTCAGCGCCTCCTGCATGACCTCCGTCAATAGAGCCGGGTCAACGGAATCCGCAAGCGCCTCATGGACAGCTTCCAGACGGATGGGTGTCAGGCCCTCTGAATCACAGAGAGTGTCGTCCAGGTCCAGCAGGACCGCTCGGATGGATGCCATCTACCCGGTCTCCGTGCCGGTGGGTCGCATGAGAATGATTGCGCGCCAGTCTCCGCTTTCGTCGGACACAGCATCGATGAGTCTCAGGCCGGCCTCCATCAGCGCGTACGCCGCCATATCAAACTTCTCAGCGATGATGCCGGAGCCGATGAGTATCCCGCCCGGGCGCGTTGCGACGGCAAGCGGCGCGGCCAGTTCCTCCAGGACTTCCGCAGTCAGGTTGGCGACGACAATGTCCCAGCCGCCGTTTGCGCGGACTGCTTCCGGCCAATCCTGTTGAGCAACGTCGAATGGATCTTGTCCTGTACGAGGAAGGGTTCCTTCACGGATATCGATGACGTCCGAGAGGGTGTTGTGGGTGACATTCTCCATCGCCGCTGTAATGGCAACGGCGTCAATATCGATGCCTCGTACTTGGCTCGCGCCAAGCTGAGCGGCAATGATCGAGAGGATGCCGGAGCCGCAGCCAACATCCAATACTGCTAATCCCGGCTGCACACGCTTTTCGAGTTCCCGGGCGCAAAGCTGGGTGGTTGGATGCAGGCCGGTGCCAAATGCCATGCCGGGATCGAGACGAATCACGATGTCATCCGGTTCAGGGTCATAGTCGCGCCACGTTGGAACGACAACGGATCGGATGCCGACCCGGTTCGGATGGAAGTGCTCACGCCATGCGGATTCCCAGTCCTCGTCGGCTATTGTCCGTTCATGCAGCTCACCGACGGACGTGATCATGTCCAGGTAAGACAGGCCGTCTCGCAGTCCCTGGCGGGCCGCCACAATCGCGCCATCCTCGGCATCCTGTGGAAGCGGGGCGAAGGCGGCTATGCGAACGCGGCGGCTCTGGGTGAGGGACTGCGGGCCGATGCGAATCTCGTCCGGTTCCGACAATTCCTGTATCGCGACGCCGCCAGAATGGCTGTATTGACTAAAGAGATCGGTGACGGCCTCCGCCGTTTCACCGGTGACAACGATGCTGAACTCTACCCATTTCATGGAGATGGCGTGGCATTCGGATCCGGTGTTGGTGTTGGAGTGCTGACAAAGATGTCCTGCTCCGTGATGAGGCGGGCCATGTGCTCACCCCATGTGCGGTCCAGGAGATACACGCGATCAATGCCGTCAATGCGCGCGTAGTTCGTGATGCGGTCCGGCGTGAGATCACCGATGGAAACGGTGTACGCCTCCCCGGTTTCCAGGTAGAGGCGCAAGGTAATTTGCGGCGAATCTAGGCCGTAGAGTCTGAGGGCCTCATCATCCGGGTTCTCCATGATGAGGCGAGGTGAGCGCGCGCCACCTGCGAGGAATGGCGTGCCCGCAAACTCTTCGCTAACCGGCGGGCCCTCAAAACTGCCGTAGTACCAGACACGCTCGCTGTCTCGAACGAATGTGGCTTCTGTGCCGAAATACGATGCATCGAGGCGATTGATCAAGAAATCATCGACCAGATAGAACCAATCCTGTGAGGTCGGACTGGTGTTTTCTTCCGGTTCAGTGAGAGGCGGTCCGAACCACAGGTAGCCGCCCAGGAGGACTGCAACCACGACGAGGACGAGCGTAATTCTGAAATTCATTGAACGCGCCGTTCCGCAACGGCACTATCCCGGAGGGTGTGAGTCAGCGCCGCCGCCACCACGTCCACCCCGCGATCAGGATCATGAAGGCCGGAAAGACGCCGACGGATGAGTAGAGAATCCAGTTTGCCTGTCGCTGCGTGAGCGTCAGGATTCGCGGCACGTTTAGCCGTGCGCGCACCCCGATAAGACCTTCCTGTTCTGTTAGCCAGTTGACGGAATTCATCATCAAGTCCAGGTTGCCGACGGAGTTGATGAATTGGTTCGTCGCGAATGCGGAGTTTCCGATGGCGACGATGCGTCCGGCAGTGTCCTCCGGGAAACGGGGGTCGGCGGGAAACTCGACGGCTGCCGCTATGGAAAGGGGCCCGCGGGTGTCCTGATCCGCGTCGAACCGCGGTTCCACCAGGCTACTCTCGTCGCGCTCCAGCCAACTACGGTCCGTTGTGAATGCCAGGGGATAGACGGTCAAGGGGGAGCCTTGCAGGGCTTCCGCGGGCAGCGGGGCCACACGTGTGACCAGGGGGAAGAACGTTACAAGAGAGCGATCAATCATCGGGGCGGTTATCGCGTGACCGGGCAGGTAGGCATCGCCGCGGATCGTGGGCGTTGTGATGTCGGGCTGCGCATAACTGGCAGGGTCGACAATTACGCCGCCGCCGGCCGCAATGCCTGCGAAGAAAAGCAACTCCAACCAGGAATCGGGCGTGTCTTCAGTGAGGAGAAACAGGACGTTACCGCCCTGGGCCAGGTAGTTCCCCAGCAGGTCTCGATCATTACGCCCCTCTTCCACAACGAGGTCGCGATCAGGGCCGGCGATGACGACGACGGAGCACTCTTCCGGCACCCGCCCGGCGGATGCAAACCCAAAGTCCCGTACCACGTACAGCTCGCGCTCCATCGCCTCCTTGGCGCGACTCATTCCGATGTCAGTTGTGCTCAGGATGCTGTGCTCGTTGTGTCCTGTCAGGAAGCAGACTGTTCTGAGCTGTGTGCCCGTCGCAAGCAGGAGATTTGATGTGAATTCCTGCTCGGAAATCTGGCGGGTCTGTGTCACACGGTCGCGAGACGCAAAGACAACCACACCGTTCTGATCGATGTTGAACCTGCTGGCCTTGGCCGGGTCTGTCTCAGGATCAACGATTTCATACGTGAAATTGCCGCTCTGCAGATCGTATTCGCGGAGCAGTTGTTCCGTTGTCGCCGCGGCCTCGTCTCCAGGGGTGAAGAAACCGAAGGCCTCCACCGGCTGGTCAAGGGTCCTCAGCACCTCTTGCGTCTGGGTTGCGAGCGTGAAGCCCTGGTTGGCGGTCAAATCGACGCGGGCGTTAGCGGCGGCGCTGACGACGTTAACCAGCGCCAGGATCACGGTGAACGCGACAATCATCACGAGCGTGTTGACGCCATAGCGCCCCTGCCGTGTGGACATGATGCGGACGACCTGCTCGCGACTGAGGAACGCTCCGATCAGAAGCGCAAGAACGCCGACCCCAACGAGGACAAGCGCCCACGCTCTGAGTTCAGCGACGATGGCGTACAGGAGCACGCCGGTGATGACTGCAACCGCACCGACGACAAGCAGCGCTACGCCGATGTCTTCGGATACACGCTCCCCGCGCAGGGATAAACGCTCACGCATTGAGGGGTTACCGCCAGCGGCGGGTTTCCACGGCCCGCACCGTCAAGAAGAGGAAAAACACAATCAGGGAAAGGAAATAGATGATATCTCTCGTGTCGAGCACACCGAATGCCATATCGCGGATGTGCTCACTCATTGCAAGAAACGTGACGATATCCGTCCATGCGTGGTCAGGATCGCCCAACGCGGCCGTTGCACTGAATAGCCAGAGCACCAGGAGGATTGCGAGGGAGAAGATAGCGGAGACAATCTGATTGGCTGTGAGCGCAGACCCCAGCATCCCCACGGCAACAGCCACGGCGCCCACGAGGAAGAGGACCATATACCCCGTGAGTAGGGGAATGATGTCCGGACTCCCGAAGAAGAAGAGCTGCAACGGGAAGTAGATAGTGAGACTGTACATGCCCGTCAGTATTGTCAGGGCCGCGAGATACTTGCCCAAGACGATCTCGATATCCCTGACGGGCGCGGTCAATAGAAGCTCGATCGTGCCCAGCTTCTGCTCCTCTGCAAGCAGGCGCATCGTGAGTGCGGGAGCGATGAGAATTGTCAGGAAGAATGCGCCCATCGGACCGATGGGGCCGAAGAGGAAGCCGCGAATAGTGGCCTCCGGGTATCGCCCCGTCACGCTCAGCGCGAATGCAAGACCGGTCAGGCCGAGAAAGATGGCGGCAATCACCCAGGCATTGGGTGAATTTGCATAGGAGCGCAGCTCACGCAGCCAGATAGTGCGGATTGTTCGCACGTTCACGCGGCCGTCTCCTCGTCCTCGGTGGTAAGCCGCAGGAAAATCTCCTCAAGCGAGAGGCCCATAGCACGGAGTTCTACGAGGCCCCATCCACGATCCGCCATGGCGCGGGCAAGCTCTATGCGTATATCGCGGCCCGGCGCGCACTCCACAACGAATTGTTGGCGCCCGCCCGCGTCGGAAAGTTGTACTTCAACAACTCCGTCCACCTGGGAGAGAGCCTGCTGGATCTGGTCGCGCGGGCCGCGCACGTCCATCACGACGCGGGAGACGCCCCCAAGTCGAGCGGACAACCTCTCTGCCGTGTCCATGACCACAATCCGTCCTTCGTGGATGATCAGCACGCGGTCACAGACCATGCTGACCTCCGGCAGGATGTGGGTGGAAAGGATGACGGTGTGGTCGCCGCCCAACCCCCGGATGATCTGTCGCGTCTCGACGACTTGCCGTGGGTCGATTCCGATGGTTGGCTCGTCAAGCACGAGCACGGGCGGCTCATGAAGGATGGCCTGTGCGATGCCGACACGCTGGCGATAACCCTTGGAGAGCTTGCTGACCAGGGAGTCCGTGTATTCCTCAAGGCGGCAGAGTCCGAAGACATCCTCCACGCGAGAGCGGATGCGGGACTTGTTCATGCCGCGCAGCTCTCCCATGTAATGCAGGTATTCCCGCACGGTCATATCCGTGTAGAGCGGCACGGTTTCAGGCAGGTAGCCGATAGATGCGCGGGCTTCCAGCGGTTCCTCTTGAACATCATGTCCCGCCACAACAGCCGTGCCGGCGGTAGGCGGCGTGAAGCCCGTGATAATGCGCATTGTGGTCGTCTTCCCTGCGCCGTTCGGGCCGAGGAATCCAATCACCTCGCCCGGCTCAGCGGCAAAGGAAACGTCCTCAATTGCCGGAAAGTCGCCGTAGAACTTTGTTAGGCCACGTGCCTCAATCATCGCCCGCGCCCCCGTAGGTCGGAGAATTATGAATATCTAGTGTAACGCACGTTGGGGAGTTGAGGTTAGGGCGGACTGAACGATTAGCCCTTGGCCGCGTCTGCAGCTTGCGCCGTCTCGACCTCATGGACGATGCGGCGCGTGTGGTTGATGACGTCCGGCGAGACGCTCACAGAGGTGATACCCCACTCAACCAGCTTGGCAGTCAGATCCGGGAAGAAGCTCGGCGCCTGTCCGCAGATGCCGCATGTGATGCCCAGCCGCGCCGCCGTTGTGACGATGGTCTCCAGCGCCCGCATGACGGCCTCGTTCCGCTCATCGAAATCATCGGCCAGGATGGCGCTGTCTCGATCGACGCCGAGGACGAGCTGTGTCAGGTCGTTGGAACCGATGGAGACGCCGTCAATGCCGACATTGATGAACTCCTCCAGCAGGAACACGTTTGAGGGAACTTCTGCCATCATCCATAGCTTGAAGCCGTTGTCGCCGCGCCGCAGGCCGTACTGCTCCAGCAGCGACTTGGTGTGAACCAGCTCATCCACGGTGCGGACGAACGGGATCATGACGTGCAGGTTGGGGTGCTTGGCCCGCACACGGCGCACTGCTTCGATCTCAAGCGCGAAGATATCGGGCTCCTTGACGTAGCGACCCGCGCCCCGGTACCCGATCATCGGGTTTTCCTCTTCCGGCTCGTAGCGGTCGCCACCACGCAGATTCCTGTACTCATTCGTTTTGAAGTCAGTTGTGCGATAGATAACCGGGCGAGGATCAAAGGCGGCGGCGAACTTCATCAGGCCGTCAACCACCTTTTGGGTGTACTCCTCACCACGCCCCTCTTCAATCATCAAGCGAGGGTGTTCACCGATACGCGCGACGATGAACTCAGCCCGGAGCAGCCCAACGCCGTCGACGTTGCGCGCCGCGATGACGTCAGCCAGGTCCGGCTCCGCCAGATTGACGTAAACGTTCGTCTTTGTGCGGAGACTCGCCGCGGCGTCGTCCTTGCTGATCTCCTGACCTGCGCCCGGCACGGCGCCCTCATAGACGCGGCCTGTGGATCCATCGACTGTGACGATCTGGCCGTCGGTCAGGGTGGTTGTCGCCTCGCCCGTGCCAACGGTGCACGGGATGCTCAGTTCACGAGAAATGATGGCAGCGTGGGCGGTGCGGCCGCCGTGATTGGTGATGATGGCGACGGCACGCTTCATGGCGGGGACATAGTCCGGCGTGGTCATCTCCGTAACAAGGACATCCCCCTCTTTGACCCGCTCAAGCTGATCAAGAGACGTCTCATCGATCTTCGGCAAGACCACGACTGTTCCGGTGGCGCTGCCCGGACTGGCCGGCGTTCCCTGCAAGAGCATGGGATAGGCGGACTCGTCCACTTCCAGCCCCTCGGACTCGCCGACGCTGCTCAGGGTGGTGATTGGACGTGTCTGCGTGATATAGAAAGCGTTGCCCTCCATAGCCCACTCGATGTCCTGCGGGTGGTTGTATGCCTCCTCAAGGTTGAGTCCGTGCTGGGCGATCTCTGCGATCAGACTGTCCGTGAGCTTGTATGTACGCGACATCTCACCGGGGACATCCACCTCGTGGTTCAGATCGTCAGCGCCGACGGCATCCGGATTGCGCGTGAGCATCCTGCTCTGCGGGACCAGCCGCTTTTCCAGGATCTCCATGCCGTCCTTCTGGATCAAATAAGAATCCGGCGTCACTGCGCCGGATACAACAGACTCGCCGAGGCCGTAAACGGCCTCAATAAGGACCTTCGAGCGGTCACTGCGATTCGGCTCCGCAGTGAACATGACGCCCGAAATCTCAGACTGCACCATGCGCTGCACGGGCACGGCGATGCCGACGCCAAGCTGGTTGAAATTCTGCTCCGCGCGATAGAAGATGGCGCGCGCTTCAAACAGGCTTGCCCAGCAGCCCTTGACGGTTTCCAGGACCTGTTCGATCCCCTCCACGTTCAGATATGTGCGCTGCTGCCCCGCAAATGAGGCGTCCGGGAGATCCTCCGCCGTAGCAGATGAACGAACGGCAACGGGCCCCTCGCCGAGTTCGGTGTAGGCCTCCCTAATTTCGGCGGCGAGATCGGTGGGCATGGGGGCGGAGAGAATCGCCTGCTGCGCCTGCGAGGCGACTTCCACAAGGTTCGAGGAGTGATAGACATCGACGCCGCCGAGAATCTCGCTGAGCTTGCCATCGAGACCGTTGTCCGTGAGGAATTTCTGATAGGAGACGACGCTGACAACGAACCCGGGCGGAACCGGAGCGCCCCTGCGCGTCATTTCGCCAAGATTGGCTCCCTTGCCGCCGGCAAGCGATAGATCGCCAGAATCGACTTCTGAGAACCATAGCAGGGATGCCTGCCGCTTCTGTATTTCAGTGAGTTCACGTTTCGGCATCTGCCGAATGTCAACGACCCCTTCTGACATGCCTGTACCCCCTCAGGACTCTTCCGCGTCCGCCCCACCCGGGGACGCCGAACGGCCCCTCATGCGGGCCGCGTCATGCCGTTGAAAGTATACCATCCGTGAGCCGCGCCGCGTGGGGATGGGAAGGATGGAGGCGGATTGAGACTACGTACAGAACCAGAGAGTATAGTAGCGGGGATGGTCAGCTTGAGACTAGCTCACTGATCATGGTTAGGGAGAGGCGACGTGAACGAAATCGTCTGCCCGGTGTGCAACAATTCCAATCCGCCGGGCAGCGTCTATTGCAGTTCATGCGGCAGGCAGATTGGCTTGACCGTCAGCGGCGATACTGACTCTCGCCGTTACAATATCCAGTTGTCGCAGCTTCGCCGTGATATTGAGGCCATCGTTGGCCGCATTGACCGGCTTCAAGGCCAGATCGATGAGCGCGTACGACAGACAGAACAACATTCTGCCGATGTCGAAACCACCGCCCCCACCGAACCGGAATCGGAATCACCCGAAACTCCATCACAACAACAATTGGACGAGGACCGACTCGACGAAGCTCCGTCCACAGAGGAGCCTGTTGGCGCAGCCCTATCAGATGAGCCGCAAGAGCCGGTTGCGGCCTCAGTGAATGATAGCGGACGCGAATCGCCGGTCACCTATGCTCAGGGCCCGCCTCGTGAGATACCCAGCCGGCCACGACACATTGAACCGACGGGAGAACTTCGGCTGCCCAGGCCTGATTTCCCGTCCATCGACTGGGAGCGCGTGCTGGGGCGCAACTGGCTGGCGATTATCGGAGCGGTGGCGCTGGCTGTCGGGATAGGTTTCTTCCTCAAACTCTCGTTTGATAACAACTGGATCGGTGATACAGGCCGCATTCTCCTCGGTCTTGGCGTAGGCGGCCTGCTCGTGGGTCTCGGAGAATATACGAGTCGGCGGGCGCCGGTCTGGTCACAGGCCGTCACGGCAGGCGGGGCGGCCACGCTCTATCTTTCCATCTATGCCGCTTATGCCCTGTATGAGTTGATCCGGCCGGATGCGGCGTTCTACGTTTTGGGCGGTATCGTCGGGCTGGCGGGCATCCTTGCGGTCCGCTATGACTCCCGCGTTATTGGATTCCTCGGAATCATCGGCGCATTCATTGCGCCGATTCTGTTGGGGCCCGAATTGCCGGACATCCGGTTGGTGCTGCCGTATATCGCGGTCGTGGACCTGGGCATCCTCGGTGTTGCCGCAGTACGGAACTGGCGATGGTTCGTAATCTCAGGCTGGATAGGATCGTACGGCCTATTCGCGGCCGGTTACGCGCAGTACCCGGATACGGACCCGTTGCTGTTCCAGTCGGGCCTCACGGCCATATTCCTGATATTTGTTGGCGCGACGACGTTGTTCCACATCACCTGGCGCCGGGTACCGGGCTCATTGGACATGGCGCTGGTTGCTATTAACGCAGTAGCGTTCTTCGGGCTCACAACCATCGTTCTGGCCGAGACCTACGACGATTGGCTGTGGGTTGTGGCAGCGGCGATGGCCGTGATGTACGGACTCATCGCGCTGGTTGCCTACACACGGCCGGGCGCTCCACCTCAAACGGCCATGATTACGCTGCCGATTTCCCTGGTGTTCCTGACAGTGGCCGTTCCACTGGGACTGTCGGGCGTCTGGTTGACGACGGCCTGGGCGGCTCAAGGCGCCATCCTTCTGTGGAGCGGATTTGTGCTGGGCCGCGTACCGATGCGGGTGTTCGGACTAGGCGTTCTTGCGCTCGCTAGTGTGCACCTGTTGGCATTCCCGCCGGAACTGGCATCGGACACCTTTGCAGCTTTTGTCAGGCAGCGCTTTGTCGTCTTCGCTTTCGTGATTGCGGCGCTGTACGTAGCGACTGCTCTCTATTGGCGCTTTCGCGAATCAACCCTTGAACTGGAGCATTACGCAAGACCTGTACTTGTGACTGTCGCAAGCGCCCTGACGCTGATTGCTCTGAGCCTTGCGGCTATCCACTACTACGGATTCGGTGCAATCCCTATAGGAGATTGGCCTGAACGCCTGAACGCATTCTCACTTCTCCAACTCACATTGACCTCGATGTGGGCGCTGTACGGCGCGGGAGTGCTTGCCGTCGGCCTTCTCAGGGATCTGCGGCCTGTGCGATGGGCAGGGCTGGGACTCCTGGCCATCGCACTAGCCAAGTTACTCATCATCGACACCATCTTCGTGTTCGTAGACTATGAGTCGTATCAGCTTGGGCTCAATCCGCAGGTCTTTGCCTACTCATTGGTGATTGCGCCCACTGCGTTCATCCTCTTTGCATTCAGGCGACTTCGTTCCGGTCTGGCAGAGATCGAACGGACAGCGTTCAGTGCCATCGCCGTTGGCTTGCATGTGGCTGTTGTCTGGGGCCTCACCCTTGAGACCTACCTATACTTTGCGAGCACAGTCGAGGCCGACGAACTTGGCCGCCGCGCCGCCCTAGAAGGATTCCTCGTCACACTAACTGCCATTTGGGCCCTGTATGGCGCCGCGTTGATCCTCGTTGGACTGGTGCGGGGAATGCGGCTGGCGAGACTGGGCGGGATGATTCTGGTTGGAATCGCCTTCGTCAAGCTCGTGTTGCTTGACACATTCGTCATCTTGCCCGTCGTCGATTCATTCATGCCTGTCCTGAATCTCAAGTTCATGTCGTTTGTCATTGCCATAGTGCCCGTCGCCGCTTTGGGATATGTGTTCAGGAAGACGATTCGCGGGTTCGAGATTCAGGAATCCAGGGTCTTCAGGATCCTATTTGCATCTACCAATGCGCTGGTGGTCTGGGCGCTGATGGTGGAAGTGACGCATTTCTTTGTGGTGCGCGAGGAACAACTGGACATAAGCCGAACGGAACCGATCCTGCTTTCCATCACGGTTATCTGGGCGCTGTACGGTTTGGCGCTTCTTTCTGCAGGTTTGTGGAAGGATTTGATGCTGGCGCGCTATGGCGGCTTGGGGCTGCTGGGAATTGCAGTAGCCAAGATTGTGTTGTTCGATACATTCTCACTGTTCCCTGACGAGGAAACCTATCTGCTTATCCTCAATACCCACTTCGGGACAAACGTTGTCACTGTCGTCGCACTTGCGTTGGGAGTCCTAGCGTTCCGGCGGTTGGGCGCATCCATTCCGGAACGTGAGAGGCAAGTGCTTCAATGGCTTCCGGCCGTGGCTGGGGCACTGGCACTGTGGTCAATGAGTTTGGAAGCGATACACTTCTTCGCGGTTCGTGAGGAGTTAACGAACGTAAACCAGGAGAGCGGTGTTCATCTGACCTTGACCGTGTTGTGGGCGCTCTATGGAATCGGTGTCATCGTGATTGGATTCCTGCGAGATGCGTCGCGTATTCGACTGGCCGGCATGGCGCTGCTTGCCGTGCCCGTCATCAAGCTCTTCGTCTTTGACGTTTTCCTCTTGGAGCAGATTTACCGCGTTGCGGCGTTCGTCACGCTGGGCGTCCTGCTCCTCGGCACCGGCCTTGCCTATCAACGCTACAGCACAGAATTGCGCGGATTCCTGCTGGGGCGAGGTGGGGAGTCGGATCAATAGGCTAGAAGGAAGTGCTTGGTGGAGCTGAGGGGAGGATACTGCGAACGTTCCGGTGGGAGGTTCACGTATGAACCCGCCATTCAAGCCCCGGTAGCTCACTTGAATCAAGCACTCCCGGATTGTGGAGGCTATCCCTGTGTCCAAACATTGATGACGCCTTCCGCGTGCTATGGTGGCTGCAATGGTTCCGGCTGCTTGAACAGGAGGCCTTTTGAATCCTAGGTTCAGGCACACCGGCCAAGTCGTGCAGCGCTGTTACCGGCATGTTGGGATTGGTCTTCTTTGGTTGCTCTTCGTGGCCTCACTTGCGGCATGCAACAACGCCCAACCTTCACCGACACCAATAGGCGTCACAGCATCGTCAGACCCTACTACATCAGTTCTCGAGCCAACACCAGCAGCCACACCTCGTCCGACGCCGAAACCCGTAGCTACGCTCATTTCCATCCCCACAAACACATCGACGCCTAGCCCGACGGTAACGCCTCTGGCTGTGGTGGCTAGAGACGTATTGGACTCGGCGATTTCCACCGCACGGGGCGACCACTCCGGACACATCGAGGGAGAGTTCACACTGGAAGCAGATTTGCCGGAGGCCACGCTAGTCTATTCGATGGGGATAGTCGGGGTTTTTCAGACACCTAGCAGCGCACACTTGACGCTGACCTATAGCGTTCAGGGAACGGGAAGTGTTGACGTAGGCAATACCAAAGTGGACATCGTTAGCCGGACCTGGACACAGGAAATAATCGCCATCGGTGATGAAATCTATCTCCTGGACTCATTTGGCGGCTCCTCCCGGCACAAGCGAGAAAATATCGAGTTGTCCTTTGAACTGTTTGATTTCCTGAAGTTCGACCTGTTCGACTCAAATGGAGAGATCTCTGCAAGGACGCAGGAGCTTGACGGCGAACGTGTCTACCATCTGACAGGTCCGGCCGCACCGGACAAGAGCTACCCGGTGATCGATCGAGCCCCCGGCATAGATGGTGTAGTGGACTACCGGATAGGCATCGAGGACCAGTTGCTAAGGAGGCTGGATATCTCCATCGAGGCAAGAGACGATACGCCCGATGCGGAGCCTGTTCGGCTGACCGGATTCGTTGCCCTGTCGAACTACGGAGAGTCTGTGGACATCCAGCCGCCGGTTCCCGAAGGTGCCGATGACCACGGAAACTCGCCTGGCAGTGCAACCGACATTCTTGTAGGAGAACCAGTGACTGCGACAGTAGATACCTGGCTCGACTTAGATTATTTCCGGTTTCAAGCTGATGAGGGCAGACTTTATCACATAGTCGTGTCAGATCATGACGTTGAATATGGGACACAATCCACGCTTTTTGGAACCGACGGGGTCACGCCTGAAACAACGGCTTCTCAGAGCAGTGATCAGCTGGGGACTCGAATCGTGTGGCAAGCGCCGGCCTCGGACACGTACTATCTCAGGGTTGAAAGTGGGAACGAAGACGGAGATCCCTACACTCTGCTCATCACTCTCATGCCTGAAGCGGATGACTACGGTGACGATTCGTCATCCGCTCACGAAATTGGGTTTGACGAAGCTATAGAGGGCTTGCTAGGCCAGTTGAACGATCGGGACTACTTCAAGTTTACTGCCACCGAAGGGCAGGTCTATCGGATAGACGCCTCTCCACACCTTGCACGCAGTGAACCGGATGTCGTGTTGCATGGCCCCAACGGACCGTTGCAGGAAGCCAGTTCATTTAGCAGAGGAGGAATCGATACGAAGCGGATACTCTGGGTAGCTCCATCCCAGGGCGACTACTACATTTCGCTGGAGTTCCGTCATCGCCATAGTTTAGGCTCCTACACCCTTAGAGTCGTTCCCATCACCAACACCTTGGACGACCATGGTGACGGAGCGACGAGTGCGACCGGGCTATCAGTGGGAGAAACCGTTGGCGGGGCTCTTGACTACGAGTACGACCTGGACTACTTCAAGTTCACCGCCGAGGAGGGCCAAGGCTACAGAGTCAACATAGACTACGGGACGGTTCGCTACCTAAGTCTCGACCTTTACGCGTCTGACAGCTTCACGCCGGAGCCCTTGGACAAATACACCCAAGCGGATCGTGACGGTCACGGGCTGCTATGGATGGCTCGGGAGGCCGGGACATACCACCTGGAGGTCAAGAGCCTCTTTGGGCATACAGGCGAGTACACGATAACCGTTGCGGCAATAGTGGTCGGTCCTGATGATCACGGCAATGATTCAGAGAACGCTACGGACATCGCGATTGGGGAAACTATCCAGGGCTCTATGGACAACGAGTTCGATATTGACTACTTCCGATTTGTCGCCGAGGAGGGCAAGGAATACCGGTTAAGCGTCGCCCAT
The DNA here is from genome assembly GCA_965207115.1 of Dehalococcoidia bacterium. Classification (GTDB taxonomy): domain Bacteria; phylum Chloroflexota; class Dehalococcoidia; order UBA6926; family UBA6926; genus VXMO01. The sequence goes on along the minus strand of CBDBLR010000003.1, from coordinate 1,392,459 downwards.
CAGACACTGGAGAATTCGCGGGTCGCAGTTTATTCAGCAGACGGCATTACGAGACCATTGCCTTACTTCAGTTCTTCAAGCTCGACCAGGGGCTCGACCGCTAAATGGATGGCAGAGTCTTCTTCTGAATACTTTATTGAAGTTGATAGTAGAAGCGGCAGCCTTGGGGCATACACGATTGTGATCAATGAGGAGGATGGTTAGGGCTTTAGTCAATGGCGAGAGCACCGACTGCTCGTTGCAGGAAACGAATTGAGGCCTGATCCCACCCAGAATGGATTCGAGCGGGTCGGAATGGAGCTGAGGGGAGTCGAACCCCTGACCTCTTCAATGCCATTGAAGCGCTCTCCCAACTGAGCTACAGCCCCACCGTGGCAATCTGAGAATCGGGCACTCTTGCCGTGCCGACGCGGCTTGCATGGCTTGCCGATGCGATTGCGTCCTCCAATTGTACAGTAGCGCACTGATTCGACAGCAGTTTCCCGCCCCCATCCGTAGCGCAAGATACTACAATATAGACGGTAACCAACTGCCAGAGGCAGATACATTGACGTCGCCGCGAGGCGCGAACGGAGACGGAGATCTTCACGACGGAAAATAGAGAGGCGCGGCTTGCGCGCCTACGAGAGTTACTGACTGAACGCGTCCTCGTCGTGGACGGCGCAATGGGCACGCGCATACAGGCGCTTGGCTTGACCGCGGAAGACTATGGCGGCGCCGAGCTCGAGGGCTGTCTCGAATTCCTCAATATCACGCGTCCGGATGACATCACCGGGATCCACCGCTCTTTTCTCGATGCAGGCGCGGACATCATCGAGACAAACACGTTCGGCTCAACGCCACTCGTGCTGGGCGAGTTTGGAGTTGCAGACAGGGCTGAAGAGATCAGCCGCATCGGAGCGGAGATTGCGCGCGCCGCGGCGGACGACGCCTCGACCGACGACCATCCCCGCTTCGTCGCAGGTTCCATAGGCCCGACAACGCGCTCTATCTCAGTCACGGCCAACGTCACATTTGATGAACTCGTTGAGCATTATCGTGTGCAGGCGCGAGGGCTGATCGCGGGCGGGGTTGACGTGCTACTGGTTGAAACGTCGCAGGACGCCCTGAATATCAAGGCTGCACTTGTGGGCATCGACCGCGCCAATGAGGATCTAGGCCTCAGCGTTCCCTCTGCTGTGCAGTGCACCATCGAGACGATGGGTACGCTGCTCGCGGGACAGGATATCGAGGCGTTTTACACGTCTTTCGCGCACCGCGACCTGCTGTGGATTGGTATGAACTGCGCGACGGGGCCGGAGTTCATGCGCGACTACGTTCGCACGCTGTCGCAGATATCACGCTTCCCTGTTGCGGTGATTCCCAACGCCGGCCTGCCGGATGAAGACGGCAACTACCACGAAACACCCGATGATATCGCCACCGCTCTCGGCTCCTTCATGGATGCCGGCTGGGTCAACATCATTGGTGGATGCTGCGGAACCGTGGCGGAGCACACCGAGCGCATGTGTGCCGTGGCGGCCAATCGCCCTGCCCGTGTTCCTGTCGAATCGGCCATGACAGTTGTCTCCGGGCTGGAGACTCTGACCATCGACGAGGATACAAAGCCGGTCCTGATTGGCGAGCGGACGAACGTGCTTGGCAGCCGCCGGTTTAAGCGCCTCATCAGCGAGGGCAACATCGAGGAGGCGTCCGAGATCGGGCGCGACCAGATTCGCAATGGCGCGCACGCGCTGGACGTTTGCCTTCAGGATCCCGACCGAGATGAAGTGGCCGATATTACGACATTCCTCGAACGGCTTGTCCGCAAGACGCGCGCCCCTCTGGTGATCGATTCAACGGATGTCGCCGTCATCGAGGAGGCTCTTAAGCGCTCGCAGGGCAAATCGATCATCAACTCCATCAACCTGGAGGATGGCGAAGAACGCTTTGCCGCCGTCGCGCCGCTTGCCGCTCGATATGGCGCAGCGGTGATTGTCGGCTGCATCGACGATGACAGGGAGCAGGCGCAGGCAATCACGCGGGAGCGCAAGCTGGAAATAGCCCGGCGCTCCTACCAGCTACTGACAGAGAAGTATGGTCTGCGCGGCGAGGACATCATCTTCGATCCGCTGACGTTCCCTGTTGGCACGGGCGACCAGAATTACATCGGCTCCGCAGTCGAGACCATCGAAGGCATCCGGCTGATCAAGCGGGAGTTGCCGCTGGCGAAGACTACGCTTGGCATTTCCAACGTTTCGTTCGGACTGCCGCAGGCGGGGCGAGAAGCCCTGAACGCTGTCATGCTTTACCACTGTGTGCAGGCCGGCCTTGATAGCGCCATCGTGAACACGGGCGGCCTCGTTCGGTATGCGGCGCTTTCGGACGAGGAACGCGCGCTATGCGATGACCTGATCTTCTGGCGGGGTGACGACCCCATCGCCGCCTTTGCCGCTCATTTCCGGCAGCAGCGCGCATCTGCCGCCGAGCAGGGTGTTGACCGCATGGAAGGGCTGTCACTGGACGAACGCATCGCGCTGCGTGTTGTTGAGGGCACGCGCGAGGGAATGACGCCTGACCTTGATACGGCTCTTGAGGAGCGCCCTCCTCTGGAAATCATCAACGGCCCCCTGATGGTCGGCATGGACGAGGTGGGGCGGCTCTTTGCGGCCAATGAACTCATTGTTGCGGAGGTGCTTGAATCGGCGGAGGTGATGAAAGCCGCCGTCGCGCATCTTGAGCCACACATGGAATCGACTGAAACAAGTTCGCGAGGCAAGGTTCTGCTTGCCACTGTCAAAGGCGATGTCCATGACATCGGCAAGAATCTCGTCGATATCATCATGTCCAACAACGGCTACCGCGTGATCAACCGGGGCATCAAGGTGCCGCCGGGCGAGTTGATTGAAGCGTTTCACGAGCACAGGCCAGACATGATCGGCCTGTCCGGTCTGCTGGTCAAATCTGCGCAGATGATGGTTGAAACCGTGCGCGATTTCACGGAGGCGGGCGTTGACGTTCCGATTCTTGTCGGCGGCGCGGCGCTGAGCAATCGATTTACACGTCTGCGCATCGCGCCCGAATATGAGGGGCTTGTTGCCTATGCGCAGGACGCCATGACAGGTCTTGATCTCGCCAACCGCATTCGCTCGCAAGAGAGCAGGCAACGACTTGAGGACGACTTGCGGGTGGAGGCCGATAACCTGCGTAGTCAGGACGCGGCCCGTTCTGCTGCACAGTCTCCGGACGGCCGCGCCCCTGCAGTCGTCGCGCCCGTGAATTCGCCGCCACATCCGCCGGATCTGCGTGAACATACATTGTTGGATCACGATCTTGACGAGGTCTTCTCGTACATCAATCCGACCATGCTTTACGTTCGGCACCTGGGATACCGTGGCCGTTTCCTTGAAGACCTGGAAAGCGGCAATGAGCGAGCGGTTGAGCTGCATAAACGGGTCCTACGCGTCCAGCGTGAGATGGCATCACGGCCTGATATCCGTGCCTCCGCCGTCTACCGTTTCTTCCCCGCTGCTCGCGACGGCGAGAACGTTCTCATCCTCTCACCGGACGGAGAACGCGTGCTGGAACGGTTGCAGTTTGGCAGGCAGGCTGCCGGAGAGGGCTTGAGCCTCGCGGATTATGTGCGTTCGGACGGCGCGCCGGATTACCTTGGCGCGTTTGTCACGACAGTCGGGCCGGGCGTGCGAACACTGGCCGAGGAGTGGAAAGACAAGGGCGAGTACCTCGATTCACACATCTTGCAGGTACTGGCATTAGAGGGTGCCGAGGGATTTGCGGAGCTACTCCACCAGCGGATGCGGGCGATGTGGGGATTGGCCGACCCGGCTGACATCACAAAGCCGGACCTGTTCCGCGCCGCCTACCATGGCAAGCGGTACTCGTTCGGGTATCCTGCCTGTCCGAGGCTGGAGGATCAGGAAATCCTGTGGCGGTTGCTCAATCCGGCGGAGACAATCGGCGTCAATCTGACCGAAGAAATGATGATGGAGCCTGAGGGTTCAGTCAGCGCGCTCGTTTTCCATCATCCGCAGGCCAAGTATTTTAACCTGTCGAATGAGGACACCGAGAGACTTGAGCAGCGGATCAATCAATCGGCAGCGCGTGCCTAGCCCGCCTATAATCAACGCATAGGCCCTCAAGAGAACGGTGTAACCACATGACTCTTTCGGACTCGGTGCGAGCCGCTTTGGAGGACGCTGCGCAGACCATTGTGGAAGCGATGTACGTTACCGCGCTTGCCGGGGCGGGCATGTCCGCTGAGAGCGGCATACCAACGTTCCGCGGCCCCGGCGGCCTCTGGAAAAAGTACGGCGAGCCGGACAATCTTGGTTATCAGCGGTTTCTTAAAGACCCACAGCAGTGGTGGGAGGAGCGGCTGAACGACAACCAGATGCCGGAAATGAGGGAGGCGCTGGAGTCGGCACAGCCGAATCCCGGCCATCACGCGCTGGTCGACCTCGAGCGTATGGGGGCGCTGCGCCATCTTGTCACACAGAACGTTGACAACCTTCATCGTGCCGCCGGGAGTGGGAATATCTCCGAGATTCACGGCAACCACACGTTGATCCGTTGTATAGAGTGCGTGAATCGCTATACGCGGGATGAGATTCCGCTCGACACGCTGCCGCCCCGGTGCCCGAACTGCGAGGGTTTTCTCAAGACTGATACGGTCATGTTCGGAGAACCAATTCCGCCGGACGTGCTTCGGCGCTGTCAGGAAGAGGCCGCTCTCAGCGATTGCGTCCTGATCCTCGGCACGTCGGCAATCGTCTACCCGGCCGCCGCTCTCCCGGAAGTGGCGCGGAGGCTGAACGGCGCGACCTTGATTGAGATCAATCCCAATGAAACGGCTCTCACGGAGGCGTGTGACATCGTTGTTCGCGCTCCAACCGGAGAGGCCCTGCCGGAACTGGTTTCGGCCGTGCGTCGGGCGCAGGGGCAGGATGAGGTCCCCAGCGGAATCCTGGAGGCGACGTAGATTGGCCGAGGCCCTCTTTCGTCCCATTCGCGGCTGGCGCTACGATCCAACCCGCGCAGGAGCCCTGGATGCTCTTGCCGCGCCACCATATGACGTTATCGCGCCGTCCGACGTAGAACGGTTACTTGAGTCCAGCCCTCACAATGTCATCCGGCTTGAACTGCCGTCTGCCGTCGACGCAAATGATCCATACGGCTCAGCGAGCAGGGCGTGGAACGAGTGGACGTCAAACGGTTTCCTGCAACGAGATGAGACCGCGCATTTCTACCTTGTTCGCCATACGTTCACGCTCGACGGTGTAAGAACCGGCCGGTTCGAAATCATGGGCGCAGTCCGATTGGCCCAGTGGGATCAGGGCGCCGTGCTGCCGCATGAACATACTCATGAGGCCGCTAAACAGGACCGCCTCAAGTTAATGAATGCGCTCCATGCAAACGTTAGCCCAATCCTGGCGCTGTATGAGGACGATGATGGGGCGATTCGAATATTGCTCCGGGCTATATCGTCGCGCACGCCCGACGCATCATTCACAGACCTTGCGGGAGACGACTATGAAGTATGGCACGTGACCGATGCGGGAGAGGTGGGAGCGATCAGGCTGGGAGTTTCCGGCCCCCTTTTCGTGGCTGACGGCCATCACCGCTATGAGACGGCGCTGACGTATCTTGACCAAAAGGGAGACGAATCAATCGACGGCGAGAACGCCATCGGATATATCATGGCCGCGCTTACGTCCATCGAGGATCCGGGCCTGGTGAGCCTGCCGTATCATCGTCTGATTCGGGGACTCCCGGACGATGCCCGCGCGCGGCTGATGCGACAGGTGGAGACGTATTTCAGAGCGGAAGAGATTGCGATTGACGGCCTTTCCGACGCTGAGGCGGCCGAGAGATATGTTTCTGCAATCAAGGCACAGGATCCGCCCATGATGGCTCTGATCGAGCCGCCCGGCGATGTAGTCAAGCTGCTCCGCCCCCTGGAGCCTGGCATCTTCGAGGGACTACTGACGGGAGAGTCAGAAGCATGGGAACGCTTAGGGCCATGTGTTTTTCTGGATGTGCTGCTCACGCATGGAGTGGGGGCAAACCAACATGAGGCGGAGACTCGCGGCTGGTTAAGCTATCCACGTGACGCTGCAGAGGCGATAGGCGCCGTTCGCGAAGGTGGCTGTGACGCGGGTTTCCTCTTGCAGGCAGTGAGCATGACCGATATGACTGAGGCGGCGGAGGCCGGTGAGCGTCTGCCACCCAAATCAACCTACTTCTTCCCGAAGGTTGCTACCGGCATTGTCCTTAACTCTCTGGCAGGACGACTCGAAGACTAGTACACTGTCTGGACTTTGGGGCTCCTGTTCGGCCAGACCGAGCTCCACGTAACCCATTCTCAGATTGGAGTTTCACATGACTACGGACAGCGCATCTGCGGACAACCGCGTGTACATCAGTGCCGAGGGACTGGAGCGGATGAAGGAGGAGCTTGAGGACCTCCGCAACATCCGAAGGCCTGAGGTTGCGGAGATGATTCAGCGCGCCAAGGAGCTTGGCGACATTACGGACAGCGCCCAATATGATGCCGCGAAGAATGAACAGGCTTTTCTTGAGGGCCGCATCCGCCAACTTGAGGACAACGTGCGGCGCGCTGTCATCATCGAGGATCAGAGTAATCAGACCGATGGCCAGGTACGCGTTGGCTCAACCGTGGTGGTTGTCGATTCCGAAGGCCAGGAAGAGCGGTGGACCATCGTCGGCCGGGCGGAGGCAGACGCGGCGAGAGGCCGCATCTCCAATGAGTCGCCGGTTGGAAGCGCCTTAATCGGCAAGAAGAAGGGTGACTCGTTCGAGATCGACATTCCTGCCGGCAAGCTCGGCTTCACGGTCTCCGCTGTAGAGTAGGCGCCCCTTCGGACACCCTAACCCTGACCCCTCTCCTGCGTGGAGAGGGACTATTCGTTACCCCGGCTTAGACCTGCCCGGATAGTTGAAGCTGCTTGCCCTCTGTCTTGATGGCAGGGGCGACAATCATCTCCGCCCGCTGTAGGTCGCGGATTGTTTCTGCGCCGCACATGCCCATCGCCGTGTGGATAGCCCCTACAAGGTTCTCCGTGCCGTCCGTGCGATCCGTGGGCCCGAACAACAGGCGCTCAAGCGTGGCGCGTACACCGACGCGAACCCGTGTGCCGCGCGGCAGGGCCGGATGCGGCGTCGCCATCCCCCAGTGATAGCCCTTGCCAGGCGCCTCTTCAGCGCTCGCGAAAATTGAGCCGAGCATAACGGCGTCAGCGCCCGCGACGAGGGCCTTGCACAGATCACCGCCGGATCGGATGCCACCGTCCGTGATGATGGGAACGTAGCGGCCGGTTCGACGTTGGTACTCATCACGCGCTGCGGCAGTCTCGATAGTCGCAGTCACCTGCGGAACACCGATGCCAAGAACTTCGCGGCTCGTGCATGCTGCACCGGGGCCGACACCCACCAGGATGCCCGCCACACCTGTCTGCAACAGTTCCATTGTCTGGTGATAACCGACGACGTTGCCGACGAGGACGGGAATCGGAATACGGCCCACCAAATCATCAAAATGGAGACCGACGGGACTGGTTGAGATATGCCGCGCCGTCGTGACTGTCGATTGGCACACGTAGTAATCTGCGCCCGCCTCGACGACCGTATCAATAAACTTCTTGGTGTTTGCAGGGGTCGCCGAGACAGCGACGGTTGCACCGAGTGCCTTCATCTTTTCGATGGTCGCGCCAATGTACTCGTCCGTGATGGGGGCAGAGTAGATGCGCTGGAGAGTCGCAGTAACGGAATCCGCCGGAGCTTCAACCACTTCCTGCAGGACCTCGTCCGGGTTGGGGTAGCGCCCGTGGACGCCCTCGAGGTTCAGCACGGCAAGACCGCCATGGCGAGTGTAGGTGGCGGCAAAGGTGGGATCCACGACGCCGTCCATCGCCGCCGCGAGTATCGGCAGGTCGAATATGCGATCACCCATGGCGAACCTGATGTCCGTCTGCTCCGGGTTCAACGTGACGCGGCCCGGTACGATGGCCACTTCTTCAAATCCGTAAGCGCGTCGCAATGGCTTGAACTCCGGCACCTCGTCTTCGATGCCAAAGTCCACTCCCCGCTCAGCGATTTCTGTTGCGACCATTTCGACCTACCCCCTTAAAACGGCACGGCGCCGCATCGCGGCGCCGTGTGCCGAACCGTTTCCAGCCACATAAACAAAAAGAGCACGCTTTCGCATGCTCCTCGTAGCGTCCCTCGTGGACCGCATAACACCCATAACCTAGTGTCAATTAACAGGTGATAAGCGTCAACCCTTTTTCTTGTTCTTTAGCCCCCAAATCCTCCCGACGTGACGAAGCCCGGATATTCGCCGCCGACGCGATCCTTGATGGAGCCACGGAGTAATTCGAGTTGCTCCGGCGTCGGGGCAGTTGTCACGGGCACCTCGTCAGGAATGAGGAGCTCGAACCCGGTGTTTTCCACCACCTCATCGACCGTGACGCCGGGGTGGACGGACTCAAGCAGGAATTTCTTCTGATCCTTCTGATACATCATCACGCAGATGTTGGTGATGAGCATGGAGGGGCCGCCGGGGCGCTCCACGCGTTCCCCGCTGGAGCCGGCGGACGTGATGAAGTCCACATCTTCCACGAAGACGCGCTTCGTGTGCTCCAGGCGGAACAGGATGATGCGATTCGTCATGAAGTAAAGCATCCCGGAGCCTGCGGCGCCAGGGAGGCGCACGTCCGGCCTGTCATGGTCGCCGATGGTGGTCAGGTTGATGTTGCCGTGTCCGTCGATCTGCGCGCCGCCGAGGAAGAAGATGTCCAGCCTGCCGCGTTGAGCGAGGTCAAAGACCTCTTTTCCGCTGATGAGGTTGAGTGAAGGGTTAGACGCGCCAATGGGGACATAAATCATGTCCGGCGCGTGCGTCTCCTGCGCCAGGAGAACACCCGCCATCGGCACGGGCGACGCCGCGCCGGAACTAACGTATGTGTCGTCACGAACCTCCCGCGAAATGCGGGTGGCCATAAGCTCGCCGATGGTGTAGTCGTCCGACTGGAACGGCATCGCGCCGGGTGTCGTTGAACGTGTCTAGGCGGGAACGGCGACGCGCGTCACCATCTCGCGGTATTCGTCCTCCGTATGCCCGCGCACGAACTCGTCGAGGTAGGCGTTGAATCCGTCGGATGTCTTTGACACTTCCATGTAGTGCGAGAAGTGATCATTGTCCGCCTCGTAGTAAGGCTTCATGCCGCCGGGGTGGGACCCCTTGGGAGTGTGGACGACGAGGCTGACGAACGGCCACGGTATCAGGTGGCCACCGCGAGGATCCTCGGAGAGGTCATAGTCGACAATCTCCTCGACCGTCACAAGCACCTTGTCGCTTGCCTGCGCAACCATACGATCCTCGTAGCCCGGAGCCAGGACGTTGCCGTTCTGATCCGCCTTGAAGGCGTGGATGATGGCGATGTCAGGGCGAATGGCCGGGACGAGCAGGATGTCATGGCCCTCGTTGTAGGGGTCTTCGATGATCTTCCAATTGGGATGGAGATTGACGAGATCGGTACCAATCACGCCGCGTGAGGGAATGAACGGCACGCCGTTGGCTCCAGCCTGGAGCCCTGTGAGCGTGACGGGTCAAGTACTGTCCAGCGCCGCAATTCCTCCCTCTTTGGCAACGCGGCGGTAGTTTGGCGCGAAACCGCGCTCACCGAATGTAAGAGAGCCGGTGTCGATCGCTTTGACTGCGCCCGCTCCAATGAGCATGTCTCCCTGCACGCCGCCCGCAGGCGTAAAGACAAGCGTGAGGTCCTTGATGCCGCGCCGCACGATCTCGCGAGTCAGCGCCATGGAGGATCGGTCATTACCACCGGTGGTGGCGATGAGCATCCCGTCCTTGAATCGATTTCCTGCCTCTTCAATACTGACGATCCTCGTCATGACAATTCCTCCATAAATCCGGGCGATCTCGAATGCGCCCGACCACACATATTGAACCTACGCCGAATAGGAAAAGACGTCAAGTTCGAGATCAGCTTTACGCCTTTGTCACGGAGCCGCCCTGAACGGTATACATCGCGGCATGAGCGCGGACCTCCGCGGGAATGAGTTCAACATCGGCGGTTGTAATCAGAACCTGTCTGCCGGGCGTCAAACAGTGACGAAGCACACGCTCGCGGCGGTCCGCATCAAGCTCGGAGAGGGGATCGTCCAGCAGGATGACCGGTTCATCGCCAAGCCTCTGTCCGATGTACGCCGATTGCGCGATGACCAGAGCAAGCGCCGCCGTCCGCTGCTGGCCGCGAGAGCCGTAGACGCCAAGATCAACATCGCCGGACACAACGCGCAGGTCATCGCGGTGCGGCCCAACGGATGTTGTTGCGGTTGCCGAGTCACGCGCCCACGCGCTCTCCAGGGCATCCGCGAAATTCTGCTGCAGGTCTGGTGGTGCGCCCTCAGTCTCGCCGGTAGTGACCGTTGAACGGTACTCAAGCGCAAGGTGGCCGGTGCGGCCCGTGAACTCGGCGTGGGCGGCCAGCATCTCTTTCTGCAAGACGTTGATCATCGCCAGGCGGTGGTTAAGAAGGAATGCGCCCGCGCGGATTAGCTCCTGCTCCCAGATGCGCATTTCCTCAGCCCTCTGCGTAGCGCCACGCTCACGAGCGTCTCTGAGCGCCGCATTGCGTTGGGTAACCAGCCGCTCGTAGCGCCGGAGTTCCCGGGCATATTCAGCATCCGTCTGCAGGGCCGTTGAATCAATTGCGCGCCGTCGGTCTGACGGGGGGCCTGCGAACAGGTCGACTTCCTCCGGCCCCGCGAGAACAACCGCAAGGTCGCCGACGCTGCTCGCCGACCGCTGCCGAACGCCGTTGACCTTGTAGCCTTTCTGCAAAGTGCCGCCTCTGAGACCTGAGGGCCCGATCGTTCTCTCAGCGATGGCGGTTGGTTCGTTTCCTTGCCCCCGGGGGGCGAGCTGCATAACGAGTTCCAGTTTGCGTTCCGCACCATCGCCCGCAGTCACATCCGCCGCGATGCGTGAGTACGGTATCGGCTCGCGGGCGGCGCTCCAGCCGATGACCTCTCGATCCGTGTCAGCGCGGTGGGAGTGGCCGGTTGCGAGAATGAAGAGGGATTCGAGAAGGTTCGTCTTGCCCTGGCCGTTATCGCCCGCAAGTACGGTAACGCCGTCCGCCGGCTCAAAGTCCTGCGCGGCGTAGTTCCTGAAATGGGTCAGGGAGAGTCTCGTTACGCGAATGGCGCTCACCTGCCAGGTGCTCGAATTGTCGCCGCTATTCAGCGGCAAGCCGATTGTAGCAGTGGCGGGAGAATAGCGGCGATATACTTTTAAAGACCATCGTCGTCTGACTCCGGAATGACGACGGGAGACCGTTGCCGCTTGAGCCAGATTATCCGTTGGAATGTGTTTCGGGAAGCCTGCCGCCAAGAGCAAGAGAACTACTGTGACAGACAATTTCACCCCCGCTACGACGCAGGGCGCGGTGTTGCCGCGTAATCAGCTGATCATTGCCAAGCTCGGCACCGGCGTGCTGACCGGGGGTGGCGATCAACTTGATGAGGGTCTGATCGCGTCCATCGCGAAGCAGGTCGCGGAGATTGTGGCCGCCCAGTCACAGGTGATCGTCGTTACGTCCGCAGCAGTTGCCCTTGGACGGAGCATCATCGGCTTGCAGGGCAGAGGGCGGGGTGTCGCGACGCTGCAGGCCCTCGCGGCGATAGGCCAGCACCGTCTCATGAGCTCGTGGGAGACGGCATTCGGTGATCAGGGGCTGACAGTCGCCCAGGCCCTTATCACCCGCTCCGACTTCACCGCGGGCCGTTCCGCCGTCAACATTCGCCGAACCCTGCGTGAACTGCTGGGATTTGGCGTGATCCCTGTCATCAACGAGAACGATGTCGTCGCCTCGGAGGAACTGAGTGAAACGCTTGGCGACAACGACACCCTTTCAGCCGCTCTTACGAACCTCATGGCGGCGGACATGCTTGTCCTGTTGACGGATCGCGATGGGCTCTATGACAGTGATCCCCGCACGAACCCCGATGCGGCGCTTATTCACCGCGTGGACCGCGTGACGGACGCCACGCTTTCTATGGCCGCCGAGATGCCGAGCGAACTGGGACGCGGCGGCATGGCGTCAAAGGTGCGGGCGGCTGCCGAGGCCACCTCATGGGGCACTGCGGTCGTGATTGCCAACGGCAAGGCCCCGGACGTGCTGCTGCGCATCGCGCGCGGCGAGAACATCGGGACACGCTTTGAAGCGTGGGGACGACGGCGTCCCTCTGCTCGCAGGCGTTCTCTCGGTCCCCTTTTCGTGCGTGGACAGGTTGTGGTGGACGAGGGAGCGGCAAAGGCGCTGCGGCGGGGCACATCAAGCCTCCTTGCGGTCGGGGTGCGGGAGGTGCGCGGCGAGTTCACTACCGGCGACATCGTGGAGATTGTGGGGCCGGACGAGACAGGGGTGGCGCGTGGCGCAGTCTCCTATCCCGCAGGGCTCATGCGCCGCCTTGCAGGCCTCCATAGTGCGGAGATTCGCCAATTCTTCGATGCTGAGGACAACGCCAACGCCGTCTACCACGGCGAGGAGATGGTCCACCGCGACCACCTGACGCTGCTGTGATGGACGGCTATCCTGTTTGAACAGCCTCGCCGACGCAAATACAATTGCACAATAGGTAGACGCTAACTAACGACGGCTTTGCGACTCGATGGCCGTTTGAAGAAAGAGTGACCGTGATGACGGCAACCGCGACAAGAACGACCGAAACTGGGGAGTTTTCAGAAGAGCTCGTCAGGAAGGCGCAGGCGGCGCGCAAGGCGAGCCGACCGCTTTCGCGGGCGTCCACGGAGGAGAAGAACCGGGCGCTTGAGCGCATTGCGGCCTCGCTGGAGGAGCGCGCCGACGACATCGTCGCCGCCAACGCGCAGGATTACGCGGCGGCGCAGGCAGACGGAATGACGGCCGTCCTGCTAGACCGGCTCCTGCTCAACGAGGAGCGCGTGCGAGGAATGGCCGCCGATGTCCGGGCCACGATTGCCCTGCCTGACCCCATCGGTGAGGAGTTCGATGTCTCTACGCTGCCCAACGGCCTCCGCATCTGCCGCAGGCGCGTGCCGCTCGGCGTCATCGCCGCCGTGTATGAGAGCCGTCCGAACGTCACTATCGACATCGCCGCCCTCTGCATCAAGTCCGGCAACGCCGTCATCCTGCGGGGCGGGAAAGAGGCTATCAATTCCACGACGACACTCGCAGGCATAGTGCGCGAGGCGCTGGAGGATGCCGGCCTGCCACGAGACGCGGCTCAGATTATCGAGTCCACGGATCGAGCGATAGTCGGGCAGATGCTGGTGTACGAGGGCGGAATCGATCTGTTGATTCCTCGCGGCAGCGACACACTCATTCGCTTTGTGCGGGATAACGCGCGGATACCCGTCGTGACGGGCGGCATCGGAGTTTGCCACACGTACGTTGACGCCGACGCGGATGTTGAGCAGGCCGTCGCTATTGCCTACAACGCCAAGGTGCAGCGTCCGACCGTGTGCAACGCGCTGGACACGCTGCTTGTCCATTCACAGGCTGCTCCCAAATTATTGCCAGCGGTTGTAGCGGCGTGGGCGCAAGACAACGTGGAGATCCACGCGGACGGGCGCGCGCTTGCGCTGATCGGGCCTGAGCCCCCCACGCGGGTCATCACAGCGGTCGAGGACGACTGGGGCCGCGAGTTTCTGTCCCTAACCGCCGCTGTCAAAGTGGTTGATTCCATCGATGAGGCGCTGGATCACATCGCGGAATACGGCTCCGGTCACACGGAGGCGATTCTGACGACGAGTGACGAGAACGCGACACGATTCCTGGATGAGGTGGATGCGGCGGCGGTCATCGTCAACGCGTCAAGCCGGTTCACCGATGGCGCGCAGTTGGGGCTGGGCGCGGAAGTTGCCATCAGCACCAACAAGCTGCATGCGCGCGGGCCGATGGGGCTGCGAGAGCTGACGTCCTATAAGTGGACCATCGTCGGGGACGGCCAGACCCGAACCTGAACACTTGCGCTACAATCCTGTCATGCGCGGGATTGACGTCAAGTTCGGGGTCGGGAATCAGGGATTACGCCAAGCTCCCTACTTCGACGTTCGTGACAAGCCTTCGATAAGATCCGGTATTCACGACGGCGCGACGCATTATGCCGTCGGTGTATCCGAGGCACTGGGCACGTGGCAAAGCGAGAAAGACCTCTGCGACGCGTGGGAGTCCGGCGCAGCGAGCAAGCGTAAACGTTCTTTGAGGACGGTCACCGGCTCGAGAGTCGATGTCGTTCACGTCGGGGCTCGCAATTCCGGCGACGGTCCGGATTTCCTCGGCGCGATCATCGGGATTGAATCCCCCGGCCAACCGCGACGCGTCATTCGCGGCGATGTTGAGATGCACCTGCGCGCTTCGGACTGGTTCGCGCATGGGCATGACACGAACCCGGCCTTCGCGAGCGTCATCCTGCAGGTTGTGGAGGACGCGCAGGGGATGAGGGAGATTGCGGGAGCGCCCGTGCTCGAAATGCGGCAGGACACGCGCCGTCACAAACGCATGGCCGCAGCAGCGAATCGACAGCAGCGCTCCGATTTGGGCATTGGCACGGTAACGCCGCAAGGCATGGCCGCACTCCTTGACTCTCTGGGCGATGCGCGGCTGGAGGAGAGGGCGGCGGCCATGGAGGGCGATATTGCCGTTGCCGGGCCTGAGCAGGCGCTGTATGAAGCTCTCATGAGGGGACTCGGCTATACACGCAACATGACGGCATTCCAGGAGGTCGCTCGGCTCCTGCCGATCAATGCGTTGCTGGGTTTGACGGGTGGCGCTCCCAATGAGGAAGCACGTTCGGCGCGCCTCACCGGCCTGCTGTTTGGCACGGCGGGCTTTCTGCCATCACAACGGAGCGGAAGGAAGCAGGTACGGCTTCCATTCGGCGAATCGGTGCCGAACGACGGCGATAGTTTCACGGCGTCGGCGGAGATCGAGTGGGCGCGGTACACGGGACTGCAGTCTCTGCCACGCGGGTCATGGCAGACGTTTCGTGTCAGACCGGACAATCACCCGATTCGGCGGATGGGCGCTGCGGTGGAACTCATGAGGCAGTGGCTTCAGGGGCCGGGGATGCTCAACGATCTGCGTACTGCTGTCAGTAAGCCGGAGAGTGCCCGGGATGCGGCAGCGTGTTTGATAGATGCGCTGGTAATTCCGTCGATGGGCTATTGGGCGACTCACCGGGACTTCGGTATCTCCCGGCGGGGCAGGGCATCTGCACTCATTGGCCGAGGGCGTGCCCTGGACATGCTGGCGACGGCCGTCCTGCCATTCCTGCTTGCGGTGGCGGATTTTGAGTCCGACACGGATCTGGAAGGTAGAACGAGGCAGGTCTATGCCGTCTTGCCCAACCCGGGAGTATCTGAAGCTTCCCGCCGGGCGCGGCATCTTATCGCTGGAAACGGAGGCGGCCAATCGCCGCGGCTGTCCGCTCGCCGTTACCAGGGGTTCTTGAGCTTGACGGCCTCCTCACTGAATGGGGCAAGGGAGTCTCTGTCCCCACGGTGAGATAGCTGTCAGTCTGGGGCGGCAGCGTCTCGATCTCCCTAGTATCATGGCGAGGTGGGCGCAGCTTTCAGGTTGCTGTGTCGACCAATTACACGACAACAGGAGGATGATTTCTCTATGCGCATCGAACGTGACTCAATGGGCGAGATGGAAGTGCCGGACGAGGCCCTCTGGGGCGCGCAGACCCAGCGCGCCGTCCGCAATTTCCCCATCAGCAATCTGCGGTTCTCACGGAGCTTCATCCGCGCGCTCGCGCTGATTAAGCGCTCCGCGGCGGAGGTCAACGAGGAGCTCGGCGGCGTCGCACCTGAGATGGCCGCGAGAGTCAAGACTGCGGCACAGGAAGTGATGGACGGCGAGCATGACGACCACTTCGTGCTCGATATCTTTCAGACCGGCTCGGGCACGTCCACGAATATGAACGCAAACGAGGTCATCGCCAACCGCGCGACACAGATTCTCGGAGGCGAGGTCGGCTCCCGCATGGTTCATCCCAATGACCACGTCAACCGCGGTCAGTCTTCCAACGATGTCATCCCGACAGCGATACAGGTCGCAGCCGCACACGGCATTGCGCTGGAACTCGTGCCCGCGTTGGAGCGCTTGCAGCACGCGCTTGCGGACAAATCAACAGCATTCTGGGACGTCATCAAGACGGGTCGGACGCACCTGCAGGACGCGACGCCCATCCGGCTCGGCCAGGAGTTTCTGGGCCATGCGGGGCAGATGGAGCGGGCGGTGCGGCGGCTGCGCCACGCCGTCGATGAGCTATGCGAGGTCCCTCTCGGCGGGACGGCCGTCGGCACGGGCATCGGGCGCGATCTGGCATTCTCGGAGATGGTCTGCGCGCGCCTGGCGTCCTCCACTGGCCTCCCCATCCGTGAAACGGAGAATCACTTCCAGGCGCAGAGCACGCTGAACGCCGTCACGGAGGCGAGCGGCGTCCTGAACACCGTCGCGGTCAGTATGTTGAAGATCGCCAACGACGTGCGTTGGCTCGGTTCGGGCCCCCGCGCCGGATTCGGCGAGATCGCCCTGCCGGAGGTGCAGCCGGGTTCCTCGATCATGCCCGGCAAGATAAACCCGGTCATCGCGGAGTCGGTGGCGCAGGCGGCGGCGCAGGTCATGGGCAATCATGTGACCGTTACGATCGCCGACGCCCAGGGCAGCAACTTCGAGTTGAATGTCATGATGCCAGTCGCCGCCTACAACCTGCTGCAATCGATCAGCCTTCTCGCTGCCGAGGCAGACAACTTCCGAGAGCAGTGCATTGAGGGGCTTGTTTCCACGCAGCGCGGGCCGGAAACCGTTGAGCAGGGGCTTGCGATCTGCACGGCGCTTGCGCCGGTCATTGGCTACGATGCCGCTGCCGCAATCGCTCATGAGGCGTCAGAGACGGGCGAGACCGTCAGGCAGGTGGCCCTCCGGACGACTGAACTCGGCGAGGCTGCGTTGGAGGAAATCCTCGACGCCGCCAAGATGACAGAACCAGGCTTCTCCGGCGGAGGAGGGGGATAGTCTCATAAGTACCGGTTCCCTTGCCATGCGTTGTCGCCGTTCCGTAGAATGACATCACGTATGAGCCATCCACCTGAAGCGATGATGGCGTGGTGTCATACGCGCCAATTGTCCAGATAATCACTGTTTCCAACTACACGCGCAGGGGGCGTTAATCAGTGTCAAACAAGAATGGAAATGCCGTCATGGTCGTGGAGGATCTCCACGTGGAGGTGGACGGCAAGGAGATCCTGAAGGGCGTCAACCTGGAGATTCCCACCGGCAAGGTAAATGCTGTCATGGGACCCAACGGCTCCGGCAAGAGCACCCTCGCCAACACGCTTATGGGCAATCCTCGCTACGTCGTTACCGGCGGACGCATCCTCTACAAGGGTGAGGACATCACACTCATGCTGCCGGATCTGCGATCTCTTGCCGGCATCTTCCTCGCGTCCCAATACCCCGTCGAGATTGCCGGCGTCACGTTGATCAACTTCCTGCGGCAGATGGTGAACGCCCATCGCGACGAGGAGATGCCGCTTGTCGAGTTTCGGCAAATGGTAAACGAGAAGATGGACGCGCTGGGCATGGATCGATCGTTTGCGACGCGCTACGTCAACTCCGGATTCTCCGGTGGAGAGAAGAAGCGCAGCGAGATTCTTCAGCTTGCCGTCCTCGATCCCACCGTTGCTATCCTGGACGAGACCGATTCCGGCCTGGACATTGATGCCTTGCGCACCGTTTCTCATGGCGTCAATCAATTGCGGCACGAGGAGATGGGTATCCTGCTCATCACGCACTACACGCGAATCTTCAACTACATCGAGCCGGACACCGTTCACGTAATGTTGGACGGCGCCATCGTGAGGTCAGGGGGACCGGAACTGGCCCATGACCTCGAGGAACACGGTTATGACCTCATTCGGTCCGGCGCAGGCAGCGCGGTCGCACCGGCGTCGCAGTAGCCCGGCGATCGTCTCGAACAAGGCCGGTCACCGTGCCTGAACACCCATCACAGCTCAACGTCGAGGCCATTCGCGGCGACTTCCCAATCCTGTCTCGCGTCATCAACGGCAACCCGCTTGTCTACTTAGACAGCACGGCGACATCGCAGAAGCCGAAGCAGGTCATCGATACGCTGGCCGATTTCTATCGCACCTCCAACGCGAACGTCCACCGCGGCATCTACACGCTGTCCGAGGAATCGACCGCAGCCTATGAGGGCGCGCGCGAAAAGACGGCCGAGTTCATCAATGCCGCCTCTTCAAGCGAGATTATCTTTACGCGCAATACGACCGAATCGCTGAATCTCCTGGCCTTTGCGTGGGGGCGCGCCAATCTCAATGAGGGCGACGAGGTGCTCGTCACGTTGATGGAGCATCATTCCAACATTGTGCCGTGGCACATGATCTGCGCCGAACGTGGGGCGGTGCTGCGGTTCATCCCCGTCACGGACGACGGCTTTCTCGATCTCACCGACATCGATACCCTCATCACGGAACGGACGAAGGTCGTCTCCTTCACACATGTCTCAAACGTGCTTGGCACCGTGAACCCCGTGCGTGATCTTGTGGACAGGGCGCATGCCGTCGGCGCGATCGCCATCGTGGACGGAGCTCAGGGAGCCCCGCACGTCGCCGTTGATATGCGCGAGATGGACGCGGATTTCTATGTGTTTTCGTCCCACAAGATGCTGGGGCCGACGGGCGTTGGCGTCCTTTACGGCAAGCGCGCGCTCCTCGATGAGATGCCGCCATTCCTTGGTGGTGGCGAGATGATCATGGAAGTGCGTGAGGACGGCTTCACGTGGAAGGATCCGCCCTGGAAATTCGAGGCCGGAACGCCAAACTTTGCCGATGTCGTCGCGTTTGGGGCAGCCATCGACTACCTGACGGAACTCGGCATGGACAAGGTTCGTCAGCACGAGATCGAGATCACGGACTATGCTCTGCGGCAGATGCGATCGCTTGGCGAGGGCGTCACGCTTCACGGCCCGCCAGACGCGGAGGATCGCGGTGGAGTCGTCTCGTTCGCCATTGAGACCATTCACCCCCATGACATCGCCCAAACGCTGGACTGGGAGGGCGTTCAGATTCGCGCAGGACACCACTGTGCTCAGCCGCTGATGCGCCGCCTCAACGTGCCCGCCACGGCCCGCGCGAGCTTCTATGTTTACAATACGAACGAGGACGTCGACCGACTCATCGATGCGCTGAAAAAGGCTGGTGAACTCTTTGGCAGGCAGTGAACCTGAGCCACATTTTGACCAACTGTACCGGGAACTGATCCTGGACCACTATCGGCTGCCCCGGAACAACCGTGTGCTGGAGGTTGCAGACGCCGACCTAACGCAGTTCAACCCGGTCTGTGGGGATGAAGTCCGGCTAACAGCCCGCATCCGCGATGGCGCAATCGAGGACATCGCATTTGTCGGACAAGGCTGCTCCATCTCGCAGTCGTCAGCGTCGATGATGACCGAGGCGATAAAGGGCCGTTCTCTTGAAGACGCGAGCACACTCGCTAGCTATTTCCGCGCCATGATCCTTGGCGAAGACGTTGATGAGGCAGCGATGGGTGATCTGATGTCCTTGCAAGGCACGTCCCGCTACCCAACACGCGTCAAGTGCGCCGTTCTCGCATGGGACACGCTTCAGAAGGCCCTCGGAGGCACATCAGGCCGCGAGGATGTCGGCTCCTCAGACCCAGACTCCGGCGGGTAGTTTTAAGCTTCGCGATCCGGATTCGTTTTGCCGATTACGATTCATCCCGCGTTCCGGCTTGGTGAGTCCTTACGGCCGAGTGTTTCTCGGTTCGCGATGCGGATTTGTTTTGCCGGTTGAGCACGGCTGCCGCGTTCCGGCTTGAGTAGCCTATGGGATCAGGATTGTCCGGCTAGTGAAGCCCGATCACATCATCGGACGCCGCACTGATGCTCCAGCGCCCGTTTCGTATATCTCGTCTGTCTGCAGATTCTTGCCTCGCGCCGCCTCGACCGCCAGGCGGTCGCAGCGCTCGTTCTCGGGAACGCCGGAGTGGCCGCGAACCCATCTGAACTCGACATCATGGGCGTCACAGAGATCCAGCAGCCGCCCCCACAGGTCCGGGTTGATGGCCGACTCCTTCTTGTTACGCATCCAGTCGTTGGCCCGCCACCGCGCCGCCCACCCCTTCTCAATGCCGTCAATCACGTAGCGGGAATCGCTGTGGAGGGTAACGTGGCAGCGTTCCTTCAGCGTCTCAAGCCCACAAATGACGGCGAGAAGCTCCATGCGGTTGTTGGTTGTGAGACGGTAGCCTTCACTCAGCTCTCTGCGGCGGTCTTCGTGGATCAAAACGACGCCATAGCCGCCGGGGCCGGGATTTCCCTCGCACGCTCCGTCGGTATAGATAGTGACCTGCTTCTCTGATGACATCGTTCGGGATTCTTCCTGCCTGCGAATGCGCCGCACGGCGTGGTTATATTGTGTTGATCGTCACTTGGAGTATAGTAGCCCGCCAAATATGTTCATCCACACGGCATAATAGAAGGACAGCGCAGGGATAAAGTAAGGGAAGACATGAACGAGGATCTTGTGGGTGTGCGCCGCCGACGTCGCAGGTTCGGGCTGCTTGAACTAAGCATCCTCATGGCGGCCATCTGTGTCTCCGGAGCGATTATCACCCTTGCCATCGTCGGCGCAACGGCAAGTTAGAATAAACATCCGTCGCTCAATCGTGGGGTCGTAGCTCAGTCGGGAGAGCACCTGCTTTGCAAGCAGGGGGTCAGGGGTTCGAATCCCCTCGGCTCCACCACTGTGACTGGTCAGTGCAGGATCTGTGACAGGAAGAGCTTGGCGCGGTTGCTCTGCGGGTTGTTGAAGAACTCCCTCCCACCCACTGCGTGGTATCATTTCAAGTATAGGGAACCCAATACCGAATCTTTTTCACCCAGACTCTGAAATTGAGGCGTCCGCCTAGGCGGACGCCTCTCCATGTAAGAATCAGACCGGACGGTATATGACTGAATCATCGCAGACGCATCTCCGCAATATCGCCATCGTCGCGCATGTCGATCATGGCAAGACGAGCCTTGTTGACGCGATGCTGCGTTACAGTCACGTCTTCCGCCCGGATCAGCAGGTGGCTGATCTGATCATGGACTCTGATCCCCAGGAACGGGAGCGTGGCATCACCATCCTCGCCAAGAACACAGGCATCAAGTACGGCGATGTGAGGATCAACATTATCGACACGCCGGGCCACGCCGATTTCAGCGGCGAGGTTGAGCGCGTCGTGAACATGGCCGATGGTTGCCTGCTGGTCGTTGACGCCGTCGAAGGCCCCATGCCCCAAACGCGCTACGTCCTGCGCATTGCGCTGCAGCAGGGACTACGGCCAATCCTCGTCATCAACAAAATCGACCGCCCATACGCGGATCCGGCCACCGCGCTATCTGCGGTTCAGGATCTCTTCCTCGAACTGGCGACAGACCCTGACCAGCTGGATTTCCCCGTGCTTTACACCTCCGCGCGTGACCAATACGCCTTGAAGGCAGAGGGGGACTCGCCAAAAGACATGGCGCCCCTGTTCGACGCCATCGTTGACCGCGTCCCACCGCCCGTCGCTGATCCCGATGCCCCGCTGCAAATGCTCGTGGCGGCGCTGGACTATGACAACTACCTCGGGCAGATTGCGGTCGGCAGAGTGTCGCGTGGACGCATCGCGAAGGGCGGGCAGGTCGTCCTAATCGACCACGATAACAACGCCCCTGCCTACAAGGTGGAACGCCTCTTCACGTTCCGAGATCTCGTCCGCCACGAAATCGAATCGGCATCCGCCGGCGAGATTGTCGCGCTCTCAGGTTTGAGTGACGTTCGGATCGGCGACACCGTGGCATCGCCCGATGCGCCGGACCCACTGGAACGGATGAAGGTCGAAGAGCCGACAGTTCGTATGACTTTCGGCGTCAACACGTCGCCGTTCTCAGGCCAGGAGGGCAAGTACGCATCGTCCCGCATGTTGTGGGATCGGCTCCAGCGAGAACTGCAGACCAACGTGGCCCTCCGTGTCGAGCGGACCGACACCGCCGACGAGTTTCTAGTGAGCGGGCGTGGTGAACTGCACCTCTCCGTTCTGATTGAGAAGATGCGCCGCGAGGGCATCGAGTTCCAGGTGTCCCGACCGGAGGCCGTCACCAACCGAATCCATGGAGTCATGCACGAGCCATACGAACTGCTCTTCCTCGAAACACGAGATGACTATATCGGTGTCCTCACAGAGGAGCTATCGGCGCGACTCGCTCAGATGGTTGATTTGCAGAGCGACTCCGTGGGTAACGTTCGCCTACAGTTCCGTCTGCCCACGCGCGGCCTGATTGGATTCCGAAATTTCTTCATGCGCGCCACGCGCGGCAACGGCCAAATGAATACCGAGTTCATTGGAATGGAGCCGATGACCGGGGAGTTAAAGAATGCTAGCTCAGGTGCAATCGTTTCCACGGAAAGGGGCATCGCCGTCACCTATGGCCTCCAGAATGCACAGGAGCGCGGAGAGACATTCGTTGAACCTCAAACGCCCGTTTACAAGGGCATGATTATTGGTCGGCACAACCGGGAGCGTGACATGGACCTCAACGTGTGCAAGGAACGCAAGATGTCCAATGTACGTTCAGCCACCCAGGAAATCGTTGAGCGCCTTGAGCCCGCCGTGAAGTTCAGCTTGGAAGAGGCCCTCGGATTCATCAACGGCGACGAGCTCGTTGAGATCACCCCCAAGAGCGCTCGAATGCGCAAGCGGATTCTGGATCCGGACGAGCGCTACAGGATCCATCGCAGTCGAGCCAAAGCCTCCGTCTAAACGAAGTCTTGAAGCCCCCCCATCCGCCTATTAGTGCAGGATCTGGGACAGGAAGAGCTTGGCGCGGTCGCTCTGCGGGTTGTTGAAGAATTCGTTGGGAACGCCCTCTTCTGCAATCATGCCCTCGTCCAGCATGATCACACGATCCGCCACCCCACGCGCAAAGCCCATCTCATGGGTGACGCAGATCATCGTCATGCCGTCCGCCGCAAGCTCGCCCATAACTTTGAGCACCTCGTTGATCATCTCCGGGTCAAGCGCAGACGTTGGCTCATCGAACAACATCAGCCGCGGATTCATGGCCAGCGCGCGGGCGATGGCCACGCGCTGCTGCTGTCCGCCCGATAGCTGACCCGGGAACTTGTCGGCCTGCTCCGGTATGCCAACTCGCTCCAGCAGCTGCATGGCAAGGTCTTCCGCCTCGTTGTGCGGCATATGGCGCACCTTCTGCGGGGCAAGTGTGATATTCCGAAGAACGCTAATGTGTGGGAACAGGTTGAACTGTTGAAAGACCATGCCGGTCTCCGTGCGAATCTGGGCAAGCGTACGCAGATCGTCCGTGATTTCCATCCCGTCCACCACGATGCGGCCGGAGTCGTGCTTTTCTAGCTGGTTGATGGTGCGGAGGACAGTCGACTTTCCGGACCCTGAGGGACCGATCATGACGACGACTTCTCCCTCCGCGATCGACAGGTTGATGTCATTCAGGGCGGTGAAGCTGCCAAATCGCTTGACCACGTTCTCCATGTGGACCATTTCGTAATCGCTATTTTTCGGCATGGTCGAGATTCCTCCTCAACGTGCAGCTATCGTCGTCCGACGCCCAGCCGTGATTCCGCCGTGTCTCCGAGGCGGGACAGCATATAGGAGATAACCCAGTATATGAGCGCGACAATCAGATAGATTTCGAAGAATGCGCCCTCTGCGATGTCTGTTTGGCCGCCAAGGACTTTCCTGGACTTCTCCAGCGTGTTGACCAGCGAGATTGCGGCGAGCAGGGCGGTGTCTTTCCACAGCGCGATAAACCGGCCGATGATTGCGGGAATGACTGCTCGAATCGCCTGCGGCAGGATGATGAGGATGTACATCTGGATGGTCGAGAGTCCGATGGACTGTGCCGCTTCCCGCTGCCCCCGTGGCACAGACTGCAGGCCGCCTCGAATCACCTCCGCGATATACGCCCCGCCGAAGAACGCAAACACGATCATCACGCGATAAACGAGATCAATGCTGCTGAAAGCCGCGCCCACCGGGCCGAGCTCGTCTTTGAGGAATGTTGCGAATAGCAGCCAGACAAGGAGGGGGGCCGCGCGTACAACCTCGATATAGCCGACGGATGAAATCCGAATGGCGCGATAGGGCGATACCCGTCCCATCGCCAATGCAAGACCGATGAAGAATGAGAAGAAGACGCCTACTGAGAAGACGATGATGTCAAGGAAAGCGCTTTCCCAACTGTTTGTTGAAACGCCAAGTTGGAGGAGAACAATGGCCGGGATGAGCAGCACCCACAGCGCCCCCATCCCTTGAAGCATGACTGGGTTGCTCCGGAACCTCGCCAGCTGTTTCCCAATAACTGCCCCGCCTGCAAGCGTCCCGAACAGGCCGGCCATTAGTACCCAGGTCGATCCAAACGGCACTGCCAGTCCCAGGGACAACGCATACAGCCAGGACGGCGCCCAACCCCCTTCCATCACGAGCACCCTGTTGATGCCGCTGATCGTGGTTTGCTGGCCGCCCGACTCAATGATTTCTGTGAATGCTCGCTCTTCAATGCGCGGCTCGACTCCGAGCCCGAGCGTCAGCACCAGGGCTGCCACAGCGCCGACGACAATTAGGTATGGCCGCAAGCGCCCACCCCAAATGCCGTAGGTGATCGCAATTAGAGTCACCGCCAGGAACATGGCGATCCAGACACGGAAAGCCTCGTCGGCGGGGTAGCTGCCGACAAAGAAGAGTTTTCGGTTTAGCGCGACAAGTCCCCAGTTAGCCTGGAAGAGGAAATATCGTACGGTCAGGAACAGGAAAGCTACCGCCGCGACGAGGGAGACGAGCGTAATTGCTGTGTTGACTCGCGTGTCGAACAGGTTGGCCTTCGCCCAGTCGATCCGCTCGGCGATGGCGTCCCTTCGTACGGCGAGCATACTCATTTCAACTGCACGTTCTTGTTGATTGTGTTCATGATCGTGGAGATGATCAGGTTGGTCACAATGAAGACGATGAAGATGAAGAGGTAAACCTGCAGCAGGTTTCCGGCGTTATTGACGATGCGGTTTGAAATCAACACGATCTCGCCGAACGCGATGACGTGCGCGAGAGTGGAGTCCTTGTTGGTGTTCTGAAACTCGTTGTTGAGAGCCGGAATCATTATTCGCAGCGCCTGCGGCAGGACCACCAGCGTGAATCGTTGGTACGCAGAGAATCCCAGTGATGAGGCTGCCTCCACTTGGCCGTGCGGCACGGCCTGGATTGACCCGCGTACGATCTCCGCGATGAAGGCTCCGAAATACAGCGTTACGGACACGAGCGCGCTGATGTACCCCAGCCCCAGCAGCGCCCCATGCTGGTAGGCAAAGAATCCGGCGTCTGACTGCACCACCTCGGGTAGCGCCGGCCTGAGAGGAAACAGCAGCAAGACGTAAGAGACGACTCCCACCCCGAGGAAAATCGCAAGCGCCCAGGCGTTGCCATGCATGGTCTGGCCCGTCAGATCCTCATGCTGCTCACGCCTCCTCCGCACCCAGAGCGCTACAGCGCCGCCCGCGAACAGCGCAATCATCCAGAGCCACCAGAAATCGTGCGCGCCGGCGAGCCACGGAACTGCAATTCCTCGATTGCTCACCATGAAGAATCCGTCGATGCCGGTTCGCGCTTCGATCTGCGGCAAAGACCTGAATACGCCGAAGGCGAAGAAGAACATGAGGAGTAGGAGAGGAAGATTCCTAAAGGTCTCGACGTAGATTCCTCCCAACCGATTCAGGATGGGATTGGTGGATAACCTGGCTACTCCAACAAAGAGTCCCAGCAAAGAGGCAAGCGCAATGGCAAAGACAACGACCGAGATAGTGTTTCCCGCGCCCTTGAGCATTCCCAGCCATCGTGGATCGCTGGCCTCCACGTGCAGGAAGACGAAGATGGCGCTCCGGTCCGGGCTACCGTACGGCCCCGTAAGGAATCGGAAATCAAACAGGTTGACGAAGATCGAGTAGACGAGATAGGTGGCGATGATGACAGCAAGAGTGCCAACGACAACATTGACCAGATTGGCGCGGGTAGAGCCGTGGTACCAGAGTTCGCTAACGTATTGCTTCATCACCTATGTATGGCCGGATAAAGATTGGCGCATGGCCCGTACTGTACGGGCCATGCGCCAATCTATTTCTCGGTTTGAAGCTACCTCATCGGTGGCGCGTAAATCAGACCGCCATTGACGTAGGAATCGTTGAGGCTGCCGGCTCGTGTCAGGCCAACCGCCTCCAGCGTGCGCTCATACGCCTCGCCGTAGTTGCCTACCGCACTGATGACGTCCTGCATGAACGTGCCGTCAATGCGACCATGGCCGATGCCAAGGTTGCTCGGCGCGCCGCCGTCAAACCCGACGCCCAGCAGACGGGCGACCGTGTTGTTCGGTGGGTTGGCAGCCATCTGGCTCACGTTTGCGGATGTCACGCCCTGCTCTTCGGCGATAATCATGCCGTTGACAACCCAGCGCACGACGTCTTCCCACTCGGAGTCGTAGTCGCGGACGCTCGGTCCCAGAGGCTCCTTGGAGAGCGTCTCCGGCAGCACAATGGCGTCAAGGTTCTCGTCTGACTTCAGGGAGAACTGGTGGCCGCCAAGCTGCGACTTGTCTGAAGACCACGCATCGCACTGTCCGCCGATGAATGACCCGCGGATAGCTGCGTTGTCCTGGAGAGTCAGCTCTGAGTAGGTCAGGCCGTTCTCCGCGAAGTAGTCCGAAACGGCGCCCTGGGTGCTCGTTCCGTCAAGGATGCAGATGGTGGAGCCACCAAGCTCATTGACGCTTGTCACGCCCGAGCCTGCATGAACCATGATGCCCGCGCCATCGTAGAACGTCGTTGGCGCAAAGGCCACGTTCAAGTCCGCATCGCGGCTGGCGGTCCATGTTGTCGTCCGGATCAGTACATCGATTTCCTTAGCAGCCAGAAGCTCGAACCGGTTCGCGGATGTCGCTTCCTTGAACTCGACGGCATTGGCATCTCCGAATATTGCTGCGGCAAGGGCATGACAGTAATCAACGTCATTACCCACAGCGCTACCATCCGGATTCAACACGCCGAAGCCGGGTGTATCGGCCTTGATTCCGCAGACCAGGGTTCCCCGATCCAGAATCACTCCAAGTGTGTCTTCTCGTGGATCGCCCGCATCTTCCGTCGTGCAGGCTGTGAAAATCATGAGGCCCGCGACGATGGCAAGTGCAAGTAGAAGTATTCTGCCCATCATGTGCTCCTCCCGGTTGTTCCTTATAGGCTCGATAGACTCTTCGGTTATTGTGCCACGAATTGGGTATAGACGCCACAAAAATGCAACCAGTCTACGTATCCTCGTGCCCCCAGAACCGCCGCCTTCACGACATCGAAGTGACAATGGACGCCTGCGGCCTAATCGGCTACAGTGGGTTGTCGCAAGTAGGGGGGATTTGCGGCGCCATCGACATGGTCGTGAACCGCTCGCAGGAGCATGCTCCTGAGTCGATGCGCCAACGTTATGGTTGAAGCTGAACATCAGATTGACGCGAAGAATCTATGGAAGGTGTTTGGGCAGAATACTGAGCTTGCCCTCTCGCCAGACTACACAGACAAGACCCGCACCGAGATTCAAGAAGAATTGGGCGCCCTGACCGCGCTTAGGGATGTCTCGTTCAGCATCGCGCAGGGTGAGGTCTATGTGGTTATGGGCTTGTCCGGCAGCGGCAAGTCCACCCTCGCCCGCATCCTGATTCGTCTCCTTGAACCCACAAGCGGCAGTGTTCTGTTTAACGGTGAGGACATCACCGCGTACTCCCAGCAGCAGCTCATCGAGTTCCGTCGCACAAGCGTCGCGATGGTATTCCAGAACTACGCGCTGCTGCCGCATCGCCGCGTCCTTGAGAACGTTGCCTATGGCCTTGAGATACGGGGTATTGACAAGGCCGAACGGCTAAAGGCTGCGGAGCAGGCCATTGAAACGGTGGGTCTGTCCGGATGGGAGCGGTACTATCCGCGAGAGATGAGTGGCGGGATGCAGCAGCGTGTTGGGCTGGCCCGCGCGCTTGCCGTCAATCCCGATGTCCTCATCATGGACGAGCCGTTCAGCGGGCTGGATCCGCTCATTCGTCGGCAGATGCAGGATGAGTTGGTTTCCATTGAATCCGAGCTGCACAAGACAATCGTCTTTATCACGCACGATCTCAACGAGGCGCTGAAGCTCGGCAACAAGATTGCCATCATGCGGGACGGCGAGATTATCCAGGAGGGGACGCCGGAGGAGATTGTCTCGGTGCCGAGCGATGACTACGTCTCCGAGTTCGTCCGGGATGTTTCAAGCACCCGTGTCATCCAGGCGCGCGCCGTGATGAAAGAGCCGGACGACATTATCTATGAACGACAAGGGCCTCGCGCCGCCCTCCATCTCATGGACACTCTGAAGATGGATACCCTTTTCCTTGTTTCTGATGATTCATGCCTTAAGGGACTGATTACCCGTCGTGCGGCGCAGTCACTCGCTACCAACAACGAGGACACGCTGAACGCCGCGCGGGTCATTAAAGCCGTAAGCGTAGCGCATGATGATTCTCTTGAAGATGTGCTACAGACTGTCGCGGAGTCCACGCGACCGGTGGGAGTTGTGGATGCTGACGGTATCCTGCTCGGTGAAATTCGGAAGAATGACTTACTGCCTGACGAGTAAGATTCAGGCGGACGTGAAGAGTCTGGGGGCAGACAATGGTACGTACTGAGCCGGCTGGCCAGGTCACAACCACATCGGCATCGGAGACGGAAGAGCCGCCCGTACGGATCCCCTTTGGGCAGCGAACACGCGACCGTTGGATTCTGGGGATCGGCGCGTTTGCAATCGCCCTCGTTCTGTGCCTGCTGATCTGGGGCCCAGAGATGGGGTTCTACACAACGGTGACAACGGAGCAATCATCTGATGGCTCAATGACTTTTGACGTGTCTGCCCGCGAGGTGGTGGCAGACTCGATTGACGCTTTCGTCAGCTGGCTCACGCTGGAGGCCTCGTGGGCATTCGACACGCTCAGTACCGGAGTCACGTATGCCCTCGTCTACATCGAAAATGTGCTCACATGGACACCGTGGCCTGCCGTCGTTGTTGGCCTCTGTCTCCTGGCTTTCGCCGTGGGGCGTTGGGCGCTGACGGGATTCACCCTGTTCGCCCTTATGTTCATCGGAATCCTGGACCTTTGGGGTAACACCATGGACACTGTCGCCCTAATGGTGGTCGCCGTCGCGGTGTCCGTCTCCATCGGCCTTCCCATCGGCATCGTGGGTGCGCGCAGTCGATTCGCCGATAATTTGATGAGGCCAATCCTGGACGGGATGCAGACAATGCCGAGCTTTGTTTATCTCCTGCCGGGCATCTTGTTCTTTGGTCTCGGCAAGCCGGCCGGGATCTTCGCCACAATCCTTTACGCAACGCCGCCCGTGATTCGGCTCACCAATCTCGGCATCCGGCAGGTTTCGCCGTCTGTTGTGGAGGCGGCGCGCGCCTTCGGCTCATCCCCATGGCAGACCCTCGCCAAGGTGCAGATCCCCATGGCGCTGCCCACCATCATGGCTGGCATCAACCAGACAACAATGATGGCGTTGGCGATGGTGACTATCGCAAGCCTTGTTGCCGCCGGCGGACTCGGTGACAACGTCAACCGTGCCCTGCAGCGGAATGAACCGGGCAACGGACTGTTGGCCGGGCTAGCCATCGTCTTTCTTGCGATCGTGATTGATCGACTCACCCAATCCATTGCGGCGCGGCGCACCGAGGCTGTTACTGCTGGATGACCATCGCAAAAGACCATCGTATAAAGAGGTAGATTTGGCAGGCGTCACGCTGTGCGCTACGCTTAAACGCCTGTCGGAAAAAAAGGAAGGAAGGGAACACGGATGAGGAAACTCACAATTCTATTGATGGCCATCGCCATGTCGATGGTGCTGTTGACTGCTGCCTGCGGGTCGGAAGACCCAACCGCAACACCACCGGCACCGGATCCAACAGCAAC
Organism: Dehalococcoidia bacterium; assembly: GCA_965207115.1. Classification (GTDB taxonomy): domain Bacteria; phylum Chloroflexota; class Dehalococcoidia; order UBA6926; family UBA6926; genus VXMO01. Next base: position 1,362,300 of record CBDBLR010000003.1, on the reverse strand, counting down.
GTCCGCACCGGACGATTCTATGGATGATATGGAAGATCAGCCGAGGATCGTCTTCAGCGATCTGAACTGGGCCAGCGCCCAGCTGCAGAACCGGATCGCGCAGTACATCCTCGAGACAGGCTACGGCTATGAGACGGACGTCGTCTTTGGCGCAACGCTGCCATTGCTGCAAGGCCTGCGCGCGGGTGACACACAGATCACCATGGAGATCTGGCTACCCAACCAGGATGCTGCCTGGGTTGACGCGCTCGCCGAAGGCTCGGTGAAAGAGGTTGGCTTCAGCCTCGGCGCCGACTGGCAGTCAGCGTTCGTCATTCCCCGGTATCTCCAGGAAGAGTACCCGGAGCTTGACAGCATTGAAGATCTCAAGGATCCCCAGTTCAAGGAGCTCTTTGAGACACCGGATTCAGACGGCAAGGCCCGCCTGGTCTCCTGTGTCATTGGATGGGCCTGCGAAGGCGTGAACGACGCGCAGATTGCAGCCTACGGCCTCGAGGATCACGTCTTCGCAGTCAAGCCGGGTGACGGCGCGGCAGCGAACGCGGACCTCTATGGCGCATATGAGCGGCAGGAGCCGTGGCTTGGTTACCAGTGGGGCACGAACGATCCTGCCCTCCTTCTGGACCTCGTCCGCCTGGAAGAGCCCGCCTACACCGATGACTGCTGGACCGGCCTGCAGGCATACATTGAAGCCGGCTTTGATGGCCCAGCACCGTCCGCGGGCTGTGGTTACAGGGACGCCGAGATCAAGATTGCCATCCGCACGGAGCTCGCTGACAGCGAGCCGGAGCTGGTGAGCGTGCTGGAGAGCTGGTCGTTTGACATTCCACAGTACGGCACTGTCGTCGCGTGGCAGCAGGACAACCCTAACGCTGACATCGCCGAATCTGCCCTGTGGTGGCTCAACAACAATCAGGATGAGTGGGGCGGTTGGGTGACCAGCGGTGCCGCAGAGCGGATCAACGCCGCCCTCGCTGACAACGTCATCCCCGACGGCTGGCCAACCGAGTAAAACTGGTTCTTGGTTTCTTAGTTGTCCCCCGCTGCCGATTGAACACCAATCGGCAGCGGGGGACGCTTTGTGCTACTCTCCGCGCAGCGTGGTGGTGAACCGCGCGAGGGGTAATGAGAGGCGGAGGGGTTATGGGCAACATCGATTATTCCCGTTTTTGGACCGTACCTGAGAGGCCCGTGCCCACGTGGCAAGAAGAGGTCTTTCAGTACGACTTCGGCGGCGCCAATCCCGGCCCGGATGTCATGCCCATCGAGGAGCTGGCAGAAGCCGCGCGAGCAGTCATCCACGAAGAGAAGGAAATCATCGCACGCTACCCGCCCACGTATGGGCCGGTCCGCACACGTGAAATCATCCTGCACAAGATGGCCGCGCATCGCGGCATGACGTGGCCGACCATCAGTGAGGTGCTCACAACCAACGGGTCGGCACAGGGCATCACGCTCTGTCTTGAAACTCTCACCAACCCAGGCGATACGATCATCACCGATCGCTTCTTCTATCAAGGAGCCGTTCGGACGTTCATCGCTCGAGAACTCCGCATCGTCACCATCGACAGAGATGAAGACGGGATGCAAATGGATCTTCTCGAGCAGAAGCTCGGGGAACTCAAGTCCGAGGGCGTCACACCCAAGTTCATCTACACGATTCCCAGTCCGCAGAATCCGGACGGGTCCATCATGCCGTCCGACCGCCGGGAAAAAATGCTCGCCCTCGCCCACGAATACGACACGCTGATCCTTGAAGATGACTGCTACGTGGACCAGATGCTGGACGTCGATGAGATGCCCCCGGCCATCGCGTCACTTGACGGAGCACAGGAACGCGTCATCTACATCGCTACGTTCTCCAAGATTCTTTCGCCCGGCGTCCGCGTGGCCTGGGTGACGGGGGATAAGCGTCTTGTTGAACGGATGGCGGCGTACAAGCAGGATGTTGGCAATGACTACCTTTCGGGCCTCATTGTTGCCAAGTTCATGGAAGATCACATGGATGCCCGGATCAGCCATCTGAACGACCGGATGAGGCACAAGCGCGACACGATGGTCGCCGCGCTTGGAGAAAACTTCGGACCACTTGTGAGCATGACAGTTCCCAAGGCGGGCATGTTTGTGTGGGCGGAATTCCCTGAAGGAACGGACATGCAGGCGCTTGAGCCGGTGTCACAGGAACGGGGCGTACGCTACCTTGGCGGGCATCAGTTTTCACCCACCGGGGAGGGCTCTCAGCGGGCGCGGCTGAATTACAGCTTTCCCACTCCCGGGGAAATCCAGGATGGCATCAGCCTTCTTGCCAACGTGATGCGCGAAGAGGGGTCTCTGCCGGACTAGCGCGCCCGGTCTTTCCGGCGGAAGCGCGAATTGGGGCGCTGCCGGACGCTAAATCACCGGCCAGCGGGGCGGGAATGACGTATTGGTGCGTTCCAGCATGGACTCTCCATGACGCTGCACCCGCTGTGCCAGCTCCCACTCGTCGACAAATGTCGCCTCTCCGCCCTCGACGACCGTTCTCCCGTTCACAATCACCGTGTGGACGCTGCGTCCGTCCGCGTTGTACACGAGGCTGTTTACCGGATTGAACAGTGTTCGCCACTGCGCCCGGCGCGTATCGAACATCACAAGGTCAGCCTTCTTGTCCGCCTCGATAGAGCCGATTTCACTATCCAGGCCGAGAGCAGTCGCTCCGCCGATCGTCGCCATTTCCAGCGCGGCCTCTGCAGGAATCATCCGTGTGTCCGTACGGGCGTCCTTGAACAGGATGGCAATGAGATACATGGATCGGAGGGTTTCAATGAGGTTCGAGTTATTGCCGGCATCCGTGCCGAGTCCCAGCGTCACGCCGCTCCGAAGCATCTCCGGCGCCATTCCCTGTTGTGAAAGGCCGGAGCCCATCTTCATTGCTGCCGTAGGGCACAAAATGCCGAACGTGTTTGTACGCGCCATTGAGGCAACCTCTTTGCCATCCAGCCCTATGATGTGCGACAACACCACGTTATTTCCGAGGATGCCCTGATCCTCCAGCCACATGGTGGGGCGGACATTGTAGTTCTCAAGGAACGCGCGCACCGTAGCCGGGCCGTTCCCGTGATGGAGAGTAAGCCGTGTGTTCATGGAATCAGCCAGCGCCTTTAGCTCTCTGAGCAGTGCCGGTGAGCAGTAGTCGACGGAGAACGGCATCGCCCACGCGTGAACGCGCCCGTCAAGACCGCCGTCATACGCGTCAATAGTTCGCCCCGTCAGCGCGACGGCTTCGGCGGTTTCATAGACGGGCAGGTTGAGCGGGTTGGTCCGATCCGTGACCTGTCTCCCGACGACAATGCGGCAGCCGGCCCTCTCATAGGCATCCATGCAGGCATCAAGGAATCGCGTGCTACCTGGGTCCACGAACGTCGTCGTCCCCCCGCGCAGCAATTCCGTAATGCCCAACAGAGACGTGTCGTGCTCTTCTTCCTCCGTCATGGACTGCTGCAACGCAAATACATTGGCCAGATAGTCGCGGGGGCTGAGATCGTCGGGGAAGATGCCGCGCGTCGCGTGCGCGTAGGAAATGTGCATGTGCCCGTTAACGAATCCGGGCGTAATCACCATCTCTCGCCCGTCGATGACCTGCTCCGCAGGCGCGTTCGCCAAGTCCACGGCCTTGCCCACGTGTGTGATGCGATCGTCATCGAAAATGATCGTCCCGTCGCTAATGATGCGGCGTGACGCGTTCATCGTCATGATGAACTTGGCGTTGGCGATCTTTACGCGTGCCATTGAAATACCCCAGACGGTATTAGTTACCGTTCCTCGCCTCAAAATCTGCGCGCACCGCCCGGAGGAAATCCGCATCTGTCAGCGCGTCTATACCGGTCAGCGCCAGTGATTTCGCCACGCCCAGCGCGCTCTCATGGGCCAAATCGGAGAGGGCTGCTTCTGTCATCTGGATTGAGTGCCCCGGAATTGGCGTCTCGCTGACGGCAAAGCTCACTGCAAATGACGGCATCCTCTGGCTCACGTTTCCGAAATCTGTCGAAGCGCCGCCCCGTGAGCCGGGTCGTGGGTCATTGACGTTCATGCCGACAGCCTCCGCGTACTGTCGGGCAACCCGAGCGAGAGGCTCGTTTGGCCGCACGTTCTCATACATCGGATGCGCGTCCAGGATTTCAAGCGTTGCGCCCGTAAGCGTCGCCGCTCCTTCCGCCACTTGTTTCACGCTCTCTACGACTTCACCAAGGTAGTCGCGGTCACGCGAACGCAGCATGAAATTCGCGGCGGCGAAGTCCGGCACGATGTTCGGCGCCCGCCCCCCGTCCGTGATGATGCCGTGAATACGGACATCCTCCCGAAGGTGTTGCCTGAGCGCATCGATTCCGGTGAAAAGGTGGATGACGGAGTTGAGCGCGTTGATGCCGTGGTGGGGGGAGACCGCCGCATGGGCGGCCTTGCCATGGTAGGCAAAGCGATAGCCGACCATCGCCAGGCTCCAGCTCTCTTCAACCGGGATCGAGTTGGGGATAACGGTGCGGTTGGCCGCCGGATGCGAAGAGAGCGCAACGTCAACGTCGCCGAATGAGCCCGAATCGATCATCCGGATCTTGCCCCCGCCGCCTTCCTCCGCCGGAGTCCCGAGCACCTGTATTGTGCCCGGTAGTCGCGGCATCAGGGCCTTGAGGGCAAGCGCCGCGCCGATATTGGAGATTGCAATCAGATTGTGGCCGCAGCCATGGCCGATCTCCGGTAGGGCATCGTACTCAGCCAGGAACGCAACAGTGGGCCCTGATCCGGCGCCACCATCGAGCGTCGCCCGGAAAGCAGTCTCCACGCCTCCGGTTCCACGCTCAACCGTGAATCCGTGCCGTTCCATGGCATCCGCCAACAGCGCGGACGAGTAGAACTCCTCGTAGTTAAGTTCAGGATGCGCGTGAACGTCCTTGCTGATGCGGATAAGTTCATCGCTCAGCTCGTCCACCGCCGTTGATACGGCCGACACAAATTCATTCGGCCTCAAGTCCGATGTCGTCAAAGGATGCCCCCTCTGATTCCCTTACAAGCCTCATACTACTGCGATATACCGCCAGATGCCTCTATCGCCTTGACCTTTTCAAGGCGGCGCGCGTGACGTTCCTCTCCAGTAAACGCGGCGGTGACAAACGCATCAACGATGCTGTCGGCGAGCGCTGAGCCGATGATGCGTGAACCGATACACAGAACGTTCATATCGTCGTGTTCCACACCTTGTCTAGCTGAATAGGTGTCATGGCAGACGCCGGCGCGCACGCCGCGTACTTTGTTGGCGACGATGCTTGCCCCAACGCCACTCCCGCACAGAACGACGCCGCGGTCCGCACGGCCCTCCGCCACCTCCGTGGCCACGGCCAGAGCGAAGTCCGGGTAGTCGTCATCGGCGTCAAAGTCGTGCGCGCCGAGATCGACAGCCGCGTGCTCTAGCGCGTCAATGCGGTTGATAACCGCTTCCTTGAGCGGGAGACCTGCATGGTCAGCACCGACGGCGATCTTCACGAAATAGCGCTCCCTATTAGCCCAGGAAAGTTCCTGCGATGTCCGGCGCAATCCGCCCAAGCCATGAAAGAGCAATCATCTTGATGATTGAGGCAATGATGATGTAGATGAAGAAGGGAATCAACGGGAAGCGTGAGATGCCTGCGATGGCGCTGATAGCGTCGCCGGGAGCGAAGGGAATCAGGTTGCCGAGGAATAAAAGGACCGCACCCCATTTGCTGTTGAAAAGGTTCGTCATCCGCTGCTTGAGCCTGCTCGACTCCCCCATCGCGCCGCGACCGACCGCCCCGGCAAGGTAGGCCGTGCTGCCGCCGATTCCGGTGCCGATGCCCGTCACAACGCCCAGCCGCCACGGATCGATGATCTCCGCCATGCTGAGAATGATCAGGATGCCGGGCGCGGGCAGCACGACCGTCGCGCTTGACGTCAGGCTGATGACGAAGGCGCCGATCAGGCCGAATTGTTCTACGCGCGCCTCGTCCGCGTTTAGGTATGCGACGAATAAGCCGCCTGCGACAAGGAATGTGCCGAAAAAGAGTCCGCTCAGGGCGATCTTTGTCTGCATCGTCAGCCGCAACCGAGTGGGGCGGAACCTGCTAAAGCGATCGCGCAAATGCTCAAGCTCATCGGGGCGTCGCACGCCGGCGCGTCCACGTCGGCGACCTGCGGTGCGTGCAGGCGCAACGCGATTCGGATCCATTTGTGGCGCGTCCGGAGCGCGCCGTGTGACGGGCGACAGACCTGTCCAGCGGGTGGCCACTATGCAGTTTCCCTTTGCGCTGATTGGGGAGGCAGTACCGCTGGAAGGCGGTGGCCTCCATTCTCCACCTCGTCCTATCTTATGACATCTTCGTTAGCGACTGTCAGAGGGCGAACGCCTCTTCAGCCTTGCTCGACAGGCTCGTCGGCTCGATGCCAAATGCTTCGCGCACTACAGCTGGATCAGTCCGGTTATCGTGAGTGAGCTGACGCAATTCAGATGACGTAACCATTGCTCTCTTTCCCACCAGACGTGGGAGTCCTGCCCCGGCTAACAGAAGAGGTGATGGGAGTGGCAACAGAATTCGCCTGAGCTTGAGTTGGCGCAAAGCCAGCCCGACGAGTTCCCTGTACGTCCACGTGTCCGGCCCACCAAGTTCGTACGTGCCGCCCAGCAAAGTCCCGTCTCGCAACGCGGCGGCGACACATAGCGCGGCATCGTCACGCCAGATCGGTTGATACAACCCATCCTGTCGTGGCACGGCTGCGAATGGCCACGTGCTCTTTAGGCTCCTTGCCACGAGATCGAACATGCTGTCGCGCACGCCGAATATCACGGACGGCCGCAAGATAACCCAATCCAGACCTGACTCGCGCGTTTCGCGCTCCGCCAATCCGCGCGACCGCTCAAAAGCGTAAGGAGAATCCGGGTCCGCTCCAATGCCCGTCACGTGGATGAACTGCCGAACACCTGCCTGACGAGCCGCCTGGATGACAGCCCTCGTGCCCTCCAGGAATACACCGCCAAAGGTCTGCGTGGGACCGGCCTCGCGGAGTATTCCGACGAGATGCACGACGGCATCTACGCCACTGAGTGCCGCCGCCAGGGCGTCGACATCGCGAATATCGCCATCAAAGGGCTCTATACCAGGCGAAACATGTGCTTGCGAGGCTCGCCGTGAGTAGACGCGCACTGAGTGACCCTCTGCGAGCAGGTAATCTGCCACCACAGTCCCCATAACACCCGTTCCACCCGTCACAAGTACGGTAGAATGGAAGTCGGCGCGGGGAGGCCGATCGACGCGGTTGCCTGGGGCGACCATAGTCAAAGTATAGCTATCATCAGGCAGGAAATATGGCTCTCGCGCGAGTCAACCGGAGAAGAGTGGGCACCAATTCATGATGTCGGGGAGCAAAGGCGCTAGTGGATTGCTGAGGCTTGTGCTGCTCGGCGTGATTACAGCGGGTATCGTGCTTGCCGTTGGGCTGAGTAGCGCCTGTGATGGAGAGCCGCCGACGGCCACACCCCCGCCAACACCTGTCCCAACGTATACTCCGCTCCCGACCCACACTCCTACGGTCACGCCTACCCCGACCGTGACGCCGACTGCAACCGCGACTCCACAGCCGCCTCTGCCCACAGCAACACCCCTGCCAACTCCAACCGCGACGCCAAAACCAATCCGGACCCCGGAAGAAGTGGTCGCAGAGGTAACGGATTCCATTGTTCGCATCAATGTTGGAAATCGGCAGGGGACAGGGTTCGTTTTCGACGAAGCGGGACATATCGTCACGAGCTCTGAACTCATTCCATTGGATGCCACGGAAATCCAGGTGACACATGCCACGACTGGTTCGGTGCTTGCCACCCTTGTTGGCCGGGACGAGATTCGGGATGTGGCTCTCCTTCGACTCCCCGTTGACGGACAGATTCCACCACTAAGCCTTGTGGGCGATGCGTTTGTTCCTGCCGGAGAGAGTATCGTCGCTGTTGGGTACCCCGGTGGGGCCGGCGGCCAGGTGCCGTCCGGTGCGAGTGGAAGGATTCAGGCCCGGCACGAGATCGACGTAACGCTGTATTTCCAAATTGACAGGCAATTTGTCGAGGGACTAAGCGGCGCGCCCATCTTCAACCTGAACACGGACGTTGTCGGCGTCGTCTCGCCGAGAATCGTAGAAGTACTTGGTCCCGGCTCTGCCGCGTCCGGCCTGGGCATTTCCATCCGATCGATATTGTCCAACGCAGAAGATCTCAAACAGGGCGCCACCTGTTTCCGTAAGCACAATCCTCCTGCCGTCGGTGTTAATCCGGTTCCACTCTTCCCGCGGATCTACCGGGGAACAGTCACAATAGACGGCGCACCGGCGCCGATAGGCACAAGCATTCAGGCGCGGATAGCGGGATACGTCACGAAGATTGAAATGGTTGTCGAGGCTGGGAAGCTGCCGTTGATGACCGTTCAACCGCCCGAAGAATCAGGGTATGTCGGCGAAGAAGTGAGACTGTACGTTAACTGCTTTGAAGTCCCGATTGTCGATCCAGAGAAGAGGCTCTATGTCTCCGACCTTTCCAATGCCCTGGTGAACATCGATCTGATCCTTAATACGACCTGATGCCGCCCGCTGTCCGGTGACTTCCCTCGACGAGGCCAGGTTACGTTTCCTGCTGGCTCATGATTATCCGCCTTACCGGGGCCCATAATGCTGAATCCGCCGCGACGAGACTGGCGGGTATTGTCATTGACGGCCGTGTCGCGCTGGATGCCGGCAGTCTGACCCGCTCGCTGACTCTTGAGGAACTGCAAAGTCTGCGCCATGTGTTTCTCACCCATCGCCACTATGATCACATTCGCGATCTACCTGCACTGGCATACGCAACTCCACTAGCAGGTACGCTGCATGTCTACGGGCTTACAGACACACTTGGCGCCCTCGCTGCTCACCTGATGAACAACGTGATCTATTCGGCGTACCAGGAGCGGATAGGCCAGGACGGCATCCCACGCGCCCAGTTTCATACGCTGGAACCGGACAAGGCGGTTACGATTGACGATCTTGCTGTCACGCCACGTGCCGCCACTCACACCGCGCCCGCGCTCGGCTTCCTGGTCTCGAACGGTGAGCGAAGCCTCTACTATACGGGCGACACCGCCCCGGGATTCTCGACTTACCTTGGGACATCTCCGCCGGATGTTCTTGTCTGCGAGGTCACTTACTCCAACGCGGGTGCAGACGACGCATCTCGCAATGGGCATATGACTCCCGCGCTGTTGCACGGAGAAATTGCGAACATCGTCGACGAGTCCGGGTGGACGCCCCGCGTGATCGTCGTTCACCGCAACCCGGCCCATGAGGAGGAGATCGCGCACGAAGTCGACGCGCTTTGTGCCGAAACAGGCTGGGACATCACTCTAGGCGCGGCAGATAAGGTACTGACTGTCTAAGCCCACCGCCGCCCTGTACCATAACGACAGGGGAGAGCAGGGGAACGCGGTACTACCGATGACAGCAGGATTCATGTACAGCCCGGAGCTCACGCGAAACATTCTTCGTGAGGATCACGTGCTGCGTCCGATGCGCCTGCGCCTCGTCTATGAGCTTCTGCAGGCGTACGGTGTATTCGAGCGGCCTGATGCCGTGGTGATTGAGCCGCGAGTTGCCACGGAGCAGGAGCTGATGACATTCCATGGCCGCGATTACGTGGAGTCCGTGCAAGCGTTCAGTCGTGGCGAAGATCTGCATCGGCAGCACCGCTATGGTTTCAGCGATTGGGGCGATAACCCCATCTCGGAAGGAATGTATGAAGCAGCTGCGCTGGCAGCAGGGGCCTCCCTTGTTGCGGCGGAATCCGTGTGGAAAGGCGAAGCCGAAGTCGTCTTCAACGCAGGAGGCGGCTACCATCACGCCGGCCCGGACTTTGCCTACGGCTTCTGCGTGTTCAATGATGCGGTCATCGCCATCCTGCGCCTGCTTGCCCTCGGCGCTGAGCGTGTTGCCTATATCGACATTGATGCGCACCATGGCGATGGCGTTCAGAACGCCTTCTATGCCAGCAATCGTGTGCTTACTATCTCTTTACATCAGTCCGGTCAGACCCTATTTCCGGGCACCGGAGACGCGACCGAGATGGGTGAAGAGGCAGGCGTCGGTTACGCCGTCAATCTGCCGCTCGCGCCCGGAACGCATAATGAGGCGTATAGGCAGGTTCTGGAGAACGCCGTCGCGCCACTTATTCGCAAGTTCAATCCGGATGTCCTCGTGACGCAGCAGGGCATTGATACGCACATAGATGACCCGCTCACTCACCTACGACTCACGTCTGCAGGTCATACATCGGCCGTCGCGGCCCTGGGCACTCTGTCTCCCGGCAAGTGGCTGGCCATGGGCGGCGGCGGATATGATCTGTCCGCCGTTGCGCGGTGCTGGGCGATGGACTACGCCGTGATGGCGGGCGTGGAACTGCCGGACGAGATACCTGAGTCGTACCAGGAAACGTACGGCCTGAAGCAGTTGCGGGATGACCCTGCCGCCGATCTGCTTGAGGCGGATGACGCTCGTGTCTGGCGAGAGGCCGAGGAGTCCGTCAAACGCGTGCAGGAACTTATATTTCCTATTCACGGGCTGACGGTGTAACGCGCCCGCGAGCAAGAACCGGAATTCAATAAACCCTGAGATTCTCCAAAGCAGGATACCGTCAATTATGGAGGCCGCAGAATCGTGACCATTTCCACCCAATCTCAGATCGCCTTTGGAACCGACGGCTGGCGAGCGATCATCGCGGAGGAATTCACCTTTGAGAACGTGCGGTACTGTGCGAAGGGGGTTGCGCAGTATCTGAAAGCGCAGGGGACGGCGGGGCAGGGTGTCATCGTCGGCTATGACACGCGATTCGGCTCGGAGCGGTTTGCCGCTGCCATCGCGGAGGTGTTGGCTGCGGAAGGCGTGCCGTCTTATCTATGCCAAACGTGGGCGCCGACGCCGACCGTCAGCTATAACGTCATCGCTCATAAGGCGGCCGGGGCTATCATCGTTACGGCTAGTCACAACCCTCCTGAATGGAACGGCTTCAAGTACAAGCCGGACTACGGCGGTTCTGCATCGCCGGAGATTATCGCTGCCGTAGAGCGCGAGATACATGAGGCTGAGACAGCCGGTTCGCCGCCCGTGATGCCGCTGGCTGACGCGCTAAGGGACGGGATTGTTACCATGATCGATCCCCGCCCCGGCTACATCGACCAACTCCGCTCTCTTGTGGACGTGGAGCGTATCCAGGCTGCAGGCCTACGCGTCGTGATTGATCCGATGTATGGCGCGGGAATGGGCTACCTTGCGGACCTGCTTGGCGGCGGCAAGACGGAACTGATAGAGATTCATGGCGAACGCAACCCCGACTTTCCCGGTATGAGGCAGCCGGAGCCCATATCCCACAACCTCGGCGAATTACGCGAGGCCGTCGTTCGGTACGGTTACGGCGTGGGGCTTGCGACCGACGGCGACGCGGATCGCGTTGGGGGTGTGGACGAGGGAGGCCGATTCCTCACACCCCTGCAGTTCTTCGCGCTGCTTGCTTTCTACCTGCTGGAGATTCGCGGTGAGCGCGGCCCATTGGTCAAGTCCATCACGAGTTCCCGCATGATCGATATTCTCGGTGAAAAGTACGGCGTCCCGGTCTATGAAGAGCCGGTCGGCTTCAAGTACGTCGGGCCGCGCATGATGGAGACGGACGCGTTGATTGGCGGCGAAGAGAGCGGCGGCTTCGGATTCCGGGGACACGTGCCGGAGCGTGACGGCGTGCTTTCCGCGCTTTACATCCTTGATGCAATGGCGCAGACGGGCCGCTCCCTGTCCGGCCTCATCGACTGGTTGTATGAGACCGTCGGGCCGCACCAGTACGACCGCCTTGACCTTGAGTTCCCTGCCGCTCGCCGCGCCGAGGTCATGGGCAGCGTTGCGGAGAGTCAACCGGCGGAGCTTGCAGGGGTGGCCGTCGCAGAGGTCTCAACCAAAGACGGCTACCATTTCATGCTTGACGACGGCTCATGGATGCTCATCAGGTTCTCCGGCACAGAGCCGTTGCTGAGAATCTACGCAGAGGCGCGTTCTATGGAGCGCGTGCAACGCCTCATCGGCGCGGGCCGAGACCTCACGGGAATCTGACCGTCTGGGCCGGATCGCGGAAGGCCACCAGCAGGTAAAGCCACGCGAGGCTAATCGCGAACCGGGAAGTGACCGCGCGCTAGGTCTCCAAGCCGGAACGCGGAATGCCGGCGGGTAAAGCCACGCGAGGCTAATCGCGAACCGAGAAAACTAACGCTTGGAGTACTGCTGCTTCTTCCGGGCGCGGAACAGACCGTACTTCTTGCGCTCCTTCTCACGGGCGTCACGCGTGAGGAAGCCAGACTTCTTGAGCACAGGGCGCATCGACTCATCGAGACTCGTAAGCGCGCGCGCCAGTCCATGACGGATCGCCTCAGCCTGTCCTGTAACGCCGCCGCCAGTAACCCTCACTGTAATCGCAAAGCGCCGTAGGGAATCCGTCGCGACCAGTGGCTGCAAAATTGAGCGGCGATGTAATTCCAGAGGGAATCGCTCCTCAAGCGGTTTGCCGTCCACGACAAACATGGACTCAGCCCCCGGCGTCAAGCGTACGCGCGCCACTGCGCGTTTGCGCCGCCCTGTTCCCTGGAAATACCGACCTGCTGTCGTCATGCCTTTCCGTTCCCCTCCCCGGGAGTCGCTCCGTTCCTATCCCTGTTCCTTGGACTCGTCGCTCTCGTCCGCAGCCTCATCCGCTGAATCATCAGCTTCGACCGCCTCGTTAGTTTCGGGTTCTTGCCCGTTCTCCGCAACGGCGTCCTCGTTATCTGCAGCGGACGACTCAGAGGGCGTTTCCTCGGCTGCTTGCGCGGCAGTACGCCGTCGTTTGCGAGTTGGGGGCGCAGCCGGTGCTGCTTCCTCGGTGTCCTGTGCCTCGGTGGTCGCCTCTGACGGGGTTTCCTCAGCTGCCTGCGCGGCAGTACGCCGTCGTCTGCGGGTCGGCGGCACGACCGGCGCTGCTTCCTCGGTGGCCTGCTCTTCTGCAGTCGTCGCCTCCGGCGGAGTTGCGTCCTGTGTTTCCTGTGTAGCCGCGCGGCGGCGTCTGCGGGTTGGCGGCACAACCGGTGCTGCCTCCTCAGGAACGGCAACCGGCTCAGGCGCAGCAACCTGCGCCTCCAGCTCGGCCTGCTTGCGACGGCCCACTACCCCCAGGCCGGCGCGTACCTGCGCCTCATGCGGGTGTGCAGGCCCGGCGTAGACGTGCAGGCGACGCAGATTCTGCCTGCCAAGCCGATTGTGCGGCAGCATGCCCTTTACGGCGTTCTGAATGATGCGTTCCGGGTGCTTCTCCCGGAGAGTGGACAGCGTGACTGCACGCAACCCTCCCGGGTACTGCGTGTGGCGATAGTAGGTCTTCTGGTCCTCTTTCTGACCAGTCACGCGCACCTTTTCGGCATTGATGACGATAACGTTGTCGCCGACTGACATGTGCATCGTATACGTCGGCTTGTCCTTGCCGCGGAGAATGGCTGCGATGCGGGTTGCCAGACGTCCAAGTGTCTCGCCCTCCGCGTCAATAACGCGCCATCCGCGTTCGATCTCGCTCTTCTTGGGGCTGAATGTTCGTACATTTGCCATGGAGATTGCCTCAGTCTTCCAGGATTCCGTCGTCATAGGTGACGCCCATCAGGCACAGGCCGGCGGCGGGCATGGTCAATGTCGCCTCTCCCGGCGCGCCCTCACGCGCAAGCTGATGAAACGCTGCCATGCTCATCTGCCCCGTGCCCACCTGCACGAGAGCACCGGCGACACGCCGAACCTGGTGGGGCAGAAATCCGCTCCCGCGCAGGTCAATCGTCACAATATCATCGGCACGCGCCACCGCTGCATCGTCGTAGCGCCGCAGCGGGTTCCGGTCTGCCGGCAACGGTCCGGTGAAGGGCCGTGCGTCCAACCAACCGTCCAATGCTGTTATCGCCTCCGCCATCGCCGCCTCATCAAGATGCTCCTTGACGTGCGCGGCCTGCTGACGCAGGAGCGCGGACGGTGACTGGCGATTGATGATGGTGTAGCGGTAGTGGCGTGAGCGGGCGTCCCGTGTGACATCAAAGGCTTCGGGCGCCCATTGCGCCCTGGTAACGCTGATGTCATTCGGCAGATAGTGGTTCAGTCCTGTCACATAACGATCGAAGGGCAGTTCGGTCACGGGCTGGAAGCTGATAACCTGCCCTCGCGCGCTCGCCCCTGAATCAGTGCGCCCTGCCGCGGCAATGCGATAGTGCTGCCCCGTCAGCTTGAGGAGCGCGCCTTCGATCTCGCCCTGGATTGTCGGCACACCCGGCTTTTGCAGCTGCATGCCCTGGTATCGTGCCCCCTCATACTCAATGGTGAGTACGACGAGTCGATCTGCAACGCCATGCGGCGGCACGTCGTCGGTAGGCTTATTGAGAGTGGCCGTCTGCATCGGTGGATTCCCCAGCGCCCCTAGACGAGCTCCAACCGCACCATTGGCGCGGCATCGCCATTTCGAGGCCCGATCTTTGTGATCCGCGTGAATCCGCCGGGGCGGTCTTGATATCGCTCTCCATACACCCGGAAGAGTTTATCCACCACGTCCTTGTCCGGAATAAACTTGAGCGCGCGCCGACGCGCGGAGAGTCCGCCGTCCTTGCCAAGCGTCACCATGCGTTCCGCAAAGCTGCGCGTCTCTTTGGCCTTGGCCTCGGTCGTCACAATTGCTTCACGCAGGAACAGATCCCTCGTCAGATTGCGATACATCAGCATGCGCGGCGCGGTTTTTCTGCCGAGCGTGCGGCCTGAAACGCGGTGTCTCATAGTCCGATTATCCTATTCCTCGTCATCATCGTCCGGGTCGAACGAGCGGCGCGAATAGTGGGTCAGATCCACTTCCGAGACATCCTCGTCCGGGCGCATTGAGAAGACGGCGCCGTCTTCTGATTCGTCGGCGTCGCCATCCGCTCCTTGCTCGGCCCCGGCGACAGTACCTTCGGCGCTCGGAACAAGCGTCGCAAGCGGGACGCGCCGCCACGCGCGATCCTCATCGTCCTCCGGGATTGCCACGCCCATCTCCCGCAAACGCTGGACGAGTTCATTGAGAGACTGTTCACCAAAGTTGCGCAGTTCAAGGAGCTCCTGTGCGGACTTCTCCAGCACATGTCCCACTGTTGCCAGGTTTCCCCGGCGCAGGCTGTTTTGCGTTCGTGTGGAGAGATGTAGGTCCTCGACGGTGACTGCGGAGAGTGAAGGCGGAACGCTGAGGCCGGGTTGCTGCCCGGCGGCAAGAGCAGCCGACTCCCCGAGGGAAGCGAACGGCTGTAGCTGATCAATGATGATCTGCGTGCCCTTGCGGACGGCGTCCTCGGGCGTGATTGTGCCGTCAGTCCATACCTCCAGCACGAGCCGATCAAAGTCCGTCACCTGGCCGACGCGTGTTGCCTCAACCTCAAAGTTTGCTCGGCGAATGGGCGTGAAAATGGCGTCCACAGGCAGGATGCCGATGGGATCCTCCTCCGAGGTCTCTGCCGCCCGGAAGCCGGTGCCCTGCTCGACGGTGAATTCGATCGAGAGCTCGGCGTCCGTGCTGTCGGCATTGAGTAGCACAAGATTGGGATTGACGATTGTGTAATCGCCATGCCGCTGGATGTCGCCGGCCGTAATTGCTCCCGCCTGCCCGCTCACATCAAGCCGCAGAGTGCCGGGGCGTCCGGTGATGGACTGGATGCGGATGTCCTTCACGTTCAACAGGAAATCCACCATGTCCTCACGAACGTGGGGCAGGGTGGAGTATTCATGCTGCGCGCCCTCAATGCGCACGGCGGTAATTGCCACGCCGGGCAACGAATTCAGCAAGACTCGCCGAATGGCATTGCCGAGTGTCACGCCAAAGCCCTGTGTTAGTGGCTCGATGATGAACCGGCCATACGCATCCTGAGACCGGTCGGTCGTGATCTCAGGAGCAAGGCTCGCGCCCGTCTCTAGCTGTAGTTCTGCCTCAGTCATCAGGGTCAAGAGTTTGGCCTCCCTGCCGTACAGGTATGCGTGCGCTGTCTGCGCCTTTACGTTCTGCAGTCTCTATCGTGAATAGAACTCGACAATTAGGCGGTCATCGATGCGGATGTCCATATCGGCCCTCTCAGGCTGCCGCAGCATCCGTCCCATCATGCCCCGCGCATCCATCTGCAGCCACTCCGGCGGTTGCCGCCGTTGCGCCTGGTACTGGACGATTTCATATTGCGTCGTGGTGGTGGAGCTGGGCACCCACGAGATCTCCGCTCCCTCCTTGACGCTGATGGATGGCGTTCGCGCCCGGCGGCCGTTCACAGCCAAATGGCCGTGCGACACCATCTGGCGCGCCTCCTTGCGCGAGTTCGCCCATCCAAGTCGATAGACGACGTTGTCCAGGCGGGTTTCAAGGATTTTGAGCAGGTTTTCGCCCGTCGCCCCGCGTTGTCGCGCGGCGACCGCATAGTGCTTTCGGAACTGGCGCTCAAGCACGCCGTAGATGTGGCGGGCCTTTTGCTTCTCCCTCAGGTGGATGCCCCACTCCGAGAGCCGCCGTCGACGCCGATTACCCGTGGCCGATTCGCCGGGGGCGCTGCGACGTCGCTCGATGGCGCATTTCGGTGTATAGCAACGCTCTCCCTTGAGAAAGAGCTTGATTCCCTGTCGCCGGCATAGCCGGCAGACCGGCCCCGTATATCGAGCCATCCCTTACGTGTTCCTCCTGATTGCCGGCATTACCGCAGACAATCCGTGTGTCGCTGTTCGCGTCATATTGGTTTCTGAATTCCTCGTGCGACGACTAGACGCGTCGGCGCTTTCGCGGCCGGCATCCGTTGTGCGGTATCGGCGTGGTATCCCTGATAGCGGTGACGACGAGACCGGTGGCTTGCAAGGAGCGGATTGCCGCCTCACGGCCGCTGCCGGGGCCCTTCACACGCACTTCTACATGTTGCAGGCCATGCTCCATGCCGCGCCGCGCAGTCTCTTCAGCGGCTCGCTGCGCCGCAAACGCCGTCCCCTTGCGAGAACCGCGGAATCCAACCGCGCCGCCGCTGCCGGAGGCAATCACGTTTCCGACCGGGTCCGTCAGTGTGACAACAGTGTTGTTAAACGTGGCGTAGATATACGCGCGGCCATAGGGCACGGACTTGCGCTCCCTGCGGCGCACTCGCTGGCGTCCTCGTCTCGCCATGTTTTGCTATTGCTCCTTTCGGCGGGCAGGCAGATACTCGCGCTTTCCGGCGAGTCGGCCCTGTTCCACTGTTCTCGTTGGGCCGTTTTTTACTTGCGAGCAGCCCGCCGCTTGCCGGCCACCGTGCGCTTGGGGCCCTTGCGGATTCGCGCGTTCGTGCGTGTCCGCTGACCGCGCACGGGCAGCCCCACCCGATGCCTGACGCCACGATAGCTGCCAATCTCAATAAGCCTGCGGATGTTCATGGCGATCTCACGTCGCAGATCGCCCTCAATCAGATACCCACCCCGCTCGATGGCCTCACGCAGTAGAGCCATCTCCTGTTCGGTCAGCTCATGTACTCGCCGGTTGGGGTCGACTCCGGACCGCTCGAGGATCTCACCCGCTCGAGTCGGGCCAACGCCGTAAATGTAACGAAGTGAGTAGCCAACCTTCTTGTTGTCCGGAATATCCGCCCCGGCTATTCGTACCATCAGTCCGTCCCGTGCTCCCCGTTCAGCCCTGTCGCTGCTTATGCTTCGGATTCGTGCAGATGACGAACAGGCGGCGCTTGCGCCGAACGATTCGGCACTTGTTGCATCGCGCCTTCACGGACGCTGATACCTTCATGTCGCGCTGTCCTTCTTCTTTGCCTGATTTCCCTGATGTTTGTCTAAACTAGCGGAAGCGGTACGTTACCCGTCCCCGCTTCAAGTCATACGGCGAAAGCTCTACAAGCACGCGATCCCCGGGCAGGATGCGAATAAAGTTGAGCCGGATCTTCCCGGAGGCATGAGCCAATACAGAATGCTCATTCGGCAAGTCCACCCGGAACATGCCGTTTGGGAGAGCTTCCCGCACGGTGCCCTCAACCTCGATTGTTTCCTTCTTATTCTTTTGAGTCATACCTCGCCCATCAGATAGGCCGCACGAACAATCAGTATGCCATAGCGTGGATACAAAAAGCTACGTCACGGCTGCCCGGTTCGGCTGGTTAAAACCTCCGGTCCGTCCTCCGTTACAACGATTGTATGTTCCCAGTGGGCCGACAAACTCCCGTCCACGGTTGAAACCGTCCAATCATCTTCTTCCACGAATGTCCGCCAGTCACCCATCGTTAGCATCGGCTCCAGCGCAATTGTCACGCCGGGCCGCAAGCGAAATCTCCGTAGTCCTCGTCGACTCGTACTATCGAAATCGGCGACATTGTTCGGAATCCAGGGATTCTCGTGCATCTCCGTGCCGATTCCGTGACCGCCGTATCCGCGAATCATACTGTAGCCCTTTGGCTCCGCGTAGTCCCTGATAGCAGTCGTCAGATCTACAATCCCGTTTCCAGACCGTGCCGCATCAATGGAGGCGATCAACGACTGGCGCGTGTCCTCTATCAGATCTTTGACCCCATCGGGAACATCGCCTACGGCAAATGTAATTGCGGAATCACCGTGATAGCCGTCATAGATTGCCCCGCAGTCGATGGACAGGACATCACCGTCCTGAATCTTCCGGGGGCCGGGAATACCGTGAACGACCTCTTCATTGAACGATGTACAGATATGAGCCACAAAGCCCTGGTAGCCGAGGAAGGACGGTACGCCGCCCCGTCCACGTATCTCCCGTCCCGCGATCTCGTCCAACTGCGCTGTTGTTACACCGGGCCTGGCCGCGTCACGCAGGATGTTCAGGACGTCGGCGACGATATGGCCTGCCTTGCGCATGAGGTCAATCTCACGCGGCGACTTTACCGTCGGAGATTGTTTATTGTGGCCAAGTACCATTGTGGAGGTGTGGAACCTACTTGAGCGCCGCTAGCAGATCCGCTCGTACAACATCGATCTCCTGCTCGCCGTTGATGCTCGTCAGGATCTCTTGAGCCGTGTAGTAGTCAATAAGCGGCGCCGTCTGATCCCGGTACACGCCAAGGCGATTCCGTACCGTCTCAGGCTTGTCATCGTCTCGTTGGTATAGTTCGCCCCCGTCCGCGTCGCACACACCCTCAGTCTTTGGCGGGTTGTTGACTGCGTGGTACGGCGTCTGGCACGCGCGGCAGATCCACCGTCCGCTTAGGCGGCGGACCAGTTCATCCTCCGAGACATCTACCAGGAGAACCTTGTCCACAGTCTCATTGCGGCTCGTGAGCGCCTCGTCCAAAGCCTCCGCCTGCGCGAGGCTGCGCGGGAACCCGTCCAGGATGTATCCGTCCGCCGCGTCCGGCTGCGAGATTCGTTCAAGCAGCATCCGAACCGTCACGTCGTCCGGCACCAACTCGCCGCGGTCCATATAGGATTTGGCCTCAAGCCCGAGCGGCGTCCCTTGTGAGAGGGCGGCACGAAAGAGATCGCCCGTCGCGATGTGCGGCGCGTTCAGTTGCTCATGAAGCGTCGCCGCCTGTGTGCCCTTGCCTGCGCCCGGCGCTCCAAGAAGAATAATTCGCATCGTGACTCCCAGTTTGAATCAGAGTGTGCCTGGCTGAGTGAGTAGCGTACACCGACGGTTTGGACGCGCGTCCGCTACCTCAAGAACCCCTCGTATTGCCGCATCAGAAGCTGCGATTGCAGCTGCCGCATGGTGTCCAACACGACCGCGACCACGATGAGCAGGGCAGTGCTGGAAATCGATAATGTGCTCACCCCTGTCGCCAACAGCAGGAAGAACGGGACAATCGCGACGATACCCAGGAAGATCGCGCCGCCCCATGTAATTCGCGTCAACACGCGGATGAGATAGTTATGCGTCGGCGCCCCCGGTCTGATGCCGGGGATGAAACCACCGTTGCGTTGTAAGGACTCAGCGAGGTTCTGCTGCTGGAACGTAACCATCGTGTAGAAGAAAGTAAACGCTACAACAAGGAAAAAAAGCAGCAGCCAGTACATGAACCCTTCAGGCCCAAGGTTCCGCGCAAAGAAGTCACCCACTCCCGCAATGAGGTTGTTGTCAGCCTCTTGGAAATAGCTAGCAACCGTAGGCGGGAAGATCAGGATGGAGAACGCGAAGATGAGCGGAATCATGCCGGCGGAGTTAACGCGCAACGGGATGAAAGTAGACCCACTTTGCCTGTAGACCCGGCCCTGTCGCGTCACGCTTCGTCCATATTGAACGGGAATACGACGCTGTGCCTCCGTGAAAACGACGATGAAATAGATGGTTGCCAGCCCGGCAAATCCCACCAACGCAAGGGAAATCGGATCGTTGGCGAACACGCCCTGCCCGAACAGTGTCGGCAGTCCGGCCACGATACCGCCGAAGATGATGACGGAGATGCCGTTGCCGATGCCGCTCTCCGTTATCAACTCACCCAGCCAAACCAGCAACATTGTCCCGCCTGCCATGCTCACGATCATTGCGAGTGTCGGCAGGAATTCGCCGCCCGGGTACGGCCAAAGCGCGCCGAGAACTCCGAGCCTGCTAAGGAGGATAAGTTGTCCATAAGCGGACGCCGCGGCGATGGGCACCGTCATCCAGTGCGTGTACTGGTTGATCCTCTGCCGTCCGGCCTCTCCCTCTCGGGCAAGCGCGGACAGGCGTGGAATGACCGGAATCATGATTTGCAGGATGATGCTTGCCGTGATGTATGGGTACACGCCCATCGCGGCAACAGACAGGTTGCGCATTGCGCCACCGCTGAAGATATCCAGGAATCCCAGCAGCTGGTTGCTCTGGAAGAGCTGCCGCAGCGCGACAATATCCGCTCCCGGCACGGGAACGTGCGCGATAAACCGGAAGATTACGAGAATCGCGAATGTGAAGAGAATGCGGCGACGCAGATCCGGCTGATACCAGGCATCGATCATCGCCTGGATAAGGGCCGGACGCGGCTGACGCCGTTCGGTCGTCGATGAGTAACTCACGACGCGATACGCTCCCTGTTATCGGGGCCGATGAATGACAGGCTTGGGAAGGGTGTCAATACTGCCGCCTGCCGCTTCGATCTTCTCACGCGCGGTACGCGACACGCGGTGGGCGCGAACGGTGAGAGGCTGCTCAATTTCTCCGTCCGCCAGAATGACGATGGGCTTCTTGAGCGACCTGATAATGCCCTGTTCACGTAGCGATTCCGGACTGACCTCCGAACCGGCGGGCAGGTCCATCAGGCTCGACAGGTTCACGGGCTCATATTCGACACGGAAAAGATTCTTGAAGCCTCGCTTGTGCGGCAGCCTCTTGACCAGCGAAAGCTGACCGCCCTCAAAGCTCGCGCGCACCCCGCCGCCAGAGCGAGATTTTTGACCCTTCATGCCCCTGCCGGCGTAGGTGCCGCGGCCTGAGGAGTTGCCCCGGCCAACGCGCCGCCTGCGCTTGCGGGACCCGGCAGGCGATCGCAGCTCATTCTCATGCATCGGCGCTCGCGCCTCCCTCGTCCCTCAGTTCTGTCGTCACCAGGTGGCGCACCTTGATCAGCATCCCCCGAATCGAGCGTGAATAATCGTGCTCCCGCTCGTCGCCCATGCGTCGAAGGCCGAGCGCGCGCAGCGTCTTGACCTGGTCCGACTTCTGGTTAATCGGGCTCTTGGTGAGCGTCACACGCACCTTCGTCATGACCCTGCGCCCTCGTTCTCATCATCACTAGAGCTTTCCGCATCCCCGGCTGCGTCCGCCGGTGCAGACTCCTCAGCCTCGGAGGCGGGAGTTTCCTCAGTATCGGCAGTCGGCGCGTCTTCCGCCTCGGCAGCAGGTTCCTCCGTCTGGTCGGATGAATCCGTCTCAGCGTCGGCGGTTTCCGCCTCAGCTTCGGCTTCTGCCGGGGCCTCACTCGCTTGCGCTTCTGGGGCCGTGGGTTGCTCCTCTTCGGCGTTCTCCGCCAGGAACGTGTCGCTGCTCACCGGCTGCGGCACGATGGGCGCGGGCCCGTCATATCCGGGCGCCTCCGGCTCCTTCTCAGGGAGCGGTTCCTCGCCCCGGACCATGCGGCGCAATGAAATCGTCTGACGCGGGTCGCGCATCATCTGCAGGCCCTTGATGGTGGCCTGCACCACATTGATCGGGTTGTTGCTGCCCTGAGACTTCGTCAAGATATCGCGAACACCGGCGGCCTGCACTACGGCGCGTACGGCGGCGCTCGCCCGCACACCTGTACCCGGCGCGGCGGGTCGGAGAAGGATCTGCGCGCCCCCAAATCGACTGACGACTTGCTGCGGCACGCTGCTTTCCAACGTTGACACGTCAATCAGCGAACGGCGAGCAATTGCGCCGCCCTTTTGCACTGCAAGCGGCACCTCCGCCGCCTTGCCGAGGCCGTAGCCAATCTTGCCCTTGCCGTCGCCAACAACGACGAGCGCGTTGAACGTGAAACGCCGACCACCGGCAACGGTCTTTGCGACGCGCCGGATCGACACCACGCTCTCGGTCAGGCCGTCTGATTCCCGATCCGCATCGCGCTGTCGTTCCCGTGTGCGCCCGCGGGCACCACGTGTGCGTCCTAGTGTCATCGTTTCTCCGTCCGCTCCTCGTCCCTAGAAAACCAGGCCGTTTTCACGCGCCGCTTCGGCTACGGCTTTGATCCGGCCATGATATTGGTACCCGCCCCGGTCGAAAACGACGGTCGTGATACCGCCCGCGACCGCTCGCTGCGCGACTGCCGCGCCAACCATCTTGGAGCGATCTGATTTGTTGTGTCCGTCCGCTTCGTCCCGAATGTCCTTGTCCCGTGTCGAAGCGGAGGCGAGAGTTACGCCGCGCGAGTCATCAACCACCTGTGCATAGATATGATTCAGGCTGCGGAAGACACACAGCCGAGGCCGCTGCTCCGTGCCGGTAACCCGTTGTCGCAGCCGAAGGTGGCGTCGGCTGCGGCCCTCACTTGCTGTCTTGATGCGTGGCATGTCTGCTGCTACTCCGCCTATCTGCGTCCGGCGCCCTTGCCGGCCTTTCGTCTCACCTGCTCACCCTGGTAGCGGATGCCCTTGCCCGTGTACACGCCCGGCTTGCGCACCGCGCGGATCTTGGCGGCCGTCTGACCGACAAGCTCCTTGTCAATGCCGTCAACGTGCAGGCGCGTGTTGGTTTCCGCCTCCAGCGTGATGCCTTCCGGCGGCTGGACATCAACCGTGTGCGAATATCCGACGCTTAGCGTGATGCCGGATCCTGACTGTTGCGCGCGGTAGCCCGCTCCCTGGATCTCCAGAGTGCGGCGATAGCCCTCGGACACGCCGGTCACCATGTTGGCCAACAGCGCGCGGGACAGCCCGTGAAACGCCCCAGATGCGCGATTATTCTCATCCTTGCGGTGGACGGTGATGACACCGTCATTCTGCTCAAATCGCACGGCGGGATGGAACCGGCGCGTCAATTCGCCGCGCGGCCCCTTGACGGCAATAGTCGTCCCTTGCGGGTCGTCGGCCATCGTGACCTGCACGCCCCCCGGCACTGGTATCGGCATCCGTCCTACTCGTGACATTTCTTGAAACCGTGTTCCTCAGATTGTCTTTATCAAGCTACTTTGCGTTCTTGTGCGTTCTTGTCGGGTCGCCCCTACCACACGTAGGCGAGCAATTCCCCTCCAATACCCTTGCGCCACGCCTCCCGGCCAGTCATCACGCCGCTCGACGTTGAGACGACTGCGATGCCAAGGCCTCCAAATATGCGCGGAATCTCACCACGTTGCACGTACACGCGCAAACCGGGCTTGCTGACGCGTCGCAGCCCGTTGATGACGGGGCTGTTGCCTTCGCGATACGCCATCTGCATCCGCACAATCTGTTGAGGCGTCGTCCCTCTCAGGATCGAGAAATCACGGATGAACCCTTCTTGCTTCAGGATCTCCGCAATGGCGACCTTGGTCTTGGACGCCGGCACGGTGATGGACTCATGTCGAGCCATCAATCCGTTGCGGATGCGGGTGAGCATATCGCCGATGGGATCGCTAACGGTCATGTGTTTACGCTCTCCCCTCTACCAACTCGCCTTGCGCACGCCCGGAAGCTGCCCTGTGAGCGCTCTCTCCCGCATACATATGCGGCATAGGCCGAACATTCGGTAGTACGCCCGCGGCCTGCCGCATACGTGGCAGCGGTTGTACGCCTGCACCTTGTACTTGGGCGGGCGCTTCCAGCGGGCAATCTTTGACTTCTTCGCCATTAGTTGGTGATCTCCTCACGCGCGAACGGCATTCCCAGCAAGGCCAGTAGCCTGAGCCCCTCATCGTCCGTCTGCGCCGTCGTCACAATGTTGACCTGCAAGCCGCGAACCCGATCCACACGGTTGTAATCGATTTCGGGAAAGATGATTTGCTCGCGCAGCCCGACGCTGTAATTGCCGCGCCTGTCGAACGCCCTTGTTGAGACGCCCCGGAAATCTCGTGTGCGCGGCAGTGCCACGTTCATCAACCTGTCCAAGAAGTTCCACATGCGCGCGCCGCGCAGCGTCACGGACGCGCCGATGGTGTTCCCCTCACGGATGTGGAATCCGGCGATGGAATTCCGGGCGCGAGTGACCACCGGCTTCTGGCCGGAGATCGTCGTCAGATCTCGTTGGATTCCCTCCAGCACCCGTGCCTCATCACGTGCGTCTCCCGCGCCGATGTTCAGCACGATCTTCGTGACCTTTGGCACGCGCATCGCATTCGTGAAATTGAACTCCTGCATCAGGGCAGGGGCCACTTCATCCCTATACATCTGGCGAAGGCGCGGAATCTCCGCGGGCCGCGCGCCATTTGTCGACGCAGTCTCCTGCTGCCCCTCATCCGACGACTCGGCCTGGCGTCGCCGTCCGGATGAACGGCGCTGACGGGCAGGGGCCTCCGCCTCCTCGCCTTCCTGGGCGTCGTCCGTTGACGCCCCAGCAGGAACGGGGAATGGCAGATCGCGCTCTATGTCGTCGTTGTCTAGTCGATTGTCTCGTCGCATGACTTGCACCGTCGGACCTTGCGTCCGTCTTCTAGTGTTCCGAAACTCACCCGCACCGCCTTATCGCAGTGGGGGCAAATCAGCCTCACATTGGAGATATGCAGCGGGTTGGGCATCTCGATGATGCCGCCCTGCCGCACGCCCGGTTGCGGGCGCTGATGCTTCTTAATGATATTCACGCCCTGTACGACCACGCGGCCACTGGAGGGAATCACGCGTTCAACCGTGCCGCGCTTGCCCCGGTCTTTGCCCGCGGCCACGTACACCGTGTCGTTTCGCTTGATCGTCGCCGCCATCGCTACAAGACCTCCGGGGCGAGAGAAATGATTCTCATGAAATTCTTATCGCGTAGTTCTCGAGCGACGGGCCCGAAAATTCGCGTGCCTCGCGGCAGATCACGCTCAGTCAGGATGACTGCTGCGTTCTCGTCGAATCGAATATATGAGCCGTCAGGCCGCCGATACGGCTTGACCACGCGCACCACAACGGCGCGAACGACGTCACCCTTGCGGACGCCCGCGTTCGGCTGCGCCTCCTTGACGGAAGCGACGATGATGTCTCCCACGGACGCATAGTGCCTCCGCGTGCCGCCCGGCACGTTGATGCACTGTATCTCGCGAGCGCCGGAATTGTCCGCGACGCGAAGGCGTGTCTGAACCTGGATCATTCCGTGCCCGCCCTCGCATCATCAGGCAACGCCGCAACGACGCCGCGCTCCAGTACGTCGGTGACGCGCCACCGCTTGTCCCTGGACAGCGGACGGGTCTCCTGGATGCGCACAAGGTCGCCCTCGGCGCACACACTGTTCTCATCGTGCGCCTTGAACCGCGTCAGACGGCGAACTGCCTTCTTATACAGGCGGTGGGTGCGCTGCCGCTCAACGGTCACGACAACCGTTTTCTCCATCTTCGTGCTGACCACGCGGCCCACACGTGTCTTCTGACCGGGCATCTACGCTGTCTCCTCCACCGCGAAGGCCTCCAACTGCCGCTCACGGATTACAGTCTTGAATTGGGCGACACTCTTGCGCGCCTTGCCAACTTCGCTCGTATTCGCCAGCTGTCGCGTCACCGCGCGAAAGCGCAGGTTGAACAGCTCACGATGCGCATTCTCCAACTCCTCCTGGAGTTGGTCATCATTCAGTGCGCGTATCTCTTCCATGTCCATCCCGGACTACTCCATATCACGAGTGACGATTTGCGTGCGGATGGGCAGCTTGTCCTGCGCCAACCGCATCGCCCGACGCGCAGCTTCTTCAGGAACTCCCGCAATCTCAAACAGGATCTTGCCGGGGCGCACAACGGCAACCCAGCCGTCCACGTTCCCCTTGCCGGCGCCCATCCGTGTTTCCAGCGGCTTCTTCGTAATCGACTTATGCGGGAACACACGAATCCATATCTGGCCACCGCGCCGGACGTGGCGAGTCATCGCTCGCCGCGCCGCCTCAATCTGGCGACCTGTGAGCCAGATCGGCTCCATCGACTGGATTCCAAACTCGCCGAACGCCACCGTGTTCCCCTTCTGCGCCATCCCGCGCATCCGGCCCCGGTGTTGCTTGCGATATTTGACTCGTCGTGGTTGCAGCATGATGGCTACTCGTTGTCCTCAGTAGAATCCGACTCTTCGACTGCGGCGGGAGCAGTCTCCTCAGCTGCCGGAACCTCGGCCTGAGCCGCCGGAGTCTCAGCTTCAGCCGCCGGGACCTCGGCCTGAGCCGCCGGAGTCTCAGCTTCAGCTGCCGGAACCTCGGCCTGAGCCGCCGGAGTCTCAGCCTCAGCCGCTGGCGTTTCGGTCGCAGCCGCCGGAGTCTCGGCAGCCGCTACCGGGCTTTCCGCAGCACCGTTATCCGAGGACGCCACCGGGGTGGACATCATGGCGCTGCGACGCGCCAGTTCTTCCGGTGTCGCCTCCGTCACAATATCGCCGCGATAGACCCAGACCTTGACACCGATCTGACCCATCTGCGTCCGCGCCTCCGCGGTGCCGAAGTCAATATCGGCGCGCAGAGTGTGGAGTGGGACGCGGCCGTCCATCGCCTTCTCTGTGCGCGCAATCTCCGCGCCGCCCAGTCGGCCCGACACCGCGACGCGGATTCCCTGCGCCCCCGCCTGCATGGACCGCTGAACGGCCTGCCGGGTGGCTCGCCGGAACGAAACCTGTCGCTGAATCTGATCCGCGATGCTTTGCGCAACCAGCGTTGCCTCAAGCTCCGGCTGTCGAATCTCGTTGATGTCCACACGGACGCGCTTGCCTGTCAACGTCTCGAGCTCCTGGCGGAGTTCCTCAACGCGCTGGCCGCCGCGCCCGATGACCACTCCCGGCCGAGCCGTGTGGATGAGCGCTCGAACCTCGCTCGCCTTGCGCTCAAGCTCTACCCGCGCAACCGCGGCGTCGCGATGCTTATCGATGATGTGATCCCGGATCTGCAGGTCCTCCTGCAGATTCGTTCGATACTGCTCCGCGCGATCCGCGAACCAGTGCGTCTGCCAATCACGGATGTACCCGAGGCGGAACCCAAACGGGTGAACCTTATGACCCATTAGCCGTTCTCCTCGTCATCCACGATGACCGTCAAATTGCTGTGCTTGCGGAAGTGCTTGCCGGCCTGCCCGCGTGCACGCGGCTTGTATCGCCGCAGCGTTTCCGCCGGCCCTATGTCCATGCGCGCGATGCGCAGCATGCTCGGATCCAGGTCGTAATTGTTCTCCGCGTTCGCCGCCGCGGCGCGAACCACCTTGGCGACTTCCTTGGCCCACGGACTCGCCATGAACTGGAGCTGTGTGAGCGCATCGTCCACGTTCATGCCGGGAAGCATCTGCGTAATGACGTGCAGCTTGCGGACGGAGAGAGACATACGTCGTGCTCGTGCTGTTACTTGCATCGCGTCGCTCCGCCCTACCGCCTGGCCTGCCGCTCATTGCGAACGTGGCCGCGGAATGTCCGTGTCGGCGCGAATTCTCCAAGCTTGTGACCCACCATGTTCTCCGTGATGAACAAGGGAATATGCCTGCGCCCGTCATGCACCGCCATGTTCAGTCCCACCATCTCCGGCACAATGGTTGACGCGCGTGACCACGTGCGAATCACCGCCCGCGAGTTCGTCTGTTGCGCGATGGATACCTTGCGCAAGAGCTTGGGCTCTATATACGGTCCCTTCTTGACTGATCGCGACATTTTTCTTCAGCGTTCCTTGTTCTCGTCCGTTCTCGTTCAGATCTCTAGCGGCGCGAGCCTCTGCGCCCGCCGCGCCGACGGACGATGAACACGTCCGTCTTCTTGTTCCTGCGTGTCCGCTTGCCGAGTGTCGGCTTGCCCCACGGCGATTTCGGCCCCGGCATCCCGATTGGCGAGCGTCCTTCGCCGCCTCCGTGTGGATGATCGCGGGGAGACATTGCGGAGCCGCGGACCGTCGGACGCCATCCCTTGAGACGCTTCCTGCCCGCCTTGCCCCATGACAAATTCTTGTGGTCGGGGTTGCCGACCTGCCCGATGGTGGCGTAGCAGGCGGAAAGCACGCGCCGCAGCTCGCCTGAGGGCAGCCGGAGCAGCGTGTACTTGTCTTCGTGCGCCATGACTTGCGCGCCGGTGCCCGCTCCACGGACAAGCTGTCCGCCCTTGCCGAGATGAATCTCGATGTTGTGCACCGTTGTGCCCGTTGGGATTACACCCAGGGGCAGCGCGTTGCCAACGCGAACCTCCGCCTCCGGCCCGGACGACAGCACATCGCCGCGCTGCAGGCCGAGAGGGGCAATGATATAGCGCTTTTCGCCGTCGTGGTAATGCAACAGTGCAATTCGCGACGAGCGATTCGGGTCATATTCAATAGTCTTCACGGACGCCGGGACGCCATGCTTGTTGCGCTTGAAATCGATAACACGATAGGCACGCTTCACACCGCCGCCCCGATGGCGAACGGTAACACGACCGGAGTGGTTGCGCCCCGCGTTGCTCTTCAGAGGCTCCACGAGCGTCTTTTCCGGCCGGACCTTATCGATATCGTCGAAGGCGTCGAGAACCATGCCGCGACGGCCGGGTGATGTGGGTTTGACTGTCTTGACTGCCATCGTTCTACCCTTACACGCCCTCGAAGACCTCGATGCGCTCACCTGCATACAGGGTCACAATGGCCTTCTTCCACGGCTTCGTCAGGTACGTCTTCAGCCCGGCGCGCCTGGTCTTACCCTTCACGTTCATGACGTTCACGCTCGAAACACGCACGCGAAACGCAATCTCAACCGCCTCGCGTATCTGCTTCTTATTGGCCTTGCGATGCACCTCGAAGGCGTACTTGTTCCGGTCCTGGAGCGCCGTGTATTTCTCCGTGATGACGGGGCGGCGCAGAACCTCAAGCGGATGCAGGTCCATGACTACCTCTCCGCCTTTCTGCCGCTCTTCGCCCACAATTCTTCCGCGCTGCGGACCGCGTCCAGGGTGATTACCAGCTTGCGGTGCGCCAGCAAATCACCAACGTTCATATAGCGTGCCGGCAACGTCTTGACTCGTTGTACGTTGTGCGCGGAGCGGATCAAGTTCTCCTCCGGCTCCGCCGTCACCAGCAGGGCAGGGGAATTGACCTCAAGGCTCTGCAGCGCTGCCACCACGTCCTTCGTGCGCGGCTTCTCCAACCCAAAGCTGTCAATGATGACCAGGTCTCCGTTTGCCAGTTTGCTTGTCAGGATGCTGCGCAACGCCTGGCGTCTCATTCGAACCGGGATATCCTGACGGTAGCTGCGCGGCTTGGGGCCAAATGCCACTCCGCCGTGCCGCCATAGGGGAGAACGGATGCTGCCCTGACGCGCCCGGCCCGTGTACTTCTGCCGCCACGGCTTGCGTCCGCCGCCGCGTGCCTCACTCCGTGTCTTGGTGGAATGCGTTCCCTGCCGCGCATTCGCGCGCTGCCGCACGAGGGCCTGGTGAACGAGTGCCTCGTAGATAGGCGCATTGAAGAGCAGGTCGCTTACCTCAACGTGGTCAACGACCTGCCCGCTCGTATTGCGGACGTCTACTTCCATATCAGCGGCTCGCCTTCTTGCGTATGAGGACGATTCCGTCCGGCGCTCCGGGCGCGGAGCCGCGCACAAATACCAGGTTGCGCTCCGCGTCCACGGCCACAACAAGACCGCTCTTCTGTGTTGTTCGCTTATTGCCCATCTGCCCGGCCATCTTGAGTCCCTTGCGAACCCGGCCTGGGGTTGTGCCTGCGCCAACGGAGCCCGGCGCTCGCCATCGATCGCCCTGTCCGTGCGTCTTTGGGCCGCCGCGGAAATGCCAGCGCTTCACGCCTCCCGCGAAACCCTTGCCCTTGGACTTCGCCGTCAGATCAACCTGCTCTCCAACCTCAAATACCTGGTCTGCCGTTACGACGGTTCCGACCGCGGGCATATTACCCTGCGCTCGCACCTCTCGCAGATGCCGCAGCGGGCTGATGTCATTCTTGGACAGGTGGCCGAGGCGTGGCCCGTTCAGCTTGCGCTCGGGAACCTCCTCGAAACCAATCTGCACCGCGTCATAGCCGTCCGTCGCCGCTGTCTTGACCTGCGTCACCGTACAGGGCCCCACACGGATGGCCGTCACGGCAGACACCGTTCCATCCTCATGGATGTACTGCGTCATGCCGAGTTTGGTTCCTAATAGTGCGGATAGCATTGTCGGAAATTACCTGTCGTGAGTCCTATGAGCTGATTTCGATGCTGACGCCCGCCGGAAGATCCAGGTGCGTCAGTGAATCAATGGTGCGGGATGTTGGGTCGAGAATATCGACGATTCGCTTGTGCGTACGAATCTCGAACTGCTCACGCGAGTCCTTATCGACGTGTGGTGAGCGGATCACAGTGAATCGCTTGATTCGCGTCGGCAACGGGATTGGCCCGGACACCTGCGCGCCCGTGCCCTCCGCAGCTTCCACGATCTGCACGGCAGACGCATCGAGCAGGCGATGGTCAAACGCCTTCAGCGTGATGCGTATCTTCTGTCGTTGCCGCACAGTTGTCATTATTTCTTCCCTGGTGACCCGCTTAGCGTGCGCCGACGCCTGCCGGTCGCCGCGTCAGCGTTTCCACCACGTTTTGCGGGACGTGGTTGTAGTGATCGAACTCCATGCTGTAGCTTGCTCTCCCCTGCGTGGCGGAGCGCAGAGATGTAGCATACCCGAACATCTCCGCGAGGGGAACGAATGCCGTCACGATTCCGAGATCGCCCCGGCTTTCCATGCCCTGCACCTGCGCGCGCCGGCTCTGCAGATCGCCCATCACATCGCCGATGGACGCCGCCGGCCCAACCACTTCAACCTTCATGATTGGCTCGAGAGCAACGGGCCTCGCACGTTCGATGGCAGCCTTGAATCCCATGGATCCGGCCATCTTGAACGCCATCTCGGACGAGTCCACCTCGTGGAACGAGCCGTCATCGATGATGATGCGAAGGTCAACGATGGGGAATCCGGTCAGCTGGCCGTTCTGCGCCGCCTCGCGAGCGCCCTGCTCAACGGCGGGAACGTACTCGCGCGGCACCGCGCCGCCAACAATCTTGTTCACAAATTCGATGCCGCTCCCCGGCTCCAGCGGCTCAACCTCAAGCCAGACGTGACCGTACTGACCGCGCCCACCCGTCTGCCGAACGTAGCGGCCTTCTGCCCTTGCCGTTCGCGTGATCGTCTCGCGGTACGCCACTTGCGGGCGGCCCGTCCGTGCGTCCACGCGGAACTCACGCTTGAGCCGATCGACAATAACTTCAATGTGCAGCTCGCCCATGCCGGAGATGACCGTCTGACCAGTCTCCAGATCGTGTGACGATCGGAAGGTCGGATCCTCCTGCCCCAGCTTCACCAGGGCGTCCACCAGCTTCTCTTCTTCTTCCCGCGTCTTCGGCTCAATAGCCACAGAAACGACGGGTTCCGGGAAGCGAATGGATTCGAGAAGGACCGGGCTGTTGACGGCGCTAATCGTATCGCCGGTGAACGTGTCCTTGAGCCCGACGGCGGCGACGATATTGCCCGCCTCCGCCTCTTCAAGTTCCTCACGGTGATTGGAGTGCATCTGGATCAGGCGGCCAAGGCGCTCTCGCCCCTGCCGGCTCGTATTGAGGACGGTCGCCCCCGCCTTGCCTGTGCCCGAATAGATGCGGAGATAGACGAGACGGCCCGCGAACGGGTCTGTGACGACCTTGAACGCGAGTGCAGAGAACGGCTCGGACGGATCCGGCGCGCGCTCAATGACAACCTCCTCGTTGCGAGGATCGGTTCCCTGTACCGGCGGGACGTCCAGTGGAGAAGGCAAATAGTCGGTAATTGCGTCGATGAGCGGCTGCACGCCCTTGTTCCGCAGCGCCGTGCCGCAGAACACCGGATAGATGGCCATCTTGACCGTTCCGGCGCGCAGCCCGCGCCGAATCTCGTCCTCGGTCAAATCCTCCCCTTCGAGGTACTTGACCATCAACTCATCGTCTTGCTCAGCTGCGCGTTCAATCATTGCGTCGCGGTATCGGGCCGCATCCTCAACCAACTCATCCGGAATCGGCTGCTCCAGCATCGTCGCGCCGTCGGCGTCTTCCCAGGTAATGGCGACCTGCCGAATCAAATCAATAACGCCGCGGAAATCATCCTCTTTGCCCCATGGAATCTGAACAGGGACGGGGATGGCGTTCAGTCGGACGTGAATCGAGTCGACCGACGCGAAAAAGTCCGCGCCGATCTTGTCCATCTTGTTGACGAAGACAATTCGCGGAACGTTGTATCTGTCCGCCTGCCGCCATACGGTCTCCGACTGCGGCTCGACTCCCGCGTTGGCGTCGAGAATAACAACACCACCATCAAGAACGCGGAGGCTGCGTTCAACCTCCGCGGTGAAATCGACGTGTCCGGGCGTGTCGATAATGTTGACCGTAAACCCGTTCCAGTCCACGGTCGTCGCTGCGGACACGATGGTGATTCCGCGTTCCTTCTCTTGAGGCATCCAGTCCATGACGGCCGTACCCTCATCGACGGTGCCCAGCTTGTAAGTCCGGCCGGTGAAATACAGCACGCGCTCGGAAACCGTTGTCTTTCCGGCGTCGATGTGCGCGATAAAGCCGATATTTCGGATCTGGGAGAGTGATAAGTCGGTGGCCATTTCAGATTTTCCCCTGCGCTGTGTTAGATAGTCCGCTTCACCAACGGTAGTGCGCGAAGGCGCGGTTGGCTTCAGCCATTCGATGCATTTCTTCACGGCGGCGGACCGCGTTGCCTTGTCCCTGGGCCGCCTCCACAATCTCCGTCGTCAGCTTGTCGAGCATCGGGCGACCGCTCCGCTGCCTGGCGGAATCGATGATCCACCTCATTGACAGCGTCAGACCGCGTTCGCCGCGCACTTCGACGGGCACCTGGTACGTTGCGCCGCCCACGCGCCGGGGCCGAACCTGCAGCAGCGGGGTCGCGTTGCGTATTGCCCGCTCGAACGTCTCGATTGGGTCATCGCCGTTGGAGGCGATGTTTGCCAGCGCGCCGTAGACAATGCTCTGGGCCGTGTTCTTCTTGCCGCGCTGCATGACGCGATTGGTGAATCGCGTCACCAGCACGCTTCCATAGCGCGGATCGGGGAGGATGGGGCGCTTGATCGCCCGTCGACGTCGTGACATATCTTTAGTTTCTCTTGGCTCCGTACTTGCTGCGGCCACGCTTCCGGCCATTCACGCCGCCGGAATCCAGGGCGCCGCGAATGATGTGGTAGCGAACGCCCGGAAGGTCCTTCACACGACCCCCCCGGATCAGCACCGTCGAGTGCTCCTGGAGGTTGTGCCCTTCGCCGGGAATATAGGCCGTGACCTCTGTCCCGTTTGTCAATCGAACGCGGGCAATCTTGCGCAGTGCGGAGTTCGGCTTCTTGGGCGTCATTGTCCGGACCTGCGTGCAGACGCCCCGCTTCTGAGGCGACGGCTGATTCCGCACGACTCTGTTGGTAAGCGCGTTGTAGCTTACCTGCAGGGCGGGCGCCTTGGACTTCGTCCGCGGTCGTTGTCGACCCTTCCGCACCAACTGATTGACTGTCGGCATCCCGTTACTTCCTCTTGTTCATACCCGCTGCGCACGCGCGTGGGCAGACGCATTCCGCTGCTTCTCTTGGCTTCCTCAGCCCAATCCCATGTCCGTGACAGGCAGGGGCTGAGACCGTTCCAACTATCCGCGTCGTCAAACACGAAAACAGGCACAAGTACCCCGCGTCCCTCGTAAGGGGCGCGACTTCAAATTGTAGGTAGGAACGGAATCGGTGTCAACAAAGTCGGATGCTATCTATCCCTACTTAGCGATCGGTACTGACCTTCATAGTGCAGCAATGGCCGATCAGCGTGCGGACTTGCGCCCGCAGCAACTACAGAGCCGACGTAAATCGTGTGATCGCCCGCCTCGATGATGTTCTCAACTCGGCATTCTACATGTGCCAGATTGTCCTCCAGGAGCGGCGCGCCCGTTTCACCGTTCTGATGGGGCAGGTTCCCGAGCCGGTGGGCCGCCTGCTGTTCAGGCGTGCCTTTGTGAGACAACTCATTCGCCAAATCTGCCTGTCCCTCGTGCAGCACATTGACGGCAAAAACGCTGCTTTGGCGGATGAGCGCGTGGATATCTGATTCATGGTCGACACAGACAAGCACGAGCTGTGGCTGCAACGATACGGAGCAAACTGCGCTCATCGTCGTGCCGTGCACATCATCACCTGCTCGAGTCGTGACAATGGCAACGCCGGTGGCGAACCGACCCATTACACGGCGAAACTCATCTGGGGTGATGCCCGGCATCGGAAAGGTCTCCGTCCGGCCGCTCGGCGTGGCGCTAGTCGCGCACGGCCACGAATTCGAGCCAGTTGCGGGGTACGAAAGACAGCTCCATGTCGCGGAAAGTCTCACGAATGGTAGCGCGCAGCACTTCGCTCGCGGTTTCTATCTGCACGCCCGGCAACGCCCCTTCGACGAAGTCTGAGAATGAGCAGATGGAAAGCCACCCCTCAATTGGCACCTCGATTGGAATAATACGCTCATCCCGGATGCTGAAACCCGCGTCCGTCAGCAATGTCTTGTATTCGTCCGGTGTTAACTGCTGCCGCGCCATCACCTTGTTCTTCACAGGGCTCAACCCGTGTTCCGACTTGAGGAGACGCAGGGAGCGCATCATCCACCGGCGGTAGAAGGGCTCTGTGCCCTCGACGATAGAGCCTGAATAGAAGGTGCTGTTGAACGCGAACATGCCACCGGCTTTGAGTGCGCCCCTGATTCCCGCAAGTACATCCGGCTTGTTGTCCACAAGGTGGATTGCATTGCAGAAAACGACGGCGTCTACAGGCTCCGAGATAATATCTGAAAGGTCTTCTGCGCGGGCATTTTCGAAGGAGACCTCGGCATCCGTCACGTCGGTGAACTGTCTCCGCGCCTCCTCCAGCGTCTCAGGTGACAAATCGACGCCCAGGATCCATGCGCCGTTTCCGCGCACTTTGTCCAGGACCTTCCGCGTGATTTCGCCTGGGCCGCAGGCGAGGTCAATAACTCGATTGCCGGTCTGTAAACCTATGAGGTCGACCAGCCGACTGTTCTCTTCCTGGTAGAAGGGTTGTCGGGCAAATGCGTTGAACGAATAGTCCTCCGCAGAACTTGTGGGCACAGAAGAATGTGATTGAGTCATGGTCGTTCGTCTCAGGCCATGAGCTCGCGCTAATTGCGTCGGCGCCGCGCTTTGCGGGCCTTCAGGCGGGCTCGTTCCTGCTTGGAGATGAAATGACGCTTCTCCTTCGCCTGCCTAAGGATGCCGGAACGTTCAACAACGGAACGGAACCGTTTGATTAACTGCTCCTGGCTTTCACCCTCACGCAGGACTACATACGTCATTCGCCACGACCCTCCGTTTCAGTTTCCAATACGTTCTTGTTGCCCACACCGTTGCCAAGAGTAGGGCCGCGCCGCGCGCGGCCACCTGTCCATTAATAGCACAGTCTCAATGAGGGGCGGGACAGAAAGCGGTTTCGTGGCCTATTCAGTCTCGGAAGCGACTGGGCGGTGAATTCCGCTGACGCGTGAAGCAGGTGGCGCAATAGACGGGCCGAATTCCGCGCGGTTCGAACGGCACCTCAGTCTCACGCCCGCATTCCGCGCATGTCGCCGGATACATCTGCCGTCGAGGCCGATCCTGCTCTACCGGAGCCGCATCTCGCGTCTCTCGTCGCCGCGCCATGTCCGCGCGGCGTACAACCCGGCAGGCGTGGCACCTCTTTGGCTCGTTCCGAAAACCCCGATCCGAATAGTATTGCTGTTCCCCCGAAGTAAAGACGTAATCGTTCCCGCATTCGGAGCACGTCAGCGTACGGTCGCTGAACGTCATGACGGTCTACCCCCACTCCCATTGGTCCCAATCAGGCACCGCGTGGACTATAGCACAAGTCCACTACGGACATAACACCCCAATTACCCTCCTCCACGTGGGGGAGAGCCAGGGTGGGGGGTGCCACCCAAAATACACCCAATCCACCGGTGAAGGAAGGCTATGCAGGGGCATCCCTACAGGAGTCAACTACCTTGGGTGAGAGAGCAGGGATGCTCGCTCCTACATCCGGCTGACGCGATCAAAGAGGGCGGCGAAATTGACGCCCCACCCGATGCCCGCTACCCGCCCGGGAAAGATGCGCGAGTCCTGTGGGTTCCAATACGTTTCACGTATCTGCCGAAGACTGGGTGGCCTGAGGTCGTAGGGCACGAATCCGAGCACGCGCCCATGCCAGCGCTCATTCTCCGGGCCCTTGCGCAATTCCTCATAGAGCACCGCAAGGATCACGACAACGGTGAGTACCTGGGTGAGCCTTCTCATCATGGCCACCATCTAACGCCCCTCGATGATGTTCCTGAACTTGCGGTCACTTCGATACGGGCCGACGACGGTAAGGCGATATCGTTCGGGGTCGAAAACCCGCCGTGCGACGCGTTGCACGTCATCTACGGTGATACTGTCCAATTGTTCAACGACCTCCTCCGGCGTTTCGATGTGCCCAAAGGTGATCTCCTGTCCGCCCAGCCAGCTTGAAATGCTTCGTGTGTCCTCAAGTCGCAGCAGCATCCGTCCCTTGGACAACTCCAGTGCGCGATCCAGTTCGCTCTGAGTGATGTCCCGCGTCGCCCGCTCCAGTTCCTTGACGACGGCCTCCAACGCTTGCGGCCCACGCTGCGGCACCGTTCCCGCGAACACCGCCATGGCGCCCGTGTCCTGCAGATACATCACATCCGTGTCCACCTCATAGACGATGCCCAGCCGTTCCCTCAATTCGAGGAAGAGGCGGCAGGCCATACCGTCGCCGAGAATCGAATTCAAGAGCCACAACGCGCGACGATCCGGATCATGCGCGGACATGCCGGGGAACATCAGGCAGATGTTGGCCTGCTCCGTTTTGCGGTATTCCAGGGCGACACGGCTCTCCGGCTGCTTATCATCCACAGGCGGCATCGGGCGAGGTTTCCCGCTTGGCCACGCCTCCAGCAATTCGCCCACCACCTGCTCGATTTCCGCATGCTCAATCTGCCCGGCGACCGCCATCACTACTTGCGACGGATCGTACTGCTCCCGCATATACGACATGATGGTGTCCCGCGAAATCTCCCGGATGCTCTCCTCCGTTCCGGCGATGTCCCTCCCCAGCGGCTGGTCCGGCCACATGATCTTGTCCGCCATGTGAAAAACCTGCTGTGCCGGAGAATCGACCGACGTGTGGATTTCCTCAAGAATGACGTCGCGTTCCTTCTCGATTTCTTCCGCCGGGAACGTCGAATTCAATAGCATGTCCGACAGAATATCGATACCGATGGACATGTGTGGCCGTGCCACGCGTGCCCAATAGACCGTCACCTCACGATCCGTGCTTGCGTTCATGAACCCGCCAACGCGCTCGATAGTCTCGGATACGTCCTGCGCCAACGGACGCCGCTCTGTCCCTTTGAACAGGATGTGCTCCAGGAAATGCGACGCACCGGACTCGGCCTCGTGCTCAAATCGGGAGCCGGTGCCGACGTAAAAGGCGATGGAAACGGCGCGTGTCGCCGGCATCGATGCTGTAAGCAGGCGGATGCCGTTTGGGAGAACGCTCTTTGTATACGGGGCAAGCGCCTCCGTCATCGTGTATCCGCCAATGGTTGTGGACGTTGGGAGGGCGCGGGTTCCGCCGTCTCCCTGCGCGCCGGTCACGATTCCAGCCACAGCACGTCGCCGTGCAGATCATCAGCATGCGACTTGGCCGCAAACACCGCGTACTCCGCCTTGCTCTCGCCTATCGTCGTTCCCGCACCGTGCCCGGGGTAGACGATGGTCTCATCAGGCCGGACGTACAACTTCGTTGTGATGCTCGTGATTTCTTCACGCAGGTTTTCGGGGCTTCGTGAATGTCCCGGCCCGCCCGGGAAAAGAGTGTCCCCCGTGAAGAGATGCTGCCCCGTGATGTAACAGGCGCTCCCCGGCGTGTGCCCGGGCGTCGCGATCACCCGCAGGGGCGCAGTCCCAATCTGAAGCGTATCGCCGTCATCCAGAAGCAAAGTTGGGGAGACGGGGAGATCGCCCGCATCGCCCGGTGTCGCCGCCACAACCGCATTGGGCAGTGCGACGGAAACCTCCTCCAACGCCCCCCAATGATCGGAGTGCCCGTGCGTGGTGAGGATGTAGAGAACGTCGAGACCCGAGACGGCGTCAAGAATCTGCGCGGCGTCCGCTGCCGCGTCGATGATCGCCGCTGCGTTCCGCAGCGGATCGACCACCACGTAGCAGTTATTTCCCCAACTCCCAACCTCCATGCTAAAGATCCGCAGATCCATCTCACTATGAGTCAGCGTCATTCCTGAATCTCCCGTCAGTTCGTCACCCGCGTTGACACCTGTAACCGCGCTTTCTTAGGATTCTTGCACGCCACGCCCAAAATTGCGCGTGTACGATTCGCCAATGCTCGCCGGCACGGAGGAATCACATGACCACTGAAGTCGCCAGCGGCGTCGTTGCCATCACCTTGCGCCCCGATGATGACGACTCCCCCCACGTCTACTGGGTGAGAGGCGAGACCGGCGGCGCGCTTATCGACGCCGGCCACGACGAGGACGAGGTCTCCCGACGTGTCGTAGAAGCAATAAACGCCATCCGTGGAGACGCCCGCCCGCCCGCCATTCTCCTCATCACAGACCGCTTTGGGGAACACAGCGGCGGCGCTGCCGCCATTCACTCCGCCTTCCCCGGAATAGAAGTCCACGCCGGCGTAGAGGACGTAGACGCAATCACGGAAGCCATCGGCCATGTCGTGGACGCGCCTCTCATGGGCGGTGAGACATTTGACCTTGGCGGCGGAAAGACTATCCACGCCATTGCCACGCCGGGCCATGTCGGCGGCAGCATGTGCTACATCCTCCAACCCGACGGCGTGCTATTCAGCGGGGACTGTGTCTTGAGCCGCGGCACGACTGCCGTTCATCTCGATCAGGGCGGCGACA
Organism: Dehalococcoidia bacterium; assembly: GCA_965207115.1. GTDB lineage: Bacteria > Chloroflexota > Dehalococcoidia > UBA6926 > UBA6926 > VXMO01. The sequence goes on along the minus strand of CBDBLR010000003.1, from coordinate 1,322,769 downwards.
TGGCCGCCTATGTCAACTCTCTACAGAATCTCGCCGAGCAGGACGCGAATATTCTCCTGTCCTTCCATGGCCCGCCCGTCACGGACCCGGCCGCCAAACTCGCAGAGCTCATCGGGCACCGAAACTCCCGCGATGAGTCCATCCTGGAATGTCTGCGCGACGGCGTTACAGAGGTGGACGCGATGCGCGATCGTCTCTACGGAGCGGCCAACCTTGAAGAATGGCGATGGAACGCCGCCCGCGAGCAGATCATTGCCCACCTCATCAAACTCACTGCCGAAGGCAAGGTCGCCGAAGTCGATGCGGGCAATTCCTACCGCCTGGCCTAGTTAACCTGTACAGAGCAACTTGTTTCGAAATGCGGCATTCACTAGCGAGAGGAACTACTACGAATGAGAGGAACTGACGCCCTACCGGTCTTCCCAGACTCGGCCAAGGCTCTCCCAAACGGCCACCTTGAGATCGCCGGCCTCGATGCCGTTGATCTCGCCCGTGAACAGGGCACACCGCTGTATGTGTTTGACGAGGCTGAACTGCGTGATTCTGCACGCCGATTTCAGACGGCCCTTGATACCCACTACCCCGGCGAAAGCTCGATCATCTATGCCTCCAAGGCCTTCTCCAACGTCGCCCTATTCCGTCTGCTTGCAGAGGAGGGTGTCGGATTCGATGTGGTCAGCGGCGGAGAATTGGCAACAACGCAGGCCGCGGGCGTCGACCCCGCCAACGTCCACTTTCACGGCAATAACAAGGGCGCAGAGGAACTTGAGCGAGCCGTCGAGTCCGGTATCGGCGCAATCGTCGTTGACAACCTCCACGAGCTTGCCTTGCTCGAATCTATCCTTGAGCGGCTGGGAAAAACTCAGAGCATCTCGTTCCGCGTCTCCCCCGGCGTCGATCCCCACACCCATGCCCATACAACAACCGGTGTGCTCGACAGCAAATTCGGACTTGCCATTCAGACGGGGCAGGCGGAAGAGGCCATCGCCCGCGCAATGCAATCATCACGGCTTGATGTGGCCGGCCTCCATTTCCACCTCGGCTCTCCCATCTTTGAACTCGAGCCGTACGAGGAGGCCATTCAGATCACGATGGAGTTCGCTGCGCAGATGAAGGAAAAGTACGGCTTCTCAATGCGCATGTTCAGCCCCGGCGGCGGATTTGCCGTCAACTACCTCACTACGGACGAAGCCCCTGCCCCGGACATGTATATCTCGACTATCTCAAAGGCCATCATCCTGGGCTGTGATGTCCACGGACTTGAGCTTCCCGCAATCTCCATCGAGCCCGGCCGCTCCATGGTAGGCACGGCGGGTGTCGCGCTCTACACCGTTGGCGCGACCAAGCTGTTGCCGGACATCCGCACCTACGTCTCCGTCGACGGCGGCATGGGCGACAATATCCGTCCTGCCATCTACGGTTCGGAATATGAGGCCGTCCTCGCCTCACGCATGGCGGACGCAGAGGAAATCACGGTGACCATTGCGGGCAAGTACTGCGAGTCAGGGGACATTCTTGTCCGCGACTGCTCCCTGCCGACGCCCGCCGCGGGGGACATCCTCGCCATTCCAGTGTCCGGCGCGTACTGCATCGCAATGTCGTCCACGTACAATGCGAATCCCCGCCCGGAGGTTGTTCTCGTCTCCAATGGAGATGTCCGCACCATCCGCCGCCGCGAAACCTATGAAGACCTCATGCGTCTCGATGTCTAACCCACCTGTCCTTACTGCCATTCCCCCCATTTCGGCGAAGGCCGAAATCCATCGGCGCTCCCGTCCTGAATAACAGCAAAACAATGAAACGCTCTCTAAGCCGGAACGGCCTATAAAATGCCTTGGACAGTTCCCGCCGATGAGGACGCCATTGCCCTCCTTGACCGCAGCATCCAACAGGGGAGACTTGCGCACGCCTGGCTGCTGACCGGCCCAGCCGGAGTTGGAGGACTGGCCCTCGCCCGTGAATTCGCGAAGGCGCTCTTGTGTGACGCTGAGCAGGGCAGGCCGTGCGATGAGTGCCGCCAGTGCCAGCGCGTCGACAGCGGTCACCACGCGGACGTCATGGTCATCTCGGCCACAGGTACAGGCTCCATCGGGATTGAGGCGGCGCGTGATCTCCAGGCAGCCGCCAACCTCCAGCCATATGAGGCATCAGGTCGCGTCATCATCATCGACGATGCCGACACCCTGACCCGCGAGGCGGCGAACGCCCTTCTCAAGGTCCTGGAGGAACCTCATCCGAACGTTACCCTCATCCTCGTAACGGCCAATGATGAGGCGATTCTCGATACAATCCGCTCTCGCTGCCAGATCGTACCGCTCCGCCCAATCCCGTTTGACCAGGTTGCAGAGGCGTTGCGAGAGAATGGGGCAGACGACGATGACGCAAACCGCCTCGCGAAGCTCTCAGGTGGCCGCCTCGAATACGCGCTCAGCCTCCTGGCCGATACCGCCCCGTTGGATGCCCGGCGTGCCGCCCTCGATGAAATCCTTGCCGTTCGCGGAGAGCCTGTCGCCGACCGTCTCCGCCGTGCCGGCAGGATGGGTGATGACTTCTACGCGGATCGCCAGCGCCTGCTTGGTCGACTAGAGGCGTGGGCATCCATCTGGCGAGATGCGCTGGTCGTCGCGGCGGGTTCTCCCGAGGACGTAACAGATTCCGAAAGTCTTGAACGGGTGCGCGAGATCGGCGTCACCCTGAAGGAAGCCCAATCGGCCCTGACCGAGACCCTTTTCACCGCCCAGGCACTGCGCCAGAACGCCAACGCCCGCCTCGCCCTGGAATCCTACCTGCTCTCCCTGCCGTAGCCTCTCCACAGGGAGAAGTGGGGACTCCCCCCATTCCATAGCTGGCTACATTGTGGTAAACTAGGCGTTGGTGTGTTGGCGCGCGGGATAGTAGCAGATATGTGAACTGTACCTCACTGCTTTCCCCGCGCTGCGCTGCCCCCTCTCATTCGAGGCCGAGCGAATGTCAGGGGGTAGCGTCTTTTTGGGACTAGGCTTGGTCCAGTTCGATGCCCAGCGCACCGGTCACAGTCGCCAGGTCCTTGTCACCCCGACCGCTCAAATTCACCAGGATGATGTCCTCACTTGATAGCGTTGCGGCCAGACGTGCCGCCTCAAAGATGGCGTGCGATGACTCCAACGCAGGGATGATTCCCTCCATCCGGGCAAGCAGCTTGAATCCCTCCAGCGCCTCCGTGTCCGTCACACTCGTGAATGTGGCGCGCCCGGTGTCCTGGTAGTAAGAAAGCTCCGGCCCCACACCGGGGTAATCCAGGCCGGCGGAGATGCTGTGCGTCTCCGTCACCTGCCCCCACTCGTCTTGGAGCACCTGTGAGAACGACCCATGCAGCACGCCCGGCTTGCCCGCGCCGAGGCTGGCGCTATGCTCGCCGGTATCGATGCCATGCCCCGCAGCCTCCACGCCGACCATCGCAACGTCTGAGTCGCCATAGAAGGCGTGGAACAGCCCCATCGCGTTGCTCCCGCCCCCCACGCACGCCACCAGGTGCGTCGGCAGTCGTCCCTCTACGTCCAGCATCTGTTCACGTGCTTCCTGCCCGATGACCGACTGAAAGTCGCGCACGAGAACAGGGTAGGGATGAGGCCCGACGACGCTGCCAATGACGTAATACGTGTTTGCCACGTTAGTCACCCAGTCGCGCATCGCTTCGTTAACTGCGTCCTTGAGCGTCCGTGAACCGGACGTCACAGACACAACATCCGCCCCAAGCAGACGCATTCGGAATACGTTTGGCGCCTGCCGGTGAATGTCTTCTTCGCCCATATAAACGACGCATTCAAGCCCCAACAGCGCGCAGACGGTAGCCGTCGCGACTCCGTGCTGACCCGCGCCCGTCTCCGCGATGATCCGCGTCTTGCCCATGCGTTGAGCCAGCAGAACCTGGCCGAGGGCGTTGTTGATCTTATGTGCGCCTGTATGCGCCAAATCCTCTCGCTTGAGATAGATGCGCGCCCCGCCGCTTTGCCCGGTCAGCCGCTCGGCCAGCGTTAGCGGCGTTGGGCGGCCTGCATATGTCCGTGAAAGATGGTCAAGCCGTGTGAGGAACGCCGTGTCCGCGCGGGCCGCCGCGTACGACTCTTCCAGCTCCGTGACCGCTGCCATCAGCGTCTCCGGCACATAGCGGCCGCCGAATCGTCCAAAGCGTCCCGGCGCTTCCGCGTCTGCACCCGTCTTGACGATGGTCATCGCGTTGTCCCGCCACCTGTGCGCGTTCCCACGGAATTCGTGGACGCTCGCCGCGCTTCATAGACAAAGCGTCCCACCTTGGCGGGATCCTTCACACGGTCGGTTTCTACACCACTCGAAACGTCCACGCCCCATGGACGAACTGAGCGAATCACCTCTCCGACGTTTTTCGGCCCAAGTCCGCCTGCCAGGATGAACGAGTACCGTCGCGCCAGCCGCTCCGCCAGCGCAAAGTTGAGACTGACGCCGGCGCCGCCCGGCTCGCCCTCCACGTGCGGTTCAATCAGGCTCAACGAGCCGGTGCGCTGCATGAACTCAGCAACAATTTCCAACTCGTCTTCAACCTGTTCCGGAGTCAGGGCTGAGGAAATGCGCCGACAGATAATCAGTGGCCTCTCCATCTGCTCCCAATAGTCGGGAGACTCCGTCCCGTGTAGCTGAATCATGTCCAAACCGACCTCGTCAGCGGTCGCATTCACTTCCTCAACGGGCTGATCGACAAATACACCCACGACGGTCGGCACGTGATCCGCCTCGCCCCGCAGCGTGGCAACAATTTCCTTTGCATATTCCACTGGGATGCGCCGCCAAGCATCCGCAAATATGATGCCCAGCAGATCTGCTCCCGCGTCGGCGGCGTTGATCAGATCGGTCGCCGACCGATTGCCGCACATCTTGATAGCGAGGCCCATTAGCTGCCCCGTGGCCCGAATGGCCCTAGATCGCCCGGCATCCCGGGAAAGCGCGGCGGCCCAAACCCGCCAATCCCCGGCACTCCGCCGCCCGGCGGCGGGACGCCTTGCCCAGGCATGTTTCCAAACCCGGGGATCGTTTGCTCAATCGCATCCCGCGGCACGTTCGTCTCCATGCCGGTCAGACGCGGAATGCGGACGGAACTCAGCTCCTGAACCTTCGTCGCCGTGTCGTCGGCGGTGATAAGTGCCTCGCCGACGAGTATCGCGTCCGCTCCGGCGGCCCTCATGCTGCGCGCATCCTCAATCGAAGAAACGCCGCTTTCGGCAATAACGCGCGTGCTGCCGCCAACTCGTGGCGCGAGGCCGTGTGTCGTGTTCAGGTCCGTCTCAAACGTGCGGAGATCGCGGTTGTTGATTCCCAGCAGGCGCGGCTTGATGTCGAGCGCACGATACAGTTCCAGCTCGTCGTGAGTCTCAATCAACGCCGCCATGCCCAGTTCGTCCGCCAGGCCCTGATAATCCTGTAACTGCATATCTGACAGGCTGATGACGAGCAGCAGGATCGCGTCAGCGCCCCACACCCGAGCCTCGTAGATCATGTACTCGTCGATGACGAAGTCCTTGCGAAGGATTGGTGTTCCTGATTCCGTCGTCACTTCCCGCACGGCCTTGAGATCGTCCAGCGATCCCTTGAAGAATGGCCTGTCCGTGAGTACGGATAGCGCCGACGCCCCGTTATTTATGTAGACGCGAGCAAGCTCTGCCGCGTCAATGTCCGGTGCAAGATCGCCCTTTGACGGCGACGCCCGCTTGACCTCAGCAATCAGATGCAGCCGGTCCTCCGAGAACGCGTCGTAATAGCTGTGCGTTTCCTCAGCGTCTTTGGCACGTGCCTTGACCTCGTTGAGAGGCTGCGACGACATGCGGTCGTTAAGATCATCCCGCGTCTGCGGCAGGATTTTGTCGAGATAGGTGCCTGTCGTCATTCCGAGCGTTCCTTGCTTATTGCGTGGGCAAGACTATAATGCCATTCATTGCGGCCTGATGCCGCGAGGGAGGCCCCATGTCCAATTGGGACATGTTTCATCTGAAAACGCCAGACCCCCAGGAGGCGGTGCAGAAGCACCGCGAGACGCACGATGGTCACCGGCGTCCGGTTACCCTTGAGCGCGCGCTCGTCTACCTAGCAATCGTTGCGGGTATCTCCGCGCTGCCCGTTATCGTGCTCCTCATGTACGGCGCGCGCGCCGCCTAATCGCTTTCGCATCAGATCGACAACGCGTTCCATGTTTGACCAGGAACTACGGGAAGGCGAGCGCCGCAAGGACGGTGAAAGCTTCAAGAAGTTTCTAGGTCGGCGTTTGCTGGTTGCAGCAATCGTCCTCGGTAGCATCACAATACTCGTCTACTTATTGTTCAACGTTGGCGGCTAGCCCAATAGGTGGTTCGCTCTAGCCACGGCATTTCTAAGACCCGTCTTTATCATTCTGGCAGCGGGCTGGAACGTGTCCCGTTCGTGATCTAAGAATTGCTCCCGATGTGGCGCTTTCTGCTTTTTGGGGTTATAACGGTTCCGTGGATTTGATGAAATCTGCAATAGAATGCCCGACTACTACCAGAGTGATCGGATGCCAAAGGTGGTGTAGAACCATGTTTGAGGCAGACCTGAGACAGCTTCCTACATATGAGACCGGTATGGGTATCCGCTCATTCAGTCTGCGGAGACTGATTTTTGCGGTGATAATGTTGTGGGTAATCGCGACACTCACGTTTGTCGGCTTTGTGGCAGTGACTGCGGATACGGCTTGGTTCCTCATATTCAATTACTAAGGCCCCGTCAATCCTATCCAACTAGGAATCCAGACCTCCCCTTTTACCCCTTGCTCGCCTCCACCAGCTTCTCCAGCCGGTCACGCGCCGCGCCTGAATCAATAGACTCGCGCGCTGCTTCCAGTCCGCCCGCCAGGTCGTCCGCCGCCTCTCCCGCTACCAGCGCGGCGGCCGCGTTGATGAGCACGATATCGCGGTATGGCCCCGGCTCCCCGTTGATCACGTTCATAAAGATGCGGTAACTCGAAGCCACGTCCTCGCTTCGTATCTGGTCAACGCCGGCATGCGCCAGCCCGAAATGTTCCGGCGAGATCTCTTGCACCGTCACGGAGCCATCACGATATTCCGCCATGATCGACGGCCCGCTAAGCGCGATCTCATCCAACCCGTCCGCGCCGTGCACGACGATGGCCCGCTTTGCGCCCAGTTCGCCCAAAACCTGAGCAATTGTCTCTACAAGTTCCGGGCGCGGCACGCCGACGAGCTGATGCCCGGCATGCGCCGGATTAGTAAGCGGCCCCAGGATGTTGAAAACCGTTCGAACGCCAATCTCCCGGCGCGGCCCTGCTGCGTGACGCATGGCAGGGTGGTACTTCGGCGCGAACATGAAGCCGATACCTGCTGCATCGATACAATGCGCCACCTGCTCGGGTTCCAACTCGATGGTCACTCCCGCCGCCTCCAACACATCTGCAGAGCCGGACGCGGACGATGCGGCGCGGTTGCCGTGCTTGGCAACACGCAGCCCCGCCCCTGCGGCTACCAGGGCGGCCGTCGTTGAGATATTGAACGTGTGGGAGGCGTCGCCGCCCGTCCCGCACGTATCCAGCAGAGAATCGGGATCATCCACCTCAACCCGCAGCGCTCGTGCGCGCATGACACGCGCGAGCCCCGCGATTTCGTCGACACCCTCGCCCTTCGTGCGGAGCGCCATGAGGAACGCGCCCAACTGTGCCGGCGTGGCCTCGCCGTCCATGATCTCCGTCATCACCTGCTCGGCTTCCGCCTGAGAGATGCTGCGGCCCTCAATCAGGTGTGCAATTGCCTCTCGAATCATCGGAAAAGCTCCATATCGTCCCTATCCCGGAGTTCGCTGCGAGCACATGATACTGTCTCGACCTAGCAATTCTGAACCGCGTCGCCTATTCCGTCGTCGCATACTCACGCGGCCGCTCCCACCGAGTGACCAAAGCGACGAACGCTGCGGACAGAACCAGCGCGGCACAGAAATAGAATGTCGCCCTCAACGAGTACTCGTCCGCAAGGTAGCCCGCGACGAGAGGGGCGAACGATCCGACGAGCGTCGCCACGCCAAACACTAGCGAGACTGTCGTTGACTGCACGTCCGAAGGCGCGAGGTCGGCGGCGGACGCGAGGAAAATAGCCATCATCGGGTAGAAGAACAGGCCCGCGCCGATGACCGTTGCGACAAGCGGCCAGCCGCCCGGTACTGTGCCAAGCAAGACATAAAAGACACCCAGAGAGGCCATAGCCGGGAACAGTACCGCTTTGCGCCCCCAACGATCCGACAAGTACCCCATCGCAGGCTGTGATGCGAGCCCGGGCACGTTGAGAAGTGACAAATACAGGCCCACGACCTCCGGCTCCAGAGCGATGTCCTCACGCAGATAGACGGGCAGGAACGTATACATGGTGGCCTGAGCCCCTGCGAAGCCGCCGGTGAAGAGCAGCACAAGTAGAAGGCGCTTGTTGCTCAGGAGGCCGCGCACGCCGACGAAGTAGTCGCCGAATGACGCCGACTGCCCAATGTCAGCGGGAATTCGTCGCAGGATCAACCAGACCGCAAATCCCAGGATGAGCCCGGGAATGATGGCGCCTTGCGAAATGAACTGCCATGTGAATGCGCCGACTAGCACTCCGGCGATGAGCGGCCCCACCGCCTCGCCGACGCTCCCTCCTGTCCCATGCAGCGATATCGCGAACCCGCGGTTCGATGTGAATTGCCGCGAAAGCGAACCGATGGCCGCCGGATGCCACAGCGAAATGGCCACGATCATTAGAGACGCAAATACGGTCATGAGCCAGAACGATGTTGTAATCCCAACCAGGAAATACGTGATACCGATTCCTGCTATGGAGATTCCGAGGACGATCGCGCGGAGATTCGTAAATCGGTCTGCTATGTACCCGGCCGGAAAGTTTGCCAGCCCTCCTGCCAGGAATCGCGACGTTGACAGGATGCCAACCTGCGTGTTCGTCAGGCCCAGTGTCGTCTTCATCTCCGGCAAGAGCACTGCAAATGCCGCATTCATCAGGTGCTTGATGCCGTGGCCCGTAACAGCGGTGATCAACAGCGTTCGCCGCTGTCCGCGCGTCAGTTCACGTTCGGCTGGCCCCGATGCTGAGGATCCGTCGCCCTGCTGTTGAATGTCTTGCGCCAAAATGTCCTCGCGCCTACATCTTCAGGAAATTGCGGAGAAGGTCCTTGCCGACCTCCGTCCGAATGCTCTCCGGATGGAACTGTATCCCAACGATGGGATACTCACGGTGCCGTACGCCCATCACCACGCCATTGTCCGTCCGCGCCGTTACCTCAAGCTCCTCAGGCACGGTGTCAGGCAGGATGGCGAGTGAGTGGTAGCGGATCGCCTCGAACGGATTTGGCAGACCCTCGTAGACACCCTTGTCGTCATGGTAAATCATGCTGGATTTGCCGTGCATGATTTCCCCCGCTCCGGCCACCGTCCCGCCAAAGGCCTCCCCGATGCACTGATGACCGAGGCACACGCCCAGCACCGGTGTCCCCCGCTCACCGAAATATCGCGCAACGTCCTTGGAGATGCCCGCGTTGGCGGGGTTCGACGGGCCCGGCGAGATGACAACCTTCTCCGGCTGCATCTCCGCGATGTTCTCCACCGTCGTCTGGTCATTTCGATCCACGACAACCTCTTCGCCAAGCTCGGACAGGTACTGGTACAGGTTGTAGGTGAAGCTGTCGTAGTTGTCGAGCAGGAAGATCATCGCGCACCTCCTACCGGTTCGGTTGCAGCCCTGTTTATGCGGTCGTTCGTCAGGTCCTCCCCCGCGTCCAGCGCGGCCAGCATCCCACGCGCCTTTGCCAAAGACTCTTCGTATTCAGATCGCGGCACGCTGTCGTACACGAGACCGCCGCCCGCCTGCACCGTCGCCAGCCCGTCTTTCATCACGACCGTTCGGATGCAGATCGCCATGTCCATGTTTCCCGCGTTGGAGATGTAGCCGACCGCCCCGCTGTACGGTCCTCGCTCATGTGGCTCCTTCTCGGAGATGATCTCCATTGCACGAATCTTGGGCGCGCCGGACAGCGTCCCCGCAGGGAAGGTGGAACGCAGCGTGTCGTATGCAGTCAGCCCGTCCCGCAGTTTGCCCGTCACGTTGGAAACGATGTGCATCACGTGAGAATACCGCTCAATCTCCATGAGCTTGGTGACGTTCACCGTGCCCGGCTCGCTGACACGGCCGATGTCATTTCGACCGAGATCGACGAGCATGATGTGTTCGGCCCGCTCTTTCTCGTCCGTGATCAACTCCTCGGCAAGTGCATCGTCTTCCTCAGGCGTTGCGCCACGCGGCTTCGTGCCCGCAATGGGATGCGTCGTTGCCATCCCGTCCTCCACGCGCACGAGCATCTCCGGTGACGACCCGATGATGTGAAAGTCGCCCATGTCCAGGAAGTACATGTACGGCGAGGGATTCAGAGTCCGCAGCGCGCGGTAGATGTCAAACGGCGCGGCGGATGTCCGCCGTGCCAGCCGCTGTGACAGCACCACCTGAATGCACTCGCCGTCGGTGATCAGCCCCCGCGCCTCCTCAACCTGCTGCATAAATGAATCCGCAGTGTGGTTGGACGTCAGTTCACCACGGTAATCGTCCGTAAGGCCGGGCGTCAGAACGTTATTGCCCTCGATCGTGCCTCTCTCAAGGCGTTCATCAAGTTGGTCGATTCGTTCAACGGCTTTCTGATACGACTCGGCGATTTGTTCGTCGTTCCCCTCCAGCGAGGCGTGGCTGACGATCTTGATCTCGTGTTTGACGTGGTCGAAGACCAGCATCGTGTCGGTCAGCATGAAGACCGATTCCGGCAGTTGCATCGGATCGGGGTTCTCGTTTCGCGGCACGCGCGGCTCAAAGTGGTGAACCGCCTCATAGGCGATGAATCCGACGGCGCCGCCAAGGAACCTTGGAAGGCCTGGCGCCCGCACAGTGGTGACGCCCTCAAGCTCCTTTTCCACCAAAGTCAGAGGATCGATGCTCCCTGCAGGCGTGTTCGGCCCTGTTGTGAGCACCTTGGTTGGGAGAGTTCCAATGAAGCTGTACCGGGCGACGCGCTCGCCGCCCTCCACGCTCTCCAACAGGAATGACGGCGCCTCCCGCGCCACCTTGAGATACGCCGTGACGGGAGTCTCCATGTCGGCGGGAATGTCGCGCCACACGGGCGCGATGGTCCCACGACCGCGCATCGCGATTACCTCGTCCACGCTCGGGAAATACGTCGCCATTTCCTGTCCCGCCTTTCTGCTGCTCCCTCGTCCTCGTCTGAAATTGAGGGACAAACAAAAAGCCCGTCCCTCAAAGGGACGGGTCCTCGTTTCGCGTGGATTCCCGCGGTGCCACCCTTATTCCCCCACATAGCGGCGGGGGCTCTCTTTAGGTACTTCCCGTTGGCCTCTGCTATCGGGTGTATACCGTGGACGTGTAACGGCGTCCCAACCCGTCGAAGCCTACTAAGTTACGGCCTTCACCGCCCCGTTCGGTCCGCAGCTCCCGAGTCCATTTCCGTCCGGCCCGGCGTCGGGATTCCACCAATCCCCGACTCTCTGTAGCCCGGCGATGGACGGTACTACTCTCGTTCGTCGCCTTTATTTTCCCTATTCAGTTTCCACAAATCCTACTTGTGAAGACCCTCACTGTCAATCAGAAGTGACCCCCCGATGACCCCGCAGAGAGGACGGGTCGGCCCGAAATTCTCAGGCCGACCCCGGTCCGCATGGGTGGGAGGACTTCTTGGTCCCGGAAGTCACGTCTCGAGTCTAGGGAAGGCCCGACCAATGACACGCCGGGCGGCTCTTACCCATGAACAAGCTTGTAGTGAGAGGAAGAGCTTCCATCGTTGAAATGCGCAGTGATCAAGTAGAGGCGCATCTCAACCGCGTCCGCCTCAAGTTCAACGGTGTCCGCCGCCTCCGCCGCAGTAGGCCGATCATTTCGGTCCGCCGGCTGTCGCGCGGGTATTCGCATCCCCGTCAGCGGAGTGTCGTAGTGGGTGCCCGGTCTCTGTATGGATCCGGTGAAGTAGGACGTTTTCCAATCGAGACTGGAATCTATAAGAGTTTCGGGCGCCGTCGCATTCCCATCGATATCCTGCCGGACATTCGAGAGCCCATCGCAGCGCCACACAAAGTGACTCAATTGGCCCATCGAGTCGCCGACCGCAGCGGGGACACATGTATCCGGACGGACAAGGGACACGCCCGGCGTGGCATTCGTATCAGCCGGGGAGTCATCAAGCGCGTGCCGTACTCTGAAGTTGTAGGTGAAAATCAGCCTCTGGACGGTGTAGTAATCTACGCGATCCGCGTTTTCGGTATGCCACACAGTCCAGTCGATATGGTAAACGCCGCCGCCTCTCATTGTGGTAACCCCAAATTCGTTGGATGCGCAGTTGGTCGCCGTTCCGTCAGCGATCTGCTGCCCGCACTCATCCGAGGTTGTCGGAATCGGAGGTTGAACTTGTTCCTGCTGTTGTGCAGCAATTGGCGGCTCCGAAGAATCCTGCACTGACTGCTGGCTGCCCGCCTCGCCGTAAGCCGACTCGCTCCAGGCCGTCTTGCGTCCCTCACCAAAACGCGCGCGAACTCGTGCTTTGTACGTGACGCCTGGGCTCAGTCCGTTGACGACGTACGTCGTTTCGGTAACGAAGGCGTTGCCCTCATTCGCGGCCAGACCCCTGAAATTCTCGTTTTCGAGAGCCCATGACACACGATAGTCCTCAGCCTGTTCGGATGGTTCCGACCAGGTGATGACAATCTGCCCACTTTCACTACCGGGCGCGACATTGACACCCGTGACAGGGTTTTCCAGCGCCTGCACTCCCGTGGCCGTAGTCGACAGCAATGTCGCCAAGAGGATCGCGGTAAGAAAACCGATAAGAACGGGGTGTAGGCGGAGATTGGAAGAAGGAGTAGGAATACGCATAACACACCTCCATATGTGCTGCCCGCAAGAGGGGTGGCGTGCAAGAAAGGGCCAAACAGGTGGAAAGGACGAGATCCCGGGAGGGGATGCCAAGGCACCGGTGATGCGGGCCTAGTGTTTGTGTAGGAAGGGGGAAGAAATACAGTACGAACTAACTATAGGCAGTTGCCCAATTGACTGTCAAAAGTAATAACGATCGGTTTTGGGGAATTGCACCGATTGGTTTACGAGCTGCGGGCAGATTCATGGGTTACTCGCCCAGAGATACTTGCCCCCGCTCCACGTACACGGCAGGTCCCCGTCCCAACCGGCTTTCCATCAGAGTTATCGCATCCACTCGAAACATAGTTGAAGGAATCGCAGGAGCGCCGACAGCGTCTAGCCGCCATCTTCGTTCACGCCGCACACGCCCCAACGTGATATGCGGTTGAAATGCGCGGGATTCCACCCGCAAGCCAACTCTTTTCACGGCTTCGATTACCTGCCTATGCAGCCCACTTAGGGCCTCGACATTCCCATCCAGGCCGGCCCAAACAACCTGCGCTCCGCCGCGGCGACGCCGATCTCCAAAAGTGCCAAGACTGCCAACGCTGAGCTCAAATGACTCCACGCCTGCAACCTCTGCCCTGAGAGAGTCAATCAATTGTCTAGCCTCGCTCTCCTCAATCTGTCCAAGGAAAGCGAGCGTGATGTGCAGCGCGTCTTCTGCCACCCAGCGCACCGCCTCATCTGTATCGCGCTGCCTGAGCTGCCTGACCGCCGTTTCGAGCTCTGTCTTGATACTCTCCGGCGGGACAATGGCGACAAAGGCTCGGAAGGTCGGCAGGGTAGGGGAGTCTGCCGTCACGCGCGAACAGCCCCCACTCTCCTCAAGAATTCCTCGGCATTGTGCTGCAGCACGCGCTCCATCTCCCCGGACGTCAACCCTGCCTTGTCGAGGTACTCAATCACCCGCTCCTGCCGCATCAACGGGTAGTCCGTCGCGAACAGTACGCGATCGAGGCCGATGGAGTTGATGAGGGCGCGAATCGTGGCGGGATCATACAGGTACGGCATTGCCGCCGTGTCCACGTATACGTCTGCAAACACGTCCTCAGACGCGCGGAGATTCGCATAGAAAGGCAGCCCTCCTCCGGCGTGCGCAAGGATGACGGGGATGCCACGCAGGCGTTCCAACAGCCCGTACAAGCGCTCGGGTGTTGCCGTCCCCTTGCCCGGATACATCCGCCCAACGGGTTCGGAAGCGTGCATCAGCAGCCCCATGCCGTGCCCGCGAAGATGATCCGCAATTGACTCAATGTCATGCGGCTGCATCTCAAGCAGTCCCTGCGTATCCGGCCGCAGTTCTCCCAGTCCACGCACACCGGCTGCGGCCAGGCGGTCTATTTCGGCAATGGCTACCGAAAGCGAGTCGCTCGGCGCGACGGTGCCGAAACCCACCACGCGGCTGGGATAGAGCCGCACAGCCTCGATGATCGCACCGTTCCCCTCACGACACAGCGCGTTCGTGCTCCATCCGAATCCGCATGCGATCGACTGTGAAATGCCCGCGATGTCCATCGAGTTCACCAGCTGCTCCGTCACAATGATTTGGGCGTCCGGCGCCTGGTACATCTCATGGAACGCGGCATCCTGCGGGAAGTAGCGAAATCGATCCTCCGCCACATCCGGGTGGAAAACGTGAACGTGCGCGTCAACGCGGCCTATCGTGCTCATCGGCTAAAGTATAGAGAAAGGAACGCGCTACCCCCCAATCCAAATAGAGACACAATGACACAGACAGTTCTGAACAACCCTGCCGCGGACGCCGCGCCACCCTCTCGCTCACGTGTGGCCGTCGTCTATACGACGCCTGAAACGGTGTTGGACGATATTGGCCGCCTGATGCGACTTGCCGGCTACCAGGAGACTCTTGATCCTGCCGCTGCCACGCTCCTGAAGGTCAATATCTCCTGGCAGCTCTGGTATCCGGCCTGCTCTACCACGCCATGGCAGCTGGATGGCGTCATCAAGACTCTGAAGGAGGACGGCTTCCAGGACATCATCGCCGCGCACAACGGCACGGTTGTCGTCGACGCGAAGGTTGGCGAGGTCAACAACAAGCATCTACCTGTCATTGAGAAACACGGCATCCCAAACACACACCTCGAGGATGTGGAGTGGATGCATTTCCAGCCGAAAGCGGAGATGAGTGTGCTGGGCGATATTTTCCCGGAGGGTCTGCGGATCCCGGCCCTCTTCCCCGGCAAGAACATCATCCAACTGCCAACTGTAAAGACACACGTCTTCACGACGATGACCGGCGCGATGAAGAACGCGTTCGGCGGCCTGTTGAATCACCGCCGTCACTGGACGCACTCCGTCATCCACGAAACACTCGTCGACCTGCTCGCAATTCAGAAGGAAATCCACCCCGGACTATTCGCCGTTATGGACGGCACCTTTGTCGGCGATGGACCCGGTCCGCGCGCCATGCAATGGCAAACGAAAAACATTCTGCTGGCATCGGCGGACCAGGTGGCCATCGATGCCGTCTCCGCCAAACTGATGGGAATCGACCCGATGTCCGTCAAATTCATTCGTCTTGCACATGAAGCAGGATTGGGAACCGGCGATCCACGAGAGATCGAAATCGTCGGCGAGGACGTGTCTGAAGTGAACTGGCATCTGAAAGCAAACGAAGAGACCTTTGCAAGTCGCGGTCAGAAACTGATTTACTGGGGCCCTCTTAAGCGCCTTGAACACCTGTTGTTGCGGACAGTAATCGCTCCGTGGTCGTATGTCGCCTCCAACCTGTATTTCAATGGTTATTGGTACAACACGATTGGCCGACGAAGAGCGCAGAAGGCGTTGGAAACGCCCTGGGGCGAACTGTTCCGTTCATACTGACGTAGCACCACGTGTATCATGACAGTGGGATAAAGCAGATCCTCGGGGAGGATCATGATGGCGGAAGAACGGCCAGGTAACGAATCTGTGGCCCTTGAGGCAGAAGACAAGGCGCATCTTGCCGAAGAGCGTCTTGAGTACGAGGCGTCGGCGCTTGAGGACGAGAACGGCACTCTCGAACTCGTCGAGTCCGGCCATGATGATCGTGTCTGGCAACGTGTCCTCCACGCCGCTCTTGCCGTGCCGGGTGTCAAGGTCAATCGTGAGGATTTCCTGCGGTCTGCTCTGAAGTCGATTGCCGACGAGGAGCAGATCGAGAAAGCAATAGAGACGCGGCCTGCCCTGGCAGGCATCGACATAGTCGAGATAGACGGCCGTGCCACCGTTCTTATCAGGAAGCACGTCGCCCGCGCGTCCGGCATCTCATTCGCAACCGGCATTCCCGGTGGATTCGCCCTGCTGGGCACGATTCCGGCGGACCTCGCCCAGTACTTCTACCACCTCACCGTGATGGCGCAGGAGTTGGCCTATCTCTATGGTTGGCCGGACCTCTTGCACGAGGGTGAGCTGGATGAGATTGCGCAGGCAGATATCACGATGTTTGTCGGCGCGATGATGGGTGTCGGCGCGGCCAAGCAAGGCCTCCAACAGTTGTCTGCTCGCGCAGTGGCGCATCACGCGTCATCGATGTTGGCCAGGCGTGTCGGTCGCTACATCGGCGTCAAAATCACCAAGGACACGTTCACACGCGGATTCGCCAAGGCCATACCGCTCCTGGGAGGATTCATCGGCGCCGGTATGACGGCGTCCACCATGCTTCCGATGGCCCGCCGACTCAGGCAGGACCTTGCTCAGCTTGACTATGCCCTAGCCGAATCACCGATTGAGGGCCACGAGAACTAACCAGTCCAGCTGACCGGCGCGGGGTCCAGTTACTTCCGACCGCCCCGCTCACTGCGAATCGCAGAAAAATCTTCCCGACGCCATCGGTAAGGTGAGTGGACGATGGTTCCCGGTTCCGTGACAGTCTCCAGCAGGCTGAGCGCGTCTTCAACAATCGTTCTTTGTTGATCAACATTGTCCGGCTGTCCGAACGGCTGACCATACGGGTGTTTCACATACAGTGAGCGTGGTGGCTTAACCCGCATGGGTTGCTGTAGTCCCTGGTTCACCACCACCGTCGAAATCCCGTGCTCCTCGAGCACACGCGCGATCAGCCCGCCGGACTGATTGCACATCGGTCAAGTCGTTCCGATCAGTGCGGCGTCGACGTCTTCCTCAAGGAGCATCCTCGCCACTTCAGGCGCCGTCTCCTCCATCAGGCGGGGGATATTATCGCCGATGATGTACCCCATGAAACCAAAGGAATTCGCGGCGAGTGATCCAATCTGTCTTTCCTCTTCCATATCCCGAAGTCGTTCGATTGGAAAGATGACATTGACGTCCTTCTCAGCATTGGACTTGTCATAGTGCTCATGGAAGATTGCCAGATCGGACGTTGGCGTAGTGGATGGAATCACGCGGTACGAGGGATCGTCGTCTATGTACGGTTCCTGCGCGTCCCGCACATAGGATCCGCCTGTTGTAACTAGCGCAATGCGTGCCTCTGAGAGCGGTTTCTGAAATGCCATCCACGGTGAAGAATCAAATGAGATCGCGTTGGGATTCACTCGCGATACGAGATCGCGTTCCCACTCTCCCAGGTATGCGTCCACCCGAGACCAGTCGCCATCGTCATAGGAGAGCAGGGCGGCCTCATACAGCCCCCTGAAGAAACGAGTCGCCTCTTCCTCCGGTAAGCGTTCCACCCTGATCTTGGAGAACGCCATGTTCTCGATGGACGGAGGCAGTTGCGCTAGTTCGCGTAGTTCAATTGGCATTACAGATGAACCTCTAAGGTGCAAGCGCTAGGATTGCGCCTTCCAATAGTCAATCACACGCTGGCGCTCTTCTCGAAGAAACTGCCCCTCAACCCCCACATGCCGGCCCAAAATATCACCCAAACCAAAGAAGCCGCCCCCGGGGTTACCATCCTTTTGGCTTACCACTAGAACCGTCAGCATTGGCCTGTCGTGTTCGTGCTCAATTGTTGAAACGTCTCCGAGTAACGTTCTTGTCTTTAGCCAGTCCAATCCACGACCGCCTCTGTTCCGCATTACATCTTGTCCAACCTGTTTTGACAGTTCCCCATAGGTTATGTCTGGTATTTCAGATTCAATGATGCGGTCAATAAGGTAGGCCCGTACTTCGAGTATTGCCTCTGCCCATCTTTCGGGATCGACAGTGCGCGGTGGCCTTGCCGTGGCTATTACGTCCGCCAAAGATGGACTCTCGTAATTTGGCATCATGCGTCCCTTCACGCCCCGCATCTTGCGGCTACGCGCCGTCAGACAGGACGCCAATACTCGTACACCAGGGCCAGTTCTTTGAGGTAGGCCTCTTCATCGTCGCAGTCCCATCCGCGCATCTCGCGAATGAGGTCGCAGAACCGATTGCCCGGCCGCTTGGTGTGCTGACTAACGACAACAACGCCGAGCAAGGGGCGCTGGAATCCACCTTCAAGCTCGCTGACCATCGTCAGCAGTTCGCCTGAATTGCGGGCGTTGATGGCGGGGTCGCCCAGTTGGGCGGCGAATTGCACGTACGTCATGCGCTGTCCACTGCGAGCGATTGGGATGAGAATCTGACGCGTGCGCTCCATTAGCGTCGCATCAATGGGTACTCCGGAGTCCCCCTCCTCTGCTTCCCTCTCGCGCTGTCGTCCCAGCGCGAGAGAAGTCAGCAATGGATCAGGCTCAAAGACCATGGTTCTCTCATAGACATTTCTAGTCGGGCCTCCGGCCAATTTTCTTCTGACTATCCGCGCAAGACCTTGGATGAAGGCCCGGAACGGGTTGCCTTTCTCAGAGGTCGATGTACGGCTGGAAGCCGCGTGCTCGTGGTCATCACTTGCGTAGAGGCGCTCTAGTTCTTCCACAACATGGTCGTGGAGAATATCCAATTCCTCTGCAGGGCGTCCCTGCCAATGCGCAGTGACCCTCTCAGACTCTTCCAGGTAAAAGACCTTCTCGTTCTCGAATTTGCGTCCCAGTTCGCGAGCGAGGGTGAAGAATGCGGCGCCGGGTGTTCCCTGGCGCTTCCGGACAACCAGCACCCCCAGCAAGCCCCGGCCTGCCTCCTCCTCGGAGCGCGATAACTCATTCAATGCCTCGGTGAATTGGCTGCTCTGCGGGCTGAGCACCATTGCAGTTGCCATCTCACCGTAAGAGATTGTCCGACCCTCCCTCGCGCGAGCCACAAGAATCTCCCATGCTCGCACTAGAACCCCATGGTCGTGATCACCGACATCTATTTGGGCACCACTCATCACGGTCCCCCGGCGATTACTACTTCAGTTCTTGGTACACCTTCTCCGCTGTGATCGGCAGGCTATTCACACGCGCGCCGATGCTGTCCGCAACCGCGTTGGCGATGGCCGGTGCGGCCATGCTGTTTGCATGCTCTCCGATGCCACGTGCTCTGAGTGGGCCGTGACCGTCATCGGACTCCATCACGACAACGTCCAGACTTGGGATGTCTCGAGCCGTCGGCAGCTTCATGTCTGCGAATGACGGATTCATAACACGCCCACTCTCGTCGTAGAATAACCCCTCCATCAAGGCCGAGCCAATGGACTGTACAATGCCGCCCTCAATCTGGCTCGTGAATCCCATGGGGTTCAGCACGCGGCCAGTCTCATGCACTGCCGTATAGCGAATTGGCGTGACCTCTGCGGTGTCAGGGTCGACGGACACATCCACGACGTGGACGCCGTAACCGTTCCACGGGCTGTCAAAGCCCTCCATCTCATCGGTCCGCGCGCCAACAGGCTCGCCAAATCGACGCGCAATGTCCTCGATGGCGATTCGCTCATCCGAGTTCGCGCCGTTCACGATGTGGCCCGCCTGGATTGTCAGACGCTCCTCGTCCCAACCCATGAACTCTGAGGTGAGGCGCTGCAATCGGCCCTTGACCTCTTGCATCGCGTTAAACCCCGCAGTGCTGAACATCCTTGCGCCGCGGCTCCCTGCAATGCCCATGTCTCCTGTTTTGCCCTCACGTGTCGACCATGTGACGACATCGATGCGATCAATGGGAATATCGAGTTCATCTGCGACGATCTGCGCGATGATCGTGCCCGTGCCCGTCCCCGGATCGAAGACCGGATGGTTGACCTCAACCCGACCGTTCTCCATCACCTTGACGGCCACACTGCCTGTCGCGCCAATCTGCGAGTGGCTGCCAATTGCCACGCCACGTCCCACACCTTCCGGCTTCGGGTCGTAATAACCGGCTGCCTCTGCCGCGCGCCGCAACGCCGCGCCGGCCTGGACGTTCTCCCACTCCTCGCCCGTCGGGTATTCTTCGCCCGGCTCAACCACGTTCTGTAGTCTGAAATCCATGGGATCCATGCCGATGGCCTTTGCCAACACGTCCATGTGGGACTCGCCGGCGAAATGAGCCTGCACGTGCCCGGGCGCTCGCGCGTACGTGCACGGAGACGTGTTGGTATACACCTGGTGCGAGTCCACCTTGACGTTTGCAATTCGGTATGGCCCAACAATTTCGACAATGCCCAGGATGGCGGGCAGTGGGGCGTAAGCCGCATAGCCGCCGCCTGCGAAATGAACCTCGGACTCCCATGCCGTGATCGTGCCGTCGTTCTTGACGCCGGCCTTCACCCGCATCGTTGCCGGGTGGCGCATATTCATGTTCTGGAACTCTACGTCGTACTCAACTGTCCACTTGATTGGCTTTCCGGTTCGCATATGGAACTCATACGCGAGCGCAACGTCCGTGCCCGACGACTTACCGCCGAATGAGCCGCCCACGTAATTGAAATTGAAGTTGATGTTATCCTCATCAACCTCGGTCAATCGCGCTAGCTCTTGCAGCGCCCCCGTCGGCGTGTCGTTCGCATTCCACACTTGAATGATGCCCTCGTCATCGACGTACACGAGGCAGGCGTGAGGCTCAAGATAGCCCTGGTGGAGCAGGGGAGTGCGGTATGTCCGTTCAATCACATGGTCAGCGTCAGCGAATCCTGCATCCAGGTCGCCCTTGGCAAAATGAATGCCCGCGTACCGGTTTGGGTGTTCGTCGCGTGGAGGCATTCCCTCGTACGAACCCGCGTCCGGGTGCAGAATGGGGGCATCTGCCGTCATCGCGTCCTCCGGCGCGATAATGGCCGGAAGCTCCTCGTATTCGATGTCGATCAGCCCAATAGCTTGCTGCGCGATGTCCTCGTCGTCCGCGACGACGGCCGCAACCTTGTCGCCAACCAGCATGACCTTGTCCCATGCCAGCAGGGGCATGTCCTTGATCATTCCGCCGGTCAACCTGCCCTTGAGGTCCTCACCGGTCAGAACCAGGTGGACGCCGGGCAGCGCGCTGGCGGCTGACGCGTCGACAGATACTATGCGCGCATGGGGGAACGGGCTCCGCAGGATCTTCATCCACAACATGCCCGGCATCTGCGCGTCCAGTCCATAGACCGCAGAACCGGTCACCTTTTCGGGCCCATCGACTCGCGGAACAGAAGCCCCTACAAGCTTTGAACCACCGCTATCGGCAGTTGATGTCACTTTCTATCCCCCCTTAACAATGTTCCTTAACAACGTTCTAGCATTGTAACTCAGAGATACGTGTGTCCGCCCCTGTAGCAGCACGACTCTGAGCACTGCTACACTCAAGGCGGTACGCAAAATCACGATCTTTTAGGGCAGGGGGAATACGTCTATGCCGACCGTCCAGACCAACGGAATCGATACCGCCTACACAGACCAGGGGCAAGGCGATGGGCCTCCCGTCGTTCTCATTCACGGATTCCCTTACAACAAGTCCATGTGGGATGACCAGATCGCGGCACTCTCCGACGGCAACCGGGTCATCACCTACGATCTGCGTGGGCATGGTGATTCCGGCGCGACAAGTGAAACGTACACAATGGAAATGCTCGCCGAAGACCTCCACGTACTCATTGAGGAACTCTCTCTAGGCGAAGTTGCACTCGGTGGATTCTCCATGGGTGGTTACGTCGCGCTGGCATTCGCAGAGGCATATCCCGAACACATTGCGAGCCTGATGCTGTTGGACACCCGGCACCTCCCGGACACTCCACAGGCAGCCGAAGGGCGTGAGAACCTTGCCAAGCAGGTTGAGGCGGACGGAGTCGGCGGACTCGCTGATGCCTTGCCGGCCCGTATGTTGACCGAAGCAACTGTCAGCGGGAAGCCGGACGTTGCCGCCAAGGCATCTGACATGATTCGAGCGGCCTCTCCGGCCGGCGTTGCCGGATCAGCGCGAGGGATGGCCGTTCGAGTAGACCAGTCCGATCTCCTGCCTTCCATCGCCGTTCCGACTCTGATCGTCGTTGGTGAAGAGGACGGGATCACTCCCCCTGCCGATGCTGAGGCGATGGCGGAGGCGATCTACAACTCAAAGCTCGTGAAGATCCCGGGAGCAAGCCACCTCTCCAACCTGGACAAGCCGGACGAGTTCAACAAGGCTTTGATTGACTTCCTCAACGCATAAAGCCGGGCCGCCTTTGGCTCGAACAACTCCGGTAGCGCGCGCCACCAGGCATGGCGTGGTTCATAACGATTACCCCGCAATGGGCAGGTGGGCTTGATGTCCACCCGCCGGGTCGGCCTTGAGACCATGCATGAAAGGCAGGAGTTCCCGGCGATCCCGCTTGACTTGAGCCGTGAGGCTGTTTCGCTACTCCTAGAATCTCTGAACGCCCAGCTGCCGCGGGACACAGACGGTGTGGAACTTGTCCCGCCCTCGGCCTTGGCCTCGCTCTCGCTCGCCGCCCTGCTTCGTCATACCGCCTTGCCTGACGGTAGTCTGCACATCTCCCAGGAAATCAGGATAGAGCGGGCAATCCACGTTGACTCACACGCCATTTGCACGGCGGTCGTTTCAACAATATCGAACAAGGTCGGCCTAACCTTTGTCTCGCTTGATTTCAGCGTCGCCGGCTTTGGTAGCCATGAGCGCGACAGCGGGGAGATTCTCGCCACCGGCTCCAGTACGGTCATGTTCCCTGAAATCAACGCGTGAGGACGATACCACCATGACCAACAGCGAATCGGGATTTGAACGTTCTGTCACACAGGAGCGCATCGTAGCCTACGCGGAGGCCTCCGGCGACCACAACCCGCTCCACATCGATCCCGAATTCGGGGCCACCACGCAATTTGGTGGCAATATCGCGCACGGCATGATGCTGTTCGGCTACATGTCGGACGCTCTTACGCAAGCCTATGGCGCGGCGTGGGCGGTGAACGGGAGAATGCGCGCCCGTTTCCGTGCCCCCGCCCGCCCGGGTGACATCGTGGAGGTATCCGCGGAAGAGCGGTCACGCCATACACGAGACGATGGCACAATAGACGTGCATTGCATCGTAGAATGTTGGAAAGCCGATCCCCGCGAACGCCTCGCGACTGGTGACGCGACACTGACAGTAACGCAAGAATAGGAACGCAGTCCGAACGTGGGACAGCGTAATTGACCGGAGGAGAGAATCGTGACGACGCCCCCGCCTGATGGACGCGGATTCCGCGTAGCGCTGGATGCCATGGGGGGTGATCATGCCCCTGCCGAGATAGTCAGTGGTGGCGTTGATGCAGCGCGTGAGGGAGCAACTGTCTTTCTCGTTGGCGTGCCGGAGCGCGTGCAGGCGGAGTTGGACAAGCAGGACGTCAGCGGACTCCCCATTCAGATCGTCCCGTCCGATGACGCAATAGAAGAGACGGAACAGCCTGCTCTCGCCTTGCGTCGTAAGCCAAAGGCATCCGTTCTCGTCGCCACCGGTCTTGTGAAGGAAGGCATGGCTGACGCCGTTGTCAGCATGGGTTCCACCGGCGCGTTGATGGCCAGCGCCCACTTCCTGCTTGGCACGCTTGAGAATCTGGATCGCCCCGTGCTGGGCGGCCCGGCTCTTGGCTATGCCCCCAATACAATCTGGCTGGACATGGGCGCGAACGTCGATGCCCGTCCCACCCAATTCCTTGATTTCGCGGCCATCGGTGTTGCCACCGCCCGGGCCTACCTGCAAATTGACAACCCCAGCGTCGCGTTGCTCAACGTCGGTGAAGAACCAACCAAGGGCAGCAAGCAGATCAAGGAAGCATACACGACCCTTAAGGAGGCTTCCGGCCTGAACTTTATCGGGAACGTTGAGGGGCATGAGGCCGCGCAGGGCAAGGCGAACGTCATCGTTGCAGACGGCTTCGTCGGGAATGCCCTTCTCAAGTACAGCGAAGGCCTGAGTCAGGCAATCGCCCGTGATCTTGGCGAGAGGCTTGCACCGGAAATAGGCCCTGAAAAGGCTCGTGACATCGCCATGAGTATCTTCCGAAAGATCAACCTGATGGAGGCTGGAGGCGGTCCGATTCTGGGTGTCAACGGCATCGTCGTCGTCGGACATGGCCGTGCCCGCGCCCCCATGGTTCACGGCGCAATCCGTACGGCTGAGCTCCTGAAGGACTCTGGCCTCGTCAGCGCCATCAAGACTGAATTGAGCGCCATTCATGCGCGGAACCAGGCCGCTGAGCCGGCCACATCGCCGGGAGCCTAAACACATGCAGACCCAGGCCGAATTGGCAACGCAGGAATCCAAAGAACTCGCGGGGCATGTTGCCCTCGTCACCGGCTCCGGTCGCGGCATCGGCAAGGCAGTCGCCCTCAAGCTGGCCTCGATGGGCGCCAATATCGTCGTCAATTACAACGCGAGCGGTGATCTTGCTCAGGGAGTTGTCGAAGAGATCAAGGGCCTCGGTGTTGAGAGCACTTCATTCCAGGCCGACGTCTCCCAGACGGACCAGGTTGAGGCGATGGTCAATGGTGCGGTGGAGACCTTCGGCAAGGTCGATATTCTCGTGAACAACTCCGGCATCATCCGCGATAAGCTCCTTCTCCGCATGACGGACGATGATTGGGACACCGTCATTGGGACTGACTTGCGCGGGCCGTTCCTCTGCACGCGTGCCGTCATCCGCTCCATGATGCGTGAACGCTGGGGACGCATCATCAACATCTCCTCCGTCGTCGCGCTAGCAGGCAACCCGGGCCAATCCAACTACGCTGCCGCCAAGTCCGGTCTCACCGGATTCACCTACAGCGTGGCCAAGGAGCTGGCCGCGAGAAACGTCACGGCCAACATTGTCGCGCCCGGCTACATCTCTACTGACGTTACTGAAAACCTGCCTGAAGAAATTAAGCAGCAGCTGACCGACCATATCCCGCTCGGGCGACGGGGTCATGCGTGGGAAATCGCGGAGATTGTCGCCTTCCTGTGCACCGATCGCGCATCGTATATCACTGGACAACAGATTGCCGTCGACGGCGGCCTTGCCCTGACCGGCTGACGGCAGGACGCCGACCGGTCATCTTGCATATACATCGTGCGTGTCATCGACATCTCAGTCCCGCTGAAATCTCTCAAGGACGGGATGCACATCTATCCTGGCGATACTCCCTATTTCGCCAGCACGGAGAAGACCATCCACAAGGATCGCATGAGGCTGTCCCGCATCGAGATCGGCACTCACAACGGCACGCATATCGACGTGCCTGCGCACTTCATTGAAGGTGGCGCAGAAACAGAAACACTGCCCCTTGAACTGGTTG
Source organism: Dehalococcoidia bacterium (assembly GCA_965207115.1). Lineage (GTDB taxonomy): Bacteria > Chloroflexota > Dehalococcoidia > UBA6926 > UBA6926 > VXMO01. The sequence goes on along the minus strand of CBDBLR010000003.1, from coordinate 1,297,273 downwards.
TTGGCCCGGCGTGGGTTGCAGACCTTACCGGCTTGACGATGGGTATGGGCATCACCGTTGAGCACCTTGAAGCCGCCATGCCTGACACCCCCGTAGAGCGCCTCCTCCTCAAGACACGCAATTCCGCGCTCTGGACACGGGACTACTTTCAGTCGCGCTTCGTCTTCCTGACGCCGGAAGCCGCCGATTGGCTCGTAGAGAGAGGCGTCCGCTCAATAGGTATCGACTATCTATCGATCGAGCGATTCGGCGGCGACAGCCCCAAAGCTCACCTGGCCATCCTCGGCGCGAACGGCGTCATCATGGAGGGCCTTGATCTCACACACGTCGAAGCGGGCCGCGAATACACCCTCGCTTTTCTGCCACTCAAGGCCCCCGGCCTTGACGGCGCCCCCGCCCGCGCCGTCCTCATCTCAGACGAATAGACACCCACTTGCCCAGGGCCTGTCCCTAACCCCGCGCCCCGCAGGCCTATCCGTCACCCCGCGCCCGTCCGTCACCCCGCGCCCACACCGTCATTCCCGCCTGCGCGGGAATCTGAATCGTATTTGCCTACCAGACCCCCAATAGCCACCCCCCTCATTCCGCCTAAAGCTGGAATCCATTCACTGACCCCCTACGCCAAAAAAACAAGAGAGGCCCCACCTTTCAGTGAGGCCCCCCTTTTGGGGAGGCAAGTAAGAACTACTCCCCAGCGCTGATCGCCACCTTGTGGGTCTCCGCGCCGGACGCCTTGGGGAGGCTGATGGTGAGCACCCCGTTCTTGAACTCGGACGCGCCGTTGGCCGCATCGACCGCCCCGGGGAGGATGAGGCGTCGGATCAGCGAGCCGCTGTACCGCTCGCGCAGCACGTAGCTGTCCTCGGAGTTCTCAGTCTCCTTCTTCGATTCTGCGGATACCGTCACCGGCCGACCCGTGATGGAAATGTCCACGTCATCCGCCTCGAAACCGGGCAGGGAAGCCGTCAGGCTATAGTGGTCCGGCTTGTCCTCCACGTCGATCCGCAGGTTGCCGCTATTGCGCCACCAAGCGTACGAGGGCGCGTCATTGATAAAGCGATCCAAACTGCGTCCGAAAGGAGCTCGAACCGACCAGGGATTCCATCGCATCATCGTCATTGTTCCCAACCTCCTGCACTAAACTTGATAAAGACATTATAAAACTTAGTGCGTGCGTGTCAAGAGATAAAGGCGTCGTAAGTCATTTCGAATTGGGCGTCAGCGGCGTGAGAATCCCAGGAAAGCACTAATGCCTCCAACGCTGAATTCGAATTCGCATCCATGAATTCCACGCTGTCCTGGGAATGACAGCCCAAGGACGCCCCGTTGAGGAAGATGCGCCGGATTCTAGTGCAAAGCCGGAGTGGCAGTGATGCCTACCCCGCCGCCCTCAGCACATCAAAGAACTCGGCCAGGATGCCCGCAGTTGCGCCCCAGATGCGGTAGCCGTCGTGGTGAAACTCATACGTCAAAATGGTGTTCTCGCCGTATGTGAACGGCTGACGACCCTTCAGGTACGTCTCCCACAGGTCGGCGAACGTGACTTCAAAGATTTCGTTGACCTCGAAGCGGTCATGGTCATAGTCCGCCTCCGGCCTGACGATGCCCACAAACGGCGTGATGTGGTATCCCGTCCGCGTCTTGTGGTCGTTCAGCCTGCCGAGAACCTCGACCTTGTCCGGTTCGATCCCGACTTCCTCCTGCGTCTCGCGGATGGCAGTCCGTTCGATGCTCTCGTCCTCAGGGTCTCGCGCCCCGCCGGGGAAAGACACCTCTCCCTTGTGGTGTTCAACACGGGACGTGCGGACGGTGAACAGGATGCTCGGCCCATCTGTCGCCTCAATGATGGGTATTAGCACCGCGGACGGCATCAGGGACTCATCATCGATGAATTCGGGCTCATAAGAATCAAGCGCGGCGCGCACGCTATCTGGCCGGAGTGAGGGTAGTTGCTGTGAATCTGTCATCGTCAGAGTATACTGCCAACGATGGCGTTTTCTCCGCGTGCGCGACGTTGCGACGCGGAGTAGAATGCGAGCATGAAGCGCCTGGGGCATAGGGAGAGACACACATGAGTGATCGTCTCGAACGGGAGATTGAGGATATCGTCGAGAAGGCGGGCAGCCTGCCCCCTCCGCCCCGTCGTTCCCGCCGGGCACAACGACGGCGTTCCGCAGACAGCCCCCGACGCTCCTTCATGGGCGGCGTCAAATACGCCGCCGTATTTGGACTGGTTCTCCTCATCAGCGGCGCGCTACTTTGGGGAATATCAGGATCGCTTGGCGCAGGCCTAGCTCTTGGCGGCCTCATCCTGCTCGGTGCCGCCTACCTGAGCCACTTTAGAAACGGGTCGCCGGCCACTCTGCCCGGCGGCTATGAAAAGCGATGGCGCGGGCAGTCCATCTCTAGTGACCGACCCCAAGGCCCGTCTCTGTGGGATCGCATTCGCGGCCGCCGCAACCGCCCTCACGATTAGCTAGACCGTCACCGCAGCAGACCTCCCGCTCATCCGCCCGAACTCGTCCATCAGTTGACGTAGCTGTTCGCGCCAATCACTCCCGGAGCCTGCCGGCACCCGTATCTGTAGATGTCCGATGTTTGCGTTCGGCAGCGTCCGCCGTATCACCTCCCGGTCCAGCCAATACACGTCTCTGAGCCGCACCACAATCTCCGTCCCCTCGGTCGCAATCGAACGCACCATGCCGCGCAGCCGACCCGTCTCCGCCCGTACCTCGACTGCAAGGAGCAGGTCGTCCACCTGCTGGGGCAGCGGCCCGAATCGGTCTCGTAATTCCGCGCGGATCGTCTCAACCTCCGCAGGGTCAACGAGATTCGCCAGCCGTTCGTACACGGCCAGCCGCGTGCCGGTGTCCTCTACATAGTCCGGCGGGATGCGGGCATCGGCAGGAAGGTCAACTGGAGCGCGCGCCGCTCCTGCCGCCAACAGCGGCCTCCCGCCTGTCAGCCCCGGCTCGTCCGGCACGTGCGCCAACTTGCCTTTGCGGACCTCATCGATGGCTTCTGAAAGCAGCCGCGTATACAGGTCGAAACCCACCGCTGCCACGTTTCCGCTCTGCTCAGCGCCCAGGATATTCCCCGCGCCACGAATCTCAAGATCCTTCATGGCGAGCCTGAACCCCGCCCCAAGTTCGGCAGCGGACAAGATGGCGCGTAGCCGTCGCTCCGCCGTCGGCGTCAGCACACGATCACGCCTGAACAGGAAATAGGCGTAGGCACGAATCGACGAACGCCCCACGCGTCCGCGCAGCTGATACAACTGCGTCAGGCCCAACCGATCCGCGTCATCCACGATGAGGGTGTTCGCGTTTGGCATGTCCAGCCCCGCCTGGATGATCGTCGTGCAGATCAGCACGTCGAACTCCTGCGCCGCATACGAATTCATCACGCTTTCCAGCGACTCCGGCGGCATCCGACCATGCGCCACCCCGAAGCTCGCCTCCGGCACAAGCTCCTGCAGGTGCTCCAGCACGCGATGGATGTCCTGGATGCGGTTGTGGACGAAAAAGACCTGCCCGCCGCGATCAGTTTCCCGCAGAATCGCCTCACGGATCGTCCGGTCCTCCTGCTCCGCCACGAACGTCGTCACCGGAATCCGGTCCTCCGGCGCGGTGTCGATGCGGCTCATATCGCGGATGCCGAACAATGCCATGTGCAGCGTGCGGGGAATCGGCGTGGCCGTCATCGTTAGTACGTCCACCGTTGCCCGCATCTTGCGCAGGTGCTCCTTGTGCCGAACGCCAAACCGCTGTTCCTCGTCGATAATCACCAACCCCAAATTGCGGAAACTCACGTCTCTGGACAGCAAGCGATGCGTTCCGATGACGACATCCACCTCGCCTCGCGCCATCGCCGCCACTGTCTCCTTCTGCTCAGCATCCGACCGCAGCCGTGACAGCATGTCCACACGCAGAGGAAACGTTTCTAGCCGCTCCATGAACGTCCGATAATGTTGCTGTGCCAACACCGTCGTCGGCACCAGCAACGCCACTTGCGAACCGGCCGCCACGGCCTTGAAAGCGGCACGCACCGCCACCTCTGTCTTGCCGTAGCCCACGTCGCCGCAGATGAGGCGGTCCATCGGCCGTTCCGCCTCCATGTCCGACTTCACATCGACGATGGCCTGCATCTGATCATCCGTCTCCTGGTACGGGAATGAACTCTCCAGCTCCCACTGCCACGCGGTCTCTCCCCCGAATGGCTCACGCGAATTCACTTCCCGCTCCGCGTACAGTCGCAGCAGCTCCTCCGCGAACCGAAGCGCGTCCTCCTTGACGCGACGCTTGGTGTTGGCCCACTCGTTGCCGCCAAGCCGTGTTAGTGTCGGATTCCCGCCCGTGCCCGTGTACCGAGCCACTCGGTCCACCTGATCCGTTGGCACGTACAGCGTGTCGCCGCCCGCGTAGCCCAGCGCCAGGTATTCCCGCTCCGCCCCATCCGTTGCCCGCTGCACAGTCCCCTTGAACTGCGCGATGCCGTGCTCCACGTGAACGACGTAGTCGTCCTCTACGAAATCGGACAAGAATGCGTCACGTCGTACAACCCGCCGCCGCACCGGGCGCGGCCTCTTGATGAATCCAAATATGTCCGTGTCAGAGAGGGTGATGATCGACCCGCTGACGCCGGATTCGCCGCCGCTCAGCTCCCATCCCTCCGCCAGCGCCGTCTGAACGACTACAAGGCTCCCGGGCGTCGGCACCGCGTCCATGTCGGTCCGCAGAGATAGCTCATGCCCGTTCTCCCGCAGCATCTCCGCTAGCCGTTGTGCCTGCAATGACGCAATGACGACGGCATTCCCGCGATGTCGAGCGCCGAGGATATCGCTGCTAAGCAGATCGATGCGTCCGCCATACGTCTCCGGCGGCGAGAATCCCAGGCTCCCAAAGGACCTCGTTCCCTCCTGCATTCCATCGGGGGACGCCTGCGCAAACGGCTCAAGATTCAAGCGTCTTGGCACATCCGCCAGCGACATCTCAAGCCGCTCCGACGTGGCAACGGGGCTCGGGAAGGCACGAGGCAACTTGCCGCGTTCGACCTGTCCGTCGCGTATTTCCAAACCCCGCCTGATCACCTCATCAAGCCGAGTGCGTAGGCTCATGGGCCGGTCAACAACGACGACCGTCTCATCCGGCAAGTGGTCGATCAGCGTCGACCGATGAAAATACGGCGCGAAGAAGCCGACACCCGGCACCGCCGCCCCATCCGCGAACCGACGCAACTCATCACTAAAGACCGCTGCCTCGTCGTCCCCAAGCCCGCCCATGTCAGGCGCCTGTGCGCCTCGCACCGCGGACGGCAAGAGCTCCAGCGCCGGAGTCACAACAACCTCGTCCACTTCAGTGGCTGACCGCTGAGTTGCCGCGTCGAACGTTCGGATGCTGTCGATGATGTCCCCGAACAGCTCGATGCGCGCCGGGCTTTCGTCCTGCGGTGGCCATATGTCCACGATACCGCCCCGCCGACTCACCGTCCCCGGCGTCTCGATCGCCGCCACCGGCTCGTATCCCAACTCAACCGCGTCCGAGAGAATACCGTCGATTGAAACCGCCTCCCCGATGCTCAGCGTGAACGCTGCCCGTCGAAACTCCTCGGGGGGCAGCGTCACCGCCGCCGCCGCATAGGCGCTCGCGATGATGAACGGGGCGGGGCGGGCCATGAGTTCCTGCAACCGCGCCTCCTGCGACCCTGCCCGAAAATCCGCGAGCGCGGAGAGCGCCCGCAGCCGTTCCCGCGTCGTTGATGCGTCGTTTGCCAATTGCTCATAGGGCAGGGCGTCCGGCTCAGGGTAAGGAATGACGGCGCTCGCGCCGGATGTGGACACATACGCGCTGACCTGTTCATGCGCCCGCCGAGCGTCCTCCGCCCCGGCGTGCAGCCACAGCACCGGCCGCCCCAGGTCGCGCCAGAGACTGGCGACAATGAACGGCGTCGCGCCCTCCAGCGGGTCCAACAGGATGGGCTCCGGCTGCCCGGCGCGCAAAGCCTCCACCAGCTGACGGTACGCATACCGCCGCCGCAACCCCTCAGACAACGCCGCCAGACTCAACCGTCACCTCCACTTAAACGCCCAAAGCCCCGCCAAAGCGGGCACATACCAGTGTAGCGGGAATTCCAGAATCCTCTTACTCGTGGAGAGGGTCAGGATCGAATCGCGCCCGAAGCCGGAACGCGAAGTCCCAACTCAACTGGCGAAACACTCTCATCGCGAACCGAGAAAGCAATCCCTTGTCCCCACACCGCGCGTCCCCGTATCATCTAGCCAGCCGCTGATATCGCGGCAAGCGCGGACATTCTGTACTTGAGGAGCGTGCAGTAGTGACTCGAATTGTTGTGACCGGCGTCGGTATGGTGACACCCCTCGGCCTTGATACCCAGACCACGTGGGATTCCCTGCTGGCAGGTAAGTCCGGCGCGGACACCGTCTCCCTCTTTGACGTCGAGCCGTATTCCACAACCATTGCCTGCGAGGTCAAGGGCTTTGATCCGTCCACCTTCATGGACCGCAAAGAAGTCCGGCAGACCGACCGCTATATCCAGTTCGCCATGGCCGCCGCCGACCAGGCAGTTAATGATTCCGGACTCGAAGTCACGGACGATAACCGCAACGAAGTCGCAACGATCATCGGTAGCGGCTACGGCGGCATCGGCACCGTCCAGAACGCCGTCGAGACGCTGTCCACACGCGGCCCGAATCGTGTCAGCCCGTTCCTCATGCCGATGATGGTCACAGAGATGGGAGCCGCCAAGGTATCCATCGCCCTCGGCGCGCGCGGCCCCGCCTATTCCGTCACGTCATCCTGCTGCTCCGGCTCCGATTCTATCGGCGCGGCGGCCGATCTGATTCGACGCGGCGACGCCAGCGTGGCACTCGCCGGTGGCGCAGAGGCCACCATCACGCCTATCGCGTTCGCAGGTTTCAGCCAGGCGGGCGCTCTTTCAACAAAGCGCAACGACAACCCAACCCACGCGTCGCGCCCCTTTGACGTCGACCGTGACGGCTTCGTGATGGGTGAGGGCGCGTGCGTATTGGTGTTGGAAGACTTGGAGCATGCCAAGGCGCGTGGCGCAAACATCATCGCCGAGCTCTCCGGCTTCGCCTCCACCGCGGACGCCTACCACATCACCCACCCGGCCGAAAACGGCGAGGGCGCGGTACGCGCCATGAATAAAGCCCTCGATCGGGCAGGGCTCGCCCCCGGTGAACTCGGCTACATCAACGCCCACGGCACGTCAACGCCCATCAACGACCGTGAGGAGACAAAGGCCATCAAGACCGTGTTTGGCGAGTCAGCCTACGCCGTGCCAATCTCATCCACCAAGTCGATGCACGGCCATCTGCTTGGCGCGGGAGGCGCGCTCGAAGCTGCCATCTGCGCCCTTGCCGTCTCGAACGACAAAATCCCGCCCACCATCAATCTCGAAAACGCCGACCCTGACTGCGATCTGAACTACACACCGCATGAGGTTCGCACCGGCCCGGTCAACAGTGCCCTGTCCAATACATTCGGCTTCGGCGGCCACAACACGGCAATCATCTTCCGTAAGTTCGCGGACTAGACGCCGCCCGCATGACGGTCCAACGCCGCTGGGCCTTCCCGGAACCGCCGTCGCCCAAGGCGCGTGAGGCCCTCACCGCATTCCCGCAAACCCTCCAGCAACTCCTCGTCAATCGTGGCATCGAGACAGCAAACGCGGCCGATCTGTTTCTTCGACCCGACGAGCGACTATCTGGAAACCCAACAGACATTCCCGGCATGGACGCCGCTGTCCATCGCATCCGCCAGGCCATGTTTGGCGACGAGAAAATCGGAATCTACGGCGATTTCGACTCAGACGGCGTCACCGGGGCGGCACTCTTGTGTGAAGCTCTGACAAACGTAGGGCTCTCGGTAGCCCCCTACATTCCCTCCCGAGCGGAAGGGCACGGCATGAATCGCGCCGCCCTTAAGTCGCTGCATGACGATGGCTGCACCCTCGTCATCACGGCTGATTGCGGTGTCGGCGGCATCAATGACGGCGTGGCCCCGCCCAAAGGGATGGACATCATCGTCACGGATCACCATCTGCCAGGTGATGACCTGCCCGATTTCGCAGCCATCGTGAACCCGATGCGGCGTGATTCAGCCTATCCATCGCCAAAGCTCGCCGGAGTCGGTGTTGCTTTCAAACTTGCGCAGGCCATCCATCAGGAACTCGGCAAGGAATTGCCCGACGGTCTGCTTGAACTTGTGGCACTCGGCACCGTCGCCGACGTGTCGCCCCTTGTTGATGAGAATCGATACCTGGTAAATGAGGGCCTGGCAGGAATGCGAGACTCTCAGCGTCCCGGACTTCGAATCCTCGCATCGATCGCACGCCGCCCCCTGTCACGCTTATCGTCAGAAGACATTGCATTTCAGATAGCGCCGCGCCTCAATGCCGCGGGCCGTCTGACTCACGCGAACGACGCCTTGAATCTCCTGTCCACGCGGGACGAGGACGAGGCGCGAAGCCTCGCAATTCACCTTGACGAACTCAATCAGCGCCGTCGGGAACTCACAGAAGAGGCGTATAACAAAGTCCGCGAACGCATGAGCACGGATGATGCCGAAGCGCCTGTCATTGTCGCCGGCGCGCCGGATATTCCCGCCGGCATCGTCGGTCTCGTAGCCGGTCGACTAACCGAGGAGTTCTACCGCCCAAGCTTCGTTTACTCGACATACGGCGACGGGCTCATCCGCGGTTCCGCCCGCAGCATTGAGGAGTTCGATGTCGAGGGCGCCCTTAAGCAGAGTGCCGATCTCCTCACACGCTTCGGTGGCCATCATCGCGCTGCCGGTTTCTCCGCTCTCGAAAGCAATCTCCCGGCTTTCCGTGGCAGGCTGCACGAATTGGCCGCCAAGGCCCTCGACGGTTTCGATCTCACTCCCACGCTCGCCATCGACGCCGAGGGCGCGCCCACGCGTCTCGCTGCCGACCTCACTTCGCACATGGACAAACTTGAACCATTCGGTGAGGGCAACAGGAATCCCGTATTTGTCGCGCGAGGTCTCCGTGTTAATTCAGCAAGGCGGGTCGGAGACGGCTCACATTTGCGTCTCTCGCTGGCAGAGCCTCAGTCAGGGATGGAATGGAATGCAATTGCATTCCGTCTTGGTGAAAAGGCAGGGGAAGCACGACGAGAAATCGACGTCGCCTTCCAATTTCAAGAGAACGACGGCGGCCCAAACGCAAACCGCTCTCCAACGCTGGAACTAAACGTCCAGGACTTTCGCCCTTCGGCCTGACCCCGCCATTCCCCCAACTCTCGCCAAAGCCGGAACGCGGCGTGCTGACACCGGTGGCCCACCAAGACGATCGCGAACCGAGAAAATACCTCTAGGCCGGCTGCGGCGGCGCGTCCGCCTGCCCGTCCTCGGATTCCTCCTCCGGGGTCTCATTTGACCCGCCGGGTTCATCGTCGCCGGAACTCGCCAGCCTCACCCGCGTGATGAGGAAGGCCAACGCAATCACTACGAGCAAGAGGGCTAACAGATGTGCCTGCTGGAGTCCTGCGAACCACACAGCATCCCGCCGCATGAACTGAATGACGAATCGGCCAAGCCCGTACATCAACAGGTACATGAAGAAAACTGAACCATTAGGCCGGATCCTGCCTATAAGGAAATACGTAACGATGCCGATAAACGCATCCAACGCCATTTCATACACGATGACCGGGTGCATGGGTCCCTCGCCGTTCGCGGGGCTGCCCGGATGCGTGTACAGAAACGCCCACGGTCGTACAAGAGTCTCGCCCAGGTGCTCGCCGTTGATGATGTCTCCCAACCGTCCGAGGAACATGCCAAGCAACAGTCCCGGCGTGACCAGATCCACCATGCGCCCCACGGGATAGCGGTGCCGCCACGCGTAGAACGTGCCGCCGATCGTTGCGCCGAGAATCCCGCCAAGTAGACCGATGCCGCCCTCGTAGATGCGGAGAATCAGCAGTGGATCCGTCCCGTAGTAGTCCCAGTTATCAATCACATGAACCAGCCGCGCGCCGATCAGACCGCCCAACACAGCCCAGACGGCCGTGCCGTAAACGGCGTCTTCATGGATCCCGTGCTTGCGGCCCATATACACGGCCCAGATGACGACGGCAACAATGCCCACCGCCGTAAAGAATCCATGCCACGTCACAAGGAACGGGCCAAGCTCAAAGATCGTCGGGTCAATCCCAATGTTGATGGCGGCAAGAACGTTCAAGCTGTACTACCTCGCTGGTTAGAATTGGCTGGGTCATGCGCCCTGCGGCTCCACAACCTGCCGTGTCACTATTCTATGCCCCCGCCGTCTCATCTGACGAGTCAACGGCTCGCAGCAAAAACCACGTTACTAATCGGACTTTGTGATATTCTTCTCTAGACGTGACGTAATGCATCCATAACTATTCAAAAAGGACGGCTCCGGAATGCTTGATCAGGGCGTACGAAATTTCCTTGTGTACCTCACCACCGTCAAAGGCTTCTCCGCCAATACATCGGAGGCCTACCGGAGTGACATGACCCAACTGACAGAGTGGCTTACCGCTCCTCCCGAGGACTTGGCGCCAGCGGAAACGTGGACGGACGTTTCGCGCGACCATCTCCTGGGATTCGTCAGCCACCTCAAGTCTCGGGAATACGCCACAACCACCATTGCGCGTAAGATTGCCGCCGTGAAGTCCTTCTTCTCCTACATGGTCACACATGACCTGGTCGAAGCCGACCCCTCCGAGGGACTCAGTTCACCCAAGGTGGGCAGGGCGCTGCCGTCACCTCTCGGGGTGGATGAAGTCGAATTGCTCTTGAATCAACCGAGAGGCAAGTCAACGCCGGAGGGCATGCGCGCATCCGCCATGCTTGAACTCCTTTATGCGACGGGGATGCGAGTCTCGGAACTCGTCTCTTTGAGCGTTGCCGACGTCAATCTTGACGAAGGTTATGTACGATGCAGAGGCAAGGGTTACAAAGAGCGAATAATCCCGGTCTATCCTGAAGCCATCCGTGCCCTGCGCGCCTACATTGATGAGGCCCGCCCTAGGCTCCGCCGCCGGCGTGACGAGCCTGCGTTGTTCCTGAATCGACGCGGCAACCGCCTAACCCGGCAGGGCTTTTGGCTCCTCCTCAAGTCGCTTGCTGCTGAGGCCGGCATCACGCACAGCATCACGCCGCATACCCTCCGCCATAGTTTTGCAACTCACCTGCTGCGCGGTGGCGCAGCGCTCCGTCACGTCCAGGAGTTGCTTGGGCATTCAAGTATTTCCACCACCCAGATTTACACGCGTCTGGCCCATGACCAACTGCGTGACGAGTACGACCGTGCCCATCCTCGGGCTCGCTACGGTCGTGAGCGCGACGCCGTGACCGCCGGATAGCTTGCTCTGACGGCATTGTTGCTTCGTTCGCCCTAAAGCGACATAACGTGGCATGATGGGGGCGTTCGCTGAACGAGGACGCACGCGGTAGAATTCGCGCGGGACAGGGGGCGTCATGGCTGTTGTAGCGATTGCAGGACAGATTGGCAGCGGCGGCCAGGATATCGGCCAGGAAGTCGCCCGAGAGCTTGAAGCTGAATTCGTCGACAATTTCCTCCTCAGTGAGGCTGCGAACCGTACCGGTATGAGCGTCGAAGAATGGGACGCGCGAGATATGCGTGTCGATAGCCTCACGGATCGTATCGCCCGCGTATTTCAAACCTTCATCCAGCGTTCTGCCGCGAGCTATACCGCAGATCCCTACATGAGCGGCGAACCGCTCCTCTCACGCACCTATGAACAGGCCGCTGCGGAGCCACGCAGTGACGAACAGAATCTCGATGACCAGCGCTTCCTTGAAGTGACGACGGAAATCATCCATGAGCTCGCCCGTCTACCTCGGGTTGTCATCATCGGTAGGGGAACGACGTATATCCTCAGAAACAACCCCCGGGTATTCAACGTCCTCGCGTTGGCCCCGCGTGACGCGCGAATTGAACGCTGGGCCAACCGTAACGGGTTGTCGACGGACGAGGCGCGCCGCGAGGTCGATGATCAAGAACACCACCGGCAGGCCTTTCTAAGAAAATTCTTCGGGGTCGATCCGTTTGACCCCAGTTGGTTCGATATGGTGCTCCGCGTCGACCGGCTTGATATCAAACACTACGCGCAAATGGTCGCGGCTGGCGCACGCGCTCTGGACGAACAACTCCTTTGCGACGAAACTTAAGGTGAGTTCCGGCGAAGCAACGTTGAAACGGAGATACGACACTAATGCCAGGTAAGCCAAGTAGACGCGACCGAAAACGACGAGGCCCAACCACTGAGCGTCGGCCTCGTCCGGCCCCGCCCGTCTCACCGGGACGCATCGTGCGGGCCGCTAGTGCCACAGCTCCTCCTGCGGCACCTGAAGATACTCCGGCTCTGACGCCCGAGCCTAGCGCGGCCGCGTCACCTCAGGCCACTGCCGCTACGCAAATCAGTGGGCGGGCACGAGGTAGAGGAATCGGCGCCCTTCGCCGCGGTGCGACGTCATCCGCGCGCGCTCTCGAAGCGCAGCGCGAAGAACGAATCCGCCGTGATTCCGTCAGGGATCTACGCTCCATCGGAATCGCCGCCGTTGTCACCGCTGTCGCTCTTGTCGCTACTGCTGTTTTCCTCTAGCGTCCATGACCCAATCCGTGGGCGATAGAATGAGCGCGCGATGAGCATTGATCTCGCTAAGGTCGCCCGCGGCCTACCCACACAGCCCGGCGTCTACATCTTTCGTGACGCGCGCGGCAAGCCGATTTACGTCGGCAAGGCCGCAATCCTCCGCAACCGCGTACGCTCCTATTTCGGCCCAGACGCCCTGACGCCGGGAACCAAGGCATTCCAGATCGCGCAACGAGCTTCTGACCTTGAGTGCATCGTCACGACGACCGAGGCTGAGGCGCTTATTCTTGAGAACACACTCATCAAGCGCCACAAGCCGCGGTTCAACGTCCGTCTGAAGGACGACAAGACCTATCCATATCTCAAGATCGACGTGCGCGAAGAATGGCCGCGTGTGTACATTACGCGGCGGATGCAGGACGATGGGGCGCGCTATTTCGGTCCCTATGCCAGCGCGTCGAGCGTCCGCAAGACCCTTGACCTGCTCAACAAGCTGTTCCCGTACCGCTCCTGCACCAAGGAAATCACCGGCACCGATCCGCGTCCCTGCCTTGATTACCACATCAAGCGATGTCTCGGTCCTTGCATCGGAGCGGTATCGAACGAGGATTACCGCGAAGTTATCGGGCAAGTTTCTGCGTTCCTGGAGGGTAAGCAAGCCACAATCGCGCGGGACATAAAGCGGAAGATGACCGATGCTTCCGACAACCTCGAATACGAGCGCGCCGCGTTCTTCCGCGACCAAATCAACGCCATCAACCGTGTCTCCGCTGAGCAAAAGGCCGTCTCCACCCACGCCGTCGACGAGGACATCATCGCCATAGCCCGCGCCGGCAACGAGGCATGGGCCGAGGTATTCTTCGTCCGCGGCGGGAGACTGCTGGAACGCGACAATTTTCTCCTGGATGGCACGCTCGGCGAGACTGACGGCGAAGTGCTGGCCGGATTCATCAAACAGTTCTATGTGAACAGCCCGGTCGTGCCGCCGCGCATCCTCACGGAAGCGCCCGTCGCTGATGGTCCTGCCATCACGGAATGGCTTGAGGAGCGACGAGAGGGCCGCAAGGTGCGTCTCATCGTCCCGCAGCGCGGAGAACGCAAGAAGTTACTGGAACTCGTCGCTGAGAACGCCCTTCAGGGCCTGGAAGCCCTTCGCATCAAGGTGCTCGCGGATGAGGCGGCGACAGAGACGGCCCTCTCGGAACTCAAGGAACAACTCAACCTGCCTGAACTCCCGCGCCGCATTGAGTGCTATGACATCTCCAACACGCAGGGCACGAACTCTGTTGCTTCCATGGTTGTGTTCCAGGACGGCCAACCACTCAAGGATCACTATCGTCGTTTCCGGATCAAGACCGTGGAGGGCGCGAACGATTTCGCGTCACTGCAAGAGGTCATTCGCCGTCGGTTCCAGCGCTCCGGCGCGCTCGGAAGCGCTGCGCGAGGGCTTGCAAGTACTGCGGAAGATGCAGAAGAAGTCATCGCGCAATTCAAGTCGGCCCCGTCTCGCAACAAGGACGACCGCAGTGGTTCAAAGAAGGAAACGGCAGACGGATCGTTTATGACTCTGCCAGACCTCGTGCTGATCGACGGTGGGAAGGGACAGCTGAACGCCGTCGCAGAAGTGATGCGCGTTGAACTTGGCCTCCATCAGATTCCGCTCGCGTCATTGGCCAAGCAGGAGGAAGAGGTCTTTCTGCCTGAGATGGCCGAGTCGATTATGCTGCCTCGCACCTCTCCGGCCCTCTACCTTGTCCAGCGCGCTCGCGATGAGGCACACCGATTCGCCATCACCTTCCATCGCAACATCCGCCAGAAGAAGGGCATGGAGTCCATGCTTGACGCCGTACCAGGCATCGGCCCCCGCCGCAAGCGAATGCTCATGCGCCACTTCGGAAGCCTCGACGCTATCCGAGAGGCCACCATCGATGACCTCTCCGCCGCCCCCGGCATGACCAAACGCCTCGCCGAACGCGTCAAAGAGTACGTGTAAACTTTCCCGTCTCGCCTGCCGCCTGACGTATACTCAATGGGCGACTGAGGATGGTCGCCACATTCATTCTGGGGGAGGGATATTCCACATGGCTGATTTTGAGACCCTTATCTATGAAGTTGGCGATGATGGCGTCGCCCAAGTCACGCTGAATCGACCGGAGCGCCGCAACGCGCTCAATCATGATCTGCTTGAGGAACTCGAGCAGGTCTTTGATGCTGTCGAGAACGATGACAACGTGCGAATCGCCGTCATCACCGGCGCCGGCCCCGCATTTTGCGCTGGCTACGATCTGACACCAAACCAGGAGCGGCCAACCTACAGCGCTACTGAGCGCTGGGAGAACACCCATTGGCAGGCCAGGCTCGTCTCTCGTCCGTGGTACTCGCGCGTGCCATGGATTGCTGCGGTCGACGGCCCCGCAGCAGCCGCAGGCAACGTCCTCGCCATGAGTTGCGACCTCATCGTCGCGTCCGAGCGGGCACAGTTCGGCGAGCCGGAGATCCGCCACGTTGCCCACTCGCCTCACGTCCTGCTGCCGTTCATCACAAGCAACCGACACCTGCGCGAGTTCTACTACACCGGTGACTTCATCGACGTGGAAACCGCCGAGAAGTGGGACCTGGTCAACAAGGTCGTTCCCGCCGGTGAGGCGCTTGACGCCGCAATGGCGATGGCACGCCGCATTGCACAAGTGCCGCCGTTCGCGCTTCAGATGATGAAGCGCTCAATAACTGCCGTTTATGATGCTCAAGGCTTTGGCAAGGGTCTGGATGACCACCTCATGCTCCGCATGATTGAGTCGCTGACACCGGACGTGCCGGAGCGTGAGCACTTGGGCAAAGTGCGCGTGGAGCAGGGTATGAGGGCGTTCCTGGACGCGCGTGACGGCCCATTCCGTTAGGCCGAGACGCACCAGGGAAGTTCTGGCTCAGTCGTGAGGCTGATGGATGGCCGATAACCAGCAGGGCAGTCACCCGCCCATCATGCACGGGCACGGTCAGGCGAAATTCTGCCTGAACTGTGGCAAGGAACTTGTGCAGCGCGAGATTGACGGCGCGATGCGCCTCGCGTGCGAGGACTGCGGCTACGTCCACTACACGGATCCCAAGGTCGCCGTCGGCGTGCTGATCGGTGACGAGCAAGGACGTGTCCTCCTCATGCAGCGAGCGCATCACCCACGCAAGGATTTGTGGTCATATCCGTCAGGATTCGTCGACGCCGGTGAAAAGGTGGAGGACGCCGCAATCCGTGAGACCCAAGAGGAGGCGGGCGTCACTGTCGAGCTCGATGGCCTCCTCGGACTCCACTCGGAAACCGGCAACCGTGTCATCCTCGTGGTGTACCGGGGGCACATTGTGGAAGGGGAGCCGAGGCCCGGCGAGGAGAGCCTGGCAGTCGACTACTTTGACGCTGCCGACCTGCCGGATCTGGCTTTCGACCGGGACCGCAGGATTATCGAAGATTGGCACAAGACCTTCGTCGCGAGCCCGACAGCAAACTGACAGACAACAGTGATTCGTGAGAACATCGGAAAGAATTGGGGATCCAATGGAGGAGGGGAAAAATGACGGACTACGAGAACATCATCTATGAACTGCGTGAGGCAGCCGGCGGCAACGTCGCCTACATCACGCTGAATCGCCCCGAGCGCCTGAATGCGCTCAGCCGCGGCTTGCTGGCGGACGTTGGCAGCGCGCTTGAAGAAGCGGACAAGGACGAGACCGTCCGCTGCATCGTCATCAAGGGAGCAGGCCGCGCATTCTCCGCGGGCTATGACATGAACGTTCAGTCCGAAGGCAATCTGCCGCGTGACGCGCTCACCATGATTACCAGCGACCACCCCACGACGATGTACCGCCGTTGGATCTGGGGCAATCGCAAGCCAGTTATCGCCCAGTGCCATTCATTCAGCCTCGCCGGCGGCGGCCAGCTGGCTTGCCACTGTGACATCACCATCGCGTCGGACGACGCGCTATTCGGCTACCCGCCCGCGCGCTACGCCAGCGTAGCGACGTACATGATCTGGCCGGAATTGGTCGGCATGAAGAAGATGAAGCAGTTGGCATTCACCGGCAACATGATGAACGCGCAGGAAGCCCTCCGCGTCGGTTTGGTGAGTGAGGTTGTGGATCGGGACGAGCTGGATGACTACGTCTGGACGCTCGCCAACACCATCTCCAAGCTGCCGCCGGCCTCGACGGAGCTTAACAAGCGCGCCATCAACTACTACTACGAGTCCCAAGGCATGTTCCAGGCCTATGAGTACGCCGAGAACCTGATGTACGTGTCCTACGCGGCCTCTCCGGAGGATCTGCCCAAGGGCCTGCAGGACGTGGATCGCGTCACGGCAGAGCAGGGGATGCGCGCCGGGTTCCAGTACATGAACGAGGCCTTCACGGACGAGGACCAGGCCATCGCTGCTGAGCAGATGGCACGTCCCAGCCGCGCCCCTTAACTGTTGGCCATGACGCCCGTCCGCCCCCTGTGCTAAATTGGGCGGACGGGCGATTAGCCGCATCGCGGCCAGTACCCGATGTGGTGGGGTAGGTGACGATTAACTCATTTCGCACGCCCCTTGAAGAGGCACTGATATACCGTCGTGCCCGGCACGACTGCAAGGGAGGGAATTGGCATGAAGGCACTCGTCTTCGATGAGTATGGTGGCCCGGAAGTCCTCCAGTGGAAGGACATCGATGACCCCAAGCCCGGGCCGAATGACGTCGTGATTGAGGTCAAGGCAACGGCCATCAACTACAACGATGTTTGGGGACGCCGCGGCGCGCCCATGGAAGTGGAACTTCCACATATCTCCGGGAGCGACGCATCCGGCGTCGTCGTCGACAAGGGCAGTGAGGTCACATCGCATTCCGTCGGTGACGAAGTTGTCGTTCACTGCGGCCGCCCGGCTTTCAATAATCGCACCGGGCAGGAGTGCAATATCTGGGGCTACGACTGGCCCGCGCTTGACGGCGCGCACGGCCAGTACGTCCGGGTGCCGGCGGAGAATGCTGTTCCCAAGCCCACCAACCTCACGCATGAAGAGGCCGCGTCATTCCCACTCGTTCTCGTTACAACATGGCGCAAGCTGGTCGAAAAGGCGAGCATCAAGCCTGGCGACAACGTCCTGATCTGGGGCGCGGCCGGTGGACTGGGTGTTATGGCGATCCAGATTGCCAAGCTGTTCCAGGCGCATCCGATCGCTGTTGCCTCCAGCGATGAAAAGCTGGAACTGTGCAAGGAACTCGGCGCGGAATTCCTGATCAACCGCAAGACACAGGACGTGCGGCAGGAGATGCGCAACATTGTGGGGCGGCGCGGCGCAGATATCGTTTTCGAACATCCCGGGCAGGCCACCATGGGCCTTAGCATCCAGCTCGCCAGCTGGGGCGGCACCGTCGTCACCAGTGGCGCAACCAGCGGCTACGACGCCAACATTGACCTTCGCCACATCTTCTTCCGACAGGTCAAGCTGGTTGGTTCCACGCTTGGTACCGTCCACCAGTTGCAGGACGCGCTGGATCAGGTGCAGGCAGGGCACATCAAGCCGGTCATCGACCGCGTCTTGCCCATGAAGGACGCCGGCGAAGGCCAGGTCCTCCTCGAGACCGAGGCGGTTGCAGGCAAAGTCGTCCTGGTCCCGAACTAAACTCTGACCACACATCGTGAACGAAGGGGGGCGCCCGCAAGGGCGCCCCCCTTTCTTGTTTCCCTCAAATGGACTGGAATGAGAAACTGGGCGCATGACACGCCCAGACTCGCTCGCCCACGCCGTCGTCCTCATAGACGGGTTTGACCCGCGTGCCGTCCTGCCCGCGACGGGCCCTCATCCGGCATTCAGGGACGTGGGCGGCGTGCCCGCCTCAGACGCGCTTCTCAGACATCTCGCAGCGCAGGGAATAACAGATGTCTGGCTCGTCTCCCGCGCTCTGCCCGGCATGGTCGTTCACTACTATGGCGATGGAAGCCGTTGGGGAGTCAGGGCGACACATGTCCGACAAGACGGCTCGCCCGGCTCCGGCGGCGCACTGTCGGCCGTTCGCCAGCAGATAACGGAATCGACGCTTGTCATTGACGGCGCACTCGTGACAGACCTCGAGTTGGGTGCCATGTTTGAGGCCCACCGCTCTGCCGACGCGGACCTCACTATGTGCCTCACGGGCGACGTGAAGGAAACAGCAGGATTGCCCCGCGCGCTAATCGATTCATCCTCTTCTTTCGTGCAACAGATCCTGGTTGATCCACCGTTCCCGGCCGACCCGGAGATCCTTGTGGGAGTAGGCGTCTACATCATCGAACCGGAGGCAGTGGAGCCGTTGCAGAAGGCAGGAGTGAACGCGGATTGGGTGACGGATGTCCTTCCTGACCTGGCCCGGCAGAATCGCGTCCGGGGATGGCAGGCCAACCCCGGCACCCGATTCGATCTTCCGCGCCGCGTCCGTGTCATGCATTCCCAGACCGGCCGCACGCTTCCCACAACCTGAACGTCTGAGCGATTGACCAGAGCCCTAAACGGGCTTATAATTCGAAATCGGTTCAAAACAAATTCTCGGTTTTGTTTTGGATATCTTGGCCCTTGGAGGGTCAAAGCGCGGGATACGGGAGCAGTTGAGATAGTGGGCTACGGCCCAAAGAGGAGTGGTGTGTCATGCCATGGACGCATGCGGGCGTAAGAAGACGCCTGAAATTGCTCGGCGTGCTGGGAATCGTTGGTGGACTTCTGTTGGCCTCCATTACCGTCGCCCTGGCGCAAGAGACTACTGGAGACGATGAAAACACCGTCTCCGCTGATTTTGAATATGACGCAGGCGTCACCGTAGACATCCCTGCTACATTCTTCCCCGGCTTTGATGCAGCGGGATCCCTGATGATTCAGCCTCGCGCGCTGCAGTTGGACGGCAATGAGATGCCGTCGGGCACCATCACAATTGAGCCGCTTGAGCTGGAAGAAAGCCAGACGATGCCCGCCCTCATTGCTCCCAATCCGAGCAAGCCCAGCGGCAGCACAGCAGAATACCTGCGCCGCGCCGTTACCGTTTCCGTCAGCATTGGCGGCGAGGATGCGAGCGGAGCAGCACGCTTCAACCCCACCATGATGCTCAATTTGGACCTGACGGATGCTGAATGGGAAGAAGCGGAAAATGACCCGGATGCGTTCGTCGTTCGCGCCTGGGATGCCGGCAGAAACATGTGGTTGACTGTCGAAACATCCACCAATCCGTTCGATATGGTCGTCACGGCCAAGGTCGCCCGGGCCGGTCAGTTCGCACTGTTCAGAGAGGAACCGCCGCCGCCTATCCAGGGTGGAGACGTTACCCTGAATTCAATGACGCTACTATTCATCGCAATGTTTGGATTCGCACTGACCGCTACCGGTGTCATGATGGCGCGTGGCATGTTGGGTCGGCGCTCCGACTAAACTTCGACACTCAAGAACTCACGGGGCGTGGAGGGCTGCCCGGCCCACCGCGCCCCGTTCCGTTATTGTGGGTAAGTGCAACCCGATTCCAACACAGTCATTCGTGTCGCCTTGCTCCGCGAGGGCGCAAGTCTGCCGTTCCGCGCCACACCCGGCTCGACGGGCTCTGATATCTATGCATGCCTCCAGGATGGAGAGGAAGAGATCGTGGTTGGCCCTGACCCGGTACTGATTCCAACCGGCATCGCCCTCGAGTTCCCTCCAACTCTCGATGTCCAGATTCGCCCACGCTCCGGCCTCAGCAACAGAGGAGTGATGAGTACCGTCGGAACAATCGATAGTGACTATCGAGGAGAGGTATTCGTCACGATGTACACCGTGGGGAACCGACCGCCCCATGTCGTCCGCAATGGAGACAGGATCGCTCAGATCGTTGTCGGAATCCGCGCCGACGTTTCACTGGAAATCGCGGAAAGCCTGAGGGAGACCGAGCGGGGCAGTGGCGGACACGGCTCTACCGGCGCCTAACTCCCACCGTTCATCCTGAGCCTGTCGAAGGACTTGAGTGCCCTTACACCTCAAGCGGCGTGTCGTCCCGGTTCGCCCACTCCCGCATGGAACCGTCGTAATTCCGCGTGTTTTCATAACCAACAAGCCGCATGACGAATACTCCGTGCGCCGCACGGATGCCGCCCTGTCAATACGTGTAGACATTCTTGTCCGGCGTGATGCCATGTTCAGAGAGCAGCTGCCGTATCTCGGACGCCGACTTAAACCGATGTGTTTCGCGATCCATCAAGTTGAGCCACTCAAGGTGAACAGCCCCGGGGACATGCCCGGCGCGCGCGTTGGCGCGGTTGTTGGACCCGTCCCATTCGCCATCGGTGCGAACGTCCCAAACGACGGAATCCTCAAGCGTGCATGCCTCTTTCAGACCCTCTACTTTCACCAGCATTGAGTCGTCGAGGTTAGGGGTGAACATTGCGCCCTGCGCTCGCGCCGGACGCTGAAAGCTGATCGCGTGGCCGCCTGTGACCCACCCACGCCAGCCGCCGTTCAGAACTCGCGCGTCCCGGTGCCCGTACGTGTTGAGTACCCACCACAGGCGTGCCGCGGTCACACTCTGTCCGTTGTCGTAGCAGATTACCGACGTGTCATCGCTGATCCCTAACCCTTCGCACATCTCCTTGAACTGTGAGGCAGTCATCATCAGCGTGCGATTCGTGTCAGGGTCCTTCACGAAGTTGTCCGGGATCAGAACAGCTCCCGGGATATGGCCTCTGTTGTAGCCGGCGTCCACGTCGCAATCGACGACAACAACGTTGTCGTCGTTCAAGTGCTCTGTTAGCCAATCCGCCTCGACAAGATACTCTGGGTGCGCATAGTCTTCAGTAGTCATTACTTCCTCTCCCTTGGAGAGCCTTCCTCAGGCTAGAGAACGCTCATCGACAGTATGCCACCACACTGACGCTCGCCTGTCTGTCCTTCATGTCCCGCATGTAGAATTGACATATGAGCATCATTGATAAGGCGCAGAGAGTATTTGGCGGCGCGGCGGCGGTGGACAAGGATCGCGTTCCGCCCGGCCAGACCGTTACGACAAAATTCCCCGTTCTCTCCTATGGCCAGATTCCGCAGATTGACCTCGCCACGTGGACATTTGAGGTCATCGGCCTCGTTGACAACCCGATTCGGTTCACATGGGAGCAGTTTCTCGCCCGTGCCGAAGAC
The DNA here is from genome assembly GCA_965207115.1 of Dehalococcoidia bacterium. Classification (GTDB taxonomy): domain Bacteria; phylum Chloroflexota; class Dehalococcoidia; order UBA6926; family UBA6926; genus VXMO01. Next base: position 1,275,481 of record CBDBLR010000003.1, on the reverse strand, counting down.
ACGGTCACAGCCGACTTTCACTGCGTTACGGGATGGTCCCGGCTCGATAACCAATGGGAGGGCGTCTTTGTCCGCGATCTATTTGAGGAGGCCCGCATCCGCCCAACCGCCGCCCACGTCATGGCTCATTGCTACGGGGGTTACACGACCAATATCCCGCTGGCGGCACTGCTCAATCCCGATGTCCTGATTGCCCACCGACACGATGGTGCGCCGTTGGAGTCGGAACATGGCGGCCCTGCCCGTCTCATCGTTCCTGACCGCTACGCCTACAAGAGCGCCAAATGGATCAAGGCGCTGGAACTCATGCCGGAGAATAAGCGCGGTTTCTGGGAACTCCACGGCTACAACTCCAACGGAGACCCGTGGCGCTCAGAACGCTACGACTTCTAGCGACAAGAATCCCTCTCCCACGTATTCCCCTCATACCGGCGAAAGCATGCCCCGTACCACGATACGGGGCCGGAATCCGTCGCGTCCGCCCGCTCCCACTCACCGCCGTCGTGTTATCTCTACCCAGGCGCTGTCCAGCGCTCCTCTGATAGGCACGGACGGCTTGCTGACGCGGATGCGCGTCGATTCAATTGGCAGTTCGTCAAGAAGCCGCTGGGCGCACTCCTCCGCAAGGCTCTCCAACAACGCGTGTGGCGGCCCCTCCACTACTCCCTGCACAATCTCGAATGCGCGCTCATAGTTGGCCGTGTCTGCCAGATCGTCGGAATGTCCCGCGACGGAAAGATCCATAGCCATTTCAAGATCGACGACGAACCTCTGGCCGACGGCCTGCTCTTCTTCAGTCGCGCCATGATGTCCGTAGAAGACCATGCCCGCGAGGCCGATTAGATCCTGCGGCTCATATTCGTTCACCGGCCTTTGCCTCCCGAAACGCTAACGCCGTCGATAGGGTGGATACCCCGGCGGCATCGGCGGCTCGTAGTAGTCGTCATCGTCATCATCGTACTGGTAGAGCCTCGATCTATTCGTCTCATACCTGTTCGGCTGCCATACCTTTTCCCGCCTCAGGATGCGCCAACCTGCAACGATGCCGGCGCCCGCAACAAAGCCTCCCACGTGCGCCCAGTACGCCACGCCACCGCCACCCCCGGCCACAACCAGCCCGCCGACGCCCTGGAACAACTGGATCACCATCCACATCACAAGCAGCCACACTGCCGGAATCTCCATCACCGTGATCAGCCCCATCATGAACAGCGTCCGAACCCGTCGGCGTGGGAACAACAGCAGGTATGCGCCAAGCACGCCCGCGATTGCCCCGCTTGCGCCGATGGCCGGGATGCTGCTGTCCCAGTTGAACAGGATGTGCGTTGCGGAGGCGAGAACACCCGTCGCCAGATAGAAAACAAGGAACCCAACGCGCCCGAAATGGTGCTCAAGGTTGTCCCCAAAGACCCACAGGAACACCATATTGCCCAAAATATGCGCCCATCCCCCGTGCAGGAACATCGATGTGAACAGCGTCATCCATGACGGGACGATAGGCGCGATTGCCGCGTATTCGGGCAGCGACATTATCTGGTCGAATACTGCGCCGTTGGTGAACTCAAAGGGCACCACGCCGAACCGGAAATGGAAGATTGCACGCTGCTCCGGGTCGAGGATGATGGTGTACAGAAACGCGAGCGCATTGATGACGATAAGCGTGATGGTCAGCCACGGTGTCCCGTGCCGCCCGCCGACGTTGTCTGAAAGAGGAATCATGGCCGCACCGGCTCAACACGGCAGCCGCGCGTCGCCTCTACCACGCCGTCTACAATGAAACCCGATGCGCTTTGGCGCACGACTCTAACAATGGTAGGCATACACGTATGAGTGGACCACTTGAAGGTCTCCGAATCGTTGATTTAACCCGCATCCTCGCGGGCCCGTTCGCAACCATGATTCTATCCGACATGGGCGCGGAGGTCATAAAGGTCGAACGTCCCGAGGGCGGCGACCTCTCTCGCGGCACAGGCCCGTTCTTCGAAGGGGAGAGCTACTACTTCGTCAGCGTCAACCGCGGCAAGCAGAGCGTTTCCATCAACCTCGCGCATCCGGACGGCCAGCAGGCGCTCAAAGACATTGCCGCCGAGTGCGACATCCTCGTGGAGAATTTCGTCCCCGGCACGATGGCCAATTTCGGGCTCTCCTACGACGATCTGCAGGCTGTGAATCCTCGCCTTGTTTACTGTTCCATCTCAGGATTCGGCCAGACCGGCCCCTATGCCCAGCGCCCGGCGCTCGACATCATCGTCCAGGCCATGGGCGGAATCATGGGCATAACAGGCGAGCCCGGCGGCGGCCCTGTCCGTCCCGGCAGTTCACTCGGTGACATGATTGCCGGCCTCTTTGCAACAACCGCCATCCTCGCCGCCGTCCAGGAAAGGGAACGCAGTGGGGAAGGGCAGTACATCGACGTTTCCATGTTGGAGTGCCAACTGGCTATCCTTGAAGCCGCCATTGGCAGATATGTTTCAACCGGACACGTTCCCGGCCCAATCGGCACTCGCCATCCGTCCTTCACGCCGTTCCAGGCCTTCAAGACCGTGGATGACTGGATCGTTGTGGCGATCGTCGGCGGCGTCAACGACCAATGGCCGCTATTCTGCGCCGCCATCGACCGCGTTGATATGATCGACGATGTCCGCTACGTCGATGGCTACCACCGCACGCTGAATTACGATGACCTGCTCCCCGAATTGGAGGAGGCTTTCCTAAAGAAACCCGCCGAGCAATGGCTGCGCGAACTTGGCCGGCTGGGCATTGCGTGCGGCCCTGTCAACCGTATCGACCAGGTCCTGGCCGATCCACAGGTGCAGGAACGCGGCGCGATAGCTCAAGTTCCTCACCCGCGCGTCGGCAACATCCCCGTCGTCAACTCCCCACTGCGCTTCTCTCGCACCCCCAACGGCCCTCTCGGAGAAGCCCCGGACCTAGGCCAACACAACGAAACCGTCCTCCAAGGCCTGACAGGTTACACGGTAGAGCAGGTGGAACGTCTCAGGGCGGAGGGAGTAATAGTGGCAGAGGAGTGAGCTTAGCTGTTGTTCGCTAGCTGGTAAGCCTCACGAAGTGCCGCAAAAAGCTCCTCCGAGAATGGCGCGCTGGCCCAGGCGGATTGGCCGGCTGTTGCGTTCTTCCCGAGCGCAGACCAGACACGCTCAATAGCAGCGGACGCATAGAGATTGAAACTACTTCTCCTCAAGCCAACATATGGTGTCCCGCCGGATTCACAACTAAAATACGCCAGATGGTTACGGCCTCCCGGTAACAATAACCTGACCGCCCCGCCACCTCTCATATAAGAGAAACTGAATGGCTCCCCAAGCCCCGCTGCGTCAATCTCTCGGATAAATTCTAGAACATCATCGAATTGCTGTTGTTTTTCAAGTGGTAATGCCTTGATAAGTTCTTCGAATTCCGTTGTACCTGGTATCCCATCCTGTGGCGCCAAAGGTGTGCTTGAACGTACCTCCTGCTCTCGATCCCGTGCCTTGACCAGATAATCTTGCGCCTCCGGCAGCGGAATCACTTGATCAATGTCGAGTAACAACCTGCCCTGATCCTTATAAGCTCGTACGCGCACACACCGAATATCCAGACCTGTTTCATTTAGCCACAAGACAGATGTCGTTATCTCTCTATTGAAGTCCTCCGAGACAAGAATGATGCGGGGCCGCTCGGTCGCGATGGAGATTTCGTCGTCGCTTGTAAGCCCAAGGTGTTCGCGGATACGCTCTTCAGCGGACTCGCTCAAATTCTTGTTTCTCAAATAATGCGCATGGCCCTCAATGATGCTGTGCGTCTGGAAATTCGCCATCATCGCGGCGTAGCGAATTGCCTGTAACTCCATATGCACGCCGTCACCGCGCTTCAACTCGACAACGACAAGCTGTCCGTTGGAATCAATACAGAGCAGATCGATATAGCGGAAGCTGTCTTCCCAACCGGTGAATTCATCGGCTATAACGAATAGCCCGTCCTCGATAAATTCAGGGTGTTCTCGCAAGGCCTCCTGCAAATCGACCTCTAGGACGCCCTGCTCCTGAAATGATGTCCTGTTGATGTTGACTAAGTTCTTGTCAGTCATCTCGTAGAGCATGTTGACTCACTTCCTTGCCCCAAATTGCCGACGAAACAGCGACTTACTGTCGGTTCGCCCTAAGAAACCTCAACCCCCTCCCGCGGCAGTATCTCCCGCAGCTGATCTGCTTCGGCGCGTTCAGCATGGTACAGGTCCCACCGCAGTTGCAGATTCACCCAAAAGCCGGGCGTATTGCTAAAAAACCTGGAAAGACGCAGGGCTGTGCTTGGTGTGATACCGCGACGGCCCCGCACGATCTCATTCACCCTCTGGTACGGCACTCGAATCGCCTCGGCCAGGTCATGCTGTGTCATAGCCATCGGCCTCAAGAACTCCTCCAACAACATCTCTCCGGGGTGTGTCGGCTCGCGATGGCTCGGAATGCGTACCATATCTGGCTCTCCCATCAGTGGTAATCAGTTATCTCGACTTCGTCTGGCCCTGCGTCCGTCCAAACAAAGCAGATTCGATACTGATCGTTAATGCGGACGCTGTGCTGCTCACTGCGATTACCTATTAGCCGTTCCAAGTGGTTACTGGGAGGCGTGCGAAGATCCCCCAATGTTGTTGCGGAATCGAGCAGATCAAGCTTTCGCTGCGCCACAGTCCATATCGCTTGGGGGCACGTTCGCCGGGCAACCTGTGTCGAACGTCCATCAAAAACATCCTCGGTTCCACGATCCCTGAACGAAACAATCACGTTAGCATAATAGCACGGCGGTCATGCTATTACATGCTCTCCGCAATACTCGGCCTAAGAGCTTGGCGTCCCCGGTGGGACTCGAACCCACAACCTGCGGATTAGAAGTCCGCTGCTCTGTCCGGTTGAGCTACAGGGACGCGCTTGGATCGCGGCATCCCATCCATGATAGCGCCGCAAATCCTGGGGCGAATCAACGTCCGTTACGCAGCCTGGTGTTGAACAGGTGAGTCCAACGGCCTCAGGAGACGGGTCGGTCAGACGCGACAGACCCGTTCTGCGGAGGCGGGGTGTCCACCACGTCTGGCAGCCACGTGTAGACGCGGTGCAGGGGGCGGTACGCCCCGCTCACCTGTGAGACGCTCTTGATCTCAAGCCCGCCGATGTCGGCTTTCGTTGTCCACTTGCGCTGCACGTACGCGCCCGCTCTGAACGAGCCGATAAGCGCCAGCGCCGAAAGTCCCATCGCCTGTGGAAGCCGCCCCACTCGGTTGCGTGTGCCGAGGATCATGCCCGTCAGCAGGGCAGTCGTCATGCCACCCAGCAGGAAATTCGTGCCGCAAAATGGCGAAATGGCCAGGTGGGATTCCCCCGCCCTTAGCCGCTCGACGGCCTCCTGTGCGGCGTCCTCGATGCGTTCCACCGTCGTTGGGCCATAAACGAAGAATCCGTCCTGCTTCGCGCTGCCCCCAAGTCGACCAAACTGGTCATGCTTGCGACCAAGCACGGCGATCGTCGCGTGTTCAATCGCGTGATTCTGCCGGATGCGGTCAATGAGCTCAATAATATCCATCACACATTCGAGTATGGGAACCGCGCCAAACAGGGTCAAGACAGACGAAAATCCTCGCCACCGCGCCCCCAAGTCGTCTATGCTTTTTACATGTCCAACGGTGCCACAGGATTGAGCCGTCGCAACGGGCTTGCGGGCCCCGCCGCCAAGGGCGTCGACCGCGTCCTCATCAGCAAGACGCGCCTCCAGCGACGCGTGAAAGAACTGGCCGCGCAGTTGAGCGTCGAGTATGCGGACGGAGAGGTCGTTTGTGTTGGTGCGCTGAACGGCGTCATCTGCTTTCTCGCGGATCTTGTACGGGAAATGGACATCCCCGCTCCGGTGGAACTTGTCCATGTTGACCGATTCATTGATGAAGACGGACACACCGTAGAGATGCCCAACCCATTCCGGGAGAGCCTGCGCGGCCGTGACGTCCTCATCGTGGAGGACATCGTTGATACCGGTGTCACGCTCAAACTTCTGGAAGAGAAGGTTCTCGCGGAGAAACCTGCCTCGCTCAAGGTCTGCACGCTTCTGGATAAACCCGCGCACCGGGTAGTTGAGGTTCAGGTCGACTACGTCGGGTTCTCGATAGACCCTGTCTTCGTCGTTGGCTATGGCCTCGACTACGAGGGTTTCTATCGAAACCTGCCGTTCGTAGGCGTTGTGGACAGCGCGGTTTGGCCACCTGCGCTACTCGAACGTCCCAAGTTCGATACCTAAGTCCCCTCCGCCTCAGGGAGAGGGCCCCACATCGTTGACACGGTGCATTGCCATTGGCCAAACTCGCGGTACACCATCGCAGGAAAAGCGCCTTCATGGCGCAGGGGGAGAGGGAGACGATGATCACCGATATTCGCTACAACGCCGTCATGGTGGAGGATCTCGAAGAGGGCGTGCAGATATGGAAAGATCTGTTCGGCCTTGAGGAGTTGAACCAGGCGCGCGGCAACCAGTTTGGCATTCGCGCGCAGATGCTCGGTTACAACGGCCAGCCCGTGATCGAGGTCATGACCCCAGCCGGCCCTGAGACTGCGCTCGCCCGCATGATGGAGGAGCGCAAGAATGAGCGGAATCCCAAGGGCGAGGGTATGTACATGGTCTGTCTTGAGGTCGATGACATTGAGGCAACCATCAAGAACATCGAGGAAAAGGGCGGCCGCATCCAGCGTGAAGAAGGCAACTCCAACGTCGCGTGGGTGCATCCTCTTGGCACCAAGATGGTCTTCATTGAGTTGCAGCAGCGCGGCTCCGGCGGCATGGGCGCAGCCGGGGGGGGCAGCTAGGCTCAACCGAGCAGACGCGTGAACGTCGACGCTAGTTACCAGACGAGCCGCCCTGTCCTTCGCCGGTTCTTGGGGGCGTGAGCATGCAGAGTGAGAACGCATTCCCTGAACGGGGAATGAATGACCTCTTTGCGGAGCTCTGGTCCGTTTACCTGGCGCGCATTCTTCGTCTGCTTTTCATCTCGGTTATCAGCGCCGCAATTGTCTTCGGCGCCGTGTCCGGCATCGACGTCATTCTGCCCGAGGGAAATCAGCCCGCAATCGACGAGATTCTCACAAGTGTCCCGGAGGACGAGACTCTTACTAGTGAGCAACTCCAGCAAGTAGCCGAGTTGCAGCTGGACGATCTGCCGCTCGAAATGCTCCGATCAGCTCTCGTGATAGGCATCGCGCTGCTGGTTTCCGCCATTGCCGCGGGCGCCTACATGTTCGTAATCGGCGCCCATTATGTGGTTGGCCGCGTCCTGATCTCGGAGGCCCTGACGTTTTCCGTACAGCGCGTCGGCAGCCTGATCATCACGACGCTGATGGCACTGGCCGTGGTGTTTGCTGTCTGGGCGTTGTTGTTCATAGCGCCGTTCATGATTGCAAACGCTGCCATGGATGCGGCACTTGTTGCTGCTCTGTTTGGACTGCTCTCTTTCACCGGTTTTGTTGGCGCGTTGGTGATTACGGCTTACGTGGCCATACGCTGGACGTTCATCTGGCCTGTGATTGCCTTTGAGGGCGTGATTGGTGTGACGGCACTTCGTCGCAGCTGGGAACTGACGGAGAATTTCTGGTGGCGGACGTTTGGCATCGTCGTCATCATCACACTTGCTGTATTCGCCGTCGGATTCCCCGGTTTCCTTGCAACCGGAGCAGGACTCGACACTGTAGGAACCTGGTATTCGAATATCGTCGCCCCCACCATTGCGGGACCGATTCAGGCAATCATGATATTCCTGCTCTATTCAGATCTTCGAACGCGTAAGGAAGTCCCGCCGGGCTATGGCCCCGACCAAATCGCGAGCGAGCTTAACTTCCAGACTCAAGCATGGGACGACGCGCCGTAGCACATTATTTCACCAAGGCGGAACGCGGTATTCGAGTCTTGAGGCTAACGACGCCGGATCGCGAACTTAAGCCGTGACGCAGTCACCCGCCGATCACCACGTTCCATTTCCTGATCTTCCATGAGGCGACCAGGCCGTTGTTGATATACGGGTCTTTTGCCACAAAATCGTCGATGACTGATGTATCGTCAGTGCGGAACACAATGGACGCGCCGTCGACGGGGTCGTCGTACGCCCCGGCAATTGGGACGATTCCTCGATCATTGAGGTCTCTCAGAAGACCCAGGTGCTCATCCCGATGCGCAGGACGCCGCTCCAGCACGTCCGCCACATATTCATAGATCAGGATGTAGTACATCGCGCTCAGCCAAGCCGTGCCAACTGCTCTTCGATCCGCTGCACCCGCTGGCGTGACTCTTCAAGCCGCTCTTCTTCCTTTGCCACAACCTGCGGCGGTGCTTTGGAGCGGAAACTCTCGTTCGCCAGTCGCTGCTCAAGGCCGGTGAGGCGACCCCGCGTTTCTTCCAATTCCTTCGAGAGTCGGGACCGCTCCGCGTCAGCGTCCACCAGCCCGGCCAGCGGCACCATGACGGTCACGCCATCGAGGATTGCCGTCATCACGGAAGCGGGATCTGGCCGCTCGTCCTCGGGCGCGAGCACGCTTAGCGAGGATACGCGAGCCAATACGCCAATGGCTTCACGTGAATCAGTTATAGCCTCCTGTGAATCGGGCACCGCGTCGACGATTGCCTCAATCATGCGCGAATGTTCAACGTTGCCCTCGGCGCGCGCGTTGCGGATTGCCCGCACGACGTTGATGACATCGGCAACCTCGGACTCCGCCGCGCTGTCGACATGAACTGTGTCCGCCTCCGGGTAGGCGCTGATCATAATGGAATCTACGTCACGCGCCAGTTCCGGCGCGCGGGCGACGAGGCTCTGCCAGATCTCCTCCGTCACGAACGGCATGAATGGGTGGAGAAGCCGCATCGACTGCTCGAGCACGCCGACCAGGTAGTGAACGGGCCGATCATCCCCGTTGCGCATGCGTACCTTGGCAAGCTCGATATACCAATCCGCATATTCATCCCACAAGAAATCACGGATTATCTGCTCGGCCTGTCCTAGCTGAAAGTCCTCAAGCAGCCGGTTCACATCAGATGTCACGCTTGCCATGCGAGAAACGATCCACCGGTCCTCGCGGTGCTCCGCCGCAGGCATATTGCCTCCGACTCGCGCGTCCGCCTGCTCCGTTGACCGCACAACGAATCGGGCTGCGTTCCACAGCTTGTTTGCGAAATTGCGCCCCGCCTCCATGCGACCCGGAGTCAATGCGAGATCGTTGCCGGGCGTCGTGGCAATCGTCAGTGCCATGCGCAGCGCGTCCGTGCCGTACTCCGCGATGCTCTCAAGCGGATCGATCACGTTGCCGCGGGTCTTTGACATTTTTTGTCGTTGGGCGTCACGAACCAGGCCGTGCAAATAGACTGTGCGGAAGGGAATCTCTCCCGTGTTCTCCAGTCCCATCATGATCATCCGCGCAACCCAGAAGAACAGGATGTCGTAGCCCGTCTCCATCACGGATGTTGGATGGAAATACAAATAGTCGTCTGCCTCATCCGGCCACCCCAGTGTGGAGTGAGGCCAAAGGCCGGACGAGAACCACGTGTCCAGCACGTCCGGGTCTTGTAGCAACGCCGCCTCGCCGCATTCGGGACAAACGGACGGATCCTCCGGTGCCACGATAGGGCGGGCGTCCTTTTCAGCATTCACACTGCCTGCCCGCGAAGCGACCTCTTCATGCGAAAGGCCAAGTTGACGCAACTCCGCGTAGCTTGCCTCCCAGACCTCCTGACCGTCCGAGCGCGTCACAGCCTCACGAAGAACGACACTTAGCCGAGAGCCCTCGCACTCGCCGCAGAACCACGCAGGAATGCGGTGCCCCCACCACAGCTGCCGCGAGATGCACCAGTCACGGATGCCGTCCATCCAATTAAAATACGTGCCGGTGAATCGTTCAGGAACAATGTTGATCCGCCCGTCACGCACTGCCTCCGCAGCGCGCTCGGCCAAGGGCAAGATGTCTACAAACCATTGAATACTGAGTCGAGGCTCGATAATCGTCTGACACCGATAGCAGCGCCCCACGCGGTTCTCGTAGTCCTCCGTCTTTTCGAGGAAGCCCTGCGCCTCAAGGTCTTCCACAATGCGGCGCCGCGCCTCGAAGCGGTCAAGACCCTCATACGGCCCGGCGTGCTCATTCATCACGCCATCCGAGTCGATGACTTCTATTGCGTCGAGGCTATGCCGCTGTCCGATTTCAAAGTCGTTCTGGTCGTGCGCCGGCGTCACCTTCAGCGCGCCCGTCCCGAACTCCATATCAACGTAGTCGTCGCCGACAATCGGAATCTCGCGGTCGATGAACGGCAGGCGCACCGTCGTTCCAATGGCGTCCGCGAATCGCGGATCGTTCGTGTTCACGGCCACCGCCGTGTCGCCCAAATACGTCTCAGGCCGCGTCGTCGCAACAGTTACATGCCTGCCGGAACCGTCCGTGTACGGGTAGTTGATGTGCCACAGCTTGCCTGCCGCATCCTCATACTCGGTCTCAAGGTCAGACAGGGCAGTGTGATCCGCCGGGCACCAGTTGATCATCCGCTCGCCGCGATAGATGCGCCCCTTGTTGTACAGGTTCACGAACGTGGCGCGCACTGCCCGTGAGGGTCCCTCATCCAGTGTGAACCGCTCCCGAGTCCAGTCACACGACGCCCCGAGCCGACGATGCTGATTCTGAATCGCGCCGCCGTACTCCCGCACCCACTCCCACACGTGCTCAAGAAAAGCGTCACGGCCTATTTCTCTGCGGTCGATGCCCTGCCCGGACAAAAAATTTTCAACGACATACTGAGTCGCAATGCCCGCGTGGTCCGTACCCGGAAGCCACAGCGTGGGGTCGCCCCGCATCCGATGCCACCGCACCAGCGCGTCCTCAACCGTCGCCGTTAACGCATGGCCGAGGTGCAACTGCCCCGTGACGTTTGGCGGCGGCATGATGACGACGAAAGGCTCTTTGTCTGGGTCGATCTTGGGTTGAAAATACCCGCGATCCTCCCACCATTGGTAGCGCGCCTCTTCGAATCGCGCCGGATCATACGCAGGCGGCATCTCAGCCGCGGAGTGTGTGTCGGTCGACATTACCGGGCGCTCCGAAGGCTCACTAAGGCAGGACAATTGGAGAGTCGATTCATATCAGCTCTTATTGTAGCGAATGAAAGTTCGTCATTCCCGCGAACTAGGTCAGTCATGCCCGCGCCCCCCCCGTCATTCCCGCGCAGGCGGGAATCTGAATCTCATTGTGTCAACCAACCCCCGTAACGCTGCGCCAGGGAATCCCCTCCCTCAAGAAGAGGCGGGTTCCGCCTGCCCCGTCACCGCAAGCGCCCGTTCATAGTCCTCCGGGCTATTCATGTTCACGATAACGATAGGGTCTGCAAACCCGACCCTATTGACGCGGTCAGGGTCGCGCTCCGTGATTTCACGCAGGCCGCGCTTCGCCTCCGTAATCGCCTCAATCTCCGGCCGTAGCGAAGAATTCATCACGGGCGGGTGTCCTTCGATCCCGCCGTGCCACGGGTACGTGATCGGCAGCCCTCCCGCGTGATGCGCCTCCACCAGCATGTCCGTGATGCGCGCAGGCTTCGGCGAGTCCATCGCGAGAAAGATCCAGTCCGTGGCGCGTGGGTCGGCGGCTGCCAACCCGGCGAGTACCGACGTCGTCTTGCCGCGTTCATAGTCCGGGTTCTCAATGATCTTGTAGACAGGCACTCGGTCCAGCGACTCGGGAAGAAGTGGCCGATAGTCCTCGGCGTCCTCGCCTAGGACGACGATCAACTCGTCGACACCTGAAAGCCCGCCCTGCTCAATCTGGTACGTCAGCAAATCCCTGCCCATCCAGGGCAGGGTCTGCTTGGGTCGCCCCATGCGTGATGAACTGCCCGCGGCGAGAATAACCAGGGAAACGAATGGGGTACCCGTTCCGGTCACGCGAGTTCCTCGTTGATCACCCGGTCAGCAGGGTGCACACGCGATCCAGCACGGTGTCCGCCACCTCGCGCTTCGACATCAGCGGCAGGTCTTCCTGACCGCCGGACTTGTCGAGGATGACAACGCGATTCGTATCAACCGCAAACCCCGCGTCCGTCGCCGAAACGTCATTGGCGACAATCATGTCCAGCTTCTTGCCCTCCAGCTTGGCGTGGGCGTTCTTAAGTAGATCCTCCGTCTCGGCGGCAAAGCCGACCTTGATGCCGGGCAGGCCGCTCACCTGCGCGAGGATATCTGGCGTCTTTTTCATATCGATGGTCAGGATGTCTTGCCCCTCGACCTTCTTCATCTTCTGACCCGCCGCCGCCACGGGCTCCCAGTCGGCGACGGCCGCCGCCATAACAAGTGCGTCCGCCGCGTCATTCAGCGCATCGGAAACGGCAACAAGCATCTGGCGCGCGCTCTCCACCTTGACCACCTTGATGCCCGGAGGGTTGGCCAGGCTCGCCGCCGAAACCAGTGTCACGCGCGCCCCCCTGTCCCGCGCCGCCTCCGCGAACGCGTAGCCCTGCTTACCGGATGAACGATTCGTGACGACTCGAACGGGATCAATCGGCTCCTGTGTGCCCCCCGCCGAGACGACGATGTGCCGCCCTGCGAGGTCCTGATCAGCGGAAAGAATGCCTGCGAGCGCTTCGAGAATATCCGTAGTCTCGACGAGCCGCCCACTGCCAACCGCGCCGGAGGCAAGTCGGCCTTCATTGGGACCGGCAAATTCAAAGCCGCGCTCTTTCAACGCCGCCACGTTCGCCTGCGTGGCAGTGTTCGCCCACATGTGGTGCTCCATCGCGGGCGCGATGAGAACAGGGGCTTCCGTCGCGAGAACGATTGTCGAAAGCGCGTCGTCCGCCAGGCCGTGTGCCAGCTTGGCCATCACGTTCGCCGTTGCGGGCGCGATGACGATAGCATCCGCCTGCCGTGCGATCTCCACGTGCTCAAGAGGATCCTTAGAATTCGCGTCAAACAGGTCGGTTATCACGAGGCGGTGTGTCAGTGAACGGAACGTGAGCGGGGTGATGAACTCCTGCGCGGAGCGTGTCAGCACAACGTCGACAAGGCCCCCCGCCTGCATCAGCTTGGAGGCGATGTCCGCCGCCTTATAGCTGGCAATGCTGCCGGATACACCCAGCACGATTCGCTTACCGGCTATCGCGTCTGCCCCACTCATCTCCTACCTTCTCACTCCGTCAGTCTCGCCAGTCCCGCGAAGGCGGGAACCTGAACCGTGATTTGCTCAGTCTACTCTTGGTTAAGCTCCCAGATCAGCCGCAACCCCTGCAGTGTCAGGTCCGGCTCCAGCTCGTCGATGGCGTCCGTCTTCTCGGCAATAGTCTCAACGAGTCCGCCCGTCGCAATTACCTTCGCCTCAGAACCAATCTCGGCGCGAATTCGCCTGATCAGGCTCTCCATCAACCCAACATACCCGTACATCAACCCGGAGCGCATCGCTTGATCCGTGTCGCGACCTATGACGTTGTCCGGAAACACGGGCTCGATAGGCGGCAGTTGTGCGGCCCGTGCTGTAAGAGCTTCGGACGCCAAAGAGATGCCCGGCGCGATGACGCCGCCGACAAATATGCCACCACCTGTCACAACGTCAAACGTTGTGGCAGTGCCAAAGTCGACCACGATAGCCGGCCCGCCGTACAGTCCGTACGCCGCCGCCGCATTCACGATCCTGTCTGTACCGACGCCGTCCGGCTTATCCACATCCAGCCGCACGCCACGATCCTCTGCTTCCTTGACGTCCAACGCCGTGACGCCAAACCTGTCGGCTGCTGCCCGTTCCAACATCGTCGTCAGAGGGGGAACCACGGAGCAGAAAACGATGCCGCTGATGTCCTGCTCGGGAATCCCGTTTTGGGCCAACGACTCACAGATCTTGGATGCAGCAGTCGCCGGGGATGTACTCTCCTTCGTGGGTACGCGGTCAGACGCCACAATCCGCTCCCCGTCAAATGCGGCAAGCTTCATGTTCGTGTTCCCGATATCGACAGCCAACAGCATTCGCTACTCGGCTCCCTGCTATAGTTGCCTTCCAATTAACACACGCAATTATACGCGCGGGACTTTCCATAGTGACCGCCCCTCTGAAACAATCTGAGGAAAAGGAGCTAAACACATGACCAACCCAACACGCACAATCCTCGTTATCGGCGCAACAGGCAACCAGGGCGGTGGTCTCGTCGGCCACCTGCTTTCCTCCAAGGACTGGCATGTGCGCGGCCTGACCCGCTCACCCCAGGGCGAAAAGGCGCAAGCTCTTGCCTCGCGGGGTGTGGAGATTATCGAGGGAGACATGGACGATGTTGCGTCAATTGATGCTGCAATGGAGGGCGTGTACGGAGTCTTCTCTGTCCAATCACAGGCCGCCGAAGACGATCCACAACTTGAGATGCGGCAGGGCGTCGCCGTGGCGGACGCTGCCGTCAGGGCAGGGGTGAGCCACCTCGTCTATACGGCGTCATGCGGGGCAAAGGAGCCGAATCGCGGCGTTTCCTATTGGGACGCCAAACGCGACATCATGGCCCATATCCGCCAACTCGGCATCCGGTACACCATCCTCCGTCCCGTCTCGTTCGCGGAGAATTACCTATACGACCGAGCAGGCATCGAAAACGGCGTCATCCGCGGCATGTTAACTCCGGAGAAGACACTGCAGGTGATCTCCGGCCATGACATCGGCGCGTTCGCCGCCGCCGCATTCAACAACCCGGAAACCTATGCCGGACAGGAGATCGACATCGCCGCCGAGACGCTGACTATGACCGATATCGCCTCCGCCCTCGGTCGTGTTGTCGGTCACGACGTTCGATATGAACAGATACCGGTAGAAGATTGGCCCCGCGTGGCGCCGCCCCAGACCATCGCCATGACAAAGTGGTACCAGGCCTACGGCTATGACGAGGACATTCCCGCACTCAAGGCCAAATGGGGCATCCCAACCCTCACATTCGAAGAATGGCTTCGAGCTATCGCCTGGCGCTAAACGGCTTGTCCCCTCTCCCCCAGGGAGAGGGCTAGGGTGAGGGGGTCTCCTTAAGCAAACAGCGGCGAAACCGGCCCCTCTCCCTGTCCGATCAACGCCATCGCCGCCGGTATCTGCTCTATCAAATCAGATGCCAGCAGCCCCGACATCATGTTGCCGTTGTCTTGAGCCGCCAAAGCCGCCGCCGTCCCGTGCACATACACACCCGCACGCGCCGCCGCAGAGGTTGTCAGCCCTTGTGACAGGAATCCAGTGATGATCCCGGCAAGCGCGTCCCCCGTTCCGCCTGATGCGAGTGCAGGCATGGCGAGCGGACAGATTGACGGGGGCTCATCCGGGCTCGCAACGACCGTATACGCGCCCTTCAGCACGACCGTCACGCCCCATTCCCTGGCCTTTGCCTCCGCGATCTCAAACCTGTCCTGCTGAACCTCTGCAACCGTCATTCTGCAGAGCCGCGCCATCTCGCCGGGGTGGGGCGTGATGACAATAGGGCCTTGCAAGGTCGTCCACCAGTCCGGCTTCTCGGCCAGCCGATTCAATGCGTCAGCATCAAGTAGAGAAGACGTGTCCGCAGATAACTCGCGAAGCAATACATCCGCAAACGAATCCGTGCCGACGGACCGCCCCATCCCGGGCCCGATGCAGAAAGCGTCCGGCGCTTTGGTCTGCAACGAGGCCATGAGTTGGGAAACTGCGCCCGCTCCGGTCAGGCCGGTCTGTGGGTGGCTGGTCAAGGGAATATGCGTTGCCTCCGGCGCGCTACTCGCCAAGGAAGCCGTAATCGAATCAGGCGCGGCGATAGCAACTGTTCCAGAACCGGCGCGGGCCGCCGCTCGCGCTGCCAGCGCGGGCGCGCCGCGGTATGCTTCCGAGCCTCCAACAATGAGGCTGTGGCCAAACGTTCCCTTGTGGCCTACAGTATCGCGTTGCGGCAACAGCTCTTGCACAACATCGATTGTCAGCAGTGCAATACCGCTGTCATTCGTCGTATATGTGCCAAGTCCAATATCCGCGACGCGTATCGCGCCTGAATAATCGGCCCCCTTGGTCGTGAGGCACCCGAGCTTTACCCTCCCTAATGCCACGGTGAAATCTGCCGGTACCGTCGCCGGATCTAGCTCTGCCGTGTCCGAATCAAGGCCCGACGGCAAGTCGACCGCCACGACAGTTCTCTCACGTGCGGCTTCGCGTGCCATGGTCAACACTTCAAGCATTGCGCCATCAATGCCGCGGGAGCGGCCAGTGCCCAGCAGGGCATCGATGACGACCTCAGCGCGGGAGAGAGTCGGGGCAAGATCAGCCGGAATGTCCTGGGTGATTGAACAGCCGGCGGCTGCGCATTCCGTCAACAAGGGGTCGTGATCTGCCCGAGTAACAGGGCACGCGACAGTAACAGACGCGCCCCGCTGGCGTAGCAAACGTGCCGCAATCAGACCGTCGCCCCCGTTCTTGCCTGGGCCTGCCAGCACGAGAATCCGCCGCTGAGCGATTTGTCCGCCGAGAATGTCGCCGACATGGTCCGCCACGGCCCGGCCGGCCCGCTGCATCAACTCTTCAACGGTCGTGCCGGACGCTATTGCGTCTTCTTCAATGCGCCGCATTTCTGCGGCTGTGACGGCTCTCATGATGCACCGCCAGACGCTTAATCCTCCAATTGTGGCGCGTGGTATGGCGACGGGTATTCGGCTGTTCCGACAACGATGGAGAGGGCGTATTCGATGGAGTGCGTCTGGCTCACGGTAAGGTCAGTCAGCCCGATACGTTCCGCAACGGCCTTAGCCCGTCCGTGCAGCCGTACCTCCGGCTTCCCGCCCATCATCGGCAGGATCTCGATATCCTTCCACCCCACGCCGCGCGCGCCTGTGCCAAGCGCCTTCATCACGGCCTCTTTGCTGGCAAATCGCGCCGCCAGCTCAGGGTCGCGCATCCGGCTCGTCCGCTGCTCCTCCGGCGTATAGACGCGATCAAGAAACCGCTGTCCGAACCGCTCACGAGCCTCCCGTATTCTCCATACCTCACACATATCGATTCCCGTTGTCAGCATTGCGCGCAAATACTCCTCAGTTGTTGCAGTCACCAGATTATCGCAGAACGGAATATGCGCCGTCGCAGCCGTCACGGACGCTATACTCAGTGAGGGGCAATTGGAGACAGGGAATGCCATTGACCGCACGCATCATCGACGGCAAGAGCATCGCGGCAGACATTCGTAAGGAAGTCGCTCGTGATGTGGCCGCACTCAAGGCAAAGGGCGTCATGCCCGGACTCGCCGCCGTCGTTGTGGGCGATGATCCCGCCTCCCAAACGTATGTCGCCAACAAGGAACGCGCCTGCCGCGAAGTCGGCATCTACACGGAGCTTCACCGTATAGACGCCTCTGTCTCCCAGGACGGCTTGGTGGACCTCATTGAGTCGCTAAACCGCGCGGACCGTGTCCACGGAATACTCGTTCAGTTGCCGCTGCCGCCGCACATTGAGGAACACGCCATCATCGAATGTGTCCGACCCGACAAGGACGCGGACGGCTTTCACCCGCTCAACATCGGCCACCTGGCCATTGGCGATTCTCAATTCGTGCCGGCCACGCCCTTCGGTGTCATGGAGATGCTGCGGCGAGAGGGCGTGCAGCTTGGCGGCAAGCATGCCGTTATTGTTGGCCGCAGCAACATCGTCGGAAAGCCCATCGCAACGGCGTGGATGCAGGGCGACCCCAATTTCTACCCACGAGTCACCGTCTGCCACAGGATGGATCCGAACCTCGCTGAGGTGACGAAGCAGGCGGACATCCTCGTCGTGGCAGTGGGGATTCCGGCTGCCATCACGGCCGATATGGTAAAGCCGGGCGCTGTCGTCATTGACGTGGGCATCAATCACGTTGAGGACAAGAGCCAGAAGCGGGGCTATAAGATTGTCGGCGATGTTGACTTTGACGCCGTGTCTGACGTGGCGAGTGCGATCACACCGGTCCCCGGGGGCGTTGGGCCGATGACCGTCGCCATGCTGCTTCGTAACACTGTCTCCGCCGCGCGGGCACAATTGTCAGATAAGTGAGGGGGGGGGGAGACCATCGGCAGCGCAGGCAAGGTAGCCCACTGGGACGTCTGGCGCGCTGGCAGCCAGACATTTACGGAGCGCGTCTCGCTCACGGGCGCGCCTGAGCCGAGGTCGGGGGACCAGGTCTACATGGCGCTCGCGCCACCCGTCTGGCGCATCACGGACTGGGAAGAGGCGGGAGAGGAGGACGGCGCGCCCGTCTACAAGGTGTGGGTCAAGCGCACCGGCAGCTAGGGGCCCCACGGCTCTATGTCTCACGATTAGCGGCTCTGGCGGCCTTGTGTGCCGTGTTTGTACTCGCCCTCACAACCGCCTGCCAAAACAATGGTGATATCGGCGCAACGGGCCTCCAGCCGGACGGCAGCTACATAATAGTTGGCACTGAATTCGCCTTTGAACCGGAAACAATCCAGATTCCCGTGGACGAGGAAGCAGTAATTGAATTCAGAAACCTCGGCACTGTCGACCATGATCTCGTCATCGAAGAGTTCGATGTCGCGACAGGATCGATGCGGATTGGCTCAAAGAAAACAGTGCGGTTCACGCCCACCGTGCTCGGCGATTTTGAACTCATTTGCTCCATCCCCGGTCATCCGGACGCCGGTATGACGGGAACCGTTGTCGTTGTAGAATCACCGATACAGGCAGTTGCGCAAGGCTGACATATCTCATGACATCCGACGATACCGGCAACCATAGCTCCGCCCCCCTGATGGTGGCCGATTTCGAGTTTGAATTGCCGGAACACCTGATTGCCCAACAACCCATAGAGCCGCGTGATCACTCTCGACTCCTCGTAATCCACCGCGACTCCGGCCTGATTGAACACAAGCACTTCTATGATCTGGGCTCCATCCTCACTGCAGGCGATGTTCTCGTTATCAATGAAACGCGAGTGATCCCGGCCCGTCTCCTTGGCACAAAAAGGGATGGCGGCGGGCACGTCGAGATCCTCCTTATCCGCCCAGTTGCGGGAACGGGCGAGGGCGATGAGGTCAATGAACGCATGTGGACTGCCCTGGTGCGGCCATCCCGGCGCGTTGCCGCAAACACCATCGTTGAGTTGGACGCCCCCGGCGCGCCCCGCGTCCACGTTGGACAGCAATACACGGATGGCACCCGCCTGGTCACTCTACCGGAGGGCTTTGTCCTTGATGATGTCGGGCAGGTTCCCCTGCCGCCGTACATCCGGCAGGAGATTCCAAACCTTGAGCGATATCAGACCATTTACGCCTCCAAACCTGGCAGCGTAGCCGCCCCCACCGCCGGTCTTCATTTCACCCCGGAACTGATGGAAAGTTTGCAGGAACAGGGCGTCCGCATCGCCCGCCTCACCCTGGACGTGGGCCCGGGTACATTCCGACCTGTCAAAGTGGATGATCCACGCGAGCATGTCATGGGAGAGGAGCGCTACGAGCTGCCTGAAGAAGCCGCGGAGACAATCTCACAGGCGCTCTCTGAGGGCCGCCGGGTTGTCGCCGTTGGCTCAACACCGGTCCGCGCCCTTGAATCAATCGCCATCAACCAGGGTCTGTCCGAGGCCGCTGACGGGCAGAGGACTATCGGCCCCGAGATTGGCGAAACGGAGTTGATGATTCTGCCCGGGTTCCAGTTCAAAGTGATTGGCGCAATGATCACCAACTTCCATCTGCCGCGCTCCACCCTCCTCATGTTGGCGTCAGCATTCGCCAGCAAGGAACTCGTGGACAGCGCCTACCGCGAGGCTATCGCGCAGGAGTACCGGTTCTACTCCTTCGGCGACTCCATGATCATGCTGTAGCCTGTCGGGCTGTTATCGTGGAAACAGAAGCCCACACGCAGAGGTAAATCCGCGCATGATCGACCGAGACCGACTCGTCCGCACGTTCACTGATCTCGTCCGCATTGACAGCCCATCCGGTGAAGAAGCCGCCATCGCCGACGCCCTCACCGCCCGTCTCACCAACCTTGGATTCACAGTCTCACGAGACGCCTATGGCAACGTCATCGCGTCCGAGCCCGGCGACTCGCCGCTACTTCTCTCTGCGCACATGGATACCGTTGAACCCGGCCGGGGCGTGAACCCCCTAATCGATGGTGACGTTATCCACACGGACGGCTCTACCGTCCTCGGCGGCGACTGCAAGGCTGGCCTCTCTGTCATCCTTGAGGCTCTGGAATCCCTGCAGAGTGATGGCGCGGCTCGCCGTCCGGTTGAAATCGCTCTAACACGTGAGGAAGAGATTGGTCTCGTCGGCGCAAAGAATCTCGACTTCTCCATGCTTCGCGCCAAACAGGCGATTGTCTTTGACGGCGAGGGCCCTGCGTACCACGTCACAACCGGCAGCCCCACCTACATCGCATTCGACATCGACATCACCGGCCGTGCCGCGCACGCCGGTGTCGAGCCGGAAAAGGGTATCTCTGCTATCCAGATTGCCGCCGAGATGATCGTCCAGATGCGCCTGGGTCGCCTCGACGAGAACACCACATTCAACGTTGGCAACATTGAGGGCGGCAGTGTCCGAAACGCTGTGCCGGAGCACGCGAGCCTCAAGGGTGAGACCCGCAGCCACGATCCTGAGGCCCTTGAGCGCGTCCGCTCCTATCTCCTCAACATCGTTCAGGACACGCGGGGGCGGTGGACGGACGCAACCATCGAGTGTGAGCTGTACGAGCAGTTCGTCGGTTATCGCCTGGATGAGAACGCCGGCCTGCTTGCCCGCGTCAAGGAATCGCTCGGCGCCCTCGGCATGACGCCTGAACTAGCGATCTCCGGCGGCGGCACGGATGGCAACGTCTTTGTCCTCAACGGCATAGAGGCCGTGGTTGTTGGCGCGGCGATGCATGACGCCCACACCGTGCGCGAGAGCGTCAGGATTTCTGAGCTTGAACAGGGTGCTCAATTCTGCCGCGCGCTGCTCGAGCTCTAACTGCCCACCAACCCTGAGCCCGTCGAACGGCTAACCCGGTTTTCGCGCCAGGAAACAGTACAGCGGGGTGAAGATTCCCGTCTTCCCGCCGGCCACATAGGCGTTGGCGGTTCGATCAAGCAGCTCGATCACGTCGGCAGACCCCTTGGGGAATATCCTGACCAATTCGGCCAGTCTGGATACGATCTCGATTGTCTTGCGGCCCAAGGGAGTCTGGCGAAAGGCGTTGCCCAGCGTGCCGTGCCGACCATCCATCGGCATATACCATGGTGTTGTCAGATTCCCCTCCGCGACGACGCCCCGATCTATCCCCTCGAGAACCTCAAATCCCGCCGCCTCCAGCGCCGCGTTCACCTCACCCATCGTGGCAATATCGTTGAGCGCGATGCCGTGCTTGAGCTCCTGCTTGATAGCCTGGTGCCGCTCATTGTCGGGATCAAATGTGTCGGTCAGACACATTTCCTGACCCCACAAAAGTGCTCCCGGTTTCAGCGTCCGGAAGATCTCCGCGAACGCACCTGCCTTGTCCGGCGCGTGGCATGTAGATTCAATTGCGTACCCACGGTCAAACGTGTCGTCCGCGATGGCGTCCATGTCCATGAAACTGCACGCCAGGTAATCGACCATGTCGGCGATCCCCGCCTCAGCGTTAAGGGCTTTCGCCTTCTCCAACTGGAGCTCGTTGTTATTGACACCGAGAACGCGGACGCCGCCCTCGCTGACCACGCGGCGCATCGGGCCGCCCAGCCCGCAACCCACGTCGATAACACTCATGCCCTCGCGCAGATCCAGCTTGTCGATCATCAACCGCTGATGCCGAACCTTGGACTCCTCAATACTCTCCGTGGGCGATAGCGGAGCGAAGTGCAGGGATTCGCCCCAACCGTACACCATCAGCTCGCTGCAGAGGTCGTAATACTCCTTGACCGTTGCCGCGTGGTCGTATTCGTCGCCCGCGTTATCGCTGGCCGCTCTGTCTGTCCAATTATTGAAATCCCGTACGCGACGGGCGACGTCCGACCCACGGTACGCATCTTTCAACCCGCCGGATAACTTGAGAATTGACATGTCGCTCCATTCTCTCTGATTGCCGCTCATCCTATCACAGCCCCCAGCGCACCCTCAGCTTGTTGAAGGGTGAACCACATGCCTCGCTTACACAACCCAATTCACCGCGAATCGACCACAAAAACCCCTCTTTTTCCATTGACACGCCCATCCCCCCGTTCGTATAGTGTTAGTTCGCCGCCGTCCTCGGATGGGGGCATGTTGGTTGGCGCCTTAACAAGTGAATAGGTCAAGAATGGTCAGTATGTACTGACCGCGGCTCTTCAATTGAAGAGGAAACGAGTCAAGAACGATAGTAGGGTTAAGCTACTAAGGGCGCGTGGTGGATGCCTTGGCGTCAGGAGCCGAAGAAGGGCGTAGCTTGGCTGCGATAAGCCCGGGGGAATTGCCAAGCAAGTTGATCCCGGGATGCCCGAATGGGGAAACCCGGCCCGCTTTATCGCGGGTCACCGCCGGCCGAACACATTAGGCAGGATGGAGGCAAGTTGGGGAACTGAAACATCTAAGTACCCAGAGGAAAAGAGATTATTCCCTCAGTAGTGGCGAGCGAACGGGGAACAGCCCAAACCGGAGAGGCTTAACGGACGCGGGTCCTATGCCTGTCCGGGGTTGCGCGACAAGATGGGAGAGATCCCGCGATCTCTCGCGGAGTTACCAACCGGACTCCAGCCGAAGGACCGTGGAAACGGCCACCAGAGAAGGTGATAGTCCTGTAGGCGAAGGGGAAAGGCTCCGTGCATTTTGGACGAGAGTACCACGGGACACGGGAAATCCTGTGGGAAGCTGGGGAGACCACTCTCCAAGGCTAAATACTCCTGACGACCGATAGTGAACTAGTACCGTGAGGGAAAGGTGAAAAGCACCCCGGGAGGGGAGTGAAATAGATCTGAAACCGCGTGCCTACAAGCGGTCAGAGTCTCTCGAAAGAGGGATGATGGCGTGCCTATTGAAGAATGAGCCGGCGAGTTAATCCGTGTCGCAAGGTTAAGGATGTGGCCATCCGCAGCCGTAGCGAAAGCGAGTCTGAACAGGGCGCCAAAGTGGCACGGATTAGACCCGAAACCTGGTGAGCTACCCATGGCCAGGGTGAAGCGAGTCTAAAAGCTCGTGGAGGCCCGAACCGGTGAACGGTGCAAAGTTCTCGGATGAGCTGTGGGTAGAGGTGATATGCCAATCGAACCAGGAGATAGCTGGTTCTCCCCGAAATGCATTGAGGTGCAGCCCCATGGGTTCACCTCCGGAGGTAGGGCTCTGAATGGGCTAGGGGGCGAGAGCTTACCAAACCCAATCAAACCACAAATGCCGGAGGTCCAGACCATGGGAGTGAGTCGGCGGGGGATAAGCTTCGTCGTCGAGAGGGAAACAACCCAGATCACCAGCTAAGGTCCCTAAGTGCGGTCTAAGTGTCCAACGAGGTGGAGTTCCACAGACAGCCAGGAGGTTGGCTTAGAAGCAGCCACCCTTGAAAGAGTGCGTAACAGCTCACTGGTCGAGGGACTCTGCGCGGACAATGTACCGGGGCTTAAGTCCGCCACCGAAGCTGTGAACTTCCTCCTTTGGGAGGGAGTGGTAGGGGAGCGTTGCCTGTGCAGTGAAGCCTAACCGTGAGGTTGAGTGGAGCGCAGGGAAGTGAGAATGCCGGCATGAGTAGCAATGAACCCGGGTGAGAATCCCGGGCGCCGAAAACCCAAGGGTTCCTACGCCACGGTTGTCGACGTAGGGTTAGCCGGGCCTAAGCTGAGGGCGAAAGCCGTAAGCGATGGACAGCTGGTTAGTATTCCAGCGCCGCCGGTGTGTCGTTTAAAGCTGCGGAGTAACACAGGAGGATAGGCGGGGCATGCCTATTGGACATGGTGTGTCCCTGATCCTAGCCGATGCCGGGATAGGCAAATCCGTCCCGGATATAGGTAGGTGAGGAAAGGGGAGAGCTTTCTCGCTACGGCGATAGGGCGATCCCGCTGATTTCATGCTGTCTAGAAAACCTTCGTATGCTATGGCACACAGGCGCCCGTACCGCAAACCAACACAGGTGGGTGCTCCGAAAACGGAGAAGGCGCACGAGATAACCCCCCTTAAGGAACTAGGCAATCTAACCCCGTAACTTTGGAATAAGGGGTGCCTTTGGGCGTGGCAGCTTCACGCCGCTGCGCTCTGGAGGTCTCAGATCACCGGCCCGAGCGACTGTTTAACTAAAACACAGGTCTCTGCGAAGGAGTAATCCGACGTGTAGGGGCTGACGCCTGCCCAGTGCCGGAAGGTTAAGAGGAGAGGTGCAAGCTTCGAATTGAAGCCCCGGTGAACGGCGGCCGTAACTATAACGGTCCTAAGGTAGCGAAATTCCTTGTCGGGTAAGTTCCGACCCGCACGAATGGCGTAACGACTTGGGCGCTGTCTCGAGGGGGGACTCGGTGAAGTTGAAGTACCCGTGAAGATGCGGGTTACCCGCGGCAGGACAAAAAGACCCCGTGGAGCTTTACTGTACCCTGGCATTGTGTTGGGGCCAAAGATGTGTAGGATAGGCGGGAGACTGTGAAGTGTCGGCGCCAGCCGGCATGGAGTCAACCTTGAAATACCGCTCTTCTCTGGTTTTGATGCTAACCCCTGATCAAGCAGGGAGACCGTGTCAGGCGGGCAGTTTGACTGGGGCAGTCGCCTCCCAAAAGGTAATGGAGGCGTCCAAAGGTTCCCTCAGGGTGGATGGAAATCACCCGTGGAGCGCATTGGCACAAGGGAGCTTGACTGTGAGGCCTACAAGCCAAGCAGGGACGAAAGTCGGGCAAAGTGATCCTACGGTACCGTGTGGAAGGGCCGTGGCTTATCGGATAAAAGCTACCCCGGGGATAACAGGCTGATCCTGCCCAAGAGTTCACATCGACGGCAGGGTTTGGCACCTCGATGTCGGCTCAACGCATCCTGGGGCTGAAGGCGGTCCCAAGGGTTCGGCTGTTCGCCGATTAAAGCGTTACGCGAGCTGGGTTCAGACCGTCGTGAGACAGGTCGGTCTCTATCCGCCGTGGGCGTAGGAGGTTTGAGGGAAGCTTTCCCTTGTACGAGAGGACCGGGAAGGACGGACCGCTGGTGTGCCAGTCGTCTCGCCAGAGGCGCCGCTGGGTAGCCATGTCCGGACGGGATAAGCGCTGAAAGCATCTAAGCACGAAGCCCCTCCCAAGATTAGACCTCCCGCTCGGTTAACGAGGTAAGGCCACTGGAAGACTACCAGTTTGATAGGCCGCATGTGGAAGCGCAGCAATGTGTGGAGCTTAGCGGTACTAATCGGCCGAGGGCTTAACCGCCTACTTACTACCTCGTTTCCAGCCCACTAACGAAGACCGCAATGGTCAGCACTCAATGTCCGCTCTTGACCCATTCACTTGTTTAGGCGCCAACCGCCATTTTTCATACGTTCGCGCTATAACCGGCCTTGCCTGAAAAGGCAGGAACACTCCTTTGCCACCAGATAGCACGGCGCGTATACTTGGTCTCACGTTTCATTACGACGCGGGGTGGAGCAGTGGCAGCTCGTTGGGCTCATAACCCAAAGGTCGCAGGTTCGAGTCCTGCCCCCGCTACCATTCTTTTTCTCGGTTCGCAATCAACCTTGACGCCAGAGTGTGATTGCGTTCCGCGTTCCGGCGAGAATTCGTGCACCGCTCCCTAAGAATCTTCACTCTCTTCGGCACCCCGGTCCGCATCTCATACACCTGGCCGATTGCACCCATCATCATCACCATCGCCCTAGGCACATGGGTGAGTAATAGGTACAGCCCGACCGGTGAAATCCTCGTCCCGTACACACTCGCGGCCATCGTTGCCCTCTGTCTCGGGGTTTCTGTCCTGATCCATGAATTCGCACACGTGCTCACAGCACGCCGATTAGGAATCCGGGCGAGCGGGATAACTCTATTTGTTCTCGGGGGCGTCTCACATCTCGATGACAACGATGACAGCAGGCCCCGCACGGACCTGGCCGTCTCAATAGCAGGGCCGTTCACAAGCCTCATCCTGGGGCTCGCGTGCGGCGCAATCGCCTTGCTGCCGGACCTGCTGACCGATCCCTCCACCGTCGAGATCCGCTACGCGAGTCTCGAAGAATGGCCAAGCATGATCGTCGGCCCGCATCTCATTTACATGGCTTTTGAATACCTCGCTATCGCCAACATCATTATCGGCCTCTTCAACCTGCTGCCCCTCTTTCCCCTCGACGGCGGACGAATCCTAAGCGCCATACTCTGGGCGATAACGAGCAACCGACAAAGAGGAATCAGGATCGCCGCGCTGGTTGGGCAACTCGGCGCAGCGGCCATAATCGTCTACGGCGCCTACAATCTCTTCTTCGGTGAACTGCTTGTCGGCGCCTGGTTCATCGCCATCGGCGCCTTCCTCATGGAAGCCGCCGTCAGCGCAAGCCCGCGAAACGAGGAAGAGGAACCCCCCGTGAGCTAAGGGTCGTCATTCCCGCCCCCGCCCCCGCCTCCTGTTATTCCGAGCGCAGCCGAGGAATCTAGAGTCGCGACTGAATGGCTATCGAGTTGCAGTCGAGGCAGAAGTCGGTGCAAGGGATTCAAGGAGCGCCGAAGAAACCCGCGCAACGTCCTGAACAGCCTGATCAAATGCCACGCGATTGCGCTGTGATGGAGCGCGATAGCCACTGATCTTCCGTACGAACTGCAGCGCCGCCTCCCGAATCTCATCCTCGGACGCCGCCGGCCCGTCACTGACCCTCAACCGCTTAATGCTCCGGCACATCACCCACTCTCCTTACGAAGTCGCCACATCCAAATGCCGCCCCACATGGCCGATGATGCATACATTCTTGTTCTCACACCAGGCCACATGCATCCACCATTATCCTGGACTAGCAGCGGCTGAACTCGGTTTGGTAAGAGTGTGGCGTCAGGCGGACGTATATGGTTGATGGTTAGTGTGGCGTGAGGCGTTTCGACTCCGCCGAGAGTTCTGCGCCACCATAAACCTCGTCGAGGAATTCGAAAATCTCCGGATAATTGGTCTTTACCAGAGCTCGGCTGGTATTGGGGCCTAGCTCTGTGGTCACTTCAAAATAAGCGGTGCTAAACACGGCGAAGAATTCCATGGAATTCGTCATCAGATAGGCTCCCGGATACAGATTGTCTTGCAGGGCCGAGTCATAGAAGGCTTCCCATTCACTGTGATCCTCAGCCGTGAAGCATAGATTCTGAATGCTATGCGCGAATTCATGGACTGTGACAAGCGCGATGTACGGATAGCGATTCTCCTTAAGTCCGAGCAGGCTCTCTTCTGAGGTCACTGTTATGGGCCGCCCCCTCACTGCGCCGCCACCGCGTACGGATTCGTACGACCTGCCGTCGTGAGTCGTTGTGTCCTCCAGGAAGCGAAATTCAGGTAGCGTAGTGATCTTTTCCTCTCTGGGAATGATCGCCAATTCCATGTCTACTTCTTCTGCGCACTCAGCGATATCTTGCCGCCCCGACAGCATAGGACCAATCATATCCGCCGCTGACTGAAAGGCCATTGGATCGATTGCGTCATTTCCCTTGATGGTGACGCCTTTAACGGTAAGGAACTGGGTATAGTACTCGTCTACCAGGTCTTCAACAGTTTCAACAATAGCAGTGGGTGACGGTGTGGGGGTGAGGGTAGGTGGCGGAACAGGAGTGAAAGTGGGTGCCGGTGTAAGGGTGAGCGTAGGCGTCGGTGGGAGAGTGAGGGTAGGTAATGGTGCGGGGGTAAGGGTCGGTGTTGGTGTAGGGGTGAAGGTAGGCGTCGATGTAGAGGTAGGAGTAGGTGTCGACGTAGGCAGCGGGGAGGTTGATGGTTCGAGATTATCGTCTGTGCAGCCGATCAATACAACAGACGTCACGATGAGCACCGCAGCAGAGAGCAACCAAGTGCCACCGATCGGCCAGGACATCTCTTGGAACCTCCAATATCCATCAGGGCCCGAGATCCCTGCTAGTCTATCGCGGAAAGCTTGCTGATTAACAGTTGAGCAATATCAAACGAAGTTTGCCCTCTGCTATCCTGTCCACATGACGGCATCCAATCGTTCAAACGACGCTAATTCGGACGCCCGCCAGCGCGCGCGTGACATCATCTCCGGCTACGTCGGCCACAAGGGCGCGCTCCTCATGGCACTGCTGGATGTCCAGTACCAGCTCAACTACATCCCTGAAACGACCGTTGATGACACCGCTGAGATCCTTGGCTACTCGCAGCCGGAAGTCTGGGGCGTCCTGTCCTTCTATTCCGATTTCTCCGTGGGGCAGGGCAGTGATCATTTCATCGACGTCTGCATAGATGCCCCGTGCCACGTCACCGGCGCACGATCCATCGAACGCGCCATTCGCGACGCTGTGGCCGATTCAGATGTAGAAGTTCGCCCCATATCCTGCCCACGCCTCTGCAACCAGGCCCCCGTCGTCGCTTACGACCAGCAATGGCGCGGTCAACTAACACCGCAAAGCGCCGCTGAGTTCGCTCGAGACATGGGAGTTGTTTCCTAACCATGCCGTCTGATATCTACACCACCCTCAAGCAGGAAGCCGACGCCGTGTGGGCAGAATGGGACGATCCCTCCACCGCCCGTGTCAGTGTCGGCATCTCTGCCGCCGCCCTCACCGTCGGCGCGGGCGAAACGCTGGAGGCTGTCCGACACGCCCTCCATACGTTCAACATCAAAGCCCGCGTGCTAGAAGTCGGTGATATCGGTTTCTCGTGGGCTGATCCCGTCGTCCACATCGCCCCGCCCAACATGCCCCGCATCACCTACGGTAACGTAACGGCCGACAAAGCTGACAATCTTATTCGGGATGTGCTTATCGACGGTAATCTGAGGCCTGACCTCGCCCTCGGTGTCCACGGCGACACCCCAATCCCTGGCAGTGAGATTCCTCTCCTCAATGAACAGAGCTGGATGCGCGACCAACTCCGCCTCCTCATGGCCAACTTCGGCCATATCGAGCCCGGCAATCTGATGCACTACGTGGCGCGCGGCGGCCTGGAATCACTGGACAAGGCGCTCCATGAGATGTCGCCGCAGGATGTTGTGGATACAGTTCGCAACTCCGGCCTGCGCGGCCGCGGCGGCGCGCTGTTCCCCGCCGGCGTCAAGTGGAGCTTCATGGGCCCGCCCGGCCCCGGCGACCGCTATCTCGCAATCAACGGCGAAGAGGGCGACCCGGGTGCGTTCACGGACGCGGCCATCGTCGAGAATGATCCCCATCGCCTTCTTGAGGGCATCCTGATTGCCTCCTATGCGATGGGCGCGAACAAGAGCTATGTCCATATACGTGCCGAATACCGTCTGCCACTTGAGCGGCTCCGCCGCGCGCTCCATGAGATGGAGGAACGGGGCCTGGTCGGCAATAACATCATGGGCACGGACTTTTCCCATGAGATCGAGATTGAGGCCACTGGCCACGCGTATATCTGTGGTGAAGAAACGGCGCTGATGGAGTCCGTTGAAGGGCATCGTGGAGCGCCGAGGCCACGCCCGCCATTCCCCGCCGCCTACGGCATCTTTGGCCGACCGACCACTATCAACAACGTCAAGACGATCTCCTACGTTCCGAACGTACTTGAGATGGGCGCGGAGGCATTCGCCGCCATCGGCACGGAAAACGCATCCGGCACAGCAATGTTGTCACTTTCCGGCCATATAAATAAACCGGGAATTGCAGAAATTCCCGTTGGAATTAATTTGGCAGGAGTTATTGAGAATGTTGCCGGCGGCATACGTGGCGGTAGGCAAGTGAAGGCTCTCCAGTGCGGCGGCCCGCTCGGCGGCATCATGTCAGCCGACGAGACAGACATGCCCGCGGAGTTCCAGGCCATGACCGCCAAAGGCAGCCCGCTTGGCTCCGGCGGCATCCTCGTCCTTGATGAGGACACCTGCATAGTGGATGTCGTCAAAAACATCGCCGAATTCATCGACGCCGAATCGTGCGGCAAATGCTTCCCTTGCCGCAAGGGCGCAACCCACATCTCCCGCCTGCTCGCTACCATCACCGAGGGCTACGGACAAGAGGACGACCTTGCCAAGATGCAGAACGTCGGCACGTCCATGGTGCAGGGCTCGCTCTGCGGCCTTGGGCAACTCGCTCCCGGCGTCTTGAACAACGCCATCCGCTACTTCCGCGCGGAGTTCGATGAACACATCAACGACAAGTTCTGCCGCACCGGCTCATGCGGAGCATTGACCCGAGAAGAACAGTCCGTTGCCTAAAGTAATCCTCGATATGGATGTGGGAGTCGATGACTCCCTCGCTATCCTGCTCGCCCTTCGTTCCCCTGAGTTGGAGATCTTGGGCATCACGGCTGTCGCCGGTAACGCCCCGCTCGAAAACACTGCCAACAACACGCTGCGTGTCCTTGAGGCCGCAGGACGGACGGACATACCTGTCGCGCGCGGTGCGGCCAAACCTCTCACTCGCGAGCCTGAGGCCGCGCTCCACGTTCACGGCAATGATGGCCTCGGCGGCTCATCCGTCCCCCAGCCGACGCAGATGACCTTTGACGAGCGACCCGCCGTTCAATTCATCTCTGACATCGTCATGGCGCATGAGCCGGGCGAGATTACTCTCATTCCGACGGGTCCCATGACAAACGTCGCCCACCTGATGCGCGAAGCGCCGGACGCTTTTTCCCGCCTGAAAGACATCGTGCTCATGGGTGGCGCGTTCGCCCTCACCCCGTATGGCCACGGCAACGTCACAACCATCTCCGAATTCAACATCTGGGCTGACCCCGAAGCGGCTGCAGAGCTCGTGCAGGCTGACATTCCAATCACTGCCATCGGCCTTGATGTCACCACTGATCCGTCCGGCTCAATCAACCCTGAACGCCACCAGGGGTTGGCCAACAGTGCAGATCTCTACGCGAATCTCGCCGCCATGATCAGCGCGCAGGTGCTCGAACGATTCGGCGTCGTCAATATCCACGACGCGCAGGCTGTCGCCGCCGTCATCGACCCCAGCCTCTTCCGAACCGAAACCTATCCCATTGAAATCATCACGCAGGACGGCTCCGTGCGCGGGCAGACCATTGTGGATCGACGCCCCGGGTCTCGCAGAAGCAGCGGCCCCGAAATCGCCGTTGCTACGGATGTCGACGGCCCGCGTTTCCTTGAACTCTTGTTGGGGCGGCTGACGCAGGAGGCGTAACGACTACGCAAGCGCCCCTCGTCGTTGCCGTTGGGGCTATCAATTGGGATATCACCCTGTTCGTGGAGTCGCTGCCGACCCCGGGACAGGAGGTCACCGTCTCTGAAGTAGCCCGAGTGCCGGGCGGAACAGCTGCGAACGTCGCCGTCGCCGCCGCGCGAATCCTGCCCGCCAACGCTGTCGCCTTTCTAGGCGCGCTCGGCGATGATGCTATCGCTGAGCAGCAACGAGAAATTCTCCACTCGGAGGGCGTTGCGGCGGAAGGCGTTGTGACGATACCTGAAGCCGAGTCCGGCCAGGCGTTCATCCTTGTGGATGCCGATAGTCAGAACGTCATCGCCAGCGCGCTCGGCGCAAACGCCTTGCTCACTCCTGACCATTTCCGCCAACCCGCCATCCGGGACATGATTCTCCGTGCCCGCAACTGCGCCATTACCGATCCGTCGCTCCAAGTCATTGAGGAAATCCTGAATATCACTGAGACCACGGAGTGTCGTGTCTCATGGGACCCCGGCGTCTTGGTAGCCGACAGCGACGCCGTGCTCAGCCTCGCACGCCGCGTCGGTACGCTACTCCTTAACGAAGAAGAGTCAACCAGCTTATTCGTTGGATCCTCCCCTCGTGACATTGGACGGCGGTTGCGAGACGAGGGCTGGGCCAACCGCATCATCCTCAAGCAGGGCAGGCAGGGGGCAAGCGTCATTGATCTTGTGAACGATCAACTCATTGAAGTGCCTCCGCTCCCGCTCACTGAGCTTGGCATGAATCCCGTGAACAGCGTTGGGGCAGGGGACGCCTTTCATGGTGCGCTCGCCGCCCTGGAGGCCGAAGGGCAGCAATTCACCGCCGCCTTGCTCGGCGCAACCGCCGCCGCCGGCATCAAAGTCTCCCGCTCCGGAACAAGAGACGCCCCTACATCCGATGAACTAACACAGGTACTCGCTGCCTGGCGCGAACGTGGCAGTTCCGTCCGCACAGATGCGTTGTGAGGTGGCACTATAGTGGGAGAAGTACCAATAGTCTTGCGATACCCCCCAAATCATTCACAGGAGGACAAGCGTGAGAGTAACGACTGAATTCGATCCGGCATACACGTATATGACAGTTGAGCTTGGTCAGGGCGAGTCGATCAAGGTTGAGCCCGGAGCTATGGCCACGTCGCAGGGTGTCGAAATGCAGACGGGCATGACAGGCGGTGGTCTATTCGGCAAAGTGCGCAGAATGGTCGCCGGTGAATCCTTTTTCGTCAACACGTTTACCGGTGGCGCCGGTGGAGGCTGGGTTGGGATAGCGCCAACCGTGCCCGGCGATATGAAATCATTTGACCTTGAGCCCGGCCAAGACCTGTTTATTCAGGGCGGCTCATTCCTTGCATCTGATTTGAACGTGGAACTGGACACGAAGTTCCAGGGAATGCGCGGCATGTTCAGCGGTGAGAACCTGTTCTTCCTGCGCGCCTACGTGGAGCGCGGTGCCGGAACCGTCTATTGCAACTGCTTCGGCGCAATCAAAGAACTGTCTGTCTCCGGCGATCAGGAGCTGGTGGTCGACACCGGCCATCTCGTCGCGTTTACGGACGGGGTCGACTATTCCATTGGCAAGGTCGGTGGACTCGTCTCACTGATCGGTGGCGGCGAGGGCCTCGTGATGAAGTTCCGCGGCGAAGGCAAAGTGTGGGTTCAGACCCGCACAATCGCCACCCTTGCTGACCAGCTGAACCCCTTCATCTCCAAGAATTAAGCGACACCAATAAGAGGAGACCAATGACCAGCAACGGTTCGAACCCGCCGCGCACCCGCCCATGGGATGCCTTCATCAGCGACCGTGACCGCGAGATCTACGCGAAAAGCGGATTCGGCGCTAGCGTCGGCGTTGGCGAGAGACCCGCACTCCTGATCATTGACGCTCAATATCGCACCACCGGCGAAGGCCCCGTCCCCATCCAGGAGGCGATGGAGCAATACGCCACTGCAGTTGGTGAAGACGCCTGGAACGCCGTCGACAAAATCGAGCAGCTGGTCAAGGTCTTCCGAGCCAAGAGTTGGCCCGTTATGTACGCGCAGGGTGAGCGCACTGGCGTCCAGGAGGGCGCGCGCTACACGGACAAGATCCCGTCGCTCTCCGCCGACTACAACCTCCCCGGCAGCCGCGGCGCGCAGATCGTCGAGCCGCTGACACCCGAGCCCGAGGATGTCATCATCTATAAGCGATTCCCCTCGATCTTCTTTGGCACAAACCTTGTCACCCAGCTTGTCGCGGCAGGAGCGGACACCCTCGTTGTGGTTGGCTGCACCACAAGCGGCTGCGTGCGCGGCACTGTCGTTGACGGCATGAGCTACGGTTTCCGTTGCATCGTGCCGGAGGACTGCGTCTGGGATCGCGGGCAAGCGTCACATGCAATCAACCTCTTTGACATCGCCCAGAAATACGCAGACGTTATGCCCCTTGATGAACTCGAACCCATCCTAAACGCCGTCCCGGCCCGCAAGGCAGACACTGCCACCGTGTGATGGATTCCGGTGTGGATGTCATTCTGAGCGCAGCGAAGAATCTAAAGACGCGGATGTCATCCCCGCACCCCACCGTCATTCCCGCGCAGGCGGGAATCTGAATCATGACCTCTAAACCCGCCACCCTCCGCCGCCTACTGGACGCCCAGCGCCCTCTCGTCGTCCCATTCGCGTACGACGCCTTCTCCGCCAAGCTAATTGAGGCAGCCGGTTTTCCCGCCGCCGGCATCAGCGGCTCGTCCGTCGCAGCCTCCGCCTTTGGACTTCCGGACGTCGGGCTGCTGTCACGCGAGGATGTTGTAGGGCAGGCGCGGCACGTTGCCGCAGCCGTCAGCATTCCTGTCTTCGCCGATGCCGACACAGGCTACGGCGGTCCGCTCCAGGCTGCCCACACCGTCCGTGCCATGGAAGATGCGGGTCTTGCGGGACTATTCATGGAAGACCAGGAAGACCCGAAGCGCTGTGCCCATCTTGACGGAACGATTGTCATCCCGGTGGAGGCGATGCTCGGCAAACTGAAGGCCGCCCTCGGCGCGCGCCGCGACAACGACTTCCTCATCATCGCCCGCACGGATGCGGTCGAGAGCGAGGGGGTCGAGGGCGCGGCAAAGCGGGCCCGCGCCTATCTCGACGCCGGCGCTGACATGGCATTCTTCGCAGGCCCGAGCACGGTGGAAGAACTGGAAATATTCCCGAAACTGGTCGGGCAGGGCAGGTTAATGGTCGTGCTGACGGAGGGAGGAAAGACCCCCCTCTTGCCGGCATCCCAACTCTCAGACATGGGCTACAGCCTCATCGGCTACTCCGGACTCGCCATCGGTTCTGCGGCAAGGGCAGTGCTGGACAGCTTGAACGCCTTGAAGCTAAAGGGCAGCAATAGCGATCTCATCGACCGTGTCATGCCCTTAGGCGACCGCAACGAGATCCTCGGACTCGCAGAATGGCAACAGCTGGAGACCGACACACTAGCGTAGCCATTTGTCCGGCTAGCACGGATCGCGGTGTGCCGAAGCCTGCCACGTGAATGGGATGTTGTATCGTCTCATTCGCCAATCTGCTATAAAGGACTCATGGAATCAGCCCCCCTTCTGGAAGCGACCAGTCTCACAAAGCGCTACGGTAGAGTCCTCGCCCTCGACAGCGTCACATTCGCCGTCGGTGAAGGTATTACTGGTCTCCTCGGTCCCAATGGCGCAGGCAAGAGCACAGCCATAAAGCTCTTTCTGGGCCTGCTTCAACCAACAGGAGGCGCCGCCCAGGTGATGGGCGCGCAGCCCTACCACGATGTCAATGCCCGTTCGCTCATCGGCTACATGCCGGAGCATGACTGCCTTCCAACGTCCGTCAATGCCTCAGAATTCCTGACACACATGGCGCAGGTCAGCGGTCTGCCGCCCGCGCAGGCCCGCACACGCGCCGCCGATACCATGCGCCATGTCGGCCTCGATGAAGCCCGATACCGCAGCATCGGCGAGTACTCAACAGGCATGAAACAGCGCGTCAAACTGGCGCAGGCCATCGTCCATGACCCCCGCCTCGTACTGCTTGATGAACCGACAGCCGGACTCGACCCGGGCGGGCGTGAGGAGATGCTTGACCTTGTGAAGCGCACAGGTCGCGACTTCGGCATCAGCATCGTCTTCTCCTCACACCTCATGGGCGAGGTCGAGCGAACCTGTGACAACATCATCGTCCTGGATGGTGGCCGCGTCACACACCAGGAGAGCGTGTCCAGCTTTACGCGGAGCACGGATATCCTGGCCGTGGATATTGATTCCCGGCACATTGAGCTTGTTTCAGCTCTAGCCTCTCGCGGTATTGAGGCCGAGCGCGAAGGCAATTCCATACTCGTATCCCACGAGGACGGCCAACATCTCCCAGCCATCCAGGACGCGCTCATTGAAGCGCAGGCCCCGCTTCGCCGCATGGGATTCAGGCGGCGCATGTTGACTGAAATCTTCCGAGACAGCCCCGACGGCTCCGATGATGCCGGGAACTAACTGCTGATGGCGTCGCAACCCGCCGGTCAACTCTTTGACATTGGCTACCAGCGCTATGACGGCCCCCGGCAGGGACGCAACAGGGCGCGAACCGCTCTCTTCGTGGGTGGAGTGCGGCATACCCTGGGACTTGGCCGCGGCGGCCGTTCGAAGATACTGCCCGTCTTGATGGTGCTCGTCTCCGTCGTTCCGGCGGCGATCATACTCGTACTGGCCGCCATAGGCGGCGGAATAATAGACCGCCCCGTTGAACTTGGTGATTACTTTCCTATCAACTCGCTGCTCCTGCTGATAATCTCAGGCATTCTTGGGCCAACGCTGTTGATTCCCGATAGAACGGACAACGTCCTGAGCCTCTATCTTGTCCGGCCATTGGGAATGCTCGACTACCTGGCGGCCCGCTGGTTCGCCTTCTTCCTGGTCACATCACTCATCGTGCTGGCCGGGCCTCTCATCCTTCTTTGCGGCTACATATTGCTCTCCGCAGACGCCGTTCAGGAGTTCCGCGACAGTTGGATGGACTTCCCAAAGGTGTTGCTTGGAGCCGCGGCACTGGGCGCTTTCGTCGCATCCATCCCTTTGGGTGTCGCCGCCTTTGCGCCCCGGCGCGTTTACGCTGCCGCGTTCGTCATTGGGGTAGTGCTTGTTGGAACCACTGTCGTGGGCATTCTCACGGAACCCATCGATTTCGATGGATCATCATTCGAGCAAACAGTGGAACGGCCAATCACCGAAGAAGAGATGGCCGAAGCCAACCAGTTTATTGATGCGACAAGATCCCTACCGGGTGATGCTGAAACGATAATCAATGTCGAATTCGACTCGGGCGAATCCCGCCAATATCTGATGTCTCGGAATGATGTTGAAGAAGCGCTGGAAGGCGGAAACGTCACGACATTTGAGAGCGATGCACCCCAATCACTGCTTGATCCTGAAATCGGCAAATGGGTCGTCTTCATGGATCCAACGGGAGCCACGGTCTTCGTAACGGATCTCCTGTTTGAGGACGTTCAGTCCGGCACCTATCGGCAACTGGTTGCGCGCCACCCGGATTACTACCCCGTTGCCGCCTACCTCGCCTGGGTGCTCATTCCCCTCGCCCTCATGTGGTGGCGATACCGGAGGTACACGGCATGAGCACGAATGGCACCACCATCGTCGTGGACAACGTGTCCAAATGGTTCGGCAACGTCGTTGCCGTCAATGAGATTTCGCTTGAAATCAACCCCGGCATCACCGGCCTCCTCGGCCCCAATGGCGCGGGCAAAACCACGCTCCTCCATATGATGACCGGCCTTTCTGCCACCTCCCGCGGTAACGTCACGGTTCTTGGCCGCCCGGTTCGTGGGGATACGAACCTTTATCGCCAAATCGGCGTCATGACGGAACATCAGGCCGTCTATGATTTCTATACGGGGCGCGAGTTCGTTGAGCTGTCTGCTCGCATGCACAAACTTGACGACGTTAGCCAGGCAGCCGAAAGGGCCATAGAGTCCGTTCGTATGACGGACGCGATGGACCGCCGCCTCTCCACGTATTCACGCGGCATGAGACAGCGAATGAGGCTTGCCGCCACACTCGTCCATGATCCGCCCGTCCTTGTGCTTGATGAACCGCTCAATGGCACGGACCCGCGCCAGCGACTGGAGTTCCATGACCTCGCGCGCCGCCTTGCCGCCGAAGGCCGTACCATCATCGTCTCCTCACACATCCTCGAAGAAGTGGAGACTTTGGCGGACAACATCGTCCTCATGGTCAGCGGCAAACTCGCCGCCTCAGGTGATTTCCGCTCCATCCGGGCCTTGCTTGACGACCGTCCGTACCGCATCCGAGTCACCTCAACCAGCCCGCGCGCCCTCGCAGGGGGCCTCATGAACAGCGAAGCCGTGTCGTCCGTCGCGATGGAAGACAACGACTCCGTTCTTCTGTTGACAGACGATCTACCCACGCTGCAGACGCAGCTCCCGGTTATCGCCCGAGACGCCGGCGCCGTCCTCCAAACAGTCGAACCGGAGGACGAATCACTTGAGAGCGTCTTCACTTACATCGTGGAGCGATAGCGAATGTACACGGTCTTCACGCTCACCCTCCGCCAACTCACCGGCTCCCGTCGACAGGCCATCCTGTGGCTCTTCGCCGCCCTCCCGGCCGCTTTCGCCCTGCTCCTCCGTTACCTGACAGACGACTATTCGGCCCAGATAATCAATCTCTTCGATCTGCTGCTCATAGCCATCGTCTTGCCTCTTGTTGTCGCCATTCTCGCCACCACCGCCCTTGGCGAGGAAGTGGAGGATCGCACCCTGGCCTTCATCGTTCTGCGGCCCGTTCCAAAGTGGCAGATTATCCTTGCCAAATACGGTGCTGTCGTCATCCTGGCCGCCTTGCCGCTCCTGATATTTGGCGCGATAACCGCCGGCATAGCGTTTGTTGGCGATGCGTTCGGCGAATCAGCCTTCGACTATGAGACCGTGATCAAACCCATCCTCGGTGTAGTGGCGGGGCTTGCTGTCGGAATAGTTGCCTATGCGGCAGCATTCCTCTGGCTCGGCTTGATCTCCAGTCAGGCCCTGGGCTTTGCAATCGTTTACGTACTCATTTGGGAGGGCATTGCCGCCGGCATCTTTGCCGGAATCCAGTACCTCAGCATTCGCAGCTACAGCGTCATCGCTATGCGCGAGACGGGCGGCGAGGCGCTCACCGCCGTCGGGGCCATTGCCGAATCGGATATCGGAATTGCCGTCGCCCTCGGCGGCGCAGCCACAATCGTTGTAATCTTCCTTTCCCTCACGCTCACCCAACTCCGCAACATGGACGTGCCTTAGGAAACTGCCCCGTCATTCTGGCCGCAAGGCCAGAATCTGAATCCTAACTGCGCCGCATCGTCATCCCCGCCCCCCACCCGTCATTCCCGCGAAGGCGGGAATCTGAATCTCATTCCTCAGCCGAACTTCGTCCCGCCCTCCTCCTCACCGCCCCAACTCCATTTCCCCTATCATTTCCATAGACACATCCAATTCAATCGGAGTTGCACATGCCATTCGACACACTTATCCGCGGCGGCGATGTTGTGCTGCCATACGGCGACGGACCCCGTCGTATCGACCTTGCCATCACCGATGGCCGCGTTGTAGCCCACCTTGAACCCGGCGCGGACGCCGAAGCGGCGGAAACCATCGACGCCACCGGCCGCGTCATCCTCCCAGGTGTCATTGACCCACACACGCACCTGAATCTCGGCGACCCCGAAACCGCCTTCGAGACTGAGACCCGTGCCGCCGCCCTCCACGGCATCACCACCATCCTCCACTTCCTCATGTCCAACGACCCGTACGAGGCTGAGTACAAGCAGTACCGTGAATGGGGCGACTCCCAGAGCCTTATCGACTACGGTCTTCACGCCGTCATCTCCACCCGCGATCAGCTGGCCGAGGTCGATAAGTACATCGACGAATTCGGCATCGGCAGCTTCAAATTCTTCATGAGTTTCCGCGGCGAGGAGGGCGCTTATATCGGCCTGCCCCCCATCGACGACGGCCTCATGTATGAGGTTCTTGAGAAACTCGGCCAGCGCCCTGAGTCTGTCCTCTGCGTCCATACTGAAAACATCGAGGTCGTGTGGTCTATCCGCAAACGCCTCGAAGAGTCGGGCAGAGATGACCTCAAGGCGTGGAGTGAGTCGCGACCCCCGTTCACGGAGGCGGAGGCCGCAGCCCGTGTCATGCTCTTTGGGCGCGAGACCGGCTCCATACCCTACGTCGTCCACACGTCAACCACCGAGACGCTGGAAGCGGTGCGGGATTTCCGCGCCCTGGGCGGCAGCGTCTACATTGAAACGTGCCCCCACTATCTCTCCCACACGTATGAATCACCCGTCGGCACATACGGCAAGCAGAACCCGCCCCTCCGCAGCCCCGAGGATCAGGACGCGCTCTGGGAAGCCATCGCCGACGGCACCGTAGACGCCATCGGATCCGACCACGCCGCCCGCCTCGGCGACCGCAAACAGGGCACAATCTGGAGCGCGTCTCCCGGCCAGCCCAACATGCCCATGATCCTGCCCGTCATGCTGAACGACGGTGTGCGTGCACGAGGCTTGCCGCTTGAGCGAGTCGCTGAAC
The DNA here is from genome assembly GCA_965207115.1 of Dehalococcoidia bacterium. Classification (GTDB taxonomy): domain Bacteria; phylum Chloroflexota; class Dehalococcoidia; order UBA6926; family UBA6926; genus VXMO01. The sequence continues at coordinate 1,235,665 of CBDBLR010000003.1, read as the reverse complement.
TCACCTCCGCCAACGTCGCCCGCATCTTCGGTCTCTGGCCGCAAAAAGGCTCATTGCAGGTTGGCGCGGACGCGGACATCGCCATCGTCGATATGGATGAAACTCGAACCGTCACTGCAGCGGGTCTGCAGGGCCGCGCCGACTACTCCATCTACGAGGGCATGTCATACACAGGCTGGCCTGTCCACACCCTTGTCCGCGGCAAAACCGTCACTCACAACGGCGAGGTTATAGCATCTGGGGGTGACGGTCGCTATATTTATCGTTCAGTAGGGTAGGTCGGTAGAGCCGACCAAAGGGGGCGATTATGTCAGGTCCGCTAGCACATCTGCGAGTTGTCGATGTTACCGCATCGCTGGCCGGAGCATATGCCGCCCGCCTCCTCGGCGAGCTCGGCGCGGACGTCGATCGTATAAGCCGTATGCGGAACCTCCACGCCCGAATCAAGGGCCGCGAGATGACCGAATGGGATCCGATGCTCCATCGCGCCCTAAACGCCAACAAGGCCCACCGCTCGAATACCGACGCCGACAGCCTCACCCCAGAATCCCTTGTGGCGATCCTTGACGGCCAGGACATCCTCATCGAGGACATCGGCCTGCTCGACGGTGATGCCCCGTTCCTTGATTGGGACGCTCTTCATACCCGCTACCCGCATCTGACCGTCGTTTCGCTCACCCCATACGGCACCGACGGCCCCCTCGCCGACTTGCCACCAAGCGATCTCGCAACGTGGTCGCTCTCTGGCATGGCGTGGACCACCCCCGGCCCGCCTGACACCACCTATGACCTGCCGAGCGAGCCGCCTCTCATGCCCACCGGCGCGTCCGTGCCCTCACTGATGGCCGGCGCAGTCAGCGTCGTGGGAACCCTTGCAACGCTGTATGCGGACTCCGGTGGCAGCAACGGCGCTGGCCCCGGCGTGACCGGTACGCACATTGAGCTCACTGAATTGGAAGCCATCACCGCCCTCAACTACCATCCCGTGACGCAGCGCGAATACCTGGAATACGTGCTCGACCGCGGCCCCAACATCCTTGCTCGCCAGCCCAACTGCTACATCGAGTGCAAGGACGGCTACATAGTCATAGTCGCCATGAGCGCCCGCCACTGGGAACAGTTCGCGGAAGTCATGGGCAGCCCGGAGTGGGCGTATACCGAGGACTATGACGACGGCACGAAACGTGCCATGAACTGGGATGCCGTCAGCGTACTCATGACCAATTGGACAATGGAGAAGACTGGCGAGGAGATCACCACCGAACTTCAAGCCCGGAACATCCCCGCCTTTTGGGCGACATCCATCGAAGAGGTCATGACCCATGAGCACGTCAAAGAGCGCCGATATATCCGAAACATTACAACCCAGGACGGCCAACAGATTCCTTACACTGGTGTCCCGTTCATCCTGACTGGATACCCGCGCAACGAAGAAGGCAAGCCCGAAGCCGATGATTCGGTTCCTGTCGCGCCGTCTACAAATGGCGCATCCGCCCCACACGCGGCATCCACCCCATCTCTCCCCCTGAAAGGAATCCGTGTCGTCGACTTCGGTCAATACATCGCGATTCCGTACTGTGCCAAGTGGCTAGCCGCCCTCGGCGCAGACGTTATCCAGGTGGAAAGCCGCGAGAATCCCGCCGACTTCCGGAACTCCCCGCCGTTCGCCGCCCAGATTCCCGGCATGAATCGCGCCGGCGCGTACAACACGCTGAGCATGGGCAAGCGCGCCATCCCCATCAACCTCCGCACGGAGGAGGGGAGGGATGTTGCACGGCGGCTCTGCGCTAGTGCGGACATCGTCCTCGAGAATTTCTCAACCGGACTGATGGAACGTTGGGGCCTGGGCTACGGCGACATCGCCCCCCTCAACCCCCGAGTAATCTACACGTCCGTCGCCGCGTTCGGCAGGAGCGGTCCTCTCAAGGACTACAGCGGCCTCCACAGCATCATCAACGCATTCTGCGGTCTGGCAGACGTTACCGGGTACACGGACGGCCACCGCCGTCTGCTGGGCTCCTACTTCCCGGACGTTGTGTCCGCCACATACGCCACCATGGCCACGCTGACGGCACTTCACGATCGCAAGCGCACAGGCATGGGCCATCACGTCGATGTCGCCATGACCGAAGCCTTGATGACGCTCATCACGGAACCGATGGTCGCACGTGCAGTCGGCAGCTACACGCTCGCCCGCGATGGCTCTCACCATCCATTGCATGCGCCGCACAACATCTTCCCTGCCGCCGGTGACGACCAGTGGATCGCCGTAACGGCCCGAACGGACACCGAATGGGGCGGCCTGTGCAGCGTCATCGACGGTCTCGCCAACGACGCCCGCTTTGCCACGCCTGAATCCCGCAAACAGAACGAAGCTGCGCTCGACGAAATCATCTCAGCGTGGACGGCAGGGCAAAACAAGTATGAGATGGCTGAGCAGCTGGCCGCCTCAGGCGTGTCCGCCGCCCCCATCCTCGACCCGTTGGAAGTCGTCGAGCACCCCCATCAACAGGCTCGCGACTTCTTTGCGACCATCGACCACCCCGAGGCCGGCCCGCGCCGCACCGCCAAAGTGCCGTGGAAGGTGAATAGCGAGTACGCGGGCGAACTGCGCCGCGCCCCCATGCTCAATGAACACACGGACGCCATCCTCACCGAAATCCTCGGCATCGGCCAGGAAGAGACAAGCGAACTGGTAGCCGCCGACGCCCTGAGATAAAAGGGGAACTCCAACAGGCACAGGGGCCGATCAGATGATCACTCTCATCGGCGTAGACTTCAGCGGCTCCCGGGCCGATAACGCCACCTGGATCGCCATGGCATTCGTTGGCGACGATGGCAATATCGAATGGCAGACTCCGCTCCCCATCCGCCGCTCCGACCTTGAACAACTGCTGCTGACCATCGACGGCCCCGCCATCGCCGCACTGGATTTCCCCTTCGGCCTGCCAGCCGACTTTGCCGTAACGCAAGGCTTCATCAGGTGGGGCGAGGGCCTCATGGACTCCTGCGACCGCATGTCCACCACTGACCAGGCTGAATTTGAGGAGGTCGCACGAGAGTACGTCGCGGCCTACGGCGAACCTCGCCGCGCCAGCGATGTAGCGCCTGCTTTCTCCCCGCTCCACGCTACCAATCCCAACATGGTGCCGATGACCTACCACGGCATGGCCATGCTTGGCCGTCTGCTTGCTCGCGCCCGTGGCCGGTTCAGCATCCCGCCGCTCCCCGCCAACTCCACGCGATGGCAAGTGGCCCTCCTTGAACTGATGCCCGGCCAACTCCTGCGCGCTCGCGGCGATTCAGGCGTCGGGTACAAGAATGGCGACGACAACCTAAACCGCCGCCACGAGATCCTCGCCATCATCGAAGAGTGGACCGGCGAACGGCTACCGGAGCACGTCCGCCTTGCCTGCCGCGCCAACGCCGATAGTCTTGACGCGGTCGTCAACCTCGCCGGCGCGCTCCAATGGCATCGCAATCCCCAAGCCTTCAACCACCCCAATCCTGCACAACAAGGTTTCGCCCACGACGAAGGCTGGCTCTACACCCTCCGCGCGCCATTCGAATCCCCTGCGTAGGCGGGGCGAACGCGGCGCGTACCGTCGCTGTTGTCATTCTGAGTGCAGCGAAGAATCTAAAGCCGCTATTCCGCAACCAAACCTCAAAACTCACGCATCAAGGGCTTGCATCCCTCCCTCACCCATGCTAGTTTTGGAACAAATGTTTCATAAAGGAGGCCCGCCATGCTCATCAAAAGCACCCCGGACGTCTATGAGAAACTCCGTCACCTCGGCGGAATGGCCACCGATGACATTCTCTCACCCGCCGAGCGTTCGGGCGGAACCACGCGACCGAGCGGTGGCGGAGAACGCGTGGGTCCACGTGGCGGCGTAACCCCCCACGCCGGCGTCTACAAGGCCGCCATGCCGAACGGCAAACGCATTTCGCTAATGCGCGTGATGTTCACCGACCACTGCATCATGGACTGTCACTACTGCCCCAATTCCCACTGGGTCCCGCGCCGTCGTTACGGTTTCAAGGTGGATGAGCTCGCGCGGCTGTTCAATGAGATGCACCAGCGCCATATGGTGGACGGACTCTTCCTCAGCTCCGGCATCTTTAAGAATCCCAACGCCACGCAGGAGCGCCTGCTTGATGTGGTGGACGCGGTTCGTTCCCGCTACGGCTTCCGTGGCTACGTTCACTTGAAAGTGATGCCCGGTACGAACGACGACTCACTCCTGGAAGCGAGCCAACGGCTCGGCGCGCGCCTCTCCATCAATATCGAGTCGCCCTCTGCCGAACACCTCCGCAAAGTCAGCAAGATGAAGGACTTTGATAAGGGCATCATCGAACCGATGGGTCGTATCAGTGACCTCATGCAGGAGCGTTACGGCGGCGCGGTCGGTCAGGCCACGCAGATGGTCGTGGGCGCAGCGGACGAGTCGGACTGGGACATCTACAACCGGATGACGAGCCTCTATGGAAGCTATGGCTTCAAGCGCGTCTACTATTCGGCGTTCCGGCCAGTGCAGTACACCCCGCTGGAAGAGCACCCCGCCACACCGCCCGCGCGGGAGCATCGCCTTTACCAGATGGACTGGCTGTCACGCATCTACGGCTACGACTCTGAGGAACTGCGCCCCGCCTTCAGCGATGACGGCTTTCTGGATACACGCACCGACCCGAAACTCATGATTGCGATGACCAACTACGAGCGCTTTCCCGTGGATGTGAACCAGGCGAGCGAGCAGGAACTCTTGCGTGTCCCCGGTGTCGGGCCGTTGGCGGCAAGCCGGATCATCGGGCAGCGGAGCGAACACTCGATTACTCAGAGCAGGGAACTGAAGGCGATGGGTGTCGTGATGAAGCGCGCCCTTCCGTTCCTCCGCTTCCCCGGCCACAAGCCCACTCCCGCCAAGCAGGCCGAAATGCCCCTCTTCCAGGAGCAGCCCGCAAGAGCTGCTCAACCATCGAAACGTACGATGGAACTGCACACCGAGTCAGCGGCCAACTGTACCACGTGCCCCCTAAACCCCGGCACCTGCGGCATGGCGGCATAGAAACGCCTACAACGGCCACACAAAAATGGCCACCTGCCCGGTACCGGGCAGGTGGCTGTTGGCGGTTACTTCTTGGGCTCGTTGCCCCGGCCGCCGCCGGACGGATTGCCGGTCGTGCTCGGGTAGTTGGGGTTACTGCCCCCACCACCCTTGCCGCCGCCTTTCGCGAATGCTCTCATGTAGGTCCTCCTTTCCCGCCGCTTGAATGTGTGCGGCGTCGTTAAACGAGATGGTCTGGCACTTCGGGTTGTGGCATCTTAGCGCGGTTACGAAACCGTTCTTCGGCTCTCTGTTTCTTTGCATTCTCGATAAGTTGGTGGACGGCGTTGAAGTATGCGAGCCAAGCGGTGTTGTATTCGCGTTCGGCGTTGCCCCGTGGGTAACCGCCGAGGCCCAACCGATCCAGACGGTCGTATTCCCTATCTAAGTCCAGTAAGTCCCGATGCTGGTCGAATCTCTGATGAAATTCGAATACGCCTTCAATGGACGGCGCCCCTCGCACTAGTGTATGAATTTCCTCGGGTGGCCGTGGCAGTCTCAAGTAGAACTCCCTGTCGTACACAAACCTGTCGTATTGCTCGCGTGTCACTTTCTTGAACCAGTCCCGCGCATCCGTCCAGCCGTACTCTCGCCAGTCGATATCCGACCACTGCTCCCCATCGTCCGCGAACTCACCAATCACATTGGTCAAGTCGTCCTCATTGACTCGCCTATCCGCCTCTTCGTATTTCTTCACGACAGACTCAATCGCATCGCGGCAGATTTGCGACACGTTGACTGATTCCGGGATCGCCTTGAGTCGCCGGTGGAGTCCATTTGAGATATTGATTCCGATTCGCATAAAGCCTCCCTGATTCCAGAGTACGAAGGTGTATGCCGTATGTCAAAGTAAACATACGGCATATGATTCTTAGCTCACGCAGCCAAGCCGAATCCTCTCCCCTATCTGTGTTACGATTTTTCTACGTTTTGAATACGATCTTTGTCCTCACGGCTTACAGGTAGGTGTTCCGACTAAGAAGCGGCAGTCGACTCAATCCCAGCCGGGTGTTTTTTGGCTGGTGGATTGTATTGGGCGCGTTTCTCATCCAGGTCATCAACGGTGGCCTCTTCTTTCAGGCCTTCCAGGCCTATTTCAAGCATCTCGAAAACGAATTCGGCTGGAACAAGACAATGATCTCCCTGGCGTTCACGCTTTCTCGTGCGGAGAGCGGACTGCTGGGGCCGGTACAGGGCTGGCTGGTTGAGCGCTTCGGAACCCGCCCTATCCTTCAGTTTGGTGTCGTCCTTTATGCCGCCGGCTTCTTCGCTTACGCCAGCATGGACAATCTGTGGCAATTCTACGGGGCCTACCTCATCATGTCGTTGGGTTCCAGTTTTGCAGGCTTCATCACCATCAACGCTGCCATCGCCAACTGGTTCGATAAGAAACGCCCGCGTGCTATGGGCCTCGCTTCTGTCGGTTGGGGTGTCTCCGGCTGGGCATTGCCACTCATCGTATTTGGACTTGATGCAATTGGATGGCGGGGGATGGCCTTCTGGTCAGGAGTAATTGTCCTTGCTGCAGGTATTCCCCTAAGCCTGCTTTTTCGCCACACGCCTGAGCAATACGGGTACCTCCCTGACGGCGAGAAACCACAAGACTCCAGCCGAGGGGATGGGGACGGCATCCCTGCGACCTCCCGTCCGATTCTGAGCTTCGTCGCGCGCAGTTTTACCTCGCGTGAAGCCCTAAAGACGCCATCGTTCTGGTATGTCTCCTTCGGCCACGCAAGCGCGATGCTCGCCGTGTCAGCCATCAACTCGCAATTCCTCCGCTATGTCGAACAAGATGTCGGGCTCACTGAGGCGACGGGCGCATTTATCTACACGATCTTGACGACGGTCATGATAGGATCGCAGCTCATTACCGGATTCCTGGCCGAGAAAATCCCCATGCGAACGATCATCGTCACCTGCATGGTTGGGCACACCGCCGCCCTTATCCTTCTCATCCTTGCCGATTCATTTGTGATGCTTGTTGCGTTTGCCGTCGTTCATGGAATGTCTTGGGGATTCCGCGGGCCGCTCATGACCGCAATCCGGGCAGACTATTTTGGTCGGGCACAATTCGCGACAATCATGGGTTTCTCATCGATGGTCGTCCAGCTGGGCACCATGATGGGCCCGCTGATCGCGGGCGCATCCTTCGACCTCTATGAGTCCTACTCACCCGCATTCATCCTCATGGCATTTGTTACGACAGCAGGAGCCTTCCTATTCGCGGCCGCTAGCCGCCCGAACCTACCCCTTCGCCCGCCCGGCGAGACCGAACCCCAGGCCGATGAGGGCAGGGGCGTCTACGCCGCCCACTGAACCGCCGCCAAACTTGAGTACGCCAACCCTCTGCGATACGCTGAACGCAGTCATGCAAAGCAGTATCCGCTGCACATGAATACACGAGCGCTAGGGAGGTTTCGGACGTGACGCAGGCAGCCCCCGCTAACACAATCACCATCACGATTGACGGGCGGCAGGTAACTGCCCCGGCGGGGTCTACCATCCTCGAGGCCGCCGCGCAGGCCGGTATCTACATCCCCACCCTCTGCTACGACGAACGACTCAAGGCTTATGGCGCCTGCCGGATGTGCATGGTTGAGCAGGTTGACCGTCCCGGCTTTGCCGCAGCGTGTGTCGCCCCCGCCATGCCGGACGCCGCCTATCGCACCAACTCCGACGACACCGTTGAGCTACGCCAGTCCGTGCTCAACCTTCTAATGTCGGAACACCCGCACGGATGCCTGACCTGTGACCGCATCGTCCACTGTGGCCCCAACGATATCTGCCTGCGTAACGTCTCCGTGACAGACCGGTGCGTAGTCTGCCCGCAGAACCAGCGGTGCGAACTGCAGGCCACCGTCGAGATCGTCGGCGTCACGGAGCAGCTGCTCCCATACAACTACCGTGAACTGCCCATCCGCACCGAAGATCCGCACATTGATCGCGACTACAACCTCTGCATCTCGTGCGCGCGGTGCGTCCGTGTCTGTGATGAGATCATCGGCGCGGAGGCCATCTCAATGGTCGATCGGGGCGACCGCATCCTCCCCGGCACGCCGAATGATGTTCCTCTCTCTGACCCGCTGACCGGCTGCACATTCTGCGGCGCGTGCGTGGATGTGTGCCCCGTGGGCGCGCTCACGGAAAAGGACAACAAGTGGGCCGGCCTGCCGGATACAAACGTCACAACCGTCTGCACGGAGTGTGAGATTGGCTGCCAGGTGACGGCGGAACTCAAGGATGGTCGCCTGTTGCGCGTGACCCCCGACATTAATGGCGGCGCAAACGGTGGGTTTGGCTGCATCCATGGCAAGTTCGAACTCGCCAATGAGTCCAACAACGAGGCCCGCCTCATCAGCGCCATGATTCGGGATGCGAATGAAGCGCTCGGTGAAGCGTCCTGGGACGATGCGATAGCTGCTGCTGCAGAAGGCCTCCGCGGCCATGCCGGCGGTTCCGCTGCCGTCGTGATCTCTCCTCGCGTTGCCAATGAAGACACCTGGGCACTCAGTCGCCTCGCTCGTGAGGTACTGCAGACCGAGCGTGTTGCCATGGCGTCGTCCGCGCCGATTCAGTCGGGCAGGGAACTCGCCGCCATGTTCGGCAGCGCTGCCAACGCAAACCCCATTCGGGATATTGCTAAGGCCCGCGCCGTTCTTGTGATCGGTTCAGATATAGAACTCACGCATCCCGTCGCGGCCTACCAGGTCCACAAGGCTGTCAATTACAACGACGCCACCCTCATCGGCATCGGCCCCAATGCCCACCCGGAGCTTGGCCGAGCCTCTGAGCGATGGCTCACCAGCGCCGAAGGAACGGAGCCTGCCGTCTTGCGTGGCATCCTCCGAGCGCTGCTGGACGCCAATCTTGTCCACGATGAATTCGTCGAAGAGTCAATCGACGGCCTCTCAGACTTGTCGGAGAGCCTTGAAGGCACGACCGTTGAGGATGCAGCGGCTCAGGCGGGCGTCTCCGCTGATGATCTCCGCTGGGCAGCCCGCATCATCGGCACATCTGCACCCGCTGCTCTCATCTATGGCGCGAGCGAAAATGACGCGCCCGGCCTGACTACGCTGATCGCCTCGGTCGCCGCGGTGACGGGCAACGTCACCAGCAGCCAGGGTGGCGGTCTACATGTCCTGCGACCCGGTGGCGGCAACGTTCAGGGAGTCAGTGACGTGCTTGGCGCAGATGCTGGCACGCTCGACGAAATCATTGACGCTATCGAATCCGGCGCCGTCACAGCCCTTTATTGGACCGGGGGCATCCCGGAGGACATGAGCGAAAACGGCCGCGCACGGCTGCTCGCCGCGCTTGGCCGCCTCGAGTTCCTCGTGGTGCAGGGCCTTGTCATCGATGATGAACTTGCCACGCTGGCCAACGTGATGATTCCTGCCGCAGCCGCTGTCGAACGCGAGGGCACTTATACGAACGCCGAGCGCCGCGTCCAGCGCGTCCGTGCCATCAAGGACGCCGCCGGTGATGCCCAGCCAGTCTGGCGTGCCCCGGCTGAAATCGCCCGTCACCTCAGCGCAGCGAGTTTCGGTTACGACAATTCTGACGCAATCCTTGCTGAGATCGCCGCGAATATTCCCAACTACGCTGGCATCAACGCCGAAGTGCTGGAATCCCAACTCACTGGCCCCACATGGCCGCTCCGGGTCGATGGCGCGGATGAGCGCCTCTATCAGGGCGGCGCTTTCGGCAACGCCAGTGGCCGCATTCGCCTCACCGCCGTCTAATCGGCATGGTCGCCACTGCCGCAGCATGGTACCTCCGTGCCCATGACGACGGTCGACCTCTAGGCATTCACATCCATGATGAAGAACCCCTCGAGCCCGCTCCCGGCATCGTCATCACTGCCGAGGATCCCAACCAGACATGGCGCAGCGCAGAAGTGGTCTCCTTTGAAGCCCTCCCCAACGCCTGCTCCATGCCCCGCTATAACGTCATCATCAAGGTTCTTGAGTAGGAATGACTGACTCAACAGAACTCATCAGATGCTGGCCGGATGTGGACTCCAGCCCGCAGATGATTACCTACCACGACGAGGAGTGGGGCACTCCTCTCCATGATGATGGCAAGCTCTTTGAATTCCTGATCCTTGAGGGATTTCAGGCCGGCCTCTCATGGCGCACCATCCTAAACAAAAGGGACGCTTTCCGAATGGCGTTCGCCGACTTCGATGTTCAGAAAGTCGCTCAATTTGACGACGATGATGTCGCGCGCCTACTTGAGGACAAGGGCATCGTTCGAAACCGGCTCAAGATTCTCGGCGCAATCACGAACGCTCAGCGATTCATCGAGATCCAAAAAGAATTCGGCTCATTCGATCGCTACATCTGGCAGTTCACCAACTACAAAACGCTCCGTAGCCCCAAACCGATTCTCGGTTGGGAGGACGTTCCTGCAACATCACCTGAGTCGGACGCCCTGGCAAAGGACCTCAAGGCTCGCGGCTTCAAATTCGTAGGATCAACTGTCTGCTACGCCCACATGCAAGCCACCGGCATGGTCAACGATCACCAGGACCGCTGTTTCAAAGCCACCCTCGGCGACTGGTAGACCCAACCCTAGTCATTCCCCCGAAAGCGGGAGGCTGAATTCGCCCCCTACATCATCCGGCTGTCCGGCATGTTCACCCACGCGCTCATCTCGTGCGGCGACGTAACCGTGTACCCCTCCGTGACATAGGAGCTGTCAAGCTGATCAATCTTGGACGTTCCGATTAGCGCCATCGCGCTCAGCATCTCGTCTTCCATGATTTCGAGCGCACGAACAATGCCGTCCACGCCGCCTGCCGCCAGGCCCCACCCCTGCAGCTTGCCAACCGCGACGCAGTCCGCACCCAACGCGAGCGCCTTCACAACGTCGCTTCCGCGGACAATCCCGCCGTCCAACACGATCTTGGCGCGACCATCCACGGCCTTGGCAATTTCCGGCAATGTGTCGAGACTACCGAGCGCGTGATCGATCTGGCGTCCACCGTGGTTTGAGACCCAGATGATCTCGAAACCCCGCTCAACGGCCATCTCCGCGTCCTCCGCAGTCTGGATGCCCTTCACCGCGAACGGAAGTCCCATCAGGTCGCGGATCCTCTCAGCCAACTCCCACGTCACTTTGGAGCCGGGTGAGACGCGCTGGCTGGAGAGATTCGCCGGCGTTGAGCGTCCAACAATCGGCCGCTCGCGCCGACTGTACCGGGCGTTGTCCACAGTCAGGACGAATGCGTGGTACCCCGCCGCCTTGATGCGCGGTGCCATGCCCTCGATCCACTCCCAGTCGCCTTGGATATACATCTGGAATAGCTTGGGGCCGTCAGCGGCCTCCATCGTCCCCTCAAGACCGGGCTCGGTAACGGAACTCACCGTCTGAATGGTCCCGAATTCCGCCGCCGCCTTTGCGGACAACCCCGCCCCTTCCGGGTGCAGCCGCTGCATCCCGCCAACCGGGGCCAGCATAACCGGCATTCTCATCGTGTGTCCGAGGAATTCGGTGGACGGATCCATCTCCGACACATCCCGCAAGACACGCGGGCGGAACGCGACTCGGTCGAATGCTGCGCGGTTGCGACGCATCGTCGTCTCCGACTCCGAACCGCCCACCAGGTAATCCCACCCTGCCTGGTCGAGGTTCTTCCGCGCCGCCTGGATGGTTTCCTCGTTGCTTACGAAATCTACGCCCATCGTCCGTTGTCCTCCGGTGTGCTTTATTGCTGGGCGCGCGTCTCACATACCATCACGCCGCCCTGTCCTCAGATTGTAGCGCCCACGCCACCTATTCGGCATCCGTTCTCTTACGCGGCGCTACGCTCCGGCATGACCAACAACGGAATCCGCCGCCGTCGGAACCCCCACCACGCGATAACCAGCGCCACACCCGCCGTCAACGCGAGTCCGAGGAACGCCGCCGTGAAGTCCAGCCGCTCGCTCACCTCGCCAACGAATACGGTTCCGGCTGCGGAGCCGAACGAAAACCCGCCCATCATCATCGCCATCGCCCGTCCATATTTCTCCGGCGGTGTCCAGTCGGCTGCGACAGCCTGCAACATCGGCTGCCCCGTCCCAAACCCAAGCCCCAGCATGAACGCCGCGGCAAGGAATCCGATGGTCGAATAGGTGAATGCCAGGGTAATCATGCACGCCACCGTGAGGGCCAGCGACGGCAAGAGGATGATCGCCCGGCCGTACGTATCTGAAACCCGACCTGTCAGGAGCCGACCCGAAATAACCACGACCGCGTACAGCACGAAGAACCATTCGTAATTTGGCACCTCCCTCGTCTCTCCGAGGATGGAGACAAATGTTGTGGTGGCCAGATAGGCTGCGGAGAGTAGCAGCACCGTGATTCCCGGCACCAGCGCCTCCGGCACAATCAGCCTGTCCACCCACGTATCCTTGCGCCGCTCTACATCTCCCTCTGGGAGCGAACTGGACTGAGGTCGTCCCCTGGCGCCCTCTCCCTGCGGCACGGCTTTGACAGGGAAAAGGAATAATGTCGCCCCCGTCATTAGCGCCGCACACGCAATGAACAGCTGCGTAGAACCGAAATCGTTGTAGATCCACAGCCCCATCGCGGGCCCGAACGCGATGGCGATGTTGTGTGACGTGGCGAAGTTCGTCATCGCCTCGCCGCGCCTGCTGGGCGGCGCGATGTCCAGGATCAGCGTCCGCGTCGCAGCCCCCGTGGCCCCGGACCCCACACGGCGCAGGATCGTCGGAAGCAGCATCATCAGTGGCGACACGACGAAGATCATGATCAGTGCGCCGACCACGTTGATCGCCAGGCCGAGAATCGCCATGCCCTTGCGACTCCAACGATCCACACCCAGCCCGTACAGTGGCACTCCGAAGGCAGCTATCGGCCCGGCAATCCCGATGACCAAGCCAACTGTTGAATTCGTGCCGCCCAGATCCTTGATATACAGGGGTACCGTCGGCAACAGCATGTAGAAGGTCACGAAAATCGTGAACTCCATCAGGAACAGCAGGATGAAAGCACGCGTATAGACGCGCTGCCCCGCCGGCACGCCCTGTTCGGCGCCTACAGTCGAACCTCGTCCTCTCATATCATCGAATCCTACCGTCGCGAGCGCCAACTGTATATTCGCCGCACCCCTCCGCTATACAATGACCCAACGGGGTGGGCGGCGTGACAGACTGCATTCAGGCTGGGGTCGGTCGATGACAACAAGGGGTTCTCCCCTCAAGAAGCAATACGAGCGGATCAAGGCCGAATTTCCCGACGGAATCCTGCTCTTTCGACTCGGCGATTTCTACGAGACGTTCGGCGAAGACGCTGAAATCGTGTCGCGTGACCTCGGCATCGCCCTCACGTCCAAGGAACTTGGGCGCGGCCACCGTGTCCCCCTCGCCGGCGTGCCCACCCATTCGCTCGATGCCTCACTTGCCCGCCTGCTTGAAAAAGGTCACCGCGTCGCCGTCTGTGAGCAGTTCGGCGACCCCAAAACCGCGAAGGGCATCCTCGACCGCGAGATAATCCGCGTCGTCACGCCCGGCACCGTCCTCCAGCACGACCTCCTTCCCGAAAGCGCCAACAATTTCCTGGCCGCCGTGGTCATTGACGGCCAACGCGCCGGCCTTTCCTATGCCGACATCTCCACCTCTGAATTCGTTACCCTCGAGGTCTCCATCGATGACCTGCAAACCGAACTCACCGCGCTGGCTCCGGCGGAGCTGATCGTCCCAGAAAACAGTGATGCGCCTCCCATCCTGAATGGCACCGCCGTTGTCTACGAAGACGCCTCAAACTTTGACGAACACGATGCCCGCCAACGTCTGCTTAAGCACTTCGGCGTCCGCTCTCTGGAACCGTACGGATGTGACAACCTCCCCCTGGCAATCTCGGCGGCGGGCGCCGTACTTGCCTACCTGCAGGAAACCCAGCGTGGCGCGCTCACACAGATACAATCCCTTTCTACCCGTCAATCGGCGGAGACGATGGTCCTTGATGCGCAGACCGTCCGCACCCTTGAACTCTTTGAGGGCAGCTCCGGCACACGAGAAGGCGGGTTGCTTGATCTCCTTGATACCACCCAGACCCCCATGGGACGCCGCCTCCTTCGCCAATGGCTCGGACGCCCCCTCCTCACCCGCGATTCCATAGTCGAACGCCACGACAACGTTGAGGCCCTCGTTCAGGACCCGATGCTCCGTTCACGACTCCGCACCGCCATGCACGGACTCTCTGACCTTGAGCGCCTCATCAACTTCATTCGCTCTGGCTCTGCGGCACCTCGTGATGTTGTCGCCGTCCGCCGCGGCCTTGAAGCCGTCGCGGGAATCCACTCCGTGCTCAACACCGCCCCACTGCCTGAGATTCAACAGGTCGATGAGACCGTGAGCCCTCTCGCGTGGGCTCTCAACGACATCGAAACGCACGACGAAATGCGTAAGCTGCTGAACGAGGCCATCGCTGACGAGCCCGGCGCAACCCTCTCCGCGGGCGGCGTTGTCCGCAAGGGATTCTCGCAAGAACTTGAGGACCTGCGCGCCATATCCACCGACGCCCGAGTTGCCGTCGCAGCCCTCGAAACCGAGGAACGCGAAGCAACTGGCATCCCAACACTCAAGGTCGGCTACACTCGCGTCTTTGGCTACTACATCGAGGTCACGCGCACCCACCTCTCGCGCGTGCCTGAACACTACATCCGCAAGCAGACCGTCGCGGGCGGCGAACGCTATTTCACCGGACGACTCAAGGAGCTTGAGGTTCAGATATCCGAGGCCCAGCAGCGCGCGGAGGAACTTGAATCCGCCATATTCCGGCAGGTCTGCAGCCAGATAGTGGAGCACGGCGAGCCCATCTTGGCCACAGCCCGCGCCGTCGCCCGCCTCGATGTCCTTGCAGCGTTCGCCGAGAACGCCGTCCGCCTTCGCCTAACCCGCCCGGAGATCGACGACTCCCGAGACTTGGAGGCCACGTCAGCCCGTCATCCCGTCGTGGAGGAAGTCCTTGACGAACCGTTCGTTCCGAACGACATCTCACTCATGGAAGACCGGCCCATCGCGATCATCACCGGCCCCAACATGGCTGGTAAGTCCACCTATCTCCGCCAAATCGCCCTCATCGCCCTAATGGCACAGATCGGCTCATTTGTCCCTGCGGCAACTGCTCGCGTCGGCCTCGTCGACCGCATATTCACCCGTGCCGGCCTCCACGATGACATCTCAACCGGACGGTCAACCTTTATGGTCGAGATGATCGAAACCGCCGCCATCCTCCACCAGGCTACCGACCGCTCGCTCATCATCCTTGACGAAACGGGCAGGGGAACCAGCACGTATGACGGCCTCTCCATCGCGTGGGCCGTCGTAGAGCATATCCACAACCACCCCCGCCTGTCCGCGCGCACTGCGTTCGCCACCCACTACCATGAACTCGTTGAACTCGGCGACACGCTCCCGCGTGCATTCAACCTCCACGTCCTCGTCTCCGAGGAAGAAGGGAAGGTCGTTTTCCTGCGGCAGGTCGTCCCAGGCGGCGCAGACCGTTCGTATGGCGTTCACGTCGCCCAACTTGCCGGGCTGCCGCGAGATGTCGTTGCCCGCGCTCAGGAAGTTCTGAGCCAACTCGAAAGCGGGAACACGGCAGCCGCTCCCAACGCTTCCCAACCCGCGCTCTTTGCGCTACAGCCAGCCCAGGCCGCCGACTCACGAGCCGACGGCGAGATCCGCGACGCAGTCCTCGGATTGTCCCCTGATCAGATGACGCCCCTTGAAGCCCTCGCCAAGCTCTATGACTTGCAACGCCTGGCGGAGCAGGGCAGGAACGGCGCGAGGGAAGACTGACATGCCAATCGAGCTCCTTGATCGAGATGTCGCGTCCAAGATTGCCGCCGGCGAGGTCATCGAACGCCCGGCGTCCGTCGTCAAGGAGCTGGTCGAAAACGCCATCGACGCCGGCGCGGGACAGATCGAAGTTGAAATCGCCCGCGGGGGTCTCGACCTCATCCGCGTCACGGACGACGCCTCGGGCATCCCGGAGGACGAACTCGAGCTCGCCGTCATGCGCCACGCCACGTCCAAGCTGCGAAGCGTTCGGGACCTCGAGCGCATCGGCACACTCGGCTTTCGCGGTGAGGCCCTCGCTTCCATCGCCGCTGTCGCCCGCATGACAATCGTCTCCCGTACTTCGGACTCGGAGGGCGGACATTACGTGATTACGGCAGACAACGAGATCGTCGAGCGGGGCAGGCAGGGC
The DNA here is from genome assembly GCA_965207115.1 of Dehalococcoidia bacterium. Taxonomy (GTDB): domain Bacteria; phylum Chloroflexota; class Dehalococcoidia; order UBA6926; family UBA6926; genus VXMO01. Next base: position 1,219,337 of record CBDBLR010000003.1, on the reverse strand, counting down.
GCCCCGCTAGGCACCACCGTCTATGTCCGCGACCTATTCAAAAACGTTCCCGCCCGACTCTCATTCCTCCGCTCAGCGGCGGCAGAGGCCACGCGCTGCGTGACCGTCCTCACCCAATACGCCCTCGCGCATCCTGATGTTGCCCTGCGCGTCATCGTCGATGGCAGACTCGCCTTTCATTCCCCCGGCAGCGGCGACGCCTCTCATGTCCTTCTCGAGATGTGGGGCCCGGACACCGCATCCGGCATGCTGCCCATCCAGTCCACCACGATGGGCGGCACAACCGTGAGCGGCTACGCCAGCGAACCCGGAACAACGCGCCCGCGCCGCGCCGGCCAGATTCTCTTCGTCAACGGACGCCTCGTTGAGGCCCGCATCCTTTATTACGCCATTGCCGACGCCTACCGAGACCTCATTCAGAGAGGCCGCTACCCTCTTGTTGTTCTCTTTCTCACCGTCCCGCCCGATGAGATCGACGTTAATGTTCACCCCACCAAGGCCGAGGTGCGTCTCCGCCGCGAGGGCGAGGTCATCGCAACCATCCAGCGCGCCATTCGCCGTACCCTCGCCGCACACGGCATCGTCGCCGCCCCCACCACCGGCGGTCAGGGAAACGCCCCCCCAATCCCCAACGCCCCCGTCGACGCAGAAGTCCAGCTCGAAGCCCCACCGCTCTTTGATACCCGTCATTCCCAAGACCTTCGTCATTCCGGCGAAGGCCGGAATCCATCCGATCCCCCGCCCACCCAATTCTCACTCCGCCCTGTCGGCCAGGTTGGCCTTACCTACATCGTTGCTGAAGGCCCGGATGGCATGTACCTAATCGACCAGCACGCGTCACATGAGCGCGTCGTATTTGAACAGATTCTCGCCGAACGTCGGACACGCCCCGCAACATCACAGGGGCTTCTCACGCCCGCCACCGTCCAACTTACGTCCCGCCAATTGGAATCCATCTCCCCGCTAAGTGATCTTCTGTCCTCATACGGCTTCGAGTGGGAATCATTCGGTGACGACGCCATCCTCCTCCGTGCCATGCCCGCCGCCCTCAAAGAATCAGAGGCCCCGCAGGCCTTTCTTGAAGTCCTCGACGAGCGTTCCGGCGGCGAAATCGACGACTCAGGCCTCACCCCGGAGGCCGAATCAGCCGGGTCATCCGACTCCATCGCCCGAAAAGATTCTGACGCCTCGGACAGCATAATCGCGTCCGGCGCAGACGCCGTGGATATGCGGGAAAGACGCATCGCAGCCACCATCGCCTGTCACTCCACCGTCCGTGCCGGACAAACCCTCTCCCTTTCTGAAATGGAGTCCCTGATCACCCTATTTCGCGACGCGAACTTTCCTCGCCTCTGTCCCCATGGCCGCCCCACCATGGTCCATCTCAGTTCCGCCCAACTTGAGCGCCAATTCGCCCGCCGCTAACCCGACAACTCCCCTGCAAAAGGCGTACAATCCCCCCATACACTTGGATCCAAAAGGAGTAATCCAATGGCAACCGCCGACCGTGAATCAGCAGCCGATTACCCGCCGTCTCCCGGACCCGTGCAGCCGGTAAATCGCCGACTCCGCGTTGAGTTCAACGGAGAAGTCCTTGCGGAAACCACGCGCGGTGTCCGCATCGTTGAAAAGGACATGCCGCCTGTCTACTACTTCCCGCCCGAGGATGTGAAGAAGGAATTCCTGGTGTCAGAAGACCGCACCTCCACTTGACCCTTCAAAGGCGCCGCCAATTACTGGGGCGTCCGTGTCGGGGACCGACACGCTGAAACGGCAATCTGGAGCTACGTGAATCCCAAGGACGAGTACGAGTCCATCAAGGAGTACATGGCCTTCTATACCTGGAAGCTTGACGCCGCATACGTCGATGACCTTCAGGTCGCTGAGGTTCACGGCGACCTATATGGAGGCTGGCGCACCGAGGATATTGTAGGCCCCTGGAACTCCTAACCCAGCGCTTCCCGTCATTCCCGCGAAAGCGGGAATCCAGCGCCCACCATCCGCCGCCTATGCGGAACGCGGAATGCCGACAAAAAGGGCCAACCATCCATAACCGCGAACCGACAAAAAACCTCCCCCTTGATGGAGGAGGGCCGAGGTTGGGGTGACACTCGGTCACTCCGGCGCTACCCGCCACCAATGCCGGAACGCGGAATGCCAGGGAAAAGGCCAACCTTCCTTGACCGCGAACCCCGGCAGTAGGCACTGCCTACTCCCACTTCTCCAGGAATCCCGTCGCCTCCGCCCACGAGTCCGCCCGCACCATCACCCGGCACGGCTGCCCCAGCACGCCCAAGAAACTGCTTGTATCTCCCTGGTTGACGAGGGCCTCGATACCCTCTTCCAGCAGCGCTTGCACAAGAAGCTCCGCGCTCAACTGGTCAGGGGTCGTCGTCAGGTGTGTCCAATCCATATAGCAAGACTACAGGAGCGGAGAAAGGCTGGGGCGAAACTGTCTACATCAGCAGCGGCTGAACCGTCAGATAACTGCCGCCCAGAATGCCCGCAATCTCGGTTTCTAGTTCCTGTGAGTGCGCCGTCTGGAATGGCATCGTCATCACCGACTGCTCGCCCTGCTGCATAATCACCAACTGAACGGGACTCTCTCCGGGGTGGCTTCTCAATGCCTGCACCACCTGGTTCAGCTGATCCACGTCGGCCTCTTCGTCCGCCGTCTCGTGCATCATCACGGAGATCAAAACCCGCCGTGCCGTGCCGTCACCGGACCCATTTGTTGAGGCCGATGTGCCGCTTGCCTGTGGCGGCGCGTTCGTAACTGCCCCATTCGACGCGTCCGGCTTGGCTTTCGCATTGTCGTCTTCTGTCTTCGCTGCAGGAGCGTTCTTAGCGGTGTGCTCAAGAGTCTCAACCGCATCAACGGTGGGACCAGGCGCCTCAACCGGCTCGGCCTCAGCCTGGTTAGGAGGCGCGACCTCTACAGGCGGCTCAGCCACCGCCACGGCGCCATCCGCGTTCTCAGCATTGACGGTCTGCTCGGACGAGTGTCCGTTGCGACCATTTGAAGCACGAGAGCGGGAGGGCGCAGATCCCTGCGTCGTCCCGTTGTCTACCAGCACCTCGTACTGGCGGCAATCGACAGACGGCTCTTCCTCCCGCACACGCACGGAACCCGTCACACGCACTGGTGTATTGATCTGCCATGTCTCCATGGACTTGCCGTACACGTCCGGCCACACCGTCACAGCGACTGAGCCGGACTGATCGTTCAACTCGATTGACGCCGCGCTTTCCCCACGCACCATAAACGTGCGCACGGATGTGATGTTTCCGGCGACCGTTATCTTATCTCTCTCCATCTCAGCCGAGACATCCCCGCACGGCGTGACGTCCGCCCCCACGCCTGCCGCCCGCAATACCGGGTACGGATCGTTGGAGAAGTGGATGCCCATCAACTCCTTCTCCCACACGCCTTTCTCTGCGTCGGACACCGCCTCCGCCGCTGCCAACTCAATGGTTGGCATTTCCAGGGCGGGGTCGCCCGCCAACGCATCGAACATGCTGGACTGCGATGAGTTCCGTTGGCGCTGCTCATGTGCCGCGGACGACAGTATCCGTTCGACGTTCGCCAGGAGCGTCGCCCGGTCGCCAAGCTCGTCCATCGCTCCGGCCTTGACCAGGTTCTCCAGCCCCCGCCGGTTCAGAGACGTGAGATCCGCGCGACTGATGAAGTCCCCCAGGTCCTTGAATGTCCCGTTTGCCTTGCGCTCCTTCACCAGCGCCTGTGCCGCCCCGTATCCCACGTTCTTGATGGCCGATAGCCCCACGCGGATCACAGCATCGTCCGTCGGCGACTCGTCATTCGGGTCCTGGAGGTCTTCGATGGAAAACTCTTCCGTGCTTGTGTTCACACTCGGTGGCGTGACCGTAAGTCCCAGGGCGCGGCATTCCTCTGCGTCTGACCCCGCACGATCCTGCGAACCCAGATGCGCGTTCAGCAGTGACGCCATGTATTCGCGCGGATAATTCGCCTTGAAATACGCCGTCTGGTAGGCAATGTAGGCATAGCTCACGCTGTGCGCCTTGTTGAACGCATACCCGGCAAATGGCTCGATCAGTCTGAAGATTTCCCGTGCGTCGTGCTCCGAATAACCTTGATTGAGCGACCCGGTGAGGAACCCTTGCTCCTCAGCCTCCATGATCTCCCGCACCTTCTTGCCCATCGCCTTGCGAACGATATCCGCCTGCCCAAGGCTGTACCCGGCAAACTTCTGCGCAATCTGCAGCACCTGGTCCTGGTACACGATGACACCGTATGTCTCATGCAAGATATCCCTGAGGTCGTCGTGCGGGAATGTGGCGGAAATCTCCCCCTTCTTGCTGTCGATATAGCGCGGTATGTGCTCCATCGGCCCTGGCCGGTAGAGCGCGATCATCGCCGAGACCTCGTTCAGCGACCGCGGCTGCAGCCTCTGAATCCATCGCGTCATCCCCTGTCCCTCAAGCTGGAACAGCCCCATCGTTTTGCCCGAAGACAGCAGGTCAAAGGTCTTCGAATCGTCGAGCGGAATAGTGTCGATGTCGATGCGCTTGCCGTGCCGTTGTTCAATGAGATCGCGTGTCCGTGCCAGCGTCGTCAGGTTCGTTAGACCCAGCAGGTCCAGCTTGAGAAGCCCCGCCTCCGCCACGCGGTGCATGTCCCACTGCGTCATCGGCACGCCGTCGTCATCCGATCCCGCGCTCTTCACTGGCCGCTGGAGTGGTACCACGTTGACCAGCGGCTCTCGTGAAATCACCACCCCGGCCGCGTGTGTGCTAGCGTTTCGGGAAATCCCCTCCAGCTGCATCGCCGTCGTGACCAGCTTCTGAACCTGCTCATCGCGGTCATAGGCGTCCCGGAACTGGGGGAGCCGATCCAGTGAATCCTGCAACGATGACGGGTGCGCCCCCGCCGGCAGCAACCGCGCCACCTGGTCGACCTCGCCGAACGGCATCCCCATTGCCCGTCCAACGTCACGGATCCCCGCACGCGCTCCAAACGTCCCAAACGTTATGATCTGCGCCACGCGATCTTGTCCGTAACGTCGCGTCACATAGTCAATCAGCTCATCCCGACGCCCGTCCTCGATATCAAGGTCGATATCCGGCATCTCCTTGCGCTCAAGGTTCAGGAACCGCTCAAAGACAAGATCGTATCTCAATGGTTCGATATTCGTGATGTAGAGGCAATACAGCACCGCGCTTGCCGCCGCGCTCCCACGCACTCCAACCAGAATCCCCTGCTTGCGCGCATACGCCACCAGGTCCCACACGACGAGAAAGTAGTCGGCGAAGTCCATCTGCCGGATCACGTCCAGCTCATATGCCACGCGCTCGCGCGCTCCTTGAGAGTCCGCGTATTCCGCGTACCGCTGCTCGAAACCCTCGTAACAAAGCCGCTCAAGGTATTCATATGACGAAAGGCCGTCTGGCAGTTCGATCTGCGGCAGCAACAAGCGATTGAATTCCAACTCCAGGTTGCACTCGTCCGCGATCCGCCCCGCATTCTCAATCGCCTCCGGCAGATCGGCGAACAACTCCCGCATCTCCGTCTCGGACTTCAGGTAGAACTCGTCGTCGTTCATGCGCATCCGGCCTGGCTCATCGACCGTGGAGTTCGTCTGGATGCACAGCAAGACGTCCTGCGCCTCCGCGTCCTTGCGTCGCGTGTAATGAAGATCGTTCGTCGCAACGATAGGAATGTCCAGTTCCCGAGCAAGCTCAAGCAGGGCAGTGTTAAGCCGATCCAGTTCCGGAATGCCCGGGTGCCGTTGAATCTCTATGTAATACCCGTCAAACGTCTTCTTGTGCCACAGCGCCGCCTCTCGCGCATCGTCAAGGCGGCCCTCCGTCAGCGCCCGCGGCACCTCGCCCGCCATGCACGCGGAAAGAGCGATGATCCCTGCGCCGTACTGCTCCAGCACCTCGCGGTCCATACGCGGCCGATAGTAAAAACCCTCGAGATGGCCGATGCTGACCAGCCGCAGCAGGTTGTGATAGCCCTCATCGTTCTTGGCCAACAGGACGAGATGATACGGCTGATTATTGCCCGGGGTTCGGTCCGTCCTGCTTCCCGGCGCCACGTACCCCTCAACGCCGATGATCGGCTTGATGCCGGCCTCTTGTGCCTCCCGATAGAAATCGACGATTCCGTACAGGCTTCCGTGGTCGGTCAGGGCAAGGGACTCAAATCCAAGCTCGCGTGCGTGTCCAACGAGGTCGGGAATGCGGCACAAGCCATCCAGCAGGCTGAACTCTGAATGTGTATGCAGGTGCGCAAACATGACTGGATACGCCGATTATATGCCCGCGCCGACCATGAATTAAGTGCCGATTCAGCGTGGTTTGGCGCGTTCGACAGACCTTGCAAGCACGGCACGCGCTTGCCTCAACCTGCCATCCCCATACCACTAACGTTCATTCCCGCGCACCGTGTAGACTTCCCGCGCTGACTCGGAATCTACGCCTCTGCTATCGTCGCCACCCTCTCTAGGAACCCCGCTGCTTCCCGGTTGAACACCGTCGCCTGCTCTACTTGCGGCCAGTGCCCGGACGGGGATAGCTCCATGAACTCCGCCTCCGGCCATGACACCAGGTGTTTCTCCTGCCTCTCCGGCGGCGGCACGATAATATCCTCTCGCCCCCAGAGAATCAGCGTCGGACAGTGAATGCCGCGTACGCGGCCCCGCAGATCGTACTTATGCTTGAGCCCTTGCAGGGTGAGCCCCTCCCGCAACAGCGCGAAAAACGCCTTACGTTGTTGCGAACCCCGGTGCCGGGATACCCACTCATCCATGATTGTGCGATTCACCAGTTCTTCGTCTGCAAATATGGTCTTGCTCGCCCGATGCCCGGACAGTAACCGCGGCTGCCACAGCATTTCTCCCAGCAATGGGATCGTCACCAGCCGCAATGGCCACCCAACCTTGCGTGTGAGTCCGCCCGGAGCGGCAAGCACAAGACCCTGAACCCGATCCGGGTGCTCAAGCGCAGCCAACATCGCCGTTATTCCGCCTGCAGAGTGCCCGATCAGAGGAGCCCTTTCGATTCCCCACGCGTCCATCAGGGCCATGATTGTGTTGCCGCTTTCGGACGGATTCCAGTTGTCATGCGGATAATCGGACGTGCCGTGCCCCGGGGAACTCGGCGCCAGAACCCGATACCCCTGCTCGCCGAAATACCCCAGGTTCGCCCACCAGTCCTCGATGCCCCCGCCGATTCCGTGCAGGAACACCAGTGGCGGCCCATCATTCGGCCCCGCCTCTACGTACTGCAGGCGCATCCCCTCGACGGAGACAAACCCCTCCTTCAGTGGATAATCAGTCATTACGCCTGCACCGCTACGGGCTCTACCGCCTCAACCGCCGCCGTAACCTTCGTGAACGTCAACTCCTCGTCGCCGACATCCACCGTGATGTCGTCACCCTCGGAGAAACGGCCCTCAAGAATCTCCCGCGCCAGCACGTTCTCCATGTGCCGCTGCACGGCTCGCCTCAACGGCCTTGCCCCGAACGAGGGGTCGAACCCCACCTTTGCGAGCCACTCGCGTGCCGCGTCCGTCAGCCTGATCCGCAGGCTCTTCTCGTCAAGGCGCTCCTGCACCTCAGCCACCATCAAGTCCACAATCTGTAGGATCTGCTCCTGGCTCAGCGGCTCGAACACGATAATCTCGTCGATACGGTTGATGAACTCCGGCCTGAATGCCTTCTTCAACGCCTGGTCAACGGAACGCTGCAAGTCCTGGAACGCCTGCGCCCCGGCCGCCGGCCGCAATAGCCCGATGCTCTCCCTCTGAAGGATCTCCGTGCCCAGGTTGGAGGTCATGATGATGACCGTATTGCGGAAGTCCACCGTCCTGCCATGCCCGTCCGTCAGTCGTCCGTCCTCCAGTATCTGGAGGAACATGTTGAATACGTCCGGATGCGCCTTCTCGATCTCATCAAAAAGGATTACCCGATACGGTCGCCGACGCACCAGTTCCGTCAACTGGCCGCCGTCGTCGTACCCGATGTACCCGGGCGGCGCGCCCACAAGCCGCGATACCTCATGGCGCTCACCGTATTCCGACATATCGAGCCGGATCATCGCCTCCTCGTCGCCGAAGAGGAACTGTGCCAGCGCCCGTGCCAGCTCTGTCTTGCCGACGCCCGTCGGCCCCAGGAAGATGAAACTGCCGATCGGACGCTCCGGGTCTTTCAGCCCTGCGCGCGCTCGTCGAATCGCATCGGACAGCGCAGTAACGGCCTGCTCTTGCCCGATGACGCGCCGATGCAGTTCACCCTCCATCAGCGTCAGCCGCTGCGTCTCCTCTTCGAGCATTCGACTCACCGGCACGCCGGTCCACTCGGAAATCAGCGTCGCGATGTCGTCCGCTTCAACCGTGTTGCGGATGCTCTTCTCCTGCTTCCATGTGGATAGCGTCGTTTCATAATCGTTCTGAAGCTGAGCCCGCTCCTGCTTTATGCGCGCCGCCTCTTCGTAATCCTCGCGTTGCGACGCCGCCTCGTCCTCGATCTCAAGCTGACGCATCCGCTGATCCATCTGCTTCAACTCCGGCGTGAACGACTCTGCGTCGATTCGCAGCCGCGACCCCGCCTCGTCTATGAGGTCGATCGCCTTATCCGGCAGCTGCCGGTCCGTGATGTACCGCGCACTAAGCCGAACAGCGGCCTCGAGTGCCTCCGGGGTGATCGTCACTTTGTGGTGAGCCTCATAGCGCGGAGCGACACCCTGGAGAATCCTGATCGCGTCCTCCACGGACGGCTCCTCGATATACACAGGCTGGAAGCGTCGCTCCAGCGCCGTGTCCTTCTCGATGTGCTTGCGGTACTCGTCCAGCGTCGTCGCGCCAACTGCCTGTAGCTCGCCGCGAGACAGCGCAGGCTTGAGCATGTTGGAGGCGTCCATGGAGCCCTCCGCAGCACCTGTGCCCACAACCGTATGCAGCTCATCGATGAACAGCACGATGTCACCGTGTGCTTTTCGCACGTCGTTCAGCACGTTCTTCAAACGTTCCTCAAACTCGCCGCGGAACTTCGCTCCTGCTACAAGCGCCCCCATATCGAGCGCGTGAACGCGCGCGTGACTCAACGACTCCGGCACGTCTCCGGCAATGATTCGCTGTGCCAGTCCCTCGGCGATAGCCGTCTTCCCAACGCCTGCCTCGCCAATGATGACCGGATTGTTCTTCGTCCGCCGAGTCAATATCTGCATGACCCGCTGAATCTCAACCTGCCGCCCGATAACGGGATCCAGCTTGCCCTCTTCGGCCAGCGTCGTCAGATCAATGGTGTATGTATCCAATGCGCGTGACCTTGAACCTCCAGCCTTGCCCTGCACACCGTCTTGATCGTCTGCGGATGTACCGCCCTGTGCCTCTTTGAGCGCTGTTTCCAGCCGGGGTTGGGTCAAATTGAACTCGCGAAAAATCGTGTCGGAATCGCCGTTATTCACGCCAACCGCTCCAAGCAGCAGATGCTCAGTTCCGATTTGCTCTGCGCCAAGCCGCTGTGCCACCATTGTTGCGCCTGTCAACAGCCCTTGCATTCGCGGCGTCAGGTAAAGCTGCGCCGAGCCGCTCGTCATCTTAGCCGCGCTATTCAGCACACCTTCAAATCGATCCGCCATCGCCCCGACGTTAATATCCAGTCGTTCCAACAACCCGACAGCAGGACTGTTCGGTTGCTGCAGGATGGAATACACGACGTGTTCGACGTCCAGTTGGCTGTGGCGCATGTCCATAGCTGTTTTTTGGGCCACGTTCATCACTTCTTGTGCCCCTTGGGTAAAGGGACCCGGCATCATCATGACTGTGATTCCTCGCTTTCATTGCGACTGATTCTCTGGGATTGAGTACCGTCCGCCGATCCCTCGCCCAGCGCCCTGACACCGGTCAGTCGCTCCAACGCGCCCTCCAGATCCTGGATGCGCTGTTCCATCTCCGCCATGCGCCCGCTCATCCGCATGATGACCTCCGCGCCGGCAAGATTGACGCCTAGCTCATCGATGAGCGACTTGATCTTCTGGATACGCTCGACGTCGGAGTCGCTGTAATAGCGAACATTGCCACGGGACCGCTGCGGCTGCACAAGCCCGTTGCGTTCGTAATACCGCAGCGTCTGCACGTGCAAACCGACCAGACGAGCGGCGACACGGATGGAGTAGACCGGATCGCTCGGGTTGCGGAAGCTCATTCCGTACCTCCTGCCGTCTCGCGCATCCCGCGCAGTTGTGTCAACAGTTCGCGTTCGGATTCTTGCAGATCCTTGGGGAGTGTCACACTCACCTTCACGAAGAGATCGCCCGCGCCGGTTCCTCGCATCTTCGGCATACCCTTGCCCGCAATGCGAAACGTCTGGCCGTTGTCCGTCTCCGGCGGAATGCGGAGCGCCACGCCGGAACCACCGACCGTCGGCACCACGACCTCGCCACCCAATAGCGCGTCAAGCATAGGAACCTTGACCTCAGTTGTCAGGTCAGCCCCCTTGCGACTGAACTGCGAATCCGACTTGATCGTCACCTTCAAATAGAGGTCGGAATTGCCGCCCCCGGTTGTCCTGGGTCCTGCGCCACTCATCTTCACGCGTGAGCCTGTGTCGACACAGGCCGGAATCTGCGCTTCGATAGTCCGCGTTCCGCCCTCGCCGTCCTGCACGCGTATCGAGCGTCGAGTCCCGTGAAATGCCTCTTGCAAGGTTATTTCCACCGGCACGTCGCGCGGGCGCTGGGGTTGGGGACGTCTATGGAATCCCGTCTCGTTTCCGCCGCCGCCCCCCCTGAAGAATTGCCCGAGTATGTCCCCCAAGCCGGAGAAACCCTCCGTGCCGCCAAAACGGAACGCGCCGCCCATCCCGGGCCCCGCGCCGAATCCGCCCTGCCGCTGCATCTCCTCCATGCGATCGGCATGCATCCAGTTCTCGCCGTACTTGTCGTAATTCTTGCGGTTGTCCGCGTCGCCGAGAACCTCGTGCGCCTCGTTGATCTCCTTGAAGCGGCGCTCAGCCTCATCATCGCCCGGGTTTACGTCGGGATGATATTGGCGGGCGAGCTTACGGAACGCCGACTTAATCTCCTTCTCGGAGGCTGTCCGCGATACCCCAAGCGTCTTGTAATAGTCCGTTGCAGCCATCACTGTCGCTCAACAACTCGCATTGTTCTACTATGTGTCCCACCTACGTTCCTACCAACAAAATCATCATACCGCTAACAACATCATTGTCAACTTTATATTTGATTTCCGAGTCATGCCATGTCCCTTAGCGAATGGGTACTGGTGAGCGGTACGCCGCCAATCTATGATATACAATATATCTATAGGGGGTACTGGTATGGGTGCCAAATCTCACGTCTCAAAATGGGGGTCAAGCCTTGCGGTGCGGATTCCAAAAGCCATCGCCGAGCAATGGGGCGTTCAGGAAGGGTCTTCCATCGAAATCTTACCCGGTGACAATCAGATCGTCATGCGTAAGACACCGTATGACTTGACCGACATGCTAGCTCAGGTTAACCCCGACAACGTGCATACAGAGCACGATTTTGGATCCGCCCAAGGCGATGAAGAGTGGTAGATAGTGAATACGTTCCGTCACGCGGGGACATAGTATGGCTCAGCTTTACCCCTCAAGCCGGACACGAACAGGCCGGCCATCGGCCCGCGTTAACCCTGAGCCCGAATGCCTACAACGCCAAGACGGGATTGGCCCTCTTCTGCCCCATCACCTCTCGCATCAAAAAGTACCCGTTTGAGGTCTTGCTTCCTTCTTCAGGTTCTGTGACCGGAGTCGTCCTATCGGATCAGGTGAAAAGCCTCGACTGGCGTGCAAGACAGGCCCGTTATGAAGCCAATGCTTCGCCACAGGTTGTTGCAGAAGTCCTGGAGAAAATAGCTGTCCTCTTCATCTGAACCAACGGATATCACCCATTCCTCTTCGATTCCTCGCGTTACACTACAGGCAGAACATAGTCACGCCGGAAGAAGAGCCCAACGTTAGAGCGGGAATCTGGCTTGAGCGTTCGAACGGTGATAAAGGCGGCATCAAAAGGAAACGACGGACAAACCCAGTAGTGCGGAACTGGCCGGAGCGGTCTTCAAAAATGCCAAACGTCTACACTCGATACGGTGACAAAGGGGAAACAGGTCTCCTCTATGGAGGTCGCGTCCCCAAGAACGACCCACGCGCCGAGGCCTACGGTACCGTCGATGAGGCCGTCTCAGCCATCGGACTAGGCCGCAGCCACTCCGAAGATGAGCGTGTCTGTGAAATTGCCATAGCGCTCCAGCGTGAACTCTTCACCGTCGGCGCCGAACTCGCTACCGACATCGGCCACTTCAACACCTTCCTCAAGCACTTCTCACCCGTCACGCAAGAGCACATCGATGCTCTCGAACGGCACATCGACTCCTTACAGGAAGAGTTTGAGCTGCCCCGTGCATTTGTCATTCCCGGCGCAACGCCTGCCTCGTCCGGTCTTGATCTCGCCCGCTCAACCCTGCGTCGCGCGGAACGCCATGCCGTCGGGCTGATGCAGCTTGGCCATCTGCGCGAGGATTCGCTCGTCATCCCCTATCTCAACCGTGCCGCGGATCTTCTCTTCATCCTCGCCCGCTATCAGGATCGTCACCTGCCGATGGAGCTACTGACCGGTGAGCAGTAACGCACCGACTCCCCTCATCGCCATTGTGGATTACGGTGCGGGCAACCTGCGCTCTGTCGCCAAGGCGTTGGAGGATTTGGACTTCCGCGTAATGGTCACAGACAAGGCCGCCGACCTGACGAGTGCGGACGGTGTCGTCTTCCCGGGGCAAGGTATCGCCGGGCCCTGCATGGTCAGGTTGCGCTCGGCCGGCATGGATTCCGCCCTCCAGGACCTCATCGCCCACGACACGCCATTCTTTGGCGTTTGCCTCGGTCAACAGCTCCTTTTCGAGCGCACTGAAGAGGGAAATGCAGACTGCCTTGGCATCCTTCCCGGCGAGTGCATCCGCTTCTCTCACGACCTCACCGTCCCCCATATGGGCTGGAATGATGTGACCTTCACTCGCGAACACCCCGCCGTCGCCAACATACCCCCCAACTACCAGTTCTACTTCGTCCACAGCTATTACGTGAGCCCCGCGTCGAAGGACATGAACCTGGGCATCACCGACTACGGCGGCCCGTTCGCCAGCGTCGTCGCCCGCGACAAGCTCATCGCCACCCAATTCCACCCGGAAAAGAGTGGCAGGCCCGGCCTCGCCCTCTACCGCGATTTCTTCAACTGGGCGATTTAGCAGTGGTGCCCCATGCAGATAATCCCTGCCATTGACCTTCGCAATGACAAGGCAGTCCGCCTCGTGCAGGGCGACTACAACCGCGAGACCGTTTTCGATGATGATCCCGCTGCCGTCGCACGTTCATGGCAAGAGCAGGGCGGCACGCGTATCCACCTCGTTGACCTCGATGGAGCCCGGGAGGGACGAACCGGCCAAGCCGAATTGGCCGCCTCCATCGCCCGCGCCGTCAGCGTCCCCGTTCAGCTCGGTGGCGGCGTCCGCTCGATGGACGACATCACCGCTCTCATCGACGCAGGCATCGACCGCGTCATACTAGGCACTGTCGCTGTTACAAATCCTGAACTTGTCCGAGAGGCGTGTGAACGGTATGGAGCGCGCATCGCCGTCGGTCTCGACGCCCGTGATGGCCGTGTCGCCGTCCGCGGTTGGACCGAGGACTCTGGAGTCGAGACCATTGAACTTGCCCAACGTCTCGCCAATGACGGCGTTCGCCGCTTCATCCACACGGACATTTCCCGCGACGGCGCAATGCAGGGCGTCAATGTGGAGGCCATGCAGGGATTCGCCGAAGCCGTCGCCCCCATCCCCGTCATCGCCTCCGGCGGCGTCACCACTCTCGATGACATACGCGCCCTCGCCGCCACAGACGTCGAGGCCGTCATAATCGGCCGCGCCCTCTACACCGGCGACGTCTCCCTCCCGGATGCCATCCAGGCAGCTACCACCGGGTAGCGTCCTTCTTCAAGCTCGCCATTCCTACCCCGTAGTCCGTCATTCCCGCCCCCACCTCGTCATTCCCGCGAAGGCGGGAATCTGAATCGTATTGTGCAGACAACACGCAGCTACCAACCAAACCTCCGTCATTCTGGCCGCTTGGCCAGAATCTGCCCCGCATTTCCCAACCCAACCCCGTACCGCATAAAATGAACCATGCTCTCTCGCAGAATCATTCCATGCCTTGATGTGAAAGGCGGCCGCGTCGTCAAGGGTGTCCGCTTCCGCGACCACCGCGACGCCGGCGATCCAGTCGATCTCGCCCGTTTCTATGATGAGCAGGGCGCGGATGAACTCGTCTTCTATGACATAACCGCCTCCTCGGACGGCCGCGCCATCATGCTTGATGTGGTTCGCCGTGTCGCCGAGGAAGTCTATATCCCCCTCACCGTAGGCGGCGGCATCCGCTCGGTCGAGGACGTCCGCACCATGCTCAACGCTGGCGCGGACAAGGTCAGCATCAACACCGCCGCCGTCCAGAACCCTGAGCTGATTCGCGACTCCGCCGCCCAGTTCGGTAGCCAGTGCATCGTTCTCGGCATGGACGCCCGCCGTATAGACCCCGCCTCCTACCAGGAGCGTGCCCCTGCGGCCATCCCTGAGATCGGATTCGACGACACCACCCGCTGGGAAGTCCGCACCCACACTGGCGCGGATGGCGGACGCCCCGCCGGCATCGATGCCCTCAAATGGACGATTTATGCCGCTGAACTTGGTGCAGGCGAGGTCGTCCTCAACAGCATCGACGCCGACGGAACAAAGTCCGGCTACGATCTCGAACTTATCCGTTCCGTTGCGGACGCTGTCACCATCCCCGTCATCGCCTCCGGCGGCGCGGGCAACGTTGAGCACATGTGTGAGGCCGTGGTGCAGGGCGGGGCGGATGCCGCCCTTGCCGCCAGCATCTTCCATTACGGCGAGTTCACCATCCAGCAGGCCAAGGAATACATGCTCAGCCAGAACGTCCCCGTTCGGCTGAACGCAGGCGCAGGGGCGTGACCTCACCCCAACGAATCCCCCATGAAGACGGGGGCTCCCGCCGCCGGTCACGATTCCGGCTCCGCGCCGTTCTTCTCGATGCCTACGGAACCCTTTTTCACTTCGAGCCCGAGCGACTGTCAATCCTTTTCCGCTCGATTGTCGAACAACTCAACGTCCCCGTAGACTCTGAAATCCTCCTCCAACACTGGCGCGTCCACGAGACCGCTTTCCGCCAGTCTCGCGTCTGGATCACCGATGATGGCCGATGGGACGCCCCGCCCCCCGACCAATTCAGTCCCTACCGCGACGCATGGCTCAGTGCCTTTGAACTCGCATCCGCGGAACTCAACCTTGATCCTGCCTACGCTCCCGCCGCCATCGACATGTTCTATGAAGATCTGAAGGGCAGGGAGATGTACCGCGATGTTGTCCCCGCACTCGAAGCCCTCCGCGCCCGGGTACCGATTGCCATCGTCAGCAACGCCGACCACGAATATCTCCACGGCACACTTCGTACGCACAACCTGTCATTCGACCACGTCATCCATTCGGAGGGCACGCGCGTCTACAAGCCCCACCCCCTCATCTTTGAGACCGCCCTCGATGCGTTCGGAATCGACGACCCATCACAGGCCATATACGTTGGTGACACGCCCAAGGAAGACATTCTGGGCCCGCAAGGCGTCGGCATCCCGGCTGTCTGGGTCAACCGCACCGGCGCGGACTGGCCGCAGGACATCCCGACAACCCCCGACTACGAAGTCACCAACCTCCTCGGCCTCGTGGACATAGTTGCCTCCAAAACCCTCTCCGCCCTCTAGACCCTGCCCGTCATTCCCGCGAAGGCGGGAACCTGAATCACATTGCGCTGCCCAACGCCGCCATTCCCGCCCCACCCCATTCCTCCTCTCCCCTCATTCCGGCGAAAGCCGGAATCCATCCGGTCTCCCCCACAACCCCATACAATTGATATACGCCCCTAGAAAAAAGGCAGGAGAAACCCCATGCCAACCCAACTGATAATCGACGAGAAAGCCCTCATCCCCGCAATCGCCCAGGACGCCCAGACCGGCGCCGTCCTCATGGTCGCCTACATGAATCATGAATCCCTCACACGCACCATCGATTCAGGCCAGGCGTGGTTCTACAGCCGCTCGCGGCAGGAACTATGGCACAAGGGCGCGACGTCCGGCGACTATCTGAATGTCGTTGAGATTCGTCCCGACTGCGATGGCGATGTCATCCTGCTCAAGGTCAACCCGGAAGGCCCCGCCTGCCACACCGGCAACGACACCTGCTTCTACCAGGACTTCGATACCACTGAATGGCAGATGGAGCCCCCCCGGCAAGACCTCCTCGGCGCGACCCTCTCCGAACTCGCAATGACCGTCTCTCAGCGCAAGAAAGACAAGCCTGAGGGCAGCTACACCGCCTCACTCTTCGAGCGAGGCACGGAACGCATAGCCCAGAAGGTTATAGAAGAGGGTGGGGAAACCGCTTTGGCGGCAATGGCCAAGGCCCCGGATCGTGTGCGTGCGGAGGCCGCCGACCTCCTCTACCACCTCACCATCCTCCTTGAGGACGCCGGCGTCTCCCTCTCAGATGTCGCCACAGAACTAGCAGACCGCCGCCGCTAACCCCGATCCCCCCCATCCCGCCTTCCCACCGTCATTCCGGCCCCCAACTCCGTCATTCCCGCGCAAGCGGGAATCCGAATCGCATTGCGCCGCCAAACCCCGTAACGCCACATCCCCTCATTCCGGCGAAAGCTGGGATCCATCCCTTCTTCCCTAAGCCCCCCATGCCGGAACGCGGAAGACCGACTCCAGAGCCCCGCAACCGTGATCGTGAACCCAAAAAATTGCCGCTACCAATCTAACTGCGATAAACTGGCCAGTACCTAAAGTACGAACCGCAATTAGGAGAAACGCCAATGCCATCACTCGCCTTCTTTGAAGGGAAAGTCGTCCCGCTTGAGGAGGCGAAAATTAGCGTCGTCACACACGCATTCAACTATGGCACCGGCGTGTTTGAGGGAATCCGCGGCAACTGGAATTCAGACCAGGAGCAGATGTACCTGTTCCGCGTCCGTGAGCATTACGCCCGCCTGCTCCGCTCCTGCGCCATGCTCAACATCAAGCTCCCCTACTCCCTCGATGACTTTGAGCGCATCACCCTTGATCTCGTCCAGCAGTGCGGCTTCAAGGAGGACGTGTACGTCCGCCCTCTCGCATATAAGTCCTCTGACGTTGTCGGGCTCCGAATCCATGACCTTGAAGACGAGTTCCTGATTTACATCGTCCCGTTCGGCAACTACCTCGATTCCGACGCCGGCATCCGTTGCACCTTCTCAAGCTGGACGCGCATCCAGGACAACGTCATTCCGCCCAGCGCCAAAGTCACCGGCATGTACGTCGCCAACAGCCTCGCCAAGAGCGAAGCGGTCTGGCGCGGCTACGACGAGGCCATCCTCCTGACCGACGACGGCAATATCTCGGAGGGCAGCGGCGAGAACATCTTCCTGATCGAGGACGGTGTCATCAGCACCCCTCCCCAGACCGACGGCATCCTTGACGGCATCACACGGAACACCGTCATGGAATTGGCGCGGGACGTGCTCGGGCTCCGCATCGAAGAGCGCACCATCCCGAAGACCGAAGTCTATGTGACCGAAGAGCTATTCATGACGGGCACTGCCGCCCACGTTACGCCCGTCCTTGAAGTTGACGGTCGCCCCATCGGCAACGGCAGCATCGGCCCCGTCACCGCCGAACTCCAGAAGCTCTACTTCGAAGTCGTCAAAGGCGAGCGTGACCAATACGCCCACTGGCTAACCCCCACCTACACCCCTGCCGCCACCCCCGCCTAAACCCGGCCCACCAGTCATTCCCGCCCCTCACTCCGTCATTCTGGCCATCAGGCCAGAATCTGAATCACACTGGCCAACCAACCCCGCATCGCCGCCCGCAGTCCGTCATTCCCGCCCCCACTGTCATTCCGAGCGCAGCCGAGGAATCTAAGATCTCAATTGCGCCAACCGCCTTCGCCTAAACCTGCACCCCTCATTCCCGTGCTTGACACGCGAATCCAGAAAATCAGGAATGACCCCCCAAACCGGAACGCGGTATCCAACACCAAGAACCAACCAATTCAGATCGCGAACTCTGGCAGTAGGCACTGCCTACTCTGAAGGCTCCTCCCACGGAATATCGTCCGCAGAACGGCACCACGAGCACCGGCCCCTAAACGCCGCCAACTCTTCCTCCGGCGACTCATTCCCACACCGGTTGCAGAACCTCAGCGGCGCAGCCGTATCCCGGCAGCCCTCACAGGTGAATGGCGAAACAGCGTTCGTCGTCTCGAACTCCCGCCGTCCACACCGCCCGCAGGCAAGCGTCATGATCCGGTCGGGCCACCGGCCTCAGCAGCGACAGCGCCAATTGTCGGCCGATACGGCACATCCCGTTCCTCTGTGATGGCCAAAGGATTGTCCCGCGCCAAAGCCCACGCCCGCGCCTCGTCCGTGAGCTCGGCAACGCGGTCGAAGCCGTCACGCATGTTGGGTACCCGATTCCCCGTCGACCCATGCGCGTCCGTAGCGATGACGTGCATCATCTCCTGCTGCAGGAGATATTCGCCCGCTTCCCGCGAGCCCGGCCCATAGTGACCAAAGAGACTGCCGGTGTTGAGCTGTGTCAGAGCGCCCATCGCGATGAGCCGACGCACAATGTCCGGATCCTTCTGGATGATCGTATTTCGCTCCGGGTGCGCCAGCACCGGCCGATACCCCAGCGCGATGATCGCTTCAACCTGCTCGTACACATAATCCGGCGCCGAGTTGAACGGAGGCTCAGTCAAGACGTATCGCGTTGAATTGATGGTCACGCCGTCCCCGGACTCCAACTGCTCCTTCAGACGATTCGTGATACGAATCTCCTGCCCGGATAGTAGCGTAACGTTTAGATTGTGCTCTGCTACAGCCCGGCTCAGGAGCCCAACACGATACTGCGACTCTTCCAAAACTGACTGATGTGAACGCGGAAAATTGTGCGGCGTTGTGACGATGGTCACCGTGCCTTGATCCTGCGCAAGCCGCACCATATCAAGTGCCTCTGCGCGGTCCCGCGCCCCGTCATCGATCCCCGGGAGAATATGGCAGTGAATATCCACGAATCCCTCAGCGGTCATGTGGACATGATTTGCGCTATTCAACCTCTCTCCCGTCATACACCGTCATTCCCGCGAAAGCGGGAATCTGAATCGCATTCGCTAACCAACCCTCGTAACGCCACATCCCCTCATTCCGGCGAAAGCGGGAATCCATCCGGCCTTATTACTCCGCCAAAGCCGGAACGCGGAACGCTAACTCCAAAGACCGCCCAACCCCGCTCGCGAACTTTAAAACTAACTGGGCCACCGGAACCGATGCACGCGGAACCCCTCCGCGTACTGGTAGCCGGGCGACTTCCCTTGCTCCTCGTGCCGGGAATGAATCCGTTCTATCAACCCCTCAGGGTTCTTGATCTGGCTCGTATGCTCTCGAAGCGCCGCCACCTTCAGATCGATGGAGTCCGCGATGTCGATCCATGTGTCCGGCTCATCGCTCCACGACCATGCCTCAGACACAATGTGCGGCTCGAAACCCTGCTCCGCCAAATGAGGGAAATGGTGGTAGTCCCGCGCATACGGATACATCGCGTCGAACGCTGCTTGCCCAATGTTCCGATGGTCGCGGTGATTATGCCCTCGACGATACGGATCAAACGTAAATACCACCTCTGGCCTGAACCGGCGAATCTCCCGCACAAGGTGCTCGCGCAGCTCGCGGCTGTCGTCCAGCTCGCCGTCCGGGTATCCCAGGAACGTCACGTCCTCAATACCCAGCACCCTGGCCGCCGCGCGCGCCTCCGACTCTCGCGTTTTAACAAGGTCCTCCGGCTTCGTATCCGGATCGGCTGTACCGGCGCGGCCGTCGGTGGCTATGACAAGCGCACCCTCCCAGCCCTCGCGAATCCACTTGCCGATCGTGCCCCCGCACCCAAACTCCATATCGTCCGGATGCGCTGAGATTGCCATCAATCTCTTGGGTCGCCCTTGTGTGTCGACCATTCAGACCTCCGTCATTCTTGCCCAACCCACCGTCAATTCCGTCAACGATTTGTCATTCCCGCGCAGGCGGGAACCTGAATCGCATTTGCCAACCATCCCTCGTAACGCCACTCCCGCTCCCACTGTCATTCCGAGCGCAGCCGAGGAATCTAAGATCTCAATTGCCCAACCAACTCCCGTAACGCTAATCGTTCTAGTCCTCTTCGTCGGTTCCCATGCGACTGATCCCGTAGCGTCGAAAGTCCTCCGCATAGGCCATGCCCTGCGGCTCACCTTTGCGGGCCGACCAACGTCGAATCCAGTCGCTGGAATCCGGTTCAAACTGGCTCGAGTGGAGCATCGTCGCCTCAATCTTTGCTTCGATTGTGTCCGAAATGTCAACGAACACATCGGCATTCTCTGAGCCCCAGAAATAGATTTCGGCAGTCTTGTGCGTCGCCAGACCCGCCGCATCGTGCTCCGGAAAATGCAGCCGGTCGCGAGCGAACGGGAACACTGCGTCCATGGTCACCATCCCGGTGATTCGGTGATCGCGATGAATATAGAAACTCGTCCTGAACGGGTCGGTTGTCAGAACGATGTCCGGCTTGATCCGCCGCACGTGCCGGGTAATCTCGCTGAGCAGTTCCCGACCGTCCACCAGCTCGCCGTCGCCGTTCTGGAGTATCGTGACTTCCTTCACGCCCAGCATCGCCGCCGCGTCCCGCTGTTCCTTGTCGCGCATCGCCGCCAGGTCGGCGTTCGTTAGGGTAGGGTCTTCGGTTCCCTTGTCACCGTTCGTCGCGATCAGGTAGTAAACGTCCACCCCATCCCGTACCAGCCGTGCCACGGTTCCCCCGCACCCGATCTCCGCGTCATCCGGATGCGGCGCAACCACCAGCACCCGCTCAACCTCCCCAAACTCCTCAATCACAACTCACTACCCTCCGTCATTCCCGCCGCCTCGACCGTCATTCCCGCGCAGGCGGGAACCTGAATCGCATTTGGCGGCCACTCTCTCATATAAACCCAGCACCGAATCCGCGCTCGCACCCCACGTCATCTGACGGGCAACCGCCAACGCCCCAAGACCAATTCGCTGTCGCAGCCCGTCGTCGTCAAGAACCTCGCAGATCGCACGCGCAAGGGCAGGGGCGTCCCCCGCCGCCACAAGCCGACCCGAAACCCTGTCCTCGATAAACGACGCCGGCCCCGGAACATTGGACGCCACAACGGGTGTCCCACACGCCATCGCCTCCATCGCAACCATGCTGTAACTCTCTGAATACGACGGCACGATCACCATATCGGCAGCCGCGTAATACCACGGCAGCTCATCATTCGGAACGGTGCCAATCCACGAAACCCTATCCGTGATGTCTAGCTCAGCCGCCATCGTGCGCAGCCCCTCAGCGAAGTCCGTGTCCACCTCGCCGCCCACAAACCGCACACGCAGACGTAGCCTGTCAGCCAAAAGACCCGCCGCCCTCAGCAGGACGTCCGCGCCCTTGATGCGGTCGAGCCGCCCCACGTAGAGCAGCGTCTCCTCATCGGCGGGTATGTCCAGCCGTGACCGCGCTTCCGCCCGATCCAGTAGACGAAATCGCTGCGTGTCCACACCGATCGGCGCAACCGCGATCCGTTCCCGCCCAGCACCAAGCATCGAAACGAGCGCGTCGGCCTCAAACCGCGTCCACGCAACGATCCCGTCCGCCCCCTGCGCAATCTCGCGCTCTGCCTCATGCCGCTCAAGAGGCTCAGGCGATAAGTCAGACGCCTGCTCTTTGACCGCCGCGATAGTGTGAAAGGTAGTCACGTGCGGAATACCAAATAGTCGCGACACCTCCAGCCCTGCCAGGCCGGAGGCCCAATAATGCGTGTGAATTAGGTCGCAGCCCTCACCGACGGTTGTCCCAGTTTCCCCGGCGTACGTGCCCGCTTGCGCCACCCACTCAGCCGCGGAACTCGCAGCCGGTGAAGGTAGATGAGCAACACACACGCCCTCGCAATCGACTTCAGCCGAGTGGGCGCCTTGATGGGCTGCCGTCACGATTGTTACGCGGACTCCGCGCCGTGCCAGCTCCCTGCCGAGTCCAAGCACGTAGGCAGACATGCCGCCCGCCTTCCCCTCGCCCAATGCAGACAGCGGACAGGAATGTAGCGCAACCAGCCCCACCGATCGAACAGTCACCGTGTCCCGTTCTCTCGCGCCAACTGCCATCGATACAGCACGCGATCGTTGCCGCCGAGGTCGTACTTGTACGGCTCGTTTCCACGCAGGAAATCGTACTCGCGCAGCCCCTGTTCGATTGCGCCCCGCAGTCCGTACGCCTTGAGCAATAGCCCCACGGACAGATGGCGATACTCCGGGTCGTAACCGCTGTTGTACAGCAACAGACGGTCGCCCTCCAGGAAGCTCATCGTCGCTGACACCGGCTTGCCACCCACGTCCAGAAACGCGAGCTGCAGCGAGTCCGCATCCGCCATGGTCTTGGTCAGTGTTTCCAGGAATGACCGACGTTCCGGCGTCAGGAAATCCGACTTTGCCTCGCTGCTCTTGCCCATCAGCGACACGAATGCATCCAGTGCCTCAGGCAACTCATCGTGCTCCTTGTCGTAGACGCGATACTCGGCCTCCCCGCTCGCCTCCAGCCGCCGAAGCTTTCGCCGCAGCTCATGCCGGTCCTTCTTGGAGAGACTCTGCACGTGCGCGTCCCACGAATCGGGTAGTTCAACATACGGCGAAACGTCCCACACGGAACGATCCGCCCGCCAACCATACTCCGCGGCCCGCGACTCCAATATCCGGGTGGATGGCGAATCATCCCTCAGGCCGATTAGCTCAATGGACGCCCACCCCGCCGCCACCCCGTGTTCCAGGATCGCGTCCCAAACGGCTTCCTCCTCGCCCGGTATCGACAAAATATCCTGGTAGTCCGTCACGTTGTAATCGAGTCCGAACGTGACGGTATCCTTGTCATGGTTCAGAGGCGCGACTCCGTGTAGCGAGCCGTCCGCGTCGTCCCGCACGGTAAGAACGGGATGTTCCTCAGTTGAACCACAGCAGTTGACGGCCCACGCCGTCTGCCAGGGCAGAGAGAGAAATATCGATTGTGTCGTCGATCTGGAAAACAGGTTCGGCCATTCAGCCGCAACCGCCGCCAGGGACTCCCACTGTGCCGTGAAACTCAAGAGCCTGCCCCTTGTGGTGAAGTCAGTGACAGGAACTCCGCTCGTGCCGCCGGGTCTTCCTTGAACACCCCTCGAAATGCCGTCGTAATCACTCGGCTCCCAGCAGCCCGAACACCGCGAATCGTCATGCACAAGTGCTCCGCCTCAATGCGAACCGCCGCCCCCTGTGGTTTAAGCGCCTCCGTCAACAGATCCGCGGACTGGTTCGTCACGCGCTCCTGCATCTGCGGTCGGCGAGCAAGGCACTCAATAGCCCGCGCCAGCTTGCTGATGCCCACCACCCGTCCGGACGGCACATAAGCCACATGCACGGTACCGAAGAACGGCAGGAGATGGTGCTCGCAGATGGACGTGAAAGGAATGTCCTTGATGGTTACCATATCCCGCGCTCCCTCGTCATAGGACACCGTCAAGAATTCGCGCGGATCCTGCCCGATGCCGGAGAAGAGCTCGGCGTACATCGACGCCACGCGCGCGGGTGTCCTGTCGACGCCGTCGCGCCTTGGATCGTCTCCAATTGCGCGAAGAATCTCCTCAACGGCGCGGACTATGCGCTCTTGATCAATCATCCGGGAAAGTATCGACCTTCCAACTGCTTTCCAGTAGTGTAGCGCACGCGATAACGGTCAGTTCATGCCAAGCAGTCGCTGCACAGCCGCGAGATCAGCGGGCGCCTCCTCAACGTTCAGACCTTGTGCCATCGCATTATCCGGATCCTTCAGCCCATTCCCGGTAATAATGCAGACCACTCGCCGATCCTGCATCTCCGGGTGCGCCGCGGCATACTTCGCCAGCCCTGCAACCGAAGCCGCAGACGCAGGCTCGCCAAAGATTCCTTCTTGACCCGCCAGCAGTGAATACGCATCCATAATCTGCTCATCCGTCACGCTGTCGATCACCCCACCGGAATCGTCCCGCGCCGTCACCGCCTCTTTCCAACTCGCCGGGCGGCCGATACGAATGGCAGATGCCACCGTTTCCGGATCTTCGACAGGATGACCGAGCACAAGCGGCGCAGCGCCGGCAGCTTGAAAGCCCATCATCCGCGGCAAGCGCGCCGCGTTGCCCATTTCGCGGTATTCCTTGAAACCCCTCCAGTAGGCCGTGATATTCCCCGCGTTGCCCACGGGAATGAAGAGATCGTCTGGGGCATCCCCCAGCTCATCGATAATCTCGAACGACGCCGTCTTTTGGCCCTCGATTCGATCCGGATTGATTGAGTTCACCAGCTTGATCGGACCCGGCTCCGCAAACGACCGCACGATGTCGAGGGCGTCGTCAAATAAACCGGAAATGGCAACGACCCGCGCGCCATACATAGAGGCCTGTGCCAGCTTTCCGGCAGCAATATTGCCCTTGGGCACCACAACAATGCTCTCCAGCCCGCAGGCGGATCCATATGCCGATGCGGAAGCGCTCGTATTCCCGGTTGATGCGCAGATGACGCCGGTGCAGCCATCCTCCACAGCCTTCGCCACCGCCACAACCATCCCGCGGTCCTTGAATGACCCCGTCGGATTCATTCCTTCCAGCTTGAAGTACAGTTCACCAACGCCTAATTGAGATTCAAGGTGGCGCGACCGGATCAGGGGCGTGCTGCCCTCTCCCAGCGAGATCTGCGGTGTAGATTCCGTAACGGCGTCAATCAGGTGGCCGTATCGCGCAAGCACGCCCATCGTCACGCCCTCCGCGTCTCTCGCACGGCAAGGCCTGAGGCGTGCCGGCTCATGCCATCGTCCATGTCAGTCCCCCTACTGACACTTTAGCCACAAATACAGGCGCAGACATCCGTCCCGGGCTCCTCATTCCTCAACTCGAATGATGCTGCCGATCTCCCGTACTACGTCGAGAGCCGTCAGTTTCCCCGTCGCGTCACGCAATGCCGATTCCCGTGCGCGGTGTGTCGTAATCACAATCTCCGCAGAACCGGCCGTTTCATCGACCTCTTGCTGAATCACGGAGGCAATGCTGATAGATGCGTCCCCCAGGATCCGCGCGATTGCTGCGAGAACGCCTGGCTGATCCGACACGGTCAGTCGCAGATAGTACCGAAAATCCAGCTCGTCAATTGGCCTCACTCGGCTGCCTGTGCCTGGAGTCTGCCGCGACTGCGGTCCGCCGCCCCCCGTCAATCCGCGCGCAACCTCGATGAGGTCGCTGAGAACGGCGCTTGTCGTCGGCCCGGATCCTGCCCCACGTCCGTACAGGAGCAGTTCCCCCGCCGAATCACTATCGAACTGCACCGCGTTGTAGACGCCGTCAACCTTTGCCAGCTGCGCGTCCGACGCGATGAATGCCGGATGCACCCGCACGTCCAACTCGCCGTCACCGATCTCCTTTGCAATGGCGAGCAGCTTGATTGCATACCCAAGATCATGCGCGTACCGAAAATCCCGAGGAGTCAGGTGGCCAATCCCCTCGCAATAGATAGACTCCGGCGACACTGGCGATCCATAAGCGAGCGTCGCGAGCACTGCCAACTTATAGACGGCGTCAGTGCCATTGATGTCGTTACCGGGGTCGGCCTCCGCAAATCCCTGCGCCTGCGCGTCCGAAAGGGCATCCTCAAAAGCCATGCCCTCAACGGCCATCTGCGTCAGGATGTAATTCGTCGTTCCATTGATAATCGCCCGGAGCGCCCGAACCCGCGCTCCCGTCACCCCCCGTTCTAAGGCGGAAATAACGGGAATTGCGCCGCCCACCGCAGCCTCGAACTTGAGGCTGGCGCCCTTCGACCGGGCCATCGCCAGGAGGCCCGCGCCATGCTTGGCCATGACCTCCTTGTTGCCCGTCACAACGGAGCGACCGTCGGCCAATGCGCCTCTGATGGCGGGCAGGGCGGCATCCTCACCGCCCATTAGCTCAATAACAATATCGACGTCAGGATTCTCAAGAACATCTTTCGCCTCAAGCGTGATCAGATTCGCATCTACCAGGGAAGACCGGCTACGTCCGGCATCGCGTACCAGGATTCCTTGCAACTTCAGGGGCAGTCCGATCGACTCTTCAAGAAATGAGCCTTGAGTAGAAAGGGCCTCCGCGACACCGGTTCCAACGACGCCCATTCCAAGCAGCCCGACGCCTATGAATCCCCGTTCAATGGGGCCCGCAGCCCCCTTACTCACTCGCGCTCCTCGTCGGGAATAGCTCGCGATCCTGCTTGAGTTGCTCTAACACCCACTGGTAGCGATCTGAACTCAGCCCTCCGCCCGGCCTGCTGAGCGCATTCGCCGCAACAAGGTCTGCGCGGTGGGCTGCAGTCCACGCCCGTAGGGCCTGATCCTGTAGTGGCTTGATGTGATCTTCGCGCACGTCGCGCAGTTCCAATACGCCTTCAGCCAGGAATATCGAAACACCCGTTGATGTGACCACGGGGCCGGATACTTCCCCGTCGCCCAGCTCTATCATGACGTCGTTGTATTCGTCCTTGATCCCGCGCGGCACCCAACCAAGGTCTCCACCCTGCTCAGCCACGGTGTTGTCGTCAGATAATTCGCGGGCCAGGTCCTGGAAGGATTCGCCCGCGTCAAAGCGGTCAAGCGCCGCCCGCGCGTCAAGCAGATCCGTCTCGGAGCTGTTGAAGCGAATCTCATAAAGATGCCGTTGTTCCAGCTTTGCCGGGATACTTTCCTGTAGTACCGCCTCCAGCTTGTTTTGCAGAGCCTGCTCTCGGGCAATCTCCCGGAAGAACTCCTCTGAAACCTGCAGGATTTCAAGACGCAGCCGCAGACGCTCCCGGTATTCGGACTCGGGTATATCAGGGTTATCCACGTTGGCAACGCCAACAATCCGCGCCTTCATCTCGTTGTCAATTTCCTGTTCGCTTACCGCCACGTTCTCCAGTGGCGCGTACTGCTTGACGATCTCGCGGCGCTCCAGGTCGTTCACCATGTCAAATATCAGATTGTTCAGTGATTCCGGCGCCCACGTGCCTATTGCTTGCGCCTCAGCAACAATCATCTTCAACCGTGCCAGGTAGTCACCCCACGTATAGCGTTCGTCATTGATGACAAGCGCGGTCTCGCGGTGAGGCTGAACGAAAACGACGAAATATCCCGTTGCCGGAATCACAAGCGCCGTGATCAGCAGAAGGATACCGGCCAATGACAGGATCCGCGTGAAGCGGTGCCGACGGCGGCGCTCCGTCTCACGTCGATGCCCCCCAATGACAGGCGACGAGACGACGTCCTCGTTGTTGTTCTGGTCCTGTTCGGTCATTGTCAGAACCTTGTGCGGTTCCCGCTATTTCCGCGGGATAATCTCAATGCAGTACGGCGTTCAGCGTGACGACGGCATATCGTGGAGGGTATCCGTCGTAAACGGAATAAGTCCCGCCTGCCGTGCGCGCTTGATCTCCCGGGCCAGCGACCGCTGATGACGGGAACACGTGCTTGTCTTTCGACGCGGCTCAATCCGCGCGCGCTCAGATATAAAACGCCTCAGCGTCTCCGGCTGCTTGAAGTCCATCACCGCTTCCTTGTCCGCGCAGAACAGGCAAACTCGGCGACGCGGATAGAAACGCCGACCGCCGCCGCCCTCGCGACGCCCGCCTGATGGCCTGTCGTCGCGCCCTCGCCCGCCCTGCGGCCTGTCTGAGGCCGGTCTCGGCGGTGGCCCTCCGGCCGGCGCGCCGGTTGACTCAGGTGGCGCGGGAGTATCTGTCGTCATTAATTTCCTCCAGGACTGGTTGCGATTAAGTCTACACGGCTTTGAGAGGGTAGTAACAGATGCTATTCCGCAGAGCTCCTAGAACGGCAGGTCATCCTCCGGCCCGCCACCGCCGCCGAATGCCTCTCCCGGATAGTCCTCTTCACGCGGCGTCCCGCCGCCCTCGCCGGGCCTGTTCATAAATACAACGTTCTGCGCCACAATCTCGATAGTAGTTCGTGGCGTCCCGTCGCGGCCTTCCCAACGGTCGGTCCGTATGCGGCCGTCAACGTACACCTTCTGGCCCTTGCTGAGATATTGATTGCAGCGTTCCGCTAGCTGATTCCACGCGACAACGCGGAACCACTCCGTCTCCTCGTGACGTTCGCCGTCCTGAGTGTTGTAAACCCTGTTCACAGCGACGCTGAACGTCGTCACAGGATTCCCGTTCGGCGTGTACCTCATCTCAGGATCACTCCCAAGATTGCCGATAGCCGTCATTCTATTCAGAGTCATTGAGAACCACCATCCCCCACAAAGCGCCTATACGCGCGTCAGAAACGTTCGCAGGTGATTCTCATTTGTGCGCAGCGTTGTTTTTAAGGCCGCAATGGCATCACCCGACATATCGAAACGGGAAATAACCATCGTCCCATCGGTCTTTGCCTTGATCGGATACGCGAGTCGACGGCGTCCCTGCACCTCTGTCGTCTCGTCTGATCCACCCCGATCGGCAATGACCTGCTTGATTCGGTCCACCGCCCCGTTCAATTCTTCTTCCTGGATCTCCGGATCCACAATCACCATCAATTCGTATCGAGTCACTCACCCTCCCTTGCCGTTTTCGCTAATGAAGTATACAAGAGACGCCATTCCACCAAACGTCTCACATATCTGGAAATCCTTGCGGTCGGTTAGTCGAAAAGCTGCGGAATGGGATGTGCCCCGGTCAGACCCTTGATCTCCGCTCGTGCACCCTCCAGCACAGCCGCATCCTCCGGGTTCCTTAGAACCTGTGTGATCAGTCGGGCAACGGACCGAGCGTCATCCTCGTCGAAATTCCGGCTGGTAATCGCCGGTGTCCCGATCCTGATGCCACTCCCCACCCGCGGTGGAAGCTCATCAAACGGAATCGCATTCGGATTCGTGATGATGCCCACGGACTCCAATAGGTCCGCCGCAGCCTTGCCCGTCGTACCGAGCGTCGTCACGTCCACAAGGAAGAGGTGGCAGTCGGTTCCGCCGGAGACGATTCGCAGTCCGTCCTCCGTCATCTCCGCCGCCATTGCCCGCGCATTCCTCAACACCTGGTCCTGGTACTCGCGGAAAGATGGCCTCAGCGCCTCTCCAAAGCACACGGCCTTGGCTGCGATGGTATGCATCATCGGGCCACCCTGCGCCCCGGGGAAAACGGATCGGTCGATGGCCGACGCGTATTCCTGCTTGCACAGGATGAATGCGCCGCGAGGCCCCCTCAGGGTCTTCTGTGTCGTCGATGTCATGATGTCTGCGTAGGGGGCGGGATCGGGGTAGACGCCGCCCGCAATCAGGCCTGCGTAGTGGGCCATGTCCACCATCAGCAGGGCGTCAACTGAGTCCGCCACACGCCGCATATGCTCAAAATCGATCGCCCGCGGATACGAACTCGCGCCCGCAACGATGATCTTTGGGCGATGCTCCCGAGCCAGCGACTCCACCTCGTCGTAATCGATCATCTCCGTCTCGCGGTCCACGCCATACGAGACGAATCGGTAGTACTGGCCTGAGAAACTGACTGGACTCCCATGGGAGAGGTGACCTCCCTGGTCAAGCCTCATGCCGAGAATGGTGTCCCCCGGCTTTACAAAGGAAAAATACACCGCCATATTCGCCTGCACGCCACTGTGCGGCTGCACGTTCGCATGCTCCATGCCAAAGAGCTGCTTAAGGCGATCCCGAGCCAGATCCTCCACAACGTCCGCGAATTCGCATCCCGCGTAGTACCGTCGCCCGGGATACCCTTCCGCGTATTTCTCCGTCAGCGCGGAACCCTGCGCCTCCATCACCGCCCGGCTCGTGTAGTTCTCGGAAGCGATGAGGATAATCGAGTCCCTCTGGCGCGCCTCCTCGCCCTCAATGGCGGCAAATACCTCGGGATCAGACTGCGACAACAGCGACATGAAAGCTCCTTAATCTACCCCTCGTTTCAGTATAGCAACGGGCATAGTAATGGGCGCATTCTTACTCCCTCATTCCGCCGGAAGCCGGAGTCCATCCGGAATGCCATTTTGAGTTCAGTGAAGAACCGGCAGCCTCGGTCATGCGCCACTCCAGGACAAGGACTCCCCGTCCGTCGTCAACGTCACAGTCCCGTGCATGTCAGTTCGAAGAATCGTCGGCGCGGACGGCAGCGACTCCAACCGCTCTAGCGTCTCCGGATGCGGATGCCCAAACCTGTTGCCCTCGCCCGCCGTGATAACTGCAACCCTCGGCGACACGGCCTCCAAAAACTCCTCACTAGAGGAATAGCGACTCCCCTGGTGGGCAACCTTCAGAACCGTCGCACGCAGATCCACCCCGGAATCCAGCAGAAACTTCTCACCGGGCCTGTAGATGTCAGCCGCAAACAGGAATGACACGTCCCCGTAGGACAATCTCGCAACCACGGAATTGTCATCGTGTTCAGTGGCCGCGTCGAATGGTCTATCAGGTGGAGGATGAACTAACTCCAGATGCGCCCCTCCTCCCAGATCCAATGTCGACCCCCGCTCCGCCCGAACAACAGCTAAATCGGAGTTTTCCCTCAACGCCGCCTCCCACTGCTGCCCGTAAACGGTGCCGGATTCCAGCTGTGGATCCATCACGAATCCCACGTCATAGCGCCCCAGGGTTTCCGTGAGGCCAATCAAGTGATCCGCGCTGGGATGCGTCAAGATAACGACGTCGATACGCCGTGACCACCACGGCAGTTGCTCTGCCAGCCGCCGCTGCAGCAGTGTCCCATCCGGCCCGCCGTCGATGAGAACGCGCCGACCCGTCGGCGATTCAATCAGAATGGAGTCGCCTTGTCCCACGTCCAAGACATGAACCGTCAACTGCTCTTCATGCGAGATGTATGGGGCCGCCGCTCCAATCCCGGCAGCCGCCGTCACTATGGCCAACCCGCCAACGATCGGCCATGAGGTCAGCATCCGCCGACCGCTTGGCATGGATATGCTCGGCAGGGACACCATCGGACCCAGCAGCCCGGATGGACTCCGCAATAGCGGTATGAGGAACAAGCCGCCTACGACAAGGTAAATCAGGATTACCGCCTCAGCATTCAGCGGCGCAATCGTGATCGCGGCGAAAGTAGGCGACGAAAACACCGACGACAGCCCAAGCAGGAACGTCAGAAAAGGCCATGCCGCCCACGCTGTCGCGGATGCGAGCGCCCCGTCCGCAAATACCCCAGCCACGCCTGTCGCTGCGGACGCAAGCAGGACGGCAGGCAGGGCCGCTGTCCCCAACAAGCTCGCCGGTATCGTGAACAGCGAGGCTGCGCCGAAATAGTGCAGCAACAGCGGCTTGATTCCGATAACCGCGCCCAACGACGCAGAGATTCCCGTTATGCCAACACGCCGCCAGCTGTCTGCCAGACTCGTGTCGGCGTTCGCAATATCTCCGCCGAACGGCGTCCCCATGACTCGCCGCAGCGGGTCCGTAAGAAAGACGATTCCTGCCATCGCCGCCACCGTCATTTGGAACGACGCAGTCGCTATCACCCGCGGATCCCACAAAGCGATAACCGTTGCCGCGAGAACCAGAGCCAAACCCCCGCTCGGCTGCCGTCCGGAGGCAATCGCCCCCAGGTAAACGCTTCCCATGATCGCTGCTCGAACCACAGGTGGATTCAGCCCCGACAGGATCGCGTATGCCCATATGATTCCAAGTGGCAACAGCACGAATAATCCGCGCCGCCGCCCCAACACCATCACGCCTGTTACCAGGGCCACGCCCAACACAACGCTAACGTGGAGCCCGGAAATCGCCAGCAGATGCGCCGTTCCGGCCCGCCGCCATTCATCGTTTAGCTCCGACGGCAAATCATCTCGTTGCCCCAAGAGCAGCGCCCGCGCCAACTCCGCCTGGGGCGACGGCAGATTCCGTTCCAGTGACGCGCTCAACCTGTCCCGCACGGAGTTGATGAGAAGCATCGGCGGAGGCGCACGCTCGACTATTCGAAGTTGAGGCCGCATCAGGATGACAAGATCATCCCGCAACGAGACGGTTGCCTGCTCTTGGCTAGCCGAAATGCCCTCATCATCTCCGTCCGGCACGGGACGCTGCGGAACCCCCGTCAACGTCACACGATCGCCGGTGCCGAGTTCGTATGGCGGAGGATAGACCCAGGCGATTGCATCCCCCGCCACGTCAAATGCTCCAAGCTCCGTCTGGTCACGCAACTGTGCGTGGTCAAGCGTCAGCCGAACCCGAACCAATTGCCCGCGACGCGACGGATCATCTCGCACGACACCTTCCAGCGCCGCCTGCCTGCCCGCAAGGCTCCCCGCAGGGATCGACGATGAGTTCACGTCCGGCAAGGCCCCCCGCGCCATTCCCGCCAGAACTCCCACAGTGAATAGACAGGCCAATAGAAGGCCGCCCCGACGTGACAACAAGGAGGCCGTCGCGGCCACTGCTGCGAGTGCAACAACAATTAGGAATGGTAGATAAACAACTATCGACAGTGCCAGGCCGCAGAGTGTTCCGACAGCCAGCAAAAAGGGACGCATCGCGAACTAGTTCACTGAGACGAATGGACGTATTGCCGCTAACGTCGATGGGCCGATGCCCGGAACGTCCAGCAATTGATCCACCTCCGTGAATGCCCCGGACGCCTCCCGATAGTTCACAATCGCCTGCGCCACAGTTCTACTGATGCCCGGGACGGATTCAAGCTCGCCCGCACCGGCGATATTCACATTCACGGTCGCCCGCAAAACGGGAATCGCGTACCGTGCGCCATCCTGAACTGGCTGAGCCAGGTTCAGCGCGTGCATGTCTGCCGTCGAAAGCGTGCCGCCGGCGGCCAGAATTGCATCGATGAGTCGTGTCCCGTTTGGCAGCGTGTATAACCCCGGCGTGGCCACCGCTCCCGCAATGTGCACGGTCACCTCTCCCACGGCTTCCTCACCCTTATAGGGAACGTAGTAGCGCTGACCATCCTCCAGTTGCAGTGCAAGGTCCACGGCATCTGTATCCGCGCCCGCGGAAATTCCACCCGCCATGTCAATAACGTCGGTTAGGCGGGCCCCGTGGCCCAGGGTGTACGTTCCCGGTTCTGCAATGGCGCCCACGACGTGGACAAAGACTGAGCCGTTCTCCGAATCGGCCAGAACCGACACGTCATAGCGCGAACCATCTTCGAGAACCTCGGCAAGGTTTAGATCGGACTCATCTGCCCGGTCTGTCAGACCACCTGCCACCGCCAATGCGTCTGTAAACCGTGAACCCCGTGGCAATTCATAGAGCCCCGGCTCTTGCACTTCGCCCCAGACGTGCACAACCACCACATCGTTCTCAGGCGGGGTGTTCTCTTGCAGGGGAACGACATAACTTGTGCCGTCCTCCAGCTCCTCCGCCATGTTCACGGCGTCTGCGTTCGCCCCCGCGATTAGTCCTCCGGCCAGTTCGATTGCATCGACAACCCGTGAAGGCGTCGAAAGGGAATAAACGCCGGGCTCCATGACTGCGCCCCCAACGTGGACGGTTACGGCGCCTATCGCAGATTGAGGCGATGGAAGCTGTATCTCAACCGGAGCCGGCGCAAAGGCCCACTCGCGAGCCATCAGGATGGCGAATGCCGCCGCGACGACAACCAGGAGTGTTGTCGCAAGTATTGGCCTCAACCGCGATGAACGAGTTTCCTCTACGGCTTCAGGAGTATTAACAGGAGCCCGCCGATCCATCCGATCCAATCCGTACCGTAACCGACTGGCCGCGTTGATGCGGCCACCCAACTTAATCCATCAACAAAACCGGCAGACAATCTGTGAGGGAAGTGTAGGAACTTGCCAACCGGTTACAGATACATACTAGTGCATCCTTGTCCGTAATCAAGACCCGACGCCGTCGATGGCTGGATTCCTGCCGCTCCCTCTCCCCCCATATACTCAAGAAGAACCTCAAGAGTCCTGAAGAGATTAATTTCCTGTAGCCTGCAGCCCCCAGGAGGTGCAACCGGTTTGTCTTCAATAAGTCGTCCTGATGGCCGCGCTTCAGATGAATTGCGCGCGGTATCAATCACACCCGGCTACCTCGACCACGCCGAGGGATCGGCACTGATCGTGCAGGGCAGCACCAGGGTGCTCTGCGCCGCGTCCATCGAAGATCGTATTCCCGGTTGGCTGCGTGGCCAACAGAGCGGATGGGTCACGGCGGAATACGCCATGCTCCCACGCTCCACGCATACCCGCACCGCACGGGCCCGTGCGCAGGGCAGGGACGTGGGACGCTCTCAGGAGATTCAGAGATTGATTGGGCGCTCGCTCCGTGCCGTCACGGACCTTGGCGCGCTGGGGGAGCGCAGCGTCACTGTCGACTGTGATGTCATCCAGGCCGATGGAGGAACTCGTACCGCCGCCATCACCGGCGCGTATGTCGCGCTCTATCAGGCCTTGCGTTGGGCGCAGAACGCCGCACTGGAAGCCGGCGAAGAAGACCCCTTTCCGACCTTTCCCCTCAAGGAGGCTGTCGCCGCCGTTTCCGTCGGCATCATGGCCGGCGCATCCGAGAATCAAATGCTCCTTGACCTCTGCTACGAAGAAGACTCCGAAGCAGGAGCTGATTTCAACATCGTCGCAACAGAATCCGGCCGCCTAGTGGAAGTGCAGGGCACAGCCGAAGGCTCAACCTACACCCGCCCCCAACTCGAAACAGTCCTGGACCTCGCAATGCAGGGCATCGGAGAACTCATCACCGCCCAGAAAACCGCTATCGCAGGACTGACCTAGCCGCGAACTCAACTGCACTCTGCCTAACCCGCTCCGCGATACAATGCAGTCACCATGACGCAAGACAACGCCGTAAACTCCGGCAAGCCTTTGGATGGTTCCATCGCCCTCATTACCGGAGGGTCTCGCGGCATCGGTCGCGCCATCACCCTTGAACTCGCCGGGTTGGGCGCGGACGTTGCCATCAACTTCTTTCGAAACCCCGGCCCTGCCAGGGAACTGGCCGATACGGTCAAGGAACAATTCGGTGTGAGCGCTGAGCCGTTCAGGGCGCATATTGGAGAGGCGGATCATGTTCAGCGCCTCATCGCCGATGTCACCGATGCCTTTGGCGGCCTCGATATCCTCATCAACAATGCTGCCTCCGGCGTGCAGCGCACGGTAATGGATCTGAAAGCCAACCACTGGAACTGGACACTGGACATCAATGCGCGCGGCCCCTGGCTTGCCGCCAAACATGCCGTCCCCCATATGCTCGCCCGTGGCGGAGGCAGCATCGTCAACATTTCCAGTGTTGGGTCAAGCCGTGTCATGGACAACTACATGTCGGTTGGCGTATCCAAGGCGGCGCTGGAATCGCTGACCCGCTATCTCGCCGTAGAACTTGCCCCGCAGGGCGTCCGCGTCAACGCCGTCTCTGGCGGACTGGTCAAGACCGACGCTCTCGACCACTTTGAAGACCGCGAGAACATGATTGCCAAGGCCACAAGCGACACGCCTGCCGGACGAATGGTCGAGCCGGAGGACATGGCCCGTGCCGTAGCGTTCCTCTGTCTGCCGGAGTCGCACATGATCATCGGCCAGACTATCGTCGTCG
Source organism: Dehalococcoidia bacterium (assembly GCA_965207115.1). Classification (GTDB taxonomy): domain Bacteria; phylum Chloroflexota; class Dehalococcoidia; order UBA6926; family UBA6926; genus VXMO01. The sequence goes on along the minus strand of CBDBLR010000003.1, from coordinate 1,183,594 downwards.
ATGGCGGAATGACGCTAACATGGCGAACGACGTGACCAACGAGCAGGGCGATACCCCTTCAACCGACGAACTCCGCGCCATGGCGCAGTCGGCCCGTGAACAAGACAAGCCGCTGACGGCATGGGAGCACCTGCAGCAGGCCCTCGATATTGACCGCCGGGACCACGGCGAGAATCATCCGAACGTCATCCAGGACCTCAATAATCTCGCCACCGTGTTCCAGGAGTTGGGAGATATGGGCGGCGCGCGCCAGCACTATGAGCAGGCCCTTGACCGTGCCCGCCAACACTACGGCGATAAGGACGAGGCTGTTGCGATAGTCCACAACAATCTCGGCGGCGTCCTCCAAGAGTTGGGACACTTCATCGACGCCAAACGCCACCTGGAAACCGCGCTGGAAACTTTGACCGCTATCCACGGCGAAGACCACCCCATCGTCGCCTCCATCATCAACAACCTTGGGGGCCTGGCCCACGAATCCGGCGACCTGGAAGGCGCAAGAACCTATTACGAACGAGCACTCGCCGTTGATGAGCGACAGCGCGGCCCGAACGATCCCGTCGTTGCGGCGGAGGTAAACAACATCGCCGGAGTCTTGCGCGATCTGGGCGATCTGGAAGGAGCGCGCGAAGGATACCTGCGCGCCATGGAGATCGATGAGGCGGCCTATGGCGCAGACCACCCCCTCGTTGCTATCCGCGCCAACAACCTCGCGGGCATCCTGCAATACATGGGTGATATGGACGGCGCTCGGGAGTTATTCGAGCGCGCAAGCCGCGTCCTTGAACAGACGCGCGGCGAGGCCCACCCAGCCACCCAACTCGTCCAGAACAACCTCGACTCCATGCCGCCGAGCCCGCCTGCAAGCTGAGGCAAATGTAAATCCCCCTCCCCGCTATAATGGCCGCAAGGGGTAGCAGGGCGACGCGCGACTGATCTGAGTGGCGTCCCCGGGCGGGAGTCGAATGGCGAGGCAAACGCGAAAGCCGTCCGCCGCAGCCGGGCCCGATATGTTCGAGCAGCAGCGGGAACAACGCCTGTCACATGAGGCGCCGCTTGCTGCCCGTATGCGGCCTACAACCCTTGATGAATTCGTGGGCCAACAGCACATTGTCGGTGAAGGCCATGTCCTCCGCCGCTCCATAGAGGCCGATCAGGTTCCCTCAATCGTCCTGTGGGGACCGCCGGGCACCGGCAAGACCACCCTCGCCCGCATCATCGCCCACATGACGCAGTCCCACTTTGAGCCCGTCAGCGCCGTCGAATCTGGCGTCGCAGACCTGCGTCGCGTGCTTTCGGAAGCCCGCCAGCGCCGCGGTCTCTCCGGCCAGCGCACCATCCTTTTCATCGACGAGATTCATCGCTTCAATAAGGCCCAGCAAGATGTCGTTTTACCCCACGTGGAAGACGGCTCCGTCACCCTCATCGGTGCAACCACTGAGAACCCGGCCTTTGAAATCGTCGCCCCGCTCCTCTCACGTGCCCGCGTCTACACCCTCAATGCTCTGACCGAGGATGAGATAAGAGAACTCGTCGACCGTGCCCTTACCGATCCCGATCATGGACTTGGTCAGCTCAATGCCCGGCTCGACGACAATGCGGAGAACGCGCTGATTTCCATGGCGGATGGCGATGCCCGTGCGGCTCTCACTACTCTTGAGGTCGCCGTCAGCGCCACGCCGCCGGAGGCGGATGGCACCCGCGTCGTTGACCTTCCCACCATCGAGGACGCGATGCAGCACCGTGCCGTCCGATACGACAAGGGCGGCGAAGAGCACTACAACGTCATCTCCGCGTTCATCAAATCGATGCGCGCCTCTGATCCGGACGCCGCACTCTACTGGATGGCGCGAATGCTGGAGGGCGGCGAAGACCCGCTCTTCATCGTGCGGCGCATGGTCATCTTTGCCGCCGAGGACATCGGCCTTGCTGATCCGATGGCCCTCAGCGTCGCCACCGCCTGCCAGCAGGCAGTCCACTTTGTGGGGATGCCGGAAGGCTACCTGCCGATGTCGGAGGCATGTCTCTATCTCGCCACCGCCCCCAAGAGCAACTCCGCCTACAAGGCCTACCTTGCCGCTCAACAGGATGTCCGCAACACTGGCGCTCTGCCGGTGCCGCTACACCTCCGCAACGCCCCGCACCCACTGATGAGCCGCATGGGCTACGCCAACGGTTACATGTATCCCCACGACTACCCCGGCCACGTCGCAGACCAACAGATGCGGCCTGACTCTGTTCAAGGTCACCGCTACTTCGAACCGACAGAGCAGGGCCTCGAAGCTGAAATCAAAACCCGCATCGCCAACTACGAAAAACGCCGCCACGATAATGCGCCGCCCCCACGCGAGAATTCGGAATAACCCTACCTACCCCCGCGCTACAATGTCTGAGACACTCAGGAGACAAAGCGTGACAAACGACGACACAGACAACGCCCCCTCCGGCCCTGAACTCGTCCGCTCTTTGGCGGAACTGAGCCGAGTCGGCATGACCGAAGAGGAAATCAAGTCGTTCGGCGGCCAGCTTGATGCCATCATCGAGAGCGTGTCGGCGCTACAAGAGGTCGATACTGAGGGCGTTGAGCCAACCGGCCACGCTATTGATGTCACTAACGTCTACCGCGAAGATTCCGACCGCGCATCCTACGGTCGTGATGAGATGCTGTCCAACGCCCCCGCCGCGCAAGAGGGCTACGTCCGTGTCCGATACGTCTTCGGTGAGGACGAGACCGAACCTTAACCCTAACCCCCCCTCGTCATTCCCGCGCAGGCGGGAATCTGAATCTCGGAACGCAACCAAACTTCGTACCGCCAACCAATGAGTCCCCTCTCCCTGAGGGAGAGGGTTAGGGTAAGGGGGACTCCTCAGGCGGCCCCACCACGTCAACGAGCCAACCTTCCAATTTGTCTCGCAGTTCCGTCTTTGCCTCGCGCAGACCGTGATTCGCGCCCGGGTAGAGGATCAGCTCCTTTGGCTCCCCCGCCCACTCATATATCCGCTCCGCGTCCGTATAGGGCAATACGTCGTCCTCACGGCCATGCACCACAAGCAGTCGGCGTGGTGCTATTTCCGCCACGTCTTGCGCCCCAAACGTCTGGCCGGATAACGACGCAACCGCCACGACATCCGGCGAGAATGCCGCAGACTTTATAGCCACTGCCCCGTTGGATGAATGACCCACCAGGGCAAGTCGCCGTGCCCCGATGCCTCGCATGAATGAGATACCCGCCAGCACATCGGCAACGGCCTCGATGAACACCTCCGGCCGCCGCTGACCGAGCCGCAGAGATGTCACGCCTTGCTCGGTGAGTTCTTTGGCCAGATCCTCGTAGATGCCGTCCGCGGGCCCCTTGAGTTCGCGCCCGCCGCCGACGAAGATGACCGCCCCGTCGTGCCCTTCTTTCGGGTGCAGAACCGCCCGGATCTCGCCCCGGTTCGTCCCGATAACGAGATCGATGGTGCCGTCTTCATTAGGCTTGGCTGAAACGCCGGTGAACGTGACGACCAGATCGTCGTCCTGCGGCGACTCCCCCGGCCCATTTGCGGTCGGAGGGTTCCCGTGGCCGTTTGACCCCTGCTCGACCATCAGTTACCCCTTCCCTCGGAGCGTCAGCGAGACTGCGAATGCCGCTCCACAAATCGGCCCATGCGCGTGAGCGCCTCCTCGATGTCCTCCACGCTCGCAGCGTAGCAGCACCGCACAAATCCCTCGCCCGATGGTCCGAACGCGCTCCCCGGGACGACCGCCACACCCTCTTCTCCCAGCAGCCGCTCAGCGAATTCTTCAGAACTCATCCCGGTCGGAATGATCGATGGAAACGCATAAAATGCTCCGCGTGGCTCCACGCACGGAAGCCCGATGCGCCGCAAGCCCCCGACAAGCAACCGCCGTCGCTGGTCATACGCCTCGCGCATCTCCTGGACGTCGCGTTCTCCCTCGCGCAGCGCTGCCACCGCCGCCGCCTGCGCTGCCGTCGGCGCGGACATCATTGTGTATTGGTGAACTTTCATCATTGCCGAAATGATGTCTGACGGCCCGGCCGCGTAACCCACGCGCCACCCCGTCATGGCATACGACTTGGAAAAGCCGCCAAGGACAATTGTCTGATCGCTGCGCCCCGTGAGCGACGCAAACGACGTGAACGGCTCATCCGGCGAATACACAAGTCGGTCGTAGATCTCGTCCGCGATGACAAGCAAATCATGCCGCGCGGCCATCTCAGAGAGTTCCTCCGTCGTCGCCCGGTCCAGCACCGCGCCCGTCGGGTTCGATGGATTGTTGATCAGCAGCGCCCGGGTCTGAGGCGTGATGAGCTTTTCCACCTCCGACGCTCGCAAGCGAAACTCATCTTCCATCGTCGTCGGCGCAGTGATAAGCGACCCACCCGCCATATGAACGACGGGGAAGTACGCCACGTAGCACGGGTCGCCCGTAATGACTTCGTCGCCCGGGTCAAGCGTGGCCCTCAGCGCAAGGTCAAGAGCCTCAGATACCCCCACCGTGATCAGCAACTCCGACTGCGGATCGTACTTCGCGCCGTATAGCCGCTCCAGGTACGCAGACAGTTCCTTTCGCAGCTCCGGCGTCCCGTAGTTGGACGTGTAATGCGTATGTCCTCGTTCAAGAGAATCGATCGCCGCCTCGCGGATATGCCACGGCGTGACAAAATCCGGCTCTCCGACTCCCAGCGAGATGATTCCCTCCTGCCCGGCAATCAGGTCAAAGAACTTGCGAATGCCGGAGGGCGGAATATCCTCAACCCGCTGCGCGATACGTCGCCGTCCGGCGGCATTGTCACTGCGGGGGGCTGCATCTTGGTGAGTTGAATTGGTCATATCATGCTGCCTACATTGACACGGGCAATCGGTGTGGCGATTCGTCCTCTGCCTCAAAGAGAGTCCCGTCTTCCTTGTATCGCTTGAGCACAAAGTGGGTCACTGTTCCCTGCACGGCTTCCAGCACCGCCAGCTTGCTCGCCACGAAGTTCGAGATTGCATAGATGCTTTCACCCGTGACCTGTACCGCCAGATCATAGTCCCCGGACACGAGGTGCATGGAGCGCACTTCCGGGAATCGCGCAATACGTGCCGCCACGGAATCAAACCCGACTTCACGCTGAGGCGCAATGCGCACCTCGATGATCGCGTGCACGTCGCCGCGGCCCAGGGCGTCCCAGTTGATCTGCGACCGGTACGACAGCAGAATACCGTCCCGCTCCGCCGTCACGATCGACTCCCGGACGTCCTCAATTGACCGGCCGGTCATCTCTGCGATGCGTTCCGGTGGCGTCCGCGCGTCCTGTTCAAGAATCCGAAGAATGTCATCCATCACATCAAATGATACCGACTCTGGGAGAAGGGCGTTGTGTTTACAGACTGTGAGGTCGACTACAGGTGTTAATCACCCTCACCCCAACTCCGGCCGCATGCCGTGCCAATCCGTCGCCTGCTCATACGTGTACGCCGCGCGGATGATGGCCTCCTCCCCGAGAGACGGCCCGATAAGCTGCAACCCGACAGGCAGCCCGTCTACAAACCCGCACGGCAGGCTGATGGCTGGCACTCCCGCGATATTCACAGGAATCGTGCAGATATCCGCCAGGTACATTGCGAGAGGATCGTTCGTCCGCTCGCCCAATCCAAACGGCAGCGTCGGCGATGTTGGAGTCAACAGCACGTCAAATCGTGTGAAAGCGTCCTCATACTCGCGGCGAATCAGCGTTCGCACCTGCTGCGCCTTGCGGTAGTACGCGTCGTAATAACCGGACGAAAGTGCGTATGCGCCCAGTAAAATGCGCCGCTTAACCTCCGGCCCGAACCCGTGCTGCCGCGTCCGCTCCATCCCCTCCCACATGTCCGCCGCGCCGTCCCATGAATACCCATACTTGACGCCGTCGTACCGTGCCAGGTTGGACGACGCCTCCGACGGCGCGAGGATGTAGTAGACGGGCAGGGCATACTCCGTGAGGCTTAGCGAGACTTCCCAGTCGACAATCGCCCCTGCCTGTTCCAGCACGCGCGCTGCCTCTAGAACCGTGTCCCGCACCTGCGGCTCCACGCCCTCCCCGAACATCTCCTTGACCACGCCGATCTTCATGCCCCGCACGTCCGGTACAAGAGCCCGCGAGTAATCCGGCGACTCTCGATTGATCGATGTCGAGTCCATCGCGTCATAGCCGGAGATGGCGTTGAGAGTCAGGGCCGCGTCCGTCACATTCGATGCCAACGGCCCAATCTGATCCAGCGACGATGCAAACGCAATGAGCCCGTAGCGGCTCACGGTTCCGTAGGTCGGCTTGATGCCCACCACGCCGCAGAACGACGCCGGTTGCCTGATTGAGCCGCCCGTGTCGGAACCAAGGGCGATCAACGTTTCGCCTGCCGCCACCGTCGCCGCAGAACCTCCCGATGATCCGCCGGGCACACGTCCCGAGTCCCACGGGTTATGCGTCGGAAAGAACGCAGAGTTCTCGGTCGATGACCCCATCGCGAACTCATCCATGTTGGACTTGCCGACGAGCACCGCCCCCGCGTCAAGCAGCTTCTGCGCCGCCGTCGCAGTGTAGGGGGGCACAAACCCCTCCAGCATCCGTGACGAACATGTTGTCGAGATACCCGCCGTACACATGTTGTCCTTGAGCACTAGGGGGATGCCGGTCAGCGGCGTAGCGTGGCCCTCGCGGATGCGTCTATCAGCCTCCTGCGCCGCCTGACGCGCCTGCTCCGCCGTCACTGTCACAAAGCCCCGCACCTGTGGCTCTACGACCTCAATGCGGCTCAGCACGGCTTCAGTCAGTTCTATGGCGCTGATCTCTCCCGAGGTCAGTAGCCGCCCGGCTTCGGACGCGGAGAGATGATGCAGGTTGTTGGAAGACGTCATGGTTGTGAGATGTCCCTAGAGAAGTCTTTGCGCCGCATCGGGGTTCAGCAAACGCTCCACTCGCTTCAGAATTTGCGCCTGCAACTCGTCAGTCGGTTGAGTGGCGTCTAGTGTAAGAAAGCGGTCTGGCTCCCCTTTGGCAATCACCAGGTATCCCTCCCGAACCCGCTGACGAAAATCTCGCGACTGCCTCTCCATTCTGTCTCTTTTTCGAGGCACTCGGCTCAAGCCATCATCGGGGTCGATGTCCAGCAGAATAGTCAGATCTGGTTTGAGGCCACCCGTGGCCACCTCGTTCATTTTGTTGACTTCATCAAGCGAGAGTTCACGGCCATAACCTTGGTAGGCCGCTGTCGAGTCTGCAAAGCGATCACAGATGACAACCTCACCTGCATCTAACGCTGGGCGAAGTACTTCGCTTACCAGCTGCGTTCTTGCGGCAGCAAAAAGAAAGAGTTCAGCCATTGGCTCTACCTTGCCGGGGAAGCCGGGGCTACCAAGTTCGGAAAAGAACTGCTGGTTGGCCGACGTATTCCGCTGGTGACTCACGTACGAGTAGATAAAGTCACCAAGCTCAGTCCCCCCTGGCTCCCGCAGTGTCTTTACGGTGTGCGATTCTGCGAGCTTGTCCGCCAATAGTTTCGCCTGCGTCGTCTTGCCGGCGCCATCGCACCCCTCAAAAGTGATGAAAATACCCACGGCTGCGTTAGCGCCCGGCCCCGACGGCTTCTCTTGCCCGATAGACCCGAACGCGTCGGTTCGGCTCCCGACCGTTTGAATGCGATTGCAGGCTCGCTTCTTGCGCCATCTGGTGCTGGAGCCTGCGGATGTACGCGTTCTGCGGCCTCAATTCAATCTCATCCATATCGCCGGCAAGAACCCGTTGCAGCGATTCCTCCGTGTCCTCCAGGATCGACTCGATGTCCTCCGCCATGCCGCGTGAATGCGCGATGGCTTGTAACGCCTGTTCAAGCTGCGTCGGAGTATTCTTCCGCAGCACATAAACGGGAACGTGATTCTCCTCCGCAGACCGCACCGCCGGTGTGCGCCGACGATACAACTGCTTCGTCGTCAGCATCACGTCCGCGGAACTGACTGAATCAACCACACGAAATGGGAGACTCAGCGTGTACAGCGTCTCCTCAAGCTTTCCCCTGCCGATGCCGTGCGCATAGACGTCGGCTGATGTCCGCCGATAATCCGCTTCACGGGATTCGTCCATCTCCCGCTCTTCGTCCATTTGGTAGGCTGGGCTGCCTGCGCCGATCAACCCAAACGACTCTTGGTCGACCTCGGTTTCCTCAACCGCCCCCTCATCGCTGATCTTTCTGGTCTGCGGACGTGCCGGCGCGCCGCGCAGCATCATGTCCACGGTCCTGGCTACATCGGCATGTACCGCGACCTCGGTGCGGCTGCGAATCTCCACAACCACGTTGAACGTCGGCGGCGCCTTGCGCTCCAGCGCTGTCTTGCGAGTTCGCCGTCGCCTCGCCTCCTCATCGCCCAGTGTCACGGCCTGTATCCCGCCAACCAGGTCTGCAAGCGTCGGATTCTGAACAAGGTTATCCAGACGGTTTCCATGGGCGGTGCCAATGAGTTGCACCCCGCGTTCCGCAATCGTGCGTGCCGCGGCCGCCTCCGCCTCGGTGCCGATCTCATCGATGATGATGACCTCCGGCATGTGGTTCTCCACCGCCTCAATCATCACCCGGTGTTGTTGATGCGGCTGCGGCACCTGCATCCGCCGCGCATGGCCCAGTGAAGGATGCGGAATGTCCCCGTCCCCGGCAATCTCGTTGGATGTATCCACGATGATCACACGCCGCAGCGCGTCGTCCGCGAGAACCCGCGCCACCTCGCGGAGCATCGTCGTCTTGCCGATGCCCGGACGCCCAAGGAGCAGGATGTTGCCGCCGTCCGTGATGAGGTCCTCGATAATCTTGATCGTTCCAAAAATCGCCCGCCCCACGCGGCACGTGATCCCCACGACGCGATCCTGCCGATTCTTGATTGCTGAAATCCGATGCAGTGTCCGCTCGATCCCCGCGCGGTTGTCGTCGTTGAATTCGCCGACGCGACCCACGATGTAATCGAGATCCTCTGACGTAATCTCAGAGTCGCTCAGCTCAATCTCGGCATCAAGGAAGCGGGCCTCCGGCTTGCGGCCAAGATCCAGCACAATCTCAAGGAGCTGTTCCGCGTCGCCATGGTCGCGAAGGGGGATGGATATGCGCGGCGGAAGAGCGGAGAATAGTGCCTCCATGTCGTCGGATTCCGACTCGCTGGCAACGTAGACCTGCTGCTCCAAATGTGCGCCCCCTTCGCCCCCCAAGATCCTGCTTTGAGCTTACCGCACGCGCGCCAGAAATTCTGCCATCCGCGCTAAAGGCCTACGGGTGCGAATGCGCCCTCTAGAACCCGCTGCCCCATCTGGTAAGAGAAGCTCCTGTATGTCGCCTCTGAGCGGAATCCCCGTGACAATAGTACCCGTGCTGTGGCCGCATCGTAAGAAGGCGTGAGGAATTGAATCGTCCGCGAACGCCCCGATGACTGGATTACCGACTCTATCAGCGCCTCGATTGCCTCGGGCTGCTCCGACGATGCCGCGCACCGCGCAATTACTGCGTTGGAGCCCACCTGCCCAAACCGCACCCACCCAATCTGCTCCACACCGTCCACGGATGCCACGATGTCGGTTGTCTTGCGCACGTCGATCCACCGCGTCGCTAATGACTCTTGCCACTCGCGCAGCGTCATCCCGTCCGCGGCGCGCATCTCAACTGGTGAGCAGGATGTGTGCAGCCTGAACAACTGGAAGTCCGCTGGCTCAGTCAACTCCCAAACACTGACGCCTTCCGGCATCCCGCGCTCTGCGCGATCACCGGCGGGCCGCACGTACAACTCTTCTTCCGCGTAGCCGCGAAAACCGGCGCTCCCAACTGAATCCACAATTGGGCTGTCGTCCGACAACCTGAGAAAGACGTTCGTCCCCTTCTTCGGACGCAGCTGTCTGCTGAGCTGCGGCAAGAGTTCTGCGCATAGATCGCCGTTATCAGGCGGTATCAGGAGATGCTCAATCTCCCATGAAGAGCTGTCCTTGGCGCCACGAACGAAAGCCAACCCTCCCAACCCATCGTCATTCTTCAAGACAACGGCAAGTGTCTCGCCCTTTCTTGGCAGGGAAGCTGCGCCCACGATCCTCGCGACGGACCGCTCAACCTCCATCTCATGACCCACCCGCGTATACGGGTAGGCATGATCGGTCGTCGCTCGGGATGCCATCCCGAGTAGGCCGGCCAAGTCCGTTGGTCGGGCTCCCTTGAACATGTCCTAAACCGTGTACAGCATGATCACGTGCGCTCCGTCCGTCACCGAACATTCTAATGATTTGACGGGTGGGTTGGCGCAGTCAATGGACAGTGTCCGCGTTCGAATGTATACTGCGCGCCAGTAACAACTGAATACGGGTCTTGCGGGAGCTGGGTGAGCCTGGCTGAGAGGCCCCGACATTGGCATCGGGGCGACCGTCGGAACCTGAGCTGGGTAATGCCAGCGGAGGGAAGAGGCTGCGGAAATGCTTTGGCGTTTCCGAAATCCAATGAGCGCCGCTGACAAGTTCAGCGGCTTTGTTTTTTTGATGAAGGTCTAAGGGGGGACTGTTATGGATCGAGCCATGACACGATATTCGCGGCAGAGGCACAAGGGACGGCTGCTCCGCGCGGCGGCGGTCGCGTTCCTCATCGCATTGGCGACGCTCGGTGTCGCCTGTGACAATTTCAGTGTCAGCATTAACACTGAACCCCCGCCACGCGACCTCATCATCATGTCCCATGACAGCTTCAATATCAGCGAGGACGTCATAACCGAGTTCGAGGAAGAGCATGACGCCACAGTGACAATCCTCAAGTCCGGCGATGCCGGTGAAGCGCTCACAAAGGCCATCCTGGCTAAGGACGCGCCCACGGCTGATATTCTGTACGGCATCGATAACACATTCCTTGGCAGGGCTCTCGACGAGGAGATTTTCATCGAGTATCAGTCGCCGGTGCTCGACAAGGTGCCGAGCGAATATCAACTCGATTCCTCCAACCACGTCATGCCCGTCGACTATGGCTTTGTCGCACTGAATTACGACATCGCGTGGTTTGACGAAGAGGGTATCGCTCCGCCGGAAAACCTTGAATCACTTGTCGATCCCCGGTACCGCGGGCTGACCGTCGTCCAGAATCCCGCCACCTCGTCGCCCGGCCTTGCCTTCCTCCTGGCAACTGTTTCCGCGTTCGGTGAAGATGGGGACTATACGTGGCAGGACTACTGGGCGGACCTGCATGAAAATGAAGTCCTCGTCACTGACGGATGGACAGACGCCTATTACACGGCCTTCTCCCTGTATGAGGGAGACCGCCCCATCGTCGTTAGTTACACCACCAGCCCCGCGGCTGAGGTGTTTTACTCCGAGGGCGCGCTGACGGAGCCGCCCACCGCGAACGTGTTGGGCGACAATTCCGCATTTCTCCAGATCGAGGGCATCGGCATCCTGGACGGCGTCCGAAACGAAGAACTTGCGCAACAATTTGTAGACTTTGTGATGGAAAAACGATTCCAGGAGGACTTTCCTACCCTCATGTGGGTCTATCCTGTGAATGAAGAGGCTGGGCTGCCGGACGTTTTCGAGTTCGCCCCTGTCCCGGATGAACCGGCGTTGCTTAGTCCCGGTACTATCGCGGACAATCGTGAGCGCTGGATCGATGAATGGAACGCACTGATAAGGAGCTAAGAGCCGCCGCACGAAAGTTGATCAGTTTGACGCCAATTCACATGGGGGGTCGCTTTACTGGGGGGTTGGAAAGCGGCCCCCCACCCATTTCCTGTTCGCCTGATGAGGACGACTCTCTCGCGAAAGCACGAATGATACACAGGAAGCGTGCGCATTCCACGTGTGTGCCGATGAGATGTGAAGGATAGTGAAGTGAGCGTGTGGCGCACTGCTCGAATTGCCTTGCCGCTAACCTTCCTGGTGGTGGCCTTCGCCTGGCCTCTTGTCAGCGTCATGCGTATCGGCCTCGGCTGGGACGGGCAGGGCATTCTCCAACCGTTCATTGATGCGGCGAGTGATCCCTATCTCAGGGGACGCTTTTTCTTCACTACGTGGCAGGCAGCCCTTTCCACCATCCTCGCGCTCGCGTTCGGACTCCCGTCTGCTTATGTCTTCGCCCGCCACCGGTTCCGTGGCCGGAGCGCGCTTCTTGCCGCAATTACGATCCCGTTCATCCTTCCACCCATCGTGATGGCGCTCGGCCTTCTCTCCCTTCTCGGACCATCGGGTCTGGTCAACGACTCCCTAAGCGGCATATTCGGACTCGAAGTGCCGCCCATCAAACTCCTCAATACCTTTGCCATCATCCTCATCGCCCACGTCGTCTACGAATACGCCATTGTCGTGCGGCTTATCTCCACGTTCTGGGCCAACATGGACCCTGCCGTGCAAGAGGCCGCCTCCATGCTCGGCGCATCACCGCGTCGCGTCTTTTTTCAGGTGACGCTGCCGCTCCTGCTTCCGGCGGTGGCCGCCGCCGCCGCGTTGATCTTCCTTTTCACGTTCACGAGCTTCGGCATCATCCTCATCCTCGGAGCGCCGCAGCACGCAACGCTGGAAGTCGAAATCTACACCCTCATGACAAAACTATTCAGGCCGCACATCGCCGCTGCGCTCGCACTCACTCAACTAATCGCCACGTTTGGAATGCTCTGGGCGTACGTCAAGCTCCAGTCGGCGGCTGTGACCCGCATCCGCCTCCGCGCCCAAGGCGGGCCGACGCCCACAGGCCACTCGAAAGCGGACTACATCATGAGGATCGGCGCTCTCGCCTCCGTTCTCCTCGTCCTGTCCCCGCCGCTCGCCCTGCTCCTGCGCTCATTCATCACGCCGGACGGGCTGGGGTTGGACGGCTACACGGCCATCATGTCCAATGATCGCAACGAATACTTCTACATCTCCCCGATAGCGGCCATTCGCAACTCGCTAGCATTCGCCGCCGTTACGGTCATCCTTGCCGTGCCGCTTGGCGTACTCGCCGCGTATGGCCTGCGGAACCCGAGGGCATGGTGGCGAAACCCCCTCGACGCCCTGTACATGCTGCCGCTGGGTGTATCCGCCGTCACGCTCGGTCTCGGCTACCTGCTCAGCCTGAGAGTTGGCGCGTTCGATGTTCGAACTACCGTCGTTCCCATCATCCTCGCCCATACCCTAATCGCGTATCCGTTCGTCATCCGCGTCGTTATTTCGACCATGCGAGCGATCCGTCCCCACTTGAGAGAGGCCGCCACCGTGCTTGGCGCGAGCCCTATCGCCACAGCCCTGCGCGTGGATCTTCCCATCCTTTCTCGCGCCATCCTCGTTGGCAGCGTCTTTGCGTTCGCCGTCTCCCTAGGCGAGTTCGGCGCAACCCTTCTCCTGAACCGCCCCGAATACACCACCATGCCCGTCGCCATCCTCAACTACCTGACCCGCCCGGGCGCAATCAACCTGGCGAGCGCCCTCGCCATGAGCACCGTGCTGATGGTCGTCGCCGGCGCAGGATTCTTCCTCATCGAGCGCGCCCGCTACCGCGGCTGGGGTGAATTCTAGCTATGGCAAATTTGCTAACCGTCACCAACCTCACTAAGACCTATGACGCCGCCCAAACGCCCGCCCTGTCCGATGTCTCCTTTGACTTGGACGAAGGAAAATCATTGGCCGTGTTGGGCCCTAGCGGCTGCGGCAAGAGCACCCTCCTACGCCTCATCGCCGGCCTCGAGACGCCCGATGCTGGGGAAGCGGCAATGAACGGCGAATCCCTCAGCGGCATCCCGCCCCACCGTCGCGGTTTCGGACTCATGCACCAGGACCTCGCCCTGTTCCCTCATCTCAACGTGCGCGACAACATCGCCTTCGGTCTCCGCAGCCAACGGTGGGACGCTGAGGACATCCAACGTCGCGTCAATGAACTGCTGGAACTCATGCGAATCGAGCCGCTCGCCGACCGCTCCGTCGACGCCATCTCCGGCGGCGAACAACAGCGCGTCGCCCTCGCCCGCTCTCTAGCCCCACGCCCCCGCCTCCTGATGCTCGATGAACCGCTCGGCGCGCTCGACCGCCGTCTCAGGGAAGAACTCGCCCAGGAGATCCGCCGCATCCGCGACCATGAGGGCGTCACCCTCATCTATGTCACACATGACCATGACGAAGCGTTCGCAGTTGCCGATGACATCCTTGTACTGGAGCAGGGCAGAGCCGTTCAGCATGGTCCGCCGGAAGACGTGTGGCTCAACCCCGCAACGCCTTTCGTCGCTCGTTTCCTCGGCCACGAGAATCTCTTTCCGTGTGAGGTATCAACAACAGAAGACGGCGCGAATGAGGCTCGTTGCGCCCTTGGCACATGGCAGCCCGTCGATGTGCCAACATCTCAGGTCTGCACGGCCCTCATCCCGCCGGAAGCCATAACCATCGCTGAGCCGAATCACAACGGCGCAGAGGCAACCATCGAAGACGTCACGCTCCAGGGTGGCAGCTACGACGTAACGCTGAACATCCGAGGAGAGAATCTCCGTGCCCGCGTCCTTGTCGGTGCCACAAGCACCCGCCCCAACCCAAACACGACTGTCTCAGTCTCTATCGACTGGAATCAGGTCCGCCTGCTGGACTGGGTTGAGTAGGCCCCCGCTCCTGCAGCACCAGTACCAGCCCCTCTTCCACCGTGATGTTCGCCTGCCGCCAAGCCAGCTCATTGCTAACCCCGCGCGTTGAGCCAAAGCCCAATGGGATACCGAGCAAGTCGTACTTGAGCCCCCACGATGTGACGGTCGCGCCCGTTTCTGACAGAGGCAACAGCGTCACATAATCCCCACGCTGTCCCGTGACGTATGCCGATTCGCCCTTATTGAGAACGAATGCCTCCCGATACTCATCAATCAAACGAGTGTCGATTCCGCTGAGATCCGGCCGGGTAAGCAATAGCAAGTTCGCCACACCGTGATCCATTCGATCCTGGCCAGTCAACGCCCCGAGGATGCGGATTTTCTCCGCGCGCCGCGCAATCGCCTCATCCAGTGCCAGCTCTCCGTCAGTGGCCGCCTTCTCCGGCGGGTGCTCAAGTAGCAACCACCCGCGATCGCGAGCCGCCTGCACGGCATCGTCTGACGCGGAATCAAAATCACCGATGCACAGTGTCGGCGTGATTCCTAACTCAAGGCAGGTGTTTAGCCCGCGGTCGACAGCGATGATGAAGTCGCTCTCCCGGATCGTGGCCATCACGCGGTCGCCGGGCGTGATATCGCCTCCCGCCACGATGCAGGCAGTCAGTGGCCCGTTGGATTGTGAATCGTGGGTGTTCATAAGGCTTGCTGTGGTATTGTCGTTTGACCGTGCTGGACGGCGGGCGTTCATGCCCGCCAACCTATACTAGTATCAGTCGTAGGGTAGGGGACCGGCTGGGGGTAGAAATTGGTAGCGACGGTTGACCGCGCGCGCGAAGTTGTCGACAGGACGTTGGAAAACGTCGAACGGGTGATTGTAGGGAAGCGCACGGCGGCGGAGCTTGCCCTCACAGCCGTACTGGGCGGTGGCCATTTCCTGATTGAGGACGTGCCCGGCGTCGGTAAGACGATGCTGGCCCGCAGCGTCGCCGTCTCCCTCGGCGCGTCCTTCAAGCGTGTCCAGTTCACGCCCGACCTTCTCCCCACCGATGTCATTGGCGTCAACCTCTACAACCAGCGCACCGGAGAATTCGAATTCCGGGCAGGCCCCGTCCTCGCTCATATCCTCCTTGCCGACGAAATCAACCGCGGCACCCCGAAAACCCAGTCCGCGCTGTTGGAGGCCATGGAAGAAGGCCAGGTCACGGTTGACGGAGTAACCCACCCCCTCCCGCAGCCTTTCCACGTCATTGCCACTCAGAATCCACTCGAGCATGAGGGTACGTTCCTGTTGCCGGAGGCGCAGCGCGACCGCTTTTTCCTTCGCCTCTCGCTCGGCTATCCCACAATCGATTCCGAGATGGAAATCATGGATCGAACCCGCCTTGAACACCCGATAGACTCCATTGAGCCCGTCACGACCCCGGAAGAAGCGCTGGATCTCCAACAAACAGTGCGACAGGTGTACGTGGACGACCTGATCAAGCGATACATCGTTGAGATTGTCGACGGCACGCGCGATCACGGTTCCGTCTACGTCGGGGCGTCGCCACGCGGCGCGTTGACACTCTTCCGAGGCGGACAGGCCCGGGCCGTCATGGATGGGCGCGACTATGTGCTGCCGGACGATATCAAGTACCTGGTCAACCCGGTCCTTGGGCATCGCATCATCCTCAACCCGAACGCCCGGATGCAGGGAATCACTCCGGACGATGTGCTGTCGCAGGTACTCGAACGTGTCCCTGTGCCGGGAGCCGTGCCGCGAGGGTGGCTGCGGAACTGAGGGAACACCATGAGGAGTCGCCGCGTCTACCTCGGCGTGCTGATCCTGATGGCGCTTTTCCTGACCCTCGGGTCAGGGTTCTACGTCATGTCCTATCTCCTCAGCGCCGTCATAGGCGTGTTCATCCTGGCGTGGCTGTGGACGAGGCTGAGTATGAGAGGCATCTCCGCTGGCGCGGATGATCAACCCTCGCTTGCTCAAGTGGGAGAGCGTGTCGAAGAATCCGTCTGGCTTGAGAATTCATCCCTACTGCCACGCCCCTGGCTCCATCTTGAAGACATAGGTGATGTTCCCGGACTTGCGTCGGAGGTCATGGGCGTTCCCACTCGGGGCTCGCGCAACTGGACAAAGCTGGGAACGCGGGCGGATAAGCGCGGCCGCTTTCATTGGGGACCTCTTCGCGTTACGGCGTCCGACCCGTTCGGCCTATTTGAAACGACGCAAGTCATCGGCGAAAAACGCGAGCTGGTGGTCTACCCGGCTCCGTTCCCCTTGGAGGACTTCGTCATCTCCAGTGCAGAGGAGACCGGTGATGCGCCGGATTACCGCGCAACGTCGCAATTCACCCCCAACGTCGTATCTGTTCGACGCTATACAGTCGGAGACAGCCTCAATCGCATCCACTGGAAGAGCAGCGCCAAACTCAATCGCCTGATGGTTAAAGAGTTCGAGACGGAGGTGCAGTCCGATCTCGCCATCCTGCTCGACCTCAACGCTGCTGTGCAGGTGGGTGAGGGCCTGAAAGGGACGGAAGAGATTGCCGTCACGGTTGCTGCCTCTCTCGCTCGGTACTTGCTCGAGTTCGACAACGGTGTTGGGTTCTCTGCAATTGGCGAAACCGAATACACCATCCCCAACGGCACCGGTGACAAGCACATGTGGCGCATTCTGGAAGCGTTGGCACTCTGCAAAGCTGAAGGCAGGGTGAGCCTGAGCGAGCTGCTTGGCATCCACGAGGCCCGTTTCAGCCGCCGAACCGGCGTTATCGCCATCACTCCGTCCGTTGAGGACGCCATGGCCGCCGCCGGGATTTTACAGGAGCGGAACTCGCCCGGAGCAGTTGTCCTCCTTGAACCGACAAGTTTCGGCGCGCCCGGGGACTACACCACGGAGTTGGCGAACCTCTACTCCATGGGCATAGCTGCCTACGTCGTTCGACTCGGTGACGATATAGCGCGAGCGCTGAGCTTCAATGCGCTTGGGCCCATCGCCATGCAGCCCGGCAATCGACGCAGCTTCACGCGACCTGAAAGGTGGGGAGCGTGAGCACGGCAGAGCGGCGCACTCCGCCCACCCAGCCCATCGCTGTGCCGCAGTGGCTGCCCCGCGTGTGGCATCGCCTGCTGGCCTACCCGGACACGGGATGGCTCACGGTCTTCCTCGCCCTGTTGGTCACCGCAACTGTCGTCTGGAGCGTCGAGGATGCCCACTGGGTCCCCGTGATTCCGGGGGTGGCATTTGCTGTACTCATAGGCGGCGCGGCGGGGCTGATCAACGCAACGCATCGTCGCAATCACGTGGCCCAACATGCCGCCGCCCTGTTCATAGCGCTGGCGCAGTCGTTCGTTCAGGCCCTCACGGTCGTGACTGCCGCCAGCCTGGAGGGCAGGGCGCTAACGGCTGTCCATCGCATGACCCTTTGGGCGCAGGCGCTCCTGGATGGGGGCGCAAGCACGGATCGGCTGACCTTCGTCTTCCTCCTCCTGCTCGGTGCATGGGCCGTCGCATACGTGACCGTCTACCTGACACTGGTCCTGCGAAACATCTGGGCCACGCTGCCGGCGGGGTTCGCCATCGTTACGAATCTGACTTACCTGCCGCCGAGTACCCTCCCCTTCTTCATGGCGTTCCTGTTGACCTCCGCGTTGCTAATCGTCCGTCTTGTGCACCTTGAGCGCCGACGCAAATGGGAGAAAGCGACAACCACGCAGGGATCGTGGCTGCCCGTCCACGTCATGCACGCCGGCATCTGGTTCGCGCTCATCGTGTTCCTCGTCGTAACCGTGACACCGTCGATCGGCTCAGGCCCACGGGTGATCCGTTCCATGTGGACGGAGATTCGATCTCCTATTGGGGACGCTGAAGGCACATTCGCGCGCATCTTTGCCTCGCTGCCTGCGCGCCGTTCGATGGGGTTATTTGGCTTCACGGATGAACTGCCGTTCAGAGGCAACATCAACCTGCCCTCCGACGTGCTAATGCATGTTGAGAGCGATGAGAGGCTGTACTGGCGTGCTCGTACGTATGACCGCTACGCCGGCTGGGGGTGGAGCAACAGCCCCCTCGTCGTGGCTGAGCGGCGCGGTCTTGAAGACATCGCCGGAAGCAGCTACACAGGCTGTCCGGAGTGCATCAGGAACGTGACCTTTGAACTCAAGGCCCCGGCGAGCACAGTTTTCACCGCCGCCACCCCTCTCCGCACGACGCTGCCTGTCGAGGCCCAGTTCTCCAACCTTGATGTCGATGAGGGCCATCGGCTGGTCAAGCTGGAAAGCCAGGATGTCTTGCAGCCCAACCAGCGGTATACCGTTCAAAGCTACGTTCCACAGGTAACCGTCGAGGATATTAGCACTGTCACCCCTGAATATGAAGACTGGGTGGTGGAGAGGTATCTGCAGCTGCCGGAAGACCTCCCCCCGCGGGTCCGTCTCCTGTCCGAATCGCTAGCGAGAAGCGGTGACACGCCGTACATCAAGGCCATCGCTATCCGCGAATATCTTCGGACGCTCGAATACTCACAGAACATCAACGCGCCCCCGCCGGGTGTTGATGGCCTCGACCATTTCCTCTTCAGAGAACAGGCCGGGTACAGCGAATACTTCGGCTCCGCCATGACGGTCATGCTCCGCGCGGCGGGTGTTCCTGCCCGGATGGCGGTCGGCTATCTGCCCGGCGAGTACAGCGAGGAGTTGGGCGCGTTCGTTGTCCGTGAATCTGATCTCCATTCCTGGGCCGAGGCCTATTTTCCGGGATACGGGTGGATCCCGTTCGAACCGACTCCCAATGTTGAGCCGGACGCCCCCGGCGGCCCAACGGGGACCTTCTCCGCCCTCGTTCCCGATGTTGACCTCGAAATCATCGGCGACCTTGGCGCGTTTGCATTTGAAGAGGCGGACCTGCTTCAGGAGGATAATTTCTTCGAATTTGGTGACGAAGCCTTTGAAATTGAGGGAGGCGGACTGCTGCCGGGCGTGGGGATCGACCCCAGGGTCTGGTACGGCCTCGGTGTGGCATTCGGGCTCGCGGTAGTGGCTGCGCTGATATTCTTGTGGTGGCAGGCGTTGGCACGTCCGCGCACGGCAGGGCGGGCGTACGCCCAAACCGTCCGCCTCGGGAGGTTGGCGGGCATCAAGACCAGGTCCGACGATACACCGGCCGAATACATCGCCCGCCTATCCGCCGCATGGCCTCGAGCAACATGGGCGCTCTACGGCGTCGTGCAATGGTACGACCATGTCCTGTACGGTCCCGATAAAGAGGCCCCGCCGGACAGGCCATTCTCGTGGCGCGCCATCGTAGTTGGGCTGCTCGCATTAACGTTTTTGAGATTGGTGCCAAGAGGGCGCGCCCGAGTGAGAAGGAGAACTGCAGATGCAAGCTAATGGCTACAGGGTTATCTCAACACCGCTGGGATTCCTCGGCCTCGTCGCCTCTTCGAAGGGCCTGAAAGCCGTCTTGGGGCCGCATGACGACCGGGAATTCGTCGAGCAGGAACGCGTCGACATCCTTGCTCCACTGAACGATGACCCCGTCAGCGAGATTCTCAATCACTGGGCGGATGTCCTCTCACGCTACACAAGCGGCGAGACACTGGATCTGTCCGGCCCTCTGGACATGGATGGCGGCACGGACTTTCAGCGTTCCGTCTGGCAAGCCCTCACGGAGGTCCCCGTCGGCACGGTCCGCACATACGGCGATGTTGCTCACGCCATCGGTAGGCCAAAGGCGGCTCGCGCTGTCGGACAGGCCGTCGGCTCTAACCCGCTCGGAATCGTTGTCCCTTGACATCGCGTTGTGGGCGCGGACGGCGCCCTCACCGGATTCGGCGGCGGACTTGCCATCAAGGAACGCCTCCTGCTTCATGAGGGATGGGCGGACGCGCCGAAACAACGAGAGCGAACGGAGTCACGGGCTGGATTCCGGCTGACTCGCCGTGAGCGCGGCCTGCGCCCCCGCATCGGCGTCATCGACTAACTATTCTTCCTCCAGGGGCTCGTCCTCAACCGGCGCGCGCGGGCTGGAGCGTGCGCGATCCAGGAACGTGGGATCGCGCAATGTTTCTTCAATCATCTCTGACGCGCGCTCGCCAGCGGCTTCGAATGGAAGCAACACGAGCGTCGCGCCAAGGTCCTCCAGACGATGAGCGGTTGCAGCTGATTGGCTGGTCAGGAGGACCGGACTGCGGAAGTTATTTTCACGCAACGCCTCCAGTAGTCCCACCTCAATATCAGAGGATCGAATCGTTGACACCGCGATTCGGGCTGATGACAGAGGCAACCCCTGCAGGAATTCCGGGGCTTCAACATCGGCGAACCTCATATGGAATCCCAGGTCCTGCAATCGACGCACGGCGACAGGATCAAAGTCCACGCCCATGGCTTCAACGCCAATGTCCCGCAAACGGGAGAGAATGACGGTGCCAAGTCTACCTGTTCCAAAGACGAGGACTTCCACCGGTTGATCTGCCTCGTCTAGGATTTCATCCTCTCTGTGTGCGACGGGGCGTTCAATCCGGCTCATCACGGGTTGCAGGAATCGATAAATCTGGTTGGCGTACGTGATCATGTAGGTGGACGCGGCGAACGTTATCAAGCCCACCAGCGTAACGAGTGCGAGGGTGGACTGGTCCACATGGCCCAGGTCAAGGCCGAGCGCCATAAGGATGAATGAGAACTCGCTGATCTGGGCCAGAGCCATCCCGGCGACAAGGCCGGTGCGTGCGCGGAAGCCCATGGCGATCGTAATTCCCATGACGATGAGCGGGTTGCCCACCAGCACGAAGAGGGAGAGTCCCAGTGCCGGAAGGAGTTGGGACTGCAAGTCCGAGAGTTGCAGATGGACCCCCAGGCTTACGAAGAAGAACAGCAGCAGGAAGTCTCGCACAGTGGTCAGGCGGGCAGCCACCAACTGACGCGGCCTCTTTGTTGCAAGCACAACACCGGCAACAAACGCGCCCATCTCCGGGCTGAACCCGGCCCATGTTGCGCCGGCCGCCATGAGCACGGCCCAGGCAATCCCTCCAAGAACCAGCACCTCGGGAGTCGTCAACAGACGGGGTTCGACTAAAGGTATGAGGAAGCGCGCCATCACAATCATGGCCGCGACCAGTGCCGCTCCACGTAGCAGGCTCAGCCCCAACTGCTCAAGTGTTGCTCCGGCTCCCTCGGCGCCCTGGAGACCGGACAGCAGTGTGAGCGCAACGATGACGACAATGTCTTGCACAATCAGGATGCCGAGCGCGATGCGACCATGAAGGGAGTCAATTTCGCGCCGGTCGGAGAGAACCTTGACGATGATGACCGTGCTTGAGAACGTCAGCGCGAGGGAGATGTAGAAGGCTGACAGGAGATCAACACCGAAAGCTATGGTAATCAGGAATCCGACAACGGTTGTGATGATTACTTGTCCGAGGCCGGATATAACAGCAACGAAGCCCGCTGTGCGGATCAGCGCGGGATCAAGCTTCAGGCCCACGACGAATAGCAGCAGCGCAATGCCGACGCGCCCGAACAGGTCCACAAATGCAGAGTCCGCCGGCACGAGGTCGATGCCGGCCGGGCCAACGAAAACGCCCACAAAGATAAATGCCACCACAATCGGCTGCCGCAGCGTGGTCGCGATCACGGCTGCGATCGTGGCAACACCGAGAATTTGAATCAGATCAACGAATTCGGCAGACGGAGCCATATCCCTCGTCCCCGTGAACTGAAAGTGCGGTAACGCGCCAAACCAACCATTCAATCATAGCGGGCTACTGAATAGGAGCGAAAGAAGTGGAATCTGTTACCAACCGGTCGGCTTGGTGATGACGCCTACATCATCTCGAATGGCCTCCGGGAGTTGGCTCCGTCGTAGGTGGCTCCTCCAAAGCCGTTTCACGTAAGTGGCAGCATTGGCTAAGTCTCTGGGGCTGCTAACTCTAGGGTCGGGATTCACCAAAGTCACCCGCAACCCGAGGTCATCTCGAACGTATTGCATTGCGGCGGCAAAGTCCGCATCGTTCGATAGAACGACTGCTTGTTCATATTCCCCGCTGAATCCGTCTACCAACAATCGTGTGGCCAGATTGACATCCGACCCCTTCTCTTCCGAATCCCTAAAGAGCATGTGAGTTGGTAGGCCCGGCGTGGGTTCGGCCAGAGGTCGCCGTTTGACCCCGGAGCGGAATGTGCCGTAGTAGATTCCCAGATTTGGCAACGTCGCTAAGGCTCGTAGGTAAATGAGTTGACGTTGGGCCTGCCCCGGATTGGTGGGGCGCGGGTCTAGATTGGCCGTAAAGTAGTTTACCGTGTGGATTTCGTCCGCAGGAAACAGCGTCTCGGCTAGCCTCCAAAGATCCAACCAGCGAAATGGTGTGTCCTTGAGAGCGCGGTAATACAGATTGAAGCCATCTACATAAACGTTGGTTCGCACGCGCATCTCCAGCTTAAAGACAGAGACCGCCTTGAGGGCGGTCTCGACCCTACCATCGAAGTGATAGGGGTGGTAATTCCATATTGCTGTGTGCTGGGCGGACTGTCAATCGAATGAAATGCTAGTCCCTTTCCTGGATGGCCTCCGGCATCATCCCTCGGACGATGTCAACGCGCATAAGTACCGCCGTGCCGATACGGTCCGGGTCACGCGCCTGTTCCGGTTCAACCACGCGCTCCCATACCTGTTCCCATAGGGGATCGCCCTTTGGATGGAATGTCACTGCACCGTAGAATCGCCAACCGACATTGAGCTCGTTGTTGCGGAAAACCACAGCCGCTCTCGGATTCTCTTCCATGTTTCCCATCTGATTGCGGCGTCCGCGCTCCCACCACGCGATGTGCTCGTCATCCCAGATCATCAGGCTTCCCCGAAAGCCGAGTCCCGGCTCGCCGTCCTTTGATGCCGTGGAAATGATGCAGGGATAGCCCTTCTCCAATGCTGAGTTCACGTGCTCACGCATCTCATCGGTCAACTTGATCATGCAGCTGGATCCTCCGTTGGTCTGCCTGCGGTGAGTGTGGCCGCCGCTCTAACGACTTGAGGGGCGCGGGGCCTGGTCGTAGTGTAAACTCTAGTCTCATCAGCGCGCATGGTGGATATCATGTCAATTGGGGGTGAGTCATGACGATGCGAGGCGCCGCGGCAATTGTCGGTTTCTCTGAGATTCCCACCCGCCGCACCTACGAAGGCCGAACAGCACTCGGCCTCATGGCAGAGGCGTCGCGAGACGCCATGGCCGATGCCGGTATCCGTAAGGAGGAAATCGACGGCCTCGTCGTCGAGGGCGGCAGCTTCTATCCCGCGCCCATCGGCGAATACATGGGGCTCAATCCCAATTTCGTGACCGGCGTCAGCACGATGGGCGCGAGCGGCGCGACGGCCACCTCCGTCGCGGCCATGGCCATTTACTCCGGTCTCGCTACCACTGTCCTCGTCACGCTTTCTGAGGCGCGAACCGCCGGATCACCCTGGGGAAGCCCCGCGTCCCCGGGGCTCAGGACGGAATTTGAAGACCCATACGGCCCCGCCGTTGCCGCAAATACCGGCTACGGCCTCATGTATTCCCGCCACATGCATGAGTACGGCACCACGCAGGAGCAGTTGGCAAACATTGCAGTCAATCAGCGCTTCAATTCACTGGAGAATGAGAACGCTGTCTTCCGCGGACAGCCGCTCGACATTGACGACGTGTTGAACTCGCGATACATCAACTACCCGATCCGGCTCTTGGAATCAGTGATGCCGTGTGCCGGAGGCGGAGCAATCATTCTCACGTCGGCGGAAAGGGCAAAGTCGCTCAAGAATAAACCCGTCTACATCCTGGGCGCGGGCATCGCATGCGATCCGCTGTCAGGTTGGCAGCGGGAACGCCTGACCCGCTCCGTCGTGACCCGCTCAGCGCCCATCGCCCTTGGAATGGCGGGATACGGCCCATCGGACATCCAGTTCGCGCAGTTCTATGACTGCTATACAATCCTGCACGCCGTCTGCCTTGAGGACGCCGGTCTCGTGCCTAAGGGCGAGATTGGGCCGTTCTTCGCCTCAACGGACACCACCTACAAGGGCGAGTTCCCCATCAACACGGATGGGGGCCAACTCTCGTGCGGACAACCCGGCGACGCCGGTGGATTCCGCCACGTCATGGAAGCCACACGGCAGATTATGGGCCGGGCAGGCGTACGGCAGGTTGAGCGCAACGACCTCTGTTTGGTGAACGGTTGAGGCGGCACGGTGTCCAGTATGGCCACCCTGGTCCTCGGGTCCGAGGACACGCTTTAGCAAAAGCACCGGATCGCGGCGAGCAAGTACGTTCGTGAGTGAGTGAGTAGCAGCGATGACAACTGAATATACAAAACCGGTTCCCATCCCCGGCGGCCTCCATGGCACAACTTTGGGCGACTTCACCAAGCCGTTCTGGGAGGCGACGAAACGCCATGAGTTGGTGATCCAGCGTTGCCGACAGCACGACGGTTTCTTCTTCTATCCGCGTGAGCTGTGCCCCGTCTGCCTGTCCGATGACCTGGAATGGGCGCCCGTTTCGGGACGTGGCCGCGTCCACGCGTTCACAATCGTGTATCAGCCCAACGATCCACGCTTCAATGAGGAAGCGCCGTACGTCTACGCGGTCATCCAACTCGACGAGGGCGCGCGGATGATCTCGAACGTCATCGACATCGAGCCGCACGATGTTCAGGTAGATATGCCGGTCGTCGCGGTTTATGAGGACATCACGCCTGAATGGACGCTGGTGAAGTTCAAGCCTGCGTGATCCGTCGATGAGCGGCCCCGGCGCCGCGACACAGTCCCCGGCCCTAAACCGTTCCGGATGGGTAGTCATGTCCGCTCTGTGGGCGGTCGACGGCACGTCCACGGTGATGATCTTTCTGATCGGTCTGACGCTGCCGGAGATTCGTAACGAATTCAACATCAGCCCCGTACAGGAGGGATACCTCGGTTCGGCATTCTTTGTCGCCCTGACAACCCTCTCCCTGCCGTCCGCGATATGGATGTCCCGTTTCAGCCCGCGCCTCGTAACACTGCTGGCCCTGATTGGAATGACGATCACGGCGGTCTTGCAGGGCATCGCGCCGAATTACTGGATTCTCCTGGCCGCGAGGCTGATGTTCATGTACGCGCTTGTGTCCCGGACGCAAGCGGAAGTGATGCTCATCCAGCAATGGTTCAGCGGCCCGCGCATTGCCACGTTGAACTCCATCACTGTTGCGAGTTTCGGTATCGGCCAGCTAGCCGCAATCGGGCTCGTGCCGATTCTCATGCCTCATGTCGGAGGGTGGCGAGGGATTCATCTCCTGCTTGCAGTCGTCTACGCCGCCGTAGCGATTATCTGGTTCATGGTCGGACGTGAGCGTAAGTATCAATCTTCCGAGACGGCCCGGTTTGCGCAGCTGCCCGCAGAGAGTTCAGGCGGGGCAGCGGGCGTGTTGCGGCGACACCCGATTCTATTCGTGATTGCCTCAACGCAGTTCGGCGGAGCGATGGCGTGGGCGACGTTCGTGACGTTCTTCCCGACGTTTGCTCAGGAGGAGCACGGGCTGTCACTGATCACAGTGGGCCTGCTATTTTCGGCATTCCCCATCGGGGGCACCATTGGCTCCCTCAGTGTTGGCCCGCTGTCCAACTTCTTCCGGCGGCGAAAACCGTTCATCTTCGTCCAGGGATTCATCATGCCCGTCCTCTATGTGACGATCCTCTCCCTGGGGCCGGACAACCCCTTGTTGTCCTGGCTGCCCGATAGTTTCTTATCGTCGAATTCATGGACGCTCGCGCTGTTACCGTTCTTGGTGATCCAGGGGATGATGACGTCTTCCGTGGTGCCGATGATTATGACGGTCCCGTTCGATATGCAGTTCAGGCCGCGCGAAGTTGCGGTCGCAGTCGGGCTCATTAGGACGATTACGCCGCTCGGCTCAACTATCGGCCCCGTACTCGCAGGTGCGCTACAGGAGGGGACGGGGTCGCTGGAGACGGCCCTGTTCATCGTGCTGCCCGTCTCAGTCACGGTAGGACTGATCGGCATACTCCTACCGGAATCGCACCCCTCTCGGCGAACGGTGTAGGGGTGGCCTCTATGCCCCGGTGACGGCCATCATCTGCGACGCTCGTCCCATCTATCCCGGCTGTGTAGAGAGAAGCTCAGCGACTTCTTCGGCGGCAGCGATGCCGCTGGCAATCGCGCCGTTAACCGAAGGGATTCTCATATAGTCTCCCGCCAGAAACAGATTACTGACCTCTTTGCGAAGTTCATTGCTCATGTTGGCCACAGACGAAAACATGCTGGGCGGCCCCATGCATACGGCCTCTTCCCAGCGGTAAACCCGAGTGAACAGCCCTTCGTCATCAGCGGGTAGTCGGGACCCGGGGGGAGCATTGCGGCGCGCGTCCCCCAGCATCTGACGCTTGATCTCCTCGTCATCCAGCGGAATCAACTCTTTCGCGCGATCGCGCCCGACGAGCATGTCAAGCGTGCTCTTACCGGGAGGAACACATGCGGGCAGCTTGATGGATCGATCTAGCAGGAGTGGGGTGTCATCCTCTGGATACAGTGCTCCGCTCCAGCCCTGCGGCAGCGGGGGATGGTCAAGACCGATGACTACACGGCATCCCGTTGAGTAGGTGATGTTGTCGAACGTCTCACGAATGCCCGAAGGCAAGCCAGGCATGATGCCCGGAACTCTCGAAGCAGGCACAGCGCAGATAACTGCGTCCGCCTCTATCGTCTCACCGTCAACGACAACGCCGGTGACGGCGCCGTCAGAAATAGTTACGTTCCTGACGGGCGTCGAAAGGCGAATGCCATCCGCGCACGCCGCAGCGAGAGCATCGGCAAGAGCGCTGGCGCCCTTTACGGGCACGCGGAGTTTGTGCGCCTTCAGAATCATCTCAGTCAGATACGTCCGCATGTATGCCTGACCGGAATTCTCCGCGAATCCCATGGTCATCTCCAGGAAACCTCTCAATGACATCTGCACGCTTTCGGGTATACCTATCCGATCCAGGTAGTCTCCGAAGGACTCGGTGCCATCAAGCTCGCCGAGGCGGCTGTCGCTGGCGAAATTGAGGTATTTCGATTGGCGAAAGAGGCCTCCAAACAGTTTCTGTGCCGGCCACATGGCCTTGGGAGAAAGCAATCCAAGGGCCTTTGATGCTGGCAGATTCTTGATGAGGTTGAACGGCGATAGCCCCGGTGTTGTCGTAACCCACTTTCCGTTTCTATACCAGCCGAGCTTCATTTTCGTCTGGGCCAAAGGTAGCCCCAACTCCTCGCAGATATCAAACGTCGCATCGTACGAAGAACAAAAGAAATCCGCTCCCGTGTCGATGGTGAACCCATCCACTTGGTCGCCGACAAGCCGCCCGCCAACATGATCCTCACTCTCGAAGAGGATCGGGGTGAAGCCGCGCTTCTTCAGTGTGTAGGCCGCGCTCAGTCCCGCGGCTCCTCCGCCAACAATGAGAACTCGCTTTGATTCCATATCCAACTCCCCGCCTTAAGGGTTAAGAGTAGATGAAGCCGGTGTATGGGCGCGTCACAACGCGTCCATACGCAGACACTGCGATACTCGCAGCTACCGCCCCTTCCACTCCGGCGTGCGGCGCTCTGCAAAAGCGGCGGGCCCGACTGCTGCATCCTCGCTGCCGAGAACCTTCGCACTCAATTCCTGCGCGAAACGGTAAGAATACTCGGGCGGCATGCTGCGGCCCACGTACGCAATCTGCTTGATCGCCTGCACGGCCATCGGTGCGCAGAGTTTGACCTCTTCCGCTATGCCCTGCGCGGCCTCCATCAGGGAGTCGCGATCCGGGTACACCTCCTGGATCAGGCCGTTCCGCAGAGCCACTTCAGTGTTGATGCGGCTGCCGGTGAGCATCATTCGGAGCGCGTCACCCGTCGGAACCATCCGCATCATGTGATGCAGGCCGTAAGCGGGCATGATGCTCCATCGCGGCTCGGGCAGGCCAAACTGCGATTTCTCCGTGGCGATGCGGATATCCGTCTGCATGGCAAGCTCAAGACCGCCCGCAACGCAATAGCCGTCAATGGCTGAGATAATCGGCTTCCAGACGTTTAGATCCGTGATGAATCGTGAACCGGGGCCCCTCGATTCAAACTGAGAGAGGCCCTCCGCCTGCCTGCCGCTGACCTCCTTGAGATCCGCGCCGGCGGAGAATGCCCGTCCGCCCGCCCCGGTAAGGATGGCGACGAGCAGGTCGTCGTCGTCACGGAAATCGGTCCAAATCTCATAGAGGCGTGCCCCCACCGCTGAGTTCAGCGCGTTCATCGCCTCCGGTCGATTCAACGTCACATATGCGATGCGATCCCGCTTCTCGTACAGAACTACGTCTGATGAACCTGTCATGGCTATCTGCTCCTTCCGGCTTTCCAGCCGCTCCCCATATGACCCTCAGATGGGACGGTAACGAGCCGCCCGCCAACCGTCAACCGCGCCCTGATGCCGTATTGTAGTTAGTGCGATGGTCTTTCTGTTGCAAGCTTTGTTTGGCCGCGGCCCTCTGCGATCCTTCCAGTCAGGCGACTACACCCTGTTCTGGTTGTCGTCCGTCGCTGCCATCATTTCACATATGATGCTCCTCCTCTTCCGGGGGTGGGTCGCGCTTGAGTTAACGGATTCCCCTGAGATTGTTGCCGCCGCAGCAACTGCCGGAGAACTGCCGTCCCTCATCCTCTCCCTGCCCGGAGGTGTTCTGGCCGATAGGTTCAGCCGAAAGTGGATCCTCATCGTCACCGAGATTGTGACAATCCTCGCCCTGCTGGGATTCGTTGTGCTGCTCGCGATCGACCAAATGGAAGTCTGGAGTCTCTTCGTTCTCTCAGCCATTGCGGGCATCGCATTCGCCGTTGCCATTCCCTCGCGTATGGCCGTCGTGCCCAACCTCGTTAGCCGGGACAACATGGCCAACGGCATCGCCCTGTCTTCCATCATGTTCAGCGGGGGCATGTTGGTCGGCAGTTTCATCGGCGGCCGCATATTTGATGAATTCGGAGGCGCCACGGCCTTTGGCACCGCTGCTGTCATGTCCATCGCGTCGATCGTCTTCCTGCTATTCGTTAATACCCGCCAGGATGTTCGCGAAGGGAACAAGACCCTGATGACCGTCTGGACTGACACCGTTGAAGGCGCCGCATTTGTTTGGCGCTACAAGGTCATCCTTGGATTGATGACAGTGGCCGGCGTGGCGATCATTTTTGGCTCGCCATACCAGACGCAGCTTGTTGTCTTTGCCCGTGACGTTCTCAACCAGGGCGCGACGGTTGCCGGTGACCTTGGCGCGGCGGCGGGGGCCGGATCAATGACAGGATCCATCGTCCTTGCGACGTTTAGCAGTCCCCGTGCAATTCGCAACCTGATTGTGATTGGCGGCATCGGCTTTGCCTTCGCCCTTATAGCCTTTAGCTTCTCGGAAATCCTCACACTGTCCCTGCTCTTCGCGTACATCGCAGGTTTCGGCTTCCAGTCCTGCCTTGTGGCCACCACCGCGCGAGCGCAATTCTTAATCAGCGACTCAATGCGGGGCCGCCTGTCTGCGATTCGCACAACGACGTGGGGAGCCTCACCCGTAGGATTCACCATGATCGGCTGGCTCGCAGAGAACTATGGAGCGCCAACAGCAACCGCAATCATGGGAGCGATCACGCTCGGGCTGGTAATCGTGAGTCTGTTGATTTTCCGGTCCTTGCGCAGTACCGCTGCGCCTGACCGACTATATGGCGATGAAAAGGAAACCGGAGAAGAAGGTTTGGCGTCATATTCCCGGGGCGCCACCTAAACCTCCGTTACGTCAGGATGTCCCGCCCTAGCACCGTTTGAAGGGTGGCCGTAGTCGTCTCGGCAACCTCATCTACTGATATCCCCTTTAGCTCCGCCACCTTTGCCGCGACCATTGGCACGTCTCGCGGTTCTGTCCAATTGTCGCGATTCTTCTTGTACGGCTGCGGATACGAATCCGTTTCAAGCACGATGGACTCCAGCGGGGCATTTTTCTCAATGATTTCTTGCAGATCGGGCAGCCGTAGCAGCGGCTTCGCCAACGAGAGATAGATGCCCTGGTTCAGGCACGCATGAGCATAGCCGAGCGGCCCCTGGAAATAGTGCGCGACCACAGGCACCTTGTCGCCAACCTCCTCCGCAATGATCCGTAACGGCTCCATCCCGGCCTCGCGATTATGGAAAATCACGGGCAGATGCAGCTCTACCGCCAATCGCAGCTGCTTTCGAAAAGCCTGTTCCTGCGCCCCTCTATCCGGTCGACCCGGCTCCCAATCGAGCCCGATCTCGCTGATGCAGACCACCCGCTCATGTGAGGCCAATTCACGCAACCGTGCAATTTCGCCATCCGAAAGCGGACCGGATATATCCATCGGATGGACACCCACGCCTGCCCACACAGCGCCGGGAAACTGTTCGGCCAACTGGACGCAACGTTCCGACGATTCAATCGTCACGCCGGCCGCAATGATGGCCCCAACACCGGCCTCCCTCGCCCGCGCAACAATGTCCGGCCACTCATCGGCGTCGTGCTGGTCGATATGCGTGTGCGCATCAATAAACGTCGCCATCCGACCCCTCTCTCCCCGCCCTTTTACTCCCTCATTCCCGCCTTACTCCGTCATTCCCGCGGAGGCGGGAATCTGAATCATATTCTGCAACCAATCTCCATGCCGCCCAACCTGCATGTCATTCTGAGCGAAGCGAAGAATCAGTCTCCCCATTGAACCGCAACCAAGTATAATTCGCTGAATCGGGATTCAAGGGGAGGGTTGGCGCGTGTCGCCATGGCGGCTGGCGTGGAGACAAACAAGGGGCAAAAGAGCGCTGGCGCTCGTGGCATCCCTTGGCATCCTTCTCACAATCACTCTCTCAGTTCTCGGCCCCCTCTATCTCAACACGGTCGAACGCCTCGCGTTCCGGGATTACCTCGAACGCAATGCCTTTAACCTGGATACCTTCGTCGCGACAGGGTTTTCCACGTTCGAACCGGAGCAATACAACGCCACACGCAACGTTATCCTAAGCGCCGCCGAGGACACGCTTGGCGACGCGCTGGATCGCCGCGGCGTCTACTCCACCGCCTTTCCCATCCGCACTGCGCTCATCGACTCGGATGAGTCGGACGCCATATCGACGCTGACCTCTCGCACCGGCCTGGACGACAAGGTTAATGTCGTTGAAGGCCGCCG
The DNA here is from genome assembly GCA_965207115.1 of Dehalococcoidia bacterium. Classification (GTDB taxonomy): domain Bacteria; phylum Chloroflexota; class Dehalococcoidia; order UBA6926; family UBA6926; genus VXMO01. The sequence continues at coordinate 1,151,839 of CBDBLR010000003.1, read as the reverse complement.
CGCGCAATTCGTCTCAAACGGCCCAATCGAAGTCATGCTCGGGAGGCAAGCCGCCGAGAAGACCGGATTCCAGGTTGGCCAGCAATTTCGGCTCAACCCCCGGCTCCCACCGCCCGCAATGCCCTATGACGCCATCCTCGTGGGCATCGTTGAGCCGGTGGACCCGCAGGAGCGGTACTGGTTCCAGGTCGGCGGTCTCTTCTACGAGCGATTGGACGCCGAGCCCAACGATGCCGGTCTCTGGATGATTAGCTTGTTCCTGCCCGAAGAGACACTGGTCAACCGCATCGGTGCTGAAACCCCGTCCCTGCTCGGCAACGTCACGGACACCCTCTACATCAACCCGGATCGCCTTCTCGACATGGGGCTTTCCAACGCTGACGCGGCCGTAGCGGAACTGCAGGGCAGACTCACCTCAGATGCATCCCGCAGCCTCTTTCTATCCCTGCTCGCAAACAGCCTGCCCGATTACCGTGATGAGGTCGCACGCAACCAGATGCCGCTCGTTATCGTCCTCGTCATTGTGGGCACAATCCTGCTCTATGCCCTCACGATGATTGCGTTCACCGTCGGTCGGACAACCGAGGGCGTTGTCGGCCTTCTGCGGAGCAGGGGAGCAGGGGGACGTAGAACAGTGACACTCATCCTCGCGTGGGCGCTGGGCGCGACCGTCCTGTCTGCAGCGCTCGCCCCCCTGATTGCCTACGGAGCAATTCGAGGGCTGGGCGAACTTGGCGCGTGGGAAGCCGCTCTTGATGGCGCGAATCTGATGCCCACGCCAATCGCTCCCGTTCTGCCGTGGCTCGCTGCAGGCGTAGCCGTGACCATCGTCATCATGGCCGTGCCGGTCATCGGTGCCTCGCGCGTCCCGGTCTCCACCCTCCAAAGTGAGCGATCTCGACCGACAAATCTCCCATGGTTCCGCCGTCTGCACCTGGATATCGTGCTTCTTGTGATCGCCGCAGCCATCCTGTGGCAACTGGAATTACGAGGCGTCGAAGAAGGTGTCGCCGTCGCGCAAACGGATGGCACATCACAGTTGGACCGAACGGTGCTAATCGTTCCGATTGCAATGACACTTGCGGCCCTTTTGCTTCTGTATCGCTTGTTGCCGTTCGGCATACAGGTTGCCGCCGCCCTCGCTCGCGCCATCGGACGGCTGCCGATAGACATGGCGCTGGAACGCATCAACCGTGCCTCCACTCCGGCCGCCGCCCTCGCCGGCCTCCTCTTGCTGTTTGGTGTGCTCGGAGTATTCGTCGCCACCTTTGGCGGGACGCTGGACAAGGCGGAGACAGACCAGGCGACCTTTCAAGCTGGGGTCGACGTTCGAATCGACCGACATAGCTCGTTCACCGGAAACTCCTTTGCGGAAGTCACGGAGAATTACCGAGCGTTAGATGGCGTCCTTGACGCCTCCCCTGCCTATTCAAGCAATGCAGGTCTTGGCTCAGTTCAGGTGGGTACGCTCGTCCCAATCATCGGCATCGATCCGTCAACGGTTGGGGGGCTGTTGGAATTCCGTGAAGATTACGCGGAAGTTCCAATGGAAGAACTGCTCATTGACCTCGCCTTGTCCGATGAGTCTCCCGCGCCCCCACGCGTCATTCCGGACGGAACGCAGCACGTCGGCGTGTGGGTGAACCCGGAGCTGCCGCAAGCCAATCGATTCTTGTGGCTCCAGATCATCGATGGCCTCGGGAGACCGGACACGTACAGCCTTGGCGCGCTAGACTTTTCGGGCTGGCGATTCCTCGAAACTAGGCTTGCTCGGGGCAGTCAGCCACCGCCACCCGGCCCCTACACGCTCAACAGCATCATGATCTATGAACCTGTGGAAGGCGCAAATGGCGCGCCAGGATCCTTTGAGCTTGACGACTTTATCGCAGTCGATGCCGCGGGAGCACAAACCGTCGTTGAAGACTTTGACCAGGCCGCCGATTGGCTTCCCATTCTCCTTACCGGGGAGAGGCGTGACATCATCGAGACCGGCTCCTCCGGTGCCGAATCACGGGATACGTTGAGATTCGTTTGGGGACGCGATACACGTGACGGCGTGCGCGGCATCTATATCTCTCCTGGCGCGTCTTCCATACCCATGCTTGCCTCCGCCGACCTCCTGCTGAATCGTGGTTGGCAGGTAGGCAGTCTGGCTGCAGTGCATGTGGCAGATCGACTCGTCCCCATCCGCATCGTTGGTACCCTCATGGCGTTTCCGACAATCGAACCCGGATCGGCCGGATTCCTGGTTGCCAACGGGCAATCCCTTATCGACCATGTCAACGCCGTCAGCGTCACGAACAAGCTCTGGCCGAATCGGGTATTCCTCTCCCTGCCTGACGCGCCGGAGCAGAGAACGGCTATCTTGGACTTTATCGTGAACGACGAGAGATATACGGGTGAAGTGGTGGATCGCATCGCCATTCAGGAAGAGACACAGCAGAGCCCGCTCGCGTCCGCCGGATGGCGCGGCATGACTCTCATAGCCTTGTTCGCGGGTATAGGAGCCCTGCTGATCGGCGTCGCAGCGCATGCCGCCGGTGCAGCGTCGGATCGGGCGCGTGACAACGCCGTGCTGCGCGCGCTCGGAGTCCCGCGATTCACCGCGCTGTTCTCCTTTGCCGTGGAATACATATCTATCGTGCTTCCGGCCGGCGCGGGCGCAATAGCCGTCGGTATCTACCTGAGCTGGATTCTCGTGCCGAGATTCCAGGGTCTCGCCGGAACAGAGCCTGTGCCCAGCCTGATCCTGTCCCCCGACTGGAAGGTGGCCGGACTCGTCATTGGTTTGATATGTGCCACGGGCCTTGGCCTGGCCGCTGCCTTGTGGCGCGCATACGTGTCGCAGCCCGTTGCATGGGTCCTGCGCGGGGCGGAGGCATAGAGTGGGCCTAAGACTCCTGCCTCTGGTTTTGCGACGACTGCGCACCTATGCGCCCTTGTTGCTGCCCGTTCTGCTCGGTTCCACCGTCGCCGCCGCGACCATGGCCAGCATCGTCATCTATACACAGGCCCTCCGGGACCTCGGCCTGAGCCATGCCGTCAACAACGCCGACGAAAGATCGCTCGACCTCGAAGTTCATTTCAGGACATCCGGCATCGACCGTGAAGTCTATGAGCGGGCTACGGGCCGCGTACATTCGAGAGTGACGTCGGCATTTGATGACCTTGCCGAGCGAGAAGTGTTCAACGTGCGGTCTTCAACATTCCTCGTGCCCACTGACGGTTCCGACGAAGTTGATCTTGAAGTAACACCGCGCTCAATCTTCCACGTCCTTGAATCAAGCGCGAATCTGCTGGCAATAGAGGGCCGTATGCCTGAGCCGGGCGTCGTTGAAACAGTCGACGGCGTCGCGACCGTTGAGGCCGTCGCTATGCGGCAGGGCGCGGAGTACCTCAACCTTTCCATCGGCGACACGGTCCCCTTTGTCCCCTTCTGGGAAGACAGGAACAGCAAGATAAATGTCCGCCTAACCGGTTTGGCCTCCCCCGTCGATCCTGAAGCCCATTACTGGGACTCCCCTGCGCTGCAGAGAATAGTGCGCGAGCCAACACTGCTCAGCACGCTCCCTGTCATAATCCCCCAGGCCACCCTCGTGGATGTCGTCGGAACGATGTTCGTCAAGGCGGACGGCACGTATTACTCGCGCTATCTAACAAACCCTGCCGACATTCGCGCGGCGGATTCGGAACGTTTTGCGGGGGCAATTGCCAGCCTTAATGGCTCCCTCGGAGCCTCTATGGACGGCTACAGGCAGAACACCGAGCTTGATGACGTGTTGAATACCTATGACACGCGCATCCGATTCATCGAAGCGCCCATCGCTATCATGCTATTCCTGGTGACCGCGATGGTCCTATACGCCATCGTTTTCCTCGCAGGTCTTGTCACGGACAGGCAGCGGGCGGACGCCGCCCTCCTCCGCAGTCGGGGCGCGCGCACACCGCAGGTTCTCCAGATCTACGCCATCCAGGGCCTTCTGGTGACCGCAGCCGCCGCGGCTGCCGCCCCGTTCCTCGCCGCCGGCCTGATCGCGAGTGTTGGTTATTTGCCCGTATTCTCATCACTGGGTGACGGTGGCCCTCTGCGTGTTTCCGTCTCGCCGCTGGCCTTCGGCTTGGCGGGCGTCGGAGGCCTACTTGCCTTCGCCGTGCTCCTCATTCCCACCCTCCGCCTTGCCCGCCGAAACCTACTGGAGGAACGACGCCTCATCGTCCGTCCCAACCAGGTTGGATTCGTCCAGCGCTACTATCTCGACGTTGGATTGGCCGCGGCTGGACTCATCTTCCTCTGGCAGTTGGGCCAACAGGGTTCCCTCGTCGCGGATACGCTTTCCGGCCAGCAGGGCGCGGACCTCTTCCTGCTGCTCATACCGACGCTTTTCCTGCTATCGGCCGGCCTGCTTTTGTTGCGTGTTCTCCCGCTCGTAGGCGGGCTTGTCGCGCGCATTGCCGCCCCGGTCTCTCCAACATGGCTCGCGCTTGGCCTCTGGCAGGTCGGGCGCAACCCGCTGTCCGTCACGAGGCTGGTTCTTCTTCTCGTTCTTGCGGCAGGGCTTGGCGCGTTTGCGGCGAGTTTCGGCGGCACACTTGATCGTAGCTATGAGGAGCGCGCGCGCTATGAGGCCGGCGCGGATGTGCGCATCGCCAATGCCGCTATCGCACGCAATCAGGGGCCAACCCAGGACATGCAGGCTCTCGTGGAATCCCCCGAAGGCGTAGCCGCCGCGGCGCGTGTTTTCCGTGCCTCCAGTGGCTTCGCTGCGGGCTCATCTACTGACCGATTCGAAGTCCTGGCTGTCGACGCCCAAACCCTAAAGAACGTGACGTGGTGGCGCGACGATTTCGCCTCAAACTCCCTCGACGAAACCCTGGACGCCGTCGATGGTGAGGCCATCGAAAACTGGGGCATCGAACTGCCTGAAGATGCGCGGTACATGGGCGTCTGGGTGCGAAGCGCCAACCGGCCCGATCCACTTTCGTTCCTGAGGGCCGTGCTTGAAGACGCCAACGGTCGTTTCTTCACCGTTTCCCTTGGTACGTTGGAAAGCACGGACTGGACATACATGGAGACGCCGCTTGAGCCACCCCGGCGCACAGCATGGGGACGGCGTGTTCCTACCATTCAACCCGCCTCCCCCGTTACGCTGGTGTCCTTGCAGGTGAGACAGCGTTCCCGTTCTGAAGGCATGTCTGCCGGAGCATTCTTCGTCGACGAGATTATGACCAGGACAGCTGCAACGGGATCGGAGCCTGTTTCCGTCCGCCGATTCACAAGTGACGATGACTTGGCTGTCATTCAAATCGGTCCCCTCACGCGCACGGATTCCCTTCGGGTGATCGGGGGCGCAGGACGTGATGAAGGCCCCTCGTTGCTCTTCAGCTGGGGCAGGGCCACGGCATTCGTACAGCGCGGATTCTACGTTGGTCCGCAGACATATGAACTGCCCATGCTGGTCAGCCCCGGCATCTTACGGGCCTCGGGTCTCCGCGTCGGCGACACACTCGATATTGGCGTTGGCAGCGCTCGGGTCCCCGGCACAATCGTCGGTGTTGTCGACTTTTTCCCCACTCTGAATCCAACCGAGGGCGCAGGATATGTCATCACGGAGATTCGGGGCCTGCTGCGACACCAGAACCTCGTCGGACAAGGGCAGGAAGAGCAGGCAAACGAAGTCTGGTACAGGCTCGATGAGGGTCTGGCTGGCGAGGAACGAACCGAGGCCCTGGAGGGCATCTTGCAGACCGCCGGCGCAAGCCAAATCATCGACCGCGAGGATTTGATCGCCACCTCGCAGGCAGACCCCCTCGTCGCGGCAGGATGGGGCGCGTTATTGTTGGTGGCCTATGGCGCAGTACTCTTCCTTGGCGGCACCTGCTTTGTCGCCCACTCCATACTGACCGTCGGCGAAAGAGGCAGACAGTTCGCCTTGCTCCGCACCATGGGCCTCAACGGACCGCAGATTCGCGCTGTCGTCTGGTTTGAGCACATGCTTGTCGTCGGCATCGGTATCGGAGCTGGATTCCTGCTCGGCCAGAGGACGGGCGCTCTCCTGATGCCGTTTCTCGACCGCACACAGGACGGCGTCGCCGTCCTCCCCCCATACGTCATCGAGACCAGCGCCTTCTCCATCGGCATCGTCTACGCCCTCATGGCCGTCGTCTTCATCGCCGTCACGGCATTCGTAGTCCGCATGTACAATACGCTAGCCCTCGGCCAAACTCTCCGAATCGGGGAAGACTGAGGAACAGTCATACTGATGACAATGTCCAATCACAACAGTCCTCGTGACATCCACATCGCTTGCAGAGACCTCTTCAAGATCTACAAGGCCCAGGACCTTGAGGTTGTGGCCCTGCGCGGGCTCGATTTTCAGGCTGCGCGCGGCGAGATCGTCGCAATTGTGGGCGCGAGCGGCAGCGGCAAATCCACCCTCCTCAACATCCTCGCAGGCTATGACAATCCCTCCGCCGGAGATATCCGTGTAGGGGATCGTGACCTGCTCGTCATGCGTGGGCGCGCCGTGGAATCCTATCGCCTTCACGAAGTCGGTTTTGTCTGGCAGCAGACGGGGCGCAATCTCGTTCCCTATCTCACTGCGCGTGAAAACGTAGAACTCCCCATGTTGCTGGCCGGTGTCGGTGGATCGCAGCGACGTGAACGGGCTGAGGAACTGTTGGACGCCGTTGGCCTCACTGAGAGAGCCACACACCATGCCAATGAACTATCCGGCGGGGAACAGCAGCGCGTCGCCATCGCCATTGCCTTGGCAAATCAACCCGACCTGCTTCTCGCAGATGAGCCGACGGGCGAACTCGACACCGACACTGCGCAGACTGTTATGACCCTCTTTCAGTCATTGAGAGACCGATACGGCACAACGATCGTAATCGTCACCCACGACCCGGATATTTCCAACTACGTCGACCGCGTCATCATCATCCGCGATGGTCGTGCGAGTGCTGAGATCGTTTCGCTACATTCCTTCAAACGAGCTGAAGAAGACGGCGTATCCGAGCCGCCCCGCGAATACATCCTCGTCGACAGCATGGGGCGATTGCAGCTGCCGCGTGAAATGATGGATCGCGTTCGCCTGCGGGAAAGGGCCGTGGTGACAATAGACGGCGACCGCGTCGTTGTGACTCCGTCGGAATCGGGTGAGATGTAGCAAATGACCAACGTGCCACGAGATGGGGCAGGGCCCGATATTCTTGCCGAGGCACGGGGCGTCGAGCGCGTGTATACGCTGGGAGCCGAGCGGCTCCATGCCCTGCGTGGCGTTGACATGAGTGGCGCGGCAGGGGAATTCATCGCTCTCATCGGCCGATCGGGTTCCGGCAAGACCACCCTCCTCAACATCCTCGCCGGGCTTGATCGTTCCACCGCCGGTGAGGCATTCCTGGCCGGACAGCGTTTGAACGGACTCTCGGAGGAAGGCCGTGCCGCCTTACGGCGTCAGCATGTCGGCATCGTCTTTCAGTCGTCGTCGCTCATGCCGCTGCTCACCGCCGCCGAGAACGTGGAACTCCCCCTCCGTATATCTGGTTGGTCGCGCCGCGACCGCGAGGAGCGCGCTCGTGAGGTGCTAGACCGCGTTGGCCTCCTGCACCGGATGCGGCACCGCCCGTATGAACTCTCCGGCGGCGAACAGCAGCGCGTCGGCATCGCCCGCGCCATTGCATCGCGCCCCTCCGTCCTTATGGCCGATGAGCCGACGGGCGAACTCGATTCCGTATCTGCCCAGACCGTCTTTTCGCTATTCAGAAGCCTCGTTGAGGAAGAAAAAGTCCTGATCATCGCCGCCACCCACGACCGCGCAATCATGTCCGCCGCAGACCGCGTCCTGGAACTCCGGGACGGCCACTTCACCCGCGAATCTACCCCTGAACGGGAGACAGTTCCGGAATAGCCTCCGGTCACCCCCGCGCCGCCGCCACCATCTCCGCGATCACCGGCAGATCCTCCGCCCGACGGTACGCAATCATCAGCTCATCGACGCCGAACGACTCCATCCGCTGCAGGTGCTCACGCAGGCTGTCCGCATCCGTGAACACCAACTCGGCCGCCAACTCTTCATAGCTCGCCGTGTTCGGTTCGCGCCCACACAACTGCTGCAGGTTGAAGTTGCGACCGAAATTCGTCACCCACCACTCGCGCACCTCTTCAGGTTCCACGTATCCAAGCGTCGTCGTCACTTCAAAGTTGGGATTCTTTGCCGCTTTCTTAGCCTCCTGAGCAGTGCCAAGCAGGGTGGGGTTGCTCGTATAGAGATGAACGCCGTCCGCCGTATCACGGGAGATATCGAGCCAATAACGACTCATCGACGCAATCGCGATAGAGATGTGTTCCTGCACCGGCTGCACACGCTGAGAGACCTCTCTGAACGTGAAAGCCGTCCCTTCCATGCTGACCGTCTCTCCCGAGAGCAGCCCGTTGATGATAGTGATAGCCTCCGTCACAGCCTCATCCGGCCTATCGGCGTCAATGCTCGCTATGTACGGACGTGAACCCCGCCCAATCGACAGATCCACCCGCCCTCCGGAGAGTTGATCAAGCGTCGCAGCGCCATGCGCGATGACGGCGGGATTCCGATGATACGGCGCCATGACCCCGACTCCGATCCTTGGCGTCGTTGTGTACACAGCCGCCAGCGCCGCCGTTGTCCAGACCTCCCATTGCGAAAACGCCGCGTCCGGAACCCATATCCGCTCGAAGCCGTAGGAATCGTAATCCTTGATGTAATTCACCAGGTCCGTGACGGGTGTTCGGACCGCGAGTTCAACACCGATGCGCATATGAAGGAACCTCATTTCCTGGGATTGTTTGACTAGCGTGTGCCCTGTGTAATGGGGCGTCAAGCGTGTGGGACTATCATTGAATGGAACGACATTGACGTGTGAGGAGGATCATCGCGGGTGTTTGATCAGATTCTGTCCGATTTTCAGCTGATTCTAGAAGATCCTGGGCCGTTCCTGCAGTTCGTCATTGTATGGGGTGGCGGAGCAGTGACCCTGATGCTGGCCGTTTGGCTGGTGCTGCCGCCGCTTATCCGTGGCTTCCTCCGCTCGCTGGATCGCGTCTTCCCCGGCGGGTTCGAGTGGTTGCAGGCAGACCTGAGTTCGATGGTGGTGCGTGGAGCATGGATCATCATCGTGATTGCCACGATCGAAGTATCCGCAGCGTTCGCGCTTGGCTATTCATCGCTCGCTCGAGGGTCAATGTCCGCGGCTGGGCAGTGGGTCCTGGAATCGGCAATTACAAATGCGATTCCGGTGGTCCTAATCGTCGTCGGCGGCATCATCGCTATGCGTGTCGTCAGATTCAGCGTTCCCAGGCTTGTCGAATCCAATATCCGAGCTCGCGCCAACGTCTCTCTTGAAGAGGAAATCCAGAAAAACATCGACACACTCTCGGATGTCGTGGTCGACACATCTCGCACCGCCATTGTGCTGCTGACCATCTTCCTCGCGCTCAGCCAGATTGGCGTCGATCTTGCCCCCCTCCTCGTGGCTGCGGGGGCAATCGCCGTCGGCGTCGGCTTTGCCGTACAGAACCTCATCCGCGATATTCTCGGCGGCATCTTCATTACGCTCGAAAATCAATATCGCGTCGGGGATGTTGTCAGCATCGCAGGCATCGCCGGTCTGGTAGAAGACATCAATCTCCGCCGCACACTCCTCCGTGACCTTGACTACCGCCAGCACACCATCCCCAACGGCACAATCACCACCACGACGAACTACACGAAAGACATGTCCCGGGTGAACATGAACATTGGCGTGGCCTACAAGACAGACCTTGAACATGCTATGCAAGTGCTGAATCGGGTAGGGCAGGAGCTGGCAGACGAAGAGGAGTGGGGCCCCATAATCCTTGATCCCATCAAGGCGTTGCGAGTCGATAGCTTCGGCGACTCGGCTATCGAGATCAAGGTGCTCGGAGAGGTTCTCCCCATTCGCCAATGGGACGTTTCCGGCGAATATCGTCTACGGGTCAAGAAGGCCTTCGATGACGAGGGGATCGAGATACCCTTCCCTCACCGCACGCTCTACATGGGAGATGCCGCTCCGGAAGACATCGGCCTGCGCGGCGCCATCATGGAGGCACAGCAGGATGCGACACGCGTTGCTCCTCCGGAGAGCAATGCCTCGGACTCCTAGCGCCAAATCCGACGGCACGGACACAGAAGCAAGCGCATGGCAGAGCCCCTGGTCAACCACCGGCCGGACGTTGAAGCTCGTATTCGGGCCTCAGAGCACGTCTTGATCGCATGCGACTTTGACGGAACTCTCTCGCCTATCGTCCCCCGCCCCGAGGACGCATACATTCTTCCGGAATGCGCGGACGCCCTCAGTCAACTGACCGAGCAGCCCGGATATGCAGTCGCGATTGTGAGTGGCCGTGCGCTGGAAGATGTTCGGGAGCGTGCTGGTCTCCCCAATGCCATTTATTCTGGAAATCACGGCATCGAAATTGCCGCGCCCGGTCTGGCCTTTGAAGATGATGGCGCGGAACAAGCTCGTCTCCTGATGGCGGACCTGCGCCTGGCCCTTGAACATGCCGTCAGCCGGATCAGCGGCGCGTTCCTCGAAGACAAGGGCGTGAGCCTCAGCGTCCACTCCCGCATGACGCCCGAAGAACTGGAACCGAAAGTGCGAGAGATTGTCCATGATGCGACAACGGACGCAATCGCTGAAGGCAAGATCACCGTCGTGCAGGGCAAGAAGGTTCTGGATATCCGCCCCGCAGCCGCCCGAGACAAAGGCGCGGCGATGCGATTCATCATGGACACGCTGCTGCGGATGTCAGAAACGCAACTCTTTCCCATCTACATCGGGGATGACACAACGGACGAAGACGCGTTTCGGGAGGTCAACCTCTCTGGTGGACTCTCAATTCTCGTTGGAGAGCCTGACCGCGATACCGTCGCAACGTACCGATTGGATTCTCCCGCCGACGTTGCAGAATTCCTTAACGGTTTAGCAAACACGTAGACGCGCGTCCCGTTAAGTGATTCGCTATGATTATCTTTCAGGATAAGGGTCAGGATTGAGCTATGAACGCATCAGAAATAATGTCAAGCCGCGTGTACACCATTCGGTCCGACGCAACGGTAGTCGATGCTGCTAATGTCATGCTGGATCACAACATAAGCGCGCTGCCTGTGGTGAATGACCGCGATAACCTCGTTGGCATCATGAGCCACTCAGACTTCTTCTTGACGCCAATCCGCGACCCGGGGATGCACGGAACGGTTTTCGAGCTCTTTGGCAACGTTTTCGTCAATAGGGACAATATTGGCAACTTGCATACAGTCCTCTCCAGGACCCTCGTCTCAGATGTGATGTCCACGCCCGTCGTGACCGTGAAAGAGGACACGTCGATAGAGGAAATTGTTCGCATCATGCACCAGCGTCGGCTCAAGCGACTCCCGGTCGTCCGCGACAACAAACTCATCGGCATCATTACCCGCCACGACTTTGTTCGCCTCGCTGCCACAATCGCGCGTAGCTCTCAGTGAACGTCGTCCACCCCGTGCCCCGTGTTTCGATGGAAACGAGCGCGCCGGTAATTCTGGCGATAACCTGAACAGACCCGGCATAGCCCGAACAGCTCCGGCATAGGAGGAGAAATGACTACCACCATCACGCGCGGCAAGTACGTCCTCGTCCGAGCCGATCTGGCCGGAGATAGCACGGTCTTGACCGATGGCGCTGTGGCCCAGACCGACGGTCAGATCGTCGATGTAGGGGCGTATGATGACCTTCGATCTCGCTACCCGGACGCTGAAATTGTTGGCAACGGCCGCCAATTCCTCATGCCCGGCATGGTCAATGCCCACCACCACGGCCGCGGCCTGTCCGGCCTCTTGCTTGGCCAGCCGGACGGTGGACTGGAAACGTGGATCAACCATGCGTGGGGACGTCGCTCCGTCGAGCCGTACAACATGATGCTGATTACACTGCTGAACCTGATTAGGTCCGGCGTCACGACAGTCATGTTTAACCAGTCCGTTACACCCCGTCGTGTGGTGTGGGATGAGACTCAGGCCAACCTCCGCGCATTCAGCCAGGCGGGCCTGCGCACAGCCTTCTCCCTCGCGTTCAAGAATCAGTGCTATCTGGTCTACGGCAACGATGATGACGTGTATGGGAAAATGCCGGATGACCTCGCGAGCGGCGTCCGCGGCATCGTAGAAGGCTCCATCCTTTCCACTGAGGACTACCTGTCCATAACCGCTGATCTGATCCGCGACTACCCCGCTGACTCCACCAACATGGTGCGCATGCTCTACAGTCCGCAGGCCTACCACTGGGCGGATGAGGACACCCTCGCCCACATTGCAGAATTGGCAAAGGCGGCGGATGTAGGCCTCCACACCCACTGCGTTGAAAGTTACTATCAGCGGCTGTACGCCGAGCGCCTGCATGGCCAAACACCCGTGCAACGCTTCAACGAGCTTGGATTCCTCGGCCCCAAGACATCGCTTGCTCACTGCGTCTGGCTGACGTCCGACGATATCGCGATTCTCGCTGAGACCGGCACAAGCATCAGCCACAATCCAAGCTCCAACCTGCGCCTGCGCAGCGGCATCGCCCCCGTCCTTGAGATGCACCGGCAAGGGGTCCACGTCGCCCTCGGAACGGACAGCACGTCCATCAACGATGATGACGACCACTTCCAGGAAATGGCGCTGTCCATGAGGCTGCATCGTCCGCCCGGACTTGATGTTCCCCACCTCACATCCCACCAGGTTCTCCACATGGCCACCCTTGGCGGCGCATATGAAACCACGTTCGGTGAGGACATGATCGGCTCCCTCGAAGTCGGCAAACGAGCCGACATGATCCTCCTCGACTGGGATCGCATCTCAACCCCCTACGTCGCCGAGAACCTCGATGTCCTGGACGTCCTCGTCTCACGCGCCCGCGCCACAGACGTTGAAACCGTCATCGTCGAGGGCAAAACCATCTTTGAGGACAAGCAGTTCAAGACCATCGACGCTGCCGGGGTCGTCGAGGCCGTCCGCGAGGAACTAAGCACCCCCGCCCCTGAAGACCTCACCAACCGTCGCGACCTCGCCGCCCGACTCGAACCCTACCTCCGCGACTACTACGCAGACTGGCAAGTCCCCGAACAACCCCAATACCACTACCAAAGCCTCAGCTAGACCCACCTGCCGAATTAACCCCCTCTCCCTCGGGGAGAGGGGGTAATAAGATGCACTATCATGTGATCAGCAAGACAACCCACATAACACGTCACCATCTTGCTGGCGTTGGGGAAAGGGGCGAAAGGGATCATGGTTTTTGATGGTCTTTTCGAGGAGCCAAGGAGAAGAAAATCCTTCGGAAAGAAGGAAAGGGAAGCGCTATTTGCCTTACAGAAGGGTAAGTGCATGTATTGCGGTAAGAAGGAGCGCGAAGCGACATATTTCGATATCGACCACAAGACACCAATGGCTCGAAATGGTTCTGATGCCATGTCCAACCTACAGTTGCTGTGCCGCCCTTGTAATACCCGAAAGGGTGCCCAGACGGACGGTCAATTTCGCAAGGCATTCAAGTTACCTGCGGCATCCAAGGCAAAAGAGCCTCCAACTAAGGCGATTCCCCAGAGTTACTTCGAAAAAATTGCAAAGGAAATCGCCGGAAAGAAATCAACGAAGAGAAGGCGGGAAGCCCAGAGGGAAACAAGCATCTGGGGCTGGTAAGTTGTTCCCCACGCTAAAGATGGTTAGGACAGCTCGCTAGCTTCGGTCGACTTTGGGGAACAAATCGGATAGACGCCTGTCTCACCCACTGCAATGATGTCGTTGGAGCAAAAGCAAAGGGCAATGGGGTAGGGCATGACAGTAACGGCCGAACGAAACACCCAGTCAGACACGCTCGCGGACGAACGCTGGCAGGCCATCCGCAACAACGATCCCGCGTATGAAAACGCCTTCACCTTTGGTGTCAAAACCACCGGCGTCTACTGTCGAACAACCTGCCGAGGCGCGCCAGTCCTGCGCAAAAACATCGTGTTCTTCGACGAGATCGCCCAGGCCCGTGCCGCTGGCTATCGCGCATGCAAGCGATGCCGACCTGACGAGGGTGGCCCCCACTCCCGCGCCGTCGCCGTGGTGACGCAAGCCTGCGGTCTAATCGATAGCAACCCCGATGAACCTTTAACCGTTGCTGCGCTTGCCCGTGCGGCTGGCGTCACCGACCATGCCCTCCGCCGTTCCTTTGAACTGGTGCTCGGCATCACCCCGCGCCAGTACGCGGAACAGCGACGCCTCGAACGATTCAAGGACGGCGTTCGCAACGGCCATGACGTCACGTCCGCTCTTTATGAAAGCGGATTCGGATCGCCCAGCAGGCTCTACGAATCCTCAGACGCCCACCTCGGCATGACGCCGGGCCAGTACCGACGCGGCGGGGCAGGGGCGCACATCACCTACGCCATTGCGGGCACCCCGCTCGGTCGCTTGCTCGTCGCCGCCACCGATAACGGAGTCTGCCGTATCTCCCTTGCCGACGATGACGAGTCTCTGGAAACTGCGCTGAGGAAAGAATTCCCGCTCGCCGCGCAAGCAAAAGACACTGGACCTCTCAGCCGGTGGGTCGCCATCGTCGCCGGGATAGTCTGCGGCGAATCCTCGGGCGAAATAACTGATCTTCCCCTGGACGTCAGTGGAACCGCGTTCCAACGTCGTGTCTGGGAGGCCCTGCGCCGCATCCCACGAGGTGAAACCCGAACTTATTCCCAGATCGCTGACGAAATCGGCCAACCCACCGCAACCCGAGCCGTCGCCAACGCCTGCGCCAAGAACCCAACCCCTGTCGTAGTCCCCTGCCACCGTGTTGTCCGCACAGACGGCGGCCTCGGAGGCTACGCCCTCGGCATCGACCGTAAGAAGAAACTCCTCACCCAGGAAGGCGCGAGATAGCAGCGTCACGGCCAGGTCCCCTCTCCCCTCGTGGGGGAGGGTTAGGGTGGGGGGCTGATTCCTACCGCCTCACACCCCTCAACTCCGGCAGCATGAACCGCAGTGCCATAATCACGACGAATCCGGTGCCCGTCAGCACCGCCAACGCCGTCTGAGGTCCCAGGTTCTCCGGTTCCGCCATCCATCCCACCGTAAGCATCCCCAAGGGACTCGCGCCGATCCCCAGGGCGATAGCGCCCATTGCGCGCCCACGCATCTCCGGCCCCACCGCCCGCAGCGCAATCGTTGGCTGCATCGTCGCAAAACCGGCCATGCCGAGACCCGCCACCATCAAAAGAACAAGGGAAACCGGATACCACTGTGACAATGAGAACAGCACCAGTATTGCCAACATGAACGCCGAGCCCAGCGAATAGACCTGCCCGTGGTTGCGTATCTGCCGCGACGCGATGATAATCGCCCCCGTCAGCGAGCCGATCCCCGCCGCGCCCGCCAACACCCCGTAGAGAAACGCATTCGCGCCCAGCACGTCTCGCCCGATCACCGGCACCATCGTCAGGAAGGGAAACCCGAAAAAGTTGAGGCTGACCGTGATGGTCAGGGCGGCTAATAGAGCCCTGTTGGTAACAAGTGCCGTCACGGATTCCTTGAGTTGTCTTAGAACGGGCTCCTTCTCCATCCCCATCGATTGAGTCTTCGGAATCGTGAAGAGGACCCAACCCGCCGCCAGGTACAAGCCGAACATCAAAGCATACGAGCCTGAGAAGTCGATTAGCTCGATGATCGTCCCCGCAAACAATGGCCCCACGATGCTGCTTCCGGTGAGGGCAACGACATCCAGCGAAATAGCGTTCGTGAGGGCGTCCCCGCGAAATATCTCGGCGAAATAGGCGCGCCGTGCGGAAAAATCCACTGCCCATGCTGAGCCTGTTAGGAACGTCGCGAGATATGCGTGCCACGGCTCCACGCCCCCGCGAACAAGTACCGCGAGCATGCCGCCAACGACGATGACGTTGACGATCTGCGTTGAGATCATTACGTACTTGCGAGGAAAGCGATCTGAGAAGCTGCCCGCCACAAGGCCCAGTAGGAACATAGGGGCCATGCGGAACACACCAACGAGCGCCACCTGCGACGGCGAATCTGTCAGCTCCAAAACAAGCCACGACAGAACCGCCATCTCCATCATGCGGTTCACATACCACACCCACCCCGCCATCCAAAGGCGGCGGTAGACAGGGTTGCGGAGCGAGCGGAACGTGCGGAAACGCGAAGAGGCTTCGGTTTCGTCCTCAGCTATTGAGTAGTGGGCCGGGTTGCTCAAGCGCTACAGCTCTTCAGGAACTCATCGAGCTCCTGGTTGAACTGTTCCGGGCGTGCCGCGTGCATCCCGTGTCCTACGTCCGGCCACAGTCGAAAATCCAGATCCGGCGTCGCGATTGTCCGGTAATACTCAAGCTCTTCGGGGAGCATATAACCCCCGGCGGCAATGTCCGCTACCAGGACCAGCGTGGGCACGGCGATGCGGCGCATGTGGTCCTCGCACCGGAAAGCCCACTGACGGTTATCGGTCAGCAGCCGGGTAACCGCGTGCGGCGAGAAGTGATGATGCCGATACACCAGCTCATCAGCCTCCTGCTCGGACATGCCCTGTTCCTTGGCCTCCGCGCGAATCTCAGCCTCGGGCCTGTTGTGCCGGGCCATGGCTTGAGCCAGGCTTGTCACGTGGACGTTAACCATCTTCCAGTACACGGGATCCTCGAGGAACGCGCAGCAGATCTTGTCCGCGTGATCGGACGCCATGATGGTGCCAATGTTGCCGCCCCACGAATGGCCGACGTAAGCGGGCTTCTCTAGGCCAAGCGTGTCAATCAGCGTGGCGATGTCAGTCGCAAAATCGCGCAGCATGTAGCCCGTCACAGGCTTGTCCGTCTGCCCGTGTCCGCGATTGTCAGGCGCGATTATGTGATATCGATCCTGGAATGCCTCCGCAACGGACGCCCACGAAGACCCTAGTCCCGTCCATCCGTGCACAAGGAGCAGGTCGGGATTCGAGGGATCTCCCCATTCGAGATAGTGCATATTGAGGCCCTGGATATCGACGAACTTGCTCTCTGGCATGACATCTCCCCCGTCACCCGCAGCGTCCCACCGCGGCTCCCTCACTGTTAGAGCAAAAGTGTAGCACGCCAACCCTCGCTCACCGTGAGCGCCATCCTACCGTTCGCCCTGAGCCTGTCGAAGGGCCCCCGGTCATTCCCGCGCCGCGCCCCTTTGTCATTCCGAGCGCAGCCGAGGAATCTAAAGCCTCAACTGCGCCAACCAACCCCCGTAACGCCCACCTGCGTTCCCCGTATTTGACCAGTTACAAGCCGACGGCTAGGGTTAAGGCACGTCGCGACACTCTTTTTGTACCGTGCAACAGTTATCTGAGCTTGCCGCGTGGAGCTAGGGGGCAAGGCGATGCAGCAAATACAGCGTCTCGTCGTCGTGTCCAACCGATTACCAGCATCGACACTTCCCGACGCGTCGCGAGACCAGAGAAATCAGCCTGTGGGCGGTCTTGTGTCCGCCGTGCAATCAGCCCTTGAGCAATACGGTGGTCTGTGGTTCGGGTGGAGCGGCACGACAACTGAGCGCCGCCTTGCCGGGGAACCGACTGTCGCGCGCAGCGGCAGCATTGACGTTGGCGCGATGAACCTTACTGCCGACGAGGTCAACCTCTTCTATTCCGTCTTCGCCAATCGCACTCTCTGGCCGCTTCTGCACGCCTTCCCCAATTTCATTCAGCTTCGCCATGACGCGTATCGAGGCTATCGACGTGTCAATCGCAGATTTGCTGAAGGCCTCTACCCCCTCCTCCGGGACGGCGATGTCGTTTGGGTGCAGGACTATCATCTGATCCCCCTGAGCTCGGAACTGCGACGTTTGGGGTGGCGAGGCAAGGTCGGCTTCTTCCTCCATACGCCGTTCCCTGCCGCAGAAGTCTTCTCGATCCTCCCGTGGGCGAGGCAGCTTCTTGAAGAGTTTGTCAGCTATGACCTGGTCGGATTCCACACAAATCGATACGCCCACAACTTCCTTGACACCCTCCAGGTTGAAATCGGAGGCGTCGTGGACACAGGTGTGTTCGAAGGCCGATCGGGGACAGTCTCGGCGGGTGTCTACCCCATCGGAACCGACCCGGATCAATTCCAGAAATGGACGCGCGAATCTGGCGAAGGTGAGACCGGAGGCCTACTGCAGAGACTCCTGCCGCGTCGACCCACCGAACGTAAGAAAGTCATTCTCGGAGTGGATCGACTCGATTACTCCAAGGGAATCCCCCAACGGCTCAGGGCCTTTGAGGCAATGCTTGACCGGTTTCCGGCTGTTCGGGGTAAGGTCACCATGATTCAGATTTCCGCGCCCTCACGCAGCCGCGTGCCGGAATACGTCCGGGAACGTGAACAGGTAGACAGGCTCGTTGGGCACATCAATGGGCGATTCGCCGAGGCGGACTGGGTTCCCGTTCACTATCTCTACCGCTCCTACAACCAGGAGGAATTGGCCCACTTCTTCCGTGAAGCGGACGTCTGCCTCGTAACTCCGCTCCGGGACGGAATGAACCTCATCGCCAAGGAATTCGTCGCAGCCCAGGGCGCTGATCCCGGCGTCTTGGTTTTGTCTCGATTCTGCGGCGCCGCCGAGACGATGCAGGATGCGTTGATCGTCAATCCCTACGACCTTGAGGGCACCGCGGAGGCCATGCACAGCGCCCTGTCCATGACGCATCGTGAACGGCGTCGTCGGTGGACGGCCCTGAATGAGGACGTTCAGACGAACACCGCCAGGGCTTGGGCCGACAACTTCCTTGCAGACCTTACTGCGGGCCGAAACACGTACGTGCCCCAGTCCGCAATATAATGTCGGACACACCCGGGATATTTGTGCGATGCGAACCCTGATTGTTTCAGACATTCATTCCAACATCGTCGCGTTTGACGCCGTCCTACGCGACGCCAACGCGCGCGGCCCGGTAGACACCATCTGGTCGCTGGGGGATATGGTCGGATACGGCCCGCATCCCAATGAGTGCCTTGACACACTGCGCGGCTTTGATCACATAAGTGTTGCCGGTAATCATGACCTTGGGGCTATCGGCGCCATATACCTGGGCACATTCAATGAAGAGGCGGCCCTTGCCTGCGAATGGAACGGCGCACAACTTACGGCGGAGAATCGCGCCTATCTGGAGGGCCTGCCGAGGGTCGTGAACCAAGGGGAATTCACCTTGGCCCACGGCTCGCTCCGGGACCCTGTCTGGGAATACCTCATACATGAGGAAGCCGCGCGGGCGTCATTTGATCTGCTGGAGACGCCGTTCCTGCTGGTAGGCCACTCTCACCTGCCCCTGATTTTTGAAGAGATCATCGCGGGGCCGAACTCCCCGAGCCGTGTTCATGCCATGGGCCGCCTCAACCACGGTTCCCTAATCCATCTGCCCAATGATCTTCGCCTCATCATCAACCCCGGCAGCGTGGGACAGCCCCGTGACAGAGACCATCGCGCAGCCTACGTCATGCTTGATACGGACGCTCGAACGCTCACACAGTTCCGTGTCGAATACGATATGGAAACCGCGCAGAAACATTTCGCAGACGCCGGTCTCCCTCCCAGCCTGGCTGAGCGTCTCGCATACGGTCTCTAGGGCTCGCCGGCGTGAGGCAGACGGCTGTCAATTTCTTCTCCACTGATGCCCTGACGCTTGAAGGAATCATGGCCGAGCCGTCCGGGGAGGAGATTCCGGAGGGCAGCGGTGATCTCCCCGGTGTCGTCTTCTGTTCCCCTGAGCCGCACCTGGGCGGCACGATGCTCAGTCCCGTCGTCGAGGCTCTGACTCGAGAAGTTACTCCCCGCGGATTTGTTTCGTTTCGATTCAACTACCGCGGCGTCGGAGAATCCCAGGGCGAGAATGCCTTGGGAGAGGGACAGGTATCAGATGCGCTCGCGGCTGTCGACATGCTGCGGGAATGGCCGGGCGTCGATGGACACCGCCTTGGCATCGTCGGCTATTCGTATGGAGCTAGCATCGCCCTCCGTGCCTCAGCCCAACAGCCTGAAGGCGTACGGGCCGTCGTTGCCGTTTCCCCCATCCTCGACATCCCCCTCATTGGCATCCCTACCGAGGGCGACATCGCAAACGTGAAAGTGCCCGTGCGATTTCTCATCGGCGGCAATGACGGACTCACAACACCGGAGAAACTGGGCGCTTGGGTTGATGGAATTGGACGCGACGATGTGACCGCCATGGCGCTCGAAGGCGCGGACCGTGCATGGCAGACCAGCCGCCCTGCGCTCGCCGCCGCCACCGCCGAATTCCTCGATGCGACGATGTCCCTCCGTTGACACGGAACGCCGCCGTACCTACGATTCTCACTTGAGACGTTTGTCACACAAGAGCCCGGACAAGTAAGGAGAAAAACTAGATGGCGACGTACGTGTTGCTCAGTTCGCTGACAGATGAGGGACGCAAGACCGTTAAGCATCGCCCGGAGCGCATCCAGGAAGTGAATCGCGAGATCGAATCGTGGGGCGCGAAGGTCACCGCCCAATACGCTGTGCTCGGCAACTATGACTTCGTCAACATTGTTGAGGCTCCTGACAACGAGACGATTGCCCGGGTCTCCCTGGAACTGGGTGCGCGCGGCACCATCCAGATAGTCTCGCTCCCGGCTTTCCCCATCGAGCAATTCATCTCACAACTGGCAAAATCCCGCGACAATTAGTCCTCAGGAATCCCCTCCCCCTTGATGGGGGAGGGTCAGGGTGGGGGTGACTTTTCCCTCAGCCCGCCACGTCCCTCACATAACCCACGAAATCCCGAAACCGACGCGGCGCAAACCCGAATGCCTGCTCAACCGAATCGAGCGACGTTACGTTGTCCTCCCGTAGCTGGCTTAGCTCCGCCGCAGTAATTGGCGGATCCTTCAACACGCGACCCATCAGCGCCGTTCCGAACTGTAGGATGAATCGCGGCATGGGTAGGCTGTAGACACGCCGGATTCCCAATTCCGCCGCAAACGCCCGTGCAATGTCTACGAGCGCGATGTGTTCCGGCCCGCCTATCTCATACGTCTGTCCCGCCCGCTCCGGCTCCGTCACGCACAGCGTCAGCGCCGCCGCAAGATCGCTCACATACATTGGCTGCAACTTCGTCCGCCCCCCATCCGGGAACGGCAGCAGCGCCACCGGCCCCGTCCTCAGCAGCTTGACCGTCCGCCGCGAAACCGCATCGGACACGCCCAGCACCAGCGACGGCTTAACAACGGTCCAATCCAGCCCGCTATCGGTGACCGCCGCCTCCGCCTGCCAACGCGACCTCCCATATGGCATCTCGGGATCGTCCAACGCGCCAAGAATCCCCATATAGATCAGCCGGCTTGTTCCTACATCCTTCATGGCGTCGATGAGCGACTGCGTCGTGCCCACGTTGGTATCGCCGTAGGAACGCCCCTCCGTCTCGCGGATAATCCCGACCGCGTGAACCACGGCGTCCACCCCGGAAACAGCCTCCCGCACCGCGCCCCAGTCGCGTGCATCCCCCTCGATAACCTCAACCGACTCCCGTAGCACCGCCTCGCCCTGATCGGCGCGATCCCGCGCGGCCACCACATCATCTCTGGATAACTTGCCGATGCCCGCCAGCGCTTCGATAGCCTCGAACGCAACCGCCAGGGATCGCCGCGCGTCGCCAAAAACCCGTTCGGGCGAGCGTGATAGAACACGTATCGGCCCATGCCCCGCCACCGCGAGCGTTGCCACAAGGTGCCGCCCCACGAATCCCGACCCACCCAGAACCGTCACCCTCATCACGCGTTCTCCCTACAAACACTGATCCCACCCCAGTCTACCTGCGCCACTCCCATCCCCCTCACTTACCCACCATTCCCTCCTCCACCTGTCATTCCGAGCGCAGCCGAGGAATCTAAAGACCCATTGCGCCAACCAACCCTGTAGCGCAGCCACCTTTCTGTACCTATACCCCGCCTGGCGGGAACGCGGCGGACCGGCATACACGCCAGACACCGCCAGATCGCGAACCTCAGCTGTAGCGCAGCTACCTTGCCGCCTGTATTCGCCGAATGCTATTCTCGCCGCGTGTGTCTCACAACTTGTGGACACACAGGAACAGGGGATAAACGGGGGGGTGCCAACTATGGCCAACTATGAAAACGTCCTGTATGAGAAGCAGCGTAAAGGCGTCCTGATAACGCTCAACCGGCCGGAGCGACTGAACGCCATCAGCCCCGACCTTGAGCGCGAACTGCATGAGGCGCTCGATGAGGCCGAGGCGGATCCCGAGGTTCGTGCCATCGTCCTTACCGGGGCGGGCAGGGCATTCTCCTCTGGCTATGACATCTCCGGCGAGGCTGAGTTCGAATGGCCGTACGCGCTCCCCAAGAACACCAGCGTCGCCGCGCACCTCGACCACTGGCGCACGTCGGACCGCCTGAACATGCGCCGGTTCCTGCATATGTGGGAGCTGACCAAGCCGGTTATCGCGGCAGTCAATGGCTGGTGCATGGGTGGCGGCTCCTGGTACGCCAACGCCGCGCACATGACCCTCGCCGCTGACAACGCAGTCTTCGCGCAGCCGGAAGTCCGTCACATGGACAACACCAGCTTCTTCTGGGTGCTCAACGCCGGCTACAAGAATGCCCTGCGTTATGCGCTGACAGGCGACCACATCGACGCCGAGGAGGCCCTGCGTATCGGCATCATCAACACAATCGTGCCCGCTGACGACCTGATCGATGAAGCCTTCAAGATCGTTGAACGCATCGCGCTCGTCTCGCCCGAGACGGTCAAGATTAACCTCTACGTCGCGACCATGGGCCTCGAGATGATGGGTCTCCACAACGCCCTGAACCTGAACGCAGAACTCTCTGCCCACGCCCACTCCTCCGTAAGCGAGGAGGGCAGGCGTCCCTTCGTTGAGGCGCAAGAAAAGGGCGGCCTCCGTGGATACCTCGAAGCCCGCGACGGCCCATTCCAGCCGGAACCCTTCGGCCCCCGCTCCCGCCCACGCGACTAAACCGTCACAAATCCTGGAAGGAGAACCAACAACAGTGCCCAACTACGAATACGTCCTCTACGAGAAGCAGCGCAAAGGCGCGCTTATAACGCTGAACCGTCCGGAGGCGCTCAACGCAATCAGCCCCCAGATGGAGGATGAACTCCACCTGGCGCTCGACGAGGCCGAGGCGGACCCAGAGGTTCGCGCCATCGTCCTGACTGGAGCGGGCAGGGCATTCTCTGCCGGCTACGACCTCGGAGCGCCCGATGCTCCGATGCGTGAGTTTGTCTGGCCGTATGGCGTCGCGCCGGGGCAGAGCGTCGCGGAACTGCTGGATTCATGGCGCAAGAACGATGGCGACGGCGTACGTAAGCTCCTCCATATGTGGGAGCTAACCAAACCCGTCATCGGCGCAATCAACGGTTGGTGCATGGGCGGCGCGTCTTGGTACGCCACCGCCACGCATATGACCCTCGCGTCGGATCAGGCCGTCTTTGGCCAGCCGGAAGTGCGACACATCTCCAACACCAGCTTCTTCTGGGTGCTGTCCGCCGGCTATAAGAACGCCCTGCGCTACAGCCTCACAGGCGACCACATCGACGCCGAAGAAGCCCTACGAATCGGCATCGTCAACAAGATCGTCCCGCATGAAGACCTCCTTGACGAGGCATTCCAACTTGTTGAGCGCATCGCGCTCGTCTCGCCGGAGACCGTAAAGATCAATCTCTACGTCGCGACGATGGGCCTCGAAATGATGGGACTCGCCAACGCCCTCAAGCTCAACGGCGAACTGTCCGCGCTGGCCCATTCTTCCAGCCGTGAGGACTATCGCAAGGCAATGTTCGACGGTCTGGAGCAGGGCGGACTCCGCTCGTTCCTCACCGTGCGGGACGGCCCATTCCAACCGGAACCCTTCGGCCCCCGCTCCAAAGTAAGAGACTGAACCCAACGAAAATCCCCTCCCCCTCGATGGGGGAGGGCTAGGGTGGGGGTGTCCCCTCACCCACAGAACCCAGCCGAGCAGCATAGAAAGAAACAAGGAAAGGAAACAGAAATGGGCGACTACGAAAACATCCTGTATGACAAGCAGCGCAAGGGCGTGCTTATCACCCTCAACCGACCTGAGGCGCTAAACGCCCTCAGCCGCGACCTTGAAGACGAGCTGCACGTCGCGCTTGACGAAGCAGAGGCCGATCCGGAGGTTCGATACATCATCGTGACCGGCGCGGGACGCGCATTCTCCGCCGGCTATGACATCGCCGGTGGCCGCGCACCCACTGTCTGGCCATACGGTCTGCCCGAGGGCACAAGCGTCGCAGAGATGCTGGACGGATGGCGCACGCGTGACAAGCCGGACCGCTTCATGCACATGTGGGAGCTCACCAAGCCCGTCATCGCCGCCGTGAACGGTTGGTGCATGGGCGGCGGCTCTTGGTACGCCTTGTTCTCGCACATGACCTACGCATCTGAGGCCGCCGTATTCTCGCAGCCTGAGGTCCGCATGATCTCCAACACCAGCTTCATCTGGACCCTCAACGCAGGCTACAAGCATGCGTTGCGATACGGTCTCACCGGCGACCACATCGATGCCGAAGAAGCCCTCCGCATTGGCATTGTCAACCAGGTCCTGCCTGCTGACGACCTGCTTGAAGAGTGCTTCAAGGTCGGTGAGCGAATCGCTCTAGTCTCCCCGGAGACCGTCAAGATTAACCTGTACGTCGCGACCATGGGCCTTGAGATGATGGGCCTCCGCAACGCGCTGATCCTGAACGGCGAGCTCTCCGCTCTCGCGCACTCCTCCCGCCGTGAGGATGTGCTGCGACCGCTCGAGGAGGCTCGAGAAGAGGGCGGCATGCGCGGTTTCCTTCAGCAGCGCGACGGCCCATTCCAGCCGGAACCCTTCGGCCCCCGCTCCGCCAAAGCCCGCGGCGAGTAACCCCCACGGCAACCAACGCCGAAGCAGTATTCAGAGTAGGGGCGGCCGGCCGGCCGCCCCTACTGTTACCTGGAAAATCATGAACCTCCATATAGACCCTCAAACCACCGCCCTCATCGTCGTCGATATGCAGAATGACTTCTGCCACGCGGACGGCTTCTACGCTCGCGCAGCGGACCGCGTCGAGCCCCTCGGCCTTGATCCACAGCTGGTAACTGACGGCATCCCGCCCATGGTGTCTCTTCTGGAGGCAGCCCGCGACGCCGGCCTCTTTATCGTCCACACCCGCATCGAGCGTGATGACTCCCCTGATGCCGTCCATCTCATCCACCAGGTCGTCGCCCAGACCTTCGGCGCAGTTGCGGATGCCCCCGGCGGCCCCGCCCTCATGCCCGGAACGTGGGGCGCTGATATCCACGATGCACTGGCTCCACAGTCGGATGAATACGTCGTCACCAAGCGCAGCTTCTCCGCCTTCTTCGGCACCGACCTCGAGACCGCCCTACGCCGACGCGGCATCCGCACAGTCATCCTTGCGGGCACAATCACCTACGCCTGCGTCCTCCACACCGCCTTCGACGCCAACGTACGTGATCTGGATGTCATCGTCGCCTCGGACGGCACCGCCTCATGGGCGCCTGACCTGCAGGCGCCAACACTCCGTATCGTCGACCTCATCCTCGGCGGCACCGCCGCCACCGGCGAAATCATAGAAGCCCTCGCTCTCGCTGCGCGCGAGCGCTAACCACCCACCCTGTTTGCTACCATGTAGCGGAGCCCACAAACGAAAGCGAGCACACTAATGGCAACGTACGACACCGTCCTCTATGAAAAGCAGCGCAACGGCGTCCTCATCACCCTCAACCGACCCGAAACGCTGAACGCAATCAGCCGCCAACTTGAGCACGATGTATCTGAAGCGCTAACGGAAGCGGAGAACGACCCCGAAGTCCGCGCCATCGTCCTCACCGGCGCAGGTCGCGCCTTCTCCTCCGGCTATGACATCGGCGCCGGCCGCGGCGAAACCGTCTGGCCCTATGGCCTGCCTGAGAACACAAGCGTCGCTGCCGTCCTCGACGACTGGCGCGACCGCTCACGCGATGAGAGCGCAAAGCTGCTCCAGATCTGGGAGCTCACCAAGCCCGTCATTGCCGCCGTCAACGGCTGGTGCATGGGTGGTGGCTCCTGGTACGCCCTCGCCTCCCACATGACCTACGCCGCCGAGGAAGCCGTTTTCGCCCAGCCGGAGATCCGCATGATCTCCAACACCAACTTCTTCTGGACCCTCAACGCCGGTTACAAGCACGCCCTTCGCTACGGCCTCACAGGCGACCACATCGATGCCCAGGAAGCCCTCCGCATCGGCCTAGTGAACGATGTTGTTCCCGGCGACGACCTGCTTGAGCACTGCTTCCGCGTCGTTGAGCGCATCGCCCTCGTCTCCCCGGAGACCGTCAAGATCAACCTCTACGTCGCCACGATGGGCCTTGAGATGATGGGACTCCGCAACGCCCTCGTCCTCAACGACGAGCTCTCAGCCCACGTCCAGAGCTCACAGCGCGAGGACTTCAAGCGTTCGATGATGGAGGCCCAAAAGGAGGGCGGCCTGCGTGCATTCCTCCAGCTCCGCGACGGCCCCTTCCAGCCCGAACCCTTCGGCCCCCGCTCCCGCCCCCGCGAGTAGACGCCAAAACTCCCGCTAGGCGGGGAAAGGCTATGATGAGGCTCCCCTCATTCCGGCGAAAGCTGGAATCCATCGGGACGCCTCGCTGGGCCGCCAAACCCATACAATTGAATAACAAGCAAGGGTAGCGAGCGACCCGTCATGCCCGCCCCCCTCCGTCATTCCCGCGCAGGCGGGAATCTAAGACGTGAATCGCACGCTAAACTGGTAGTCAAGCGCGAGCGGGCGGGGGTAGCTCAGTGGTAGAGCTCCTGCCTTCCAAGCAGGTTGTCGCGGGTTCAATTCCCGTCCCCCGCTCCACAACTACTCCACTGTCACAGATTTAGCCAGATTCCGCGGCTGATCGATGTCTGCCCCCCGCAGTAGCCCAATCTCATACGCCAACATCTGAAGCGGCACCGTCGCCGCAATCGGCACCAGGTGTTCGGGCGTCTCTGGCACCGCAAGCGCCTCATCCACCTGCCTGCCAAGCTCATCGTCCCCGTCCGTCAGCACGCCCACAACATGCCCCGCCCGCGCCTTGATCTCCGAGATATTGATCGCCATCCGGTCCCGCAAACCACCCTCAGTCGCCAGCGCAATCGTCGGCATATGCTGATCGATGAGCGCGATGGGCCCATGCTTCATCTCGCCCCCCGCGCTCCCCTCCGCGTGGATGTACGCGACCTCCTTCAGCTTCAGCGCCCCTTCCAACGCGATGGGATAAAGAGGCCCCCGTCCCAGCAACAGGCAGTTATCGTTGGCCGTCAGCCGCTCCGCCGCCGCCCGAATCGCATCCCCCCGCTCAAGCGACTCGCTTACGATTCCCGGCAGCCGTTCCAGGTCCAGCAGATGCCGGCTCACCTCAGCCTCGTCCATCGCCCCGCGACCTGCCGCCGCGTCGATCGCCAACAAATAAAGACAGATAATGGCTGATGTAAAACTCTTCGTCGCCGCGACTCCCACCTCAAGTCCGGACCGCATATCCATCGTCTCGCACGCGATACGCGCCGCCTCGCTGTCCAGCGCGTTCGTCACCGCAACGCAGTCCGCACCACGGCTTGATGCGTGCTCCAGCGCCGTCAGCGTATCCAGCGTCTCCCCCGACTGCGTGATCGCGATGAGAAGGTCACCCTCCCCAATCCGCGCATCACGGTAACGCAGCTCGGACGCTACCTCCGCCTCAACCGGAACTCCCGCAAGCGTCTCGAAATAATGCCGGCCCACCAACGCCGCGTGATAACTCGACCCACACCCCGTCAGGATGATCCGCCGCGCCGCTGCCAGCCGCTCGGAAAGCCCCGGCCCGTAGTCCGGCTCCAACCGCCCCGACTCCAGGTCAACGCGACCCCGCAGCGCATCGGTCAGCGCCTGCGGCTGCTCCATGATCTCCTTCAGCATGAAGTGCTTGTACATGCCTTTTGCCGCCCGCAGCGGATCGCGTGCCACCTCCGTGAACTCCCGCGTCACCGGCGCGCCGTCAAGCGTGGAAACGTGCACCCCCTCTGGCCGCAACACCGCGATCTCCCCGTTGTTCAGCGGCATCGCCTTGCGTGTGAGCGGCACAAGGGCAGGGAGGTCGCTCGCCGCGTACATCTCCCCGTCGCCCACGCCGATAACAAGCCCACCCGCGTTGCCCGCCCGCACAGCGATCAGCGTGTCCGGCTCCTGCGCGCATGCCACAAGAAACACCAGCGCCCCGTGCATATCCGGCAAAATCGACTTCACCGCATCGACGGGATCGAGCCCACGGTCGAGCGCCTCCTCGATAAGATGCGGCAGCACTTCCGTATCCGTCTGCGACATGAACCGATGCCCCCGCGAAACGAGCTCAGCAGCGAGCGCGCTGTAGTTCTCGACGATTCCGTTCTGCACCACGGCAACCCGCCCCGTGCAGTCCATGTGCGGATGTGCGTTGGCCAGAGACGGCGCTCCGTGCGTCGCCCACCGTGTATGCCCCAGCCCGAGGGACCCCGAAACGAACGACCCCTCAAGATCGGCCCGCAGAGCATCCAGCTTCCCGACGGCCTTATTCGTCCCAAACACCCCCGAAGGCCCAAGGATGGCGATACCGGCGCTGTCATACCCCCGGTATTCAATGCGAGACAACCCATCAAGAACAATCGGCATAGCCTGCCGCTGCCCCGTATACCCCATAATCCCGCACATCTCTATAACCACCCTCTCCCTACCACACTCCCCAAATCATACCCCGCCCCAAATCCCCAACGCGCCTATACTGAACCATCGCCGCCTCCCCATGTCATGCCAAGCGCAGCCGAGGAATCTAAGGCCTCGATTCCTCCCCCAACCCCGTAACACCACTCCCCCGTCATTCCGGCGAAGGCCGGAATCCACGCGTGGCCCGACAGGGCCACAACCCACGGTGGTAAGGCAATCGTGAAGTAATTTGGAGACAGCGCGTAGGGAAGGCTGAAGAACACGGAGAATTCACATCTACACTGTGAATTGCGTCTGCAGAGAATCCCGAAAACAAAATAGAACGATGTAGAGCGAAAACAATGCCTTTGTTTGACGATGTTCCCCGGTCAGATTCCGAGAAGATGCTGGAAAGGGAGTCATACTTCCAGTTTCTGAATCGCTCCGCTAGGGCCGAGAATGCTGCGACCCGCGAGAAATATGAAGGGTGGTTCGAGAACTATCCATCCGAAGCTCAGCCTAGCCTAAGGACTCGGTTCCGCAGCAACGATTCCCAGCATGGGGGTGCGGCGTTCGAGCTATTGATCCACGAAATGCTCGTTCGAATGGGATGCACTGTCATATCTCTAGATCTGGAAAGTAAGAAGCCTATGCCTGACTTTCAAGTAGCATTTCGAGGCAAACGCTGCATCATCGAAGCAACTACGGCAGATCCCAAGTCGGATGGACTGCGAAGAACTCCAGCTGATTGGCATCTGTTGTCCCTATTGCAATCGATCCCTTCCTCAGACTTCCGCATCTCTTATGAACAAAGAGGTCGCCTATCCAGAGCACTGGGCAAGTATGATGTTGTCCCGCCCTTTGAGCGGCTACTGGCATCCTATGACCCGGACGAAGTCCAACTGAACATTGATGCTCTTGGGGACAGTGCTAGGCCCTTCGAGATCATTAGTGACGGAAACTGGCAACTAAGAGGTCGACTAATTCCACTACCCGCGTCTGAGCGGGGTGGTCCACCAAGATCGAGCTGGATTTTCGGACCAGGAAGATCGGCCACTGGCAGTGGGTCAAAGGCCTTGAATAAAGCAGTGCGGGTCAAAGCCTCCAAGTATCGGCATCTGGAAACGCCGCTCGTGGTCGCCATCAACTGTCAACATATGACTTTCGATATGGAATCCGGCTTCCCTGAGGCAATGCTTGGCAAGGAAAAGGAGCCACGCCCCGAACAGCAACGCCTGGCCCGTGCGACGGCCTATCGGGCAGGAGGAGTGTGGGCCGATTCAGGGTTCAGACCACGTCATGGTCAACTTGCAGCAGTGCTGGCATTCAGTAACATACATCCGCGGAACCTTGGTGCATCTGGCTACCTGTTCTTAAACCCCTTCGTTGACAAGGAGATACTCTTGGACTGTCTGTTTGAACTACCTGTCGTTGAAGTGACG
Source organism: Dehalococcoidia bacterium (assembly GCA_965207115.1). GTDB lineage: Bacteria > Chloroflexota > Dehalococcoidia > UBA6926 > UBA6926 > VXMO01. The sequence continues at coordinate 1,121,643 of CBDBLR010000003.1, read as the reverse complement.
AACGGGGACATTCAGTGGAGCCCCGGGCGACCCGCGACTGATTTCCTATCAAGTGAATAGTACATTCCCCCCCCGGAACGTGGCATCCCAACTCCATATACCAATCAATCCTTACCGCGAACCTGAGCCGTAGCGCAGCTACCCCCCTACAATCAACTAGGGGGTCCGCATGTCCACCGAGTCCGCTCTAATCCTCGGCATCATCCAGGGAATCACCGAGTGGATTCCCGTCAGCTCACAGGGCATCGTTGCCCTCGTCTCAACGTGGATCAGCGACGCCGGACCCTCGGACGCCATCGCCATCGCCCTTTGGCTCCACGTCGGCACCGCCCTCTCCGCAGCCGTAGCGATGAGGGGAGATATCGTCTCCATCTCCAGGGAATCGATGGCCGCCCCCCGTCGACTCTCCGCCCCCGTCAGATTCCTCGGCCTCAGCACACTCGTCACCGCGATCGTCGGCGTGCCCCTTTACCTCATCCTGGGCGAGATCGCGGACCTGCTGGGCAGCGCAGTCATGCTGCTAGTGGGCCTGGCCATGCTCGCGACGGCATTCGCCATCCGTTGCGGGCTATGGGAGGGCGAACGGGGCAGGGATGACGTCACGCCCAGGGACGCGATAATCGCCGGTGTCGCGCAGTCGATAGCCGTCATACCCGGCCTCAGCCGCACAGGGCTGACCGTCGCCGTCCTGCTCGCGCGGGATTGCAGTCACCGCGAAGCTGTCGTTCTCAGCGTCCTCATGGGCATTCCGGCGAGCCTTGGAGCGGGTCTGCTGGCCGTCAGCACGTCCGACACCATCGTCGGATGGCCTGCAATCGTGGCCCTGCTGACCGCGGCAATAGTCGGAACCGTCGCCATCCGAGCCATCCTCGCATGGGCGACCCGAGTCAGCCTCTCCCGATTCATAGCCGCCACCGGAATCGCAGTAGCCCTCGGCGCCCTAATAGGCCTCCTCGCCTAATCCCCTCCCCCTCGAAGGGTGGGGGTGAAACCACCTCGCCCACCCTGAGCCTGTCGAAGGGTGAACCCCGTACGTGTCTTAAGACAGCGGATAAGCCCGCTGATAGAAGTGATCTTTGCGTTCATAGATTAGCCCGACGGCGGTCTGGGGAATCTCCAACTGCTTCAACAGCCGGGGCAATCCGGCGACGGTCCTCTCGAACTCATACGTGCCCACTCGGATGATGAGCCTCGTCCTGGACCCATCGGTGGGACCGCCGGTTTCCCGTCTGTTATCGTCGAGATTGGGGGCATCTTCCAGAGGGAATACAAACTTCCTGTCTTGGCCAAGTCCTCCGAGCCAATTGAAGCCCAGTTCAACCTTGAAAATGCCAAGGGTGTTACCGGAACTGTTTGCGAACCGCTCAAGCAACAAAGACCAGCGCCACATCTCCTCAAAATCGTATGGAGCGGACAAGACTACCAGATTGTCCTCGGTAACATAATCAGGTTGTGCGGCAATTAGCAGTCTCTGTGCTTCCGCGATCTTCGTCGCTTCATCCTCTCCGGGCGCGACCTTCACTGTCGCGTACAACTTGCCATCGCTGGTGTAATCCGTATAGTTTACGATGTTCACACCCGGACGTAGATCCCAAGCCCAACACACATTATTGACGTCGGGTATTCTGGTTAGACCAGCACAGTTCCCATTGAGAGTCGGGAAATTGGTTCTGTCGACCCCTGATATGTCAAAGTCGCCTGACGTACCCGTCGCTCCTCCGGCACCTCCATCAGGCTCCGGCCAGAATTGCTGGAATGCCCGCCATCCGGTAAAGGAGCGTCGCGCCTCGGCTCCGCCAGGCCAGAACTTAATCGTCTGATACGCGGATGGCACTGGAAGGAAATACTCTTGGGCGTCGATGCGCAACACCCCGCTATCACACTGACCCGGGTTCAGTACACAGCTATTCTCGCCTGTTCTTCGAGCCACTTCTTGGGCCTTTGTGAGCATCTTCTGCAGGGCTGCGGCATCAGGTGGGTCGGCCTTCAGATAGATATACAACGCCGTCCCTGCCCGGTAGACCGCGTCGATTTCCATAACATCTTCATTGTGCGCCCACTCAAGGACTTCGCAGTGAAACGGGTCGTCGGACAGCGCCCCACCGAAACATTCGTCCGGCTCGTTTTGCTGAGCCGCGAGAGACAGCACGACGATCAAGGTCAAGACAATAGTTGCAACAATTGCGGCGCGCTTGCCTCGTGTCCCGACTATCATCATGCCTCTACATTACTGACGCCAGGCGAAACAGCAAGCAAGACCGGACGAGCGCACAGGTGAGATCAGCTCCCCACCGTCATTCCCGTGCTTGACACGGGATTCCAGTGCGCCGTAGGCGCCCCCCATGTCAGTCCGAGCGCAGCCGAGGAATCCGAAATCTCAATAGCCCACCCAAGCCGGAACGCGGTCCGCCAACCCCACAAGCCCATCAACCCCGCCCCACACCCCTCGTCATTCCCGCGAAGGCGGGAATCTGAATCTCACTATGCCAGCCAACCCCGTAACGCCAACCACAGAATCCCTCCCCCTCGATGGGGGGGCGAGAGTGAGGATGGTAACCCCCCGCCCACCCTGAGCCTGTCGAAGGGTGAACCCGGAAACTGGAAGGTCTACGTTCCCGGCAGGTTGCCCAACCCTACGTGTTTATTGGTGTGGGATGACCCGTTGATAGACGCGATCTCGCGTTGCATAGATTAGTCCAATTGCGAATTCGGGGATTTCGAGCTGCTTCAGCAACTGGGGCAATCCAGCTACGGTCTTCTCGAATTCATAAGTGGCCACACGAATGATCAGCCTCGTCCTAGGCCCATCCACGAGGCCGTGGTTCTCTCGCCTGAAGTCGTCGAGATTTGGGACATCTTCCAACGGGAAAACATATTTCCTGTCTTGCAAGAGTCCACCCAGCCAATTGAAGCCCAGTTCGACTTGAGCGATCCCCAAGGTGTTGCCGGAACTGTTTGCAAAGCGATCGAGCATTACGGTCCAGCGCCACATTTCCTCAAAATCGTACGGTACAGTATTGATTTCCAGATTGCCCTTGGCTTCAGTGTAGTTTCCCGCAGTAAAGTCCGCTGCCCAAGCTTGTGCTGCCATGATCTTCGTTGCCTCATCTTCACCTGAGGCGCTTTTCACCGAGATGTGCAGCTTGCCGTCAGCCGCTCTATCTTCAATGCTTGAGAGACGCACACTGGGAGGAGCTCTGTCCCAAAGATGACAGGCAGTATCAACGCGGTCGTCGTTGGCGGCCAAGCCGATGGCCCAGAGACAGTTCCCACTAAGTGTGGGAAAAATGATTCTGTCGACCTCTGATATATCGAAGCCACTTGATGAATCCGTCGCTCCGGTAGCGCCCTCCTCAAGCTCTGGCCACAACTGCTCGAATGCCCGCCATCCGGTCAAGGAGCGCCGCGCCTCGGCTCCGCCGGGATAGAATCTGATATTCTCGTATGCCGAAGGCGCTGGAAGGAAATACTCATTACTGGAGGGGAGGCCCAACACACCGCTATCGCACAACCGCGATTGCAGCACACAGCCATAGTCACCAGTTCTTCGGGCCACCTCCTGGGCCTTCGCTAGCATCTTCTGTAGGGCTGCATCATCTGGACGTGCTGGCTGATCCAAGTAGATAAGAAGCGCATTGCCCGCTCGAAAGACCCCATCCACTTCAATGACGCCTTCGTCGTGCGCCCACTCGATAACTTCACAATGCAACGGGTCATCGGACAGCGCCCCGCCGAAACAGTCGTCAGAAGTACCCGGGTCAGGCTCGGCCGTTTGCTCGCAAGCGACCGTCGCAATCACGAGCAGGATCAGAAGCCCGACAATCCCCCATGCCATGAACCGGGCTCTAACACGCGTGAAGATGGACTCCTGCATTCCGTCGCGCCACCTCTCCCGCCCCCAGCATACCCGCGTCCCTCAAACTGTCACTCCCCCCCGTTTGTCATTCCGAGCGAAGCCGAGGAATCCAAAATCTCAATATCCCGCCCACGCCGGAACGCGGTGCGCACCCCCACATGCCCATCAACCCCGATCGCGAACTTTGGGAGTAGGCCCTGCCTACCCGAGCGAAGCCGAGGAATCCAAAACTTCAATAGCCCACCCACGCCGGAACGCGGCGCCCAGACCCCACGTGCTAATCAAACCTGATCGCGAGCCCAAAAAATCCCTCCCCCTCGATGGGGGAGGGTTAGGGTGGGGGTGACGACATCCCATTCATCCCTGATTGCGAACTATGGCCGTGGGCACTGCCCACCGACTACCGCCTCATATACTCCGCCGGAACCCCCGCGACCGTCGTCCCCGCCGCGACATTGCGCGTCACGACCGCCCCCGCCGCCGTGTACGCCTTGCCACCAACCTCCACCGGCGCCACAAGCAGGGAGCCGCTGCCGATGAACGCCCCGTCGCCAACAACCGTTCGATGCTTCTCCTGCCCGTCAAAATTGCACGTCACCGCCCCCGCGCCGATATTCACGTCGTCACCCACGTCGGCATCGCCCACGTACCCGAAATGACCCATCGCCGTCCGGCTGCCGATCCGACTCGCCTTGATCTCGCCAAAGCTGCCGATGTGAGCATCCCGCCCAATATGCGTGCCCGGCCTCAGCCGCGCGAACGGCCCCACGGAGACGCCGTCCTCCAGCGTCACCTCGTCCAGCCACGACCCCCGCACGACGCACTCTTCCCCGATAACCGACTCCACGATGTGCGCGTCCGGCCCAATCTCGCACCCCTCTCCGATGGCCGTTGCCCCCGTGATGTGCGTATTGGGACGGATCACGGTATTCGCCGCAATCGTCACAGTCGAGTCGATGTAAGTTGACGACGGATCGACGATCGTCACGCCGGACAGCATGAGCGCCTCCAGCGTCCGCCGCCGCGCCACTCGTTCCGCCTCTGTCAGGTCCACCAAAGTGTTCACCCCAATCGCCTCCTCAGCATCGATCGACACCGCCTGAACACCACGCCCGTCTGCCACCGCCAACGCAACAAGGTCCGTGATGAAATACTCCCCGTTTTCGTGCAGGGGCAGCTGGCCCACCGCCGACCTCGCCCACTCAAAATCCAGGGCGTAAACCCCGGCGTTTCCCTCTGCCGGCGCGTCGGCGTGCCGCGGATCGCCGGCATCCACGATTTCCGCCACATTTCCGTCCGTAAAACGCAGAATCCGCCCGTAATCTGAGCTATTCGATGTCTGCATTGTGAAAAACGTAACAGCAACATCGGCCCTTGATTCGTGAGCGTCCTTGAGCCTAGTCAAGGATTCAGCCGTAATCAGCGGCAAATCAGCATTGATAACCAGCAAATAGCCTGCGCTTGGTGCAGACTTATTCAGATAAGCTGCAAGCGCTCCACCGGTCCCACTCGGCGAAGACTGCACGACATATGGGTAAATGAGCCCGAGCGCCTCCGGCAGCGCCCCGGAATCGTCCCTCACAATCGACACATCAGACAGGGCTGCGCCGGAAAGCGAATCTAATACTCGACGTATGATTGACACTCCCCCCACCGTGTGCAACACCTTCGGCAGGGAAGTCCCCATCCGACTCCCCCTCCCCGCCGCCAGCACCACGCCCGCCCATTTCCTATCTGCCGCATCGGCCTGTGAATTGGCCATCAATCCCCCTGTCATCACTTGTGTCGACAGCGTCCTACATGACACGATGGATGATACACACGTGAGCATTGGGAGGGTTGCCAGAATGACGAGTGCGGGGAGCGTTACAAGCTATGAGCACCTGATTCGAGTGATCCCCGACTTTCCTGAAGAGGGAATCCTGTTTCGTGATATCACACCGCTCCTGCTTGATCCTGTGGGCTTCGCGTGGGCCATCGACAGGATGACGCAAGCCGCCGGAACCATGCCGCTTGACGTCATCGTCGCCGTGGAGGCACGCGGCTACCTTTTTGGCGCGCCGATGGCGCGAGCTCTGGACGTGCCCCTAATTCCCGTTCGCAAAGTAGGCAAACTTCCCTACAAGACGGTCAGCATCGAATACGCGCTGGAATACGGATCAGCCACGGTTGAGATGCATGAAGACGGCATCCATCCGGGACAGCGGGCTGTGTTGGTGGATGATCTGCTCGCGACTGGCGGGACGCTGAAGGCGACGGAAGAGCTCGTTCACAAGGCGGGTGGAATTACGGTCGGAGCAACGGTCCTGATTGAACTGGCCGAGCTATCTGGGCGTGGACTCTTGGGGGACTATCCCGTCCATACGCTCATGCATATGTGATTGGCTAATCGTCCGCCAATACATCCGCAACGACGTCATATCGCCCGAATGACGGAATCATGTAAACGCCGGCAATCATTCCCCGCGTTTCCTCAATAAGTTCCCGTGCAATAGCCGCCCCTTCCGCGCGGCCATTGTCACCCGCGGCGTGCAGCCGTTGCCGTATCGATTCGGGAATCACCATCCCCGGGACGTTGTTATGGAGAAACTCCGCATGGCGGGCGCTCTGCAGCGGCAGAACACCGAGTACCACCGGGAGCGGAAATCCGCCAAGCAAATCGTAGAATCGGCGTACCGGCGCAGGATCAAAAACCGTTTGCGTCAAGATGTACTGCGCTCCAGCCTCAACCTTGCGCTGCAAGCTCGTAATCTCTTCGTCAATATGCGGGGTGTTGGGACTAAGGGCGCAGGCTATTGCGAACGATGTTGGCTCCGGCAACGTGTGTCCCGCTACCTCCTCACCCGCGTTCAGGCGGCTGAGCGCGTTGATCAACTGGGAGGATGTCACGTCGGAAAGGCTGCTCGCCTGTGGGTAATCGCCAATGGTTGGATTGTCTCCCCAAAAGACGAAGGTATTGCGAACGTTGAGCGCGTGCGCCCCAATGAGGTCGGTGTGAATTGCCAACACATTGCGGTTGCGTGTCCCCACGTGAAGAATCGCCTCGACCCCCGTGTGCCGCTGCAAGAGGACACTCAAGGCAACTGCGCTCATGCGGGCCTGTGCCAACGGCACGTCGGTAGCATTGAAGGCATCAATACGAACCTTTTCCAAGAGTCCCTTTAGGCTGGCCAGCGTTCGATCAAGCGAGTACCCGCGCGGAGGATGGACCTCAACCGTCGTCACGAACTCGCCATCATGCAACTTCTGTAGGAGGGCAGTGGGCTGCCCGGCTGGCGGGATGGATGAAGGCATGTCAGTTGAAATACTCAATTCGCGAACTCGGTGGAGCCTAGGCTCGTTGTGTCTGATTCACGATATAGGTTCCCGCCAACACGGGAAAGAAGGTGAGTAGAGGCGGCCACGACTATCCGACTGCCATGCCTTCTGTATGGCGCAAGGAGGCGACGGTTCGCGCGATGCCTTCACGCAGCTCGATCTCCGGCGTCCAGCCAAGTTCACGTCGCGCTTTGGAAGTATCCAGGTAAATCCGACGTACGTCGCCCGGCCGTTCTGGCGCGTGGACGGGCGCTCGATCATATTCGATCTCCTGCGCCAGCAAGGAGAAGATGTCGTTTACGGATGTCGGGACGCCACTGGCTATGTTGTACACGGCTCCCGCCGGCGGGCCAGGGCGTGATGCAACGATACTTGCCGCCACGACATCGTCAACATAGACATAGTCCTTCACCTGCTCACCGTCTCCGTGGATGGTGACCTCCTCGCCGGTCAACATTCTCGACCCAAAGATGGCAACAACTCCCGCCTCTCCATGGGGATCTTGGCCCGGGCCGTAGACATTGCCGGGGCGCAGAATCGTGTAGTCGATACTGTTGGCTTCGGAAATGACGCGCGTATATTGCTCCAACGCATGCTTGCTCGCGCCATAAACGGATAACGGCTGGATTGGATGCGCCTCATCACAAGGCAAGTACTCCGGGTCCCCGTACAAGGCTCCTCCTGTCGAAAACACAACAATGCGGCGCACGCCGAACCGGGCACACTGTTGAAGCAGGTTGATGCCTCCTGCAACGTTGGTGCGAACGTCCAATTCCGGCTCCCGCATTGAGCGTGCCACGGAAACCTGCGCGGCAAGATGGAAGACGGCCTCGGGTCTGTGTTCCGCAAAGACGTCCGCGAGAGCAGGATCAGTGATATCCAGTCTGTGCAGGGGAGCGGAAACCTCTTTCGAGTCATCGATCGGCGAGGACGAGAGATCGTCAACGATGGTAACGGACCAGCCCTCACTGAGTAGGCCCTTGACCAAATGTGAGCCGATGAATCCGGCTCCGCCCGTCACCAGTGCCCGTGGCTGACCGGGATCGTGCTCTGAAGTAATGCTGAACCTCCCGTGCTCCGGCAATCTCTATGGCTGCCCGGCCAGGATTCGAACCTGGGTCAGAGGATCCAAAGTCCCCTGTGCTACCACTGCACCACCGGGCAAAGCCGACGTGCCCGCCCACTAACACTTAGGCAAACGGCTGGCACGCTCAGACCATCTCATTTGGTGCCGAAGGTCGGAGTCGAACCGACACGGGGTTGCCCCCAACGGTGTTTGAGACCGTCGCGTCTGCCATTCCGCCACTTCGGCATGAAACCGGTTAGCTCATTATGCGACAGTTTCAACCTGTCGGGCGAATCTGAATTGCCTCGATTTGCAGCAAGCGTCAACTAGCGGCATCATTAGGTCTCAGTCGTAGGGAGGAATGGAGATGGCAAGATTGCTAGTCGAGTAGTCTGCGGTATGGCATACTACCGATAATCCATATGGGTACCGTGGGAGGTTACCGTGCTGAAAGTCGATGCTGAAAGAGACCAGGTAACCGTCGTCGCCAAGACGGAGGGTAGGATAGACAGTGGAAGCGCGCAGGAGTTCCAGGCCGCGCTGGAAAAGGTAATTCAGCCCGAGGATAAGGCTCTGATTATCGACTTCGAAAATGTGTCGTATATCAGCAGCGCTGGGATGCGAGTGATCTTGCTAACTGCCAAGACTCTTCAGCGTCAGGGAGGGCAATTGGCTTTGTGCTCACTGACAGAGCCCATTCGCGAAGTCTTCAAGATAAGTGGATTTGACAACATTATCGCGATCCACGAGACACGGGCAGAGGCAGCAGCAGCCATCTCGAAGTGAATTGGAGGGGCCACGGGCCCGCTCAGTGATGGTCCGGCCTGCTCGCATTTCACCGCGAGCTCCTTGAGGGAGACTCATGACCACTGACGTTTCCAGCGAAAACACCGAGCAGACGGAAGAGCTGCAGGAAGATCAGCCAGGCTATAAAATTCTCGTCGTTGATGACGAGCCTGACCTTGAGCCCCTTGTCCGACAGCGCATGCGTCGGGAGATTCGATCCGGTCGGTATAGCTTCGTATTCGCGCACAACGGCGTTGAAGCCCTAAGGGAATTAGAAGACGACGACGACATTGATATGGTGTTGTCCGACATCAACATGCCTCAGATGGACGGGCTTACCCTGCTTCAGGAAATTCCGAAAGCGAAGCCCAATGTCCGCTCTGTCATCATCTCCGCCTATGGAGACATGCAAAATATCCGGACCGCGATGAATCGGGGCGCGTTCGACTTTATTACCAAGCCGGTGGACTTCGATGATCTACGGGTAACCATTGATAGAACCCTGCGGCATATTCAGGAATTGCGTGATGCACTTAGTGTCCGGGATCGCCTGGTTGCCATCCAGAATGAGTTGGATGTCGCAAAGAATATGCAGCAGTCTATCCTGCCAACGGTTTTCCCGTCCGGCTCCGGGTATTCGGTCTACGGCACGATGCGCCCGGCCAGGAATATTGGAGGCGATTTCTTCGACTTGATGCGCCTCCAGTTCGACCGTATTGGACTGGTGGTTGCGGATGTGTCCGACAAAGGAGTTGCCGCAGGACTCTTCATGATGTCCTCGCGCACCTTGCTCAAAGGTGCCGCCGTGGGCAAAGGCCATCCCGGTGAAGTCCTGACCGAGGTCAACAGTCTCCTGGTCGAAGACAATGAAACAGGCATGTTTGTAACGGTTCTTTACTCCGTTTTCGATCCCCGGTCCGGCCGCCTTACCTATGCCAGCGGCGGAGAGAATCCGCCTGTGCTCGTCCGTGCGGACGGCTCATCGGAGGAGCTTCCCCTTACCCAGGGGATCGTTCTGGGTGTTGCGCCGAACTATGACTACATGGAAAACAGTGTGGATCTTGCGCCTGGTGACAGCGTTATATTCGTGACGGACGGTGTCACTGAGGCCATGAACGAGGCCCAGGAACCGATGGGCATACAGAGGGTCCGCGACCACTTTGCGCAGTCGCCGCCTACGGATCCTGAGAGTACTGCCCTTGCAGTCATTGATGTCATCAGAGAGTTTGCAGGGTCTGCAGCCCAGCACGATGACATTACCTGTCTCGTTCTTCGTAGGGACGACTAGGACGGCACTGTGAACATCTCTATGACCATTGAGTCAAAGCATGATGAGTTGGATCGTATCACTGCCGCCATAGAAGAACTCGGCGAGGAGAGTGGTTGGCCGCTTGAGTTGACCTACAAGATCAACCTTGTTCTTGAAGAGCTAACTCTCAATATCATGAACTATGGCTACACTGATGAAGAAGTACACTATATCGAATTGTCCGTGAAGACAGAGGACGCCAGGGTTACCATCGAGATTGTTGATGATGGGCGGCCCTTCAACCCGATAAATGACGCGCCTCATCCCGACCTCGAGGGTCCAATGATGGATCGTCGAATTGGAGGGTGGGGTATCCACATCGTTCGAACAATCATGGATGATGTTTCCTACGTTCGGGCAGACAACAAAAACAGGATGAAGTTGGTCGCCAAACTTTAGCGGCGAGGCTGGAATGGTGAAGCCCAAGCTGGCCCGAATCGTGTTTGCCGTAGCTGTCGGAGCCGTGATGCTGTTGGTCGGCTGCCTGCCTGAAATCAGTCTACCCGGAGAGGATGAGTTGCAGACTCCGGTTCCTGAAGAAACGCAGGAACGGGCTGCGGAAACGCCCGGCGTCACACATGATCAGGTTCTGTTCGGACAATCTGTTGATTTCGGTGAGATCGGTACAAGCCTCCAGATAGGAATCGAAGCTGCGTTCAACGAGATCAATTCTCGCGGTGGAGTAAACGGACGCAAACTGAGCCTCCTCACACTGGACGACGATTACGATCCGGCCAAAGCACTCAGGAATACAGACCGTTTCATCGAAGATGACCAGGTCTTTGCAATTCTTGGCTCAGCGGGCACTCCGACAGTCCGTGCCGTTCTACCTATAGCGACGGAGGCGGGAGTCCCGGTCATTGCGGCTTACACGGGCGCAGAATTTCTGCGGGATGGCGCGCCGGATAACGTGGTAAACCTTCGTGCCTCCTATAAGCAGGAAACGCAGGCCGTCATCGACTATCTCATTGACAGGCGCGGAGTAACACGCATTGGCTTGCTTTATCAGGACGACGCCTTTGGACGGAGCGGTTATGCGGGAGCGCGCCAGGCTCTGAGAGTACACGATATGGAACCCGTTGCCGTGGGGCTCTATACCGCGAATACCAATGCGATCAAGTCAGCCTTGCTGGATATAGTGCCGGCCCACCCGGAGGCGGTATTGCTGATCGGTACTTTTGAGCCTGCTGTCACCATGATTAAGTGGGCCAACCGAACCGGTTTGCATACACAGTTCTATACGGTTTCCGTGGCGGGTAACAGACGTCTCCTGGAACAGTTGGGTGGCGGTGGCGCAGGAGTGTATGCAACACAGGTTATGCCCCTGGTAACCGAGCAAACTGAACAGATTGTTGTGACCTTTGAGAACGCGCTTCGCGCCTACGATGAGAACGCGGAGGCGAACTTCTATTCGCTTGAAGGGTATATTGCGGGCAGACTTGCTGCCGTGGGCATTGCCGCCTGCCGCTTGGAACTAAACCGAGAGTGCTTCTTACGGTCATTGCAGAACGCCCAGTTACTCAATATCGACGGGTTCAAGCTGCAGTTCGGGGAGAATGACAATCAAGGCTCGGACGCCGTATATCTCACTGTGATTGGCGCTGATGGCGCTTATCACCCCGTGGAAACATTGGTGGAGTCAGCATCATGAAGATTCCGTTGGTTGGAACAATTCGTGGATTGTTGCCAGTGGGTCGAGGGCAGTCAGCCCCGGTTGACGGTGGCGGACAGCACACTGAGTCAGAGGAATGGCATGCTCCGGCCGTAAGCGGAATTCGGGGAAGGATCCTGGGGCGCATTCGTATTGCGACCCAGCTATATCTCAGTATTGGCGGCGCAGTTATGCTCACCTTGTTGGCCAGCTTGGTGGCGTGGTTCTCGTTCAACAGCATTAACGATGCTCAGGATCAAGTGAATGAAGGCAGCGTGCCTGAACTGGCGTCCGCATTCGGTATCGCCCAGTACGGACAGACTCTCGTCGCCGCCGCGCCAAGTCTGACGGCGGCGGACAATAGGCAGGAATTTCAACGAGTCGTTGGGGAAATCGACTCTGCCTATGATGAGTTCGAGAGCCAGATGGCGGCGCTGGAGGCCCAGCCCGGTGTTGACCCTGAGCGCATCCGCGTAATCAGGGATTATGCCAACACCCTCCTCTCAAACATCGACTCCATTGCTGCGCAAACAGACGGCACTTTTGAGTTAATTGATCTGCGCAGCGCTCACCAGATCAAGCTTACAAGTCTTGGGATCGAGCTAGATGGCGTCCTCGTCCCGGCCATAGACGACCAGTTTTTCTTCATCATGACGGGCTTTCCCAGCATCGATCAGAATCAAGCCCAAAGGCTCGAACATTTTTCGGAGGAACAGGTCGGAAGGTATCGGCGCCTTGTTGAGATTCAGTCGGAAGTCAAGATTGGCGGCGAGCAGTTGGCTAGCGCGTTCACCGCAACGGATCCCAGGCTCGTGGATTCCCTGCGAGACGAGTTTGAGGCGGCGACGAGCAGAATCGACCGTAATATGGACTTCCTCTTGGGTACGGAGATTTATGAACAGGCCCAACCTATCTTGAACGAGTTTTTTGCCTTGGGCCTAAGCGAGGATGGTATCTATGATGTCGTCCTGCAATCACTCCAGATCGCGGGCGCTCAGCGGCAACTCCTGGAGAGTAACCGTGCCCTCTCGATTGAGTTGTTAGCTGAAGTGGACGGCCTTGTCATAGCGTCACAGGAAGGGACCGTGACGGCTACGGCGGCATCCGCCCAGGCGATAGCCACCGGGCGGATCCTATTGGTCGTGATTACTGCACTGAGCGTCATTGGGGCGCTGCTGGTGATCTGGCTATTCATCGGTCGCATATTGCTCCGCCGCTTGAATACGCTATCCAACCGCATGCAAAGCATGGCTGAGGGCGACCTGGAATCATCTGTCGATATTGGTGGCCAGGATGAAGTCGCCGTTATGGCGTCTGCACTTGAGGTTTTCCGGAGGCACGCGCTGGAGGTTCAACGCCTCAATCTCGTAGAGCAGCTCGCCAATGAATTGCAAGACAAGAATGAGGAACTTGAGGGAGTCTTGGGTGAACTGCGGCAGGCGCAAGGGCAGATTGTCCTTAGAGAGAAACTGGCCGCGTTGGGTGAGTTGACTGCTGGCGTCGCCCACGAAATCCGCAACCCACTCAACTTCATGAACAACTTCTCAGAAGCGTCACAGGAACTTGTCGATGAACTCAAGGAAATCCTCGAGGATCCGAAATTTGAGTTGTCGGACGATCAGCGTTCCTATGTCGACGAAGTCGTGGGTGATCTCCATGCCAACCTGGGCCGGATTAAATCTCACGGCGACAGGGCCAATCGCATCGTCCATGACATGCTCCAGATTGGCCGGGACACCGGCGAATGGGAACAGGTCGATATGAACATCCTTGTCGACCAACAGTACCGCCTCGCCTATCACAGCCAACGCGCAACTGATGCTGACTTCAACCTGACCACAGAAGAGGACTACGATCCGAACATCGGGACGGTGGAAGTGATTCCACAGGAGTTGGGCCGCGTATTCCTCAATATGGTGGCGAATGCGTGCTATGCCACGGATCTTCGTCGTAAGAACCTGGCTGCCGAAGGCAATATCGGCGACTATACTCCGATGCTTTGGCTAAAGACGCGCCGTGAAGAGGAAAAGATACGCGTCACCATTCGTGACAACGGGGTTGGAATGCCGGACGAGGTGAAGGAGAAGATTTTCAATCCATTCTTCACCACAAAGCCGCCGGAAAAAGGTACAGGCCTCGGCCTCGCAATATCCAATGACATCGTTCGGCGGCATGGTGGATCAATCTCGGTGGAAACGTCGCCAAATGAGTTTACGGAGATGCATATCGATATCCCCCTGCAATCAGGGAAGGATCTTATGGCGGAAGAAACGCCTGAGACGCAGGAGGATGCTCCCCAACAGGCAGAGACCGCGATTGCAGCAGACGACTAGACCCGTGATCTTCTCAATGGGGCACCGTCAGTGAATCAGGGAAAGGATAACCCCGCGGCGCCACCCGCATAGCGGTGCTTGCGTCTAGATTGCTAGGACTCGGGGCCGGTGGTGTTTTGGGAAACGGCGGGCATAGCTGGATCATCACCCGCGGCCGGTGCGGATATCGTCTGGAATGTGCCCACAAGTTCGGAGACTTGATGCTCCTCCATGGTCATGGAAAGGCGAGCAAGACTTACAGTATCCGGGAGTACGATGCCGCCGGAGAACACAAGCCTCATGGCATCCTCGGGATTGAGGTTGGTCTCAATGACGTCGTCCTCGAACACGAATGCCATGTTGCCGGAGGTAGGGTTAGGAATCGTTGGGATGTAGACGCTCACCATGGTCGCATGTGTCTCTGGCGAGTAGATGCGACCGGTGACAAAACCGAGCGCCATCATTCCTTCCCGCGGCCATTCAACAAAGACAACACGACTGAAATTCGTTTGAGTGCCGCGGATAGAGGTCATTGCTTTCTTCATCATGCCAAAAATCAGCTTCACAATAGGAAACGCGGACAGAAGCTCACTGAAGCCGTTCATGATCCTGCGGCCCACGGCGAATGAAAGGAGAACACCGACCAAATAGAAAATAACTAGAAGAACTATCGCGCCAACTCCCCAGAAATCGGCGCCCAAACTGAATGAGAGTCCCCCGATTGTGAAATCAAGCGTCGGCAGCCCCAGCAATCGAATAATGGGTCTGATCAGGGCGTCCGCGTAGCCCACGAGGATCGCAATTGCCGCAATCGTGACAAGCAAAGGAACGAGCTCAAAAAACCCGTCCATGATATGCTTCCGAACGTGCTCCTCCACGTTCGAAGCCCCATGTTTCGTGCTGGACGGCCTCTCCCCTGCTGCCGCTTTTCTGTCGGTGGCTTTTTCCGTCCCACCGCTATCGGTGCTCAACGGCCACTTCCCCCTGTGCTCAATACGACTCTATTCCACAACCACACCGAGTACAGATGGCAAACATCCCTATCTGTTACGACCGTACTCTAGCATATGCACTGTCCGATAGGGATGCTCTTCATGTGAACAAAAATGCATAGGAAGACTTAGCTATTGAACGGGATTGAGGGAGACTGAAAGGGTCAATCTGAGACCAAGAACCTTAACCGAATGCATATGCTTGATTTACTGTCGGTTAATCCCTGACCGGTACATTGTCTGTGCAGGAACGGAACGTGAACGACACTGCCGTCGCAGGCGGGGTCACAGATTGATTCAGAGCGAAGAGTAGTGTGGTCGTCACTTACCGTGACGTCAAACATAAGGGGGAAGCGCGATGGTACAGGAAGCCCAAGAGAAGACACCGATTCAGCCCGAGGACGTTACCCAGGAGAATGAGGCCGAGCAGGATGAGAACGCCGAAGAGGCTGCTGAGGAAACCGAAGAGGAAGCCTCTGAATAACACAAAAATCTGATTAATCCGGAGATGCACCGAAACAGATCACGTTCCTGAATCCAAACAACAGAGTTTCCTGCATCGTCTCCGGAGCTGGAAGAGATTGGCGAGCCGCGCGTACAGCGCGGCTCGCTCTCTTTGTCGTGTGGAGCCAGCGATCGGATTTGAACCGATGGCCTGCGGTTTACGAAACCGCTGCTCTACCCCTGAGCTACGCTGGCTTGAAACATCTCACCAATCGGGACGCCTGGTGGACGAACGATGGTTCAATTCTACCAAATACGACCTGTATCCTTGATTGAATGTATCCTCGCCTAATAGTCGTTGTCTCCGTCATTGCGGCATTCGTTTTGTTGACTCTTGGGGCATGTAACTCTTCCGGCCCTGCGACGCCTGAGCCAACTTCTGCTACGCCGCCGCCAAGTGCTGAAGTTCCCCCCCCAACTTCCACTACGCTGCCCTCTGCGACTCCGACCCTCACCGCAACTGCTATACCGTCACCGCTTGAGGAGGGATTTCTGCTCATTGAGAACGTAGAGGATCCGGAAGCAATCCGGGAGATGTCCCTTGCGGGTCATGTCTTTGTACTGGAAATCGCGGCAACGCCGGCGGAAAGGGCGCGAGGCCTGATGAACCGCGAACGCCTCGCCCAAAACTCAGGAATGCTATTCGTCTTCTCACAGGAATCGCCCCTCAACTTCTGGATGAAGAACACCCTGATTCCGCTGGATATCCTATACATGGATTCGGCCGGAGTTGTTGTGGACATCCAGACAATGATCCCGCAGCCGGGCGTGTCGGATTCCGAATTGCGTGAGTATCCGAGCGCCGCGCCGGCGCAATACGCGTTGGAGATTAATGCCGGCCTAGCGGAATCGCTTGGCTTCGTGGAAGGAGATCAGGCCTACTTCCGCTGAATGTTTGTAGGTCGGCAAGATTAGCCGGTCGTGTTGCCGCTGCGCTCACCCCGACCTCGCGCGAACTTGGCAGCTTCTCGTGCCAGGGCGGCGATCCCTGTTGTCGGGACGGTAATCGTGCGAGGTCCCGAATAGAGATTCGTTACACGGTGTTGAGCGGGAGTACCCGCCCAAATCAGGATGACATCGCCCCATTTCAGATCGCTTGAGGCATCTCGCTGATTGGAATTGCCAAGCCCGTCGACGAACCGCCACTCAACCGATTGAGGGGTAATCTGACGCATTCGTGCCCACTTTGGCTTGGTGCCGCCAACAACGACTGCACGCGAGAGTCCGGCCCCGCTCATGGCTGCGGCCATCTCATTCACAGCACGCCGGTCAGCGGAACCGCCACACACCTCGCAGGCATCCCGTTCTACAAGGACGAGTGCGCGCGGCTCAGAAACTTGACGTTCCTGCTTATCCAGTGTCTCCCGGCACCCGTTATTCGCGCAGTGAAGTGCCAGCCGTGCCCCCAGGGCGTTCTCAGCATCCCGCTCCTTGTGGACTGCCATGTTGGTTCGTCCGGAGCGCGTGAACCCTTCGTCCTCCAAGACTGCGCGTGCAACGGATTGCTGCTCAGTGCCGGAGATGCCAAGGGAGTTTAGAAAGACCGTTATGGGTCGATTCTTCATGCATCTATTATCGAGGATGTCGCAAGGATGTCATGGGCAGCGGATGACGCGGCACCACGTGTTACGGCTATAGTGGAAGAGACGAAGGTGTCATGCCCCCATCGTCTAGTGGCCTAGGACTGCGGCCCTTCAAGCCGCCGACAGGGGTTCGAGTCCCCTTGGGGGCACCAACAGCAAACACGGTTAATTCGGATAATCGGCCAGACCGGGGCCCTCTTCCATATCCGCGACCATGTCCGCTGTCGTCACGGCTTTGGCCCATTCAAGAAGCCCAATCTGCTCATAGCCGTTCACGCCGCGTGATTCCATGCTCATCACCGGCTCGTGGGTTGGATCCTCGTGTTCGCACAGCATCTTTCGGATCAGCACGAAGCCCATCAGATCCTGGTCCAGGATTGTTCCGTGTTCCTTAGTCGAAATCGTAATGCGATACATCCGAGCCTCCGCGAGAGCGCCTCTATTACGTACAGCCTACCTGATTCGGCCATGTTGCGCCCCGCCGTCGCCATACTGCTTGAAAGGCTGAATGCTGCCCCGAGTCAGGGGATTACGCTGGCTAGAAGGCAACCTTCCCGTTCGCCTACAGTCACGGCGTTCCTGTAGAATGCAAGGGCTGAAATCTCATCATGAAATTGGATCTCCACGTACACACAAACTTTGGCTCATCCGATAGCGGCCTTTCGCCTCAGGACCTTGTGACGGCCGCCAAGGCCGTCGGACTGGATGGTGTATGCGTTACGGAGCACGGTACCGTCTGGGACACGTATCAGCTTGAACGATTCTCCGCTGAACATGACTTCCTTGTGATTCCCGGCATGGAGGTTGCCACGGACCTGGGGCATATCACCTGCTTTGGCTTGACGGGATACTCATCCGGCATTCACCGCGCGGAGATTCTGCGCAGAGTTATCCAGGCCTCGGACGGTATCATGATTGCCGCACACCCCTTTCGCCGCCTATTTGATGACCCTCGAATCAATGGCTGGCCAAAGATGTACACACTTGAGGAGGCGGCCGAACTCCCCATCTTCAAATTGACTGATGAGATGGAAGTGGTGAACGGGGCAAATAACGCGCAGGAGAACCTCTTTGCGCTTCAGGTCGCCCGCGTGCTTGGGCGTAACGGCGTGGGTGGGGGGGATGCCCATTCCACATCCGGCATCGGCTCCGGGGCTATCGTGACAGAGCGGCATATCTCAAATGTCGAGGAATTCATCGAGGAAATCCGGGAGGGCCGCTATTACCCGACCGGCGCACTACTCAAAGGCAGCGATATTTCCTATTGGGACGAACGGGCCGCCGAACTTGCCGCAGTAGGCGTAAGATGACTGCTGCAAGCGCGTCGGACAACGCACCGTTTCCGCTGACGTTCGTCTCGCTTGACCTGGAAACTACGGGACTGAATGCGGAGAGCGATCGCATCATTGAAGTAGGCGCGGTCAAGCTTGAGCAAGGCCGAATTGTTGATAGCTTCCAGCGGCTCGTCAATCCGGGTCATAAGCTTCCTGATTTCGTCTCCGTGCTGACCGGCATTACGGATACTGATCTCGTTGGTGCGCCACCATTCACCGAGATAGCGGACGAGCTCGCGGCATTCATTGGCGACCTGCCGATGGTGGGGCAGAACTATCAGTTCGACCTGGGTTTCCTTAACGCGAATGGCGTCACGCCGAGGGGATCCGTTTTCGATACGCTCGACCTTTCCCGAATTCTGAGGCCGTCAGCCGCCAGCCATGCTCTTGGATGGCTCATCGAAGAGTTGGGAATCGTCAATGACAGCCCGCACAGGGCATTGGCAGACGCAGAGGCGACCGCGCAGGTCTTCCTCACGTTCTGGGACATGATTCTTTCCCTCGACCCGGCCACTCTGGCGATGATCCGCTCGCTCTCCGACCGTGCGCCGGGAGACTGGAGAGCGGGTCCGGTATTTGAGCTAGCTGCACAACAACAGGAAATTGCCAGTGATGGGCCTGAGCAGGTTATCCGATGGCTGACCCAAAGACTCGGCAAGCCGAGTGTCGAATCCGAGACACGCCAGCGAAAGCTGCCCACAACGCAGGATGGGACGGCGGCCATTGGCGCCGTATTTGAACCCGATGGCGGGCTCGCCCGTGCGCTCGGAGACTCCTATGAGCCACGCACTCAGCAACTGGAGATGGCGCAAGCGGTAGCGCAAGTCCAGGAAACAGATCAAGTACTCCTTCTTGAGGCCCCGCCTGGCACAGGCAAATCGCTGGGCTATCTGATTCCGGCCATCTGGCGCGCGGAGGCCGCTGAAGAGCAGGTCGTCGTTGCCACGTCTACCCGGGGCTTACAGGAACAGCTCGCCGCTAAAGATGTTCCTGTCGCTCTGCGGGCTCTCGGATTAACCCCGGACGAGGTTCGTGTAGCCGTACTCAAGGGCAGGGGAAACTACCTGTGCATATCACGCCTGCTCTCGCGGCTCGGCAACCTTGAGGTAACGCCCGGCGAGGCCGCGTTCTTTGCCCGGCTGATGGTCTGGCTCGAATCGACCGAAAGCGGCGATCTGGGCGAGCTGCCGATGGGTGAGCAGGAGGCGGCGCGTTGGTCAAGCCTGTCTGCAGGATCCGAAGAGGGACACAGCAACTGCGCCTATGAGCGTGAAGGATTGTGTTTCATCGGCCGGGCTCGAAGGGCTGCACAAGCGGCCCACCTTGTCATCACGAACCATGCGCTTCTGCTGGCGGACTCTTCCTCAGGCGGCAACGTTCTGGGTGAAATCCCTCACGTGATACTGGATGAGGCCCACAACCTTGAACGTGAGGCTACCGACCACTACGGGCGCAGCATCTCTCACAGTGAAGTTACTGAGTTGCTCAACTCGCTTGGGGCGGATTCGGCAGAGGGAAGGCCAAGGATCGTAACGGCAGCGATGGGCTCATCGGCTTCCTCCGCCGGAACAACGGCTCAGACGATGGAAGCCGCAGGAGTTGAGGTTGCCACCGCGGCTCGCAGCGCGGCAACACGGGCGAGTCAGTTCTTCAGCGCTATTGGCGCCATCGCCGCCGGCTCTCGCTCAGATCGAGGCGGCGATTCCCAGGTTCGGCTCATTCCGCGTGTCAGGGAAACGGATGAATGGCGTGAATCCGCGAAGGCATGGGAAGACCTGGACGCAACTCTTGCCGGAGTCGCCGACCTGGTCGATTCGCGGCTGAGATCGGCGCTGCAGACCCAACCGGGACGGCAAGAGCAGTCCACGGCCGTGGACGACGTTGTAAGGCGCATCGCTGACCTTCGAGCACGCTTGATGAGCGTGATGAGAGATGTGAATCCTGACGACGATATTACGTGGCTTGAGACCCCGCGTGATCAGCGGAGAGGAATCTCGCTGCACTGGGCGCCGATGTCCGTTGCCCCTCACCTTGCGTCCGGTCCTTTCGCTGACCGCAAGTCGATTGTCCTCACGAGCGCGACGCTGACGACCGACGATTCCTTTGGATTTATCACTGACCGGCTTGGAATTGAGGAACCGGAAACGCTGCAGATAAGGCTCACGCTGAGACCAGAGGATGCAGCGGCAGCAATGGTACCCGCGGATGTGCCGGACCCGAACAACAACGCCTATGGCAAGGCCGTTCAACAGGCCATCGTTGATGTCGCCGTAACCACGGGCGGCGGTGTGCTGGCGTTGTTCACCTCGCACGCCTCGCTGCGCCAGACGTACACAAATGTCAGTGCCGAGCTGCGGGAGCGCGGCATCAGTGTCCTCGGGCAGGGAATTGATGGCGCGCCGGATCGGTTGGCGGAAATCGCTCGACTTCGCAAGGACATCGTCATTCTGGGCGCGGCGGCGTTCTGGGAAGGCGTTGATTTGCCGGGTGACGCGCTGAAGGCACTCATCGTCACCCGCCTCCCGTTTGATGTGCCGTCGGATCCGATTATCGCGGCCCGCGGCGAGACTTATGAGAACTCCTTCAGTGAGTTCCAGATTCCACGGTCGCTCTTGCGGTTCAAGCAGGGCGTGGGGCGGTTGCTTCGGAGTACGAAAGACCAGGGCGTGATTGTCATCCTCGATTCACGAGTGTTGAATCGCGCGTATGGGGCTGCCTTTATCGACGCCCTCCCCACGTCCACCGTACAGACACCGACGCTTGATCGTCTGCGTGATGAGGTGCGGGACTGGTTCAACGCCGATGAGGAATGACAGGGCCCATGCGAAGGTGGCCCGGATCGAACTAAGCTCCCCGCTTGATCTGCCGGCATCGCTGGATGAGGGGCAGGCTTTTGGGTGGACGGCGCCTGATGGCGTGGCCGATGGCTGGTGGATCGGAACCATTTACGACCACGCAGTACGCATTAGGCAGGTCAATTCGAACGACGACACTCCCGGAGTTCTTGAGGTTTCTGCGCACGACCCTGATCTGCCAAATGACACTGCCGTAGAAATGGTTACTCGCTACCTGCGCCTTGATGATGACCACTCACGAATTAGGAATGCACTGTCCACAGATGCTGTGCTCACGGAAATTATGGGGCGCTGGCCCGGCTTGACTATTTTGCGCCAGGAGCCGTGGGAGTGCCTGGCGAGCTTCATCATCAGCGCTCAATGCCATCTGCCACGCATCAAGAGAAATATGCAGAATCTGGCTAAGGCATGCGAGGTCAACGGTAAAGCCTGGGGTCACACGGTCTATCGCGTTCCTGAACCGGCTATGGTGGCACGACTGGGAGAGCACGGACTCCGCCGCATTGGACTTGGGTTTCGTGCCCCGTTTCTCGCTTCGGCAGCCATTTGCATTGCAGAGGGCAAGGTCAAACTCGGCGAACTCCGATCGCTGCCGTACGAAGATGCTAAGAGCACGTTGCTGGCCTTCAAGGGCATCGGGCCGAAAATCGCCGATTGCATCCTGGCATTTTCGCTCGACCACACGGAGGCGTTCGCCGTGGACAGATGGGTGAGCCGGGCAGTGACGCGCCTGTTCCTGGATGGGAAGAAGACGTCGGAGGACAAGATTGCGGCGTGGGGGCGGGAGCGTTTCGGCAATTACGCGGCCTATGCGCAGCAGTTGTTGTTTCAGGAAGAGCGTGAGGTGGCCATGCGGGAACGCGCGCTGCCGGGGAGCGTCATGATTCGTCAGCGACGGCAGAACCGCGCCCCATCCATTGCTTGACCAACTGCACCTCGCCATCCCTGTTCAAGACCAGGTTGTTGAGCCGGGCCTTCCGTAGCTGGTCAAGAAACTTCCCCACAAGGGGCCCCTGGCTCATACCCATCTCAAGCAGGTCATTCCCGTTCAGCTCAGGCTGGACGTGTCTCCATGTGCCCAGATAAGAGGCGATCACTCGCGATTCCGTGGCGTCTCCGGTGAGGTACAGGGCCTCAAGAGCGGCCGGCTCAAACAGGGCGAGAACATCCGTAAAGTCACTTGGCCGTCCCGTCGTTTTGGCCTCATTAAATGCCGCTGCTCCTCGTTCCTTCCAGAGACGGATGTCGTCAACCGCTCGTCGCGAACTACCGACAAGATTGAAGGTGTCGGCGAGGGTCTCGTATTCCGAACCCACGGTTGTTGCGATGAGAGCCCAGTGCACGTCGGCGTCGTCGACATCATCGGGCCTGGCTGCCGCCTCTCGATCAGACATCGAGAAACTGTATAGCCCACTCACCCAATTGGATGCCGTGGGCAGGTGATCCAATACCCCCCAGGACTGCAGCATAATCAGCCCTTCTACGGGCTTCTCTTCTCGCCAGAGTCGGTTGAATTCGTTGCGAAGGCGGTCTGGCCCTACGGTGTTGATATAGGAAGCATCACCCTTCAGCCAAGCCTCAGTTTCCGCGTGTAGTTTGAACTGGAGCCGGGAGGCGTAGCGTGCCGCGCGAATCATTCTTGTAGCGTCGTCACGGAACGATTGCGCATGCAGCGCGCGGAGTACTGCTGCCTGTACATCGTTGACCCCACGGTGCGGATCGACTACGCGCCCGAAATCCATCGAACCAATGGAGACGGCTATCGCATTTGCTGCAAAGTCGCGACGCCCCAGGTCGATCTCGATATCTGATGGAGCAACATCGGGTAGCGCGCCGGGCGACTCGTATGTTTCACTGCGGGCCGTAGCGATGTCCATGTCCCGCGTGCCAATTGTCAGTTTGACTGTCATGAATTGGGAGACGGCGGTTCTGCGGGCAAGTCGAAACTGAACAGCTCTCTGGGCTAGTTCCTCAGCGCTTCCCTGGACAACGAGGTCGACTTCAACAGGATCCCGTCCCAGCAGAATGTCCCGCACCGCTCCCCCGACGATGAAGAGCGTGCCCTGCTCCGCAATGTCACCGAGCATGCGGCACGTTTCCAGCACGTCCGGCGTAAGCCTCTGCCCCAATTCCAGAGCAATGCTATTGGACATCATGGTGTCTCTATCATCGCATGACCAGGAATAGAGCGCTTTGACTCATTCGGACAGGCATTCTAGAATCACTTAAAGGACTAAGCGCTCCGAATATCACGGGACTTAATGGAGGTTCTGGTGGCAACACAAGTTGGAATAAAGCCAATTGTCTACACACTGACAACGTGCCCGGCGTGCGTTGTGATGAAAGAGGATTGGACGAAACAAGGTCTCGAGTTCGAAGAGCGCCAGGTTGATGAGAGCCAGGCGTGGCTCGATGAGGCGCGGACCTATGGCGATGTCGTCCCCATCGTTGTTTATCCTGATGGGAAAGTCACCATGGGTTACAAGGACATGATCAGTTGTAATATCGGCTAGATAGGCTGAAGAAGAACGGAAAAGATCCCAGACATGGGATGGCGGAGGTAACACAATGGCTGAGAAGACTACGGTTGTCACTCCTGAACGATTTGGTTCAGGCTTCACATATGACGACTATATCGAGCAGATCAAGGTCAACAAAGACAGGTTTGAGCAGTACTACAACAGCGCACAGCTCTCGGATGATGACGTAGCGTTTTTCCGACGTGCAAAGGATGCCGGCGCGACAAAGATGCTAATCCTCGGCGAGGATTGGTGCCCTGACGTGTTCCGTGGGATGCCGGTACTCGCAAAGATTGCCGAGGCAGCAGGCATGGACGTTAGCGTATTGCCGCGAGATGAGAACCTCGACATCATGAATGAGTACCTCAAGAACGGCGAGTTCATGTCCATCCCTGTGCCCGTGTTCTTTACAGACGATCTCGAGGAGATTGCCCACTGGCACGAGCGTCCCGAATCCGCCAATGACGAAATGCCCAAGATCACCGAAGACGTGAAGGCTGAGATTGGCGACGAGGATGAGCAGGAATTCCGCCGCACGGTGCGTGAGCGAATGCAGGCTCGCTATCCTGCGTGGCAGGTGGAGACTGTCAGAGAGCTGCGAGAGTTGCTCGCGGAGAAACTGTCTCTCTAATTCGCTTGATTTAGCTCGATACTGAAAGGGACGGGGCACACGCCCCGCCCCTTTCTTTTTGTTCTCTGCTAACCGCTGACGGCGCTGCGGCGTTCACTTAACTGTGTGTTGTCTTGTCGGTAGCGTGGGGCATTCGAGGTGTGTAGCGGATGGCAACGATCAAGCGTCTGCGGCTGTGGCAAATCATTGTAATCATCGGCGTTTTGCTCGTTGGTTTCGGCGGCGGAGCATATATCATCAATGCGCAGTTGTCGGGTGATCAAGCCGCTGGCGGCCTCACAGAGAATGAACAGCTCGTGGCGGTGACTCGCGGCGATCTGGTCAACCAGGTTCAAACTGGCGGAACGCTAACCTTGCCGGAACGGGAGTCGGTGAGGCTTGGCGCCGGCTCCGTCGTGAAGGACGTTCTTGTTGTTGAAGGCCAGGCCGTGGTCGAGGGGCAGGCTCTCCTGACCTTGGACGACGCTACTGTTGCCCGTCATGACATGGAAATTGCTACGGCGCGGATTGCGCTCCGCGATGCGGAGAATGCACTTGAGAATCTGCTTGCGGACGCACAGTCGAATCTGGGTACCACCGAGGACGACGTGGCGGACGCCGAGCGGGCCCTCGCAGACCTTGATAAGGAACACCGGGAAAAAATCGAGACAGCCCAGGAAGACGTTGATGATCAGGAAGAAAGGTATCGGGACACCTTCTCTGCCTGGCTTGGCGTTACATTGACCGATGCTGAAACGGTGGAGTCTCCGGAGACCCTGCTGGCGGGATGGGGGGTGAACCTGGAGGAGTTGCTCATCGAGCCCGTTGGAATCGATAGCGCGAAGGGTGTCTTTTCGAGTGGCGCTCCACTTGACGATCCGGCCACCAGATGGTCCGAAACCGTCGTCTACGGCATCATCAATTTCTATCCCGGGCAGATTGTCGCCACGTGTGAAACCAATGGGGAACACCCGCTCAATGGGCACTGCCTCAAGAAGGGTTTCGATGACGCGTGGGCCAGCCTGACGGGCGCTCGCGATGCGCTCGGCACCGTGGTCACAGCCCGAGACACCGCAATACGCGATGCGCAAACCAAGCTGGACGCGGCAAGAGAGAAGCACGACCAGGCGCTGCTAGACGTGCGTGATGCGGGCGAGGGCGACGAGGGATACGCTTATCAACTCAAAGAGGCCGAGCTTGTCACGGCGCAGGTCGCGTTGGATGACGCGCTGAGAAAGCGCGAAGAGGCGACTGTGCGCGCGCCAATCGACGGCATTGTCGCTGTCCTCAATGCGGTCGCGGGTGAAGAAATCAGTGTGGAGTCTCGGATCGCCGTTGAAATCATTGACACGTCCATCGTGGAGCTCCGGGGGCAGGTGGACGAAACCGACGTGCTCCGAATCAGCTACGGAGACCCCGCTGAGATTACGCTGGACGCAATGCCGGGACAGGTATTCACCGGCTCAATATCATCCATTTCGTCCGCAGCGCAGCTTGAACAGGGCATTGCGGTCTTTACGGTGTTGGTACGCCTCGACATACCGCCGGGCGTTGACCTCCGCGAAGGAATGAACGCGAATGCCCGCATGGCTGTGGAGGAGGAGTTCGACGTCTTACTGGTTCCCGTACGAGCGATTTACGGCACGTTCCAGGAACCGCTTCTTCGAGTAATGCTGGACGGCGAGATAGCCTCCCGTCCGGTCGTGTTGGGGGGGAACGACGGATTCTGGGTCGTCGCGGAGTCCGGAGTCGATGAGGGCGAAGAGGTGGTCATGCACGTCTCCGAGGCGGACGAATTCGGCGGATTCGGCGGCGGGCCGGGTTTCCAGCGCCAGACTACCCGAACCGTCCGGGTAGTCAACTAGCGACGTTCGAGCGGCAGATAGCCCGGAGCGGCGATGTGATTGAACTGGTCAACGTTACCAAGACCTATCGGATGGGTGAGGTAGAGATTGCTGCGCTGCGCGGAGTGAGCCTCGCCATTGAGGACGGCGAGATGGTCGCAATCATGGGAGCGTCCGGTTCCGGCAAGTCCACCATGATGAATATCGTGGGTTGCCTGGACGTTCCCACGTCCGGCCAGTATTCGCTTGATGGCGTGAACGTTGGGCGGCTGTCCGATTCACGGCTGGCGGCAATTCGCAACCGCAAGATCGGGTTTGTATTTCAGAGCTACAATCTGCTGCCGCGCCTTACCGCGGAATCGAACGTAGAACTGCCGCTGCTGTATGCGCGAAAGGGCGGCAGCGCACGTCTGGCACGCGAGGCTCTGGGAAGAGTCGGCCTTGCCGACAGGACGGGACATCGGCCAACAGAGATGTCCGGCGGGCAGCAGCAGCGCGTCGCAATTGCACGGGCGCTCGTCAACGAGCCGTCCATCCTGCTTGCAGACGAACCAACCGGAAACCTGGATTCCCGCTCCAGCCTGGAGATCATCGAACTGCTGCGGGAACTAAATCGATCATCCGGAATCACGGTCATCATTGTCACGCATGAGGACGACATTGCACGCTTTGCCAGGCGCACGATCCTGATGCGGGACGGCGAGATCGTGAATGATGAAAGTGCCGGGGCGCAGTGAGTCCGCAGCGCACGCTCCTATCCGCCCTCCAATCCGTGGGCGCCAACAAGCTCCGCACCCTGCTGACGCTGCTCGGCATCGTCATTGGCGTGGCCGCTGTGATTTCGCTCATGTCCATCGGGCGCGGCGTGCAGGAGTCCGTGACCTCGTTCATCCAGGATCTCGGCACCAACATCCTTTTCGTCAGCCCGTCAAATGGGGCGCTCACGCTCGATGACGCCTATGCGCTGGCCGACCCCGTCCTCGCCCCGTCCGTGGATCAGGTTGCCCCAGAAATCAACGTGTTTGGCGACGTGAACACGACAGATGAGTTTGGAGCGCGCACCGTTTTCGGTGAGATTACAGGCGTCACGCCTGAATACCAGGAAGTGCGGGGCTATGAGGTCGATGTCGGGAGCTTCATCGGTATTCCGCACGTTTCCGGCGCATCGGATGTCGTTGTCCTGGGGGCACAGGCGTCAGTGGACCTGTTTCTGGGGCGCAACCCTATTGGGCAGACAGTGAAGATTAGCGGCAGAGAGATGACCGTGATCGGTGTGCTGGAGAGCAGGGGCGGGGACGCGTTCGGCTTTGAAGACAACCGCGTTCTGATTCCCATCACCACCGCCTATAGACGTATTAGCGCGGATCGCAACGTCGAAGGAGTGGTGGGTGTCGATACGATCAGCGTGCTCGTCGAGGACGAGAACGAAATGGAAAAGGCGGAGGGGGAAGTTAGTCGCATTCTCCGTCTGCGACACCGCATCACCGATGAAGACGATTTCGAGGTCAGGAATCAGCAGCAAGCGCTTGAGGCGTTTCAGGACACCACGCAGGCGTTTGTGCTCTTCCTGGGCTCCATCGCGAGTATCTCGCTGCTCGTCGGCGGAATCGGAATCATGAACATCATGCTCGTGTCCGTGACGGAGCGGACGCGGGAAATCGGCATTCGGAAAGCAATTGGAGCGCGGCGATGGGATATTCTCTCCCAGTTTGTGCTGGAGGCTGTCCTGCTGAGCTTGGGCGGCGGAATCATCGGCGTGCTTCTGGGAATGCTCATCGCGCAGGGAATGAACATCACACTGCTGGCTGAAGAAGAAATCCGAACGGTGGTCAGCACGGACATCACGGCGCTCGCCCTCGGGGTTTCCATGCTCATCGGGCTGGTGTTCGGCATCTATCCCGCCATGAGAGCCGCCGCTCTGCACCCAATCGAGGCGCTGCGATACGAATAGGAGACGACACGGCGATGGACGATCAACCGATTGAGTCGATGGAAGAGGAACGCTCCGGTGGACTGGGCGCGCGGGCATTCATGGGCCTCGCCGTGCTTGTGCTCGTGTTAGGACTGAGCATCAGTGGCGCGTTCGTGATAGGCATTCAGGTAGGGCAATCACAACAGGAGGACGTAGAAGAGGTTCCTCCGCTGGCCTTGACGGCTGACGACTCTCTCGGGGAAGAGGGTGATGACGCTGCGCCAATAGTGACGTTCGGAGGACCGAGCGAGAATGGCGGTGAGATACCGCCGGAGGCGATGCGTCAGATAGAGGCGCAGATGCGGGCGCAGGGGGCCTCAGAGGCGGAAATCGCGGCCATCAGCGTTGAATTGCAACAGTCCCGGGCAGGTCAGGGACAGGGTTTCAGACAGGGACGGCCGGGATTCCTGGTGGGAACTGGTGGAACGGATGACACAGATATCGGCACGCGCATGGCAGGGACAATCGAATCGATTGACGGCAATACAATTACGTTGATGACGCCCACAGGGTTGCAGCGCATATCGACTATCGCCGGTACACGAATCACTGTCACACAGTCGGGCGATCTGACTGATCTGGCGGTCGGGGACCGGGTCACAGTTGCCGTTGTCCCCGGGCCTGAACAAGATTCGTTGGAGGCCGCCAGCATCACCGCGGTATCTGGCGACGAATAGGCGGCATGCAATAATAGAGACACTATGACAGCACAGCGCACTCGCCTCTCAGTTCCGCTTCTTGACCGCCTGGTTCCCCGCTTTCGGAACATGAAGCCGTATGAGCCTGTCGCCCCGCCGGAACGCCTTGAAGCAGAGAGCGATGCGGGCGAAGAGGGAATCGTTAAGCTGAACGCCAACGAGAATCCTTACGGCCCGCCACCTCGTGTTCGAGCACTCATTGAGTCGTTCGACGCCGCAAACATCTACCCGGATCCGGATCATGCTGCGCTGCGAGCGTGCCTTGCGGAATACACGGGTTTCGGCGCCGAGCGTATCGTTGCGGGGTCGGGCAGTGACGAGCTCATTGCCCTGTTGACACGGCTATTCGTAGGATCTGACGGTACCGTCGTCGCTGCGACACCCACATTTGGAATGTACGCGGTCGAGACTGACCTTTCAGGAGCTCGCTTTAACGGCGTGCCACGCAGTCAAGATGATTTTTCCATTGATCTGCCCGGTCTTGTAGAGGCCGCGCGCAATGCGTCGATTGTGTTTTTCTCGACACCAAACAACCCGACCGGCAACAGCGTGACTGAAGAGGAAATTCGAGTCGTAGCGGAGACCGAAGTACTTACCATCGTTGATGAGGCCTATGTCGAGTTCGCCGGAAAGTCACTCATGCCCCTCGTGGATGAGTATCCAAACCTCATCTTCCTCCGAACATTCAGCAAATGGGCTGGGCTGGCGGGCCTGCGCGTTGGCTATGGCGTCTTCCCCGTTGATCTGGCTTCAATCCTCATGACGGTCAAGCCGCCGTACAACGTCAACACATTGGCGCAGGCAGCGGCCATCGCTGCTATTGAAGACCTGGAAAACGCATTGGCGACGGTGAACATCATCGTGAAAGAACGTGCAGTCCTGCAGGAAGGACTACGGTCCCTGCCGAGCGTCCGCGTCTTTCCGTCCGAAGCTAATTTCTTACTCGTGCGGTTCTTGGAACATGACGCCAAGGAACTGCACGCATCTCTGCTTCGTCGCGGTATCGCCCTGCGACATTTCAACACGCCGGAACTCCGCGACTGTATCCGTATAAGTGTGGGACGGCCGCGAGACCATGAGCGCCTGATCGAAGCACTGCGCGAGGAAATGGAGGCCCAGAAGTGACAGGGGAGGGAGCGGCTGCGCCTCGCCAGGCCACCGTCCGGCGAGAGACAAGGGAAACCGTTGTCGACGTGTCAATCAACATTGACGGACGCGCGCAATATGATGTGAGCACCGGCTCGCTGATGCTCAACCACTTGATAGATCAACTGGGTCGGCATAGCGGCTTCGACCTTACCGTGCGGGCTGAGGGATTGAATGACCCTGACGGTCATCACACAGCAGAGGATACGGGCATCGTGATCGGGCGGGCGCTCGGGGAAGCCCTGGGAGATCGCACAGGCATTCGCCGCATGGCTCACGAGACAGTCCCGCTGGATGATGCGTTGACAACGGCGGTGGTCGATTTGGGTGGGCGCGGATATGCAGCTATCGGCCTGCAATTCAGCACGGGTATGATGGGTGACCTGCGCACCGAGTTGGTCGCCCACGTGCTTGAGTCCATCGCGCGGGAGGGGCGTATTAATTTGCACGTTGTTCAGCACGCCGGAGTCAATGACCACCACATCGCTGAAGCAACGTTCAAGGCGCTGGCCAAGGCGCTGGACACGGCGACGCGTCGTGACGAGCGGTTTGCGGGTGTCGCGCCCTCCACCAAGGGCACGCTGACGGGCTAGCAGCTAGTCGTTCTCCACCACCTCGAACCGGTAGTCTTCAATCACGGGGTTCGCAAGCAGTTGGCGGCACATGTCCGTCGTCTTGGACTCGGCCACCTCTCGTGATGGGGCCTCTCCAATCTGAATCTCAAGATAGCGGCCGGCCCGTACAGCGGACACGGAGTCATACCCGAGATTCTTCAAGCCGCCCAGGATTGACAGCCCCTGTGGGTCGACAACACCTGGCTTGGGTGTCACATAGATGCGGGCGAGGAAGTTAGGCATCCTGCGAGTGATTGCTGTGTCAGCGCCCGGGTCCGGGCTTAGCCGTCCGCGGCATCCGTATGATTGCGGTTCCGGATGCGCTGAATGGCCATGATGCCGAGCGTTCCGGCAAGCGTGCCAAATGTCACGGGCAGGAACAGCTTGACCGTGATTGGCATCTCCTCAAACTGCGCGACGCCCCAAACTGTACTGACGGCGCCCACGATGGTGTAGAGCATAATCGCCGCCGCTACCCCGATAAGCGCGCTCCCGATAACGCGGCCCATGCTCACAGGACAAGCTCCTTTGATGTGAGCCGCTGATACACGTCGCGATACTTGTCGATCGTCTGCTGCACAATGTCGTCCGGTAGCTCCGGCGCGGGCGGCTCGCGATTCCAGCCGGATTCGATTAACCAATCGCGGATGATCTGCTTGTCGAAACTGGGCTGTGACTTGCCGGCCTCATAGATGGTTGCATCCCAATAGCGAGACGAGTCCGGCGTCAGCAGCTCATCAATCACGGAAATCTTGCCGTCGATGATGCCAAATTCAAACTTGCTGTCCGCCAGGATCACGCCCATCGCCCTCGAGTACTCGGACGCCATACGGTAGAGCGCGAGGCTGTGCTCCTCAAGCGGCCATGCGATGTTGCCGCCCACCTGCTTCCACAATTCGTCTACCGTTAGTGGCAAATCGTGCCCCGTCTCCTCCTTGGTAGTGGGAGTGAAAAGCGCCGACTCAAACGCCTGCGAATCAACCATATCTGCGGGCAAATCATAGCCCTGAACGGAGCCTGACTTCCGGTATTCCGCCAACGCCGACCCGGTGATGTACCCGCGTACAACGCATTCGATGTCGATGCGCTCGGCCTTCCTCACAACCATCGCTCGCCGGGCGACCGCCTCATCAAGATCGCCCAGCTTATATTGATTGGCGACTTCAGGCTCATACGCCATGCCGATGAAGTGGTTGGGGAACTCATGACCGGAGCGGCGGAACCAGAATGCGGAAATCTCGGAGAGGACGATGCCGCGCCCGGGGACGCCGGTTGGGAGAACCACATCAAAAGCGGAGACTCGATCCGTGGCGACCAGCAACAGTGTGTCATCGCCGAGATCGTACGTATCGCGAACCTTGCCGCGATGAATCATGGGCAGGTCAAGTTTGGTTTCTGTCAGGGCGTCCGTCATGGCCTCATTGTAGCGCACGGGATTGGCACAGAGTGCGCCTTATGTTGCGTTCTAGCCTAGAATTAAAGGGTGGCGCGTACTCCCTCTCCGACTGCGCCGGACGGACAGATTCAGCGCGGGAAAATTGCCCGGACGGGCAGGAGGGAAAAAGATGCTATTGAGCACCTACATTGGGTTGATTGTGCGGCCCATTCACACGATTCAGCAGATTGTGAATGATCGGCCGGTCGGCCTGGGCCTCCTGACACTGCTGATTGTGGCGATTCTTAATGGCGTCGTCTCATTTGGCCTGGGATTCGACACGGCGGCATTTGACGAATTTACGGACGAGGAAATCTCAGTTGGCGTCGGCTTCGTCGTTATTGGAACCATCCTGTTTGTCGCTTTTGTCGCGGTTGAACTGGGCTTTTTCTCCCTGGTCGTGCATCTCATCTCGAAGCTGTTCGGTGGTGACGGGGCGTACACGGGGATGTTGGCCGGCTTGATGATGCTCTCCATCCTGAGCTTGATCCCCGTGATTCCGGGTCTGCTCGATGCATTAGCCAGTGGAATCGGCGAGGCGACGGAGAGTGAGGCGTCT
Source organism: Dehalococcoidia bacterium (assembly GCA_965207115.1). Classification (GTDB taxonomy): domain Bacteria; phylum Chloroflexota; class Dehalococcoidia; order UBA6926; family UBA6926; genus VXMO01. The sequence goes on along the minus strand of CBDBLR010000003.1, from coordinate 1,088,680 downwards.
CCCTTTGAGGCGATAAGCGTCATCGTCAGCCTCGTGGTGTTCATCTGGACCATCATTCTCGGAATCATCCTGATCCGGGAGAACTACAGACTGAGCACAGGGATGGCCGTTTTGAGCGGCATTGCATCTTTCATCGCTGCGGCAATTGTGGCGATAATCCTGTTCATCCTGCTGATCATCGTTCTCGTTGCCATCGTCGTGGGTCTGGGCATCGCCACGGGCTAGCGAGTCTGATTAGCGGCAAAATTGCCACACGGGGCGAGAATTGTGGGCGGCGCGAAAGCGCCGCCTACACGCCTTAAGGTGGTCTCCTGCGTATTATGGATTGATGTTTATTGATCCGACGGCGGGATTGGAAGGGCAGCAGAGCGGACAGGGCCGGAGCGCGGAGCGCCGCAAGCGGCCCGTGGCATTCTACCTGCGCGGCATCGTGCGGACGCCTACGTACTCGTTCAGTGATATCGCCATCGACCAACCGATACTGCGCGGAACCGGATTGCTGCTCGCCGGTCTGGCCGTGGCAGGCGCGTTGTTCGGCCTCGGTGGGCTGATTCTCGACAATGAAGGGCTTGCGGGAGCGGCGTTCGGCGCCGCGGGATTCGTCGCGGGCGGATACGCGGGATTGTTGTTCTTCACGGTCTTGCTTCACCTCATCGGCAAGATCTTCGAGGGCGAGGCGAGCATCGCGGAGGAATTTTCTGCGACAACATTCGCTGCCCTGTCTCTCTGGCTCCTCGTCCCGACATCGCTTCTCTGGCTAATCGCGGGCGGGGCGCAACCGTGGGTCATGACGCTGGGAATTGTTCTGACCTCCGTGGCCATAATCCGCCTCACCTACATCGCTATCCGTGAAGCAAATCGATTCATGGGCACGCAGGCGATCCTGACAATGCTGATGGTGCCGCTTGGCACGGGGTTGTTGGGCATCGTGACGTTCTTCATATTCGCTTTCGGCATACTGATCTTCCAATAGGGCGGCAAGGCTAGACCCATCGCGTATACTGTGGGCATAAGCAGGGAGGCAGCATGACCATTCCGAGCGGATTAGAGTTGATTCTGATTCTGGCGATTATTCTTTTGATATTTGGGGGTGCCAAACTCCCCGGCCTTGCCCGCTCGATGGGAAGCTCTATCCGTGAGTTCCGCAAGGGGGCCGAATTGGAAGAGAGCAAGCCTTCCGAGGATGCCAAGGAAAGTGCGGAGTCGGATTCCACGACCGCAAAAACCTAGCCTCCCGAGACTGAGCTCAAGACTGGCACGGACGCCGCCTTTAGGCGGCGTTTCGCTTTGTGGAGCGGGTATACTCCCGCGACCGCAGGAATGACAGTGAGGCTTGTGCAAATTGGACACTCGGCCGGAGCTAGGTCGATGTGTTGCTCTCCGATCGCCTCCGTTGCCAGGCAGCGAACCGGGCCATGAGCAGGCCGATCTCATAGAGCACCCAAATGGGGACGCCCCAGATGACCATGTTGATGGGGTCGCCTGTGGGCGTGATGATCGCGGCGGCAACGAATGACAACAGGATTGCTCCCTTGCGCTTTGTCCGCAGGCTCGCCGGATCGATGATGTCGATGCGGGCGAGCAGGTACATGATGACTGGCAGCTCGAAGAGCAGCCCCATCGCAAAGATGAGCCAGACCGTTGTGCCGACGATGCTGTCGATGCGTATCTGCGGTTCAATATCCTCGCCAAGGAATTGAGGGAGAATCTGCATCATCACCGGAATGGGCACAAAGAATGCAAAGAGGATTCCCGCGGCGAATAGCACGCTCACGATGGGTAAGGCTATGTACACAAAGCGCTTCTCCGTGCCTGTGAGTGCAGGGCGGACGAACATAATGGCCTGATAGAGAATCATCGGGAATGCGACGATGATTCCCCCCAGGAGGGCAATCTTCATGCGGACGCGCACGCCCTCAAGGACATCAATCTGGACGACTTCAATGTCGTTCGGAAACGGAATGAGCAACACGTCAACGAGCCGATTTCCGATGGCAAACGCGCCGACTGCGCCAATACCCACCACGATGAAAGTCCACATGAGCCGTGTCCGCAGCTCCCGTAGATGCGCGGACAATGGCATCGTCGTGCTTGACACGCCCTCCGGCTCAGGCGTTGTCACCGGCCGTCCTCCGGCTCGGTCTCGCCCGCGGACTGTTCACTCTCACCAGGAGGGGTTGTTTCCTCCGGTGGAGACTCGGCTTGCCTGGTATTTGAACGGCCGTCCGGCAAGTCAAGAGGACGACGGAGTTTCGATTCCACATCGCGGATGGATTCACGGGCAGAGCGAAGGGGTTCTGTCTCCTCGCGCGCCTGCGTCTGCAAGTCCTCCGTCATGGAGTTGATGGTGCGACGGGCGCGTGCGACAAGCCGGCCGATCTCGCCCGCTATCTCCGCGGCCCGTGACGGCCCGACGATGATGATGGCGATGCCGGCAAGAAAGAGTAGCTCAAGCCCCCCAACGTTGAGGAAGTCCATACGCAAAGTGTATCTGACTGTTTCCTCGGTTAGCGATTTACCTTGGTTGGTATTCCTGTCAGCATCCCGGGATTCTGCGTGCGTCGGAATGAGAGGAGAGAAGTGGACGCCCGTCGCTGTTATGATTGGCGGGTAGGGGCCGCTGACCTTTTGTCGTCGGAGGAGTATGGGTGGCTGAGGCAGACGAGCTGGTCTTAAGCCTGTTAGTTCTCGCGCCGTTCGTGGGCGGCTTGGCGCTTATTCTCGTTCCAGGCCGTCAGCCCAACACCATCCGTGGCATCGCCACCGCCGTCACGGGTTTCACCTTCGCGCTTTCCATCTATATCACCCTCCGCCACTATCTGAGCGCGCCGGCGGGGGTGGAGTTCTGGCCACTCACCCGCGTTGAATGGCTGCCAAGCCTCGGGATCGGATTCACGCTTGGCGTGGACGGTATCTCCGCGTTGATGGTGCTGCTTAACGGCGTAGTTGCCTTTGCCGGAACCTTGGTCGCCTGGCGTCTGCCTGACAGAACCAAGGAATTCTTCGTCCTTTTCCTGCTCCTCATTGCAGGCGTTTACGGCGTCTTCGTGGCCCTTGATCTGTTCTTCTTCTTCTTCTTCTACGAACTTGCCGTCATTCCGATGTACCTCTTGATTGGCGTGTGGGGCAGCTCGACAGACTTCCGCTCCTACGTGCCTCCGCTATTGTTCAGCCGCACCAAGGAATACAGCGCGATGAAGCTGACCATCATGCTCAGCCTCGGCAGCGTCCTGGTGTGGGTGGCGCTGATCGCGCTCTATATATTCGCGGAAAACCCGACATTCGACTTCCTCAGCCTTCGCGACAACGAGGAATACTCCCGCGAATTCCAATTGCTCTTCTTCCCGATTGTCGCCGTCGGTTTCGGCGTGTTGGCCGGGCTCTGGCCGTTCCACACATGGTCGCCGGACGGGCACGTTGCCGCGCCCACGTCCGTCAGCATGTTGCACGCCGGTGTGCTCATGAAACTGGGCGCATACGGCATCCTCCGCATCGGCATGGATCTTTTCCCGGAGGGTGCAGAGGCGTGGATGCCCGTCCTGATCATCCTCGCGACAGTAAACGTCGTGTATGGCGCAATATCCGCCCTGGGACAGCGCGACCTCAAATACGTCATCGGCTATTCGAGCGTCAGCCACATGGGCTACGTAATCATGGGTCTCGCGACGCTCGACCCGTTGGGGGTCAACGGCGCGGTTCTGCAGATGTTCTCCCATGGAGTGATGACGGCCCTCTTCTTCGTGCTTGTGGGTGCCGTCTATGACCGCACCCACATCCGTGACATCGGCGTGCTGGAGGGGTTGGCCAAACGGATGGGCGGTACGGCGACGTTCTTTGCCATCGCCGGCTTAGCCTCGCTGGGGCTTCCGGGCCTCAGCGGATTCGTTGCGGAGCTGCTGGTTTTCATCGGCGCGTTCAACACATATCCGCTCGTCGGCGTGCTCGGCGTGTTTGCTGCAGCTGTAACTGCGGTGTATGTGCTGAGACTGCTTGGAAAGGTGTTCTTCGGTCCCGTCAGCGACCGGTGGCAAGGACTGACGGATGCATCCCGCGTGGAACTCGCGGCCGGCGGGCTGCTCATCGCATTTATTGTCGCCATCGGGATATGGCCGTTCCCGTGGATTGAGTTGATTGACGGCAGCGTGACGGCTCTACTGGGGCGCATCGGATGAGTAGACTGACATTCGTTGACACTGTCTCTGAGCCGCACATAGACTGGCCGACAGGAGTGCAGGGGTATGCCGGCTGAGTATGCGTTCAACTGGGCCGCTGTAGGGATAGCCGCTATAGTCGGGTTCGGCGGCGTACTATCCTTCTTTGTCATTTCGTGGATTCTCGCCCCGCGCAGTGCCACCAGTCTCTCGGGCATCGCCTATGAGTGCGGTATTCTGCCAACCGGTGAAGGTAACACCCGCTATAACGTTCGCTACTACCTGTTTGCCCTATTCTTCCTGATCTTTGCGGTGGAGACTGTTTTCCTTTTCCCCTGGGCATTCGTATTCCTTGATTTGCCCGCCGCCGCATTCTATTCAATGGTCATCTTTCTAGTCGTGTTGTTCTTCGGTCTGATATACGCGTGGCGTAAGGGGGTGCTGTCCTGGCGATGAATATTGAACCCGCAGGCGGGCAAGGGGGTATGGGGCAGGGCCCCGTCATCTCGACGCCCGAATCCCGCATGGCACTGCAAAACCTCGCGGCGCATCAGAAGAGTGGCCTCTCAGGCGTGATCACTCTCAAGACGGAGGAGCTTTTCGCGATGGCGCGAAAGTCCTCGCTGTGGCCCCTCACATTTGGGCTGGCATGCTGCGCAATCGAGATGATCTCCGCATATATGCCCAAGCACGATTTCGACCGCTACGGTGTCGTCACGTGGCCCTCGCCGCGCCAATCCGATGTCATGATCGTGGCGGGGACGGTCGTCAAGAAAATGGCCGAGCCGATCAAGCTCCTCTACGAGCAAATGCCTGCCCCAAAGTGGGTTATTGCGATGGGATCGTGCGCTACGTGTGGCGGGCCGTACGTTCGCTCCTATTCCGTCGTGATGGGCGTGGATCAGATCATCCCCGTGGATGTTTACGTGCCGGGGTGCCCGCCGCGCCCTGAGGCATTGCAGCACGGCATTCTTGAACTCCAGCGCAAGATCCAGGACGAGCCCAGGCTCAAGAGAGGTCTATAGGTGACAACCGGAGACCGACCTGAGGAGCCCGCCGCGCCCTCTCCCATTGAGGCGCGTGTGCGAGAGATTGCTGGGGACAGCGCGCAATCCGTCGACTACTCATTCGATGAACTTCAGTTGCGCGTTCCTCGGGATGCGGTCGTTGACGTTTGCGCCGCCCTGAAGTCGGACCCGGAACTGGACTTCAAATATCTCCGTTGCCTCTCCGTCGTTGACTGGAAGGACGAGCTGGAGGCGGTGTATCACCTGAGCTCTCTGTCCCACCCGCACAAACTGGTGATAAAGACGCGCGCGCCTATCGACGACCCGTGGATTCCCACTGCAATTGGCGTTTGGATGGGGGCGGACTGGCACGAGCGCGAGGGGCACGACCTCTTCGGGCTGGAGTTTCGCGGCCATCCGGACCTCTCCCCACTGATCCTCTATGAGGGATTCGAGGGATTCCCCGGACGAAAGAGCTATGAAATGCCGGAGCAGGTGACATTTTATGGTGACTGACTCCGGGTTGTCGGCAAACATCGTGCGCGACGCCGTCACGGAGCAGGCGGAGTTGAGCATCAACATGGGGCCGCAGCACCCTGCCACGCACGGCGTATTCCGCATGGTGCTGACTCTCGATGGTGAGCGAGTCGTTGACGTCTATCCGCACATCGGTTATCTGCATCGCGGCTCCGAGCGGTTGGCGGAGGGCGAGAATTTTCAACAGATCACCACGCTTTTTGACCGCCTGGATTACGTCGCCAATTTCAATAATGAGTGGGTCTATGTAAGGGCAGTGGAAAAGGCGATGGGAGTAGAGGTGCCGGAGCGCGCCGACTACATTCGTCTGATCCTTTCCGAACTCAACCGCATCGCAAGCCATCTGCTGTTCTACGGCACGTATGGGTTGGACACGGGCGCGATGAATCCCGTCATGCTCGGGTTCCGTGACCGCGAGAGGATTCAGCAGATTTTTGAGGGCGTCACAGGCGCGCGCATGATGCACAACTACTTCCGCATCGGCGGCGTCAAGGAAGACCTGCCGGACGGATTCGTCCCCGCCGTTCGCGCGCTGCTGGATCAGCTTAGGGTTGGATATGAAGAAGCGCGGGGCACGCTCACAGAGAGTGAGATATTCATCGAACGCACCGCCGGCATCGGAGCGATACCGCCGGAGGATCTTCTTGACTACGGCGTAACAGGTCCGCTGCTGAGAGCGGCAGGAATCGACTACGACATACGTAAAGCTGATCCGTACTCCATCTATGAAGAATTGGATTTCCGCGTTCCAACAGGACAGACAGGGGATTGCTACGACCGCTACATGGTTCGGATGCTGGAGATTGAACAGTCGATTTCCATCGTCGCGCAGGCCCTGGACAAACTGCCGGACGGCCCGTTCTTGGGTCGGGTGCCGCGCATCCTTCGCCCGCCGGAGGGGGATGTGTACGTGCACGGGGAGAACCCGCGAGGTGATCTGGGCGTCTATCTAGTCTCATCCGGCGGCACGGTTCAGCCGTACCGACTCAAGATTCGCGGGCCGAGTTTCTGCAACCTGATGGCTCTCCCTGCCATGATCCGCGGCTCATACCTTGCCGACGCCACCGTGATTCTTGGTTCCATGGACATCGTTCTTGGCGAGGTGGACCGATGAGCCTGTTGGACCTCATCACAATCGCCATCGTTGTTTTTGTGCTCTTCAACGGCATTCTCACCGCCGTACTCGGCGTGATCTGGGCGGAACGCAAGACTCTCGCGCGCCTACAGCAGCGCGTTGGACCGTCCCGCACCGGACCATCCGGCATCCTCCAAACAGCGGCGGACGCAATTAAGCTGATGCTCAAGGAGGATGTGCGCCCCGGGAGCGTGAACATCGTTATCTTCTACCTCGCCCCCCTGTTGATCTTCACGCCGATCTTCATGCTCTGGATGGTGCTGCCGTTCGGCCCCGACTGGGTGCTAAGCGACCTCGATATCGGGCTGTTCTACATCATCGCCATCCTGGGCCTGTCCGTAGTCGGGCATGTGCTGGCAGGATGGGCATCAAACAACAAGTACGCATTGCTGGGTAGCGCCCGCAATGCTGCGCAGTTGATCAGCTACGAACTGCCGCTTGTGTTTGCCGTGCTGGCCGTTGGACTTCTGGCCCAGACGGCGACAGATCGCCCCTTCAGCCTCGCAGGCATCGTCGAGGCGCAGGGCAGCGTGCCGTACCTGATTATCATGCCGCTGGGCTTCATTCTCTTCCTTGTTGGGGCGCTGGCGGAAACGGCGCGTATTCCCTTTGACATACCCCACGCCGAAGAGGAGATCGTCGGCGGCGCGTTCGTCGAATATTCAGGCATCCGTTGGGGCGTCTTCTTCCTGACGGAATACGCAGGACTAGCGACGATGGCGTTCCTCGCAACAATCCTGTTCCTCGGTGGTTGGACTGGGCCGTTCTCCGAGCAGGTCCCCATCCTTCAGCCCTTCTACCTGTTGGTCAAGATGGCCGGCATCATCCTCGTCGTGTTCTGGATCCGCGCACCGCTGCCGCGCCTTCGTATCGACCAACTCATGGCATTCGCGTGGAAAATCGCCATACCCGCGTCGCTCTTGAATCTGCTGGTCGTGGCGACCGTCGTATGGGTCCAACATCAGAACGGCTGGGAGCTGTGGGTGACAAGTGTGACAATCAGTGTGGTGAGTATCGTGCTGGCCGCTGCAACCGGCATCTACATACAGCGGCGCAGGGAACAGAAGCTTCGGCAATTCAGGCAAAGGTGGGCGCAATAGTCATGTTGGGAACCTTCAAGAGTCTGCTAACAACAATGAAGCTGGCACTAAAGCCGCCCGTTACGGCGGAATATCCGTCCATCGCCCCCGCGCTCGCGCCCCGATTCATGGCGCACCCCGTGCTCACCTGGGACAAAGATGTGCCGGAGCCGTACTGCACGGGCTGCCTCGTCTGTATGCGGATTTGCCCCACGGACTGTATCGATGTCGCAATGATGGACAACCCCAAGCACGCTGAGGGTGACAGCACTCGCCGCAAGATCGTTGAGTATTTTGATTTGAACGTGGCCGACTGCATCATGTGCGGCCTTTGTGTTGAATACTGCAACTTCGACGCAATTATCATGTCGGACAACTTCGACGCCAGCCAATACGCACGCCCAAATCTCATGTATGACCTGGACCAACTACTTGAAGCAGGCAAGGAGCAAGAGGCCAAGGGCCGATGGTCTCCGCCTGAGGCCAAGAAGTCGGCGCGCCGCTCAGCCGCGCAGAGTGGTGGAACCCCGGCTGCGGGAGCGGACGCATCCGGTGAAGATCGTGTGGCCGCTGCGCGAGCAAAGGCCGCCGAACTGCGCGCCCAGCGCGCCGCAGAGCGCGGTGAGGCACCGCCTGCTGAGGCTACGGCAACTGCGCCAGAACAGGCATCGAGTGACACTCCTGCCGTTGACCCCCGCGTAGCCGCTGCGCGAGCCAAGGCTGCTGAACTGCGCGCCCAACGCGCCGCTGAGCGCGGTGAGGCTCCACCCGCGGTGCCAACAACGGCCACCCCTGAACAAACGGAGACTCCTGCGCCTGAACAGGCATCAGCTGACGCTCCCGCCGTTGATCCTCGCGTAGCCGAATCTCGACGCAAGGCCGCCGAACTTCGCGCCCAACGAGCTGCCGAGCGCGCGGCGCAGGAAGCTGCCAACGCAGAATCCTCTGACAACGAATCCGAATCGGACAACTCCAAGCCCGGGACTGTCGCCGAATGATCGAGACCGCGATTCTTGGAGCAATCGGAATAATCACCGTCGCAGCCGCCGTCGGCGTGGTCGCAACACGCAGCGTCGTCTACGCGGCGGTGTTCCTCCTGATCTCCCTGGTCGGCGTGGCGGCCCTGTTCCTGATGATGCTGGCGGAATTCATCGCGCTTGCCCAAGTGCTCATCTATGGTGGCGCAATCACGATCGTTCTCCTGTTTGCCATCATGCTCACTCGCGCGCCGGAACAGACTAATGTGGAAGACAACGCGCAGCGCCCGCTCGCGGCGATGGCCTGCGTCGGTCTGTTCGCGCTGCTCGTGGCGGCTGCGCTGGCAACGCCGTGGCGCACCCGTGAACCGGGCACCGACCCGATGGCCGAATTCACGGCCCTGAGTGAACTCCTGTTTAGCGATTTCCTGATTCCATTCGAGATCGCATCGTTGGTGCTATTGGTGGCGTTGGTGGGCGCGGTTGTGCTGACGCGGAGCGGGAGAGAGGGCGCATGACCGTCCTCGAGTTCATGCTGATCCTGGGCGCGGCGCTGTTCTGCCTGGGGTTGTACGGAGTGCTGGCCCGGCGCAATGCCGTCCTTGTCCTCATGTCCATCGAATTGATGTTGAACGCCGTCAACGTCCATCTCATCGCTTTTGCCCGCTACGTGGTTGGAACAGAGGCCATCGCCCACGTGCTGATCATCTTTGTGATCACTATTGCGGCGGCGGAGGTTGGTCTTGCCCTCGCCATCGTTCTACGCATGTTCAGAAACTGGGAGACGGTCAACCTGGACCGCATCTCCACCTTGCAGCAGTAGGGGGCCAAGAAAATGACGGCCCTGCTGGACGCAATCCCGATCGGCGCTGAGCAGGCGTGGCTTATCGCCGCGCTGCCGTTTGCCGCATTCGTGATTCTTGCCATTGGCCGGCTCCAAATCCTGCCGCAAGCCGCGTCATGGGTCAGCGTCGCTGCCATTGGTATCGCATTCATCGGATCGCTTGGGGTGCTGGGCGACTATCTTGCCAACGGAGAGTACGTCGGGACCGTCGTCTGGCTGTCCGCCGGAGGCTCCGAGTTCGGGCTGAGCTACATCGTCGACAGTCTATCGGTGATGATGATCATCCTCGTCACGTCAGTCTCGCTCGCTGTACAGGTCTACTCACTGGAGTACATGAAAGGTGACGAGCGGTTGGGGTGGTATTTCGCCGCGCACTCGCTGTTCGCCGCGTCCATGCTTGCCCTTGTCCTGACCGGCAGCCTGTTGCTGCTCTACATCTCATGGGAACTGGTGGGAATGTGCTCGTTCCTGCTCATTGGCTTCTATTGGGAGCGGCGCTCGGCGGCTGAGGCGGCGAAAAAGGCTTTCATCACAACCCGATTCGGTGATGTCGGCCTGTTGATCGGCATCATCATTGCCTATCTCAACACCGGCACGTTCGACATCCGGGAGGTTATCGCGGCACTGAGCGGTGGAGAGGCGGCGCTGGTGGCGTTCCTGTTGTTCCTTGGAGCGATGGGCAAGAGCGCCCAATTTCCCTTCCATATCTGGCTGCCGGATGCCATGGAGGGCCCCACGCCGGTCAGCGCGCTTATCCACGCAGCGACGATGGTAGCGGCGGGGGTATTCCTCGTTGCACGCATGTTTGACCTGTTCGTCGAGGCGCCCGGCGTTCTATGGTTCGTGGCCGCGATTGGACTGGTGACCGCTGTTCTCGCCGGGCTATTGGCCCTTGGCGAGATTGATTTCAAGCGCATCCTCGCGTACTCAACAGTGAGCCAGCTCGGCCTCATGATGCTTGCACTGGGCGCGGCCGGGTTGGCAAGTGACCCCGCTCACCGCGACCCAAGTGGCGGCATGTTCCACCTGCTCACGCACGGTTATTTCAAGGCTTTGTTGTTCCTGACGGCGGGGGTGGCGCTCCATGCCATCCATGCCTCCTCCGCGTCCATCTACCAGGTTCGCGGCCTACGGATTGCTGCGCCACTCACAGCCGCCGCCCTCATCGTTGGCAGCCTGTCGCTGGCGGGGATTCCGCCATTGAGCGGCTTTATCTCCAAGGAGGGCATTCTTGCTCCGGCCCTTGAGATCGAAAGCCTGCCCGGTTACCTACTCTTCTTTGGAGCAATCATTGCCTCATTCCTCAGCGCCCTCTATATGACTAGACTCGCGCTGGTTGTCTCTCAGGGAGAGCCGGCACAAGCCGCTAGCGACCACGATGGAGAAGGAAACCACGCCGCCGGGCTCCATGATCCGCCACCGCTTATGTCTATCCCCCTTGTGTCATTGGGGATCCTGGCGGTTTTCCTCGGTGTGGTGCTCGCCTTCGGTTGGGACTTCATCGAGTTCCTCACGGACGGCCACCGCGAGTTCCACTTCGACATGCTGCTGGCGTTGGCATCCACCCTGACCGCCGTCGCAGGAATAGGTGTCGGGCTGAATTATTGGAATAATAAGGAGCGAGTTGACGGCTCCGTGCTTGAGTCGGTCGCGGGACCGCTAAAGCTCATCCAGAACCGGTTCTACATCGACACTGCAGCGCAGTGGATTATCGACCGCATTGTGCTGACCTTTGCTGGTTTCATCCGTGAGGTTGATCGGCGGGTAGTCAATGATGCGGGCGTGGACGGACCGGCGGCGCGCACCGTGGACGCCGGCCATCTTCTGCGTGGAATCCAGACCGGCTACGTCTTCAATTACGCTCTAATATTCACAATTGCGGCCGTAATCATCGTGGCAGTGGCCGCGCTGGCCGAGACGGTGTAAGGGCCGGGCCGCGATGAACTGGGCACTCCTGTTACCGGGCTATCTGGTTACAGGCCTCGCTTTTGGAGCGTTTACGCTCGACCTGATTGTGCCCCGACTCTCGCGAACGGTCCTGGTTTATGGCGGTGCGGCCGTCATGGCCGCTGTCAGCGTATTCATAGTCCTCACCAATGACGGCGAATCAAGCCGCTTCGCAGGCGGCATCCTCATCTTTGACACCTACTCTGCGTTCTTCTTCGCCTTATTCATCATCCTCGCGGCAGTGACCATACTCGGCTCCGCACAATTCGTGCGGTCCATCGACAGCCCCGGTGAATTCGTGGCCCTCCTGATGATGGCCACCGTTGGTGCGATGGGTATGGCGGCGGCGGGTGAGCTCATCACCGCCTACATCTCCCTGGAGTTGCTGAGTTTCTCGCTGTACATCCTCGCGTCGTATACCTGGAGAGAGCGGAGAACCAATGAGGCGGGGATGAAATACATCCTGCTTGGTGCAATCGCCTCCGCGTTCCTCTTGTTGGGCATCACGTACATCTACGGCCTGACGGGTGACACTCGGTACGACCAGGTGGCAAGCGGCCTCAGTGCCCTCTCGCCGAGCCCCGGCCTGATCATCGCGTTGGCAATGCTGACGGCGGGGCTGGGGTTCAAGGTCGCAGCCGTCCCGTTCCATATGTGGACGCCGGACGTGTATGAGGGCGCGCCAATCCCCATCACGGCCTATCTTGCAGCGGCGTCCAAGGCGGCCGGTTTCGCGCTCTTGATCCGTCTGGTTGCCGTCGCCCTTGAACCCGTAGCGCTCTTCTGGGACTGGGTGTTCATCCTGTTGGCGGTGTTGAGCATGATGCTCGGCAATCTCGTCGCCATCCTACAATCGAACCTCAAGCGCCTGATGGCATATTCGAGCATCGGGCAGGTCGGATATCTCCTCCTCGGAATAGCCGCGCTGGGTGCTGATGATCCCACGAAACCAATCGCCGGAATGCTCATCCACAGTGTGAGCTATGCGGCCTCGACGATGGTCGCATTCATGGTGCTGCTCGCCGTCTGGCATCAGACCGGTAAGGAAGGTGTGCGGGATTTGGCCGGCATGGCGCGCCGCAACCCGTTCCTCGCGCTGGCGTTAACGGGCGCGCTCTTCAGCCTTGCTGGGTTCCCGTTCTTCGTTGGGTTCGCGTCCAAGTTTTATCTCTTCACGGTGATTGCCACGGCGGGGTCGCGATTCCTCGTGCCGGTCGGCATCGCCATATTCGCCAGCCTGATTTCCCTGTACTACTATCTGAACATCGTGAGGCAGATGTACATTGAAGAGCCCGAGGACGGCGCGGAGCCGATTCGCGTTTCGCGGACAATGTGGCTGCTGATACTTGGTTTGCTCCTGGCGATTGTGGCGGGCGGTCTGTATGTGAGGCCCTTAGCAGAGGCGGCCGAGTCCGCCGCCGCATCGATATTCGCAGGGGCGTAGGAGCGGAGAGAAAATGGCGCCATCGTACACGGCGGTTTTGCTGCCCAATGAAGACGGGTCGTATCGCGGACTGATTCCCGCAATGACGGGTGTGACAGGGCAAGGTCCCACACGCGCCGCGGCGCTTGATGATGTGGCCGATAACGCCGGTCTTGCGCTCGGGCAAATTGCCGCAGAGGGCGGTGAGGCCCCCCGCGAGGAATGGCCGCCTGTGCGGACTGTCTGGGTACGGAATCCGCGACGCGGTGACACCTCGCCCTATGTCGTCATGATCCAGCGCACGGATGAGGAAGAATACCGCGCCACACTCGTCGCCTTTCCGGACGTGTCCACCGTTTCAGCCGATCTGGAAGACGCTGTATCCCAAGTGGGTCCGCTGCTCTTCCAGCGCCTGACAGAGATGTTCGCGCAAGGACGCCACTTCCCCACGCAAGACGACCCGCAGAACTACGTCATACGCGTGACTGCCCGCGAGCCGGTCACTGAAGAGGCGTAGGACTCCTCAGCTAGCCGAGCGCCGCCAGCTTCTCGTTCAGTTCCGTCACCTCATCCGCCGTTAGTGTCCAGTCGGCGGCCTTGGCGTTTGCCTCCACCTGCTCGGGCCGTGTCGCGCCCGCGATGACGCTCGACACTTGCGGTTGTGCTAGTAGCCATGCGATGGCGAGTTCAACCGTCGTATGCCCACGCTCCTCCGCAAACTTCGTTGCCACGTCCGCGATGGCAAACGTGCGCTCGTTCATGAATCGGCCACGGAAATTTGAGGGAGTGGTGGACATGCGCGTGCCCTCCGGTGGCTCCTGGCCCTCCGTGTACTTGCCGGTTAGCACACCGCCCGCAAGCGGAAAATAGGGGATGATCCCGATGTTGTACTTCATGGCGAACGGGATCAACTCCCTCTCCACATCGCGGTTGATGAGGCTGTACTCCGGCTGTGTGCTGACGAAGCTGTTGAGGCCCAGATGCCTGCTCGTCCACGCGGCCTCCGCCTCCTGCCACACGGCGAAATTGGAACTGCCGATATAGAGGATCTTCCCGGCGCGGATCAGGTCATCCAGGGCGCGCAAGGTCTCTTCGATGGGCGTGTCATTGTCCGGGAAGTGAATCTGGTAGAGATCGATGTAGTCGGTCTGAAGCCGCTTGAGGCTTGCCTCCACCTCGCTCGTGATGTGCTTGCGGGAATTGCCGCTGCCGTGTGGGCCCTGACGCATCTGCCCGCTGCCCTTGGTGGCAATCACCGCCGCATCGCGGTTCCCTACCAGCGCCCTGCCGATGTGCTCCTCGGACTCGCCCATGCTGTAAATGTTGGCCGTGTCGATGAAGTTAATCCCGTTATCGAGCGACGCCTTGATGACGATCTCGCTCCGTTCATATTCGAGGCGCCTGCCGAAATTGTTCGTCCCGAGTCCAACAACTGAAACCTGCAGGCCCGAATTACCCAGTCGACGATATTCCATGAAATCCCACTCCCCCTCACCAATAACCCGTGATATGCATCATTATAGGGTGGGCGAACGCAAGCCGCCGTCTACAGTCTTGGGGGTATTCCCGTCTTATGGCCGACGCTCTAAATGAAACTGAAGTGAGGCAGCGCCTCACTACGCGCATAATCGGCACGGAGTATAGGCACTTGTCAGTCACGCATTCCACGCAGGATGACGTGTCGACGGCAGGGCGGGAGGGTGCTGCCGAGGGACTAACAATCACGGCGGACGAACAGACGCGGGGGAGAGGACGTTTTCGCCGATCGTGGATGTCTCCTCCGGGCGCGTCTCTGCTCGTCTCAATCCTGTTGAGACCGAATGCAGAACTGCTGCCGACCCTGTCCATGATCTGCGCCCTTGCCATTCCGCGGGCCATCAGCCGCGTTTGCCCGCAGCTCAATCCGGAAATCAAGTGGCCCAACGATATCCTCATTGGCGGACGCAAGGTCTGCGGCATCCTCGTCGAGGTCGTGCGGGGAGAATCCGAGGAAGATCAGTTCGCCGTCGCGGGCATAGGAGTCAACGTCAATTGGGATACGGCCTCTATCCCGGAGATCGCTGACGCCTCAACGAGCCTTAGCAGGGAGACGGGCGGTGACGTCTCCCGAGTTGAGTTGCTCTGCGCGTTGCTGGAGGAGCTGGACGCCCTCTACCTGCACGCACGGGAAGGCGGTGATGTGTTTGCCCAATGGCGATCTTCACTAGTTAACCTGGGTAAACGCGTCAACGTATCCGGTAGCGATGACTCGTTCGAGGGCCTTGCGCTGGACGTTGAACCGAGCGGGGCGCTGGTCGTTCAGACCGATGACCGGCAGCATAGAGTCGTTCACGCGGGCGACGTGACGCTAAGGTGATGGACACCACGTCGGCGTCTCCGGGCGTTGAGCGGCGAGAGAACCGCCTGGTTGCAGCGCTCCAACTTGGCGGAGCCCTCCTTGTCTCGATTGCAGTCATTGTGCTGCTCATTCGGTACGCTAGCTTCGTTGAAGGATTTGGCGATTGGGGATACTTCGGTATCTTTTTGCTCCAACTCATCAACAGTGCCACTGTCGTCCTGTTTCCCGTGCCCGGTCATGCGATAATTTTCGCCGTCTCCGGCACACTCAATCCCCTGTTGATAGGCGTCTTCGGCGCGGCAGGCGCGGCGCTGGGCGAGATTACCTCCTACATGGCGGGGCGGGGCGGTT
Organism: Dehalococcoidia bacterium; assembly: GCA_965207115.1. Taxonomy (GTDB): domain Bacteria; phylum Chloroflexota; class Dehalococcoidia; order UBA6926; family UBA6926; genus VXMO01. The sequence goes on along the minus strand of CBDBLR010000003.1, from coordinate 1,072,891 downwards.
CAACAATAGTTGACGAGAGCCGGTGGTATAAGAGGCTCGAATCAATGGGAGAGCGTTGGCGCGGCTGGGTGATTTTTGCCTTCGCGGCTACGCCTCTGCCGTTTGACTTTGCAGGCGTGTGGGCCGGCGCGATTCGCTATCCACTGGGACGCTTTCTGCTCATCGTGGCAGCTGGCAAGCTAATCCTTGTGACCGCTATTGCGATTGCCGGCTACTACGGCGTGGACTTTATCGAGAACCTTCCACTTGTGGGTGACGCTTTGTTCTGAGTTTGGCCTACGCTAGAATCTACAAGAACGAACACACGATGACTTGACGTGCTGCGGCCATGTGACGCTTGCGGCACGTGTGGATAGAGGCAATACGAACGTGCTACGGCTGGCTCTCCCCAGTAACAATCGATTGGCAAACGACACGATGACAATGCTCAACGCGTGCGGTATCCATGTGTCCCGCCGCGGGACCGGCCTTGTCGAAGAGGTGCGGGACATTCCTGAGTGCGAGGCCGTCTTCCTCAGGCCGGATGATATTCCGTCCATTGTTGCAGAAGGCGGCGCGCACCTTGGCATCACCGGGCGCGACTGGTTTGAAGAGAAAAGCCTGACTGGCCTGGAGAACGTGTCATGCCTTATCCCTGATCTTGGGTTCGGACACGGTCGGCTGATGTTGGCTGCGCCAAGCCGTCGGTTTGGCGATTCCGGTGATGTTCCAGTCGGTGATTTGACGGGATGGGCCCGGCAACTGGGGCGAGATCTGCGGGTGGCCACAAAGTACCCGGGACTCACGCAGAACTACATGGAAGCTCATGGAATCTCCGGTAAGGGCGTGCGTCTCTTCCAGGGCTCGCATGAGCTGCTGCCGAGACTTGGCGCTTCTGATTTGATAGCAGATGTCGTTGTGACAGGCTCGACTTTGGCGGCGCACTCGCTGACCGGCCTTCGTGTGGGCAATCCACCCCGGCCGATTCTGAACTCAAGCGCCGCGCTTATCGCATGCGTGAACAAGGAAGTCTATGACGATCAGGCCGTGCAGTCCGCATGGCTCCTGCTTGAATACATCCACGCCAATCTCAATGCAGAGGGGCGTTATGTGGTCATGGCCAACGTGCCCGGAAATACCCCCGAAGAAGTTGCCCGCAAGCTTTTCGATCTGCCGTCTCTGGGTAGTGTAGGACTGAAGGGACCCACGATAGCCCCAGTGGTCACACGTGAGAACCTCGACGGCGAAAACGGGCAACAGTGGTTTTCCGTGTCGTTTGTCATCAATCATCAGCAGACAGAACAACTCGTCGCGACTGAATCACTGCGAACGATTGGGGCCACGGATGTCATCGCCTTTCCCCTCACACAGCACTTCGGCGAGCCGCCGGAACTGCCGCTCCGATAACGGGTGTCGATGCCATGCCGATGCTGGCGGTACACCTGAACATTATCCAGGAACTAGTGGATCAACTGGCTATTGACGAGCTTCAACACCACATTGGCCCAGCCCTCCTGGGTTCCACCGCGCCCGACCGGCGCGTGTTGACCCGCGAGCCGCGCGAGGACACGCACTACTTCCATCTGACCGAGAGTGGAACAGGAGATGGGTTTCGCGGCATGAAGAATGCACTGCCTGACCTTGTCTCCCGGTCCCCGGAGGATGACTGGGCATTGACTGCATTCCTTATTGGTTATGCGAGCCACCTTGCTGCGGACGAGGCGTGGATCGTCAACGTTTACCGCCCCTATTTTGAGGATGTTGAGTATCTTGGTTCTGAGCCGACAAAGAATATCCTGGATCGTGCCATGCAATATGAGCTGGAGGTCGATATTCGCGGGGACCGAGACCAACTCACGGACTGGCAGAAACAAATTATCGCCTCCAACAGCATCATTGACGGCGTGCCTGATTCGTTCATCTCACAGAACGTTTTGCAGGAATGGAGCGCCTTTGTGGCGGGCCGTGTCTTGACACTGCCCGGCACGTGGGCTGAATTTCCGCGTTTCATCTCTCGTTATCTGGATGATCCTGACCTTGACGGCACTGACGTCAAGGAGTTGATGGCCGATCCGCAAGAGATGTTAGAGCGCGTCTATGCAAGCGTCCCCCGTGACATCATTCAGCAGCATCGTTCCATTGCCATGGAGCAGTCGCTCAAACACGCGGAGGAAATCCTCGCATGAAGGTCTTCCGCGGACTTGAAGAGGCTCGGGCAGGGCTGATTTCAGCCAACCCGTGGCTCAACCCGCAGGCGTCCGAATCGACACTCTCATTTCTTGAGCAGGCGTTCGGTGAACGAATGGCTCCCGAAGAGGCTGTGCGACGTGTTATCGAGGCTGTTCGCGTGGATGGCGATGATGGCATCCGCGAACTCGCTCGCAGATTTGACGGCGTAGAGTTGTCCGCCCTGGAGGTCACACAGGAGGAAATCGCCCGAGCCTACGACAGCGTGGACACCCACGTCATTGACGCCTTGCACAAGGCGGCGGAAGAGATTGAAGCGTTTCACGCCCAGCAGTCACGTGCCGGCTGGATGGACTTTGAGCGCGGCGTCGGCCAACTTATCCGGCCCGTGCAGCGCGCCGGCATTTACGTGCCCGGTGGTCGGGCTGCATATCCCTCAACCGTCCTGATGATTGGCATTCCGGCTCGCGTGGCCAATGTGCCTGAGATTTTCGTGACGACGCCCGCTCGGGCCAACGGTGTTGTTGCTCCCGTAACGTTGGTCGCGTGCAGCATAGCGCGCATCAACCGCGTGTTTCGCGTTGGAGGGCCACAGGGCGTCGCCGCCTTCGCGCTCGGCACGGAGTCCGTCCCGCAGGTGGACAAGATCTTCGGCCCCGGCAATCTCCTCGTGCAGTTGGCCAAGAAAGCAGTTTATGGCGTCGTGGGTGTTGATTCTCTACAGGGCGCGACGGAAACTCTGGTTATCGCAGACGACCGTGCCGACCCGTCGCTGTGCGCGGCAGACTTGCTTGCACAGGCTGAGCACGACCCCGAGGCGCGGGTTGTTATGGTGACGACGTCAGAGCGAATGGCAACGCGGACGGGCAGGGAACTGGAGCGCCAACTGCGAGACTTGCCGGAGAATTCACCCGCCCACCTTTCAACACAGACTGGCGGGTTCGTCATAGTCGACACCGATGATGACATCGCTGATTTCTGCAACGCCTTTGCTCCGGAGCACTTGTGCATCATGACCCAGAACCCGCACTCGCTCATCCCTCGCCTGCGCAACGCGGGCGGCATCTTTGTGGGCGAGCACTCGCCAGAGGTGCTGGCGGACTACATCGCGGGACCGAGCCACTCCATGCCCACCGGCGGCGCGGCGCGGTACAGCTCCCCGGTCAACGTCTTTGAATTCCTTAAGGTGACCAGCCTCGTCGCAGTACCGGAGGAACGATTGCAGGCCCTGGGGCCGAGCGGCATCGCCATCGCACACGCGGAGGGCCTTGTCGCACACGCCAACGCGCTTGAGATTCGTATGGAGGCAGAGTCTGCCATCGATCCGGCGGACTAGTTGAGAGCAGCACTGGCAGTGACTTCATCCATCGAAAAAGGCGTAGACAGGACCAAGCGGGCGTGGTTCGGCCGCGTCACAAACATTTTCAGCAGGAACTCGATCCCACCGGAGACATGGGATGAACTTGAGGAAGCGCTGATTGGCGCGGATGTCGGTCTCGACCTGAGCGAGGAGCTGATTTCACGCACGCGTCACCGTGTTGAGAAGATTCGCGGCGCAAAGCCCAACGACCTTCGTGATGCGCTCGCCGCCGAACTGGTTGACGTTGCGGTCAACGGCGCATCACCCGCCGATCCGCAAACTCCATCGAGCACTCCCCGTGTCATCCTCGTGGTTGGCGTGAACGGCAGTGGCAAGACGACGAGTATCGCCAAGCTGGCGCGGCGGGAGATGTCAGAGAATCGGCGCGTCCTGCTGGTCGCCGGAGATACTTTTCGCGCGGCGGCTATTGAGCAGTTGCAGGTATGGGGTGAACGACTCGGCGCCCCCGTCATTGCACAGCAGCATGGCGCAGATCCGGGCGCAGTTGCCTTTGATGGAATTGCCGCGGCCAAATCCCGCAGCGTGGACACGGTCATTATCGACACTGCCGGACGCCTACAGACCCGGACATCACTGATGGATGAGCTGCGCAAAGTGCGCCGCGTGGTTGAGCGAACCGTGGATCCGTCGGACATCACCGTCTTACTTGTCTTGGACGCGACGACAGGACAAAACGGCCTCTCACAGGCCCGAGAATTCATGGGGGCGGTGGGCGTAGACGGAGTGATCCTGACCAAGGTGGACGGCACGTCTAAGGGCGGTATTGCGATCGCAATACGCCGCGAATTCGGTGTTCCCGTGACGTACATCGGCACCGGTGAGGGCATTAATGACCTTGAGCCGTTCGACGCCAACGCGTTCGTGACAGCATTGCTCGCGTAGAGACGCGAGCAGCCCGAGCCTCCTCCCATGCTCCACCTGGTTCTCTGGCTTGTACTGCTCCAGATCATCGGGGCGGCAGGGTTTGCATGGGCGTTCCCGTTCTTCCGTGATTTACCGGACCGTGGATACGGCGTCTCCAAGGTGTTGGGTCTGCTTGTGCTGGCCTACGCGTACTGGGCGCTTGTCACCGCTCGCGTCCTGGACAATGGGCTGCTCTCATTACTCGCCATTCTTGCCCTGCTGCTCGGCGCGAGCGTGGTTCTGGCTCGGCAGAACCGCGAGGAGATGGTCGACTTTGTCCGCAGCCGTTGGCGTTTGCTCGTTGCGAGCGAAGTGGTGTTCCTGTCTGCATTTGCGTTGTTCGCCGTTTTCCGCGTCCTTGCGCCCGACATCACCGTTTCAACGTCCATTACTGGCCTCACGACCGAACAGCCGATGGATCTTGCTTTCCTCGCGAGTTCCCTGCGCAGCCCGACGTTACCCGCTGCCGACCCATGGCTGGCGGGTCATTCCATCAGCTACTACCACTTTGGCTATCTGATTTTCAGCATCCCGGCACAACTCACGGGCGCAGCGGCGACTGTGGGATACAATCTTGCCTTCGTTACGCTCTTCGCCCTGACCGCCGTCGCCGCCTTTTCCTTGACGATGAACTCGATCCTGCGAGCGGGAATCACGCGTGTTCAACCACCAAAATTGGACTCCGTAGCAATCATCGGCGGCGTCGTGGCCGTCACTGCGCTACTGATTGCGGGCAACCTGAGCGGCGGGTTTCGGGCCATCACGGAAGCGCTGTCGTTGGAAGGGGCGACGGGATTCAGCTTCTGGTGGTGGGACTCCACACGCATCATCGAAGACCCGGGTGTTCTTTCTCCCATCGATGAGTTCCCCGCGTTTAGCTTCCTGCTCGGGGACCTCCACCCGCATGTCATGTCGCTGCCGTTTGTACTGCTTGCCCTCACCGTGGCGTTCGCGTGGTTGTGCAAGTCGGATGCCCCGGACATGTCATGGCCCCGACAGCGCGCCGGCGAACTCTTCCTCACCGCGCTGATCATCGGGTCGCTCGGCTTCATCAACACATGGGACTGGTTGGCTTACATGCTGCTGCTCATGCTGGCCATCAAGGCAAGACGGCTGCGCGAAGAAGGTTTGAGCCGGGCCCTATTCAGCAAGCAGACGACGCTTGATATCGTTATCCCGGTCGCAGCGACCGCTCTCTTATCTCTGGCATTATTCTCCCCGTTCTATCTGACCGTGAGCAGCGGCGTGCGGGGTGTGCTGCCCGTCCATGCTTCCGGCACTGAGTTAAGCCACTACGCGCGCATCTGGGGCCCGATGGCTCTGGCCATTCTCCCGCCCGCCGTATTCGCCGTGATTCGGCTTAGGCACAGGGATATATCCAATCTGTATCTCAGTGGTATCACGTTCCTGGCCGCCCTCCCGCTTATTCTCTGGACACTCATCGTCATTGGGTGGACTCTCCTGCCGCATGACGCCCCGATTCCGGTTGATTCGCCGACAGTGGCCGATATCGGTATTCGCTGGCTCGTGGCTGCGCCCGCGATGGCGTTGGCGGCAATTGGATTTCTTGCGGTGCTGCCGACCGGACGAGAGGACGGCCCCCTGCCACAGGGCGTTCAGTTTGCGGGCCTGCTGGTGGCTGCAGCCGCCATGGGCATCGTTATCACGGAGGTATTCTACGTCTGGGACTCCTTTGGCGTTCGCATGAACACCGTCTTCAAGGTGCATTACCAGGTGTGGACGCTGCTGGCAGTGGCGACAGGTATTGGCCTTGCATGGATAATTGCCCAACGCCCGAAACGCTTCTCGCCTGCGCAGGGTGGAATCCTTGTGGCGGGCGCGGGCGGGATTGCACTACTGATCGTCGGCGCTGCCTATGGGCCACTTGGCGCAGCTGAACGCATTGAAGGATCACCGTCTGCTAGCGCTGCACTTGACGGACTCGCGACGTACCGAGACAAATTCCCCGATGACGTGGCTGCAATCGACTGGCTGCTGAACAATGCGGACCGTGGCGACCATGTTCTTGAAGCGCACGGCGACGATTATTCGGACTACGGCCGGGTTTCCGCAATTACGGGGTTGCCGACGACTGTCGGCTGGATAGGCCATGAAGTGCAGTGGCGCGGCGGAACGGAGCTAGTAGGGAAGCGCATTCAGGACACTGTGGAGATCTATCGCGGAGAATCGCTCTCAGAGAGAGAAGATCTTACTGAGGATGAACTGAAGCTCCGGCTGGAGTTCTACGGCATCGACTATATCTTCGTCGGCTCGTTGGAACGAAGTGACTTTGGCGAGGACACGGCAGGTAGATTATTGGCCTCCATGCCAAACCGCCTTGAGGTGGCCTTTGAGTCGGGAAGCACAACGATCCTACGATACGTGCCCACCATCTGATACCAGTCTCGGTATAGTTAGATTTGACCATGAGCCAATCTCAACGCAGACAGAAACGTCGCCGCCGTTCGGCAACCGCCGGCGGCACGTCGATTGATGCCGGACAGGGTATCCAATCAACGGAAGGGACAGGCGATGCCGCATCCGTCTCCACCGATACTCCCGTGGTTACGGAAGAGCATCGACCGTGGCTGTCCCGCATAGCGCCGCAACAGACACTTGATGAAGCAGTGGCGTGGGTGCGAAGACCGGAGGCAATTGCATTCCTGGCAATCGTATTGCTGGCTGCCATCCTCCGCTTCTGGGACCTGGGCACACGGGCCGTTCACCACGACGAGAGCCTCCACGGCTACTACTCCTGGTTCATGGCGGAGGGCGGGGGCTTTACCCACAACCCCCTCCTGCATGGCACCGTCCAATTCATTGCAACGAGCTTTGTCTTTCGGCTGTTTGGCGCCTCTGATGCGACCCTTCGGCTGTTGCCTGCGCTCTTGGGCACTATCGTCGTTGCGCTGCCGTATCTCCTGTACCGCCACCGGATGGGCACGCTCGGCGCTCTCTTAGCGTCGGTCTTGCTGGCAATTTCGCCGGGCATCCTGTACTTCAGTCGATTCGCTCGCAATGACATCTACATGGTTCTCATCACGCTCATCCTCTTTTGGACGATGTGGGCATATATGGACTCGCGGCGACTACGGTACCTCGTCATTGCATCGGCCACGTTGGCGATCGGCTTTGCCACCAAGGAGATCATGTATCTTCTCGTGTTGGTGCCGCTGACGTTTCTCTTCATTGCCCATATTGGTGATGCCAAGCGGCTCATTCGCACACCGTTGCGTGACTGGCCTCCCGCCGCCGTGTTTGGCCTGATTCTGACAACGCTCGTGCTGCCGATGGGCGCGGCAGGTATTGCCCTCTTTCAGAACATTCTCGGACTCCACTTGGCGAATCCCGACTCCGGAGTAACAGTCGAGCAGGGTGCCGTCGCGAACCTTCCGGGCCCGGTGGGGGCTCCGATTTCACAGGAACCTGGAGTGACGACGTGGATAATTGAAAGGCTCTCCGGCTTGCCGGGTATCGGGTTCGACCTGGCTAACCTGGATGAAATCCGAAACCCCGCGGCCGGCACCTTGTTCGGCATTCAGGCACTGGACATCGCCGTCTTTACGCTGCTGGCGCTGTTTGGTGTTGGCGCGGCGCTGGGCATTATCTGGCATAAACGACACTGGCTAATCATCGCCGGCGTGTTCTGGATACTTATCGCCGTACTCTTCACCACGTTGTTCACAAATGGCATTGGCTTCGGCAGTGGCGTGTGGCAATCGTTGGGCTACTGGGTTGCACAGCAGGACGTCGGGCGGGGGAGCCAGCCCTGGTACTACTACTTCATGGTTCTGTCCGTGTACGAACTCCTGCCGCTTGCAGTGGCACTGATTACGGGATTCTTCATCTTGAAGCGGCGGCCGGCATTCCTGACGTTTGACGTCTTTCTCATTTACTGGTTTGTGCTTGCACTGGTGCTGCTGCTGATGGCCGGTGAAAAGATGCCGTGGCTGTCCATTCATCTCACGCTGCCAATCATCATGATTGCCGGGCGCGGCCTCGGCCAATACCTGCCGCGAGCCGTCATCCACATCCGCGAATTGGCCGGACAGGCCGATGCGCGGCGTGTGGGTCATGTAGTGGCTGTTGGCGGGTTGGCCGTGCTCCTGATCCTCACGGCCCGTTCCTCAGTGCGCGCAAGCTTTGAGAACGGCGATGTTCCTGTTGAGATGCTTGTCTACACGCAAACCTCGCCCGCGCTCGAGCAGGCCGTGGACGAAATCGACCGCTACGCCGCAATCACAGGCGACGGGCAGCATCTGCCCGTCACAGTCGACACGGCTCACGGGTACTCATGGCCATGGCATTGGTATCTGCGCGACTATACAAATGTCGAGTACCGCTGCATGGGCGGTGAGAGCGTGTGCGGGGAAGGATCGTCTGTCGTGACTGATGAGAACCCGCCGCGTGGCAACATCATGGCGATCAATACGGCGAGCGCGCCCAACATTCAGACGGCTGAGTGGGGATCGGACACATCGAATCGCGTCCGAATACCGCTCCGTTGGTGGTTCCCGGAGGGTGTCTACCGCGGCGACCAGTACTACGAGGGGCTGGGAATCGGCGACATTGCGCGAGGCGTGATCGATCCCTCTGCATGGTCGACTATCTGGACCTATTGGACGCTGAGGGAGCCGCCGTGGCGCCTTGGCAGTTCCGACATATTCGTCTATTTCCCGCCCGACTATATGCCGGAGCTGAGCACGCCGCCCGACCCGGTTTACGGGCCTGCCTAGGTTGGCGGGCCGATGATTGTCAACAGACGTACTCTCATTGCGCTCGCCATCAGCGTGGCCTTCCTCTCGCTCGTCTTCTGGAGCATCGACTTTGACGAGTTCTTTGAAGCGTTTGCGGAGGCGAATTATCTCTGGCTGATTCCGGCGGTGATTGTCTATTTCCTGGCCTTCACTCTGCGTGCGTGGCGCTGGCAAAGCCTCCTGAAACACTTGGGCGGCGTGACTCTGGGGCGCTCGTATTTTGTTGCGACAATCGGTTATGCAGCAAACAACGTCCTACCGCTCAGATTAGGTGAGTTTGTCCGGGCCTATCTGCTACGCCGCAATCCCGGACTGGATATGACGGCCGGCTTGGCGACAATCGCCGTGGAGCGTATCCTTGACGGCCTGACGCTCCTTCTCTGGCTCGGTATCGGCCTCCTATTCTTCGCCTCCATGTGGACGCTTTCGCCGCTACTGACATTGGCGGCGCAAGTTGCTGCTGTGGTGTTCATCAGCGCAGCTGTGGCTGTGATCCTGGCCGTCTTGTTCCCCGATGTAGCGCTCCGGGCAAGCCAGACTGTCACGCGGCCAATGCCAGAGCGTTACGCTGTACGGTTGATGGGAATTGCGGAGTCCCTGCTTCATGGATTCGCGGCCATCAAGGATGCGCGCAAGATACCGTTCTGGTTCGTGATCTCCAACGCGGTGTGGGCGGGCGAGGCGCTTGTCTACATCCTCGTAGCCGTGGCGATGGACGTTGATACGCCAATCGTCGTGCTGTGTGTGGCCGTCGCCGCGTCAAACCTCGCCACCGCCGTACCCTCGTCATCCGGCGGCATCGGCCCATTTGAGCTCCTTGCGAAAGAGACGCTCGTCCGCGCCGGTGTTGGAGCAGGACTGGCAACTGCTTATGCAGTCGTCATTCACGCCACCCTGTGGGTTCCCGTTACGATAGCGGGAGCAATCCTGCTCATCCTGGAGGGAGTACCGTTGCGAGAGATACTGCGTCCCACGTCCGCAATCTCGGTACCGAACAAGAGTCAGCCAGAGGTAACTGAATGAAGGTTGGAATCATTGGCGGTGGCGTTGGCGGCCTTGCGGCGGGCTATGAGTTTGCCAAGGCTGGCCACAGCGTGGAACTGTTCGAGCGCGCACCGTTCTTGGGTGGGCTGGCATCAACCTTTGATGTAGGCGGCGGGCAATTGGAACGCTTCTATCACCACCTCTTCCTGTCCGACGTCACAATCATTGGCCTGCTTGACGAGCTTGGCCTGAAAGAACGACTCATTTGGGAAGACTCGAAAGTCGGCTACTTCACACACGGACGGATTTTTCCGTTCGCCACTGCAACGGACCTCCTGCGCTTCAATCCCGTTGGCTTTCTTGATCGCATCCGCATGGGACTCGTGACCCTATACATCCAGCGCATCAAGAACTGGAAGCGTCTTGAAGACACAACGGCCGCCGCGTTCATGCGCAAGTGGGCGGGACGTCGAAATTACGAGGAGATCTGGGAGCCGCTTTTGCGAGGCAAGTTCGGTCGCTATGCCGAACAGATCGCCATGCCATGGATGTGGAGCAAGTTCGCCACTCGCGTCGCTTCCCGAAAGGGGCTGCTTGGCCGCGAGCAGCTCGGCTACATTGAAGGCAGCTGGCAAGTACTAATTGATGCCCTCGAACAGCGCATCAGCGACATGGGTGGCGAGGTACGAACGGGAGTCGGCGTGTCCCGCATCGAGACTACGGACAACCGTGTGACAGGGCTGACAATTACCGACTCAGATGGCGCCGAAGAAAAACGCGAGTACGATGCCGTCCTGGCAACAGTCCCCAGCTTCCTGCTGCCGCGCCTTGTGGAATTGCCGGAGGACTATCTGAATAAGGTTAGCGACATAGAGTACGAAGGTGCGATAGCCGTGATCTGGGTGATGAATCGCAGCCTCTCGCCGATCTATTGGCTCAACATAGCGGATGGGGATATCCCGTTCCTGCTCGCGTTGGAACAGACCAACCTCGTCCATCCGTCCGTCTACGGCGGCAAGCACATCCTTTACACGGCAGACTACGTGACGCCGGAAGACCCCCGCTGGGGACTGTCCGATGATGAACTCATTCAGGGCTACGTCGACCACCTGCGTAAGATCAACCCCGAATTCGACCTGTCATGGGTGGAGAACACGTACGTCCACCGTGAGGGCGCTGCCCAGCCCATCATGACCACGCATTTCAGCGCCAAGATTCCGCCCAACAAGACGCCCGTCGACGGACTCTGGCTCGCGGCCATGAGCCAAATCTACCCTGAGGACCGCGGAACCAACTACAGCATCCGTCAGGGGCAGGATATTGCCCGCTCCATGATGGCGGAGGCGGCTACCGAATCTTAAAGTTCGTCTCTACCTCGACGCAGGAGCCGCGTGGCAGGGATCCCATGCCGATGGCATTCCGGGCGTGTTGTCCGGCGTCACCCAGAACTGCAACAAGCAGATCAGAGGCGCCATTCGCAACGATGGAGTGCTGATCGAAATCGGGCACGGCATTCACGAACACGGTGATTCGCGTCACTGACTCAACGGCATCAAGACCACCCTCCAGGGCATTTTCCACCGCTGAAAGCGCATTAAGCGTCGCGATGCGAGCTGCCTCGGCCGCCTCCTCAACGGTAACGTCCCCGCCAACCTTGCCGGGCGAGATTAGCGCGCCGTCTTGCGTGGGGAGCTGCCCTGCGACGTAAAGCGTATGCCCCACCAGGTTCGCGGGTGTGTAGTTGCCGCCGGGCGTGGCGGGCGGAGGAAGAGTGATTCCGAGCTCCTTCAGTCTGTCCGCAACTGTCATTGCTGTGTGCCTCCTGTAGTAATCTCGTCTGTTTCCGGTTGTTGAGCCGCCGGCCAAATGTTGTCCAATTCAGAGTACTGCGGATACCGTCCGGCGAGCAGCGGCATATGGCCGGGAGTCAGAAGGACGGGCGGGAGGCCGTCCAACCCGCCGCGCGCGCGGCTGATCACCACCTCATCCACGCCGTACGGCTCCCCATCCTCCGTGCCCGTGCTGTGTATCAGGACGCCGAACCCACCGAACCCGGTCGGCTTGGTGAGTTCAAGGATCGCCATGCGGTTTGCCATGATGTCCTGCGGTGGTAGATCAATTTCGCGCAGCACATCGATAAACGCCTGCGATCCGAGCTTCTTCAGATACCGCTGTTGCGTGAGCAATCCCTCCGTCAATAGCCCCGCCTCTTCTCCTGCCCACGCAAGCGAGGTGAAATCCACGTGTGCCGTAATGTCCTGCCTGCCAAGCCGGATGTACGGGTTGGTGGAGGACGTGTGATGGTGATAGCAGAGCAGGGTGCCCTCGCGACGAGACCCGTCATACAAGGTGGCGGCGGGAAAACCATAGTCGATTGTAAGGACGAATCCTCGCCGTAGACGTGATGCGCTTTCTGTGAGATGCCCCGGGCCGCCGAGGTCAATCTCCGCTTTGCTCCCGTTGGGTAGCGTAACGTCGAGCTGCCTCAGCCGCTCCGCCAGCGCAGGTGTCGATGGCTCAGCGATCGTCTCAATGAATCCCGCGTCGGTCATATCCACCAGCAGCTCATACAGGGTCTGCCCCTGCTGAATAACACGATGGCGCGGCATAGCGTCATACAACTCATTGGAGATGATTACGCCTGCCTCAATCTCATCCGGCAGGGCATCGCTTTCCCAGTCGACGATGATTTCCGCGCCATCGCCCGGCGACGGCGTCACACGCCCGTTCCGCCCGAACTCGACAATGCGGTAATCGATGGCTTGACTGAATTCTGTCGCCAGTTGTCGCGAATAGTTGAAAATATCGTGGGCGAGACGACCCTTGCCGCCGCCCTCTTCCATGATCGTAAACGACCGTGGTTTGCCGAGAAGTTCCCAGCACCGCTCTAGTTGCAGCGCAAGCAACGCGCCGAATGCGGGGTGAGCGGCGGGCGCGGTATAGAAATCGCCGCCCGGGCCTATCCGCTCGTCGAGACTGCTGTAGTAGCCGCCGTCCGGGTCATAGAGGACAGCGCGCATGAAATCGGCGAAGGGGATGGGACCCCTTCGCCGTATTTCGTCTCTAAGCCGGGCCTCCAGCGTTTGCCGGGCCATGGGCGTATGTGTTTCCGTGTCTACTGGATGGCGAACGACGCAATCATCTCGTCCACGTCTCGTGAGCGCAGGCGAGAATTGAGGCTGCTGTAACGCTCGTCCAGAGGCTCGGAGTTGTCTGCTGCGTACAGGACGCCGAGCGGAATGCCCGGATCCTGCGCAATCCTCAACGCCTCCCGATAGTCTGTCGGGTCATGGCTCTCAGGGATGTCGTAGGTCAGCGGATCGATGCCCTTCTTGGCGTTGCCGCGGAGGACATCGTAGTTGTCGTTATAGGTGGTGCAGGGTGACTGCACGTGGACGATGGAGAAGCCGCGGTAGTCCATGCCCTGCCGGATCATCTGTGCCATCTCGCGAGGCTTGCTGGAGAACGCAGATGCGACAAACGACGCGCCCAGTGACAGGTAGTACTGGAACGGCTTGACCTCACCCTCAATCTTTCCACCGGGCGTGGTGCTAGTGACGACGCCGAACTGCGTGGTGGGGGAGCTCTGTCCCTTCGTCAGCCCGTATACGCCGTTATCCATGATCACGCACGTCACGTTCAGGTTGCGTTGAGCGGCGGGGCCGATATGCTCCGCGCCAATGCTCAGGAAATCGCCGTCGCCGGCAACAATCATGACCTCAAGCTCAGGGTTGCCGCTCTTGATGCCGAACGCAACTGGTAACGTGCGTCCGTGGATGCCGTGAAAACCGAACGGCTGAGGGCCGTCGGTCAGGTGAACCAGGTTGCCCGAGCAACCGATTCCGGCGACGATCACATTATTCTCAAACGCGATATCCATTTCGGTTGTGCGTGCTGCGATCGTCAACTCGATGGCGCGCTTGACACCAAAGTCGCCGCAGCCGGGGCACCACTTGAAATCATACTCGGGATTCCGCTTCGTCATTGTCTGCTACCTCTCTCCTTAGACTGTGCCCGTGTACAGGGCGCTAGACTCCGACCTTACTGCCCACCTCGGCCTCAACCTCGGCGGTAATCTTTTCAACCAGGTCCGCCACCTTGAATGGCAAGCCCGTGTACTGGGTTAGGGACTTCGCGTTGACGCCATGCTGGCGCAGGATGGAGGACAACTGTCCAAGATAGTTGAGCTCCGGAACTAGGACGAGCTTCTTGGATCGCAGCTCATCCAGCAGCTTGGGATTGAGCGGGGAGATGAACATGGTGTAATACCAGCCCACCGGCACGCCGTTCTCCATCAACTGCTCGTATGCCTCATGGGCAGGGCCCTTTTGGCCGCCCCACGGCAGGATAGCGACATCATTTTCCGTGTTGCGCGCCTCGTACGGCGTGTCTTCAAGGAGCTTCAACTTGCCGAACCTGCGCTCCGTGCCAACGACGTGGCGCTCCGGGAGGTGAGTGGTATCGCCGATGTCATCGTGCTCGCTCGCGTTGGCGACGTACGCGCCGGGGCCGCCGGGCAGCGGCATGGGTGAAACGGAATCTCCCTCGTAGCGCTTGTACCCGTTCGTGCCAGTGTAAATCTGCCGCGCCTCCACTTCGACGAGGGCCGGATCAGGCCTTCGGATGTTCTGCACGCGCTCGGAGAGCATGTGGTCCGAAAGAACAATGACCGGGCCCTGGTAGCGCTCCGCCCAATTGAGGGCGTGCATGGCTGCGTAGAAGCATTCCTCGATGGTGCCTGGTGCAATGACTGGCAGCTGCGAGTCGCCGTGCGCCGGATGCATCGCCATGTAAAGGTCAGACTGTTCTGACTTGGTGGGCAATCCGGTGGCGGGGCCGCCGCGCTGGACATCGACGATGACGCATGGAATCTCCATCATCCATGCCATCCCGAGTCCCTCACTCATGAGCGAGAAGCCGGGGCCGGCGGTGGAGGTCATAGCCTTCTTCCCGGCAAATCCTGCGCCGACGATGGTGCTGATCGATTCGATCTCAGAACTTGCCTGGTAAACGAACGTCCCCTCGCCGCGGAGGTTCTGTTCCATGAATACGAGGATGGACGTAGCTGGCGATATCGGGTAGCCGACGAAGAAATTCACGCCGCCCGCGAGAGCCCCAAGTCCAAAGCTCTCGTTACCCTTGATGATGATCTGCTCGTAGTCGGGCGGATCGGGAGCCGCCAACTCGCCGAGGGAGAATCCGCTTTCCGTCGCCGCGTTGCGTCCGAGACCAAGGCCCATGCTGTTGGCCGCAACGATCTCGGCGTCGTTTGGTCGTCCCCGCGTGAATCGCTGGACGTTGAAGTCCTCAAGATACTGTTCGGGCCACTCAACGAACTGTGCCACCGCGCCAAGGATTACCATGTTGGCCGCGCGGGGGTTGCCCGTCGACTTACCGAGTTCCTCGTAGGGCAGGGCCACGACGTTCATGGCGCTGCGATCCTCGTCAGGAACCTCGAACACTGCGGAGTCGTAAACGAGGATGCCGCCGTCACGCAGCTCTCCCTTGTGAACCTCGTAGGCTTCCTCGTTGAAAGCGACGAGCACGTCAAGTGTGTCGCCGTTGCTGAGCGCCGGTGTCACGGAGACGCGACACTGGCTCCACGTTGGCCCGCCCATAATCTGGGACGGGAATGTCACGAACGTCATCACATGGTATCCAACTTGCGCGGCTGCTGCGGCGAGGGCCTCGGACGCTGTCACCATGCCCTGTCCGCCTTCGCCCGCGAAGCGGATCACAAAGTCTCGTGTGGCTGCCACTAATTTCCCCCTTGCGACTTCAATTTTCAGCAGGTCAGCAGTGCGTGGCGTTTGCTTGAAAGGCTATGGTTCCCGAGCCCCCGTGAAGCGTCCGCCATAAACCTGCCCCGTGCATTATGACGCAACGCATTTGAGTATAACAAAGGTTTGGGCGCAACGGGACAGAATGGGATGAGCTTATGGCATGTTGAAGAGAATTCCTCATAGGGCATGTAGGCGCGTGGCTGATATAATCGGCGGCAACATGATATGAGATGCGTTACGGCGCATGAGAGGTACTTACGCAATGTCTGAATCCGTCAATGAGGTGGCCCCTGGAATCTTCCAGATGCGTATTCCGATGCCGGAGAATCCGCTCGGCTACACCCTCCCGTATCTCGTCACCGGGCCTGAAAACCCCATCCTTATTGACACAGGCCTTCGCTCCGAGGAGGGCATTGAAGCTCTCGAAGATCAATTGGTAGGGCAGTTGGGGATCAAGCCGGGCCAAATCGATTTCATCCTTATCACGCACAATCATCCTGATCACTACGGCCTTGCTATCGACGCGAAGAAACTCACCGGCGCACGCTCGGCCATGCACCGCATCGACTGGGAACAAAGCCCTTTCCGTGAGGCGATGGAATCCCTCAAGCGTGATCCGAAAGCCGCCCGCACCGAAGGCAGCGACCGCATGAAAGAGTGGTATCGCCGACACGGAGTGCCGGAGGAAGAACTTCAAGGCGAGCTGTTTGGAGGCCGCCGCGGTCGCCAGGCAATTCAAGAAGAAGAACGTCGACAGGAGGAGCACCCGGAGGGCATCCCCTCTCACGGTGACACCGCCGAGCGTGGCGCGGGAGAAGAGCGCGAGGCGCGGCGTTGGGCGCTATTCCGCGAATTTGAGCCGCCTGACCTGCTCCTGGACGGTTCGGAAGTCTACAAGACCGGCAATCACAACCTGCGCGCGTTCTGGACGCCAGGCCACACCCCGGGCCATCTCTGCTGGGTGGATGAGGAAGCCCGAATCGTCTTTACCGGCGATCACATCCTCCCCATCATCACGTCGAACGTCTCCGTCAGGATGACATCGGACGGGGACCCCCTGGGCGATTATCTTGACTCGGTCGCAAGGGTGGGCGAACTGGACGTCGACCTGGTCCTCCCCGCCCATGAACACCACTTCACAGACCTGAAGGGTCGTGTGGCGGAGCTTCACAAGCACCACGATGCGCGTCTGGACGCCGTCGCAAATGCGGCAGACGGGCCGCCGAGAACCGCATATGAAGTCGCGTCCGGCGTGCCGTGGGATGTTGGTTCGTGGGAAGAGATGGATGAGTTCTTGCGCCGGGCTGCCGTTGGCGAGACTCTTTCGCATCTGGAGCACCTGAGCCGTAAAGGAACAATACGGCGTATCCGTGATGAGGGCTCGCCCCTCGTCAGGTGGCAGTCCCAGGCGTAGGTGGCAGTAACGACGTAACCCGGACAAATAAGCGCGAGGAGAGAGGACATGGCGGACGTAGAAACTGCCGTACAGGCTCTCAAGGAATCAGCATCAGCGCATGAGGGACGAAACATCGTCGACCGTGCTTTCGCGCGTGAGGTCGATACCCTCCTTGATGGCTTCTACGGGGACATTACGCAGCTCAAGCGAATTGAACTCCGGAGTTTGTTCGATCTATTCCTCCTTAAGGCGCTCTACATTGACCGCCAAAGCACCAGTATCGCCACGCTCGACTACCTTGGTAGCCTGCTCGCGCGCCATGTGCAGATGAGAGAGATTTTTCCGATCCCTGACCTTGCCGCCCACTTCGGCAACCTGCTGGAAAGCCTGATGGAAGAGGCGGAGCATGGCGCAACGCGCGAAGCGCAGAATCTCTTTGAGGCCAACCGGAATATTGCGGATAGCACCCTGTTCCTGATTGGCATCTTTCCCGCAAGCCTGACCGGACGCCGGAGTAGGTGGCAACGTCGGCGCAACCCGACAATGCAGGTCGTCCCCAAGCTCGATATCAGTTACTACACGCGGCTGGGGAGGAGTCACTACGCGCTCGCCTCCGAACATGAACTGGCGCGTTGGACGGGACAGGACCGCGTCCTTAGCCGACTTTCTAACAACTTTGGAATCTATGCAGAAGTCCTATCTGAGGTGGCACAGACATTCATCCATGGCATGGATGTTCAACGCGTGACAAATCTCATGCTGGACAGCTATAACGCCTGGCGTCGGACGGGCGATCCGCAAAGAATGGAGGAATTGCGCAAGTACGCCGCCCTCCTCGCCCTTGACCCGCGCCGCGCGTTTTCGCGCTTACGCCGTCGTCAGCGTTACGTCCTGCTAGATCCGGCCGGTCCGTAACGTTTCACTCCGGCGGCCGCGTGAATGCAAATTCGCGGCGCAGCCGCTCCTCGTTCTCCAATGCCTCCGGTTTCGCCTCGTCCGCCCATAGGCTGCCATCGCGCTCGGCAATCACGAGGGCGGGTAGGGGACCGTCCGCCGAGCCCGCCACCAACTCGCCAAGCCGGTTGAATATCGAGGCGTCACGGGAACAGTAGAAGCGGCCGATTGGGGCCAATGTGTCCTCGGATGGTTCGTCCTCCCGCCACGCGACAAGCGCCCCGTCGTTTGGACAGCGCGAACGTAGAGCAAAAATGCCGGTTGTCGTCCGCACGGCGTGGATGTCGGCACGACGCGGTGAAACGACAACCTCGCCGACTGCTAAATCACGCAGGCTCTGGATGTTGCCAAGCAGCACGAGACTACTCGCGGTTGCTGGGCGTGACGGCTCTGTTGACACGGCCGGATCATCGCGCCGCCATGACATGGTGAGGAATGCGCGACGGCTCAGCTCATTCTCGTCGTTGCCAGTCATTTCAAACTCGTGCCATCACTTCCGGCTGAATCTTCGGCCTTTCCCCCAACCGTTGTATCATGGTGAACGCAGTGTAAACGAGGTCTATCACTTCATTGCACGGCAATTCGCGGAGGGATCGCATAGCCAGGTCTAGTGCGGCCGCCTGCTAAGCGGTTTGTCCTTTAATCGGGACACATGGGTTCGAATCCCATTCCCTCCGCCATCGCATATAACCCGCCCGCAACGGGCGGTCAAAACAGGGATGGTGAGGGACGGGGAATGGCAAGTTATCACCTGTGGACGGTCGGCTGTCAGATGAACGTGGCCGACTCAGATCGTCTCGGCCTCTCCCTTGACGAGCTGGGGTACGAGTCCGTCCAAAAGGCAGAGGATGCTGACATTGTTGTCTTGAATAGCTGCGTCGTCCGCCAGGGGGCGGAGGACAAGGTTGTCGGCAGGCTGGACTCCCTCAAGTCGTACAAGAAGAACAACCCGGACGCGACCATTGCCTTGATGGGCTGCATGGTCGGCCCGCGCACGGACGCTCTCCGGGAACGATTCCCCCACGTCGATTTCTTCCTGCGCCCCCAAGATTTCACGGCGCTCGTCGAGTTTGCAGCAGACCGTCAGGGCCTCTCCTGCGACACGGACCAGGCATTCCTCGTGCCGTCGCGTCCCACAGTGAGCACCTTCGTGCCCATCATCCAGGGCTGCGATGAGTTCTGCACGTACTGCATCGTCCCGTACCGGCGGGGCAGGGAGACCAGCCGCCCTGTCGATGAACTCGTTCGGGAGGCCGAAATGTTGGCGGCGCGGGGGGCGAAAGAGATCACTCTCCTCGGCCAGATCGTCGACCGTTACGGCCACGACTTGGCGGACAAGCCCGACCTCGCAGACCTCCTCCGTGCCATCCACCCGGTGGACGGACTGGAGCGCATCCGGTTCCTGACCTCCCACCCGCGCGATATGAGTCAGCGGATACTCGATGCCGTCGCAGAACTCCCAAAGGCGTGCGAGCACCTTAACCTTCCATTCCAGGCCGGCGCGGACGAAGTCCTGGAGCGAATGCGCCGGCCGTATACAATCTCGCAATACATGGAGCTCATTGAGCGCGCCCGTGAGACTATTCCAGGCGTGGCCATCAGCACGGACGTCATCGTCGGATTCTGCGGCGAGACAGACGAAGAGTTCCAGCAGACGATGGATGTTCTGGAGCAGGTGAAGTTCGATATCGTCCACGTTGCGCCGTACTCGACACGGCCCGGCACCATCGCGGATCGCAAACTCGTGGATGACGTGCCACCGAAGGTCAAGATCGAACGGCGCAAGGCCGTTGAGGAACTCCAGGAACGGATTGCGACGGAGCTAAACGTGCCATTGGCGGGTACGCGGCAGGAGATTCTTATCGAGCGGCGCGTCAAGGATGCGTGGACAGGTCGGACGCGGACAAACAAGATTGTTCACGTGCAGGGATCCGACGCAAACCTCGAGGGCCACGTAGTGGATGTTGACATCGTCCGGGCCGGACCGTGGTCTCTAACTGGAGTTCTGGCGGGCTTGAATTTTGTGGAAGATGCAGGCGCACCGTCACGCGAGATTGAGTTGACGCCCGCCTAACCTCCAACCATTACCCAAGGCACATAGAAGAGGGGCGGCCATTAGGCCGCCCCTTCTGTTGCCTAAGAAGTGGAACGCGTTGTCCGCACTTACTCCATGCTGCCGACTTCGATGTCCTTGATAGTGATCTCACCGGACGTCATCGTGCCAGTGAATGTGAATTCCGGCCCGAACACGGCGTGGTTGAAGGGCGCTGTCCCTGGATCGAAGAATGTCGTGAACTCGAATGAGTCACCGGCGCCTCCGCCACCCATGCCGCCGTCGATGGCGGTCACGCGGTAGCTGGCCGGCTCAGGCTCTACTCGGCTGCCATGCACTGCCTTGAACTCGTCGGGCACCAGCGCATTCTCGGTGAGGTCCACTTCCGTGAAACAATCCAGCGTCCCCAGAAGAACGATCTGTGTTGAGCCATCGGCGTTGGTGGAGATTTCATAGCTATCGACGCTATTGGAGGCCATGGCCATATAGAACGTGTGGGCATCAATCGGGATCTCACCCAGCGCGTTTGTCGGCATCACGAAGTCCGTGAAGTTGGTGTCCACACGGCACATTGCGAATTCCGTGCTGAATGAGAAGACCTCATCCATGACGTGGGAGACGCCCATATCCAACGTGGGCATCGACTTCTCATTGACGCCGCCGCCAAACGCGGTAATGGCCGCCAGGTCCTCGACCTGTCCTTCAAGTGCGCCCTTATCGTTCTCAAGAGCTACCTTGTCGTCCTCCAGGCCGCTGATGGTTCCCTGCTGCGAGAAATACACCGCGCCGCCCGCGATGATTGCGAGCACCAATGCCGCAACCGCCGCAATAGAAAGTGGAACGTTATTGTTCACGTGAATTCTTCCTCCCCGGGAAAAGCCCGCTTAGCGTGTGGATAACATTGCCGTTTACTGTATCCCACAATTGCAAAACGGGAAAGCAAATCTATAAATACGAATATGCGTATTTATAACAAGGGGATTCGCTGTCTGCTTAGAGATCCCGAATGGGTTCAAGCATCCATGTGGCCCACGCCCGAAGCTGATCCTCAATGTCATTGCCGCAGCGAGGGCATTCGTAGTCGCCGTAGCGGATACGGGTCTTGCATTCGGGACAGGAAATCGTGGCGCTGCTCATTGCCTGCACCACATGGCTGATCTGATCTTCGGTGGCACTCATCTGTTGAATCGGTATCATCCCTTCGTAATGGTTGCCTACCGATGCTAGCACGCCACAGGAGGTTTCGCCGCTTGTTTATGGGCGGCGGAGAAGTTGCAGGCTTCCGGTTGGCTTCGAAATCACACCGGCTCGGCCATTGTCTGGTAACCCGGTGACAGAATGGGGAAGATACTAGCTATCCCACTCCGGTATGAACTTCGCCTGCCGGTGTATTCCTGTCGCGCCGCTCGGACGATTCCTCATCTGGGCCTCAATCTGAGGCGTCCCATCAGCCTCATAGCAGCGAACCCGCATGCTGTGGTTCCCTGACTCAAACGGCCAATCGTATCGCCAGATAACCCACGTCGTGTCTGAAAGCGGCTCGCGAAGCTCCGCCTCTTGCCACGGGCCGGTGTCCACGCTGACCTCAACTCTCGAGATGCCGCGCGCTCCCGCGTAAGCGATGCCGCCCACCGGCACCAACGTCTGGCCGTCGCGCTCAAAGACAGCATGATCGGAGATCGTGTCCACAACAGACGTGGCACGTACGCGCGCCACCTCGTCCCAGTCTCGCGAAACCCAATACCCCGCCGTGTATTCCTCCTGCACTGTCATCTTCGTGATCCACTTCGGCTGCTTCATGCCGTAGCGGTCCGGCAGCCAGATGCGGAGCGGGAAACCGTGCTCGACCGGTATTGGCCTTTCATCCCACGAATACGCCAGCATGATCCGCTCATCCTGGTCAATGAGTTCGAGATCGACAATCTCGTGGAAGCCGTCTCCGCTCTCGATGTTTACATACCGTGCCCCCGGCAGTGGCTGAACATCGGCAAGGATGTCCTTGAACCTCGCTCCCGTCCACTGCGTCGTGCTGATCAGTGAACCGCCGACGCGGTTAGAGATGCAGGAGAGAGTGATGAATTCGCTGCGCGGCTCGTAATTGTCGCGGATGTCACTAATTGACAGCTCAACGGGATTCGCCACCAGGCCACCGATGGGCAGCACCCACGATGCCCCGTCGATAACTGTAGGCGTCGTCCGGATGAAGACTCGATAATGGTCCTCCACCGCGGTGTATTCGGCTCGTGTGCCCGGCGCAGGCATCACGAGGGCGCCATCATTCGGGAAGGACGTGACTCCGCCCATCGCGATTTCCTCATCCATGCCTTCCGGCATAGTGATTGTTGACCCGCCGCGGCCTGCATTGCCGATGAGATTACCAGTTACAGATCCCGCGACCGTGATAACCGCCGCGGCGCCCCCGACGCGGACGATGAATTCACGACGGTTCATCCCTCCGTCGAGTCCCCACGTCGGCTGTGCCGAAGCCTCCTGGTATTGTCGAGTGTGAACGACCGGGGGCGGCTCTGTGGCGCCCTCCATGTTTTCCAGGACATCCCCTGACGGGGGCTCAACCGGCGGATCGAGACTGGCTGTCATCGGCAAGGGCAGGGGTTCTTCAATCGTGCGCGGTAGCACACCCTCAATCACGACGCCAAGCCCGTAACCCCATGCCGTGTAAACCCCGACGATCCACACCAGGCTGACAAACTGAGGTAGCGTTGAGCCTTCGATGACTAGTGAAATAAATCCCAATGTCAGGCCACTGATGACTCCCAGCGCCGTCCCGACCTTACGAAGGTTCAACTCAAGGAGCGGCGCAATCACGGCAACGCCAACGCTCACGGCAACGCCCATACCAAAGAATTGCAGCAGGGCGATTGCCAACTCAGCCGTCTTCGCCGTATCAGCCACATTCAGCCCGACAAGGATCATCCCGTCGATGAACAGATCCAACCCGAATGTGACAAGCGGCCCCGGCAGGACACGCGTTATCCAGTCGAAGAGGTCGTAGGGAGGGAAGGGAAGTTCAAATAGCTTGTTCGCCAAATAAAACAGCGCCATCAATGGCGCCGTCACCATGGCTCCCGCCGCTGCTCCGCCGACTATCCGTGACCAGGGCATCGTCAACTCCTAATTCTTACCCCCAATAATACTCGCCATGGCAACCTATACGGCTAGACGCCGGTCCTCCTCCAGCGCTCCCTCCAGCGCCCTCACGGCTACCTCAATCTGATCGTCGTCGGGCTGGCGCGTCGTTAGCGCCTGCAGCAGCAGATTCGGCCAGATGATTGCCTTCACCAGGATGTTATTGGCGTGGAATCCGCTGAATCGGATGATTTCGTAGCTCAGCCCCGCAATGAGAGGCAGCACAACGACCCGCGAAATCACGCGATCCACCAACCCGGGCGGCGTCCAAAACACGTGAACGATAATCGCAACCACCAGCACAACCAGGATGAAAGCCGTACCGCACCGCGGATGCGCAGTCCCGAATTGGCGAATCGATCCGACGTCGAGTGGCTGTCCATGCTCCCGTGCATGGATGGTCATGTGCTCCGCCCCGTGGTACGCGAACACGCGCCGTATGTCCGGCATCAGCCCTATCAGTCCGATGTAGGCCACAAACATCAACAGGCGAATCGCGCCCTCAATCACGTTGCTCCAGATATTGGTCGTGTCCAGCCACGAATCAAGCAGCCGCGTCGCAAAGACCGGCGTCGCAAAGAATATTGCGATGGCCAGCAGAAGACTGACCGCTACGGAACTGGCAACCGCCCAGGAAGACAAGCCGCCCGGCCCCTCGTCCGTATCACCCTTGTTCTCCTCCTCGGAGGCAACATTGGCGGAGAAAATCAGTGCCCGCGTTCCCACCACCAGCATCTCGCTCAGGACTATCACGCCCCGAACAAACGGGATTCGGCGAATCGTGCGGGCCCAGCGCCAGCCTATCGGCTGTGTTTCGACAAGAATTTCCCCGTTGGGACGGCGCACCGCCATGCTCACACACGTCTGCCCGCGGATCATCACGCCCTCAATGAGCGCCTGACCCCCATATGTGCTTGCCGTCGGTCGGCCAGCCTCAGTCATCGCTGTGCGGCGGCCGCGTAACGAAAGTTAAGCCTGGCCGTCCTGGCGTCCCTGTTGCTGGGTAGTCTGTGCGTAGCGGCGGCGAAGCCGCTCAACGCGACCCAACGTATCGACGATTCGCTGTTGTCCCGTGAAGAACGGATGGCACTTGTTGCACACGTCCACGCGAATCTCGGGTGTCGTCGCGCCCGTCGTCCATGTGTTTCCACACGCGCACGTCACGCTTGTCTGGTAGTACTCAGGGTGAATTCCGGGCTTCATGGTGATGTTCTCCGCAAATGAAAGGCGTTACTTACGCTTCGACGGGATAGACGCTTACGCGCTTCTTGGCGCGGGTCTGATGCTCGAACTTGACTGTGCCGTCGACCAGGGAATACAGCGTGAAATCCCGACCGCGCCCGACGTTCGTTCCCTCAAAGATCTTCGTCCCGCGCTGCCGCAGAATAATCGTCCCTGCTCGCACGGTCTCACCGTCATAACGCTTCACGCCCAGCCGCTGCCCCTGGCTATCGCGACCGTTCCGAGTTGTTCCGCCGCCCTTCTTATGCGCCATCTCTGTTTACCCTTTTTTGAACTCTATGTCTTTAGACCGTCCGACTAGGCGGGAACAATCTCCCGCACGAGCAGTTCCGTGATCAGCTGCCGATGTCCCCGCTTGCGTCGATATCGCACCTTGGACTTGTACTTGAAGACAACAATCTTCTTGTCCTTGCCCTGCTTCTCGACCTCCGCGATCACCTTCGCCCCCTCGATTGTCGGGGTGCCAACCGCGATGTCGTCATCGTTCGTGATCATCAGGACCTGGTCAAGCTCAATGACCTCCCCTTCCTCGGCCTCGAGTTTCTCTACGGAAACCCTCTGACCGGGGGACACACGATATTGCTTGCCGCCCGTCTGGACGATTGCGTAGTTGATGGAAACACCTCGTGGATTGTGTGGCGAAAGTGGCATCAATCATACGTGCCGCCCCCGCCTTCGGTCAAGGAGACAGCCCGATTATTCCTATCTGACGCTCCACCACTTAACCGGGTTGGCCATGTCCAGCTCCTCCAGCGTTTCGAGCCGGATGATGCGGATCTTGGGCTCCTCCCCGTGATTTACTTCCAGCAGGCCCACCGTCCCGACGAGATGATCAAGATTGTGGGGCAGGGTGGGACTTCCCGGATTCACACACAACACGTCTTTGACCGTAACGACCTCCTCCGTGTGCGTGTCTCCGAAGACGATGATGTCTACGGCCCGTCCAAACTCATGGCCCATCACAGACTCAATGGTTCGGTGTGGCGGAAACTCCGGGATCGCCAGTCCGTGTGTCAGTCCGATTGAGAATCCCTCGACCTCCATCACCCGTGTGCGTTCGATGCGTGGATCCGTGATTTTCCGGAAGAAATCGCCGTTCCCCTCGCAGGCGTACACTGGCGCGGCGCGTTCCAGATCATCGAGGCACGATGGGCTGTAGATGTCGCCCGCATGAAGGATGAACTCTGCGCCTGCGCCGGAGAAAACATCTAACGCGCTCTCCGGCATTGCCAACGGCGCCTCCGGCACGTGCGTATCGGAAATCAGGCCGATAATCAAAGGGGAGTCTCGGCTACTTCCTGAGAGTGACGCGTGCGTCCTTCTCACCGACGACAATCCGCGATACTCCCAGGAGCACCACGTCTCGCAACAGAGAGTGAAGCGCCATGTCGTCATCCGTCAATTGCAGAAGAGATTCGATTGCTACCGATGCGCTCCCGTGCGTCCGGGTCGCGTCCCGCAGCCGACCCGCCTCATGGAACAGCAGCTGCGCTGCCGATCGGATATCCTGTGCCGGCGTTCGGCCCTTTGCCGCTTCTCTGGCCAGGTTGCTTATCCGTAAATCAACCGCTGCTTCGATTCGCGAGGCAATCCCGTCCAGGCCCACCCGTGTCAGCACGGCGGAATCAAGTTCGCGTGACCGCCGGGTGTGATAGGAACAACGCCCCTGGTTCGTCGCAGCCTCGCACTGGTAATAACGGTAGGTGTTGGACCCTGAAGATCCGTCATTCCGTGTCCACGACTGTCGCCGTGTCACGCCCACCATATTGCTGCCACATGAGCCGCAGATGGCTGTGCCGGATAAGAGGTATGGCCTTCCTGCCCCGTATCCTGCGCGCTTTGCCCGCTCGTCGAGCCGCTCCTGGATTTCCTTGAACAGCGGAGATGCAACTAAGGCAGGGTGGTTTCCGGCAACACGCGCGCCAAACCGGTTGTAGGCGCCTGTGTAGACGCGATTGCGAAGCATGTCACGGATCGTGACAATGCTCCACGCGCCTCCCCGGCGTGTTCGCAGTCCGCGTGAATTTAGTTCCGCTGCGATGGCGCGGATGCCCTTGCCCTGTGCCGCAAGCCCAAAGATGATTTTGACTACGGTCGCTTCCTCGGGGTGTTCTTCCAATTGACCGCGTTCTCCGGTCTTGTACCCATACGGAATCCGACCCAAAACGACACCGCGCAGCGCTTTCCGCGCCATGCTCTGTCGGATAATCTGTCCTCTGTCTGACGGCGCGGCGCCATTCTCCGGCGTTAGGGCGATCTCAAGCGGATGTCCCCGCGCTTCCGCAGAAATCAACTCGACACCCAGCGCCTCCAGGCGCAGAAGCTCTTCGATGAGCCGGACCCGGGGAATACGATCCCCCGGCGAAATCATCACGGAGACCTCGGCCGCCTCTTTTTCCTCGATGAGGCGCTGGCGCAGAGCCCAAAAACCGTCTTCCGTCGCCGCGTACATCCCGTCGAACGGCACGTTCCCTTTTTCGGCCGCGCGATCAAGATCGCGGCGGTCGCCCACGCCAAATAAGATACTTGTCACGGATCGCTGCTCCCCACCTGAATCCGCGCCTTTGTGCTTCGTTAATGTTAGCACACTCGCTACCGATTCCTTGCCTGCCCGCTTGCATGGCCGCTACCCTGATTCCCACGACCATGAAAGCCAGCAGAAAGAAACACCGCCGATTTCCCCCGCGAAACGGCAAGTCTCCCACTCCTGAGGGCCCGCCACAGCGGCTCACGATTGAGCTTGAGCGTCCGGGCCATCAAGGCGAGGCCGTCGGACGTCGTGACGACGGCAAGACCGTTCTGGCGGCGTATGGCATCGCGGGCGAGCGCGTCGTTGTTGAAGTACGCGAGGAGCATCCGACACACATAGTTGCCGAAGTTGTTGAGGTACTGCGGCCATCGTCGGAGCGTGTCGAACCCCGCTGCCCACACTTTGGCGCGTGTGGAGGATGCCAGCTCCAACACATCTCGTATGAAGAGCAGGGCAGGATAAAGCAGAGCGTCCTTGCTGATCAGATCCGACAAATCGGCCGCGTAGTGGAGCCGCCGGTTTCAGAAATGCTCGCTGCTATGAACTCCTGGCACTATCGCAACAATGCCCGGTTCACCGTGCGACGCGAAGGAGCAGTGGGATTCACCCATTGGCACACTCATCGGTTCGAGCCCATTGATGAATGCCTGATCATGGACACGCGCATTAATGACATCAAACACAAACTGGATGGCGCGCTAACCAACCGCGAGCGCCAGCTTGCAGTCCGCATTGGCAGAAATACCGAGGGTGCACTTGTTCATCCTGCCCTTACCGACCGCGGCGATGAACGCGGTGTCGAAACCGGCCAGGGATCCTATGAGGAGCGGCTGTTCGACGTGCCTTTCAAGGTCTCCGCTGCCTCTTTCTTCCAGGTCAACACTGCTCAGGCTGAGCGCATGATGGCTCTGGTCAGGGACCGTCTCCAACCCACGTCCTCTGACACTGTTGTTGACGCCTACGCCGGCGTGGGAACAATTGCTGCTCTCGTCGCGCCGATGGTCAGTCGTGTCATTGCCATCGAGGAATCCGCAGCCGCCGTCCGCGACGCCGAAGTTAATCTCGCGCCATTGCCTAACGTGGAGATGGTTCTGGCCAAGACGGAAGAGGCACTGCCGGAACTTGATGAGCGTATCGACGCCGTTATCCTCGACCCGCCGCGCGCCGGCTGCTACCCGGAGGTTCTCGATGCCTTACGCCGACTCCAGCCTCGCCGCATTGTCTATGTTTCCTGCGATCCGGCCACCCTCGCCCGCGACCTGAACCGCCTGATTCTCTCCGGCTACCTGCTGACCGATGTCACGCCCGTCGATATGTTTCCCCACACCTACCACATAGAAAGCGTTTCGACGCTCGACCGAATGCCGTCGGATGGCTTTATCCTTGCTTCCACCTCAGCTCGCCGCCGCGAAATCCTTACCCACCAAAACACCCCCTTCGCCGCCCTCGCCCCCGCCTCCAACATCGAAGAGCCTGCACAAGATGATCCCCTCCCCCCTGGTGGGGGAGGGCCAAAGTGGGGGAGCGTACCCAATGAAACTAACCCCATCGCCTACGTCCAGGACCTCGCCCTCAGAAAAGCCCAATCCGTGGCGACCGAAGGCGCAACAGTCCCCGTCGTCGGCGCGGACACAGTGGTTGTAGCCCCGGACGGCCTCATCCTCAATAAACCACAAGACGCGGACGAGGCCCGCCACATGCTCCGCGCGCTTAAAGAGGGAGACCACCAGGTCATCACCGCCATCGCCGTCATCCGGCCCGGTGACAATCCCGAGCCCGTCATTGGCTATGAGATCACCACAGGCCGAATGCGCGCTTACACCGACTCGGAAATTGAGGACTACATTGCCACCGGCGACCCGTTTGATAAGGCAGGCGCCTACGGCATACAACACCCGGAGTTCCGCCCCGTCGCTGAGCTAAACGGCTGCTACCTCAACGTAGTCGGCCTGCCCCTCTGCTTGTTGAACCGTCTGCGAGAACAGGCTGGAAAAACCCCAACAATTCTCACCGCTTCGGGGAATCCCCTACCCACTGGCGAAACTACTCCAATTGGAACCTGCGCCTACTGTGCCCAACGCACACCGGCGCACCTCAGGATGTCCTGACTGAAATCCTTTGACGGTTGGGTTTAGCGACGAGCACGTGGCCCAAACGGTTCCGGCTGGAATGGGGCGTCGCGCGTCTCGATGTAGCTGCGGAGCCCGCCATTCTCGTTGGCATCGTCCAGGTGCCGCTTGAAATCTTCGCGCTGCGAAGTATGCGCGAGGGCTGCAAGCTCGGCGTTCATGCTCCAAGCCTTGTCGAGTCCCATCATCTCCAGACCCAACGTGGCGACGTGCAGGTTGATCTTGACGGTCTCCGGGGACACGAGGGCGATGCGCTCGCCGATGTAGAAGCATTCCTCAAGCAGGTCATCATGCGGGACAACCTTGTTGACAATACCGATGCGAAGCGCCTCCTGTGCGTCGATGTGGTCGCCGGTTAGGGCGTAGCGCAGGGCGTTCTTGTAGCCCGCCAACAGCACCCAGATGAAGTTAGTGTTGGAGATATGGCGCACCTCCGGTTGGCCAAAGACGGCGTTTTCAGAGGCAATGGTGATGTGGGTAGTCAGCGCAAGCCAGGATGCCGCGCCAAGCGCCCAGCCGTTGATCGCGCCGATGATGGGCTTTGGGTACTCCCAACGACGCATCTGGTCGCGAATGCCGTTGCGATCGCCGTCGCGCCATGAGTCCAGGAACTCGGCGACGGACTGCCCCTCGCGTAGGCCGTAAGGCCACACGACGGGAGGGAGCGAGCCATCGCGGGAGCCGCGCATGTTTGCGCCCGCAGAGAAGGCCCTGCCCGCGCCGGTGAGAATGATGTAGCGGATGGAGTCGTCCTTCTCGGCCTCATCCAGTGCGGCGTTCAAATCGGCCCGCAACTCGACACTGAGGGAATTCATCGCCTCAGGCCGATTCAGCGTGATCAACACACCGTTCCTCTGCGGCTCATACAGGATATTTTCGTATGTCGTCATGGCGTGGGTGCCTCCTTCGGTTCAATCGTGTTTCAGCTAAACCAGTGCGCCGCTTTCGGTTAGCCTGCTTATCTCGTCATCTGTCAGGCGCAGGACATTGTGGTAGATGTCTTCGTTATGTTGGCCGGAAGTAGGTGCGGGAATGTCTGACTGTCCGGGTGTTTCCGAGAGGCGCGCGGTTAGGGCAGGGTGCGTGAGTGGGGGGCCGACATTCCATGGGGCGGGCGGCGCGACAATGACCACTGCGCCTCGCTCACGCAGGTGCGGGTCCCACACCAGTTTGTCCGGGCCCTGATCCATGCCGGCGGGAACGCCGTTGCGTTGGAGTCGGTCAAAGACCTGCTGGGGATTCAAGGTGGCTGTCCATTCGCCGATGCGACGGTCAAGCTCTTCTTTGTTGGCTACCCGCCCCTCCAGCGTGTCCCACTTGCTCTCCTGCGCCCATGCGGGCGAGTCCATGGCCTTGACCATTCGACGCCAATCGTCATCGTCGCGGCAGACGATGGCGCACCAGGCGTCGTGGCCCACACACGGATAGACCTCGTGGGGGGCGAACCGCTCCGAGTTGTTGCCGTTCGCCACAGCATCGACGCCATTGATGGTGTAGTCCATGTAAAGCGTGCCCAGCGTGGAGGCGAGTCCCTCAAGCTGGGCAACTTCAATAAACTGCCCCTCGCCAGTCTGGGCACGGTGCTCAAGGGCGGTCAGAATTGCGCCCACAGTGGCGGAGCCTGCTACGTAGTCCGTGTACCCGAGCTTGGGACGGGTGGTCATGGGGGCGTCGGCATGGCCCCAGATGTAGCCGAGTCCGCAAAATCCGAAGATCATCTGGCCGTAGGTGGTGAAGTGATGCGAGGGGCCGGTAAGACCGAGGCCGGGCATCTGGACGGAGATGATGTCCGCCTTTACCTTGGCCAGTTCCTCGTAGCCGAGGCCCATGCGATCCATGACGCCCGCCCGCCAGTTGTCGATGACGACGTCCGATTCGGCAATGAGCCGCTTGACCACCTCCAGGCCTTCAGTGTTCTGGGCGTTAATAGTGACGCTGCGCTTGCCGCGATTGAGTTCCGCGAACGCGGGAGCGTCGGGCCTGCGCGCCATCGGATGGGCGTCCGTTTCGATTTTGATGACGTCTGCGCCCAGGAACGCGAGGAATCCTGTGGCAACCGGCCCAGCAACAGCCTGCGTGAAATCAACGACACGGATACCGTCGAGCGGCTTGATGCGAGCGGCTCCCTGATTGCCACTCGCCCCGTTCATTGCAGCCCCAGCGGGCACGGGCGGACGAATTTCAGAAAGAACTTCGTCCGTGTGCTGGCCGATGGAGGGGGCGGGCGTTCTGATGCGCCAGGGAGTACGAGACATGCGGAACGGGGCGCCCGCAGTCCTGTAGCTGCCGATGACAGGATGCTCTGCGTCCTCGAACCAGTCTCGGGAGTTTGGGTGCGGGTGGTTGACGAACTCGGAGACCCTGTGGATCGCTGTTGAAGGGATGCCGCGGCGCTGACCCTCGTCGACAAAGTCATCGCGGTCAATCTGCGCGATGTGATCCACCATGACGGCATCGATAAGGTCAATGTTTTCCCGCCGCCAAACAGGACTGAGCATGTTTTCCGGTGTCACGTCGTCAGAGCCAAGCCAATCCGCGAGGCGCGTGTAATGGCGATCCATATACGTCGAGGTCTGGACGTAACCGCCGTCCCGTGATTCAAAGATGGAGACGCCGGGATTGCTGGGCGCGGACCCGGCCCGCCGCCTGATGTACTGCGAGAATGAATACTCGCCGAGTACGGTCATCAACTGCCAGAGGCCGACATCCTGCAGTGAGATGTCTACCTGCTGGCCTCGGCCGGTTAGATGGCGGGCGCGCACGGCGGCCATAACGCCGACAACTGTATGGAATCCGGCCACTCGGTAAAGCTGCTCCACTGGAACGATGCATGGGCGCGCCTCGCTGTCGCCGTGGATATACATCACTCCGGTCATGGCCTGCACGGTTAACTCCGTACCAACGTAGTCGCGGCGCGGGCCGGATCGGCCGTAAGGACTGACAGAGGCAAATACGAGTCGAGGGTTGGCCGCTGATAGAGCTTCATACCCAATACCGAGGTCATCAAGGTAAGTGCGATCAAAGCACTCCACGATGACATCCGCTGTGGCGGCAAGACGGCGGAGCGAATCACGGCCATCCTCGGTTTCGAGATCAAGGACAACGCTGCGCTTGTTGTGGTTGTCAGAAATGAACAGGATGCTGCGTTCGGGGTCGCGCTGACTGCCCGCAAACGGACCCTGGTTGCGGAGAGGGTCGCCGTCGGGCGGCTCAATCTTGATGACGTCCGCGCCGAGGTCGCCCAGCAGGCGGGTGGCGAACTGCGGCGTCGGGCCGCCCAGGTCAAGGACGCGTAAGTGTCCAAGAGCCGTGGCATCGCTTCCGTTCCGGTCAGTCATGACAGCCTCCCCCATCCGGCCCGCTGCCGATTGTGCGCGTATCATCCCGCGATGGGAATAATCTGTCTAGTTTTGCGGCGATATAGTCAGACCCAATGGATTCTGGCTTCCACCGGATAATGGGAAAGGCAAGAGGAGGGTGGATTAGGCGTTATCCCCCCACAAACCTCAGCAACAGCCCTAACAGAATCACGACAGGGCCAAGGACAAACAGCACATTGGTGGGTGAGGCAAAGCGGGCCAGCGATGATCCGGCATCTGCGACGAGGCGTGTGAGAGGCCCGGGCAAGATCTCGCTCCATAGCCCCTCAACAGGCGACGAGCGACGCCGTGGCCCTCGCCTGCCAAGCGAAATCGCGATGAGAAACATGGCAGCAGAAAGCGCGAGCTTAACGCCCAAGATCACCGCGTAGCCAAAGCCGATTTCTTGCGTGAGACGGTCGTAGATAAGCAGCGCGCCGGTGATAATCAGCACCCACATGGCAAGGTCGACGGTCTGCTTGAATCGCTCTCCGATGAGACGGGGAAGATCGGGCGAAACCCCCTGGCTTTGCCGCATCGCAGGCCGCAACGCTGTCAGGTAGAAGATATTGCCACCGATCCATGCGACGGTGGCGATGACGTGCGCCCAACGTGTGACAAGGACGGTCGCCTCAAGGAAAGTCATGGAAATAGTGTACGGGGCTGCTTAGACGGACGCGTTCCCTCATTCTTTCCTACAATTGCAGCATGCCGAGCGTTGAGATCATCACAGGCGGGTCGGGCAGCGGAAAGACGCGGGAAATAGTCGCGCGCCTTGCAGACCTATATCGCTCAGACCCGTTCGCCGAAGCGCTCGTCCTCGTGCCTACCATCCGCCACGCGGATCAGTTTCGTAGGCGTCTCGTGCAGGGGTGCGGCGTCGCCATGAATCTGCGCGTGGAAACGCTCACCATGTTTGCACGCGGCCTAACGGAAGGCTCGCCAATCCTGAGCACAGCGAGAGCAACGGACCAGTTGGCGCGTGTGGCGCGGAGAACTGTCGCACGGGGTGGAAACGCCGACTATTTCAGGCCCATCGCTGCTATGGCGGGCTTTGTGCCAATGATTGGGTCAGCTGTTGGGAGCCTCCTTGAAGAGGACATTGCCCCGGGTTCATTGGCAACTGCGGCAGCGAAAACTGGCTCAGTACCGGCTCGCGCCTTGGCAGCCATCTATGCTGCCTACAAGACGGAGCTTGCCGAAAAACTACTGATACACCCCTCACAGGTAAATGAATGGGCGGCGAGGGCCGTGCGAAACGGCGTGGACGTGCCGAGCCGCGTCATGGTGGACGGATTCCAGCGATTCACGGCAGGGGAACTGACACTACTCTCGGCCCTGTCTGAGCGCGCAGACATCACAGTCAGCATTGATCCCGAGGTCTCTCAGCGATCCGAATTCGACTACCAGCGCCTCCAGAATCAGTGGCCCGCCGCACGATACGGCGAACCCTCCACTGATCCTGACGACAACCCCCCCACCGTGACAAAGGGAGAGGCGGCCAATCCGGAGCAGCACGCACGGGAGATCGCCCGACAAATCAAAGCTCATCTGGCTAAAGATCCGACCCTAAGGCCATCCGACTGCGCTGTCACGTTCCGTCAGGTCACGCCCTATCTCGCCATGATGCGCCGCATCTTTATGGAATATGACATCCCGCTTGACCCGGCGGCAGGCGCGCGCCTGCGCGATACGCCGCTTGGCTCTTGGCTGAATCGACTGCTAGGCGTCAAGGACAACGGATGGCGCGTCAAGGATGTCATCGCCATTCTTCGCAGCGGCGTCGTTAACCTCAATCGTTGGGGCCTCACGCACGGCGACCTGGATTACATCGCCCAAACTGCGCGGGAGAACAAGCATTGGTCAGGTTCCGACACACTCGAGGGCCTGGCCGCCAATAGTCCTTCCGGTTTCGCCGCCGCGCTGTCTTCCCTGCGTGGACTGCATGAGAGCCTTGAGGCGGACTCCACCGACCGAGCGGGGTTGTTGGCCAATGCGCTCTATGGAGAGAACGGCTGGCTGCGGGATCCGCAGGATGTGGACGAAGAAACGGCGCAGAGCATCGAACAGTTGCAATCCTATCTGACCGAAATGTCAGATGCGCGGCAAGAGGTCGATGACGCAGGCAATGAGGAGGAACCGTTCGAACGGTTCCGTGAACGCCTGGATCGCCGTCTCGCCATGCCGGTTCTCTTGCGGAAGACGCCCGGCGGCGTTCTCCTCGCCCCCATGCACACCATGCACGGCCTGCGTTTCAAGCATGTCATGGTGGGCGGGCTGTCAGAAGGCGAATTTCCGGCAGGCCGTCGCTACGGTGACCTCCTTAGCGAAACAATGCGCGAGGAATTGACTGCAGCCGGCCTCCAACTTCCACCCGCTCCGCGCTCTACCGAAGAAGAACTTTGGCAATCTGGCACGTCCCGCGCTGATGGTTCAACGGCTCTGTGGCGTTACCGACTCAACAGTGCGGGCAAAGAGGCCACCCCTGCATGGATGTTCCAGGACGTCAAGTCTGATATAGAGACTCGTCCCGACATCCAGGAAATCGGCGAATCGGCGTCGGTTCGAGAGCTTGCAATTGCCAGTTCGATGGGTTGGGTTAATGGTAAGTCGGTCCGCCCGCCTCGCCGGGTGGAGACCGATCCGTGGGACGTCGTTCGTATCGCCGCCTCTGTAGAGCAGAAACGGCGGTCGTTTGAATTTGCGGGCAAATACGAAGGTCAGATTTCGAGCGGTCTGGCGCCGAAATTCACGCGAGAGGGCGGGGCATGGAGCGCGTCATCGTTGGACTCATATTTGACGTGCTCGTTCCAGTTCTTCGGCAGCCGTGTTCTTGGACTCAACGAACTCGAAGACGAACCGGATGAAGGCGACGGCGCGATGCGCGGCACTGTCATCCACGCAATTCTGGAGGATGCATTCGAGCCTCTGATAGAACAGCGTCTGCCGTTCTCCGATGAGACCATCAAGACCGTCATCGAGTACATAGACTCCAGGGGCAAAGACAAATGGCTAAGCGCCCCCGAAAACTACAACTTCGGCCAGGCCGCCCTGTGGCGGCTGGAATGGCCGCGCTATCGAGATCGCATCATCAGCATGTTGGAGCAGGGAACACTGGCCGTGGGCCTTGAAGACGGCTATCGCGTGCTGGATGCGGAACACCAATTTGACGAGACTGTTGATATGAACCCGCCGCTCAGGATCCGCGGGTTCATCGACCGGGTTGATGAGACTCCGGATGGCCTCACCATAATCGACTACAAGACGGGCTCCATTCCTACCCAGAAGGACGTTCGGGAGGGCAAGAGCACCCAATTGGCTTTGTATGCCCTCGCGCTCCGTAGCCGTGAGGAGACTAAGGATGCCCGACTCCGCCTGGAGTATTGGAAACTGCCCGCTCGCAGTGACGCCAGACGATGGACGCTGGACAGCGCTATTGAAGAGGATGACCGGGTCATCAACGGCGTCAAGAACATTCTCCAGGAGAAGCGAAATGCGGTAGACGGTGGTGATTTCCGCGTCAATCCCACGCCGGATCGATGCCCTCCATACTGCGCCATGAAATACGTCTGCCGCGTCAACGCGCTGAGTCGTCATAAGCGATGAACCTCACACCCGAGCAGGAACAAGCCGTAACCGAACGCGGCCGAGACGTCATCGTCACGGCGGGCGCGGGCAGCGGAAAGACACGCGTCCTCGTTGAGCGTTACGTCGGCCTGCTGAAAGACCATCAGATTGATCAGCTTGTCGCCGTCACATTCACGGAAGCAGCGGCAGCGGAGATGCGAGGCCGTGTTCGTGAGGCCGTCATGGCTGATTCGGATATGTCTGCGCACCGCCAAAACCTTGACCGCGCCATCATCGGCACCATCCACTCTCTCTGCCTTCAACTGCTGAGGGAAAACCCGGTGGAGTCAGGCATCGATCCCGGCGCGACTGTGTTGGACGAAAACCTTGCGCAGGCTGAAATCCTTGCCGCCTGCCGTGACGCCATAGAGGCTGCGGCGTCCGGGGAAGAGGAAGGGGCAGAGGCCATCCTGCGTCTGGGGCCGTATTCCACTCGGCTAACGCTGCCGCGAATGGTTGAACGACGGGATGAAATTGAGCGCGCCTTCGAGGCGATGGGAGGCGACACACCCCGGGAGTGGGAAGTCCACGTCAAGAGGACGCTGGACAAATTCCTGGAACCTCGCGCCGCTGAACTCCGCGGATCGCTCGCTGAGCACCGTGAATTCCTCGCGAATGCGCAGAACCCCGGAGAAAGCGACACCCTCACCCCCACGGTCACAGATGTCCTTGAGGCGCTCAAGGATCCGCTAAGCGGCACAACTGAAGACCTCGTTGAGCGCCTGCGATTAGCCGCGGAGATTGAGAGCCCCGGTGGCAGGGGTACAAGGGGCGCGTGGGCCTATCCCCCTAAGGAAGTCCGGGATTCCGTCAGGGCAATTCGTGAAGCTCACAAATCCCTTGCGCCGTTCATCTGGAATGAGGCGGATGCCGAGGCCATGACGGTTCTTGGCGCGCTGCGGGAGCTGTTTAGGAACGCCGTCCGACGATACGAGGACAAGAAACGCGAGCAGTCCGCTCTTGATTTCCTTGACCTCGAATTGAAGGCCATCGAACTACTGAAAGCGCACCCCGGAGTGGCTGCATCCTACCGCTCCACATTCCGCCATGTACTTGTCGACGAGGCGCA
This sequence comes from Dehalococcoidia bacterium, assembly GCA_965207115.1. Classification (GTDB taxonomy): domain Bacteria; phylum Chloroflexota; class Dehalococcoidia; order UBA6926; family UBA6926; genus VXMO01. The sequence goes on along the minus strand of CBDBLR010000003.1, from coordinate 1,035,411 downwards.
GGACCTCAACCCCACACAGGATTTGTTTCTGAGACTCCTGGCGGGAGTTGGTGTGGAGGCAGACATCGCTCGCCCAGAACGGTTTTTCGTGGGCGACATCAAGCAGTCCATCTTCCGCTTTCGGCGCAGCGACGTCCGCAACCTCAACAGGTTGAAGGACGAGGTCTGGCTTCAGAGTGGCGCCATGGTCGCCCTCAGCACGTCGTACCGTTCCCATCGGAGGCTTGTCGAGGCGACTAACAAAGTCATGGAAGGTGTATTCGGCGAGCCGGAAGCGGACTATGAGGCGCGGATGGAGCCGATGGAGGCAGTACGTCCTTCGGCGGGAAGCAAGGCGTCTGTGGAGGTGCTGCAAGTCGCGCGGGAATTCAAGGAGCCCGACGACGAGAGCAAGCCGACTGGACCTCAGCGCACGCGCATGGAGGCGCACATCGTCGCAGGCCGGATAAGGCAGCTCATCGACGAGAGACGCGAAATCTGGGACAAGGGCGACAAAGAATACCGTCTCATTGAACCGGGGGATATCGTGATCCTCCTGCGCCGAATGACCAATGTGAACGAATATGAACGCGCGCTGGAACACCACGGGATTCCCTATCGCACCACATCAGGTGGCAACTTCTACAGGCGCGAGGAGATTGTCGACCTGACAAATATGTTGGAATGGCTGGCCGAACCCGCCAACTCTATCGCCCTCATCGGCCTTCTCCGCTCGCCCTTCTTCGTCATCGACGATGAGTCCCTGATTTCCCTCACCGAATCCGCGCGTTCCGCTCGCAAGGATTCACGAGCTCCCCTGGAAAGCAGCCACATCTTGGCCTCTCTCCGCAATCCGCCCGCAGGAGTCAGGCAGGAGACGCGCCAACTGTGCCTCCACGCGGCTCGGGCCCTCGACCAACTGCGAGAGGAATCTCGACTCGCCACGCCGGAACAACTGCTGGAGAGTGCGCTGATCCTCACGAACTATGAGGCGTCGTGGGCGCCGTTGCGAGGAGGAGACCAGGCGCTGGCCAACATCAGGCAATTCGTGGGGCTTGCGAGGGGCTTGGGAGAATTGTCCGTGGACGAATTTGTGCAGCACATCCAGATGCTCCGCGATGAACTGGAAGCACGTGCACCGCAGGCTGCCCTCGATGCCGTTGATGCCGTCAGGATTCTGACCGTCCACTCCGCCAAAGGCCTGGAGTTCCCGGTTGTGTTTATAGGGGATGCAGGGACGACGAGAGTGGGGCCGCCGCCTCCACCCGTACTGTGGAATGCCGAAACGGGCATCTCCATGACATTGGAACGTGATGTCTCTGAGATCGACGAACCTCGCAGCAGACCTGCCCTCTACAACTTTCTCAGGGAACGAGACGACCTGGAGGATGCGGCGGAGAGGAAACGACTGCTTTACGTCGCAGTCACACGCGCAGCCGACTTGCTGGTCGTCAGCGGCGTCGAACCCAGTGGAGACACCCCCACTTGGCTTGGTGCATTTCTTGATAACAACAACGACCTGGATATCCATGTTCACAACCCAACGCCGGTGGACCTGGAGGCCATGAGGCGCAATCCACCGGCGCAACAATTCATGGTGCCCAAGTCCGAAGATGAGCATGAGGCGGATACCCCGCTGCTTGGTCGCCACGGCGCGATTCCCATCCGCTCAAGCACGCCCGCAACCGCGCTGGAAGATGGCCATGGAGTTGGCTTCTCTGGTCGGCCGGACCGCTTGGCGCTCACACGCGGAACGCTGGCCCATGCGGCAATTGAAGAATGGTTCAAGACTGAGAACCGGCCAGACTTGCGCGACTTGGCGCGGAGTATCGGCGCACGGCTGAGCGACGAAGACTTGAACGACGTCGTTGCGGACATAAACGCGATGCTGGATGACTTCGACACCTCCGACCTTGCCGCCACACTCCGCGATCCAGCGACGCGAAAACACTTTGAGCTGCCATTCTCGTGGGCATGGGATGGCGTCGCTGTACACGGCAGCATCGACCTCGCATATGAGACGGAAGGTGAGTGGCACGTGGTCGATTTCAAGACAGATCGCGTAGAGAAGGGCAGGGAGGCCGACCGCGCGACCGCGTACCTCACCCAACTTGGCGTTTACGCCGGCGCACTTGAAGCCGCCACGGGACGGCGACCCAAAGCGGGCTTGATGTTCCTACGGATGAGAACGCTCCACTGGGTGAGCGAATCGGACATTAGCGCGGCCCTCAGAGAGACCCGGAAGAAGATTGACGGGGGCGAAATAGCGCTGGCGGAAACCGACGCGAACGGTGAATTCGCGGACGAGCTGCTATACGTGTAGAGATCGAAGCAAGGCCCTAGACGCCGATCGGCCGTTGGGCGTGCTCCAGGTGGCCGACGTGGTGGCTTTCCACGTCGCATTGGATGGCGGATCGTTCCAGCTGGATCGTGACATGCTCGATGGCATAGCGCAGCTTGATGATGCCCTGCATCTGATCCAGGAGATTCTGATCAGAGCCGGCAAATGCGGGGTCGACCAGTACGTGGGCGGTCAGCACCTCGTTCCCGGAGGTAATTGTCCACACGTGCACGTCATGAATGACCGTCACACCCGGTAGCTCTTCGATATCGCTGCACAACTTGTACACGTCGATGTGTTCCGGCACGCCCTCAAGCAGCACTCGGAACACCTGCATCACAAGGTTCCACGAGCTGTACAGAATCAGCAGCCCGATGACCACGCTGAGAATCGGATCAATAAGCGTCCAGCCCGTCAGGATGATAACGACGCCGGAGATGACGACACCCACAGAACCCATCAGGTCTGCGAGCACGTGCTGGAAAGCGCCCTCCACGTTGATGCTGTGCTCGGATGAGCGATGCAGAATCCACGCTGCGGCAATGTTTATCAACAAACCGCCGACGCCGACAATCAGAACCGGCCAACCGTCAACGTGGTGCTCGTCAAGCCTGAACCGGTGGAAGGCCTCCCAGAGAATCCACCCGACGATTAGCCACAGCGCCAGGGCGTTTATGAAAGCCGCAAGTATCTCCGTACGGTAATAACCGTAGGTGCGCTCGATGGTTGCGCCCCGCTCGGCGATCCACATCGCGAACAGTGCCATCCCGATTGCCGCAGCATCTGTGAGCATGTGCCCGGCATCCGCTATGAGAGCCAGACTTCCTGATACGACACCGCCAATGACCTCCGCGACCATATAGGTCGAGATGAGGATTAGCGCGATTAAGAGATTGCGGCGACTTGTTCCTCGGAGATCGTGAGCGTGGCCCGCGTGGCCGTGTCCATGGTCGTCATGGGAGTCGTGGTCATGTCCTTCGTGGCCGTGGGCGTCAGGGCTGTGCCCGTCATGGTCATCGTGAGTGCCTCGATAGCCCTCTCCATGGTCATGGCCCTCGTGGTCGTCATGGTCGTGACCATCATGGGAATCATGGTCATGGCCCTCGTGGTCGTCATGGTCGTGGCCATCGTGGGAATCGTGGTCATGGCCCTCGTGGCCCTCGTGGTCGTCATGGTCGTGGCCATCGTGGGAATCGTGGTCATGGCCCTCGTGGGCATCATGATCATGGCCATCATGGTCGTGGTTCTCGTGTCGATGGTCGTCGTCGTTGCGAGCCATAGCTCTTCCGTCCACTTGAAAGGGAAACTGTCTCCCCGCTACGCCACTAAGTATAACGTGCCTGAGTATTTGTGCAGTTAGCTGTCAGGCTTTCTTAGTGGGCGAGATTGACCCCAAAAATACGAATAGCCACCGTATAGGTGGCCATTCGCCAATCAGCTGATGGTACTAGTTGCCTTCAGCGTGGTGCTCGTGATCGTCGCACTCATGGGAATCATGCACGTGATTCGGCTCGTCCCCGTGGTGTTCGTGCTCGTCGCACTCATGCTGGTCATGGTCATGTGCTGCGCTTGTCATTGCAACCTCCTGTTAAGGCTGTTCTTCCGCTTATCTCGTCACTACTCTGCCCACAAAACGAATGTGTGGCAAGTCTTTCTTGATACAGCGTATCCGCCGCTTTCATAAGTAATATGAGGTATCGATTGGACACGAATGACCAATGAAGACAAGGTGATTGGAGGCAAGTCGCAATGAGCCTTTCAAAGGGAATCAGCCCGTTTCTCTGGTTTGACGGCAAGGCGAAGGAAGCAGTTGAACACTACGTGTCCGTATTTCCCAACTCCCGAATAATCAACGAAACCGAGATGGCCGCAGGTCCTGCAAACGGGGCGGCCCAAATCGAGTTTGAGTTGGATGGACTTGTATTTACGGCGCTTGACGGTGGGCCGATGTTTGAAATGACGCCGGCAATCTCCTTCGTCGTTCCCTGCGAATCACAGGAAGAGATCGATTACTACTGGGACAAGCTTGCTGAGGGAGGAACACAGGGCTTCTGCGGTTGGCTTACGGATCCCTTTGGCCTCTCGTGGCAAGTTGTGCCGGCCAACCTGGATGAGTTAATGGCACGCGACCCCAAGGCCGTCATGGAGAGCCTCTTGACAATGACGAAGATCGATATTGAGCAGCTGATTGAGGTAGGCCGTAGCGCGGAGTAACTCTGGCGTCACCGACGAGCCCTTGATCACACTGAGGTAATTGGCACTCCCCAGTGGTCACGGAGACAGGCTCTGGACATACTCCCGCACGGACGCGGCACATTCGTCCGGCCTCTCAAAGATCATGAAATGAGAGGCTTCCGGCATGAAATCATAGTCGATGCTGAGAATGTCGCTGAGGTCCATCGTCGGCAGGTACGAGTACGGCAGAGTGGGATCCGCTCCAACAACCCTGACCGGGCACACGATTCTGTCAAAGTCGACGGAGACGGCAAAGACGCCGGCATACTCAACAACCTGCGCCTCGAACTCGCGAGGGCAACGGAGTACAAAGGCCTCGCTGTCGTCTGACCGTCGAAGAGTGGTTTCGGCGACAAGATCAGGAATCCCCGGGACCACGTTCCTGAAGGTCGGCATAAATGGTAGAACGCCCGCGAACTCGGCACGTGTTGAGTAACGCTCGGTACGGGTTCTTGTCAGGTTGGCCGCTCGCGTCGCCGCGACTTCAAATTCTTCATAGGACACGCCCGGCCTACACACGGGCGGATCGAACAGATAGAGGCCGGTTAACCCGTCCCCTCGCTGAGAGGATAGGAGGGCCACCAATGCCGAGATTGAGTGATAGACGCCAAAAGTAGGCTTGTCCCCATACTCCTCACGGATCGTTTCCAGCACACGATCATAATCGCGGATAAAGGTTGGAAGGTTGTGACTGTTAATGTCCCCCACGGAATTCCAGCCATGATTTCGCAGGTCGTAAATGATGATGTCAAAATCGTCCAGCAGGTTTGACCAGAACGGGTAATAAAGGTCAATGGCCAGCCCGTTGCCATGGCTCATGATGAGCCGCGGTCCCTGAGGATTACCGTGGCGTCTCAGCCGGATCACCGTCTTCCCATCAACTGTTACGTCATGAATGGAAATCGGATCAGGAACCTGCCAAACAGGCTGGGGCTCTGCGGTCACTCGAACGCATCCTCAACTACGGGCGACGGCACAGACTCGACCGCAAGAGCGCCGACGAAATCATTGCCACTGAATTTGTGCAGCCGCCAGCACACGTCCGGAAACTCCGGGAGTCGAACCTGGCCCGTGACTGCACCTGCACGCATGGCGGGCGGCGTTTCAATATCTTGCAAGTTTGCGGACAGCCCCACCCCGGTGGCCTTGATGATTGCTTCCTTGAGGGTCCATATCTCAAAGAATGCTCTTACAAAACAGTCTTTCTCCACGGCCGAAACCGCGGCCTGCTCATCCGGACTGAATGTAGATTCGATAATCGCGTCAAACCGGAATACCTGATCGATCTCTTCAATATCGATGCCTATCTGATGATCCAGGGAAATTGCGAGCATTCCGTTATCGCCGCTATGGCTCACATTGAAATGGAGGGGGGCGGGAACACCGTCCACATAAGCTCGGGGTTTGCCGCGCTCCACCCAGCCAAACTCAAGCTCATCGTTTTCGCAACTGAGAGTCTCGCAAAGAATCGCCCGAAGGGCCGCCCGACTGAGTGCAAAGCGACGTCTAGGAGCCCCGGGATAGTAACGCGTCCACCGTTCACATTCCCATTCGTTCAGAGACTGCAAGGCTAAGGTTTCGCGTGCCGCGTTCGCCGACAGATCGACATGAATAACATCAACGTCGTCAAGGTGAGTGAATCGAGACCACCATGGATCGGCGACAAGGGTTTTCATGCCGGGGACGGTCTCTGCGGAACTCATGAGCATTCCTTGCGCTTGCCGTCCGTTCAAACAAAACGCTGCCCGCGACAAAACTGACCAATCGCGGGCAGCGCAATAGAAGCTAGGCTGCGTTTGCGTTGATGTGAGCTACCAGGTCGCCAACGTTGTTGAACCCCGCGAAGTCTTCCGGGGAAACTGTGATGCCGAACTCGTCCGCGACGAGCTTGGCGAAAGCGACGACCTGCGCCGAAGGCACGCCCGCCGCCGCGAAATTCAGCGTCAGATCCAGAGTATCGCCGGAATGCTCGACGTCGAGATTATCGTGAACCAACTTGTGAAGGCGTTCCTCTGTTGTTGCCATTATAAACTCCCTTCTTTCCATCCCAACATGCCATTTTGGCTATGTACAAGCGTATCGTATTAAGCGAAATATGTCGCTTGCCTGCCCTTAATCTGATCCGTTTTTCGACTGCGCCCAGAACCTTCGATGTTGGAATGGGTAGCCGGGTACGGAGATTCTTCGCCGCGCCTCTCCTGCGAAGAAATTCACAAAGTTGATGTCCTCCCCAGCCTCGTATGCTCGCGCAGCAGTGCTTAGAGAGTCCGAACCTCCATTCGCCGCCTCGCCATCCGCGTGGGAATCACTATCGATGAGGCGCTGGAGGCCGTCCCGCAACTCATCGATGTCCCGGAAGACCACCCCCGCGCGGGCAGGGAAGTGGCTTCGTCCGACAGACGCCGTCCACGTCATGTCGGCGAGCGTGTCGTCGGCGTGATTGGCTGCGTCCGCTGCCCCATTTGCGCGCCCGTCGAGCCAGTCGTGGTATCGCTCTGCAAGGTCGCGCAGGGCCGCGTCATCCTTCGCTGAAAGCGGTAGCAGCCGTGCCTTTGGCGTGCCGGGTGTAGTCGATTGTGGGGCAGCTGATTGGTAGCCCTCGACGATGACGTGAGCGTTGGCGCCCGTCATGCCGAAGGTGTTGATGGCTGCCGTCGTGGGGCGATCGGGAGACGCGGGCCAGTCCATCTTTTCTGTTGGGATCCACAGCGGCATGTTGTTCCAGTCGATCTCAGGGTTGGGAGTCGTGAAGTGGAGGTGCCTGGGGATGAGGCGGTGGTTCATGGAGAGAATGACCTTGATGAGGCTCGCCATTCCGGAAGCCGCCTCAAGATGTCCGATGTTGGTCTTGGTCGAACCCATGATGAGCGGACGATCCACCCCACGATCGCTGCCGTAGACGGCGGCAACGGCGTTGGCCTCAATGGAATCTCCCAGCGGCGTACCCGTGCCGTGCGCCTCCAGGTAGTCAATATCCGATGGCGCAAGACCGGAACGCTCAAGAGCCTCGCGCATCACCGTCTGCTGAGCGGCGCCGTTGGGGCTGATCATGCTGAATCCCGCGCCGTTCTGGTTTACTGCCGATCCGCGGATAACACCCCAGATTCGATCGCCGTCCGCCTCCGCCTGCCCCAGCCGTTTCAACACGACGAATCCGCAGCCCTCGCCGCGCACAAAACCATCCCCTGCCGCGTCGAAACTCGCGGTTTTGCCGCTCTGGGAGAGGATGCCCAGTTCAGCGAGGAACCGCGACGTTGATTGGGAGAGAATGATACTCACTCCGCCGGCAAGCGCCAGGTCAACCTCGCCGTTCCGGAGAGCCGCAGCACCCTGATGCACCGCTGCCAGCGATGAGGTGCAGGCAAGATCGATTGGCACGGCGGGCCCTTGCAAGCCCAGGGTGAAAGCGATTCGCCCGACGGCCATGCTCGGGAGAGTGCCGAGGATGTCATCGCCGCCATTGCGAGAAAGAACGCTCCGGTATTCGCTGCCGCTTATGCCCGCGTAGACTCCCGTGCGGCTGCCCTTCAGGCCCTCCGGATCAATACCCGCGTCCTCGAACGCCTGCCAGCCCGTCTCGAGCATGATGCGTTGCTGCGGGTCCATGGTCCGCGCCTCTATGGGCTGGATTCGGAAGAATCGTGAATCGAACTCGTCGATGTTCTCCAGGAATGCGCCCTGGCGCTCATATGAGTTTTTGGCATTCGGGTCGCCGAGCATCCCCGTCCAGTCGCCCCCATCCATGCGACTTTCCGTGACCGCCGACCGCCCTTCATCCAGCAGCCTCCAGAATGCGTCCACGTTCTCCGAGCCGGGGAAACGGCACGCCATGCCGACGATTGCGATGGCGTCGTCCGTGAGACGAGGGCGGGGAGGAGTCCTGGGCGCTTCAGCCTGCTCCGCCACGCTGCTGGACGCTGTAGTTTCAGCGCCAACCGTCGCCACCTCGCCGACTTCCGCTGCCAGGTATGCCGCGAGCCGAGAGATTCCCGGATAGTCAAAGACCACTGTATTAGGTGCGACAAACAGACCCTTGATAGCCCTGTTGATGCTGTTCCGCAACGCGACCGCCATGAGTGAATCCATTCCAAGTTCGGAGAACTCCGTCCCTGGCACAGGCAGCGATGGCATTCGCATGATGGCCTGTAATTCGTGCTGCAGAAACTCGGTAAACACAGCTTCGCGCTGCTCCAAGGAGGCGCCGCCGAGGCGAGCAGGTAGGTCATCTATGGCATCTGCCAACGCGTCGCTATCGGAAGCAGCTGATGCAGCGAACCTCTCCAGCATCGCGGGCATTCCCTGCGCACCGGACAGGATCCCTTCCCAGTCAATGGAGGCCGCCACGGCATTTGTCCAGTCCTGCCTGACCAGAAAATCAAATGTCTGGATGCCTCGCTCCGGCGACATCCACTGGATGCCTCGCTCAGACAACCAGCGACCGATGCTCTCCTGCCTTTCCGCGGCTTCACCAACCTCTGACCATGCGCCCCAGGCGATGGCCTGCCCGGCCAAACCTATCGCGCGGCGATGTCCGGCCAGCTGGTCAAGGAACGTATTCGCCGCCGCATGATTTGACTGTCCGGGGCCACCCAGAATGCCTGCGGTGCTTGAGAAGATGACAAATAAGTCTAGGTCTCGATTCATAGTCGCCCTGTGTAGATTCCAGGCTCCAAGAACCTTGGGCGAGAGGACACGCTCGAATTGCTCCCACGTTTGATTGGCCACGATAGCGTCATCAATCACGCCCACACTATGGATAACACCCGCGAGTGGCGGAAGGGATTCATCGATACGAGCGAACATGGCGTCAATCGCAGTGCTGTCTGTGACGTCCGCAATCTCCACCTGCACGGTGACGCCGCGAGCGCGCAGCTCGTCGATCACTTCCTGTGCCTCCGGGTCAGGATCACGCCGTCCGTTGAGCACGATTGCCCCTGCGCCCTTGTCCGCCAGCCAACGCGCGACAGTAGTTCCGATACCGCCGAGACCGCCGGTGACAAGATAGGAGCCGTCTGCACGCAGGCTCCCTGACTGAAGGGCGGAGTTTGTCAGCGCGATCTTTCCGATGTGACGGGTGTCGCGCATGTATTTGATTGCAGCCGGCGCTTCGGACAATGACCAGCGCGTGTGGGGGATAGGGGCGAGTTTGCCCTGCTCCATGTCTGCCAGCAATTCCGCGAGCCATTTTCCGGGTATTTCCGGCTCGTAAATCTTGAGTTCATCCACTTTAACGATGTGGTACTCGACATCGGGCCGCTGTTTGGCCATCTCCTCTTCGGTCCAGATGCCCTCGCGGGCCAGCTCGATAAAGCGGCCATTCTGAGAGAGGCAGGATAGGCTCGCGTCGATGAACCCTTCACCGGTCAGGCTGTTGAGCACGACGTCAACGCCTTTGCCGTCGGTGTCGCGGAGGATCTGTTCAGCAAATTCTGTCGAGCGACTGTTATAGAGGTGTGTGACTCCGAGAGACCTGAGGTGCGGCTGTTTCCAGATGCTGGCCGTTGTGTAGATTTCCGCTCCCACAGCCTTGGCCATTTCAATGGCTGCCAAGCCCACGCCCCCTGAACCGGCATGAATCAGCACCCGTTCTCCGGCCTTGAGGCGGGCCATGTCATACGAGAGAGCAACAGTCACGTACGCGGTGGGCGCTGTTGCGAGACCTGTGCTTGATATCTCTGACGGAGCGGGCGCGAGGAGGGCCGCCGGCGTGATTGCCTGAGGCCCGAACGCGCTGAATCCCATACCGACCACACGGTCGCCAACGGAAAGGGAGGACACCTTCTCGCCAATTTCGGTGACGCGTCCCATGAACTCAGTTCCGAGATTGTCTTCATCTTCAAGGCCTATGCTGATGAGCACGTCCCTGAAGTTGACTCCAATAGCCTGCGGCGCAACTCGAACCTCATCCGGTTCAAGTTCGCGCTGCGGCAACGTCTGAGCGTGTATCTGGCCGGGATCACCTCCCGGGTCGGGCCCAAGTCGCCAATCTTCGGCGTCAGCGAGTACCAGCCTGTCAGGGACATCACTAGCCCGTGCCAAATGCGCCGCCTGTCGATAGCCTGAATGGAGGGTAATATGATTCTCGCCGTCCGGTCGAAGCAGTTCATCGACAAGATCTGCTAGAGATGAATCACCGCCATCGAGGTCGATGACCCGAGTCTGGACGTCAGTGAGTTCCCTGATGAGAACCCTGCCGAAACCCCACAGGATCGCTCCGGCGGGCTGTGTTAGCTGCTCTCTTCGCGTAACCTGTGCCCCTCGTGAAACAAGCCAGATTCCGCCCACTGGCTTGGAATCAGAATCAAGAACGCCCTGAACCATGGCGAGCGCGCTCGAACCGACTCGCCGGACGTCATCCGCCAAAGTTTCAGTCTCGACGTCCGAACCGTTCCCACTTGTCGCAACCAGGTGAACAACACCCCGCAGCGGAATATCTTCCGGCAGCTCCTCAAAGATGGACTGCCAATCGCCACGCTCCCCTCTGTTGATGGAGGCGCGTGTGACGCCATCAACAGAGTCACTATCTTGTGCTGTCGCCGTTCCGCTTTCGGATACGATCAATACCTGTTGGTTGCGTGACGCTAGCTCGGTGGCTAACTCCTCTGCCATGCCGTCGTCATCCGCGGCCACAACCCAAATTCCAGACTGTTCAACAATTTCAGCGGGGGCGCTTGCGATGATGACCGCGCGATCCGGGCGTTCAGCAGAATCATCCGGGCCAAGCCCAAGAAGCTGTGGATCTTCGAATGCCGCGCCCGACAATGCCCGTTCCCAGATTGGAGCCTCGGCAACGCCATGATGAGGCCGATACTCATCCGCAAAGCGCCACCACCCCTCCAGCGTCCCAAACGTCACGTCCTGCCAACCCATGCTCTCAATTGTTTCTATGGCAAGGAGCTGGCCGGAGGAGGCAAGGAGGCTCATGCAATTCTGCAAAGTCTCCTTGAGAGAGATGGTGTCATGGAGCACGTTAGAGGCAATGACAAGGTCATATCCGTGCGCATCAAATCCCTGCTCGACGGGATCGACCTCAATGTTGAGGGGCACGTACGTTATTGCCCCGTCGGCAGTTCCGAACTGCGCCTCCGCCTCTGCGAAGAACCCGGCTGAAATGTCCGTATAGACGTATTCGAAGCGACCGGCCGGGAGTTGGGGCAGTACGGATGCGGTGGCTGAGCCTGTGCCTGCGCCTACCTCGATAATCCTCAACCGTCGTCCCTCAGGAAGGTCCTTAAGGAGCGCGGCAATCGCATCACCAAGCATGTTGTTGGCGGCGCGCGTTGCGGGCGCGCTAATGAACAGATCGCCCGGCGTGGGGTAGCCGCTCCCAAACAACACGGTCAGCGGATCGGCGCTCGCCTGCAGGACGTTGGCCAACTCTCCAGTCGCTCGGCGACACAGTTCAATTTCAATCGACCCGTGGGGATAGCGCTCCAACATCTCCGTGGCGAAGGCATCGGGGTTCGCAGGAAGATTCGCTGGCAGAGACTCATCTGATCCGACCAGAACGCGGAAAGCGCCATCCACTTCCTTAAGGACGCCCGCACGCACAAGCAATTCGAGGATCCGTACAAAGAGCTTGCTGTGTTCGTCCGTGACGCCCAGTTCCTGTCTCAAGGTTTCAGGATCGATAACGTCGCCCGATTTCCGCTGCCAGCCGAGCTTGGTCAGGGTTGAGAGCGCGAACGACCAGGAAAGCCGCTCTAGGTCGGCCAACAATGCGGTTCGATCACTCCACCCCACTCCTTCGCGGGACAGATACTCCGCGAATGTGGGTGTTGTGGCCTGGATTGAGGCCGGTTCCGACAGGAAATCCGCAGGCTGTAGTGGGAGAAGTGGTCGGTCTTCCCAAATGATGTCATACAGGAGATCCTGCACATTCTGCTGAGAAGCGAGCACGGTATCACGGCTTGCGCGCTTGACGATAAACCCTTCGATTCCCCCCAGCTGCTCCCCATCCGTTGAAAAAATCTCAAGGTCTGCCGTGATCACTTCCGGCAAGAGCGGCATGTTATCGGAGTTGTCTGCGCGAACCCCGTCTCTCACCGTTGCCCGGCAGACTACTTTTTCAGGGAGACCGCCGCTGAGCCACATCCGATCCCAGGCGAACGGTAGATATGTCGTTCCTGACGACGCCTCATTCTTAATTCGAGCCGCCGCTACGACCTGCAAGCAGGCGTCAAGGAGAACGGGGTGGACGGCGAGATTTGCTCGCGCCAGTTCTTCAGGCAGAACAACTTCACCAACTGCCTTGCCATCCTCCACCCATGCGGCATCAACCGTGCGAAAGAGTGGGCCGAATTCCACATTTCCCCGGCGCTTTGCCCGATAGAATTCGGGCACGTCCAGGGCAGGCAGGCTCGCCCGCAAATCCTCTATGGAAACGGGATCTGCAGCGTCCCGGCCACCTCCAGCGGACGTTAGCATGCCCCGTGCGTGTAGAGTCCAGGAGTCCTCGCCGCTTCCCCTGCTGTAGATTTCAAATCCTCGAGCGCCCGAGTCGTCCGGAACTTCTAACATGAGTTGCACGGCGCGGGCCAGGTCGCCTCGCTCGTTTCCGTCATCGTCCTCGCTAAACACCAGCGGAGCCTGTATTTGCATGTCGTCGATTGCAACTGCGCCCGGGTTTTCTGTACGGAAGGCCTCCACGGCCATGACACCGTAGAGCGCGCCCGGCGCGACAACACGGCCAAAAACGCGATGGTCGCTAAGCCAGCCGGGGTCATCGGGAAGCAGTTCCGTTTCGAAATAGACTTCGCCGCGCGGCGTCTCGTGCCGTGTTCCCAGCAGCGGGTGGCCTGAGAGAGAGCGTTGCCGCCGAGGCCGTTCGATCCAATGGCGTCGACGTTGGAATGGGTACTCCGGGATGGCAACCCGTCGGCGTGCCTCGCCCGCATACAGCCCGGAGAAATCCACCGGGATACCCGCCTTGTACGCGGCAGATACGGCCGTGACAAAGCCGTCAGTGAGGTCTATAGGCGGCTCGGTTTCATCATGCGGCGGCCTGACCATAGTGGATATGATGGGCGGGTCCTTGGCGGGGGCGTTCGGCGGCCAGCACATGGAGACAATCGGTCCCAGGACTGATCCGGGGCCAATCTCGATGACGAGATCCACCCCAAGTTCTGCCAGCGATTCAACACTGGTTCGATAAAGAACCTTTTCCTTGGAATGACGCATCCAGTAATGAGCATCCATGGGGACGCCATCATCCACCGGCTTGCCTGTCGCTCCGCAGATGAACTGGATTTCGGGCGTCCGTGAAGTCTCGACTAATTCGCGGACTCTCTCCCCCAGGGGTTCTAGCATTGGCTCCAGCAAACCGCTGTGAAATGCTGGGCTCGGCGGCATTCGCCTAACCCGCACTTCCTTAGCCTCGAATTTCTGGAGGACTGCCTCTACGTCTCCTTCGGGCCCGCTGACGACCTGATTGATACCATTGTCAACAGCAATCGTGAGACGGTTGTCACCGGAGGCGTGGTGTTGCTCAAGGACGGCCTGTTGTATGGCGGCCTCCGGAGCGAATACCACCCCCATAGCCGCGCCCAGAGGCAGAGCGCTCATAAGCTCTCCGCGTGCTGCGGTCAGGCGAAGACCCTCTTCGAGGGTGAACACGCCTGCTGCTTGCGCCGCCGCGTATTCCCCCAAACTGTGCCCTGCGACGGCGTCCGGCGTGATGCCGATGCTCTTCCATAAGGCTGTGAGCGCGCATTCCACGGCATAGATGGCCGGCATCGTCCATCTCGAATCATCGAGGTCGCCCGCTTCACCAAACATGACATCAAGCAATGATTCGCCACGCGCGCTCTGTACAACGGCTTCACATCGATCAAGGATTTCTCGCGCAACCGGTTCGGTGTCATAGAGCGCCTTCGCCATGCCGACCCATTGGCTTCCCTGGCCTGTATAGACGAAGGCAATCTTTGACGGAGCCGTTGTCGGGTTCTGCGGCACGTTTTCGGCTAGTTGTGCCAATCCCTCCCGGAGCGAACCTGCGTCATGGTAGACAATGCCTGACCGATAGCGGAAATGGCTTCGACCAATGCTCGCAGTCCAGGCCATGTCTGATAGGGCAGGGTCTGAAGCGCTGACGTCATCGGCAGGTCCGCCGGAGAGTTCGTCTAGTCGATTGAGATACCGCGCTGCCAGCTCGCGCAAGGCATCGGGAGACTTGGCGGAGAGCGGCAGGAATCGTGTTTCGCGTAAACCGACTGATTCAGCAGCCACGGGATCGGCGATCGCCTGCGGAGCGCCAAGCGGCCACGGTGTTCCGGACCCCAACCAGGAGGGAGTCTCGGGTTCCCCATAGCCCTTGACGATGATGTGCGCGTTTGTGCCGGACCATCCGAATCCGCTGATGCCGGCAACAGGCGTTCGGCCGTGGACGCGTGGCCAGGCAGTTGATTCCGTCGTGACGTTTAGGTTTGCTTCTTCCCAGTTAATCGCGCTGGTCGGATTCTCAAAATGCAGATGGGGTGGAATGACGCCACGCCGCATGGACAGGATGACCTTGATAATCGCCGCCATGCCGGACGCGGTTTCAAGGTGCCCGAAGTTGGTCTTGACCGAGCCAATCAGGAGAGGTTTGTCAGTCGGCCGATTCTTTCCGTATGCGCTGGCGGCGGCCTGCAGTTCTGCCGGGTCACCCACGGGTGTGCCGGTTCCATGCGCCTCCATATAGTCCACGTCTGTTGCCGAGATGCCAGAGGTCGCAAGAGCATCGTGGATGACGCTTTCCTGCGAGGCTGCGTTCGGAACCGTGAGGCCCTGGCTTGCGCCGTCCTGGTTCAGAGCAGAACCGAGGATGACACCCCAAATGCGATCACCGTCTCTTTCGGCATCGCTCAACCGCTTGAGCGCAATGACACCGCAGCCCTCGCCCCTGAGATAACCGTCGGCATCCTCGTCGAACGTCTTGCATCGCCCGCTTGGAGACAGCATCCCGGCGTTCATCCGGAGGCTGGATATCTTTGCGGACAGGATGGCATTGACGCCTCCGGCAAGCGCCAGATCTGCCTCTCCTCGCCTGAGACCTGTAGCAGCCTGGTGAATCGCGACAAGGGAGGACGAGCAAGCAGTGTCGATAGTGACGGCCGGACCCCGCAAGTCCAGGACATACGCGACTCGACCGATGGCGGTATTCGATGAGCTGCCCGTTAATGCGTGCAGGCTTGTGGTTGGGTCGTCCGGTGTGACCGATTCAATAGCCGCGCTTCGATACTCGTGATTGCTGACACCGCCGTACACTCCGGTACGAGAGCGTTGCAATTTGTCCGCATCGATCCCAGCGTCCTCAAGCGCTCGCCAGCACGTCTCCAGCATCAAGCGCTGTTGCGGGTCGAGCAGTTGAGCTTCTACAGGAGATATGCGGAAGAACTCGGCATCGAACTTGTCAATGTCGTCGATGAATGCCGCGTAGAACTTCTCTCCCTGCTGCCCCTCTGTGAGTTCCAGGAGCTCGCCCATGCGGCCCGGTCCCTCACCGATTGTGCCTTCTGTTTGGACAAACGTTCCCGACGCCAACAAGCGCCAGAATGCATCATAGTCATCGGCACCGGGAAATCGGCACGCCATTCCGATGATGGCGATGGGTTCGTTCAATTGGGAATCACTGAGTGCCATGAACCCTCTCCTGCAAGTCCGGGATGTAGATTGTTAGACAGCAGGCCTGTGTTCACTATATGTAGCCGCTTCGTGCCTGCCAATACGTCCCAGCTCGATTTATCTATCATAGATGAGCAAGTGAGACTCTCTATCAGGATCATGTCAATCACTCAAACCGCACTCAGCAGGCTCCCGGTTCGACCGTCATACAGTTGGGGCCAACTCCGCGGCGACGTTCTTGGTGGACTGACCGCGGGCAGCATCGTGCTCCCGGCCTCAGTTGGCTACGGTGTGATTTCCGGCCTCGGCCCGGTCGCGGGACTGTACGGCGCGGCGGCAGTCAGCCTCTTTGCCGCGCTCTTTGGCGGTACACGGGGGATGATCTCCGGCCCGAATATCCTCGTCACGCTGACGATGGCCGCTGTCGTTTCTCAATATGCAGACAGCCTTGCCGAGGCCGCAACGGCGGCCATTCTCGCCGGCCTGATCCAGATGGGCTTTGGCGCCCTTAGACTTGGGCGATATGTCTCCTATATCCCGTACTCCTTGATTGCCGGGTTCTTCACAGCCTTCGGAATCCTCCTGATCATCAAGCAAGGACTGCTTGCGCTGGGCGCATCGCCAGGCGGCACCGCGCTCGACAGCATCCGCGCGATACCTGATGCGGTAAGAGACGCCAACCTGGAGGCACTTGCCGTTGCGGTCTTCTGTGTCGCGCTGGGAGTGGCGTGGCGAGGAAAGCTCTTGAAAATCGCCCCGTCTCAGTTCGCTGTACTGGTTTGCGGAACAATCCTGGCAATGCTGTTCTTCGCCGGGGCCCCGACCATCGGCACTATCCCGCAAGGTTTGCCTGCCCCGGAACTGCCCGCATTCTCGCTTGATACAGTCATCCGGCTTGCGCAGCCCGCCTTTGCCATGGCGCTTCTGAGCTCACTGTCGACACTCATTGTCGCTCTCCCACTGGACACGATCACGGGGGTGCAGCACAAGCCCAACCACGAATTGGGGGCGCAGGGCATCGGGAACGTGGCTGCCGGCCTGATCGGCGGCCTGCCGGGTGGCGTGACCCCGGGCACGTTTGCCAACGCATTCAGCGGCGGACGCACGCAGGTGGCAGGGTTAACCGTTGCCGCCCTTATCATCTCAACCATCCTCTTTCTTGGGCCGATAGCGGAACGCATTCCCCTTGCGGTCCTCGCTGGCATCCTCTTCATCAACGGATGGAACATCATCGACTGGCGATTTATCAAGCGCCTGCATCGCGTGCCTGCCGACTACGTAATTGTGATGACCCTAACCTGTTTCCTCGTGCTCTTCGTGGACATCACTCTTGCCGTCGTGGCCGGTGTTGTCGTTTCCGCCCTGACCGGCGCACGGCGGCGCGAGAAACTTGAATTCGAATCTCTCATCTCCGCCCCCATACTTGACAGCGTGTTGTTGGATGCGGACGAGGCGGACCCGTATGAAGCCCGTGCCGGGATCGTTATTTTCCCCGATCGAGTCACCGTGGCCTCAACCCGTGAAGTGAGCCGTATCGTCCGTGCGGACATCCTTGGGCATCAGATCGTCATCTTTGATATGTCTCGCACCATATTCATTGACGATTCTGCTGCTGTAGTGATGGCCGACCTCATAAGGATCGCGGTCGCTCGCCGCCCGGGCCGTGTTGTCATCGCGGGACTGACACAGCCGGTCACGGACACCCTGGATGCGTTCGGCCTGCGTGCCACCATGCCGGAGGGACTGATTGTTCCTGACATGGACGCGGCAAGAGGAAGAGCCCGCGACCTCTTGACGAGCGGATAACGTACATCCTCAAGCCCCGGCCCTAGAGCGCCGTGGCCGGAATGACAACGGGGCCTCGTCCTGACACGGCTAGGCGACCAAAGCGATTCCCGACGGGGATACTAACCCCCCTGTCGCCGGAACGTTTCAACAGATGAAGGTCATTTAAGTTCACAACTACTTGGCTCAAAGGAGGTTCACAATGTTCTTCCATGCCACCAGATTCGGAGCCCTACTGGCGATGGTCGCGATTGCCGTCGCTGCCTTTGCTCCCACCGCAATTGCGGAGACCCCCGACGTGTCTGACAACCGTCCCGTCGTGTCCTTCACGGCGCCGGATGCAATCACCGAGGGGGAACCCGCCGTGTTCACATTCACGCGGGATGGCGATCTCTCCTCCGATCTCGCGCTGAACCTGGAGTTCTACTTTGAAGGGCAGTTTCTGCAGGATGACGAGATTGGGGAGGTGTGGTTCACGGCAGGTGAGGCTGTGGCCGTCCTTTCGATCCCGACGAACGACGACGACATCGCGGAGCCCGACGGCTACATCGGCGTCCTACTGCAGCCACGCTACTTCATGCCCACCATTCAAGAGCCTTACCACATAGAGGCACCCGCATACAGGCAGGTGGCGGTGAGAGACAACGACCACTCCGCGGTCGCGACCGTTTCTTCCACTTCCCTGCCTGTTTAGAAGAGCAGGGACGCTGCGGTTGGCGGGGGTTTACCCCCAAACGTCTCGAGCAGTCTCCGCGACCAATTGCAGCTTGGCGTTCTGCTGTTCGATGGCGAGGCGATTGCCGACAACTGACGTGCCGAAACCGCATTGGGGGCTGATGGCAAGCTGCTCATGAGGGAAGTGCTCGGCTGCCTCGGAGATCCTGGCTGCAAGCTCCGCCGGGGTCTCAGCACGAGGCGACTTGGTGGTGACGAGCCCAAGCGCCACCGTCTTATCGTTGGGCACGTCGCGAAGAGGCTCGAACGAACCTGAACGCTCGTCGTCATATTCCAGCATGAGCCGATGCGCGTTGACCCGTTGGAGAACCGGCTCAACGATTCGGTCGTATCCGCCTTCGGCCAGCCAACGGCTGCCCTGGTTGCCACGTCAAAGATGGAAGGCGAACACCGCTTCCGTGAAGCCCTCCATCACCGCGTTGTCCAACTCAATTCCCTGTGCGATCCAGTTCTCCCCGGATAGGCCCTGGGATTCGTAGAAGGCTGCCCAGGTCGGATCCAGAATGAGCGGGTAGTGTGGGGCGTCTAGCTGGATATACGTTGCGCCAAGCCTGATCAGTTCCTCGATCTCCTCCCGGATGATTTGCGCGACATCCGCCAGGAACGCATCAAGCGTGGGATAGGCCTCAACGGATCTTGCCGGCGACCAGAAATTGGCGAACAGGCTTGGACTGGGTAAGGTGACTTTTGGCAGCCGTGCCGTGTGGCCGCGAAGGTATGTGAATTCCTCCGCGGACAGGTGACGTTTGCGCCTGAGTTTGCTGACGACGCCGAGCGTCGCAGGTCGTTCTTTGGGGGTGTCGCCAACCCGCTCGTCTCCCCGCCAATCACCCCACAGGAACGCGTCGATATCGAACTCGCCGAATCCTTCCACGGCCTCGGGCATCTGGCTCTGGAAGGAGAGACGGCGCATCTCGCCGTCCGTGAGAACGTCCAGCCCTGCGGCCTCCTGCGCGGCTACCGCGCCATCGACAGCGGCATCTTCGATACGCTTGAACTCCGAGGACGATGTTCGTCCGGCCGCAACGTCGTCGCGAGCAGCAAGCAAGTCGGGCGGCCTGATCAAGCTCCCAACAATATCGGCATGCGGTAGGTTCGGCATGGTGCGGAGTCTCGCATATAGCCGGGGTTTGGGCAAGCGCAAGGGTGGTCCCACGCACGCGAGTTCCACTGAAGCACCAAGTCAAGGGATTGCATCAGTGAACCGCAACTCTACCGCAGACGAAAATACCCTGCCGGAACTGTACTGCGAACTCGTGCCATCACTGTGAATCTGGTTGGGAGGCGGTAGGCAGGTCTACGTCTACGCGGCCTTGTGACACTGTTTCGCTTCCGCTGAGTGTCCTGTAGAGGAGTACAAGGAATCCTGCGAACAAGAGAACGGCGCCCATGCCAACCACACTCACCGACCAGGGCACTCTCTGTGCGAGGCTGTCAATGTTGGCCACAACGGACCCGATAAGAACGGTAAAGGTTGATGCGACAAGCGCGATAACAATTGTGATCGATATGCTTACCAATTCATTGTTGAGGATGCGGTCTCGTTCAATGTCGCCGATGCCACGGGCGGAGAGGGCATCCGCCAGGTCTCGCAGCTGCATGATTCGATGAAGCAGGATCAGGCCCGCCAGGCTGATAAGGAAGAGCGAGGCTGTCAGGAGCAGTGGTTCGCCTTCTGCGAACACCGCGACTCTGCCGAATAGCTGATGCCAATCCAGCTGATTGTGCGCCCAGATAGCCGTTGTATGGACGGCGATGATTGCGAACGCGACCAGCCAAAATGCCCTGGTAGACAGGCCACGTTTACGCATGATCATGTAAACGCCAATCACAATAGCGACAATGATGAGCGTCCTGATAGAGATGAATGGTCGAGCCTGCTCCAGGAAGAGGATGGGCCACATTGTCTTGCCCGGGACTGCATTCTCGATTGAACGAACGGCGACAAGAAGCGCGATGGACGTCAGAGCGCCAAGCAAAAAGAGTTCCATGCGTGAGAGGCGTTCCGGCACCGTCGATCCGAGGATTCTCATTGGTAGGCATCCATGTGGCGAACAAGGTTTGTGACGAAACGCTCACGTGATGGATTCCAGTCCATTACGGCCGCCCCCGCCTTGAGAACCTGTGACAGCAGTGCCCGTGATTCCCATTCGGAGACGTTATGCAGCCCGCCCGACAGCGCGGTTGCCAGGTGTGGGTCCGGATTGACGTGAATGACTCTCACACGGCTTCGTCTATGAGACCGCGCGCGCAGGGCAGTCAAACGCCTGACGGCAGTTGTCATGCGATCCAACGATTCGGCGCTTTCTCCGGGGCGGGGGTAGTGAGCATCAAGGCGCGTGATGATAAACACGTGCGGTTGCAGCCTGAACAGGAATGATTTACACCACTCGACAGTGCGCAGAAGATCCTGGTTCGGCGGGCCCGGCTGTAAGCCGGCGAATAGCTGGGTGAGTCGGCGGAACTGTTTCTGGCCCGTATCGGGCGAAAGCAGCTCGCCGCCCGCATGCGTGTTATAGGCGTACGCGCCAAGCGTGGCGCCCTGTGAGATGTAGTACTGCGCGAGGGTTCCGGCCGCTTCGATAGTGTTCTCCATCGGGCTGGACACGGGCGTGCCAACATTCATGTAGTCAGCGATATCAAAGAAAATCCAAACCGCCTTGCGGCCTTCCGGTTCCAGTTCATTGACCAGTGGATTTGAGCTGCCACTGATACGGGATGTTGCTTTCCAATTGATGCTCTTGATCGGGTCACCCGGCTGGTAGGGCCGCAACTCGCGAAACTCCTCACCGGAAGCCCTGATGATCGCGATGTCCTCACCAAGCTGGGACTTGCGCGTCATTGCTCGCACCGAGTTGAGCCTGGTGATGTCGCTATTGCGCGGAGCAACAAGAAGCTCCAGGGGCGGGCCCACGCTCCCGGACTTGCCACGTCCGGTTCCGAGCGGCGCCTGCGATTCCCAGACTGTTTCAGGGATGGTGTACTCGCCGCGTTTTGGGAAAGCGAGGCGATACGAAAGATCAACGGTTTGTTCACCACGCCATTTCCAGATGATGTGAAAGTTGCTACCTTCAACCACCGCGGCATCATCCGGCAGAGCATCGAGGAAACGAACCGGCCCGATACCATCGCGAATCGTGACGCGCCTGTGGACCTCGAGTGAATCTCCCACCCAGCAGATCACACGCGGCAGAGAACGTTCGACGGTGACGTTGTCCGGGGCGTGGAGTATCGCCGCCGTAAGGATGGCGGCAAAAAGAAAGACAGCTCCGGTCAGCAGGATGACATTGCCCAGCAGGAGCGCGCCAATAAGCAGCAACAAGCTGAGCCAGGTCCATGACAGCAGGGCGGGGGTAATCATGGTTGCGTGGGGCGACTGCCCAACTCAGTTGGCGCCGGTACCTCTTCGAGTACTTCCTCAATAATTGTCTCGGGCCGCACTCCCTCCAGCGTGTCCTCGATGTTGAGGATGATTCGGTGGGCAAGGACATCATTAACGACCATCTTGACGTCGTCCGGAACAACAAAGTCGCGGCCATGAATCAACGCGATACTGCGAGAGACGCGCAGCAGGGCGAGAGAGCCGCGCGGGCTCACACCGACGGCGACGCGGGGGTGATCACGCGTCAGGCGGACCAGCTGGGAGATGTAGTCGACGATGACGCTGTCAACGTACACGGCCGTTTCGACAAGGGCCTGTAGCTCCAGGAAACCCTCAGGCGAGATTGCCGGTTCGAGATCGTCGGTGGGGTCATCCTTCTGCCATTCAATCCGACGCCGGAGCACATCGTTTTCAAGATCGCGATTGGCAGGATAGCCAGTGCCCATCTTAAAAAGGAAGCGATCCAATTGCGCTTCCGGTAACGGGTAGGTTCCCTCCTGCTCAATGGGGTTCTGTGTTGCCAATACGATGAAAGGACTGCCGAGGCCCATCGTCGCGCCATCAATTGTGACCTGCCGCTCCTCCATGGCCTCCAGCAGGGCAGCCTGCGTCTTGGGTGGGGCGCGGTTGATTTCATCCGCGAGTAGGACATTTGTGAATACCGGGCCACGCACCAATTCAAACCGGCCATCATTCTGCCGCCAGACATTGACGCCCAGGATGTCAGAAGGCAGCAGATCCGGCGTGAACTGAACACGCTTGGTGTCGCTGCCGATGGAACGTGAGAACACCTTCGCCAGCAGCGTTTTGCCCAGTCCGGGGTAGTCCTCGAACAGCACGTGGCCGTTGGCGAGCGCGGCTGCAAGCAGCTTGCGGAGCAGCAGCCGGTTGCCAACAAAGACTGCCGCAACACGGTCGATGATGTCCTCGCAGACCAGCCGCACCTCTTCTAATCGTTGCTCATTCATGTGATCGTCTCAGCCTCTTCCTCGCGCATCTCTTCGTCAGAATCAGTTTCGGGCACCCCGGAATCCTCTCAATCATGTTCGATGACAGGCTCGGGTGTCGCATATTCAGTTCGCAGGACGGCTTCATCCGCCGGGAGTATCGGAAGGCGTACAAGGTGGGCCCGCGAGATGTAGCCGCGGAGGTTGTGCGCTGTCCGCACCTGCACGGTGGGGCCGCTCTCCGAAAGGATCTCCACACCCTGGTTGGCGTCAATCACGGCTATCTCGTCGGAGCCGCTCAACGCGCCGGCCTGGTTGCGGTGCAGGGAGATCGAGTTGGCCACAAGAACAATAGGAAGTGACAGGACATCGCGATTTCCCGAAAGGTGTTCACGGATCGCAGCCGTCAGTCGCTCACGCTTCTCATGAGCATTTTGTATTCCTCCACCCCATGGGAACGGAACTCCCAGGAATCGAGGCTGCGTTTCGATTTCATTGACAAGCTGGAAGGCTACCTCGACGGCGTGATTGACGCGCGCTCCTCGTTTCTCATACGCCGCCACAATCGCGGCGGCGGTCGCATCAGGTTCCTCTCCCCATTCGATGAATTCCGCGAGCAACTCATCAATGCGCTGATCATTCGTCGCAGCGAAAGGCGAATCGTCGCGATCGGCCAAAACCTCGTCAGCTATGTGCAGCGCTTCCCGCAGGGCTTCCTCTCGTCGACGGCGCGAGGTCCCACTGCGGCGACTCCGTGACGATGATTCAAGACCCCGGCGCAACGGGGTCATTACCGCCTGAATGGAGTCTGCTGATACGCCCTCCCTGCACATCAGCCCCATCATGTACGGCCAGATGCCGCTCCAGTCGGCGTCGTCGACGTATTGCTGTTCAAACGCGGATGCAGACAGAGCCCGTGGGTCCGGGCGTGTTTCAAAGGTCTGTACGTGCTTGGCCCAAACAACCGATGGTATCGCTCCGATTTCGACAGCTGTGATTTCGGTCTGCAGGCGATTTCGCAGGCGAAGGATGCCTGCGGCTGCCGCCGCCAGAACGGCAAGCCATTCATAGGCAAGAGCAAGGGCAAGGGTGTCATATATGAGAGGACGGAGGAGCAAGATGTAGATGGAGATAGATACCCCGGGCATGAATGCCCTGATGCGTGACTCCGCCAACCATCGGATAGCATCGGCGAAGACGGAATTGGAGTTCTCGGAAAGCTGGGATGCCATCTGCGTGGCTGCAAGTGTAAGAAAACCCGCTCCGACGACTGTTCCCGCAAGCGTATAGCCGTAGCCGAGAGTAGAGAGCCCCTGACCAAGCATCCACGCCAAGCAACCTGCCAGGCCGAACCCAAGGGCGATGGCCATCGGGCGGGCCTGGAAGCGTGGGACTGAAACTGTGGATCGAGGGAGATTCCACGCAAGCGCGACAACGAAGAACAGCACGGCGATCAGGTGTCGTATCGAGTGAATCCCTGCAAAGTACGGCTGATAGAGTTGGCCTATTTCCTCAGTCTCGACATAGTCCAGAAGTAGCGCATTCACCGCGGGCATATCAGAAAGCAACGCAAGGACAGGCAGAGTCAACCCGACGGCGACCATGACGGCGGCGGCCAATGATGCAAGAGTTGACGCTGTCTGCTTTATGCGTCCTGTCGTCTCAATGGCGGCGATTCTGTTGAGCACGCGCGCCAGATACATGAAGAGCAGCGCCCATGTGAAAGCAGTCATCAGGCCCGCAGCCGGGTATTCGTAGGTGTCGGCCAGAAATCCGTGTTCAGAGAACAGAATCATTGCTGCAACAAAGACTGCGAGGTACACAACCGGCGATGGGAGAATGTCGCCCATTCGTGGCCAGAGGGTCGAAGCCAATCGTAGGGCAACCAGGGGTCCAAGGAGTGCCAGCGCCCAACCATTAAGATCCTGTAGAGAGCCGGTGAGCGGCAGCGACACAAGGAAATCCATGTAGCGAGCGGCATCGATGGCTTCAAAACCGGATAGGGCTAACCAAACGCCGGGAAAGAGCACAGGCGCGGGTGGCTGCCCACTGGTAAGAGCGATTCCAAGGCGCGAGAGCCATTGGGCGGCACGTGATTCTGCCGTGGACGCAAGGTGGCGGAATGGGCGCGCAAGATACGGCGGCACGATCACCATCATGGCAATGGGGATGAGGAACCACGCCGGGATTCCCAGGAATGAATCGAATACCCCGTCTCTGGCCAGCAGAATGTGCGTGATTGCGAGCGCGAGAAGACGCGCCAAGGGGAAAGGCATCGTCTCGTTGAGGATTGGCCAGGCAATCTTTGCAGCCTTTATTGCTGAGAGCGCCGCCAGCGCGCCAAATGACCACCACGCAAGCGACTCGAACACACGGAAGAACAGCGCGATGTCTCCGCCGGAGGGCGCGCTGCCTTGAAGTGATGCCATCGCTGGCGCGTTCGCGATGGCAACAAGCACGGTCGAAATGAGGAGGGCCACGGTTACCCCACGCAAGAAGACTACTCCCATTGGGGGACCGTTCCAGACGATAGCCCGGACGATGGGGTGCGTGCCCCGGTCTGCTGCTGCGCCATCTGGTTCTATGCCGGCGGCGAGACGCTCGCCGAGAATCGGAACGACGCGTGACAGGGCAAGGCTTATGGCGGCGGCCACAAGCCATGGGATAAGAGGGCCGACATCCCGACCGGCCAACATAAGCAGCAGAGCGGCCAGCGCAAAAAGAGCCAGGAACACTGGAGGTGGTGGAACGCGGAGTCCCGAAAGGGGCACGCTTTTATTCTCCGATCACAATCTGCCACGCCTTATACATGGCCTCGTAATGGCGGCGGGCGATGTCGTGCTCGCTGTAGTCTGCCTCCTCGAAGCGCGTCACCACTTCATCCAGGGCACGTTGGTCCACAGGGATTCCCGCGGCGACAAGGATGGATTCGATCTCTCGCGGTGATTGCCCGGAGATGCCCACATCCAACTGTGATGCCCACTCGACAAATGCGCCAAACAGCCGCACCATTTCCTCGCGAAAATCAACGATGCGGAATGCCCCATACGCTTCTGAGCCCACATAGTCCGGCGTTTCGATGAAATGCGCGGACAGAGTGAATTCGCCAAAGTCGTCCGCTGTAAGAAGATGGCGGAATTCCCCATCGCCGTTCGTCACCAATTCAACAGGTTCGCGATCGGCGACGTTGAGTTCAATTGCCATGCCCGTTAGCGAGGCATCATCTTCGTCATAGAGACGGCCGATGATGACGATTTCCTCTGAGATGCCGTAAACGCCGGGAGTCTCCGTCGCAGAGCCGCCGAGCTCTATCGTGATGCGTGTCTCAACAGGCTCCGGCGCTTGTCCCTCATCCTCGCTGTCCTGTTCTCTAAGAAAGGGCGCCCGGACGGTCACAACCTGCGCGCCCCAGGAGGGCAGGGGGCGGCGTGGGTCCAGCACAGTAACCGGAACACCCGCCAGACGCACCCGGTACGCGCTGAATGCCAAACCGGTCAGGGCGAGCAGGAGGACAGGCAAACCGACAAACAGCAGCCAGTTAAAGGATGGCGGGGTGACAGGCAAAGCGAGGAAATAGTTGAGAGGCATGTTGGCGTTGTTGCCGGAGTAGGTGAACGTGATGGGCAATGCGAGCAAAGTTTCGGAATCTGGAACCGCAACTTCGAATTGGGCAATGCCAAATTGGTCGGTCGTGAGGGTGAGGCCTGTGCTTGTGCGGAGCGGGGCATTGGGTATTCCCACGCCGGAGTCGTTGTAGAGAGCTGCCTGAATTAACGCCGCGCGACCGGGTCGAATGTCGTCCAGTGGTGTTGCCACAACGTGAGTGGCCGAGCGGATATCGAGCGTGACTGGGATGTCTACTCCGAGCTCATCGAGAGTCATGGTGAAGGTGCGCGGGCCGAGCGAAGCGTCCGGCGGCACGGGGTAACTAATGAGGAATTCTCCTGTTGGTCCGGTTGTATCCTGCAGGCCGGAGGGTAGAGAAACGGAGGCGTCCGGCATCGGCCGTGTGCCCGTAAAGGCTGCCCCACGGATCTCCGCAACATCGCCACGGGCGACAGGTGCGAGGCGATCCGCAGTCAAGCGCGGCACTCCAATGACGATTGAACGGCTGCCCTCGGCGGATGCCAGGTGCTCCGTTCCCGCATAGCTATATTGGATTCCTATCCGCTCTTCAATCGCGCCGCTCCCAAGCGAAGAGGGGATTGGAATGGTGTAGCTGAACGTGCCGTCATCGCCGGTGAGAACGGCTTCCGTACCGACCTGAACAGGCGCTTCGGCGATGGGCTGACCATCACTCCGTCGCAATGATCCGGTCATCACGACTTCTCCACCGAACGTGGCGATAGCCGGGCCATCAACCTGAAGGATGGTCCCGTGTACAACTGAGAAAGACACGCTGGCCGCGCTGGCAGTCAGCGTGGCCTGTTCAGCAAGGCGGGCAGTCAGGCTGCGAGGGCCTGTTTCAGGCATGGGCGGGGATTCGTACGAGAATGTCCCATCCGGTTGCGTTGTAATTGTTTGGATGGCGGCGCCCTCAGCGCCCAGGATTTCGACTTCGAGCGGCCCCGGTTCGTCGAGGGTCGGTGATGAGACGCTGCCAAAGAATGACACCGTGTCTCCCGCCAGCACTTCTAACGGCCCCTCAAACGTCAGGACGCTCTCGTTGAGGACGACTATAGAAGCGGAGGCGTGAGAACCCAGCACAGGCCGAGCCTCTGTGAAGGCAGCCTCAATGGTGAACTCTCCGGATGTCTCCAAGGTGTGCACCACCTGGAATCGCCCGTCGGCTCCGGCGGTTGCCCAGATAGTGTCCCCGCTATCGACGGATACACCGATAGACCTGCCCGCCAAAGGTTGATCGCGGGAGTCGAGGAGCCTTCCCCCAATGATGAACGTTCGCCCCACTAGCACTTGCGGTTGCACGTCAAGAGACAATGCGGTGGGCACGACGACCTCCAGGTTAATTCGCGCTGAATTGGCCCTGAGGTAATTGTTCTCGCTGAACCTGACCTCCGCCCAGTGGTTGCCCGGTTGGAGGAACGTGTTGGAAAAACTGAAACTGCCATCGTTTGCTGTGCGCTGCGTGGGTAGGGCGCTGCCGTCGATCAGGATCTGTAGGGGGATGCCGGAGACGCCTGCGCCTGTGTCCTCGGTCACACGGCCCTGGAAGGATGCTTCTACGCCCACGTCGACCTCTTGCGGGCCGGAGAAGACAAGGCCGCTCTGTGAAAAGACGGCGATGTCAGGGTCGCTCCACGATTCGTAGTAATCCTCATTTCCAATGGCGTGGGCAATAAGTTGGTATCTGCCGCGTTCAATGGAGGGAGGAATCTCTATCTGGATCTGATACCGGCCGTTCGTCACGGTGCCGGAGCCAACACGGAGTCCGCCATTGGCCTTGATCTCATTCACAAAGATCTCGACCTCCATGTCGCTGACATTCGCCCCGCCCTGCGTGCGCACGGTGCCGCCGATATTGAACGGCCTTCCCCGTTCGATTTCACGGGGCCACGATGTGATATTCGTCACGGTCGCCAGGATTCTGGGTCCGGCCTCGATGATTATCTCTGATCGCCTCTCAGGCGGCCCATCGGATTGAACGCGTGATGGCGCTCCGCCCGAAGCAGTCGCTTCAAATGTGATCCAGCCAATGCCCTCAAAGGCGACTTCAGCCCATTGATGCGCCTGATCGGATCCAACTGTCTGAGTGCCGGAGGTAGGCGTAATCATCCAGCCGGACACGACTCTTGCGGGTAGTCCCACTGATCTTGCCAGGACGGCAAACGCGCTGCTGAACTGACCGCACGTCCCTTCCCGTGTCTCAAAGAGGAACCACTCTACTGCGTCAAACCCTGCCGGACGTCGAGGCTTAGTTGAGTCCTTGCCAAACACGTATGCGTAGTTGTTACGTAGGTGACTCTCGATGGCGCGGGCCTTGGCATATGGCGTCCGGTGTCCTGAGGTGATGCGCCGAGCGAGGTCATGTATGCGCTCACTGAGGTCATCTGGCAGCTGAGTGTACGTTGGGTCATCGATAGTCCTTGCCATCTGGAGCTCTCTTTCGCTCGGTCGCGGGAGTATCGACCACCACTGGTAGCCCAACGCTGGGTCATCCATCTCAAAGGTACCGCTGAAGGGCCGATATGAACCGTCAACCCCTATGCGATTGAGGTGTCGTGAAACCGGCACTACTCCGGCGGGCACTCTGCCGGAATCGCCTAATGGAGCAACCTGGATTCTTATGCTTGAGTCGTTGTTGAAGTCTCTGTCGTCGGGAGCAAGGAGAATCGGTTCTATACGAGACTCGGCGAGATTGCGCCATGGTTCTCGGCCGTCCTCGAATGAATCTCGAACCAAATCCGGGACTGATCCGTCTCTGCCATAGTCGAGGGCCACCGGGTCCAACTGGCGCCATCCGTGACCGAGATAGACGTCGCCGGTCGTCGTCACCAGGTATCCGGTATCTCGTGCTCCCGTGACCGTGAACAACGGAGTATAGACTAATCCCTCACATTGATCCGCCGTCGTGCTTGGAGTCGTGGACAAAGCAACTTCGTCACGAGTTACGAGACGGCTCCCGTTCTCCAGGGTCTCGACAGTCGCGCCGGCTTCCTCAAGCTCTCTCAACGCTTGCTGGTTGTTCGTAGCGGCAAATTCCTCCGCCAGTTGCCGTAGCCGCGCGAGCTCGCCCATTTCCGCCTGGTCATGCGCAAAACTCTCGCCGGCTCTGCCTGCCGGACCTGCACCGCCGGGAGTTGGTTCAAATTGAACCCAGCCGTAGTCCTCAAAGAGAACCTCGGCAATCTGGTGAGCCTGATCGGTATAGATAATCTGGGAATCCGGCGTCGGTGTTATTGCCCACCCTGTTACGACCCGGGCAGGGAGGCCGATGGAGGCCGCAAGAACGGCAAACGCGCTGCTAAAATTGCCGCACGTGCCTTCGCGACTCTCAAACAGGAACCAATCGACAAGGTTATGCCCGTCTGGAATAGGCGCGTCGTTCGGTCCCGCAAATGCGTATGTGTAATTCTGCCTGAGGTACGTCTCAATCGCCTTCGCCTTGGCATACGGTGTTGAGTAGTTCGCGGTAATCTCCCGGGCCAGGTTGACAACTCGTTGCGGTAGATTCTCGGGGAGCAAGGTGGGGGCGTCATTGGCGGGGACTGCTGTGTTTAGCTGCCCCTCCGGGTACCTGGGCAAGGTTGATGTCAATTCGTATTCCGCAACGGGACTGTCTCCCATAAAGAGGCCAGCGGCAGTGTCAAATGTCCCGTCCATCGTCACTGAACGGTCAAGGTACGGCACGGGCAATACCCCTGGGCCGAAACGGGATGCGCTGGGCTCGGGAGACACGGTGATTGATTCAGTAAGCGAATTGCCTAAGTAGAGGAAAGGCGCTTCGGGAAACACGTCATAGGCCAGCACAGTCGAACGTGTGTAATCGAGGCGATCAGTTCTTGTCTGTGACCAGCGCGCACCGTCAAAGCTCTCTCCTACTCCCGACCTCAGAAAAGAAGTGTTTTCGGCGCCGGTGACGGTGAAGAGAGGCTCATCCCCGATCTTGATGCTCTTGACGCGCTAATTGGTCCGCCGAAATAGAGATTCTCTGACCTTTCCGCGACAAGACCACCGGTCTCAAGCTGCGACACCCCGGTGAACTCCAACAGTGCCTCGTAGGCAGCGTCGCTGACCAATTCCTCACTATCATTCAGAGCCTGGAACAGGGGTGGGATAGCTCTCGAAAAGCCACGCTCGCCAAGAAAGCGAGCGGCAGCGGCACGAACCTTATCAGACGATTCGTTCAACAGCGTGTCGATTAAGTCGCTGATTGAGTACCGTAAGAGCGCAGCTCTTGCCGCGTCGCGAACGCTGCGTGACGGATCGTGGTCACGAGAGTGGAGAAGTTGTGGCAGTGCTTCGGGAGGAGTCAGCTGCCCGAGCGCCCATGCCGCTGCCTCCCGAACATCAGCGGAGTAATCTGTTGCGAGCGCATCTTTCAGGGGGGTGGCTGCTCGCTGATCTCTCAACTGCCCCAATGCTCGCGCTGCATTTTCACGCACCTTGAAATTCACGTCATCCCGCAGAGCGTCGATAAGGCTCAAAACAGCAGCAACATCTCCCAGGCTGCCGAGCGCTTTGGCCGATTCCGCCCGAACGTTGTCCGCGCCATCAGATTCAAGTGCATCCATGAGCGGCTCAACCGCCCTCACATCGCCTATACGGCCCAGCGCTGAGGCGGCGGCCTGCCGAACATCATCGTCAGGGTGATTCTTGAGAATCTCGATGAGGTCTTCAAGCGACCACTCGGCGATACTTTCTAGTGCCGCGTCCCGAACTTCACGGCTGGGATCCTTTACTGCAGCCGTGGCAAGAGTCTTGAGGGACCTCCCGCTCTGATGGTCCCCTAGCCCCGCAGCGGCTTCGGCGCGCACATCGGGATCCGGAGATGATTCCAGATTCTGGATGAGCACGTCCTCAGCAGCGTTAGCGCTCTGGCCCGTCTCACCGGCTGTGTCGCCCCCGCCGCGGTTGTTCGGATTGACCACATCGTTCCTTGCTGAGTCGGTTTCGTCAGGATCACCCGGCGTGGAACCGTCGCCGCTTTGGCCGGGCAGGTCGACCGTTCTGTGTTGTCCAACCTGGCTGGCATAGGCGTCCGGAACAGGCGCCGACGTAACCGGCGTAAAGAGGATGAGCCCTGCAAGGGACGAGGATGAAAAGAAACCAAAAATGAGACTGAGCGCCAGCCATGTGCCCAGCGTTACAAACAGGAGGCGCGGCTTCAGGAACCCGATCAGGATGACGGAGAAGAAGAAAGCCGCAAGGACGATAACGCCGATGGGCGCAATCCATTCTCTGTACATCTGGTGACCGTCAGTGTTTCCGTCCGTTGTTCCCGGTTGCTGTTCAGCCCCGGCCTGAAGCAGAGGTGATGATTCAGCAAAGGCGAGGTAGAGTCCTGCGCCCGCTATGAGAAGCGCAAGAACAAGCCCGGCAGCGAGTGGAATCATCCGCGCGCGTCGGGAAATCGGAGTACTGCCGTCGGATACAGGCGGGTCTGTGGATAGCGATGGGCGGGGACGCGCTATTGAGACCAGGGCGACTATCGCAATGATGATGGCGACGACGGCGACTGCGACTGAAAAGAGTGAAGAGTTGCCGGGCAGCTGGACAAATTCGCCGTCAGACTGTCGTTCGGCGAGAGGGTCCGAAGGGGCAGTCGAAACAGGGTCGGCAAGGATGTTGATCAGCAACATAAATCCGGCGATGGACAATACCAGCATTAGCAACAGCCCAACGCCGCGCGCTAATCGCAGCCTTGCCTGTAATATCTCCATACTTGCCCTCTCCGCCTTCACGCCGGCTTTTTGCCGGTGAGTGGGCATCCGACCAGTCGCAGACTAAGGATATGGAATCCCGCCTTCGTGAAAGTATACGAGTATGGGGCGGGTCGTAGTTTAGGGAGGCGTGCTGCCGTTGATGTAACACAGCCTCTTACAGCCGGCCTTGAACTCCAGTAACACGCTCGCGAACATACTCCGGAGGTCCACGGAGTGATTCCGACATGAGCCGAAAAGCTGGCTCAACCAATCAAACCCGAAGCAAAAAATACACCTGCGAGGACTGTTTTGCGAACTCTCCCATTGGCGGTGGAGCTGAATAGGGGTAGGAGTGGGCGGGGCGGGACTCTCCTACCAAAGTGGGCGCTCACGCCGACTCACGGACAGTGACAGCCGCGGGACTTTCCGAGTTCGAGCCCCTCAGCCGCGGGCCTGAGAGTACCGAATTGCTAACTCTTCGCTGGGAGATTCAAACCTGGGGAGTCCAGAATAGTGGTCTTCCGGCAACACAGCGAAGTGCGTCCCGAAAGTAAAGCAGGGAGCCGCTGGGCTCCCTGCTTTGGCGACTCTTTGCCAAGGGCGCCAGTCCTGGTGCTGGTCAGGTCGGCATGTCCATTATGGTCACCGGCTCCACTGCCACCGCTCCTCTCTTCGTCCGGCTGCCCCCTAGCTGTCCGGCAGGTCAATGTAGATGTCGAACGACCAATTCCCCTTGCCGGTAATGTCCTCTGCTACATTCACTGCCCGCACCCGGAAGTGGTACCCTCCCCCGGCCTCGAGGCCGCTCAGCCGCACCGACTTGCCCGTGGTCGTCTTGAATTCGTCGTCCCCGTTCTCGTCCACTGGCCAGTCGCCGCAGTCCTCCGTCTCGCCGGCCCCGCAGATGCGCAACACCTGGTACTCGTAGCCCGTCACTGCCACGCCGCCGTTGTCCTCCGGCTCAATCCAGGTGACCGTTGCGGCGGTCCGGCTCACGTTGCTCAGGGTCAGCAGACGGGGCCTGGTCGGCGCGTGAACCCAATCGCCGGCGGTCTGGGCATCCCCATAGGCGTATGGGCCGATTCCCTTCGAATTGACGGCCGCCACCCGGTAGTAGTAGTAGGTGCCCGGGTAGAGGTTCCTGGTGTTGTCCTTCAGAGTGACCGTATCGCACTTGGTCTCCGTACCGTCGATCGTGCAATCTTCGGTGGTGGTGGCCGATACGCTGGCGCTCACCCGTTCCCAGCCCGAGTTGCCACCGTCGATACTGCGCTCCACCTGGTAGCGGGTGATCGTCGAATCCGCTCGTATCTTCAGGGTCAGTTCAACATGGTCGTGCTGGCTGTCGTCGGACGCCTGGGCCACACCCTCGCCGCTCAGCGACAATGGCTCCGCCGGCGCTCCGGCGACGGTGGTGGCGTTCACCACGGTGGACCATTGACCGCCTATGTGGCGACCCTCGTGCAGGACCAGCGCCCGTACCCGGTAGTAATTCTTGGTCCCGCCGTCCAGCCCCTCGTGAAGGTATTCCGTCTGGTCGGGCCAGTTATAGGCAAGCCTGTCCCAGTACAGGCCGTCGTCGGAGAATTCGAGCTCGTAAGACTCAATCTCGGAACCCCGGGCGTCGGCCTCCGTCCAGGACAGCTTGATCTCAGACGAGCCGTTGGCTCGGGCCGTCAGCCTCGGAGCACTGGGCAATCCGGCGCCGGAGGCGAGGCCGAGATCCAGCGTGGTTGCCGAGGCCGGCCATGACCACTCGCTCCATCCGGCGCTGTTGCGCGCCCGCACCCGGTAGTATCGCTCATCGCCAGGCTGCAGCCCGGTGTGCGTGTAGGACAGCGTTGTGCCCGAGGGGCTGGCTACCCGCGAGTAGTCGCTGTCGTTGCCGGCGGTGCATTCCTTCGGCGGGACGCACACCTGCACCTCGTAGCTGCTGATTGTCGCTGCGCCCTTCAGGCTAGGCTCCCACCAGAAGATGTCTATGGCGTTCTGGCCGTTGGGCTGGGCCCACGCCGACATCCCCTCGGGCACCGCCGTTGCCGTGGCGGCGCTGGCGGTGCTGGACCACTGGCCGTCGCCGACTTCGTTGAACGCCCTGACGCGGTAGTAGCGCGTTTGCCCGGGTTCAAACCACAGGACTGACCCGTCGTCCAGCAGGTCCGTTGCCGACTTACCATTCGTGTTGTCCAGCCAGGTCCAGTTGGAGCCGTCAAGGGTTCCTTCGATCTCGTAGCCCTCGATCTGGCTGCCGTTGTCCCTGGTCGGCGCGGTCCAGGTCAGCCGGACAGCGTTGCCGGATGCGGCCTGGATCGCCTGGACTCTCAGGCTGCGCGGGGCGTCCGGCACGCCCAACTCGGTGGAACCCACCGTGGGCGGATCCGACCACGGCCCCAGGCCGTTGGCGTTGCGGGCCGCCACCCGGTAGTGGCGGGTGGTCCCAACGTTCAGACCCGTGTGCTCGCAGGTTAGCTCCGTGGCGTCGGTGATTCTGCAGACGTTGCGCCAGCCTCCCTCGCCGGTGGCCGACACCTGCACCTGGTATCCGGTGATGGGCGAGCCCCCGTCGCTCGTCGGCGACTCCCAGGACAGCTCGATTGCGCTGGCGCTGGATGTGGCCGCTGTCACGCTCTGCGGCTGGGCAGGCGTTTTGGCCGACTGCCCGGAGCCGATGCCGGCCGACCACGTCCCCTTATGACCCCGGTCGTTCACCGTCCGTACCCGGTAGCGCACGCTCGGGCCGGCGCTCGCCTCCGCGTCGAAGTATGTGGTTATGGGCCAGCGGTCCGAGAGCAGCTTCCAGTTCTTGCCGCCGTCCATGGACCGCGCTACCTCGTAGTGGGTCACCGGGCGTTGGTTGAGGCTGCTGATTTCGGGCCAGGAGACGGAGACGACCGTTTGGTCTCTGCGGACCTGCGCGGCCGACAGTTGCGCCTCGCCGGCGCCGGTCACCCGTCTGATGACCGCCTCGTCATTATCGTCGTCATAGTCGTAGTAGGCCGTGCTGTGCCAGCCGAAACATGTTGCCTCAGTGTGGGGTGCCAGGACATCTCCAGCACTTGAGGCGCAGACGTTTTCAGTCCATGCACGGTCCGTTGTGCTGTCGCACGTCGCTTCTACGGTGATGGTCGTGTCAATCTCGTTGTCTGCGGTGTTCACGCAGACCGCAGCGTGCCATGCGTTCGTGTTGCCTGACTCAGTCTTGCAATCCGCCTGATCGGTGGCGTCCACGTCTGCGGCGCTGCTGTCGATGCACACCGAGTAGTCCTCCGTGTTCGCGATGGCGGCGGTGACCTGGCTGGCGGCGCCGGTGGTGATGGTCAGGGTCTCCCCGTCCCGGCCGGTCCTGGCCTGATTGACTTCCTTGGACAGCAGCTCTCCGATGTCCCAGACCCAGGCCCCGTCGCCGTCGGCGGCCTCCGAGTCGAATTCGAGGCCGCCCTGGCTGGCGGTGTAATTGAGGGCTGCGCTCACTGGCAGGCCGGTCACCGTCACCCTGGCGGCGGGGGCGGTGTCCGGCCCGTTGTTCACCGCCATGATGCTGAAGGCCCGCTGGCCCGGCGGCAACGACCCGGCCCCCCCGTCCCGCACCTCCAGCTCCGCCACGGGGCCGACGTGGAAGGTGTAGCGGCCCGTGGCGGTGTGATCCACGGTGTTCATGCCATCGTCGTTCCTGGTTTCCTGGGTAAAGTCAACCACGTAGGTACCGAGAGTGTCGAACTTGACGTCGACCGCGAATTTTACCTTAAGGGTCGCGGCGAAAGTGGTTAAGCCGCCGCCTACGGGGTGCTGGGTCTTGTCGTCCGTGTTGACTATCTTAAAGGATTGAGGCTCATTGAAGAGATGGGCGTGCCCATTGCTGGGCCGCTCGACCGAGGCCATTTCCCACCTCACTTGAGTCCATTCGGCAGACGACAGGGAGCTGTTGTTCAAAGTTGGCGCTAATTCCTCAGTCTGGCGTGTCCACCATGCCAGGTTGCCATTGGTAACGGCTCGCCCGCCGGGATCCTGGACTTGGACAACCACGCTCCCGGGCCTCAGATAGACCTCACTGTCGCTGTCGCTTCGGCCTACGCCTTGGGCCCGTGGCGCGGAGATGTCTGACCCCGCCACCATTTCCATGCCGTTGTCCACCGTGCCATCGCCGCCGTCGTCTCGGCATGGGTATGCTATTGGGGTTACTCCAACGCAGGGGTAGAGAGTGAACAGGTCCAGTTCCCCTCCCTCGAAGAGCACCAGCGGGTCATCCCCCAGACACTGCTTGAGGCTGCCCAGGGCGTAATCCGCGCTGGGCGGCGGAATGTGGTCGGTCACCCGGGCGGTGATGCACCGCTCCTCCAGCGGGATTGTCTCCAGGCTGTCCGAGGTCAGTTGGGTCTCTATTGCAATCTGCTGTTCATAAGGAGTTGTTGTAGTAGAGGATTTAGTGTCCGTGTCCGGCGGGGACCAGATCGCCGATTGGCTGCCTGACTTCACAAACGTTGCGGGCGGAGTCCAGCCGCTCTTGAATTCCAGGCCCTTGGACAATTCCACTTTCACCGTTGCATCTGCGATGAGATTGATGTCCTCGACTAGAGCCGGATCCAGTTGGTTACTGGCGGTCAAGTCGAAGTTTACGTCGCCTCCGGCATCCGGCCGCAGGTTGTCTACGGACAGCAGGAGCGCCAGCCTGTTGCCACGCATGTGCTTAGTTGGGCTCCTAGCGAAGTCAGCATATGTATATACTTTTCTGACGCTATTGGCCAACAATAGGTGCGGTTCAAGCTGATCGGAGGAGGCCGTGGCGTTTATGACCCCGATCCGCTTCGCGATGGTGTGACCGGAGTGATTTTGTGTGGCGAATGTCAAACTACCCGAGGTCTTGCCCGGTAGTATAGTCCCAACCAGCCATGTAAACCTTTGGTTGGTCTTGTCGACAGTCCTCCTGTCTTTAATTGAGGAATTATTCAAGAGAGAAGGGGCATGCAAGTCCTCAAGCAGAAATGAAACGGTCACCCCGGTGGCCGTCGCGGTGCCATTATTCTGAACGCTGTATGCAACCTCACCCCCGACATATTCATAAGCCATTACTAAGTCGACGTACCCGTACTCCGCTCCCTCCTGGGCCTGTGCGGTCTCATAAAGCAAGAACGCCCCCGCAATGGCGGCGAGCAGGCCTAGGACGAGGGCTATCCCGGCAGATTTCCTGATCGATACTTGCGAAACATTGGTGGTGTTCATCGTTAAATTCCTTTGTATCTTCACGCCGTCTTGACGCCGTCCAAAATTGCGCTTGCCATGCGTCTCTCAAGGGCGATGTATTATGCTGTTACTGCGACTAAGTATCGATACATATGTTGGGTAAGTATCGATATTCATATTGGAAAACGCATTATTGGGACGCAGTTATTGCGACAAAGTATTGATTTCAAAGGGAGAATACCATAGCATTGGTGTACTACCTGTGAATTTCAGTCTGCTTTCGGTGACACTTCGGTGGCAGTTTTGGAAGACCAGGGATAGTCGGAGCCGCGGCCGGACCGGCGGCGTGCGATCCGGCGGGGGATGAGATGCCGCTTCGAGCCCTCCCCCCCTGACCGGACGAGGTGGAGACCCTGGTGGTGAATATGCAGGACATGGCTGACCTGGAAGATATGGAACAGGCGCGGGTCGAATTTCTGAGCCTGGTCGGCCACGAACTGAGGGAACCGCTCACCTTCATCAAGGGCTCCGCGGTTACCCTGCGGGAGTCCCTGGACTCTCTGGAAAAGGCGGAGATACTGCGGTTCCTCCGAATCATCGAATCCCAGTCCGACCGGATGCGGGATCTCATGGGTGAATTGCAGGACATGGCCCGCATCAAAACCGGCGCCTTTTCGGTTGACCCTGAGCCGACAGACGTCACTGCCCTGGTGAACGAAGCAAGGAGCGCCTTCCTTGAGGTCGGCCAGGGCAGAAATATCGTCCTCGACCTTGACCCGGACCTGCCGTGGGTCATGGCGGACAGAAGGCGTATCGTCCAGGTGCTGAGCAACCTGCTGTCCAACGCGGCCCGGCGCTCGCCGGAGACCTCCACTATCCGGCTGACGGGCGCGCAGGAGGATGGCGTCGTGGCGCTGTCCGTGTCCGATCCGGGAGCTGGAGTGGAGCCGGAACGCCTTGATCTCCTGTTCCGCGGGTTTCCCCCCTTCGACAATGACGCCCTGGACCAGGAGGTGACGGGGGCGGGTCTGGGCCTGGCCATCTGCAAGGGGATCGTGGAAGCCCACGGCGGAAGCATCCGGGCAGACAGTGATGGCGAGGGAAAGGAAAGCCGCCTTACCTTCACCCTGCCCGTGGCCGACGTTACTGAAAGGGCGGCGACCGGGACGTCTCTTCCTTCCGGCAGTTCACCGCAGGCGACGAGAGAGCAAGGGTGCATTCTCGTCGTGGATGATGACCCGATGACACTGCGAAGCGTGCGCGACATTCTCAACGGCGCCGGCTACACACCCCTGGCCACCGGGGACCCAGAAGAGGCCCTCAGGTTGTACGAGTCGGAGCGGCCCCAACTGGTGCTGCTGGACCTGCTGCTGCCGGGGAGCGACGGCATAGACCTGATGGAGGATATGTTCGGCATAGGCGAAGCGCCGGTGATTTTCCTGTCCGCATACGGGCGGCAGGAGGTCATCGCCAAGGCATTGGATTCCGGGGCCATGGATTACATGGTCAAACCCTTCTCCTCCACCGAGTTAAAGGCCCGGGTTCGGGCTGCCCTGCGCCGACAGCTGACTCCGACTCAAGATGATCCGCCCGT
Source organism: Dehalococcoidia bacterium (assembly GCA_965207115.1). Classification (GTDB taxonomy): domain Bacteria; phylum Chloroflexota; class Dehalococcoidia; order UBA6926; family UBA6926; genus VXMO01. The sequence continues at coordinate 996,308 of CBDBLR010000003.1, read as the reverse complement.
CCCCTTCGTGCTGGAGGATCTGACCCTGGATTACGCCAGGCGAACGGTCAGCGTGGCCGGCCGGCCGGTCAGTCTCACTCCCACCGAATACGCGCTGCTCAGCGAGCTTTCGATCAACGCCGGACTGGTGCTGACCTTCGATCACCTGTTGGAGCGAGTCTGGGGCCTGGGGTACTCGGCAGACCGGAGCAACCTGCGAACCTACGTGAAACGGCTGCGGCGCAAGCTGGGCGAGAATGCCGACAGCCCGACGTACATATTTCCCGCGCCGCGTATCGGTTACCGCATGGGCAAGCCGGAAGCACCTTAGGAATCCAGGCCGCAGCTTCGTCGGGCATAAGCTGAGGCACCCCCAAAGTTCTCTCAGTATCCCGGCCTCGAGAGAGCCGACGTCCTGACTGACGCGCGAATGCCGTCTCGTTGTCGAAGGTGACACTCCGGCGTAGAGGTGGCGGGAGCGCGGCAAAGACATCCGCGATCCCGGCGACAATCGGCGCGGGGGCTTTAATGGAGGGGCGCATGGCAATGAGGATCTGTGACTGTTGCTCACGGAGAGTGAGCACGACAGCTGTCATCGCCGTCATCTGCGCCCACTCATGACGACTCTGCCTGCAACAATTCCTATACGGCAACCACTAAGTGCTCACCCGCGGCAAAAAATACCCCTGCCGGGACTCGAACCCGGGCCACCAGCTCCGGAGGCTGGTGCTCTATCCGCTGAGCTACAGGGGCATGACTACGCGTTGCGGCGCCCCCTCATCATACCCCGCTCAGTTCGCTAAACCTGTCTCTCCGTCGCCTGGTCCCTGCGCAGGCCCGGGGCGTTGTTGCGGAACGCAGGCACCAGCACGGCGGGCGCTATAAGCGTTGTCGCAATCGTCATCAGGATCGCGACTCCGAAGAGGTCCTGCCCAATCAGCCCTTGCGATACCCCGATGCCTGCCACAATCAGCCCCACCTCGCCGCGCGGCGCCATTCCAACGCCCACGCGCCACGCCCCGATACGGCTGAATCCCGCCGCCAATGCCGGCAGCCCTGATCCCGCCACCTTGCCGATGATGGCCAACACCACGACGATCAATCCAAACCCCAGGGCATCTACCATTGCCTCAACATTCACCATCATGCCCATAACCACGAAGAAAATCGGCACCATAGCATGGTAGAGACCATTCAGAGGCTGGTGGAGTTGATTACGGAGCTCCGTCTGAGACAGTGCCAGGCCTACTGAGTACGCGCCAATGATCATCGCCAGCCCGAACATCTCTGCCAACGCCGCGGCAAACAACGCGATACCGAAGACGATCGCGATTGCCGCGCCCTCCACGCGAATGCTGTTGATTGCGCGGACGATGTACTTCGCGCCCATTATCCCGCCGACGGTGAGCACGAGCCAGAAGCCGATTGCCTTGGCGCCCACCACGGCCACCTCAGTCCATTCGAATGAGGCCGCCTCTGTAGCCGCCCCAACGGACTCGCCCGCCGTCACGCCAACAACAACTGTTAATATCAGTATCCCGAGCACGTCATCCACAACGGCTGCGCCAAGAATTGTCACACCTTCCGGCGAGTCCAAACGTAGTAAGTCAGCCAAGACGCGGGCCGTGATGCCCACGGATGTCGCGGTCATGATGGTTCCCACAAACAGCGCAGGGGCAGAGAAGAAAGAGTCGGCGAATCCGAACAAGACAGTCGCGTATGCCCCCAGCGCAAAGGGAACAACCACGCCGCCGATGGCAACCACGCTTGCCTGCGGCACGAACCGCAGGAACGCCTTGAGATCCGTATTCAGTCCTGTTTCGAGCAGCAGTATGATGGCCGCTACCTGCCCAACGACGAACAGCGTCTTGGGAATCGGAATAACCGCTCCCGCCTCCGGCTGCGGGAAAAGCGAGTCGATGTGATCAAACAGGGGAACGTTGTTGAATTCTATTCCACCTAACGCAAACGGGCCTATGATGATGCCCGCTACCAGCTCCCCAATGACCGCAGGCTGTCGGAGAACGCGCTCAGTGAACTCCCCTGCAAGCTTGGCCGCCACAAGGATAATGCCCAACTGCAAGGCAAGAATGACGGCCGAATGGGTAAAATCTTCGCCCAAAATTTCCTCCTGGCCGAATACGGCGCAATGGCCACATTAGTATAAGGGATACGCAGAGGACTCAACCGTGCAGAAGAAGGATCGACACACAGCCCCAACCACCCGTTCCAGGCGCGGGCTGCACGCGCAAAGCCTTGCCCGGCGACAACTTGAATCCGAGGGTTTTCATACTCTGGAGGAGAACGTCCGCTACCGCGCCGGAGAGCTCGATATCGTTGGTGTCATCGACGAGACTCTTGTGGCCGTCGAGGTTCGCAGCCGCTCCACGCCCAACGTTGGAACTCCGGAGGAGTCCGTCACTCCCACCAAGGCCGATCGCCTTGCCCGACTCATCGAAACCTATAGGCAACACCACGAAGCCGAGGAACTCCCGGAGCACACACGCATCGATATCGTCGCCATCGTCTTTGATCGGCGTGGCAGGCTCATGCGGCTCACCTGGTACAAGAACGCCATCCAGGACACGCGCTAAGGACTCTCCAATTCCCACCCTTTCCCGCTCATCCTGAGCCCGGCGGGCATGTCATCCTGAGCCTGTCGAAGGATATGAGCGGCTCTACCCCCTCTGTTAGACTGACCAAGCCATGCCTATCTATGAATTCAAATGCGAGCAATGCGGTAAGGACACAAGCGTCTTTACCCGCTCCGTCTCCGCGCCCATCGGTGACCCAACGTGTCATCACTGCGGCGGCGCGTCACTACGACGCAAGGTCTCACGCGTTGCTGTCGTGCGCTCACGGCAAGACCTCTACCGCGACTATGACCGCCTCTCCGCGTTTGATGATGTGCCCAGCGACGACGATTACGATGGCATGGATGACGGCTACTTCGATGACGGGTACGATTAACGGCGTTATGAGGGCGCGGCAGAGAGGGCGGTGACACAATGCCCATATACGAATTCTCATGCAACGAATGCGGCAAGCGCTCCAGCACCTTCTATAAGGTGATTCCGGAGGAGTTGCCCACGGAGCAGGAATGCGCCCACTGCGGCTCCAACAAGACCGAAAAGGTCATGTCCCGCGCGGCCTACGTCCGCTCCACTGCCTCTCGACACGAGGCCTCCGGTGATCCCGACGCCCCCGGCCACGACTACTGGCGTGACCCGTCAAACATCGGACGATGGGCTGAGAAACGCATGGACGAGGCGGGCATCGAGATGCCTGACCGCGTCAAGGAAATGATTGGCCAGGCCCGCGAAGGTGAAGTCGACAAGATCCTCGACAAACGCGGCCTCGACTAACCTCCGTCATTCCCGCGAAGGCGGGAATCTGATACGCGTTTCCCGGATACATACCTTAACGCCCGCCCACCTCATGCGGACTAATCAACTCTTGCTACCTCTTGCAATAATTGATAGTAGAAATACCTGCCTCGGATTGATGAGGAGAAACCAGAATGTCCTTGATTCCACCTACATTCCTGGACAAAGTCGTCGCGCTGGGGACGCCGGACAAGGACGGAAACATACGGTACGCCGCCTCCGGTTTCCTGTATGGTCAGCCCTCGAGGAATGAGGGCCGATACTACGTTTATCTGGTCACTAACCGGCACGTTGTGAAGGGGATACGCAGCCCACAAATACGATTCAATGCCCTCGCCGGGACTGCTCCCAAGATTCTGCCCCTCCCCCCGAATGATGGCGGACCAAACGATCACTGGATCTTTCATCCTGACGAGGACGTTGACGTTGCCGTTCTGCTAATAGACTCACTTGGGCAAGGCCTGAGAGATGTGAAGATGGCATTCTTCACCGGAAACGGACAGACGGAACGGCTTGAGTCTATGAAGGGCGGCTCCGTCTCAGAGGGAGACGAGGTATTTGTGCTCGGCTTTCCACTTGGACTGGCCGGCGCTGAGCAGAACTACGTGATCGTGCGGCAGGGAGTTATTGCCCGGATTCAAGACTGCTATGAGCGTCGCTCCAAGGAGTTTCTGATAGATTCGTTCGTCTTCCCGGGAAACAGCGGAGGCCCGGTCATTCTTAAGCCAACCATGTTCTCGTATGGCCAGACGCGCCCTGATCCCAAGCTAATTGGCGTTGTGGCCGCCTATCAGCCGTTTGTTGACGTGGCTCTGAGTGAGCAGACCGGAACCCCCAGGCTGATCGTCCAGGAGAACTCCGGACTTGCCACGGTGGTTCCCATCGATCTAATTCAGGAAACCGTTGAATTGGCGGCAGAGCGGTATGGGATTGCCCATCCGGTGCTAAGCAGTTGACTAGCCCACAACCCATTGTCACCACACTCTCTCCTGTATCCTTATAACTGAGCATCGTTGGCACTGCCAGCGATGCCCGCCGCGCAATATTGCCCAGATTCCGTTGGAGGCCTCGCTACGTGACTATTGAGCCGACGCTGACTGATATGAACACCATCGTGTCGCTCGCCAAGCGGCGCGGGTTCGTGTTTCCCGCCAGCGAGATCTACGGTGGCATCGGCTCGTCATGGGACTACGGCCCCCTCGGCGTTGAACTCAAGCGGAACGTGCGTGATGCATGGTGGCGGGCCATGGTGCAGGAGCGCGATGATGTCGTCGGCCTTGACAGCGCCATCATCCAAAGCCCCCTCGTCTGGGAGGCAAGCGGCCACGTCGCCGGATTCTCCGACCCGCTAATTGAGTGCCGCAGCTGCCACCGCCGCCAACGTGCCGACCATATCGAGGATGACACGTGCCCGGACTGCGGAACTGTTGGCCAATTCACGGAGCCGCGGCAGTTCAACCTCATGTTCAAGACGTTCCTCGGGCCGGTGGAGGAGGACGCTGCAGTCGCGTTCCTGCGACCCGAGACCGCGCAGGGCATCTTCACGAATTTTGAGAACGTGCGAACCGCCACGCGCAAGAAAATCCCGTTTGGAATTGCACAGACAGGAAAATCGTTCCGCAATGAAATAACAACGGGGAACTTTATATTTCGCACCCGTGAGTTTGAACAAATGGAGATGGAATATTTCGTCAGACCTGAGAACGGCTTTGACTCTCTTGAATACTGGCGCAATGAACGGATGGAGTGGTACACGAACCTCGGCATCAACCCGGAGCGGCTGCGCTTTCGTCAGCACGATCAGGATGAACTCGCCCACTACGCCGCCGCCGTCTATGACATTGAGTACCTCTTCCCCATCGGATGGTCGGAGTTGGAGGGCATCGCCTACCGCGGCGACTTTGACCTCCGCCAGCACCAGGACAGCTCCGGGCGCAAGCTGGAGTACTTTGATGACGAGCGGCAAGAGCGGTTCATACCCCACGTTGTGGAGCCCGCCAGCGGCGTTGATCGCTGCCTGCTGGCATTCCTCGTTGACGGTTACACGGAAGAAGAGGTGAACGGAGAGAGCCGAACTGTGCTCAAGCTGCACCGTGACCTTGCTCCGTATAAGGTTGCTGTCCTCCCTCTCTCCCGCAACGAGAAGCTCGTGCCCAAGGCGCGGGAAGTCTATGACATTGTCCGCAAACGCTGGATGACCGACTATGACGACTCCCAATCCATCGGGCGCCGCTACCGCAGACAGGACGAGATCGGCACGCCGTACTGCGTCACCATCGATTTCCAGACCGTCGAGGAGGACGACGCCGTGACCGTTCGCGACCGTGACACGATGGAGCAGGTTCGCCTCCCAATCGCTGAGCTTGGCGCGTTGCTGGAAGACCGCCTAACGGGCTAAGCGCCCATGCGAATCATCCACTTTGCCGACGCGCACATCGGCGTCGAGACACACAGCCGCCCCATCACCTCGGATGAACTCAGTGTCCTGCCGGAATCCTTCGCTCCGGGCGTCAACCGTGCCGCCACCTACACGGGCATGCCGTCGCGTCTCATTGATGCACTCCGTGCCCTTGACGAATTAGTCGACTTTGCTCTGACCGAACCCCATGCCGATCTCGTCGTCTTTTCCGGCGACGCGTACCGCTCTAGGGACCCCTCCCAAACCCACCAACGGGAATTCGCACGCCGCATCAGCCGCCTCGCTCTCGCCGGTATCCCCGTCTTTCTCCTCACTGGAAACCATGACGTGCCGAACACGGAGGGCAGGGCGACTGCGCTGGACATCTTTGACGCGCTTGCAGTTGATAACGTGACCGTCGCCTCTCGCCCCGCCGTCCACCGCATCGAGACGACCGCGGGCCCTGTCCAGATTGTTGCCGTTCCGTGGCTGCGTCGCAGCGCCTCCGCTACGCGCGCTGAGCTGCACGGAAAGAGCGCCACTGAGGTCAATGAGTGGATGCAGAGTTTCCTTAGCAATGAGATCACACGAATGGCGGGTGAGCTTGATCCAGATGTGCCTTCCATTCTGTCTGCACACGCCACAGCCACCACGGCCACTATCGGCCACGAACGCAGCATGATGATGGGCAACGACTACCTTCTTCTGCCCAGTGCGTTCCAGGCGCATCCCATCGACTACGCCGCCCTCGGCCACATTCACCGCCACCAACTACTTGCAGACGCCCCGCCCGCCGTCTATTCCGGCAGTCTCCACCGCGTCGATTTCTCCGAGGAAAATGACGACAAGGGCTTCTGTGTGGTGGACATTGATCCCGGCCTGCCTCCCGGACGCCGCGCCGCTGCGTGGTCGTTCCACCCCGTGTGGACTCGCCCGTTCAAGACGGTCAAGATCGCTGTCCACGTAGGCGAGCAGGATGTGATGGGAACGATTGCTGCCCGTCTTGCTGCTGCAGATGTGCGTGACGCCGTTGCTCGCGTAGAGATTCAGGCTCCCACTGAACTCGCGGGCGACATAGACCGCATCCGCATTCGGAATGCGCTGCGGCAGGCCGGAGCGCACGTCGTTTCGGGAGTCATGGTGCAGGTCGACGCGCCCGACAGAACCCGAACCCGCCTTGAGCGCGGCATGGCAATTGAGTCGCTGGAACCTGAACAGGCCCTCAGCCTGTATATGGATAAATCGTCGGTTGCCACCGAGCGGCGTGTAATGCTCATGCAGGCTGCCCATGAGATCATCAACGCAGATCAGGTGGGGCAGGGGGCTGACGTGGATGATGAGGCGGACATCGTGGTCCGCATCGCCGAAGCGGATGATATGGAGGCGATCTTTGCCCTCCGCCGCGTTGTCTTCATCGATGAACAGAACGTGGATGTCGACGAGGAGTGGGACGGACGCGATGATGCCGCCGTCCACGCTGTTGCGTTTATCGGGGATGAGGTTGTCGGTACAGGCCGCTTGCTAACGGACGAAGGCGAAGAGACGTGCCGCATTGGCCGCATGGCCGTGCGGCACGACCTAAGGCGGCGCGGAATCGGGGACAGGATTCTCGCGACGCTAGAAAATGCGGCCCGTGAACGCGGCTTTGCTCAGTCCCTCCTCCACGCCCAGACCTACGTCAAGGACTTCTACGCGCAGGCGGGCTACACCGAACACGGCGAGACATTCATGGAAGCCGGCATTGAGCACGTAACCATGAGCAAGAGCCTCATCTAGACAAACCTGCTGTCTCCTCAGTCCTTGACATCTTCCCATCAACACAATAATATTGTTGTGTTATGATACCTGCCTTTGAAGAGGACGGCCTCTTGCCCCAGGGGGTTCATTGGAGCAGTTGAGAGGAACTGGTGGATCGCTATGGCTACAACGTGCGCCGCCGGATGCTGATGGTGGGGCTTTGGGCCGCGCTCCGGAACCTCAAGTCGGCCGGATGCAGGACTGTGTGGCTCAACGGGAGTTTCGTCTCCGTGAAAGAGGAACCAAATGATTTTGATGCCTGCTGGGACGAGTCCGGGGTTGATCCGGAGCTTCTAGACCCGGTGCTTCTCACGTTTGATGAGGGAACGGGCAGCGCAGAAGGCGAAGTACATGGGGGAGATGTTCCCATCGGCGACGGTCGCCAATTTAGGTGGTTGGTCCTTCCTGGATTTCTTTCAGACGGATAGGGAAACGGGAAGGCGCAAGGGAATTGTGGCCATAGATTTGGGGGGCCTGGAATGATCAAGAATGAGCGGCAATACAGAATGACAAAGACACAGGCGGAGGGATTTGCCAGGACGCTTGAAAACCTCAAGCAAAGCCCTCCAGTTGCCCACCCCCTGATTGCCAAGGCGCAGGAAGATGCCATTCGCAGCCAACTGGCTGACTTGGAGGATCAACTGCAGGAATATGATTCCTTGAAAGCAGGTCATTTTGAGCCTGTTCAGCTCAACTTCATCGCCCAGTTGCCGGATGTCCTGATAAAGGCCCGCATTGCCCGTGGCCTAAGCCAAAGAGAATTGGCCGAAAAGCTGCATGTCAAGGAACAGCAGATTCAGCGCTATGAGGCCACAGATTACGCGTCTGCCAGCCTGTCCCGTATCCGGGAAGTCGCCTCGGTTCTGTATGAGGCGGGTAGCGATAAGTAAGAGGAGACCCTATCCCGCGCCCCGTAGCCACTCGGAGCCGCCGTCCCACACCTCGCGTTTCCAGACCGGCGCAAGCGCCTTAACCTTCTCCACTGCCTCCTGGCACGCGTCAAAGGCCGCGCGCCGGTGTGGCGAGGCCACGGCCACAACCAGTGAGGTCTCTCCAATCTCAAGCCGCCCTGTCCGATGCCACAGCGCGATGCTGCCAATAGCGAAGTCCTCGATAGTCTCGCGCCCAATCTTCCGAAGTACGCCCTCAGCCATCTCCGGGTAGGCCTCGTATTCAAGGAACAAGACGTGCCGCCCTAGGTTGTTGTCCCGCACGATGCCCTCAAACGTGAGCACCGCGCCATCGGACGAAGTCTTGAGCGACTCCGCAATCCTTAAGGCGTCCAGCGGATCAGGAGTCACTCCAACCTGCACGGCCTCCGCTTCCGAAATGGCTCCTCCGCTCACCGGCGGAATCAGCGCGACTTCATCGCCCGCGGAGATAATCGTTGACTGATCGACATATTCCTGGTTGACGGCGACGACAACGCCGTCGCAACGGTTCGCCAGCGCCGGATGCTGCCGCTGCGCCTCGCCCAGCAGGCGCGAGACCGGCTCGCCCTCCGGAATTTCAACGCTGATTTCCGAAGCGCCTGCTGCTTCTCGCAGTGCCGCAAACAGCCTCACTCGAACGTCCATGCGGCCATTATAGGGGTCTGCTCTTTTCGATTGTGACGCTTGACACAAATTCGCGCTGACAGATAGACTCGCAATGTCGTTGATACGACCAAACACTAACTGTTGAGGTATTGCTCTGGATAGGCTCAACCGAATGGGGAAAGGTACCCAACTAATAGGAGTCCTGACGGTTTTCATGGCCGTCGTTCTCCTCTCAGGCTGCCAGTTGGCGTTGCCACAGAGCACGCTCAACCCGGCAGGTGATGTTGCTCAGAGCCAGCAGGATCTCTTCCTCTTTGTATTCTGGATCGCCGTTGTCATCTTTATTGGTGTTCAGGGCTTCCTGACCATCGCAGTCCTCAAGTACCGCTCCAGGCGCGGCCACGAAAGTGACGTCCCGCCCCAGACCCATGGCAACACCCCCCTCGAAATTGGGTGGACCATTGCGCCTTCTCTGATAGTCATTGCCATCACCATCCCAACGGTTGCAGGCATCGGCGCCACCTATGACGCGCCATCCGAGTACGCCGATGACCCCGCCCTCACCATTGAAGTGGTCGGCCACCAATGGTGGTGGGAGTACCGCTATCTCGATGAGAACGGCGACCTTGATTTCATCACTGCCAATGAGCTGCACATCCCCGTCGATACCGTCATCAACCTCAAGTTGTCGTCGAATGACGTCATTCACAGCTTCTCCGTTCCACGCCTTGCGGGCAGCCGTGACGTCGTGCCCGGCCGCGTCAATCGCATGTGGCTGAACGCAACAGAAACCGGCGTCTACGCAGGGCAGTGCAAGGAATTCTGTGGAGATTCACACGCCCTTATGCGCACCGTCGCTTTCGCTCGCGAGTCCGCCGATTACGAAGCGTGGGCTGAGAATGAGCGCCAACCGGCGGTGGACAGGACGGCGGCAATGGATGCGGGCTGGGTCGTCTTCCAGCAGAATGCCTGCCGCGGCTGTCACACCATTGAAGGCGCGAATGAGGACGAGTATGAGTTGGCAATCGGCGTGACCGGTCCCAATCTCTCGCACTTCGGATCGCGCGTCACCATCGCAGCCAACACGCTGCACAAGGGCCCGGCTGATATGAACATGGGCGCATTCTTCGAGGATGTTCCGACCGACCCGGACTTCATGCAGCGTGATCCGGCGGCTGAAAACCTTAAGCGCTGGCTCAATAATGCGCCGGACGTCAAGCCCGGCACGGAGATGCCGGACCTTGATCTCACTGACCAACAGCTCGATGATCTCGTATTCTTCCTCGAGAGCCTGAAGTAACGGGCGGCAGGCTGAAGGAGTAGATAACGATGGCTATGCTAGGGGGCTTACTCGAGAGACCCACCGGGACAACCGGTATCTGGAGCTGGCTCACGACGATCGATCACAAGAGGATCGGTACGCTCTACCTTGTTACGGCGTTCTTCTTCTTCCTCGTCGGAGGCATCGAGGCAAGCCTCATGCGGCTCCAGTTGGCGGTGCCGGATTCTACTCTTATCGGCGCCAATGTGTTCAGCCAGCTGTTCACAATGCATGCGCTGACCATGATCTTCCTGGCCATCATGCCGCTCAGCGTCGCGTTCTTTAACTGGATCGTTCCACTCCAGATTGGAGCACGGGACGTCGCATTCCCTCGCCTTAATGCCCTCAGCTACTGGGTATTCCTATTTGGCGCGATCATCCTGAACCTCGGCTGGTTCACAATGACCGCCCCGGCAGCTGGCTGGTTTGCATACGCCAACCTGACCAACACGACCTTCTCTCCCACCAGCGGCATGGACTTCTACGTCCTCGGCCTACTTGTGTTGGGAACGTCATCGCTGCTCGGCGCGTTCAACTTCGTCGTAACCATTATCAATCTGCGGGCCCCTGGCATGTCGCTTATGCGGATGCCGATCTTCACGTGGATGGCGTTCATCACGTCCTTCCTGCTGGCCTTGGCAATGCCGGTCATCACCATCGGCTTGGTCGAACTCGGCTTTGACCGATTCTTCGGCACCAACTTCTTCGTGTTCGAGCGTGGTGGTGACGTGCTCCTGTGGCAGCATCTGTTCTGGGTGTTCGGCCATCCTGAGGTCTACATCCTGATCCTGCCGGCGATGGGAATCGTCTCTGAGATCCTGCCAACCTTCTCTCGCAAGCCCCTCTTTGGATTCCCCGTCGTCGTCTTCTCCGGCCTGACCATCGCATTCCTCGGATGGTCTGTGTGGGCGCACCACATGTTTGCTGCCGGTCTCGGCCCCGTGCCGGACGCAGTCTTTGCAACGACAACAATGGCCATTGCCATCCCCACCGGTGTGAAAGTATTCAACTGGTTAGCCACGTTATGGGGAGGCAACATACAGCTCAAGACGCCGATGTACTTTGCGATCGGGTTTATCGCGCTGTTCACCATCGGCGGACTCAGCGGCATGACTCACGCAGCTGCTCCATCCGACCTTCAACAGACGGACACGTATTACATCGTTGCCCACATCCATTACGTACTATTTGGCGGCTCGATTATGGCCATCCTTGGCGGCATCTTCTACTGGTTCCCCAAGATGTCCGGCCGCATGATGAGTGAGTACCTGGGTAAGTGGAGCTTCTGGCTTGTCTTTATCGGTATGAATATGACCTTCGGCCCGATGCACTATGTGGGCCTCGTCGGAATGCCGCGCCGGAACTTTACGTTCCCATCAGGAATGGGATGGGACCTCTGGAACCTGGTCGCCTCACTTAGCGTGCTGTTCATGATTGCCGGTGTCGGGCTGTTCGTGTACAACGCCCTCCGCAGTGCTCGCAGTGGCGAGGTCGCTGGTGACGATCCATGGGACGCCCGCACGCTTGAATGGGCGATGTCGTCTCCGCCGCCGCACTATAACTTCGCTGAGATTCCCGTCGTCCATGGCCGTGATGCCCTGTGGGAACAGAAGTATCCGGACGAGGAGCACGCCGCTCCGCCTCCCGTTCCCGCCGGTGGCGCCCATGAGGCCGACGAAGAGCACCACGACATCCATATGCCCAGCCCGTCCTACTTCCCGTTGATCTGTGCGCTTGGCATCTTCGCCCTGGGCCTCACTCTATTGCTCTATCAGATGGCTGCCCCGCTTGGCTACGCAGCCGGCGCAATTGGCATAGTCCTCCTCCTCTGGGGCTCCTACGGCTGGATCTTCGAGCCGACGGACTGACACGAAAACAACGACGAGACTGCACAGGAAACGCTAAAGGAATCGCACGTGGCACACGACGCGACAATGGGACAGGCTGAGGCTCACTACACCACAACGGGCCTTGACCATCGGAAGATCCTCATGTGGGTCTTCCTGGCGTCGGACTGCCTCTTCTTCGGCGCGCTGATCTCCACCTACATGGTCTACCGGAGCAACGTGCCCGTCGGACCGGGACCGGAACTTTTCGACATCCCGTACACCTCTGTCAGCGCCTTCGTGCTCCTGATGAGTTCGCTGACCATGGTCCTGGCACTCGCGGCATTACAGCGCGGCAACTCTCGTCAGGCCCGCCTGTGGCTGCTCGCCACGGCCCTGCAGGGCGCCGTCTTCCTCGGTGGCCAGTTCTACGAATTCAACCTGTTCGTTGATCAAGGGCTGACTCTCACAACAAGCGTCTTTGGTACAAGCTTCTTCGTGCTGACCGGGTTCCACGGGACGCACGTCGCAATTGGCGTGTTCATGCTCCTGACGCTTGTCGGCGCGTCCTATATGGGACGACTGAAGCCCAAACATCATCTGACGGTTGAGCTGGTCGGACTCTACTGGCACTTCGTGGATATCGTCTGGATCGTCATCTTTACGGTGGTGTATCTCATCCCGTCGTAGGACGGAACAAGAGAAACGCAAAGCGAGGAAAGACAGCATGGCGACAGCAGAGCAACAGGCCCACACGGAAGATCACCCGACTCCGCGTACCTATATCAACGTTGCGATTCTCCTCACGGTCATCACGATCGTTGAGGTGGCCATCGTCATCATTGAAGTGCCTACCGTCTTTCTGATTTCGTCGTTGCTCGCCCTGTCCGCCGTCAAGTTTGCCTTTGTTGTCGGCTGGTTCATGCACCTCAAGTTCGACGCGAAACTCTACCAGGCGCTCTTTCTCGGCGGCCTTTTCCTTGCGATAGCCGTCCTGTTGGCATTGGTCGCGCTCTTTGAGAACTTCACGCTTCCATGAGAGACGGCACGAAAGACTGATTGAAAGACCCGGAAGAAGGCAAGGCAGACATGGCGCACAACGACGAACAGACACAGACCAGCAACGTGCGGGATCGCCTTCTTGTGCCGATTCTATTGCCGGTCGTCTCGCTCGTCGTCACCATCGCTCTGATTGTTGCCATCGGCCTGCTCCTTTATGCCGTCGTCCCGCATGACTATGTCACGCTGGCCGGCGAAAAAGTCTACTACTCGGTTCCGGTCGCGCTCGGTCTTGCGCTCGTCTTTCTCTTGGGGTTCGCGTTTCTGGCGTCTCGGGCGCCGGACGACGACAGCGGCGATTCTAACTAGTAGGATCGCCCCGCCCGCTGCGGCGGCCCAACTGCCTTGGTCAGCCCAGCGCATCCCCATATCCTCAGCGCGCTGTCAAATGGCGTAGGATTGCGGCATGAATGACGCCGGAGATTACCTGTTGGCGTGGTCGTGGGAACCTCTCACGCTATTCTTTGTCGGCCTGCTCGGACTCACTTATATCCGGGGACTGCGGGGACTGAAGCCGCTCAAGGTCCGTGTGGTCACAAACTGGCGCGCCGCGTCGTTTGTTACAGGCCTGCTGTTGCTGCTACTCGCACTAATCTCCCCCATAGATACCCTCGGAGGCCGCCTCTTTGCCTTCCACATGGCCCAGCACATGCTCCTGACGCACGTTGCCGTGCCACTGATTCTGCTCGGCGCGCCTGTTCTTCCTGTCGTGCGCGGCATGGGATACGGAATCCGACGACTGACCGTCATCAAACTCGCAAGAGCGCCCCAGGTTCGTCTCGTCTTTCACGTTCTCATCCATCCCCTCGTTGGCTTGGCCATCTTCGTAGCCGCTATCTGGGCATGGCATGTCCCCACAGCCTACGCCGCTGCCGTCACCAATGACCTCGCGCATATTGGCCAGCACGCCAGCTTCATCACTGCCGCAACAATATTCTGGTGGGCCATCATCGACCCAACCCCCATCCGTGGAAAGCTCCCGTATCTGGGTCGGCTAGTCATCGTCGTTATGGCGTTATCGCTAACCTTCCCATTGGCCGCAATGCTTACCTTCGCGGCAGTTCCCTGGTATGAGCCGTACATCGGCCAGACCCCACTGTGGGGTATCGACGCCATGACCGATCAGCAGATCGGCGGGCTCATCATGTGGGTTGGCGGCATCGCGCCGTACTTCCTCGCGATTGCCGGCCTGTTTATCGTTGCCGTCCGCCGCGATGAAGAGGACACGCGCCGCTCACGAGCCGCCTATTACAGCAACCATCCCAACCGTGCCCCGCATGGGCAGACGACCACATAATGACCAGCTCATCCGCCGCCACCCTCCGCTACCGCAAGACTCTGTTGGGACTTGCGTTGGCGGCTGCAATCACAACCGTATTCCTGATTAGCCTCGGCAGCTTCGTGCGCGTCACAGGCTCCGGCTTGGCCTGCCCGGACTGGCCGTTGTGCCACGGCAGCATAATTCCGCCTTTTGAATACCATGTCCTCATTGAATACTCCCACCGTCTGACCGCGGCCATCGTTGGACTCCTTGTGGCCGCAATGTTCGTCGTAGCATTCCTGGCGTCCAGGGCGAATGAGCAGCCAACTCGACGCGCCCTTATCCCTGCCGCGATCACACTCGTCGTCATGCTAACGCAGGCAGGACTGGGCGGCGTGGCAGTCATCACCGAACTTCCGCCACCAATCGTCACGCTCCACCTTTTCCTTGCTGAAGCCATACTCGCGCTACTCATCTGGACCATGTTGGCCGCCGCGCCGCGAGCAACAACTCCGTCAGACGGGCAGGGCATCTCCCTCGGCGATGCCCGCAAGATATATATCTGGGCTGCAGTCGCCGCCGTAATGACGCTGGTGATGATTCTCTCAGGCTCATACGTTGTGGCCGAAGAAGCGACGCTCTCATGCGGCAGCGGATTCTCGGCGTGGCCGCTGTGCGACGGCGCAATCATGCCCAGCGGCTTTGATGCAAACATCCATATGGGACACCGTTATATGGTCGTCATCGGAACCCTCGCCACAGGCTTTGTCGCATTCCTCTCGTGGCGGCAGAAAAAGAATGACCGGATGATCAGCCGGGTGGGGCAGGCGACACTGCACTTGCTCGTCGTACAGATAGTCATCGGTGCGCTTGTTCCCTGGACCGAATTCCACCATGCCGCGCGTGTGGCGCACATCACGCTGGCGTCTCTAACGTGGGCCGCTGCCGTCCTATTAGTAATTCTCGCGGCGCGCGCAAGAGCCGCCCATGCTGAGAACGATGCCGGGCCCACGCAAACGCAGATGCCACCCTCGCCCGCGGGCGGGTCGGGCCTCGCCCCGGCATCAACATTGAAAGTTGTCGCCTCCGACTACTTCTGGTTGACCAAGCCACGCGTCATGGTGCTGTTACTGCTGACGGCGCTCGGGGGAATGGTTCTTGCCGCACAGGGCTTGCCTCAACTGACGGTCGTGATTGCCGTCTTGCTGGGTGGGGCGCTTGCATCGGGCGGCGCAGGTGCCATTAATCACGGCCTGGAGGGGCACATCGACTCTGCGATGATGAGGACACGGCATCGCCCTGTCGCAAGCGGCCGAGTCAGCCCGCGCATGGCGATCACCTACGGCATCGCCCTCAACGTACTCGCGTTTGCAGTACTGACTGGTGGCGCAAACGTGCTTGCCGCGTCGATCACATTGAGCGGGGCGTTGTTCTATGTCTTTGTCTACACACTGTGGCTCAAACAGACCACAGTGCAGAACATCGTCATCGGTGGCGCTGCGGGCGCAGTTCCGCCCCTCGTGGGTTGGGCAGGCGTGACCGGAGACGTGGGCCTGCCAGCCGTTTATCTATTCCTGATCGTCTTCTTCTGGACGCCGCCGCACTTCTGGGCCCTTTCGTTGATGATCAAGGACGACTACGAACGGGCCAGCGTGCCAATGATGCCGGTCATTCTCGGGGAGGAGAGCACGCGAACCAGCATCTTCCTCTACACGATCCTGGTGAATATCCTCGCCCTGCTGCTCTACATATCAACGGCCAGTCTCAGCTCGGTCTATCTCGCGGGCGCGATAGCGCTGGGAGGCATGTTCACCTACTACGCCTACCGGCTCCTCAAGGAAAAGGACAGAGCCGCCGCCCTGCGACTCTACAAGTACTCTCTGCTATATCTGTCGCTGCTCTTCCTGGCAGTCATGGTCGACCAGATTCTCTAGTCCCGTCTTGAATATCCCGCGCAGGCGGGAATCTAAAACTCTCGGCTACGAGCCGCCGGATTCGGAATTATCCTTCTCGCCTTGCGCGGATTCCTTGAGCGCATCGATCTGCGAGCGGATATCGGACTGCTTCCGAGCCACGTAATACAGATAGACAAAAAACGCAATCCACACGATTGCGTATGCCGCAAATACGAAGATTGGGTCAAAGTCGCCGAAGCCGTTTTCCACCTAAGTCTCCCTCATAACGTTTCTCGGGCGGCGCGAAGGTCGTCAAGCTCGTGCTGCGACTCCTCCAACCGCATCCGCATTGCCATCAAGTACACGTATAGCAGTGTGAACGCCGCCATCCCCACAAGGAACGGGACCAGAATGGCGCTCTCCGGCCTGTCCGTTGACGACTGCAGAGTTGGCAAAGGGTGCAGGAACGTCCACAAATAAACCGAAAAGTAGGTGATGGGAACATTCACGAATCCAAGCAAGCCGAGAACGGCCGCCGCCCGTGAAGTCGCAGGCCCCCGCTCGCCTAATGACCGCAGCATCAGGTAGGCGACGTAGACAAGCCACATGACCAGCGTCGTGACCAGACGGGCGTCCGACCAGTTCCACCACGCTCCCCAAACCGGCCGTCCCCACAGTGACCCGGTCACCAGTGTCAGGGTCGTCAGGATAACGCCGAGCTCCGCGGACGCAATCGCCAGCCTGTCCCACTTGTGTGTGCGTTTCCACAGGTACATGCCGCTGCCAACTGCCACAACACCGATCGACACATAAGCCACAAGAGCGCTTGGCACGTGGATGTAGAAGATCTTCTGATGGATACCCTGCACGCGCTCTGACGGCGACTCAACAATTGCGAGATAAAGCGCAATGAGCATCACAGCGAACGCGGCGACGCCAACAATATCTATGGTGGAGAAACGGCGGTCAGAAAGGCTCACCGTTCAACCGTAACATAGAAGATAAGGGTGGACAGGGTGACAAATGCCAGGTCATAAGCGCCCAGAACACCCAACCATGGCTGAATCTCGCTGAATGGCCGTTCATCAATCGCGAGCCCCGTCGCCCGCACCGCGCCGATGATGACAGGCACCAGCAGCGGAAGCAACATGATTGGCAGCAGCGCCTCCCTCGCCCGTGCGCGCGCAGCAATGGATGCAAGAATCGTTCCAACCGCCGCGATACCGATGTTCCCCATCACAAGCGTGAGCAGGAGCGCAGGCTGAAATAGCTGCAAGTTAAACAGAATCGCCGTCAACGGAACGATGACAATCTCAAGGACCAGTAGCATTAGGACGTTTGCCGCCACCTTGGCCAGGTAAAGCGCCCCCGGATCAATGGGACTGGCAAGCAGGCCGTCAAGCGAACCGCGCTCAACCTCCCGGGCAAAGGAGCGCCCCAAAGCGAGCAAACTCGCAAAGATGATGGCCACCCATAAGACTCCCGGCGCGACAAGATTCAGTGTGCCGCCGCGCAGGTCAAACGAGAACTGGAACGCAATCAGTGCCGCCACCGCAAAGACCGCCATCGGCACGGCCGTCTCCCGCGAGCGAAACTCAACCGCAATCTCCTTGCTGAACAGGATTCGGAATTGGCCCAGATAACCGGGAGGGGAAGTTTGTTGGGGCTGCACGTTAGGAACCTTATGAGACACTGCCGCCAAGATGAGCTGCGACCAGTTGGCGCCGCTGAGCCGTGTCCATCGTCAAGTCGGAGATTGTAGCGGAGTCATGGATGATTTCCCCGCCCCGCAGCACGATATCGCGTGTCGTCAGCGAGACGCCCATTTCAACGTTGTGCGTTGCCAGCACGACCGTCACACCCGCGCCCTGCTCCGTGATGTGCTCAGAGAGCATCTGTCGCGACGTGGCGTCGAGTCCTGTTTCCGGCTCGTCCAGCAGCAGCAGCGTCGGATGATGGATCAACGCCCGCATCAGGGACACGCGCTGCGTCATCCCGCGTGACAGTGTCCGTACCGGGTCCACCCGCCGTCCTGACAGGCCAAACTCTGAAATGAGCGCATCCGCTCTCGCTTGGGGTTCCGTCACGCCGTAGAGCTTGCCGTATAGCGCCAGGTTCTCCCGTGCGGACAGTTCCGTATACAAGTGGCTCTGGTGACTCAGTGTGCCGATCTGGGCTCGAGCGTGGGCGCCTTCGCGCCCCCACGGTTGTCCACCGAATACACGAATGCCCCCTCTGCTCGGTCGCAACAAGCCAGAGATGAGCTGTAGCAGCGTCGACTTACCTGCTCCGTTGTCGCCGAACAGCGCGATGCGCTCTCCAACGTTGATCGTCAGATTCAGATTCCGAATCGCCGGGCGCTGTCCGTATGACTTTTCCAAGCCGGCGCAGCGCACGATGGCCTGTGACGAGGAGCCGGATTGCTCAACGGTCATTGCGTCCGTTCCTCTTCAAGTATTCTGCGCAGGACTTCACGATGAGGCGCTGAGGCCTCCGCATAGTCGTCCTCGGAGATGTCGCCCGCCTCTCGAGCCTCCTCCAGTCGCGCCAACTCAGCAACGGCAGCATCTCTTTGCTCACCGACGGCCTCTCTATCGACGCTGGAGTCTGAGAGACTACGCCTGCGGTTGCGGAATCGTCCCCACCAGAGCGCAAAGCCCGCTGCCACGATGAGCGCGACTGCCACAACACCCAGCGCCACGTCGCGCAGCGTCTGCTCAAGGCTCCGACTGCGTGAGCCGGCGCTTAGCGGAAGATCTGCAACTGTGCCGCTGAGGGTCTCGCCCCCGATAATTGACCTCATTTCATAGCGAGCATACGTTACGCCGGACACCTCTGAGTCCTGCATCTGCACCCACTCGGAGCCGGGACGGAACGAGATCTCGTCCGGAACCAACAGGCGGGCAATCTCAGTGGGGTAGGGATAGGTCTTGCTCCAGGCCAACACGTCGGTCGTGTACAGGACGCCATACGTGACGATGTATTCCTCAATACCCGGCATGAGGGGAATGATGGAATACACGTCCCGGCTGTCCGGCGCCAGCACGAGGCTGCCGGGACTGTGAACAGACTCAAGATCGAACGCCATAACGGGCAGCGGCAGCCGAACGGTGAGCCGCGTATTCAGGGGATCGTTGCCCACGAAAGCGCGGTCACTGGTGTTCTCGAAGGTGGTCACTTGCAGGATGCGCAGGATCCCGGAATCGCCTTCGGGAGGCGTGATGGCGGAACTGTCTCCCGTAATGCGTATCACGGACGGATCAGACGTAGGCTCGAAGATCGTCAGGTGAATCGGCCCATCGCGATCAATCGTGGAGATATATGCGTCGCTGAAAAAGCGGACTTCGTTATAGGCCGCCGAGAGCGTGTAGCTGACCTCCTCGTCGCCGATCACGCCACCGAATGAAACGCCTCCGTCCGCGTTCGTCTCCGCCTCAAGGCGCTGCCGTTCAATGTTCTCAAGGTCAAACACCTGCAGCGTGACGATTAGGCCTTCCGGCACGGCCGCCCCCGCAGTCCCATTCCTGACCATGGCTTCGAGGGTGATTAGCCCGCCGGAGGTGGCTGACTGCTGGGTTGTTTCCTGCGCCGTCGCGGGACGCGCGAGTGGCGCAACCAGGGTAAGTGCAATCAGAACAAGCGAGACGGCCATCAGGATCAACGCCCCAATTCGGGCCCACAACCTTCGCATAGCCGCGTCCTGAGCAGCGTGCGTATCATCGGAATCGTTCTGGTCTCCGATCATGGCGTCGATTCCGCCTCGGTGTCCGACTGCTCAGGAGAGGCGGGTTGATCCTCGCCCCTCATGCGTTCACGACGGAGCCCCACAACGCGTTCGATTTCCTCGTCAAGGATGTGTTCCCGGCCCTCTATCTCACGGATCAGGGCGGCTGCGCGGCGTACCAACAGAACCCTCGTGACGCGGTGTTCTCCCTCGGAAACGTTGCCCCGGTCCAACTCGTCGTCCAGGTCCATGATGGCTGTCAGCGCTTCGTTGCGCGCCTCCCTCATGCGTCCCAGATCCGAGAGTTCGTCTGACGAGGCAGTCCCGTCATCCGTGCCACGCGCTCGAATAAGAGGAAACGCAATACCAATGACTGTCACGACGACGGCCAGAAGTGTCAGAACGACGGGTACTAGATCCACCCGCGCCTCAATTCGTGTCTCTCGTTATGCGCCCGATTTCCCGCGCAACGATCTCATCGTCCTCCGCCGTCGAGGGTGGGGCGGGTCGTGCCGGCTGGGGTTGAGAGCGTATTCTTCTCCCGCTGCGCAGCCCAAAGTAGACGATGATTAGCCCGAACAGCGCAATGGTTGGCGGCGCGAGCCAGACACCCCAGCCGATGCCCTCGGGGCGCGGCTCCCGTAGAACCTCCGGGCCGTAACGCTGAACAAAGAAATCGAGAATCTCGTCCTCGCCCGTGCCAGCATCCACCAGTTGCTGCACACGACCCTTCATCTGGCGAGCGATTGTGGCATTTGATTCCGTAATTGGTTGTCCGTCACAGACCGGACACTGCAACTTATTGGCAACAGCACGAGCCTGTGGCGAGAGCGCCAACAGTTCAAGCTCCTGTCGCGAAAACTCGTCAGTGTCAGTGTCTTGGCCGTGGGTTACGGATGGTATGCCCAGAAGAAGAAAAAGCCCGAGCCCAGCGGCCAACGTAGCGATACCCACCTTCGGTATTCCCCGGTGGTTCAGTAATCGAGACATCGCTATATCAGCGTCCTCCGCTCAGGATTGCCGCGGGGCGGCAGACCCCGCCGACCCGATCGGCTCCCAAACGGGTCTCACGGCCGGAAGGCGTCCCGGCCACGCAGTGATAAGCAAGGCCAGGAAAATCATCGAACTGCCCAGCCACACAAAGGTCATCAGCGGATTGATGAAGATGGCGAAGGTTGCGGACTCATCATCGAATCCCGCCTGGAAAACATAGAGATCATGCCGCCATGTTGAGAGAACTGCGACGCGATTCGTCGGCTGCGTTTCAAAGTTGGGATAGACCTGGGTCTTGGGAAATAGCTGGCCTACGGTCGTGCCGTCCTCTTCAACGATCAACTGTGAACTGAATACCTGCCGGTTCGGTTCCTGGATTGATGCAGTCCCCGCGTACGTGATGGTGTAGTCGTCAATGGTCACTGACTCTCCCCGCAGCAGATTGACCTCTGTCGCCGATTGAAACGCCGTCGACGCAATGAGCCCGATCCCGAGGACGGCGATGGCAACGTGGACGAGGTATCCACCGTAGCGCCGTCGGTCGCGTGAGACGAGGCCGGTTACGGCAGACGGGTAGGACTCTCGCGTTGTACTACGCCGTATGCGAATGCCACGAGCGTATTCCTGGGCCACGGTCGTAAGGACGAAAGCGCAAGCCCCGAATGCGATGGGTGTGACTGCGTCGCGCAGCAACGGTGCAAGCACTGCTGCCGTCAGTACGCCGATCCCTATTGGTATGCGGAGATTCCGCCAAAGAGATTGACCGGTTGACTTACGCCACGCCAGCAGCGGACCGACGCCCATCAGTAGAATCAGGGCGAGAAATAGCGGGCCGTTTACCTTGAGATAGAAGGGCGCGCTCACTGTGAGCCGCTGATTGCCAAGGGCCTCGGAAATCATCGGGTACACGGTGCCCCAGAATGTGGCAAAGGCGATGCTGAACAGCAGCACATTGTTGAACAGAAAACCCGACTCCCGCGAGAGAACCGCCTCGAAACCCTCCTCGTCACGGATGCGTGGCAGCCGCCAAAAGAGAAGAAGGAGCGGCAGTATCATCGCCCCGACAAAGTATCCAAGGAATAGGCCGCCGACATCCGATTCCGCAAAGTTATGGACGGAGCTCAGGATGCCGCTGCGAACGATGAACGTTCCGAAAATGGCCAACAGGTACGTCGCAAAGACGAGGCTCAGTGTCCACACCTTGAGCTTCCCGCGCCGCTCAACAACCATGACTGAATGCAGAAATGCAGTGCCGGTTAGCCACGGCAAGAACGCGACATTCTCTACCGGGTCCCATCCCCAGTACCCTCCCCAGCCCAGCACGTGGTACGCCCACCAACCGCCGAGGATGAGCCCCGCGGTCTGAATGCTCCAGGCAATGAGGGTCGGTGTTCGCAGCGCTCGAGTCCACTCCACTCCCACGCGGCCTGTCGCGAGCGCGGCAATGCCGATCGCAAAGGGCAGCGTCCAGCTCATGTACCCGGCCAACAGCATGGGTGGATGAACCAGCATTCCCGGGTCCTGGAGCAGGGGATTCAGTCCCACGCCGTCCGGCATCGTGGCGGGGAGCCGCGCCATGGGATTGGCAAAGAACACCAGCACAATCAGGAAGAAGGAAAGGTTCGCAAGGATGACGGCGTTCGCGTAGCCCATCAGCGCCGGATATCGCCTGCGCATGACCAAGATCATGACGCTTCCAAACACAGACAACAGCGTTGACCAATAGAGCAGGGACCCTTCCTGGCCGGCATAGAAGGCGGAGAGTATGTAGTACCACGGCATGGTCGTGCTGGAGTGCAGCGTGACGTAGCGCAGCCCAAAGTCCTGAGCAACAAAGGAATACACAAGGATGGAGGCCGTCATGACAAGCAACAGCGCCACAACATAGATGGCGTTGCGCCCGCTCGCCGTCAGTGGAGCAATGGACAGACGCGCCCCCAACACAGACGCTGCGCTGCCATACAAGGCAGCGCCGAGCGCGAGAATCAGCGCGATGTAACCGGCGTCAGAAAGTTGCATGGTGGCGCTGAAAGCCTACCCGTAAGTTGGTTCGTAGTCGGGAGCCGTCACCCCGCTGGGCAGGGGCTCCATGGTGTCCGGGTGGCGCGTCAACAAGACGTCAGCGTTGAATGTGCCGCCGGGAGAGTAATAGCCCTCGACAAAGACAATGGCGTTGTCGCCGAAGATGTCCGGCGGCGCTCCCTGGTAGACGACGGGAATCGTGGCTTCGTCCCCATGCACCTCGAATTCGTAGATAAGGTCCTCCCCGCGGACGATTGAACCGGCGGTCACCGTTCCGCCCACTCTGAGTCGGCGATCATCCGTGATATCCGGCGCAGCGGCTAATTCGTCCACGTTCATGTAGGCGGCAGTAGCAGCATCAAGCGAAAGAAAGATCAGATACGCGACGACGAGGGCGACCACGCCGGCGCCCATAAGCAAACGGACGTTGAATCGTCCGCGCCGTGAATGATCCTGTTCATCAAAGGCGGAATCGTGCGCAGTCAACGGTACCTCTATGCGGCCGACACATCTCTGCCGCGCCAATCAGGCCGGAGTGTGGTAGAACAATCGTATTGAGACGGGAAAGTTCCGTCAACGATGTTGTCATACCAGGCGGGCACTAATGTGCCGCGTCCGCCACACCGACAGCCCGTTTTGGAGCACCTGGATGCGGACATTTGCCCTAGGGGGCTATACTGTGGTTTAGTATTGTCGCGACGATAAATTTCCAACCCCCAACATCGTGTTACTGCAAAGGTAAAGGAACATATGCTGCGAATTCGCCTAACTCGAAAGGGCTTCCGTAAGCAACCGCATTATCGTGTCGTGGTGGCCGACCAACGAGCGCCACGAGACGGAGCTTTTGTCGAGATCATAGGGCATTACGACCCCCGCACCGGCCCTGACTCTCTTCATGTTGATCACGATAAAGCACGGGAATGGTTGAGCAGGGGCGCTCAGCCTAGTGAAGCTGTCACCAAGCTCTTTCGGAGGCAGGGGATAATCGCGTCGGCATAAGAATGCGCCAGTAATGGCAGTTGGGACGTGATCGTGAAGGAGCTCGTTGAATTTATCGCTATGAGCATTGTTGAAGACAAGGATGCAGTTCGCGTGACTGAGAGCGTCGCTGAGGACGGCCGGATACTGATTAGCCTCGTGGTCGCCGAAGGTGACAAGGGCAAGGTCATTGGCCGTGGGGGCCGTGTTGCCGAAGCCATCCGAACGGTGCTCAGGATCGCCGCAATCAGGCGTGGTGTGAGAGCCAGTCTGGAGATCGTCTAGAATCGTCAAGCCTGTGGATCGACGCTTTACCTCATCACCTTACATAACAGTTGGTCGCATCAGTGGCCCTTTCGGCATCAAGGGCGAACTTAAAGTAGAAGTCCTGACGGACTTTCCTCAACGGTTTGAACCGGGTAGCAGGCTCTTGCTCGCGGAGGAGCCTGTTACCGTTTCAAGCGCCCGAGCTAGCGGTCCGGATCGGCTCATAGTCCAGCTTGATGAAGTTCGCTCCCGCACACAGGCTGAAACAATCCCCCGCGGCGCAACACTTGATATTCGAGAAGAGGATGTCATCCCATTACCGGGCGGCGCCTACTACCGATTTCAATTGATTGGCCTGCCCGTCGTCACAGAATCCGATGACGAATCGATAGGAACCGTCGAAGACATCATCGAGACCGGTGTGAATGACGTGCTGGTTGTCCGCGCAGAGGGCCGGCCGGAAACACTGATTCCAAATACGGATGAGATCGCCACGATTGACCTCGACAACTCCGTCATCCGGGTGAAACCCATAGAAGGGCTGATACCTGCGGCAGAGCCGGAGACTCCACAGGATCAGCCGACACAGCAACGACGGCGACGGCGACGGCGACGCCGCTAGAACCACTGGGGCTTCCGAGCCCGGATTGAGTTGCCCACATCAGCGCTCTTGACACTGTTCAATTCCGCATGACGTAGAATAAAGCCATGTCTGGACACTCTCATTGGTCAACAATCCAAAGAAAAAAGGGCGCAACTGACGCCAAGCGTGCCAAGCTCTTTACGAAGTTGTCGCGTGAGATAGCCACTGCCGCCCGCGATGGCGGAGTGAGCGTGGAGTTCAATCCCGGCCTCAGACTCGCCGTGCAGCGTGCCAAGGACGCTGGCATGCCGAACGACAACATTGATCGCACCCTCAAGAAGATTGCCGGTGGCGATAGCGGTGATGCGCTCGAAGAGATCTGGTACGAGGGCTATGGAATCGGCGGTGTAGCGATTCTCGTGCAGGCGCTAACCGACAACCGCAACCGTACCTCGAATGAAGTTCGCTCCACCTTCAGCAGACAGGGCGGCAATATCGGCGAGGTCGGAAGCGTCAACTGGATCTTCGACAATACCGGAACCATCGTCGTTGAAGGGAATGAAGAAGAACTTGAAGAGATAGCGCTGTCTGCCATTGATGCCGGCGCGGAAGATGTTGGCGACCCATACAGCGGGCAGTTGGAGGTCTACACGGCTCCCGCCCAGCTTGAGGCGGTTCGTGAAGCCATGGCCGAGCAGGGCGCAAAGGTTGTCCAGGCCGAGATCACCATGCGACCCAAGACACAGGTTGAGGTCGAGGTTTCGGCAGCAAAGCAGAACCTCCGCCTGTTAGAGCGACTCGATGAACTCGATGATGTTCAACAGGTTTACACCAACGCCGATTTCCCTGCGGAAGTGCTGGAAGATGCCGCGGCCGTCTAGGGCCGCGTGACACGGCGGCCTGTGATGGCGCGCGTCCTCGGTATTGACCCCGGAACACACGTTGCAGGTTATGGCGCACTCGACACCAAAGACGACGGCAGCGCGCACTCATTTGTGGAGTGTGGCGTCGTCCGACTCAAGCGGGATGATCCTTTAGAATTACGTCTCTTGCGACTCCGTGAAGGGTTGCTTGAGATTGTGGGTCGCCTGAGTCCTGATGCCATCGCAATTGAGAGCCCATTTGTCGGGCGCAACGTCAAAGCGGCATTCTCGGTTGGGGAGGCACGCGGTGTCGCGCTCGTCATCGCTGCGGAGCGAGGCATCCCTGTCCGCCAATATGCGCCTGCCCAGGTGAAGAGCACCGTCGCCGGACACGGCAGAGCGTCGAAACAGGACGTTGATCGGCTTCTGAGGATGCAGGTGACGATGCCGGAAACCAAGGTCCCGGAGGATGCTACGGACGCCCTCGCCGTCGCCATGTGCGACGCTGTGCAATCGTCCTCGCTACAGACTCAGACGGCCAATTTGCTACGCTAACCTAAAAGGATGAGGGTGAGGGGGTAGATCATGGACTTCAGACTGTCGCCGGAGGCGGAGCAATTCCGCGGCGAAGTTCGCGCGTTCTTAAAGGAAAACTGGGACCCTCGTGACTTTGAGGCTCACTCCATCAACGTCCGCTCCATGGACTTTGCGAACGCCGATTCGCGGAAGCATGACCATGAGTTCATTAAGAAGCTCGTCGATAAGGGCTGGTACACGATGCACTGGCCGGAGGAGTTTGGCGGCACGAATGCCCCCTTTGACAATCAATTTGTCTACATGGAGGAACTCGGGTATGCGGACGCTCCTGAGGGCACGCCGAGCGCCAACATCACCGGCGCAATCATGTTTCATGGCTCAGATTGGCTCAAGGAGCAATTCCTCCCCAAGATGGCCACCGCGGATATCGATTGGGCGCAGGGCTACAGCGAGCCGAATGCAGGAACAGACCTTGCCAGCCTGCAGACACGCGGTGTGGAAGACGGCGACGACATCGTCGTGACAGGCCAAAAGATTTGGTCCTCCGGGTCACACTTCTCCAACTGGTACCACATCCTCGTCCGCACAGACCCGAGCGCGCCGAAGCATCGCGGCATCACGTACCTGGCAATGCAATTGACAGACGATGACGGAAAAATGATGCCCGGCATCACTCTGCGTCCCTTGTATGACTTCTTCGGCACCCGCCGATGGAATGAGGTCTTCATGGATGAGGTCCGCGTGCCGAAGCGTTATCTCATCGGCGAGATGAACCGAGGCTGGTATGCGGCCATGACGACGCTCAATTTCGAGCGGACGGGCATCGACAACGCTGCAAGACAGATCGGCGTATTCGACCGTTTCATCGCCATGGCGCGCGACCTGAACTTTAACGGGGAGCCGATACTCAACAATGGCGTTACGCGGCACCAGTTGGCGGATCTACGCGTGACGCTTGAGATCGACCGAATGCTGGCGTATCGTGTCGCGGCCATGCAGGCGGCAGGGGAGGTTCCGCAGGCGGAGGGAGCGATGTCCGGCTGGCGCGTTCTCCACACGTCAAAGTATTGGCTCTGGCCGACATTCGCGAAAGCCTTGGGACCATATGTTGCGCTGCATAAGGGCGAGCATCGAGCGCCGGGCGACGGCATCTACGGCACGCATTACATGCTGTCTCAGAACGAGTCCGGCGGCGGCGGTGGCATCGCCCTCGGCGCAAACATCATCGCCTGGCGCGGCCTGGGCCTACCGAGGTAACGTCTTTCCCTCATTCCGGCGAAAGCCGGAATCCATAGGCTTGTCAACTCGCGTGGGCTTAAGGGAACTGAAGTATGCATGTAGGTCACTTGGGCGACACCAATGACTTGGCAAAGCGACCACTCATGGAAATTCTTGCTCCAATTGATGAATGGGTGGTAGTTCCGATGTTCGAAGGCACGTGGCTCGACGAGGACATCCAAAGATATCGGCGGATAGTTGGCGCGGAGTTGAGTAACACGGGCATCCTTCTGGCGGCGAATCGTGCTGAAGCCTTATCAACGGATGCCCATGATCGGCACGTATTCTTCGATCCAACAACAGGGGTTAGCTTGCCCATCGCTGCCAATCCGCTCACATCGAAACACATTTCCGTAACTGAATTGGCTGAGGAAGCTCTTAGGCGTCCTCAGCGACTCACAATAAGCTATGACCAGTCGCACAACAGAAAAATGCCACTCGAAGTGGAGCGTGCAATGAAACTCGCGGAACTGGCTAACGCAGGCGTTGCAGGCTTTGTGTACGTTGCGCAAGCCCCATATCTCATTGTCTCGCCGTCGCAGGAATTGGTTGATCTGGTGCGTGAAAATCTGTTGGCGGCGGGTATCCCAGATTGGCGTCTCTTCCGCTTACCTTAGGAATCACCTTCCCCGAATCTCCTGGATGTACTCGTCCACATCAAAATCCGTGCCATCCAGTATTCCGGCCACCTGGTCCACAGGGTGCTTGACCGCGGAGCTCTTGCTAATCAGTAGCCCGCCCTCAGTGGCGGTTATCTCCACCTCCACATCGCGATGAAGCCCAAATCGTTCGCGCAATTCCTTTGGGATGGTTACTTGTCCGTTTTGGGAAATACGCATGAATCGCCTCTCATCAATTGCTCACTCAGACAATCCTACTGCTGTGTAACTCCTCTGTGGTAGAGAATGGCCATGTAAAATGTCACCATGGTTGTAGCGAATCGGTACGCGGCGCAGAGCCGCATATTCCTGCGGCAGGCCTATGAAGAATTGGAGCAGGGCGACCTGCACCAAGCCTCCGAAAAGAGCTGGGGCGCCGCCGCCCAGATCGTCAAGGCCGTTGGTGAAGATCGTGGGCTGGATCACACTGGACACACAGAACTCTTTGTGATTCTGCGTGCCATTGTTAGAGAGACCGAAGACTCGGATCTCTCGCTTGCAATGCAACTGGCAAACAGCCTTCATATCAACTTCTACGAAGGCTGGCTGGGAAGCGAAGATATTCAGTTGGCGCTCAATCATATCTCCGGGCTGGTGGATAAGCTCGAAGACTTGCCGTCTCAATCCTAGACCTCTCGCCCAGCGCAGGCTTACATTCCCCTCTGGTACGCTGTGAACGATGATTTCCAGCATTCAGGGCATTCTTGAGGCGCGCGGCGAGGACTGGGCCGATGTTGCCATCGGCGGCGTCAGCGTCCGCGCCCAGGTTCCATCATCCGCCCTGTCCGGCCTCGGCCCCATCGGCGCCCCCGTCCGCCTCTTTACCCATCTCATCGTCCGTGACGAGAGCATCACTCTCTATGGCTTCCGCAGTGTGGAGGAAAGGGCGGCGTTCACGGCCCTTCTTGCCGTCTCCGGCATCGGACCGCGCCTTGGATTAGTCATTCTGTCGGTGCTGTCGCCCGCGGACCTTGTGGAAGCGATAGAGCAGGGGGATGCCGCGGCATTGGCGCGCGCCCCCGGCGTCGGCAAGCGCAGCGCCTCGCGCGTCATTGTGGAGCTTAAGGGCAAGCTGGATGAGCTGGATATCGCGGGACTGACCGCCGGCCCAACCCGCGCCCCTACAATCCTGGACGCCGAACTAACCGCCGTGCTGCAATCATTGGGCTATACGGCGCAGGAGATTCGCCTCGCCGTAACGGCGGTTGTAAACCCGGAGTTGGAGGAGCCTCCATCGCTTGATGAGCGAGTCCGCTTGGCGTTGGCCACCCTGAGCGAAGGCGGAACCTAAACACATGCTTGAGAGCTTCTTCGTCGTCCTTGCCTTGATAAGCGTGCTCTGCGCGTATGTTCTGTACACGGGAGGGCGCTTCGGCGCAGCAACATCCAATCCTTGGTGGGCCGCCATCGGATTCATCTCCGTGCTCCTGAACCTCCATGTCATCGGAGTGCTCTTGCCCCAATTCACTATCATCGCCTGGGTGCTGATTGCAGTTGCCATTGGATCGAGCTTGCCTGCCGCCCTACGGGAGGTTTCATTCTGGAACGCCGGCCTGCTGAAACGTCCAGGAAATCGCGAGTTGCTGATGGAGGTGATTCTCATAGTGATCAGTATCTACGCCGCCACAACGGTGGATCCGCAACTGCCGGATGTTGGCCGTGGACCGATCATTGCAGCTATCATCACCCCGCTATTGATGGTGCGATGGGCAATGACTCGCGTGGTTGTTTCCAGGCCGCTGAGTTAGCCGACGCCTATAGACTGTGTGTGCCCGGTTTTCCGCAGACGGAGCGCCGTTGCGGGCCATCATTGATACAAACCTGCTCGTGGGAGCGCTGGCACGCCGTGGCGGAACCGCCAGCCGCATCCTGGATCTATGGAGCGCCGGTAGATTTGAACACGTTGCCTCCGAAGCCACGCTCCGCGAAGCAGAGTTGGTCGTCGGCGCGCGGTGGATCGAAAGAATTGGCAGCAGAGAAGAACGGGATGAACTGCTAACGGAACTGAGAGAGAGATCGGTTCTGGTCGAAGCGCCTATTCTGGAAGAGTTGACACTGAAGGATGCGGGAGACCGTCGGCTGGTTGAAGCCGCACACGCAGGGCAAGCGCGCTATCTTGTGACGGCAGATAGGGAAGTGCTGCGAATGTGGGGGTACGGTGGCGTGGAGTTTGTAACGTCCGCAGAATTCTTGCGGGCGCTGGACCAACAAGCTGACCAATCGTAGAGATTGGGCGACTCTCAACGCAAACCCTAGTTATACTAGGGTGTTGGGCGAACCTGGGGAGCCCGAAGTCAGGATCAGTTGATGGCGATTGCAGAATACCCGGCGACGGATCGACAGTTTGAGCTGGTGTCCCCATTCGGAATGATGGGGGATCAGCCCGATGCCGTCGGCACAATCGTTGATGGCCTCGCGGAAAATCGCCGCTATCAAACGCTCAAAGGCGTTACGGGCAGCGGCAAGACCTTCACCATGGCCAACATCATCGCTCAGGCCCAACGTCCCGCTATCGTCATCGCGCACAACAAGACCCTTGCCGCACAGCTGGCGATGGAGTTCCGCGACTTCTTTCCCAACAACGCCGTCGAATACTTCGTCTCCTACTACGACTACTATCAGCCGGAAGCATACGTCCCACGGTCAGACACGTACATCGAAAAAGATTCGCACATAAACGATGAGATTGACCGCCTGCGCCACGCCGCAACGAAGGCCCTATGGGAGCGCCGGGATGTGGTCATCGTTGCATCCGTCTCCTGCATCTACGGCCTCGGAGCGCCGGATGAGTACGCCGCCTTCATCCTTATGCTTGAACGCGGGTCGCGGCACAAGCGTGACGATGTCATTCGCCGTCTCATCGATATGCAGTACGCGCGAAACGACTTTGATTTCACCCGCGGCCGTTTCCGCGTCAACGGCGACACCATTGAAGTGCAGCCCTCATACGAAGAGACCGCCGTCCGCATCGAGTTCTTCGGCGACGAGATAGAGCGCATCGTCACTGTCGACACGACCACAGGCCACACTCTTGGCGAACGTTCGAAGGTGGCCATCTACCCCGCCAAGCACTGGGTGACAGGCGAAGAGAAACTGCGCGCCGCCATCATCGATATTGAAGAAGAGCTCCACGAGCGCGTGTCATGGTTCCGGGAACAGGGCAAACTCGTTGAGGCGCAGCGGCTTGAACAGCGCACCCGTTACGATCTGGAGATGATGCGTGAGGCCGGCTACTGCGCCGGCGTCGAGAACTATTCGCGCCACCTCCAGCGCCGCGAAGCACGCAGCCGACCCTGGACACTCCTGGACTACTTCCCTAAGGACTACCTCGTCTTTATTGATGAGTCCCACATGACCATCCCGCAGCTCCGCGGCATGTACCACGGCGACGTTGCCCGCAAACAGGTGCTGATCGATTACGGTTTCCGGCTGCCGTCTGCGTTGGATAATCGCCCGCTCAATTACACGGAGTTTGAGCAGCTCTTCAGCCAGATTGTCTTCGTGTCCGCCACGCCCAGCGCCTATGAACATGAGGTCAGTAACAGTGTCGTGGAGCAGGTCATTCGACCGACGGGTCTTCTAGATCCGACGGTGGAGGTCAAACCGACGCGAGGGCAGGTGGATGACTTGCTCGCCCAGATCAAGGAGAGGGTGGACCGTGGAGAACGCGCTCTCGTCACCACGCTTACCAAGCGCATGGCGGAGCAGCTTGCAGACTACCTGCAGGAGATGGGCGTCAAGACTCATTACATCCACGCGGATGTGAAGACGCTGGACCGCAGCGAGATACTGCGTGATCTTCGCCTCGGCGTCTATGACGTGATAGTCGGCATCAACCTCCTGCGCGAAGGTCTGGACCTGCCGGAGGTCAGCCTGGTCGCCATTCTTGATGCTGACAAGGAAGGCTACCTTCGCTCAGGCACGTCCCTCATCCAGACCGTCGGCCGCGCCGCACGCCACGTCAACGGCCATGTCATCATGTACGCCGACCGCGTCACCGATTCCATGCGCAATGCCATCGAGGAAACCTACCGCCGACGCGACCTGCAAGAGGAGTACAACACAGACCACGACATCGTACCGCAGGGAATCCAGAAGGCCGTCCATGACATCACGGAAAGAGTCAGACAGGTCGCGGAATCTCGCGCCGTATACGAAACAGTTCCGAGCGAAATATCGCAGGAGAACGTGGCGACAACAGTGCGTGAACTTGAGAAACAGATGAAGCAGGCCGCCCGTAACCTGGAGTTTGAAAAGGCCGCCGCGCTGCGAGACCAGATGGTTGAGCTTCGCCGGTTGATGATTGAGTGAGCCATGTCTGCGCTGAGCACACTCCGCGGACTTGGCTGGTTACTGCCGGCAACACTTCTGACCCTCAGTGCTATCGCCCTTACGGGCTGTGTTGAGCGCCTATCCACTGATGGTGAACCCGGCGTTCCTGAGGGTTTCGGCGAACGAGTTCCTGACGTGCCCATTGGCGGCTACATCTTTGTGAAACCGCCCGGCGATGATTCGACTATCAACATCCGTGCGAACCTCAGGCAACGAGACGGTTCGACCACCCCCTGGCATGCGGAAGCCCGCTCGATTTCTCTCTGGCTAAGTCCGACTGACATGGATCAGGGAGCAATAACCACGACGATTCGCTTCACATTCGGCAACGAGATGGATGCGATTGCCGCACACAATGTGCTTTCACGCGTTGATGCAGGTATATCAACCTGGGCCCACAGGAATGGGCGGGACGCGGAGGTTGTTCTTGGCGACCAGGAGCAGGTCTGGTCCATGCGTAATGCACTGAACGGCAATGTCGTCATTCCCGATGAGCGGCTGGTACAAACCGGAATGTGGCGCAACGCCCTCAACCTGCCGCAAGCGCCACCAAAGCCTGTGCTCGCCGCCGGTTTCACACAGGTTCCTCCTGAGCGCATGAACGAAATCCTGGAATGGCTCGCAGGGCAGGGCATCGTCGACCTCACTCAATTCGGTGAGATGCTTGAGACGCTCCAGTTGGACAACGCCGTTTTTGCCGTGTACGGCGATTCTCTTCCTGAGCTGAGCGTGAACACAGCGCCGGAAGAATTTGCGTCGCACGGCCTCACCGGGCTCGCCATCGCCCGAACCGGAGTCCCAGCCCCCCTCGTTTCGTGGGGATTCAACGTCGGCGCGCTGCGAGCCGGTCTCGATAGGGTCGAATCCCGCACCGGCCGCTATTATCGTTACGAAGGTGACGGCGCAGTCGTGCTCGCGCAGGTCAGACAAGGCGATATACAGGTTGCGGCATCGTCAAGTCCGGAAGACGCCGCCCAGATTCTTGAACTGATACCCAACTGATGCGCGCCCGGCGTTCACACTTTCTAAACTGCCGGAATTAACCCGCTAGAATGAAAAGGTTAGCGGCGCGTTGGTCACAAGCGCGTCGCCGTCTAGCACGGAGAGGGGAAGACAGTGGCTCAACCCGGAATGAATGATCAGGCGCGCGCGCGCCTCGGTTCCATGATGAAGACGTGGGAGCGCCGCAAGAAGATTGCCGAGCACCTTAATCAGATCCAGTATCGTGTCGCTGTTTACAGCGGTAAGGGTGGAGTTGGTAAAACAACAGTTGCCGTGAACCTGGCCGTCGCGCTGTCGCAGATGGGGCATTCCGTCGGGCTTCTTGACGCTGACATCGACTGCCCGAACGCCGACAAACTCCTCGGCGTTACGGAGCGACCCCGCTACGTTGACGGCATACTCCATCCGCCCCAACGTGCCGGTGTCAAAACCATCTCCATGGCGTCGTTCCAGGAAAACGAAGAAGAGGCCATCATCTGGCGCGGGCCAATGGTCACGAATGCCATCAACCAGTTCCTTGAACTAACGGAGTGGGGTGATCTTGAGTACCTCATTGTCGACCTTCCCCCCGGCACATCTGACGCCCCGCTGACCATCATGCAGACGCTTCAACTGCATGGCTTCGTTGTGGTGACGACCCCACAGGACCTCGCCGTTCTCGACGCCAAGCGCTCCATCAACATGATCAAGAAGATGAATATCGACATCCTCGGCGTCGTCGAAAACATGTCCGGTGACATCTTCGGCAAGGGCGGCGGCGAGGTACTCGCGACGGATCTTGATGTGCCTTTCCTTGGACGGCTCGAGCTGTCACGCGACTTCAGCGATATCGGCCCTGACCTCGCGGTCATCAAGCACAAGAAAGCGCAGAAGCGCTACAAGGACATCGCCGAGGGAATGATCGACCGCGTCAAGGAAGTGACACCGGCCGCCCAGATCGCGTCCTGAGCAGGGCAGGGGAGCGGTCTACTCGTCGCCGCCGTCTTATTCTAATGCAGCAGCGGCTTCGCGGGTACGCCTGATTCCACGGCCCGCGGTCTCTGCCGGAGCGTTGGGAATCTCGGCTCCGGCCACACCCTCTTCCACAAGCCGATCACGCAGCCGCGCCGCGCGAGGATATCCAATACCTAACCGCCTCTGCAACAACGACGTTGAAACCTTGCCGTTGTAGATGTCGGCCAGCTCGCGCGCCTGCTCCATGATGTCGTCCTCGCCGGAGCCGTTGCGCTTGGACCCGTTCCCGTTCGTATCGTCCGTGCTGCCATTCCGGCCCCGCGATTGCAGGCCGATGTCCTCCGGTTGAATCAGGTCGGGAAGCTCCGGCGGCACGTAGCCCTTGGACTGGGCGCGCCACGCGTCGACAACTGCATCAGATTCATGCGATGAAATAAACGCGCTCTGGATGCGGATGGGACGGGAGGCGTCCTGCGGCAGGTAGAGCATATCGCCGCGTCCCAGCAGCTTCTCTGCGCCTGCCCCGTCCAGGATCGTTCTTGAATCGACCAACGACGTCACCATGAAGCTGATTCGTGTTGGGAAGTTGGCCTTGATGAGTCCTGTGATGACGTTGACCGACGGACGTTGGGTTGCAACAACAATGTGGATGCCCGTCGCGCGTCCCATCTGGGCGAGCCGAACGAGGCCGTTTTCGACGGCTTTGCCAGACGTCATCATCAGGTCCGCCAACTCATCAACGATGAGGACTAGGTAGGGCATGCGATTCCCATCGCCAACCTTCTCGTTGTAGGAGGCAATGTCGCGGGCGCCCTGTTGCGCCAGCATTTCAAGCCGGTCCTCCATCTGCTGCATCATCCACTGCAAGGCATTCACGACTTTCTGCGTGTCGACGATGACTGGCGTGATGAGGTGGGGAATGCCGTTATAGATGGTCAACTCGACTCGCTTGGGATCAATCATCACAAAGCGGAGATCTTCCGGTGTGGCGCGTGAGATGAGGCTCGTAATCAGGCTGTTGATAAAGACGCTCTTTCCACTGCCGGTTGAACCGGCCACGAGTAGATGTGGCATACGGGCAAGATCAGCAACAACCGGCTCGCCGCCGCTGCCCTTGCCGAGCGGAAACGCCAGCATGCTCTTGCCTCGCGCCTTGTGGTAGGTTTCGCTCTCCATCTGCGGGCGCATGTAGACGGTCTCCCCGACCGTATTCGGTACCTCGACCCCCACAAGGTTCGTCCCCTGGATGGTTTCGATACGCACGCTTGCGGCCTTTAGCTGAAGCGCGAGGTCGTCATCGAGCTTCGAGATTGCGTCTACCTTGACGCGTGTCCGTCCCACTTCCTGGCGCCTGGCGACAATCTGGCCTTCTTCGTTCCGTTCCCGGACGGTTCGGTAACGCCTGTCCCACCCCGGACGCACTCCATAGAGCGTGACGGTGGGGCCGGGGCGAACCTCAGTCACCTCAACCTCAATGCCATACTCCTGCAGGGTTTCCTGGATGGCCTCTGCCGTCTCCATGTGGGATTCGGTGTCAACCTCTGTTGGCGGCTGCTCGTCAAATAGTTTGAAGGAGGGGAATTTCCATGCCACTTTGGGCAGGCCAGCAAACGGATCAAGAGAGTCCAGAAGCTCCCGGTCACTGCGGGCGACAGCGGCAACCTCTTCCTGTTCATCCTCGGTGTGTGCCGCGTCTCCCTCCACCTCTGGGTCCTCGTCTTCCTCCGACTCGAACCCGTCTTCCACCAGGATCATTGTGTCTTCGTCAGAGTCCCATTCAATGGCGTCGCCGATATTTTCAGCGGGCTCATCAATTGAGTCGTCGCTGAGCGGCTCGACATGCCCGTTGAGATTCCAGATATCCTCCTCGTCCTCCACGTCGTGATCGGTGAACGCCAGCGGATCCCTTTGCCCTATCGCAGCAACTTCGTCCGGATTCAGACCGAATCCTTCACCTCCCACGTCGGTATAGGACGAGTGCTCAGACCTTTGTTCGTCGTCGATGCTGCTAAGACCGGGAGGCGGGATGAACAGAGGTTTCTCCTCCACTGCTGCCGCATTCTCCTGGTTGACGACTTCTTCGATAGTCGCTGGTTCCTCAGGGCGGACGTACCGTTCACCAAATGGCTGTGGGGCGTCATCCGCCTCCTTGTTGCTGGGGACGCCGGGAAAGACAATGCGGGGACGTTGCTCTTGCGACGCCTCTCCACCCTTGGCAGACTCGATTTCCTGTTGCGTTCGTTGCTGCTGATCACGTACAACGCCGACCGGCTCCGGATACCGTGGCCTCGTCGTGGCGCGCGCCGGCTCGGGCACGACGATCCGCGTCCGAGGAATAGGAGCCTGATCCAGCTCGAATGTCGTCTCCGCCTCCTCATCCGTGTCCGCCCGTGACGCGCGCGCGTCCTCCAATCTGCGTCGTGCAGCTGCGCCACTGGCAGCCGCGGCGCTCGCGCTCGCCACGCCTGCCGCTCGGCCTGCCCGTCCGGATGCCCTCGCGGCCCTGATCGTGCCAATAGGTGAAAGGAGAATGACTGCCAAAAGAGCCAGCCCGGCGAGAATGCCGTAGACGGTCAGATTCGGAAAATCAACAAGATAGATGGATAGGCTGTTCTCGATGGGCACGCCCCACATCTCCGTTAAGCCGAAAAACTGCATACCGGCCAGAACCGCCGCCGTGCCGAGCAGAGTAGCAACCGCCCACCGCCAGACACGCAGGTTCTTGAACCCGAAGATGCGAAGCGCAATGTAGGACGAAATCAGGAGAACAGGCCCGACAATCAGCCATGGCCCAGCGTAATTCCACGCCGACGCCATCCGCTCCGTCACTTGAGGAGGCTGCCAATACGCGACCGCGATTGAGCCGCCGGCGATGCCCAACAATAGAAGGATGCCGATGATGCGCAGCTTGGAGGAGCCGTGGCCGGCGGCGGTCTTCTTAACGTCGGCTACACTCGCTCGCTTGGCCGCGCGCCGAGTGGCAGTTGTCTCAGCCATAGCGCCATTATTTTAGACCAATTTCAAAACCAAGTCCAATCGGCGCGTGGTGTGGTCGCCGTTACCCCGCTTGCGAAAGAGCTTCCTCCAGCATTGCGCGGGCCTGTTCCGAGGTGTCGGGTCGTGCGAGCGCGAAGGACGTCGCCGCGCGCAGATGACCCAGGGGATTGCCTGCGTCGTAGCGCACGCCGTCAAAAGCGAATGCGAATGCGGGCGTACCTTCCCGACGCAGGATCTCCATCGCGTCCGTAATCTGGATCTCATTCTTCGCGCCGGGCGGCGTCCGCCGTATCACGTCAAAGATCGCGCCGGGGAAGATATAGCGCCCAACAATTCCAAGATCGGAGGGCGCGTCCGCCGGTTCCGGCTTCTCGACCATGCCCGTCACCCGGTACACCCGCTCGTTGTCCCCGTCCACCGGTTCAACGTCAACGACGCCATACGCCGAGATGGACTCGCCCGGCACTCTTTCAACACCCACGTGGATGCCGGGATAATCGCGATATGCCGCCAGCATCTGCGCCAACACCGGCGTCTCCGCATCGACAATATCGTCAGGCAGAATGACGGCAAACGGCTCGTCCCCCACCGCATCCGCCGCTTGCAAGATTGCGTGCCCCAAACCGAGCGGCTCATTTTGGTGCACGATCGTAACCGACAGCGAGTCCATGAGCCCCTGAACCTCCGGCGCGCTCG
The DNA here is from genome assembly GCA_965207115.1 of Dehalococcoidia bacterium. Lineage (GTDB taxonomy): Bacteria > Chloroflexota > Dehalococcoidia > UBA6926 > UBA6926 > VXMO01. The sequence continues at coordinate 957,963 of CBDBLR010000003.1, read as the reverse complement.
GGTGCTCTCCAAGCGCTTTGGCCAGCGCCTCCCCGCGCAGCGTCACATAGTTTTCCATCACCGCCTTGCCGGGCGCGCTGATCAGCACTACCTCTTTAAGACCGGAGTTCGCCGCCTCCTCAAGCGCGTAGAACAACATGGGTCGGTCGAAGATCGGCAGGATCTCCTTGGGAATGGCGAGAGTCGCCGGCAGGAAGCGGGTTCCACGACCTCCCGCCACGATGACCGCCTTGCTGATCCCGTCTTGTCGCTCGTTCACTAACTCCTCCTACTCCGTTCGCCATGAGCCTGCCGAAGGGCAAACAAAAAACAAAGGGAGCTCAGCCGGAGCCGAGCCCCCTTTCCCCAGTCGCCAAATGTCAACGTATTGGCGCCTGGCGCTGGGTTAGCCTTTGCTCACCTCTTCCGAATCTGCTGAAATAAGCTCTGGCTGTCTAGGTAAAGACATGTGCCAAACCACCTCCTTCCTTCTCAAGATGTGTCAAGTATATAACACGTCGTTGTCGGAGTTTCTCAAAGACTGCCGGGGACATAATCAGCGCCCCTCGCCATCCGCGATTCTCAGGTTGGGGAGACCTATGAAGCTGCCTGGGCGTCCCTCTTGCCGCTGAATCGCAGAAGCGCATATCCGATGATGGCCGCCGCAACGGACGCGACGAATATACCCATCTTTGCCTGATCAACAAGGGCAGGGTCATCAAAGGCGATGCCGGAAATGAAGATCGCCACCGTAAAGCCGATGCCCGCCAGGAATCCCACACCCAGTACGTGCATCAACGTCACCGATGCTGGCAGCTGGCCGATGCCAAATCGAATAGCCAGCCACGTTATCCCAAAGATTCCTATTGCCTTGCCCGCAAGCAGCCCTGCGACGATTCCAATAGTAATGCTGCTCCCGGCCGCGTCTGAAAGGGTCTCGCTTGTGATCACAACGCCCGCATTTGCCAGCGCGAACAGCGGCAGGATGGCAAGGCTCACCCACGGATGAATCATGTGCTCCAGGCTCTCCAGCGGCGCTTCCGTCTTTCGACTGACCTGCTCGATTTCCTCAAGGACGATTTCCGCGTGCTCCTCGTCACCATTGGACATCGCAAGGCGATAGTCGTGCAGGAGATCGTCCAGGGCCGTGGCGTACTCATCGCGGCCCCGTGCAGATCCGGCAGGAACAATCGTGGCAAGAAGCACACCGGCCAGCGTCGCGTGTACTCCGGATTCCAGGAAGAAATACCACATGGAAACACCCGCAGCGATGTAGAACATCATTGAACGAATCCCAAGGCGGACGCTCAACGCCGCCGCCGCGAGAATAGTCAACGAAATCCCGAGACTCGACCAATCGATAGTGTCCGTGTAAAACACCGCGATAACCGCGATTGCGCCCAGGTCGTCGACCACCGCCAACCCCAGCAAGAACACTCGCAGTTCCACCGGAATGCGTCGCCCCAATAGCGCCAACACCCCGATCGCGAACGCAATGTCCGTCGCCATGGGGATGCCCCAGCCAACGGCGCCGTCGCCGGAACTATTGAACGCCAAATACGCAAGCGCCGGCACGACCATGCCGCCAACCGCAGCGAGCACGGGCAACGACGCTTTCCTGACGCTGGACAATTCCCCGTGCAGCAGCTCGCGCTTTATCTCCAGCCCCACCACGAAAAAGAAGATGGCCATGAGGCCGTCGTTTACGAGGTGCTGAAGGTCCTCGGAAAGCGCGAAGATGTGCAGGTCAAAAGAGATCTTGGTATGCCAGAAATCGAAATACGAGTCCGACCACGGTGAGTTGGCCCAGATGATTGCCGCCGCCGCCGCGGCCAACAGGATGAGCGCCCCAACCTCTTCCGTGTGGATAAAGCTCTGGACCGGCGCGCGCAAACCTCTGACGCGATAGACCGCGTTCCGGGATTGTTCAGGAGCGTCACCCTGGCTGTCGCTCACGTGATTACGCCTTTAGTAGCCTTCTGTGCCGTGCAAACACTCTAGCACTCCCGGCACGGCCAAAATACCGCGCCCCACTCTGACCACCGCGGCGTCAGAATACCCAAGAGGTAGTGGCGCGGGGCGCCATCGCCATGCCTAAATGTATTGGCACGGTATTAGACTGTATGCACATTGCATCCTTGTCTGGGGTAGCAACAGAAGTGAGTCAAGATATACAAGGAGTCGTAAGGAAGAGACCATGCTTTTCCATATAAATCTGAATGTGACGACCGACCATGATGACGATAGGAAGTATCAATGGTCTGCCTTTCTTCCGGGCACAAGTTTCCGCGTGTATGCCACCACCAAGAAGTCTGCCGAAAAGAGATTGAAAAAGGCGTTCAAGATGGGGCTGAATGCTCTTCACGATGCCGGTGGCGCTGAGGGCGTCAAAATGTATCTGGAAAGACATTCCATCCCGTATCTCGCAAAGGATGAAAACCTCGTGACTGTCGAGACCGGACGCGGCAGGCAACTGGTGCATGCCGCCGAGTAACTCATATCCCCAGGAAACTGTCCGGGCAGCAATGATTTCGAGGGGATACGGAGTTGCGCCAGTTCAGACGGTGGGCCGCGTGAAGCCGGTAAGGTGTGGTCGGTGTACTACTTCCAACACGACAACCACTTGACAAAGATTTACGGACGGTCATAATTTCCTTACGGAGTGACGTGTGAGGAATCTACGGCCGTAGGTACCTGAGAATCTGAAAAACCGTGTCCCTCACACGTCGCTCTCATTTTATCAACCCATCGCCTGAATCGCCACTTTCGAGTGACTCTCTCAATCTAATCCCTATCTAAATGATTCGGCGACGGTGTCCCTGTCAACGATTCAACTAAGTCCCCAAATACCGCCCCCCACTCAGACTGCCGCGGCGTCAGAATCTCAAAATAGAGTTTGGCTCATCCGCCTCGGGAACGACTGCCAGGGCAGGGAGACCGGAACCCCCCGCCGCCTCAGTTGCCTTAGGAACAGATTGACGGCGTCTCGTACGGATCGACCGGCGCCATGCCTGGCACGCTCTCATGGAGGCCGTGATAGTAAGCCTCATCGTACGCGCAGATGGCGACCAGGTACTCGTCGTAGGCATCCTTAAAGGTGTTATAGGCCGTCAACACCCTGTTGAAACTGGACGCGGATGTCTCGCATGCGGACACCGCCTCCACGCTGCCGCAGTACCGTATCGCCGTCTCATCGAACGCGCCCCGCGCCTCCAGCATCGTTGCCTTGGTGGTAACGTACTGTTCCTTCGCCCCGTTCACCCGCTCCCGCAGCTCCGTATTCTCCGGCCGCGTCCCCTGCAGGAGTTCGATCACGTACCCACGCACGTTCTCCTCCGGAACCCACACCCCGTCGTCGGTTTCCGCCGCATCGCCCTTGGGCAAGAAATAATGGACGCCGTCCTCGATCTTGATCTCCTTCACCCGATGAAGGATTGGCAAAGCCCCGTCGTCCGCCTCCGGTGAGTCGAAGAAGATCACCGTTCCCACCGCGATGTCCTCCGGGAAATAATTCTGCAGCACCACCACCGTGTCCAGGCATGTGATCTTCGGCTCCATGCTGCCGGTGCACACGGGAAGCATCTCCTGTGCCTTCAACTCCAGCGCCTGGCGATCCTCCTCTAGCCCGCTGATGACGACTCGCAGCCCCTCCGCCTCTTCCTCCAGGCTCACGACCGTCCCATGCGCCGTTCTCAGGTCCGCGTTGTCCTGCTCGAGGGCGACGATCTGTGCGTCTAGGTCCGAAACCTCAATCACAAGCTGGAGGATGGTGCCCCTCAGGTCGGTACTGGACTCCTGGAGCCTTTCACGCCGCTCCTCCAGGTCCGTAACATTGGAAGACAAATCCTCTATGCGGAGCTCCAGCTCCTGCGTGTGAAGCTCCAACTCTTGCCCGTTTTCCTCCAGGGCCCGGATCCGCGAGTCTCGCTCCTCCTGCGCCTGCTCATAGGTGGAACGCTGTTGTTCAAGCTCACGCTCCGTCTCCGCAGCCTCCAGCGTCGCCTGCCGCGCGTCCTCTTGCTCCTCCATCAGCAGCACGCCCAGACCGCTCGCCGTGACGACAAGAAGCGCAATGGCCAGAACGGCTCCAAGGGTCAGATACCCACTTTTGTTCACGATGAGTGCTTTCTGATTATCATGAGGTTGCAGTACCAACTGAGTCAGGCCGAGCTAAACATACCGTCATTCCCGCCCTCCACCGTCATTCCGGCCCCCCACCGTCATTCCGCCCCCCGCCATCACCACGTCCGATACGTCGGACAGACCTTCTGCTCGTTGGGTCCTTGCCGGTCGGCGTACTGTTCGCAGAAGGCCTGTCTCTGGTACAACTTGTTGCTGGCGCACTCACGGATCGACATCGGCCTGGTGCCCGTGATGTCACCGTTCGCATTCTGTACCGCCACCCACTTCCAGCCATTCCTCGCCATGACCCTGAACTCTCGCGGGCCTGAGGGCGTGTCAAACTCCATAAAAAACGAGTAGTCGCGGTCGCTGGCCACCGACTGCAAGCCAGTGCACTCGGCCTCGAAGTAGTCGTAGAGAGTACCGCGTTCTGCGGAGAACGCCTTGGCCTCGAATTGTTGGCCGTCGTACGTAACTGTAATTGGCGCGCGCGGCGGCTGAGAAAGGCGGTCGATTACGGTGTGTTCCACGGCTTGATCGGTGATATCGGTCAAGTCCACGCCGTCACTGCTCTTGAGGGGATTGGTGCCCGGCTTGACGTAGGACACGGTCACCGTCTGGTCGTGCGTCGCTTCCGGCACTGTGAGCGTGACCTGCCTTGCGCTGATTGAGATCGCGCTGGGCGTATGGGAAGTGCCGTCAATCTTGACCGTGAATGCGCTGGCAGCCGTGCCCGATGTGGTGTCAAGATTGTTATCGAAGTTGAGAGTCAGTTTGGCGCCTGTTATCTCTGCGCTCACCAGCACCGGCGTCTTTGAATAGCCATTGACGGCAAACTTCAATTTGCGACCAGAAGTGTCTAGTTGTGAGTTTCCCATCCATGCAGCGGAGCTGGCAGATCGAAAGACCATCTTGTTCACGATGCTCCAACCGGCTGCTTCGCCCGAATCCCAGTTGGAGGATGTCGTTGCACTCGCTTCCGGGGTGGGGCTGGACACCGAGTCCAAGATCAGGAAGTAGGTTGTGTTGGCGTCCAGGTCGAGGCCCGCCCCGGCCGCCGTGAACGAGTTGTTGCCCACGGTCAGCGCAGCCGTACGGCTCAGCGTGCCCACGAGGTTGTTTGAGCCATCGGCCGGCCTGTCAGCGGAACCGGCGGTATGCTCCTTCCTTATCTTCACGGTGAAGTGCGACGCGGCCCCTGCCACACCGAACTGGAAGTCCACACTGGTCAACTTGTAGCCAAGGCTGTTGGTTCCCGTCGTGAATGGTACAGTTCGGTCATTCGCGGAACCGAAGGTTGCTGGACTAGCATTCGCCTGCCCGGTGTTGCCCACCAGCGTCGTGGGTGTCGGCGTTGCCTGTTGCGTGATGCTCGCGCCTTGTCCTTGCACGTCTCGCACCACGCGTTTCGGAACGTCACGCGTTTCCTCCACCTTTATGGGAAGATTCAGGTCGACTATTTCTTCGATGGGGCCCGCCGCCGCGGGACGTCCGGTGGCGAAGGCCAGCGCCAGAAGCGCCCCCAACGCCAGCGCCACCCCTGCAATCACAAGTAAACGCCGCCCCGGAATCACGTGCCCGTTAGTCACCGTAGACCTCCCACTTATGGCTCCTTACAGCTGCCGCCTTAAGACGTTCCGCCTTGCTTGCATTGCCCCGGAGGGCCTTCAATGGATGGCGTTGTTCCCCTCACTCACTCACCAACTGCGGTCATCCGGACACGTTCCTTCAAGGAGATGTGGATTCCATCTCCGCCAGTCCTCGTCGGCGCACTGCTGCTGTCTCAGGTACATGCCGTGGCTGGCGCACTCATCCACCGTCTGTGGCCTTGTGCCTGTGACTGCGCCGTTCGCATCCTGAACCCATACCCATTTCCAACCGTTCCTCGCCTGAGTCATGACTCTCTTCGTCGTTCCATTTGGCAAGACAATCTCCGTGTATTGCGAGTAGTCGTGCAAGGCGTCGGCGTTTGACAGCGACCTTGCGGCAGAGCACGAATCGTAGAAGTAGTCGTAGAGAGTATCGCGGTCGGCGGAGGCCGCCCTGTTTTCGACTGTCTCTTCCTCGCCATCCGCGTTGGTGTATGTGACGGTGATTGGAGCACGCACCGTGCCGGACCCAGTGTCTCCCGGCGTGTTGTTGGTCACGGCCTGATTGCTGAACGCGGCCACGTCCGCGCCGTTGCTGCCCTTGAGAGGATTGCTGGCCGGTTTGCTGTAGGACACGGTCACGTACTGGCCCGACCTCACGGCCGGCACCGTGAGCCTTACCTGCCTGACGCTGATCGAAATCTTGGTGCCCGCGTGCGAAGACCCGCCGGCCTCGATCGTGAACCGTCCGGCAGCCGTGCCCGAACCGGTGTCCAGGTCCTGGTCGAAGTTGAGGATCAGTGTGGCACCGTCAATTCCTGCGCTCACCAGGGCAGGCGGTGGCGTCGTCTCGTTGGTCACGGCCTGATTGCTGAACGTGGCCACATCCGCGCCGGTGGCGCCCTTGAGCGGATTGCTGGCCGGTTTGCTGTAGGACACGGTGACGGACCGACCTCCGGTCACGGCCGGCACCGTGAGCCTGACCTCCCTTCCACTGATCGAAATCGCGGTGGCCGACCGACTTGCTCCGCCGTCCTCCGAGATCGTGAACCGCCCGGCAGCCGTGCCCGAACCGGTGTCCAGGTCCGTGTTGAAGGTGAGGACCAGTGAGGTGCGGTTGACCGTCGCGCCCGTCACGACCGGCGGCACCTTCGCATAGCCATTGACTCTGATCTTCAGTTTGTGGCCCAGCGAGGTCCATGTCGTGGTGGTGCTCGAAGTCGTTCGAAGATAGGAATTGTTCGCGATGCTCCAGCCCGTCGCGGGGTTACTATTCTCGCCGTTGTCTGTCGTCGACCTTAAGAACGCGGTGGCGTTTTCCGCGCTCAGGTCTATAAAAACGTAGTACGTCGTGTTGGGGTTGAGGTCGATGCCGTTGCCGGACGCCGTGAAACTGTTGCCAATCCCGGCGGTCAGCCCAGCCGGTTCACTTAGGTCGCCTGTCACGGTGCTGCCCGGTCCGGCACCGCCTCCGCCCTCCGCTATGCTCACATCCCAATTTGCCACAGCCGCGATCGTTACATTGGACTCGATCTCCACGCTGGTCAGCCTGTAGCCTGCGCTGTTGGAGCCCGTCGTGAACCCCTGGCCGCGGTCCCTGTTGAACTGGAGGGTCCCTGCGTTCGCCTTGTCGTTGTTTCCGACCAGGACCGCAGGTGTTGGCGTCGCCTGCGTGATGCTCGCGCCTTGTCCCTGCACCTGTCGCTGTACGCGTTTCGGCGGGTCACGCGTTTCCTCCACCTCTACGGGAAGATTCAGGTCATCGATGGGCGGCCCCGCCGCCGCAGGGTTGGCCGCAAAGAGAAAAGCCCCTGTTGCGGCCAATAACGCCAGCGCCGCCGCCGCAATCACAAGAAGCCGCCGCCCCGGAATCACGTGCCTGTCACTCATCACAGACCTCCCACTCGCAGCGCCCTACAACTGACGGCGCGAGATTCGCTTCCCAAGCTGCATTTCTCCCAATTGATTTGGAGGATGTCGTTGTCCCTCTCCCTCACCACGTCCGATCCGTCGGACATGTAGACTCCTTACTGCCTTCGGGGAGTTGCCCATCGGTGAGGTTTCTGCAAAAGGCCTGTCTGTGGTACATCGCCCGGCTGGCGCACTCATCCAACGTCTGTGGCCTCGTGCCTGTGACGGCGCCGGTCGTCGGATCCTGAGTCCATACCCATCTCCACCCGTTCCTCGCCTGAGTCATGACGCGCTTGGTGGCGCCTGAAGGCAAGACAATCTCCGTGTAGTGCGAGTAGTCGTGCGCGACCTCGGCGTTCGACAGCGACCGTCGGAGGGAGCACGAATCGTAGAAGTAGTCGTAGAGAGTCTCGCGGTCGGCGGATGCCGCCCTATTTTCGATCACCTCACCGTTAGACTCAGTGACATAGACTGCGTCACGCACCTTCTCGGATCCCTCCGGCAGCCTCCCGTAGGCCGGCCCCGTATTGACCTTGACGGTCTGATCGACGATCGCGTCCACGTCCACGCCGTTGGTGCCCTTGAGGGGGTTACTGGTCGGTACGGTGTAGGACACGGTCACCAGTTGCCCCGCTCTCACCTCCGGCACTGTGAGCGTGACCTGCCGTCCATCAATTGAGATCGCGGTGGCATTTTGCAGCGCCCCGCCGCCGAACTTGATCCCGAACTGGCGGGCAGCCGTGCGCGACGTGGTGTCCAGGTCCTTGTCGAAGGTGATAACCAGACTGGTCCCATTGACCTCCGCGCTCGCCGGGGCCGGCGGCGGCGTCACATAGCCAACGACTCTGATCTTCAAGGAATACGGCTTGCTGTGGGGCTGCCAACTAGATGAGGGACTACTCCAGAATCTGTGTTCATCCCCAATGCTCCAACCGGCTGTGGCGCCCGGGTCCTCCCCGTCCACATGCGTTGTCCTGACGTGAGCCGCACTGCTACCCGTGCTCACATCTATCACCACCCAGTACTTCGTGTTGGGTGCGAGAGCGATGCCGTCGCCGGATGCAGCGAACTCCTCGTTTGTGAAAGTGTTGGGGGTCAGCGAAGTCCGACCACCAAGCGAGCCGAACTTGGTGGTCGGAACTGAGTCTCCTGTCCAGACTTCCACCACGAAGCTGACCTGTTGGCCTTGGGTGATTCTCATTTCCATGTCGACACGGGTCAGGGTGGTGGCATCGGTGCCCGTCGTGAACGACTGCGCCCTGTCAACGGACATGGGTACATAGGGGATATCTGGGGAGGGGGGATCCGGCCGCCCGATGTTGCTCACCAGCGTGCCGGGTGTTGGCGTTGCCTGTTGCGTGATGCTCGCGCCCTGTCCCTGCACGTCTCGCGTCACACGTTTCGGAGGGTCACGGTTTTCCTCTACCTCTACGGGAAGAATCAGGTCGTCGATGGGTGGGCCCGCTGCGGCAGGACTGGTCACAAAGAGAAAAGTCCCTGCTGCCGCCAATAACAGCAACGCAGGCACAAGTATCCGGAGTAACCCCACCCCGATATGTGACCTCAGAATGGCTGCCGTCCCCTTCATCAGTGCACCTCCAAGGGGTTGTCCCCCGAGCGCGGCTTTCGGCACAACTTCCTCACCTATATATAGGTGAAACTATTAGGCAAAATAACACACAAATCGTAACCAACGTGTAACTTATTGGTATAAATGCGGTGATGTTCCATAACCATTACCAAAAATCACCAGAATTGCCAACCATGTCATTCCGAGCGCAGCCGAGGAATCTAAAATCTCAATTGCGCCACCAAACGCCGTAACGCCAACCAAAGAATTCCTCCCCCTTGATGGGGGAGGGTTAGGGTGGGGGTGACTCCCCCTTGATGGGGGAGGGCGAGGGTGGGGGTGACTCCCTGCTATAGTGCCAATTGCAGGATGCAAACTGAGTCCGGACTCAACAGAAACAGTGAACTCCGATAACGCCAAAAAGTCCCCGGCCGAGCGCCCGGCGAACGGCGCCCCCAAGGCGCGGTGCGTCGCGTCAGTCCTGATCAGGAACGACAGCGTCCTGCTCGTGAAAAGGCTGCCCCACCGGCGTGTCTACCCGGATCTCTGGGACCTGCCCGGAGGCCACATCGAAGGCGACGAGTCGGCGGAAGAAGCGCTGCGCCGCGAAGCCCATGAGGAACTCGGCATTGAAGTGGCCGACCACCGGGAGCTGGGGACAGTCCTGGACCCCGTCGAGCCGGCAGACATCATCGTATTTGCTATAGCGTCCTGGCACGGCGAACCCACGAACGCCGCGCCGGATGAACACAGCCAAATCGACTGGTTCCCCGCGGACAAACTCCCCATATCCGCCGCCCTCGACTGCTACCGCAAAGAAATCCAACAAGCCCTAACCACCCCCCGCAACTAACTTCCGCCCACCCAGACCCCGCCGAAGGGCGCCCCGCCTCTGTCATTCCGAGCGCAGCCGAGGAATCTAAAGTCTCATTACGCCCCCCAAGCCGGAACGCGGCGCGCCAACCCTCCCGTTCACCCTGAGCCTGTCGAAGGGCGCCCCCCTCATGTCATTCCGAGCGCAGCCGAGGAATCGAAGACCTCAATTGCGCCAACCTCTCCCGTTCACCCTGAGCCTGTCGAAGGGCCAAAATCCCCTCCCCCTTGATGGGGGAGGGCGAGGGTGGGGGTGCGCTCCCCAATTCGTCACACAAAATAACGCAATTCCGCCCCCATAGTTACACCCAAATTACATAACATCTGTTATTGTGGTGCGAATTAGAGAGGGTACCACTTTCAGAGTGGGCTGGCAGGCCGCTACATGGCTGTCTGCGGAGGTGAAAAATGAGTACTCGACTCCGACTTACCGGCTTGGCAATACTGATTCCCGGAATCATCCTTGGCCTGATTCTGGCTGCCCAGGCGCCCCCCGCAATGGCCGAGACGCAGGATGAAGTGAAGGTATTAGGCCTCTCCCTGGATCTGGAAAACGTGCTGCCTCCCCCGGAGATGGCCCCCAAGACAACCCCCGAGTCGGATGCGTCGCCGCAATCGTCATCATCAACACGAGGTACAGGGATACTCCCGCCCCTGCTAAGCAGCCTTAAGCCGGCCATTGCTCCGCCGAACAACGTACGGCAGAACAACGAAGAGATAATAGAGATCGACTACACGATACCTCCGGCCAGGGTCATAGGCCCCGGGTCGGCCAGGTACTTTGATTGCAACGCGCATCACAATTGGCCGTACCCCACCGGGTGGTACGACAATCCCTACGATGGCGAGACCGTAGATAAGGGTGCATGGGTCCATACCGGATTCGACGCCGCCACCCGAGCTCCGATTTGTCAGTTCCGGCAGCACGAGCCGACCCTGAATGTCGTCTCCTGCAGTCAGGCTCCAACGACACTGAGCGTCCTGGGAACCGGTCCGGATCGAGTACGATTCACCGGGCACTACCTCTTGGATGGTACGCCCCTCTGCCTGGACAGCAACGGCATCCACGAACTCGATAATTACCTAAACCCATAGGCCAACCCTCAAGAAAAGCCCGCCCCTCCCTGAGCCTGTCGAAGGGCCACCTGTCTGCAGAGGTGCACAATGAGTACCCGACTCCGATTAACCGGCCTCGCAATCCTGATTCCCGGAATCATCCTGGGCCTGATTCTTGCCGGCCAGGCCAAGCCCGCAATGGCTGAGCCGCCGGATGACGTGAAGGACTTCGGCCTCTCTCTGGATCTGGAAAACACCCTGCCTCCCCCCCGGCTGGCTCCAACATCAACCCCTGAGCCCGCTTCTTCATCAACATCATCAGCAAGGGATGTGGGGAATCTCCCGCCCCCGCAAAGCCAGGTAAAGACGGCGACGGTCAGGGCAGCGACCCCCGCCACGAGCTCGAGCACGTCCTCCGTCGATTGCAACGAATATCTCGGTTGGCCGTACCCCAGCGGGTGGAAATACAACGCCCCGGACGACGACTATCAGGACGTCGGGGCGTATTTCCATGTTGGTAACCATTACGGTACCGGCGAGCCGATCTGTGTGCGTCGGAATCACACCCCGGGTGCATACAACACTCTGTGCAGCCAGGCCCCAACGTGGCGATCGATAGGCATCGACTGGGACGGGAAAGGATACACCGGTCGCTTAACTTTCAGCGGCCAGCCGATCTGCCTGGACGAGCAAGGTCTCCGCAGCCACCGCAACTACGTTCTGGAAGAACACAGAAAATACGCAGAGGAAAACCCCGACGCCTAGCCCCCTCCGCCCCCCCATGTCATTCCGAGCGCAGCCGAGGAATCTAAAGCCTCAATTGCGCCAACCAACCCCGTAACGCCCCCCAAAGGAATCTGCTCCCCCTTGATGGGGGAGGGTTAGGGTGGGGGTGACTCCCGTCCTCACGCCCCCATTCCACCCCATGGTTGCAGAGAATTTCCCCATTCCTACTTAATCATCACAAAAAGTAATGCAAAACAACCGAAATAGTTACACCAAAGTTACACACTCTTTGGTATTGTGGAACAACTTAATGGGTGCACGACCACAGGCGGTCCAGCGAAAGTGATCCGAAACCAGGTGGGGGCCGGACAAAGTGAGCAGGGTCAACCGGTGGATGTTTGGCATGGCTCTGGTCTTTATCACGGGCGGCGCTTTCGCCGGAGTGCTGGCGCTCTACCTGGCGGATGCAAGGCAGGAGATCGACGTCTTGGCCACTGACCTCAGCATGAGAGAGGTTGAGCTCGAGAATGAGCGCGCCGCCCATCAGGAGACACGCGTTGACCGCGACTCCAACGTCGAGGCTCTCATGCAAGAGCGCATCGATCACAACGAAGCCGTTACTCTCCTTGCCCGCGAGCGCAACAACTTTGAGGAATCCACAGCGGCCCTCAACGAGGAGTACAGCGCCCTCGATGACAAGAACAAGACCCTCCGCTCCACCGTCGGCTCGCTGGAAAGAAAGAACATCAAACTGACGCTGGCCAATGTGTCCCTCACTGAAGAGCGCGACGGAGTCAACAATGACAACGCCAGCCTCAACAGTGACATCGCCAACCTTAACAATGACAAGAACGCGCTCATACAGGAGCGCGACGGCCTCAACCAGGAACTATCCGTCCTCCGCCTTGCTCACGAGAGCGTTGCAACCCTTGAAGTCCTGCAAGAAGCCGAGGACGCCTACGTCGATCTGGCGGTCGAGTACTGCGGCAGTGTCGCGGCGCTCTCCTCATGTAACACGACTCAAGGCAGGCTGACGCTCCTGCAAGAGGCCTATGACGTATACCTGGAGGCCCAGAGCCAGGCCAGGGACCAATACTGCGCATACAAAGAGACCTATGACAGCTTCTATCAGAGTGAACCGACGAGCCGCTATCTGGCTGTCTGTGGCGGTGAAGAATGAGTACTCGACTCCGAATCACCGGCCTCGCTGTACTGATCCCCGGAATTATCCTGGGTCTGATTCTTGCCGGTCAGGCCACGCCCGCAATGGCTGAGCCGCCGGATGAGGTGAAGGAATTCGGCCTCTCCCTCAATCTGCAACAGGCCTTGCCTTCCCCCGTACTGATCCTCGCGCCAACCAATGAGGACGGTTCGTCGCAGACATCGAATAATCGGAACTATCTAAGGAATAACCTGCAGCCGCCGCAGCAAGCCAACACGAGGCAGGTCAACATCCAGCAGGGCAACGCCCAGCAGGGCGGCCTCCCGTCTGTTAATAGTCGAAACCTCTCTCCGCCAACGTTTGGGTGGGCGGGGCCCGGAGGAGACCCGACACCACCCTCCGTCCCGAGACCGTCTCCGTATCTGGACTGCAACTCCGCGGCAATCAACCCCTTTCTTGATGATGATTGGCCGTATCCGACCGGGTGGAAGAGGGACAGCGTCGAAGGAGTGAATCGGGATGTGGGAGCGTATTTCCATGCCGGTTACTACAACGGTATCGCCAGTCCGGCAAACGTAATTTGTGTGCGCCGGGTACACACCCCGGGTTCACAGAGCGTCGTGTGCAGCCAGGCCCCAACCTGGCGATCGGCGAACCTGAATCCTCCTGTCAATCTGGATGAGAAACGATTCACCGGTCACTACACCTTCAGCGGCCAGCCCATCTGCTGGGACGCGAGAGGTCTCCAGAGTCACTACAACGACGAAATCGAAAGCTGGAGACAGAGTTGACCTGCTCCAACGGCTCATACAAAAGGACCATTGACAACTTAAATCAGGGAGGACCGACGAGCCGCCAAGTGACTGTGTGTGGAGGTGAAGAATGAGTACTCGACTCCGACTGACCGGCCTGGCAATCCTGATTCCGGGAATCATCCTGGGTCTGATTATTGCCGGCCAGGCCACGCCCGCAATGGCTGAGCCGCCGGATGAGGTGAAGGACTTCGGCCTCTCCCTCAATCTGGAGAAGGTCCTGCCTCCGCCGGAGCAATCCAACACCAGGGCGGTATCAATAAGGGATATAGGAAATAACCCGCCCCCGCCCCAGCAAGCCAACACCAGGGCGGCAACCGTCAGGCAATCGATCCCTTCTGCCCCAAGACCGTCTGAGACCTTCGATTGCAACGCGCATCTTGGTTGGGACTACACCAACGGGTATAAGTATGACACTGCCGACAGGGTGAATCGCGACGTGGGGGCGTACTTCTTTGTCGGTCGCTACCACAACACCAACGAACCGATCTGTGTGCGTCGCTTCCACACGCCGGGTTCAAAGACTGTCCTTTGCAGCCAGGCCGTATCCCAAGGTCACACGTGGCAAGGGGCAGGGTTCCGCCAGGATGTGAACAGCAACCCCGCTGATGTGGACTTCACCGGTAGCTACACCTTCAGCGGTCAGGCTATTTGCTCGACCAAAGAAGGCATACAGAGCGATCAGAAATACATCAAGGAGCAACAGCTCAAGCAATTTTGCGCGAGATCCGAAAACACCAATCACGCCTTGTGCACCTGAGCTTGCTCTCCTCACCCTGAGCCCACACCCGCTCACTCTGAGCTTGTCGAAGGGCCAAATTCCCTCCCCCTTGATGGGGGAGGGCCAGGGTGGGGGTGACACGACCACCATTCACTCCGGGCTCACACATGAACCCCCCAGTACCTGCCCCGTACTAGTTACGGGGCAGGTCCACTTTTCCCCATGTCATTCCGAGCGCAGCCGAGGAATCTAAAGCCTCAATAGGCCGCCCGCGCCTCCAACAGGTCCGCCACCTCATTCCCCGCGTCCTGCCCGCTCGAGAGCGCCCCGTTGACCGAGGGCACCCGCATGTAATCCCCCGCCAACACCAGGTTGTCGATGCGCCCCGCAAGCTGCCCCGGGACCCCCGCCATCGCGGCCAGCATCCCCGGTTCCCCCATGCACAGCGCCTCCTCCCACCGGTACACGCGGAAGAACAAGCCCTCGTCGTCGGCGGGTATAGCTGACCCCGGTGGCGCCTTCCGGCGAACAGCCGCCAACATCTGGCGTTTGATCTCATCATCGTCGAGCGGAATCAGCTCCTTGGCGCGCTCTCGGCCGATGAGCAGGTCGAGAAGGTATTTGCCCGGAGGCGCGCAGTCGGGCAGGAAAGTGGTCCGATTCAGCAGCAGGGGAGTATCGTCGTCCTCCGGGTACAGCGCCCCGTGCCACCCGGCCGGCAGCGGTGATTGGTCGAGCCCGATAACCACCCGGCACCCGGTCGAATAACTGACGTTGCTGAACGCCCGCCGTGTCTCCTCCGGCAACTCTGGAATCAGATCCGGAACCTTCGTGCCCGGCACCGCGCAGATAACTGCGTCCGCCTCGATGGTCTCTCCGTCCACCTCAACTCCGGTTGCCTTGCCGTCCGCAACAACGATCCTCCTCACCGGCGTCGATACGCGAATCGCATCCGCGCAATAGCTGGCAAGCGCCTCGCTAAGCGAACCGATGCCTCGTTTCGGCATAGACACCTGCCCGGAGTGCAGCATCGTCTCGCCGATGTACGCCCGCATCAACGCCTGCCCCGCGGGCATGGGATCGCCCAAAATCATGTCCAGCGGCCCCTTGAGCGTCACCTGTAATGTCTCAGGCACGCCGAGCCGCTCCATATATTCCCCAAACGACTCCCCATCGTCGATTTCCGCGATGGGGCTGTCGCCGGCGAAGCTCATATACTCCGACTGCCGTCGGATCTCCCGCATCACCTTATAACTGGCGCGCATGCCGGAGGGTGAGAGGAAGCCCATCGTGTGGGCCGTGCGCAGGTGCCGCAAAAAGTTCCAGAGCGACTGGTCCGGCGTTGTCGTAACCCACCGCCCCTTGCGATAGTGGCCGAACTTCATCTGCGACGGCACGAGAGGCAGCCCCAACTCCTCGCACATGCGGAACGCCGTGTCATAGGTGGCGGTGAATACAAAAGCCCCTTGGTCCAGCGAGAACCCGTCCACCGTTTCCCCGATGCCGCGTCCCCCCGCGCGCTCCTTCGACTCCAGCAGCAGCGGAGTAACCCCCCGCCGCATCAGCGTGTAGGCCGCGCTCAGCCCCGCAAATCCCCCGCCAACAATCACCACCCGCCCGCCGCCGCTGCTCATACGCCGAGCTCCCTTCTCGCTCCCGGTTCACCCCCACAAAAGCATCCCCTAATACTCCAGTTTCGCCTCCCACCCGTCCACGCCGTCCGCCAGCAGGTCGAACAGGTGCCAGACGCCGCAATACAGGTCCCCCGGACCAAAAAAATCCTTCGCGATCCGGTCGATCGTCCCGTCTGCATTCTTGCGAAAAGTAGACACCCCCGGCATCGCGTTGGAGTTGTATGAGACCCCGTCCGACTCGAAGCCCATGTCCTTGATGAACGATGTGCCCTCAGCCGAGTACATCTCGAACGTCCAGCCCCGCTTCTCCCGCACCGCTTGCTGTACGTCCACGCTGTTTGGAGACACCACCACGAACGCCGCCCGATCCTGCAGGTGGCTTAGTACGCCGTTGAACTCGTCGGCCCACATGGTGCAGTACGGGCACTCCGACCCCATGTTGTGTATCAGGATAAGGTCCTGCTTATCGCCGAACATCTCAGACAGCCTCACGCCGCCCTCGCGCCCGTGAAGTTCATAGTCCTCGACCCGCTCCGGCCCAATCCGCCGGCACAGCTCGAGCATCCTCTGCTTGGCCTCTTCAAGGTTCGCCCACGCCTCCGCGTACTCTGCCTGCAGATCCTGTGAAGTGGTCATGAAACTCCCTCCGCGCGGGGATTATTGTTCGGCATGCTGCCCACCGATACCTTGTTGGAGTTTATATACGGTTGCAGTCAAGGTACGGCAGCATCGCCAGCTTACCACCCACTACCGCCGCTCTCTTCCCGCCGATCACCCTGAACCTGTCGAAGGGCCAAAATCCCCTCCCCCTTGATGGGGGAGGGTTAGGGTGGGGGTGGCACCCACCGTCATTCCCCCGCCCCCCATGTCATTCCGAGCGCAGCCGAGGAATCTAAAACCTCAATAGGCCGCTCAAGCCGGAACGCGGCGTGCCAACCTCACATGTCCATCAACCCCTAATCGCGAACTTCAAAAAGCCTCAATAGGCCGCTCAAGCCGGAACGCGGCGCGCCAATCTCACATGTCCATCAACCCCTAATCGCGAAGTTCAAAAGGTCCCCTCTCCCTGAGGGAGAGGGTTAGGGTGAGGGGGTGCCGAATACGCCGCCCAACCCCGCGCCCCATCCGACCCGCCGACACCTAAGCGACGCAAGCTAGCAGAATGCCAGGCCGTCGGTTGTGATGCGTCTATTCTCCAGCGCACTCGGCACGCACCCTCTCAACCGGTTGCTGGAGATGTTGAGACTTTCCAGATTGGTGAGGTTGCCCAGTTCCGGGGGTACCGGTCCGCTCAAATCGTTCGAGTAGAGCGTGAGCGTCCTTAAGTTGAAGAGGTTGCCCAGCTCCGCAGGTATCATTCCGCTCAACTCGTTGCGGTCAAGGAGCAAGAAATGCAAGCCGGTGAGGTTGCCAAGTTGCGAGGGTATCGGTCCGCTCAATTGATTGTCAGAGAGTTCCATCGACCGCAGCTTGACGAGGCTGCCCAGCTCGGTGGGAATCTCCCCGTTCAGATCGTTGGAGGAGAACTTTACCCATTCAAGGCTGACGAGACCGCCCAGCTCGGCGGGAATCTCCCCGCTCAACTCGTTGGAATTAAGCTCCAGCGTTCTCAGGTTGACCAGGTTGCCCAGTTCCGCGGGAATCTCTCCGGTTAGGTCGTTGTTACGGAGTTCCAATATTTCGAGGCTGACGAGGTTGCCGAGTTCAGAGGGGATCTCTCCGCTAAAATGGTTGCCGAAGAGGCGCAGCCACTCGAGGCTGGCAAGATTGCCGAGCTCTGGGGGTATCGGTCCCCTCAACTGGTTGGAGGAGAGCTTCAACCATAAGAGATTGGCAAGGTTTCCCAGCTCCGGGGGAATCTCTCCGCTCAGTTGGTTCTCATAGAGAGCCAGTCGAAGCAGACTGGCGAGGTTGCCCAACTCCGGGGGTATCGCTCCGGTCAGCTCATTCAAGTGAAGATTCAGAGTCTCCAGGCTCGTTAAGTCGCCCAACCCCGGTGGTAGCTCTCCACTCAGACCATTGTCGGAAAGATCTAGCCAGATGACTCTACCTGCGCTGTCGGTTCTGACGCCATGCCATTCGTCGAGCGGTTCGTCGCTCAGCCAATAGTCGTCTTCTGTCCAGTTGGGGCCGTCTGTGGCGTTGTATAGGGCAGTCAGTACGTCCCTGTCCGGCCAATCCATGGGTTCCGACGTGGACATCGTTGTATCCGAAGTTTCGGATGTGCCGCTGGTCGCATCGGTAGCGGTGTCCCGCTCAGCCTCAGGCGTCGGCGTGGCCGAATCGGTAACAGCGTCCCTATCTGACTGGGGCGTCGCTGTGGCCGGGAGCTGCGGCGTGCTGGTGGGTATTGCCATCACGGCGGGAGTAGGAATCGGCGGTGACTTCTCGGCTGGCACAACGGTCGCCTCGTCCTCTCCACAGCCGACCAACAAGATCACCGCAAGTAGCGATATGACGATCGCCCATGGTTGCCAAGCCGCCCCAAACACTCCGCGATTGTTCTTCTTCATGCCCTCAAGTCCCCCGCAGTCTCAATTGTAACAAGACAATGTAACGGAGATGTGATAATTGCAGGACATACTTATGATTTCGTGTCACTATTGTGGTATTCCGCATGAATTGCGCCGATGATGGCGCTCCCCTCACCCGGTGGATGGGCGCAGGGTGCTGCATGAAGAATGGCGAGAAACAAGAAGGCCGCGCTGAAAGCGTGGGCTACAGTCAATTAGCGTCGTTGGCGGGCAACAACAAGTCCCCTTTCCCCGAGGGAGAGGGTCAGGGTGAGGGGGTCGAAAAATCCCCCCGTCACTCTTCCAGCGACGCCAAAAACCCCTGCAGACGCCTGTTGAAGGCCTCAGGATCTTCCCTGTGCGCCTCGTGGCCCACGCCCGGCAACAGGTCAAGCTCCGCGTCACGGATGGAATCCCGGATCATACGGGCGTGCTCGACCCCGCCCCAATCGTCATCCTCCCCCTGCACGATCAGCGTTGGGCAGCTGATAGCGTCCAGCCGGTCGCCGACGATGCGGGGCTCGGTCTGGTAGATACGCTCCGCGCTCGCCACGTAGTCGTCGACCATCCCCTCCCAATGGGAGCCGTGGCTGCGGGCGAGGGCTTGCTGGAATCCATCCGGGAGGTCGGCGGCGGGTGACAACTGCCGCGTCACCTCCATCGTCTTCTCGTCCAGAACCGCCTGCCCGGCGATCAGCGTCAGCGACCGCAGCCGGTCGGGATGGTCGCCGGCAACCATCATCGCGACGATAGCGCCGTCGCTGAACCCGCACACATGGACGGGCGGTAGCTCCAGGTTATGAATCAGGGCCGCGATGTCCTCAGTGTCCCTCCTGTAGAAATCGTCGAACGACTCACGAGGATCCGATCCGCCGTGGCCCAGGAAATCCGGCACGATCACCTGGAAGTCCGAGGCGAACTCGTCTATCTGCCCCCGGAAGTGGGCGCGGCCGGTCCCAAGCGCCCCGTGCAGGAATAGCAGCGGCGGCCCGTCCCCCTGCACCATGCAGCGAAGACGGCCATGCTGCGCCATAACGTCAATCACTTGAGGTTCAGCTTCAGATGTCATGAATGTTCTGCACCCCCTACAGATACGAAATGCGGCAAGCGCTAGATTATACCAAGTACGGCGGGACTGCCAAGACTGGATTGCGAACCTGGGAAATCGCCCTTGACACGCAATTCTGCGGTTGCGTATGGTCTGTGTACATGCACACAGACCTGGTTTTCAATGCACTCGCGGATCCAACACGACGGTTGATGCTGGACGAGCTCTCTGAGCGCAACGAGCAGACGCTCTATGAACTCACAGCGCGCCTAATCATGCGGCATGAAGTCGCCATCTCCCGACAGGCCCTCGCCAAGCACATTGACCTCTTGGAAGAAGCAGGGCTCGTAAGCTCAGAGAAGCGTGGCAAGTATCGGATGCTTGTCTTCAACGATGAACCCCTCAGGGCTGTCATGGATCGATGGCTCAAGTGACACAGTGAGAAGAAAAGGAGGCCAGATATGCGCATCACACTCACCGGCGTTTTCGTAGGTGACCAGGACAAAGCTCTGAAGTTCTATACGGAGACCCTCGGCTTTGTGAAGAAGAATGACGTGCCTGTGGGGGAATTCAAATGGCTTACCGTCGTTTCGCCCGATGACCCGGATGGAGTCGAGCTTCTGCTTGAACCGAATGAGAACCCGGTCGCGCTGGAATATCAGAAAGGGATTTTTGACCAGGGCATCCCGGCGGCGTCCTTTAGCGTTACGGACATCCATGCAGAGTGCGAGCAACTGAAGTCGCGGGGCGTCGCCTTTACGATGGAGCCAACAGAAATGGGCGACGTCACAATCGCAGTCCTTGACGACACCTGCGGCAACCTGATCCAGCTAATGCAGACGTAACAACGATCAACCGGGCTGACCGCGCTTAAGAATCGGGTGTACAGAACGGCAGACCCAACTCGTCGAAATCGTTGTTCTCGACGTCGCCAAACGCGCTTGGCACGCACCCAGTGAGCGCGTTGTCAGCAAGTTTCAGCGTCTCCAGGCTGGAGAGTAGGTTGCGGAGTCGCGTCACGTCGCCCATGTCCTCGAAAGCGCTAAGAGGCCCTAGCAGGTCGGAGAGGTCTTGGCCAAGCTTCGCCGGAGTCTCTACACTCAGTACGTCGTTCCATAGAGCGAACACCTCCGGGCCGGAGAGTTGGTCCGGTGTAGCCAGGAATCCTCCGAATAACTCGAAATAAGAATGAGGATCGTTATACAAAATGTACTCCGTAAGTAAGATGGTAAGTTGGCTTAGTTCGGGCGTTATCTCTCCGCTCGAATCGTTGTAGATGAGATCCATGAACATCGGGTTGGAGAGTTGGCCCAGTTCGGCCGGTATTTCTCCGCTGAGCGCGTTGCCGTCGAGTCTCAGTACTAGCAGGTTGGGGAGTTGGCCCAGCTCGGCCGGTATCTCTCCGCTCAGCTCGTTGTCATCGAGTTCCAGTACTAGCAGGTTGGCGAGTTGGTCCAGGTCAGCCGGTATTTCTCCGCTGAGCGCGTTGCCGTCGAGTCTCAGCTCTAGCAGATTGGAGAGCTGGCCCAGCTCGGCCGGTATCTCCCCGCTCAAGTCGTTGTACCGTAGATTCAATTCTTTCAGCTTGGAGAGGTTCCGTAATTCAGCCGGTATCATTCCGGTCAACCGGTTCTCGCCGAGAGACAGAATCTCCAGGTTGGGGAGCCGGCCCAGTTCTGCCGGAATTTCTCCGCTCAAAGCGTTGTCAGTGAGATTTAGCTCTTCCAGATTGGAGAGTTGACCCAGCTCAGCCGGTATTTCTCCCCTCACGTGATCGAAAAAGGGAAGGCTGCCAATAGAATCCCTATACACAAGCAGACGTCTCAGCTTGGAGAGCTGGCCCAGTTCAGGCGGTAACTCTCCGCCAACGTCGTTATTCCGGAGCCGTAGCTCAGTAACATACCCGAGGTCGTCTGTAATGACACCGTACCATTCGCTCAGAGGCCTGTTGCTCAGCCAATTGTCGTTTCTTATCCAATCGGGGCCGTTTGTGGCGTTGTACAGGGCAACCAGCACTGCTCTGTCCGGTTCATCGGAGTCCGCAGTTGTGGCTGTGCCTCCCTCGGGATGCGGTGTTGTCGGTGACCCGGACGACACGGAATCGCACCCCACAAGAACGGCGGAGAGAGTCAAGGTGAGGCCAATGATGATGAGGCTTCTGATCATTTCAGCGATTCATGATCTCCGCACGTAGGGCACCCATCGAGAAAATAGAGTGCCATCCGAGCCCCAGACGCCTAAGTGGCGCAGGCTAGCAGAATGCCAGGTTGTCGGTCGTGATGCGTATATTCTGCAGTGCGCTCGGCACGCACCCGGTCAACCGGTTGCTGGAGATGTTCAGCCTTTCCAGGTTGGTGAGATTGCCCAGCGCCGCAGGTATCCCCCCGCTCAGATCGTTGTGGTTGAGGAGTAGTGTTTCCAGGCTGGCGAGACTGCCCAACTGTGCAGGGATCCCTCCGGTCAAATCGTTGCGGTCAAGCTGCAGGATCTCCAGACTGGCGAGGTTGCCAAGTTCTGCAGGTATCGCTCCACTTAACTGATTACCGCCGAGTATCATCGACCGCAGTTTGGCGAGGCTGCCCAGCTCAGAGGGTATCCCTCCACTCAGCTCGTTGGAGGCGATCAATAACCATTCGAGGTTGGTGAGGCTGCCCAGCTCAGAGGGCATCTCTCCGCTCAACTCGTTGAAGGAGAACGTCAGCGTTCTCAGGTTGACGAGTTTGCCCAACTCCGGGGGAATCTCTCCGGTCAGTTCGTTATTGCGCAGCTCCAGTATTTCGAGGTTGGAGAGGTTGCCGAGTTCAGAGGGGATCTCTCCACTCAACTCATTCATGGAGAGGCGCAGCCATTCGAGGCTGGCAAGGTTTCCCAACTCCGGTGGTATCGGTCCGCTCAACTCATTGGAGGAGAGCTTCAACCATTCAAGATTGGCGAGATTGCCCAGCTCCGCCGGAATCTCGCCGCTGAGCAGGTTCCCATAGAGAGCCAATCGACGCAGATTGGCGAGGTTGCCAAGCTCCGCGGGAATCTCTCCGGACAATTCATTGGAATAGAGAGTCAGAATCTCCAGGCTCGCGAGTTCGCCCAACTCCGGCGGTATCTCTCCACGCAATTCATTGCTGGAAAGGTTCAGCGTAGTGACTCTACCTGCCCTGTCGGTGGTGACGCCGTGCCATGCGGCAAGGGGACTATCGCTCAGCCAATGGTCGTCTGCTGTCCAGTTGGGGCCGTCTGTGGCGTTATACAGGGCAATCAGCGCATCCCTGTCCGGCGAAGCCATGGGTTCCGGCATGGGCGTCGGTGGGCCCGTGGGTTCGCGCGTGTCGATGGAGACATCAGAAGCGGCGTCCCCGTCACTCTCTGGCGTCGGTGTGGCTGTGTGGCCGGTAGACACGGTGACAGCGTCCCTATCTGCCTGTGTTGCTGTGTCCGCGAGCTGCGGTGTGCTGGTGGGCGCTGCTGTGGCGGCGGGAGTATTGGTCGGAGGTGCCGTGGCAGCGGGAGTGTTGGTCGGCGGTGTCGTAGCGATGGGCGCAGTGGTCGGCTCTTCACCGTTGCAACCGGCCAAAATGGCCAGTGCAAGCAGCGATATCACGATTACCCACGGCTGCCAAGCCGTCCAGAACACTCCGCGATTGTTCTTCTTCATGTACTCAAGCCCCCCGCAGTCTCAATTGTAACAAAGCGATGTAACTGAAATGTAAGAATTAGACAAAATCACTATGATTTTTTGTGACGATTCACGGAAGTGCGCATGGTTTGCACCGGTAGATGCTGTTCTCTGCACCCATCGGACGGCCTCGCCCCGTCACTCCCGTGCGCGCCCCATGTCATTCTGAGCGCAGTCGAAGAATCCAAAGACTCAATTCCGCAGCCCAATCCCCTCTCCCCACCGTTCACCTGGGCGTGTCGAAGGGCCAAAACAAATCCCTCCCCCTTGATGGGGGAGGGCGAGAGTGGGGGTGACAATGCGCGCGCCCCTCACTCCTCGTTCGCAGCGAAAACCGAAACCCATCTGATCCCCTCTCCCTCAGAGAGAGGGTTAGGGTGAGGGGGCGCCAACTATGCCGCCCAAACCCACCGTCATTCCCGCGCAGGCGGGAATCTGAATCACATCAGACTACCCAAGCACCCACACCGCCAACCAAATGCCCGCCTCATGTCATTCTTCGTCGAACATCATCTCAATCCTGCCGACCTTCCAACCCCGACGGTCCGGATGATTGCGATCAAAGAATGTGACCGTAAACCCCAACTTCTCATAGAAATGCTTGAGCTTGTCGAAATGGTCACTGTCCACGCTACTGAGGTCGCCTTCCATGCCCTTGTGGCCACGTCGCTTACACTCCTCTATTGCTCTTGCGACTAGCATCGATCCTACGCCCCGGTTCTCCGCCCATTTTTCGATTTCCACGTCTGTGAGCTGCGCCATGGGCAACATCACGAGTGAACTCAAGTCGTGGGTCCGGACGTAAGCTATGTGGCGTCCCCTCCAACCGTGCGGTCGAACGCGCCACCTGAGCATGACCGGATCCTCTCCCATGTGGCCCGACCAAAGCAACCCCTCTTTGTCACGCCACTGGAATTGACCGGAAACTGTGTAAGTAGTCATGAACATCACCCTCGGACTTACGTACTAAATATGTCATCCTTGAGTTCCTCATAAACCTTCATGCCGGGCTTTACGAGTGGGGCCAGTGTGTCACGCATGAAAGTCTTCGTATTGTTTCCTGGGTCGGCTAACTCCAAGACCTTCTTGCATTCGTTGTAGATGGCGCCGCTCACTAGTTTGAGGTCATCCACTGCTCCACTAGGAGTAGCAGCAACCGCGTCCTTCTTTGCTGTTAAGAGTGCGTTCGCCTTGTCCTGTCTGCCGACGGAATCGGCGAGCGCCTTCAGAACTTCGTCGTCAAATAGGTAGGTCTCCAGATTGCGTCGCGACAACACCCGGACGTCCGCCTTCTTATATTCAGTAACTTCGTCAGGAGACGCGGAGTCACGGTCAATGAGCTTTACGGCCTGAATTCCCTGAGCCAAAAGCCCAAGTGCATAAACGATGCCTCGTCGATCGTCTACAACTTCGGACGCACTACCTCCGGGCACGAACTGGGTTTCCGGAAATTCGGGCTGAAATATCCGTTGGTAGCAGCGAGAGTCATGGGAGTAATTCTGTCCCGCAATCCGATTCATCGGTTCGCCCTCGCAAATCACTACTCGTTCAGGCGCGACCAATGCCGCAAGGTCGGCCAGCGCTACATCGTAAGCTCTCTGCCAGAACGCGCGGTCGGGAATTGTCGGCTCAATCACTGCCGGCTCGTCAAAGTTTATTTCGCCGAAATCAAGGAAGACTACGCTCCCTGGGCTCTCTAGTTCTATGTCCCTTGCGCGGCGCATCATCCCTATGGAGTGTGTTGCCAACATAAGCTGGCAGTTTTCCGGGATTAGACCATACAAGACAGATAGAAGCTCGGCCTGAAGTCGTGCATTCATGTGGGCTTCCGGTTCATCAACGCAAAATACTGTGTCATCGTAAGCACGTCTGGCCACAACAAAATCTAGGATCAAGTCGAACACTGCCTTTTCCCCTCCAGATAGGTTCTTGAAGGAGAAGCCCTTGCTCGCGCCTTTGGTAAATCGGAATGTCCCATCTTCCAGTGGATTACCGAGGCTATTGAGCTCAATGTCTGGGAAAAGCCCGGAGAAAGCCACTCGGATATCTCCGATAACGGATTCCCTAAACTCCTCCAAAGTTACGGATCCGTCTGTGGGATCGAACACGTCCTCAATCGCTTGACTAACGAGTCGCTGAAAGTTCCTCGCCACAGCTCCGTCGTTGTCGATCATCCGGGGCGCTCGTATTTCGTCCAGTGGGTCGCCAACTCGTTGTAGATTGTGGACCTGAAACTCAGGATCGTTTCGGTATGCCGATCTTACGAAGAAGGTTTTCTTGGGGTCAGAGACGGGGACATGAAACTCCACTTGGACATCGTTTCGCCACCGATCATGACCGAGGGTGCCAGCTTTGACGTGGTAATCCATTTCCCACGACGGATGTTTCCGCGAAGTCCACCCGTGCCATGTAAGGAGTGCATCGAAAAAGGACGATTTGCCCGATCCGTTCGGTCCTGCCAGCATGATGAGGCGCGCCGTCTCCGGAATGCCCTGAACGGTCATGTCCGTGAAGCGCTTGAATTCCTTGATGGCGACGCTCTTGAGTCTCATAGGCGTGTTGGTTCTCCTAAACTCCCGGCTCCCTCACGCTTATCGCTCCCGTCATCAGTTTGTGCAACGGTGACTTAAGCAGCTCACCCACTCCCACCTAGTGCAGTGGTACATCTGTAATTATAAACAATAAAATGCTAACTAGCGCACTGGACAAGTATAGAACGCAATCCCCAACAAAATATTCAGGAATGCTAGCTAAGTATGGGCCCGGCAGGGATCGAACCTACGACCGATCGGTTATGAGCCGACTGCTCTGCCACTGAGCTACGGGCCCCCAGAGGACATGCCACAATCGTAGCATTCAGCCCAAATGTCAGAGAGCAGGTACGCGGCCGAGTGCGTGGCGGTGGCCTCGGCCGCTGGGATACCATTGGGGCATGGCTCATACGACCCTCCTGTGCATCCAACCCTCACATCCGTTCTACTTGCCTCACCAAACGGCAAGCTGGGCGTGTCACCACCCGTGGGCAGGCCGCATAAGAGGAGTGGGGCGCCGCTCGTGAATTATCAGCCCCATTACGGGTGGGTCATCGCCGGCGTCCTGTTCGTCTGCTTTACCCTGACCGTCGGCATG
The DNA here is from genome assembly GCA_965207115.1 of Dehalococcoidia bacterium. Classification (GTDB taxonomy): domain Bacteria; phylum Chloroflexota; class Dehalococcoidia; order UBA6926; family UBA6926; genus VXMO01. Next base: position 931,448 of record CBDBLR010000003.1, on the reverse strand, counting down.
CTCCAGTACTCCTACGGCGTCTTCGTCGCGCCCCTGGAGGAGGAATTCGGCTGGACGCGCGCCGAGGTCAACGTATCCCTGTCATTCTTCGCGATGACCGGCCTCCTCGCCCCCATCGCCGGCCCCATCCTGGACCGGTTCGGCTCATCGCGAGTGATGATGTTCTCCTATCTCCTCCTCGCGCTTAGCTTCCTGCCGCGACCATGGATGACGGAGCTCTGGGAGTTCTACGTCCTCAACATCATCATGTACGCGGGAATGCCCGGCGCGATCATGCTTCCCGTCGGCAAACTCATCGGCATCTGGTTCACCGAGGCGAGGGGACGAGCCGTCGGCATCACCGCGATGGGCGCGAACTTCGGCGGGTTCATCTTCTCCGCCCAGACACGGACGCTCATCGACCTCACGGACTGGCGCGCCACGTACTTCATCTTCGGCGTCACCATCGCCCTGCTGATTCCCCTAATCGCGCTCACTATCCGGGAAACCCCGAAGCGGCCGCCGGAAGTCCAGCAGGGAACCGACCCCCCGCCCGCTGCCGCCGTCGCAGAGGGCATGACCGCCCGCGACGCCATCCGCACAAAGCCCTTTGTACTCCTGACAGGCGGGCTGCTGTTGGCGACAATCCCGTATCAGTCAGTCTTGACTCAGCTCATCCCGCACCTTGAGGCGGAGGGCATGACCTCCACAAGCGCGGCATGGGTGCTCAGCGCCCTTGCCGTCTTCGGCATGGGTGGCAAACTCCTGCTTGGAGACCTTGCGGACAGATTTGCCGCGCGAAAGGTATTTGTCGCCAGCCTCTTCATGCAGACCATTGGCATAATCGTGCTCATCAACGCGGGCACGTCCATATACGTGTGGCTGGTATTCGTACCCATTTACGGCATCTCCTTTGGCGGCATGGGGTCGCTCATGACCCTCCTCCCGCTGGAGACCTTTGGCATACGAGCATTCGCCTCAATCTTCGGCCTGCTCAGCCTGCTCATCCTGCCGACGGCCCTCATCGGTCCGCCGCTGGTCGGCTATGCCTTCGACGTCACAGGTTCCTACACCGTGGCGTTCTACGTGATTGCGGCCCTGCTCATCGTCGGCTCCATCGCGCTATGGTTCGCCGTCCCACCGCGCTGGCAAAAGGCCTCTGAAGAAGACGAACGCCAAGAGATCGCCCAGGTCGCCACCTAACCCCCCCGTCATTCCCGCGAAAGCGGGAATCCAGTGCGGCGCGCAGCGCCGCCCCCTTCACCGCTCCAACACGTTCAACGGCCGCTCCGCCATCCCCGCCACTATCGGCGTCAACCCCGCCTGCGTAAGCACACCCGCCACCCGCTCCGCCGCCTCCTGCGTCGCCAACACCGCATACAACGACGGCCCCGCGCCCGATAGGCTAACGTTCGCCTCACCCTCAACAGCCCCCGTCAACGCGTCCCGAAACCGCCCGATCCCCGGAAACGCCCGGTCCGCCACCCCATTGAACGTATTCGTAGCCGCCACATAAGGAAGAACAGCCGAGAGTTTCGCCCCCTCCTCGATCAGCCCCCGCAGCCGCCGCGTCTCCTCGCCTCCGCCAAACATCGACTCATCCAGCATCCGAAACAACACCCGCGTCTTCGGCGACGGCACCGGCACCTCCGGGACAAGAATCACCGCCCACGCCACCGACATCGAGGGCAAGGCAGTGATCGACTCCCCCCGCCCCTCCACCAACGCCGTCGCCGACTCCCCAAGAAAGAACGGCACGTCCGAACCCACCGCCGCCCCAATCTCCAACAGCCGCTCGCGCCGCACCGGCACGTCCCACAGCAACGACAGCGCCACCAGCGCCGCCGCCCCGTCCGCGCTCCCCCCGCCAAGCCCCGCCGCAACGGGTATCGACTTTCGCAACAGCAGCCGCGCCCCCTGCTCGATGCCCAACGACTCCCTCAACAGCCGCGCCGCCGTCATCACCGTGTTCTCATCGCTCTCCGTCAGGGCAGGGTCGTTGCACTCAAAGCTCAGCGAACCGTCCGGCGAGGGCAGGGCAACCAACTCGTCCGACAGGTCCACTGCCTGCATCACGGATATCAGCTCATGAAAACCGTCATCCCGCCGGCCGATGATCTCAAGGCTCAGATTGATCTTCGCGTTCGCCGTAACGTGGATCATGACGGCCGGCCCTGCCCATCGATGACGAATCGCTGCATCACCAGCGCGATCGCCGCCCACTCCTCGATCGCCAGCGTCTCCGCCCGCCGCCGCCCATCGATCCCAACCGCCGCGAGCCCCGCGTCCACCGGCGCGGCATTCACACTAAGCCCGTTCGACAATGAATTGCGCAGCTGCTTGCGAGGCGCGCTGAACCCCGCCCGTGCCACCCGGAAGAACTGCGGCAGCAGATCCTCCGCGATGCGCGGCTCCGGCAGCACGTCCAACCGCACCACCGCCGACTCCACCGCCGGCGCAGGCACGAAACTCCCCGGCTTGACGCGCCGTACCGTCCGCACGTCCGCATATACCTGCGTCGCGATGGTCAGCAGGCTCGATTTGCCCGGCGACGCCGTCATCTGCTGCGCCACCTCCCGCTGCACCATCACCACCATCCGCTGAGGAGAATGCTCCGCCTCGAGGAACAGCCGAACCGTCGGTGAAGCCACGTAATAAGGCAGATTTGCGACGACGATATACGATCTCCCGCCCGTCAACTCCGTCGGCGACTGCTCACGAATATCGCCATGAACGAGAGTGAGATTCTGGTATTCGGCAAGCAGCGCGCGCGCCTGCTCCACCATGCCCGCGTCGATCTCCACCGCGACCACATGTCCAGCCGCCTCAAGCAGCTTCTTGGTCAGCAGACCCGTTCCCGGCCCCACCTCCACTACAAGGTCATCACCCGAAAGTTCGGCAGCCTCGATGATGCCGTCGAGCACACCCTCGCTGACCAGCAGATGCTGCCCCAGCGACTTATTCAACCGAGGCCGATCCGAACCCCCACGTCGGCTACTCATATCCCCCCACTGCGGAATCCCCTCCCCCTTGATGGGGGAGGGCGAGGGTGGGGCTGAGAGAACGAAAAAAGAGGCCATGCACCCCCTCTCGAACTGGATACCGTATGGGCGAAACGACCACGCGACTCAGCCCAGGCGCTCCCGCGGCGCCCGAAGGACATTCCTTATCGTTGCTTCCTTCCGGACCTGGCGAGATTCAGACGCCTTCGTCGCACGGGACCCGAACATCAACATCGTTTGAGCGCCTCGCGTCATTCGGACCACAGCCCTCAAGAGGGAATTCAGCCTCGCTAGAGCGGATTGCGAGTACAGGGCACCGCTGGCTCCCCGCCTAGCATGACCTCGGCAATCAGTATCCCCGCGCCACCCATTCCGGTCAATGCCAACCCGGCCCTCCTACACCTCCACAAGCCGCTCGATTCCCCTAAGGTCCGTCTTGCGACGTGCCACGTCCAGATCGTACATGCGCTGAAGATTTAGCCAGAAGTCCGGCGTCATTCCCAGCGCCTGCCCAATCCGCAGAGCCGTGTCCGCCGTGATGGACCTGCGGCCGTGGACAATCTCGTGGATACGTATCTGCGCGACCCCGATAGTCTTGGCAAGTCGGTACTGGGTTATACCCAACTCGGTCAGGATTTCCGCCAGGTGCTCACCGGGGTGGATAGGTTCTGAGGCAGTCATTGATTTCCTCCTTAGTGATAGTCCGTGACTTCGATCTCCATGGCGCCCTGATCAGTCCAGACAAAGCACACCCGCCACTGTTCATTGACCCGGATGCTGTACTGTCCCTGTCGATCTCCTCGCAAGGCTTCAAGTCGGTGTGACGGGGGGAGCGAAGGTCGCTGAGCGCATTCGCCGCGAGCACACGCTGAAGTCTCATGCGGGCCCGCCGCTGGATGTCCGGCGGCAGCCGCCGAACCGTTTCCCCGGCAAAGAGGCGTTCAGCATCAACATTCCTAAAACGATTCACTAAACGCGATAGTAACGCGTATCGTTAGTAATGTCCACAGTAAGCAGCAGTTGCAAGATCCCCTCCCCCTTGATGGGGGAGGGCGAGGGTGGGGGTGTCACCCCCGTCATTCCACGAAAGCGGGAATCCACGCGTGGCCCGCAGGCCACAACCCGCGCGCCCTTGCTAAACTAACGGCACGATGACCACCGCGTTCCCCCACATAAACGCCTACCACGAAGAACTTCAGAGGCTCATCCAATTCGGCGGATCGGAAAACGAGTCACAGATCAGGGCTGCATTCTCCAGGTGCCTCGACGAGTATTGCCGTTCTCATCACGACAAACTTGCCCTCGTAGAAGAACTCCCCTTCAACCAACGCGTCACACCGGACGGGACGGTCAAGGATAGTCTTCGCCTCGCCCGCGGTTATTGGGAAGCAAAGGACACTCGCGACGACCTCGAAAAGGAGATCCAAGACAAGTTCAATCGAGGCTATCCGCGCGACAACATCATCTTTGAGGACAGCCGAATGGCCGTGCTCTATCAGAACGGCGACGTGGCCATACGCGTCAACATGGCGGAGGCACCCGAACTCCATCGCCTTATAACACGGTTCCTGGACTATGAGCTTCCTGAGATCGAAGAATTTAGAGAGGCCCAACAGAAATTTAGCCAGGAGTTGCCTAAGATTCTGGACGGTCTCCGTGAGACGATCGAGGACGCTGAGAAAAACAACGAAGCGTACCGAGCCAAAGCGGCCGAATTCCTTGAGCATTGCCGCCAAACCATCGGCCTCGACATTTCAGAGGCCGACGTCCGGGAGATGTTGCTCCAGCACATCCTCACCAAGGACATATTCCTGCGCGTCTTTGCCGAGGACCAGTTCCACAGCGAGAATACAGTCGCCAATGAACTCAACGAGCTAGAGGGCACATTTTTCACCGGCGACGTGCGACGCAACAGCATCGATCGCCTACGCTCCTACTATGGCGCAATCGCCCGCGCCGCCGATGCAATCTCCGACTTTCAGGAGAAACAGACCTTCCTCAAGGCCATTTACGAGGACTTCTACAAGGCCTATAACCCTAAGGCCGCCGACAGGCTCGGCATCGTCTACACGCCGAATGAAATCGTTGACTTTATGATTCGCGGGACCAACCACCTGCTCAGAACGCACTTTGGCCGCTCTCTTGCGGAAGACAACGTGGAGATCCTTGACCCAGCCACAGGCACCGGCACGTTCATCACCAGTCTCATCAACTATCTGCCGCATGACAGGCTGGAGCACAAGTACCACAACGAGATCCACGCCAATGAGGTCGCGATACTCCCGTACTACATCGCCAATCTCAACATCGAATACACCTACAAGGAACGCATGGGGAAGTACAGCCGGTTCCCCGGCCTCGCCTTTGTCGACACGCTGGACAACATGGAATGGCAGGAAAGCGAAGAGGAAGTCGAACCAGGGGACCAACAATCTCGCTTCAACTTAGGTGGCCTATCCGTGGACAATTGGATGCGCATTCAGGAACAGAACACCCGCAAAATCAGCGTCATTATTGGCAACCCCCCATAATGCGATTCAAAGTTATTGGAACGACTTCAATCCAAACCGTGAATATCCTCTGGTGGACCAGCGAATCCGTGACACGTACGCCCATGCCAGCAGCGCCCGCAATCTACACAAGCAGTACGACATGTACAAGCGGTTCATCCGTTGGGCATCAGACCGTCTCGATGAGAATGGCATCATCGCTTTCGTCACGAACAGATCTTATTTGGAGGGTCGCCAGGACGATGGATTCAGGCGGCTTGTTGCCGAGGAATTTACTAGTTTGCATGTCTTGGATCTCGGCTCGGACGTGAGGCGTAATCCAAAGATATCTGGAACCACTCACAACGTTTTTGGAATCCAGACCGGCATCGCGATTGCCTTCTTCATACGCAACAAGTCCAGTTCTGGACCATTTACAATCAACTACGCCTCTCGCGACGATAGCGAACTGGCGACCGACACTCTCCGGCACTTGAAGAACGCCAAATTAACCGATATTTCATTTAAGCCTATATCGCCTGACCACAAGGCGTACTGGTTGAAGCAATCCGATTCCGACTTCGAATCCTTGATACCAATCGTAGGTGAAACCGAAGGCACGTTTGCTTCACAAAACCCCGGAATTGTGACAGCACGTGATGAATGGGTCTATGGCTTTGACTCCGAGACTTTGTTCAACAAAGTCCGCTACTTTGCTCATACGTATAACGCTTTCTTGGACTCAGGCAACTTGTCCTTCGACCCAGTCATCAAATGGAGCCGGAATCTGCGGCGGCATTTCCTAGGCAGTCGGCGGATAAATCTTTCCGATAAGAAAATCCTCGCCAGCCTGTACCGGCCGTTCGTTTCAAAGTGGTACTTTGCGGATCAAGTGATGAGCAATGATTTGACCAAGAACTGGTATCACACGTTTGGCAACGACTTGGGTCGTGAAAACCGTGTCATCTGTCTCTGTGTAAATGACCAATACTCACATGTCTTAGCGTCTGACAAACTTGTCGACTTTCATTTCACCGGAGATACCCAATGTCTCCCGCTCTATCGCTACCACGAGGACGGAACCCGGGTCAGCAACATCACCGATTGGGGTCTGCAACAATTTCGTGACCACTACAACGATGAGTCCATCACACCTGAGCAGATATTCGCGTACACCTACGCTGTTCTCCACGACCCCGTCTATCGTGAGAAATACGCCATTGACCTCACACGAGAACTCCCCCGTCTGCCGTTCCATGGGGATTTCGCTGAATGGGTCACTCTAGGCCAAGAACTTCTTGACCTCCACATTGGATTTGAGTTAGAAGAACCGTACCTACTCAAGCGCGTCGATAAAGCGCTGACCGGCCGCCGCATGGGTTCGCAGCCCAAGGTCCTTCTCCGTGTTGACAAAGATAAGGGCATTGTCAGGCTGGATGAGCGAACGTCACTCGAAAACGTGCCGGAAAGTGTCTGGGACTATCGCCTAGGCAACCGCAGCGCCCTCGAATGGATCCTTGACCAATACAAGGAAAAGACTCCCCGCGACCCAACCATCCGTGAGCACTTCAACACGTACAAGTTTGCGGACTACAAGGAGAAGGTCATCGACCTGCTCCAGCGTGTCACGACTGTCAGCCTCCGCACCAATGAAATCGTGGATTCCTTGGCCAAACTCTCTAAACTAATCGACGATAGCTAAGCCCACCCTGTCCCGCGCCGAAAGCTCTCCGTCCCTAACCGCCCAATCCCGAACGCGCCACACCAACCCCACAAGCCAACCAACGCTGATCGCGAGCCTTGGCCGGAGGCACTGCCTCCCAATTGCGAGTCGTCCGCGTCTAGCGGTACAGTACGAACGCGGACAACAGCAACGAAAAACCGGCCGGGGCCGGGGAGGTGAATGATGACGAGCGGCGCCGCACAAAAGGTTCTTTGTGTCCTCTATGACGATCCCGTGCAGGGCTTTCCACCCCAATACGCCAGGGACGGGATTCCCACACTCAGCCAATACCCGGACGGACAGTCCATGCCGTCCCCAACCGCAATCGACTTCACGCCCGGCCAACTCCTGGGCTCCGTCTCCGGCGGCCTCGGGCTGGAGAGCTTCGTCACGTCCCAGGGCCATCAGTTCGTCGTCACGTCCGACAAGGACGCCGCCGACTCCGTGTTCGAGCGAGAGATCGTCGATGCCGATGTCGTCATCTCCCAGCCCTTCTGGCCCGCGTACCTGACCGCTGAGAGGATCGCCAAAGCGCCCAACCTCAAGCTGGCCATCACCGCAGGCATCGGCTCCGACCACGTCGATCTGCAGTCGGCCATCAACCGAGACATGACTGTCGCAGAGGTAACGTGGTGCAACAGCATCAGCGTCGCCGAGCACGCCGTCATGCAGATGCTGGCGCTGGTGCGCGACTATCTTCCGCAGTACGGATGGGTCGTGCGCGGCGGCTGGAACATCGCAGACGCCGTCTCGCGCTCCTATGACATCGAGGGCATGGACGTTGGCGTCGTCGCCGCGGGCCGCATCGGCCTCGCAGTCCTCAAGCGCATGAAGCCCTTTGACGTCAATCTTCACTACACGGACCGACACCGACTTCCCCCTGAGGTCGAGGAGGAGCTTGGCGTCACGTTCCATGAGACGCCGGAATCCTTGGTGGCCGCCTGTGATGTCGTCAGCATTCATTGCCCGCTCCACCCGGAGACCGAGCACATGTTCAACGATGAGCTGATCGGCAAGATGCGCCGAGGCTCCTACCTTGTCAACACCGCCCGAGGCAAGATCTGCGACCGCGACGCCATCGCCCGAGCGTTGGAGAGCGGACAGTTGGCGGGCTACGCCGGCGACGTTTGGTTCCCGCAGCCGGCCCCCAACGACCATCCGTGGCGCACCATGCCGAACCACGCCCTCACCCCGCACACCTCCGGCACATCGCTGTCCGCGCAGGCGCGATACGCCGCCGGCGTCCGTGAGATTCTCGAGTGCTGGTTCGAAGGTCGCCCGATCCGCGATGAGTACCTCATCGTGCAGGGCGGGGGACTCGCCGGTACAGGAGCGCACTCCTACAGCGAAGGTGACGCCACCGGCGGCTCCGAGGAGGCTGCGCGCTTTTCAACCTCGTAGTGCAACGCGCAGCTTGACAGAGGACTCCGCGCGCGTTTTTGTCCTCGTAACGCAAAACGCAGCTAAACAAGAGAAAAGCGGCCATTTTGGCCGCTTTTCTCGTCTACTTAGTGAAAAACGTAACAAGACACGGTGGGGTAGGTTCCGCGGCAGACCGCGCCGAACCCACCCTACGTCGTCGCAAGGTCAACGGTTGCAGATAGTATCCGGTTGGTTGCACAATTCAGGGACAGGAAACCGATAAGAGGGAGGCGCGGAAACCGTGAAAACTCAACTCGTTCGCATGACGGTTCTGCTGATAATTGCTGTGGCCACACTAGCCGTGCTCGGAGCCTGTGAGGCTGAGCCGACGCCCACCCCAACACCGTTGCCCACAGCAACACCAACCGCAACCCCCATCCCTGAACCAACACCGGAGCCGGCAATGCCGACGCTCCTGGTGGCGGACATCATGGATATGGTTTCCGCAGAAGAAGTGGAATGCGTCCGCACCGCCGTTGGGGAAGACACCTACAACCTCATGCTCCAGGTACCATTCACGGCCGACATGATGACTGCTGACGCGGCCACATCGCCTGTGGCGGCATGTCTGGCTCCTGAAACCCAGGCGCGCATTGCGGAAGCGGTGATGGCGGCTGCAGGCGGTTAGATTCGCAGCGGTCCAGCCCCTTAGTGTGTCGACAGCCTTACCGTTGTCTCTGGGTTTGACACCCCGAGAGACGGTGGGATAGTCTTCGTCTGAAAAGCAGATAAACACTGCCCGTTCAGGTGCCCGCCCCGGGAGAATAGGGAAGGCGGTGAAAATCCGCCGCGGTAGCGCCACTGTAAGCGGGGTTTGATGGCCGAGCGCCCACTGTCGCAGGTGCGATGGGAAGGGCCCGGCGCAAGATCGATACCCGCAAGCCAGGAGACCTGCCTGGACGGAAGGTGAACTCTCTCCGCTATAGAGAGGGTCCCTCAGCCGGCCGGGCTGCAAGCCCTAACAGCGTGAGACTCAACCCTCTAGCGGAGCAGCTGGAGGGTTGTTTTGTTGCGAGTTGCCGGCATCCCGGCGTGGGGCACTTATCGCCGTTCGGGCGTTATCACCCGCCTTGCTATCGGCGCGTTGACCCTTGCGCTCGCCATTCTTCTCATTGTGCTCATCTCATTGAGCGTCGGGCCTGTCAGCATCCCGGTACGCAGCGTCGCCTCCATACTCATTGGATTTCTTGGCATTGACGTTGGCGACGTTTCAAGAACTCACGAGTTGGTGATTCAACAGATTCGCCTGCCACGCATTATTGTGGGCGCGACCGTTGGCATGGGGCTCGGTGTAGCGGGCGCGACGATGCAGGGACTGTTCCGCAATCCCCTGGCGGACCCAGGAATCATTGGCGTATCCGCGGGCGGGGCGCTTGGCGCCGTCATTGCCATTGCGACAGGCGCCGCAGGGCTCTTCTTCATGTCATTGCCCCTCGCCGCGTTCGCCGGCGCGATGATAGCCACGCTCGTTGTCTACGGAATCTCTACGGTCAGCGGGCATTTCTCGATGGCAACGCTGCTGCTGGCGGGTATCGCAGTGAACGCGTTTCTGGGGGCGATTGTATCGGCGATTGTCATCCTGTTGCCGGACAACGGCGCGTTGCGTGAGATTCTCTTCTGGCTGGCAGGCGGTCTGGATTCCCGGGCGTGGGAGCACGTGCTAATGTCTCTGCCTCCGATTCTCGCGGGAATCGCCATTGCCACAGTAATGGCCCGAGACCTTAACCTGCTCATGCTTGGTGATGATGAGGCCCGCTCGCTCGGAGTAAACGTGGTACCGGTGCGCTTGTTGCTCCTAGTGGTCGGAGCGATGGTGACGGGCGTGGCCGTTGCAGTAAGTGGAACTATAGCGTTCGTTGGACTGGTGACGCCTCACGTTCTCAGGCTCTTACTGGGGCCGGACAACCGTGTGCTCATTCCCATGAGCGCGCTGGGCGGGGCAGTGTTCGTGATTCTTGCCGACACGGTGGCAAGGACGGTCATTCAGCCTGCAGAACTGCGCGTCGGAATCCTGACCGCGTTTGTCGGCGCGCCGTTCTTCATTCTTTTGCTCATCCAGAACAAAGGGCGAGGGTACTCGCTCTGAGTTATGCACAGAGATATCCGAGAGCGCGGAATTAGAGAAGGGGGATAAGTAGTGAAAAAGATCTCGGCCAAAATCACCATCCTTGGCTTGCTTGCCATACTGGCGGTTCTAGCGGTTGCGTGTGACTCCACAGGCCCGGCAGGGCAGAGGGGAACAGCGCCTGACACGGCTCCGGCAGTCGACGTCATCCTGCCCACGGCAACTGCTGCCCAGATATCCGGGCCCGCGTCGGCACTTCACCCCGCGACGACTCCCACAGCGTCACCTTCACCGCCGCCGGTGACAGGCCAGCTAACCGGTGTTCCCGGAATTGTCGATCCCACCAACCTCAGTTGGCCGAGACAGGTTGAGGGTCTGAACGGCATCGTTGAGATTCCTGCCAAGCCGCAGCGAATCATCACTGCGTCCGTTGGACATGATGAGATGGTGCTGGCTATTGTGCCCGCTAACCGCCTGGTTGGTGTAGGTGCTCCGACGAAGAACCATACGTATTCGAACGTTGCGTCGCTAGTGCAAGACAAGCCGGAGATAACACGTGACCCGGAGACAATCATCGCGCTTTCTCCGGACGTTATTGTGACAAGCCCGTTCTTCTCAGCTGACGGCGTTGAGGCACTAACCCGCGTTGGGATCCCGACAATTCAGACTCAGTTGCATCACGACGCCGAGGCGCGCATCAATAACATCCTCTTGGTGGGCTACATCCTTGGTGAAGAGGCTCGTGCCCTGGAATTCGCAAATGAAGTGCGAGATCGGCATGAGGCTCTCATTGCTGTCACGGGTACCAAGCAGAGCAAGCCCCGCATCCTTGCGTTGACTAGCTACTCGGATAATCTCTGGGTGGCCGGGGCGAATTCGACCGAAGGGTCAGTCATCGAGGCGGCCGGGGGAGTTAACGCAGCGGCGGATTGGGGAGTCGAGGGCAACCAGACCACAAGCGTCGAGGGTGTAATTGCCATGAATCCGGACGTCATCATCATCGCCCAACCCGTGGAGTTCGGTGCCGTGGAGTTTCAGGAGAGGTTGAGATCTGAGGAAGCTTTGCAAGAGGTTCCTGCAATTCGGGACGACCGCGTCTATGTGGTCGAAAGCAAGCATTTCACAACATTGTCGTACTGGAATATCAGGGGGGCTGAAGACCTCGCGCGTGTCCTGTGGCCGGGTGATTTTTCCGAACCGCCGGCAGAGACCTTCAGTGTCGCAGGATAGAGAGGGGCGATGACCACGGTGGTGCGCGCAGCCTCGCTCTCAGTGGAGGGCCTGACATACACGATTCAGGGCAAGAGATTGCTGGATAGTGTCAGCCTCCGCGCGGAGCAGGGTGAGTTGGTGGGTGTGATTGGCCCCAACGGGGCGGGCAAATCAACGCTCTTGCGCGCACTCGCCGGGGTCATCGAGCCGTCAGATGGCCAACGGTATCTTGATGGACGAACGTTCAGGGAGATACCCCCCCGTGAAAGAGCCCGCGCAATTGCGCTTGTGCCTCAAGTTGCGCCAATAGCACATGGTTTCACCTGCCTTGAGCTGGTGCTTATGGGCAGGTATCCGCACATGAGTCGGTTCCAGATTGAGGGCGCAACTGACGAGAATATCGCCCGGCAGACCATGCGACTGACCGATACGGAACAGTTCGCGGAGCGCACTCTCGAAACTCTATCCGGCGGGGAACGCCAGCGTGTGTTTATCGCGCGCGCTCTTGCGCAGCAGCCGCGTGTCCTCTTGCTCGACGAACCGACTGCTAACCTGGATATTCTCCACCAACTGCGTGTGCTTGGTTCTATCCGGCAATGGGCCTCGGATGGCGCGACGGCTATCGCAGCTGTGCATGATCTCGACATGGCGGCCCGTCATTGCGATTTCCTTGTCTTGCTCAGCGAAGGCAGGGTGATTGCAGAAGGTACGCCGGAAGAGGTTCTGACTACTGAGAACGTCAGACACGCCTATGGAGTCGAATCGGTGGTTTACCGTGACCCGCACACCGGCGCGCTCGCACTAAGCCTGCTAGGGCCGGCTTATGGCATTTCCGCCCGCAGAAACGGAGTCAGAGCTTACTAGAGCTTGGCTCCTGCAGCTAAGTCCTAGTAAATATGCCGCTGCACAGACGTGGCGACGAACTGCTCGATGTCCATGATTGCCTGTGTTGTGGCCTGTCCAACGAGATCAAGCTTCCGCACCTGCTCAATTCGTTCAGCGGCGCTATTAAGCTCACGGCGTGACAACATACCGCGCAGAATGCCGCACGCGTCCGTCAGGCTAAGCAAGACGATATCTCTCGGGTCAGGAATCTCATCGCTGAAAAGGATACTCATGAGGCGCAGGCGCACCTCGCGCTCTTCGTTGCCGTCAACCATGGGGTAGCGACGTGATTGGAACACCCAAAGGAAGCGGTCATCCTTGCGTTCGAGGATGCCCCCATCAACCAGCCGATTTAGGGCCTCTTCACGAATTTCTGCGGCGCGGTTAGCGGTGTGTTCTACCCAGTACCGAGCATTCCGCTCTTCACCTGCGGCAATATCCGCGAGCGTCGGATCCAGCAACGAATCGCCAAGCGGTGTGGAATCGACAAGCACTAGTCGCTCCAGGTCAGTGTCGATGCGATTGTCCAAGGCAAGATCCATCAAGACTGCCCCGGCCAAAGCATAGTCCATAGACCAACTCGGTACGCGGGCAAAGCGACCGTCATCGTCGTTCAGGAGGAGCAAAATAATCTCTTCAGCGAAACGTAGCGGCATGTCTTCCCCCTACTCTCAACGACGGCAGTACGCCCGCCGCCATCGTTGTTTACTTTCCCAGTGCCCTCTTATGTTTGCGCTCTGTGTGCTGTATCTGACCTCATTGTAGCCCACGCGCCAAGACAAGTGCATCAAAACTCCGAAGCCACCAACCACTTCGATCTGCGAATCTGGATAAGCGTGGGATTCGACGCAAACAACCAATGGCGTACAGCGAGAACTTGTAGGGAGAGCGATTGCCGTGATCGCGACTTCGTCGTTTTCGGCAGTTGAAGTTGACCGATGTCTCCCTGGGACAATTTATAGACGTTTATGGCACGCACGTGGTACATATGGGATGGGATCGTGGCGCGGTTGTATCGTACCTAGTCCCTGGGTAGTCGCCCTGCGGGGCCGAAGTAGGGAATGGGGACCAATGTGGCCTAGGTGCCACGTTGGATTGGTAGGTTGGCGCGTCGCGAGTGATTTCCGGGTTCAGGCAATTCACGCGGGTGATTGCGAATCCCGCACTAGTCGCTTCGTTGCTGGTAACGGCAGGAGCGGTCTTAAGTGCAGCCCCGGGTTTCGTTCCCTCGGATGCTGCTTTGGCCCAGTCTGCAGGTGCACGGCAATCCCTCTCTATCGAAGGTCCCACAACCGTTGAGTTTCCCGAGAACAGCACCGCTGCTATCGCCACGTATCGGGTGGCGAATGCTGCGTCTGAGTCGACGATCTCCTGGTCAATAGATGGCACTGATGCAAGGAGGCTGTCCATAGATGGTTCGGGCGTCTTACGTTTTGGCGCGGCAAAGAACTTTGAACGGCCGAATGACGGCAACCGCGACAACGAATATGAAATCGAGTTGTCGGCTGCCGTCGGATCGACGCAAGTCTCGATCGAAGTAATCGTCAGAGTGACGGATGTCAATGAGCCGCCGGCTTTTGAACTCGAAAGCGCGGCATTCTCGGTAGAAGAAAACGCATCTGGAAATCGGCGTGTGGGCGGTGCACTCGCTGTTACCGACCCTGATGAAGGAGACTCAAGGACATTCTCAGTGGAAGGAGAAGATGCAGACCTATTCCACACTGACAACGAGGGGCAGATTCGTGTGCGCTCCGGTGCCGCTCTTGACTACGAGACGTCAGGCATTCTGAGCCTCACCGCTCTTGTAACGGATCAGGGCGGCCTGAGCGATTCGCTGCCTGTCGAGATACGCCTAACCGATGCGGATGATCCGGGGGTCGTTACCTTCTTGTCTGCAAAGCCATTTATTGGAGTGCCGTTCACCGCGACGGTTTCTGATCAGGATGGTGTTTCCGGTCGCATCCGATGGAGATGGCATCGAGCCATGAACGCGAACGATGAATTCGAGCGAATTGATGGAGCGACTCGGAATTCGTATACGCCAGTGGAGGATGATGAGGGCTACATTCTGCGATCGACGGTTTCGTACGAGGACAACTTCGAAGTAGGAGCTTCAGCTTCGGAAATCAGCGCGGCAGTTGGCAGAAATACTCCGCCTGAGTTCGGATCGGCATCCATGACTCTAACGGTTCTGGAGGAGGCGCCGGCCGGAACGGACGTTGGCGATTCCGTTACGGCGACGGACAGTGATGGTGATGATCTTTCCTACACCCTTTCAGGGGAGGATGCATCTTACTTTGAGATAAACGCTCTAACCGGGCAGATTAGTGTTGGCGCACAGGTGTTGCCGGATTCAGAGACGAAAGACAGCTACAGCGTAATTGTTACTGTAACGGATGAGGCCGGGGCGACAGGTTCTGCGACGGTCTTGATTACCGTAGCCCCTCCAGATGTTGAGCCTTCCATCATTGGGCCGGCAACGGCTAGTTACACAGAGAATGGGACAGGTGTGGTTGCGACCTACTCAGTCGCCGATCTAGATAATGACAATGTGACATGGAGCGTGGCGGGAACAGACGCGGCGCGATTCTCGATAAGCGATTCTAGAGAGCTGTCATTCAGCTCATCTCCGGACTACGAGAATCCGAATGATGCCAACACGGACAACGTGTACGAGGTGACGGTGGTGGTGTCGCATGGGAACCGCACAGCCGAGCTGGATGCTAGAGTCACTGTCACCAACGTTAATGAGGCTGCGTCAATCACCGGCCCTGCCACTGTCAGCTACGCAGAGAATGGAACGGTGTCTGTGGCAACCTACACGGCCAATGACCCGGAGGGCGACGAAGTTACATTGGACATTGCGGGAGCAGATGTAGCGCAATTCGCGATAAACGTGGGGGGCGAACTGTCATTCAACTCCCCGCCGGACTACGAAGAGCCACGTGATGCCAACAACGACAACGTGTATGAAGTGACTGTGACTGCGTCGGACGGCCAACTTGAGTCCACGCTAGACGTTGAAGTTACTGTTACCGACGTCAATGAGGCCGCCGTCATCGCCGGTCCTACCTCTGTCAGCTACGCAGAGAACGGCACGGCGTCTGTGGCAACCTACACGGCCACTGACCCGGAGGGCGACGAATTTACACTGGATATTGCGGGAACGGACACAGCGCAATTCGTGATAGACGTGGCGGGCGTATTGTCATTCAACTCTCCGCCGGACTATGAGAATCCGCGTGATGCCAACAACGACAACGTGTATGAAGTGACGGTGACAGCGTCGGACGGCAATCTTGAGTCCACACTAGACGTCGAGGTTACTGTCTCGAATGTAAACGAGGCCATCCTCGTCACCGGCCCTGCCACTGTCAGCTACGCAGAGAATGGCACGGTGTCTGTGGCGACGTATACGGCCGCTGACCCGGATAGAGACGGGATCACGTGGGGCATTGCGGGGGCGGATGCGGTGAGATTCGCGATAGGCGTGACGGGCGGACTGTCATTCAACTCACCGCCCGATTACGAGAAGCCGCGAGACGGCAACAAGGACAACGTGTATGAAGTGACGGTGGTGGCGTCGGACGACAACCTTGAGTCCACGCTTGACGTCGAGGTCACCGTCGAAAACGTAAACGAGGCCATCCTCATCACCGGACCTGCCAGTTTCAGCTACGTCGAGAACAGTACGACGTCTTTGGCGATATACACGGCTGCTGACCCGGATGGGGATGAGATTACCTGGGGCGTTGCGGGAGCGGATGTGTCGCGATTCTCGATCAAGGAGACGGGTGAGCTGTCATTCAACTCGCCGCCGGACTACGAGAAGCCGCGGGATGCCAACAAGGACAACGTATTGGAAGTGACGGTAACAGCGTCGGACGGGAATCTCACAGCCGAGCTGGATGTTGAGGTCACCGTCACCGACGTCAATGAGGCTGCGTCAATCATCGGCCCCTCTACTGGCAGCTACTCGGAGAATGCAGCAGAGAATGTGGCGACATATTCTGCAACTGACCCGGAAGGAGACGGAATCACGTGGGGCATTGCGGGCGCAGACGCGTCTCGATTCTCGATCAAGGAGACGGGTGAGCTCTCATTCAACTCGCCGCCGGACTATGAGAAGCCGCGAGACGGCAACAAGGACAACGTCTATGAAGTGACGGTAACAGCCTCGGACGGCAATCTTGAGTCCACGCTGGACATTGAGATTACCGCCACCAATGTGAATGAGGCCGCGTCAATCACCGGCCCCGCGACTGTCAGCCACACCGAGAACACTGTTGAGAATGTGGCGACATATTCCGCGACTGACCCGGAAGGGGATGGGATTACGTGGGGCGTTGCGGGCGCGGACATGTCTCGATTCTCGATCAAGGAGACGGGTGAGCTCTCATTCAACTCGCCGCCGGACTATGAGGAGCCGCGGGATGCCAACAACGACAACGTGTATAAAGTGATGGTGACAGCGTCGGACGGCAATCTTGAGTCTACGCTCGACATCGAGATTACTGTCACGGATGTCGTTGAGGCCATCCTCATCACCGGTCCTGCCACTGTCAGTTCTGCCGAGAACGGCACGGTGCCCGTGGCAACCTACACGGCCACTGACCCGGAGGGCGACGAGGTTACATGGGACATTGTGGGAACGGACGTGTCTCGATTCTCGATCAAGGAGACGGGTGAGTTGTCATTCAACTCGCCGCCGGACTTTGAGAATCCTCGAGATGCTAACAGCGACAACGTGTATGAAGTGACGGTAACAGCGTCGAACGGGAATCTTGAGTCCACGCTTAACATCGAGATCACCGTCTCCAATGTGAATGAATCCCCTGTCGTAACAGGACCGGCAACTGTTAGCTTTGCCGAGAATGGCACATCGTTTGTAGCAACGTACACGGCTACTGACCCGGAAGGCGACGAATCTTCTTGGGACATTGTGGGAGAGGACGTATCGCTATTCTCGATCAAGGAGACGGGTGAGTTGTCATTCAAGTCGCGGCCAGACTATGAGAGGCCGGGTGATGCCAATAACGACAACGTGTATGAGGTGACGGTGAGAGCGTCGGACGGGAACTTCACTGCCGCACTGGATGTGGAAGTCACCGTGACAAACGTCAATGAGTCCGTGACTATCAGCGGCCCCGCGTCGGTTACCTTTGCGGAGAACGACACTACAACTGTCGCCGTGTACTCCGCCACGGACCCGGAAGGAAGCAGAATTACGTGGGAGGTTGTGGGTACTGATGCAGCGCGAACCTCCATCAGTGAGATGGGAGAGTTGTCGTTCAACTTAGCACCGGACTACGAGAAGCCAGGAGATGCAAACAAGGACAACGTGTATGAGCTGACAGTTACTGCGTCAGACGGTGATCTTACGTCCACGTCGGATGTTGAAGTTACCGTTACGAATGTTGCTGAGCCCGCTACGATCAGCGGCCCTGTCAACGTTAGCTACGAAGAAAATGGCAAAGGCCTCGTTGCAACCTACACGCTCGTTGATTCTGAAAGAGATGGCGATAGCCCGACTGTTTTCCTGATTGAGGGTAATGATGCGGCCCACTTCGTGATCGACGTTCAAGGCGCTCTGGCCTTTGTAACGCCTCCGAACTTTGAAAGCCCTGTCGATTCGGACGTCAACAACACGTACGTGATTCAGATTGTTGGGAATGACGATGGGTACGAAAGCGGTCTGGATGTGGTCGTCGAGGTTACAGATGCCAATGACGCGCCGCGCTTTCCGTCTAGAGCCATCGTCACTGAGATTCCAGAGAATTCATGTCCGGGCGCCTACAGCCTTTACCGCGGGATTGGAGGCGATTCGGGTATCGAAACGGATGAGGATGGAGACCCTCTCACATATGCGCTGTCCGGACCGGATGAGCGGACCTTCGTGATTCATCCGCCCACCGGTTATGTAACACTCGGCCCCGGCACACTCCTGGATTTCGAAACCTCGCGAAAACCGTTCACGCTGCGTGTGTCTGTTTCCGATGGACGCGACGACCTCGGGAATACTGAGAATGAATTCAACGCAGATGATTACCTCGATCTCACGGTAGTGGTCAGCGATATCGATGAGCCGCCGGTCTTTACCGAAGCCCAACTCATCCTGGATGCGTGCGGCAGTCCAGTGGGATATGGACCTGGTCAATTGCGGAGGGAGGTGACGGCCGGCGTTCGTGCTGGGAGTCCTGTCGGAGCCGCGCTCTCAGTCATAGATTCCGAGGGAGAGTCTGTCCGTTTCAGAATTGTCAGTCAATCGGACCCGGGAGCGTTCATTGTTGAGTCGTCGACCGGACAAATCATGGTTGCGCCCGATTTCTCCCCCAGAGATGCCCGGCGTGTCTATACACTCCGGGTAGCCGCAATGGAAGGTGAGTTGGAGTCCCAGGTTGAGGTGCGCATTGCGGTTTCACGTGCCTCAAGGCCTACTCCTGAGCCGGACGATGAGACCTCGCCCACACCTGAGCCGGAGACTGTACTTACACCCAATGATGAAGTGCCGTTGCCCCCAAGGGCCACTGAAGATCGAAGCGATACCCCACAAACTGATGGTCTCGCCGTGAAAACAGAGGATGACGCCGTAGGCCCAGGATTGACTTCCGCACGGCTCGCACGGGTTGAGCCCGTATTTGTGCCCGTGCCTCGCGCAGCGCAAACGCTGTTTCTTGGCAGGGCAGAGGTTCAGGATCAGACGGGCCATGCACGATTGACTGCCCACGCGGGCACACTGGCAGTCCCGTACCAGGTTCGTTTGACACAGAATGAGGCCGCCTGCGTCTCTCCAAATGCGACAGCCCCACCGCAGGATTGCGTGTGTGTCTCCGTGGAGTTCTTTGACGTGGGAGGTGCCCCCTTGGAAAAGGAATCTCTTAATCGCCCAGCGTTGCTCGAGATTGTCCTGAGAACGCAGGACGAGGCAGAGAATACCGAAATCGAAAGGGAGCGCGCAGAAATTGGTCGTGACTCTGTTGAGGTGATGATGAGGCAGGACGACGAGCATGAGTGGGCATACATTCGCGGAGACTTGAGAAGACCGGCAGATGGCTCGTCAATCCTGATGGTACGGGTGAGAGCACCGGGGCAATACATGGCGCTAGTGACCGAATCCAGAACTGAAAGAAAGGCCCCTGTCAGCGCAATCCCCCAGAATATGGTGAAGACAGCGGTTATACAACAGGCGAAGACGACGGCTACGAAGAGCGTCGCAGAGCGCTCTGCAACGTTTTTCTACGAACCAGTTGTTGTTCTTCCACAGTCACAGCCAGCACCAATCGTTTCAGCCGAACCTCAGCCATGGCAGACGATGCGTCTGCTCATTGCGCTACTATTGGATGTGACGGTTGCGCTTTCCGCCGGCATTCTTCTCCAACGCTTCACTTTCCGACGGCAGTAGATGACCGCGGAGGTATTGATTGCCCGGACGAACATTCTCTCGCCCCGCCATTCAAGTCGCGGATCTCCGAAAGTCGTATGGCAGCTTTGAGGCCGTCAAGGGAGTAGACTTATACGTCGAAACCGGAGAAGTGTACGCCCTGCTTGGCCCCAATGGGGCTGGGAAGACGACAACAGTCGAGATTCTCGAAGGCCACAGAGAACGGAGCGCGGGAACAGTTACGGTCCTGGGGCATGATCCTGCACGGGGTGAGAGAGAATTTCGGGAACGCATCGGCATCGTTTTGCAGACGACGAGCGTTGACCAGTATCTGTCCGTCTCGGAAACAGTGAATCTATTTCGCGGCTATTATCCCAATCCGCTTCCACTTGAAGTCGTCCTCGAAGCAACCGGCCTGACGGAACAAGCCCGTGTTCGCGTGGGTAAACTCTCTGGTGGTCAACAAAGGCGGCTTGACGTTGCCGTTGGGCTGGCCGGAAACCCTGAGTTGCTGTTTCTCGATGAGCCGACGACCGGCTTCGACCCGTCGGCACGCCGCGGCGCATGGGACATGGTGAAGAACCTTCAGAAACTTGGCAAGACCATTCTGCTGACGACGCACTACATGGAAGAGGCTGAATACCTGGCGGACCGGGTAGGAATCATGGTCGAGGGACGCGTTGTTGTGGAAGGCCCGCCGCAGGAAATTGCAGGCGCCGGGGGGGCGACGTTCATCCGAGTCCGTTTACCGGCCGGCACGGAAACCTTACCTGAATCCCTAGGCGCCAGCCCCACCGACGGCTTAGGCACATTCGAACTCCAGACTGAGATCCCGACCGCCGTTCTTCATAGCTTGACTGCCTGGGCAGTTGGCGAAGGTATTGAGTTTGAGGAAATCTCAGTCACGCGGCCGTCTCTTGAAGACTTCTTTATTGAAGTCACCGGCCGAAGCGAGAGTGGTGGGGGTGTTGAGCCGTGAACATCATGATGCTGGCTCTTCGACAAGCTCGCTACCAGAACACGGCTTTCTGGCGGAATCCCGCCGCCGCCTTCTTCACCATCGTCTTCCCGCTCATGTTCCTGGTAATTTTCAATCTGCTCTTCGGAAGCAACGAGGTTCAGTTTGAGGGGGGCACTGCGAGCCTATCGACCTTCTATGTTCCGGGAATCGTAGTCTTCGCGCTTGTGGGCGCTTGTTACAACAACATCGCGATGTATCTGGCGTTTAGTCGGGACAACGGTCTGCTGAAGCGGATACGCGGCACGCCGCTGCCGCCTGCGGCCCTGATTGCCGGCTTTGTTATACACGCGGTGGCGGTTGCCATCCTGCTTGTACTCATCGTGCTTGCGGCAGGTGTGGTGGCCTACGGCGTTGACCTTCCAACAACCCGCATGGCCGCATTCATCGTGACGTGCATTGTTGGCGCAGCAACATTCTGCGCACTCGGTGTAGCCGTCGCGAATTTCATCCCGAACGCAGACGCCGCGCCGGCCATTGTCAATGCGAGCATTCTGCCTCTGCTGTTCATCTCCGATGTCTTCATTCCTATGGACGATGCGCCGGCGTGGCTGACCACGTTTGCGGATATCTTTCCCGTGCGCCACTTTGCGACCGCCATGCACGAATCGTTCCAACCATTCGCGGCTGGCTCCGGCTTTGAGCCGATCAACCTTGGGGTCATGGGAGTGTGGTTGCTGGCGAGTGTAGTGTTGGCCGTCCGGTTCTTTAAATGGGAACGGCGACGCTGACGCTACTTACTGTGGATGCGGTAACGGAGAGTTGCGGTAGCTATTCTTCGTCGTCCTCTCGTCCCAGGAAGACCTGCGTGAGGATATCCGAATCTTCGATTTCCTTAGGGGTGCCTTCAAAGGCCACGCGCGCCTTGTCCAGGATGTAGCCGCGGTCGACGATACTTAGCGCGCCTCTGATGTTGTGCTCCACGAGCACGATCGTTGTGCCGAACGTCTTACTAATCTCAGTGACCCTCTGAAATACCTCCGAAACGATGATGGGAGCAAGCCCGAGCGTTGGCTCATCCAGCAGCAGGATTTCCGGCGAAGACATGAGCCCGCGTCCGAGCGCGAGCATCTGCTGTTGCCCGCCGGACATGGCGCTTGCCGGATCACGCCGCTTTTGCCGCAGTATGGGAAAGAATTCCATGACGGCGTCGAGGCGCCTGCTCCGCTCTGCAGCATCGCGGACGTGCATTCCGCCAAGCTCCAGGTTTTCCTCCACATTCAAATGTGTAAAGACACGGCGACCTTGCGGAACCAGGGAGATACCGCGCTTAACGATCTCATGTGTTGGTGAAGCAAGGATGTCATTGTGCCAATGGACCGTGCCTGTTGAGACCGGTGCCATACCCATCACAGCCTTGAGTACAGTCGATTTTCCCGCCCCGTTGGGGCCCATGAGTGAGACAACCTCGCCCGGGTAAATCTGCACGGAAACATGGTCAAGAGCCACGACCGCGCCATAGTGGACAGACACGTCACTTAATTCGAGCAGAGGGAAAGCGGTGCTTACTTGCTGTTGGGCGCCGCCGTATTGGTCTTGTGCTGTCATGTTCTTCTTGCCGTCTTCAGTTGCCCAGATATGCCTCAATGACCACCGGATCGTTCAGCACCTGGTCAGGACGCCCACGCGCCAGGAGCCGTCCGCTGTCCATTACGATTAGGTAGTCGGAGAGCTCGCGCACAATTCCCATGTTGTGAGATACGAAGATGATTGTCCTGCCATATTCCTGCAGCTCTCGCATGACGCCTTTGACGACTTCGATCATGTGCAGGGCGAGCCCGGCAAAAGGCTCGTCAAAGAGGTAGATCTGAGTGTTCATCGCCATGAGGCGACCAACCTCCAGGAGTTTTCGTTGGCCGTATGACAATTCTTCCGCCAGGTCGTTCCGCTTTTCCCACAGGCCCACCACGCGCAGGATTCTCTCCGCGCGCTCTCTGTGTTCCTTGCGAGCGCGTTGGAAAAGTGAGAGCAGGGACGATCTCTCCGTCATTACAACGTAGAGATTATCGAGGACACTAATCTGCTCGAAGAGTCGCACGTCCTGGAATGTTCTGGTCAGTCCAATGTTGGGAGAATCGAATGGCTTGATTATGCGGAGGCGCTTTGGTCCCACAACAACCATGCCACCGTCGAGAGGCAAGGTTCCGCTGAGGAGGTTGATCAAAGTGGATTTGCCGGAGCCGTTGGGGCCAATTATGGCTGTGATTAGACCCCGCGGAATGCTTATAGAGAGCCGGTCGACTGCATAGACGCCGCCAAATCTCTTCTCAATGTCGAGCGTCTGAAGCACGAAAGAGCCTCCGATCCGGCGTTGTTCGTGCATTGTCATAGCTTGAACCGTCCTGCGACTCCTTGCGGTCTGAACAGCATTAGAAGCACCAGCAGTGTCCCTAATATTATCTGCCGAACCTGGCCGACGTGCTCGGGTGGAAGAAACGGTACAAAGCGAACTCCCTCCTCAAGCAGCACGAATGCCAGCGCGCCGAGCAGCGACCCCCAAATACTGGCCAGTCCGCCAAGAATCACGATGGCAACAAGAAGAATCGATTCAAGGAGGATGAAAGAGTTGGGGTCAACGAATGAGGTATATGTGGCGAGCATTGCTCCCGCCAACCCCGCCATCATGGCGGAAATCACCCAAATGGCAAGCTTGTAGCGGGATGAACGGTAGCCGAACACCTCAATCGCGTCCTCATCCTCGCGCACGGCTTTGAGCACTCGACCGAATGAAGACGTGACGATGAGCCATGATATGCCAACGACGATCGCGAGGAATACCAGTGTGAGCACCAGAAATTCAAGGTCGTCGTTGATGGTGTATCCAAAGATTGAGGGTTTCGGTATCTGGTGAATGCCGAAGGGCCCCCGTGTCACCCACTGCCAGTTAACAAAAACGTTGTATGCAATGATGGCGAATCCGAATGAAACGAGTACATATACATCGTCTCGGAACCGGCTGAACGCCACTCCAACAACAAAAGCGACCACCCCGCACAGTGCCACTGCCACGGGCAGCGCGGCAAAGAATGGCCAAGCGAAGATCTGAATGATTTCTCCCTCTAATAGCTCTTGACGCGGGTTAGCCGTCAAAACGGCCACGGTGTACGCCCCGATGCCGTAGAATCCCACGTGGCCGACAGAGAGCAGGCCAGTGTAGCCAAGAACGAGGTTTAGGCTAACTGCCAGCATCGCCCAGATGGCGAATACCGTCATCAGGGTGATGGAGAATCCCGTGCCGCGTGACAGCATGAATGACGCCGCAGCCAATACCACAACGACCGTCGCCCAAATTTCAAGGTGATTGCGCAGCGACAATAAGAGCGCCTGCGGTAGTTGCAGGAGGCCTCTTGAGATTGCCTGTTGACGTATTTGCATTGTCGTTCCTACCGCCTCGGAATAATCCCTCTCGGCCAAAAGGATAGGAACACAATCAGGAGAACGAGCGCGACACCGTCCTGCCATTCTCCGGCGATGTCCCATATGCCAAACTGCTCCACTACGCCCAATAGGAACCCGCCAAGGATAGCGCCGTAGAGATTGCCGATACCGCCAACCACCGATGCAATCCAACCCTTCAGCAGTAGCTCCAAGCCCATGCGTGGCTGTATGGCGATGTCCTGTCCTGTGAGTATCCCGGCGAACGCCGCGTACATCGCTCCGATGAAAAACACGATTGCAATTATCGCCGTCGTGTTGATGCCGACAACGCGCGCGACCTGTTCGTCATCACCGATGGCGCGGATGACCTTGCCTAGCGGTGATTTGCGGATGAGGAGCCATAGAAAGGCAAACCCGAGAAAAGCGCAGCCGATGGCGAACAGGGCAAATTCCTTGAACGTGGCGCCGCCCAGAGTTAGCAAATTATTGCCGAATGAGGAGGGCAGCGGGTGAGTCGTGTTGGAGAAAACCATGACGAGAATTGCGGTGATAGTCAGCAACACGCCAAGAGTTGCGACAAGCATAATCAGGGTTGAGCGAGCTCGTAAGAGGATAAATGCGTACAGCCCGCGATAGAGCGCCAGGCTTACGGCTCCCGCAAGGAGACAGGACACCAGCCAACTGATGTAAAGGCGCGATTCCGGAGTTTGAGCGAGGGCGATAGCTGCGGTTGCCCCTGCAACTAGCCCGATTACGGCGCTGAAAATCGTGACCAGTCGGCTCGATCCAGTTGAACCGAAGCCGAATCGGCCCAGTGCCCAATAGAGAACTATCCCGATTACTGTAGTGCTGATAAGTGTTATCAGTGGAGCGGCGATCTGATGGAGATTGTCGGGATAAAGAAGCAGGATCGTGGTGTAGCCGCCTGCGCCGATCGCAATCAGGAGGTACGCTGCCCGGACAAGCAGAGGAGGGTAACGGTCCTGCATGCGTTCAAAGAATGCCGTGTGTAACGCCCATGCCGTGACTCCGGCAACCACGGCTCCGAGTGCGATGTTTAGGCCGATATTCGCAGGGTCGTAGGAAGCGTCGGTTGCCTGTCCAGCTCTGAGATAGAAGACGAAGTACGCGCCGATTGCCGCCGCTGCGCCGTAATAGAGGTCAAAGAACCATACTGTGCTGTAAACAAGCGTGAATCCGAGCGCGAGCAGCGCATACACTGCGCCCACATTCAGGCCGTTGATGGTGAACTGCAACGCCTGATCGGGCGACTCGGTAACTTTCCACCCAATGTACGCGACAGCCAGAAGCGTAAGCGCGATGGCAAGAATGAGAGTGGGCCTGCCGGGTCGCGACAGGATATCCATGTAGTGCGGCCTCCGGTTCAGGTGTCGCTCTCATCGTAACAGAGTGAGAGGAGCGAACCGGGAATCAGCGAGCCCGGCGTATCTTTCGCACGGAATCAATGCGGCTTACGGCGATGCGCCGCGCCGCCTCATCAGTAGAGATGCTCTCTGCCTTGGCGTTTTCGTAGACCGTGGTCAATGTATCGTAGATTTGGCCCGTCTTGCGACGCGCCTCCTCTGCGCTATAGCTGCGCCCAATCTCATGGGAGACGTTGATTACGCCGCCGGCGTTGACGATGTAATCTGGCGCGTAAAGGATGTCCCGCGCAGCAAGGTCATCCGCGTGGTGTGGCTCAAGGAGCTGGTTGTTCGCTCCGCCGCAAACGGCTGTGCATCGCAACTGCGGAATAGTCTCGTCGTTCAGTATTCCGCCGAGGGCGCATGGCACAAAGATGTCGCACTCGAAGTTGAATACTTCATCCTGGCTGATGGGAACCAGGCCAAATTGGTTCTGCGCCCGCTCCACTCGAGCCTGGTCAATGTCCATTCCGTAAATGACGGCGCCCTCGCCCTTGAGATAGGGCAGGAGATAGTTCCCGACCTTTCCCAAGCCCATGAGCACAACACGCATTCCACTAAGATCATCCGAGCCCCAGAGGTATTGGGCGGTTGCCAGAAGACCCTGATAGAGGCCGTACGATGTCATGGGAGACGGGTCACCGCTGCCCCCGGATTCCGAGGGCAGGCCGGTGACGTAGCTTGTTTCCCGAGCGACCCACTGCATATCCGACGTTGTCGTGCCGACATCCTCCGTAGTGATGTACTTCCCGTTGAGGGAGTCCACTTTGGTGCCGAAAGAACGGAGGAGGGCCTCAGTCTTGTCCCGAGCGGCATTGCGCATGATGATCGCCTTGCCGCCGCCAAGGTCGAGCCCGGCGGCGGCGGACTTCAGCGTCATGGCCTCTGACAGCCGCAGCACGTCCATGATGGCGTCTTGCTCTGTGGCGTGCGGCCAGATGCGGAGGCCGCCCAGCGCGGGGCCAAGCGTGGTGTCATGAATGGCAATTGCGCCGCGGAGGCCAGTGGAGGCATCTCCGAACACCATCAACTGCTCGTGGCCGTGTTCCTCCATGTAGCTGACGTAATCACTCATGGCCGTTCCCCTGACATTAGTGCTTCACGGAACGACGAAGCAGGAGGTTGAATGACATGCGTTACTTTGTGCCCTCGTTGACCTGATTGACAAAGGCATCCAGCGCGCCGGCGATGTGTTCCAGGACATCCTTGATGCTCTGATCCTCGTGCGAACGCGCAAGATCATCGTCGTCCACGCGCAACAGCGCCCCGTTTAGCGCGCCAAGCGATTGAGCAGTCTGATCCAGGATGGCCCGCGCCTCTGACTGCGCCGGATGCCCTGTGACATCGAGGATCTTGTTCAAGTGATTCACATGCTCACGCGTGTGGTTGGCTGCGTAGTAAAGGACAGCCCGCAACTCCGTTGGACGTCCGCCGTAACCCGGAATTTCCTTGTCGAGGTCTTCGTTGCTCAAGCCAGCGCCTGCGTCTGCAAGCGCCGCAAAGCTCGCTGCCATTCGATCAATCAGGGCTTGTGTATCTGTCCGTGCCATCTTGATGATTCCTCCCCAGTTATTGATGTTGTCCTATGGCCATGCTAGTCACGCGGCCAAATCAATCGTAGTGAATGCGCCACGCCGCGTCCATACGGCGGAAAAGGAGACGTCAGGAGTCCGCGCCGTCCGGAGTCTCTTCCACCTTCTTCTGTAGGCTGTCCATCCACAATTCTGTAATGCGGCTGATCATCGGCCGTAAACCGGTGACACCAAGCAATTGAGGGGCGGGTCCGTCAAAGACCTCCTCAGATGTCATGATCGTGCCGTCTCGATCCGGCGTAAATGTCCATGTGTGGATGCTGGTAACGCCGAATCGCCGGCCTGTCCAGGCGATGCTACGGGGCAGGTCTACGTTGACAATCGTGACATCCACGCCCAGGGTTGCCGGGCCGAGGCCCATCGTCATACGTAACCGCGATCCGTCTGTCCAAGCCTCCCCTTCGACCCAGCTCGCGCCGCGAAACGTGGGAATCCAGCTTGGCCACCCCATGACATCGGCAAACTGCTCCCACACCTTCTCCGGTGGGGCCGCGATTCGGTTGAAATGCTTGACTTCTAATGCCATTAGCCACGCTCCACATGTGTCAGTTCTGCTTGTCGTTTGAGGGATGCCAACCAGCCCCGTGACATAGCTTGAATGATGGGCCGGGGATAGAAAATGCGCACGGGCAGGTAGGGGCTGTGAAAAGTCTTTTGATCCGTAACGTGAGTTGCGGAGCCATCAGCTTGTTCTTCAAATGTAAATCGGCGCGTTCCCCTGATGGACAACACCGTCGATTCCCACGTCACGGCGTCTTGGCCAAACTCTGTGACGAAAACGTTGAACCCTATGTGTCTGCGCGCCATGCGGAGTGTCATGTAAAATCCGGAGCCAATTGCCCACGGATCACCACTCACCCAAGCCGCGTCTCGACAAACGCTATTCCAATTAGGCCACGATTCCAGATCGTCGAAGGCTTCGCGAACGGTCGCCGGCGAAGCGAAGATCTCCGTCGATTCTCGAAGCACCAGAGTTCGCACAGTAGGGGACATCAATTGGCCTCTATTGCCTCGTTTCCTACAACACGACCAGAACCCACTAGGGATGCAGTAAGTAGGTGTAGATAAATCATGCCAGCAAATGGCTGCCACGTCTCTAGGATACGGCTCACACCGTCATAATTGAGACGATAATCGAGCTCCAGCCATTGCTCCAGATGTTTGCGCACGCCCACGTCATCGCCCGGAAAGATGCTCAGGCGGCCATCTCCACGGAGCAGGGCGTACTCGGCAGACCATCGTCCCACGCCGTACAAACGACGCAACCTTTCGACGGCTTCGTCGTCGTTGAGGTCGGCGATGATTGATCTTTCCAGTTCTCCATCTACGGAAAGGGCCGAGAGTTCAACCATTGCGCGCGCTTTTTGGCGACTGTAACCGAGATCAATGAGGTCTTGTGCAGACAACTGAACCACATTCTCGGGTAGCGGAAAGGACACGGCATCTTCTACACGGGCGCCGCACGCGGAGGCAAGCCGCCCAAGGATGCGGAGCCCAGTAGTCAGGGTGATCTGCTGGCAGGTAATGGCGTTGGTTAGCGCCTCGAATAAGGACGGATAGCGCGGCGGCTTCAAGCCCGTTAGCTTGGTCGCCAATGGGGAAAGCGTGGTATCAGCCGATGACATCCGATGGAATTCCGAGAGATCAACATCCGTTCCCAGAAGGTCGCGCACAACCGGCTCAACTGCGCCACGAATGTCGTTATCTGTGGATTCGACGGAATCGGCATCCACAATGGCGGTGACAAGAAGCAGGGGAATGTTAGTGGTGCCTGTCTGCGACACCGAAACGTCAATCGGTAGACCTTCGTGAACCATCAGGCGGCTGTATGTTCCGGTGTCTGATTCCCATCGGTCCCACGTGTTGTCCTCACGACGCTTGAGCGCCCATGCGGTCAGATCGAGGCGATAGGGCGGTAGCGGTGTAATGTCGAAATTAATGCGGCGCATGAAACCATTATGGCGTTCACGCGCCGCGGCTGGCCGAGGCTTATTGCCAGAGGGTAAGTATGAGCGCGATTACAATGAGCGAGACGGAATTCTCTGCGGCGTTAATGATGTAGAGCTTGAGCGGACGTCCCTCAAAGATGTACGCGGTGGCCATCGGCGCGAGAACCAGGCCCATCGCAACTAGCGCCCCAATCAGCAGTCCGCTAACAAAAGCGTCCGCGCCGGTGAGTTGAACAAGGATGGCGACGGTAGTGACGCTGAGGAGGGCGCCAATGATTGCAACGGCAAAAGCTCGTACATGCCCCCCGCGCGCATTGATCTCTTCAGCCGTTGTTCCAAGCGCGTCCATCCATACATTTCCAACTGCGAACGGCATGTAATACAACATCCCGAAAGCCATCGCAAAGATAGTCGCGGCCACGACCGCCAGCCAGTTGATGGCTCCAAAATCAATACTAAGGCTTCCTGCTTCGATCATCTCTCAGCTCCCAAACACTATTCTTCTTCCTGCAATCTAGTTGAATAGCTCGTCACGTTCCTGAGCAAAAGCAGCGGACGATTCGATGGCGTCCGTGATGGAGAACGCGGCGTATGACTCTGCTGAACCGTACTCTCGCGTTTGGACGACAACCGGCATCGGCAACGCGTCGCCCATCAGCAGGGCTTGCTGGCGACTCTCCAGTCGCGCAAGGACGTTGCGCAGCTTGGAACGCTCAGACATACCAGCCAGGATTGCCTCAATGTCGCGTTCGCTGTCCAGAAGACAGACGAGCTTCGTGCCAATCTGTGAGAGAACCTCGTCATGGATGCTGCTCGGCCGCTGATCGACGACCAAGAGAGTCACGCCGTGCTTGCGATCTTCCCGGGCTATCGTGCCGAAGATTGCCTGACTTGCCACACCTCGACTCAAGAATTTATGAGATTCTTC
Organism: Dehalococcoidia bacterium; assembly: GCA_965207115.1. Taxonomy (GTDB): domain Bacteria; phylum Chloroflexota; class Dehalococcoidia; order UBA6926; family UBA6926; genus VXMO01. Next base: position 901,001 of record CBDBLR010000003.1, on the reverse strand, counting down.
GATGGCGATAACGAGCGGCTTCGGCTCCTCACCTGCCTCGCCCATGGCCCTTTCGGATCTGCTGACGTATTGCTCATGGATTCGTCTCGTCAGGAGATTGGCGGCAAGCATGTAGGCCAACTCATGCCGGCCATATTGGCCAAACTCGAGCACGACGGACATTCCCTTTCGAAGGTAGTCGACGATGCTCCTTACTGAACCGCTGCCGGAGTCCTCCGTGATGAATCCAAACCGTTCGAATGCGCGGAGGCGTCGTTGGAGGGCCTGCATCGTGCCCTCGTGTTCCCCCATCTCAGCACGCAATTCGTTCATGTCTTGGCCATCCAGACTCATGAATTTCGTGAACCATTTGCGGCCGTATTTGCTGTGGAGGCGGAAAGGCAGCTGTCGTCCCGCGTCAGTTAATCCAAGCGCCTCGGTAAGCGCCTCGATATCCTCCGGTTCGATTTCGTCATGTCCAATTCGAATCTCACCATCCGTGGGAACGCCGCGGCGTTCCGACGCCGCCTTGTCCAGTGTGAGTACTACAATTCGGCTACCGAAGAGCTGTTTGAGGCCCTTGACCTGTCGCCCGCGCTCTCGGTCCGTACCCGACCAGCCATATTCGTTATGCATATCAAATACGAGAACACCGGCCTCTCTGGACTTTACAAGTCCCGCAAGAAGCTGTCTTACAAGGAAAGTCTTGCCTGTGCCGGATTTGCCAAACACGCCGACGGAGCGCTCAGCAACCTTTTTGAGGTCGAGAACGATGTCGACGTTTTCCATGGCAAGCGGCTGTCCAATACTGAGATGGGATTCGTCCGCCTCGCCGAAGACGCTTCGGACGTCTTCCATGTTTGCGTCAATCACGCGAGAAAAGTGGCGAGGAACTGTCCGTACGGGCCGTGATTCGCCGGTTGTGGGGTCGATGATGAGCGTGGGAAGCACATCCACTATTCCGTAGTAGGCAGTTCCCTCCAGCACATCCGATACAAATGGATCATCAAGGTCAGGGACGATTGTTTCAACCGACTTGTCAATAGACTCAAGCCTGATGTCTGTGATCATGCCGAACGAGCGGTTAGATTGCCCCTCAATGGAGACATACGCACCGACAGCGATGTCCTCAACCGACCGTGAACGAGACAGCCTGACCTCTACGCCCCGGCTGAGGGAGCCACCGATGACTACCCCAATTTCGCGCTCGCCCTGGCTTTCGATGTGTCCGTTGGATGTCATGTCGTTTCAGTCCCGGCGGAGTTGTGGGTGTCGGCGTTGGCGAGCCATCCTCGCGCAAAGTCGATGAACTCTTCGAGCAGGCGCGTTGTGATGTGGTCTTGCTGGTACACCATGAACAAGTCTCGCTCCAACGTCACGTTGTCCAGCGCCACAGTAGCGATTGTTCCGGCCTTCTCGCCCTGCCGCGCAGCGAGGGCGGAGACGAATGACACGCCCATGCCGGTCTCTACTCCACTGATTACAGCTTGTGTAGATCCCAGCACCACACTGGGCGCCCGAAGGTGGGTGTCTGCGCCGGACGATGCAAAAATGCGCTGAATTGAGGCCATCGTGCCGGAGCCTGACTCTCGTGCAATTAATCGCTGACCTCCCAATTCGACGATACTAACCGATTTCCTATTGGCAAATGGGTGGTCGGCGGGAACGATCAGGACGAGCGTGTCCTTGTAAATGGGCTCTTGATTAAGTCCCGAGCGGTGGGAAAGCGCACCAGTGAATCCCACGTCGCACGTGCCATTCTCCAATTCCGTTAGCACCGCTTCCGTGTCGCTTACGTTGAGGGTTACGCTGATATTCGGATGCAAAGTAGTGAAATCTGTTAGAAGGCCAGGGAGTAAGAATTCGCCGGGTATTGTGCTCGCGGAAAGGCGCAGCGCGCCGGTGAGGTCGTGGGCAAGGCGTGCAATATCCTCGCGCATATCCAATTCAGAGGCAGCAATTCGCTCTGCGTGACGAATAAAAGCTTCGCCGTGCGGAGTTAAGCGAATGCGAGTGCCTCCGCGATCAAGAAGTCTTGCACCTAATTCTCGTTCAAGTCGTTGTACGTGGAGACTCACGGCAGGTTGGCTGACGTTGAGCGCGGCGGCCGCTTCGGAAAAGCTGCCATGTTTAATGATTTCCAGCACGGTGCGGATGTGGGTAATATCCATAGCTAATTACGCTGACCGACTGCGGGACGAATCTTGGCTAGCACTGCCTGGAGTCCTTGCATGTCGTCACGCATGAGATTCACCAGCCGACGTCCGGTTTGACGTAGAAATTCCTCCTGCGCGCCTGCTGAACCGTAGACACGTGCAAGTGTCCGTATTGCCGCGGGCAAGAATTCGTTTGTCGCGTTAATGCGTGCAGCCGCTATGTTTTGCAGCGTTAGCGGATCGTCTGCAAGGCTGGCTATGGCCTCCACACCTGCCGGGTATACAAATGCGTGGAGGCGGGGAGGGCGGGGCGGTAGATAGGCATAGAGTTTATCGTCGGCGCGGTGCGCCACAATGACGGCTGAGAAAGTCGTACGAATCAGACGCGAGATTTCGGGGTGGCGCTCATAGAATTCCTCTTCAGTTTCATAATTTGCGCCCCGTGCCGTTGGTCGGCGGCCGGCGTCTCGAGGAGTCGTTTCGGCTGACGAAACAATGGCGATTGTGTCGATTCCGAATTCGCGGACGATGGCGACGGATCCCAATGCAGGAGGCGTATGCAGCAATTCTGCTTCTGCGACGAACCCAGAGGTATTGGCCTCTATGACTTCGCCGATGCGGCCAAGTTGCACGTCGTTATTCGTACTGTGTTCAGAATTACCAGCTGTCATGTTGGAATAGTATCGCGTGTCGCCGGCTCATCATAGTGAGCGTTGACGTTTGGCCTCTGACTTTGCGGATGTACGGCCAGGGGTGGACCGCTGCATAGCTTCATTTTCCAACAATTGACGAAATAGACTGCGGTCATCAGCTCGAACGACGGCTTCTTCATGTGCTTCCGCCAATGCAAGTGGGTAACCGTCGCCAAGTTGCAATTGATCCCACAACAGCGAGTGCAGTAGTTCGGTTTGGCCCAATGACCATTGTGGTAGTTCAACTCGGGCGAGTTCGTTTTCAGCGGCCATATAGAAGAAATGTGGGAGATGATCACCGTACTCTGCTATTTCATCAGCTGTACTACGGAAAACGGCGGAGCGTTGGCCGTCTTCCTCGAACAATTCTTCGAAAATGTCGCGATCACGAACTCGAGCTATGGAATCGCAGGGGCGTTCGCCTTCTGCTTTGTCGCGGCAATACGTCCCGCAATTCGGTGTGTCGAATGGGCAGATTGCAATACGGAGGGCATTGACGACTTCACGGGCACGTGGACGGGAGATGTAGGAGGCGACTACAAATTCACGCTGATTCCCAACTTCCTGCAAGCGGGACAGCGCGTGGATATATTGCTTGCGAACATCAGGATCAGCGATGTTGTCTGCTTCGGAGATACGCCATTGGGTTAGAGAGCCGTCAAGGAGGCCAATTGCGGGAACACCTTCGGGTAGCGATTCTGCCATGTCTGCGAGGGCGCTTACTTCGGCGGTGTCACGGCGGGCGGCTATTACAGATGAGCCAATTACATGTTCCCGGCCGGGCCGGCGGCTTCCTCCAAGGACCATATCTTCGGGCCTGTAGTATGTATGTGCCTGGCTTTCTATGTGGGCGTCGGGAGATTGACCGTAGCGGATATAGACGCGGCCAATGTTTATGAGATAGGCATCAAAGGGCGAATCCCTGTCTATTTCAATCTGAGAGCCATCGACTGCGAGCACGATGTAGTCACGCGGTGGTGCGGGGGCTTCATATACATTCGTAAGTGGTTCTGTTACTCCGGGAACCAGCCACGAATAGACGCCACGTTGAGATTCCAGCTTGTCCTTCAGCTGTTCGAAAATGGCGGGTTCGGAGTACGTGTTGATAGCTTGCAATGCATGGGCCAAGCGGCGGCTGAATTCTCCTCGCTGGTCGTCAAGGTATTCGGCGAGTTCACCGACCTGGCGCGAGAGTTGGAAGCGATCAATAGGCATAGTTCGTTTCCTACGCGAGAACTCGATCATCACCGATGCGGCGAGTTATGCGTCGGGCGTCCATACTTTGCAAAAGGGGAAGTACATATTTCCGGCTGCTATTCAGTAAGTCGCGAGTCTCGGAGACAGTAATCTTGCCGTTGATTTGGATGTATTCGAGGACCTGGGAGGTGATATTTTGGTAGGCCTCTGCGTCGTAGACGATTCCCTCTCCGACGGGGACTACCTCCCCTGAATCTGTCAAGTAACCCAATAGCTCAGGGTCCATTGACTGACCCGTTGGTGGATTGTTCTGAGTTTCACGAAGTAGGCGTACAAAAGCGTCCGCAACGGGGCGTTGGGAGTCGTTTAGGGCGGGTAAATGATCCGGTAGGCGGACGGTTGAGCCCTCGTCGACCAGGACGCCCTCGGTCTGCATGAGGACAAGGATTTCGGGGAAGTTTTCGGGCTGAGCGCGGAGGCGGCTGCGGAGGTCTTCACGCGACGCGCCCCGTCGAAGGGGGAACGACTTGTGGTAAGCGGCCAGCTGTTCCACGGCAGCAGACGAGAGGGTGGTCCATCCGTCACGGGAATAGAGGAGTCGGTTCGCGCCATCGCCAACGGCAACTATGCGACTCTCATCTTCCAGTTGGGCGACATGGTCGCGGGTGTCCTGATCCGAGAGGGCGGAGCGACGCGCCAATTCGGCGGCGGTCAGCGGGCCGCCGGAGTCCAGGGTTCGAAGGATGACCTCTGACGGATCGGGCGCGCCGAGGGCCTCAAGTCGGGCAATGAGCCTGGGATCGTTTCGCTTGTGTCGTCGTGCGTCGACTTCGATGATCTCGCCGCCGCCAAGCGTACCGACGTTGGAGCGCAGGATGAACGAGTCGCCCTTGATGAACGGCAGGGGAGTCTCAAGCACCATCTGGACCCAACCGGAGTCACCGGAATGGAGGCGGTCGGAATCAAGCAGTCTGACGCGAGCCAGGGACTCGGCGGCGAGCCAGTGAACGGTGACTTGCATGTTGTGGCGGAGAGGGCCGGGCGCATTGGCGGCCATTCGGATGTAACCGTCCGCCGCGTCGGTTGTCTTGAGCCAGCCGCGCGTGGTGAGCACCTGCCCCCGGGAGACTTCATCGACGTCAACGCCGGTGAGGTTGACGGCGGTTCGGGAGCCGCGCTCCGCGCTCGTCTCGGCCTGTTTGTGGGATTGGAGGCCGCGCACGCGCACGCTGCGGCGGCCGGGCACGATTTCAAGTTCCGAGCCGACGGAGATTGAGCCGTCGATCAGGGTGCCGGTGACAACCGTGCCGAAGCCGGAGATTGCGAATGCGCGGTCGATTGGCAGTCGGGGTCGTCCGCGGTCGGGACGCTGCGGGGTTTCCTGCAATTGCGAATCCAGCAGCTCGATAAGTTCGGGCAGGCCGTCGCCGGTCTGGGATGAAACGGCAATGACAGACGCGCCTGCGAGTGTGGTCGTCGAGAGGGTCTCCGCCACTTCCTCTTGGACGAGTTCGAGAAAGTCGGACTCGACGAGATCGGACTTGGTAATGACGGCGATGCCGCGCGTGACGCGCAGCAGGTCTAGGATGTCCAGGTGTTCGCGGGTCTGCGGCATGACGCCCTCGTCGGCGGCGATAACGAGCAGGGCAAGGTCGATGCCGCCCACTCCGGCGAGCATGTTCTTGATGAACCGCTCATGGCCGGGGACGTCAACAATGCCGATCTCCTCGCCGGACGGCAGGCGGAGCCACGCGAAACCGAGATCGATGGTCATGCCGCGCTCCTTTTCCTCCCGGAGGCGGTCGGGATCGATGCTGGTCAGGGCGTGGATGAGGGTCGATTTGCCGTGGTCGACGTGTCCGGCGGTGCCGATGACGTGCATGTGCTTTCCTACTGCATTGGGGCGTGTGTTGGCAGTATAGGCGGGCGGGTTGGGGGTTTGCTATTGGGTTGGGAGATTCGTGGGTAAGAGTGGAGCGCTTGCATGAAACAGTACACCTGTCCTATCATGGATCACCCAATTGGGATCGTAACCAACTGAGGTCTGCATTTACTACCCAGGCCTTCAGCCCGATTGTTGGTAACGCGGGGTGGCGAAGCATCCTGAGCGAATTCAAGGATGAGAGGGAGAGGGTTGAGTGACGGCAAAGAAGTCGAACCGATACAAGACTGAGGCTTATCTCAAGGCCCGTGCTGAAGCTCGAACGCGAAGCAACGGTCTATGTCAGGCGTGTGGGCAACGGCCCGGAGTCGAAGCTCATCACTATCAATACCCATTGGTGGGAACGGAGGTAGCGGATGACCTAACGTGGCTGTGTTCCATTTGCCATTCTGTCGTGACTGCAATCAGGCGATTTGAGGGCGACATTTGGCAATTCAAACAAGTCTTCGAGGAGGCAATTGACAAATGCTTTACGATGTCCGAATCGAGGGTGAAACGGCTATCATCCAACACTCCAGTGATGGACTCCTACCCGGCAACCCCTTTACGAAAGAAATCCAGACCATCACCAGCAGACGTGGCACAAACCGAACTGAGTCCGACGATGCCAGACTCCGACAACTCGAAACCCTCAACAGCCTCTGGCGCGAAGGGGATACGGTCACGGTCCCGCCCCAAGCCATCCGAGCTTGCATAGAAGACGCAGCACGAAAGACCCGTGAAGGCCCCGACGTGCGCGGAGGTTTGGTAGTCCTTGAGACGACCTTCACCTATGACGTTAACCGCTACGGCGCAACATTCGACCAGTTGATGGACAATACGCAGTTCCAGAGCGTTGTTGTTGTGCAGCGCAGCAAGATAGTAAGGACAAGGGCAAAGTTCGATCCGCCTTGGAGCGTGGATATCGTCCTTGATTGCGACGAGGAGCTGGTTGACCACCAGAAACTGCTCAAGTGGTTTGATGTCGCGGGTAGGCGGATTGGCCTTGGAGATTGGCGGCCTTCAAAGAGTGGGACATACGGCAGGTTTACAACGGCATCCATCAAGGCGCGGTAGTGCTCGGCATGGCCCGCCGGGGCGTGCCTCGGCTCGGTCGGGTTTGGCAATGCAAGGTTCGGCAGGGCGAGGGATTTTCGAGGCGAGGCGCGGCAATGCTAGGTATGGCTGGGCAACGTGTGGTTGGGCAAGTCCCAGCGAGGCCGGGCAAGGAACATTCGCCGTGGCAAGGCATGGTCTGGCGCGTCATAGCACGGCCATGTTGGGCATGGTGAGGCAATGTATGGCGAGGCGAGGAACATCGTGGCGCGGCCTGCTTGGGTTTGGCTCGGTGTGGCGCGACGTGGCAGTGTGTGGCAGCTTGTGGCCAGGTGTGGCTGGGCAAGGAGCATCGAGGCGAGCCATGGTTGGGTGTGGCGGGTCATGTTATGGCAAGGCATGGTGTGGCCCGGCGAGGATATTTGTCGCGGCATGGCATGTCTAGGTGCGCCAAGGCGCCGCATGGTAGGGTGGCGCGCGGCAGGGCAGGGCAAGGGACTTCGTGGCGGGGCATGGTCCGGTATTGTACGGCCCGGTCCGGCTAGGCTAGGTCCGGCAGCGCGGGGCATGGCATGGCAAGGACGGAGACTCCGCCTGCACTCAGAATTGTAAGTGGTGGCGTTGGTTGGGCATTACCGGGTTTGGCTGCATTCTGAGATCCAGATTCCCGCCTGCGCGGGAATGACGGAGGAGGCGCGGGATGACGGGGAAGGTGGCCCTTCGACAGGCTCAGGGTGAATGGGGGCGATGTCACCCCCACCCTAACCCTCCCCCATCAAGGGGGAGGGGATCCTCTGGTTTGCGTTATGGGGGTTGGTTGGCGCTATTGAGATTTTAGATTCCTCGGCTGCGCTCGGAATGACATGGAGGCCGGAGTCTGTGGTTGGCGTTACGGGGATTGGTTGGGTGATGCGATTCAGATTCCCGCCTTCGCGGGAATGACGAGGGGGCGCGGGATGACGGGTGTGGGACGCGCTCAGTGTGAACGGGCGGGTTGTGGCCTGAGGGCCATGCGGTGGATTCCGGCGGAGGCCGGAATGACGGAACATACGGAATTGGCGGGATGGGGTGTGGTCAGGCGGAGGACATGATTCGGACGAAGACTTCGTTGGAGAGGAGGCGGCCTCGGGGGGTTAGGCGGAGGGTGCTGGCGCTTCGTTCACCAAGAGCGCTGTCGCTTGTCTCGCCGGGGGCGTTGGTGATTCGTTCGAGGAGGCCGTCGGTTATGGATTCATGGATGGCGGGGCCGAAGAGGTTGTCCGGGGTTGATCCGAACCTTTCGGCGTAGTCGTCTTCATGGACGCCGCGGTTGAGGCGGAGGCCCAGGACCAGCGTTTCGGCTTTGATCATGAAGTCTGTGTAGGGGTCCACGGAGTCGATGGGAGCGATGTGGTTTATGTAGTCGGCGTGGTCGAGGGGGCCCTCAAGCGGCGGCAGTGGGTTGAATTCTGAGAGGGGCTGCTTTGCCAGTTCGGCCATGCGCTCGATGTAGCCGCGCGGCTGGCGCATGACGGAGAAGCGCGCGCCGAACAGGTGGGAGTGAGCGCCGGGGCCGAATCCGAGAAACCGGTTATTGAACCAGTAAGCGAGGTTGTGTCGACATTCATGGCCAGCCTGAGCCCAGTTGGAGATCTCGTATTGCTCCAGGCCGGCTTGTGCCATGCGCTGTTCGGCCATCTCGTACATATCAGCGGCGAGATCGGGGTCGGGTGAAGGCAGGCGGCCGGACTCCACCCATCCGTGGAAGGGCGTCGATTCTTCGACTGTGAGGGCGTAGAGGGAGAGGTGCTCCGGTTTGAGTTTGAGCGCGCCTGTGAGGCTGGATTCCCACGTCTTCAAGGTCTGGCGGGGCAGGCCGTACATGAGGTCGAGGTTGACGTTGTCTGCGCCACCGGCGCGGAGGCCGTTCATGGCGCGTTCTGTGCCGCCAGCATCGTGGAGCCGACCGAGCATCTGCAGTTCCGAGGCGTCAAAGCTCTGCGCGCCCATGCTGAATCGGTTGACACCGAGTGACATGACATCACGGACGAACTCACGAGTGACGCTTTCAGGGTTGACCTCCATTGAGATCTCGACGTCGTCACGGAAATCCAGTTTAGGCGTGAAGGTACGCAGTATTTGTTCGACCTGGGCAGGAGTCAGGAGGGACGGGGTGCCGCCGCCGAAGAAGATCGTTTCGGTTCTCGGAGAGATGTTGGCGAGAGCCAGGGCCTCCCGCCATCGGCGGATCTCAGTGGTGAGGGCGTCGACGAAATCAGGGATCAGATTTTCGATGCCGGAGTAGGTGTTGAAGTCGCAGTAGAAGCACTTGAAGCGGCAGAAGGGGATGTGGACGTAGAGGGCGAGGGGGAGCGATTGGTGTTGGGCCGTCATTCGGTTGTCTGCTCCATGTGCGGGTTCAGTATAGCGGGTGGGGCGGGGTGGCCCTTCGACAAGCTCAGGGTGAACGGGAGAGTTGCGCTCAGGGCGAGCGGGGTGGGCACGATGATCACCCCCACCCTAGCCCTCCCCCATCAAGGGGGAGGGGATCCTCCGGTTGGCGTCACGGGGGTTGGTCAGGTGATGCGATTCGGATTCCCGCCTTCGCGGGAATGACGGGGGTGGCTTAGGGGTGGCCCTAGAGGCGGACAGAGGCGGCGATGCGGTTGCGGGCTTCCGTTATGGCGTTTAGTTTGGCTTCGGCGATGGCGGCGGAGGAGACGGGGTTGTCGGCGAAGGTGGCGAAGCCGCAGTCGGGGGTGAGGAGGACGCGGTGCGCGCCAAAGACATCAATGGCGCGGCGGATGCGGGCATCGAGCAGGTCTGCGTCTTCAACGATTGGGGACTTGGGGTTGACGATGCCTACGCCGATGCGCTTGTCGTCGGGGAGACCGGCGAGGATGTCGATCTCGCCTGCGCGTTCGGTGCTTAGTTCAAGGAACAGGGTGCCAACATCGACGGCTGACAGGAGGTCGATGAGAGGGGCGTAGTCGCCGGTGAGGGCGGCTGATTCGTCCGCGGTCCAGTTGCCGCGGCAGACGTGCATGGCGAGTCGGTCTCGGGGCAGGCCGCGTGTGACCTGCGCCAGGAGTTCCTGAGCGAAACCGAGTTCCGTAGCAGTGTCATATCGTTCGCTGAGCGCGCCACACATGAAGCTGCGGCGGGCGCGGGAGGAGCCGTGCACGACTTCGGTCAGGACCGGTTCATCGAATTGGACGATGGATGCGCCGGCGGCGAGTAGATAGTGTGCCTCTTCGCGGAGCACGCGCACCACGTCTTCAGCGAGTTCCTCGCGTGTGGTGTATGGGCTCTCACGGAGGCAATCGAGCCACATGGTGCGAGTTAGCAGATAGGGGCCGGGGAGAGCGACCTTTACGGGGAGGCCGTCCGCCAACTGTTTTGCGAATTCGAGCTCATGGACGGCGAGGGAGTCGCTGCGCCCGAGGCGACCGTAGACGACGGGGTGGCGGACGCTGGAGGCTGGGACGTCAAGGGCGGCAAGCTCACGCTCGAACTCCTCGGAGTCGTCCACCATGGCGGCGAGATCCGTGAGAGGGATGAGCTGGGAGTTGTCCAGGAGGCCGCCGACGAAGCTGACGTAGTTGTCACGGCGTTGTTCGCCGTCTGTTAGGACGCCGACGCCCGCTCGCTGTTGGGCCTGGGCGCTTAGGCGGACGGCATCGTTGGCGGTCTCGGCGAATTCGTGATCGCTCATGCGGCCCTCTATATGGTCGTGGATTGCACGCAGCATCCACGCCGGGCGCGGCCAACTGCCGATGCCCATGACGGATAGGGGGGCGACGGCGGGGGCGGACCCGGGGGCGGGGAGGGATGTGGGGATGGATATTTCGACCGTAGGGCGGAGGATGGTCTGCTGAGGCGCGGTTTCGGTGTGACCGTTTGCGCGGTCGGCGAGTGGGCCTTTGCTGACGAGGAAGCTGCGTTGGCCGCCTGATTTCGTCCATGAGACGAGTTCGTTGCCGGTCAAGCGGCTCCACGCAGGGAGTTCTACCTCGACTGTCGTGTCGGTGGAGAGGATTTCAAGGAGGCCGCCGGGTGGGAGGGGGTCGATGGCGCGGCGGATGAGCAGCAAGAGGCCGCCGCCGCAGTCGAGGCTGCCGCCGTCGAGCGTGGTGTCAGGCCTGTGCGTGTGCTGCGCTATGGCGTCCATGATCGTTAGCTAACTCGTACGTCCGTGGAAAAAGGCCCGGCTAGTACGAGATGACGGGCACGCCCTCTGAGATGAACTCAATGAGGGTTGCGCCTCCGACGACATCCGCGCCGTCGACAAGCTTGGCGGGCTCGAGGCCGCGCTTGTTGAAGCAGGGGGCGCACACGAGGATCTTGCCGCCGCCCTCTACGAAATTGTTCATCAGTTGCGAGAGGGGCGCGAAGCCCTCCTCGTTGATGTCATCCGCGTAGCCCTTTTGCGCGACGCGGACGCCTTCAGTGCTGAGAAAGACGACGGTCTCCTTCTCGGAACCGAGCGCGGCGTTGGCGAGGACGAAAGCGACCGTTGTGCGGTCGGGATCATCACCGGCGTGAGTGAGGCTGATGCAAACCCTGTCCGACATTTTTTGAACTACCTCCGTTTTTTCATCCGTCATTCCCGTTTACCCTTCGACAAGCTCAGGGCGAACGGGAATCCAGGACTCCTCTCGTCTGCTATTTCTGTTCGATCCAGTATTCAGGGTGTTCGGCGTGAATCAATTGGCGCTTGGTGACGCGGCACCAAGCGGGAATCTCCAACGGGGCGGCGATGTCTCGTGTTATGAGGCGAAAGAGGTCGCCGGTTTGGAGGGGGCGGAATCGGAGTTTGAGTTGGATGAGAACTTCGCCGCAGCCCATGTGTCCGGCGTCCCAGTCGACGGTGAATGATGGGGTGGCGGTTGTTGTCGTGTTTGTGGTCGCTTCCTGCATGGTTGTGATGTCGTCCTGCGATATTCGGTTTGCTTATAGCGTCCATAAGCATATCGCATACGGGAAAGCGTTTCAAAGATGGGCGGTGGATTGGCGGCGTTCAGGGGTTGGTTTGCGTTCCGAGATTCAGATTCCCGCCTTCGCGGGAATGACGGTGTGGGGGCGGGGATGAAGGGAAACTTAACCTTCGACAGGCTCAGGATGAGCGGTGAGGAATTGAATGGTATGTGGAACTGGTTTGTCGCGCTCTGGCTAAGGCGGCTTGTTGAGGCTTTAGATTCCTCGGCTGCGCTCGGAATGACAGAGCGGGGTTGGGCGTTACCGTAGTTGGTCGGCTCAATGAGATTCAGATTCCCGCCTTCACGGGAATGACGGAGTGGGGGCAGGAATGACGGAGTGGGGGCGCGGATGGCGAATAAGTTGGGGTGACGGGCCTTGTGGTGGGAAGGGGACTATGCGGTTGGTTGTAGGATGCGGGTATGAGTGGTTTGGGACGGAGTGATGTTTTGCCCATCCTGGTGGGGTGGGCTATGGCGGATGAGCTGTTGGAGCGGATTGCGGGGGCGGATCCGCGGGTTCGGTTGTTGAATCGTGAGGTTGCTCCGCTGGCCGCGCCGACGCAGTTGTGGCCGCCGTTTCCCGAGCCTCTATTGCCGCTGGTTGGCGAGGCGGAGGTGTTGCTGACGCTGCGGCTGCCGCCCGATGTGCCGGAGTCGATGCCGAAACTGCGGTGGATTCACTCGCAGGCGGCGGGGATCGACTATGTGGATCGCGCGCCGGGGCTGTTGGATGCGGGTGTGGTAATCACGTCGTCGTCAGGAGTTCATGCGAGGCCATTGAGCGAGACCGTCGTGGGGGTGATCATCGCGCTGGCGAAGGGGTTTCCACAGGCGCTGCGGCGGCAGGGCAGGCATGAGTGGCTGCGATATACGCCGGAGGATGTGGCGGGGAAACTCGTCACGATCATCGGGGCGGGCAAGATTGGGACGGCGATAGCGGAGGGGTGTCGCTCGATGGGGATGCGGGTTATCGGCGTCAGGCGGACTGCTCCGGAAGGGTGGGTCGATACCGAGCCGTTTGAGCGAGTTGTTGGGCAGGATGAATTGGTAGAGGCGCTGTCGGCGAGTGATTACGTGGTGTTGTGTGCGCCGCGGACACCGGAGACGGTGGGGATGGTTGGCATGTCCGAGATTGCCTCCATAAAGGAGGGGGCCCGATTTATCAACGTGGCACGAGGCGATCTTGTTGATGAGCGTGCGCTGATTGAGGCGTTGGAGTCGGGCCATCTGGGCGGGGCGTATCTGGACGTGTTCGCGACGGAGCCGCTTTCGGATGACAGCCCGTTGTGGGACATGGAGAACGTTCTGATAACGGGGCACTCGGGGGCGGGGTCGGCGGATAGGGACGAGCAGGTGGTGGAGATTTTTTTGGAAAACCTTGGGCGATATTTGGGCGGACGGCCGCTCGTGAATGTGTATGACCATCGGCGGGGTTACTAGGCGTCACGTGGATTCCTTGGCAAATGGGATTCAGATTCCCGTCTGCGCGGGAATGACGGAGTGGGGATAGGCGGGAGTGACGGGTGACGGGCAGGAGTGACGGAGTGGGTTCTGGCCCTGTGGGCCAGGCGATGGATTCCGGCCTTCGCCGGAATGACGAAGTGGGGCGCTGGAATGACGGGTGGGGAAGGGCGGGAATGAGGGGAGGGAGTGATGCGGTGGGGCGTGGGTTCCACACTTCGACAAGCTCAGGGTGAACGGGGGATTCTGCTAGACTAGGGCGCGGCTTACATAACGGATGTGATCAGATAGCGACAGGATAGATCTTGATGACAAACACGGACGTTTTCTCGGCCAGGCGAACGCTGGAGACCGGCTCCGGGCCTGTGGCGTATTACGACGTCAATTCACTTGAGGAGCAGGGCGTCGGCGCAGTGTCGCGGCTGCCGTTCTCTATAAAGGTGATGCTTGAGAGCCTTCTGCGGAACGTGAACGGGTACGACGTTCTCGAAGAGGACGTGCGCGCGTTGGCAGGATGGCAGGCGGAGCCGGGGGAGATCACGGTGCCGCTCAAGCTGGCGCGGGTTATTTTGCAGGACTTCACGGGTGTGCCAGCGGTGGTTGACCTTGCGGCGCTTCGGAGCGCGATGGCGCGTGCGGGGGCGGATCCGTCCGTTATCAATCCGGTCGTGCCCGTTGACCTCGTTATCGATCACTCGGTGCAGGTGGACTTCTTTGGGACGGCGTATGCCCTATCGGGGAACGTCGAGAAGGAGTACGAGCGCAACGGGGAGCGGTACAAGCTGCTCAAGTGGGCGCAGGGGTCGATCGATAATTTCCGCGTTGTGCCGCCGGGAGCGGGCATCGTCCACCAGGTGAATCTTGAATACCTTGGCAACGTGGTGATGACCAAAGAGGAGGACGGTGAGCGTGTGGCGTTCCCGGACTCGCTGGTTGGGACGGATTCTCACACCACCATGATCAACGGGCTTGGAGTGCTGGGCTGGGGCGTCGGTGGCATTGAGGCCGAGGCCGTGATGTTAGACCAGCCGTATTACATACTTGCGCCACGCGTTGTGGGATTCAAGCTGTCTGGACGGCTGCCGGAGGGCGCGACGGCGACGGACCTCGTGTTGACGGTGACGGAGATGCTGCGTGCGCACGGCGTCGTTGGCGACTTCGTTGAGTTCTACGGCTCGGGTCTGACGGGGCTGCCCGTGGCGGACCGCGCGACAATCGCAAATATGTCACCGGAATATGGCGCGACGATGGGCTATTTCCCCATCGACGACGAGACGCTGGCGTACCTGAAGCTGTCGGGTCGCAGCCCGGAGCTGATCGACCTGGTTGAGAAGTATGCCAAGGCGCAGGGGCTTTTCAGGACCGATGACACACCTGATCCGGTTTATTCGGACACGCTTGAGCTTGATTTGAGCACCATTGTGCCGTCACTGGCGGGGCCAAAGCGGCCGCAGGACCGGGTTGAGCTCGGCAGTGTGAAGTCGAGTTTCCAAGAGCACCTGACGCTGGCGACTTCGGAGCGAGGCTTCGGACTGAGCAGCGAGGAGGCCGAGAAGACGGCAGTTGTGGGGCACGGAGTAGAGGCGTTCCAGCTTCAGCACGGCTCCGTGGTTATTGCGGCAATTACGTCTTGCACAAATACGTCCAACCCGTCGGTGATGATTGGCGCAGGGCTCTTGGCCAAGAACGCGGTTACGTCCGGGATTACGACAAAGCCGTGGGTGAAGACATCCATGGCGCCGGGGTCTAAGGTTGTGACGGACTATCTTGAGTCGGCGGGGCTCGTGCCGTTCCTGGAGGCTCAGCGATTCCACACGGTGGGTTTCGGCTGCACGACGTGCATCGGCAACTCCGGGCCGCTCCCGGAGGACATCGCCAATGCCATTGAGGACACCGACCTCGTTGCAGCGGCAGTTCTTTCGGGCAATCGGAACTTTGAGGGAAGAGTGAATCCGCACGTCAAGGCGAACTATCTGGCGTCGCCGATGCTCGTGGTGGCGTATGCGCTTGCGGGGCGGATGGACATCGATTTTACGTCGGAGTCGCTGGGAACGGACCCGAATGGACGCGACGTCTTCCTGCGTGATATCTGGCCGTCACAGCATGATATTCAACAGGCCATTTCCAACAATGTCAGCCCGGATATGTTTGAGCAGCAGTACGGGGCGATCTTCGACGGTGACGACCAGTGGAAAGGACTTGAGGCGCCCGAGGGCGAGCTGTACGAGTGGGAGCTGGACTCGACGTACCTGCAAGAGCCGCCGTTCTTCAAGGATTTTCCACTTGACCCGCCGTCGCTGCCGGTTATCAGTGATGCGCGCGTGTTGGCGGTACTCGGCGACTCCGTGACGACGGACCACATTTCTCCGGCGGGCAACATCGCGGCTCGCAGCCCGGCGGGGCAATTTCTGCAGGGGCGGGACGTACTGCAGGGGGACTTCAACTCCTACGGCTCGCGCCGCGGCAATCATGAGATTTTGATGCGCGGCACGTTCGCCAACATTCGGATCAAGAACCAGATGCTGGACGACGTTGAGGGTGGGTTCACTTTGAAGCTGCCCGAGGAAGAGCAGATGCCCATCTACGATGCCGCCATGCGGTATCAGCAGGAGGGCGTGCCGACGGTCATCTTTGGTGGCAAGGAGTACGGTTCCGGGTCTAGTCGTGATTGGGCAGCGAAGGGTCCGTATCTGCTCGGCGTGCGCGCGGCGATTGCAGAGTCATTTGAGCGCATTCATCGTTCCAATCTCGTGGGCATGGGCGTGCTGCCTTTGCAGTTCCACGAGGGCGAGAACGCGGCGAGTTTCGGCATCACGGGACGAGAGACTGTGACTATCGGTAGTCTTGATGACGGCATCGAGCCGGGGCAGGACATCGACGTTACCGTGCGGCGGCAGGACGGGTCAGAGACCACATTCTCGGCGACCCTGCGGATCGATACCCAGGTAGAAGTCGATTACTACAGGAACGGCGGGATTCTGCACACGGTGCTGCGAAAGCTGCTGAACGAGGCGCGGGGGTAAAAGCGCGAATTCAAGTCGCCAAATGAAAAGAGGCGGGGCAAGTGCCCGCCTCTTTCTTTTTGACTGTGTTGAGCCGCTAGTCGAACTTGGTGAAGACTACGCAGGCGTTTTGGCCGCCGAAGCCGAAGCTGTTGGAGAGGGCGACGCGCACATCGGCGTCCCGCGCTTCGTTGGGGACGTAGTCGAGATCACAGCGTTCGTCGGGCGTTTGGAGGTTGATGGTGGGGTGGATTGCGCCGGTCTCAATGGACTTGACGACGGCGATAGCCTCTACGCCGCCCGCTGCGCCAAGCGCGTGGCCGATCATGGACTTGGTGGAGCTGACCGGGATCTGGTAGGCTCGGTCGCCGAAGACGGCCTTGATGGCGGTGGTTTCCGCGGCGTCACCGAGCGGTGTTGAGGTTCCATGGGCGTTGATGTAGCTGACCTCTGAGGGGTCGATGCCGGCGTTGTCGAGGGCCCATCGCATTGTTCGAGCTGCGCCCGCGCCATCGTCACGCGGCTGCACGAAATCAAAGGCGTCGTTGGACGCTCCGTAGCCCGCAACCTCCGCGTAGATGGTCGCGCCACGCTCCTGAGCGTGGGAAAGGGACTCAAGCACGAGGATGCCGGCGGCTTCCGTCGGGACGAAGCCGTCACGGTCGGTGTCGAAGGGACGAGACGCGCCGTGAGGATCGTCCTTTCTCTGCGAGAGGGCGCGCATTGCGCAGAAGGCCGCAAGTCCCTGGGCGCAGATGGAGGATTCAGAGCCGCCGGAGACGATGACGTCTGCGCGTCCGGCGCGGATCATGTCCGCGGCGTCACCGATGGCCTGTGTGCCTGCGGCGCAGGCGGTGATGACGGTGTTGTTGTAGCCCACGAGACCGAGCGCCATTGCAACGTTTGCAGCCGCCATGTTGGGGAGCATCTTGGACATATAGATGGGGCTGACCTTGCTCCATCCACGCTCATAGAAGATTTTGCTCTGCTCCTCCGTGTCCGGGTAGCTGCCGATGCCGTTGCCGAGGAGGACGCCTATGCGCTCCAGGTCAGCGGTCTCCAGGTCGATACCGGCGTTATCAACTGCCTGGCGCGATGCCGCTACTGCAAGCTGGGAGAAACGGGCGAGGCGTCGCACTTGCTTGGCGGGCATGTAGTCGCTGGCGTCGAAATTGCGGACTTCGCCGGCGACGACGCATGGGAATTCGGATGCGTCAAAGCTCTCAATGTATTCGATCCCGCTCCGGCCCTCGACAAGTCCGCTCCAATACTCATCAATCGAGTTGCCGAGCGGTGTCAATGCACCCATTCCTGTGACGACCACTCGCTGATCTGCGGTTCGATCCTGCGCTGCCATGCCTGCTGCTCCTTCCCTCGTCTTTCGTTCGTCGGGTATTCAGCCCTCAGTAGGCGGATTCATCCGGGCTGACTCCGAGCACATGCTCCCGCCCCTCAGCCACGACGAATAGTGATCCCGTGACGAGAACGAGCACCCCGGGGCCGCCCTCCAATTTCGCTCGTTCAATTGCCGCCGCGACTGTGGTCTCCGGCCGCACGGGGACTCCCGCCTCCCATAGTGTATCTGCTATGTCATCAGGGGACATGGAGCGCGGGCTGCGGGAACTTGTCGCGAACGCGCCGGTGGCAACGACGCCGATCTCGCGAGCAATGCCGCCCACATCCTTGTCCGATGCCGCGCCGAGCACCAACTGCACCTCGCGCCCCGGGAACGTCTCCTTAATAGTCTCAGCCAGCCTTGCCGCCGAATACGGGTTGTGGGCCCCGTCTGCCACGATCAAGGGAGATTCGCTGAGAATCTCCATCCGGCCGGGCCAGGTGACGCCGCTAAATCCGGTGTAAATGTCATCGTAGGGAACGGGGTAGTGAAGGTCGCGCAGGTGCTCCAACATGGCCATGGCGAGGGAGGCGTTCTCAAGCTGGTGCTCGCCGAGGAGGCTGGTTCGGAGTTGGTGCTCAATGGGACGATCGCCGATCTGTCCCCACATAGCGAAGTCCTGGCCAGACAGCGTGGCCTTTTCAGGCCGCCAGAAGATATCGCGGCGGAGCAGTGTCAGCGGCGCGCCCAGTTCGTTGCTGCGACTGATGATGACGTCCGCCGCGTCGGATTCCTGTGGGGCGGAGACGACAGGGATGCCGGGCTTGATGATGCCCGCCTTTTCGGTTGCGATTTCGCGGATCGTCGAACCGAGAAAGGCCTCGTGATCGAGGCTGACGGACGTTATGCCAGTGACGGCGGGTTCGACGATGTTTGTGGAGTCGAGTCGGCCGCCAAGCCCGACTTCGATGACCTGCATTTCAACGTTGTGCGCCCGGAAAGCGACGAACGCCATGGCTGTGAGCGCCTCGAAAGTGGTGATGCTGCCGAATGAGCCGTCGGCATTGACTGCGTCAACAGCGGGTTTGACTGCGCGGGCGGCCTCGGCGAAGTCTTCTTCGGAGCAGGGGTATCCGTTGACGGCGATGCGCTCGCGGATGGTGTGGAGGTGGGGGGAGGTAAAGAGGCCGGTGCGGTAGCCGGAGGTGGTGAGGGCGGCGGCGAGCAGGGCGCAGGTGCTGCCTTTGCCCTTGGTACCCGCAACGTGGAGGGTGACCGGGCCGATGTGGGGGTTATCAAGGCGATGCAGGAGCTCGTAGACGCGGTCGAGGTTCCAGCGGCGGGTGGCGATTGGGATGTCTGGATTGTCGGTGTCAGAGGTGTCTGACGGCGCGACGGGGCGTTCAAAGTTTGTCATGCCGAGGAGCCATGCTACGGCTTCCGAGTAGTTCATGGATTGAGTATAGGGTGCTCCGCTCTACTACAATGAGGTGAGATACACATAGATCTGGAGTTTTGCCTACCGCTATGACGTCTGAGATGCCGCCTTATCGAACCGGGCCGGAACTGCGAGAGCTGTTCCTGAGCTTCTTTGAGTCCAAAGGGCATAGCCGGATGCCATCGTCCTCGCTTGTACCGCAGGACGACCCGACACTGCTATTCACGACGGCGGGCATGGTGCAGTTCAAGCCGTATTTCCTGGGACAATCAGCGCCGCCGAATAGCACGCTGACGACGGTACAGAAGTCGTTTCGGACGACGGATATCGGCGAGGTTGGGGATACGACGCACCTGACGTTCTTCGAGATGCTCGGCAACTTCTCATTCGGCGATTATTTTAAGCGGGGAGCGATTGAACACGCTTGGGATTTTTGTACGGAGCACCTGGGTCTGGATGCCGACCGCCTGTGGGCGACGGTCTACACGGACGATGACGAGGCGGCGGGGTTGTGGGAACAGACCGGGGTGCCGACGGACAGGATCCGACGGTTCGGGACCTCCGACAACTGGTGGGGGCCTGCGGGCAACACCGGGCCGTGCGGTCCGTGCTCCGAGATTCACTACGACCTGACACCGGGAGAGCCGTTCCATGACGCTTGCGGACCAAATTGCGAGTGCGGGCGTTTCGTGGAGATCTGGAATCTCGTGTTCATGGAGTTCGATCAGGCAGAGGACGGGACACGGACGCCGCTTGAGAAGAAGAATATCGACACTGGTATGGGGCTGGAACGGCTCGCGGCAATCATCCAGCGCGCCGAGAATATCTATTCGACTGACCTTTTTCGACCGCTCATCGAGAGCGCTGAGTCCATTTCAGGCACTGTCTACGGGACAGACGCTGAGACGGATCGGGCATTGCGGGTAATGGCAGAACACGCGCGGTCGGGCGCGTTCCTCATTATGGACGGCGTGACGCCGGGGAATGAAGGGCGCGGATACGTGCTGCGGCGGATGCTGCGGCGAGGGATTCGGTTCGCGCAGAGCCTGGGTGTGAATGAACCTTTCCTGGGTCGGATCATCACGGAGGCAGTTATTCCGTTAATGTCGCCAGCCTATCCGGCACTGAATGATGCCGTCGATCACATCGTGCAGACTGTGACGCGAGAGGAAGAGCAGTTCCAGCGAACACTCTCTGTTGGGACGGCGCTCCTTGATGAGGTGATGGCGCGGCTGGAGTCGGACGGCGAGACAGTCGCGCCGGGCGACGCCCTCTTTCGACTCTATGACACGTACGGCTTTCCTGTGGAGCTGGCAGAGGAGATCCTGGCCGACCGCGGGTTAACTGCGGATCGCGAGGGATTCCAGCAAGAGATGGAAGCACAACGGGAGCGGGGCAGGGCGGCGACCTCGTTCGGCGGCGGGGCTGAAGGGTCGGAGGCGTATCGGCTGCTTTCGAGCCTGACCACGCAGTTTACCGGCTATGAAGTTGCGCGGGATGAGAGCAACGTGACCGGCCTGATTGTCGGCGGCGGCGTGGCAGAGTCGGCTTCTCAGCAACAACAAGTGGAAATCGTGACGGCACGGACGCCGTTCTACGCAGAGGGCGGCGGGCAGGTGGGCGACGTGGGCGTGATACACGGACCTGCCGGGCTGGCACGTATCACGGACACGCAGCGGCCCGTTGGCGAGCGTCCTGATTTTGTTGCTCATATCGGCATGGTTGAAGAGGGGACTATCAGTGTTGGGGACGCCGTGACGCTGGAGGTTGATCCGACAGCACGAGGGCAGGCAACCCGCCATCACACTGCTACGCATCTTCTGCACGCGGCGCTGCGGTCGACCCTTGGGGGCCATGTGCGCCAGGCGGGTTCGTATGTTTCGCCTGACCATCTGCGATTCGATTTCTCGCACACTGCATCCTTGAACGAGCATGAGATTGCAGCTATCACTCATGCGGTCAACGCGCGGGTTATTCGCAACATTGTTGTGGAGTCGCAGGTGCAGCCGATTCAGGACGCGCTGGCGTCCGGAGCCTTGGCGTTCTTTGGCGATCGCTACGGCAGCGAGGTGCGTACGGTTTCTATTGACGGTGAGGACGACGGCGGGCCCTTCAGCCACGAGCTGTGCGGCGGCACGCACGTACACGCGACGGGCGAAGTAGGGTTCATCTATGTGGTGGCGGAAAGTTCCATCGGGGCTGGGATGAGGCGCGTGGAGGCGGTGGCGGGCGCGAGCGCGGACCGGTTGCTGCGGGACCGCATGACCGTGCTTGAGCGTCTGTCACGGCAGTTGACGGTGCCGGTGGATGAGATTGAGACACGGATCGCGGATCACATGGCGGAGTCGGACAGACTGCGCCGCCGTGCTGAGGAGCTTGAACGCGATCGGGCGCGGTCGCAAATAGAGACGCTCTTGCCTCAGGCGGCGCAGGTGGGTGAGCCGCCGGTTACGCTGCTCGCCGCACGTGTGGAGGGTATTGCGAACGCAGACCTGCTTCGGGACGTTGCTGACAGGACGCGTGCGGCGCTTGGATCAGGAATCGTTGTGCTTGGGGCGGACCTCGAGGGGAGACCTTCACTGGTGTGCGCGATTAGCGCGGATATCGTTGAGCGGGGCGACTCCTATGACGCGGGGCGTATCGTGAAAGAAACGGCGGCAATCGTTGGTGGCGGTGGTGGAGGCCGCAAGGACTTTGCGAGCGCGGGGGGGCGTGATGCCTCAAAGCTGGATGAGGCTATAGCGGCGGTGGCAGGAATAGTGACGGGGTAGGGTAGGTAGTGCCTACTCTGAATCTTCGAGGAGTTCCGCGGCCATATCGGCGACCTCGGCGGCAAGCGTAGGTAGATCAGATTCGACAACATTCCAGACAAGCCTGTCGTCTACTGTCGCATATCCGTGAATGAGCACATTTCGGAACGCAATAATCCTCTGGAACTGCGTGATACGGCTTGCGAGCGACTCGTTGGTCCTCGCCAATCCGGCTACAGCCTCACCAACAACCTCGAATTGTCGTTCAACAGCGGAACGGAGCATAGCATCTCCAGCGTAGTCGGTATATGACTTTCCTGCCGTAAAAGTCTTCAGAAGCTCGCAAGCACGCTGGATTTCGAACAGGTATGTACGTGCCTCACGAACCATAAAAGGGCACCCTTGTTTGGGCGACTGACTCGCGGAAGTAAGGATTTCGGATGGCGGATTCTACGATGAGGTCGATGGGTCGGTCGAATAGCGATTGGAGACTGTCAAGCAGACCGAAATAGGAGTCTGCGTAATTGGCTATAGCCGATTCGCCGAATTCCACCAGAAAATCGAAATCGCTCTGATCTTCATCGAAGGCGCTACCTGCGGCTGAGCCGAATAGCGCTAGCCGGTCAACACCAAATCGGGTGCAAAGGGCGTTTAGGTCATCCTCGCGTTCTTGGATTGCAGCGATCATCTTTCTTCCTTGCCGGTGCCATGTGTGATCGAAAGAATCTTATCAATTATGCCGCGAGGTTAGTTGGTGTGGTCGAACGGATTGAGGACTGGGACGCCCAGTTGTTCAAAGTCGCGGACGTTGCGGGAGACGACGGTCAGTGAATTCACGGCGGCGACGGCGGCGATGAGGGCATCCAAAGTCAGCGTGTCGGACTGTCGATGCATCAAGCGGGCCCATTCTATGAACGCGGCAGCATCGGCCGGCAGAACGCTAAATGTTTCCCTAACGAGTTTCAGCCAACCTTCCATTTCCACAGCTTTTGCCTGATCTTGTTCACGCGTGATTTCAATACCAGCCTGCAACTCGCCGATAGTGACTGATGAGAGATGGAGTTGGTCGGTTGGGATTTCTTCAATCCACCGAACGACGGCGCGATTCGGCCTCGGGCGGCGCAGTTCAGAGATTATATTCGTGTCGAGGAGAAACACGAGAGTTATCTATGAGAGTGACGGTGGAGGACGGCGCTTGTAGTTGCGGCGAGTTGGAATGGGGAAATCGAAGCGCGCCTCCGGCGCCAAGAGTAGTTCCTTGATGTTCGGCTTCCTTGATTGCTCCATGCGGAGCCACTGTTGGTATGGGACGACAACCACGGCCTCTACGCCTCGCTTGGTTACAATCTGAGGACCGTCTTCAAGCGTGGTGTCTACCAGCGTGCTGAAACGCGCCTTTGCCTCCTGAACCTGCCACCTGTTCGTCTGATCACCCTCCATGCTGTCCTCCGTTCTTGTTGATAACAGAACTGACTAGTTACCAGACTAGTCAGTAGGGGGCGGAATGTCAACGGGTTGAGGGATCGGCCTAGTAAGTGATGGCGGTGGTGGAGCCGCCGTCTACGGCGATTGTTTGGCCGGTTATGGCCCCTCCGGCGGAGGATGCCAGCAGCATGGCAAGGGAGGCGATATCCTCCGGGTGAATCATCCTGCCGACGGGAATGGCGGTTGCCATACGCGTCTCGGCCTCCTCGAAGGTTCCGCCGTTGCGCTCCATCTCTGCTTCGACGCGGGGACGGTTTCGTTCTGTGAGGACTGCTCCAGGGTGGATGACGTTGACGGTGATGCCGTGCGGCCCGAGTTCTGTTGCCATGTTCTTGCACAGAGCGGCAAGGGCGGAATTGCGCACGCTGGCGCTGGCAGAGCCAATCTGTCGCGCAGAGGCCCCTCCGACGCCGATGATTCTGCCGTAGCCATTCGACTTCATGTGGGGGATGACGGCCTGTGCGAGTCGCAGGATGCCGAGGACTTTCACGTCGATGGCATTACCCAAAGATGTCACGTCCACCTCAGACGGACTGCCCGGGAGCCCTCCGACAACGTCGACGGCAGAGCTGATGACGGCATCGATGCGGCCCGTGGCGTCGACCACCGACTGCACGGCGATTGCAATGGACTCAGCATCCGTGACGTCCATCTCTGCGACACGGACATCCGTCCCTGCTCGTGATTTGATTTCCGCCTTAGTTTGTTCGAGTTTCTCGCGTCCCCTCGCGGAAACAGTTACGTCCGCGCCCTCCCGCGCGAAGTACTCGGCGACTATCGAACCGATGCCGCCGCTACCGCCCGTGACAAGGATGCTGCGTCCGGCGAGATCTAATTCCACGGTGGCTAGTCCCGCTTGAGGTTGTCGAAAATGTTCTCAAGGTTGGCAGAGGCCGGGCCGTCGCCCTCGATGACCTCGAAGGTCACCTCACGGACGACGTGTTCCGCCGCGTCACAGATAGCGATGCAGACATTAGCAACAGTCTCGCGGCTGATGGCACCGTGGATGTTATCGCCTTGGCCGACCTCTATGGACTTCGATCCGCCGGCATCATCAGAGAGGCCGCCGGGGCGGACGATGGCGTAGGAAAGGCCGCTGCCTCGCAGGTAGTTCTCACCGAACATCTTCCAGCGAAGAACATTTTTGAATCGCGCGTTCAGGTCATGGTCGCCCTTGGTAACGCCAATAGAGGATACGAGGACGAATTGTCGGATGTGGCCGTGCTCCGCGGCGGCATTGACCAGCGTATGGACGCCCTGGTAGTCGACCCGCTCGGGCTCGCCATCCGGGAACTTCGCGCCGACGGTAGAGATGACGTAGTGCGCTCCCTCCGTGGCCTCAAAGGCGGCTGCGTGATCAGCGATGTCACCAACGAAGATGCTGAGGTTGTCCGGCGTTCCGAAGATGTCACGGAGTTTGCGTCCGTTCCTGACGAATGCGCGCACGTTCTCGCCACGCTCAAGGAGTTTTCGAGTGACGTGCATACCGACGCCGGATGCGGCGCCTGCGACCATGTAGGTGTCTGGCATAATTCCCCCTTTCTTCGAGCTTAACGATTTGGGGGGAGGTATGGCAATTGACGAGACGAGGTGGCCGGGATGACGGGCAACCCTTCGACAAGCTCAGAGTGAATGGGGCGTAGCCAAGGTGAAGCGTGTGAAGCTCAGGGTGAACGGGTGGGCTATCCTTGTGGCATGAGCGGACGAATCATTGCACTGGACCTCGGGAGGGCAAGGAGCGGCGTTGCCGTGTCTGATCCAACCCAGACAATCGCTCAACCGATAGACCTTTTGCCCGGAGCAGATGCGCCCACGTTTGTTGAGCAGCTTGGGGGCGTGGTGGCCGAGTACGAAGCGGAACGCGTGATTGTCGGCATTCCCCGCACAATGGAAGGCCGCATGGGTGAGATGGCGCAATGGGCGGAGGGGATACGCCGCGCCTGTGAACGTGAGCTGTCCGTGCCGGTCGAGGGCAGGGACGAGCGGTTGTCCACCGTATCCGCGGAACGGGCGATGCGAGAGGCGGGCGGGCGCAAGGGCGGCATCACCAGCCCGTCGGATTCGGTTGCTGCAGCCGTCGTCCTGCAAGCGTACCTTGACGAGCAGCGGCTGCGGAGCGGTCGTGAATGAAGAGGTTGGGGCTATGACGTCGCGCGTGGGGATCATCGGCTTTCCGCTCGGGCACTCCATCTCGCCGGCGTTTCAGCAGGCGGCGTTCGACGAACTCGAGATCGACGCGCGCTATGAGACGTGGGCGACGCCCCCGGATGAATTGGCTGCGCGAGTGGAGTCGCTGCGGGCGGAGGGTGTGCTGGGCGCGAACGTGACGGTGCCTCATAAGCAGGCCGTCATGCCGCTGCTCGACGAGATTCTCCCAGTGGCGGAGTCCATCGGCGCGGTCAACACCATCATCAACCGCGAGGGTTTTCTGATTGGGGCGAATACGGATGCGGCGGGATTTACGAGGTCGTTGGAACAGGAGGGGCGGTTTGCCACAGTTCAAAAGCGGGCGCTGATTGTTGGGGCAGGGGGCGCGGCGCGCGCCGTTGCATTCGGCCTCGCCTGGGAGGGTGTTTCGGAGCTGGTCATCGTCAATCGGACGCCGGAAAGGGCCGTGGAGTTGGCACGGGACGTGTCCGAGGCGACGGCTGCCGAGACACGCGGTGGGGGCCTTGAAGACATCGGAGGCAGCGATGGTGTCGATCTTATCGTGAACTGTACGTCGATGGGAATGGCGGGCGGGCCGGATCCGGAGGGGATACCGCCGGTTGAGGGCCTTCTCAAGCGCGGCGTGCTTGTGTGTGATCTTGTGTACAACCCGCAACAGACACCGCTACTGGCGTTGGCACGAGAACGGGGCGCGCGTGTATTGGGCGGAATCGGGATGCTGGTGTACCAGGGCGCGGCGGCGTTTGAGTTCTGGACGGATCGTGAGCCGCCGGAGGACATCATGTATTCGGCGGCCTTGAAGGCGCTGATGTAATCTGAATGGAGACCGCAACGCACGGTGTATACAGGAGCAACTGAAACTCAATGGGACAGTTTCGATTCTTGACGGCGGGTGAGTCGCATGGCCCGGGCCTAACAACGATTGTTGAGGGCATACCGGCGGGCGTTTCGCTGTCCGAAGACTACATTCGACAGGATTTGGCCCGTCGCCAGCGCGGGTATGGTCGAGGGGCACGGCAGCAGATCGAGACGGATCGCGCGCGCATCTCGGCGGGTGTGCGGCACGGGCTGACGCTCGGTGGGCCGATTGCCATGTTTGTTGAGAATCGCGACTTTTCAACAGGCACGGGGCCGGACGGCGTGCCATGGGTGGACGAGATGTCCGTCGAGCCGTCGGACGTTCCCTTTGAGCCGATCACCAAACTGCGGCCGGGTCATGCAGACACGCCGGGGATTACCAAGTACTCGCACGATGACGCGCGAAATATCCTTGAGCGTTCGAGCGCCCGTGAGAGCGCCGCGCGCGTGGCTGCCGGGGCGGTGGCACGCCGATTCCTTGAGGAGATAGGAATTGCGGTACACAGCCACGTTGTTGGCATTGGCGGTGTTGTTGCCGCGCCGCAGGAGGCCATCGACTGGGTGCAGTTGGAAGAGTCTCCGGTTAGATGCGCGGATCCCGTTGCTACAGAGGCCATGATTGAGGCCATCGACTCAGCGAGGCAAGACGGGGACAGCCTGGGCGGTGTATTTGAGGTCGTTGCGACCGGCGCGCCCATCGGCCTGGGCTCGCATATTCAGTGGGATCGCAAGCTGAGCACGCGGTTGGCCGCTGCGGTGATGAGCATTAACGCCGTCAAGGGTGTGGAATTCGGAGCGGGGTTTGACCAGGCGGCGATGCGCGGCTCAACTGTGCACGACGTCGTGAAGCCCATTGATGAATGGGACCGGAACCCTGACGGAACGTGGGTACGCCCGTGGCCGCGGCGCTCCAACAACTCCGGCGGACTTGAGGGCGGAATGACGACGGGCGAACCGGTTGTTGTGCGTGCGATGGTCAAGCCGATTGCCACGATTATGAACGCGCTGGAGACGGTTGATCTGCGGACAGGCGCGAAGGTGGATCGAGCGCACTACGAGCGGAGCGACATCACGTTTGTTCCGACGTGCGCGGTGATTGGCGAGGCGATGGTCTGCATCGCGCTGGCGGACGCCGTACTTGAGAAGTTCGGCGGCGACCATCGTGATGAGACGGTGCGCAACGTGCAGGCGTACATGGAGACGGCGGGGCCGAGCCACGCGCCCGCGTCTTCGGTCTGAGGAACTTGTGTGTCCTCGCCACGCCGTAATATCTATCTGATCGGGTTTTCGTATACCGGAAAATCCACCGTCGCGCGTCAGATTTCGGTCGATCTCCATATCGATTTCGCCGATACCGACGAACTTATTGAATCTCGTGCCGGCAAGACTATCCCCGAGATTTTCGCCACTGAGGGAGAATCCGTATTCCGAGAGTTGGAATCAGAGGTGCTGCGAGAAGTCGCGCAGTGGCCGAACATGGTTGTTGCGACGGGCGGCGGCATCGTACTTGATCCAGCGAATCGCGATGTCATGCAACGGACCGGCGCGGTGATCAGCCTCGAGGCTCAGCCGTCGACGATTCTTGCCCGAATGCAGGCTGATGAGTCCGATGCCACTGAACGACCACTTCTGGCGTCCGGCGATCCGCTTGGCCGGATCGCGGCGTTGAAGTCGAGTCGGCAGGCTGCGTATGCCATTGCCGATTGGACGGTTAACACAGACCAACTGACGATGGAGAAGGTTTCCGCGGAGGCTCAACGCGGCGCGGAACAGGGTTGGGAGCGTTTGGCAGCAGGGCAGTTGCTGGAGCCAGTGGCGGACGATGCGGATTCCAACGTTGCGTTCAGGGTGAGGACGGAGACTGCGGCGTATCCGATTGTGGTTGCGCCGGGGGCGCTTGAGACGCTGGGGCAACGCCTGAGCGAACTCGGACTGTCAGGCAGGGTGTGCGTCATCACGGACAGCGGCATACCGGGACAGTGGCGGGAGACTGCGCTTGGCAGCCTGTCAGAGGCCGGATTCGATCCGGTGATTCTCGAGATTCCGGAGGGAGAACCGTCGAAGAATCTCGCACAAGCGGGGGAATTGTTCAGCCATCTGGGCGGTCACCGCATCGAGCGGCGGGATGCGATTGTTGCGCTGGGCGGGGGCGTGGTTGGCGATCTGGCGGGTTATGTGGCGGCGACGTATCTGCGCGGAATCGCTTTTGTGCAAGTGCCAACGACACTTCTGGGGATGGTGGACGCTTCAATCGGCGGCAAGGTGGCAATCGACCTGCCCACCGGAAAGAACCTTGTGGGGTCGTTCTATCAGCCTCGGTTGGTGTTGTCGGATACACGGACGCTGAATACGCTGCCGCCGCGCCACCTGACGGCGGGGTGGGCTGAGGTTATCAAGACGGGCGCGATCTTCGATGCCGAACTATTTGATTTTCTTGAGACCAACGCGGAGGCCATTCTTGCCGGCGATGAGGACAAGCGCGCCCACGCGGTGTTGCGGTGCTCTGCGATTAAGGGTCGTGTCGTTTCATTAGACGAGCGGGAAATGACAGGGCTGCGGGCGCGGCTTAACCTTGGGCATACGCTGGGGCACGCGGTGGAGAACGCGCTAGAGTACACGGGCATCCTTCACGGGGAGGCTGTCGCGATCGGGACGAGCTTTGCGGCGCACTTGGCGGAGAGAGTGGGGTCGAATACGGCCGCAGAACGGCAGCGGCAGATCGATTTACTGAACACCTATGGTCTGCCGACGACCGCGCCGTCGGATCTGGATATGGATGTTATTAGGGCCGCGCTGGCCGTTGACAAGAAGGTGGCGGCGGGGCGGACGCGATGGATTCTCTGCGACGGCATCGGGCGGGGTCGGCTGCGTGACGATGTGCCGCCGGACGTGTCCGATGAGGTACTGAGGGCATTTCTGGATTCTTCGCTGCTCTCAGAATGAAGTCACTCCAACCCTGACTCTCGCTCACGAGGGGGAAGGGGATTGTCGGGAGAGATTTGCGCCCGCGTCTTTGCGTCACTATATTTGGCAACGGCGAGCAGGGCCGGGGGCCGGATGGCCGCGCAGTCCGCTTCGGCGGGCTGGGAGGAAAGTCCGGGCTCCATGGGCAGGGTGCTGGGTAACACCCAGGCGTTTCGCGGTGTTATGCCGTGGGGCGACGGATAGTGGCACAGAGACGATACCGCCGATGGTCTGACGATTCGTCGTTGGACACAGGCAAGGGTGAAAACGGGCGGTAAGAGCGCCCGGCCGACCGTGGTGACGCGGCGGCGGCCAAACCCCACCTGGAGCAAGGCCAAATAGAAGGACGCCTGTCGAAAGACGGGCAGGGGACCGCCCACCCCGTCCTCGGGTAGGCTGCTTGAGCGTCGGCGCGAGTCGACGCCCAGATGGATGGCCATCGACCGGTTGGCGGTGACGCCGGCCGGGGACAGAACCCGGCTTACAGGCCCCCAGGACCTGCTCGCCATTTCCATTTGAAGGCAGTTAAACGATGAAGGGGCGCCCAAAGCGGGCGCCCCATGCTAGACGCGTGTATGGACGGTCGCTGCTACAGCCCGAGGATTTCC
Source organism: Dehalococcoidia bacterium (assembly GCA_965207115.1). Classification (GTDB taxonomy): domain Bacteria; phylum Chloroflexota; class Dehalococcoidia; order UBA6926; family UBA6926; genus VXMO01. The sequence goes on along the minus strand of CBDBLR010000003.1, from coordinate 870,971 downwards.
TCGTACTCGTCCTTTTTGAAGCCGATGATGGCCTGGCCGTCTACGACGAGGGTTGGGACGGACATGCTGCGATAGTTCTGGACGAGCTCAAGCATGTAGTCGCGGTTCTCGACGACGTCCCTAGACTCATAGCCGATGTCGTGGTCGGCTAGGAACCGCTTGGCGACTTCGCAGTCGGGGCAGTTCTCCTTCTTGGTGTAGAGGACGATGGTCTTGGTTTGTGTTGCCATTGTGTGCTCCTTATTTGGTGCGCGCCTAGACGCCGACGGCGTCGCGTACCTGGCGCATGGCGTCGATGATGTCATCCGTATCGAGGACGGATTCCATGATTGAAACCTGCTCCTTGTAGACGGCTGCGTCGAACTGGCTCTTGACCTCTTCTTCCAGCACATGGAAGACGGGGAGGCCGAGCGCGATGCCCGCCAATGGGCCGACCCACGAGGGATCTCCCTCCGTTACGGTTCGCGCATATACCTCAGCGCTCTCCGCGGTTGGTGAGCCGAGCAGCACGACCATGTCATTTGCGCCGTGCGTATCGACCGTCGCCTTGATTCCTTCTTGACCTTCAAGGTCAAGTGCTCCTGCGGCGGTTCAAACGAAGCACTGCGTCTGCACCATCACCGGCTCCGCGCCGGCGCTGCGCACGCATGCCTCAATGGCGGGGCCGGGAACGCCGTCCCGCTCTCCGACAATGATCACTCTCTTGCCCGAAAGATCCATGTCACATTCTCCCTTTATTGCGCCGCGGGGTTATTCCCGCTAATGCACATAATACGCCAATTTAGTGTGGTTTACCCCGCGCCTGAATTGGCCTCCATGATGAACGACTCTCCATCAGACATGTGGGTCATGCGTCCAAGGAACAGGCTGCCCTTGGCCAGGAACATCGAATACTGATATTCACCCGCTTTCAGATCGTCCATCGCGTGCGCCATGAACGGCATGGCGGATGCGACGTGGCCCTGTGTGGGGGAGAAGCCGGGCATGCCGTGCTCTTCCACGAACTTGTCGCGCGACTCTGATCCGGTGGGAATCTCTCCGCGCTGTGCGGCGAGGGCGGCGATGAGCCGGTAATTGGTACGGGGGACGTTTCCGCTGCCCGCCGTGTCCGTGATTTCCGGGTTGTGCATCTCCGTGGCGTACTTGGCGACATCTCCGAACTTCAGGCCCAGCCTGTCCAGAGGATCGGCGACGAGGGCCTCGACGATGGCCTGCTGAACGGAACCTGCGCCCACAGTGTGGCGGCCAACGCTATCCAGACGCAGTACGGGGCTTGTGCCGTCGTCCGGCCCCATGAGCACGGCGAATCCGGCCAGCACGTCCTCCATGACGGGGATCTCCTTGGCGAGATGGCCGCGGTACTTCATGCCGAGCTTGGCAAGCGAGCATCCGCCCACAATGGCTACCTCAGGAAAGACTCCGGACTGTACGAGGCTGCCACCGACGACCATCGCGTGGACGGGCGCGCAGCAGAATGCCTTGACGTCCGCGCCAGTCGAGTTGATGCATGCGGATGCTTCAGCCACAGCCTTGCCAAGGTTGCCGCCACCGCGGTTGTAGCGGTCGCCGATGGCCTCTTCGCCTGAGCCGATGACGTATTGGAGGCTGGCCGGATCCGTGCCGGACTCGGCCAGGACTGAGCGAAGGGCCATTGTTGCGGTTGCCTTGACGGCAAGATTCTCAAGGAGGATGTCCGGGGCAAGCGAGGGATCGTCCACGTAGTCGGTTTGCACGAGGCCAATCGTCGCGCCGTCGCGCGTCAGTAGAGGAATCGCGCCCTCGCGGGACGACAGCCTCTCCTCAATGCGAGAGAACGGGACGCCCTGGATGCGGTCGATCTCCTCGTCGGTGACTCGGGGATGGCTGCGGAGTTCAGCGGCGACGCGAGTCGCGTAGCCCTCTTCAAGGAGGACGAGGTCGAATTCATCGGCTGCTTTAAGGAGGCCGTGGAACTGATCCTCGTTGACCATCTCGCCGTGCGGGCCGCTTGTGGAGTATTCGGCGAGCATATTCTCATACCACGGCGCTTCGGCGGTGTTGAGGTCGTCGGGCTGCATGTTGCCGAGCATGACCTGGTGGGGGGCGTAGGCGACTGCGTCGTCGAAGGAACGAAGGCTTCCTCGAATGTCCTGCCAGACGCTGTGATTGGCGTGAATTTCTCTTGTGGGTTTGGAACCGTGCCTGACGAGGCCCGGTGTGTGGGCTAGGAAGAACCTGATTTCCCTAACGACGGGCTGGCTCATGCAAACTCCCTTTTTGGCGGTGGATACGTGCCGGATAACGGGGTTGTCCGAGGCCGTTTCACCTTGTTATGTCATTGACAGAGGGTAGCTACGACGCCTAATGTGTGTCAACGTGAGGACGGCGTCTTGAGCGCCACAATCACAAGGGGGGTTGGGATGAAACTCACGCTCGCTATCCATGATGTGAGCGACGCGAAGCTGGGTTCCGGGACTTTGCTTGATGGTGGGGTTCTGACGGTCGATGCGGATGAGCTTCGAGAGGCCATCCTGGAGGACCGCAGGATCTCGAGCGTTGATATCGAGGTTGCGAATCCCGGACAGCCATGCCGCATCGGGGTGGTGTTCGACATTCTTGAACCACGCGCCAAGGAGCCGGGCACGGGCACGGACTTCCCAGGCCTCTTGGGGCCGATGGCCGTTGCGGGGCAGGGAACCACGCACGTACTGCGCGGAGCGGCGCTGACAGTTGTGGATGCCGAGCAGGAGCCGGGCATCGCATCAAAGATGATGGAGATGCACGGCGAGGCGGCGGCCAATTCACCCTATGGCAACCTTCATCACGTCGTTATTGTTCCGCACATGATTCCGGGCACGCCGCGCCACGTAGGGTTGAACGCACTGCGACAGGCATCTGCGCGAGCGACGGTCTTTCTCGGCAGCGCCGGCATCGGCCAAGATGCTGACTCCACTGAGGAATTCGAACTCGACGGGCCGTCCACGGACCGAGAGGGCGTGCCGCGAATCGCGTACATCGCGCAGATTCACGGGCATCAGATGGTGGTGGAAGAGGATGAGCGCATCCTGTATGGCAGCAACACCGAAGGCATGGTTCCGATGACTATGCACCCGAACGAGTGGATGGACGGCGCGGTTGTGTGCTCGTACTGGGTGATGCGCGTGGAGAGCTATTTCTATCAGAATCATCCAATCATCCAGGAGCTATATCGGCGGCACGAGGCCGGTGAGATCAATTTTGTCGGGACAGTGGCGACGGTGGCGGCCTCGCTTGAGGCGGACCGCAACCGGAACTGCCTGCTCGCCGCGCACCAGGCCAAGTGGAACTTGAACGCAGACGGCGTTGTGTTGACCAAGTACGGCGGCGGCGCGCCGCACGTTGACATGGGCGAGACGGCGCGCATCTGCGAGGCGCTTGGCATGAAGACCGTGGTGCAGGTGTCCGACTCATCCGGCGACCGGCGGGCGGAGTCCGCCATGCTGTTCAACTATCCCGAAGTAGATGCGATTGTGTACGGCGGGGGCGGGGATATCGGCTGGGACGCGGAGCCTGTTGAGCGAGTAATCGCCGGTTCTCCTGCAGTTGCTCAGTCACTCGCGCAGATGACACATATTCCGGCGGGCGCGCTCTGTGGCGTGACGAATCAGCAGGGCGCATCGGTTGTACGGGCGGTGGTGTACTGAGCCGCAGAAACCTTGCGGACTCATGGAAAGGAACAAGGGAGGCCTGAAATGAAGGTCGTTCACTATTTGAACCAGTTCTTTGGCGGACTGGGCGGCGAGGAACATGCGGGCGTCGGAGTGGATGTGCGCGACGAGGCTGTCGGGCCGGGGCGCTTGCTGGAGCAGGTGCTCGGCGACGACTCGACGGTCGTCAAGACGATCGTCTGTGGCGACAACTACGCTGCCGAGAACCTGGAAAGCGTCATGGAACTCGTTGTTAATGAGGTACGGGATTCCGGGGCTGATCTCTTTGTGGCGGGGCCGTGCTTCGTGGCAGGACGCTACGGTGTCGCGGCGGGCGCGTTGTGCGCGGCCGTTCAAGCGGAGCTTGGCATTCCCGTCGTGACAGGCATGGGCGTTGAGAACCCGGGTGTCGACCTGTACCGGCAAGAGCTGTACATCGTCGATTCCGGCGAGAACGTTGCGGACATGCGCAATGTACTGACGAAGATGGCCGCCATAGCAAAGGTCACGGCGTCCGGTGAGGACGTTGGCAGGCCGGCGGAGTGGGGCTACATTCCGCGCGGCATTATGCGTGACGAGATCGTCGAGGAATCGGCGGCCGTTCGGTTGGCGAACATCATTGTTGCCAAGACGCTGGGGCAATCCTACGAGACCGAGTTGACGCAGACGGGATTCGAGCCGATACCCGCGCCGCCCGCCATTGCGGATCTGAGCAACGCGACGGTCGCCATCGTGACGGACGGGGGCCTTGTTCCGGCAGGAAACCCGGACAATATGCCCGCGATTGCGTCCACGATCTGGGGATCGTATGACATCGCAACCGTTGATGACCTTGAAGGTGAGGACTATGAGGTCTATCACCGTGGATATGACAACCGCCACGTACTGAATGACCCGGACCGGTTGGTACCTGTTGATGTTCTCAAGGAGTTGGAGAAGGCGGGCGAGGTCGGCAAGGTCTATGAGCAGTTTCTGTCCATGACCGGTCTGGCCAACCCGATTGCGAACAGTCGACGAATTGGCCAGGAGATTGCGGAGAATCTCAAGAGCGCCGGAGTCGACGCCGTGATCCTGACATCCACTTGAGGGACGAGCACTCGCAGCGGCGCTGCGATCGCGACGGAACTTGAGAAGGCGGGTATCCCGGTGGCGCAGGTGACGGCAGTGACGCCGGTGGCCAAGATGGTCGGCTCCAACCGCGTTATCCAGGGCAAGGGCATCGTGTATCCGCTGGGCGACGCCGAGCTCGACTCCGAAGAAGAGAAGGACCTGCGGCGGTCAATCGTTCGGCAGGCTTTGGAGGCGCTCGGGACGGAGGTGTAGGGGGCGACCCTACGTCAGGCTCGCCCTTCGGCAGGTTCACCTTGCGACAAGCTCAAGGTGAGCGGCGTCTTTCTCTAGAGCGTCGGCAATTTTTGGCCGGCTTGGCGTAAGGCCTTGCGCCTCTGGATGGCGTCCGGCATGGCGGCGGTGACGTGATCCCAGTATTCACGAGAGTGGTTCTGGTGCTTAAGGTGTGCCAGTTCATGGACGACGATGTAGTCGATCAGCTCGGACGGGAGCATTATGACGCGCCAGTTGAATCTAAGAGTGCCGTCGGTTGAACAACTGCCCCAACGCTGCTTCTGATTGCGGATTAGGATTCTGGTCGGACCGTCGCCGCCGAGATCGGGCAGCCAACGCTTGACTATGTCAGGGAGTGTTTCGGCGGCCCGTTCTCTAAACCACGCGGCGAGGGCTGCGCGGATGGTGTCTGTTCGCTGCTCATCGACTACGTCGACGGGAACTGAGACCTGGAGTCGGCGGCGGGCGAGACGAGCTGACGGTTTGGGATCGTGGGACAGCGTGACCGTGAGCGAAACGTCCTCGCCGAGGTAGGGCAGTTTCTCGCCGGTGACGAATTGTGGAGGGGCGGGTTTCCCTGCCTCCTCCGACAATTTACGCCTGATCCAGGGGATTCGATCCCGAACGATCTGATCGAGTTCGCGTGACGGGGTTCGCTTTGGCGCGGCGACGATGACGTTTCCATCGACGACGCTAATCTGCACCGTCTTACGGCGCCTGGCGCTGCGACGAACGGTGTAGTCGATTACCTGCTGGAAACGCTCTTGGGATACTTCTCCCAGAGCCACTCGACGCCCTCGTTTCTCGGGACCTTGACGGACGCACGGCCCTTCAAGATGTGGTTGACGTAGTTGACGGTGTCATCAGCGCACACACTGCAATAGCCATAGGAATCAACCAGCCTGGAAGTGATGCTCTTCCAGCGCTGCGTCCAGTTGGCGCGCTGCCTGGCGAAGCGGGGGCGAGTCAGGCTCTTGTTGAGATCGTCCCGCGAGATAAGGAGTTGCTTCTCGATTGCTTCCTTGAGACGAGGCTCAGAGTCGTATTCGAAGGGCATGCCGTTGCTGCGCCACGCGGCCACGTATTCGCTTATCTCACGGCGAAACTCCTCCTTGTTTCGATCTGTGATGCCGTGGACACGCTCGATTGCCCGCATGTCGCGCTCCCTTTCAGCATCGGCGCGGGTGGGCTTGTAGTCCTTCCTGGAGATGTCCCTCAAGTACGCACGGATGTCAGCCAGATAGCTGGTAAGCAGATCCCTGGCTCTTGCCTCGAACGCGTCCTCGCTAGCCATCTGCACATCTCGTATGGCGAGAGCGTCGTAGGCCTTGACCGCGTCAGTTACAAGGGAGACCTTTGTCGTGATGTCGGCCTCGTAGCTGACGTTCTCATCCAGGCCTTCCCAGAGGCTGCTAAGAGCAGCGAAGGGAGTGATGCACTCAAGGTTCGGCTCGCTGGCGGCCGCCCCAATACGATTCATCACGTACCTGGGCGAGATCCCGGACATGCCTTCCATCGGATGGTGGCGCTGCATCTCACGGGCATCCCGACGAGTAAAGTTGGGCACAACGTCGCCATCGTAGAGCTTCAGTTTGTCCAGCATGGACATCCCGTGGCGATCCGGGGGATCCAGTCGAGCCAGAACAGAGAATGCGCTGGCTACCTTTAAGGTTAAGGGGGCAATGTGCGCGTTCCCCATGAGGCTCGACTTGGTCATCTTCTGGTAGATCTTGACCTCTTCCGTCACCTTGAGGTTGTAGGGGATGTTCACCGCGATGATGCGATCCTTGAGGGCTTCGGAACTCTTGTCCCTGGAAAACTCCTCGAAGTCGCCCTGATTTGAATGACCGACAATGACCTCGTCGGCGTAGACGGAGCCGAACCGTTCCATCTTGATGATCTGCTCCTGTGCAAGGCTCAGGAGAGTCGTCAGCAGATGCCTGTCTGCCTTGAACATTTCGACCATCTCAATCATGCCGCGGTTGGCAACGTTGAGCTCCCCATCGAGCCGGAATGCCTTGCCGGCAACCTGTAGCCGGTCTCCCTCGAGCTGGTCTGTATTGACGCTGCCTACAAGCAGGGAGTCTGAGGGATTAGGGTTGTTGGCCATGAAGTAGCCTATGCCAACCGCCCCTCGCTCAGAGAATGTCACGCGCTCTACAGGCACTTCCGCGTAGCGGCCCTGATATTCGGAATTAACCATGTAGCGGCACCGGGGGCAAAGGTCGCCCTCTATGTGGATCCCACGCTCTTCGAGGAGCTGAGTCCGAAGGTTTCCGGGGATCAGGTGCAGGGGATCTTCCTGCATCGGGCAGCCCTTGATGGCGTAAACGATGCCGTCGTCGCTTCTGGAGTGATCCTCCATGGCCTTCTTGATGAGTTCAGTGACAGTGGACTTGCCGCTAGCCGGGGGGCCCAGGAGCAGAAGGATGCGTTTGCGCACTTCGAATCGCTGCGCAGAGGCGGCAAAGTACTGAACGATGCGATCCATCGGCTCTTCCAGGCCGAAAATCTCATCCTTGAACAAATCGTATACGCGGTCTCCGTCAGGAGTTACACCGGAGCCATTGGCCACGATGGCGTCATGGATGTAGGCGTGCGAGAGCCTGCTCTTTGTGGGGTCTTCCAGGACGATGCCAAGGTAGTCCTTGAAAGTTCCTTCCCAAGAGTACCTAGTGGCTCCGCTCTCGGCCTCGGAAATGATGGCCTCGACCGTAAGTTCACCTGTCATAAAATCCTCACTCTGCCAGGGTATTAAAGACCCCTAGCGACTCGTGTCTCTATGGTGGCGGTTGGCCTCAAACGTGCCAACCGCCGGCCTCAGGCTCGTTTTCCAGTTGTCTATGAGACGACGGATGCGAGGGCCCAGAGCCCCACCAGCCCAATGACTGCACCGCCGAAGAGCAAGGACCAGCCGGTAACCAGTCTTAGCACCTGGAACTCAAGCGCCATGTAGAAGAAGACGAGACCGGAGATGATGCCGAGCAGCAAGGGCACGATCGACAGGGAGAGCCAGATGTCCAGGGAGTGCTCAAACACTCCGCCGTCCGCCGTTGAGATTGCGAAGATGAGGAATACGGCCAGGGACGCTATGGAAAGGAAGGCGCTATAGAAGCCGATGGCTCGCGTGTCCAAGTCCCAGATGCCGTGAGTTCCGATTGCAACAGCGTAGATAGCCCAAAGGACGATTAGCGCAGTAAGTGCGGTCAATAGCTCTGTCGAGCCGTCGCCCGAGATAAGGGTCGGCGTTATGGTTGTGCTGAACATGAAGGTGCCGAGTGTTAGCAGGCCAAGCGCTGCCAATAGCACACCCATGGTCCGTGCTTCCGAGTACAAACCGAGGACATTCCAGGATTGGGAAAAGATTGCCGCCCCTATCAACAAGAAGAAGATGCCTTCCATAACCTTCCATTCCTCCTTCAGCATCAATGTGCTGAGTGTCTATTCCCTCCACGCCACGCTCCGACATCCGTCATTCCTGATGCGAGCTATCGGAATCCTACACAATCTTGTCACATAAATCCAATAGCGAAGATTACGCACGGACTGAATACGCAGATTCGCCAACGGGCTTTCCATGCAGTGCGGGATGTTGGGACGGCTTTCGTGAACGGGAGCATCGTATTGGCAGGCGCGAGCCTCGACGCTCCGTGCAAGGGTCAGTTTAGGGTGTGAGGCAAACTCATCTGCCGGCAGCAGGCGGAGGCGCTCAGGGAGACGCGGACTAACTCGTCTCCGCCGCCTCTCCCACAGGCATCCGGTAGCCTATGCGGGGCTCGGTGAAGATGTAGCCGGGGCTTTCTGCGTCCTCCCCAGCTTGCGGCGGAGCTTGTTTACTATGGTGCGCATTGGCCGCACGTCCTCCGCATCCGTCGCGCCCCAAACCCGGTGCAGCAGTCGCTCGTAGGACAAGACCTGTCCGGCGTTGGCCGAGAGCTCGGCGAGCATCCGGTACTCGATGGGTGTGAGATGCACAGGGCGGCCGGCCAAGGTTACCCTGCGTGCGATGTAGTCAATGACCAAGTCTCGCACCACGTAGGGTTCCACCGGCTCTGACACTGCTCGTCTGCGCAGGGCGGCTCTGATTCTCGCTGAAAGCTCCGTGGGCGAGAACGGCTTCACGACGTAGTCGACGGCGCCCATGTCGAAGGCCCTGGCAATCTGTTCCTCCCGCCCGTAGGCGGACAGGAATATGACCGGCACGTCCGCCAGCCTTAGGATGTCCTGCATCAGCTCAATGCCGTCCATTCCCGGCAGCATCAGATCCAGCAAGACCAGCTCCGGCCTCTCCTCCGCAATGAGGCGGAGAGCCTCCTCCGGTTCTCCTGTGACAATCGGCTCGTAGCCTGACTTGACAAGGGTGTCACGGACGTAGCGAAGGGCCTGCGGTTCGTCGTCCACCGCAAGAACCCGTACGCGCTCCTCCGTACTTATTGATTCGCGCTGGCGCAAGGGCGGTAGGGGCGCAACGGTGATACCGGCATTCTCAATCGTGGGGAGAGTGAAGGTAAACCGTGCTCTCATCCCCGGGCCGTCACTCTCGGCCCATATCCGGCCGCCATGCGCCTCCACGATCCCTTTACTGATTGCGAGACCCAGCCCCGTGTCTCCGCCCTGTTCTTCCGATTGCAACCTTGAAAACTTGCGGAACAGATGGGGCAGGTTCTCCGCCGGGATGCCCCGGCCTTCGTCAGCAACTGAGACGGAGACGTGAACGCCCTCCAGCACGGCGGTCACCCTGATGACGGATGACTCGGATGAGTTGCGGGCAGCGTTGGACAGCAAGTTGCCGAGCACCTGGACGATGCGTCGTCTGTCCGCTGTGACCAAGGGCAGGTTAGGTTCAACGTTGATGTCCAGGTTGTTCCTGCCGGTTGTGCTGACGAAGGCGTTCCTGGCTCTGTCTACCAGCACTGCCACCTCAGCAGGTTCAGGGTTGACCGATAGCGTGCCCGTCTCAATGCGGGCCACGTCCAGCAGGTCTGCAACCAGGGCGTTCATATGGTCGGCCTGGTCATTGATAATCCGGACAAACTGGCGGACCACGGCGGGGTCGAGGTCTGCCCCCCCATCCATGATCGAGGAGACTGAGCCCTTGATGGAGGTCAGAGGAGTTCTCAGCTCGTGACTGACCATCGCCAGGAACTCGGTGCGCAACCGTTCCTGCTCTTCGATGTCGGCCATGTCCTGCAGGGTGACGACCATGGACTCAACTTCACCGTCTTCTGAAAGAATGGGAGTGGCGTTGAGGAGGGCCGTGGCGGTGCGCCCATCAGGGACCGAAATGACGATCTCTTCGGCCCGTACGGTCTCCCCAATTCTAAGGAGCTCGACAATCGAGGAATCCCGCAGCGAAACCTCGCGCCCGTCGGCCCGTCTGATAGTCAGGTCTAGCATCCCCTCTTCCGGTGACTGGCCGGGATTGGACAGGCCGGCGGCGATCCTGCGAGCCTCCTGGTTGAAGGACTTTGGGTCTCCCGTCACGGCATCGAATACCACCACTCCAACGGGAGAAGTGTCTATGAGGGTCTCCAGGTCGGCCCTGGCCAACCGTTCCTCCCGGTGCCGGCGGGCATTGGCAATGGCCATAGCCGCCTGAGAGGCAAACAGGACCAGTGTCTCCTCGTCTTCCTGGCTGAATTCTTGCCGGTCGACCCCATGGCCGAGATAGATCGTGCCCATGCCGACGCCGTGGTGGCGGATTGGAGCCACCATGAGAGAGGTCACCAAGATGGGGAGTATGATCGTTGGCATATTCAGCGATTCGAGGTGGCTTGATATATCAGGGACCCTCAGGGGTTCTTCAAGCCCGCTCAGGTACTCAAAGAATCCCCATCCCTCCGGCATGTCCCACAACACCCGGTACTCCTCCTCGGTCAAACCGGAGACAATGAAGTCCGACAATTGCCCGCCTTCGTCAAGCACGGTAATCGCCCCATAACGGGAGGATGTGAGAGTCCGCGCCCCGTCCACCACCTCCTGTAACACCGTGTCGAAGTCAAGGTCTTCGTTGATGCGGAGACCGGCCTCGCTCAGGCGAGTCAGGCGGTCTCGCAGGTTCGCAATCTGCAGGTCCCGCTCGTCAGGTTGTGTCAAATCGTCACCTCAAATGACTGGACTGTTCGGCCACCAATCCCGGCCCGCAGGACTCGGCGCCGGTGGAGGCAATTATGCAGTATTGGCGAAATAGTTACAAGATGTAATAGAAAAATCAGAGAATCGTTATGAATCAGTTACATATCCGATGCTATACTTTTTTCACGGGCAGGTTCGCAATGACAATGTCGGGAGGTGCTCTTACGTGGCCCTTGTACAGCGAAAGCCTGTGCCTCCAACCGCATTTACTCCGGTGGCACCTGCCCTTACTGAGACGTCTCAGGATCGCTGCGCCTTAGGGCGCTTACACCCGTCTCGACACCCGCTCTCTAGCCCTGCGCAGCCCCCGCATCCCGACACGGGGGCCGCCGGTGTGGGGCCATCCGCATCCTGCAGCCGCGCGTAGGGAATGGTTTCCGAACCGACCCAGACGACTGAGTGCAAGCGAGTAGACAAGCGATGGGCATACTGCGGGGGCTTGCCAGTCTGATCCTTGAGCTGGCGATTATTGCCGGACTCTTGTACCTCCTCGTGGTGGTCAATATCACCCAGCGGCTTGAGGATCCAGAGCTTTATCACGCGGCGTTCACGGAGACGGATGCATACGGCCGCATTTACGACGAAGTGCTTGTCGATGCGGAGTTTCAGGATCAGTCCCTGGACCTGCTCGTAGGGGTAGGACTGGAGACACGGCAGGCTGTCGGGGTGATCAGGGACGTTTTGCCCCCTGCCTATCTTCAAGAGCAAACGGAAGCAAACATCAACAGGTTTACCGGATTCCTATCCAATGATCGGGAGACGTTGGATCTTTACCTGGAATTACAGGAGCCACTGGATCGTGTCGAGGCCGTGGTTGTTGACAGGGCAGAGCAAGTTATCTCCGAACTCGAAATCGAAGAACCCAGCACCGCAACTGTAGAGTGCACTGCGGACAGTGTGGAGAGTCTGGCAGGCGACCTGGCAGGTGAGTTTGCCGGCTTGTCTGCCGGCCAAATACCGGAATCCGTTCCCTCGTTGGAGAGCCTGGACGAGGATTGCCGACGGCAGGAGTTCGACAACTGGATTGGCCAGGTGGCGAGTAATCCTGAATTGGACTCCGAGACCGCGAGAATTGTTGAAGATGAGAAGGACGATCTGCGGGAGTCCTTCATTGAAGGAGATACCAGGGCTTTCCTGGAGAAGGCAGCCGCGCCTCTCATTGGTCCAGTGATCGACGATTCCCTCGATGAGTTACGCCAAGACTTACAGATAGACGACCGGCTGGATCTATTGGATATGGTGGCAGACAGTTTCGACAACATCACTCGGCCGGACATAGATCGAGAGGCCGCATCTCTTCGCGATACACTGGGCGCTGCCAGTGGACCAGGAAGAATAGTCGCGTTCCTGGTGGTAATCGTGGGCAGCTTGCTGCTGGCGGCAATACATTTCCCGAATCTAACAAGCATGCTCCGATGGCCAGGGCTTACCCTGATCATTGGAGGCGGCGCGAGCCTCGTGACGGGATTTGTGCTGAATTCGCTAATTCCCGGCTGGTTCATCGTCTTTGTGTCCACTTCTTCGTCGGACTCGACTACGGCTTTCATCAACCTGGCAGCCGATCTCGTGGAATCGTTGGCTCGACAATTCACCGGCGGGTTCATTCCAGGAGCTGTGATTGTGCTGGTGATTGGAGCGGCGCTGTTTGGGGCCTCATACTTTGCTGACCGGCTCCGGACCATGGCAGGCGGCACGCCCTCCGGCTCCGGAACAAACGACCGGCGTTAGAACAAAAGGGAATCGGCAGGCTGTGTCAGTTCGTTACCGCGATTGATTGAGCTGTCCGGAGTGGCCGGCACAGTCCACAGGATTCGGCGCCGCCAAGGGAAATTGGGCCGTTTTCACCAGATAGTTACAGGATATCATTATAAAATTGCATCCTATTACGCCTCGGTTACATATCCGATGCAATAATCCTGTACAATTGAGTTGGTATTAACGATGTCCGGAGGATCTTGATTAGCTCTTGCAGGTCGATCGCCCTAGCCAAAATGTCCCATGCCTCTTGCGCCTTTGCGCCCGTTCCCACACCACCTTTTAGGCCAGCGCATCCCCGCGTCCCGACAGGCACGCGGTCCCAGACACTATAGCGAGGGAGTGAATGACACGAGAAGGATCGTCAACCCCTGATTACACGATGGGCTTCAGCGAGGAGTACATCGCGTCTCTTCGGCGATTTACCGCGCGACGACAGGCCGGCTATCTCCTTCCCTATCTGCGGCCCGGCCTGCGTGTTCTTGATTTCGGCTGTGGGCCGGGCACGATATCCGTGGGATTGGCACGAGCCGTCGCTCCCGGAGAGATGCACGGTATCGACATGGAGGAGTCCCAGATCGACCTGGCAAGGTCATTGGCGGGGGCGAGCGGGCAAACGAACGCGATATTCCATGTTGGGGACGTGACTGATCTCCCGTTCGAAGATAACTACTTCGATGTCGCTCACTGCCATAACGTCCTGATGCACGTTCCGGACACTGAGGCGGTGCTCGCGGAGGTTATGCGAGTACTGAAACCCGGCGGCATCATCGGGTGCAGCGAAATGATCTGCGGATCAAGCTTCACCTATGCTGACTACGGCCCATTCAGGAAAGCGTGGGACATTTTCGAGGATATTCTCGTCAACGATGAGGGCCATCCGCAGATGGGCAGGGAACTGAAGACCTTCATTCCGAAGGCGGGGTTTGAAAACCTTAAGATGAGCGCGTCATTCGATATGTACAGCTCTCCCGAAGAAGTGGCATTTATCTACCGGCTGGTTCAGCAATGGTTCTTGTCGCCGGAGATCATGGAGAGAGCTATCGAGTATGGAATCGCGACCCGAAGGTCGTTCGAGGACATTCGCGTCTCTTACGATAAATGGAGCGTTGATCCTGACGCGTTTCTTGCCGTCGCCTATGGAGAAGCTGTCGCCAATAAGCCCGTACCCTGACTGAAACACCAGGGCGGAGACCATTCAGTAGTCTGAACAGTGTCCCGCGTCTACTCGGATTGGCTCATCGCGGAATAGTTGGCAGCTATCCTGTCAGTGACGGACGCGAATACCCGAAAGTCTTCCGCGCTGATGTTCTGGCTAACGCTGTTATAGAAGTTTCCTATGCTCCGGCGGAGTGTGGCTGCCAACTCCGTGCCGCTATCGGACAACCGGAGTATGACAACACGCCGATCATTGCGTAATCGCCGTCTGCGCAGAAGTCCCCGGTCCGCCAGCGCTGTTACCATCCTGCTGACGCGGGGCGGGTCGACAGGCAACACGCTCGCCAGCTCCGTGGCAGTACACTCCTCCTTTTCATAGCAGTAATTTAGGAGGCTGAATTCCACGGAGTTGAGGCTGTACGGCGCCAACTCCTCTTCGATGCCCTTGGTGATCGCATTCACCAGGGTGATGACGGATTCTCCAAGGTCTATCCTCGGCGCATCGGCCGGAGTCTCGGGATTGTCGGGGGGTTGTTCTTGGTCAGTCATGCCGTAAGTACCGTTTGAGCTCACATTCAGTATAAGGCCACTATCTATAGGAATATCCGCAAAAGCCTAAGGATCATTCATCCCGATTACCATCCGGTCTGGTTACTGCTTTCGAGGCTGCTGCGCTCGTATCGGCAGGAGCGGATGAAGTGGGACAGGGGTCCGTATCATCGAGTTGATCAGCGCAGCGACCATCCTCAGCATACCCCCTCTTGACAATAGTTGCCAAAACTAACTATTGTGTTGACAACAGTTCACCACGCCAATTATTGTGGCGAACAGAAAGTCCGGAAACGGATCGAGGGAGGGGACAGCGATGGCTGACAGGGACGGCACTAACCGGCTGTTTCACCGTCCGGCGCAAGTCGGGCACAGCATCTCTCCCCGCATCAACCGAATTGAAAGAGCAGCTCAACTGAGATGACTTGTACACATAGAGACCCAGCCCCCAAAGAGGGCTGGATCCCACACAGCATGGCTCCAATGCGGCCGACTCTGACCTCGAATCCGCATACGGAACCCCCGCTAAACGCAGCTTACTCTCCTTGCGTTTGGCCAATCAAGTCAGTGCCGCGTGCCGGATATCGGTCGCGCCCTCACATACCTCCCAGCACATGGCCATTGGTTGCCAGGCACGGCCCGGCGACAACGCAAGGAGTGAGCGGGCGTGGTTTCTAACGCACTCGCTAACCGCTCACGACTCCTCGCTTTAGGCGGGGTTCTTGCCGTGATTCTTATTGTGGTCGCGGCGCCATTTCCCGGACATTTCGTCTTCGCACAGGAAACGATCCCCGTCCCTGCACCGGTAGTCACGCCGGAGCCAACACCGGAGGCCACATCAGAGTCCACTCCTGAGGCCACACCAGAGTCCACTCCTGAGGCCACGCCGGAGCCAACACCGGCGGTCACCCCGGAGCCAACACCGGCGGTCACCCCAGAGCCGACACCAGCGGTCACCCCGGAGCCAACACCGGCGGCCACCCCAGAGCCGACACCAGCGGCCACGGCGGAACCAACACCGGCGGCCACCCCAGAGCCGACTCCCGTGTCGACCCCTGAGCCGACACCGGAAGTCTCGCCTGAGCCAACACCGGAAGCCAGGGCGGAAGCAACACCGGAACCTACGACGGAAAAATCCACTGAGACCATTGAGCCGACTCCCCCGCAGACGGCCAAGCAAGTGCAGGGGCAGGCGAACCGGCCCGACGCACCTGGAAATCTCTCGGCGGTACGCGCTTCGTCTACGACGCAGATGAAACCGGCGCTGGACGTGACGTGGACAACCCCGGCCGCCAATGGCACGACAATCACCCAGTACGACGTGTATTACGGCACAGACAAGAACAATATGACGAAGTACTCGGGCACGGTGGGGCCAAGCGCCACCAGCCTCAGGCTTACCGACCTGACAGCGGGCGCGACCTATCACGTGCGTGTACTGGCGTTCGCAGGGAACGACGGGCAAAACGGTACGGCCGGCCACTCGGCGGACACCTCGGCCAAGACCAACAACCCGCCCAAAGCCGGATCTGAGAGTTTGACCAATGCCGAGCTGATTCGCGGTCCGCTAGCGACACACAGCACACCCGCGGGGAAATGGACTGCGTACTTCACTGATTCCGACGGCGACACGCTGACGCCTTCGGTGGCCCCCCAGTATGCAGGCCTGTTGAAAGCCCTGGCATCCACCGGCACGGAGTATTCCATCCGCCTGGAAGGGCTCAATCCGGGTACGTCGAAACTGACGTACGGCGTCAGTGACGGGTATGGCGGTTTCGCCACGAGAGTGGTGACTTATACGATCGTCGATAACCCGGCGCGGGCAATCATGGAGAATTCTGCTGCGGGTACGGCGGTGGGCGCGCCGGTTGCCGGGACGCCCTACGACGACGGCGATGATTCGACCGACGATGCGCTGACCCACACGCTGCATGGCGAAGCTGCAACGTACTTCGACATCGACACGGCCACCGGGCAGATCAGCGTGAAGCAGGGTACCAGCCTGGACTATGAGACAAAGACCTCTTACACCGGCCAGGTGAAATGGACCGTTCAAGACCAGGAAGCGGTCGCCAATCTGACCATCAACGTGACCGATCTAGAGGCTGGAGAGCCTGATGCACCGACGCTGACGCGGACGGAATTCAGTGAGCCGTCGAAGCCGGCGCTGGACGTGACGTGGACTGCGCCTGACACCAATGGCACGACGATCACCGGCTACGAGGCGCAGTACCGCGAGAAGGTTGCAGACGGCGAGACTCCCAACAACTGGACGGACTACACAATTGACGATGGCAATGGCGGCCAAACCAAGACGCTGCCAGCATCGACCACGAGCATCAACCTGCCAGACCTGACGGCAGGGGCGACTTACGAGGCGCAGGTGCGGGCGCTAACCAGCCTGGAGGGTGAGGGGCCGTGGTCGGACGCCGGAGAGGACACGGCCAACCAGCCGCCAGCGTGGAACGGGGTCTTCTTCCTGGACATCGGTACTCTGACCTGGAACTCGATCGTGACCATCCAGAATTCGCTCGCCGACCACTTCACTGACGCGGATGGAGACACGCTGACATATTCCGCTTCCTCGGAGTATGTCGGCATCATCAATGCGTGGGTGGAGGGTGACCACCCGAAGCTGCGCGTTTACAATCCCGCTGCATCCGAGGTCACCTTCAGGGCGAGTGACCCGTACGGCGGAGTAAGCGATACGTTCACACACACGTACGTCGGCTCCGCGAATGTGACCCGCACCGTTCGCGAGAACTCCCCGGCCGACACGATGGTTGGCGATCGGGTGCAGGGGCATCCCTACAACGGCCAGGCCCTGACCTACACCCTGACGGGAGAGCTGGCGGACTCCGGGAACTTCTACATCAAGCCTCTCGGCCGCATCAGGCTGAAGTCGGGCGCCAATCTGGATTACGAGACCAAGAGCACCTACACCGGCAAGGTGGAATACACCATCCAGGGTCAGCCCGTCGCCATCAACGTCACGGTTAATGTGATCGATGTCGAGGCCGTCATTGCCAGCGCGCCGACGCTGACGCGCACGGAGTTCAGCGAGCAGTCGGACCCGGCGCTGGACGTGACTTGGACCGCCGCCACCGCCAACGGTCTCACCATCACCGGCTATGAGGCGCAGTACCGCGAGAAGGTTGCCGATGGTGAAACTGAAAACTCGTGGACGCTCTACACGTACGAGGACCCGGACAACGCCGACAACCAGATCAGTGAGCTGTCTGCAACGACCACCAGCATCAACCTGCCGGACCTGACGCCGGGCGCGGCTTACGAGGCGCAGGTGCGCGCCCTCACGAGCGAGGAGGGCGAGGGACCGTGGTCGGACATCGGCGAGGGCACGGCGAACACGCCGCCGAGCAGGATCCTTACGGAGGACACATATTACGAGACGAATCCTGGCAAGTACGGCAAGGGGAAAGTGTGGAGCAACGCCCTTGATGCAGGATCCTTCCCGGACCCCGACGGCGATACCCTCACTTACGAACCTGTGTCGGCTAACGATGCTGCGGCCAGGGGAGAGATTCGAACCAACAACGGGGTCCAGGAATTCCGCACCGTGCTCCGACATCCGGTCACGAGTTATGTGGCAATCACCCTCAAGGTCAGCGACGGCTATGGCGGGACCAACTTCTTGAAGGTCCATGTCAAGGGCACTCGGAGCGAGACCTGGTCCGTCAACGAGAACTCGAACGCCCGAACGGTCGTGGGTCGACTGTTCAGCCGCACCGCCAGCAATCCCCAGGCGGACGCGAATTCCCTCTCGCTGAGCGATTTCCCCGCCGGGCTCTGGACCATCGGCGCGGACCGCACAGGCCTAGTCAGGGTAGCCACCGGCGCGACGCTGGACTACGAGACCACAAGCTCCTACACAGGAAAGATTCTGTACACCGCGGGGGGCGTTAACGCGGTCGTAAATGTCACCATCAACGTGACGGATATTGAGGTCGGAAAGCCTGATGCACCGACATTTACCCGCACGCAGTTTAGTGAGCAGTCGAACCCGGCGCTGGACGTAGAGTGGACCGCCCCCGACGCCAATGGCTCGACGATCACCGGTTATGAGGCGCAGTACCGGGTCAAGGTTGCGGACGGCGAGACTCCCAACAACTGGACGGACTACACAATTGACGATGGCGATGGCGGTCAGACCAAGACGCTGCCGGTATCGACCACAAGCATCAACCTGCCTGACCTGACGGCGGGCGCGACGTATGAAGTCCAGGTGCGGGCGCTTACCAGCCTGGAGGGTGAAGGGCCGTGGTCGGATGCCGGAGAGGGCAGGGCTAACCGGCCGCCGACCACCAGTGGGACGGGTCTTTCTGACGCAAGCATCGCAGTCGGCGCCGCCAGTGACTATGACATCAGCGACAAGTTCACAGATGCCGATAGCGACACGCTGACCTACTTGGCCTCCCCTGCGCAACCGGGCGTACTCACGACCGCCATAACGGGGAGCGATGCCGACACACTGACGGTGACTGCCGTCAACCCGGCTGCTACGACGGTCACTTACGGCGTCTCCGACGGATACGGCGGATACGTCTCGCGCACTGTCACGTACACCGGCACGGCGAATGTTAGCCGAAGCGTGGATGAGAACTCCGCAGTCGGGACGGCGGCAGGCGATCCCGTGACAGGAACGCCGTATAAGAGCGAGACGCTCAGCTACTCGCTGACCGGCGCTGCGGCTGACGCATTCGTGATCGACTCGAGCACCGGCCAGATCAGTGTGAAGACAGGGACCACTCTCGACTACGAGACCAAGGACTCCTACACGGGCAAGGTGAACTGGACGGTGCAGGGGCAGTCCGCTACCGCCAGCCTCACCATCAATGTGAACGATCTTGAGGCGGGCAAAGCCGATGCGCCGACGCTTGCGCGGACGGAGTTCAGCGAAAAATCGAATCCGGCGCTGGACGTAGAGTGGACCGCCCCCGACGCCAATGGCACGACGATCACCGGCTATGAGGCGCAGTACCGCGTGAAGGTTGCCGATGGTGAGACTGAAAACTCGTGGACACTCTACACATACGAGGATCCGGACGACGCCGACAACCAGATCAGTGAGCTGTCTGCATCGACGACAAGCATCAACCTGCCGGACCTGACGGCAGGCGCGACCTACGAGGTCCAGGTACGCGCGCTGACCAGTCTTGAGGGCGAGGGTTCGTGGTCGGATGCCGGCGAGGGCACGGCGAACACGCCGCCGAACAGGATCCTGACGCAGGACACATACTACGAGACGAATCCTGGCAAGTACGGCAAGGGGAAAGTGTGGAGCAACGCCCTTGATGCAGGGTCCTTCCCGGACCCCGATGGCGATACCCTCACTTACGAACCTGTGTCGGATAACGACGCTGTGGCCAGGGGAGAGATTCGGACCAACAACGGGGTCCAGGAATTCCGCACCGTGCTCCGACATCCGGTCACGAGTTATGTGGCGATCACACTCAAGGTCAGCGACGGCTATGGCGGGACCAACTTTTTGAAGGTCCATGTCAAGGGCACTCGGAGCGAGACCTGGTCCGTCAACGAGAACTCAAACGCCCGAACGGTCGTGGGTCGACTGTTCGGCCGCATCGCCAGCAATCCCCAGGCGGACGCGAATTCCCTCTCGCTGAGCGGGTTCCCTGCCGGGCTCTGGACCATCGACGCGGACCGCACAGGCCTAGTCAGGGTAGCCACCGGCGCGACTCTGGACTACGAGACCACAAGTTCCTATACAGGCAAGATGGAGTACACCGCGGGCGGCGTAGACGCGGTCGTCAACATCACCATCAACGTGACCGATCTTGAGGCTGGAAAGCCTGATGCGCCGACGCTGACGCGGACGGAGTTCAGCGAACAATCGAACCCGGCGCTGGACGTAGAGTGGACGGCCGCCGACGCCAAGGGAACGACGATCACCGGCTATGAGGCGCAGTACCGGGTCAAGGTTGCCGATGGTGAAACTGAAAACTCGTGGACGCTCTACACGTACGAGGACCCGGACGACGCCGACACCCAGATCAGCAAACTGGCCGCAACGACCACAAGCATAAATCTGCCGGACCTGACGGCGGGCGCGACGTATGAAGTCCAGGTGCGGGCGCTGACGAGTCTTGAGGGTGAAGGGCCGTGGTCGGATGCCGGTGAGGGCACGGCTAACACGCCGCCGACCACCAGCGGGACGGGTCTTTCTGACGCAAGCATCGCCGTCGGCGCCGCCACTGACTATGACATCAGCGACAAGTTTACAGATGTCGATAGCGACACGCTGACCTACTCGGCCTCCCCTGCGCAACCGGGTGTGTTGACAACCGCCATCACGGGAGACGATTCCGACACACTGACGGTGACTGCCGTCAACCCGGCTGCCACGACGGTCACTTACGGCGTCTCCGACGGATACGGGGGATACGTCTCGCGCACTGTCACGTACACCGGCACGGCGAATGTTAGCCGAAGCGTGGATGAAAACTCCGCGGTCGGGACGGCGGTGGGCGGTCCCGTGACAGGAACGCCGTATAAGAGCGAGACGCTCAGCTACTCGTTGACCGGCGCTGCGGCGGACGCATTCGTTATCGACTCTGCTACAGGCCAGATCAGCGTGAAGCAGGGCGCGACGCTTGACCACGAGGCTACGAGTTCATACGCGGGCACGGTGAGCTACAGCGTTCAAGGGCAGTCGGCCACGGTCAGCCTTACCATCAATGTGAACGATCTTGAAGCGGGGAAGCCGGACGCGCCGACACTTGCCCGCACGCAGTTTAGTAAGCAGTCGAACCCGGCACTGGACGTGACGTGGACTGCCCCCGACGCCAATGGCACGACGATCACCGGCTATGAGGCGCAGTACCGCGTGAAGGTTGCTGATGGTGAAACTGAAAACTCGTGGACGCTCTACACGTACGAGGACCCGGACAACGCCGGCAGCCAGATCAGCAATCTGCCCGCAACACCCCTCAGCCTAAGGTTGCCAGACCTGGATGCGGGCGTGACGTATGAAGTCCAGGTGCGGGCGCTTACCAGCCTGGAGGGTGAGGGTTCGTGGTCGGATGCCGGAGAATGCACGGCGAATCGACCGCCGAACAGTACCACTGCCCAATTTCCCGGTGGCGTTCCGTCGCTAATCGATGCAGGCAACGGCAATCAGATTGGCGGGCACTTCGAGGACGCCGACAGCGATACCCTGACATATTCGGCCTCCTCCGCTCATCCCGGCGTGTTTACAGTTGCGCTAACGGGTGACAACTCCGATACCCTGGCGCTAACCGCCGTCAACCCTGCTTCGACAACGATTATTTATGGCGCGCTTGACCCGTATGGCGGGTACGTCGCCCGCACATTCACGGTCACTGCACAAAGAAGCGAGACCCTAAGCATCGCCGAGAACTCCGCTGCGGGGACGGCGGTGGGCGATCCAATAACCGGAACGCCGTACAACGGCGAGACACTCAGCTATTCATTGAGCGGCGCTGCGGCGGACGCTTTCGTTATCGACTCTGCCACAGGCCAGATCAGTGTGAAGCAGGGCGCAACTATTGACTACGAAACCACGAACTCCTACGCAGGCACGGTGCAATACGCGGTGCAGGGGCAGACAGCTACGGTGAGCGTCACGATCAACGTGACCGATCTAACTGTGCCGACACAGCCCGACGCACCTACCCTGACGCAGTCGACTACTGATCCCACGACCATTCTTGACGTGAGTTGGTCGGCCCAGCACACCGCAGGCGGCCTGCCCGTCATCAACTATGAGGCGCAGTATCGCTTGAAGGCTGTTGAGGGTGACCCCGCCAACGCGTGGACGCTCTACAAATACGATGACCCCGCCAACCCCGGCACTGAGATAAGCAAGCTGGCAGCGACGACGACAAGCATCGAGCTGACCGGGCTGACGAAGAACACGACCTACGAAGTACAGGTGCGGGCCTATAACGTCGAGGGCGCCAGCGTCTGGTCAACAACCGGTGGGGGGGCTACCAACGCCGATAACAACCCCCCCCAATTCTCCAGACAGGGCGCGCAGCGCTCGGTGGCGGAGAATTCACCCGCGGGGACTACTGTGGGCGCCCCGGTGACGGCCATCGACCTCGATGGACATGAACTCACGTATGCGCTGAAGACTCCGTCGTCCCAATTTACAGTGAACTCGGCAACCGGGCAGATCACCGTGGCCGAGGGCGCATCCCTGGACTATGAGAGCCAGAGAAAATACACGGTGGTCGTTCAGGCGAGTGATGGCCTCAGCGTCATCGGCATTGGCGACGGTCGTATAGTCGATGCCGAGATGACGGTGAGCATTACAGTGGCCGACGAAGATGAGGCCCCGCCCGTTCCAGATGCCCCTACGGTAACGCGTTCTCCAAGCTCCCCAACCTCTGCGTTGAACGTCACCTGGAGCGCGCCGGACATGACGGGCAAACCGGCCATAACGTCCTACGTCATTTCGTATAAGAAGACTAGTGCGAGTCAATGGACAGAGCGGTCACTCATCGGGTTGCAGACTAGCGCCACTCTCACTGGATTACAGGCGGGCACGGCATATCACGTTTCAATTCGCGCCGCGAATGACGAAGGGTCGAGCAAGCGGTCAGAGAATGGTCTTGGTTCCACCGCAGGATCGACTTCTCCGACACCTCCAACACAGCCGGGGCCAACTCCGATCCCCACACTACCTGAGTCGCCGTCTGCTCCCACGACACCTGAACCGACGTCTACCCCCACGCCGCCTGAGCCGACGTTTACCCCCACGCCGCCTGAGCCGACGTCTACCCCCACGCCGCCTGAGCCGACGTCTACCCCCACGCCGCCTGGGACGCCGTCTACTCCCACTCCGGAGCCGACACCTGTCGTTACACCCGGGGCAAAGGTTGTACCGACGCCGCAGCCGACGGTTATCTCAACACCTGATCTCGAGCTCAGCTCCAATAGCGAGCCGACACGCGATCCGGCAGAAGGTTCAGAGCGCGAGACAACGCGCGACGACACACCAACTCAGTCGCCCGATCCAGAGATTGGCTCGACGCCGGAACCCACGTTCAGTCCCACTCCTACGCCAACGGGTGAGGCACGGGGCAATTCGACTCCTACGCCGACTCCGGAACCGACCCCCGAGCCGTCGGCCGGGCAGAGGCCTATTCCCACACCGGATCCGACGCCGGAGCCGGAGCCCCGACTGACAGCGCCGACCCTGACATATAAGCAGGATGTGGCGGCGTCAGATTCTCTCGTCGATCAGATATTTGCAGTCAACGGCCCCAGAGGCGTGGCTTTCTCGCTTGGGGCGCCAAATGTGCCGAACATGGTTCCATACAGGAATGCCCGTGCGCCGCCTTGACCCCGATACTTACCCGGATAGACCGGGTAGGCAAGCGTTAGGGTAGGCCAGTCTTCAAAAGCACTGGCCTTGTTTTTTGCCCTCTGAATGGGGCGAGCCCAATTGAGCAACACGCCTTACTACGGGTTGCAACTTGAGGCGGAACTAGCATAGTTGACTGCTGTGTCATACAAGCCCTGGAAGACTAACGAGTTGGTTCCGTTGTGACCATCGCCGCTTGGCGTGAACAGGTATACCTGACCGTAGGCGTTGCCCTGGGTATCCCCGGGCGCGGGAAGCACGGTGCAGAATGCGACGGCCGGATCGTCGCCCCATGCCAGTTTCATTGCGTCGAGAGCGGCGTCAAGGAGGGAGCCGATGTGTTCATGGCACTCTGACTCGCTGTAGGCCTCATTGATCCTGAGGAACTCCTTGTCCCGAATCGGATCATATACAACCTGTTGGCGGTCGCACGGTCCGACAGGATATTTGATCATCTCGTGTTCGGCCGCTGTTCGTCCGCGCTGGAACTTGACCCATACACCTTCACCCTCATGACAGCGGTATTCGATGTGATTCTTGACATCTTCAAAGGACATCGAAGGTCTCTCTTCACCTCCGCATGTTCCATTCGCTCCCTTGGCAAAGAGCTTGGTGCACTCGCCCTCATGTGCATTCGCCCCCATGCAATTCAGGGAGGCCGCGTTCACACCAGGGTTGTTGTTGAGGTCTGGCGTGTTCGACTGTGCCGACGACCTTTGTTGGGCTTCGCCGGACGCATTGGCACCGCCTCCGGGAACCAACTTCGCCAGCCTCGGGGCAGGGCGGTTTTCTTCGAGGATGATGGGAACAGCAAGCCCGTCCGGTCCACCTGCCTCGACAGGGCCGGCTGCAAAGAGAAGGGCAGTGGCAATGCCCAAGGACAGCAGGACAGGCACCAGAATTCTAAGGAGCCCCACCCCGATAGGAGAACCCGGAACGCCTGATGTGACCTTCATCAATGCACCTCTCTGTGCTGCTTGCGGTTGCGAGGCCTTCCCGTTGAAAGCCTCCCGGATTGATGAATAGCCGGATGAGCACATAGTACATCAGTCATGTAATGCCTGTTGTCTATGGGGGAGCCGCGAGGTAAAGCCGGCGGGCAAGTTCTGTAGGCTCCATTGCTCTAACGGCTTTCCGCAACCATGATTACAAGGAGTGTGGGCGATACAGGACTCGAACCTGTGACCTCTTCCGTGTGAAGGAAGCGCTCTAACCAGCTGAGCTAACCGCCCACCGTTTGCCCCGGCCCGTTCCGTTCTCCATCGCGTCGCAGTTCAAGCTCGCGCGGAGACGGATCGTTCGCGACGGTTTTGGCCGTCGCGCTTCGGCATGTGTCTCGTGTGGTGGCAACGACAGGATTCGAACCTGTGACCTAGCGCTTATGAAGCGCCCGCTCTGCCGCTGAGCTACGTTGCCGGGCACGATCGCAACCTATTCATGATACGTCGCTCGCTGAAAGGTGGTCAAAGCTGAGCGCCGATATGCAGGTTGGGATTCTCGTTGTTCAAGCATGGGAAATCCAGGGCGACGGTGGAGTGTTAGAGAATGGAGGCCCCGATTCTTCGCTGCGCTCAGAATTACACGGGATTCTGGATTCCCGCTTTCGCGGGAATGACGGAAGGAGGTTCACCCTGAGCCTGTCGAAGGGTGAACGGGGATTTAGACACATGAACAGAACCGGTGCCGCCTTGCGCGAAGAAAAAGGTACACAATGCTACGCTCGTAGTGTGGTATTGATTGAGAGAGATGTCGAAAAACCGGAGGAAGAATGGTGCAGGGTACCCCGCCATCACCGCACATCGATCCGCTAACGCTGCGAGCGCGCAGCGATTCCGTCTTGCAGCGGAGCGTTGGAGATTTGCGAGAGACACTTCTGGCTGCTATCGATCAGATTGAGCGATTCCCGGCCGTGTTTCCCGATTCACCGCTCGAGGCGATTGAGGTGGAACCGCGCGAGATGGAGTCGCCGGATCGCGGGCCTATCGTCGTCTGCCCGGACGGGGAGATCTATGAGCTTGTCGTTCGGGCGACGTTTGAGACTCTTGGTTCGCAGGAGTATGCGGACCGGCGCGAGGAAATCAGGCCGCTCGATCTGCCGCTGCACGAGTACATTGCATACCTGTATAACGCGATCCTGGCCGTGACGGATTACTTGTATCAGTCACGGTTGCAGGGCTCCTAGCCGATTTGCTGGAATGAGTCGCCTTTGTAGTCGTCTTTGCTCTTGAGATAAGCCTGTAGTGGGCCCTGCTGGACGCCGCGCAAGCGATCATCAACCTCACGGGCGGGCTTGGCGGGGCTGCCCATCACAAGCGTGTTCGCTTCGATCTTTGTACCGGGCGTGACAAGAGAACCCGCGCCGACGATTGCGCCGTCTCCGATCTCGATTTCAGCGGGGCCGGGCGCGCCGACGCACTTTGCGGCGTTGGCAATGAGGACGTTGTCGCCGGTCCTGACGTGATGGACGAGGGTCATGTGTGCGATGACGCAATTTGCGCCAATGGTCGTTTCCTCATGGAGCACCGCGCCGTCCTGGATGTTGGTGTTCTCACCAACTGTGATGCGGCCGGAATCTCCACGCAGGGTTGCGTTGAACCAGATGCTGACGTTGGGCCCGATTACCACATCGCCGATGACGCTCGCCGACGGGGCAATCCACGCGGTGGGATCAATTTGAGGCGTCTTGCCGTTTATTGAGTAGATTGCCATTCCTGAATCCTCCTTATTGGATCAGCTTTGCCCAGGGTAGGGATCTGTTGATTCCTGTTTATCCTGTCGCGATAGTAACGACCGCGGTGCCTCCCTGCGGGCGCTGGTTGTCTGCGCGCAGCAGGTATACGTCTATCTCAAGGATGACACGGTCGGGCTCGTCGTGACGGTCGGTGACGACTCCGGTGGCGGTGTATGTCTCGCCCTGGTTGACGGGCATCCGGAAGACGCAGTCGAGCTTTTCGATGCGGCCATTGGGCAGCCAACACTGTAGGGCGGTTTCCATGGCCGTCATGCCTAGGTTGCCCGGGACAATCATGCTGTTGAAGCCCTCACTGCGGGCGGTCTCCTCGTCCGTGAACCGGCTGAGCCCGTTCATGGAGCCTCGCTCGGTGTCGTTGTCATTGAGCCAGCCCGAGAGCGCCATCATGTCCTTGACCCACGACGTGTCGGGTGTCCATTCGATGGGCGGGACCTCATCGCCGATGTCCGCGTGGACTTGCATATCAGTCATGATTGCGCCTCCCCGTTCCTCGCGGGCGGAACGCCGGGCGCGCGATAGACCATGGAGTCGCGGGCGCGAGCGACAAGCTCGCCCGCGTCGTTGCGGAAGAGTATCTCCCAGACCTCAAAGGCCATCGTGCCGGAGCGGCCGGTCTTGGAGTAGACATCCTGCAGGACGGCGTAGCGATTGAGGCGGTCTCCGACGTAGATTGGAGCGTGGAGTTCAATGGCGCGACCGGCGTTGAGGCCGACGGTTGCGCCCTCCAAGTTAACGTCTGCTCCCCGTTCCTGGTTCCTGGTGAAGAAGACGTTGAGCATGGCCATGGGGGCTTCCTGTCGCTCACCGTCCCCCAGTTCGATCTTGGGAATGCCGGTTAGCTCGATATAACGGTCGACCATCTCCTGCGTCAACTCAATGACTCCCGTCATCTGTTCGACGTGCAATATGGCCTCGTTGAACGTGATCAGCGGGGTGGCCGCATCTGTCCCCGCCGCGTCGGATGTTGTCATTACTCCGTGTTCCTCCCGTTCCCCAAGAAGAGGTTACTCCTGTGTGTCCTCCAGCCGGACGGCTGTGAACTCCAATGATCTCAGGGCCTCGACAAGCTCTGTCTCGGACGAGATCGGGGCATCGAATGCCGTGAGGCAGCGAGCGATGGCGCTGACAAAGTGGGCATCACTGCCGCCGATTCCAGAGTAGCCTTTTTCTGCCACCAATTTCTCGGCTGCGTCGGCTTCCTCCGGCCGGTTGCCGCCATTCAGGCGCTCGACGATGGATACCTGAGGGAACTCTATTCCGTCAAAGATCCACGCGGCGAGGCCGATACCGGCGCGTCCGGGGTGGGCGGGAATGGCGATTGCGCCGTTCGCCTCAGCTGTTTCCATTAGCTGAAACGGGTCCATTGCGACATCTGTTGGATCGATTGCATCTGCCAGTTTGTCGGAGATTCCGTAGACGAGGAAATGCCCGTGGCGGGTGTCGAGCTCCGCCCCTCTCAAGACGGTGATGCCGAATTGCTCGCTCAATGCGGAGTAATCCGCATCGAGGGAGAACTGACGGTGTTCAGTAAGGACGATGCCGTCCACTTTCATGCCGCGCTTCCTCAGCGTGCCGATCCATTTCAGGTACTGTTCCACCGTCGCGCGGGAGTCGTCGGAGGCGACGGAGTGAGAATGGAGGTCGTAGTAGTGCATTCCCGCAGGTTTAACGGCCGATCGCCTATCGATACCAGTCTGCGATGTTCCAGAGTTCGCTGTCCCACGCGTTCATGACAATACCCTGAAGGGAGGTTGCCTTGGCTGAGACGAACCCACGGTTTACGAGCGGAATCTCGTATGCCGGAATCACGATGGCATCGTTGAGGGCACGCACGGTGGCTTCACGTTCGCTTTCGGATTGTCCATCTAGCTGCATGTATAGCCAATCGTAGGTTTCGTTGCACAGGCGAGCGTTATTCTCTTCTGCCCACATGTTTTCGCGCGACTGGATATGGTCGCACTGATATGAGGAAAAGTAGCTTGCCGGATCCAGGCCGGTGCCGGTTGTATACATCTGGACGTCCGCGATAAAGCGACGATATGACTCTGTATGTTCGGCGGGGTTGCCACCGAAGAAGATGCTGGCATCATGTGTAATCAGCTGGCTCTCGATGCCGATCTCAGCCCACCAACCCTGGATCAGAGCGAACGTGCCTTCACGAACGGCATTGACCGTGGTTTGGTATGTCAGACTGAGCGGGACACCGTTGTACTCGCGGATGCCGTCACCATCTGAGTCAATTACGCCTTCCTCGTCGAGCAAGGCCTTGGCTCCCTCGATGTCTTGAACAAGGCAGCCATCGTTGCGTTCGGAGACAAACCGTTCCGGCGCCGTGGCGAGGTTGCAGGTCGGCTCACCTCCGGATCCGTAGAGATCATCAACGATACGCTGGCGGTCTATGGCCATGGACATGGCTTTTCGGATGGGCGTGAACGTCAGGAACGGATGTGGGTTCTCTCCGCCAAGGTACTCCGAGCGGTCGTCCACGTTCTCCGTGTGGGGATTCGTCTGGTTGACGACGATGCGTTCGACATCGCTTGCGAATGCCGTGACGATTTCGCCGCGCCCGTTGGCAACCCACAGATTTAGTTGAGCCGGGGTCACCTGCAGGTTCCAGGCATAGTCCGCGGTTCCATCTACAAGGACGGCCTGCGCGGCTGACTCGGCGTCGCCTCCACCGATAAGCTCGACGCGGTCAAAATGCGGCCGTCCGTCCCAATAGTGCGGATTGCGTTCAAAGACTGCTCGATCGTTCGGGGTAAACTCAACGATTTGATACGGGCCGGAGCCGATGGGAACTCGGTGCTGCTCATCGCAATTGGGTGTGGCTGTGGCGATGCAGTCCTCAAACTGGGCCCTGCTGATGATCGGAGTGTTAGTCCCTGCAAGGAGCAATACCGGGTTTCTGGACTCTTCTCCAAGGGTAAAGACGACTTCCCGGTCGCCCACGGCCTCAACAGACTCAAAGGCGCTGAAGGTGTGTTCAGAGAGACAACCAATCCCTTCAGTTGTGCAATAGAGCCAGGTGAAGACAACGTCATCAGCAGTGAGGTCGCTCCCATCGGACCACTTGAGATTCTCACGCAGTCGCCATGTGATGGTGAGACCGTCTTCAGAGATGCCGCCATTTTCGGTGGAGGGAATCTCCTCGGCGAGTCGTGCAACGGGGTTGCCGTTGGGGTCGATAACGGCCAGGGGCTCAAGCACGATGGCTCCCGCGTCCCGATCCTTGAAGCCGGACGCCTGATAGGGGAAGGGCAGGGTTGGCGCCTGCCAATAGAGGATGGTCAGCACTTCTTGATCAGGCTGCGGCGTGGCTGTTGGCTCGGGGCGCGGCGTGGCGGTGGCTGCTGGCTCAGGTGTCGCGGTGGGAGCAGGGGTGGCTGTTGGAAGAGCGGTGACCGTTGTTGTCACTTCCGGCGCACGTGTCGGCTGGGCAGTTGGTAGGGGTTCTTCTTCGTCTTCGCATGCGATTGACGTGGCAGTGAGTGCCACGGCGAGGAGGGCAATAATGAGCGCTCGCCAATGATTCATTCGTCCTCCGTTGGATTGATGGCGTCTATATACCGAATGAAGCTAACAGTGCTCCGGCGATTACTCCGGAACCTGGCCTCCAACATAGGTCTTTGCCCAGTCCATTGCCTCAATGATGCTTGAGCGGTCATCAAGGGGCTGGGGGCGGTGAGCGTTGGCGGCGCGATCAATGATCTTGGGGATGTCTGTTAGTCCAATCTGCTGAGAGAGGAAGAGTTCAATAGCGGCGTCGTTGGCTGCCGCGACGACGGCGGGGTAGGTGTCACCCTGTCGGGCCGCATCAATAGCGATCTGGTAGCAAGGGAACAGCTCATGTTCCAGAGGTTCAAAAGACAGGCGGCCCTCTTCGAGAAGGTCGACGCGATTGATTTCCGCGTTCGCCCACCGGTGCGGGTAGGCGAGGGAAAGCTGGACGGGGACGCGCATGTCCGGGATGAAAAGCGCGGACTTGACGGAGCCATCGTTGAACTCGGTCAGGGCGCGCACGAGGCCCTGCGGATGGAAAAGGATATTGATGTTCTCGAGCGGGATGTCATAGAGGGAGTTGATCACAGCGACCTGCGTTGCCTTGACCATGAGCGTGGAGGCATCGATTGCGCGTTTGCGTCCGACAGCCCGGGCGGGGCGGGCGTTCGGCATCGTGGAGGGAAGCTGCGTACCGTGACGGGGCAGGCGGCGGGCCTGGACTGTGCCCCACGTTGAGGTCATGGTGACCTGGCGGACGGATTCCGTGTTTTCGCCCCACAAGGTCTGCCAGACGCCCATCGGCTCGTCATCGAGGGGGTAGATAGTCGCGCCGGTTTCTTTGGCGCGGCGCGTTAGAAGCGCGCCGGCGATGTACAGGGTGTCTATGTTGCCGATGGCGACGCGCTTTCCCGCGTCAATGGCTGCCCATGCGGCTTCAAGGCTGTTTCGTCCGACGTTGGCGATGACGACCATATCGACATCCGGCGAAGAGACCATGTCATTGATGGACATGAACTCCACGCCCTCCGGTACATCGGTACGCCATCGTCCACGAGCGAAACCCGCAAGGGAAGGGCGGTATTCCTGAATCTGTTCGGCAAGGCGCTCAAGGTTGGAACCTGCGGCGAGGCCGACGATTTTGACGTTGTCGCCAAGGGAACGGGCAACTGAGAGGACGATCTGGCCGAGCGAGCCTGTAGAGCCGACAACTGCTATTCGGAGCGGCGCGGAATCCGTGGTCATGGCACCTCCACTCCTTTGCCGGGACGGGGCGTTTCCGTCCCCTCTAAATCATTCACAACGATGCAAATTCTCGATTACAGATTATCCAGCTTGTCTGCGATGAGCGCGGCAACGTGGTCGTGAATGGACGGCTCCCGGATGGCATCCACAATCTCTGAGACGAAGGCGCGAATAAGCATCATCCGCGCATCTTCCTCTTCAATCCCGCGGCTCAGCAGGTAGAACATAGAATCATCGTCAAGGTTGCCGCATGCCGCGCCGTGACCACAGCGGACGTCATCGCAATAGATCCAGAACGCGGGCTTGGTGTCCGCCTCCGCATCATTGGAGAGCAGCAGGTTCTTATCCACCTGCATCGCGTTCACCTTGGCGGCGTTGGGGCGGACGATGATGCTGCCATGAAAGACGGAGCGGGCATGGCCGTCCAGGATTCCCTTATAGAGTTCGTTCATATCGTTGTGACCGACGAGGTGGTCGACGATGACCTGGTTATCCACGTGCTGGTCGCGGCTGATGACGTACGCACCCCGAATATCACTGTTCGATCCCTCGCCCGCCATGATGACGGTGAGATTGTTGCGGGTAAGCCGACCGCCGATGTCGATGGCCATTGAGCGGAAGTTAGCGTTCTCATTGACCTCAACCTGCGTGGTTGAGACGTTGTAGGTGGCCTCGCTCTCCTGCTGGACCTTGCAGTAGGAGATGCTCGCGCCCGCACCGACGACGATTTCCGTGACGGCGTTGGTGAGATGGGCGTCGTCAGACATAGAGACGTGTGTCTCCACAATGGACGCGGAGCTGTCCTCTCCGGCGATGATCAGGGTGCGGGGCATAGATGCCGTTCCCTGGGTTTGCTCGGTGGAAACATAGACAATCTGGATGGGTTCCTCGACCGCGGCCATGCGTGGAAGGAGGATGAGCGCGCCGTCCGCCGCGAGGGCAGTGTTGAGGGCGGTAAAGCCCTGCTCTTTGTGGTCTGCAAGGCGGGTCAGATGAGCGCGGACCGCATCTGTTTGAGAATGCACGGCCTCAGCGAGATTTCCCGTGACGACGCCGTCCGGCAAGCTGTCCAAAGCGGAAAGCTCCGGCGTGTATCGGCCATCGACAATAACGACACGATGCCACGAGGAGTCGCCGACGTTTAGGGAGTCGAGGTCAAGGGCGGTTGTCGTATCGGGCTCCACGAGAGTGGGCGCCGTAAATCCCTGACGAACCAGGGGACGGATGTCCGTGTATTTCCATTCCTCATTGCCGCGACGGGTAGTGGGGAGGCCGAGTTCCTGGAAGCTATCCAAGGCCTCGGCGCGAATGTCCGCAATCCATTCAGGGTCGCGGCCGGCGCGCGCGGCCTGGTAATCCCGTGCGGCGCCTGCGAAATCTGTGAGGTATGTATCGAGCGGGCTTGTGGTGGTCATTTGGTGCTTGCCGGATTGCCGTTTACAGGCTGTCTAGCCGACGGTGCCCTCAAGGTTGAGCTCAAGGAGCCGCGTGGCCTCAACGGCGAATTCAAAGGGCAGCTTCTTGAAGACCTCTTCACAGAACCCGTTGATGATCATGGAGTGGGCCTTCTCAACGGAGATGCCGCGCGAGTTGCAGTAGAAGAGCTGGTCCTCGCTGACGCGGGAGGTAAAGGCCTCATGCTCCAGGTAAGCCGACTTGTTCTTGACTTCAACGTATGGGGTGGTGTGCGCGCCGCACTGATCGCCGATGAGGAGGGAGTCGCATTGGGTGAAGTTCCAGGCGTCGTCTGCGCCGGGGTTGACGCGCACAAGGCCGCGGTAGGTGTTTTCAGCCTGCCCGGCGGATACACCCTTGGCAATGATGGTGCTCTTGGTGCGCTTGCCGATATGGGTCATCTTTGAGCCGGTGTCGGCCTGTTGACGTCCCTTGACGAGGGCGACAGAGAAGAACTCGCCGATGGAGTCGTCGCCCTGAAGGAGGACGCTGGGATATTTCCAGGTGATGGCGGAGCCGGTTTCAACCTGCGTCCATGAAATCTTGGAGCGCGCGCCCAGGCACTTGCCGCGCTTGGTGACGAAGTTGTAGATGCCACCTTTGCCGTTCTCGTCGCCGGGGTACCAGTTCTGGATGGTGGAGTACTTGATCTCGGTGTCGTCCATAGCGACGAGTTCAACGACGGCGGCGTGAAGCTGGTTGGTATCACGGATGGGGGCGCTGCAGCCCTCAAGGTAGCTGACGAATGAGCTCTCGTCCGCGACGATCAGCGTGCGCTCGAACTGGCCGCTGTTTTCGGTGTTGATGCGGAAGTAGGTGGTGAGCTCCATGGGGCAACGGACGCCCTTTGGGATGTAGCAGAAGGAGCCGTCGGAGAAAACGGCGGCATTGAGGGCGGCATAGAAGTTGTCAGTGTAGGGGACAACGGAGCCAAGGTACTTGCGTACGAGGTCCGGGTGGTCCTGGATTGCCTCCGAGAACGAGGAGAAGATGATGCCGAGTTCGGCGAGCTTGGCCTTGAAGGTGGTGGCGACGGACACGCTGTCAAAGACAGCGTCGACCGCGACACCTGCCAACATCTTCTGCTCTTCAAGCGGGATTCCCAGCTTTTCGAAGGTGGACAGGACCTCAGGGTCGACTTCGTCGAGGCTGCTGAGTTGTTCCTTCTGCTTGGGGGCAGAGTAGTAGATGATGTCCTGGAAGTTGATTGGCGGGTGCTTGATGTGCGCCCAATCCGGGAGCTGCTCCTTGTCCAGCAGGGACTCCCAGTGGCGGAAGGCCTTGAGACGCCATTCCAGCATCCATTCAGGCTCGTTCTTCTTGGAGGAAATCAGGCGGACGGTGTCTTCGGTAAGGCCCGGCGGCACGGTGTCCGATTCGACTTCGGTTATGAAACCGTATTTGTAGTCTTGTTGGGCGATGCTCTTGAGTTCCTGATTGGACTCAGGAGCAACATCCTGTATTGTCTCGTCAACTGTGGTCACAGAGTTTCACCTGCCTCAGTAGTTGCTCGATGGGGTCGGCGTCCTGCGGATATCTCAATCTGAACCAATCCGCAGACACTCCCACTCGCCTATTGTACCCGCATAGCAGACCTCGTGCGATATCAATTGCCCTATTCGGCTATTTGCCCGCGAAACGAGCATTACCGCTTGAAATCCATGAACGAACCTGTCGTTCCGCGCGGCCTGAAATCAGTATCAATCCGATGGCGATGAGCCATACAAAGAAGACCATGCCGGAGACGCGATGCAGGGCGGTAAAATCCTGAATCCATATCAATTGCATCACCGCTCCAACGACTGCAGAAACGGGCGCCAGGGTGCGGAGGATTCCGCCAAACCGGTACTGCCAGGGGGACACAACGACGAGGGCGAGGCCCACGATCGAGAAGCCTGCCACACCGGTGAGCCAATGGAGCCCGTCCATGAACTCATGGATCGAGCTTGCTAATTCGCCCGAACCGGGCAAGGTTGCGGTCAGCAGGATTGCGGTAAGGCCGGAGATTGTGGTGAAGACGCCTGATAGAGCAAGGATGCCGGGGACAATGGGCGTTACACGTCGCTCACGGATGATCCATGTCCGGTACAGGTAGAGCGCGGCCACCGTGAGCGTTATGCCAGACGCGAGCCTGCCAGCACCACTCAGGGCGTAGGGGAACCTGCTATCAGCGATTGCAGCCAGCGTCTCTTGAACGGTGTCCCGGTCCGCATCTGCCGCTACACGTCCCGCGACCGCGACCAACGTCACGAGCGCGGTGAGTACCAGGAAGAGCCCGGCGTTTCTGGCTGCTCTGCTCGGAACAGCCGTCTCCGGGCGGTCTATATAGGATTCCGCCTGCGCGCGTTGACGCGCGCCGCTCTTTGGTTCGTCTGAATCGTTGCCTGTTGCTGTCATATGCCTAAGCGCAATGGTAAGGGAGGTCGATGGGGTTGGGCAAAGGGAGCGATGTAGTACAAAGGCCGTTGCGGGGGGCGTATAGTAAGGGAGTCACTCGGGGCGGGGCTCGCGAGCAAGGGAGTTCATTATGGCGACCGCATCAGCAACGATTCTTCCGGTTACGGTCTGGTACGACTACATTTGACCGTGGTGCTACATCGGCCAGGAGCGGGTCGATAAGCTGAAGCAGGACTTCAACGTCGAGATAGACTATCGCGCGTTTTTCCTGCGTCCCGATCTGCCGCCGGAGGGCATTGCCCGACCTGAGCGGTACAACAATCCGAACTCACCCGTGCAGCAGGCCGCAGAGGCCGCGGGCATCGTCATGAACAGGCCGGAGCGCGTGCCGTACACGCGACTTGCATTGGAGGCGACCGAGGCCGCCAAGCAGGCAGGCGCGGGCGAGGCGTTCCATGAGGCCGCCTACCGCGCTTATTGGGGCGACGGCGTCGATCTTAGCGTGGTTGAGAACCTCAAGCCCATCGCCGAGGAAGTTGGTCTCGATTGGCCGACGATGCACAAGCACATTGAGGATCGCACGTACAAGGAAGAGGTTGAGCGGCAGTACCAGGACGCGCTGAACATCGGCGTCACGGGTATTCCGGCCTACGTTATCGGGCGCTTCTTCTTTGTCGGCGCGCAGCCGTATGACGTGTTCAAACAGGTTGCAGAGCGCGCAATCACGATGATGGAAGAGGGCGAAGATCCGGGGTTCAAGAGCTAGGGTCTTCCAGTAACCAGACGATGAGGGGCGTCCCAATGGGGTGCCTCTTTTCTTTGGGGTGCAGGTGGGTTGCGGGCAGGGCTTACAATCGTTGCGTGACACCTTTCGATGGGGCTGACGGTTAGTCTGCCATGGGGGTCGATAATCGACAGCGCCCCCGAGAGCGGCTTGTGCGCCGCTCCGTTGGCACTCAATCTCGCCGACTCGCCATTAGCCGACCGAACGCTCCGAGACTGCCCCGATTCCTGAGTACGCCGTACGTTCGGATATCGCTATTCTTCTCCCTGCTCATCGCGCTTGGAACGACACTCTTGTTGATGCCGTGGGCGACTGCTGACGGCACAGCGACCGATTTCATCACGGCGCTTTTCACGGCGACGTCCGCCTCTTTCGTCACGGGACTCATTCTCGTCGAGACCGGCGAATACTGGTCGATCTACGGGCACCTCATCATCCTGTTCCTGATCGAGGTTGGGGGGCTTGGGTATGTTGCCGGCCTTGCAATCATCATCTTTGGACGCGAGCGGCGGGCATCGCTGTCCGACCGGCAGTCGCTGAGAGCAACGCTTGGGGGCGGCTCACTTGGGAGCGTCAGTCAAGAGGCGAAAGAAGTTATCCGAATCTCAATCGTCCTGCAGTTGATTGGTTTCGTCGTTTTGATAGTTGGCTTCCTTGTTGCCGGGCATGGCCCGGGCGAGGCGGGCTGGTTTGCGCTCTTCCATTCGGTATCCGCATTCCACAACGCGGGTTTCGATATTACGGGGGGCGCGCCGAGCCTCTTTGAATACCGTTATTCGATACTGGTGGCCGGGCCAATCACGATGCTCTCGTTCGTTGGAGCGACGGGCGCGGCAATTCTCATAGTCATTTACCGGCAGAAGCGATGGCTGACCCTTCCTCTGGACGTGAAGGTCGTTATCGCAGGCATGGTGGGCGTTGCGGCTGCCGGTTTCATCGGCATCCTTGTTACCGAGTGGTCCAACCCTGCGACCCTGGGCTCTCAGCCCATACCGAATCGCATCTGGGACAGTCTTGTTATGGCTGTGGGGAACCGGACGTCCGGCTTCAGCACTTTTGGAGTGGACCAGACGTATGAGCACACGCTCTTCATGCTCATCTGGTTGATGCTGATCGGCGGGGCGGCGGGTTCAATGACAGGCGGCATCAAGATCAACTCTTTCATGGTGATGTTCACGTCAGTGGTGACGAGTATTCGAGGCCTCACCCAGGCGTCTATCTTCGGTCGGGAGATTGCGGATGTGCAGGTGCGGCGGGCCATCACGATTGCGAGCTTCGCCTTTGTGTGGGTCAACTCAGTGGCGCTGCTGCTGGACATCGTTGAACAGGCACACTTCGTAGAGATTCTGTTCGACGTGGTTTCGGCGTTCGGGCTCGTTGGGCTCTCAACCGGGACGATTCCGGGGATGTCCGATTTTGGGAAGAGCGTGATTATTCTCTCTATGTGTGTTGGCCGTTTTGCGCCTTTCTTCCTTGCGCTTGAGCTGGCTCACCGGGAGAGATTTGCGCGATTCCGCTACCCGGAAGGGGAAGTTAGGATAGGCTAGTACAGGATCGCCTCAGCGGAGGGTACTGACGTGGCAAAAGGGCAGGTAGCTGTTCTGGGACTCGGCCGGTTCGGGCAGCGGGTTGCACGCGACCTTCAATTGAAAGGCATCGACGTGCTTGCCGTTGATAAGGATCCCAACCGGGTGCGAGAATCGGCGGCGCTGCTACAGCACGTGATGGTTGCTGACGTGAGCGACCGCGCAGCACTAATCGAACTCGGCGTACCGGAATCCGAATCCGTGATTGTCGCGGTTGGCGGCGATATCCAAACCAACCTGTTAACCACGGTCTTGCTGAAGACACTCGGCGCGAAGGATGTGGTCGCCCGGGCGCGGGATGAGTTGCACGGGAACGCGCTCAGGCAGCTGGGAGCGGACCGGGTGGTGTTCCCGGAACTCGATACGGCCGAGAGGCTTGCCCATAGCCTGTCATTCAAGGGCGTTCAGGATTACTTTGAGCTGGGCCGCGACTACGGAATCAGCACGGTGGTGGTCAATGACGGGATGGCGGGAAGAACCATCGAGGAACTTGGCCTGGTGCATCCTCGCCAGGCGAATGAACTGAGCGTGGTGCTCATCATCCGCAATCGGAATGAAGCCCTGATTCAGCCGGACAGATTCGAAAAGGTTGGCAAGGGCGACGTGCTTGTGTTGGCAGGATTGGACAAGGAATTTGAAGACCTGCAGTTTGAGCAGTTTGACGGAAAAGGGCAGGATGGGCGTTGACCATCGCTTGCCGCCGCGCTAAAGTCGTTCGCGTTGCCTGCACCATGAATCGGGCGGCGGATAACCGTGAGGAGTAGAAATGACGCAGATCAGTGACCACGTTTACGCGTGCCATATCGCGGATACCCACTACATGCATCCGGGCGGAACCACCATCTATTTCATCGGCGATCCGTCAGAGGAGATGCTGATACTGGATACGGGCGAACATGATCGCTCGTGGACGAAGCAGATCCTTGAGTACTGGGAAGGGCTCGGCTCACCGAAGATCGGGGGAATCCTCATATCTCACGGCCACGGCGACCACACCGGCGGCATCGATCGGATCCAGGAAGCGACGGGAGCGCCTGTGCGCTGTCATCCCAAGCTGGCAAAGCAGTTGCGCAGCGTCCTGGGGCATGAGGACGAGCTCGTTGTTCCTCTCAAGTCACGGGAGATGCTGAGAACGGGCGGGGGAACCGCTGTACGAGCGCTGTTCACGCCGGGCCACGCTGTCGATCATGTCTGCTATCACCTGGCAGCTGAGCGGATACTGTTCACCGGGGACACGATTTTAGGTTCGTCGTCCTCGTCCGTTCAGGATCTGTACGAGTACATGAAGACTCTCGGCAAGCTGTCCAAGCTGCGGGTGGACACGATTGCTCCGGCGCATGGCGGGGTGGTAGCGCCGCCGCGAGGGCGTCGACTTGTCGCGTGGTACATGTCACATCGACAGGAGCGCGAAGAGCAAGTGGTTTCCTCGCTGGAAAAGGGAATTGAGAAGGTCGATGAGATGGTCAAGGACATCTATCCGCGGAACCTGAAAAGGGATCTGCGCCGCGCTGCGGCCGGTAATGTGCGCACGCACCTGGACAAGCTGAAGAAGGATGAGCGTGTGGCAGAGGCCGAGGCGACGTACAGCCTGACAGGGTAGGCGTGGAGGCCGGGCGGTGACAGAGTCAGAAGACTGTCTATTCTGTCGGATTCGCGACGGGGAGATACCGAGCGAGTTCCTGCACAAGGATGACCAGGCTTTTGCTATCCGAGACATCAGCCCGCGCGCGCCCGTCCATATCCTGATAATTCCAACTGAGCATATTCCGAGCGTTGGGGAAATCACGGACGCTCAGATGCCGGTCATGGGGACACTCACGGGCGTTGCGAATCGGTTGGCGGAATCCGAAGGCATTTCCGAGTCCGGGTACCGCCTCGCGATCAACTGCGGCCCGGACGCGCATATGAGCGTGCCGCACCTCCACCTGCATTTGATTGGTGGCCGATCGCTCGGCGCGGAAGGTTAGCTGAGGCGGTCATGAGGAACTTACGGAGGCAGACAGGTTCCGGGTCGTGGGTTGAATCGTTCGCGAGCCTGTTTGGCGGGAAAGGTGGGTTGCCCACCGCGCAGACCGTTCTTGTACCGCTCGTCGGATCTTCACTGGATGAGTCTGCCCTGAAGGTGGCGGGCGAGGTGGCGCGAGAGTCATCCGGTCGCGTGCACGTGTTGTATATCATTGAGGTGCCGCGGGCAGTGCCTTTGGATGCTCCCATGGACGAGCAAGTCCGGAACGGAGAGCGGATCCTGAAGGACATTGAAGACCATTGGCCGCACAAGAAGACGAGCGTTGCCACGGAACTGCTGCAGGCTCGCCAGGCCGGACCGGCGATTGTGACGGAGGCTGTGGAGCGCGGCGCGGACCTTGTGATTATGGGCATCGACCACGAGAGGCGCTATGGAGATTACAGCCTGGGTTCCTCCACTGCACACGTGTTGCAGCACGTCCCATCGGCTTTGTGGATTCTCCGCGCGCCCATCAACCAGAACGGCGCTCGCTGACCGGGCGAATTCACAGGGAATAGGCCAACAATGAGATTTCTGATTATGGGCTGCGGACGAGTGGGGTCAGGGTTGGCTCGCAGCCTGACCGACGAAGGCCACGACGTGACAATCATAGACGTGCGGCAGGACGCTTTCCGGCGTCTCACGGCACAATTCCGTGGGAACGCAATCATCGGTGATGGGCTTGATTCGGCGGCCCTGCAACGAGCGGGAATAGAAAACGCGGACGTGTTCGTGTCAGTGACGCAGGGCGATAACCGAAACCTGATGGCCGCGCAGGTCGCAAAGCACATCTTCAAGGTGCCCCGCGTGGTTGCGCGTGTGTATGACGATAGCCGCGCAGACGTTTTCCGAGAGCTGGGTCTTCAGACACTCAGTTCCCCACGGTTCGTGACGGGCCTTATGCGGGAAATGATCTTTGACGAGTCAGACGGGTCAGCGGGGGACGAATAGCGATATGTACGTGATTGTGGCGGGCGGGGGTAAAGTTGGCTTCGGACTGTCTCAAGCCCTGCTGGCCAACGGGGATGAAGTCTTGTGCATTGAGAAGGATACACACCGCTGCGCCGTCATCGCCGAAGATCTCGGCAGCGCAAGCTACCAGGGCGACTGCTGCGAGGTGAGTGTGCTGGAGGATACGGGGACGGGCAGGGCGGACGTGTTTGTGGCCGTAACAGGCGACGACGCGGACAACCTGATTGCCTGCCAGGTTGCCAAGGCGCGTTTCCGGGTACCGAGAACGGTGGCGCGCATCAACGATCCGCGGAACAGGGAGATATTCAGCATTCTTGGCGTGGACGCTACCGTGAACTCAACGGACGTGATCATGTCGCAGATCGCGCAGGAGATGCCGTCGCAACCTCTGACGCAGGTGTTGTCGCTGCGCGGGACGGGACGGGAGCTGTGCCAGGTTGAGGTGACGGGAGACTCGCCGCTGCTTGGAGAAGAGGTCAGCTTGCTGCGGCTGCCCGGGGACAGCGAGATTATCCTGATTGTGTGCACAGATCAATCGGTGAGAACACCGGAGAACGGTCTGCAGCTTGAGGCGGGCCAGGTTGTCCTAGCGCTTACGCGAGAGGAGCAAGAGCCGGCGCTGAGAGAGGCGCTGACGGGCGTCGCACCGGAGTAGGGCCCTTCGACAAGCTCGCCATTCGACAGGCTCAGGGTGAACGGCGGGGGAATAGCGCCCTGTCCACGGATGGGGCGTTTTGGGTTCAGGGCTGGCGGTAGTTGGCGAGTCTAGGTTGCGGAACCGTCGCACCGGTTGTGCTGAATCCAGTCCTGCATTTCCTGCCCGGCACGCATGGCGGCGTCGCGGCCCTCGGAGATGGCGTCACGAAGCGCATCATTCCCTGTTTCGCCGATGTTGCGGGCGCGCTCACGCAGGCCGAGCGTTCTGCCGCGAATATCGGCCCGCGACTCGGAGCCGGACTGCGGCGTGAAAAGCACGCCGAGAACAACACCAACGATCACACCGGTCACGATGCCCAACAGGAAAGTCAGGGCATTGGCATTGCCATTGTCATCTTGTTCAACCATAGCGCTGCTCCCTCGCCCGGATTGTATTAATGGTGCGCCCGAGGCTTCTCGAAGCAATTATAAGGCAGTTTCTAGATGTTGCCCAATAGTGAGAACGGTCAGCCCTGGCCTCGGCGGCCAAATCGGCGCAGGACACGGAAGCCCTGCCGGATTCCTGTGTAGAAGCTGATGACCGGGACGGCGGGGCGGATGATGGCGTCGGTCACGAGGCGCGTGGCCGTGCGAACCTCTCCGGTTGTTCCACGGACATTTTCGAGGATCGGCTTGAGGGCTCGAAAGATGCTGAGGGCAACGAGGATGATAGCGAGGAAGACGAGTATGCCAAGCACACCCCAGACGATGATGACGATATCCCGGATGATTGCGATGACGTCGGCCAAGCAAGTACCTCGCTAGCGAAACTGCTGTGATTAGTATTGGGCATTCGCGCCCGAATTGCCAAACCGACCGGACTCAGCGTTGTAGTACTTCATATACGCGAACCGCTTCATTCTCATAGGCGAGTTTGAGTCGTGGATGCCGTTCGAGGGCTGCGACGGTCTCCTCGGGATAGTAGGCGCGCTCCGTCTGGCCGACGAGGACGTAGCCGACATCATATTCGTCCAGGATGCGTTGGATGATGGTCGGGGAGCCGGAGGAATACAGGTTCCTCACATCTGCCTGTCTGCGGTCGATCTCCGGCTCCGCGATGCCGATGCCGCGCTGTTGGCGCTGGTGCCATGGCCAGCCAACGATCATTGGGAGGCCGGCGTACATGGCGGCACGCGACTGGATGCGGTAGTAGGGGGTGTCGTTCTGCACCGGCGGGAGTCCAGCCTCAGCGATGACCGGCACGCCGTCTGCGTTCTCCCGCAGCCAGAGAAGAGCGTCCAACTCATGGCGCAGGACGATTTCAGTATCATCAACGTCGCGGTTAGTTCCGTCCTGCATGTAGGCTGAGCCGTCCAGAGTCAACGGAATGGTCGTGTCGATGCGGTCCGCGAGGCGCGCTTTCGTTCCGAGCACCGGGTAGATGGAAACGCCGATTACAGCAACGGCCAAAATGGCGTAGAACGAGATTCGATAGATGCGGCCGATGCCGGGCATCCTCAACGTGCCGCCGGAGCGGAGCATCCACCAGAGCAGAAAGGCTGCCGAGATGCCGAGCAGGAGCCAAGCCTGCAGGTAGACACGGAAGATGGTGTTCATCCGCACCAGGTGATCCTGGATTGCAAGGACATCGACAGCGGCGATGAGGCCAAAGGCGAGGGATGCCGCGCCGTATGAAAGCCTGACGGGGAGTGGCAGGCGGGCAGAGAGCGTGAGGGCGAGGGTTATCGCGGCCAACACGCCGGTGATTACAACGTTGCTGAAACCCATGATGAACAGCGCGACGATTCCCGCGATGAGGACGCCGCCACCGACCACGCTGCCCAACCGGTATAGGAATGCGCTGCCCGTGTCTTCAGGGGGCCATGTTCGCAATCGGATTTCTCTCAGCAGGTCGCGAAGCCCCGCGCCCGGGAGGCCGAGCGCGATGGACACAGCCGGGCGCAGAGAGATGACGATTATCAGCAAGGGCAAGCCGAAGATAGCGAGGAGGGAGCGGACGGGGGTCTGCTCGTTGCTTCCAACGATCTCGGTATAGAAAGTGGCGTTGGCGGCGTGGTAGGGGGCAAAGAGGACAAAGCTAACAGCGACAAGCAGTGCGGCAGCCATGAGAGTCCATATGATTGTCGCCTTGGGGGCAGTTCCTCTCGCCAGAAGGGCAATGGCGATAGCGGCGACGGCGATGAACAGGAAAGTGGGGTAGTCCCACGAGTGGGCAGCAAACAGCGCGCCAAGCGTAAGAGCGAGAGCGCCAAAGGGCAGGGCGAGTGACACCCGGTTGCGCCGGTCGTACAGGGCGAGCGCGACGGCAAGGCTCAAACCGATTGCCACTAAGGCAAACGGCATGGCAAAGATGTGTGCGTGAGGGTCGGCGAAGAGGAATGAGAAGAACGGGAACTCCGTGATGCTGATTGTCCCGGGGACGGCGACCATGCGGCTGGAGCGCCAGAAATCGAACCCCTCGCCGCTGAGGGCGGAGGCTGAGACGGTCAGGAGATTACCGACTCCGCCTGAGTCCGACAACGTAATCGTGTCCCACGCCGCCGGGCCGATGCGTTCCGCTATCTGAACAAGGCCATCGAGGTTGCCGGCGATCGCCAC
This sequence comes from Dehalococcoidia bacterium, assembly GCA_965207115.1. GTDB lineage: Bacteria > Chloroflexota > Dehalococcoidia > UBA6926 > UBA6926 > VXMO01. Next base: position 827,049 of record CBDBLR010000003.1, on the reverse strand, counting down.
CATGAGAGCGGCGACGAGGCCAGCGGTAATCGCGCCGATGGCGGGGAAATGGGAGGTTCGGAGTCGTTGTCTTGTCGCTTCGACGAGGTTCACGCCAATGGAGAAGGCGGCGCAGAAGGTCATTGTCCAGAACGTGGGGATGGCGAGGTTGACCGCGAATTCCGGCACGGTGCCGGTGAGCCTAATGAGCGTGGCGACGATGAAATGCCCGAAGTAGTAGTAGTTGAGATGGCCGCCCGCGAACCAAGGGTCGTAGGGTGGCATGAACGAGGAGCGTGTGACTGCGGTGAGATAGGACACGTCCATGGGTTTCTCACCGCCACGGAACGGGTGCCAGAGGTCAGGGTTGGCGGCCCGCAAGACGATTAGAGCGAGGAAGACGGCCATGAAAATGGCCTCAGCCGTGAGGAGCCAGCGCCATCGTTGACGGATAAGAGTCAGCAGTTCCCGCCGTGACTTGTAGGCAATGAATGCGGACGCCACCGCAAGGATGAGGATGGCGCCGGTGACGCTCATGCGTGAGAACGGGATGATCTGCAGCGCCGCGCCGAGCCACGCCAGGTAGGCGACTATGAGCAATGACAGCGCTTTGCCAAGTAAGTAGCCGCTGTCAGGTAGCGGGCGGAAGATGCGCGCCATGAGTGGGAGCCCGGCCAGCGCAATGCCCTGAATGGCCAACAGCCACAGCACGAGCTCCGTACCGGTGCCACGCCCTTCGACGGACATGATGTCCGTCCATGTGCCGCCTTCGTCCTGCGCCTCCGCCAGTTCGGGTGACATCAGGAGGGAAGGACCTTCAGAGGCGGTGAGGTCCCTTCCCAGCGGGCTAAGTCCGGCGGAGAGAATCTGCGCGTATTCGGCTTCAGAGAGAGGGGTCGTTTTCCGGAAGAGCATCGGCTTGGGGCGTTCATAGACGGTGAAACTCTCGTCGGCCATACCGAGATCGAGAATCAGTCCGCTCGCTCCGCCGTGAATGACGTCCGGTGAGGCCGGTTCAAAGTCCAGGTAGCGGATCGTGTCCTCGGCGATCGTGATGCCGAGCAAGGACGGGTACGTGGCCTCAATATGGGCAAGCTCAAAGCCAAGTCGACCGTCAAAGAGCGAATCGTAGTAGTCGCGCATGACGGGGAACTGCTCAGGGAGTCGAGAGACGGAGCCGTAGCCGCGATTGCTGAACATGTAGATGTAGTCGGCGCGGCCGATCTGGGCAGCCATAATCTGGGCCTTGGAAGTGTTGTCGGGCCAATAGACCTCAATGGGTTCGATATCGTAGCGATGCTCGCCGTGGAATCGCTGATCCCATGTTTCGGTCGTGATAACCGAGCCGTGGGGAACGTTGTCCGTGATCCACGTGCCCATACGGTCGACGGTGTGTGTACCGCCAAAGACGGTTGTAAAGGCGATGGCGTAGAAGACTGTCGGGAGGATGACGATGCCTGCGAGCGACGCGCCTGCCCATGCTCCTTTTCGGCCGAATCGGGAAAGCCACGTCATGCCATAGAGGACGGCTAAGGCGGCGGCGATGCAGAGCAGGGGATAGAGGGGCAGCAGGTAGCGCATGAACTTGACCTGTTGTCCTCCCAGCCACAGGAACGGGATGAGAAGGGCGGCTACGAACAGGATTTCGATGATGTTGCGATTGCGGGCAGCGCGCCATGCAATGAGGACCGTGCCAGCCAGCGCCGCCACGCCGAGCGGAATGCCAAGTCCCCATATGACCAGGTTGCGGAGGTGATAGATCCAGGGCGTCGTTTCCTCGTATTGGATCGTGAATGGCAGTTCGAGTTGGCCGCGCGCCATATTGGCCTGGGTCACTACGTCGTTCAGATACGTTGAGAAGTCGATTAGCGCGTAGGGTTGGGCAACTGTAAAGGCGGCTAAGGCAATGAGGGCTGCGATCATGGTCCGCCGCAGCGCAATCCGGACTTCCTCAGCGCTGCCCTTATTCCGTATGGGGATCCACAGGAAAACCAGCCACACAATGGCGACGGGCAGAGAAAAGACAACGGCAGTGGCCTTGGTTGAGATGGCGAGGCCGAGGAGTGCGGCGGCGAGGTAGCCGGTGCGGTGATTGCGGGAGCGCAGGAACCGGATGGAGGCCAACAAGCTACCCATGAGCAGGGCGGTCATAAGCGGATCGACGGCGTAGTAGTGGCTGAGTTGGATAGGGAGAACGGCTAGAGCGTAGAGGGCGGCGGCAAGAAAGCCAACGGTGCGGCCGTACAGTTCCCGGCCAATGTGGATGATGAGAACGACGGTTGCGGCGTCGGCAAGTCCGGTTGCGCCGCGCCAAAGGACTTCACGGTACGGGATGAAACCGGCTACCTCACGGAGCTGATCTCCGATCCAGCCGATGCTTGCAATAAGCACGAGGGGCAGGGTGCCGTAATTGAACCATCCGGGGTTGAGGGGGCTATCAGTGGAGAAGAACTCGCTAACGGAGCCGGGCATGCCCAGCCCGGACGCGAAGCTCCGTATCGGCCACTCATCCGGATGGTAGCCGCCCCAATCAAGCCCGTACCAGCGCAGGCTGAGCGCGAGCGCAATCAGCCCCGCATAGGGAGCGAGCTGACGGAGACGGAGATCAGGCAATGTTCGACGCGGGACTTGTAGTCACCGGCCCGCGTCGGTCTGCGTTGCGGGCTGAGGCTTTAGAGTCCCTTGCTCGCCATGAATTGCGCCAGGTCAGAAACCCGGCAACTGTATCCCCATTCATTGTCGTACCACGCGAGCACCTTCACCATATTGCCCCCGATAACAATGGTCGAGAGCGAATCCAGTATGGCGCTGTGAGGGTCTCCGCGAAAATCTGAACTTACCAGGGGCTCGTCAGAAACATCGAGAATGCCCTGCATTGACGTTGCCGCCGCCTCGCGATAAGCGTCGTTGATCTCTTCTGCAGTCACGTCGCCGTCAATCTCGGCGGTGAAGTCCACGATGGACACGGTTGTGGTGGGCACGCGATAGGCGAGTCCGTGGATGCGTCCGTTCAGTTCCGGCAGGGCAAGACCGACGGCGCGGGCCGCGCCGGTGGATGTAGGAACGATGTTGGCAGCGGCGGCTCGGGAGCGCCGCAGGTCGTCATGCACCTGGTCGAGGATCTTCTGGTCGTTCGTGTAGGAGTGGATGGTGGACATGAGGCCCTTGCGGATGTTGAAGCGGTCATGGAGGACCTTGGCGACCGGGGCGATGCAGTTGGTGGTGCATGAGGCGTTAGAGACGATGCGGTGTGTGCCGGGGTCATAGGTGTCATCGTTGACGCCGAGGACGACGGTGAGATCCTCACTCTTGGCAGGAGCGGAGATGATGACCTTCTTCGCGCCGCCCTCGAGATGGCCCGCGGCCTTGGTGGCGTCAGTGAAGATTCCGGTGGACTCAACGACGATATCCACGCCGTGATCCCCCCACGGGATGCGGGCTGGGTCGCGCTCGGCGACGACCTTGACCTGCTTGCCGTCGATGGAGAGGCCGTCTTCAAGGGCTTCCACTGTGCCGGGGAAGCGGCCATAGGTGCTGTCGTACTTGAGGAGATGGGCGTTGGTCTCAGGATCCGTCAGGTCGTTGACTGCAACAACCTCGAGGTCGTCGGGGTGTCGTTCCAGCGTTGCCTTGAGAACCTGCCGACCGATGCGGCCAAAGCCGTTGATGCCAATGCGAGTGGTCATGTCTCCTCCGTGGTGAATCCCCTGATGTTCCCCTAGTCCCTGCCGTGATTCTACAGGATGCGTGTCAATGGGTCGCGGCTTAGGATGCGCCGCGCGGTAGATCCGTCGCGCCGTAGATGGCGCGGTCGCTGAGTTCGTCCTCGATGGCGAGCAGGCGGTTGTACTTGGCGGTACGTTCGCCGCGGGCGGGCGCGCCGGACTTTATCTGACCTGCGCCGGTAGCGACAGCCAGATCGGCTATGGTGGTGTCCTCGGTCTCGCCGGAGCGATGGCTGATCATGGCGGCATAGCCGGCTTGGCGGGCAATCTCAATGACGTCCAGCGTTTCAGTGAGCGTGCCAATCTGGTTGACCTTGATGAGGATGGCGTTGGCGACGTTCTCGCGGATGCCGCGCTCAAGGAATTCCCGATTGGTGACGAAGAGGTCATCACCGACGAGCTGCATCTGGGCGCCGATCGATTCGGTGAGCGTTGCCCAGCCGGGCCAGTCGCTTTCTCCGAGTCCGTCTTCGATGCTGACGAGCGGGTAGGCCCCAGCCCATTCACGGTATGCCTCGCCAAGCTGCTGAGCCGTGACAACACGCCCCTCGCGCTCAAGGTTATAGGTTCCATTGTCTTGATAGAGTTCTGTGGCGGCGACGTCGAGGGCGAGGTGACAGTCCACGCCAGGTCTGAGTCCGGCGTTCTCGATGGCCTGAATGATGAGATCGGGCGCGGCACGGTTGGAGGGGAGAGAGGGGGCAAAGCCGCCTTCGTCACCGATGTTGGTGTTGTGGCCCTCGGCACGAAGCAGCGCGCGGAGCTGGTGGTAGACCTCGGAGCCCATCCGCAGGGCTTCCGCGAATGTGGGCGCGCCGAGGGGGGCGACCATGAATTCCTGAAAATCGGTGGAGTCTGCCGCGTGCGCGCCGCCATTCAGGATGTTGAAGAAAGGGACAGGCAGGCGGGCGGCATTGTCGCCGCCGAGGTAGCGATAGAGCGGGAGTCCTTGCGAGGCAGCGGCGGCGTGGGCGACGGCGAGAGAGACGCCGAGGATGGCGTTCGCGCCGAGCCTTGCCTTGTTGGGTGTGCCATCGAGTTCGATCATCGCACGGTCGACCGCGGCTTGTTGGCGGGCGTCCATTCTGCGGACGGCGTCGGCGATGACGGTATTGGCGTTGTTGACTGCCTGCAGGACGCCGCGTCCGCCGTAGCGTGCTGCGTCGCCGTCCCGGAGTTCAACCGCCTCAAAGGTGCCAGTGGATGCGCCGGAGGGAACGGCGGCTATGCCGCGTGAGCCATCGGCGAGCGTCACGGTGACGGAGAGGGTAGGGTTGCCGCGGGAGTCGAGGACTTCGCGGGCGTGGACGGTTTCGATGCCGCTCATGCGTCGCCCCTCTTTTCCGCTAGTGCGATTGCCAAATCGACGGCCTCTTGCGGTGACGTTGCACGGTGGACCGCCGTGTCCGGGGTGCCTCCGGTGGAGAACTCCCAGCTGTCGAGGGCGACGACGGGTATCTCTTCTGAGAGGGCAAAGGACATCTCATTCAGAGTGCCGTAGGAGCCATCGATGGCTATGACAGCGCGGCCGGCACGCACGACCATTGAGTTTCTGACGTAGCCGATGCCGGTGGGAATGGAGATCGTGACGTATTGGTTGGCGTCCGCCTCGCGGTAGGAGGGCAAGAGGCCGACTGTCAGGCCTCCTGCTTCAGATGCGCCTTTGCAGACGGCTTCCATGACGCCTGAAAGGCCGCCACAGACGACACCCATGCCGCGTTCTGCGAGCAGTCTGCCGACTTCCTCGGCGGCTGTGAGGGCGGAGGGAGGGGGGTCTGCACCGCCTATGACGGCTATTAGTTTGGCTCGATCCATTTGGTAATTGTTCCCTTTTTCACTAACGCTACCATTTCTTGCTGTGGTGGGCGGAGGGGCGGATTTGTGGGTTGAAAAGTACGGGAGAGTCCCGATGGATTCCGGCTTTCGTCGGAATGAGGGGAGAGGGTGGAGGAATTAGGGCGGGTGCGGGCGGATGGTCAGGGTGGCGTCGGCAGGTTGGCGGGTTTGGGGGGCGAAGGGCATGACCATGATGGCGGCGTCCGTGATGTTGCCGACGTTGTTGTCGAATGTAAGGGTTCCGTGGCCGGTGTCGTCGATCTGCATAGGGGTGATTGTCACTTCACCTGTTGCGGAGACGGTCATGAGGCGGACGGCGTAGTCCTGACTGGCGAGGTTGTTGGAGAAGAAGAATCCGTCGGGAGTCCAGCCGCCGTCGGGCTGGTCATTGTTTGTTGCGGAGGCAAGGGAAACGGGAATCGGGTGGTCGATAGCGGCCCAGCCGTAGTTGGCGGCGCGGAGCCACGCTCCGGCGACGGAGACGCCGTCAAGGCTGATGGATTGATCGGTGAGGTAGAGCAGGCGGAACAGGATTCGTTCGCCCACAAAGTCCGCGAGGTCCAGTTCTTCGAGGGTCCATTGGGGCAGCGAGCGGTTGCCGCTGCTTCCGGTGAAACCCGCAGGGAACATCGCACTGCCGACGGCGATCTCCGACGTGTCTTGCATTGAGGGTGAATCGAGGACCTCCCACGATTGGCCGCTGTCTGTAGAAATCGTCGCGTAGAGGTAGTCCCAGTATTCTTCGGTGTCATAGCGGAGTAGAAGGGTGAGGGTGGCGTCGTCGGCATCGGCCGAACGCAAGTCAAATTCCCTTGTGAGAGAGTAGGCGGCTGAGTCTTCGCTTCCCGCGTGCCAGAACGAACCTGTCGTGTCGTCAAGGCGGGGGAGCAAGGGAGTGGTTGTGTCGCCCTGGAACTCGATGGTGTACGCACCGGGTTCGGTGGGGAGAAGGGAGTATTGGGCAGCGAATTGGGTGAAGGATTTCAACAGTCTGTCATTCTGGTCAAGCTGCGACGTTGGAGACGGGCGGACATCCAAATCCCTATTGCGGTCGATTCCGGAACGGCGGCCGAAGTAGTTGGCAACGCCCCAATCGGCCATCAGTTGGAGAACGTCTTTGTCTGCGCCTATTTCGGCGAGGTACGAGTTGATGCCATGGAGGCCATTGGATGGTTGGGTGACGAGCTGCCTGAGGGTGCCGTCAGGGCCGGAATATTTTTCATGGAGATAGCGCATGAAGTGTCCAGAGCCGGCGTAGTTGCAGCCGGCGGTACCAGGGACGGGGGGCCATGCAATTATCTGCGTTGGAGGGCAGCCGATCAGGAAGAAGCTGGTACGGGAATACGAGGTGACGATTTCTTCCGCAAGGACAGAGAGTCCTTCGTTCACCCACGTCGATTCATCAGGGTCAGAAAGTTGGTGGAAGGCGTGCTGGAGTTCATGAGCGACAAGAGTGTCGTAGGAGTCCTCACGGGGGTTGCCGGCCCTGTCACCTGCCGCGTTTAGGTATAGGGTGGGTCGCCCGGTAGCGTAGGGGTTGATGTCCGTGGGGTAGAGGTCGGAGGCATCAAAGTAGCCACCGAAGCCGGGTATGTCCGCGTGGACGATGGCGATCCTGAGGTCATCCGCGACGGATGGGTCGCCGGCAAAGTTGTTGATGACGGCCGGGCGGAGAGTGTCCTCAAATCGGCGCGTTACGTTGCCGGTGAAGGCACTGCACGGCAGGCCGAGACCCACCTGCGCATAGAAGTCCGCATGTTCCGTCGTGACGCAGAGGCGGGCATCGATCTCAACGCGCGAACTCCGGTGGAGGTTATAGACAGAGAAGGACCTTGTGTCACCGACTGCATCCTGAGGCGCGCTGGGCGGGGAGAGGTCGGCGTCCGGGAGGAATTCTCTCGCGAGAGCATAGACGTCCAACGGGGTTGGTTCAGGCAATGCGTCGAACGTCAGAGTCTGGCCGTCGGTTACGGGAGTGAGTCGCACAGTTGGGATGGTAATCGGGAGGGGGGTAGAGATTGATCCGTCACCGCTGCCTGGGAGGGTAGTCGCAGGTGGTGTGGGGGTAGCGCTGGCCACGGGTGTGGATTCGGTCTGCGGGTCACAGGCGGCTGCTATGAGGACTACGAGGAGGATCAGGAGGAGGGCGGCGCTGTGCGCTGCATGTGCCCCCGCGTGCATGGGGGGTTCGGAGGAGACTAGCGTCACTCGGCCTGCCTGCCGTTGAATTCGTTCATGGCTTCATTGATGCCGCTCCGGATGAGGAGTTCCATGCAGTCCGCTGCGCGGTCGAGTCCGGCATCGAGCAGTTTCTGTTCATCGGGGCGGAATCTGGCGAGGACGTGTTGGATGGGGTCGATGCCACCGTTCTCCGGCCTGCCGACGCCGATGCGGAGGCGGGGAAACTCCTGCGTGCCCAAGGCGCTGATGATGGACTTCATGCCGTTGTGGCCGCCCGCGCTGCCGTAGGGCCGCAGCCTGACGATGCCGAGCGGGAGGTCCATCTCATCGATGACGATAAGGATGGAATCCAAGCGGCGGCCAAATCGCCGCACCAAGGGGCCGACGACATCGCCGCTGACGTTCATGTATGTGCCCGGGAGGATGAGGCGGACATCGCGTCCCCAGAGGTCGCCGCGCCCGACTACCGTGCCGTTGGTGCGCTGCTGGAACTCGATGTCGTGGCGCTTGGCGAGGCGTTGGAGGGCCATTGCGCCCGCATTGTGGCGGGTATTGGCGTAGCGCGCGGTGGGGTTGCGCAGGCCAAAGATGAGGAGGGGCCCGGTGGGGGGGTGTTCTTGCTCGGTCATTGAGGCAACTCGTGGCGCTCTCGCTACTGGAGATTGATACCAACCTGACGGTGCGCCTCATCCACGCGCCGCAGGAATTCGTCTTCGTCGATGATCGGGGTTTCGAGGCGCTGCGCCTTTTCGAGCTTGGAGCCGGCCTCCGGGCCTGCCACGACGAGCGTTGTGTTCTTTGTCACGCTTCGTCCGGCCTTGCCTCCCAAACTGCGCACGATTTCTTCCGCCTGGGGTCGCGACAACTCGGCGAGACGGCCAGTCAGCACGATCTCTTGCCCGTTCCACGGGAGGTCACCCGCAGGGCGAACAATATCTTCACGAATCCGGACACCGGCTTCACGGAGCTTTGAGATAAGTCGCAGGTTCTCTTCGTCACGGAACCAGGTGTGGACGCTGTCCGCGACGATACTGCCGATGGTGTAGATGTCCGAGAGTTGCTCCTCCGTGGCGGCGGCGAGGGCATCCATGTCGCCGTAGCGTTCGGCGAGGATGCGGGCCGTCTCTGCGCCGACGTGACGGATTCCGAGCGCGAAGATGACATTGGCAAGCGGGCGTTCTTTCGAAAGAGCGATGGCATCAATGGCGTTCTGTGCCGACTTCTCCGCCATGCGCTCAAGGTCAGCGAGTTGCTCGACGGTGAGTGTGTAGAGGTCGGCTGAATCGTGTATTAGCCCGACCTCCAGGAACTGTTTGACGAGGGATTCGCCGACGCCGTCGATGTCCATGGCGGGGCGGCTGACGTAGTGTCTGATGAGTTCATAGGCCTGGGCGGGGCAGGCGGGGTTGATGCAACGGTGGATGGCCTCGCCCTCGCGCCGTACGACGGGCTCATTACACTCGGGGCATGTGGGCGGCATGGTGAACTCTGTCTCAGAGCCGGTGCGGGCTTCGACGACGGGGCCGAGAATTTTCGGAATCACTTCTCCGGCGCGTTCAACAGTAACAACGTCGCCAATGCGGATATCCCGTTCGCGGATGTAGTCCTCGTTGTGGAGGGTGGCCATCTTGACGGTGACGCCGCTGACCTGGACGGGTTCAAGTTCCGCGTATGGGTTGAGCGCGCCGGTGCGCCCAACGTTGACGCCAATGCGGACGAGGCGGGTTGTGGCCTGTTCCGCAGGGTACTTGTAGGCGACGGCCCATCGCGGCTCACGCCCCACGACACCGAGCAAGCGCTGAAGGCGGAATGAGTCAACCTTGATGACGACGCCGTCCGTGCCGTAGTTCAGCGATTCGCGCTGCTCAAGGGCGTCTTGATAGAAGCGCATGGCCTCTGCGAGTGTCGCGGCCTTTCGATTGCCGGGGTTGACCTTGAAACCCAGACCGCCAAGCCATTCCAAGGTTGCGGACTGAGTTTCGGGCACATCGCCCTCCGCCCATCCGAGTGAATAGACGAACAATTCCAGCGGACGCGCTGCGGTTATCTGCGGGTCGAGTTGACGTACGGAACCGGCAGCAGTGTTGCGGGGGTTGGCGTAGATGCGCTCGCCGCGGTCCTCGCGTTCGCGGTTGAGTTCCTCAAACTTGTCGATGGGGAAGAGAATCTCGCCGCGCACCTCGAAGCGTGCGGGGATATTGTCGCCGGAAACACTGAGCGGAATGCTGCGAACGGTGCGGAGATTGGCGGTGACATCCTCGCCCTCGACGCCTGTGCCGCGAGTCGCGCCGCGGACAAGCACGCCGTTCTCGTAGGTCAGCGCGACGGCGAGGCCGTCGTATTTCAGTTCGCAGTAGTAGTTGATGGCCTCGCCGGGAATGAGGTTCATGGCGCGGCGTTCCCATGCCTCAAGTTCCTCATCGTTGAAGACATTACCAAGGCTGAGGAGTGGGACGGGGTGGCGGACGGTCTGGAATCGCTCAGACGGCTCACCGGAGACGCGCTGTGTAGGGGAGTCCGGCGTTATGAGGGCGGGGTGGAGTTCCTCAAGGCGGCGGAGTTCGCGGAAGAGACCGTCGTATTCGCCATCAGAGATTTCCGGGCTGTCCAGGACGTAGTAGAGATGGTCGTGGTGGCGGATGAGGTCACGCAGTCTTACGATCTGCTGACTCGCCTCTTCAGGTGATGTTGTCACTGTTGCCCTCCTCCATCATGGAGGGATCTGCTATCAGATTACAGGTTCACGATGCGGATGGCGTCTACGCCGTCGATGCCGAGGATGGCGTCGATATGGCGTGGTTCCGGGGACTCATCAACGTTGACGACGGTGAGGGCAGGGCCGCGCATTGACTCACGGCTGACGTGGAGGGAGGCGATGTTGATGTTGTTCTCGCCCGTAACGGTGCCGATCCTGCCCAACATGCCAGGGCGGTCCGTGTGGCGGATGATCATCCAATGGCCGCCGGTGGGGATAATGCCAACCTGGTAGCCGTTTACCTGGACGATCTCCGTCTGGCCGCGCTCGGTGAGTGTTGCGCCGACCGTTGTTTCCCCTGCCGTTGTCTGCACATCCACGTTGACGAGGTTAGCATAGGGGGGGGTCTGAGTCGCATCCTTGCTCTGCTGCACGTGGATGCCTCGCCTGTTCGCTTCCGTGCCGGCATTGACGATATTGATGCGCGTTTCCGTGCCGGTCTGGAGGAAACCGCTGAGGACGGTGGCGGCGAGGATGTCCGTGGCCAATTCACCAACAGCGCCGCGAAAAGAGATTGAGAGGCGTTCCGGTTGGCCGTCCGCGAGTTGGGAGGCCAGGCGTCCAACCACGAGCGCGAGCGGAACGTACGGGGCGAGTTCGGCGGCGGTCTCCGGCGGGACGAGCGGGGCATTGACTGCGTAGCGGGGCGTCCGGCCTTCAAAGACGTCGATCATCTGCTCCGCGACTTCACGGGCGACGTTGGATTGCGCCTCTTCGGTGGATGCGCCGAGATGCGGGGTCACGACAACGTTGGGATGTTGAAAGAGGGGGCTGTCCTCCGGCGGCTCCGTGATGAACACGTCAAGGGCCGCGCCGCCGATGTGACCGTTCTCAATGGCGCTGCGCAGGGCGTCCTCGTCAACGAGTCCACCTCGGGCGCAGTTGATGAGGATCGCGCCGCTCTTCATCTGGGACAGTTCAGGCTCGCCGATTAGGCGGCGCGTGGAGTCCGTCATGGGAGTGTGGAGCGTGATGATGTCCGACTGTTCAAAGAGGGTAGGCAGGTTGACGATTTCCGCGCCGAGATGGCGTCCGTGCTCCTCGGCAACGAAGGGGTCGAAGCCGAGAATTCGCATCTCAAAGGCGGCTGCTCGCCGGGCAACTTCGGTCCCGATGCGGCCCAAGCCGACGATGCCGAGGGTCTTGCCGCGCAGTTCAGTGCCAAGGAATTTTCGTCGGTTCCATTCGCCTCCCGCAAGCGATGAATGGGCTTGCGGGACGTGACGGGCGACTGAAAGCATCATGGCAAGGGTGTGCTCGGCGGCGGAGATGGTGTTGGAGGAGGGGGCGTTGACGACTATGACGCCGTGGCCGGTTGCGGCTTCAACATCGATGTTGTCGTAACCGACGCCGGCGCGGCCAACAACCTGCAGGTTCCTGGCTGCGGCGAGCACGCCGGGCGTGACCTTCGTCTCGCTGCGGACGATCAGGCCGTCGTAGTCTCCGATGGCGGCGATCAGCTCGTCTTCCTTGAGGCCGAGACGTGTGTCGGCGTCCACGCCGCGCTGTCCGAGAATCTCCGCGCCGTCGGGCGCGATTGGGTCTGCGATCAGTACTCGCATGGGTGATTACAAGGTGGCCGTGGCGGGCGCAAAGCCGACCTGTTGGAGCGCCTTGCCGAGCACATCAAGCGCCTCATCGAGCTCCTCATCCGGCATGTGGCCGAGGTGGCCGATGCGGAAGATTGAGTCGGAGAGCCGTGCCTGGCCGCCTGCGAGGACGACATCCATGTCGGCGGCGGCCTTGCGGATATCTGCGACGGCGATGCCGTCCGGACACTTGATGGCGGTGACAGTGTTGGAGGCGTATGCCTCGTTCTCAGCAAAGAGAGAGAGGCCGAGAGATTTGACGCCTGCACGTATGCGGTCGCCAGCGGCCTGATGGCGGGCATGGATGGCGGGCAGGCCCTCATCCAACAGCTGTGACAGAGAGGCGTCAAGGGCATAGAAGATGGGGATGGCGGGCGTCCATGGAGTCTGGCTGCGAGCTGAGTAGTCGCGCGCCTGCTTCAGGTCGAAATAGAACTTCGGCATGGTGGACTTTTCGACGGCGGCCCATGCGCGGTCGCTGAGGCTGACCATGGCCAGGCCGGGCGGGGCCATCCATCCCTTCTGGGAGCCGGTGATAACGACATCGATGCCCCATTCGTCCACCGGGCAGGGGAGCGAGCCTAGGCTGGAGACGGCATCGACGATCAGCAGCTTGTCGCGCTGCTTGACGACCTGAGCGATCTCTCCGATGGGGTTGGTGATGCCGGTTGAAGTTTCATTGTGGGTGATGAGGACGGATGTGACGTCCGGGTTTGCGTCGAGGGCTTCAGCAACGGAATCGGCGGTGGCAGCCTGTCCCCATTCGACGCGCAGCCATCGCACATCCGCTCCGAACGTCTCAGCCATTCGTCCGAGGCGGACGCCGAATGCGCCAATCTCTACGGCAAGGACGGGCTCGTTGGGGGAGAGGGTGTTGACGACGGCTGCCTCAAGTCCGCCAGAGCCGGAGGACGTGAGCATGAGCACATCGTTTTGTGTTTCGAATAGCTGCTTGAGACTGGCGCTGACGCGGTCGTAGATGTCGCGGAAGAAGGGGCCGCGATGGTCGATCATTGGGCCGGACAAGGCATTGAGGATGTCCTGCGGGATGGGGGTAGGGCCGGGTGTGCGTAGGTTCACGTAAACGCTCCTGTGACGTTGAAATTCGCTGCGGTTTGGGGGCGTGCTGGCGGCATGCGCTAAGCCGTGGCGCGCCCTTGCTCTAAGTATAGGGGAATGGGTGGGTTCCCTGTTAAGGGTTTTGGGCGAAGTGGGCGCGGGTTTGTTGGACGTCAATGCGCATCTGGTCAACGAGGGCATCGACGGTTGTGAATTCGACTTCGCCGCGCAGCCTGGCGAGAAACTCCACGCCAATAGTTTGGCCGTAGATCTCTTCATCAAAGTCGAGGATGAAGGTCTCAATCATGCGCTCGTCATCGTGAAATGTCGGGTTGTCTCCAATGTTAGTGACGGACTGCAGGACACGGTCTCCGAGGTGGGCGCGGGTGACGTAGATGCCGTCGGCAGGGACGGCGCGACGGGCAGGGACGGAGATGTTGGCGGTGGGGAAACCGAGATCTTTGCCGCGCTTGTGGCCTTCCTGCACGGTTCCTGAGAGCCCGTAGGGGCGGGCAAGCATGTCATTGGCGGCGGCGACGTTGCCGTCGTCGATTAGCAGGCTGCGAATGACGGAACTGCCGATGCGCTGGCCGCCGTCCTGCAGCTCGTCCATGGGCAGAACGGTGAAGCCGAGTTCCTGGCCAATCTCGGTCAGGACGGGAATCGTGCCTTCCCGGCGGCGGCCCATTGCAAAGTCGGGGCCGACGACAAGGCGACGCATCGAAAGGACCTCAACGAGCTGGCGGGCGAAGTCATGCGCACTGACGCCGGCCAGATCACGGTCAAAGGTGACGGGGACGACATAGTCCGCGCCGGCCTCTTTCAGCAGCCCGATGCGCTCTTCAAGGCTTGAGAGATTGGAGATTGGGGCGTCAGGCTGAAACACCTCACGCGGCGTGGTTGTGAATGTGAGGACGCCCGCTTGTAGGCCGTTGTCGCGGGCCTCCTGCGCCAAGTGCGAAATGATGTGTCGATGGCCGCGATGGACACCGTCAAAGGTGCCGATTGTAAGAACGGAGCCGGAGGACGTCCGAGCTCGCTCAATTTCCTCAAAGGCTTTCATGAACGGGCGTCACGATTCGTCGGTGTGGATGCGGCCGCGGGCCCGGAGGTGGGTTGCGCCGCGCATATACACGAAATTCATTTCATCCTGGCGCTTGTCGGTGTTGATGTGGATGAGGACACGGATGCACCGCTCGGCGTCGTTTTCGACGCTCATTTCATGGGCGCCGATGAGGGCGACGTTCTGCCAGCCCATTCCCACGCGAGCAGCAACCTGCGGAAACTCAGCGGTGATGTCGCGAGTAGTTGTGAAGAAGATCGATGCGATGTCTGCGGGGTCAACCTCGTTGACGGCGCAGATTTCTCGGAGAAGCTCCTCCGCGGCCTCGAGAATGGCCTCTCGCGTATCAGAATCCGCCGTCGTCGCTCCCCTGATGCCCCGTACCGCAGTCATATTTCTCCTCCGAATTTGGCGAAAGTCATGAGTCTCAGCGGCGTCCGGCGTCCGCAAGGCTCCGCACATAGTTTTCCACAACTTGCGTCCGCTCCGCAGCGGGCGTGTCTCCCATCAGGTTCACCATGGCGCTGCCGATGACGACGCCGTCCACAATCAGCTTGACGGATGCGACGTGGTCAGGACGGGAGATGCCGAATCCGAGCGCGAGTGGAATATCCGTATGGGCGCGGACCCGTTGGATGAGGGCAGGGACGCCTGCGGAGACAGCGTCACGCGCACCTGTGACGCCCGTGAGGCTGACGCAATAGATGAAACCTCGAGCACGCCGCGTGATGGCCTCTATGCGTTCATCAGGGCTTGTTGGGGCGATCATGTAGATCAGGTCAAGGCCGTGGCGGGCGACAACGTCATCGAGAGGGCCTGACTCCTCGGGCGGCAGGTCGGGCACGATGAGGCCGTCAATGCCTGCGGCGGCGGCATCATCGGCGAGTTTTTCAATTCCATACTGCAAGAAGGGGTTGTAGTAGCCCATCAGGAAGATTGCGGTGTCCTGAAACCGGGTGCGGATCTGGCGTGTTGCTTCCAGGCAGCTTTCCAGTGTGACGTCATTGTTGAGAGCGGCAGTTGAGCTTTTCTGGATGGTTGCGCCGTCCGCCAACGGATCGCTGAACGGGACGCCGAGCTCAATAAGGTCTGCGCCTGCGCGGATGGCGGCGCTAACGCCTTCAACCGTGGCGGGCACGTCCGGGTAGCCGACGGTGAAGTAGGGGGCGATTACGGCGCGCTGTTCCTCACGGGCGCGCCGGAAGGCCTGATCTATCCGCCCCACGTCTGCACTGCCAGGGCGGTCACTGCAATTGCGTTATAGCCCGCGTGTGTGATGATGCTGCTCCAAAGATTGCCGGTCCAACGGTATATGCCCAACAGAATCATACCCACAAGCGCAATGGGGATGACGATGGCAGGGTCGATGTGAGCCATGCCAAAGACGAGCGAGGTCAGGATGGCGGCGGTCCAAACCGGCATTGTTTTCCGGAAGGCCTGGTACATGAAACCACGGAAGAAGATCTCTTCAAACAGGGGAGCGATGATAACGGCGGAGAGGGCGATGATGGCAAACGAAATTGGGTCGATGTCCCAGGATTCGAACGGGTTGCGTGGCACGAGAAAATCGATTTCAAGCCAGTCGACGAGTTGGACGTAGCCGACCACAAGCGCCTGGCAGGCAGTAATACCCGCAATGGCGATGAGTGTGGTCGAGATTGGCCTGACTTGACGGAATCCCAGCGATGCCCAACGTCCTCCCGAAGGCCGAACGGCAAAGACCCAAACGCTGAGAAGCATGACGCCCTGCAGGGCAAGCGTCGCAACTAGCAGTACGACGTGCTCACCCCATCCGCTTACGTCGACGACCTCTACGAGGCCACTGATGCCTCCGATGACCACCAGAAAAGCCACGGCAATCACAGCCACTGAGATCAGGACTTGCCTAATGCTCCACGGCACGGGGGGAGGGGAGGGTCGCGAGCGCGGTACTGCGTACCGTGTTTCGAATTCCGACTCCCAGTCTTGCTGTCCTGGTTGGGTGGGTCGACTCACGGGCCGGGGAGGAGGTTGGGTTTCGGTCGGGGTGGGAGCCGGGCGTCGCTGCGCCGCAAGCCGCTGTGCCACGTAACGGACAACCACGGCGATTACGGCAAGAGGTAATAGCAGGATGATGAGCTGACGCGGGATGAGGCGCAGGAGAAACGAGAAGACCCTAAACAGCGGCACGGCGTTCACCAGGCTTGACGGCTTGTGCCGGGTGTTAATCCTGCGGGCAGGTCGTTAATGGGAGCTTCGCAGCGGGTTGGCGTTTGCGCCATGCGGCTCAGCGCCCATCCGGCCCGGTGGGGTAGAGGCGGCGATATTCGTTGAGGAGTTTGGCAATCACTCCGGCGCGGTCGGCAAGAGCGAGAGCCTCTTGATAGAGAAGTTGGCGTCCTTGATCCGTGATCTGGTAGGTGCGACGAGAGGGGCCGGGGCCGCTCTGGCGCACCCATTCAGAGGTAACTGCGCCGGATTTCTCAAGCCGCCTCAGGCCACGGTAGAGATTGCCCACGTCCGCCTTGCCCGGGAGGTAGCCGCGAGCTTGCAGCGCCTCAAGGAGGGCATACCCGTGTTGGGGCCCTTCTGACAGGACGAGAAGAACGGCGGGCTGCACAAGCCCCCACATCGGGGATGTTCGAGATTCTGTTTCAGACGATGCCGTCATGACGCCTCGCTGTTCTTCTCTGGCAATCTTATGTAGCGTCTCGGCCTCTCGTCAAAGGCAGACATCTCAGTTGGCGCCCGACAGTTCGTTGAGAAGGCCGCGGGCTTCCTGTACGGCATTCTCGATAGGGACGATTGTCGCCGAATCACGGTCGCGACTGCGGAGTTTCAGTTCGGCATTGCGGCCATCCCGCATAGAGCGGCGGCTGACGGTGACACGCAGTGGCATCCCGAGCAGGTCAGCGTCGCTGAACTTGATTCCGGCGGATTCGTCGCGGTCGTCAAACAGGACTTCCAGGCCTGTCGACGTTAGTGCGTTGTAGACCTCCTCGGCGGCGCTGGCGATTTCCTCATCAGCTGGATTCAGGGAGACGAGATGGATGTCGTAGGGGGCAATGCTGGCGGGGAAGATGATGCCGTCGTCATCGTGGCGGCTCTCGATAGCCGCGCCGAGCAGGCGACCGACACCGATGCCGTAACAACCCATGAACATGGGCTTTTCCTCGCCGTCCTGCGTGACGTAGTTCGCGCTGAAGGCTTCGCTAAACTTCGTGCCGAGCTTGAAGACATGCCCGACCTCTATCCCGCGAGAGAAGTTGAGCGTGCCTTCGTCGCAGCGGGGGCAGCCGTGCCCCTCCTCTGCTTTGGCGATGTCTATGACGTCATCAAGGTGAAAGTCGCGGCCATAGTTGACGTTCCGGAAGTGCTTGTGGGCGTCGTTTGCGCCGGCGACATAGTTGGTTCCCTGGGTCGCGGAGAGGTCTCCGAGTTTGCGGACGTTGTCGATGCCGACAGGAGAGGCCGATCCGGCTACTATGCCCGCCGCCCTGACCTCTTCATCGGTGGCGAGGCGGAGCTCGCCGCCTCCCAGCGCATTTGCCAGCTTGACTTCGTTCACGTCGATATCTCCGCGAATGGCGACAAAGATGAACTCGCCATCATGGACATAGAAGACTGCCTTGAGGGTCTGGCTCTCCTCAATTGATAGAAACTCAGCGAGTTCGGCGATGGTGGTCATGTTGGGGGTATCGATGATTTCGATGTCGTGTGGCTCACCGATGTCCGGGGCGGGGGAATAGCGGGAACGGGCGCGTTCAACATTGGCGGCGTAGCCACAGGCAGGGCAGTTGACCAACTCATCCTCGCCGGTGTCTGCAAGGAGCATGTATTCCTGCGAGTCGCTGCCGCCCATCGCGCCGCTGTCTGCCTCAACGGCGACCACATCCAGCCCTGAGCGACGGAAGATGTTCCAGTAGGCCTGTACCATCTTGTCGTATGCGACATCGAGGCCATCCTGGTCAGCGTCAAACGAGTATGCGTCCTTCATATGGAACTCGCGCACACGGATGAGACCGGCGCGTGGGCGGGCCTCGTCGCGGAGCTTGGTCTGAATCTGGTAGAGGTTGATGGGTAAATCGCGGTAGCTACGGACGTGGCGGCGGGCGAGGTCAGTGACGGCCTCCTCATGTGTGGGGGCAAGAACCATTTGCCGCTCGCGGCGGTCATTGAGGTGTAGCAGGGTGGGGCCGAAGGCTTCTTCGCGTCCGCTCTGCCGCCAAAGTTCAACTGGTTGGATGACGGGCATGAGGACTTCCTGCGCGCCCGCGGCGTTCATCTCCTCACGGATGATGTTCTCGATCTTGCGCATTGACCGCAGCGCCATAGGGAGGTAGGAGTAAACGCCGGCGGCGACCTGCGCCACGAATCCCGCACGGATGAGGAGTCGGTGTCCGGCGGTGTCCGCGTCGGACGGGTCATCCCGCAGGGTCTTGCCGAACATCTGGGACATGCGCATTGGTCAATGGTAGCGCGTGGCAGGCAGAGGGAGAAGGGTAAGGGTGTGTGTCCCGCTGTTGAGCGCGTCGATTCCGCCATGCTAAACTCGCGTCACATTCTCATCTTGGGTTGGAGGAGACCGGCAGCACTATGCGCCAACACCAGGTCATCATCATCGGCGGCGGTCTTGCGGGCATGAGGGCCGCACAGAAGGCACAGGAGATGGGCGCAGACGTCGCCATGATCTCCAAGATTTATCCGACGCGCAGCCATTCGGCCGCCGCCCAAGGCGGTGTGCAGGCAGCGGTCAGCGAGGGCGATTCCTGGGAAGCGCACGCTTACGACACTGTCAAGGGCAGCGACTACCTTGGCGACCAGGACGCCATCGAGATTCTCTGTTCGGAAGCGCCGGGCGACATCTACGCCCTTGAGCGCATGGGCGTCATCTTCAACCGGAATGATGACGGCACGATTGATGCCCGCGCTTTCGGTGGCACGTCCGTCAACCGCACGTGCTTTGTCGCAGATCAGACGGGGCAAGTTCTTCTGCATGTGATGTGGGAGCAGTTGCTCAAAAGCGGGCTAACCACCTACTCGGAATGGTTCGTCACAAAGCTGCTGGTCGAGGACAACAAGATTGCCGGCTGTATTGCGCTGGAGATTCCGACCGGAAAGGTTGAGGTCTTTCGTGCCAAGTCGATAATCCTCGCGACGGGCGGTATCGGGCAGGTCTACAACCCGACGACAAACGGCCTCGTTGTGACGGCGGACGGGCAGGCGCTGGCATACCAGGCCGGCGCGACGCTCATGGACATGGAGGCCGTCCAGCACCATCCGACGACGATGAAGGCTAACGGCGTGCTCATCACGGAGGGCGCGCGCGGCGAAGGAGCGTATCTGCTGAACTCCAACGGCGAGCGCTTCATGGACAAGTACGCGCCGAATATGAAGGAGCTTGCTTCTCGCGATGTCGTCTCCCGAGCGGAGACGATGGAGATTCGCGAAGGGCGGGGCATCGACGGATGCGTCCTGCTCGATCTGCGGCATCTTGGGCGCGACCTGATTATGACCAAGCTCGCGCAGATCTATGAGCTGGCGCGCGACTATGCGAATACCAACATCCTCGAGGCGCCGGTGCCGATTCAGCCCGGCCACCACTACATCATGGGTGGCATCAAGACAGACGTTGACGGCCGGACGTGGGACGCGACGGGGCAGGGGCGCTGGGCAGGTGTCGAAGGGCTATTCGCTGCCGGCGAGTGCGCCAATGTAAGCGTTCATGGCGGCAACCGGCTTGGCGGCAATTCTCTGCTCGACACAATCGTGTTCGGCAAGCGGTCCGGCGCCGGAGCGACCGAGTACGCCAACGCCAACGACTGGGCGCCGATCAACGAAGAGGCCGAGTTGGCGGACCAGGAGGGTTCCATACAGGGAATCTTCGGCCGTCCGGCGGACGGACTCCGCTCATCCACACTTCGCTTCGGAATGGGTAACGCGATGAATGACGGTATCGCGGTGTTCCGCACCGAGGAGGGTATGACGGCGGCGCTCAACTCCGTGCGGGACATCAAGGAGCGGTTCCCGAACGTGTCCGTGCACAACAAGGGGCGCGTGTTCAATACGGACCTGCTGTCAGTGTTGGAGCTGGGTTATATGCTGGACGTTGCGGAGGTCATCGCGGTCAGCGCGATCAATCGCAAGGAGAGTCGGGGAGCACATGCGCGGGAGGATTATCCCGATCGCAACGACGAGGAATATCTGAAGCACACCATCGTTCACCGCGGCGGGGACGGCGACCCCGTCCTGGATTATCTGCCAGTGACGATGACGAAATGGGAACCACAGGTGAGGTCCTACTGATGGATGTAACTCTGAAGGTCAAGCGGTACGATCCGGAGACGGACGAGTCGGCGCATTTCGAGGAATACCAGGTGGATCTGCCGGAGTACGGCGCGGTCCTCGACGGATTGCTGTCGATTCGTGACGAGCAGGACGGCTCGCTGTCCATGCGCTGCTCCTGCCGGAGCGCCATCTGCGGCTCCTGCGCGATGAAGATCAACGGCAAGTCGCGCCTCGCCTGCAAGACGATGGTCTCCCAGCTCAAGGAGCTTGAGGCCGACGTGATCTCCGTCGAGCCGATGGGCAATCAGCCGGTCATCAAGGATCTTGTCGTGAACATGGACATGTTCTGGGACAAGGTGAATGCGGTGCAGCCGTACCTGCAGCCCGAGGGACCGGTGCCGGATAAGGAATACCTCGTCTCTAACGACTCCATGATGGAACTCGCGGTCGCCATGAATTGCATCATGTGCGGCGCGTGCGTTTCCGATTGCACGGTGCTTGAGGTGGACAAGGGATTCCTGGGACCGGCCGCGTTGGCCAAGGCCTTCCGCTTTGCCGGTGATCCACGTGACGGCCACAAACAAGAGCGGCTTCAGTTGTACACGGAGCCGAACGGCGTGTGGGACTGCACACGCTGCTTCATGTGCGTGTCGGCCTGCCCGAAGGATGTTGCACCGATGGAGCGGATCATGGACGTGCGGGCGATGGCAATGGATGCCGGGCTGACAAACACCAGAGGCGCGCGCCACGTTGACGCGTTCGCATCGAGTGTGAAGCACAGCGGCCGCCTCAATGAGCTAAGCCTTGCTATGAAGACGTTCGGCTTCTTCCGGTCGGGGATTGAGCTTGCGCCGATGGGCATTCGCCGACTCTTCAAGCGCCGACTACCACCGCTTATGCACAAGAAGATTGCGACGGCGAAGAATATCGGCCGCCTATTTGACAAGTTGGGGGTATAGAGAACGATGCGCTACGCCTTTTGGCCCGGCTGTGTGTCCAAGGCAGGCACGCCCGAACTGTATCCTGCCGCGACGGCGGTTGCCGAGAAGATCGGCATGGAACTTATCGAGCTTGAGCAGGCAAGCTGCACAGGCGCGGGCGTACTGGGCGAGCGGAACGAGGAGCTAGTCGATACGCTCAACGCGCGCAACTTCGCGCTTGCAGAGCAGATGGGGCTGGATACGCTGCTGACAATCTGCTCCACATGCCAGGGTGTGATGAGCGGCGTGAACTACAAACTGCGTGAGAAGCCGGACTACCTGGCGAAGATCAATGAGAGCCTCGCCGAGGAGGGCCTTGAGTACAAGGGCACCGTTCGTGTGACACACATGATGTGGGCGGTGGTCGAGGAGCTTGGGCTGGACAATCTCAAGGACATGGTTGTGCGGCCACTGAACGGTCTCAAGATTGCGCCTTTCTACGGCTGCTACATTCTGCGGCCTCGCTACGTGCTCGGGATGAACGAGGAGCACGCGCATCGGGATCAGTACCTGGAGTACATCATCGAGGCGCTTGGCGGGGAGCCTATCGACTACGAGGGCAAGCTGCGGTGCTGCGGCTTTCCGATCATGACGATCAACGAGGACAACGGCCTGAAGATGGTGAGCAATCACACGCTTGAGGCGAAGGAGCTGGGCGCGCATGCGCTTGTGACTCCGTGCCCGCTGTGCCACCTTAACCTGGACGAGTTCCAGCCCAAGGCCGCCAAGAGCGCAGGCAAGCCCATCAACATGCCGGTGCTGCACCTGCCTCAGATGATCGGCACGGCGCTCGGATTCAGCGTACGGGACATGGGCCTGCAACGGCACATCGTCTCGACGGAGCCGTTCATCGAGTTGTCAGGGATGCCGCGGAGGTAAATCCGATGGGTTCCCGCCTGCGCGGGAATGACGGGTTGGGTAGGCCCTCTCCCTCAGAGAGAGGGGGAAATCAGGCTAGATTCCAGACTCGGGCTTTGCCGTCGGCGGCGGTTACTGCGAGCTGGTTGCCGTCCGGGTTGAACGACGCCAAGTGCACACCCTTGATGGATAGCGGGTACTCGGCGACGGATTCCAGCGAGGGCAGGGCGAGTACGCGAACCCGCTTTTCCTCCATGACGGCCAGGCGCGTGCCGTCCGGGGAAAGCCTGACGGAGCGGGGGGCCTTGGAGCCGATGTCATGGGACTCGATCAGGGACCAGTCGGCTGTCGACCACATGTGGATGGCGCCACCGAAGTCCTGCGTCATCACCCTAGAGGCGTCTGCGGTTAGTTGCATGGCACGAGCGGATTTGTCGTGGCCGGGCATCTGGGCGATGACCTCACCGGATTCCAGTGACCATACCAGGGCCTCGTCGCCGCCACCTGCCGTGATCAACGTCTCGCCGTCCGGCATGTACTCTACCTGTGCGCCGATTCGATAGGGTGCCTTCAGTGAGGTGGGTTTGTCGTCCGGGTTGGCTGGGTCCCAGATGCGGATCGTTGTGTCGGTTGCGGCGGAGGCGAGACAGCTGCCGTCGGGCGACCACGACAGGCCCATAACCGTGTTGCGGTGGCCCTTGAGAATGGCGGCGGGCTCAGTGCCGTTGGACTTCCAGACGCTGATGGTGCGGTCGGACGAGGATACAGCGAAAGTGTCATTGTTGGGCGCAAACTCTATGTGATTGGTGCTCTTGTCGTGGTGAACGTATTGAGCAACTTCTTGCCATGAGGTTGTGTCGTACACACGGATAAGGCCACCAAAGCCGCCGACGAGCAGGCGCTTGCCGTCCGGCGAAAATGAAACGGCGTAGGCGTGGCCTTCAAAGGCATCCAATTCAGCTATGAGCGCGTCAGACATGGTTCAGTCTCCTACCAGTGGACCCGCATGGGGGTGTATCTCTCAAGTCCAGAATAGCCACTTGCGGGGCAGTGGGGAAACAGAACAGGTTAGTTGCATCTACACTGAAACCATGACCAAGAAAGACGGTGATGATGGCAACGAACTCGTGAGGGTGAACAACCTCAGCGCGCAGTTCGACAAGGGTTATTCGTCAGGGCAGTTGTCCGGATATCGGAAGAATGGGCTTGGGCAACGCGCACTGGCATTGATTGAGTTCCTGCAGGCGCGGGGGCTTGAGGGGAAGTCGGTGTTGGACATCGGCAGTGGGATAGGCGCGCTGCACCTGGAGCTGCTTCTTGCGGGTGCGGAGAGCGCGACGGGGGTGGATGCCTCGCCAACCAACATTGCCGGGGCGCTGGAGCTGGCGGAGGAGATGGGTCTTACGGACAGGGTAGAGGAGCGGCAGGGTGATTTCGTTGACCTTGCCGCTACAATCTCTGAAGCGGATATCGTGACGCTCGACCGCGCCATTTGATGCTACCCCTCTGTCCAGCAGTTGCTGGCCGCCTCCGGCGCTCACTCCCGTGAATACCTGGCGCTGACGATGCCGCGCCGGACCATCTGGATGCGGACCGGCATCAAGGTCATCAATCTCATGCTGGCCGTGACGCGAAAGAAGTTTCGCGTCTACGACCATTCGCCAACGGTCATCGACGAGACACTGCACAATGCAGGACTGCGTAAGGTCATGCAGCGTCCGGCGGGGTTATGGGAGGCGCGGGTGTATGAGCGGGAGCCGTACGCGAGGCTTGCGGACTCCTAGCCCAGGTTGGCCATTGCCTCCACGAGTTCGTTGACGGCTTCGAGGGACTTCTGGAAACCGGCCTGCTCTTCGTCGGTGAGTTCGAGTTCTATCACCTTCTCAACACCGTTCTCGCCAAGGATGACCGGAACGCCGATGAAGACGCCGCTGACGCCGTATTCACCGTCGAGATAGGCGGCGGCGGGAACGATGCGGCGCTTGTCCAGCAGGATCGAATCCACCATCTGGAGGACGGCAGCGGAGGGTGCGTAGAACGCCGACCCAGTCTTGAGCAGGCTCACTATTTCGCCGCCGCCGTCGCGCGTGCGCTGCACGATAGCCTCAACGCGGTCCTTGGGCAGCCAATTCTCCAGAGGAATGCCGCCGACAGTGGTGTAGCGCACTAGCGGGACCATGGTATCGCCGTGCCCACCGAGTACATAGGCTTGCACGTCCTCAACGGAGACGTTCAGTTCTTGCGCAATAAAGGTTCTCATCCGAGCGGTGTCGAGGACTCCGGCCATTCCGACGACACGCTCCTTCGGGAAACCGGAGAGCTTGTGGGCGTGGTAGACCATTGCGTCCAGCGGATTGGAGACGATGAGGAGGATTGAATCCGGGGAATTTGCAACTACCTCGCTGATGACGCTGTCCATGATTCCCATGTTGGTGCGGAGAAGATCGTCGCGGGTCATGCCGGGTCGGCGAGCGATGCCGGCGGTGATGACGACGATATCGGAGTTTGCGGTCGTCTCATAGGAGTTCGCGCCGGTGACGGCGGAGTCGTATCCAAGAACCGGGCCGCTCTGCGCGAGATCAAGGGCCTTGCCCTGCGGCATTCCCTCGACGACATCGACGAGCACTACGTCAGCATAGTCGCGTTCGGCGATTCGCTGTGCCGCCGTCGCGCCGACATTTCCACCACCAACTACGGTTACCTTCTTGCGCATGATTGTCCTTTCCTTCGTTGCACTTTGGGGTTCAGTTTGCTTGCGTACGTGATTTAGGAGCGCTTGCCGGATTGCATCTTGGCGATAATGGCGTCTGCCATTTCTTGCGTGCCGACGGCTGTGGGGTCATTGCGGTCCGGCTTGAAGTCATATGTAACGTCCTTGCCTTCGCGTATGACTTCGGCGACTGCGCCTTCGACCCGCTCGGCAGCTTCCTGCTCACCGAGATGTCGGAGCATGAGCGCGCCGGTCAGGATCGTGGCCGTTGGGTTTACACGATTCTGGCCGGTGTAGCGCGGGGCGGAGCCGTGGACAGGCTCAAACACAGCGCCATTCTCACCGATGTTGCCGCCGGGTGCGAGGCCGAGGCCGCCGACGAGACCGGCGCAGAGGTCTGAGATGATGTCTCCGTAGAGGTTTGGCAATACGAGAACGTCGTACTCCTCCGGGCGCGAGACCATCTGCATGCTGAGGTTGTCAACGATGCGGTCGTTGAATTCGATATCCGGATAGTCTTTGGCGACGTTCTGGGCAACCTCAAGGAAAAGGCCGTCTGAGAACTTCATGATGTTGGCCTTGTGGACGGCGGTGACGAGTTTGCGGTTGTTGGCCTTTGCGTACTCGAAGGCGAACCTGACGATGCGCTCACTTCCGGTAACGGAGATGGGCTTGATTGAGATGGCAGAGTCGTCACGGATAGGCTGGCCGGAGGCATTGCGAAGAAAGTCAATGACTTCCGCCGTGCCTTCGGCGTCCTTTTCGAATTCAACGCCCGCGTAGAGGTCTTCGGTGTTTTCCCGAACGACAACGATATCGACGTTCGTGTACCGGGAGCGAACGCCCGGGTAGCTCTTGGAGGGACGCAGATTGGCATAGAGGTCCAGCGCCTTGCGGAGTGCAACGTTGGCGCTACGGAAGCCGGTGCCAACAGGAGTTGTGAGCGGGCCCTTGATGCCGACTCCATTCTTGCGGATAGAGTCCAGGACTCGATCAGGGATTAACTCCCCTTCACGTTCGAGGACAGCCTCGCCGGCTTCCTGAACATCCCAATTGAATTCGATGCCCGTCGCTTCAATAACGCGGCGCATCGCGCCTGAGACTTCAGGTCCAATTCCATCGCCCGGAATAAATGTGACGTCATACGCCATCTGAGTTTCTCCCCCTCTTCCACTGCTCAAACATCTTCACACCTGTCAACAGAACTCATCGGGATCGGGAACATGCTCGACCAACCCGGCGGTTTCAAAATTGACAATATAGGGGTTGGCGTCGGTCGGGATACTGTATTTCACCGTTTCACTGTCTGATAACTGGCCCACTACAATACCGGGATTGCTGGCAAGCAAATAGTCCTGTTCCCGGAATTGATCCTCCCGCGGGACATATAGCCATGTCTCTTCTCGCGTGCGGCCGTTCGCTGCTGCGGTAACCGGCACGGAATGGCCCTCTGCACCTTCCGTGTAAATCCCGCCAACCCTTTCCATCGCGACTGCAATTCCCGACGTCAGGCAATGCACGTCCATCATCCATACGTTTTCAACATCGTCCAGCCCAAATGCGACGAATCCATTAGAGCGCATGAGCCAAGCATCCTTTTCGACAACAGTATGGATTACCGGCGTCGCTGTTTCGATGGGTTGTGAGTCTCCACACCCAACAATCAGCATCATGAGTAGCAATGCTGCCGGAGCTGCCCACAGTAACCTCCCGACTCTCATAGGCAGTCCATTGACCATTAGACGATGGATCGGGGGACAGCATACGCCATGTTGCGTTTTGCGCCTTATGAGTCCTGCGGCGGGCCGATGACGGCAAGGATATCGCCACGAGCGACGCGGTCACCGGCGGCGCGGGGGAGTTCAACGATGACGCCGTCGACGGGTGACGGGAGCATGTTCTGCATCTTCATCGCCTCGATAACGATGACGGTGTCGCCAGCCTTGACGGACTGACCGACTTCCACCTCGGCACGAATGACGAGACCGGGCATTGGCGATGTGAGAAGCGCGCCGCCCTCCGGGGCGTTCTGTGTGGATGGTGCAGGGGTGTCCGGGGCGGGTGGTGGTGGCTGAGGCGTGCGACCGCCTCCTGCGCGTGGAGCCATTGGCCTGACACGGCCGCTTGACTGGCCGTCCGCCGGATCGACGATGACCTGGAATCGCTCCGTGCCGACATGCACGTTGAACGTGCGGGCGGCAGCGCTGAGGTCGGCCGGTGGCGTGCCGGTTGCGGGGGCGTCTTCCGCCGGCGGCCTGTAGTCCGGGCTGACATCAGGAGGCGGCTCTTCAAGACCGTACTTCCACCGGAGGAATCGGAGGCCCGTGACGGGGTAGAGAGCATAGATGAGGACATCGCCATCGTTCTTAGCCACGTCCTTAGTGGCCTCACGGGCGGCGTCCATTTCGGGGTCGAGAATATCGGCGGGGCGTTTCTTTGTCGGGCGGGTGCCGCGCTCGTAGCCCTTGAGGGCAGTCTTCTGGACGTCCTTGTCCATTGGGAGCGGCGGCTGGCCGTAGAGGCCGAAGGCGTAATCCTTTATCTGCTGGCTGACCAGTTCATAACGGCCAAACAGAACATTCTGAACGGCCTGGATACCCACGATCTGGCTTGTAGGAGTGACGAGGGGCGGGTAGCCGAGATCCTTGCGGGTCCGCGGCAGCTCTTCCAGAACCTCCGGTAGGCGGTCGAGGGCATCGGCCTCGGCGAGCTGGGACATGAGGTTGGAGGTCATGCCGCCGGGCACCTGGTGCGTGAGGACGCTGGTGTCAATGATGGAGAACTTCTTGGTGTCGAGCAGGTGCAGGTATTTCTCCTGGAGAATCTGCTCGAGGCGGTCACTTGCCTCGATGAGGCGGTTGAGATCGATGCCCGGGTCGCGCGGCGTGCCTTCGAGCGCGACGACCAATGGCTCGGTGGCGGGGTGGGCCGTGCGGAGTGCGAGAGGAGAGAGATCGGTATCGACGATATCAACGCCTGCTTCGATGGCCTTGAGCTGGGTCATTTGGCCAAGGCCGGAGGTGTAGTGGGTGTGCAGGTGGATGGGGATGGAGACTGCGTCCTTGAGGGCGCTTATCAGGTCGTAGGCGTCGTAGGGAGCGAGCAGGGCGGCCATGTCCTTGACGCACAAGGAGTGGGCGCCCATCTTCTCAATCTCTTTGGCCTTATCGACGAAGTAGTCACGGGTAAAGACGGGGCCGCCCATGTGTCGATCAGTGACGGAATAGCAGACGGTTCCCTGGATGTGCTTGCCGCTGTCCGCGATTGCCTCAAAGGCGGTTTCAAAGTTTCGCGTGTCATTGAGAGCGTCAAAGACGCGGAAGATATCGATGCCGACTTCCGCGGCCTCACGGACGAATGCGTGGACGACATCATCAGGGTAGTTGCGGTAGCCAACGAGATTCTGGCCGCGGAGCAGCATCATGAATGGTGTCTTTGGCGCGACGGACTTGAGTAGCCTGACGCGTTCCCACGGGTCCTCATTGAGGAACCGCGTCATGACGTCAAAGGTTGCGCCGCCCCATACCTCAAAGGCGTGGAAGCCGACGTCATCCAACATGCGGATGATCTCAAGGATGTCCGGCGTCCTCATGCGCGTGGCGAGGATGGACTGGTGGCCGTCACGGAGTGTGATGTCCGCAATGCGGACGGGCGCGGCGTCGGCCGCGAAGGGACTTGCGCCGTTTGTTGTCATCAGGATGTTCTCCCCGAGATTTGGGATGCCCCCCGCCGGCGGGATGGCAGGGCGGGCAGGGTGCGCCCTGTGGCGTAGCGCATGTTCATGATCATGCGGCGGCCACGGACACGCCACGCGTCAGTAGAAGAGGACGCGAGGTTGCGGATGGGCATTTCGTCCTGCTCATACGCTTCGATGGCCGCGAGGATTGCGGCGCGCAGGCTTTCGCTTATGCCATTCGTTGTCATGTGTTCCTTGTTTCCCTCCGCGCGGCTCTTATTTCAGAGAGGGATGTTCCCGTGCTTGCGCGGCGGCATAGTATCTCGTTTATTGCGCAGCATTTCAAGGGCGCGGATGATGAGCTTGCGCGTGTCCGCAGGATCAATCACGTCTTCGATATAGCCTCGAGCTGCGGCGATATAGGGGTTGAGGAATTGTGTGTTATATTCCTCGATTGCTCGCTGGCGTTCCTCGTCGGGATTCTCCGCGCTTCGGATGCGGTCGCGGAAGATGATGTCGGCCGCGCCCTCAGATCCCATGACAGCCATCTGTGCGCCAGGCCACGCGTAGCCGATGTCTCCACGGAGCATCTGCGACGACATGACGAGAAATGCGCCTCCATAGGACTTGCGGGTGACGACGCTGACCTTGGGGACAGTCGCCTCCGCGTAGGCGTAGAGGAGCTTTGCGCCGTGGATGATAATGCCGCTGTGCTCCTGCTCAACGCCAGGAAGATAGCCGGGCACATCGGTCAAGGTGACGATGGGGATGTTGAAGGCGTCACAGAATCGGACAAATCGGGCGGCTTTGATCGCGGCGTTGATGTCCAGCGTTCCGGCGAGGACCATCGGCTGCTGGGAGACGATTCCTACGGAGCGGCCGTTGAATCGCGCCAGTCCGACAACGATATTTGCTGCCCACCTTGAATGGACCTCAAGGAACTCGCCGTTGTCGACGATGCACTCGATAACCTCGCGGACATCATAGGGCTCGTTGGGGTTGACCGGCACCATCTCTCGCAGCTCCGGACAGAGGCGATCGGCCGGGTCATCGGTAGAGAACTCCGGGGGATCATCCTCGTTGTTGGAGGGCATGAAGCTAAGGAGTTGGCGGGCAATATCGAGACATTCGTCCTCACCGGGAGCGGCGAAGTGGGCGACGCCGCTCTGGGTGGTGTGGGGTGTCGCGCCGCCAAGCTGCTCATGAGTGACGACCTCACCGGTGACGGCACGGATGACATCCGGCCCGGTGATGTACATTTGGCCGACGCCTTCTTCCATGATGATGAAGTCCGTGATTGCGGGGCTATAGACCGCGCCGCCTGCGGAGGGGCCCATGATGAGGCTGATCTGTGGGATGACTCCGGATGCAAGGACGTTGCGAACGAAGACGTTGCCGTAGCCTGCGAGGCTGTCCACACCCTCCTGGATGCGCGCGCCGCCGGAGTCCATGATGCCGATGATGGGCGCGCCGGTCTTGGTCGCCATGTCCTGCACTTTGTTGATCTTGCGGGCAGCGGTGAGGGAGAGTGTGCCGCCGAGAACAGTGAAGTCAAAGGCGTAAATGAAGACGGTTCGACCATCCACTGTGCCGTAGCCGGTGACGACGGAGTCGCCGGGAACGCGGCGGTCAGCCAGGCCAAATTCAAGGACGTTATGGGCGGTGAGGGCGTCAAGCTCAACAAAGGAATCCGGATCAAAGAGGCGTTCGACGCGCTCATGCGCAGTGAGCTTGCCGCGTGCGTGCTGCCTCTCAACGGCTGCCTCGCCGCCACCGGCGCGTGACGCCTCGTGGCGTTGGGCAAGCTCTTCAAGCTTATCCTGCATTGTCATGGGCTGTTGGAATCCACCCCCGAATTTGCTTGTTCAAGCGTGCGGTTATGCTAGCAGAGCTAGGCTATTCCGTACAACGTGCCGTTAGTTGGGGGTACTGTCGGGTGTTTGAGTGGGGACGGCGGACGTTTGTGATGGGGATTGTGAACGTCTCACCGGAATCGTTTTCAGGGGACGGTGTGACGGACGTGAATGCGGCCGTTGAACAGGCGCTTCGTTTTGTGGATGAGGGCGCAGACATCCTTGACGTTGGGGGGCAGTCTACCCGGCCTCGGTATTCGGCAAGTGTGGAGGCAAGGAGAGGAGCCCCCCCACCCCAACCCTCCCCCACCAAGGGGGAGGGGGTACGCGGCGCCGGGTATGAGGAACTTTCCATTGAGGAGGAGATTGATCGAGTCCTGCCGGTGATACGGGGGATTGTTGCGCGGACCGACGTACCGGTGAGTGTCGATACCTACAAACCGGTAGTTGCGGAGGCAGCTATCGAGGCGGGGGCCCGGATCATCAATGACGTGTGGGGGTTGAAGAAGGACGTGGCGCTTGCACGTGTGGCAGCAAAGCATGGTACGCCGCTTATTTTGATGCACAACCAACCTGAGCCGGGGTATACGCGGCTGATTCCGGATATCGTGGCGAGCCTTCGGAGGAGCGTCGCGAATGCGATGGCGGCGGGGGTACAGCGGGATCGAATCATCGTCGATCCGGGGTTCGGTTTCGGTAAGAAGGTGTCGCATAACCTGGAGGTCCTGCGGCGTTTAGGAGAAATAAAATCGGCGCTGGGGTTGCCTCTGATGTTGGGGACGAGTCGCAAATCGACGATCGGACGAGTGCTGGACCTGCCAGTGGATGAACGGGTTGAAGGGACGGCGGCGACGGTGGCACTGGGAATCGCGCAGGGGGCGGACATTTTGCGGGTGCATGACGTCAAGGAGATGGTGCGGGTGGCGCGCATGAGCGATTCAGTAACTGCGTCACGGCTCCAGGTTCGCGAACAAAGTTGAATGAGAAATGACGTCTGAACTCCGCGTTCGGGCTTTGGCCTTGTAATGGCGACGGCGTACCTGGGACTTGGGGCGAACCTGGGTGATCGGGAGGCGACGCTGCGGGGGGCGGTTGCCGGGCTAGGCGGCATCGGGGACGTGGTGGCGGCTTCGTCGCTGTATGAGACGGAACCCGTTGGGTATGTGGATCAGTCCGCCTTCCTTAATGCGTGCGTGGCACTGCGGACGGAACTGTCACCAGAAGAGTTGTTGAAATCTGTTAAAGGAATGGAGTCGCGGGCGGGGCGGGTGGAGAGTTTCCGGAATGCGCCGCGGCCACTGGATATCGACATCCTCCTCTATGTGAATGATGGCGGCGAGCAGGTGGTGATGGAGTCGGAGCGGCTGACGATTCCGCATCTGCGGATGCACGAGCGGGGTTTTGTGTTGGCACCGTTAGCAGAGATTGCGGCGGATGTGCGGCATCCGGTGTTGGGGCAGACGGTTGGGGAGTTGCGGGATGCGGTGGTGGTTGAGGGCGTGCGACCGCTTACCGGGTGAGTAGTGTAGCCCAGCGGGTGAGGATCTCGGTTGCGAAGGGTTTGATGGCGGCGGCGCAGGCCGGAGTTTCTGATAGCAAATCCGAGGGGTCGAGGCCGCCACGTCGAACATCGTCCGGGAAGAGCCTTGCCATGTCCATGATTTGAGGCTCGGTCATTTCGAGGTGGAACAGCAGGGCATACGTTGTCTCCCCATAGATGAAACCCTGGCATGGAGTCATCTCAGAGAAACCGATAGGTATTGCGCCGTTCGGAAGGTCATAGACATCGCCGTGCCAGTGGAGGGGGGTGAAGGATTCCGGGAGGGCGGAGAGTACGGGGTCTGCGGCGGCCTCGCCGGAGCGGGTTACGGGTTTCCAGCCGATCTCAACTCCTCCGCTCGGATGCACTTCTGAACCAAGTACATCGGCGATGATCTGTGAACCGAGGCAGACGCCGATGAGCGGGATGTTGTTGTCGATGGCCTGACGGGCGAGACGTTTTTCGTCGCGGAGGTAGGGGAACCTGTCCTCTTCATAAGCGGACTGTGGACCTCCCATGATGATGAGGCCGTCGTACTCGTCGAGCGACTCCGGCACGGGCTGACCAAGGTCGCACCGTATGATTTCAAGCCCGCCCCCGACTTCTTGTACGGCATCGGCGATGAGGCCGGGGTGTTCAGGGTCTGTGTGTTGGAGGACGAGAACATGAGGATCAGTGGTTGTCATGCTTGCTCCAATACTTAGGACGATTGAACCCTATAATACGGGGGATGGCTGGCACAAATCCTCAATTTATTCGCAACTTTTCGATAATCGCCCATATCGATCATGGGAAGTCGACGCTTGCTGACCGTTTGCTGGAACGGACACGGACGGTTTCTCAGCGGGAGATGCAGGATCAGCTTCTCGATCAGCTTGATCTCGAGCGCGAGCGCGGCATCACGATAAAGTCACAAGCCGTCCGGATGCTGTACGAGGCGAAGGACGGCAACACGTATCAACTGAATCTCATCGACACGCCTGGGCACGTGGACTTCAGCTATGAGGTCTCGCGCAGCCTATCCGCGTGTGAGGGCGCGTTGTTGGTGGTAGACGCATCGCAGGGGATACAAGCGCAGACGCTGGCGCATGCGATGTTGTCCATGCAGTTGGGGCTGAGTCTCTCACCAGTGCTGAACAAAATCGACCTGCCGGGAGCGCGGCCCGATGAGGTGACCGCCGAGCTGGAGGATATGCTGGCGATTCCCGGCGAGGATGTTGTCTTGGCATCCGCGAAGGAAGGCATCGGCATGGAGGAGGTGTTGGAGTCCATCGTGCATGGGATTCCGGCGCCGAAGGGAGATTCGGACGCGCCACTGAGGGCGCTGGTGTTTGATTCCAAGTACGACCCGTATCGAGGGGTCGTGGCGTATGTGCGGGTGTATGACGGCTCGGTGCCGCCCGGATCACGTCTGCAGCTGATGTCTAACGACCGCGAGGTTGAGCCGCTGGACGTGGGCGTGTTTACGCCCTGGTTGATCTCGACACGGGACGGGCTTGCCATGGGTGAGGTGGGGTACATCGCGACGGGACTCAAGGATGTGCGCGAGTGCCGCGTGGGAGACACGATCACGCTGGCCGAGCGGCCTGCAACTGAGCCGCTGCCCGGGTATCGCCCGCTCAAGCCGATGATCTTCGCGGGGCTTTATCCGTCGGGCGACTCCGAGTACGGGGATCTGCGGGACGCGCTCTCCAAGCTGCAACTGAACGACGCGGCGCTCACGTATGAGCCGGAGAACAGCGTGGCACTCGGATTCGGTTTCCGGTGCGGGTTCCTTGGTCTGCTGCACATGGAGATTGTGCAGGAACGGCTTGAGCGCGAGTACGGGCTGGAAATCCTGATTACGGCGCCAAGTGTGGCGTACGATATTCTGCGCACCGACGGTTCAACACTGACTATTCATAACCCAGCCGAACTACCAAATCCGACCACTATCGACACGATGTATGAGCCGTGGATCCGCGCGACGATCCTGTGTCCGAACGATGTAGTCGGCCCGGTGATGGAGCTGATGTCCGAGCGTCGCGCGGAATATGAGGAGATGGAATACATCCAGCACGGCGCAGGGGCAGTCGGCGGGCAGGCGCGGGTGGCAATGCGGTACAAGATGCCGCTGGCCGAGATGCTCATCGATTTCTTTGATCAATTGAAGTCGCGGACCCAGGGGTATGCGTCGCTGGACTACGAGATTATCGATCCGCGCGAGGCGAACCTAGTGAAACTGGACATCCTCGTTAACGAGGAGCCGGTAGACGCGTTGAGCGCGATCTATCCTCGTGATGCGGCGTATCACCGTGGGCGGGCGCTGGTGTCCCGGTTGCGGGCAACGATTCCGCGACAGATGTTTGATGTCCCTATTCAGGCGGCCATTGGCGGGCGAATCATCTCACGCGAGACGGTGCGGGCGCTACGCAAGAATGTGCTGGCCAAGTGTTACGGCGGCGACGTGACTCGAAAACGAAAACTGCTTGAGAAGCAGGCTGAAGGGAAGCGCCGGATGAAGCGTGTTGGGCGCGTTGAAGTGCCTCAGGAGGCATTCCTGGCGCTTTTGAAGTTGGGAGACGAGTAGGGGGCATGGCGCGGAGTAATGAGGTCAAGGCGCGGTTGCGGGGTGGGGACGCCGTCGTTGGGTCGTTCTGCAATCTGCCGAGCCCGGAGGTAGTTGAGCTACTTGGTTGGGCAGGCTTTGACTTCGTGATTATCGATGCAGAGCATGGGCCTCAGGGTCTTGAGACTGTCGCCAATATGGTTAGAGCGGCGGAGGCGTCAGGAACGACACCTCTCGTTCGTGTGGCAATCAACGAACCACAGAATATCCTCAGACATCTTGATACCGGCGCACAGGGTCTGCAGATGCCGATGGTGAACACGCGGGAGGATGCGGAGCGGGCCGTGGCGGCCGCGCTGTATCCGCCACAAGGCAGGCGCGGACTGGCGGGTGTGCGGGCAGGTGGGTTCGGGATACGGGAGTCGGTGTCTGACTATGCGGCCACGGCGAACGACGAGATGCTCGTCATTGTGCAGATTGAGACTGTTGAGGCGCTCGGGAATCTTGATTCGATCCTCACCGTACCGGGCATCGATATCGTGTTCTTTGGAGCGACGGATCTGTCGTCGTCAATGGAGATTCCGGGGCAGACTCGGGACGACCGAGTAGTGAATGCCATAGCCGATGCAGGCAGGACCGTGATGGACGCGGGGCTCGTGGCGGGGACGATTGTCGGTACGGCGGAGCAGGCGGTGGAGTGGCAGGGTCGGGGTTTCCGGTATATTGCGACGAATTTCGCGGGGTTGGCAGGGCGGGCGGCGAGGGCGTTCGTTGAGGAGGCGCGGTAACTGCGTTACGGCTCTCGGTTCGCGATCCAGTGTCGAAAGAAGAATGGATATGAATTCCGCGCTCCGGCGTTGAGGCAAGAATTAGAGGCTGAGTGTGATCCAGGACATTATCGGGGTGAACATCTTTACGACGCGGCTAGGAGAGATGGCTGCGTTCTATCGCGACGTGGTGGGCCTGGAACAGCATTCGGACCACGGTGAGTTGATCACATTCGATGTGCGACCGGGGCTGCGGCTGAATATTGGCCGACACAGCCAGATTTGGACGGAGGAGGCGCTGGACCCGTTTCGAATCATGTTCAATCTTGGCGTGGATGATATCCATGCCGTCCATGCGCGAATGGTCGATAATGGGGCTGAGTTCATTCGTCCGCCGGAGCAAGAGGCATGGGGCGGGTGGATCGCGACGTTCAAGGACCCAGACGGGAACGTGCTGCAGTTGATGCAACAGCCTTGAGGTTAGGGGAATGGATTACGGCTTTCGCCGGAGTGAGGGAAGTTGCGATACAAGGTTGGGTTGAGAAATACGATTCAGATTCCCGCCTTCGCGGGAATGACGGGTGGACTTGCAGGGAGTTGATGTAATGGCGCAGGCGGTTGAGTTGACGGGGCAGAAGTGCGTGGCATGTCGCGCGGATTCGCCGCGTGTGACTGAGGAGCAGATCGCGTCATTCCATCCGCAGGTGCCTGAATGGGAGCTGCTGGATGACGGCGGCGTTCTGAAGCTGCGACGCGCATATCGATTCAAGGACTTCGCCGAAGCGCTGGCGTTCACCAATCGCATCGGTGAAATCGCAGAGGATGAGGGGCACCACCCTCTTATTTCAACAGAATGGGGCAGGGCGACGATCTGGTGGTGGTCGCACAAGATCAAAGGGCTGCACGTCAACGATTTCATCATGGCAGCAAAGACGGACAGGTTATTTGATGAGGGGGAGACGAGATGACACAGAGACCGGCGCCAAAACCGAATTCATGGCAGGTTACGGATGGGGTAGAGCGGGCGCCGCATCGCTCCATGTTCTATGCAATGGGGTTCACGCCGGAGGACCTGCGGAAGCCCCTCATCGGCGTGGCGAGCACCGCCAATGAGGTGACGCCGTGCAACCTCAACCTTGGCCGGCTGGCCGACTATGTGAAGCAGGGGATACGCGCGGGGGGCGGGACACCCATCGAGTTCACAGCGATCGCCGTCTCGGACGCCATCGCCATGGGGCATGAGGGGATGAAAGCCTCGCTAGTGAGCCGCGACGTTATTGCCGACTCATTCGAGCTGGTCGCGATGGCGGAGGCGCTGGACGGCATGGTTACGCTTGCGGGGTGCGACAAGTCGCTGCCGGGTTCCGTGATGGCCATGGCGCGCACGAATATCCCGTCGATCTTCCTATACGGCGGCACGATTCTGCCCGGCAGCTATGAGGGGCAGGACGTGACAATCGTGGATGTGTTTGAGGCCGTTGGCGCGTATGCTGCGGGGACGATTCCCCTGGAGGCCGTGACGGCCCTGGAGGAGTGCGCGTGCCCCGGTGAAGGATCATGCGGCGGCCTGTTTACGGCCAATACCATGGCGTCAGTATTCGAGGCCATGGGCGTGTGCCTTCCGGGGTCGGCGTCCGTTCCTGCGGTCGATGCGCGACGCGAGCAACTCGCATTCCGCAGCGGCGAGCAGGTTGTTGACATGGTGCGCGAGAATCGCAGGCCGCGCGACATCATCACGCGCGAAGCCATCGAGAACGGCATCACGACGGCGATGGCGATGGGGGGCTCGACAAATGTTGTGCTGCACCTTCTGGCTGTGGCGCATGAGGCGGGTGTGGAACTGGACATCGAGGACTTCGGCACAATCAGCGACAAGACGCCCTACATCACGGATATGAAACCGGGCGGGCAGTATGTGATGTCCGACCTGGACAAGGCGGGCGGTGTGCCGGTCATCCTCAAGAGGTTGCTTGACGCGGGCTACCTGCACGGCGACTGCACGACGGTCACGGGCAAGACCCTGGCCGAGACGCTGGAGCCTGTGAAGCCCGGCGGCGGCTCAGGCATCCTGCACGAGCCTTCGAACCCCATTGGTCCGACGGGCGGCATTGCGATTCTCAAGGGCAATCTCGCGCCGGAAGGCGCGGTTATCAAGATTGCAGGAACGCCGATTCGTCACCATCGAGGACCGGCGCGCGTGTTTGATCGCGAGGAAGACGCCTTTGACGCGGTGCAGGCGCGTGAGATTATCGAGGGCGACGTTGTCGTGATCCGCTATGAAGGCCCGCAGGGCGGGCCAGGGATGCGCGAGATGCTTGCAGTGACAGCGGCTATCACGGGGCAGGGGCTCGGTGAGAAGGTTGCGCTGCTCACGGATGGTCGTTTCTCAGGCGGCACGCACGGGCTGGCGGTAGGGCACGTTGCGCCCGAGGCAATGACCGGCGGGCCCATGGGTTTGCTGGAGGACGGCGACATCATCGTGCTGGATGTGGATAATCGTGTCATTGACGTTGAGCTGTCAGAGGCCGAGTTGGCCGAACGGCAGGCACGTTGGACGCAGCCTGCTCCCAAGCATTCGACTGGGGCGCTGGCGAAGTACGCGCGGCTGGTGTCGTCGGCGTCACGGGGTGCGGTGACGTACTAGGTAGCTGCGCTACAGTTCTCGGCTCGCGATCACGTTTGGCAGTAGAAGGGGACTGATTGCCGCGTTCCGGCGTTGGCGGTCAATTGAGGCTTTTGATTTCTCGGCTGCACTTCGGAATGACAGGTAGGGCGGTCTCACCCTTCGACATGCCCAGGGTGAGCGGAGAGAGGGGTATACGCAATGAGCGTGGATGCTCAGACCGGCGGCGGGTTCGATGTGATGGAAGCGACCATTGCGGATATTCATGACGCGCTGGAACGGGGTGACATCACCTGCCGGGAGCTGGTCAAGACGTTCATCATGCGCATCAGCACGTATGACAAGTCCGGCCCGGCGTTCAATTCCATCATCTCCATCAATCCGGACGCGTTGAGACTGGCTGAAGAGATGGACGGCAAGAATCTGCCTCGCAGCCAGTGGGGCGCGCTGCACGGCATTCCCGTCATCATCAAGGACCTGATGCATACGGCCGATCGCATGCCTACCACGGGAGGCAACCTGGCACTGAACGGGATGCTGACGCCGGATGACGCGACGATTGTTGCGCGGATGCGCGATGAGGGCGCGATCATACTCGCGAAGTCGAATCTTGATGAGATGGCACGGGGCATCAACGGCGCGAGCGGCCTGGGTGGACAGACTCGCAATGCGTACGACACGAGCGTGAATCCATCAGGGTCGAGCGCCGGTTCAGGTGTGAGCATTGCGGCCAGTTTCGGCGTGGTTGGCATCGGCACCGATACTTGAGGCTCGATCAGGAACCCATCGGCGTATGGGTCACTTGTGGGTCTGCGACCAACGTACGGGCTGAACAGCAACGCAGGGATTATTCCTGACGCTCCGACTTCCGATACGGTTGGGCCGATGACCCGTACCGTGCTGGATGCCGCCATTGCTCTTGGGGTGATTGCGGGGCCTGATGCGAAGGACCCAGCCACTGCCAATGCAGAGGGCCATGTTCCGGCGTCCTACACAGAAAGGTTGAATTCAACCGGTCTACAAGGCGCTCGACTCGGCGTGATCCGGTCGTTCTTCGGGACGGGACCGGAGGCCGACAAGGTCACTGCGGTGATGAATGCGGCCATTGCAGACCTGGAACGTCTTGGGGCAACAGTCGTGGATCCGGTTGAGATCCTGCATGCGGAGACGATTCTTTCGCAAGCGAACAATACATGGGGGCGCTGGCTGTATGAGAACGGCGATGCTCTCGATGCGTATCTCAAGAATCTTGGCGATCTTGCGCCGGTTACCTACGAGGAATTGCGGGAGATTGATTCCGGCGCGCCGCTCATCATGCCATACACGCCGACCGGCGGAACGAAATCGCCTGAGTCTTTAAAGGCGTTGGCTGAGAGCACGGAATACACGCAGACCGCGGTTCAGACTGCGATGGCAGAGCACAACCTGGATGCGCTAGTGTATCCGACGTTGAGTTTGCCGCCTGCGCCGATCGGCAAAGCCCAGACGGGGAGCAACTGTCATCTCTCTGCGTGGAGCGGCTATCCTGCCATAACGGTGCCGGCCGGGTATACGGTGGACGGTCATCCTGTTGGCCTGGAGATGATCTCCACGCCGTGGACGGAGGCGACGCTTCTCAACTACGCATATGCCTTTGAGCAGGGGACAAAACATCGCAGGTCGCCGTCGTTGGCCCCGGCGCTGACGTAAGTGCGTGGAGAGAGCGAACTACATGATAAGTACGCGGACTTCTGTGATGAGGTCTGCCTCAGCAGTCTCGGCGGGGTCTGAGAAGTATACCTCCATGGGCGGGGCGGCGGGTTGGATCTGCTGCTGGGCAAGCCAGGTGAAGAGCAGGCCGTATGAGGCGGGGATGCCGTCGTAGGGCCCCTTATGGAGGACGCTGGCGTAGCGGCCGGCGGGGACGCTGATGACGCCGATACCGTCGGTATTCGTGTCTTGCTCAGGAGTTGTGGGGGCGATGGGCGCCCATGCGTCCCAATTCAGTTGGTCGGGCGGGGTAGTGGAGGGGTCGTCCTTGTAGGTGCCGCCGGGAGGGCCGATTATCTGCGCGCCCGCGGATTCTATCCACGCGAGGAGGCGGTACATCGCCTCCGGGAACTGCTCGTACGGACCACGCATGTTGATGTATGCGACTCGCTGCTCAGGCAGCTCTGCGATGCCCGGTTCGCCGATTGGCCTGCTTCCTGCTGTCACCGTTTCGTCCTCCCCGTGGCTTTGTTGTTCAAGAGTCTTCCTCGATGCGTCAATTGTACGGCGTGACGTACACTGAGCGCATGACGACCCGACAGAATCCGGAGCGTGTCCCGGGCATCACGATCCTGCGGTTGGAGCCGGACGGCATCCACGCGGTGTGGGAGGACGGGCACGGCAGTCACTATCCGTATCGATTCCTGCGGGGGAATTGCCCGTGCGCGATGTGCGTGTTGGAGGGGACGAATCAGCGCGTGGTCTTTGAGGACGACGTGCCTGAGGATGTGATCGCTATCGACTGGATGCAGGTGGGGCGCTATGCGGTTCAATTCCTGTGGTCTGACGCGCATGAGACGGGGATCTTCACGTTCCAGTATCTACGACACCTGGATGGAGAGCTGCGCTCAGAATGACCGCCCGGGACTAGTGGGCCTATTCGGAAAGGTCGACTCGTGAGCCGCCGTGGAGGCGCAGGAACAATTTGCGGAAGTCATCGAATTTCTCATCCGGCGTGTTGGCCCGAAACGCGTCATAGATTTGCTGATCCGTGATGGGATTAAGCCAATCGGAGTCACGGGCATCAACGTATATCTGTCGCATCGCAGCGGATGTGGCATCCCGACCCAATAGCAGGTACATCTCCATCAGGAATATCTCGCCAAGGGCGTAAATGCAGATTCCGCGATCTCGCGCAACTTGCGGTTGCGTTTTCTGCAAGTGGTAAAACCTGGAAATAGTGGTGACGCTCTGATGCCAGCAACCATTTCGCGTGTCCCACAGCAGTTGATGGTGCCGCTCTTCCAGGGATTCATGTCCCAGCGCGTCCCTCGCGATGTCCGGCAGAAAGCCCGCCGTGCCTTCCGTCCACCACCCCGGCGCTCCCGTGTGGCCACCCCAATATAGATGGGCCATTTCATGGAATACGGCAAGGTGGAAGCCGGGGTTGTGGCGTGGCGGAACAGCTACAATGTGCGATGAATGAGCGTACGCCACGCCGAATTGGGGCGTCTCGCCCGCACGAGTGCTGGCTTCCATGATCAATATGATGGATGGGTCGCGGGGAAACGGTACGCCCATAAACTCTTCGAGGTGAACGATAACCTGCTCCATCAAGTCAAGCGTGGGGTCGTCATCCGGGAACTCCGTGTGCCTTACGACGTACAGCCCAACGTCACCGGCGAGTGGGAGTGTTACAGTCCGCTGAGCAATGTGGTTCTCTTCCAATAGATCTTCGTACTGGTATTTCGAACGGGCTTTCGCGTCAAGGAGGGCAATTAGCAGAATCCCGTCCGACTCGCTGATCCCTGCACCGAACCAATCCTGGTCAATAATAAGCGGTTCGTTATTAAGGGCGAGACGGGCCACTCTGCCCATGATTCCTGCCGCGACGAAATCAATCTGCTCCTGAAACCAGGCGAAGTCAGCGAATTCGAGTGCAATTCCGCGGGATTCTGCGGGTACTTCCTCCAAAAGGCGGCGATATTGATGCGTCCATTCTCGCTCATGGGCTGAGATTCCGTCGCGAGCCCACGGCCGAGCGAGTAAGGAACGCGCCAATTCCTCGTTCGCTCCATCGAGCTCACGCAAGAGCCAGGCGTATTCGGACAACCACCGACCTTCCAAATGTTCCATGCCATCGAACAGCCAGGGGAGGCGAGTAATTTCGGGAGTAAGGTCGCCGTCATACACTGAATTGGATGCAGCTACGACCTCTCTGAAGTTCCAGAACGCATACATAACATCTTCAAGGGAATCAGGATCCAATCCTGAATTCTGGATGATGGCATTAGCAGTATCGGGAGCGATAGGAGAGAACTCACGATGGAAGTTCATCGCAGAGTCGACAAACCTCAATTCAATGTCTGCTATACCATCATCCAACCATGGGTACGTAGCGAGGCGCGACGGAACGAATGTGTCGGGAACACGCTCGAAAGACAGGTGGTCGCTGTATTCATCCAGAAGTCGATCTTCGTTCTCCTGTACGCCGTCGCGCAGCCAGGGTCGTGCGACTAAAGCGCCGATGAAGTCGTCGGTATCGACACCGTAGTGTCCAATAACTCGCCCCAATGCACGGATTGAGGAAACTTCGTCTTCCCGGACATCATCCTGCAGCCATTCATATGCGAGCAGGGAATCCAAGGCGTCCGGGCGTGCCGGCAAGAGGTATTCGACGGAATTGGACAGGAGCTGGAAACCGGCGACTTCTTCGGTGGTTACTTCGTCCGAGAGCCAGTCAAAACCCAGTATGTCTTGACGATAATCCGCGCCTTCGGTTTCCTCCACGCGCAGAAGGTCTGTGAATTCATTGAGTAAGAGATATTCAGGGGGATTGATCGAGCCCACGAGCCAACGGTAGCTAACCATGGTCCGGACTATGTCGGCATCATCGGAAGAGCTGGCGCTAAGAAGGGATGCGAGTATCCCAACATAGCGCGTTTCCCTAGAAAGCAGGTTGTCTGCAATCCACTCGTATTCGAGGATGATCTCCAATACATCGCCGTCTTCTTCGCCTGCAGCCTCGAAGAGGGGCCCATAGCGCAACAGCGAATCAGGCTCGTCCGTTGCTATCCCGTCCTGGATCCAGTCGTAGGACGCGATAGTGTCCACCGCGCCCGCATGGTGGCTGCCGACCGTTTCAGTGAATTCGCTGAGGTTAGAGATGAATTCACTTTCGGGCGATGTTACGTCGTCTTGCATCCAGGAGAATTGAGAGAGAGACAAGGCGAATTCAAGCCTTCCGGGGGAGATTAATGGCGGTGCACCACCGTCGGAGCGGTCTAATCGCATCGCGCCGATGCCGGTAGCGGTCTGGGTCGTGAATCCGGGAGCAACGATTTCTCCGATGGTTTCCAGTGCATCGGCTTCATCTGTCGTAGCTCCATCCGGAAGCCAGCCGTAGGCGGCAAGCTCAGCGCCGAATTCGGCGTCTGCATCCGCTGTGGCGCGGATGGCCCGGAGGGCGCGCCGGTCATCCGAGGTGATGACGCCGTTCGTCGCCATCCACGGCAGGTCCAGAACTGTATCAGCGATGTCAGGATTCTCTCGAAGAAGCCACGAAAGGTCGTCGAGGGCGCCGGCTTCTTCAGCGGTTATGCCGTCAATCACCCACTCGAGGGAGGCGACCTGCTGGCTCACGGGCTCGTCGTCAATGGCCATTCGGCGAAGCGCGCTCCACGCGATCCAATGCGGAACGTCCGTCGGCGCATCGAACCAGGCCAGACGCTCTAACGCGGTCGGCTCAGGTGTCGGCTCAGGCGTTG
Source organism: Dehalococcoidia bacterium (assembly GCA_965207115.1). GTDB lineage: Bacteria > Chloroflexota > Dehalococcoidia > UBA6926 > UBA6926 > VXMO01. The sequence goes on along the minus strand of CBDBLR010000003.1, from coordinate 783,584 downwards.
GTGTTGGGGAGGGGGGAGGTGTCGGAGTTGGGGTTGGACTTTCGCATGCGGCCAGCACAAAGATCAGCGCAACCAATGCAGCGGCGAGCGTAAAGGTTATCCGGGCCGTGGGGGGCATCTGAGCACGTCCTTTGCGCTGGTACTGTAGCACAGATGGGAGAGAGGACTGTGGTTAGCGGATGGCGCCGGAGTTTTGGCCTTCTGCGAAGTCTTCGTCGGTTAGGCCCAGCAGGGTCTTGAAGACGTAGTCGTTGTGAACGCCGATCCAGGGCGGGGGGCCGTCGCCGTGCGCTTCAGCAAGCGACGGAATGCCCGGGAGGCCCTGGTGGGAGAGATCGCCCCATGGCGGCTCGTGGACATCGACGATGTGTCCGCGCTGGCGGAAGTGGACGTCCGAATAGAGGTCTTCGCCGGTGTACTTGGCGGCGGCGGGGACGCCGTTCTTCTGCAAGATTCGCATGGCCTGCCGCTTGGTGTAGGCGCGAGTCCATTCGCCAATCTGTGCGTCGAGATCGTCTTTTGCGGCAACACGGCCGGCATGGGTGGAGTAGGCGGGATCCTGCGCCCAGGTCGGTGAACCCATCGCCTGGACGAAACCCTGCCACTCCTCGTCTGTCTCTACGGCTACGACAATCCACTCATCGTCGCCCTTGCAGGGATATGCCCCGTAGGGTTCGTAGTGTCTGCCGAGGACCTCGTTGTAGCCCATCGCCTCCCATTCGTTTCCGTTGACAGTGGAATCCAGGATGGCGGGGCCCATGATTGCGCCCTGCGCCTCCACCTGCGCGAGTTCGATGAACTGCCCCTTGCCGGTGCGGTCGCGGTATTCGAGCGCAGAGATTGACGAGAGGGCGATGAGGCTCGCGCCAAGGTAGTCGGGGATGACGAGCTTGCCGTGCGCGGCCATCTCCGATTCCTTGAAACCCCACATGGAGCAGAGGCCGGTGTAGGCGACGAGTTGATTGCCCCACGTGACCCACGACGTGAGGGGGCCATCCAGCCCCATGCCGGGCGCGGTGATCTGGACCACGCCGGGGTTGACCTCACGGTTGTGCTCCCACCCAAAGCCCAGGCGGTCTATTACGCGCGGAGAGAAATTATCAACGAAGACATCGCTCTCCTTGAGTAGGTTGTCCATGAGTTTCTTGCCGTCCTCATGACGCAGATCGATGGTCGCGCTGAGCTTGTTGCGGTTCATGTCAGGGTAGAGGGGGCCGTTGGCGTCACGATTGGCGACGAGCAGTTCCGACTCAACCTTGATGACCTCCGCGCCATAGAAGCCAAGGAACATGGTGCCGATGGGGCCTGCAAAGAAGCGGGTGAGGTCCGCGACGCGAACTCCGGCGAGCATGGACTCATCCTGCGCATGGCCGTTGCGAGAGGCGGAGGCGGCAATAGGCTTCCGTCCGTTTTGCGCTTCGGTCAGGATTTCTTGCTGATGCTCACCAAGTTTGGGGGTGTGACGCCATGCCCGCATTGGCGTCTCATACATCTTGAAGAGGAAGCCGGGGGCGCGGTACTTGCCGATGACGGGATGCTCAAGCTCCTGGATCCATTGCCGGTGGGTGAGCTGCGGGCTGGTGAGGAAATCGCCGGGCGTGTTGACCGGAGCACAAGGGAGGCCACGACGCTGACATTCTTCGACGAACTCATCGGCGTCGAATTGCTCGATGAATGATTGGAAGATGGCGTTGATGACGTCATCATTCGCGCCACGGTATTCCTGGTCGTCCCACTCCGGCGCGGAGAGGACGGCATCCTCCATCCACTCACGCGTGATGAGGTGCCAGTGGGGGAGGATGTAGATGGAGAGATAGACGTAGCGGCCGTCCCTGCAGCGGAAGATGTTGGATGCGCCGCCTTGGGGCTTGGAGCCGTTGCGCTCCACGATCTCGCTGCGCTGTGTATAGCGAGCGATGGCGCTGGAACCCATGTAGGTTGTGGCCTCTGCGATGGAGAGATCGATGCGCTGCCCTGCGCCGGTGAGACGGGCGTGGCGGATACCGGCCAACGTTAGATAGGCGGCATGGACGGCGGCGACCTGATAGGTCTGGTGGGCGGGTGTGGCGACGGGGGGCATTGTGTCATCACCGTGGGCGCTCATGAATCCGGAGATGGCCTCAATGACGGCGTGGCTGCCCTTGTATTCGGAGTAGGGGCCCCACTGGCCGAACGGGGTCATTGATGTTGTGACGAGGTGGGGGTTGCGCCCGAGCAGGGACTCTTGCGTGAGGCCGATGGACTCGAGGGTGCCTGGGGGCGTGGCCTCGATGAGGCCGTCCGCGCCCACCAGCAGGTCGACAAAGGTTTGGCGGTCGGCATCGGAGTTCATGATGTCGAGGACAATTGAGCGCTTGTTGAGGTTGGCGTTGATGAACGCGAGACTGCGCTCCGGGTCCTGGACGTTGCCGGCGAATGGGGGCAGGTGACGGTTGGGGTCGCCGCCGGGCGGCTCAACCTTTATGATGTCCGCGCCGAGGTCGCCGAGCCATCGGGCGGCGTATGAGGCGGGAATGTCACCGTACTCGATGATTCGCAGGTGGTTTAGCGCGCCCTGCTGATCAGTATTGGAATTGCCGTTGTCGTTCGTACCCGTCATTGTTTCCGTCCCCCCAAGTTTCCTGTAAGTGATTGTAGCGGGGTTTGGGCGGCGGGGGTGGCCATGTCCTTCGACAGGCTCAGGACGAGCGGCGAGGGGGGTTCTGGATTCCCGCTTTCGCGGGAATGACGGAAAGGTGACGGGAGAGGGGAATCTCTAGAGCGGGGTGGTTTGGATTAGGAGGCGGGGGCGGCGGCGGGTGTCTTTGTAGATGACATTGTTGAGTTCTTCGCGGACGGCGGATTCAATGACGCTGAGGCCGGCGGCCGGCTTGGAGACGGCGGCGTCCTGGGCCTTGGCTACAGCATCCTCCACCACTTCTACGAGGCGGATGCAGAGGTCATCGGCGCGCTCCTGGTCAAGGAAGCCGACCATGGAGATCACCGGATCGCCCACGAGATCATAGGTCTCAGAATCGATCGGCACAGAGACGGTGACGATTCCGTTGCGGGACAGGGCGGCGCGCTCACGCAGAACCTCATTGTCGACGCTGCCAACGTGGATGCCGGAAACGAACCGGTCGCGCAGGTCGAGACTTTCAGCAATCCTGGCATCGCCCACATCATCGATCTCAAGCACGTCGCCATCGTTCATGAGGAATATGTTGTCCTCCGGGATACCGACGGATTCTGCGAGGCGCGTGTGGTGGACGAGGTGGCGGAAGTCGCCGTGGACAGGCACGAAATAGCGCGGCTTGGTGAGGCGCATCATGAGCTTGAGGTCTTCCTGGCTGGCGTGGCCGCGGACGTGGACCTGCTCCGTGCGGCTATAGAGGACATCAGCGCCAAGTCGGAATAGGCCGTCAATGGTCTGGCCAACAACGGCCTCGTTGCCGGGGATGGGGTTGGAGGAAAGAATCACGGTGTCGCCGGGCTCGATATGAACCTGTTGATGAGTGCCGCGAGCCATGCGGACGAGGGCGGAGGTTGGCTCACCCTGCGCGCCGGTGGTCATGATGACGGTTTCCTCCGGCACGCTGGAGTCAAGCTGATTGGCGGGAATGAGCAGGCCGTCCGGGATACGGAGATAACCGAGCTCTGTTGCAAGACGAACGTTATCAACCATGCTGCGCCCGATGATGCCGAGCCTGCGCCCATGGGCGGCGGCAGCATCCGCTACCTGCTGGATGCGCGAGATGAGAGAGGCAAAGCTGGCGACTATGACACGGCCTTCCGCCTCGCCGATGTAGCGGGCCAGGGCCGTTCCCACCACAGCTTCCGAAGGCGTGTGGCCGGAGACGTCGGCATAGGTGGAATCGGACAACAGCAGGAGAACTCCGTCCTCTCCCGCCTGGGCGAGGCGTTGAAAGTCAGTCGGTTTCCCATCCACGGGAGTGTGGTCGAGCTTGAAATCACCGGTGTGGACGACCGTTCCGACGGGAGTGTCGATTATGACTCCGGCTGCGTCAGGGATGGAGTGGTTGACACGGAATAGGGTGACGTCAAATACGCCAAGGCCGAACGTGTCGCCCGGTTCGACGGTTTCGAGGGTGATGCCGCGCAGGCGTCGGGACTCACGGAGCTTGACGGAGACAAGCCCGATGGTGAGGGCGGTGCCATAGACGGACACGCCGAGCTCCGGAAGGATGTGGGACAGACCGCCGATGTGGTCCTCATGGCCGTGGGTGATGACGACACCGACAACATTCTCGGCGCGGTCGATGACATATTGAGCGTCCGGCAGAACGATATCGACACCATGGTGCGCCTCATCCGGGAACATGAGACCGCAATCAATGATCAAGATGTCGTCGCCGTACTCGATGGCCATCATGTTCTTGCCGATTTCGCCAAGGCCGCCGAGCGGAATGATGCGGAGTGGGGGGCTTGCAGTAGACATGGTGACTACGGGCCTAGAGGAGGCTCAATTGTTCTCCGGAGCTATCGCTGGTGTCTGTTTCATCGGAGCCATGGCCGGCCTGTTGGTCCGTCACTGCGCCGGTCAAGCGACGGCGGGCGGTCTCAAGGACGGTGGGGATATTGCGAAAGTCGTCAACGATGACATCTCGCAGTCGCTGTTGGTGCAGGGCGGCGGCGGGGTGATAGACGGGGTAGACGGCTAGGCCATCCTTGTAGAGGAGTTGGCCGCGGGCGCGTGAAATGGCCTGCCCCGGGAAGAGGCGAGTCAAAGAGAACCGCCCGAGTGTCACGAGCAGGGTGGGGTTGACCAATTGGAGCTGTCTGCGGAGGTAGAGGGACTCGCAGGTGTCCAGCTCGTCGTCTCGGGGATCACGGTTGTCCGGCGGGCGGCACTTGACGGTGTTGGTGATGTAGACGTCCTTGCGCTCCAAGCCGATGGTGGCGAGTAGCTCATCCAGGAACTTGCCGGCGGCGCCCACGAAAGGCCGACCTTGCTGATCCTCATAGAAACCGGGCCCCTCGCCGATGAACATGACATCAGCGTCCGGCGCGCCCTCACCGGGGACGGCGTTCGTGCGGCCTTCAGAGAGTCGGCACTCCGTGCAGGTCGAGATTTCAAGGGCAATGGCGCGGAGGGCCTCCGCGGCATCAGCAGCAGGGGAGGCCATAGCCACGACGGATTGGGATGGGTTCGACGCTAGCCATGAACCCAGTCCCAAAGCCCCTGCACTGAAGTCCGGGTCTATTCGTCAGCGATTCCAACCTCATCCTTGAAGTAGTTGATCGCGTCCTGCACCGTGAGAATCTTCTCGGCGTCTTCATCAGATATGGAGAATTCGGCGCTCTTCTCAAATTCTTCTTCGAAGGCCATCACGAGTTCAACCATATCGAGCGAATCGACGTTGAGATCCTCAGTGAAAGACGCTCCGAGGGTGACGTTCTCCGCTTCGACGCCAAGCTGCGCAACGATGACCTCTTTGACTCTCTCTTCAACGGTAGCCACGTGATATTTCCTCCCTGCGCTGAGTAATTGCTTCCTAGACTTACATTAGGGGTCAATCGAGAGTTCCGCAAGCACGCCGCCCAATACGCCGTGAACGAAACGGGCGGAGGATTCCGCGCCGTATGTCCGCGCGAGTTCGACGGCCTCGTCTATCGCAATCGCCACCGGCACGCGCTCATTTGTTATTTCGGAAAGCGCGAGGCGGATGGCATTGCGGTCGACAGTAGCAAGCTGGCTAACGGGGTAGGCGGTCGCGTGTTCCTGGATCAGGCGATCAAGGCGGGCCTCATCCTGCTGCACGTCGTCCACGAGGGCTGCGGCGTAAGACAGGATGGAATCCCGGCCCGAGTCCTCAAGGAAATCATCGGCGATTCGGCCTACGGAGTCGGCGGGCGGATGCCTGACGGCGTCCCACTCATAGAGAGCCTGGAGCGCAATGGCGCGGGCGCTGCGGCGCGACTCGGCGAATCGTTCGACGGCTCGGCCGTCCGCAGGCACTTGGGACACGAGCGACGATTGCCTAGGCTCGGAGAGCCTCAAGCTCCTCCAGGTTGCCGATGTTGACGGTCTCCGCTCCATCGAAAGTGCGCTTCACAAGGCCGGTGAGAACCTTGCCGGGGCCGATCTCAATGAACGTGGTGACGCCGTTGTCACGCAAGTACTCCACGGTACGGAACCACTGGACGGAGCTGCGGATCTGGCGGGCAAGCTCATCGACGACCTCGTCCGCCGTCTCGAGCGGTTGGGCGGTGACGTTGCCGACGACAGGGTATGTGGGGGCGGAGATGGATGCGCCCTCAAGGGCGGTGCGCATGCCGGGGACGGCGGGGTCCATAAGCGAAGAGTGGAACGCCGCGCTGACCGGCAACGGCACGACGCGACGCGCGCCGCCTTCCTCAGCGGCTTTCTGTGCCGCCTCGACACCTGTCTTTGAGCCGCTGATGACAATCTGCTCAGCGGAGTTCAGATTGGCCATGTCCACGCCGTTGGCCTCACAGATGGCCTGCAGCTGGTCTTCGGGCATTCCCATGACGGCTGCCATCGCGCCCTCTGCCGCATCTCCCGCGGCCTGCATGAGGCGGCCGCGCTCACGGACGAGCTTGACGGCGTCGGAGAATGTCATCGAACCGGAGGCAACAAGCGCGGAGTATTCGCCAAGACTGTGGCCGGCAGCGAATGACGGGGTGAGGCCCTTATCACCAAGTACTTCCCGCGCGGCTTCAAGCGCGGCGACGGACGCAGTGAGGATGGCGGGCTGGGTGTTGATGGTCTGCGTCAGGTCCTCCATGGGGCCTTCAAAGCAGAGCTGGGAGAGTGAGAACCCGAGGGCCTGGTCGGCCTCGTCAAATATGGCTTTGGCGGCGGGGACGGCATCATAGAGGTCCTTGCCCATGCCCACTGCCTGGGCGCCCTGGCCGGGAAAGAGATATGCGATCGTCATTTTCAGCTGCTCCCTTCTTTTTCGCGGTTATTCGGCGGCGGCGCGGCGGGGCGTAACGACCTGCCTGCCGTTGTAGGTGCCGCAGGAAGGGCAAGCGCGATGCGCAACCCTCGCGTTGCCGCAATTGGGGCACTGCGATGTGAGGATGGGCGACTTGGCAGTGTGCGCCATGCGCTTGTTCTGGCGGGCGCGGGAGCGTCGCCTCTTAGGTAGTGGCGGCATTTCTTAAAGACCTTTCCGGCTTTGGCGGCCAAATTGCCTCAGCCTAATCTTTCCGTTCTCTACATAGGTCAGTCGTTAGATTTGTCGGCCCAAAGCTCCTGCAGCTTGGCCCACTCACTACGAGCGGGAATGGGCGGACATTTGCAGGATACCGTATTGCGGTCGACTCCGCACTGCGGGCAGAGGCCGAGGCAGTCGGATTTGCAGACCGGGTTTTGCGGCTCATGCATGATGAGGTACTGGCGGACGGCATCGCCGACATCAAGGTGATGCTGTTCGTTGATCTGCAGGTCTTCCGATGTGTCGCGTTCCGGCATCTTGCGGCCGGTTGCGATGTCGATGATCGGGAAGTACTCCTCGTCGAACGAGAAGCTGAGCTTCTCCCGGTAGGGCTCGAGACACAGCGAGCAGGTCAGTTGTTGCTCGCAGTCGCAGGTGGCGGAGACGAGGATGCCGACGTCAGTGCGCATAAGCTCGACCTCACAGTTGACGAGGGCGCTCCCGACGTCTTCCCCGATGAAGCCGTAGGATCGGCGCGCGCCGATGGGCTCTTGCATGAGGCCGCTGACGTTCACTAACATCTTTTGAACTTCGCGAATAATGTCTGGTTGGTCTATGGAGCTTGGTGGCCGCGTTCCAGCTTAAGCGGATACGCTCCATTTCTGGATTCCCGCATTCGCGGGAATGATGGGGCCGGACCGGTGGGGTGGCGGCTTAGTCTTCGGGGGAGGGTGTGCCCGTGACTTCACGGGTGAAGTCGACGATGTCCTTGAGGCTGGTTCCCGGGCCGAAGATGGCCGTGATGCCCATTTCCTTTAGGGCTTCGTAGTCTTCCTTGGGAATGATGCCGCCGGAGAAGACTGGGATATCAAGGCCGTTCTCGCGCAGGCCGTTGACGATGGCAGGGAGGAGATCGAGGTGCGCGCCGGAGAGGATGCTGAGGCCGATGGCGTCCACATCTTCCTGCACGGCGGCCTGCACGATCATCTCAGGCGTCTGGCGGATGCCGGTGTAGATGACTTCAAAGCCGGCGTCACGCAGGGCGCGGGCGACGACTTTTGCGCCTCGATCGTGTCCGTCAAGGCCAGGCTTGGCGATCAGGACTCGGGCCGGGGCTGTTGCTGTTGTCATTGTTGTCACTCCTCTCCGTGGGGCGGGCGTCTAGTGACGCTCGCCCTTAGTGCGCCGCGTCGTCCGCGGGCTGCGTGCGGTTCATCCCCGCATGGGCCGCGTCACGCTGCGCTATCAATACCAGAGTACCGAGAAAATCAAGGGGATGGACGGCGCGGAGAACGTTGGTTGGCTCGCCGTCGTCCACAATCATGCGGACGCCGGCAGCGCGAACGCGCTCCTCGACGGCCTCGGGGTCATCAGATTCAAGCACAACGGCATGCAGTCCCTCGCCCATGAGCTTGAGGGCGCGGGAGACGGGGCCGTTCTCATTGAGGTCCTGGGCGAATTCGACTTCGGCGTCGCCCGCATCAAGCCACGCGGTGTCCATGCCGAATCCCTCGGAGACGGCACGCCGCTTGAGGGGCATCCGGAACAGGTGCTGCCATGTCGCCGAGGCCGTACCCACGTCATAGGTGCGAATGGTGACGTGGTGGAGGCCGATGTCCCGTGACGTGCCGGGGGTGAACAGTGTTGTTTCCTTGATCTCCACGGGGACGCCGCCGGTGCTGGCAGGGCTGATGATGGTGTTCTTGCCCGTGATGCCCTGTTGGGGACTGTGGAGGATGAACTCTCCACCACGGCTCTGGATCTCCTCTGTAGCCTGCTCAATGTCATCAACGTGGAAGCTGACGTGGTGCATGCCCTCGCCGCGTTCCTCAAGCTGTTTCGCCAGCGGGCCGTCGTCGGTTGTGGGTTGCAGCAGCAGGAGGCGGCCGACACGCAGCGGGATGATTGCGGCGCGATAGCCCTCGTCGTAGGCGTCACGTTTAACGGTGGCGCTCAGCCCGAGGACGTCCTCCACTTTTTGAGCGGCTTCATCGATGTCCCGGACAAGGAGGCCGACCTGGTCAAATCGCTGTAGCAGAAGATCTTGCTGGTCTGTCATTGTTGTTGCCTTTCAGAGCGGCTGTCAGCGTTGGTTGATCATGATGAGCGTGCCGAAGAAGTCCTGGGGATGGACGACGCGGATGACGTTGTCGCCCTCGGGGTCTTCGATGACACGCAGGCCCTGGCTCCGGACGTGTTCGGTCAGACCCTCAGCATCATTCGTCTCGAGGACGATGCCAAAGACGCCGGCGCCCCGCTCTTCGATGAACCTGGCCAGCGGGCCTTCGTCTGAGGTCTGCTGGGCGAATTCAACCTCGGCGTCGCCCGCGTCAAGCCAGCCGGCGATGATTCCCGCGCCCTCTCGCTCCGACATACGGTTCAGCTTGAGGTCAAAGCTCTTTGTCCAGTTTTCGACAGCGGCGTCGCGGTCCGTGGCGGCGATAGTGACGTGATGGACGCGAAGATCATGCTCGGTAGGGGTGTGTCGGGTGACCTGCGCGATCTCCGTGAGGACGCCGTTGGCGGCGCGGGGGTGGATGAACTCCACCTCACCGACGAAACCGCCTTCAGGTTCGCCCTGGATGAGCTGGACTTCGCGCTCCTTGAGTGTGGCGATGGTGGCGCGGATGTCCTCGACCTCAAAGCAGATGTGCTGGATGCCCTCGCCACGGCGCTCGATAAACCGTCCGACGGCGCTCTCCGGGTTGATGGGCTGCATGATTTCAAACCGCACGTTGGAGGTTGGGACGAGGGCGGCGATTAGGCCGCGCTCCTCAATGGTTTCCTGGGCAGCGACTTTCAGGCCGAACAGCCTTTCATAGGCGTCCGTTGCCTCTTTGATGTCGCGGACGACGACGCCGATGTGGTCGATTCGCTTAAACATCCGTTGGTTAGCCTCCCTGCTTTCCCCTCAACCAACCCTCTCCTTTAGGCAGAGGGTGTTGTTGATATGTGTAGCTAGACGACGAGGAGCTCCTTGTGCATTCCGAATACGCCGCGGAGCACGTCACAGATCTCGCCGGTGGTGGCTCCGGCTTCCACGCAGTCGATGATGGCGGGCATGGTGTTGTCAGAACTCTTGGCGACGGCTTCAAGGTGCTCAAGAGTTGCCTGCGCCTTGTGGCCATCACGCTCACGGCGGACGCGCTCAAGGCGGTCAACCTGACGCTTCGTTTCCTCAGGGTTGATGCGGAGAACCTCCATGGGGGTCTCGTCGCCGGATGTGAAGGAGTTGACGCCGACGACGGTGCGCTCTCGGCTCTCGACCTGCGTCTGGTACTTGTATGAGGCGTCGCCGATCTCCTGCTGCGGGAATCCGTTCTCGATAGCCCGGACTGCGCCGCCCATCTTGTCGATGCGTTCGATGTAGGCGCGCGCCTCTTCTTCCAACTTGTCCGTCATGGCCTCTACGAAATAAGAGCCGGCGAGTGGGTCGACCGTGTCTGTGACTCCGGACTCGTAGGCGAGTACCTGTTGGGTGCGGAGTGAGAGCGTGACGGCGTCCTCCGAGGGCAGGGCAAGGGCCTCGTCCTTGGAGTTGACGTGGAGCGACTGCGTTCCGCCGAGCACGGCGGCCAACGCCTGCAGCGTTGATCGGACGACGTTGTTATCCGGCTGCTGGGCCGTGAGCGTCACACCGGCGGTCTGCGTGTGGAAGCGCAGCATCTGGGAGCGGGGGTTCTCAGAACCGAACCGCTCAACCATGATCTTCGCCCACAGGCGTCGTGCGGCACGGTACTTGGCGACCTCTTCAAGGAGGTTGGACTGGGCGACAAAGAAGAATGATAGCTGCGGGCCGAAGTCGTCTACCTTGAGTCCTGCGGCGATGGCGGCATCAACATAGGCGATGGCGTCGGCGATGGTGAACGCGATTTCCTGTGCCGCCGTGCTGCCGGCCTCACGCATGTGATAGCCACTGATAGAGATGGTGTTCCACGCGGGAGTCTCAGTGGCGCAGTACTCAAAGAGGTCCGTAATGAGGCGCATGGACGGGGCAGGGGGATATATGTAGGTGCCGCGCGCGATGTACTCCTTGAGGATGTCGTTCTGGACGGTGCCGCGGAGTTCCTTGGTGGGGACGCCCTCGCGGCGGGCAACGGCGATGTAGTAGGCGAGGAGGATTGACGCCGTAGCGTTGATGGTCATGGACGTTGAGACCTTGGCGAGGTCGATGCCGTCAAAGACGATTGCCATGTCCTCAACGTGCGCGACGGGAACACCGACCTTGCCGACCTCACCAAGGGCGAGAGGGGCATCGGAGTCGTAGCCCGTCTGCGTGGGGAGGTCAAAGGCCATGGAGAGGCCGGTCTGCCCCTGCTCAAGCAGGTACTGGTAGCGGCGGTTGGTCTCCTCGGCTGAGGCGAATCCGGCGTACTGGCGCATGGTCCAGAGTCGGCCACGATACATGGTGGGCTGGACGCCGCGGGTGAAGGGGAAGCGGGCGGGGTAGCCAACCTTGCTGGCGAATTCAGATTCAGTAACGTCGCTGGGGTCGTACAGTGGATCGATCTCGATTTCAGAGGTGGTCTCGAATCGTTCCTGCCGCTCCTTGTTCCGGGCGACGGCGGGGCCGTAGACGCTTTCCAGCCACTCCTGCTTGGACATGTTTGAACCGTTAGTCACGGGCTGATCCTCCCATTGGGCGCGCGCAGACATCGCGGCCTACGCGCGAATCTATTGCGAATAGGATACAGCGGCAACGGCGCCGTTGTCAGTTGGGGCGTGGGAGGGGACTCTAGGTGGCGGCGAGCTCGGGATCGACTTCGATCTTCTCGATCTCCTCCATGAGGGCAGAGACGAACTCGTCCTCAGGAACGACGCGGACCTTCTCGCCCTTACGGAAGATGATTCCGCGGCCATTGCCTGCCGCGATCCCCACGTCGGCGTCCTTGGCCTCACCGGGGCCGTTAACCTCACAGCCCATGACGGCCACGCGAACGGGCTTGTCCACCTGCTTGAGCGCTTCGTCCACCATCTGCGAGTACTTGATGATGTCAACGTCGGCGCGCCCGCAGGACGGGCAGGCGATAAGCGTGACGCCCTTGTTGCGGAGGTTCAGCGACTTGAGGATCTCCCAACCGGCCTCGACCTCCTTCACGGGGTCTCCGGCGAGCGAGACGCGGATGGTATCACCGATGCCCTCGTGGAGCAGGTGCCCAATGCCGATGGCGCTGCGGATGGAGCCGCCGAACGGCGTGCCCGCCTCCGTGATTCCCAAGTGCAGAGGATAGTCGACCTGTTCGGCGACACGCTGATAGGCCTGGACTGTCATGGGGACATCGAATCCCTTGACTGAGATCTTGATCTGGTCGAACCCCAACTCCTCGAGGATTCCGACTTCCCACAGGGCAGTTGCCACCATGTGGTCGACGACGGTGTAGTCGCCCTCGCCTTCCTGGCTGGCCTTGGCGAGCTTGTTGACGCCATCCGCGAGGCGGTGGAAATCGCCGGTCTTGCCTATGCCGCCGATGGGGGGGAGAGAACCGAAGTTGACGCCAATTCGGATGGGTATGTCGTATTCCTTGGCGAGGGTCGTGACCTCACGCACCTTGTCGGCGTCGCGTATGTTGCCGGGGTTGAGCCGTATGCCGCTGACGCCGTTCTTGATGGCCTCAAGCGCCAGCAGGTGATGGAAGTGGATGTCTGCGACAACGGGGATGGGAGCGCGGCTGCAGATCTCTTTCAGGGCCGCTGCGGCGTCCATGTTGGGGACGGCGAGGCGGATGATGTCACATCCGGCTGCGGCGACCTCATATATTTGCGAGATTGTTGCTTCGGCGTCCCGTGTGTCCGTCTTGGTCATGGACTGGATGGCAATGGGTGCATCGCCACCGACGGGGACATCACCTACCTGGATCTGCCGGGAAAGACGTCTCTGATTCATCGGACCTACTCCTGTCCGCGCGCGTCGATTTCTTCCTTATGCTTGCCTCCACCATACCATAGGGGGCATGAGAATCAGGTTTGGTGAGACTGGATGTCAGGGGTTGGCGGGATGTGGTCCGGCGGGTCACGAGGTGGATTCCGGCCTTCGCCGGAAAGAAGCATAGGGCGCGATGAAGGGGCAGCGCTCAGGGTAGGTGGGGACTTCTCAGGGTGGGAGGACGGCGACTTGTGGGAGGACAAGAATCTCTCTGAAAGGGGCTAGTGAGAGGAGAAGGGCAGGCGATTGCGGTCGGAGTCTATTGGGAATGGTCAACATCTCCAAGGACAGTCAAGTTACGGATGTTACGCAATTGATAAGTGTTTCCAGTCGGATGCACATCTCCGTCGAGGGAAATTTCAACTTGATCCCTGAATGCCTTGATTACTTCCTCATAGAGGGATCTCTCGAACTCTGCGTTCATACGGGTTAGCCTCCCGTCCCAAACGGAAGCAATTCTGGCTTTGCCGTCAAATTCTCTGGGTTCCTTAGCAAGGTGAACAACAAGCCCCCTAATAGTCTCGTCAAATGAGACCCCTTTGCTTCTTAGTGCCCTGCCTGCTTCGAACAAAATGTCTGCAGATGCTGGAGAAAACTGAAAATGTGACTCCGCCGCCCTCGTTGGACGAACACCAGCCCAAGTTATCCCAATATTTATTCCTTCAGCCCTTCTCGCGAGATCGGCAATCGAGTCACACAGATTGGCACTTATGCCCGCATTTATGCCTTCTGTAAAGAAATCCAGCGTATCGCTCGCCACTACTTGCTCAACTGCTTGCGCCGTGTGTTGCAGACTCTGAGCTAATTTGCGAGTAACTAGCCGGGAAAAGGGTGCCTGGAAATCGTCGCCTAAGTCTTGTTGGGTATCGAAACCCATTGGAACTGGCGAACGGAGCATTAGATCAAATGAAGCGGAGTAACCTGGCATTGGCCTTACGTTCTCCAAATACTCCGCCACGTCGGCACTTAGCTTTCCTCGATAGATGGCCCTGGGTTTTTCAACCGACCTGGCGCCAGCTTCAAGCATCTTGTACGCATCGCTAAGCATCTCGGAACTCTGCCGTATCGAAGGGGCTCTAACCCCAATGTGATCCGGCGATCGCAGATATACGACATCAGCTCCTGTGGCTACGAGGTCGTTGAACACATCAAGTTGAGACCGTTCTTCTACGGCAGCTAAGACTGAAATCGCATCCGCCATGTTTTCGGCGTATCCACCTAATGTATCCCTAAGAGGTACCAAGATCTCCCACGTTCTCCCCTGCATTTCGGAGGCGAACAAAGTGATGGGGCGTTCCCCCCACTTTCCAGAGTCCATCCAGCCGCGAGAAATAAGGTAGGTGCGAAGATTGATAATCGGAATGGACCCCAGTGCGGCACGGTCGCGAATCTCGATATTCACAGCGTACCTGTCCTTTCGGTCTTCTCCATCATCCATGTGAGCTGATCACCGTCAAAGATGTAGTTCGAAGGCAATCGAACGACTTTACTGTCGCTGTTGGTCGTATCGGTTTCGTCCTTGAGTGATTTCCAGTATGCGCAGTGGCGTAAAGAGAGTTCCTCCGTCGACTGATTGAGCCAATCATCTGGTGATTCTGGCATTAACATTACGATCAGAATCCGAGGGACTATGCTTTCCAGCCGCAGTTCCTCGTAGTTCTTTAGTGATAGTGGAAAATGGACTCCATCCGGCCGAAGAAGGTCCTGACTAGTAGCCTTAGCCTGAAACTCAATCCGTGGTCTCCGGCCAAAGTCGCCGATCAGTATTCCGTCAACACTATCTTCGTCAACTTTGGGTTCCACGACGTGATAACCCGCGTGCGACGCAACTGCCTCAATGTAGGACAAGGAGAAGCGGGACTTCCGCATGTTTTCACTCATCATATCTTGTGTTCCGCATCCTCTACCGTGAGCTCAATCTCCCGCCCAACAGCCGTGTCAACAGCGCATCACAATGCTCAGTTTGCGTCAGGATTTCCTTGCACAATCCTACCGAACAATTGTCCGCTTAGCAATGAGGGTGCGGCTCACAGCAACGCAGAGGTGAGTGTGGGGGCTCTAGATTCTTCCACTTGGCTCAGGGTGAACACAGGGGATTAGGGTAGAAGGGGTCCCTTTACGGCAGCACGGACTCTCCGCCGAGGAGGCGGGGGAGGTCGATGCCGACGGTGACGAAGAGGACCATTGAGAGCAGGAAGACGAAGCCGATGAGGTGGACCACGTTCTCGCGCTCAGGCGAGAGGCGACGTCCACGTCGGACTACCTCCAGGATGAGGAACGGGATGCGGCCGCCGTCCAGGGCAGGGATGGGAAGTAGGTTCAGGATGCCCAGGTTGAGGCTAAGCAGGGCGACGATGATCAGCAGGGAAATCGGGCCATCCTGCGCCGCCTCGCCCGTTGCCTGTGCAATACCCACCGGACCCGCAATGCCGGGGTTGCTAGAGGATCCGACCGCGCGCTGAATCTCCGTCGCAGTGCTTGTGATGACGTTGCCCATGAGGACGATGCCGTTCCATGGGGCCTGCCAGACCGGCGCTGCGCGGCGTTCAAAGACGGGGTTCAGTAGGCGTATCGACACGCCCATCGGCCCCTCGCCGGGCGGGGGGTTCGCGCGGGGAGCAAGGTAAACGGCAAGCGGGACGGTTCCACGCAGGACGCGCAACACAACTTCGTCGCCGTCCGCGCGGTCGATGCGGTCGGAGAGCTGCCCCAGTGTCAATATGTCCTGACCGTCCACGCCGCTTATGACATCGCCGACACGCAGGCCGGCCTCGTCCGCAGGGGAGCCGGGCACGACTCCTTCGATCACGATCTCACTGTCGACGAGCCGGTCGACGGGCAGGGAGGCGAGGGCGCTGAAGATAAACCACGCGAGCAGGATGTTCATGGCCGAACCGGCCACAAGCACAGTGATCCGTGCCCATACGGGCTTGCCGGCGTAGCCGTCGGGCACTGTTGGGTCGCTTTCGCCTTCGAGCCGCACAAACCCGCCGACGGGTATCCAATTCAGGGAATAGACGATTCCGTTGCGCCAGATGCCTTTGAGGCGGGGCGGAAAGCCGATGCCAAGCTCCCGGACGCGAATGCCGAGCAGACGCGCCGCCCAGAAGTGGCCGAGCTCATGGATGAGCACTAGGAAGCTGAGCACGACCGCAAACGCGGCGATGGTAATGAGAATCGACACGTTAGCGCTCTCTCGCCGCGTTGCGGACGTGGTCGCGCGCCCACGTGTCAGCCGCAAGCAGGTCGTCAAGGGTTGGCTGACTTACCGGCGTGTGCGAGTCAAGCGCGTTTCTTATCAGAGACGGTATGGAGTTGAAGGGGATGGCGCCGGAGAGGAAGAGTTCGACGGCGATCTCGTCGGCGGCGTTGAGGACAGCGGGGCATGTCTTACCGCTTCGGGCAGCATCGATTGCAAGCCAGAAGCATGGGAAACGATCGCGATCCAGAGCTTCGAAAGTCTGCTCAACGGAGTAGTCCATTTCCCGCCAGTCAGAGGGGCGCTCGATGCGTTCCGGGTAGGCGAGCGCGTACTGGATGGGGAGGCGCATGTCCGGCATGGAGAGCTGAGCCTTGAGCGTCCCGTTGGTGAATTCAACCATCGAGTGGACGATGCTCTGTCGATGGATCATGACGTCGATGTGGTCGTAATCGATGTCATAGAGCCAACGCGCTTCCATGACCTCAAATGCCTTGTTCATCAGGGTGGCGGAATCAGTGGTGACCTTGGGTCCCATGCGCCACGTGGGATGAGCGAGGGCATCTTCGGGTGTGACCGATTCAAGCTCCTCGTTGCTGCGCTTAAAGAACGGGCCGCCGGAGGCTGTGAGGATCAGGCGGCTAACGGCATCGCTCGGCTCTCCGGCCAAACATTGCCAGAGTGCGCTGTGCTCGCTGTCAACGGGGAGCAGCGCCGCGCCGGTTCTCGCCACCTCGCTCATCACGAGTTCACCCGCAACAACGAGGACTTCCTTGCTCGCAAGGGCGACTGTCTTGCCCTCCTTGATGGCGGAAAGGGCAGGGGCGAGGGCGGCGAGGCCGGGTATGGCGAGGACAACGGCGTCCACGCTTGAGCTGCCCGCGATGTGGGCAAGCCCCTCCGGAGTTACAGCGTCGCCTGTTGCCGAGAGAGTCGGGCGAAACTCCGCCACCTGCGCCTGAAAGGCATCGCTGTTGTGTCCCGCTGCAAGGCCGACGACGCGGAATCGGTCAGGGTGACGGCGGACAATGTCCAGCGTCTGCGTGCCGATAGAGCCCGTTGATCCAAGGACCGCGATACGTTTCTGAGAGTGGTTCATGTCATTCCATAGTAGTGACGATGGTCACATAGACAAGAACGGCGGGGAGAATCGGAAGCAGGGAATCGAGCCGATCAAGGATGCCGCCGTGACCGGGAAGCAGGTTTCCGGAGTCCTTGACGCCCGCCTTTCGCTTGAGCCAGGACTCGGTCAGGTCTCCCAGTTGGCCGAGCACGGATAGCCCTGCGCCAAGTAGTGTGGCTGCTACAAGCGGCAAGGCGTCCAGGTCGATGAACCAGGCAAAGACGGCGCTCACTGCCGCCGCGCCGATGATTCCACCAACGGCGCCCTCCCACGTCTTGCCGGGGCTGATAGTGGGGGCGAGTCGATGGCGACCCACGAGTCTACCGATGGCATAAGCGGCAGTGTCCGATGCGAACGTGATGAGGATGGCATAAGAGAGCCAGGCGAGGCCGTTGTCCAAATCTCGAAGCGCAAGTCCGGCAGCGAGGAAGCCGGCGACGGAGAGAGATGCGAGCAACCACGGTATGAGGCCAAAGTGCCGGAGGAGCGCACGTAGTTCCCAGATTGCCACCAACGCCGCCGCCCCGGTAACGAGCAAAAGGGGTATGCCACCCAACCAGATGGCGAGAGCCAGTATCGGGATGCCAGCGGCCGCCGTGACCAGCCGGAGAGGCAGAGAGTCCCGGCTACCCGCAGTGTCCTCTTGCTTCATACCCATAAAGAGATTATGGGGGAGGGGAGTAAGGAAGGTTGGCCTATTCTCCCTCTACACCGCCGAAGCGGCGTTTGCGGGCGGCGTAGGAATCGAGGGCTTTGGTCACCTCCTGAGGGCCAAAATCAGGCCACAGCGTCGGGGTGAAATAGAGCTCCGCGTAGGCGGCCTGCCACAGCAGGAAGTTGCTGATACGCAGTTCTCCTCCTGTGCGGATGATCAGATCTGGGTCCGGCAGACCGTTGGTGAACAGGCGGCTCTCGAATGCAGATTCGTCTATGTTGTCGGCTGCCACACCTTCGCGCATGAGTGATCTTGCCGCTTCGAGGATCTCCTCGCGGCCTCCGTAATCGAACGCGACGCTGAGCGTGATGCCGGTGTTGTCCTTCGTGGTGTCAACGACGCGGTCGATAGCTGCGGCGATGTCGGGGTCGAGGCGATCCTTGCGCCCTAGATGAAGTAGGCGCGCGCCCTCCTGGTGCAGGCGTGGGGCGTCCTGCTTGATGGCCTCGGCGGCGAGCGTCATCAGACCCTGGACTTCTTCGGACGGACGCCGCCAATTCTCCGTGGAAAATGCGTAGAGCGTCAGATAGCGGACGCCTCGCTCAGAGAACGCGCGGACAACATCGTGCAGCTTGATGCGGCCATGCTGGTGACCCTGCTCGCGTGGGAGTTCACGTTCCCGTGCCCACCGTCCGTTGCCATCCATGACAATGGCGACGTGCCGTGGAGTTGAGGCCGAATCCTGTTCGTT
Source organism: Dehalococcoidia bacterium (assembly GCA_965207115.1). GTDB lineage: Bacteria > Chloroflexota > Dehalococcoidia > UBA6926 > UBA6926 > VXMO01. The sequence goes on along the minus strand of CBDBLR010000003.1, from coordinate 764,809 downwards.
GTTGGGCGGTGTCATGCGGGGCGCGGGCCAATCGGGCGCTAGACTTCCATGACCGCGGCTTCCTTGGCCGCACCCATCTCATCGACTCGTCCTGTGTAGCGGTCGGTGATCTTCTGAAGTTGGTCCGCCGCACGGTGTTCTTCGTCCTCGGATATATCCTTGTCGCGCTGCAGGCGGCGCAGATGGTCCATGGCGTCGCGACGGACGTTGCGAATGGCCACACGCTCATCCTCGGACTTGGAACGCACCAGCCGGCTCATCTCCTTGCGGCGTTCCTCCGTCATGTGCGGGATGGGGATGCGGAGCAGTTGGCCGTCCGCAACGGGTGAAAGTCCCAGATCCGTCTGAAGGATGGCACGCTCAATAGCTGTCGTTGCAGATCGGTCGTAGGGCTGGACGACGAGGAGGCGCGGCTCCGGGGCGGTGATGGTCGCAAGCTGCTTGAGCGGGGTGGGGGTTCCGTAGTAGTCGACCCGCAATTCTTCGATCAGGGTAGGGGAGGCGCGGCCGGTGCGGATTCCTGCCAACTCACGGTCAAGAACCTCACAAGTGACCTGCATTCGATGCTCGGCATCGTCGAGAATCTGTTGCGTCATGGCGTGTCCTCCCTCCGGTGGGCGCGCTCAGCGCGAACCGTTCGCGTTGACGAGCGTGCCGACCGTTTCACCACTCAGTATTCTGCCAAGACTTCCCGTGTCAAAGATGTCAAAGACGACGATGGGCAGGCTGTTGTCCATGCAAAGGGTCAACGCCGTGCTGTCCATGACGCCAAGCCGTAGATTAAGGGCCTCCATATAGCTGATGGCGGAATAACGTTTCGCGTCCGAGTGTTCGTTGGGATCGGCGTCGTAGATTCCGTCCACCTTGTTCTTGGACATGAGAAGGATATCTGCGCCAACTTCCACGGCGCGCAGGGAGGCCGCCGTGTCCGTTGTCATGTACGGGTTGCCGGTTCCGGCAGCGAAGATAACGATGCGACCCTTCTCCATGTGACGTATGGAGCGGCGGCGGATATACGGCTCGGCAACGGCCTGGATGGCGATTGCGGAGAGAGTGCGGACATCAGCGCCGAGGCTCTCAAGGGTGCTCTGGAGCGCAAGGGCGTTGATAACGGTGGCCAACATGCCGGAGTAGTCGGCCGTTGCGCGATCCATACCGGATTCCTCGGCGATTCTGCCGCGCCAGATGTTGCCGCCACCCACGACGATACCCATCTGGACGCCGGTGTTCAGAACGTCAACGATCTCTGATGCGACGACACGGACTGTATCGACGTCAATGCCGGACGCGCGAGGGCCCATCAGCGCCTCGCCACTGAGTTTGAGGAGGACTCGCCGCGGTTTGTCGCCGTCTAGCGTGGCAGCCTCTTTTCTCTGCGTCTCCGTGTCCGTGTTCTATTCCTCGCCGATGCCGTAGCGGGCGAAGCGCTTGATGACGATGTTTTCGCCTACCTTGGCGACGGCGTCGGTCAGAAGGTTGCTGATCGTTTGGCTACCATCCTTGACGAATGGCTGGTGAAGCAGACGGGGCTCTCCCTCCGACGTGTCGAGATCATCAAGAGGAATTTCATCGTCGACGGCCTGCGGATTCATCGCAGCGACCTGGAGGGCGATGTTGTGGGCAAGCTCCCTGAAATCGTCCGTGCGGGCGACGAAATCGGTCTCGCAGTTGAGTTCAACGATGACGCCGATGCGACCGCCCGCGTGAACGTAGGTCTCGATGAGTCCCTCATTTGCCGCTCGGGAGGCCTTCTTGGCGACGGTGGCGATGCCACGCTCTTTGAGCAAGTTGCTTGCCTTGTCCATGTCGCCCTGCGCGTCCTCAAGGGCGCGTTTGCAGTCCATGATGCCGGCACCGGTGCGCTCCCGCAGTTCCTTGATGGCGTCAGCCGAGATTGTCGTCACTCCACACTCCTGTCGTTATCGTTCACGCGCCGTCCCTCTCGGGCTGCGCGGTCAGTGCCTGCTGTTTCTTATTGGAGCCCGCGCGATTGCAGGCCTGGATTTGCTTGAAGTCGTTCTATCAGGGCAGGGGGGCTCAGGCGGTCGCTGCTGCGGCCTCGCCCTCCTGTCTCATGTTCTGTCCCTCGGTGGCGCCCTCAATGATGGCGTCGGCCAAGTGGCCGGTCATCAGGCGGAGGGCGCGGATGGCGTCATCATTGCCGGGAATCGGATAGTCAATGAGATCAACGTTACAGTCTGTGTCAGCGATGGCGACGATGGGAATTCCCATCTTGCGCCCCTCAGCTATGGCGATCTTTTCGCGGGCGGCGTCAATGATGAAGATTGCGCCGGGCATCTCTGTCATCTCTTTGATGCCGCCAAGATAACGATTTAGCTTGGCGATGCGGTCCTCAAGGCGTCCGGCTTCTTTCTTGGGCAGGAAGGCGAACTCTCCCTTGGAACGGCGATCCTCCTGCCGCACCAAGTAGTCTATCCGTGACTGAATGGTGCGGAAGTTGGTTAGGGTGCCGCCCAGCCAACGCTGGTTGACCCAGGGCTGGTCAGCTCGAGTTGCCTCTGACGAAACTGCGTCCTGCGCCTGCTTCTTCGTACCGACAAAAAGCACCTTCTTGCCGGACAGCGCAACTTCACGAACGAACTCAGCTGCGGCCTCAAGCCGGTTGAGAGTCTTCTGAAGATCGATGATGTGGATGCCGTTGCGCTGTGTAAACACAAACGGCTTCATCTTGGGGTGCCAGCGGCGGGTAGGGTGTCCAAAATGGACTCCGGCCTCCAACAGCGTTTTCATGGTGATTTCAGGCTTATCGCCGTTTTCCGGAGTCGGCGGCGTTTCCGCCGCAGCCTGAATCGTCGCCGTTTCCTCGCCGGCCGTTGTTGTCCCACCGTCAGTCGTCAAGAGCCACCCCTTTAGAATCCGCAATGTGTATCTGGCTCAGTATAGCACGCGAGACATGAGATGCTTAGGTTGACCTCAGATACGGCCACACATACAATCTTATGTGCCGCCAACAGGACAAAAGAACACGCAATGCGCCCGTATGGCCGTAGGCGGTTGACGCGAATCCACGTCAACGCGGCCGCAAGGGAACGGGGAAATAATGGCGCCACGATACGATTACGATTGCCCGAGCTGCGAAGAGCGCTTTGAGCTTCGACAGAGTTTCGATTCCGAACCTGTTGCGCCTTGTCCGACCTGTGAGACGGAGAGCAAGCGAGTTCTCCATATTCCGCAGGTTGTGTACAACGCGGACGGGTTCTACACGAGCGATCAGAAGAAGACCGGCTTCGGCAGCTATTGGAACCGCAAGGGAGAAGCCGAAGACCAGGGCAAGATGGATCCGGACACGGGAGTCGGCGCCTACTAGGTTGGGAGGGCCATCTCTCTCAACAAAGACTTTTCGGTTCAATCACGAGTCAACGGGATACCAGTTATGCCGATGTACGACTATATGTGCCAATCATGCTCACACCGCTTCGCAGTGCGGCAGGGGTATCACGACGCTCGAGAGGCGACGTGCCCTGAGTGCGGCGGCGAGGGGAAGCAGCGCATCTCCATGCCCGCCGTCGTGTTCAAGGGAAGCGGCTTCTATGTGAATGACTACGGCGGGAGAAAGACCGGGCAGCCGCCTGTGAAGGACTCTGACGACGGCGGTGATTCCGGCGGGGACTCTTCCGGCGGCGACGATCACGACCATGCCTCCGCCGGCGCATCTGATCACACCCATCCGCACCCACACCCGCATCCTCACTAACGCAGCGTGCGCCTCGTCGTCCAGCGGGTTTCACGCGCGAGCGTGCGCGTTGACGGCGAGATTGTCGGGGAAATTGGTCACGGCGCGCTGATCCTTGCCGGTGTGAGGGACGGCGACACTGAGGATGACGTCAGTTACCTCGTAGGGAAGATTCCTAACCTTCGCATCTTTGCCGACGGTGACAAGCATTTCGAGAACTCCGTAACCGAGACGGGCGGCTCGCTGCTTGTTGTCAGCCAGTTCACGCTTTACGCGGATACGCGTAAGGGGCGCAGACCCAGTTTCATTGGGGCGGCGCAGCCCGTGGAAGCAGAGCGTCTCTATGAATTGCTAGTTACCGAATTGCGCGCCAATGGGTTGACCGTTGAGACGGGGCGATTTGGGGCAATGATGGACGTGGAGCTGGTCAACGATGGGCCCGTGACGATCATCATCGACAGCAAGGACAGGGAGCGGGCGAGACGCGCCTAACCTCACCAATCCGGCGGTCGTATGGTCAATTCGGCTGAGATCAGAGCCAAAACGAGGGCTACGATCACGACCAGCGAGATTCCCACGAACCACGGAATGTACTTCTGGAACGGCAGCGGTTCCTCCGGGCGCCTCAACGGCGGCCACGTCGCACCACGATAGGCCACGACCAGGTTCTCCAATGATTGGCCGGCGATGACCGTGACACCTGCCTCCTCTACGCGCTCTCGCGCTGCATCCGAAAGTTCTCCGTCAGTGATCAGAAAGGCGGCAGTCGCCTGCAATGACTCCTTTTGGTTACTGAACTCCTCCACAGCGGATGGTTCGAGTTTTCCAGGTGACACGCCGAACTCAAATCGCGCGACGGCCCGGTGGCCGCGCCCGTGCAGGATAACGAGGTCGCCGATGGGCGGTTCCTCGCCGGAATCATTGGTGGGCAGCATATACCCGCCGCGCCCAAGGTAACCGAGAACGATGTCCTTGACGGTCTCCGGTTCGTAACGCCTCATGGCGGGCGGGCGGCTTCTAGCGCCTGCGGCGGCGTCGGTTTGCTTTGGGCCTCATGCTTGGCGGAAGGCGCTTGCCACCACCGGGGCCACGGTATGTCGGCTCTCCCGGCTCCGGGTTTTCAATCGGCGCGGGGGCTTCTCGCTTAGGAGTTTGCCCGGCGCTGCGCCTCCGACGCCACAGCCAGATGTAGACAGGAATCATCACCGCCGTGAAGTACACGGTCGCGCCGACGATTATCTGTGACTCGTACGTAGCGACGAAATCGCCCAGCGCCGTACCGGCTTGATTTTCAATGAACCATTGCATCGACCATGGCAGATGCAGCGGGTTCAAAACAATGAATCCGACGGCCACGAGGCCAATGATGTAGTTTCGGTAGACTTTGTTCATGACGATGTCGGAGCGGAACTGTACGTGTACGTGTCGCTCTGAAGATTATCGTGGGGTCACGGGTTAGAGGATGTCAACGGCGGGGATAGCGGATTCAGTTTGGCTCTCGGTTGCCCATAGCTATTTGAAAACAACATAATATCTATTGTGCGAAGTAAGATGTGCCGCAAGGAAAATGGGCCATTAGTCCACTGCCCGACAGTTTTTGACCCTGAACACTGCGAAAGGCGTTATACGTGAAGCGTTCTGTCTCGGTGGCGATTCGCTCCATGCAGCCCGGCGGCGCTGAGCGCGTGGTCGCTGTGTTGCGGCCAAAGGTCCCGGATGATCCGCTCGGCGGATTGTGGGGCTTGCCCGCCGCCACTGCACGGGACGGCGAATCGGAAGACGAAGCCGTGTCACGCGCCCTGAGAGACAAGTTGGGGCTACAGGTGCCTGCCGGAGGTCTCACGAGGATCAATGGGGGGCAGCGCGACGACGGGGCGAATTCACAATCAATGACGGTCTACGGGATGCTGTGGGACGAAAACTCTCCCCTACCCATCTCACTGCCTGCGCGCCAGGTTGATTCGGGAGAGCCGGTCACGCTCTACGAGGACTGGCGTTGGGCCGCGCCGGAAGATCTGCAGGCGGCGGCAATGCTTGGGTCGCTTTGTACGCGTCTGTACCTGGAATGGCTGGGCCGTTAGGCGCGGACGGCGGAGGCGAGGTTGAATTCGATGGCGCTGCGGAGGTCGTCAAGGCCGCGGCCTGAAAGCGCCGACGCGGGGATGATGGCGAGGTCGGGCGTCCTGTTCAGAGCCTGATCCACAAGCGCACGGTATTCGGGCGACGATTCGGCATCAACAAGGTCCATCTTGTTCATGACAAGGATGCGTGGCTTGTCAGCCACCTCAAGCTCGTCTAGCAATGAGAGCACCGATTTGTAGTGCATGGACGCGGCAGGCGCGTTGGCGTCCGCCACGTGGAGGAGAAGGTCGGCGTCCTCCAATTCCTCAAGCGTTGCGCGGAAAGCCGCAACGAGGCTGTGTGGGAGCTTTTGGATGAATCCCACTGTGTCTGTGAGCAGTCCCTCGCCTCCGGCCGGTAGCCGCATCATGCGCGTTACGGGGTCTAGCGTTGCGAACGGTTTGTCCTCCGCAAGCACGTCGGCACGCGTCAGAGCGTTCATCAAGGTGCTCTTGCCGGCGTTTGTATAGCCGATAAGGGAAACGGTGGGCAGGCCCTTGTTTTTGCGGGATTCACGGTGTTGAGCACGACGGCGGCGCACGTCCTCCAGCTGCCCTTTGAGTCGGTGGATGCGGTTGCGGACTAGCCGCCGATCCGTTTCCAACTGCGATTCGCCGGGGCCTCGTGTCCCAATACCGCCGCCGAGGCGCTCAAGGTGGCTCCATTGGCCGCGAATGCGCGGCAGGAGGTATTCATGCTGCGCCAATTCAACCTGCAGCCGCCCCTCCATGGATTGGGCACGCTGCGCGAAGATGTCCAGGATCAGCGCCGTTCTATCCAGCACCTTGACCTTGAACGACTCTTCGAGATTGCGCTGCTGGGTTGGCGTCAACTCGTCGTCAAGGATGATGGTGGATATCTCTTCATCACGGGCGAGACTAAGCATCTCTTCGAGTTTGCCGCTGCCCATGTAGTGAGGGGTGAATCGATCGAGTCGTTGGCGCTCAACGGCCACAACAGTTGCACCGGCGCTTTGCGCAAGCGCATTGAGTTCCTCAAGGGACTCATCGAGTGACCAAGACGCTCCCCTGCTCTTGACCGCCGCGCCGATGAGCAGCGCACGCTCGCCGGGCCGGGCCGTTGCGTGACCGTTTAATCCCGGACTGCTGCCGTTGCGTCGCTTGCTCATCTGCCTCCGCTTAAATCGCTCGAGACGGGAAACCCTTAAGGGTCGTTACGCGTTCAAGTATACGATGCAACGGCAGCAAGCCCACCTCGTGGGTGTGGCTTGCCCCGCGTAGAATGAGGACACGCAATGAATCTATACGAACCTGAGCCCGAACTTCCCCCCGAGACTCGACAGAACCCGGGCCGTGCGGTGTCGTTCACCGTTGGACTGTCCTTGCTGTTGATGTTCATCATTCTGGTTGCCGGCGTTCGTGAGACGTTCGTTGCGCCAAGCGATGACCGAATATCGTTCAGCGGGCCGGGAAACTTCGGCATTCTCACTGAAGCGATTCGTGTCTTTGAAGAGACCACAGGTATTCCACTACGTCCCGACCAGGACGACATCGACCGCACCATCTACTTCATGACTATTGCGGCAACCGGCGAGCGGGGCTTCAATACAGCCGACCGCATCCTTTCCGAAGTGGAAAGTTCGAGCCAAGAAGTACCGTCCATTGTGCCGCCCGGCCTCGAGGACATCTGGCGAGCGATGCAGATCCTCCAGCGAGATTTCCCTGACGCGCCGCTCGAAGCGGTCACGGAGGCTGCCCGGCGGGGGCTGTTTGTGCGCGGAGAGGACCCTGCCCTCACGTTCCTGGATTCGGGACAGTATGAGGAAGCCCAGGAGTTCTTCGCGGAGAGCTCGTATGAGGGCATTGGGGCCCGTGTTGGAACCACAAGCGAGATTAACGTGATTTCAGACGTGTTCATTGGCGGCCCGGCGGAGGCGGCAGGCCTGCAGGCGGGCGACGGCATCATCTCCGTGAACGGCATAGACGTAACAGAGATGGACGTCGATGAGCTGGTGGAGATCGTCAAGGGAGAGAGCGGCACGGAGGTTGTGCTTGAGATAAGGCGGCCGTGGGACGACCCGGGCGCCCGGATGAGCGTCACGGTCGTGCGTGGAGTGGTGCCGACATCCCTTGAGACGCGAATTTTTGGCGAAGGCTCAGAACGACCGCTGATCGGCTACATCCGGGTGGAACGCTTCCACCGGGAAACGGGTGATGATTTCAATGAAGCGCTCAGCACACTGCTCGAGCGAGACATCGAGGCGCTGATTCTGGACGTTCGCTCCAATCCCGGCGGCTCGCTGTCGGGCGCAGTCAGCATCATCGGGGAATTCGTGCCGGAGGGGCTCGCGATGTACGAGGTGACGCGGGAGGGCCGCCGCATCGAATGGGAGGTTGACGAGGACGGGCAGGCCTATGAACTGCCCCTTGCTGTGCTCGTCAACGGGTTCTCAGCCAGCGCGTCTGAGGTGGTGGCCGGGGCGCTCCAGGATCATGAGCGCGCCACTGTGTACGGCACTCGAACATTCGGCAAGGGCAGCGTGCAGGCGTTCCAGGAACTCAGTGACGGCTCTGCGTTGTACGTGACCGTCTCAAACTGGCACACGCCGTCAGGACGTCAGATTCAGGAGACAGGAATTGCGCCGAACGTAGTGATAGTCCCTACTCTCGGCGATTACCTAAATGATCGGGACCCGTCGCTGTCGACCGCTTATTGGGACCTTGTTGATGAACTTGTGCCCCCGACCGCAGCGTAAGGGCGCCTAGTCGTTGCTGTCAGAATCCTCGCCGCCGCCGAGGAACGCCTCGGGGTTGCCGATGAACTTCTGCCGCTCAGACAGGCTTCTGAAGTAGTACCACTTGCTATCGTGCCGGAACTTGGTGCCGACGCGGTTGTTGCCGTTGTCGATCTCCGTAACCTCGCTGTCGGAAAACTCGTAACCGGTAACAGGATCTGTTTCAGGCATCTCTCACTCCCCCACTTTCTGCGTGTTCAAGGCAATAATTCATGCCGACTGTACGCCGCCCTCCAATTGCATGTCAAGGAGCGAGGCGTGCTCCAGGCTGACCACGTTAGTATTGATGAGCAGTCATGGAACACGGAATGGCACGGGGCGAATGTCAAGACATCTGCTGATTCGGTACCACGAGGTGGCGCTGAAGGGGAAGAACCGCGGCGTATTTGTCGGCGCGTTGGCCACCAACGTGCGCAAGGCGCTGGCGCGGGCGGGGCTGGATCATCCTGTTCGGCAGGAACGCAGCCAGATTCGTGTTGACCTGCCCGACGGGTCCGATGCCTCCCCTGCCCTGAAAGTTATTTCACGTGTTTACGGGATCGCCCGTATCGCTCCGGCGCTACGGACCGGCCTGGCGTTTGATGAGATTGTTGGCGGTGTCAGGGAAACCATTCGTGCCGAGTGGAACGGCGCAGAGACCTTTCGGGTATCCGCATCACGGGCTGACAAGCGCTACCCGATGACCTCCGCTGACCTGAACACGCAGATCGGCTCTCTCGTAGAAGAGGAGACGGGTGCGGCGGTCAAGCTGCGAGGGGCGGACATTGATCTGCGCGTTGACGTGCGGGAGAGGGACGCATTCGTCTACGTGGAGTCCGTTCCCGGCGCGGGCGGCCTGCCGGTTGGCAGTTCCGGCCACGTCATGGCGCTGTTGTCAGGCGGCATCGATTCTCCGGTCGCGGCGGCGCGCATGTTCCGACGTGGATGCACGGTGGATTTTGTTCACTTTCACAGTTTCCCGCTCGTGGACGGTTCATCGCGGGACAAGGCGCGAGATCTCGTTCGTGTTTTGGACGAATCACAGTTCGGATCACGCCTGCACCTTGTGCCATTTGCGGACGCGCAGCGGCAGATTGTCGCGGCGGTCAACCCGGCGTACCGAGTGGTCGCCTACAGGCGATTCATGGTGCGTGTAGCGGAGGAGTTGGCGCGGCGAGTAAACGCGCTGGCCCTTGTGACCGGAGAGAGCATTGGACAGGTCGCCAGCCAGACCGTGGAGAACATTTCCACGATTGATTCGGTGGCGAGGATGCCCGTGCTTCGGCCGCTTATCGGCATGGACAAGCAGGAGATTATCACTGAGGCACGGCGATTAGAAACGTTTGATATATCAATCTTGCCGGACGAGGACTGCTGCTCCCTTTTTGTGCCGAAACATCCCGTTCTGCGGTCATCCATTGTTGAGGCGGAACGCATGGAATCCGCGCTTGATGTTGACGAGTTGGTCAGGATGAGCGCGGATGAGGCACAGATGGTGACGTTCGGGGAGTGAGGCCAGAGGAACGGGCGGCGTCAGTGAGAGTCGAAATGTGACACAATCTCATGACGCGGTGGGTCGGCGGCGGCTATACTGACTGCTCAAGCGCGACGCGCCTGGGGGAGGTGTACGTGGTCTCATCCGACTATCCCGAATACGGCTACACCGTCACCATACGCCTTGAGTATCCGAACAAGGTCGGCATGCTCGGCATGATTACGACCACAGTCGGAGACAACGAGGCCGACATCACTGCCGTCGATCTCGTCCGCACGCGTGGCAAACGTATCGTCCGTGATCTCACCATCGGTGTGATGAACATGGAGCACGGACAGCGCGTCGCGCGGGCGCTGCGCAAGGCCGGCGCAAAGATCATCGCATTCACAGATCCTTCGTTCCTCGTGCATACAGGCGGCAAGATTGAGATGCACACGAGGACACCCGTTGAAAATCACCGTGATCTCTCGCAGGTGTATACGCCCGGCGTGGGACGTGTCGCCTCATTCATCGGCGAAAACCCTGAGTCTGTTTGGTCGCTTACATCCAAGGCCAACACGGTGGCTGTTGTCTCTGACGGGACAGCAGTGCTGGGCCTTGGAAACATTGGGCCGGAGGCCGCCCTGCCCGTCATGGAGGGCAAAGCCATCCTCTTCAAGGAACTCGCTGACGTGGATGCTTGGCCGATCTGCCTGGATACCAGCGACCCGGATCAGATTGTAGAGACAGTCAAGGCGTTGGCCGTCGGCTTTGGCGGCATCAACCTGGAGGACATCTCCGCACCGCGCTGCTTCGAGATCGAGGAGCGGCTGAAGGAGGAGCTGGATATCCCCGTGTTCCATGACGACCAGCACGGGACCGCAGTCGTGGTTACGGCTGCCCTGCTTAACGCGCTCAAGATCGTAGGCAAGGATATCGGCGAGCTTCGCGCCGTCATGACTGGCGCCGGGGCAAGCGGCGTGGCGACCACGCGGATGCTTGTCGCTGCGGGCCTGCGTGACATCATCGTTTTCGACCGGCAAGGAGCGATTCACCGCGATCGCGGCGACATTGAGGGCAACTCCGGCAAGATGTGGCTTGCGGAGAACACAAACCCGCGCAACTTCGCCGGAGATATTCGCGCAGGACTGAATGACTCAGATCTTTTCATTGGCCTTTCCGGGCCGGGCGTCATTGAGGCCAAAGACCTGGCGCGCATGAACAGCGACGGCATCGTCTTTGCGTTGGCCAACCCCGACCCTGAAGTGTCACCGGAAGAGGCGCATCAATACGTGCGCGTGGTGGCGACGGGGCGCTCCGACTACCCGAATCAGATCAACAACGCCCTCTGCTTCCCCGGCATGTTCCGCGGCGTGCTGGACGTTCGCGCGCGGACCATCAATGAGGAGATGAAGATGGCGGCCGCGCAGGCACTCGCCGCAGTGGTCTCCAACCGTGAGTTGAGCGAGGAGAACATCATTCCGAGCCTCTTCAATTCACGAGTAGTGACTGCGGTATCACGGGCGGTTAGCAAGGCGGCGCTACGCACAGGCGTTGCTCGCCGCTCGCGAAGCCACACCGGGGAGCACATGCCTGATCTTTCGCCGTTGGCTCACTGAATCGGAGCACGTTGCTACGCTCAAACACGACGGCGGTCACGATTAAGGTGACCGCCAGTATTCTCACTCGTCGCTCTCCGGTCGATTAATGACAATCCGCACAATGCCTCTCGCATTGAACTGGATGAGAGGGCTGCGGTTCTTTGGCCACATCGACGACGCAAGGACGATGCCGATGAGTATGCCGAATATCAGGATGAGCGTTCGCTTAATCACTCCTGTTCCTTCTCCACTTGTAGGCGCGCCAGCCGAAGAAACCCACAACACCCGCCGCCATCAGTATCAGCGTAGCGTTTTGATACGGGCCCGTGATCTCTGTGATTCTCTCCCAGTTCTCGCCCAGCACCCAGCCGATATAGACCTGCAACAGGCTCCAGAGGAATGTTCCCAAGGTGGTAAAGAGGAGAAACTTTGGAAGGTTCATGCGGGTATAGCCCGCCGGAATTGAAATCACGCTGCGAATGATGGGAATCAGCCGTCCAAAGACGATTGCCGCCTCGCCGTAGCGTTCGAACCACGCAGTGGCACGGTCAAGGTCGTTCTCCGAGATAAAGGCATATTTTCCATACGTGACAACGATGCGGCGCACGCCGGCTTCCCGTGCGAAGTATCCAACGGCATAGAGAACCAGTGCGCCAATGACGGAGCCTGCTGTGCCCGCCGCGACAACTCCCCAGAAATTCAGCTCGTCATTTGCGGACAACGCGCCGGCGAATGGGAGAACGAATTCGGACGGCACAGGCGGAAAAATATTTTCGGCGGCCATGAGAAAGACTATGCCGGGGTAGCCGATGGCGAGGATGACTTCCTGGATCCACCCGCCGAGCGTTTCGAGAAGGCCGGTCATGTCCCAGCCGTCACGCCGAGAGTGTCTTCACCAGCCAGTTGACGGCGATGTCCACGGCTTCCACGTTGCTGCGGAATCGATGCCCCGCCCCTGGCAGCATCATCAGCTCCGTCACGGATTGATCGGAAGCCTCCAGGAGCGCGTGAGCGTCGTCCGGCGACACGACGTCATCTGCGTCCCCGTGCATGAGCAGCAGCGGGCGCGGTGCGACACGGCCAACCGATTGAGTCACGTCCATCTCCTGGTACTCATCGGCCCAGCGTTGTGCCGAGGGAGGAAAGTCGGGGTCACGAATGATTCCCACTTCCCGCGCGTTCTGCACCATCTCCTCCGGCGAGCGGCTCCACCGAGAGCGCGCCGGTGACGCGAAGGAAAGCACTGCCGCTACTTCCGGCCTGCGTGCCGCCACATGTATCGCGACGCGAGCGCCCATGCTTGACCCAAGCACGCCGATACGGTCGATGTCCACCTCGGGACGTTCCCACACCCACGACAGCATGGCCTCCAAATCTTGCGCCCATCCCAGTGGGTGGAAATTGCCGCCGCTTTCGCCCGTGCCGCGGAAGTTGAAAATTACGGCGGCGAGGCCGCGGTGCGCGCACAGTTCCGCAATCTCGGCATATGTGAGGCCGTCATCGGTTGGGGCAGAGAGCGTGATGTCTGCCGTTGGCGTGGGGCGTGCGGCGGGCATTCCGTGGCAGAGAACCACCGCCGGATGCGGCCCCTGCCCGTCCGGTACGGAGATCGCGCCGACCAGCTCGATGCCGTCGCTGTCTATTGTGATGCGTTCAGTCGTGACGGGCATGGTCTGGCCTCCGTGAACGCCCTGCCTTCTCTATCGTCCCCGAATCAGGAGGCGCTAGGCGACGTGGCCGCTGAGGACGTCGAGCCGCCGCGCCCGCCACCGATGAACGGCAGGTTTCCAAAGCTCCGCGTCTCCCATGAAACGATGACCTGTGAGGCGGTGAAGATGGAGCTGTAGGTTCCGGACACGACTCCGATAATCATCACGAAGAGGAAGTCGCGGATCGTGGTTGGGCCGAGCAGGAACAGCGCCAGCAAGACGACGAGTGTCGTAAAGCTCGTGTTGATTGAGCGCCCCATGCTTTCCATGATCGAGTAGTTGGTGGTGGCGACGATGTCGCGGTTGGTATCCCGCAGGATGTTCTCGCGGATGCGGTCAAAGATGACGATTGTGTCGTTGATGCTGTAGCCAAGCAGGGTCAACACGCCGACGAGGAACATGCTGCTGATTTCCAGGTGGAGCCACTGAGAGCCGATCAGCATAAACAGGCCGGCCATGGCAAAGGCAATGGCGATGTCATGCACAAGGGCGATGATGGCCGCGATGCCATAGCGGAACGGGTGTCGGATGCTGCGGAACGCATAGACGATGTAGCCGAGAATGCCGACGACGGCTATCAGGACGGCAAACAAGCCGTTCCTCACCGTCTCTCGGGCAACGGCGGGCGAGACGAGGTCAAAGCTGTAGCCCTGCAGCGGTCCGGCGTATTCCTCAAGCGCATTGCGCACGTCAAGCTGTTGCCGCTCGGATTGTTCCGCCAACGGCAGTCGCAGGAAGAATTCACGGTCGCCGATCCCCTGCACTAGTGCCCCTTCATACCCCAGCGAATCGATGGCCTCTTCTACGGCCTCCTGCTCAGTCGGGGCGACAAATGTGGCATCAACGGCCGCGCCGCTGCTGAATTCGATGCTGAAGCTCAGGCCGGGCCCGAGGAATAGGGCTGCCAACCCCCCGACGATAAGCACGAGGGAAAAGAGGAAGTACGTGGCCCGGTATTTCGCAAAGTTAATCATTCTCGGCTTCCCCTTACGGAATATAGAACCTCGTCTTGCGGAGCGGCTCAAAGTTGGTCACGAGGCGCAGCAGGCGGCGCGTGATGACCAGCGCGCTGAACATGCTGAGCACGATGCCGATGGCCAGCGTCAATGCAAAGCCCTGCACGAGGCTGGCACCCAGCCGTTCGCCGAACCAGAAGAGGATGGCTGCGATGATTAGTGTCGTGAAGTTGCCGTCTCTGATGGCGGGCCAGGCACGATTGAATCCGATGTCGATGGCTGAGCCCATGCTGCGGCCTGCCCGCAATTCCTCTTTCATCCGCTCGAATATCAGGACATTGGCGTCGACGGCAAATCCAAACGAGAGGACGAATGCTGCGAGGCCGGAGAGGGTTAGCACGACGGGAATCGACTTGAATGTGCCGAGGACAAGGATGGCGTAGATAATGAGCGCGACGGCCGCGACAACGCCGTTCATGCGGTAGTAGAGCACCATGAACAGCGCGACAAGCAGGATGCCGACCATGCCGGCGCGCAGGCCCCGCTCAAGAGCGTCGGCCCCAAGGAATGCATCCACGTCCCGCTCCAGGATCGGCTCCTTCTCCAACGGGATGGGAAACGCGCCAGCGTTGAGTTGAATAGCGAGGATCTGCGCTTCTGCAAGATCGAGTCCGGTGATGCGCGGGCTCGTTGGAATCTCGGACTGTATGCGGGGCGTCAGGATGGCTTCATCGTCAAGAAAGATTCCCATCAGTTGGCCGACCAGGCGTCGTGAAACGAGGCGGAACGCCTCGCGCCCTTGGCTGTCCATCTGGAAATAGACTTCCGGCGCGCCCGTTGTCGGGTTGAATCCCACCTGCGCGGA
Source organism: Dehalococcoidia bacterium (assembly GCA_965207115.1). Lineage (GTDB taxonomy): Bacteria > Chloroflexota > Dehalococcoidia > UBA6926 > UBA6926 > VXMO01. The sequence continues at coordinate 749,655 of CBDBLR010000003.1, read as the reverse complement.
GCCCGGCTCCAGCCGGTCTCCCGTCAGTTCAACCTCTTCGCCATCAACAACCGCCGTCGCGATCTCCCACTCGAGGCGGAACTCAGCATCAGGCTCAGGCGTCGGTGTTTCTACTACGGGTTCGGTTGGCTCTTCTGTAGCAGTCGTTTCCGGGGTCGTCACCGCAGTGGCGGATGGCAAAGGTGTGGTCACTGTAGTTGGCTCGGGGGTCGTCTGAGCCGCTATGGAGGGCGAGACATTTGCCAGCTTGGGCGCGGACGTTGTTCCGTCCGACGGCCCCGCGGTCGACTCTGCAGCGCTGGACGGCGTCGGATCAGCCGGAACAGGTGTTGATTCTGCGCCATCATCAATAGTGGGTTGTGATTCAGGAGTTGCCTCCGCATCAGTCGCGTCATCAGATGCCGAGTCGGTTGTGGCTCCCGTATCTTCCCCGGGCTCGATTGGGATCGGGATAAGCTCACGGAAATCGAGGACGGCGGGCGCGCCGATGAGATCCTTGGCTGCCTGCACGTCTTGCACGCCCGGCAGCTGAACAACAATGCGGTTCGCGCCAAGCGTCTGAATGAGGGGCTCCGCCACTCCAAATTGGTCGACACGCGTGCGGATGATCTGCACCACACCGTTCAGCTGTTCCGGAGTGGGATTCGGATCCACGGTTTCATAGACGAGGTGGACGCCACCCTGCAGATCCAGACCGAGCGTCAGGCCAAGCGGGGTATCCTGTTGGCCGCGCTCGATGTCCGTCAGTGGAATGCGCCATTCATCGCGCATGAGGCTGAGCGCCGCAAAAAGGACAAATAGAACGATGAAACCAGGAATGATCCATCTCTGCAGCCGACTAGCGACTGCACCGAGTAAGCCGCTCACTCGCTCCAACTCAGTTTCCTCTCCTCACTGCATCATCTTCCCCGCGCTCGCCTGCCAGGGGGCCGAACCGTGCCTCCCATTCCCGGCGGGCAAACGTTAAAGCTTCCTCAGTAGTCGACACCTCGTCGGCGGCCAACGCCTCCCTGACAGCCTCAAGTATCTGCCCCACCTGCGGGCCGGGGCCAACGCCAAGCGCTTCCATGAGCATGTGGCCATTCACCAACTGCGGCGCGGCCATGTCATCAGCAGGCTCGTCGAGTATCGACTCCATTACTAGGCTACAGTGGCTGACTCGCCTACGCCACTCATTAGGGTCGAGCATGGGGCCCTTTGCGGCCAAAAAGTCTGCCATGGCAAGCCACACTGCCCCGATTGCCGCATCGCCCAGATCACGTTTGAAGCGATAGAGGGCGCGGCGCGTTGGGGTCTCGAGATTGTTGCTGAGCTGCATGGGTCGTAGGTGCTGCCGAACGGCAAGCGAGACGTAGGCATTTGCACGGCGGCTGAAATGCAACCGCTCCATCACCGCCTCCGTCGTTTCTGCTCCTTGCTCCGGGTGGCCGAGAAAGCGTGTCTTGCCGGACTCTTCCACGGTCTTGGTCTGTGGCTTGGCAATATCATGCAGCAGGCAGGCGAGTTTGGTCAGCGTGGCGTGGTCAGCGCCGCCGGACAACTCTTCGGCAAAATAGTTGGCGACGTTCTCGCTCCACGGCATCTGCGAGAGGGTGGCTTCGGTCGTCCGCCTGTCTGCATCAAGCAGGCCGTCCATGAATCCGACGGTCTCGATGAGATGGTTGAATACGTCCCAATAGTGCTCAACAGGCTGTGTCACTCCGCGCGCGGCGTCGAGCTCCGGCATGATCCGGCTGAGCACGCCGATATCATCGAGCAGGCGCAGGGCAGATTTCGCATCGCGAAGCCCCAACACCTTGCAGAGTTCGTCGCGCAGGCGATCCGGCGAAACGTCCCCGATATGAGCGGCGTCGCGTTTGGCCAATGCGGCTGTGTCGGCCTCGATAGTGAATCCCAACTGCCCTGCCAGCCTTGCCAGGCGCATTAGGCGGATCCCGTCATCGGTGTAGATGGTGGGTGTGACGGCGCGGAGGACACGGCGTCTGAGATCAGCGCAGCCGTCGAGCGGGTCGATGAGATTATCCGGCGTCTGCCAGTTCTCTAGCGGCAGCGCAATTGCGTTGACCGTGAAATCACGCCGCGACAGTTCAGTGGCAATATCTTGATCGCCAAGCGGCGTGACATCCAACCGTGTCCGTTCCCCCTCCACATCTTCTGCGGAAAGAACGCGGACGTAATTCCGTTCCTGGTCAAGCTGATAGAACGCTCCACCGATCTCGTCGGCGAACCGTCTGCCCAGCTCCGGAACGTTCGCCGCATCCACCACCAAATCGGCGTCAGCAGTTTGGACGCCGAGGAGCATATCCCGGACGGATCCGCCGACCACCCACGCGGCAACCTTTTGGCTGGCAAGAAAGACGCGAGCGCGCTCGAGCATCTCGCCAATAGATGTCCCGTGAACGTCGGTGGGGGGCACGTTAACGCTCACCGTCGGCGCGCGACTGGCGCGACGGGCTGGCGCAGCCGCCACACAAGGTTGGGATCGGGCGGCAGCTTGGATTCCCCGTCTTCAGACGCTTGCCGTTCAGCATCTTCATCGGCCCGCAAATCAAGTGGACACAACTCTTCGATGTTCTCCATGCGGTCTATGTACACGATGCCGTTGAGGTGGTCAGTCTCATGCTCAAGCGCCTGAGCCAGTAGCCCGTCCGCCTTGATCCTGATCTCCCGCCCGTCAAGGTCAAGCGCCTTGGCAGTGACACGCTCAGAGCGGATCAGCTTTCCACGCCAACCCGGGATGCTTAGGCAGCCTTCTTCAACCTCTCGTTCGCCGACGCGACGGATGATCTCCGGGTTAATCAGGATGTGCGATGACTGCTCCTGCACGACGTTGCCGTCCTCATCACACTCTTCAGGAATCTCGATATAGGTGATACGCAGGCTGCGCCCTACCTGGTTGGCAGCGATGCCGACGCCATGCTCCTTGTACATGGTCTCGATCATGTCATCGACAAGCGAACGCAGCGCGGATGTGATGCTTGGCACGCGCTTCGTCTTTTCGCGCAGGACAGGGTCAGGTATGTGACGAACCGGAATGACAGTCATAGGCGGCAACTCAAATTATAAGCCAGGCGGGAGCCAGAGTGTAGACGCGCGTACATCTGCCCTCATTGGGCGGCCATCTACAACAGTTGAGGGCGGTTTGGGTCGGGCCCGCCATTCTGCGGAGGTGGTTCGACGCCGAGGTGCTCATAGGCGCGGCGAGTGGCGCGGCGGCCCCGCGGTGTCCTGTCCAAAAAACCCAGCTGCAGCAGGTACGGTTCATACACGTCCATGACGGTGTCCGGCTCCTCTGCTATGGACGATGCCAGCGTTTCCAGCCCCACCGGCCCGCCGCCAAACGAATTGATCAGGCTGCCCAGCACGCGATGATCCGTATCATCCAGGCCCAGCGAGTCGATGCCGAGGCTGTCCAGCGCCTCACGCGCCGCTTCGCCGGTCACAATGCCGTCACCCTTGACTTGCGCGTAGTCGCGGACGCGACGCAGCAGCCGATTTGCCACGCGCGGCGTCCCGCGCGACCGTCCGGCGATCTCGCCCAGACCGTCGTCCGTCGCATCAACATTCAGCACTTTGGCGGAGCGAACGAGGATGTTGCCAATCTCTTCCAGCGTATAGAAATCCAACCGGTATGTCGCGCCGAAACGGTCACGCAACGGGTTGCTGAGCAGCGCGTAGCGGGTGGTTGCGCCGACGAGCGTGAACGGCGGCAGGCTGACCCGAACGGAATGCGCCCCGGGCCCCTTGCCGATCATGATGTCCAGCACGTGGTCCTCCATCACGGGATAGAGGACTTCTTCTACTGACCGTGGTAGACGGTGGAATTCATCCACAAAGAGGACATCATGAGGCCGGAGTTGAGTAAGCATCTGGGCGAGATCTCCGGCGCGCGTGAATGACGGTCCGGCAGTGACGCGCACGCTGACGCCCATCTCCGCAGCGATGATGAACGCGAGCGTGGTCTTGCCAAGGCCGGGCGGCCCATGCAAGAGAACGTGATCGAGCGGCTCACTGCGCTGCAGCGCGGCCTGGATGGAGACCTTGAGGTTGTCGATGACGCGGCTTTGGCCAACGTAGTCCGGCAGGCGGCGAGGGCGCAAGCCGTTCTCAAGCGCGCCCTCCTCGTTCTGCGTTTCAGGTGCGACTAATCGGTCCTCGGTTGGCTCCGTCATGCCGGTATTGTGTCACGGGCGAGCGCGAGCCTGCATCCGCCGTTGCATCGCCTCCGACGGTGTGGCCATCTTGTGGCCGGTGGTAAGTTTGTTCCGAACCTCACGGATGATGCGGGGCGCGAGGTTGACCTTATGCCTCTCGAGGAATTTCAGCACGGGCTGCGAGTCGCGTTGACCTAGTTCACGCAGCGCCCAGCTCAGCGCCTTGATGTGCAGGTCTGCCTTGTCGTCGATGAACAACTCACAGATTGCCAGCGTACGTGCCGCATCTCCACTGCCAAGGTGTCGCTCATTCAGCGCGATGGTCGAGACCAGCCCTGCCCTGCGCCACCAGAAGTTTTTTGAGTGGGCCCACGCCATCACGGCGAAATCAGAGATCTGGCCTCGTTGCCACGCCGGGCCGCTCAGCTTGCGGGCAAAGTGATCGACCGATGCCCAGCCGTCCAGCGTGCGGCCCAACTGTTCCAGTTTCCGGCGGTCAAGGGCGTCCCTTAGCCCACGGTGACGATAGGCAATCTCGAACGCGACAGTCCTCGCCCCCTCCGTTTGGGATTCAACGTCAATCAGCGCATCGCACAGGGCGAAGACTGATTCAACGTCGACACCCTCACGCGTCAGTTGTCGGGCAGCGTCTCTCGCAATCGCTCGCATTGTGGGGGTGCGTAACGGCCGCTCGGCCCGTTTCAACGCCTGCACGACAGCCTCAACAGAGACGCTCATCAAACTCACTTGCTCTCCTCACTCTCCCGTTTTCGAGGGAAAGGCTCGGTGATAAGTGGAGTGATGTCAACAAGCCGGTACGCGACAACCTAACGTGAGAGGCCACCCAACCCCATCGCGAACCAAGAGCCGTAACGCAGTTACTCGTTGAGGGCCTGGTAGAGCTTCTCCGCAGTGAAGGGCACGCTGTTCACCCTGATGCCAACAGCATCATCAATGGCGTTCGCGATCGCCGGAAGTGTTGTGAGGTTGGAGTGCTCGCCGACGGCCTTGACGCGGTAGGCGCCCCTGCCCTCGCTCGTCTCGACAAGTCCGATGCGTAGTTCCGGGATGTCCGGCTCGGTCGGCATCTTGAAATCGGCGAATGATGGATTCGTCACGCGGCCGCCTTCATCGACGGTCAGCTCCTCCATCATGGCGAAGCCGTAAGCATTGATCATGCCGCCTTCGATCTGCCCGTAGAACCCGATGGGGTTGATGATTCGGGACGTGTCATGGACGGCGGTGATGACCTTGACGTGAGGCTCACCCGTTTCGCGGTCGACCTCCACCTCCGCCACTTGCGCCACGAAAGACGTGTAGGGGCTCTGCGCGGCCTCTTCCAGCCGCCCCAGCCCCAACACCGGCTCCCCGGACCTCTCAGCAATTCGCTCCATTGGGACGGACTCTCCGGTTCGCGAGTTGACCAGCGCGCCCGATTCAAACTCCACGATTTCTTCGTCCCAACCGTTGAACTCCGCTGCTAGCCTCTTGAGCTTGCCGCGGACATCATCTGCGGCCATGAATGCTGACTCGGTGATGATGAAGCTGCCGCGGCTGCCGCCGACACCTGTGTCGAAGTCGGCTTGATCGGTGTTGAGCGGAACAACTGACACGCGCGAGATGTCGATGCCCAGCTCATCCGCCGTAACCTGCTGCATCATGGTGTGATTCCCCATGCCGGGGTCGTAGATGGAGCTGGCGGCAAGGACGCTTCCGTCCGCGTTGACGCTGATGTTGATGGTTGTCTGGCCGCCGCCCTGCGTCCGATGGCCGAACGCGATGCCCCGTCCGACATTGTCGCCTTTAGGCGTGTCCCAGCGGGACAGCCGCCCGGCTTCACGCAGAACCTCTTCCGCCTTCACGTCGAGGAAAACGCGGCCTACGGGAGTCTCATCGCCGTCATGCAGGACGTTCCTGATGCGGAGCTCCAATGGGTCCATACCGAGTTCCTGCGCGATGAGATCCATGTGCGACTCACCCGCAAAGATGCCCTGCACCTCGCCGGGTGAACGATGGAATCCGCAGGGAACGGTGTTGGTGTAAACCTGGTAGGCATCGATCTGAACATGCGGGATGACGTACGGCCCCGCGATCTCCGCGATGCCGGGAAGGTTGGAACCGGGCACGGGCTTGTAGCCGCCGTACGCGCCGGAGTTGAAATAGACCTCAGCCTCCCATGCCGTGAGAGTGCCGTCTCGCTTGACGCCCGCCTTGACGCGCATGGTGCTCTCATGCCGGGGATTCATGGCGGAGAACTCTTCTGAATAGTCGAACGCCAGCTTGACCGGCCTGCCGGTCTTCCTGGCGAGGAAATAGCAGACGGGCACACCTGTGATGTCGCCTTTGCCGCCAAAGTCCCCGCCCACATACGCATAGTTGACGGTGATGTTGTCCGGATCCTCGTCGATAACAAGCGCGATGGCGCGGCGGTTCGCGAACGGCGACTTTGACCCGAGCCAGACCTGCACATGGCCGGTCTCATCGATCCAGACAATGGTGTTGTGAACCTCAAGATAACCCTGGTGCGTGCGAGGAGTCGTGTATTCGTGCTCGACGATCAGGTCGGCCTCCGCGAAACCCTCGGCAACGTCTCCCTTGCCCCATGTCCCCTTCGCGAAAATGTTGGAAGGCTTTTCCTGCTCAGCAGGAATGCCGAAGTAGGTATTGAATTCAGGATGAAGTATCGGGGCTCCGTCGGCCAATGCCTCGTCCATCGTGACGGCGCTGGGCAGCTCTTCATAGTCCACGTCAATGAGGGCCAGCGCCTGCTCCGCAATGTCCTCGTCCTCCGCGGCAACGGCAGCAATTGTATCGCCGATGTAGCGCGCGGAGTCATACGCCAACACATGCTCATCCATGATCCGCTTCCCGAAGCGCAGTCCCTGCACTTCCTCCGGCGTGAGAACCGCATGAACGCCCGGCAGCGCCAGTGCCGCCGATGTGTCTATGGACTTGACCCGGGCGTGGGGATACGGGGAGCGCAGAATCTTGCACCACAACGTCCCCGGAAGCGTCACGTCAAGTGAGTACTGCCCCAATCCGGTGACCTTGTCCGGGCCGTCATTACGACCGATCGGCGCTCCGACGGCAGACTGCTGCGCTGTTGTCATTGTGTGTTTCTCCCCTACCCGTTTACGTCATCAAAAGGGAGGCCAGGCGACCTCCGTGAAACGTGTGATTCTTGTAACAAAGTATAGGTTAATCCGCTATTGTCGCGAAAGCAGATATGCTCTCGCCTTACTCACACACTGGAGGATCGAGTAGAGGGCTTCCCTTGCTATGACGTAGATATCGGTCCTGCGTAGTCCGGCGGATCATTGCCTTCATCACCGGCAAGAACCGGCCGCTGAACAGAGGTCAGCGTCTCAAGCGCCCCATCGGGCCCGTCCGCGAGCTGGCGGACGGCAATAGTGACAAGGGTTTCTATGTGGACGTGGGCGCGGGCGCCGAGTTCGAGTGACAGACGGGCGGCATCCTCATGCGTGCGGGCCTCGACCATGGCAACGTAATCGTATTGTCCGAGAACGGCGTAGCGAGCCAGCAACTGAGTGCCGTCCACATTAACGTCGTCTGCGACATGTGAAAACATCTCCGGGTCGCGCAGCATTGCCTGCTGGCCCTCTTCCGTGACTGTACACAGGAATATGTAGAGCATCGCGCCCTCCGCTTGTATTCATTACTCATAGTAACGCAACGAGAGAGGGCATTGGGAAATTGTTAGAGCCGGCGGTAAACGTTACGGCGATGACCAACGCGAACTACCAGGACAGTCAAGACGTTGTCTTGAATCTCACTGATGATTCGATAATCGCCCACTCTATAGGTCCATAGTCCACTAAATAGGTCCATAGTCCACTAAGCGCTCCACCCAGAGCCTTGCCGAACGATCGTGGATCCCCCGATGCGAGAACGCGATCATTGAGGAACGCTCGGACTTGTCGCACCGTCGTCCGATCGAGTTTCCTTATCTCTCGTCGAGCCGATTCCGTAAACTCAATCGTCCAAGCCAAGTTCAGCCCAAACCTCGTCTGCGGAATAAACGCGCTCTTCACCCTTGCGCACGCGTTCGAGAATCTCGCTGCCAAGGTAGTAATCCTCAAGATCCTCAAGCCCACGCTCAATGAGTTCCCGAAGGTAATACGACTTGGTGCGCCCGGTCAGTTTAGCGAGATCGGCGAGACGCTTCTCAGTCTCGGCGTCCAAGCGAATTGAGACTGTCAAGAGCCGCTCCTTTCATTGGGACCTGCTTGCCCTGGAACTACGTATTACACGTTATACAAGTATGCGCTGTGTGACGAGTATCTCACATCGCCCTCCGTTCGCGGTTATCGACACAGAAACGAATCGGAGCCGTGTGTTGGGCTAAGTGGAGGAATGAATGTACGGTCAATTAACCTATGAGTTGGTCAGCCCGCCCTCCATGTAGAGATAGCGCAGCAGGCCGGCGATGGACTTGGCGTCACGGATTTCGCCGCTTCGGATAAGATCCGGCACGGCGTCAGGAGGAGTGGGTACGACGGTAATCTCCTCGTCCGCATCCGGCTCAACCCCCTCCACAGGACTCAAGTCGGTGGCGAGAAAGAGGTGCAGGAACTCATCGCAGAACCCGGGGGCGCTGTAGAACCCGCCGAGCGGCGTCATCGTTCCGGGATCGTGGGCAATCTCTTCCTGTAGCTCGCGTCGCGCGGTGACGTCCGGCTCCTCGCCTTCCTCGCGTGTTCCGGCCGGGAGTTCCAGCAGGACATCACGGGCCGACGGGCGAGGCTGGCGGACCAGGAGAATATTTCCGTCAGAATCGACAGGCACCATGACAACTGCGCCCGGATGTTGAATTGTCGTCCACATTTGCTCCCGCCCGCCGTCCAGCTGCATGTGGTCTTCATAGACGGTGACAATGCGGCCCTCATAGACGGCCCGGCGTGAAAGGCGTTCCATTACGTTCTCCTATTGTTCTGTGGTTAGACCGGCTAAATGCCCGCCCCGTATCAGAGTACGGGACATCCTTTCCCGGGAACGACGGAAGAAAGTCTAGGCCCGGTTCGGAATAGGATCTAGCAGATCGTCATCGTCCGGCAGGTCAGCCGTGAACTCCCGCGCTACCGGCCTGCTCATCGCAATCTCGTTGCAGTTTGAGAACTTGGGGCAGCGGATGCACTCCGACCAGACCTTGCGCGGAAATGCGAGAACGTCGGCACGCTCGAATTGGAGCTTTTCATAGAAGCCGGGCTTGTGTGTCAGGACGAAGACGGTTGGTAGCTCCATCCGCGCCGCTTCTTCAACGCATTTCTCCACGAGGTACGCACCGATACCCTGCCCGTGCAGCGCCTCGCTGACTGCCACGGACTTTATCTCCGCGAGGTCGTCCCAGAGGATATGGAGCGCGGCGGTGGCGGCGACCTCATCGTTTGCGTCGGCGATGATCAGAAAGTCGCGGATATTCTCATAGAGTTCGGACGCACTGCGCGGTAGCATTTCGCCCTGGCTGGCAAAGTTGTTGATCAACTCCGCCATGCGCGGCACATCGCTCAGGCGGGCATCGCGCACCCGGAATCCCCGCTCCAGCAGAGCGGCCTCTCTTGCGGCAAGAGTTTTGGCAAGTGTGGTCATGACACCGTGACTCCTTGCGGTGCGGCTACTCCATCACTCACACCGCCCGTGTCGGGCAGGTCCGGGTGGCGGCGGCGGCGATTGAGAAGATCACTGAGGCTGCGATAGAAGTAGCCGGCGTCACTGAATCGCAACAGACGCGCGTGATAGGGGCTCCGACGGACAGTGATAACAGCCTCATCATGGACATCGAAATCGTCCTGCCCGTCCAGGCTGAGAACCGCGCCATGATCCGTCCTGATTCGAATGACAATCTCTGCGTCTGGCTCAATAAGGACGGGAGCTTCGGACGCGGGATGCGCGGAGACGGGATTGATGATCAACTCGGCCGTCGTGGGCGGCAGCACCGGGCCGCCAGCGGAGAGATTATACGCAGTGCTGCCTGTTGCCGTGGCGACTACGACGCCGTCGCCGCGGAAGGCAAGAAATTCAGCGCCATTCACGTCGATGCCGACCTGAACTGTGCGAGCAGGGCCGCCGCGGCTGATTATTGCGTCATTGAGGGCGTATGACGATGCGCCGTCATGCTCGACGGCCAGCATTGTCCTCTCTTCGATCCGTCCCTCCCCGTTCAATGCACGGGGAAGCAGGTCAGTCGCGTCGGATGCATCGATCTCCGTGAGGAAACCGAGTCTGCCGGCGTTGACTCCGAGGATGGGGATACCCGAAGGGGCGACGAGGCGGGCGACCCGCAGGAGTGTTCCGTCACCCCCCACACTGATGATTAAATCAGTATCGCCATTAATCTGATCGACGCCGTCATCCCATGACGATTGGAGCCAGACATCGCGACCCAACGCCCGCGCCTGGTCAGCCAACGCCACCGCGACCGTTTCCGGTTCCGGTGTTCGTGTCTGGTAGAGGATGCCGACTCGTTTCATGGGAACGCCATTATGCCGAGCTTGCGCGGCGGCGTCAGACGGTCGGCGCGGTCTCCAGGATCAGGTGGAAACCGTCCCGCGTCCCTGCCCCGCCGCTATGCCTCGTCTTTCACAATCTGAATGAGCACCCCCGCAGCGCTCCTGGGGTGAATCCACGCGAATTCATCGTTGGGCTGGCCGATGAGCTTGAGGCCGTTGCCCTGTACATAGTCCGCAGCGGTCTTAACGTCTTTGGTCGCGAATGCGAGGTGATGCATCGTGCCATTGGCGCGGCCGCCATATTTCTCAAGAAAACGCGCGGTGCCGCTTGTGCCGTCCTCCGGTGTGATGGCCACGACGCCACTGTTACCGTTAGCCATAGGAATGTTGAGAACCCGCACGTTGTCAGATTCGACCTTCAGCCCTCCCTTGAGAACGTTGGTCTTGAGCATGTCAACGCGCATTCCGATGGCGTTCGTCCAGAAATGCCGCGCCTTGTCCAGATCGCCGGATACAACACCGATGTGATTCAGGCGGGTGAAAATACCCTCGCCCTGGTAACGCGCGCCGACGTGGTGGTCATCGGTAAACCATATCTCCAGCAAGATGCCCATGCAGTCACGCGGGTGGAAGAAAGCGACAGAATCCCACGGCTCGTTCGACTCAAGGACCTCCGGCGGCGCGGCGATCTGCTGTAGGCCGGCCGCGCGCAGGTGGGCAATGTCATCCGGCACATTGGTGGAATGGAGACAAATGTGATGGAGCGCACCCGCGCCGCCTCGCTGCTCAACGAATCGGTGTGTGCCGCCCGGCGTCGTGCCGTCAGACGGAGGCGCGTTCATCTCAAGCTCGGCGTTTCCAATGGGGATGTCCAGTATGTCCGTCGGATCCGGGCCGCGCTGCTTGTTGCCGTCCGGCAGCGGGGAACGAGTCTCGTCGACGCGCAGGCCAAGGGCGTCCGCAAAGACGCTCTTGGCTGCAACCAGGTCGGCTATGGCAAGTCCTGCATGATGAATTCTGTCAAACAATTCTAAAATTCCTTACTCTGTCTGTTGTCCGTATCGGTGATGGTTTCTAATTCGATTTCAGCTTTGGCTCTGTCTGCCGCCGCTAGTCCTGGGGTCCTTGCGCGCTCAGAATCGCCTCAACCTCGGCTTCACTCACTCCGTATTCGCTTGCAAGCTCCCGGTTCGTCCGACCGACCACCTTGCCCTGCCGGATTGCACGAGCTCGCTCTGAGCGGCTGAGGGGCCTGGGTTGACCCAAATCGTCCTTGACGATCTCAATCAAGACGCCGGCGGCGCTCTTCGGGTGAATCCATGCGCTGTCATCCGTCGCCGGACCGATAAGCTGAAGACCACGCGACTGAACGACGTCAGCGGCGGTTTTGACATCGGCAGTGGCCAGCGCGATGTGGTGCATCGTGCCTCCTGCCCGCGCGCCGTACTTCTCAAGGAAGCGCGCCGTGCCGCTCTCGCTGTCGTTGGGATGAACGCACGTGATGCCGGAATCTCCCATTGGAAGATCAAGGACGGTCACATTGTCGGAGTCCACGTGCCGGCCGCCCTTGAGGACGTTCGACTTGAACATGTCGACGCGGAAGCCAATGACATTCGTCCAGAAGTGGCGGGACTTCTCGATATCCGACGCGACGACACCGATGTGCGCCATGCGGGTGAATAGGCCCTCGCCCTGGTAGCGCATATCGACGCGGTGAACCTCCGTGGTCCATATCTCAAGCAGGATGCCCATGCAGTCCCGCGGATGGAAGAATGCGACGTCAGTCCATGGCTCATTCTCGGCAAGGACATCCGGCGGCGCCGCGACCTGCTGGAGGCCGGAAGCACGCAGGTGTCCAACGTCATCAGCCATGTTGGTGGTGTGCAGGCACACATGGTGGAGCGCGCCGAGTCCGCCGCGTGACTCCACAAACCGGTGGACGCCCGTGCCTTCTGCGGCGGCAGCGTTCAATTCGAGTTCTGAGTGCCCGATCGGGATATCGATGATGTCTGTGGGGTCCGCCCCTCGCTGCGCTCGCCCCTCGGGTCGCGGAGAGCGAATCCCATCCACACGAAGCCCAAGCGCGTCTGCAAAGATGTCCGTTGCTCCCTGGAGATCGCCTACGGCGATTCCGGCGTGGTGGACACGGTCAAACATAGTTGCTTACCTCCAACAGGTTGTTTAATCAGGCCCCAGCCGCTGTCGCGCTGTTGCCGTTACTCGTTAGGAAATCATAACGTATAGAGCCCTACCCCGTGATATGGGAACCCCGCTCAAGGTGTGAAGGACGCCGCGGCCTCCGTGGCACGGGAAATGAGCCAGAACGGAACGATACCCAGGATGATGACGCCGATGAGGCTAACGACCATTGAGGCTCGCAATGAGAAGGAACGCGCCGTACCGCTAGCAACGTCAGCCGGTCCGCCAGACTGCCAGAGTCGGCGCGCAGGCCGCAGGTAATAGTAGGCAGATACAAAGCTGTTGAGCGCGCCCGCCAGGGCCAGCCACCACAGATCGCCCTGCACTGCCCCGTAAAAGAGGTAGATCTTGCCGACAAAGAGGCCCGTCGGCGGGAGGCCGACAAGTGAAATGAGCGCCACTGTCAGTACTACGGCGGCAAGTGGCGACCGTGAGTAGCCGCCAATCAACTCTTCGATGGAGTCGTTGCCATTGGGACGGCTGAGGGCGATGAGCGCGCCAAACGCCGCCAGATTGGAGAAGGTGTAGGCGGCGAGGTAGAAGATGACACCGCTCGTCGCTAACTCGTAAACGTTTGCCCCTCCGTTCCCCATCACTGCAACTCCGATCAGGATGTATCCGGCCTGGGCTATCGTGCTGTACGCGAGCAGACGCTTGATGTTCGTCTGAATGATGGCCACAACATTGCCGATGGTCATGGAGGCAATGGCCAGCACGCCGATAAGCAGCGGCCAGTCCAGCAAATCCAGCCCCGCCTGCTCCAACACGACGATGAACACTCGCATGAGTACGGCGAATCCGGCCGCCTTGGACACTACGGAAAGGTAGCCGACGATGGGCGTCGGAGCACCCTCATACACCGGCGGCACCCACATCTGGAACGGCACGCTGGAAATCTTGAATCCGAAACCCACGATGAGCAGAACGGCGGCCAGGATCAGCGCGAGGTTGTTGGCCAAGCCGCCTTCAGCCACACGCTCCGCCACCACCCCCGGCATGTCCGCGATGAATGTCGTGCCGGTCAGGCCAAACAGGATGGCCATACCGTACAGCATGACAGCCGTCGCGACCGCACTGAGAAGCAGGAACTTGAGCGCGGATTCAGTGGATTTCGCATCCTTGAGCAAGGCGATCAGCGCCACCAGCGCGAAGGTCTGAATTTCCAACGCAAGCACGATAGAAATCAACTCGCCCATCGAGACGAGCAGCATCATGCCGACGGTTGCCAGCAATAGGAGCCCGTAGTATTCGCCGTGGAAACGCGAAAGGCGGCGCTCAACATACGCGGGTGAGAAGAGGATGGCCAGCAGCGTGCCGCCAAGAACGATGAGTTTGAACATCGTGCCAAACAGGTCGGTAATGACAATGCCGGAGTAACTTGTTCCGGACGCGTCGGACGTCCAAAGCCAGACTGCGGCGCCGCCCGCCATGGCGACTCCAAGGGCGCTCAGCCACGCAAGAACACGCTTATCTCGTGCGACGAGGTCAACCAGCACAACGGTGATAGCAGCCAGCGTGAGAATGATCTCCGGCGCGAGATGGCCGAAATCGATGCCCAGAGAGGCGGCGTCAATCTGTGTTGGCATCGCCGCCTACCCTCCGCCCACCAGCAGCGTCACGGCGTCTCGAAAAACGTCGGCCACCAACGCCGGATAGACGCCGACGATGATGATCGGCAGCACGAGCAGCGCCATGGCGACGAAATCAGCGGGTGAGGCGTCCTTGACGGAATTCCACCTTTCCTTCAGTGGGCCAAGCAACACGCGCTCCACCGTCCACAGGATGTAGCCCGCTGTCAGGACGATGCCCAACACGGCGAACGCCGTCTGCCATGGGTAGACGTCGAAGCTGCCGAGGAAGACCATCAATTCCGCAGCGAACCCGCTCAACAAGGGCAGCCCTAGGCTCGCGAGTCCCGCAAAGACAAATACTGCGCCAACTACAGGCATCCGTGAGAAGAGGCCGCCAAGGTCCGGGATATGTCGCGTGTGAGCGTTCTCGTAGATGATCCCAACGACGAGGAACAGCAAGCCTGTTATTGTGCCGTGCGCAAACATCTGCAGCGCCGCGCCGGTGACACTCACTGCGCCCAATGAGGCCACCCCCAATAAGACGAGTCCCATGTGGCTGACGCTCGAATACGCGACAAGCCGTTTGAGGTCTGTTTGTCTGAACACCACCGCCGCGCCATAGAGAATGCTGACGACGGAGAAGATGACAAGCAGCGGGGCCCATTGTTCCATCTCGCTCGGGAACATTCCGACGTTGATGCGGATCAGGCCGTAGCCGCCCATCTTTAGCAGCACGCCCGCAAGCAGCACGCTGACGGCAGTCGGCGCGTCCGTATGCGCGTCCGGCAGCCACGTATGCAGCGGCCACACTGGGAGCTTGATGGCGAAGGCGGCCAGGAACATCAGGAAGATGACGTCCATGCTCAGGAATGCGGCACGTAGTGTGCCCTCCTGCCCTGCAAGCGTCAGTGCGCCCATGTCAAACGAACCAATTGCGAAACGCAGAGCGAGCACGCCCACCAACATGAAAGCGCTCCCGAAGAGCGTGTAAAGAACGAACTTCATTGCGGAGTATTCGCGGTGACCGGCGCCCCACATTGCGATGAGGAAATACATCGGCACCAACTCCACCTCCCAGAACAGGAAGAAGAGGAGCAGGTCGCCAGCCACGAACACGCCCTGCACACCGGTCAGGAGCATCAGCAGCCAGACGTGATACTCGCGGACGCGCTCCTTGACGTGCCATGACCCAAGCACAGCTACAACACCAAGTAAGGCCGTGAGGAAGACCAGCGGCATCGAGAGGCCGTCGATGGTCAGCAGATAGGAAGCGTTGACGCCCGGAATCCACGGGTTTGATCCATATTGCCCAAGTTGTTCGATGATCGGGCCGTTGGCGCTGTACGAGAGCCAGGCGTAGGTGGCGAGGATGAGATTGAGGATCATGGCGCCAAGCGCGATGCGCCGCACCAGCATCTGCTCGCGCCCCGCCACTGCAATGACTGCCGCGCCGGCAACCGGCAGGAAGACGATGAGCGTTATGAGGCCGTCGAAGGGTTGCATGATCTAGCCCACGCCTCCCCACACGACGTATGCGGCAACGATGATCACCGCGCCGATTGACAACACTGTGAGCGACATCTGTAGCTGGCCGTTCTCGACGACGCGAATACCCTTGCCAAGGTTGCGCCCAAACAGCCCCAGCGTGTTGACTGCCCTGTCCACAACGCCCTTGTCGCTGTCGAACCACGCGAGGAACCGCCACAGCCGTTCGTAAAGTACGGAGCGCACAATCACGCCCTCATACAACTCATCCATGTAGTACTTGCGCGTAAGCAGATTAGTGATGGGAGCGAGCGGGCCGCTAATGGACGGGGCGCTCACCGCGCCGCCCCGGTACAGCACCGTCGCTATTCCGATGCCGAGCAGTCCCGCGACAAGTCCAATGGCGGCGGGAACGATCTGGATTTCCTCAACATGCGCGCCAAGCGGCTTCAAGAGGTCGGTGAACCAGTGCGTTGCCGGGAAATTGATAAACCAGGAGCCGATTGCCAGCACGGCGAGTATCGCCATCGGAATAACCATGACCCACGGCGATTCGTGGGGGGCTGTGCCGTGCCCCTCGTCGTGTGTCTCATGTGCATCCGCGGTGCCATGAGCTTCCTGTGCCTCGCCGCCCCGGTACTTGCCGTGGAATGTCATAAACAGGGCACGGAAGATATAGGCGGCCGTCATGAACGCTCCGATTACCGCGAGTACGAAGAGAATCGTGCCGAGCGTGCCGCCATACGACCACGCAATGCCGAGTATCTCGTCCTTGCTCCAGAAACCGGAGAACGGTGGGATGCCGGCGAGGCTCAGCGAGCCGATGAAAAAGACACCGTACGTCCACGGCATGACGCGTCTCAGCCCGCCCATCAGCCGCATGTCGAACGTGCCTGTGGCGTGATTGACGGAGCCGGAGCCAAGGAACAGCAACGCCTTGAAGAATGCGTGGTTGAACAAATGGAAAAATGCCGGGCCGAGCGCACCCAAACCGAGGGCAAGGAACATATAGCCCAACTGGCTCACGGTGGAATAGGCAAGCACGCGCTTGATGTCGTTCATCACAAGGCCCATCGACGCAGCAAAGACGACGGTGAACCCGCCGATAAGCGCCACGATAGTCCGTGCCGTCTCCGCCTCCTCGAACAGCGGCAGGAACCGCGCAACGAGGAAGACACCTGCGGCGACCATCGTCGCGGCGTGGATGAGAGCGCTGACGGGCGTGGGGCCCTCCATCGCGTCCGGCAACCATGTGTGCAACGGGAATTGTGCGCTCTTGCCTGCCGCGCCTGCCATGATGCCCAGGCAGATCAGTGTCAGCCCCGTTCCTGTCAACGCCACCCCGCCTGCGCGGAGCAGATCCATGGAGGCATTCGGGTCGCTGAGAGCGAACGTGACGGGCGTGTCGTCCGGCCACAGCAGGAAGATGCCGAGGATTGCGAGCAGGAAAAAGAGGTCGCCGAAGCGGGTGATGATAAAGGCCTTCTTGGCCGCCGCCGCCGCGCTCGGTCGCGTGAACCAGAACCCGATCAGCAGGTACGAACACAGTCCGACAAGCTCCCACCCAACAAATAGCAGGATCAGGTTGTTGGCCAGAACCAGCGTCAGCATCGCCGACGTGAACATGGCCATGAACGTGTAGTACCGGACGTAGCTCCGGTCCTCCTTCATGTAGCCGTGTGAGTAGATTTGCACAAGGAGGCTCACGGACGTTACGACGACAAGCATGATGGCCGCCAGCCCATCTAGCAGCAATCCTATTCGAAGCGAAAATTCATCGACGCGGATAATCTCATGTAAAGGAAGGACAACCTCCTGGTCTGTCCAGACGACGGACAACGCCCAGAGTGAAAGCAGGAACGATATGCCGATTGCGCCGACAGTGGCATCGAATCCAATCCGTGACACCGGCCCAAACAGGGGACGGATGATCAGGCCGTTGAAAACGGCCGCCGCGAGCGGCGCGGCAATGATCAACCAGACTGCTGCTTCCGGCATCTTTTAAGCTTTGGCCTCTTGAATTGTTTTCAGTGTTCTGCGGTGAAGATTTCGCTGCGTGTTCAGCTGGGTCTCTCGCATTAGTTCCACCGATTGACGGTGAAGGATCCGCTGTGTGTTGAGCATGGGTCGTGCTAAACCTTCCGCTCGATTTCTTCGGCGACGTGTTCCCGGGCGCGGGGGATGCAGACCTTGAACTCGGCGAATTCGTCGCCCCACTGCTCCACGCGGTCGGGCATGATGCGGGTCGGCAGGCCCTCTCCCTCGTAGAGGGTCTTCCACATCTCCGCCGCCTTCAGCCCTTTCACCCGTTTGAATTCAACCCACATGTCTCTTTCCAGTTCGTCACTTCAACAAGTTGATCTCTGCCGCGTCCACCGTGTTCCGTCGCGCAAAGATAGTCAGCAGAATCGCCAAGCCGATGGCAACCTCAGCCGCCGCGACGGTGATGATGAATATCGCAAAGATATGCCCCGCCAGCTCGTCCACCGGCGAATAGCGCGAGAACGCTACCAGGGCCACGTTCACACCGTTCAGCATCAACTCAATGGACATGAGGATTACGATGACGTTTCGCTTGGCGAGCACTCCGACCAGCCCAACGGCGAACAGCCCGGCGGAAAGCAGGAGATAGTGTTCGAGGGCGAGAGTGTCCATTCCCCTGCCCGCCTCACCGCTCCCGCGCGATCACGAGCGCGCCTATCGTCGCCACCAACAGCAGCAGCCCCGCCAACTCGAACGGCAGGAGGTACGTGCTGGACAGAAGGTCCGGCAGATGGACGCCCGCCGACGACGCATCGCCGACCATGGGCGAAATCGTCTCGCCCCTGCCCTCGCTGCGCCATTCCGTCGTCATCATGATGTAGGCCAGCCCGGCCAGCGTCGCCGCGCCGGTCAGCAATCCCAGCGGCCAGAGACGATGTGAACTGCTCGCGCGGTTGATCTGCGCCGTCATCATCACCGCGAACACGATCAGCACGGCGATGCCGCCCACATAGATGAGGAACTGCGCCAGAGCGAGGAAATCAGCGTCAAGCGTGATATAGATGCCCGCCACGGCGGCAAGGCTGACCAGCAAGCCGAGGGCAGCATAGAAAAGATTGCGCGCAGTCACGACGGCGAGCGCGCCGATCATCGCTGCGGTGGCTAGAAAGAAGAACGCTAGAGTGACCACCGCCCCGCCTCATGCTCCTCAAGCTCGTCCTTGCCAGTGTGGCCAATCATCTCCATCTGCGGTCGGAACTGCGTGCGCGGCTTCTTGGGCATCGCCTTGAGATCTTCAACGCTGATGACCATCTCCTCACGTCCATATGACGCCTGCTCGAAATCGCCGCCCATGTGCAGCGCGTCGTAGGGGCAGACCTCAACGCACAGGGCGCAGAACATGCAGCGGCCCGTGTCGATGTCGAAGACGTCAACGTGATAGTCGCTGCCGACCTGTGAGTGCGGCTCCGGGTGCGTGACGATACGGATGATGCCGAGCGGGCATCCCTTGGCGCACGTAGCGCAGCCGGTGCATCGCTCCTCGTACCAGACGAAGGTGTTGCCGCGGAATCGCGGCGACTGCTCCAGCTTGTCCTCCGGGTATTGCGTGGTGAACGGCTTGCGGCGGATGTAGCCGAGCGTCACCATCAGCCCTTTGATCGCTCCCGTGCCAAATAGAGCCATGACCTGCCTCCTACACCTTCGCCCCGGCCGGGGCCGCCAGCTGTTGATCGAACTTCGCAAGGCCCGGCACTCGTGCAAGCAGCACCAGCACCGCGACGGTCAGGCCGATGTTGATCGCGGCGATGATGGCCAACGCGGCGACCGGCAGCGCCTCGCCCGGCTCGAGCGAGAACAGCGCCTGCATCGCCAGCACCTCGCCTGCCGTGACAAGGATGTTGATTGTCGCCAGCGGGAACAGCAGCTTCCACGCAAGCGCCAACATCTGGTCGATGCGTACACGCGGCCACGTGCCCCGGAACCAGAAGAACAGGAATACAATCGCCGACGTCTTGATGCCGAACCAGATGATGCCGCCAAGGTCCGGCTTCCAGCCCGCGAAGAACAGGGTGACGATGACTGCCGACCAACCCAGTGCTGCTACATATTCCGCGCCGTAAATAAGCGCGAACTTGGTGCCTGTGTACTCCGTGTGGAAACCGGCCACAATCTCCGATTCCGCCTCGTTGATGTCGAACGGCGTTCGGTTCAGCTCCGCGGTGACGGCAATCAACATGATGAGGAACCCGAGCGGCTGCACCAGCACGAACGGGATTCCTTGCGCCTCAACGATCTCCTGCAGGTTCAACGAACCGGAAAGGAGAATCACGGATGTGACCGCAAGGATCAGCGGCACTTCGTAGCTGACAAGCTGCGCCACGCCGCGCACCGCGCCGTACAGCGAGTACTTGTTGTTGGAGGCCCACCCCGCCGCAAACGCCGCCAGCGACGATATGGACGTCACGGCAATCACATAGACGATGCCCGCGTCCAGATCGGCTACCGTCCACCCGTCAAAGAACGGGACGACGGCAAACAGCGCGATGGCGGGTGCAAAGAAGAGGATCGGAGCGATGAGAAAGACGAGTCGGTCCGCCGCTCGTGGCGTCAGGTCTTCCTTGAGCACCAGCTTCATGAGATCGGCCACGCCCTGCAGCAGGCCGAACGGACCAACGCGGTTCGGGCCGATGCGATTCTGCATTCGGGCGACGAGACGGCGCTCGGCGTAGGTCAACATGACCGCGCTGCCGAGCAGGATATTGACGACGATAAACAGGCCCAACAGCGGCATCAGGATGTCGACAATGTCGGTCGACAGATAGTCTTCCAGGAAATCACGAGTGAGGTCGGCAATCATCGGTCAACCTCACCAACATTGATATCCAAGGTCCCAAAATTGACGATGAGATCCGCCAGTTTCCAGCCGATGCATAGTTCGCGTAGCACAGTGAGGTTGATGAAAGACGGGGCGCGGATGCCACAGCGATACGGCGCAATGGTGCCGTCGCTGACGAGATAGAATCCGAGTTCGCCCTTTGTGGCCTCGATGCCGCTGTAGACCTCACCGACGGGCGGGCGAATGAAGAAATCCGCCTCCGTGCGCGTGACGCCGTCCGGCAATTCGGCCATGCACTGCCGTACCATCTTGGCCGACTCTTTCATCTCCTGCAGCCTCACCCACATGCGATCCCAGTTGTCGCCATTCTGAGTGACTGGAACGTCAAAGTTCATGCGGTCATAGACTTCATACGGCGCCTGCTTGCGGAGATCGAAATTGACACCGGAGGCACGGAGATTGGGGCCGGTGACAGAGCATTCAATGGCGCGTTCACCGGTAAGTGGCGCAATGCCTTTCATGCGGGAGATGAGAATCTCGTTCCCAAGCAGCAGTTTCTCGTACTCCGCCACGCGATCCTCGAAGTCGTCCAGGAATCCGTTGACGGCCACGTCAAATCCGGGTGGCAGGTCATGTGAGACGCCGCCGATCCTCATATAGCTGAACGTGATGCGCGCTCCGCAGATCATCTCAAAGAGATCGAGCACCTTTTCGCGTTCGCGGAACATGTGCATGAGTGGCGTTACCCACGCGCCGAGGTCGTTGATGAGAAAGCCGAGCGCCATCAGATGGCTGGCGATTCGCATGAGCTCGGCAGTCATCACGCGGAGATACTGTGCTCGCTCCGGCACCTCCACGCCCGCCAACGCCTCCACCGCGCGAACATAGGCCAGATTGTTGGTCATGCCGGAGAGGTAATCCAGGCGGTCCGTCAGAGTAATGACCTGTGTGTAGCTGCGCTCTTCTGCGAGCTTGGAACTGCCGCGATGCAGGTACCCGAACACTGGCTCAACGTCCACGACCTCCTCGCCGTCCAGCAGCGCCCGGATGCGAAACACGCCGTGTGTGGACGGGTGCTGCGGCCCCAGGTTGAGCAGTACCGGCTCGATATCGTACTTGGCGTTATCGCTGTTCATTTCAGAGGTCACTGCCATACCGCCCTATGAAAAATCTTTCCTCAAAGGATGGCCTGGAAAGCCCTCCCATAGCAGAATCCGCTTCATGTTTGGATGGCCTTCGAATTCGATCCCAAATAGGTCATAGATCTCCCGTTCCTGGAGGTTCGCGCCCTCCCACACCGGCGTCACCGACGGCACGCTAAGTTCTTCCCTGCCCCACACACGGACCTTCAGCGTCGCCTCCTGGTTTCGGCGGATCGACAAGAGGCCGTAGCGCAGCTCGAAACGGTCGATGAAATCGACGGCATCGATCGAGCGCAGCATCCGGAAATCGGTCTCATCGTTGTCGCGCAGGATCCGGCAAACCTCGGCAATGGAATCAGGGGAAACGACAACCCACTCTTCGCGCTCCTCTTCAACTGCATCCGGCAGGACGGCGCGGAGTTTCTCGGCTATGTCGTGACCTGAAAGGGCGATTGTCATGCGGCCTCAGGAGATGAGCTTTCTCAGGCGCGGCTCTTTCTCGCGGACGAGCGATTCACGCTTGATCTTTTCCTGGAGCTTCAGCAAGCCGTGGAGAAGCGCGTCGGGCCGCGGCGGGCAGCCGGGCACATACACGTCAACGGGCACGAGGCGATTGACGCCCGGGACGACGCTGTAGCCCTGGAAATACGGCCCGCCGCTCGTGGCGCAAACGCCCATGGAGATAACCCACTTGGGATTAGGCATCTGCTCATAGATGCGGCGGACGACGGGCGCCATCTTCCACGTCACGGTGCCGGAGACAATCATCAAGTCGGCCTGCCGCGGCGATGCCCGGAATATCTCCATGCCGAATCGAGCCTGGTCGAAACGCGGCATTACGGCGGCGATCATCTCAAAGGCACAGCAGGCGAGACCGAGCGTCACCGGCCACACGGAGTTGGAGCGTCCCCAATCCAGCAGCGCATCCAACGACGTTACGAGCACGGATCGC
This sequence comes from Dehalococcoidia bacterium, assembly GCA_965207115.1. GTDB lineage: Bacteria > Chloroflexota > Dehalococcoidia > UBA6926 > UBA6926 > VXMO01. The sequence goes on along the minus strand of CBDBLR010000003.1, from coordinate 726,866 downwards.
TTGAGTGACTCCGGGACCTCAATAGGCTCATCGACATGCTGCTCTGTCGCGAGGGCGCGCAGCCTCTCGATGACCTCCCCCTCCTCGTTGTCCATCTGGTTTGTCGTGACGGTGAGGGGGATGCCGTAGGGCGACGGCAGCTGTTCAGGCCCGGGCGGCGTCGGAATCATTTCTGCCACTCAAGCGCCTCCTTCTTCCATTCATAGAGAAATCCAACGAGCACAAGCAGTAAGAATATCGCCATGCCAATGAACGCCACCCACCCCAATGAGAGGAATCGCGCTGCCCATGGCAGGAGAAAAATCACTTCAACGTCAAAGATGACGAAGAGAAGAGCAAAAAGATAGAAGCGGAAGTTGAACTGGACATTCGCATCGCCCGTCGGAACCATGCCGGACTCATACGTCATTCGCATGAAGCGTGGTTCCTGGTCGGCGGGAGTTGAAGGGCGAATGCGGATGCGTTGAAGCATCCCGGAGAAAATCATGAGGCTCAGAGGAACGAGAACAGCGGCAACTGCCATAGCCGCGATAATCCAATACTTGCCACTCTCAACCACGCTGGTGGCTCCTTCAGGCAGGTTGGGTTCCGCTTGCCGCCATAGCCCACTCTATGTACGCGCGCGCGCTCATGTCAATGGCGCGCCTTGCCCCCTTGCCGTAACCTTAGCGCATGTCTGCGTCAATCGAGCCGCTGCTTAGCGTCGAGAATCTGCGAACGTCCTTTTTCACGCAGGCCGGCACGGTCAAGGCCGTACAGGATACGAGCTTTGTCGTTCGGCCAGGGGAAATCCTGGGCATCGTCGGTGAGAGCGGCTGCGGCAAGACGACGGCCGGCCTCTCGATAATGGGACTCGTACCCTACCCCGGCAGTGTTGTAGGTGGTCGCATCCTCTTTAGGGGAACCGACCTCGACGACATGGATGAAGATGATCGTCGAATCATGCGCGGCGAGGCGATGGCGATGATCTTCCAGGACCCGCAGGCGGCGCTCAATCCGCTCATCACCATCGGAAACCAAATCGCTGAGATATTCAACGCCCACGGGCGCGTCGACGCGGATGAGGTTCGAGAACAGACGCTGGTTGCGCTTTCCTCCCTCGGCCTGCCGGACCCTGAGCACGTCATGCAGAGCTATCCATGGGAGTTGAGCGGCGGCATGTGCCAGCGGGTGATGCTGGCAATGATGCTTGTACTGGAGCCTGAGCTCCTCATCGCCGACGAACCCACCTCGGCACTTGACGTGACATTGCAGTCGGAGATTCTGGACCGAATCATGGGACTGGCTAAAGACTCGGGGACAGCCGTCATTCTCATCACTCACGACATGGGCGTCCTCGCTCGTGCGGCGGACAACGTGATCGTCATGTACGGTGGCCGCATTGTGGAGTCCGCCGACACGGTCACGTTGTTCCACAACCCCAAGCATCCCTATACGGCAGCGCTGTTGAACGCCATACCCCGTTTGGACAGGGATATGAGGCCACTGCGCGGCATCCCGGGCGCGCCACCGGACCTGCTCGACGCACCGGATGAGTGCCCATTCCTGCCCCGCTGCAACAAGGCAACCGTGGTCTGCCGCACGAATCCGATGCCGCCGCTAGTGACTATTGGCGAAGGTCACACCCTCGCCTGCTATAACCCTCTCACAGAGGAGTGAACAAGCTAGCGAACGACGTTAACGGCGTCCAGGAGCTCCCACACCGCAGAGATCTGCGATGAGCAGCTCCATTGCAGTGTCCTCGCTGAGTTGGCCTGTCTTGAGCGCGATGTCGTAATCCAGGATGGCGCGGTGCATCTCACGCAGGCGGGGCATCGTGAAACTGCGGCTCTGGTTCACGGTCTTGCGGATGGCGAAATCCGAGCGCGAGCCAATAGCCTCCTGCAATTCGGCCTGTGAAACTTGGCGATCGGTCGCGTCCTTGGCGGCAAGAAGCCTTCTGACCTGTGTGCCGAGCATGGCCATGATCTGCGGCACGGCCGCTCCGGTGTCCGTCCGCAGCCTTTCGATTCGCTCACGGGCGCGAGGATATCGGCGCTCAATCACGTCATCCACCATCGCGAAGATATTTTCCTCGCGGGTTGCGCCGGTCATTGTGGTGACGTCCTCAACCGTGATCGACCTGTCAGGCCCTGCGTAGAGCATGAGCTTGTCAATCTCATTGGAGAGCGCCCAAAGGTTGCTGCCATGCGCGTCGCCCAAAGCCCGCTGAGCCGCGCCGTCCATTTGGCCTCCCCGTTCCTGCACGCTCCGGCCAATCCAGTTGGTCAGATCATTGCCTCGCAGCGGCGCGAACACGCGGACATTGGCCACGGGCGCGAGATGTTTGAGGAGCGGATTGGAGTCCGTGGCATTTACATCGGAGAGCACGAGGATATTCGACTCCGGCAGACTGGGAGCGACCTCCTTCAGTTGCCCCCATCCTCTGAACGGGTCCGGTGATTGTTGCTGAGAATCGTCGAGAGCCGCCTGCCGGGGACGACGTCCGCCCGTCCCGGCCCTTCCTCCGCCCCCCCCCTGCGAGCGAGCGAACACGGCCAGCAGCCCTTCAACAACCACGAGGCGACCGCTGGCAAGGAAAGGCACCGCTCCGGCCTGGGCTATGACTTCAGCGGGGGTTGTGTCGGTGGCGCTGAGCGTCACAGTATTGAGGGATGCCATCTCCGGGTCGCCAAGCTGTTCCCGGAGGGCATCGATGGCGCGCTTGCGGGAATAGTCGTCCTCGCCGTAGTAGATTTCCAGCACCGTAATCCCCAATCCCAACATTGCCGCGCGACGCGCACCCACGTAGAATATGCCGCAGCACCTATGACATCATCGCCCTCGTCGCTGCAAGAGCGATACGACATTATTGCCGCCCTGCCCGGGACATCCCTGTATTCAGTCTATTCCGCAATCGAACGTGAAAGTGGCGATGCCGTAGAAATCCGCGAGCCGCGGGTTCGCGCCCTTGAAGACGCAGCCACGCTTGGGCCCTTTCGATCGCTCATGGAGCAGCATCTGGATGTACATCATGCACATCTCGCCAGGTTGTTGGAAATCCACCCGGATGGCGAGACTTTCTGGATGGTCCATGAGCCGGCGCGTGGCGAGCAACTCCGCGGATGGCTCACACGAGGACTGCAACTTGATGAGGCGCTGCAGCTCATAGCCCAGGCAGCGTCGGGATTACAGGCGCTGCATGATGCGGGCCTCATTCACGGCGACGTTAATTCTCGCGATGTCTTCGTTACGCCAGTGGCCGGCGCGCAGCTCCGGAACGCCGGGCTGTCAGAGTTGTCTATCAGTATGAGCGGCCTGCAGTCGTCTCTGCAGATCCCCCTGCCGGCGTTCATGGCGCCGGAGGTCCTCCGTGGTTCCGAGCCTGGGCCAAAGTCGGATATCTTCTCGCTCGGGATGGTGCTCTATGAGACGCTGACAGGCCACCTGCCCTTCACAGGCAACAATCGCGACACTGTGCGCGTGAAGCAGCAGGAGGGGCGCATCGCACCGCTCACTGCGCTGAACCCTGCACTGCCCGCCGCGCTCGACGAAATTGCCGGCAAGGCGCTTGCGTGGGATCCGAATGAGCGCTTCGCATCGGCTCAGGAGATGCGGGAAACGCTCCTCGAGTTTCGGAACAATCTCTCCATGCCGGATGCGCAGATTGTGGTGCCCGACCAGACCGCGCGGCAGGAGATCCTGGACGACATCGCTCAATTCGAACCGTCCCGTGGAAGCGCGGACGGAGACGGAACAGGTGAGTTCCGTGTCTGCGGTGAGTGCCTGACTATCAATCTTGCAAGCGTGACGCGCTGTGCCGTGTGCTGGCGGGATATCCGGGAAACCCCGGTACGGAATCGCATTGAGGGAGAGGCGTTTGCCCAGCAAACACAACGCAGCCGAACCAGAAGGAAATGGATACGTCGCGGGGCAATCACTTTTGCTGTACTTGCCCTGCTCGCACTATTCGTCTACGACCGCGGCGCGCCTCCCGGCCTGTTGACCGGGCCGCCAACAACCACGCTGACAGCACAAGCAGGCAACGGGTTGTGGACGACGCCGCGTGGCGGAGCAGCTAATAGCGGAAGTGTTAGCGGCGTGGACATAGTGCCGCAAGGAGTTGAGCGGTGGCGTCTGGAAATCGGTTCAGAAGTGACGTCGTCGCCGACAATCGACAACGGACGGATCTTCGTGACAACTCTCGGCTCTCGTATCCTGGCCTATTCGACTGAGGACAATTCGCTGATCTGGGAGCAGCAGGGGCCGGGACCAATCGACTCGGCGCCGGTCGTTGCTGATGATCGCCTCTACATCGCCTTCAGGAATTCCACCTTGGCCGCCTTTGAGGCGGACACCGGGGAATTGATCTGGGAATCGTTGATTGCCAATCCACTATTCTCGTGGGTCGGCGTGGCCGACGGCAGCGCATACGTGGCCTCCCAGAACGGCGTGATCCAATCATTTGATGCTGGGAATGGCGAGAAGCGGTGGGAGATAGACACGGAGGTCGGCATGGCCTCTCCGCCGTCCATCAGCGAGGGGATGGTAATCATCCCGACGCGAGGCAGGCAGGTCCTCGTTCTCGTCGGCGCGACGGGACAGACGCGGCTCAGCTACGTTGTCCCCGGTCCCGTTGAGGGAGCTGCCGCAATTAGTCACGGCACGGCCGCGCTTGGTGACGCGCGGGGATTCGTCCGCGCAATCGATATCCGTTCTCAGAATCTCCCGCTTGAAAAGACAGTGCTCGGATTCTGGTCGCAGTTCTATATCTGGGGTCTCGCGCCCTTCCCGCCCGCGCAAAGCGGCACGGTGTGGACTCAGAGCATCCGGGAAGAGGTTTGGGCGGACGCCGCAATCTCCGGCAACCGCGCCTTCTTCGCAACCAGGGAGGGCAACGTCCTCGCATTCACCCTCACGGGGGGAGAACGATTATGGGAGACGGCTCTGAGCGATGTTCCTACGAGGACAGGCGCCCCCACAGTCGTGAATGACGTTCTGTATATCGGTTCGGAGTTCGGTATCCTCTACGCCTTGGACGTCGTGACTGGCGAACTCCTGTGGAATATCGATCTTGGAGACGAAATTTCCTCAGCGCCCGCCTACGCAGACGGCGCGCTCTTCGTGCTCACCGACAACGGCACCCTTTACGCTTTCGACTAACGTCGCTATGGACGTCGGTATTATCGGCCTGCCCTCAAGCGGAAAAACCACTCTGCTCAACGCCCTTACGCATGCTCATGCAGAGACAGGGGCGTTCAGCGCCGCCACGCAACCCAACCTTGGCGTCGTCCGCATCCCTGATCCTCGGCTGGACCGTATCTCTGAGCTTGTTGAGCCGAAGCGCGTCGTACAGGCAGAGCTCTCCTTCGTCGATATTCCCGGGCAGCCACCGGAGATGGGCAAGTCCCGCGGCATCCAGGGTCAATACCTGCTGGAGGTGAGCCAGGCTGACGCGCTGCTTCTCGTCGTTCGCGCATTCCGCTCCCCGGCACTGCCCGATCCCACACCGGACACCGACATCGAGACGATGCTCATGGAGATGGTATTCGCGGATATGGCAATCGTCACGCGGCGTCTGGAACGCATTGAGGATTCCCTGAAGAGCGCGCGCGCCGCAGAACGGGATGCGTTTATGGCCGAGGCCGACCTATTGCGTCGCCTCCACACTGCCCTCGAAAACGGCGAGGCTATCCGAAGCGTAGACATGACGCCGGACGAAGCCCGCATGATTTCAGGGTTCACTTTCCTGACCACAAAGCCGCTGATCATCGTGCTCAACATCGCAGAAGACGACCTGTCCCGGGGTGTAGCCCTGTCTGAGGAGTGGAATGAGAAGCTCGGCAGTCCGACAACCGGCTGCATCGCGCTCTCTGCCCGTCTTGAGGAAGAGTTGTCGCAGCTGGAGCCGGAAGAGGGCGCGGCGTTTCGAGAGGAAATGGGCGCGCCGCCCGACTCCACCGGCGAGTTGTCCCGCCTGGCGCAATCGGTTGCGGGCCTGATCACTTTCTACACGGTTGGGCCAAATGAGACGCGCGCGTGGCAGCTTGAGACGGACACGCCTGCGCCCCAGGCGGCGGGCAAGAAAATTCACACAGATATGGAACGTGGATTCATCCGCGCCGAGGTCACGTCCTACGACGACTTCATCGCCGTGGACGGCAAATTTCCGGAGGCACGGCGACGGGGCACGCTGCGCCAGGAAGGCAAGACCTACATCATCCAGGACGGTGACGTTGTGACCTTCCTGTTCAACGTGTCAGGGCGGTAACAGAGTCCTCTACCCCTGTGCGTCCTGGATTGCACGCCAGACACGTTCTGGCGTTAGCGGCATCTCTATGTGGCTGACGCCCATAGGAGAAAGCGCGTCTACGACAGCGTTCACAACGGCGGACGGCGCGCCCGTCGTGGGGCCCTCGCCCATTCCCTTGACACCCAGCGAGTTCAGCGGCGAGGGAGTCTCCGAGAACGCCACAACGAATTCCGGCGTCATCTCTGCCGTTGGAATCGCATAGTCCATCAGTGAGGCGTTCAACAGCTGTCCGGCTTGGTCATATTCGGAGATCTCGTACAGCGCCTGCCCGATGCCCTGCGTCGCGCCGCCATGCACCTGCCCTATAACCGTCATCGGGTTCACGATAGTGCCCTGATCGTCAACGGTGAATAGACGTTGGAGATCGACGTCGCCGGTTTCGGTGTCCACATCCACAACGGCAATGTACGTGCCGAAGTTGTATGTCAGGCCGCTAGGCTGGAAGAATGAATCCTCATCCAGACCGAACTCCATATCGTCCGGGCGCGCAAGCACCTGGAAAGAAGCGTCCGCCACCTCGGCGAACGGGAGCTGACGTTCCCTGTCCGTCGTGCAGATGAAAACGCCGCCTTCCAGCGTCACCTGGTCGGGCTGGCAACCCATCATGTGTGAGGCCAGCCTCAGCATCTTGTCCCGCACCTTTTCGGCGGCAATCTTGGCGGACATGCCGCCCGTTACCAGCGCGCGGCTGCCGTATGTTCCGACTCCGTGCGCGATGACAGCCGTATCGCCATGGAGAACAGCAACATCATCATCGGAAATGCCGAAAACGTCGGCTACAATCTGGGCGAAGACGGTTTCGCCGCCTTGCCCGTGCGGAGACGAGCCGGTGAACAGCGTCACCTTGCCGCCTCGGTCAACTCGCACCCTACCCCATTCGTAGCGGCTGCTGCTGGGATCAACCGGGCTGGGGCCGGAGCCGCCCGTCTTGACCCAAGAGGCGATACGATTCCCATGTGTCGCCCTTCGGTGCGGGCCTGCTGCTGTTGTTCACGCAGGTTTTGATAGTCGCTCAACTCAAGTACCTGGTCGAGCGACGCCTCATAGTTGCCGCTGTCGAACATATCCCCGCCTCCGGAGCGCACCGGCTGGTCAAAAGGCGGGAGATAGTTGCGGCGTCGAATCTCGGTCGGATCAAGGCCGAGCTCACTCGCAAGGCGGTCCAGTCCGCGCTCGATAAGATGAATGCCCTCCGGCCTGCCCGCGCCGCGATACGGTCCCTGCGGTGTCGTGTTCGTGTAGGCGTTCTCAACCTCGAATTCCACGTTGGGTATGTCGTAAACGCCGGTTGAGATCATCGCGGATGAGGCAGACAGCGACGGCTCAGGTCCTTTGGCATACGCGCCGAGATCATGCAGATGGCGTACCCGAAGACCGGTCACTTTGCCGTCTGCATCCGCGGAAACCTCCAGGTAGGATGTCTTACCGCGCGCCTGGTGCATCGCCAAAAAATCCTCGGTCCGCGTGGCAACCCACTTTATGGGAACGCCAAGGTGCATCGACGCTATACAGATGAGCGCATACTCGGGGTCCTCGTGCTTCACGCCGAAACCGCCGCCGACGTCCGGCGCAACGACGCGAACGTTGTCCGCTGATAGGTGCAGAATCTCGGCGAGATGATCTCGCAGCGCATGCGGTGTCTGCACCGTCGCCCACAGGCTCATCGTTTCCTGCACGGCATCCCAGTGTGCGAGGCCAGCGCGAGGCTCCATCGGCACGCCATGGATCTTCTGGTTCACGATCCGCTCACGGACGATAACCGCGGCCTCCTCGAAAGCCTGGGAGACATTCCCGAGTTGATAGCGCCAGTGGATTATTCCGTTTGGTCGGTCGTCATGGACGCGAGGTGCATCATCTCTCAACGCCTTCTCCACCTCGATCGCGGGCGCAAGCGGCTCGTAATCGACAAAGATGAGATCCGCCGCGTCCCGCGCTCCGTAGCGCGTATCAGCAACCACAACGGCAACAACCTCACCAACATGCCGCGCCTTGTCGACTGCGATCAGGTCATACGGAGCCGATTCCGCGTCGTAGAACTTCAGAGAGACTGTCGGGTTGGTACCGAAGCGTGGATGAATGTCCTTGCCGGTGAGAACGGCGGTGACGCCGGGCGTCTGCACGGCAGCCGAGGTGTCGATGCTGCGGATGCGCGCATGGGCATGTGGGCTGCGGACAAGGCTCGCCCATTGGATGCCGGGAACCTTGATGTCCTCGACGAATGCGCCGCGACCACGCAGGAGTTTGTCATCCTCCCGCCGGGCAACAGATTGCCCAACAAGCTTCGTGTCTGTGGCCATGTCTCCGTCCTTCCTCGCGGCTATTCCCGCGCCCGCTCTACCGCCCTGGTAAGAGCGCGCTTGGTTAGCACACGGCACAGATTCTGCCGGTACTCCGGCGAACCGTGCAGGTCCGCAATGCACTCAAGGCCATCCGCCGCCATAGCGGATGCCGTTGCGATGGTGTCCGGTGTCGGCACGTGCCCCCTCAGGGCATCTTCAACGGCCGTTGCACGGGCCGCGCGTGACGCTGCGCCGGTGATGCCGACGGCGACGCGGGACAAATACCCGCTATCATCCAGCGAAACTGCCGCAGCCGCGCCGACGATGGCAAAGTGTGACGCCTTGTTAGCAAATTTGAGATAGGCCGCGCCCGTCTGACCGTCAGAGATGGGGATGATGATCTCCGTGATGATTTCATCCTCGGCCAGCGTCGTAATGAACGCGTCCATGATGAGTTCATCAACGGATACGACACGAACGCCGTTCGGGCCCGCAATTTGCGCCCGCGCATCAAGCGCAAGCAGCGTGGCGGGGTAGTCGGCAACCGGGTCAGCGTGAGCGATGCTGCCGCCGATGGTTCCAAGATTGCGCACCTGAACGTCCGCAATCTCCGCAGCCGTTTCAGCCAACACCGGCAGCGTATCAAGCACGACGTCGGACCCGGCGATATGGGCATGGCTTGTCATCGCGCCGATTCGCAGATTGTTGCCGTCCGTGCTGATGTGGGACAACTCGCCGCGCGTCTTGCGCAAATCAACCACGAGGCCGGGCATGGCGACGCGGAGCTTCATCATCGGCAGGAGGCTCTGCCCGCCGGCGATGATCTTGCCCTCCCCGGGCCGCTGCTGGAGGAGAGTGATCGCCTCCGCCACAGAATCAGGGGCGGCGTAATCGAATGCTCCGGGAATCATGACTGATCTCCATTCTGCGCGTCCTGTATGGCGCGCCACACGCGCTCCGGCGTTAGCGGCATCGCGATGTCACGAACATTGAACGGGGCGAGCGCGTCAACAACTGCGTTGACCACGGCGGGGGGCGCGCCTGTCGTCGGTCCCTCTCCCATGCCCTTGACGCCGAGCGGGTTGGTGGGCGACGGGGTCTCGATGAATTCAGAAATGAACTCCGGCATCATCTCCGCTGTCGGCAGCGCGTAGTCCATCAGAGACCCGCTGAGCAACTGCCCGTTTTCGTCGTAGACGATGTCCTCATAGAGCGCCTGGCCGATTCCCTGCGCTGCGCCGCCGTGAACTTGCCCTTCCACAATTACCGGATGGACAACGACGCCCTGATCATCCACGCAGTACAGCTGCTGCAGGTCAACGTCACCCGTTTCCGGATCAACTTCCACCACGGCAACGTACGTGCCGTAATTGAAGGTGAGGTGGGTCGGCTGGTAGAACGATGACTCGTCCAGGCCCATTTCCATGCCCGGGGGCCGTTCAAGAACCTGGTTGATTCGGGCGGCAATCTCACGAAAGGTGATCGACGAGCCGTTTGCGTTGAACACGCCGTCAGTGAATTCCACACCGTCCGGGTCACTGCCGAGAGCGTGAGCAGCAAATCGGGTCATCTTGTCGAGAATCTTCTGGGAAGCCTGGAGCACGGCCATTCCGCCCACGACCATGTTGCGGCTGGCAAACGTGCCCATGCCATACGTGACCGTTGCCGTATCACCGTGAGTCACGGAGATATCGTCTATCGGGATATGCAGTGTATCGGCGGCCACCTGCGCGTAGGTGGTGTAGTTGCCCTGCCCGTGCGGCGAGGAGCCGGTGTAGATGGTCACTGCGCCGGTGGGAGACACTTTCACGCGCGCCCACTCCGGCATAGACGAGGAGGGGTCCAGCGACGAAGGGCCAAACCCTCCGGTCTTGACCCATGACGCCAGACCGATCCCCAAGTACTTCCCGTCCGCACGCATCTCACGTTGCCGTGCCCGTAAGCTCTCGTAGCCACTGACCTCCAGGGCCCGTTCCAGCGCCTCGGGGTAATTGCCGCTGTCATATATATCCCCGCCGGGCGTGCGATAGTACGGGAACTCTTCCGGCTGGATCATGTTGCGCCTGCGGATTTCCGCAGGGTCGATGTCCAGGTCACGCGCCAGCATGTCCATGGCGCGTTCGATCAGGTAGATGCCCTCGGGTCGACCGTACCCGCGGTACGCGCCCTCCGGTGTGTGGTTCGTATAGACAGAATGGACTTCAAACGCGGCCTCTCGAATGCCGTAGACGCCGGTGGCGATGATGGCGGAGGTTTGCGCAACGATTGGGGTTGCCCCCTTGGGAAACGCGCCCAGATCCGTGGTGTGCCGGAGGCGCAGCGCCTTGACACGGCCGTCACGATCAGCGGCTACCTCAAACTCCGAGGTTTTTCCGCGCGCGTGGCTGAGCGACAAGAACTCTTCGGTGCGCGACGCAGCCCACTTGACGGGCAGTCCGAGTTCCATCGAGGCGATTGCCAGGAGGAAGTACTCCACCTCTCCACCGTGTTTCGCGCCGAATCCTCCTCCGACATCCGGAGCGACGGAGCGAATCTGGTCGGGAGAAATGCCAAGCACTTCCGCCATCTGTGTTCGCAGTTCATGCGCGCCCTGGATAGATGCCCAGATGGTGAGGAATTGTGTGGCGGGGTCCCAGTGGGCGATGCCGGCGCGCGGCTCCATCGGAACGGCGTGAATTCGCTGGTTCACAAAGTCATGCCGCAGGATTATCTCCGAATCCTCAAAGGTGCTGGATACGTTTTCCGTGCTCTTGAGCCATCGAACCTGCTCATTGGAGCGTTCGTCATGCACTCTCGGCGCGCCGGGCTCCATCGCCTGCTCCGGCGAATTTGCCACCTGGAGCGGCTCATACCTGACCATTAGCAGATCAGCCGCGTCGCGCGCCGCCTCTCGAGTTTCCGCAACTACGATGGCGACGATTTCCCCGGCGTACTTGGCCTTGTCTCTGGCGATGAGAGTGAACGCGGGCGCGCCGGCCTCATTGTCGCGATTCTCCGCGTCTCGCACGGCGAGAACCGGCGGAATGGGGTGATAGGGAGGGTGAACATCCGCTCCGGTGAGAACGCGCAGCACTCCCGGATGAGCCATGGCAGCCGAAGAGTCGATGTTGAGAATACGGGCGTGGGCGTGCGGGCTGCGGACGAAGTGCGCCCACACGGTTCCGGGGATGTTGATGTCGTCGGAGAACGCGCCCTGCCCTCGCAGCAAGCGATCATCCTCCTTGCGACGGGGCGACTGGCCGATCTGGCGAGGTGGGCTGCTCGTGGTCATGGCGGTCACCTCACCGGGAAAGTTGACCCGCCGCGAATTCGATAGCCAGGACGATGTTCTGATACCCCGTGCAACGACACATGTTTCCGGCCAGCGCGTGCTTAATCTCGTCCTTCGACGGATTCGGGTTCTCGTTGAGAAGCGCCTTGGAGAGCATCAACATGCCGGGGGTGCAGAAACCACACTGGAGTCCGTGCTTCTCCGCAAACGCCTGTTGGATGGGATGCAATGTGCCGTCGGCGGCGGCGAGGCCCTCCACGGTCTCAATCTGCTGCCCGTCCGCCTGCACGGCGAGCATCGAACATGACTTGACCGCTTCTCCATTCAGAAGAACGGTGCACGAGCCACACTGGGACGTATCACAGCCAACGTGCGTGCCTGTAAGCCCGATAACGTCACGGATAGCGTGAACCAGCAGTAAGCGCGGCTCAACATCAATGTTGTATTCCGTGCCGTTGATGGTCAGCGTTACAGGAATCGAATCAGCCATAGTCGCACCCGCCCCCGTTGCTCTTACGTGCCCTGAGGCGATGCTATTCCCACTGCGCGCGGGCGGTCAACTATGTGGCCGGTCTATTGGGACGCAGCAGCCTCTCGCGATAGCGCGTCAAAGAACTGCCCCATCAACATCCGTACGGCGGTCTGGACCATGCGTGACCCGATCTGCGCCAGGGTTCCACCGACCTGAGCGTCCGCCTCAACCTCCACGAGCGTTCCCTCGCCCTCCTCGCTCAGGTTGATCATCCCCGTGCCGGACACAAACCCCGTCGGCCCCTGTCCGTTCAGGGTCATCTTGTACGACTCCGGCGCTGCCACATCCTCGATTTCAACCGCTCCACTGAACCGGCCACGGATTGGCCCGACTCCGACGGACAATGTCGCGGAAAACTTGGTGGGCGTCTCCGCGTCGAGGGTCTGGCATCCCGGAACCATCCGCTGCAGGGCGTCCGGATCATGCAGAAGCTCCCATACGCGTTCTCGAGACGCGGGAACGGTGTGACTGCCAGTGATATTCATAGATTGATGTTACCCGTCAGGCCCCGAGACGGGGGTGGCCGGGCGCGGCGGCTCAATGGCCACGCGCATCCCCTCTTCAAGCTGCCCTCGCACATCGCTGATGCTGCTCAGGTGGTGCGTTTCCGCATACGTATTCAGTCCGTCGATGACGTCCAGCATCGTCGTGGGGCGCGTGAAATTGGCGGTGCCGACAGCGACGGCCGTCGCGCCTGCCAGGATGAACTCCAGGGCGTCCTTCGCGGACGTGATGCCGCCGATACCGACAACCGGCAGCGATACGGCGCTGCACACCTGCCAGACCATGCGCACCGCGATGGGACGAATGGCGGGACCCGAGACGCCGCCCGTCATCGTGCCCGTGACGGTCCTCTGATTGTCTACGTCGATAACCATGCCGGACAGCGTGTTGATCGCGGAGATGGCCGTCGCACCCCCCTGTTCAGAGGCTTTCGCGATGTCCGCGATGGATGTGATATTGGGCGTCAACTTGGCGATGACCGGACCGTCGAAACGGTCGGACACCCCGCGCAGGACTCGCTCAACATTGGCCGGACTCGCGCCAATCTCCATGCCGCCTGCTTCAAGGTTGGGACAGGAGATGTTGACCTCAAGGCCCGCAACACCGGGCTCGCCGCTCAGTCGCTCAGCAAGGCGGTCGTATTCCTCGATACCCAACCCGCCGATGCTCACGATGACGGGCGAGTCGTACTTCGTGTATTCGGGCAGTAGCTCGGTGAGAAAATGTTCGACGCCGCGCGACGGTATGCCGATGGAGTTGAGCATTCCAGCGGGCGATTCAGCGGTGCGAGGGGCGGGATTGCCGGCGCGTTCACCGTAGAAAATCGTCTTGGGGACAAGCGCGCCGAGTTGGCCAAGGTCAAACAAGGTTCCCATCTCCGGCCCGAAACAGCCGGATGCGGGCATGACCGGGTTCTTGAGGGTCAGCCCGGCGCCGAGGGCAACCCCTAGCCTGCTGTCAGTCTCAGTGTCCTGTACGGCCATCGCCTATACAGTAACCCCTGCCGGGTGACAGCGAAAGACGGGGCCGTCGCGGCATACCAGCGGCGACTCCGCCGACTCTCCAAACGCCCCAGTGGCGCAGGAGTGGCAGTAGCCGAGGCCGCAGGCCATGTGGGCCTCAAGGGAGACGTAGGCCTCAACGTCCGCGGGCGCGGCGAGCCTGGTTGTCAGTTCAATCAAGCGATTGGAGCCACAGACGTAGGCCTGCTGCGCGCGGCCGGATTCTATAATCTCGCTGATCCACGGCTCCACGTTCCCAACGTCGCTGCTTCCATCAGAATCGTCGACATAGAGAGCATGCCCACGGGCCTTCTTGATCATGTCTTTGCCGAGCACAACGTCCTTGTTGCGGGCGCTGAACACAGCATAGATCTCAATGTTGCGGCGGCTCGCCTCGTCGATAAGCGTCGTCAGCGAGCACACGCCGATGCCCCGTCCAACGATAAGGATTCCGTTGGTCGTATCGGATATGGGGAACGGCCGCCCGACGGGGCCGACAATCTCCACGATGTCCCCCGCCCTGCGCTGAGCCATGGCAGCCGTGCCGTATCCCACAACGCGGTAGACGAAATCGGCGGTTCCCGCAGCCTTGTCATACTGATAAACCGCCATGGGACGCGGCAGGATGGGGTGGACGTCCGTCGCTGAACCGGGGCGGATAACGCCGAACTGACCCGGCTCGCCGTTCGCCAAAGCCTCGGAGCGCACGCGCATCAGATAGTGTTCCGGCGCAATCTCCTCGTTGGAAATGATCTCCGTTTCGACAAACGTTGCGGCGGGCGCTTGATGGCCGTTCGTCTGCATCACCTCAAGCCGCACGCTGGACGGTAGGCGCAGTTGCGGGACGTGCGTGCCCGCGAAAACGGGAATCGTCCCGTTGGCGTCTAGAAGTTCGGAAGTCATTCAGCAACCTCTTTCGTCAGGAATGTGTCGATGTCACGGATGCTCTCCGCAAGCGCCTGCGCGCCGATAGCGATGTCCTCCATGCTCGTCCACTCCTCGGGGCAGTGGCTGAGACCGTCGCGGCTCGGCACGAAGAGCATGGCGGCAGGGATGCCGCGGGAGAGAATTCCGGCGTCATGCCCCGCCCCGCTTGTGGTAACGCGGTGCGGCACGTCGAGGCGCTTGGCTGCAGCGGTTGTCAGATCGCGCAGCCACTTGGGCAGCACGACGGGCGACGTATCGGAGACAACCTCCCAGTCGCAGCGCAGACCCCGCCGAGCAGCTGTTTCCTCTGCCCGCGTAACGATATCCTGCGTTGTCAGGCGCTGCCGATCGCTGTCTACGTCGCGCACGTCAAGATAGAATTCCACCTCGCCGGGGATGGTCGTGATGCTGTTCGGAAATACATGCAGGCGTCCGACCGTGGCAACCGTGGCGCGGCGGCGAGGTTCGTTGGCGATAGATTCAGCAGCAACGATGACCTCCGCGGCGGCAACCAGCGCGTCCTGCCGTTGCGACATCGGCGTGCCGCCGGAGTGGTCCTGCCTCCCGCGGATCGCGATGCGTATTCGCGTGTTTCCGGCAATGGCGTCCACCAGGCCGATGCGCTCATCCTCCTCATCCAGCGACCGCGACTGTTCAATATGAAGCTCAAGAAAAGCGGCAAGGGTATTGGGCGCCCAACGAGCCTGTGGCATAGCGTAGGGATCAAAACTCAGGGCGCGCATAGCCTGCGCGAGCGTGGTGCCGTTCGCGTCACGCAGTCGCTCAAGGTCGGCCTCTTGCAGCACACCCGCGACCGCCTTACTGCCAAGGCACGGCTCGCCGAATCGCGCGCCCTCTTCCGATGCAAAGGCAACCACCATGAGTGGATGGGCTGTCTGAACGCCCGTCTCATTGAACAGGCGAATCACTTCCAGTGCGCCAAGTACCCCGACCGCGCCGTCGAATCGTCCGCCGTGCGGGACTGAATCAAGATGCGAGCCGAAGCCGATGGCGGGCCGGGTCGGGTCGGTCCCGGCAAGCGTTCCAAAGGTGTTGCCGAAGCTGTCAGTTCGGACGGTCAGACCGAGATCACGCATCCAGCCTGCAACAAGGTCATGCGCGTCACGCTCCTCTCGAGAGAACGGAATACGAGACACGCCGCCGCCCGGTTCACCGCCTATGGCGGAGAGGACTTCAAAGTCGGCGGCGATGCGGCCGGGATCGGCACGCATTTCGGCGACTACAGCCTCAGATTCCTCCGCCGCGTCCGCTGATGCCGCCGTGACTTCCTGCTCAGTCGTTGCCATCAACCCCCACCTCAACCGTCACAAGAGATAGCTCCCCTGTGACCTGCCCCACCCCAACCAGTGAAGCTGAGACGGCCAGCTTGCCGCCCTTGTTCTCAACAAATGCCCGCGCTAGATTGGCGTCGCGCTCGCTCAGTGTCACCCCAACGAGAGCAACACTTTCATTCGCCTCAACGTTGCCAGACGCCGTCACAAGTCCTTCTGCATCTGACAGAAGCACAACGGGCTTGTCCATCTGCACGCCGATTGCGAACGCGAGCACGATGTTATCCAGGCCCGGCCACGCTGCAATAAGGTCGGGCGCTGGGGGCGGCAGTGCCTCCGAGAGGCATCCGGCCAGCTCAGAAACGGCCGTGGGATTCGCAAGCGGCTCCATAGCTCCGGCAATCCAGCCGCCTTGCTCGTCAGTGCCCTCAACCTGCCCCTCAACAAGGCAGCCGGTGGACTTCAAAAGGTCGACAATATGCGATTCATTCATTGCACTACTGTAGCGCGCCGGGCGCTGATCCTAGATACCGAGGTCGCGCCGCCTGAACAGCGCGCGGAGTTGGTAGCCCGCGGCGGCGAGCATCTGCTGCGCCCCCTCCTCGCGATCGATGACAACAAGGACATCGGAAACCGTAGCTCCGGCGGCGCGCAGGGCGATGCCCGCCTCAATTGCCTGGCTGCCCGTCGTTACGACATCTTCCACAAGCAGGACGCGCTCGCCCGCGAATAGTTCCCCTTCCACTACGTTGCCCGTCGCGTAAGATTTCTGCTCCTTCTTGACGATGACGAACGGCAGACCCATCTCAAGGGAGAGGGCTGTTGCGAGAGCCACCGCGCCGAGCTCCGGGCCCGCGATACGATCTGTCCCTGGAGGTACAAGCTCCGCCATGAACGCGGCCAAACGGCGCAGGATGCTGGGCTTGGTCTCAAAGAGGTACTTGTCGAAATAGTAATTACTGGTGCGGCCGGAGCGGAGAACAAAGCTGCCACGCAGGTAGGCGGCGCTGAGCAGATCACGCCCAAGCTCCGTAATGCGCTGTTCACGCGACAGGCCAATTGACCGGCTCAAAGTCGCCACGTGCGGGTCTCCTTTCCGCGCTGCATATCCAAAATGCGCTATCAGCGCGTCCTTAATGGTACTAGATTCGCCAAGCCACGCCCGAATGAGCCCAGACGCTACAATAACGACGGATCAACCGGCCGCAATTGGGGGAGTCTGGAGTTTCCGCTTATGCACATCGATACACACAATCATTTCGCCGTTCCTGAGTACATTGACCTGCTGCTGAATCGCAACACTTTTCCGTATATGGAACGCAGCGGCGACGACATCATCTTCCACGTCAGCGACATGGACTCCTATACGATGCCCGCCGGTATGTTCAGGTTGGAGACGCGCGTCAACGACATGGATGAGGCGGGCGTGGACATGCACGTAATGAGCTGTATCGTTCCCGCGGGCGAGGTTGCTGACGACCCGGTACTTAATGTGGAGCTTGCCGCGGCAGCTAATGAGGGCATCGCGAAGATCCAGAAGGACAACCCTGATCGATTCCTGGGAATGGGAACGCTGCCGCTGTTGGACCCGGACGCGGCGGTGAAAGAGCTGGATCGAGCCGTTAATGAACTCGGCCTGCGCAGCATGATGCTGACTTCAAATGTGGCGGGCAAACAGCTGCATGAGCCGGACTTGTGGCCCATCTACGAGAGGGCGGAAGAACTCGGCGTCGTAATGATGATCCATCCAAGCTGGCCTGTGATGGCAAAACACCTTGAGGGTTGGACGATGGCCGTCAACATGGGATTCCTCTTTGACTCATCCGCCGCCATGATGCGCATCATCCTCAGCGGCGTCATGGAGAAGTACCCGAACCTGGAGTTCGTCCTCTGCCACCTCGGCAGCACCCTGCCCTTCCTCATGGGAAGACTGAATCGCACGGGCGGCCCGCGCGCCGGTCACTGGGGCGAGAACGACAAGGGCCCCTGGGAGTATTTCAAGCGCGTCCACATTGACACCGTTTCGCGACTCAGGCCGGCGATAATGTTCGCCCGTGAACTCATGGGCAATGACATGATCATGTTCGGCACGGACTACCCCTACACGACGATTCCGCCGATGAAGGCCGACGTGACGGAGCTTGATCTGCCCGAAGACGATCGTGCCGCCATCCTCGGCGGCAACGCGGCGCGGCTTTTTGGGATTGAGGGCGGATAACACGGTGATGGCAGATAAGCCAACAATCGCCATCGTCCCGACGGGAGGCACGATCCAGAACGGCCTGCCGTTCGTCACGTCAAGCAAGACGGGCGGGCCTCTCAACGTGCTGCGTGCCCAGCGTCTCCATGAACCCGTCACGGTACGCATTCGCCGCGAAGATAGAGACGGCAACCCGGTGGACGATGGCGGTGATGAGTTCCACGAGGTCACGCTGACGCCGGAGGACGGCCTCTACCTCTTGCCCTACATGGAACCCGGGCATGAGCCTCCCGATGTATATTCTCAATTCCATCTCGCCGCCAAGCGTGTCATTGAGGAAATCGACCGTTTCAGCGTCGACACAAATGGCCGCAACGGGCTGCTGTCTGAGGTCGCAAACCTGCGGGTGGAGATGGTCATTGATCCGGACACCGGCGGCGAGCTGCGGCGAGGCGGCGAAACGTTCTCTATGCGAGAACTCGTCCTCATCGCCAACACCGTCAATGAGGCTCTCACGCAGCCGGACGTGGACGCCTGCATCGTCACACACGGAACGTTCACCACGGAGGAAACAGCCGCATTCCTTAACTACACCGTGAACTCTCATAAGCCGGTGGTCGTGGCGGCCTCGCAGCGCAGGCACGGCAGCGTCGGCAATGACGGCGACTGGAATCTGTGGGACGCCGTGCGGGTTGCGGCATCGCCGGAGGTCGGCGGCAAGGGCGTGCTGGTCATCCTCGATGAGCAGATCTTTCCGGCTCGCGAGGTGACTAAGACGAATCAGAGGCCCGGAGGGTTTGTGGCGCTCGGCGGCTCAGCATCCGCAATCGGAAGTATCGAGGCCGACCAGGTCTCGTTCTATTTCGCACCGACGCGGCGGCACACTGCGGAGTCGCGCGTGCGGAGCAATGACCCACTGCCCTTGACCCTGCCAACGGTGGACATCGTTAAGACATACGCAGGCGCGGACGACGTACAGGTTCGGGCGCTGATAGACCGTGCCGTTTCTGAACGCGGTGGGAACACATCTCATCCCGGCCACGGCATCGTGATTGAGGGCTTCGCATACAGCGGCGTGCCACACCGATTCCAGCGCCCTGCATTGGAGGAGGCAGTCCGGCGACACGGCATTCCTGTCGTACTGACCAGCCGCGGCATGCGCGGGCGTATCCCCAAGGAACCGACGCAGGACACGTTCATCACGGGGGACAACCTTTCGGCGGTCAAGGCGCGGCTGCTGCTTACCCTCGCAATTCGGACACTGGGGCCGTTGACACCGTTCGTGCATGCAGACAATCCGACGCCGCAGGAACGTGAACGCCTGTTAACCGAGATTGGGCGATACCAGGAAATCTTTGACACCCACTAGGGACGACCCATACGTGTGACGAGGGAACAATGACGAACGAAGCAGGAATTCCCGAACGCATCGAGGCGCGGCTGCGGCAGTGGGAAACGGACGGGTTCATCCAAAGATTGCTGGAGCAGGACCCCACGCTCTGGGCTCCGCGCGGCACACCCGAGATTGAGAATCGGCTCGGCTGGCTCGACCTGCCCACAACGATGGCGCCCAAGGTCGTAGACCTGACCCAATTCGGTCGTGACGTTGCGAGCGAAGGCTTCACAGACGTAGTGGTTCTCGGCATGGGCGGCTCAAGCCTTGCGCCCGAAGTCTTCCAGACCACATTCGGCAACGCTACGGGCCATCCCCGCCTGAGAGTGCTCGACAGCACCCATCCCGCCGCCGTGACCGCACTCGCGGATGCGCTTGATATTTCACGAACTATTTTCGTCGTGTCCAGCAAGTCGGGCACTACGACTGAGATGCTCTCCTTCTTCTACTATTTCTGGGCGAGGCTGACTGAGATGGGTGCTGACCCCGGTCCGCACTTTGTCGCCGTCACCGACCCCGGCACGCCGCTAGAACGATTGGCAGGCGAGCGCGGATTCCGTCGCGTGTTCTCCGCCCCGACGGACGTTGGCGGCCGCTATTCCGCGCTGTGCGAATTCGGCCTCGTCCCTGCGGCCATCATCGGCGTCAACGTTGACAACCTGCTCGCAACCGTTCAGTCGGCCCGAGACGCATCAGAGCAGGAAATCAAGCAGGCGCTGAGGTTGGGCGCAACCATTGGTGAATGCGCCCTTGCGGGGCGCGACAAGTTGACCTTTATAACGTCCCCTAGCCTACGCAGCTTGCCAACGTGGATTGAGCAGCTCATTGCGGAGAGCACCGGCAAGCTCGACGTTGGTATTGTTCCCATCGATCAGGAACCCGTCTGGGACTACCCGGACTATGGCGAAGATCGGGTGATGGTCTACATCGGCCTCCACACTGAGCCGGAGCAGGAGAAGCAGGAAGCTGTGCGTGCGCTGGTGCCTGAGTGGGCGCACGTAGCTCAAATCATCGAAGACACTCACGAAATCAGCAGACTGATGATGCGGTGGGAGATCGCCACAGCCGCCGCCGGAGCCGTGCTCGGCATCAATCCATTCGACCAACCGGACGTCCAGCTTGCCAAGGACCTTGCTCGTG
The DNA here is from genome assembly GCA_965207115.1 of Dehalococcoidia bacterium. Taxonomy (GTDB): domain Bacteria; phylum Chloroflexota; class Dehalococcoidia; order UBA6926; family UBA6926; genus VXMO01. The sequence goes on along the minus strand of CBDBLR010000003.1, from coordinate 706,035 downwards.
AGGCGATGGCAGGCAGCAGCTCATCCGCAGACGCAGGGCGCATCATCTCCATTGACGACGTAAACGTAGAATCTGTGGCAGCAGAGTGGCTGTCATCAGCGGTGTCCGGCGACTACATCGGCATTCATGTCTACCTTGCCCCCAGCGATGCCGTTTGGGAGTCGATTGGCCAACTGCGGTCAGTGCTTGGTCGGAAAGCAAAGGTGGCTACAACCGGTGGCTACGGTCCCCGATTCCTCCATTCCACCGGACAACTCCACAAGGGCGGCGCGAACAACGGCCTCTTCCTTCAGGTTGTGGATGATGCATCGGCGAACGATGTCCCCGTTCCTGAAACCGACTACACATTCGGCCAGCTGATCGCGGCGCAGTCGGCGGGCGATGCCGGCGCTCTGATCCAGCGCGGACGACGCCTCATGCGCGTGACCCTTGGTGCGGACGCGCGGGCTGGGCTGGAGCGGCTGGCTTCGCTGTTCTAGCAGCCGCTGGATAGCGCTCCGGTTTGGCCTCAGATTGAGGTCTCATTCCCCACGTGGCGGCGCACCGTGCCATAATGGATATCGCACTACGGACAGTCTAGTCGGCAACTTCGTGCCGAGGTGGCGGAACGGCAGACGCGCTGCGTTCAGGGCGCAGTGCCCCTAGCGGGCGTGAGAGTTCAAATCTCTCCCTCGGCACCACGACAGGCTGGACGAACTGAGGCCGAAATCGGCCGTAAGTGACACGCGCTTGTAGCTCAGTCTGGATAGAGCGCAGCCCTGCGGAGGCTGAGGCCGTGGGTTCGAGTCCCGCCAAGCGCGCCACTTTGCCACCCTGTGGGCGGCTAGCTCAGCTGGTTAGAGCGTCTGCTTTACACGCAGAAGGCCGGGGGTTCGAGCCCCTCGCCGCCCACACTCCTTGTAATCATGGTTGCGGAAGGCCGTTAGAGCAATGGAGCCTACGGAATCTGCCAGCCGGCTTTACCTCGCGCCTCCCCCGTAGACAACAGGAACTACATAACTGATGTACCATGTGCTCATCCGGCTATTCATCAATCCGGGAGGCTTTCAACGGGAAGGCCTCGCTACCGCAAGCAGCACAGAGAGGTGCATTGATGAAGGTCACATCAGGCGTTCCGGGTTCTCTTATCGGGGTGGGGCTCCTCAGAATTCTGGTGCCTATCCTGCTGTCCTTGGGCATTGCCACTGCCCTACTCCTTGCCGCCGGCCCTGTCGAGGCTGGTGGACCGGACGGGCTTGCTGTTCCCATCATCCTCGAAGAAAGCCGCCCCGCTCCGAAACTGACGAGGACCCTCCCAGAGGGAAGTGCCGGCGCGACCGGCAAGCTCCCACAAGGGTCGGGTGCACAGTCGAACACGCCAGAACTCAACGACGACTCCGGGGCGAACCTGAATTCCGAGAACAGCAAGTACCTGCAGTCCGGGTCGAACGGGGAGCCCAATGACATCGAGGACGAATCTTCCAGCTCGGACCCACTTGCGCTGGATTGCGTGGGGGAGAACGTAAATGTGGGGGAGTGTCGCAATCTCACGACCGTGGGGAGTAAGGCGAAGTGTGGTGGCACTTTGAGACCTTGGCTGTCCCGTGAAGAGATCAATGCTGGCATTGATTACCGCTGCCACATGGGTTATGGCATCTGGGTCAGGTACCAACAAACGCAGCGCTATGCAACCGACAGCGAGATCATTTGGGATCCTATCACTCCCTGCGACCGCCAGAAGACCGGCCTCGATCCGTTTCGGAATGTGAAAGTTACGCGGCTCAACGATAGTTTCAGCGACCAAGGCTGCACCACATATGTCCAGGCCGAGCTCGACGGCGCGATTGCGGCAATGCAGCAGATATGGGGCGATGACCCGCCCGTTTCATTCTGTCATGTGATTTACGTACTTGGGGGCTTCTACGGCACGGTATACGCAATCTCCCCGGACGCCAGCGGCACGGTCTTCACCAGTACACCGATTTACGCTAGCGCGTGTGAGCAGTTTGATATCGGCGTCCTGGGAAGACTTCCCCAATGCAACTGAGTTGTCTCGTCTGGTCGCCGAAACTCATGCGCGGAGATAGTCGGCAAACGACCAGAGCGCAATGGCCAACACCATGTGAAACCAGATGGGAATGGTTCGCTGAAACCATCTTCTTTCGGGGTTTCGAATCATGGTGAGAACGTAGCGAATAATCATCGAGGCGAAGTAAATCCCCGCCAGCGCTACCAGGTAGGGAGCCGCCGTTTCCCAAAAGTCGCCTGCAAAGAGGGCGCTCTCCTGATAAACCGCCACGGTTATCGCGATCATCACTGCCAGCAGGACCAATTGGGACGGCAACAGATATCTGTACGGCATCAGGCCGGAGTACCAATGCTCGTTGGCAACTTCGTGCCGAGGTGGCGGAACGGCAGACGCGCTGTGTTTAGGGCGCAGTGCCCCTAGCGGGCGTGAGAGTTCAAATCTCTCCCTCGGCACCACGACAGGCTGGACGAACTGAGGCCGGAATCGGCCGTAAGTGACACGCGCTTGTAGCTCAGTCTGGATAGAGCGCAGCTCTGCGGAGGCTGAGGCCGTGGGTTCGAGTCCCGCCAAGCGCGCCACTTTGCCACCCTGTGGGCGGCTAGCTCAGCTGGTTAGAGCGTCTGCTTTACACGCAGAAGGCCGGGGGTTCGAGCCCCTCGCCGCCCACCAGAGCCACACGTATTTGTTCTCCAGCCTAGGTTCTCCGGGAGAGTCTTCGGAAGTCGGTGCTCCGGGCCTACGATATCGTTGGGATTTCGTGGATTACCCCTGGCGCGCCCAGCCCGTCCAGCAGCAGCTCTCGACCATACAGGAGGAACTCCTTTATCTGATCAAGGGACATGCCATTCTCCATCAGATAAGGCAGTGACCAGAAATCGAAAGCGTGCCCCGGCAGGATCAAAGATTCGGATACTGTCCGGTAGGAATCTTCAATGAAGGCGCACGCTTCACGCCAATTCATTGTGTTGTGCCACCAGCCGAAACCGGAACCATGAAGACCAAAGTCCTCGGAACGGGCGTGAATCGGCGCCAGCCTGGAATGATAGTAGAGCTCCATGCGGTAGAAGTCAGGTGCACACTCCTGTATGAATTGGCGCGTGTTGAGAGCGGTCTCCTCGGTCTCTCCGGGGAAGCCAATAATGAAGGATGAGAACGTAATGATGTCTCGCTCCTTGAGTTTTTGTATTCCATTCCGATACTGCTCTAACTTGGCCTTTTTGTTCATATTGTCCAGAATCGTTTGATCTCCGGATTCGATGCCCAGGAAAACTCCCCCACATCCGCTCTCTTGCATGAGATCAAACGCCTCGTTGTCGGAGTTGGAGCAACGGAAATACGAGAACCACTCAAAATCAAACTTTCTCTCAATCATCATCCTGCAGAGGTTCTTGAACCGAGGCAGGGGGACGTTGAAGGTATCGTCGACAAAGAGAATGCGCTTAATCCCAGCCTCGTGAAGCGTTTGCAGTTCCTTTTCTACGACATCCAGTGAGGTCAAATTGAGAGGGCCGGCAAAGACCGGGTAGTTGCAGAAGGCACAACTGAATGCGCAGCTACGCGCCGTCCGCAGCGGAACGGGGGTGCCTGGCCTTACGAACGAAGGATCAAAGGAACCCCAGTCGATGGAAATCTCATCCATCGGATTCTGTTCCTGCTCACGGTGAGTGCGGTAAAAGGAGCCACCTTCTGCGACAATCAGGTTCGGAATCGAACTCAAATCGGGAGAGGACGATTGCCGGAGAGCCGTCACAACGCGCGAAAGCGTCGTTTCACCTTGCGAATCATAGACGTAAATGTCGGCTCCAATGCTCCCAAGTGCAGTTTCTTGCAATCTCTCGTTGAGCTGCGAGCACGTGTTGTAGATATGAGGACCACCGACGATGATTCGCGTGTCGCTGTTGTGTTGCCTGATGAATTGAACGATGTCAATGATCGGGGAACTCTCAACGTAGAACGTTGTCGTAATCGCAACGGACTTCGGATTGCGCTTCAGCAGTGATTCCAGCCGCTCTTTCTCTTCCGTAAAAAAGTTGACGATGGCAACGTTGAGGCCTCTCGTTTGAAGGAAGTAAGACAGGTGACAGACCGCCAGATTGGGAGTACGGCCAACGTGCAGGCTTTCTCTCTTGCCGTTGTCTTGTGACAAATACTCGCTCAATAGAGCGTTATACGGAATCCGCCGGCCATTGTATTCGGCGGAGTGCAGCTTCAATTGCCAGTGGTGCCCAGACTGCGCTTCAAATTTCTTCGTCTCTTCCAGGACGGTTGCGAAGCTGTAGTCATTGTATCCAATGACAACGCAGTCTATATCTGTGAATTGTTCCTCTTCCCACGCACTCGACTCTGGCATGACAGCTCTCTCCAGGTGGGTTCTTGAAATCTATGAGCTTGACCTTGACTCGACCGCCTCAGTGACTGAGTACGCCGGGCCACTAGACCGCGTGGAAGTGACCTCAAGTAAGGCTTTGACCGTCTCATTCGGTCCTTCAGGGATGACGCCAGGCTCTACCACAAGAAACGTTCCTTTCCTGACAGTTTGCGAAGCGTAATTTTAGTTAGAGTCTAGCATGAGGAATGACCTCTAGGGATCGTCGGACGAGTCCGGTCTTTGCACGAGCATCACTGCTTGGTCTACCATCGCTCAAGAGACGTATACGGAGGGGGCGATATGACTGCTAATTCGACGGCCGGTTGGGCACTCATTGTTGCTGTGGCAATTGGTTTCGTTGCGGGGATATTCACCCCGGGCGGGCTGTTGATTGATCCTGTGGATACTTCCAGCTTTGAAGATGCGGCGGGCGTCCTGGCCGACAACGCCGTATTGGCCCAAATCGTAACCTCTTTATTTGTCGTCAGCGTCGTGCTTTATTGGTTCGGTTTGCATAGCTTGCATCGGGCTTTCAGCGGCGGTTCAGCGATGGACATTGTGTCCCGCTTTGCGCTGAATATCTTCCTGGTTGGGTACGCTCTGCTGATCCTTGAGTTGAGCTTCCGGCATGTCCTGATTCACGTGCTTGAGCACGGTGTCGGAAGTGCTCCCGCCGAAGAACAGGCAATGGCGACCACGCTCTTTGCGGCGGCTGCGGGCATTCACTTTGCGTTTCTGTACGTCACATCCATCGGCTCGACCATATTCGGGTACGCTTTGGCACGCCGTTCTAAGGGCACCAACATCTTCAAGCTCGCATCGTTGGGGTTGGCGCTCACGGGCTTGCTCAGTTTCGCCGTTCTGATGATTGCAGAGCACGTTCCGGCCATAGACCTGCACGGGGTCGCCATTGCGAGCAATATCGTGCTGTTCTTCGGCTCATTCTGCATCGCGGCCATTGGCGTAGGGATCATCCAGGGGCGGCAGGAGTTCGTAGGCGAGGAAGCTGCGGCCTAGGCGACTACCTCTCCAGGAACATGGTCACGTAGTCGGCGCCGACGTTTGGCATCGTAAGGCCGATTCCTGACAGCGCCTCGTTGAATCTGCTGATGTCGTAGACGCTTGTATCCGTCAGGTACGGTTCCACCGAGTCAAGCGAACGGACAAGCATCTTCAACTCCAGGTCATCGTCATGGTCGGCCTTCGCCTGCAGTTTCGACTTCCATTCCGTCAACGAAACGATCTCCGTGATGTGGCCGTTGCGCCGCATGAGGTCAAAGACCTGGTCCGCCGGAGTCGGGTTCTGCTGGATCACGTTGTAAACCCTGCCAAGGTGACCTGGGTCATCGGCGATCTTGCTGATAGCAGTAACCAGGAAGTCGACCGGAGTCATTTCGAAGTACCAGTCCGGAGCTTCAGGGGCGCTGCCCAGCCGGGCGCAGGCCTTGAGGATGATCGCGAGGTAGTCATTCGGGTTGGCAGTGCCAGTCTGGCTGTGATGGCCGATGTTGCCCGGCCGGTAAAGGCAGACCGGGAGTCCTCGCGAGACGGCATGCCAGACCAGCCTCTCGGCGACCCACTTGGACTGGTTATAGCCCCCCTCCATCCGATCCACCCAGCCGTCAATCTCCTTGTTCTCCAGGTACGGAGTGGTGTCGCCGCCCGGAAAAACGCCGCTGGATGAGATGTACTGCACTGCCTTTGGCCTGCCGGCGCTAGCGAACTTGAGAATCTCCGTCGTGCCGCCAACGGTATGGGGCTTGGAGGCTGAGTAGGGGTAAACGTAATTGACGGAGGCGGCGCAGTGAAATACCAGGTCGATCTTGTCCGCAAGTTCGCCATACTTGTCGCCGCCCAGTCCCATCAGGGGCTGAGTGAGGTCTCCCGAGACAGGGATAATCCGATCACCTGCAGATTGGCTGGGCAACCCGTAGAATTTCTGTGCGTCCAGTACCCGATTGGACGACGAGCCCTCTCCCGGATCACCGCCATCGCGTGCGAGACAGTAGAACGTCGTATCCGGCCCCGTGGACTGCACCAGCTGATCCAGAAGGAATGCGCCAAGGAATCCGGTCGTTCCGGTGACAAAGATGCAGGTTGCCTCGCTCAATCGCGTCACCTGAGCGTCGCCGCGCGGCGCAATCTCCGGGTCGAGCTGCGCGTCTTGAGCCAGCGTGGCGCCGGATGCTTCGCCCCCTGCCCCGTCATTCTCCAGATATCTCGCAAGTTGGCCTATGGTGGGGTACTCGTATACCTCGACGCCGCTCAGTTCAGTCCCGAACGTCTCCTCGATGGCGATTGTGAGAGCCATGCCCGCCAACGAGTGGCCGCCAAGATCAAAGAAGTTCCAGTCGTCCTCCAGATCGTCGAGATTGAGCTCCAGCGTGTCAGCCCACAACTCGCGCAAGACCGCCAGTCTCTCTGCTGCCGTGGAATGCTCGGTCAGTCTTGTCCGCCTCTTGCCCGGCGATGCCCCGTTGCGCAGCGAGGGCAAAGCCTTCCGCTGCAGCTTGCCGGTCTGCTGATTGATCGGCAGCGCGTCCATCTCAATGAAGTGCGATGGGACGGAGTAAAGAGGCAAATATCGTTCCAGCACGTTTCGCAAGTCTCTGCTCGCGCCACTCCGGGCGTCCAGCTTCCAGGCGGCATTCGGGCCGCGAACAACATAGGCAACCAACCGTTTGCTGGTCTCGTCCAAGGTCTCAACTACAACGGCCGCATCCGCTGCGTCACAGTGTCTGCGCAACATCTCTTCAATCGCGCCGAGATACACGGTGTATCCCCTGATCTTGACCATGGAATCGGTTCGACCCACGATTGTGGTCATTCCGTCGGGAGCAACTTCTGCAAGATCACCGGTCGCGTAGTAGAGCTCACCATCCAGCGTGATGAACCTCTCGGCATCCAGATCAGGCCTCTTGAGATAGCCCCGCGCCACTCCCTTGCCACCAATGAGAAGCTCCCCTACACCGCTTATCTCCACGGCGGAGCTGTTTTCAGGACGTACGCGAAGCTCGACGCCATCCATTCGAAAACCGACCGGGCATGCGTCCATCCCAACCAACGACAGTTCGGTCAGGTCGATGGTGCAGACGTCATGGGTTTCACTGATGCTGTAGGTGTTGAACAGGCGGGCTTCTGGCGGCAAAACGTTCCGCGCTTGCCTGAGCAGGCTGGCAGGCACCACCTCTCCGTTCAGCCAGACCACTCGCAGAGACGACATCTGTTCCCGGAGATGCCCGTGGTCTGAAGAATTCAAGACGCTCTGCAACAGGGACGGTGTGAACAGAATTTCGGACAGCTGGTGTTCTGAGATGAACCTGGCGAGCGCTCGCGGCACAAATATGACTTCATCAGGAATCACATACACTGTCCCGCCCTTCAACAGCGGCCGCAGAAACTCCCAGGGAAAGAAGATGTTGCAACCGACCCTATCACCGACATCGTAGGAACTGAACGTGAACCTGGCGTCGTAGGAGGACATCATTGCTCCCACGCTCAGCATCACCCCTTTCGGGTCGCCGGTGGTGCCGGAGGTATAGGGGATGAATGCCAGATCGCCGCTGTCGACGCGTGCCGTATGATTTTCGCTCTCGTACTCTCGCCAGGAGTGGTCGCTATCGATGGGGAGAATCAGGGTTCCGCTGAACTCAACCAGTCTGGGCAGGAATCGCTCCTTGGTGAGCACGACCTTCGGCTGAGCCTCGGACACGATGCCCCGCAGCAGCGGCTTGGGAGAGTCAACGTCCATCGGCATGAATGCCCCGCCGGCCTTTAGTGTTGCAAGGGCCCCCAGGATGTACTCGGAGCACGTATCCATAAAGATGCCCACGGGCTCATCGGTTCCCACACCGTAGCTTCGAAGCCAGGCGCCCAGCGCGTCCGCCGAAAGGTTCAATTCTGCGTACGTCATTCGCCCATCGCTGAATACGATAGCTTCAGCATCCGGGGTGCTGGCAGCTTGTATTTCAAATAATTGATGGACACTGTGTTCCACTAAAACCATCTTATCTTCACCCACCACCCGGACCTGGCCCCACCGGAACAGGTATTCAATAGCGCATCTGTAAGGTTGAAGAGCGATTTTACAATAATGTTAAGTCAATGTAAAATCTAGCGGTGGCCTTACACCGTTGGGCCGGTCGGATAATCTCTTGAAGGGATGGTTTTATATGCAGTTTGAGTCATTAGAGTTCTACAGAGAGCATGGCAAAAGATACTCCCAGATGTCTCATGAATTCTCGCATTCGAAATACGACGATGTGTCTCATCCGCGGCTGAATGGCGATATGGATCTTCTCAATCGCGCACGTAATTTGGCGCCGGGCAAACGCAGCCTGGACGCCGGATGCGGCGCCGGCGCCCGTGATGTTGCTCTCTTCCATTCATGGGGATTTGATGCACACGGAATCGACGCGGTCGAGGAGAACATCAAGCTGGGGAAGGCAGAACACCCGGAAATTGCCGACAAGATCGGCGTTGGCGACTTGAGAGAGCCCCTGCCATATAAGTCTGAATTCTTCGACCTCATCCTGTGCAACGCCGTAATCCAACATCTGGCACCGGAGGACGTTGAGTCTACAACTATCCCAGAGTTTGCCCGGGTCCTGGCTCCCGGAGGTGTCCTCCAGCTGATGTTCAAGGTCGGGTCAGGCATCGCAGAAGTGAGCGACCCGGCGTTTGGAAATGATGGTGTGGCGAGGCTATTCCAACTCTATGACGAGCATCGCCTGCTGAGCATGCTTGACGAGTCCGGCTGCTCCCTGATTGAGGATGAAGGCGGCGACAAGCTTGGCGGCCTGTTGTACTTCACCGACCACAAGCCGATGCGCTATTGCGTCTTCTGGGTGAGGAAGAACTAGAACCGCTACCGTCAGAGCTGCAGTAGTTGCGCCTCGACGGATGCAGCAGTCTCCTGGATATCGCTGACCGGCACTTCCGCCAGACCGGATATTCCGCACTTGAGCCCGGCATAGGCGGCGGCGAATCGTCCGATATTCTCCAGTGACCAGCCCGCCCACAGCCCGTACATGATGCCGGCTGAGAAGGCCGCGCCCGCTCCATTGCAGTCCACCACGTCCACTTGCGGAGGCCTAACAAGATATGCCTCCTCACCCTGTGCAACCACGCACCCGTCAGCGCCCAGCGTCACGACTGCCAACTTCACCCCGCGGTCAATCAGGCTGCGAGCGATGTCCGTCGGGTCACCGGATGCTTCGGGCACATCCAGCGAAACCTGGCAGATGCTGGATTCTCCAATCAGGTCCGTGATCCACGATTCACCGTCGTATTGGGATTCCAGGTTGAGATAGACGGGCACGTCCTGAGAAACGGCGTCCCGCACGGCATGAACAACGCTGGGGCCGTCATACCAATCGACGTAGAGTAGTCCCGCGTTGTTGAGCTGGGAAGAATCCGGCGGCCTTAGTTCGGCCATAGATTCCGGATCTCTTCTCTGGAAATACGTTCGGCCACCGTCAGGATCTATGATCGACACCTCGAACGGAGTCGGCCAACCGTCCTTGATGTCCTGGCGGACATTCACGCCCCAAGCGTCGAGATGTTCCCGCACTCTCTCGCCACGGCTGTCATTTCCGGTAGGTGAAGTGATGAGCCGCGTTGGAACGTCCCACCGAGTCAAGATGCTCGCAGCGATGGCGGCATCATCACCCAGGGATTCCATTGAGTCTAAAATTGGCACTCCGCCATTGTGCTCGGGCAGTTCGTCGACCCTGAGTAGAAGACAGTGGGTCAGTAAACCAAAGCAGACCACATCCCCACCGGGAACAAACGTAGCAGGCCGGCTGCCATTCATGTGCATTCCGTTGCTTGTCATAGATATTGTCACTCCCCCAATCCGTTCCTCGTCCGAAGCCCGACATCCTTGTGCCGAGCATCGGAAATGAGGAGGCAAACGTTTGCCGATGTTAACGCACTTGGCACGGATTGTCCATGCAGGCAGGTGTCAGGCAACGTCAGAGGCGCCTGGGTTCTGCACTTCTCTTCGTGACGCCTTCCATCGCAACCCCAACATCACATGAAAATGAGACGTCGCAGACGAAAGAGCATGCCGAGGGCGGTAAGACAAAAGCGAAGGGGCCGCTCCCAGTTGATGGGAGCGGCCCCTTTCAAGTCTTCAAGGTGGCTTCATCGAATCGATCGATTAAGCATCCCTCTCTTTACGGTTGCTTTTCTGTCGCCTGGCCGGTTTACCCTGCTACCATGGCGCACACTGCGTAGACAGTGAGTGTCCAGTTGCCAGTGACATCATTCATCTCTGTGGCGCTTGCTTCCCATCCTGTGGGCACTCCGCCAACCACTCCAACCGGGCGGGACTCTACGATGGCTACGCCATCATTTGAGGAGTCTACGACCGCGCCGCCGGAGACTGCAGAGAAGCCTGAGCCAACTGTCGAGCAGAGGACGGATTCAGTCTTGTCGTCTTCGCTGTTCGATGAGCTCTGGGATCGCGCAATTCGAAGGTCGGCTACTCCGGCCGGGCCCTGTTCGCCCTGAGGTCCATGGGGACCTGGCGCACCAGTCGCACCAGTCGCTCCGCGTTGTCCAGCCTCACCTTGCGGCCCTCGCTGTCCTTCCGCGCCCTGGGGTCCTAGAGGACCTTCCGGTCCCTGGGGCCCTTCGGGGCCTATTGGCCCTGCATCGCCTTGTTCGCCCCTTGGTCCCTCAGGTCCGGTTGGGCCTATCGCCCCTTGCGCACCTTCCGGTCCCTCAGGTCCGGTGGGTCCTACCAGTCCTTGTGGACCCCTATCACCTTGTATGCCTTGTGGGCCTTGTGGGCCTGCTTCACCCTGTGCGCCGCGAGGTCCAATTGGTCCCTGAGGTCCGACTGGCCCCTGCTCGCCCTGCGGTCCTTCAGGTCCGCCTGAAGGTCCAACAGGTCCTTGAATGCCCTGAGGTCCAGTCTGGCCCTGAGGTCCGGTGGCTCCTGTCGGCCCTATGGGTCCAACTGGTCCCAAAGGTCCAGTCTCACCCTGCGGTCCTTCCGGTCCTTCCGGCCCTGTCGGACCGGTTGCACCACGCGGCCCTTGAGGGCCACCCGGGTCTCCCTGTGGTCCTTGAGGTCCTGTGGCTCCTGCCGTTCCTGCCACACCCTGGGGTCCTGACGGTCCTGCCTCGCCCTGGGGTCCTGCCACGCCCTGCGGTCCTTGAGCTCCTGCCGGTCCGGCTTCACCCTGAGGTCCTTGAGCCCCTGTAGCTCCTTCACATGCAGAAGCTGCGAGGACTGTGACTATCGCAAAGGCCGAGATAGCCGCAATCATCACCCAGCTTCGCGTAGGCTCAATTGCTTTCACATACTTAGACAAGGCTGGCATCATACCCATTCCTTTCACCTCACCCCAACGCTCTCTTTCAATCCTCAAGCGAAATACCACGAATGTCAAGGACTTCGCCCGACCATCTATGACCTCACAGAAACCGAGACGGTCTCACGCGGCGCGCGCGCTCGCGACCTGCTGGATTAGCGTCGAATCATTGGCCGCGTGACCTGCTTATGGAGGCGCTCTCAATCAGAATAGCAGAGTCTTACTTCGTGGACACCCCCACCGGCCTTCGCCCGCGAGGCATCACGCAGAGAGAATCCGAAGAGCGGTCCCCTTAAGAGGAAATTCGCTGAACTCGTCCACCCCGGTTCGTCGTGGCCGGAAGTCCATTTCACACGGCAGCGTCCTGCTCCGTCAGTAGATCCCGGGCATGATTCGCCACTTGACGCGGGACTTGTATTCAGCCCATTTCTCGGCGCCGTACTTCTCTTCGCAATGTGCCTCATCACTGCGCTGCCGCCACGTGAAGAACGACACAACAAAGACGAAGTATGCCCACGCCCACGGATTCAGGAAGTGGCCGAATGAGAGGCCGACGGCGAAGGACAAGAATCCCTCGCCCATGTAGTTGAAGTGGCGGGCAACGCCCCAGAGGCCTGTGTAGAGTATCTTGCGATCTCCGGCCTCAATGTACTTCGGTTGGATGATCCCGAGGAACTTGCGATCCGGCCAACGCTTAAAGGTGTATTTCTGGAGGTTCGCGCCGCGGCCGATGCTCCAGCCTAAGAGGAAGAGCGCCGTAGCGCCGATGAGCCAGAAGTATGTCCAGAAGGTCGAGAAGCCGGGGTGCGGGTGCGCGGCCATGCCCCATAGCGGCAGGATGAAAACCCAGCCGTAGATGACGATGCCGCCCCAGAACATCTTGAATCCCATCCGCTCATAGATCAGATCGTAGGTGTAGAGCTGGACGCGCTCAAAGATGAAGTAGTCGAACACGTAGAACGTGAAGAAAGCTGCATAGAGGAAGACGCCCGGGTTGAATTCGCTCCCGAATTGGTCGTAATGCCACGCCGCGCCGGACATGGCGTTGAGCGACAACATGGTGCCGCCGACCACGTAGAAATACATCTTGATATCGACGCGTTCTCCGAAGAGGGATATCTCCCGCGCCCGCCCTTCCCATAACGCGAGGAGCGGGTTGTTGATGTCACCCTTCGGCTGGCTGTAGACCGCCGCGATGGACATGATCAATGTGAAGACCGTGCCGCCGGCGATGGCGTACAGGGATGACCGATAAAACCAGTCACGCGGCATTCCTGTGATCTCAGTTGCCCAGATGGCGACTGCCAGGATGAAGACGAGGATGCCGTTCAGTCGGTAGTTGCGCGGCTGCCCTGTCTCAGAATCCGTGACGTACCCGGGGACTTTCCTGCCCGGCAGGATGAACTGCGCCACAAAGAACGCGGCGAAGATAGCGAGTGGCGTGAAGAATCCCGCCACGGCCTCAGCGCCGGTAAGTTCGAAGAGGTGCTCGATACCAAGCCATTCAATCATGACGGAATACCCCTCTCTCCGATGACGAAGCCATTATGGAACCGAGAATCCAACAAATTCAAGAACAAGGTTTTGAAAATCGCGCATGCCGCTGTATTCTTGACTGTAGAACAGTTCAGCTTGCCCACAGATTGGAGAACGCTATGGAAGCACGAGCATCTACAACTGGCGCTCAGCGAGGCGGCCTTGTCGGTGAGGGCAAATACCAGGTTTATTCCTACACAATCGAAATCCAGTCAAGCCAGGCGCCTGAATTTGTGGATGTGACTGATTGGGTTCAAGACATCGTTGAAGAAACAGGTATCGAATTCGGGACCGTCGTGGTCTATTCCACGCACAGCACGGCCGCCGTCGTTATCAATGAGATGGAGCCGTTGCTTCTTGAAGATGTGAGCCACATCCTTGAGCATTTCGCCCCTCGTGAGGGCGGCTATCTACACAATGATTTCGAGATTCGCACCGTCAACATGAACGACGATGAACCCCCCAATGGTCATGCCCATTGCCAGCAGATCATCATGGGAACCAGCGAAACGATTCCCATCCTCGACAAGCGGCTTAGATTCGGCATGTACCAGCGGATCTTCTTCATTGAGTTGGATCGACCTCGGCCCCGCCGCCTGGTCGTCCAGGTCATGGGAGTTCAGGGAGAGAAATAATGCGGACGCGCGAGGCGGCCCAGGTTCCCGCCTCACTTGAGTCCGCCTACCGCGAGTGCATCGCCATCGCGCGGTCGCACTACGAGAATTTCTCCGTCGCGTCCCGCCTCATGCCGGACGACATGCTGCCTCATGTCGCCGCCATCTACACGTACTGCCGTGGTGTTGATGATCTCGGCGACGAGGCCGAGGGTAACCGCCTTGCCCTGTTGGACGAATGGGCGGCGCAGTTGGAGCAGTGCTACTCCGGCTCCCCGACCGAGCCTCGGTTTCTCGCCCTCCAACACACCATTTCAGCCTTTGACATAGATCGACAGCCGTTCCTTGACCTCATCGAAGCCAACCGGATGGACCAGCTCAACACGCGTTATGAAACCTACGAAGACGTGCTGCACTACTGCCGTCATTCGGCAAACCCCGTTGGCCAGTTGTATCTGACCCTGATCGGCCTGAACGACCCGGAGCGCCGTGCGCTGTCTGACGCCACCTGCACTGCCCTCCAGCTGGCCAATTTCTGGCAGGACGTCAAGCGCGACTACGCCATGGGGCGGATTTACCTTCCCTTGGAGGACATGCGGCGGTTCGGATACACGGAGGAAGAACTTGCGCGGGGCGAGTACACCCCTGCCTTTCGTGATCTCATGGCATTCCAGGTGGATCGGACCCGACGACTATTCGATGACGGCTTGCCGCTTGTCGATACACTCGAAGGCATCTTCAAATTGCATGTGAAGTTATTCACGCTGGGCGGCGTCCGCGTTTTGGACGCCATCGAAAGGCAGAACTACGATGTGCTTTCCCGGCGTCCAACGGTGACAAAGGCGCGCAAGACGTGGCTGCTGACAAAGACATGGCTCCAGATGAAGCTTTCGAGGCAGATCTAAGAGCGGAACGCGATGTCACCGCTAACCACCCCACCCCTTGAGGCATACGAACATTGCCGCAGAATTACGCGCGAGGCGGCGGGCAATTTCTACTATGCGTTCGTCACCCTGCCCCGCCAACGACGACGCGCCATGTACGCCGCCTACGCCTACTGCCGCCTCTGCGATGATCTATCCGACGATGACCTGCCGATCGACGAAAAGACGAGGCGGATCCAGGGCATCGACGGTTTGCTTGAGGAGGCGCGTTCCGGGAATCCCGACGGGCCAGTCTTTGAGGCGTTGGCACATGCCGCCGCGGAGTATGGCATCCCCTACGAAGATCTGATTGAAGTGGCGCGCGGCGTTGAGATGGACCTCACCATCTCTCGATATGAGACCTTTGAGGACCTCGCTACGTATTGCTATCGCGTTGCATCCGTCGTTGGCCTAATCTGTATCCAGATCATGGGATACACGGATCAGCGAGCCCGCGAATACGCCATCGACCTCGGTCTCGCAATGCAGCTCACAAATATCCTGCGCGACGTGCGTGAGGATGCCGAGCGCGGTCGCATCTACATCCCACAGGAGGACCTGCGGCAATTCGGTTACAGCGAGGAAGACTTGCTTGCGGGCACGGTGAACGACCAGTTTCGCAGCCTGATGGAGTTTGAGGTGGCTCGCGCCAGGGAGTATTTCGAGCGCGGAAAGCGGCTGCTCAAGCTCCTGCCAGTCCGTACACGCGCCTTCCCTGCCGTCCTCGGCGGACTCTATGGCCGCGTCCTCGATAGAATCGAAGCAAGGAACTACAACGTCTTTGAAGGTCGGGTTGGCCTGTCAACCCGCGAGAAAGTCGGGTTGGCGGTACGACTGTGGATTCAGAGTTACATCCCGATGGAGCGCGTAGCCACTGCGTGGTGATTGGCGGCGGGCTTGCGGGCCTCTCCGCCGCATGTGCCCTCGCCGAACGCGGCATCACCGTCACCCTGATTGAGCGCCGAAATTACCTCGGCGGTCGGGCCTTTTCCTTTATTGATCCGCGGACGGGCATGGAGTTGGACAACGGCCAGCATGTCTTCCTCCGCTGCTGCACTGAATACATCGACTTTCTCAACAAGATTGAAGCGTTCGCGCAGACAACGCTTCAACAGCGGCTCCATGTGACGGTGGCCGACAGGGACGGAAAGCGGGGGGCCTTGTCATCGACACGGTTTCTCCCTGCGCCGCTCGATGTGCTCCCTTCCCTTTTGCTCTACCGGCATCTCGGACCGATGGACAGGCTGCGAGTCGTCCGCGGCATGATGAGCATCCGCCGCACGAACAGGGAACGTGAGCGCGAACGGTTGGAGTCGATGTCCTTTCGCGACTGGCTCCTGCAGCACGGACAAAATGACAGGACAATAGCAGCTCTCTGGGAGCTCATCACGCTGCCAATCCTAAACGACACCATCGACGCCGCCAGCGCCTACATGGGCATCATGGCATTCCAGGATTCCCTGTTGGCCGGTAAAGGTATGGCTGATCTCGGCTATTCGCGCGTCGGGCTTTCAACATTGATCAGCGACGGCGCGCGCCGTTTCATCGAGTCGCGTGGGGGCCGACTCATCATGGGGCGTCGGGTAAGCGACCTGCGTCTCGACAATGGCCGCGTCACGGGAGTCAAGGTTGGCGAGGAAACCATTAGCGCGGACGCAGTGATCAGCGCCGTGCCATGGGACGGCCTTGAGAGGCTGGTGACCCGTGAGGACACAGACAGTCCCCTAACAGACGTTAACCCACCGCAGCTGGAATGGGCGCCTATCGTGGGGCTGCACATCGGTTATGACCGTCCGGTTATGGATGAATCGTTCCTGACTGTGGTTGACAGCCCGATCCAATGGATATTCAACCGCTCACTCATGCAGGAATCAGCCGATGCAAACTCGCGCCTGTTGGTGTCAATAAGCGCGGCATGGCGTGAGGCTGGCATGACAGAGGAGGAACTTCGCAACCTGGCTGAGTCCGAACTTTGCGCTGTGCTGCCGGAGACCACCACCAGCTCCATGACCTACTTCCGTGTCGTCAAGCAGCCGCAGGCAACTTTCCGGTGCTTGCCCGGTACCCAGGATCAGAGGCCTCCACAATCGACCACCATACCCGGCCTTTTCCTCGCGGGAGACTGGACCAAGACAGGGTGGCCGGCGACGATGGAGTCGGCCGTCCGCAGCGGAAATCTCGCCGCAACGGTTGCGTCTACTTCACTTGCCTGACTGCTCCTTACCAGGGGCTTGAGTTCTCAGAGTAGACGTGATTCGGCATATTGTAGTGAATCTCTGTTTCCGCCACCGTTGCGGCATCCAGCAGACCGGTGAATTGCGTGAAATTGTTCTGGTTGATAAGGCGTGGGAACCACCGCGACAGGAATTTTTGGTAGCGGGCCTGGAATCTGAAGAATGGAAGAACACCGCGAACCGGCGTCCTCGGATAGCGGAGCTTGTCGGCCATGTCCGGTCCGATCACGGCGCGGGAAATGCGAAAGACGTAACTGGCCAGCCTTTGTCGTTCCTTCGGGTCCTCGATACCGACGACAAGAGGCGCGGAATTGATTAGGGCGTGGGCCATGACGACTCCCTCCAAGCTGGGGCTGGGCTCACACATCACGCCTATTCGATACAACTCCAAGGCATCCTCTTCATTCGCGAACAGGATGGTCTCTGGAATGCCCATGATGTAGCCCGTGTAGCGCCACACAGCCATGAAGCTCCGCCTCTCCTCATCGGTATATTTCGCTCCCAGCCGCTTCATGTGATGGAGAAGGCGCGCGGAGAATCCCGCAATAGCCATCCCCAAGTGCGCTGAGCTCAGCGGAACGCCCCACGCCTCCGTATCCCAATCCTCGGATTCCTGTAGGAGCTTGCGGACCTGCGCATGAACCAAACGTAAGCGCATGCTCAGCTTGAGGCCGTCGCCGGTTCGCTCCAGCCCTCCTGGCAGAAAAGACTCCAGCATGTGCCGATTGTTCTGCATCAGGCGCCGCACGCCCTGGTCGCGAACACGGCCGGTGATGAAGAACGACTTGCTGATGTTTGTGGTGAAACCTTCTACGAGCGTTCCGCCCACGAACGCCGCGAGGATGACACGCGCATTGCGCAGAAACATGAGTGATCCCGGCAAAAATTCGTCGTGGTTCACCCAATCCGGGGGATTATCCAGTCCGCCAACCAGACGCTGCAGGCTCGCAGGGGAGTCCTTGAGCACACTGCCATCCGGATCATCCATCGCTGCCCGAATGAGCATGGCGGACTGCGCATGATCCATGTCGCCGAACTCCGCAATGACTGAGTCAGCCTCCGGATCAGCAATCAGATGGTGGGCAATATAATTGTCTGCGACGGCTTGATTGGCCTTGCGGGCAAGACCGTACCCCTCGATGTAATCGGTGGGAACAGTCAGATCGAGCGAACCAATGATGTCACCCCCATAAGGGAGACCGGCTGCCACACATGCCTGGGTGACCAGCGGTCTTGTTTACTTTCGCAACTATTATAGGGGACAAGCGCCACCATGTGCAAAATGTCTCCTGTGTATCATAGAGTTGCATTGCCGGAAGGCCTGACGGGAAAGGTGCTCCCCTATGGGTCGGTGTAGGTATTGTGGAGACAACGCCGGGTTCCTGCGTCAGAGGCATACACGTTGCCATGACGACTATGGGGCGGCTGTGGCTCAGATCAACCACCTGACCCGCCATGCAGCAATGCGGAGCGAGCCACTAGACGGTCTGGTGGGAAGCATACAGCGGGCAGCCGCCATGGGTCGGGTTCCCATGGGACCGGATCAGTTGCAGGAAACCCTCGCCCTGGCATGGCAACGCAGCGTTGAAGCCGCCGTTGAGGACAGAATTCTCTCGTCGAACGAGCGGCGAAACTTGAACAGATTTCGTGTCCATTTCCGCCTCGGTGAGGATCTGCTGGACAAGCGGGGGCACTTCCAACTCTTCCGCATGTTCAATCTGCTCAACGTCATTGAAGAGGAGGGTAAAGTGCCACGATTTGATCGCCGTGCCGCCAGGGCCCGCTTCGGCCGCCTGCCCTTCAACCTCATGAAGAGCGAAGAGCTTGTCTGGGTCTTTGATGATGTGCCATACATCGAAGAGATTTCGGAAAAGCAATTCCAGGGCAGTTCGCTTGGCATGAGCTTCCGCGTTGCAAAGGGTGTTTACGTTCGTCCCGGCGCGTTCCGCGGAAAAACAGTCACGTCTAGGAGCATGCAGCAAACCGATCACGGCATAATGGGAGTCACCACCAAGCACATCTACTTTGGCGGTGGCCAAAAGGCATTTCGTGTACGGCTCGACAAAATTGTCTCAATCACTCCATTTGCCGACGCGCTTGGCATCACGCGGGACAGAGCAAACGCGAGGCCCGAAGCCTTTCGCCTGAACGGCTACGATGCCTGGTTCGCCGCCAATCTCATTGAGGCCGTTCAGGCTGCTGACGATCTGACTTTGCCCGGAAGCGACGACCGGACCCTCCATGAAATCGTGGAATCTGATGTCACTGACGATCTCACCGACCTCATTGACGATGAGGATGACGACGATGAGGCTGCAATCGTCCCTGCCCCCACAATCGACAGTTCCTAATCGGGCCCATGTCCCTGAAGTACCCTAGCAACCAAACACGTCATTGAGCGAGATTGAGGAAGGAGAAAGCGATGGCCCAGATACTCACTCGCCTCTCTGGAGCGTATCTCCTATTGACGGCAATAGCCGTAGCCCTGCTGTTCATGATCACACCGCTCATCCACGACGGCTCGCCCGACTACCCAATCTGGACGATTCTCAACTACTTCATGGCCCTCGGCGCCATCCTTATGGTCGTGCTGACCTTCCTCTACCGGTGGCAGCTCGACCCTCAGAACACCGACAACTACACCTGCGCCATCGCCAACGGCCTCTTCTACGGCTCCGTCGTACTGTTGATGCTGTTTTTCTGGCAGTGCTTCTGGCTGTTGGATACGAGTAGTGAGACAGGCGACGCCGCCCTATCGCACACAATCTACTTTCCGCTGGTTGACGCCATCTATGTGGTGCTAGGCCTGATCATCGGCGAGCGCTTGCTGCGGAGCGGCGGCCAGCAATAACGCGCCACTACAGGCGTCCCGTCACCGCGGTCTTCAACAGCTGCACAAGCGGCGGCCGGTGTCCGTAGACAAGCAGGTAGCTTCGAAAGAGGCGCTGCGCGAGCTTCACTGCCACGAATACTGAAAACGTCAGCGCGATCAGGCTTGCGGCAATCTCCAGTGGCCCCATGGCATCAAGTGCCAACCGCGCCAATGACATGGTGGGCGCAGTGAATGGGATGTACGTCATGATCTGCGGCAGCAACCCGCCCGCGTCGTCGATGATCGAAAACGAGAACCAGAACGGGGCGACGGCAGGCAGAATGACGATGACTGTCAGTTGCTGCGACTCCCGCTGTGACGTTGTGACTGCGCCGAGCGCTGCCATCAGCGCCGCGAAGAACGCGTAGCCAAGCAGGAAGTAGGCAAACGCCACAAGGATGAGCGGCAGCGAGGGAAGCCCCAACACGGGAATATCGTCCACGAAGATCGACGCCCCAAACAGGAGGCCAACTGCTGAACCCATCCACACGCCTATTTGGATCATGCCCGCCACGCCCAGCCCCAGCAGCTTGCCCAGCATCAGCTGGTCCGGACTGACCGTAGAGAGCAGTATCTCCATCACGCGGTTTTCCTTCTCCTCGTTCAAACCCTGGAGAAGGTAGCCCGTTATCGCGAGTATGGAAAAGATGATGGCGAACGCCATCGCCATGAAGAAGATGAGCGTTGCGGGATCGAACGAGTCCTCGGCCGTCTGACCACCGGCGTCAATCTCTACGGTCACGAAGAACGCCGGAGCAATCACGCGCCCTGCGCGATTATCGTCCCCCAGGTCCGCCACAAGATTTGCGCGAAGAAAATCACGAAAGGCGGACCTGCTGCCTCCGGCCTGCAGCCTCAGTCCGCCTCCGCTCTGTGTTATCTCACGCACTGTGCCAGTCTGCAGATAGATTGGCAGGATGACATAGGCCGCATCTACGTCACCCGCGGCCACAGCCGTCCGAGCAACAGTCTCATTCGCGTAAGGCCTAAATGTCGTTATCCCCAATTGCTCATAGCCGGTAATGACGTCCGCAGTATCGACATACCCAACCGTCCGCGACTCTGGCGCGTCGTCCTCGCCGGACGTGAAGAAGACATATGCTCCGATGCCGCCCACGAGCAGAAGCATAGCAACGGGCACAAGCGCGGTCATGACCAGGAAACCGGTCCTAGACAACATCGTCGTCAACTCATGCCGAGCAACAATGAGCGCCTTATTCACGCGCCGCCCCTCCGCCCCTGCACTTCGCCACCTCCGTCATTCCCGCCCTAGCACTTCCCGTATGAAGATCTCCTCCAACGTCGGCAGCGCCACCTCAAACCGCTCGATCCGTATCCCTCCGTCGAGCAACTCTTCGAGCACCCGTTCCGCCGTCGCTCCTTCCAGGAGACGCATCGTGACGGCCTCCCCGGAACGCCCGACTTCCCCTACTCCGCTGATGGTCTCGGGCAACTCATCGGGCGATTCAACCCGGATTGTGTCGCCTCGATACCGCCGTCGCAGCTCGGACGGCGCCCCTTCCAGAGCCACCTCTCCGTCGTCAATCATCAACACCCGGTCTGAAAGTTCCTCTACGTCAGTCATCTGGTGGGTGGAGAAGATGATTGCAGCGCCGCGTTCCTTTTCCTCCAGCAGAAGCTCCTTCATGCGGCGTGAATTGACCGGATCGAGCCCGGAGAACGGTTCATCCAAAACGAGAATGTCCGGCCTGTGCAGCAGGGTCGCCCCGAATTGAACAAGCTGCGTCATCCCGCGACTCAACTCACGCACCTTCTTGTGAGCGTGTTCTGACATGCCTACGGCCGCCAACATCTCGTCCGCCCGTATCGCGGATTCTCTGCGACTCAATCCCTTGAGTTGTCCAAGGTACGACAGGACGACAGTCAGCTTGAGTCCCTCATACAGGCCACGCTCCTCCGGGAGATAGCCGATGCGTTCCTGCGTCTCAGCGGTGAGCGGCCCGCCCAAGGCTCGTGCCTCACCCTCATCGGGCGCAAGAATGCCGAGCATCATGCGAATCGTAGTAGTCTTGCCCGCGCCGTTGGGCCCAACCAGGCCAACGACCTCGCCGCTGTTGACGTGCAGTGAGACACCATTCACGACGTCCCTGCCACCGAACTGCTTTCGCAGTCGACGCGCCTCCAACGCCGGCGCGCCGGCACTAACAGAATCGAACCGGGAATCCCCAACACCAACCATCACGGCCAGTATATGCGCCGCGCCCAAGAGTTACTGAGAATTTCCCCCTCCTTGGAGGAGAGGATTGGAGTTTGCCCCGTACTCGATGCGAGGAGAAGGGATGGTCGCTACGTGGCAGCCGAAACCAGCGGAAGAGCCAATTGCCTCGGCATCATCACCCAGCGCGGGTCATCCAGTGTCAGCGTCCGGCAGCCAAGAGCAACCAGTTCCTGGGCCCCCAACGGTGAGCTGATTCCGTATGCGCGAACGTCGATCCCCAGCGACCCGGCCTGCGCCACCAACTCCGCGCTCACCTCAGACGCTTGGACCGCCAGTTCCGAAACACCAACAACTGACGCCTCAACCACCGCTGCAGGTGTCAGCGTCCCGTGACGCGCTCCGATGGTCCAGCTCAGCCGCAGTCCTTCGGCAAGTGCCTGCGCCCGGCGCAGGAGGCTGAGGTCTGATCCTGTTACGAAACACCGGGCGGCTCGGCCGGAGACCGCAATTGCCCGACCCACGGATTCCGCGAGCCTGATGCTCTTTTCCTTGAGGTCGATGATCACGTCAAAGTCGGCGGCAAAGATGTCCAGCATCGTGGAGAGAGGCGGCACGCCCAGCGACTGCAATTCCGGCATTGTCGTGGCGCCAACGTGCGCCTTATGCCCGTGCGTCCGCGCCAATGTTGGATCGTGAATGATTGCGGGCAGCCCGTCCGCGCTCAAGCGGACGTCGGTCTCAATGGCAGCAACGCCAAGTTCGGCGGCTGTGGTGAAGGCAAGAATAGAATTCTCGGGCGCGAGTGCCTTCGCGCCCCGATGAGCGACCGTCCTTATCGCCCTTGAATCGTCCACGGTAGAGTTGATGTATTCATATTCCACATAACCACTCTGCCAGAGTATCAGACAATCGGCGTTAAATCACCGTTAAGGTCATGTATGACGACGGTAAAGATTCCATCGCCCCACCCCACATCCGCCCGCCCGTGCTACATTTGAGTGGCGGGCTGCGAGCCGCGAATCGGGGGAAGGGACAGGCACATGCACGGCGTTGAGCCGCACGTTTTTCTGGTCGGAGAAACCAGGATTATTCCCGAGGGGCTGAGCGCCTACCTCGAGCACATCGGCGCTCCGGATTGGTCTACAGACGCGGCGACGGACGTCGAAGGCCTCGCCGAATTCATGGGACGCCTCTGCTACCGCTCATTTGAACCCGGCCTCAATCCCAACGTCACGCGCGTCCGCCCAAATAACGCCGCTCACCTCAAGAACATCATCGCCACCGGTCACGGCTCCGTCCTGGAACACAGCGTCCTCAATTTCGCCATCACCGGTGTCAGCCGCGTCTTCACCCATGAACTCGTTCGACACCGTGCCGGCACCGCCATCTCACAGGAAAGCCTGCGATTCGTCCGTCTGGACGACCTTGGCATGTGGGCGCCCTCCGCCGTCCGCGAGGATGAGCACATCATGGAGGTCTTTGTCGATACCTTCCAGAAGCTGGAAGAACTGCAGAAGATGATGGCGGAACACTACAAGCTGGATGAGGACGGCGCGCAGTTCTCACGCAAGAAGGAGATCACCTCCGCCATGCGTCGTATCGCTCCCATCGGAGTCTCAACAAGCATCGGCTGGAGCACCAATATCCGCGCCCTACGCCATATCCTGGAGGCACGCACGGACCCCAGTTCCGAGGAGGAAATCCGTGTTGTCTTCGCCAAGATCGCCGAGATTGTCCAGGAACGCTACCCCGTCCTCTTCTCCGACTACAAGATTGAAATGGTCAACGGCCTGCCCTGGTACACAACCCAACACCAGAAGGTCTGAGCCGACAAGGCCGGAACTCAGGAGACACGGAGAGAGCGGATGAACATCGGAGAAATGGCAATCGATCACTTTGGGCGGGTGCGTGGCTTGCTCGCCAGGTGCATCGAGGGTCTGACAGTCGAGCAGTTGATGAAGCAACCCGACGAGAATTCGAACCCCCTCGGGTGGAACGCCTGGCACCTTACCCGCGTACAGGATCACCAGATATGTGGCCTCTCCGGGCGCGAACAGGCCTGGATTGCAGAGGGATGGCATGAACGTTTCAACATGCCTCCGGACCCGGAGAACAACGGTGTCGGTCACTCCATGGACGAGGTTCGCGCTTTTCAGTCGCCTGAGGCGTCCGTCATCATCGACTACTACGATGCCGTCTACGCACGCACGCAGGAGTACCTGAAGACCATCACGCCGGAGGCGCTCGACCGCGTCTTGAACGAGCCGCGGTGGGACCCCATGCCGACCGTCGGCGTCCGTCTCGTTAGTGTCATGCACGACTGCTCGATGCACGCGGGCGAGATGGCCTATCTCAAAGGGATGCTGGAAAGTCGTCAGTGGTACCCCGCCTGATCCCCTGCCCTGATCCAAAACACTCAAACCAAACCTGGAGGTCCTGTGGCTGACGTCATCGCCCGCGAACAATCCGAAGGTCGCACAAGCCTGTTCGTCAACGTCGACGGCGTGACATTTCACGCGCTCGATTGGGGCGGCGACAAGACGCCGCTGCTGCTCGTCCACGGCGGACGACGTACCGGCCGCAGTTGGAATGCTGTCGCTCGGCGTCTCCGCAACGACTTCCGCGTCATCGCGTTGGACACCCGCGGCCATGGAGAATCCGACGCGCCGACAACCGGCTACCGCGCCGCCGAAGGCGCTCAGGACATGGCCGGAATCGTTGAGGAACTGGACCTGCCGCCCCACTACATCATGTCCCACTCCTACGGCGGAGCAATCAGCGGCCTCTATGCCACCAACCACCCGGACCGCGTGCTCGGCATGGTGATGGTGGAGCCGGTGCCGGAGGGCCCCGCCCATTGGGTGCGTGTCAACATCCTCAATGAAGACCTGACAGAGAAGCCCGGCCCGGGCCGACGCAACAGCTGGGTCTCCCTGGATGATCTCAAGCGCCGACTTGAATCCAACAGCATGACAAGCGTGTGGACGCAGGAGGCGCTGGACGATGTGCTCAACGAGGAGACAATCGTGCATCCTGACGGACGTGCCGAGGCAGCATGGAGCGTCAATTCCTACAACGTGGATGAAATGGCGACCGATGAATTCATGCTCATTGACGGCGTCGATCGCCTGACTATGCCCATCCTCATCGTCGTGGCAGAAGAGAACAACCTCCTGGAGTCACATCAGAGGCCGCTTGCTGATGCGCTGCCCCACGGCGAATTCCTCGTCATGCCGGACGTCGGCCACGCCATCTACATGCAGGTCCCGGACGAGACCGCCAACATCGCCCGCCGCTTCCTCCTCGGCAGCCAGGACTAGGAAACAACGTCAATGAAACTTCATTACTACCCGGAGACCGACAGCCTCTACGTCGAGTTCAAGACTAGGCCTGGCACGGAGACGATAGAAGTCACTCAGGGGCTGAACGTCGATCTTGACGCCGACGGCGGCGTTGTCGGTTTCGATATCGACAATGCGTCCCACCGTCTGGACCTGGCCACCATTGAAACCGAGGCCCTGCCCTTGCGAACCATCAAGGCAGGCTGATTCCCTACTCCTCTAGCCGCAGGTCTCCGCTCCTGCCGCCGGACTTGGATACCAGCCGCACGGCCTCAACCCGCATAGAGCGATCGATGGCCTTGCACATGTCATAGACGGTGAGGCCGGCAACACTGACCGCCGTCAACGCCTCCATCTCGGCGCCCGTCTGACCCGTCGTCCGCACCGTGGCCTCAATCTCGACACTCGCCCCGTCCTCTCCTGGCGTCAGTTCAACGCCCACAAACGACAGCGGCAATGGATGGCACAGCGGAATCAGCTCTGAGGTACGCTTGGCGGCCATCACACCGGCCAACTGCGCGACGGACAGAACATCACCTTTAGGAGTTGCCTGCTCGCGGATGGCGGTCAACGTTTCGGGTGACATCACCACCCTGCCCCGCGCAACTGCCTCCCGCCGCGTCACGTCCTTGTCGCCGACATCGACCATGCGCGGCCCCGACGTCGGATCGACGTGGGACAGTTTCCCGGGATTCTCCTGGTCAGCCATCGGATTTATCGGCTGCGGCCTCGCCTACCCGCCGATGTGATACATCTCCACCCGCTCCGGCTTCTTGTCGCCCAGCGCAGTGGTCTCGCTTGTGCGTTCCTCGGAGTACCGATCCGTCCGCCGTTCCCACACACCGGTGATCAGCTCCTGGATCTCATCATCGGTCGCGCCTGAGCGCAGTCCTTCGCGCAGATCGTGGCCGTCCCCCGTGAACAGGCAGGTATAGAGCTTGCCGTCCGTAGAGAGGCGAGCGCGTGTGCAGTCATCGCAGAACGGTTCCGAGACGGAAGAGATGAAGCCAATCTCGCCGCCGCCGTCGGCATAGGCATAACGCGCGGATGTCTCGCTCTTGTAGTTGCGGTCGATTGGGATGATTGGGCTCTCGGCATTGATACGAGCCGCAAGTTCTCTGCTCGGCACCACCTCTTCCAGCTTCCAGCCGTTGATGGTACCGACGTCCATGTATTCGATGAACCGCACAATCTTGTCGGTGCCCTTGAAATACTTGGCGAGGTCCGTCACGAAGTCATCGTTCACACCCCGCTGCACAACGCTGTTGATCTTTATCGGCCCAAGGCCGGCATCTTCTGCCGCCTCGATGGCCTCCAGCACCCGGTCAACCCCGAACCCCCTGCCGTTCATTTGCTTGAACGTTTCATCGTCCAGGCTGTCCAGGCTGATGGTGACGCGGCGCAGTCCCGCCTCCCGCAGCTCCTTGGCCATGGGCGGCAGCAAGTACCCGTTCGTCGTCAGCGAGAGGTCTTCGATGCCGTCGACCGCCGCGAGCATGCGAATCAACTCCGGCAAATCCTTGCGAAGAAGTGGCTCCCCACCCGTCACACGAATCTTGGTCACGCCGAGACCGGCAAAGATTCTCGTGAGTCGCTCGATCTCCTCAAAAGTGAGTATCTGATCACGCGGCAGGAACTCGTACCGCTCGCCAAAAATCTCAGCCGGCATGCAGTACGAGCAACGGAAATTGCACCGATCCGTTACTGAGATGCGGAGGTCTTGCAGAAGGCGACCGAACACGTCCTTGACGCTTATTGGAGCGGCGACGGTCATGCTCAGGTGTTTCCCTCCGCCGTAGCGGCCATATCGGCGATGATCTCCCGAGCGGCGCGCGCCGCCCGGCCACGGTGACTGAGTGCGTTCTTTGTATCTGAATCCAATTCGGCTACCGTCTTCCCATATTCCGGCACGACGAATACCGGGTCGTATCCGAATCCGTTCGTCCCCCTCGGAGCTTGTCCAATTATACCCCGCAGCTCTCCTTTGGCCATGCGAACGGTATCCACGCCCGGCTCGGCGATGACAATGACACACCGAAACGCGGCATTACGCTCACCCTCCGGCACGTCCGACAGGTTGCGCAGCAAGAGGTTCACGCGATCCTCGTCCGTCCTGGCATCGGGAGCGCCGTATCTAGCGCTGATTACACCGGGCGCGCCGCCCAGCGCATCCACAAACAGGCCGGAATCGTCGGCGAGCGTCAACAACCCGCCCGCATTGGCGTACGCCTGCGCCTTGATCAGCGCGTTCTCTTCCAGCGTATCGCCCGTCTCCTCCACCTCGATATCGAGGTGGATATCCGCAGGTGTCACCAGCTCAACGGGCAGTCCGTCCAGCAACTCACGGAACTCCCGCACCTTCCCGGGATTCCCCGTGCCAACAAAAAGTTTCATAGGCAACCCCAGCCCTATCTCTGCGATAACGGCAAACTGCGGATATGCAAGCGCCTGCGGTGTGGGAACGCGGAAGCCAAACTACTAAGGCCCGCCAACGTTAATCGCGAACCGGCATTCCGGAAAAGCATGATCCTTTCCGGCGCCGGAACGCGGGAGCCGAACTGCTCAGGCCAACCAACGCTGATCGCGAACCGAGAAAACTACTCGGCCTTGTAAGCGAAGCGCTCCTCGAGGCCGGTCACGATGTCGCGGAAACCACCGTACTCCAACTCGGTGTACGGCAACATCGCCGGACCGGACCAGCCCTGGTCGCGCATGTACAGCGCCTTTTCCTGTGCCTTGTTCCGCACCAGGTCCCACGCAGGATTGTCGAAGAAATCGACATAGTTGGCCGAGAACTTGCCCGCAGCGTTCATGGAGAAGCCAAGCGACTCCACAATCGGCAAGCAGTACGGCCCGGTCACTGGTGTATTCATTGGCACCGGCATCAGCGGCATGTTGTGGGAGCCGCGCGCGTCGCCACCGATGTAGTGCGCCTTCGTGAACGTCGAAAGGACCTCCTCCGGCGCGGGGAAGATGCCCTGGTTCCGCACGATGGCGATGGGGTCATCCTTACCGGTGTACGTGCCGGCGATGTTATGCAGCCGTTGCGCGGAAACTGACACCGCGTCCTGACCCTCATACCGCCGCGACGAGATGCTCTCGATGCCGAAACGCTCGTTGTCGCGCAGCAGCACCGTGAGCTGGTAGTAGTCCTCCGGCGCATGAAGCGTCAGGATGCTGTCGCCGCCGGTGTTGTTCATATCGATGATGTTGAAGTCAAAGCCCTGGATCATGCGTGGAAGCATCAGCCCCGCGCAGTACATCGGGTCGGCAAACCCGAGGAACAGCGGCAGGTTGTACGCGCCCGGCCCGCACTTGTCTGCTGCGAAGATCATGAACGACTCCGCCGATCGCGCGTTGTTGGTCGTTACGGGATCGTGATCGAACTCAACCTCGGCCACGCCCGGCCCTGCCCCGCGCACGTTCCCTGAGGGCGCGTCCACCAGCAGGTCTTGCCCTGCCCCGTAGAGACCATACTCCTGAGCGATGGCCGTCGCCGCCAGGAAGCTGTCCCACGCAAATTGGTGAATCTCTGTGTCATCCTTGCCCCGCGTGTGGGACATGATGATGGCGATGTCGTCGCCCACGTGGAACACGTAGCCGTCGATGAGCAGACCTCGGTCGATGGCGGCCTGCACGTCTGAACGCACCCTGTCCAACATCTCCTCGGTCGGCCTTGTGTGGCCGCCGATTGAGCCTACGTCCGCCTTGATGGCTGAAAGTGTCATACGCATGGTTTTATTCCCCCCTGTTTTCGTGACTGTTCCCTGCGCAAGGCACCGCCTCTCATACAAGCAGTACCCGCTGCGGAACGATGTAATACCCCCACTTAAAGGGCTTAGCCAAGCCCGATTCACCGTACCAGTGACGCGCGAATCATGTCAAAGCCACTCTATCCCGCCCCCACGCCGTCAACTTGACATCAAACCTGCCAAAAACGTAGTCTTAGTCCGCCTTAAGCAGCACTATCCACTTGGTGGGAGGGGAAGCAAATGCCTGAACTTTTGTATGAGAAGAACGACGCGGAACACTACGCCACGTTTACCATGAATCGCCCTGACCGGCTGAATGCCATGGGTGGCAGCATGAACGAGGAGCTGCAGATTGCGCTCCATGATTTCAATAACGACCGCAACATGTGGGTCGGTATCGTGACCGGAAACGGCCGCGCATTCTCCGCAGGCGCGGACCTGCGCGAAATGTCCGATCGCAACACCCGAACCGCTGAGGTCAATGAGGCCTACGACAAGGGCGAGATTGACGCAGAGGAGCGGGCGCGCCGCCTGTTCCAGATCTCCGGCGGCGGCGGAGCCGGCCCCACGGGCTCCCTCTTCCAGTTCGCTCGCTCGCCCAAGCCCTTCATCGCGGCCATCAACGGCCTCGCGGTTGGCGGCGGCACTGAGCGCGCAATCGACTGTGACATTCGCATCATCTCCACGGAAGCCTACATGGGCCTGTTCGAGGTGAAGCGCGGAATCATGCCCGGCTCCGGCATGCACCTCATGCCGCGACTCGTTCCTGTCGGTGAGGCCATGTACATCGGCCTGACTGCGGATCGCATCTCGCCGGCAGAGTGCCTGCGCATCGGCCTCGTACACGAGGTTGTCGAGCCTGACCAACTCCTGCCCCGCGCCGTTGAGATTGCCAAGATGATTGCGGAGAATGCGCCGATCGCCGTACAGGGCGTCAAGGCCACCGCGCAGTTCTGGCGCAACCTGTTCATCGACGAGCACTACCAGTTCAGCGGCTGGGTCAACCGCATCGTCGGCGGCTCCGAGGACTCCAAGGAGGGCCCGCTCGCCTTCGCAGAGAAGCGCGCGCCCAACTGGCAGAATCGGTAGTTTCGCCACAACGAAACGAAGCTCAAGAAGGGGAGGCCTGTTGCACAGGCCTCCCCTTTTTCTTTTGACATGGTGATTAGCAACATGGCACGTCTAAATCGACTGGCTCTTACGGCGTTGGTCATCGGTGTACTCACTCTCATTGCAGTCGCTGCCGCGGCCTGTGAAGGAGAAGAAGAGCCCGTCCGAATGGGAACCGAAGGCGCTTATCCTCCCTTCAGCTTTGTCAACGATGCAGGTGAAGTCGACGGGTTCGAGCGAGAACTTGGCGACGAGCTATGCCTCCGCGCTGACCTCCAATGCACCTGGGTCACCAACGATTGGGAGACGATCATTCCGAATCTCCTGGACGACCAGTACGACACCATCCTGGCCGGAATGAGTATCACGGACGAGCGCGACGAGATCATCGATTTCACACAGCCGTACTTCCCGCCTGCTCCCTCACTCTACGTTGCCTTGAGCGGCGCGACTGATGAGGTGGTAAACGGCACTGTCGCTGCCTTCGTGCAGACGGTCCACTCTGACTACCTGTCCGGAGCCGATGTGGAACTGGTCGAGTTCGATTCCGTAGAGAAGATTATTGAAGCCATCATGGATGGCGAGGTCGATGCCGCAATGTTCGACGAAGAATTCGCCCATGAGATCGTCAGGCAGAACGGAGGGGCGCTGGCTACCGTCGGGCCGTCCGTATTCCTCGACATGGGCATCGGCATCGGGCTGCGAGAAGACGACAACGAACTTCGTGACAAGCTGGACAACGCAATCGGAGAAATGAAAGACGACGGTTCGCTAAACACTCTGCTCATGAAGTGGTTCGACGACGACGTTAAGACATTCTGATTCGCATTGGTGTGACCCGGGGTACTCGCCTCACCACCGCGCTGGCGACACCCCACCCTACCTTCCCCTTGCTACAATAGTTCAGTCGGCTGATTTCACATCGGCCGATCGCTGACGGGAATCGAAAAGGGACGGGTTTCATGGCACAGACGGAACAGGAAGAATACTCCACACAATGTCGCCTCTTCTACCGGCAGGCGACTGAGGAGTTGGCACGCGGCGATTTCCGTCAAGCCTCTGAAAAGGCGTGGGGTGCCGCCGCGCAGGCAATAAAGGCCGTGGGCGAGCAGCGGGGAATCAACCATGACTCTCATCGCGGGTTATACAACGTGCTGAACTCGTTCCTCGCGGAAAACGACTATGACGAAACTGTGCGTTACGGATTCGGAGTCGCGAACGAGCTTCACAAGAATTTCTACGAGGGTTACCTGGACGAAATGGGCGTGGAGAAGCGAGTTGGTGATGTCGGCCGCATGATTGAACGCATCGCTGAACTAACCAGCGACGGCGCAGGAACCTGACCGCCATGGCAACCACAGCCGGCGGACGGCGTGTCCAAACGGACTTGAGGGAAAACTGAATGCCCTACACGACAGCGCTCAGATGCAAGGAGTGCTCGCGAGAATCCGAGCTCCTGCCCATCAACGTCTGTGACTTCTGTTTCGGGCCGCTCGAGGTTCAGTATGACTACGACGCGATTGCCCGCGTCATGTCCCGTGAGTCCATCAAGAACGGCCCTCCCTCCATGTGGCGGTACGCTGAACTCCTGCCGGCTGATCCTGAGAATCGCGTTGACATCAACGCCGGCCTCACGCCTCTAATCAAAGCGGATCGGCTCGGCAAGGCGCTTGGGCTGAACGAACTCTATCTCAAGAACGACTGCGTCAACCCGACCTACTCCTTCAAGGACCGCGTCGTTTCGGTTGCCGCCACCGCCGCCCGTGATTTCGGATTCGACACTCTTGCATGCGCCTCCACCGGCAACCTCGCCGGATCCGTTGCTGCTCACGCCGCGCGCGCCGGCATCAGGTGTTACGTCTTCATACCTGCCGATCTCGAACTCGGCAAGGTTGTAGGCGCAGCCATCTATGGCCCTACCCTGGTCGCCGTCAACGGCAGCTATGACGATGTGAACCGACTCTGCTCGGAGATCGCGGATCGTTACGGCTGGGCATTCGTCAACATCAACGTGCGCCCCTACTATTCGGAGGGCTCCAAGACGCTGGGTTATGAGGCAGCGGAGCAACTCGGCTGGCGGGCGCCTGATCATGCCATCGTTCCTGCCGCTTCCGGCTCCATGTTCACCAAGATCTGGAAAGGCCTCAACGAGCTTCACGACATCGGCATAATCGGCAAGCCGAACACGAAGATGCACATCGCCCAGGCGGAAGGGTCATCGCCCATCGTGTCCGCCTACGATGCCGGCATCAAGGACATTCGTCCCGTCCGGCCCGATACCGTCGCCAAGTCGCTCGCTATCGGCAACCCCGCAGATGGCTATTACGCCCTCAAGGTTATCGAAGACAGCGACGGCACCGGTCACGCCGTCAACGACGAGGAGATCGTCGATTCCATGAAGCTCCTCGCCCAGACGGAAGGCATCTTTGCCGAGACTGCCGGTGGCGTCACCATTGGCGTCCTCCGCAAGCTGGCTGCCAAAGGCCTCATCGGGAAGGATGAGGTAACCGTCGCCTATATCACCGGCAACGGCCTCAAGACGCAGGAGGCGGTTCAGGACGTGGCGCAGACCGTCAATATCAATGCCTCGTTGCGCGACTTCGAAGACGCCATCAAGGCCGAGGATGCCTAGCCGCATCCCGCCTGATTCGACGTCAAACCGGAATAACAGGGGTTTATGGGGGTAATCATGGCCAAGGTTCGGGTTCGGTTCACGTTTGCATCGGAGCTCATCCAGGAGCCAATCATCTGGTCCCTGGGACGCGAATTTGAATTGGTCACAAACATCCGCCGCGCCAACGTGGAAGAGGACCAGGGCTGGGTCGTCCTGGAACTCGAAGGCGCTCAGGAGGAAGTTGACCGCGGCATAGATTGGGTCACGTCAAAGGGCGTCCGCGTCGACCCCGTCCCCGGGGACGTCATCGAGGGCTGACTGCCAACGCCTCAGCCGTTCCGCTATAGTTATAGAAACGCCACGCATGCGTGGCAAGTTCACTCTCGCAAAGAGAACACACAAACAAGATCAAAGGAGCCAGTTGTCTATGTCGGTCACAGTCAAGATTCCCACGCCCCTGAGGCGGGTGACGGATGGCGTCGACGAGATTGAAGCCAGCAGTGATCGGCTTGATGGCGCGCTCGCGATCCTCAATGAGCGCTTCCCCGGAATCAAGGAGCGCCTTTTCAACGACGAGGGGGAACTCCACCGGTTCGTCAATATCTACGTGAATGGCGAGGATGTCCGATTCCTTAGCGGCCTCGAAACGCCCCTCAAGGAGGGCGACGAGGTTAGCATTGTCCCCGCCGTCGCCGGCGGCTAACCTCCACTACTCCGCCGAATCTAATCCAGCCCTGGATCCGACTCCCATTCGTCAGGCAGATTCGCCTGTTCGCGCGCCTGTTGTGAACGCAGCCACAGGCCGCGCTGCTCCTCCCGCGCCGCCGCGTCACTTGGCGTGTATGCGGCATGAAAATCCCGCCTGAACTGCTCATATGTCCCTGCTGTGATGGCAGATCGCGCGTCATCAAACAGGCGATGAATGAACCGCAGATTGTGAATGCTCGCCAGCCGATACGCGAGTAACTCTTTCGCCTTGAACAGGTGCTGAAGATACGCGGCGGAGTGTGTCCCGCAGGTCTCGCAGTCGCAGGCCTCCATCACTGGCCCCAGATCCTGCGTGTACCGCGCGTTCAGGATGTCCACCCGACCTTGCGGCGTGTACAATGCCCCGTTCCTCGCCACTCGTGTCGGCAACGCGCAGTCGAACGTGTCGATGCCCCGCGCCACTCCCTCCACAATATCCTCCGGGGAACCCACCCCCAACAAGTGTCGTGGCTTGTGAGACGGCAGCAGCGGCATGGAAACGTCCACCATCTCCCACATCACGTCCTTCGGCTCACCGAGGCTCAGACCGCCTATGGCGATACCTTGGGTCCCATCAAGCGCGGCGACAAACCGTGACGACTCTTCCCGAAGATCAGCTTCTGTTCCGCCCTGCGCGATCCCGTACAACAGTCCCATTTCCGGGTGGTGGGCGCGTGCCGAACGCTCCGCCCACAGATGCGTGCGAACCAATGCGCGCTCGACGCCATCCCTATCAACGCCGTAATTCAGCGGCTGATCGAGGCACATGATCATGTCCGCGCCCAACCGTTCCTGCAGCGCAACTGCGGATTCCGGCGACAGGTGGAATTGAGTCCCGTCGATATGGGAAAGAAACGTAACTGCCTCGTCCGAGATACGAAGTCGGTGGGCCAGCGAAGTCATCTGGAAGCCGCCGGAGTCGGTCGCGATGGGTCGATCCCATCCCATGAACCCGTGCAGCCCGCCCGCCTGTTCTATCAAGTCCACGCCCGGCCTCAGAGCAAGGTGATACGCGTTGCAGATCACCACCTGTCCGCCCAGCGACACCACGTCAGACGGAGACAATGCCTTCACACTGCCTTGCGTCGCCACGGGTAAGAATGCAGGCGTCTGAATTTGCCCATGAGGCGTGATGAGGACACCGGTTCGCGGACCCGGCACGAGGGACTCGCCCGGGCTCGTCACACGGAAATACGGAGTGGACGTTGTCATGCGATTCCGAAGATCGGCTACAAGGGGAGGCTCACTGTACTGCGGTCAACACAGTCGTGACCAACAAGGCCGTGAACACGCCGCACAACAGACTGTAGGATGCCGTCTTGAAGCGGCGGCGTTGAACGGCGGGACTAAGGGACTCCCGCTCCAACTGCATCGTCCCCCAGATGTTATAGAGCGCGAACCCCCCTGCCATCACCCAGTACACGATGCCCTGTTCCGCCACGAAGCCCATCGCCGCCACCAAAACAACCAGCAATACAGCCAACGATAGGAACAGCGGCCGTGCGCTCTGCCATGCTGACCGAAGCGGAAAGATGCCCACCCCTGCCTGAAGATAATCTGACCGATAGAACAGCATGATCGCCCACACGTGATGGATCACCCACACGCCGACGAACGCGCCCAACAGCCCAATCGTCGGGCTCAACGAGGGGTCCATCGCCAACCAACCGGCCGCCACCGGCGCAGCGCTCGAGACGCCGCCCAGAAAATGCGTCGCCTCCGTCTTGCGGAACGATATTGCTGCGAGCGTGCCAGTGGCCCCCGCCAGCGCCGCCAATGGATGCACCAGGAATGCTAGCGTGACTCCTGCCAGCACCCACCCGGCCGACCAGTACAGACCGCGTTCCGCCGAAACGATGCGGCCACTCGGGATGCTCCGTCCACGTGTCCGGTACATACGCGCGTCAAGCGCCCTATCAAGATAATTTGTCAGCCCATTCGACCCGCCGCTCCCAAGAAAGACGGCCAGTGTAATCAAGGCCACCCTGCCAGACTGTGCCGGATCTGCGCCTGAAGCGATGACGGCGGCGGCGGCGCCCAGGAACGTCAGGAGAATCGTTACGCGCGGCTTGAGCAGTTCCCAATACGCGAGTCCGCTGGCCCGCAGCGCCGACCCCGAGACCGACTGATTGATCAGCATCAACTCATCCTACGCTATGCTCGTCCCTCGATAAAGCAGCCTGAACGCGTTCCTCACACGCCCTGTCCGTATTCAAATGTGATACATTTAACAAGCTGACAATACGCACTAAAGCACGTATCAAAAGGGGGATTCCTAAAGACATGCGCAGGTCTCTTGTTTATCTTGTTGGTCTTCTGTTTATCGTTGGCTCACTAGGAGTGATTGCCTGTGGAGGCAACGGCGGCAATGGCGATGACGGGGGCGGATCAAGCGGCAGCAGCAATACGGTCGCAATTTCAATGGATGACCAGGGCGGCACATACACCATGGTTGCCTCCCCAGGTTCGATCGCCGTGGGCTCGGTGACGTTCGACATCTCGAACGTGGGCCTGATCGCGCATGAGTTCAAGGTCGTCAAGCTCAATGAAGCCGGCATGGCCGCAGACCTCACTGACCTGCCCACGGAGGCCGGTCTAATCTCTGAGAGCGGCAACATGGTCGACGGAGTCGGCACTGTTCTTGGCAGCCTGCTTGAGGCTGACCTGCCCGCAGACGGCTCGGACGAGCTTACCTTGAGCCTCGACGCAGGTGAGTACATGCTCCTTTGCAACGTGGCCACCCACTACCAGCTCGGTATGTGGAGCGAGTTCACCGTCACGTAGCCAATCCCGCACTAAGTTCGGCAACACAGAAGCCCCGGGAGAGCAATGCTCTCCCGGGGCTTCTTCTTTCCAATCGCCGGCATCGTCACCGCACAACAACGACGAGGGGCTGAGCCACAGTGTGAACAACTGCATAATGCGTGCTATAATGCACACAATAAGCACACGAAGCGCACACATTGTGCTACATTGGGCGCATGGCCAACGAGTTTGAGTGGAACACGGAGAAGAATAGAGAATTGATTGAACAACGAGGAGTATCTTTCGAGAATGCGATATCCGCTATCGAACAGGGAGGCTTGGTAGACGTCGTGGAGCATCCGAATCAGGAACGGTATCCACATCAGATGATCTACGTCGTAGACATTGACGACTATCTGCACTTGGTGCCGTTTGTACTTCAAGAGGACGGCAGCAGATTCCTCAAGACAATAATCCCCAGCCAGAAAGCAATGCGAGACTACGGCAGGAGGTAACACCATGATCTCCAGGATGGATCAGGAAGAGCGGGACATTCTCGAGCGGTTCGAACGCGATGAGCTTCGCTCCGTAGACAACGTTGAGGGGGAAATTGAGGCTGCTACTCAGGCCGCCCGGAATACCTTCAACAAGACCAAGCGGGTGAATCTCCGTTTCACGGAACGGGATTACAAACTTGCCCATTTGCGGGCCAGTGAGGAAGGCATCCCCTACCAAACTCTGCTCTCCAGCGTTATCCACAAGTACCTTACCGGTCGCCTCGTCGAAAAGAATTAGCAAGGGGCATGAGTTTTCCCCTACTCCGCCTCCGCTAACTGCTCCAGATCCGCAGGACTCTTGATTTCCCGGACTGTCCTCAGAAATTCGGCCACGGACCCCGCCTGTTTCCGTACCTCGATCAGCTGCCCATAGATCGGGCTGAC
The DNA here is from genome assembly GCA_965207115.1 of Dehalococcoidia bacterium. GTDB lineage: Bacteria > Chloroflexota > Dehalococcoidia > UBA6926 > UBA6926 > VXMO01. The sequence continues at coordinate 668,726 of CBDBLR010000003.1, read as the reverse complement.
TGTCCCTCCCGCCGGCGAGTCTGCGTAGCTCCCATGAAACGCGAAATACGCCTGGTTAATCTTCCGAATCGCATAGCCATGCGTTTCGTTCAGGTGGACGCGCCGCTCCTCCATGTAGGTCTCCGCCTCATCGACTAAACCGTTCGCAAGCAGTCGCTCAGCCTCCACACGTGTCTCCCTCATGTACGCCCCGAACTCAAACACACCCGGATCGCGATGCGTCTCCGTGGGCGGCTCTGGCACACGGAACACCGGCGGCGGTTGATCCAGGGCCAACGCCCCCGTCTCCGCCGCCACCATGTTCGCCACCGTCTCATTGATTGTTGTCATATCGCCGCCCGCTCCATACCGTTGCCCCAGCGGATGGAAGAACAGGTAGTGATGGACCCATTCATGCAGAATCGTCCGAACGGTGAATTCACGCGTGGATGTTGCCTTGACCAGCGCCGGATACGTTCCCATCCCACCGATGTTCACCACAAGCGCCGAGAGCCCCCTATCTGACAGCGCTTGTTCCAGTCGCCGAATCTCTTCCGTCGAGATGTCCGGCCGTAACGGCACCGACTCCATCAATGTGATTCGGTCGCGCGGCGAAACAATCACCACCCGCGGCAAATTTTCCATCACGAACGAAACCGGAGGAAAGACAATGTCGCCCAGCACCGGCGGATCCGAAACCAGACCTGCCTCGCGCATCGTGTTCATCGTCAGTCCACGCAGCGCCAGCGTCGCCCGCGCCCGAATATCCTCAAGGTCGCGTTCGATAGCTTCCTCTCGTTCCAACGCCTCAAGCAATTCGGGATCATCGGCAGGCCGGTTTGCCAACAGCCACTCTGCCCTGCCCGTCGCCTCACGGAGTCGTGCAGTCGTCTCGAAATACTCGTCGATGGCGTCGGGATTCTCGGGAGGTGTGTTGAGCGCCGCAACGATGTCTGAGGCATGACGCAGCTCCCACACCGCGATGTTGAAGCTGTCATGCGCCGCGGACGCCCGGACTCCGGCAATGATGTCCCCCGCGGGCGCGACGCACCCTGGCAGCGCCATCAACGCCCCAAGAACCGCCGCAGCGAGAATTGCTATTCGGAGGGGCAGAACGGGACCCATGTGGCCAGTATAGGCGCGGCGCATTGAGACACTGCGCGCCCTGCCGTAGAATGGTTCGATAAATCACCCGGTCGCCGCCAGGCAGACCGGCAGTTGGGGGGAGGAGAATGCAGAACTACTCGACATCCGACATTCGCAATATCGTGCTCTTGGGACACAACGGGGACGGCAAGACAACGCTCGCAGAGCGCCTGCTGTTTCGGTCTGGCGCGCTGAGTCGAATGGGGAAGATCGAGGACGGCACCACGGCCTCCGACTTCGAACCCGAAGAGGAGCGCCGCGGCGGATCCGTCAACCTCTCCGTCCTGCCCGTTGAGTGGGCCGGCAAGAAGCTCAACATCCTCGACACGCCGGGTTACATGGACTTCCTTGGCGAGATGCTCAGCGGCCTGCTCGTCGCCGATTCAGCCCTCATCGCGATCGATGCCTCCACCGGCCCTCAGGTCGGCACGGACGCCGCGTGGAGGAGAGCATCGGAGCGCGGCCTCGCCCGCCTGATCGTCCTCGGCAAGATGGACCGCGAGAACGCAGACTATGACGCCATGTTCTCGATGCTTCGCAATCGTTATGGAAACGGCTGCGCTCCAGTCATCGTCTCCATCGGCGCGGGTGATTCGTTCCGCGGCGTGGTCGATGTGATGAACAGGAAGGCGTATCTGGAGGACGGCACGGAATCGGACGTTACCGCCGACCTGGGCGTGGACATCGACTCCTACCGAGAGCAGGTCATCGAGGCCGCGGCAGAAGCGGATGATGACCTCGCCACCAAGTACCTTGAGGGTGAGGACATCACGGACGAGGAATTGCTTGCCGCGCTTCGGACAGGCGTCACGTCGGGCGATGTCTTTCCGGTGCTCGCCGCGTCCGGCCAGGCAGGCGCGGGCACGGATGCCCTGCTGAATGTCCTGGCAAACCTTGCGCCGAGCCCTGCGGATGTGGTCGCCCCGTCCGCTCAGACCGCTTCCGGCGAAGAGGCGACCATCACCCCGGACTCGGACGGCGCGCTCGCGGCCCTCATCTTTAAGACGACGGCGGACCCGTTCGTTGGTAAGCTGTCCTACTTCCGCGTGCAATCCGGCGCTATGCAAACCAACAGCCACGCCTGGAACACCGCCCACAATGAGCAGGAGCGCATCGCGCAGATCATCATTCCTATCGGCAAGGAACACGCCAACGCGGACAGCCTCGCCCCCGGAGACATCGGCGCGGTCGCCAAGCTCGGCGTAACACGCACCGGCGACACACTGTCAACGCGTGAAGCAGGCATAGCTCTCCCCGCCATTCAGTTCCCGGAGCCAATCTTCAGCGTGGCTGTTGAGGCCAAGACCAAGGCAGACCAGGACAAGATGGGCCCGGCCCTCGCGCGGCTACTCGAGGAGGACCCAAGCCTCACGATGACCCGTGAGAGCGACACACATGAGATCATCGTTTCCGGCCTTGGCGATTCCCACATCGACGTTGCCGTTCAGAAGTTGGCCCGAAAGTTCGGCGTGGAAGTGGAGACCGGCACTCCCAAGGTGCCCTACCGCGAGACGATCCGCGTCTCAACACGCGCCGAATACAAGCATAAGAAGCAGACCGGTGGCCATGGTCAGTACGGCCACGTCGTCCTTCAGCTGGAACCGCTTAGTCGCGGCGACGGCTTTGAGTTCGGCGAGAAGGTCGTTGGCGGCTCTGTACCCAAGAACTTCATCCCCGCCGTCGAAAAGGGCATCCGTGAGACGCTGCCGGAGGGAGCAGTGGCTCATTTCCCGATCGTCGATGTGCGCGCCGTGCTCGTGGACGGCAGCTTCCATGCTGTCGATTCATCGGAAATGGCGTTCAAGATCGCCGCGTCCACTGCCCTAAAACAGGGCATCCAGCAGGCGCAGCCTGTTCTCCTCGAGCCGGTTATGACGCTCGAAGTCATCACTCCGGACGACTTCACCGGCGACGTGATCGGTAACCTCAACTCCAAGCGTGCCCACGTACAGGGCATGACGACAGAGAATGAGGTCACCACGGTGCAGGCTGAGGCCCCGATGTCGGAAGTGCTCCGCTACTCAACCGAGCTCCGCTCCATGACGCAGGGCCGCGCCTCATATACCATGCGCTTCTCTCACTACGAAGAAGTGCCGCAGCACCTCGCCCAAAAGATCATCGACGGCAGCGCAGAGAGCTAGCACTCTTACAAGACCGGCAATAGAACGGGGCGCTCCGGCCGGAGCGCCCCGTTGACGTTTTGGCCATACTGTTACCAGAAAACACGAGACCCGACTGGAAGGCGCTGAGACATGGCACAGGCAACAGAGAGAATCACATTTACAGTCCCAAAGGAACTCGCCGACCGTATCAACGAGGCTGCCAAATCAGAAAGCTGCTCCCGCAGCGAATTCCTCCGCAAGGCCGTTGACAAACACTTGTGGCGTCGTGACTGGGAAGAGATTCGCCGCTACGGCCAACAGCAGGCCGAGAAGTTCGGCATCAAGCCTGAAGATGTGATGGATATCGTCCGTGAAGTCCGTGACGAATACGACCAACAAGACTCGTGATCACGGTTCTTGACACAAATATCTTGGTGTCCGGAGCTACCTACGTTGGAAACGAATCTCGCGTCGTAGATTACGTGGGAGATAGTCGTTTCGAACTATACGTTTGTCCGACAATCCTTGATGAGTATTCGAGGGCTATGGCTCGTCGATTCCACTGGACTCTGGACCAAATCTCTGGCTCAATCTCAAAACTGCTGTCCGTCGCCACGCTGATTAACCCACCCCCAGTCGCCACCGGCGTCACCGGCCACGTGCCTGACGATCTAATCCTAGATTGCGTCGCCGCTGCCAACGCGGATTTCCTCGTTACTGGCGACAGGCAACATCTCCTCCCCTTACGCACCTACGCCAACGCTCGCATTGTCAACGCCGCCGAGTTCCTTGAGGAACTTGAAAGAGCAGACGCCCAGGACGGCTATTCGACCAGGTAAATCACCTGCCGGCAAAACGAAAATCGGGGCGGCTCTTCAGCCGCCCCGACGTTTTTCGTCGTAACGAAACGATGGGCCGTTTAGCCCTGCATCAGCTTCTGAACTTCTTCAATGAGCGCCGGCAGCACCTGCTTGTAGTCCCCAACGACGCCGAAGCGCGACTCACTGAAGATATTCGCCTCAGGATCGCGGTTGATTGCCACGATGTTCTTGGAGCCGGAGCAGCCCGCCATGTGCTGGCTCGCGCCGGACAATGCAATCGCAATGTAGACATCCGGGGAGACAACGCGCCCCGTGATGCCAATCATCAGATCTTGCTCACAGAAACCGGAGTCCGTCGCCGCGCGTGTCGCGCCAACCGCGGCCTGCGGCAGCAACGCCTGGAGCTTATAGAGCTCGTTGAAACCGGCCTCATCACCCATGCCACGCCCGCCGGTCACAACGATCGTCGCGTCCTCAAGACGGATGCCCTCAACCTGCGCGTCCTCATGCTTGACGAAACGGGAGCGCACGGATGAGGCGTCCAGGCCAACGTCAACGTTGACTACGTTGCCGGATCGGCCACTCTGCGGCTCCGCGCCGTCATACGCCTTCATGTGAACCGTCGCAATGGCCGGCATCTTCGGGAATGAAACAACCTGCCGGAACAGGCCGCCCGCTACGGATCGCGCTGCTTGCAGCTGACCGTCCGCGATGCTCAGCCCGGACGTGTCGGACGCAATGCCTGTCTGCAGGCGTACCGCAAGGTATGGCCCGAGGTCGCGCCCGTTCGGCGTGTGGCCAATCAGGATGATGCGCGGGTTTGCCTGCTGCGCGATGGCAATGACTGCCGGGGTGTATGTCTCGTTCAGGTAGCTGGCGAATTGGTCGCCGTCCACCTGGTAAACGGTGTCCGCGCCCAGATTGATGATGTCCTGCGCGCGGTCTCCCACGCCGTTCCCGATGAGCGCAGCCGAAATCGGCTCGCCCAGGTCAGCCGCCAGACCTTGCGCCGCCGACATCAACTCGTTTGTGATTGAACTCAGTGAGCCGTCCGCGCCCGTCTCCGCAACTATCAGAATGCCGTTCTCACCGGCCATTTGTTATTCTCCTTCTCGTTCCGTGATTCGGAATTGTCTCTGTGTTGGGCCGGTCTAAATCAGGCGCTCTTCGCGCAGTCTCAGCGCCAACGCCTTGGCCGCCTCAGCCGGTGTCTCGCCCTCAATCATCTCGACGTTGGATGACTTCTCAGGCGCGAACAGGTCAACGACCTGCGTGAACGGATCGGCCGCGTCCATCGCCTCAAGGTCTCCCTTGCCCCACACCGTCGGATCCACGCGACGGGCCGCCATGATGCCGCGCATCGTCGCGTATCGGGGCTGACCGAGCTCGTTGGACACCGTTACCAGTGCGGGCAGTCGCGCCGCCACCGTGTCGATGCCGTCATCAACGATGCGGGCAATCTGCACCTCGTCTCCGCTGGCCTCAATCGCAATCGCGTTTGTGAGAACAGGAATATCGAGGATCGCAGCCAGCGCCGTCGCCACAATTCCCTGGTCAAGGTCGGATGACTGCCTACCGGAGAGAATCAGATCGAAATCACCAATCTTGCGAATTGCCGCCGCAAGCGCCGCAGCAACAGTTACCGGATCGCCGTTCGGCAGATCAGGGTCCTGCACCAGGAAGAGATCATCAGCGCCCATAGCAAGCGGTCGCTTGATCACGTCCAGCACGTGACTCTCTCCAAGGCTGACGACGCTGACTGTTGAATCGGTATCGGCGTCCTTGATACGAAGCGCCGCCTCCGTCGCATAGTTGTCATAGTCGCTCACGGCCGCCGGCACGCTTGACGCAACGGCCACTCTCTTGGCCGCCCGATCTGCCGTGAATGAGCTTTGCGGCGCCTCCGGATCAGGCACCTGTTTAACGGTAACGATGATGCGCATTCATACCCCCAAAAACCCTTCTTACATGGGAACGCCCCCAGCATCTGGAGGCAATAAATGTATAGCATTCTGCGTTGAATAGTGTCAAATTGCACAAACGGGGCGGGTGCCACGTGAACAGTGGTTTCCAACCCGGAATTCCCCTACCTCGTGCTATACTTCCCCGAGCGGCGACTGGAACAGCCGAAACTGGGCAGGAGGGGTGGCACAGTGACTCCTGAAAAGGAATTTCTCTGGACAATCGGCGACCTCAAGTGGATCCTCTTCGCGCTTGCCGGTCTCACGGTCGCCTACATCTTCTACAAGCTCTATGAGCGTGCTCAGCTCTGGAAGTTAGGCCAGCCGGCAGACCGGCTTGGCAACCCCATCACGCGCGGCTTCGCGTTCGCCCGTCTCCTCGTTACTCAGGGGTACGGCCATGAGAAATTCCTGCGAGACCGCTACGGCGGCTTCATGCACCTACTCATCTTCTGGGGCGCGTCCATGCTCTTCCTTGGAACCGCTGTCGGCACCATCGAAGAAGAGTTCCTCTACCCGCTCGAACACCAGGGAGTGTTGGAGTGGCCCATCGGCAATTGGTACCTCTACTCCTCCCTTGCGTGGGACATCGGCGGACTTATGGCCCTTGCCGGACTCACAATGGCAATCTTCCGCCGCTCAGCTATCGGAAAACCACACTCACCCGGACTCCTTGATGACAAGATCATCCTGACACTCGCCATCATCCTTATCTTCCAGGGTTTCGGACTTGAGGGGCTCAGGCAGCTGGGCGAGACCTCATTCGGCATCGAGTATCTTGACCATCCGGACTGGGCTATCTGGTCGCCCGGCGGCTTTGCATTCGCCGCATTCTTCTACGAATTCGTCGGCATCCGTGCAGACACGGCGGAAACGCTTTATCGGGGCATCTGGTGGGCGCACTCGGCCACCGTCCTGGGTTCCCTGCTGTACGCCGCATTCACGCTGTCCAAGTTCAGCCACACGTGGATTTCTCCCGCCAACTGGTTCTTCCGCAACCTTGAGCCACGCGGCAAGCTGCAGGCCATCCCCAACCTTGAAACGCGGGAGACATTCGGCGCGGCAACGCTGACCGATTTCACATGGAAGCAGCTCATGGACGGCGACGCCTGCACGCGATGCAGCCGCTGCACGGACAACTGCCCTGCCAACATCACCGGTAAGACCCTTTCGCCGATGATGGTCATCCAGAACCTTAAGGGATACGTCGGCTCCTACGGCAATGCCCTGTACAAGGCGGGCGGCGACGAGTCCAAAGTGGATCAGGAGCTCATCATGGCTCCGGCCGGTGAGGTCGTTGATGAGGAAGACCTCTGGTCATGCGTCACGTGCGGCGCGTGCATGGAGGCCTGCCCTGTCTTTATCGAACACGTCCCGACAATCGTTGAAATGCGCCGCGCCCTGGTTATGAACGAAGGACGCTTGCCGGAAACGGCAGAGGCGGCGCTGCGCAGCCTCGAAACGCGCGGGCACCCGTGGAGCGGCATGAGCCGCACCCGAACGGAATGGGCTGAGGGGCTCGATGTCCCGCTCATATCCGAGGTTGAAAAACCGGAGGAGTTGGAAGTCCTGTATTGGGTCGGCTGCGCCGCTTCAATGGAAGACCGCTCCATGCGCATCGCACGCGCAACCGGTCGCATCCTCATCAACGCCGGAATCAAGTTCGCCATCCTCGGAGATGAAGAGTCCTGCACCGGCGACCCCGCTCGCCGCATCGGCATGGAGTACCTCTTCCAGCTGCAGGCGATGCAGAACGTGGAGACGCTGGACCGTTACGGCGTCAAGACAATAGTCACAACCTGCCCTCACTGCTTCAACACCATCTCGAACGAATACCCGGAGTTCGGCGGCAATTACCAGGTCATGCACCACACGCAGTATCTCCAGAGTCTCGTCGCGGATGGCAGGCTGACGCTTGATCAGACCAGACAGGGGCCGACGTTCGGCACCGTCACCTACCACGATCCTTGCTACCTCGGCAGGCACAACGGCGTCTACGATGCGCCGCGTGAAGTCGCAGACGCCATCCCCGGCGTCGACAAGGTCACGGAGATGGGGATGAACCGCAACCGCGCGTTCTGCTGCGGCGCTGGTGGCGGACACATGTGGATGGAAGACGGACCCGGCCACGAGAAGATCAACCACCGACGCACACGGCACGCCATTGAGGCGGGAGCCGATGTCATTGCCGTCGCCTGCCCATTCTGCGCCCAGATGTTTGAGGATGGTGTGCGCGTAACCGGCCAGGACGAGACCATGCGTGTTCTTGATCTCTCAGAGATGATCGTTCAGACAATCAACGAGCCGGAGCCCGCCGTTGCCGCTACAGAAGACTCTGAGTCCGGCTAGCCTTTGAATTGGTCTAGAGGCAGGAACTTCAAGGCGTGCACTCTCCCCTACCACGCTCCCAATCTGCTTATAATGGGAGCGTGAAAGTGTTCACTTCGATTTTCTCGGCAAACGCGGGACGCACCCTCTAGTGCGGTTACCACGCGTCATGGGCTATCAGCGACAACCCCGCAGAGAGGGTGACAGCGAGCTCGATGAGCTTTTGCGCCCGATTCGTGACCTGATCAATCGGCTGAAGGGTGGCGGCTCAGGCGACAGCCAAGGCCCCCCCCGACGCCCTGCTGCCGAAGGAGACGGTCAACGCCCTGCTATGCCGATCGGCCGCATCGGCGGAATCCTTCTTGGGGTCATCGTCCTCGTGTGGCTTGGCTCCGGCATTTACATCGTCAACCCCGGTGAGGTCGCCATCGTCCGAACTTTCGGAAACTGGAACGGCGACCAACAGACAGAGGGGCTGCACTGGCATATTCCCTGGCCTGTGGAGCGACAGGACGTATTGAGCATTCAGCGCGTCCAGAGCATGGAGCTTGGATTCCGAAGCGTCGGAGAGATTGGTTCCGGTGAGGGCGCCGTTCAGAGATCTGCCGAGTCACGCATGATCACCGGCGACGAGAACCTCGTCGATGCTCAGCTGGTTGTTCAATACCGTATCCGTGACGCCGGCGCATTCCTCTTCAACGTCAAGGATCCGTCAGAGGGTGGACACCCCGACGGGGAAACTCTGCGAGACGCCACGGCCTCGGCACTCAGGCAGGTCGTGGGGCAGCGACCCATTGATGATGTGCTGACGACCGGCAAGGAAGTCGTTCAAGTTGAAACGCAACAGCTCTTGCAGCGGCTGCTGGATGACTACGGCACCGGGATCATGGTCATTAACGTGCAGTTGCAGGACGTCCAGCCGCCTGACGAAGTACAGGAGGCTTTCAAGGACGTCATCAGCGCCCGCGAGGACCGCGCCCGATTCATCAACGAAGGCGAGGCGTATCGGGAAGACATTGTCCCCCGTGCCCGCGGTGAGGCCGCGCGCGTTGTCCAGGCAGCCGAGGCGTTCAAGGTAGAGCGCGTGCGTGAGGCGACGGGTAATGCCAGCCGGTTCCTTGAGCGACTGCGTGAGTACCGCAGCCACCCCGAAGCAACACGTCGCCGCCTCTATATCGAAATGATGGAGCGTATCCTCCCGAGGGTCGAGGTTATCGTCGTCGACGATGAAATCGGCGCCAACGTTCTGCCGTTCCTGCCGCTGACCGACCAGGGAACAGCGGGGGCCTAGTCATGCAGCAGCCCGCCGCACGCCCGAACATACAGCGACTGATCACAATTGCCGTCGTCTTGGTGGGAGGCGCCCTCCTTATTCTTCTCAGTCAGGGCGTGTATGTCGTCGACGAGACTGAACAGGTCATCATTACCCGCCTCGGAGAGTATCGACGTGAGGCCACCGAACCCGGCCTCCGCTTCAAGACGCCGTTCATTGAGTCTGTACACCGGATAGAAAAGCGCCTGCTGCGGTTTGACTCGGAGCCGTCCGAATTCCTGACCGCCGAGAAAAAGGCTCTCATCATCGACTCCTACGCCCGTTACCGCATTATCAACGCCCGGCAGTTCTTCGAGGTCGTCCGCACTGAGTTGGGCGCTCGCGGCAGGTTGGAGGCCATCATTTCCTCAGAAATCCGTGAGGAGGTCGCCACGCACGATCAGATCGAAGTCATCCGCGATAACCGTGAGTCTCTCATGCGCAACGTCACAGAGCGCAGTGACATCAAAGCACAGGAATTCGGCATGTCTGTTGTTGACGTCCGCATCGTCGGAGCAGACTTCCCGCCTGAGGTTGCCAGCAGCGTCTACGACCGGATGCGCTCGGAGCGAATCCGTATCGCCAACCGCTTCCGCGCCGAAGGTGAAGAGGAAAGAGCCAAGATCGAGGCTGAAGCCGATCTGCAGCGCGCCCAGATTCTCGCGGAGGCCAACGAGCGAGCGCGGACCATTCGTGGTGAAGGTGAAGCGGAGGCCATCGGAATCCAGGGTCGAGCCATTGACACCGACCGCGATTTCTACCACTTCGTCAGAACCCTTGAAGCATATGAGGTTTCCTTGACTGACGGCACAACCCTTGTGGTTCCGCTCGATTCAGACTTCTATCAGTTCCTGACGGACGTTTACCCAATCGGTGACGAACGCCGCACTGACTAGTCCCTTCTGTCCTTCCCGCCTTCGCGGGAACCGGTAACTCTCGAAACGCAAACCTAAGCCGTAACGCTGCTACCTACCGGGCAGAGCTCTACCAGCACGCATTCTGAACACAAGGGCTTTCGGGACTTGCACACGTCCTTGCCATGCGCCACGAATAGCGCATGGTACTCATTGAACAACTGGACGTCCGTCGGGAGAGACCCCTGGAATAAGGCGCGCACATCCTCATATTTTGGATTGCTGTCCCCGTCAATGATTCCCAGCCGACTCAGCACGCGAATGGTGTAGGCGTCGATGACGAACGACGGAAGGTATCCGGCGTAGAGCAGCATTGAATCCGCAGTCTCCGGACCAACGCCGTGGAGAGCCAGCAACTCCCCTCGCAGTTCGTCGAGAGGTTTGGAAGCGAACACTTTCTCGATGTCATCGCCATAGCCGGCAAGATAATCTCCGAGCGCGCGCAGTTTGAGAGCCTTGGCGTTGAAATACCCGGACGGGCGAATCAGTGCGGCAATGTCTTCGAGTGGCAGAGTCCGCAGCGCCTTGGGGTTCAGAGCATCGGCCTCCCGCAGCGCAGAGATCGCCTTCTCCACGTTCGTCCACGCCGTGTTCTGCGTCAGGATCGCGCCCACCATCACTTCGAACGGTGTCTCGCCCGGCCACCAATACTGTTCGCCATATTCGGCAAAGAGGCGGTCATAGAGTTCAGGCAGACTGAGCGGCTTCTTCTGCCGCCCACGTCGCGACCTGCTAGTCGCCACGGGCCAACCTCGCGCCGAGTTCAAATGCTTCCGCCAAAGCATCAGGCTTGTTCAGCACGTCGTTGGGGCGCACCACGCCGGCAACCAGCAGTCGCTCCGCCTCAAGGAAGTGCATACTCACCAACCACGAACGCGTGGCCTGCACCGCGCCGTCAAACTCCGTGGGATCATCGCGGTCGGCGGTGGCGATGATGAGCGCCCTTCCCGCCTCTTCGCTTCCCCGCAATTGCTGCCCCATCACGTACTTGCGGATCCACATTGGCTGCGTTCGGTCGTAAAGCACCTTGGTCTGAGCGGGCACGCCACGAAACGTCACAGGGAAGGCGATGTAGATCAGGTCGACGGCCCGGAGCTTGGCGTAAAGACCCTGCATGTCATCCAGCACCGTGCAAACGCCGGTGAGCATACAGTCTTCGGACTGCGGGCAGATGCAGGGGTTGATGGAAAGATCGAGGAGGCTAATGAGTTCCGTGTCCGCGCCGGCGTCTCGCGCCCCCGCAAGCGCCCGCTCCAGCAGCGTCTCGCTGTTGCCGCCGCGCCGCGTCCCACCTGCGATTCCAAGCACTGATATGGTCACGTAGAGATTATAGGCGTGCCAGTCCGTAAGGTACGATGGAATCTGGGGGCTGCGAGAAAAGGAAAGGGGCAGTGATGACCACGGCTACGATGACGTTTCGGCAGCGGCTGAGCGAGGCGAGCGAGCGCAACAGCTCCCTGCTGTGCGTCGGCCTTGACCCTGACCCCGCCGAGTTGAACGGCCGCGACATTGCGGACTTCTGCATCGCAATCATCGACGCCACGATTGATCTTGTTTCTGCCTACAAGCCGAATCTCTCGTTTTATGAAGCGCATGGCTCGGCAGGATACGCAGCGCTTGAGAGAATCGTCGACCACGTCAACGGGCGCGTGCCTGTGCTCGGCGACGCCAAGCGCAACGACATCGGCAACTCCGCTCGCTTCTACGCGAAGGGATTGTTCGAGACGATTGGCTTTGATGCCATCACCGTCAATCCGTTTCTCGGGCGGGATAGCCTTCAACCGTTCCTTGATTATGAGGACAAGGGAGTGTTCATCCTGTGTCGCACCTCCAACCCCGGCGGTGCGGACCTGCAGGGTCTCAACGCCGCCTACGACAGTGCCACGATGCCCCTTTACGAAGCCGTCGCCCACCTTAGTAACTCGTGGGACACGAACGGCAACATTGGCCTCGTGACGGGCGCGACGTACCCGTCCGAAGCGCAAAGGATCCGTGAGATTTGCCCCGACATGCCTTTCCTCGTTCCCGGCGTCGGCACCCAGGGTGGTGAGCTTGAGTCGGCCCTGTCGGCGACCCTTGATGCAGACGGCGGCGGCGTGCTTGTCAATTCGTCGCGGGGAATCCTGTATGCATCCAAGGGCCCGGACTTTGCGGACGCCGCCCGCGCCGCCGCGGAGAGTCTTCGCACGCAGATAGAGGCCGCCCGCTCGTCCGCCTAACGTCGTCGCGTCAAGCCGCTCCCACCAGCGAAAGCACAACGGTCACGGAGACGAGGCTGCCAAGCGTCCCTGCCACCACGATCCCGCTCGCAAGCTCCGGTCTGCCCTTGTACTGGGTCGCCAGGATGATGGTCAGGACGGCCGTCGGCATTCCGGCAACGACAATGAGCACCTTCGCAGTCAGATCGTCGAATTGCAGCAACTGAACAAGTCCATACGCCACGAGGGAAGAAAGCACCAACCGGATGGCGACAACTCCTGCTATAGCCCGCGCTCCCGCCATCTCACGCGTCGACGCAAGCTGAATCCCGAGCACGATCAGCATGGCCGGTATGGCCGCGTCGCCCATGATCTGCGCGGGCTGCTGGATATAGTCCGGCAGGTCGATGGCCAACATGCTGACGGCGAGCCCACCGACCGCGGCGTAACTGGTGGGCAGCTTGGCCACGGAGATGAGAGAGCCGACCAGATTCGATTGGGCCCGGGAGGCGATAAACGCCCCTACTGTCCACGCGAGGATGGCCTGCGTCACGAAGAACACGACGGCTATGGCCAGACCCTCGTCGCCGAACGCGAATAACGCCACCGGCAGGCCATAGTTGCCCGCGTTCATAAACAGCGCCGCAATCACGAACGTCGTCTGGGCATCCTTGGGCACCCTCATCGCGCGGGCGACCAGGCTGGCAATGATGTACAGAGACGAAAGCAGCAGCAGGCTGAACACGGCGATGCGGGCGAGGTCCTCTAACGCAACCTGTGTGGTAGCGAGGCCGTTGAACACGAGCGCCGGGCTGAAGATGAAGAGGATTGCCTGGCTCAGCGGCTCCGGTGAGATTGGCCTGAACCGGTGAACAAGCGCGCCGACCGCCGCCATCAGGAAGACGGGGAAGACGACGCTTATGAATATATTCAGGAAGTCCATTCAGCGTTGAGGCGGTCCAGGAGGTCCGGCAACTCCTCCAGTGAGCTGATCACGCGGGCATCCTTGTAGCCCTCGAATACGCCGTCCCTATCCAGAAGAATGGGTAAAATACCAACCGCTGCCGGGCCCTGCACGTCCGCAAGCGGCTGATCGCCCACATGGACAACCTCATCGGCGCTCGCCCCTGCCCGCTTCAGCGCCTCCTCAAATATCGGAGCGTTGGGCTTGGCAACACCGATCTCCTCCGACGTGACCGCAAAGGACATGTACTCAGCGATGCCAAGATCCAAGAGCGTCTGGGCAAGCCCTCCCTCAAAGTTGGTGATGACACCAATGGAGTACCCGTTCTCCCGGAGCGCCTGCAGCGACGGCACAACATCCGGGAACATCGCGAATCCCTGCCGAGCCTCCCAAACCCGCTCAAAGATACGGCTTGCCAATTCAAGGTCCACCGTCACTCCGGCGCCGGCGAGCAGCAGCATCTCGTACCGCCCCCACAACTCCCTCACGTCCTCCGGCGTACGGCGACTCAGGGGAAGTTTCCCATTCTCCTCTGAGAGAAACTGGTCGGCGGCCGGGTAAGCACGGAGGACGGAGTTCGTGTCCAATGTGATGCCGAATTCGGCGCAGGAAGCGGCCTGTATCTGCTCGCGTCGCGGCTCGAACCTCACGATGGTGTTGTAGAAATCCAGAGAGATTGCCCGAATGCGCGCCATAGCAGTTCTCATCCTAACATCGGCAAGTTCCGCCCCACGCGGGCGCGGCCATGAAATTTGGCGTCTATGCCCTTGACCCAAGACCCCCCAGAACGTAGCATGACCCAATCCGATGGCAGCGCGGGACAACAAAATCCGGTCTTTCACCCATCGACAAAATGGGATTAGGGTAGCTTGACTCCTGAATCGACCGAGGCTCAAGGGGGTTTCTGCAGATGAATTCCAGCCTGATCAGCAAGATCGAAAAGGCGCGGAAGTACGCCGAGGAACGAGACGACCGAATTAGGTTCGAGTCGTTTCGCGTCCGAATTTCTGGCGACAACAGCGAGCACGTCGTTGAACTCACGGACGGCGTCTTTACGTGCGACTGCGACTTCTTCGAGGGCTGGAGTTCTTGCAGTCATGTGATGGCGATTGAGCGCGTCCTGGGCGGAACCATCCCGGAGCCGCCCGTCCCCGAGCACCGATAGCCCGCCACCACTCCGTCATTCCCGCGAATGCGGGGATCCAGGATTCCCTCTTAGCCCGCCTCAAACAGCGGCCTTAGCCGCGCATACGTCTGGTTAAGGCTCTCCGGGACTAGTTTCGTCTCGCCGACCACCGCCATGAAATTCGTGTCGCCGCCCCAGCGTGGCACGACATGTAGATGCAGGTGTCCCGGCACGCCCGCGCCCGCCAAACGGCCGATGTTCATTCCGACGTTGAATCCGTCCGGGCCGTACTCCCCTTTGATGATGCCCACGCTCCGCTGAGCGAGCGCCCACATCTCCGCGCCGGTCTCCGCAGGCAACTCTTCCAAAGCGCCGATGTGCTCGTACGGCGCAATCATCAGGTGGCCGGTGTTATACGGATAGAGATTCAGGATGATAAACGAACGCTCGGCGCGATGGAGGATGTACAGTTCATCGTCCTTGTCGAGAACTGGATTCTCACAGAGGAAGCAGGCAGGCGTGCCCTGCTCTCCGGTCTGGCCTGTCACGAATTCCGCCCTCCACGGGGTAAACAGTCGCTCCATGCCGTCACTGCGCTACGGCGCGAGGAACTGGACCGTTGGCGGCGGCGCGTCAAGCTGCTCAAGGAAGCCCTCAACCGTTGTGACAGGCAGCATGCAGATAAAATTCTCGCAGACGTAGGCGGTCGCCTTCTCATTGATCATGGAGCGGCCGTCCAGCACGGGCAGATCGCCCCATTCGAACGCCTCATCCGGCGTGGCGGCAACCACAATCTTGTTAGGCATGAACCGCGTATACAGAGCGTCCAGCAGCTCGCCCATGTCATCCGCCGCCCTGTCGCCGATGAGCGCAATCTCCTTGGTGGAGCCGATAGCGAAATCGAGCGCGGCGAGCCAATGGCCTACGGCCGTGGGGTAGCGTGACAGATACATGTGGACGCTGCGCAGCGCCCGTTCTGCAATGTCGTGGTAGGTACCGTTGCCGGTGAGGGCATGAAGGCGCAGCAGGAGTTCCGCAGCCGCAGCGCCGCCGGACGGGGTCGCGTTGTCCAACACGGTGCGGGGGCGCACCACGAGTGTCTCCGCGTCGCTCCCAATGTCATAGAAGAGTGATGCCGAGTCGTCCCAGAAGAGTTCGATGATGCTGTCCGCCAGCGAGATCGCTTCATCAAGCCAGCGCCTATCAAAGGTGATTTCAAAGAGCGAGAGCAGGCCGTTGGCAAGGTTGGCGTGATCTTCAAGATAGGCAGAGATGCGAGCCTCGCCGTCCTTGTACGTTCGCAGGAGGCGTCCCTCCGGTGTCCGCATCGTCTCAACCAGGAACCCTGCCTGCTTCTCGGCGGCGGTGCGGTAGTCTTCCCTGCCGAGCGCCCCCGCTGCCTCCGCAATCGCCCGCAGCATAAGCCCGTTCCAGCCGGTCAGAACCTTCTCGTCGCGGAAAGGCCACACCCTGCCCTCTCGTGCTTCCCGTAAGGCCAGCCGCGAGCGGGAGAGAGACGCCCCCACATCTTCAACGGACATGTTGTGTCGTGCGGCCAGATCATCGTCGGACGCTACGCGGCTAAGGACGGTCGAGCCACTGTCTTCAAAGTTGCCGGACTCGGTCACGCCGTACGCGTCGCTGAACAGGGCCGTGGCAGGCTCATCGCCCAGTGCCGCGCTGATTTCAGCCGGCGTCCAGACGTAGAACTTGCCCTCCTCGCCCTCGCTGTCCGCGTCCAACGTGGAGTAGAAACCTCCCTCGGGCGACACCATCTCTCTCAAGAGGAAATCGATAGTCTCCTCTACGACAAGCCGAATGTCGTCCCGCTTGGTGAGCTGCCAGGCATGAAGATAGACGCCGACGAGCAAGGCGTTGTCGTACAGCATCTTTTCAAAGTGCGGCACCAGCCATTGCGCGTCCGTGCTGTAGCGGTGAAACCCGCCGCCGAGTTGGTCATACAGCCCGCCCGCCGCCATGTGCTCCAGCGTGGTCTCAAGGATTGCGCGGGCGTTGGCATCGTCATCGTTGGCGGAGATATAGCGCATCAGGAATTCGAGCAGCATGGGCTGCGGGAACTTGGGCGCGGCCATGAATCCGCCGTTCGCCGCGTCGAACGAGCCGCTGAGCCGCGCAAACGCCTCCCCGAACAGGTCCTTTGACAGCAACGAGTCTTGCCCGCTTGAGGCGACGGTGGCGCGGCGGAGGTGGTCGACGATGTTCTGGCCCGCCTCCTTTATCTCAGTCTTCCGCGCGCTGTACGCCTCCAGCACGGTGGTCAGGACACGTGGGAAACCGGGCATTCCGGGGCGGTCCTCCGGTGGATAGTACGTGCCGCCGAAGAACGGCGAACCGTCCGGCGTCAGGAACACGCTCAACGGCCAGCCTCCGTGACCTGACAACGCCTGCACGGCGTCCATGTACACGGAGTCGATGTCAGGCCGCTCTTCCCTGTCCACCTTTATAGAAACGAAATTGTCATTGAGGAGCTTGGCCGTGTCATCGTTTTCAAACGATTCCCGTTCCATGACATGGCACCAGTGGCAGGATGAATAGCCGATGCTGAGAAAGATAGGCACGTCGCGTTCCTGCGCCGCCGCCAACGCGTCCTGCCCCCACGGGTACCAGTCCACGGGGTTGTGCGCGTGCTGCTGTAGATACGGGCTTGTCTCATTGATCAGGCGATTCGGCACCCTGCGTCTCCCCGTTTCCCTGCGCGGACGCACTCGAGCGCCCACAATTCCCTGTTGCCGCCAGGAACGACGGCGTTCGCCTACTCGTTCTCTCCTTGCGACCACTGCCACAGGGGCGGCTTGATGCGCTCAAGAACGAGGATGCCCTTTCGCGTATCGCTTGCCAGGCGCGCCGGATCGCTCTTGGAGACACGCCGCTTGAACAGCCAGTACGTGAATGTCTTGAATTCGTCCAATGAGGTGCGGACGGGAACATTGCCTTTGCGGCCTGTCGCGAGGCGGAACTCCGTGCGGAGATCTGCGGTCGGCGCGCCATAGAGCCGCGTCATGGCCTCGTCCTCAATGTAGTTCTCACGAGAGCCGAGATTCTGCTGCGCCTTGGCGACCTCCTCAATGATGGCCTGCTGCAAAGCCTCCTCCACCACGATTCCGTACATGAAGTTCAGGTGGGCGGCGTGCTTGCCGTGGCCGATGCAGCGGCGAAAGAGGTCGGCGTTGATATGAACGGGCGCCTTGCCCTCGAACAGCAGCCGTGTCGCCTCTTGCTCGGGTATCACGTCGCCCGCCGTTTGAATGAGCCGCTCGGCGAGCAGCAGCCAGTCAAAGGCCTCACCTGCTATGACATAGGTGTATGTGCGACCCTTCAGTTCCTCGCTCGGCGCGCTCCATTCGGAGACGGCATTGAGCAGGGCCAGAAACCAGTTCTCACCGCCGCGCACGTCCTCGACGAACGAGTCGACGATTTCCTGCGCGGGACGATGATCCTCACCCTCGTTGAGATGCGGCGGCTCAACGTCCACAACCGTCTGCGCGGAGGTTCGCGACTGCGGAGTCATAGCGACTCAGCCGTCGGGATCGTCGGTGTTCCCGGAAGGCGGCACATCAGGCGGCCACTCCGTGGCATCTCTTGTACTTGAGGCCGCTGCCGCAGTAGCAGGGATCATTGCGCCTAATCTTGGGAGTGGCGCGTCGAACCGGGCCGCGCGCGGCTTGGGCGTCAGGCGCCTGCCCGCTCGCGTCACGCTGTTGAGACGCCATCGGGCTTTCGGTCATCGCGCCGCGCGCCGCCACCCCGCCATTTGCCGCGACGCCGTTCGGGGCGGTAAGGGTTGTTGGCCGTACCGGCTGTGCCGTCACATCAAGATGGAGCACGGTGCGGACAACCCCGTTGCGAAGGCGGTCCATCAGCTCCTGGAACATGCCGTGGCTTTCCTGCCGATACATGACCAGCGGATTGCGCTGCCCGTACGCTTGTAGTCCGGCGCTCAGGCGCATCTGCTCCATAGCTGTCAGGTGCTGAACCCAGAGGTTGTCGAGCGTCTGCAGCAGAACAAGGCTCTCCAGTTCCCGCAGCCGTTCCGCGCCAAACCTCTCTTCGATTTCCTCATAGACGGCCAGCGCGTATTCGATCAACTCGTCCGTAATCTCGCTTCGTGTCAGATCAAGGATCTGCCCTGCCTCGAGCCATTCGGGAGTGGGAAAGGCGGCGCGGGCCGCTGTGACAAATCCCTCTACATCCCAGTTGGCCGGGTCGCGGTCTTCCAGGTGCCCGTCAACGATGAAGGCGCACTCGTCCGCAATCATCTGCCGGATGTTTTCACGCAAGTCTTCTGATTGCAGAACCTTGGCGCGCTCTGAATAGACGATGGAGCGCTGACGGTTGATTACGTCGTCATATTCGACCAGGTGCTTGCGCACTTCAAAGTTGTTGCCCTCAACACGCACCTGCGCATTCTCAAAGGCCCGCGAGACCATGCGGTTTTCGACGGCATCGTCATCCTTCAAGCCCGACCATGACATGATCGACTTGACCCGGTCTCCGCCGAACCGCTTGATAATCTCGTCTTCTAGAGATACATAGAATTGCGACGCGCCGGGGTCGCCCTGCCGCCCTGCCCGGCCACGGAGCTGATTGTCGATGCGCCGCGCCTCGTGCCGTTCGGTGCCGAGGATGAACAGGCCGCCCAGGTTGAGCACCTCATCATGTTCCCGCTGCCATTCGTCGGCGTCCCGTCCCTCGGGGTTGCCGCCAAGAATGATGTCTGTGCCGCGACCCGCCATGTTGGTGGATACGGTTATCGCCCCAAGACGGCCGGCCTGCGCAATGATCTGCGCCTCGCGGTCGTGCTGCTTGGCGTTCAGAACCTCGTGCTCCAGTCCCTCGCTGCGAAGGAGAGCGCTGAGACGCTCCGACGTTTCAATAGAGGCAGTGCCCACAAGCACGGGCCTACCCTCGTCATGCAGCTCCCTGAGGGTGCGGACGATTGCCTTGAACTTGCCATCCTCGTTCAGATAGATGAGGTCGGGACTATCCTCTCGGACGGAGGGCATGTTGGTGGGAATGGGCAGCGGATCAAGGTTGTAGATCTTGAGGAATTCCTCTGCCTCCGTTGAAGCCGTCCCCGTCATACCTGAGAGGCGCTCGTACATGCGGAAATAATTCTGGAGCGTAACGGTGGCGAGCGTCATGGACTCCCGCCGGATGGCCACGTTCTCCTTCGCCTCAATGGCCTGGTGGAGACCCTCAGAGTAGCGGCGGCCCGGCATCAGGCGGCCCGTGAACTCATCAACAATGACCACCTGGTCGTCACCGTCAACGACGTATTCCTTGTCGCGGTGGTAGACGAACTCAGCCTTGAGCGCGTTCTCAAGGAAATGGACTGCCGTATAGTGCTCCGGCGCATAGAGATTGTCGATGTTCAGAGAGCGCTCGACCTTGGTAATGCCGTCCTCCGTCAGGGACACTGCGCGCGTCTTGGGGTCAATGGAGAAGTCAGCCTCTTCAGTCAGGCGGCGTGAAAGCTGGGCGAACTGGCCATAGCTCTGCGTCGGCGTCTGTCCCGGACCGCTGATGATTAACGGCGTCCGCGCCTCATCGATGAGGATGTAGTCGACCTCGTCCACGATGGCGTAGACAAGTTCACGCTGCACGCGCTGCTCGGCCGTCAGTGCAAGGTTGTCACGCAGGTAATCGAATCCGAACTCGGAGTTGGTGCCGTACGTGATGTCCGCCTCATACGCCTCCCGCCGGTGGACGGGACGCATGACATCCTCCGACTCTTCGTTGTCGGGGTCATACAGCAGGGATTCGTCGTGCTGCAGGCAAGAGACGGATACGCCGAGAGCGTGATAGACAGCGCCCATCCATGAGGAGTCGCGCCGGGCCAGATAGTCATTCACTGTGATGACGTGGACGCCCCTCCCTGTCAGCGCATTCAGATACACCGGGAGCGTCGCGACGAGCGTCTTTCCCTCACCTGTCCGCATCTCGGCAATGCGGCCCTGGTGCAGTGTGATACCGCCAATGATCTGCACATCAAAGTGCCGCATTCCAAGCACGCGCTTTGACGCCTCTCGCACAACGGCGAACGCTTCAGGCAGAAGATCGTCCAGGGTGTCCTTGTCGGACAGGCGCTCGCGGAACTGGGCAGTCATCCCCTTGAGTTCATCGTCGCTGAGCCGCGCGAAATGGCCTTCCAGCGCGTTGACTTCATCCACGGCAGGACGCATACGCTTCACGGCCCGTTCGCTGCCGTCACCGAGTATCTTGCGGAGCTTGCTGATCACGCCTTGCGCCCTCCGCCAATGACCGTTCCAAGCACATACGTCATCACCCCAAGGCCGATGCGGTTGCGCTGGAGATAGGCAGCGCGGGGATCCGCGTCAAACCACTCCGGCAACTCAACCGTGCGCGGCATGGGATGCAGCACGATGGCGTTTGGATTCAGATCCTGTTGTGTCTTTTCAGTCATGATGATTGGCCTGTTTGCCGAGCCGCGCTCAGCCTGAACCCGCGTCATGTATAAGACGTCGGTCTCTTTAAGGATACCGCTATTCAGAAACTCGGTCTCTATCAGCTTCGGAGCGCTCATTCTGACGGCTGATGACCCAAGGTCTGACGACAGGCGCAGACCCGGATCTGAGACAACGGTGATGCTGTTGCCGAACAGGGAAAGGGCCATGATCAGGCTGTGAATGGTGCGCCCGTGCAGCGCATCCCCCGTCATCGTGACGTTCAGGCCGCTCAGCCTGCCGAACCTTTGGTAGATCATGGCGAGGTCGATAAGCGTCTGGACGGGATGTTCCCCCGCCCCGTTGCCCGCATTGATCACAGGGCAGGCGCTCGCCGCCATCGCGACAGTCATTGACTCCGTGTCAGGGTGGCGGAGTATCAGCGCAGCGATGCCGTAATCCGCCAGCACGCGAATCGTATCCCTCAGGCTCTCGCCCTTGTTGACCGAACTTGCGCTGACATCGAGAGGAATGACATCCAGCCCCAATGCGCGGGCGGCGAACTGGAAACCAAGACGCGTCCGCGTGCTCGCTTCATAGAACGCCGTCGCGACCGCACGCCCGTCCCGCGTTGGTGGCGCAACGCCATCCGGCAATGGTCTTTCGGCGAGTTCCCTGACGTCCAGTAATAGGGCCTCGGCGGACATGCCCTGCAGGGTGATGAACGACTTTCCCTCGGCTAACACCCCGGCCGCCTCCCTGCCCCGCGGCGGTGCGCCGAGCTAGTGCTGCGGCGCGCGTCACGCCGTCGCTATTGCTCGAACATCTCTCCGACAGATCGGTTGTAATGGATGCGCCTGATGGCCTCGCCCAACAGTGGCGCGACGGACACGACCCTGATGTTCATGCCATCCGTGTTCTTGTCGTCGATGGGCAACGTGTCTGACACCACGAGTTGATCGATGGGACTTCCTTTCAGGCTGCCCCCGCTTGGCGCCGATAGCACGGGGTGTGTCACCGCGGCGGACACGCTTATCGCGCCATGCTCCAGAAGAGTTTCCGCCGCCGCCACGAGCGAGCCACCTGTATTGACCTCGTCATCAACGATGATCGCCTTGCGGCCTTTCACATCGCCGATAACGGTGACGCTCTCCGAGCGATCACTGTTACCGAATCGGCGCTTCTCGATGATGGCCAGCGGTTCTCCCCATCGTTCCGCCACATCACGTGCGCGCTTTGTACTGCCCACGTCGGGTGCGACAACCACGCCCGCGGAATCAGAATCAAGGAAATAGTCTGCAATCAGCGGAATCGCCGTGAGTTCATCAACGGGGACATTGAAGAATCCCTGGATCTGTCCAGCATGCAGGTCAATGGTGAGAACGCGCTCAGCCCCTGCCACCTGGATGAGGTCTGCGATCAATCGTCCCGTAATGGGAACGCGTGGTTGGTCTTTCTTGTCCGTGCGGCCATAGGCGTAATACGGGACGACAGCCGTGATACGGCCTGCTGAGGCCCGCTTGGCCGCGTCAATCATTATCAGCAGCTCCATGATGCTCTGGTTGACAGGGCTCGAAAACGGCTGGAGGAGAAAGACGTCTCGCCCACGGATGTTCTCACGGAACCGCACAAAGATATTTTCGTTAGAGAATTGAAAAACCTCGACCGCTCCGGGCTCGATATCGAGGTATTGGCAGACATCAGTCGCAAGGGCTTTGTGGGCGTTACCGGAAAAGATCCGCAAGTCAGAATTCTGGTACACCCCGCCCCCTCACTTACCCCGTTCCGCAAGTGCCTACCGTAGCCTCAGTATAGCATCAGCACAGCCCGAATCTGGACTGCTTCCGCCGCGTCGGCACGGGTAATCTGCCCTACCTCAGCTTATGGAAAGATACCGCTGTGCCATACTTATTGGGTCGCAAACAGTTCTAACATGTGGAGTGAAAATGGGCGCAACCGCAGTCATCGGAGCGCAATGGGGAGACGAGGGTAAGGGCAAGGTCATCGATCTGCTCGCGGAGCAGGCCGACTACGTTGTGCGGTTCTCCGGCGGCAACAACGCCGGCCATACCGTCATCAATCATCTGGGTGAGTTCCGGCTCCACCTCGTCCCTGCAGGAATTTTCAACTCCCAGACCACGTGCATCATTGGTAACGGCGTCGCCATCGACCCTGACGTCTTGCTTGGGGAGATGGACCAGCTGGAAGCGGCCAATATCGATACGTCGCGCCTGCTGATTAGCGACCGCGCCCACATCGTCTTTCCGTATCACAAGCTCCTGGATGAATTGGAAGAAGGACGGCTCGACGCAAACGCCATCGGCACGACACGGCGCGGCATCGGACCGGCGTTCACCGACAAGACTGCCCGGCGCGGACTCCGCATGGGAGACCTGCTCGACCGCGAGGGGCTGCGCGCCAAACTGGAAATCGCCATGGAGTATGTGAACCTGGTCTTGCAGGGCGTGTACGGCCACCCGGCAATCGCGGTTGAAGAAATCTATGAGCAGTGCCGGCACTGGGCGGAGCGGTTGAGCGGCGTTATCCAGCAGACGGAGTTGATAATCAACCGCGCCCTGCTGGAACAGCGAGAAGTGTTGCTGGAAGGGGCGCAGGGCACGCTGCTCGATCTCGATTTCGGAACATACCCATACGTCACGTCCTCCCACCCCGGAGCCAGCAGCGCCTACCAGGGCGCCGGTATCGGGCCAATCCGAATCGACCACATCGTCGGCGTATTCAAGGTGTACTGCACCCGCGTTGGCGGCGGTCCCTTCCCCACTGAACTCAACGATGAGCACGGAGAGCATATCCGGGAAGTGGCCCACGAATACGGCGTCACGACGGGACGCGCCCGTCGTATCGGCTGGTTCGACGCGCCAATGGCACGGCTGTCCAATCTGGTCAACGGCTATTCGTCGGTCATCCTGACCCGCCTCGACGTCCTGGATCAGGTGGAGAGAATCAGGATCTGCACCGGCTACCGGCTAGGCGGGCAGACGCTCGATTTCCCCCCAAGTTCCTCGGCAGATTTGGCCGAATGTGTCCCGATCTATGAGGAGTTGCCGGGCTGGATGGAGCCGACCAGCGACTTTCGGCACGTGCAGGACTTGCCCAAGAACGCCCGCGCCTACATTGATCGGCTCGAAGAGCACATCCAGGCACAGGTCAGCATGCTATCTATCGGACCCCGCCGCGACGAAAACATCATCGTCCGCCCGGCGCTGTAGGTTGATCGCGAAGGTTTCCCCTCCCCTTTGATGGGGAAGGCCAGGGTGGGGGTGGAATCCCCTATACCGGCAGGTCTACGTCGTATTGGGAGAGAACGTCCTCGATGTAGGCCCGGGTGGCGTCGTCCGCCTCAGTTAGCGGCAGACGCGGCGCGCCGACATCCATCCCGACAGTGTTGAGCATATGCTTCACGGGAATGGGGTTCGCCACCACGAACAGCGCGTCGATGAGGGGCAGAAGGCCCCGGTGGATGGTCGCCGATTCCTCGCGCGCTCCGTCAAGGAACGCGTAGATCTTCCTCGAAATCTGCCTGCCGACAACGTGCGCCGCTACGCTGACAACTCCGTAGCCGCCAACCGCCAGCACGGGCACGGTGTCGGCATCATTGCCTGACCACACAGTGAAGCCGTCGTTTGCCGTCTCGATGATCTGCGCGATCTGTCCGAGGTCTGCGCTCGCCTCTTTGACACCGGCTATGTTGTCAACGTGGCTGAGGCGCGCAGTGGTGGCGGCGGTCATGTTGAGGGAGGTACGACTCGGCACGTTGTAGAGGATGCCGGGGATGCCGACGGACTCCGCGATGGCAACGAAATGCCGGTACAGAGAGTCCTGCGGCGGCTTGTTGTAATACGGCACGGTCATCAGGATGCCGTGCGCGCCAAGTTTCTCGGCCTCCTGTGAGAGTTCAATGCTCTCTGCGGTGTTGTATGTGGTGGTACCGGCGATGATGTGCGCGCCGTTGCGGTTGGCGACCTCAAGAGTCGTTTCATAGAGGCGCAGTTTTTCTTCGGTGGTTAATGTCGGTCCCTCGCCCGTCGTGCCCGTGACGACAAGTCCTTCCGTGCCGGAGTCGATGAGGGCCTGCGCCAGATTCGCCGCCTGTTCGTAGTTGACGTTCCCGTCGCTATCGAATGGCGTAACCATTGCCGTGAGCACCCGTCCAAAGGGCGCGCCATTGCGGTCTCTCATCGTCCACTCCCCCACACGTCGGACTACCGTTTCCCCGGGTCGATAAACGGATTGTAGTACGTTTCGAGCTAGTAGGTGCGGCCTACTTGCTTGGGATTATCGGAATGTAGCTGCACCTACACCAGCCCCCATGCGCATTGTCTTTCTCGTCCGAGTGACAAGTGGGAACAGGTATGGGCATCAACTTCGACGCTTGTTCGATTGTGAACACCTTTCCGTGGAGAGGTCTACACTCTTCGCAAGCAACCTCTCCCACTGTAGAAACTTCGACGCTTGTTACACCCATTCTTTGATAACTTTCGAAGGTTAGGTAGTACTGAAGCTCGGACTTTCGAGACTCTGCTGCCAGCTGTCGATGATCACGGCCCCTGCCAAACAGCATCAGAGCTTGTCGAAAATGGGCCATCTTGACTGTGTGCCAGTCTCCTGCTTGGATTCCATCTATAACCTTGGAGTTGAGTTGTCTCCATTCGGAGTCCCACTCCTGCTGACGGATCCGAGTGTGATCTTCTTGCGTTAGCAGGTACCTGCGTCTAGCACTTTGGTCCGTCCAAGTGTAAATGGTCTCCTTACAATCCCTGCATTTCCTACGCCGGGTGGGTGGTGGCTCCTGTACAACACCGCAGTAAGGACAAGCTGCATTATCGAGAACAATGGGTGGCACAGACTCGCGCTTGGGGGATTCGGGATATGGCAAGGAGACTGATATGTCAACACCAGGTCCCTTAACAGATACTTTGCCGGGCCCGTGTTCCTCAATGGTTACTTGGGCAGATTTGCCTCCCAACATCCTTTGTAACCATCCAAACATTCTCTCCTCCTAACAGTGTCGGACGTTGGGCTGTGTCTCACAAGGATTTAAGCATGATTTCGCCTACAGGGTTGGAGGTCAATAAGTGCGGCCTGCGGGCCGGGGGCCGAAGATGGCGGTTCCCAACCGCACGACCGTCGCGCCCTCCTGGATAGCCACGTGGAAATCGTTGGTCATGCCCATGGAGAGTTCAGTCAAAGCCGCAGATGATACCGTGTGATTTAGGGCATCCCGGATTTCGCGTAGGCGGCGGAAACCGGGTCGAGACGCCTCGGCGTCCTCCGACATCGGCCCCACCGTCATCAGGCCAATCACGTTCAGGTTTGGCAGCTCGATGATGCGCTGCGCGTCCTCCATGAACTGACCGAGCCCTTCATCGTCCGCCCCAAGCTCCAACTTGAAACCGCCGCGGTCAGGGTTGTCGGTGAAGTCGATCTCAATGAGCGCATCAACTGAACCCGCGTCCATCTGCTCCGCCCGCCGGCTGATCGTCTCGGCAAGCCGCAGCGAGTCTACGGTGTCGATAGCCTGAAATACGTCCAGCGCCTGCCGCGCCTTATTGCGCTGCAGATGGCCGATCATGTGCCATGTCGGCGGAGTGATGCCCTGCTCTTCAGCCAGGGCGTTTGCATCTGCGATCTTGGGGGCGGCCTCCTGCACCCAGTTCTCGCCGAAATGAGTCAGACCGTGCCGAATGGCGGCAATCACACGCTCGGGCTCGACACCCTTTGTCGCGCCGTGCAGGTGGACCGACTGCGGGTCGCGTCCGGCCTCACTCGCAATCTCGGCCATACGTTGCTGCAGCCGTGCGATGTTTTCGCCGATGGCTGCGGCGCGCTCCTCAATGGATGGGGCTTCGTGCGTCTGCATCGCGTCACCTTCCGGCGATGACGGGCGCGTTCTTTGCCAGCAACTCCGCGATCTGAATAGTATTCGTCGCCGCGCCCTTGCGGATGTTGTCCGAGACAACCCACATGGAAAGACCGTTGTCCAACGCGGTGTCTCTGCGGATTCGCCCGACAAACACCTCGTCCCTGCCCTGAGCGTCAATGGCCATCGGATAGGCGCTGTTGGCGGGATCATCGGTCACGATGACGCCCGGCGCGGCTGACAAAATGTCACGCGCATCTGAGGGCGAGATGGGGTTGGTGAACTCCACGTGGACGGCCTCGGAATGTGCGAACGCGGCGGGAATGCGGACGCAGGTGGCAGAGACGGCAATCTCCGGCGCGTGCATGATCTTCTGCGTCTCACGCACCATCTTGATCTCTTCCTTGGTGTAATCGTCCTCTTCAAAGACATCGATCTGGGGAATGGCGTTGAAGGCGATGCGGTGCGGGAAGGCGCTCGGCTGCGCCTCTTCCCCGTTCAACACGCCGCGCGACTGCTCCAGCATCTCTTCGAGAGCCAAGCGTCCCGCGCCGGACGCGGACTGATAAGTGTCCACGATGATGCGCTTGATCGGGTTCTCGCGGTGCAGCGGCCACAGAGCGACAACCATCTGGATGGTCGAACAATTTGGGTTGGCGATTATGCCGTTGTGATTCAGGGCGTCGTCAGGATTGACCTCGGGCACAACAAGCGGCGTGTTCGCGTCCATGCGCCACGCGGACGAGTTATCGACAACGACCGTGCCCCGCTTTGCGGCCTCGGGTGCGAGCTGCTTGCTCGTGCCGCCTCCCGCTGAGAACAGCGCGATATCGATGTCCTCAAAGGCGTCAGGAGTCGCTTCGACAACCTCAAACTCATCGCCCATTGCCTTGAGGCGCTTGCCCGCGGATCGCGCGGAAGCCATGAGCGTCAGGGACGACATGGGAAAGTCGCGCTCCTCAAGAATGTTGATGAAGGTCTCACCCACAAGGCCGGTCGCGCCAACAATCGCGACGTGCGGCCGATCACTGTTCGCCATCATTCCCCTTTCTGCTCCGGCCACAGCAGCGCGCCGAGGCCGTATGTCAGTTGTCCGCGCCGGTTGCCCACCTCACGAATCGCAAGCAGGACACCCGGCATATAGCTTTCTCTATCTATTACATCATGGCGGAGCGTCAGCGTCTCGCCTGGCCCGCCAAGAAGCACCTGTTGATGCGCCATCAGGCCTGCCATCCGCACGGCGTGAATAGCGACTCCGCCGATATCCCCGCCCCGGACGTTCTCAAGGTTCTCAATCTGCGCGGCGGGATTGGCGAACTCTTCACCGTCCCTCGCCTCCACCATCCCGCGCGCGGTAGCCATGGCGCTGCCGGACGGCGCGTCCGCCTTGCCCGCGTGGTGCATCTCGATAATCTCAGCATACGCAAAATGCCGCCCTGCCTCTTGCGCCAAGCGCTCCAGGACAACAGCGCCGAGGCTGAAGTTAGGGCCGACCATGACGCCGATATTACTGTCGGCAGCAATGTCACGCAGCTCGTGGAGGATTTCCGGCGATAGGCCGCTCGTGCCCGTAACGAAGTCCGCCCCACTCCGGGCCGCGGCCCTCGCGAGCGGCAGCACCGCGTCGCGCGTCGAGAAGTCCACGACAACATTCGGACGCTCGCTGGCAAGCATCGACTCCACGGTGTCATGCAGCCGCGCGTCTTCCCCTGCTTTGGTTAGTGCGATTGCAGTGGAGCGACTGGCCGTCGCGACGAGTCGCAAGTCATCGGCCCTGTCGACAGAATTCACCAACACGCGCCCCATTCGGCCGGTAGCGCCGTGGACGGCGACAGTGATGCCGGGTCGCGTTGCCATGACTCTGCCTACATGCGTCGGCGTGGAGGTCGATCGCCCTCAGGGCGGCGTGGGCGGTCACGGTCCCCGTCCGGCCTGCGCCGCGGCGGGCGGCCATTGCCCGAGGGTCGCGGTCCGCGATCGCGGTCACCGAAGGGGCGTCCGCCCTCATCGCCTCGGCCCTGCCGCTGATCGAATGGCGCGCCGGTGTTCACCTCAGCGCCCTCCGGTGGCGTCTCCGCGTCCGGCTCGATCAATGCGCGGCGAGACAGGCGAATGCGGCCCGTCGGGTCGATGTCCGTCACAAGAACCTCAACCTCATCGCCAACCTTGATAACGTCCTCAACGCTGCCCACGCGATAGTGGGCCAGTTCAGAGATGTGCACCATGCCGTCCCGTCCCGGCGCGAGTTCAACAAACGCGCCAAAGTCGGTCGTGCGCACAACCTTGCCCTTGAACGACTCGCCGATCTCGATATCCTTGGTCAGCCGCTCAATCATGCCGATGGCCCTGTCCGCGATATCGCCGTCAGACGCGCCGACGAACACAGTGCCGTCGTTCTCAACGTCCACGGTCGCGCCGGTTTCCTCAACGATGCTGCGGATGGTCTTGCCGCCGGGTCCGATAAGCGCGCCGATGCGCTCCGGGTTGATCTGGATGCGCGTCATGCGCGGAGCGAACGGGCTGAGATCCGTTCGGGTCTCGGCGATGGTCTCACTCATGTGGGCGAGCAACTCAAGCCGGGCGACTTTCGCCTGGTCAAGCGCCTTCTCCATAATCTCATCCGTGATGCCGGTGAGCTTGATATCCATCTGCAGGGCCGTCACGCCCTCCGCCGTGCCCGCCACCTTGAAGTCCATGTCACCGAGGTGATCCTCAAGACCCTGGATGTCGGTCAGGACGGCATACGCGCCGGACTTGTCCGTGACCAGGCCCATCGCGATTCCGGCCACCGGCGCCTTGATCGGCACTCCGGCGTCCATCAGGGAAAGGGTGCTGGAGCAGACGCTGGCCATTGATGTGCTGCCGTTGGAGCCGAGCACGTCAGAGACGAGCCGCAGCGTGTACGGGAACTCCATCTCGCCGGGAATCACGGGCAGCAACGCCCGCTCTGCCAGCGCGCCGTGGCCGATCTCGCGACGGCCGGGCGTGCCAACCCGGCGCGCCTCTCCCACCGAATACGGCGGAAAGTTGTAGTGGTGCAGATACCGCTTGGTTTCGACGGGCGTCAGCGAGTCAATTCGTTGGGCGTCAGCGAGTGGGCCAAGCGTCGTAACGTTGAGCACCTGCGTCTCACCCCGCTGGAACAGCGCAGAGCCGTGCGCTCGTGGCAGCACGCCTACCCGGCTCGTCAGAGGCCGGATCTCTGTATGCGTGCGGCCATCGGGGCGCTTGTCGTTAAGGATGCTTGCGCGAACGGCGTCTGTGAATGCGTCTTCAAAGACATGCTCAATTTCAGACGCCTCATGGTCGCCTGAGAGACTCTCAAGAGTTTCCTCAAGGAGAGCCTTGGTCGTCTCGTTGCGCTCATGCCTGCCGAGCCCGGCGGCGGCCTCAAGAAGTCGCTCGCCAACCAGTGACTCAATAGCCTCGCGGAGAGCGGTGTTCTCTTCAGGCGCTTCGATTGTCACCTTTTCCTTGCCACAGAGCTTCTGCAGCTCTTCCTGCATCTCAATGACGATGCGGTTGGCCTCCTGCCCCGCCAGAAGCGCCTGGCGCAGCACGGATTCATCAACCTCATTCGCGCCCGCCTCAACCATGACAATGGCGTTCTGGGAACCGGCAACAACGAGATCAAGGCTACTGTCGTCACCGGTCGCATAAGTTGGATTGATGACAATCTCGCCGTCGATGTAGCCGACGTGGCAGCCGCTGACGGGCCCTTCAAATGGCGCGTGCGAAATGGTCAACGCCGCAGACGCGCCAATCACGCCGAGCGTATCGAGGGGATATTCGCGATCCGATGAGAGCACCGTGAGAATGATCTGCACCTCATTCCGCAATCCCTTGGGAAACAGCGGGCGTATGGTGCGGTCGGTGATGCGCCCGGCCAGGATGGCCTCTCCACCCGGCCTGCCCTCCCGTCGGAAGAAGCTGCCGGGAATCTTGCCGATAGCGTAATGGCGCTCCTCCAGGTCCACCGTGAGGGGGAGGAAATCAATACCCTCCCGCGCAGTGGGCGCCATGACGGCGGTGGCGAGGATGATATTGTCGCCGTAGCGGACGGTAACCGCCCCGCTG
This sequence comes from Dehalococcoidia bacterium, assembly GCA_965207115.1. Classification (GTDB taxonomy): domain Bacteria; phylum Chloroflexota; class Dehalococcoidia; order UBA6926; family UBA6926; genus VXMO01. The sequence goes on along the minus strand of CBDBLR010000003.1, from coordinate 637,492 downwards.
GCCTGTTGGGCGAGTTCGCCCGTTTCGATCGTAAGGGTGCGTCCTGCGAGCTCGCGCTCGACTTTATGAATCATGCCGTTCAACTCTCCTGCGCATTCGCGCCGGAGGAAGACGGAGCCGTTTCGACTATCTGCGTAGGCCGAGTGACGCGATCAGGGACTGGTATCGTCCGACGTCTTTTCGGCGGAGGTAACGGAGTAGTCGGCGCCGCTGGCCGACAAGCATCAGCAGCCCTCTCCGTGTCGCATGGTCGTGGCGGTGGACTTGCAAATGCCCGGTCAGGTCTCTGATTCGTGTGCTCAGTACTGCGACCTGAACCTCAGTGGAACCGGTATCTGTAGGGTGCCCTCGATATTCTTCGATGATCTGGGTCTTGGTCTGCCGATCCAAACTGCCTCCGCCGTGGGCTGTCGCCGTTCCTCTGTTCTTTCTCTTCTCTGTTCTATCCGAGTATACCAGAACATACAGGCGCGGACAGGCGCGAGATTCCCATCACAAAGCCAATTCTCGCCTGACTTCCGATTCATCCGCGTCATCCCCGGCAAGGGCCAGCAAAGCATCCTTGTACTGGACGTCTCGGACCGCGTTGGCCATCTTCGCGGCGAGGCGGCGAGATGACCACCCATCTGCCATCACCTGGATCAATAGGGGGTGGAGCCGACCTGATTCCCGCTTCTGCTCGTATTCGATATTCAGTCGGGACAAACCCTCGTCAACCGCCCTGCCCAACCGGACGAGGGCATCATCCGGCGCGGCGGCGTCACGGAGTTCCAGCTGCAAACTGTACCGATTGGCGGTCGGGTGGCCGAGGGCGCGGAAGTACTCGACAGCAACGCCGGTCGAAGACTGGGCCTCGCGCATCGCCTCGATGAGCTGCGAAACGTGCAGCTTCTCCCCCTCAAGGCTCAGCATGTCCCTGCCCTTGCGCAAGAACTCAATCTTCGGCGTCCGGTTGTGAAAGCCGTTCACGCGGACAACATCGTTGATGTCATAGCGGTACAACCCGCTCTGCGTCGTAACGATGATGTAATAGCTCTCCCCGTCCTCCAGTTGGCTGGCACTAAGGATGCGCGGGGTGGAAGAATCGATATCGTCCTCCGGTATGAACTCGTACACATTGCCGGTGACCGCGAGGATGCCGCGCGACCCTTCATCCTGGATCGGCAGCGTGAAATTCGCCTCGCTGGCGAGAAACCCGGGGTCGCGGAATGCCATACCGTCCGGAAACCAGGGGCTGAGACGCTCAACCGTTGCCCCAACGCTGCCGCCCTTCCAACATGCCACGAGCGCGAGGCGCGGCCAGTAATCGCGCGGCCTCAGCACTCCCTCACGGTCGAGGATCGACTCCAACTCTGCGGCGCGAGCCGCATTGGGACGCAGCAGAGATGTAAGCTCCGCCCGCAGCTCAGGTTCTATGTCCGTGTCGTCGGAGATGGTGCCGTCGTGAACGTCACGGATAAGGCGCTGGGCATGTGTATTGGCAGTATCCATAAGGCGGAGGATCGTTGAGGGGTTGGGAGTAGCTAGAAGCGACAGTTGCTGTTCAATTGCGAACCGCATGATCGCGTAGTACTTGGCCTCGTAATCCTTAACCCCAAAGACCGGATACGGAACGGCGTAGCGTCGACGCACCACCCACGCGGCATTGCGGTAGATGTAGCCGGACGCGGAGCCGTACGGGATGCCGCCATCCGTGTAGCCCTCAATCGCCGGACTGACGATGATCAGCGCCTTGTGGTCAAGAGTTCCGGGGTGATCAACAGTGCTGCGGTACAGCCAGAGGCGGGACAGCGCGCCGACAAATTTGCTGGTGGCAGTTGTTACCGGAATCAGCTTGGGTTGGCCGGCTGTCCCGCTCGTCATCGCGAACAAGTACGGATCATCGCGCGTGAGGACGCCTCGCTCGCCCGCCATGATGCGGTTCACCCACGGACGGACAGCCTCATAATCGCCAATCTGAACGGAGTCCCGGAATTCTTCAAAGCCGCCGATCGACGCGAAACCATGTTCGCGCCCGAATGCCGTCTCTGCGTTGGCCTTTAGAATCTGCCGGAGCAGTCGCAGTTGTGTTGCATCCGGATCTTGCGTGGCGCGGTTGAATGAACGCCAGGCGAAACTACCCTGCATGCTGAGAAGGCGGGAGACGAGGGACATGGGGGTTTACCTTCCGATGCGCGTTACAGACTCCGCGTATTTTTCAAGGGTGTCTTCGCGAATAATCACACCAAGCCCCGGGCGTGGCAATAGCTCTCCATGGCCTCCGTAACCGAACATGACCGGTTCAAATGCGATGTCCTCGCTCAACAGGTGCGTGCCGAACGACCCTTCGAGATATTCGAGAGATGAAACATGGGCGGCCAATGCGCGCCCCGCCGCCGAAAGCAATGATGTTTCGCCCACCTGCGCGCCTACCTGCACTCCGATGCCCGCCTCTTCAGCCATCCAGGCGATGCGCGCCGACGCAATCAGCCCGCCACACTTGGACACGCGAATATTGAACACGTCACAGGCCTTGGCTGCTATAAGCGCCGCCGCATTCTCCTCCGTCACGAGCGATTCATCCGCAATTACACGGAGCCCCGTCTGCTCACAAACCTGGCGCATCCCGTCAAGGTCTGCGGCGGTAACCGGCTGCTCGACGGCAACGATGTTGTAGGTCGTAAGCGCATTGAGAGCGGCAACGGCAGTATCGGCAGACCAGACACCGTTGGCATCCACGCGAATCTCAACGTCATCGCCCACCGCCTCCCGGACGGCCTGCAACCGCGCGGCGTCATCATCGATGCCGACCTTCACCTTTACTGACTTCATACCTGCTTGAGTAAAGCGCCGGGCCGTCTGCGCTGCGGCGGCAGGGTCTGAGGCATCGATAACGCCGGTGTACGTGACGCTGGCTCGGACAGGCGGAAGCCAAGACATGACGGATTGCCCCACCCGCTTGAAGGTCCAATCAAGCAGCGCAAGCTCCAGCGCGCATGCCGTCGCGTTCCACGCGACGATGCCAACGGACATGGGCCGGTTCCGCTTCCACTCCGTGAGAAACTCGTCAATCTGCGCCACGGCTGCCGGGCCGGAATCGAGCGTAAGGTCAAACGCCCGCGGCCCAAGATCATCTCGCAGCGCAGCAACGACGGCCTCAACATCCTCTCCCGTCACATAGGGCCGCGGCAGGGATTCGCCGTAGCCTGTGATGCCGTCTACGCCGGTGACGCGCACAACGATCGCGTCGCTCTCCGCGCGGCTCATAGTCGAATGCGTGAACGCCTGTTGGAATGGGATACGGAGCGGTAGGACATCGATGGCTTGTATTGTGCTCGGCCCGGGGCTTACCGGCGTCTCGGAAGCGGGAGGGAAGTAGCGATTCAAAACCACATTCTCTGCAAACGTCCGCCGGGCAATCTGCTCAAACTCCTCCGGCCCGAACCGATAGTGAGACGCATAGCCCAGGATGGCGAGCTGCCCCTCTTCGGCGTGGCGAATATCAACCTCGCCGTGCAGCGTGAACCACATCACGGCATCCGCAGTGAGCCCGTAATGCTTGACCAACGACTCGGCCATTCCGTCACTGAAGCGAGAGAGGAAGTACTCAAAGGCGACGTTTTCAAGCAGCACGGCGAGACCGAATTCGCGCGTCGTCGGATACGGAATGTCAGAAGAGATGAAACCTCTACGAGCCTCATCAGCCTCCGCGTGAACGCGAATCAGGTCCTGTTCCGAGTAGCCGAGTCCACGCGCAAGGTCCTCCACGAGTTCCGGGTGTGACTTCTCGCTCTCCTCGAAGCCCATCTCCTCCAGCAGGTTCTCTTTGATCGTCTCCATAACCTGAGGCGGTGCGATGGACGTGAGAAAAGCAAGGATCTGTACGGAGTTAAGATGCGTGACGAGAAAGCGGCGGAAGAACGCCTGCATCTCATCGGAGGACATGGTGCCGTTCAACAGACTGCGAAGGCGCGGATCGGCAAGGGCTTCCGCCGTCGTGTTCTCCATGAACCCGCGAATTGTCGCCTCTCCGGACGTCATGCAGTCCTTCCTGCCTCTCGCCAAGAGTGATGTACCACTATATGCAAACGCGACGAACGGCGACGCACGGATGGACACGCGCGCCGCCGCCGTAACCAGAGAGGGGTCGGAGGCCCGGGCAGACCACCGACCCCTCTCCCTAGTGGAGGATTCCTTGAAGTAGTGTTGTTTAGCTCAGCGCCTCCACGATGATCTCCACATTGGTGCGAACCATAGTGATGAACGTGTCCGCGCCGCTGCCCACCGCGCCGAGCGAACCGGAGTAGAGACTGTAGAATCCCGCTCCCGTCTCCTCGGCAACTGTCTGGGCGATGCGCTCACTGATGGTGGTCTCCCCGAATATCGCGGTCACTCCCTCGTGCTCAACTATCTCGATCAGCTCGGCGAGTTGTTCCGCAGATGATTCCGTTTCAGTGGTTCCGCCGGGGATCACAGTGCCAACCACCTCGAACCCATAGACCACGGCAAAGTAGCTCAGGCTGTCATGTGACGTAATCAAGATTCGATCATCGGTCGGGATGCTACTCACTTGCTGCTCGGTCCACGTGTCGAGCTCCTGCAATTCGGCCACATAGGCCGTGGCGTTAGCTGTGTACGTATCCACGCCGGCCGGATCCATCGTTGCGAGTAGGGTGGCAATCTCAATGACGGCGCCCTGGACGCGATTCGGATCGAACCAGAAGTGCGGATCCAGTGGGCCGTGGTCGTGCGCTTCAAAGTCTTGTGCCGCGCCGATGCCAACAAACGCGAGGCTGCCGGGTTGACCGCCGATGGGCCACTCCCGCTCGATTTCCCCGTCCTCCAGGCTGTACTCGATGATGCGACCGCCTGCCCTGTCGGAGATGTACAGAAGGCCTGCAACAGCCATGAGTGACGGTGACGAATCGGCATCGAACGGCGGAAGCAATTCGACTGTCTCAAGGAGTTCGCCGGTCTCGGCTTCGATTACATTGAGCGTTCCATCGTACGCGAGGGCGAAGATCTCCTCTCCATGGGCATCCCAGACGACACTGAGGACTCTCTTTTCCTCGAGAGAAGGAAGAACCTGCATCATCTCTCCGCCCTCGGCATCTATGAGCCACAGGCCGTCGTAGACCGATTCGCCCTCATGCCGATAGCTGGCGGAGCCAAAGAAGTTTGCCGCGTCCTCATGCCCCCAGACGGTGCCAATGCGCGCCGCCGTGTTCATCTCCGCAGGATTCTCGATGAAATCGTGCTCGTATTCGCCGTCATGACCCTCGATGAAGAGGACGCCACCGACGCATCCAAGCAGGACGCCGTCATGGTTGGCGGCCTCCCCGTGCATCCCGGGGCAAGCGCGAGAGCTGTCGCTATACACGACTGCTCCGCTGGCATCACGGATCTCTCCCCCGAGCGGGAGGCTGCTGGTGGCAGTGCCCGGGTAGTCCGGATTGTTGGACGTCACCATGAAGAACTCTTCGCCAAGAGCGACGCCGGCGCCATGCTGCAAGCCGGCTTCCATCCAGATCGGCTCATAATCGTTGCGCTCATCCTCAAGGTCATGCTCCTCGAAAAAGGCGACGCGGCCGCTGGCGTCATGGAAGATGCTTGTCCAGCCATTGTGGACACTCACGTGAACGGGACGTTGGTCTGTGGTTTCAAGGGTGAGACGGGACACAGGCTCAATCTCCAGGTCCATGTGCCCTTCGTGCTCCTCCAGGTAGATCCCGCCATCGAAGATGTGGACGCGATCCAGGCCGGCGTCCCTGGGGCCGCGGGCGATGGCAAAGGCGAATCGGCCGCTGGGGCTGGAATAGAGCCTCGCGGCGGGCGCCGCGACCTCAAGACTCATCTCCGCAAGGTTTTCTTCGGTCAGATCAAGGACGGAAAGTGCCGGCTGGTCCCTGTCCGCAATCAGCAGACGCCCAATGAGCTCCGCGTGCTCCTCTTCGCCTTCATGACCGCCGGTCTCCGCGAACTCAATTGGGTCAATGGCCTCGCCAAGCGCGAAAATGCGCGATTCGTCGGCACTCGCGTTGTGGATCAACTCCTCAAGCCATGCGCCCTCAAGCCCAAGACCAACAGTCAGGACGAGATCGGCATCCACGATGTTCGCCACATCCCGCGCGCCGGGCTGGTAGGTATGCGGGTCGCCGCCCACGGGCAGCAGGCTCATTACCTCCACCCGATCCCCGCCAACGTTCCTGACCCAGTCGGCGACGATATTAGTTGTGGCGACCACAAGAAGCGGATCGTCGTCCATCCCGGTATCCCCGGAGGAATCGGTCTGCGTGCTGTCGCTCCCGATGTTGTCAGTGCTGGTGGAGGGTTGCTCCGTGGCCGAATCCGACCCGCCTGAACCGGGTGTCGCAGTGGGATCATCGTCGCTCTCGCAGGCTGCAACGGCCAGGACCATCGCAAGCGCGAGAGTTAACAACAGGAGACTCAGCGCCTTCGCCGGACTCCGCATTCGTGTTGAACCAGTCTTCATTCTGTCTCCTTTACCGAAATGTCGGTGTAACTTCAACGGCCACGGCAAGCCGCTCTTGACTGCCATGGTTCTGATATTCAGTCTCATATCATGTACGGTTTTGTCGTCTCATCTCTTGTTGGACTTTGGTCGCTATTTGAGTTACTCGGCTCCCACCTAATCGAACAGCTTGGAGAACAGCATTTACATGATACTTAGTATCATACAGGTCTATGCATTCTCGCGCGCCGATTAGTGGAATGCCCTAGATTTACCAAAGCATTTTCGAGGTGTCAACTTTATTGAGATTCGCAAGGTTGAGAAGTCTCAAAAAGCGCAGCCTGGCGTACAATGATGTGACCACGGCGCGTTCCATAGGCACTCGTTTAGCCAGCCCACAACCAACCGGAGATCAATGGTGAAGATGACGTCTCTTACTCCATACACTGCCCCGAGGCGGATCGCACAACACATTCCTGTCTTAGCCTTGTTCCTGGTTCTGGCTGCGGCTGCCACCCTCCTGGCGTCCTGCTCCAGTGAATCTCCCGAGCCAACGGTCGAGAGCGAACCGGATGTCGTTGTCGCCACGGCGACCGCCGAACCTGAAGAAGCCGCAATCACCGTGTCCAAGGATCAACCCCTGGCGTACGCGCAGGCGCTGGTTCAGCAAGCCATCGATCGCCACGCAAGAGATGGACGCGAAGAGACCATCGCTTTCTACAATTCAGACGAGAGCCTCGACGGCGACTGGCATGTGTTCGTCCTTGATGAAGGTGGATACATCGTTTCGATGGCGGCGTTCCCGTCCTGGGTTGGTGTGCACGACTCCGAGTTCAAAGGACACAACCACTACCCTGCCGGTCAGATGGTGATCGACGGCGCCAGCGCAGAGGGCATCCTAATCGATTACCTCGCTGCGGGCTTCTTGGGGAGAGTCGAACTCAAACATCTTTGGGTCGTCGAGCACGACGGCCTGATTTTCGGCTCATCGTCCTGGTCGAGTGGTGAGAGGTCCAAGTCGGATCAGCCCCAATACACGCAGGACACTGTGAGGCTGGCGATAGGCCTATATGACGCCTCGGGCTTGCCGGCAGCGCTTGAGTACTACAACAGCGTGGATAGCGTGGACGAGCAATGGTACGCGTTCATCGTCGATACTGAGTCGGGCCGCACTATTGGCCACTTCAATCCTGATCTGCGGGATCGCGACCCCGCCCTACGGGTCGACTCCACAGGATACTTCTACGGAGATGATCTGCTTGGCGCGACGGAAGAGGGCAGCTGGGTCCAGTACGTTATCACGAACCCTGATAGTGGCGAAGAACAACTCAAGCACACGTGGGCCGTCCTACACGATGGATACATCTTCGCGTCCGGCTGGTACGAAGAATCCTAGCCGCTATACTATTTTCAAATGTAATGTGACTTCTTTTTCTTAGGAAGGGTCCCTCAATGATCGATACAACCCTTTTCCGTTACGCCATCTCCAGGCGCCCAGCCAAGGTTGCGCTGCCAATCCTTCTGATCCTCACGTTGGGAATGCTGGCGTTATCGTTTGGCTGCGCTGAGCAGCAGTCAGACGATGTAGCGACGCTCGATGCGCCCAAGAGTCAGCCCGCGGCATACACGCAGGAATATGTACAGGCGGCTATTGACCGTTATGAGGCCAATGGGCTCGATGAAACTGTCGACTATTACAACTCGATGGACAGCACAACCGGCCAATGGTACATGTTCATCGCGGATGAGAATGGAACCCTCCTCGCGCACGGTGCGAATCAGGACCTTGTTGGCGTGCCGCTCAGTGATGTCAAGGGCGAAAACGGTTACCCATCCGGTCGGATTGCGGCAGATGACGCGGATGAAGACGGCGAATGGTCCGAGTACGTTTTCTTCAACCCTGATACCGGCCGTTCGCAGATCAAGCACTCGTGGCTGGTCACCCATGACGGCCTGATCTTTGGCTCCGGCTGGTATGAGGACGGCCCGCGCAAGTCTGACCAGCCGGCCTACACGCAAGAGTATGTCGGCCAGGCACTCAATCTCTATGACGCCTCGGGTCGCGATGTGCTCGTTGACTATTACAACGACCCTGTCAGTGTTGATGGCCAGTGGTATATGTTCATCGCCGATGAGAGTGGACGCCTCATCGCTCATGGAGCAAGCCAGGAGCTCGTTGGCGTGCCGCTAGTGGACGTCATCGGCGCGAACGGCTATCCGTCAGGCCGGATCGTGGCCGATGACTCAGACGAAGACGGCGAATGGTCCGAGTACGTTTTCTTCAACCCTGATACCGGCCGATCGCAGATCAAGCACTCGTGGCTGGTTACCCATGACGGCCTGATCTTTGGTTCCGGCTGGTACGAGGACGGCCCACGCAAGTCTGACCAGCCGGCGTTCACGCAGGCGATGGTTCAGCAAGCCATGAACCTATACGACTCCTCCGGCCTTGAGGCAGCGCTCAACTACTACGACGACCCGGTGAGCGTGGACGGCCAGTGGTACGTATTCATAGTTGATACGGAGACAGGCCGTACGATCGGCCACTTCAATCCTGACCTGCGTGACCGCGATCCTGCCCTACGAGTTGATCCAACGGGCTATTTCTACGGGGACGACCTTCTTGCAGCAACCGAGGAGGGACGTTGGGTTGAATACGTGATCCGCAACCCGGGCAGCGGCGAGGATTCCCGCAAGCACACGTGGGCTGTTCTCCACGACGGCTACATCTTCGGATCCGGCTGGTACGAATAGCGCCTGCCCTGGCGAGGGCGTTGCTCAACAGAACCGCAGATCACTCGAAATACTCGTCCTCGTCGAACCGCGTCCACGACGTAAACACCGGGAACGGAGACGGCAGCACCCCATCCGGATCATTTATGCGGAAACGGATGTCATCCTCATCAAGAGCATTGCGGATGGAAATCGAAAAACCCTCCATCGGAATGCAGTCCTCGCACGGTTCGGTCAAGATGCGCTCGGACCTCGGGTTCTCCAGTTGGAGCGTGATAGTGGAAAGATCGCCGGACTTCTCGATGCGGTAACCCGGCGCGTAAATCCGCCACTCATCGACCGCGTAATCCCCCTCCGCGTACTGTGCCCACACCTCAACGCCATCAAAGAAATCGATGATGACCCCTCGCCGGGGACTGTCGTCCCTACCCGGGTCGAATTGCCGGAACGATCGACCGTTCAGCTCCGACTTGATTTCGGCAGCCTCGGCATCCGTGACCAGCTCAGGCTCCGCGCACGCGGCAAACAGCCCGACGCTGATAGCCAGAACTGTGAGCAGCAGAATGGGGGTCAGGTATGTCTTGGCAGCGAGTTTCGCCACTGTAAGTGACTAGTTCAGTCCGAGAGCGGCGCTGAGCTCCTTGTCGGACGGCTCGGCCAGAACTTTGCCGCCGGGCAGCACGATGGTCGGGACAACCTGCATCCCGTTGTTCAGATGGCGCACCGTGTCTGCCGCCTCCGGCACCTCTTCAATGTTGATCCAGGTGTACTTGACGTTGTGCTTGTCCAGCAGGCGCTTGGAGCGCGCGCAGTCGGGGCACCACGTCGTCGCATACATCAGGATTTCCGCTTCGGTTTGCGTCATCTCTATTCTCCTTATTGGCTTGGGGCAGTGCTCCCTACGTATTCAGTTTAGTGGGAGAAGCAACCCTAGATATCTACCTGGTTCCCTCTCCCCTGCTCCACTGCCGTCCGGTAAACATGTGTCGCGAGCGCAACATCCCACAACCCGATACCGTGCGACTCAAATAGCGTGATGTCATTGTCGGAACGGCGAACGGGCTCCCCGCTCCCAACCACGTCCCCAAGCTCTGGCAGTCGCGCCAGATCAACAATCCCCCGCTCGATGGGCTCTTGCAGATCGCCGCTCTCCAGCGCAGTCTGCTCGCGGTCATCGACCACAATGGCATCCGCCTTTTGAACTGCGGCCAGATCGATTTCCCGGCGAAGTAACGAATTCGAACCGATGGCGTTAACGTGCGCACCTGCCTTGAGCCAAGCGCCCTCCAACACCGGTGACGATGCGTTCGTCGCCGCAATCACAATGTCCGCCTCGCCGGCGGTCTGCGGGTTGTCCACGGGCTCTACGGGCACCCCCGCCCGCTCACTGATACTCTCCGCAAAAGCCTGCCGCCGGTTTTCATCCCGCCCATAGGCGAGCACGCGGGACACATTTCTGACGGCGCAGACGGCCGTGACCTGCGTCCGAGCCTGTGTGCCGGTACCGATGATGCCCACAGTCTGCCCGTCCGCTTCGCGCGCCATGTACTTTGTCGCAACGCCGCTCGCTGCCCCGGTGCGCAGGGTGCCAAGCCAATTCGCCTGGACGATCGCCGCAAGTCTGCGTTCGTTCATGTCATACAGAAGAACGTGAACGGCCCCGGCAGCGTAGAACGCGGTTTTGAATCCAAGGTAGCCCGTCTCAGCGTCACCGCCCGGCATGATGGCAACTGCGCCGTGCGGAGCCCGGAGCCGACGACGCGGGTCGTTAACCGCCCTGCCCGCCCCCTGGCTCTTGTGGGCGCTCTCCAGCGCGCCGATCGCGTCCTCCATCGACGCAAGGTCTCGAACGTCCTGTTCCGTAAGTAATAGGGCCACACATCACCTCTCGATTCCGTCGTGCCTCAATAGTAAGGCGGATTGATGCCAAATTGACACGCTCGAACGGCGAACGGACAATGAAGCAACGCGCGCGCAATGGCGGGCGGCGCGGATCACAAGGCGGGGGAGGCGGACAATGACCCAGGCAAAGACGATTGGCGAATTGCGGCAGAGCGAATACCGCGTCCTGAACGTGAAGGACGAGCTTCGCAAGAACCTCGTTGGACGGATTCGGTCCGGCGAGGAACTGTTCCCCGGCATCGTTGGCTATGAGGAAACGGTTCTGCCGCAGATCGAGAACGCCATCCTCTCCGGTCAGGACATCATCTTGCTCGGCGAGCGGGGGCAGGCAAAGACGCGCATCATCCGCGCCCTCGTCGGCCTCCTTGATCCCGAAGTGCCAGTCATCGAGGGCTGCGAAATCAATGACAGCCCTTACGTTCCCACCTGCAGCTCCTGCCTGGCCCGCGTAGAGGCGGAGGGAGACGCCGCGCCCATCGCGTGGCTGCCCCGCGAACGCAGGTACGGTGAAAAGCTCGCCACTCCGGACATCACCATTGCGGACCTCATCGGCGAAGTCGACCCCATCAAGGTGGCGGAGGGACGCTATCTCTCGGACGAATTCACAATTCACTACGGCCTGATTCCCCGGACTAACCGTGGCATCTTCTGCATCAATGAGCTGCCCGACCTCTCGGAGCGGATCCAGGTTGGCATGTTCAACATCATGGAAGAGCGCGACGTTCAGATTAAGGGCTACAAGGTGCAGCTCCCGCTGGACCTGTTCCTGATTGCGAGCGCGAACCCGGAGGACTACACCAACCGCGGACGAATCATCACCCCCCTCAAGGACCGCTTTGGCGCGCAGATTCGCACCCACTATCCCAAGACCCTCGAGCATGAGATCGAGATTATGGACGCGGAGCGTGAGCCCATTGCGGACGTCGGCGTGTCGCTGACCATGCCGCAATACATGAAGGAAACCGTCGCCGAGTTTACCAACCTTGCCCGCAAGAGCGGCGATGTGAACCAGCGCTCCGGCGTCAGCGTGCGTGTATCTATCGGCAACTATGAGACCATCTCCTCCAACGCCGTACGCCGTGCCCTCCGTCTCAAGGAGAAGGAGGCCGTGCCGCGCGTCAGTGATATGGCGTACTTCCTCACATCCACGGCGGGCAAGGTTGAGTTGGAGAGCGTGGAAGAGGGCCGCGAGCCTCGCATCATCGAGGACTTGACCAAGCGCGCCGTCCTGAACACCTTCAACAACCACTTCTCCGTCAATGAATTCGATGCCATCATTCGCCGCTTTGACGAGGGCCTGTCCATCGACACGGGCGACATGATTCCGTCCAAGGACCTGTCCGGCTGGCTCAAGGACCTGCCGGAGCTGAAGGACGCGGCCAATCGACTTGGCGTGAAGCGCTCGGTAGCGGCGCAGGCGTCGGTCGTGGAGTTCGTGCTGGACGGACTGCATCTCAGCAGGAAGATCAACAAGGACAAGCACGAGGGTGGCTACCGCTATCGCGGCTGAGGCGGCTCCGTGGCCCCAAACTTTCGGTTCTCTCGTTGGGACGGCACACAGCTTCTGTCAGAGGCGGCTGATGAGGCCCTGCTGAACGAATTGATGAACGATGTCCTCGCCCGCGGGGACGTCGACTCGTCCCTTCGGTCAATCATGCGGCGGGGCACGCATCCTCGTGACAGTGATGTCGATGTGCAGGGAATGGATGACATGCTCCGCCGCCTGCGCGAACAGCGACAAGAAATCCTCCGCAAGCACGACCTCGGCAGCATCTTGGACAATCTCCGCGACAGGCTCAAAGAGGTCATCGAAACGGAACGGCAGGGAATTGCCGAGCGTGTAGCGGCCGCTGAGTCGGCGATTGAGAACCCCCCGGCCGGCATAGACCCCGAAACCGCCGCCCGCCTCGCCGAACGCGTCAAGGACATGGCGCAAAGGAACGAGGCAACCCTGAATGCCCTGCCCGACAACCTTGGCGACGCCGTCCGTGATCTCAATGACTACGAATTCATGGAGCCGGAGGCGCAGCGGCTGTTCGAGGAGCTAAAGAACCTTATCCAACAGCAATTCGTCGACCGCCAATTCTCTGACCTCCGCGAGAACCTTGAAAACATCACGCAGCAGGATCTCGACGCCGCCGCGCAGATGATGAATGAACTCAACAGCATGTTGCAGCGGCATATCCGTGGCGACGAAGACACGGGGTTCGACGAATTCATGGAGCGATGGGGCGGCGCGTTCGGCGAATCTCCGCCGCAGGACATCGAGCAGCTCATCGACCAACTCCATGAGCAGGCTTCGCAGGCGCAGTCCCTGATGAGCAGCCTCTCGCCGACTCAACGCCAACAGCTGCAGGACATGATCTCCGGCATGCTGGACAACCCGGAACTGGCCCAACAGATGTCGGAATTACAGGCAAACCTGGACATGCTGCGAGTCGGCGGTGAATTCGGTCGGCAATTCAGGTTCAGTGGTAATGAACCCGTCGCCCTGCAGGACGCCCTCAACCTGATGGACGAACTGAACCGCATGGACAACCTTGAGGACGATCTCAAGCGCGCCCTCTACGGCGGCGGCAGTATCGACCAGGTTGACCCGGAGCAGGTCAGTGAAATCCTGGGAGAAGACGCAGAGCAGTCACTTGAACGCCTGCGTCAGCTGGCCGAGCGTGCCGTCGAGGAAGGTCTGCTGCGGGAATCGGACGACGGCTCACATGAGTTCACCGCGCGCGGCATCCGCAAGATCGGCGAGAAAGCGCTCGCCGAGATATTCGGCTACCTGAGGCGGACGTACACCGGCCGCCACAACGCCCGCATCCGTGGCCGTGGAGGCGAGCCGACCGAGGCCACACGCCCATATCAATACGGCGACGAGTTCAACGTCGATCTTCGCCGCACCGTGCAGTCGGCGGTCATGCGCAGCGGCCAAAGCGTGCCGGTACGGCTGGAGGCGGACGACTTCCAGGTGCGCGAGACCGAAGACATGGCACAAGCATCCACGGTGCTGCTAATCGACCTCAGCCTGTCCATGGCGATGCGCGGCAACTTCGTAACGGCAAAGAAGGTCGCCTTGGCGCTGGACACGCTGATCAGGACGCAGTTCAGCCGCGACAGCCTCTACGTTGTGGGATTCTCAACCTACGCGCGGGAGATGAAGCCGGAAACCCTCGCCTACCTGAGCTGGGACGAGTTCGAGCCGTACACCAACATTCAGCACGGCTTGGTGGTGGCCCAGAAACTGCTGGCACGGCACGCGGGCGGCAACAAGCAAATCATCATGGTCTCAGACGGTGAGCCGACAGCGCACATCGAGAACGGCCGCATCTTCCTCCAGTACCCGCCAAGCCCGCGCACCATTCAGGAGACGCTGAAAGAAGTGTCGCGCACTACGCGGGCCGGCATCTCCATCAATACGTTCATGCTGGAACAGAACCCGTACCTGATGGAATTCGTTGACCAGATCACGCGGATCAACAAGGGCCGCGTCTTCTACACGTCGCCGGAACGGCTCGGTGAATACATCGTGGTGGACTACTACACCAACGGCCGCCGCTCCATCATCTCCTGACGCAGCCGCCATTTCCTCAGACCAAGCCGGAACGCGGAGCGCGGTTACTTTCTGATACCGACGCCGGATCGCGAACTTAAGCCGTAGCGCAGCTACCCTACGGCAGCGGCGAGAACGGCAGCGGTTCCAGGATGTGGTTCGTCATGTGGCGAACCGTCTCGCCGTAGGTTTCCCTCGACTTCGGCCATTCGGGATCCGCATAGAACGCCGCCCACGCCTTCTCCCGTGCCTCCCAGCTCTCCCACGCGAGCAGATAGATCACCCGATGTGGAATCCCCACCTCCTCGCGCCAATACCCGACGGCCCGGAATCCGTGCCGCTCAAACATGCCGGTGGTCACATTCGCGAACCTGTCGATCAGGTCGTTCATCCGCGACGTATGCGCCTCGTACTGCCGGAGTTCATAAAACATCTCTAAACAGGCCTCCCTAACTCCGTCATTCCCGTGCTTGACACGGGAATCCAGGATTGACTGTGATCACTCTCCGTCCGGATCAACGGGCAAGCCCGCGCCCGTGGCCACCTCCCACAAGAATCCGTCTGGATCCGCAAAGTAGCCGCCGTACCCTCCCCAAAACGTTTCATGCGCAGGCTTGGCGATGCGCGCCCCCGCCGACTCCGCAAGTCGCAGAACAGCATCGACTTCCTCTCTCGACGCCACGTTGTGCGCGATTGTGAAGCCGTGCATGGCCGGCTGGGGACTGCCCTTCTGTTCAGGCATTTCAGCATCGTCAGCAAGGTCATCACGTGAATAGAGCGAAAGCATCATACCGCCCATCTCAAAGAACGTGATCTCATCCCCGCCCGCCTCGTGGACGGGAAAGCCCAAGCCGTCCCGGTAGAATGCCGTCGAGCGCGCCAGATCCGAGACGCCGAGAGTAATAATGCTGATCCTGGGTTCCATCCGATCGTTTTCCTCCGTCAATTGATCGCTTGTTCATGTGAGCGTATCGCCGCATCGATTAAGGCTGCAACAAAGAATGGCGCTAGCCCCCGCTCATCGGATCGATGTCCACCGTCCAGCCGGGGGGCAACGCCACGGTCTCGAGCAACTCCGTCGGCTCATCGGCAACGATTGTAATCTGCCAGCGATACCGCCCCCGCACTCGCTCCCACGCAGCAGGAGCAGGGCCGATCACCCGCGTATTCATAATTCCCCGGGCGCGTATCTCGCCACGCAGCGCCCGCGCCAACTGCTCTGCCGCCGACTGTGCGTCTCGCCGCGATACCCGGGCGCACGTCAGCCGCGCCATGCGGCTGTACGGCGGATAGCGAAGCTGCCGTCTGAACTGCGTCTCCTCCAGGTAGAACTGCCGATAATCCTGTGCTGCCGCGGCCTGTATCGCCTGGTTCTCCGGCTCATACGTCTGCACAATCACGCGACCCGGCGCGTGGCCTCTCCCCGCCCTGCCCGCCACCTGGCACAGTAGTTGAAACACCCTCTCCGAAGCACGAAAATCCGGCGCGTGCAGCCCGATGTCCGCGTTCACCACACCGACCACAGTGACGCTGGGGAGATCAAGTCCCTTGGCGATCATCTGCGTGCCGACAAGAATATCCGCCCGACCATTCGCAAACTCTCCGAGGATCGGCTCATGTCCCCGGGCCTCAGCCACCGCATCTCGGTCCCACCGGATCACACGCGCCCCCGGAAACGCAGCCTCCGCCTCCGCCGCCACACGCTCGGTACCAACACCGATGGCCCGAATGGTATTGCGTCGGCAGCTCGGACAGCGCGTGGGGGAGCGTCGACTGTCGCCGCATAGGTGGCAAACAATCCGCTCGTCCGCGTGATACGTCATAACCGTCGTACAACGGCGGCACCGCATTGTATGGCCGCACGCCCGGCACTGCACCGCCTGCCCAGCTCCGCGCCGATTCACAAACAGGATCGCCTGCTCGCCCCGCCCTAGCGCGTCGGTCATCGCCTCTCTCAGCGCCCGGGAAAAAATACTGCGGTTGCCCTCCATCAGCTCCTGCCGCAGATCCACGATGTCCACATCCGCCAACGGCCGTTCCGTCCACCCAGTGCCACCGTCGTCCTGAGCAGCCGTAATCCGTCCGGGGAGCTCCAGTAGCGTGATCTCATTCCTGAGCGCGGCGTACATTGAGCCCACGTCCGGCGTCGCGCTGCCGAGCACCACAACCGCCCCTTCTCGTCGCGCCCTTTCAATGGAGACGTCCCGCGCGTGGTAGCGGGGCGTGGGTGACTCCTGCTTGTACGTCCACTCCTGCTCTTCGTCCACGACAATCAGGCCGACGTCCGGCATAGGCGCGAGCGCGGCGCTCCGCGAACCGATGACAATGTCGAACTGCCCCTCCGCGATGTTCCGCCATTCGTCATATCGCTCCCGCAGCGTCAGCCCGCTATGGAGGACGGCGACGCGACCCGGAAACCGCTCCCAGAATCTGCCGATGGTCTGCGGCGTCAGCGCGATCTCCGGCACGAGCATGATGCCCTGCCTGCCCTTTTCGATGACCCGGCGAAACGCCTGCAGGTACACCTCCGTCTTGCCGCTTCCGGTCACGCCATGCAGCAGATAAACGTCAGAGTCACCGGCATCGATGCTCGCCGTCACGTGATTCAGGGCGTCCTTCTGGTGAGGTGTCAGCTGGAGATCGGGCATGGGTGGAGAACCGGCACGCGCAGCAAGAGGATCACGCCGCGTCTCGCGCTCCTCCAGCTTGATAACGCCCGCCTCCACAAGGGCATCCCAGGACCTGCGCGACGCCCCGGACACACGTCGCAGATCCGATAGCCGCCCTCCGGGATTCGCCACGAGCGCTTCCAAAGCATCCGCTTGTCGAAACGCCCCGGACGCTCGCAGCTCCTCTGCCGTAGACATCAGTTCCTCATGAGCGATTGCCGCCTCGACAAAAACCTCCATGCGAGGAGAGATGCGCGGCCCCTCCCATACTTCGGATGCATCGAGATAACCCCTGCCCGTCAACGCCGTCACGTCGCGGGCGGCCCTCGCCCCGAACTCGTCGCGGATGGCGGCGGTGGTCGTTTCACCGGCATCAAGAACGAAATCCAGTATCTCCGCCCGCCGTGGCGACACGTTCTCAATCGCGTCCTGCCCCGACTCCGTCACCCTCACGATGATCGTCTGCCGTTGTTCGAACGCCGGCGGCAGCATGGGACGGTAGGCCGTATAGAGATCGGTGTGGTAATAATTTGCCATCCACTCGCCAAGGCCGATGAGCGGCTCCGCGATAACCGGATCATCAGCGACAAGCGACTCAATGGGCCGCGTTCGGGAATACCCCGGCTCGTCCGTAATCTCAAGCACGATTCCCTGGAACGTATGCCGACCGAACGGGACGATCACGCCATGCCCGGCGCGCACACGATCGGCAAGCTTATCCGGAATGGAATAACTGTAGGAACGCCGCCCCGCGCCCGGCGCGTTAACCGCTACTTGCGCATACGCCACTACGCCCACTCCGTACGCTCAGTGATGGTCGTTGACAGGCTATTCCCACATGCCCAGCCCGGCCGATTGTGCCGCGGCTTGGTCCGCCCGCAGCTCGGCGACATAGCATGGGTTGAGTTCAAGCGAGAATTCATAGGCCGTGGCGAGGCCTGCGGATACCATCTCCCGATTGACGTGTGTCTCATCGACGAAGATGTGTCGCAGCAGTCGGCCATACCGGTCAGCCTCCTCCACGCATTTCTCAAGGCGAACGCTCTGCCCGTCGGCAAGCTGCTCCGCAAGCGCCGTCGCCTCGTCATACAGCGGCTCATCCCTTTCCGGAGAGTCGATGCCGAGCAAGCGAACTCGCGCCTCCGGGCAACATACATCCACAGTATCCCCATCAATGACGCGCGTGACAGTCACGGAGCTGTCAAAACGTGGGACGACTGTTCCATCCGCTACGGAAACAGGTGTGGGAGTCGGTTCAAGGTCTGAGCAGCCCTGCAGGATAAACGCAATTGTGATTGCGATCGCAACGATGATTGCCGGCAGAAACCGGCGATTGACCATGCACAGTGCAGGTACTGACATGCCGCTGGATCGGAGACGAATGAGCAATACGCCGACTGCCCCGTGAGAGACTCTAGCTCTGGTTTTCCTCAGAGTCTGCGGAGTCACTGTTATCGGACGATTCCTCGGATTCCGCGGCCTCGGATGCCTCGGGAGCCTCTTCGGTTTCCGCCGATACCTCGGCTTCCTCCTCCGCCTCCGCTACAACGTCATCCTCGACCTCAACGGCCTCGTCCTCAACCTCTTCTTCAACCACGTCATCCTCAGCCACGGCAATCGGGGCGTCAGCCTCAAGCACCGGACTCTCCTCGATGATGCGGCGGGCGCGCGTGCCGGTCTTGATGCGGGCGCGGCGACCGGTACGGCCACGCTGGTAGTACAGGCGGGCTCGGCGCACTTTGCCCTGCCGGACAA
Source organism: Dehalococcoidia bacterium (assembly GCA_965207115.1). GTDB lineage: Bacteria > Chloroflexota > Dehalococcoidia > UBA6926 > UBA6926 > VXMO01. The sequence goes on along the minus strand of CBDBLR010000003.1, from coordinate 618,435 downwards.
CATCGATACGCTCGAGGCGCGGCGAGTTCAGGAGGAATGTGCGCTCAACACCGACCCCCTGGATCACACGACGGATGGTGATGTTCGCGTTCGGGCCGCTCCGGGTCATCCACATGACCACGCCCTGCAGCTGCTGCGTACGAACGCGCTCACCCTCAACAACCCGGTAGTACACGCGGACGGTGTCGCCCGGGCGAACATGCTGGTAACGATGCTGCTTGGGAATTGAGGTCAGCAGATGGCCGACGTCCATGATTCAAGCGCCTTTCATAAGTGTTTCCGCGCACGGAAACGCATGACAATATGTACTACTCCAAATAGTTTGGGGCGCCGCCTGCATTCAGCGTCGGCGACAGCATTAGTGAGTATACACGACTGCACGGCGTCACACACCAGAACAGAGCCGGCACGTCAGTCCCCTCCCCCCTTTGTGGGAGAGGTTTAACGTGGGGGGCAAATCCCGCTACTCCCACCCCTGATCTCGCAAGAACGCCCGCTCCCATTCCAACAATTCCGCAGAATCGAGAAGATCAGGCCTCCTCTGCAGGGTCCGCAGCAGCGATTGCTCCCTACGCCACCGATCCACGCGAGCATGGTCGCCGGAGAGCAGGATCTCCGGAACGGCCTCATCCTCCCACACCGCCGGCCGCGTGTACTGCGCATGCTGCAATAGGCCGGACGCGAATGAGTCGGCCTTGCCGGAGTCCTCGCCCCCAAGCACGCCGGGCACTCGACGCGCGACGGCCTCGATGAAGACCATGGCAGGCAGCTCTCCCCCCGTGAGCACATAGTCGCCAATGGAAATCTCATGTGTGATGAACCGTTGGCGGACGCGCTCGTCGATTCCCTCATACCGTCCTGAAACGATAATCATGTCGTCCAGACCGGCAAATCGATCCACCACGGTCTGTGTCAGACGCTCGCCTTGCGGATCCATCAAGACAACCGGCGCTTCGCTCTCACTGCCCACACCTGTCCCATGGCGGGCTTCCTCAATGGATGCGGAAAGAGGGCCCGCTTTCAGCACCATGCCCGGGCCACCGCCGAACGCCGTGTCATCAACTACCCTGTGCGGCCCCTCGCCATGATCGCGGAGATTGTGCAGACACAGCTCAACGACACCGCTCCCCAGCGCACGACCGATGATGCTCTCACCAAGTGGGCCGGGAAAGAGGCCGGGGAAGAGTGTGACGACGTGGACCTTCACCGGAGCGGTTACGCCTGCTGCGTCGGGTGGTCGTCCGTGCGGGGCTGCGCCAGCACCTCAAGAACGTGCGGCAGCACAGGCATCAGAACGTCCATGCACTCCTGCACGGCCTTCGGGCTGCCGGGGAAATTCACGATGAGAGTCTGCCCCCGAATGCCCACGACCTGTCGAGATGTCATCGCCATCGCCGTCTGTGAAACGGTCTGCGCGCGCATCTGTTCCGCCATGCCGGGCACGAGACGATCCACCACATCGAGTGTCGCCTCCGGAGTCACGTCCCTCGGCCCGACGCCTGTTCCCCCCGTGGTCACGATGAGCTCAACGTCGCCGCCGTCCGCCCAGGAGCGGAGTTGGGCGGCAATAACAGCTCGATCATCCGGCGTGATGACCTTTTCGGAAGCGATCCAGCCCGCTGCGATCACCAATTCTTCAATTAACTTTCCGCTTCGGTCTGCCCTGTCTCCAACAGCGCCTGAATCGCTCGCAACAAGGACGGCAACACGAATATCGCTCATATCAGCAGTCTAACGCGGCTCCGGCATGCCGTGCACGGAACTTTGGTGCAGATCATGCCTCGGACCTCCACCGTCAGAGCATCCGGGCGTTGCTGTCATCAATAGTTGGGTAGGTCAGGTCGAGGAGCGAACCAAAGGCCACCTTGAGCTTCTCCCGCTCTGCATTCGTCCACGACTGGCCGTCCTTGGGCAGAGCCTCAAGTACACCGAGAATGGCCGGATGTATCCCATCCTGGCGAATTACGATGTTTTCGTTTACAGGTAAGGAATTTTCGGGCGAAACTTCCTTTTTCGGTAACTCTTCGATTTTTTCGGCTTGTCCATCGACATCTTTTCGGCTGGCAGCAGTTTTTCGCCGTGTCCTTGTCCCCTGGCTGCGCCCGAAAAGTGCCGGGTGCAACTCTTTTCCGGCTTCACTCCCAAACGAGACGAAAAAACTGACCGCCTTCTCGGAGGTCTCAGTGCCGGATCCGGCGTTCTGAAAGGCCGTCTTGATCTGTCCACGCGTCGCACGGGGCAGGTCGATACCCTCAAGCAACGGCCCATACCTCTCGTCGAACAGTGCCGCCAGAAGCTGCCGCTTCACCTCGTCGTTTGGCGCTCTAGCTAGATTCTCAAGCCGCCGATCGGTTTTCCCTTGTGGATCCGTCAGCCCGAAAAAGAGCAGAGCGCCCTGGATGGCAGATCGTGTAGAGCCTGAGAACGGCGTGGTGCGCCAGACGCTGCTGTCCAACCGATCCGGCAGTGGATCGAGATCGGTTTTCACGAAAGCGATGAATGTCTCCCAGCTCCTGTATGAGCCATAGGGAGGTGTTAACCCGCGCGATCTGGACCTTGTTGTCACGTGTCCACTGCTCCGAAATAAACTTTTCGCTGACTCAATCATCCACCACTTTTTCGCCGCGTGTCAACTTTGCGGGTTAGCCCGTAAATCGAGCGGTTTTTCGTTGAGTGGACACTGCGTGACAAATCCTAGAGGGTTGTTTGATTTCGGCATAGCATTGTTCATGCGACGGGGAAAAGGGACGCGCGGGAATAGGCATCGAGCGTCCTGAACTAAGAAAGATTGGGAAGAAGGAGGGAGTCATGGTAGCGAATTCGCACATCTACCATGTCCCTGCCCTATTGGACGAAGTCATCGAATCGCTTCAGCCGCATGCCGGCGCGAAGTTCATCGACTGCACGCTCGGCGAGGGATCCGTCACTGAGGCGCTTGTCTCTGCAGGCGCGCAGGTGCTGGGCATAGATGCTGACCCGGAGATGCTTTCGTCGGCGGCGCGCCGTTTGGGGGACCTGCCGAATGCGTCTTACACGCTGGTGCAGGCGAACTTCGCGTCCCTTAAAGAGGTGGCAGTCGCACACGGCTTTACACAGGCGCAGGGAATAATCATGGATGTTGGCCTGTCTTCTCGGCAGTTGCAGGCCATACGTCGCGGCTTCACATTCCAGGACAATCAGCCACTGGACATGCGGTATGACCCTCGGCAAGACGTCACCGCCGCAGACCTGGTGAATGATCTCCCGGAGCAGGAGCTTATCGACCTCCTCAGAACGTACGGTGAGGAGGACGCGTGGTCGGCCCGGTCCATTACGAGGACAGTCATGGGACGGCGGCCACTGAACACGACACGGGAGCTCGTTGAGTGCATCGAGCTCGCAGTCGGGCAGCGCAGCGCGGCGCGAATACACCCGGCCACCAAAGCGTTCATGGCGCTTCGGATGGTCGTCAACGCAGATCTCCAGGCCCTGGAGTCGGCCCTCCCGCAGGCACTGGAGTTGTTGGCACCTGGCGGCAAATTGGCCGTCATCGGATACCAGAGTCTGGAGGATCGTGTAGTCAAGCGATTCCTCCACCAGGAGGCAAAGGACTGCCTCTGCCCTACCGCCCAACTCGTCTGCACGTGCCAGCACACGGCAACGGTCAGGCTCCCGCGGCGGCAGGGAATCACTCCGTCAATCGCTGAGATTTCGCGCAACCCCGCAAGCCGATCGGCCCGGCTGCGGATCGCAGAGCGCGTAGCAGCGTGACCGGAGGATCGGACTCAAAGGCAGCGCACAGCGCGGGGAAAGCATAGGTACTAGTGGGCTGCGGGCAGCGCAGCGCGGGGAAAGCGCAGGGATGAGAGAACGACGGGCAGCGTAGCGCGGGGAAGCAGTGGGAACGTGGGGAGTGGCGAGAGATGGATCGGATAGTTGCTGGCATCGAACTCGGTGAAGAGAAACTTCGAGTCGCCGTCGCACGGCATCGCCCGGGATCTACCCGGATGCTCACGGGCATTGAGGCGGCCTCGGCAGGTATCGAAGACCAGACAGTCGTCGATGCGAACGATCTGGCGGACGCCCTGGCCGGCATCTCCCGGAAACTGCGGACTTCCGTTGATTTCCCTCTTGAGAACGTAATATTTGTCGTTCCCACCGGCCAGATCCAATTCCACGAGACTGAAGCAAGCATCCGGCCATCCGGCTCCCGTGGAACAGTGGTCGAGGCGGACGGTGAGCGGCTGGTGGAAAAGAGCCGCCCCGCCTTTCCGCATAATGACCGCCACCTGATCCATGTCATCCCACAGGCGTACTCGCTTGACGGCAAGGAAACCGAGCGCCTGCCGGTTGGCAAGACTGGCCAGGACCTTCGAGTCTTCTCGATGTCCGTCTCATGTGAGGCTGACACGGCCGCAAAGATCCATGAGGCCGCGCAGTTGGTGGGAAGCGACAGGGTCGCCCTCATGGCCGGGCCGGTGGCGGAGAGTCACGCCGCCCTGACGGAAACCGAACGGCAGCGCGGCGCTGCAGTTCTTTCCATTGGCGAGCGGACGAGCACGATTACCGTCATGCACTATGGTCACTATCTTGGTTCGGCGAAGATCGGAATTGGTGCACAGCATTTCACCAACGATCTCTCTATCGCCCTCGATCTGCCCTACCCCACTGCCAAGGCTGTGTTGGAACAGGTTGCAACCTTCTCCAACAACGTGGGCCCGTCGCGTGCCGAAATAACGGTCCCTGATGAGGGCATCGACATTGACCGGGTGGAGATGGTAGCAACGCTCCGTGATCGAGCGGAAGAACTCTTCTCTCTCACTGAGACTGCCATCGAGAGCATCGCAGGAGACCGCGAGTTGCCGGGTGGCCTGGCAATCGCCGGCCAGCCAATCTTGCGTGACGGGCTCTCTCAACTCGGGCGCTCGGCAATCTCCATGCCCATTCACTGGGCAGCGCCGCGAGGCATTGAGGGCATACCTCTCGCCATATCTGGTAACGCGGCGTGGGTCCCGGCCATTGGAACCCTCATATGGGCAGGAGCGCTCGAGGATCCCCTGGCGCATCCGTCGTTCCATTCCGAGCCGCGAAGAAAGTCTGGCGGCTTCCTTTCACCATGGCGTCGTCTGACCGGCAAATTCGGCGGGCGGAACGGCACGAAGCCCTCTTCAACTGAGACATCTGAAACATCGTCTGACCACAAATCAGAGCGTGCCGCGCGCAGGAAGAATGCGTCGGTTGCTCCGGGTACCGGCAAGCGGGAAAGAAGCCGGGAAATAGCGCGGGTCTAAAGGAAACGGAAGAAAGGGAGGATTACGGATATGTCACTGCCTGAAGATGTAGATGGGTTGGTTCGTATCAAGGCGTTCGGCATTGGCGGCGGCGGCGGAAACGCGGTCTCAAGGATGGCCCGAGAGGCCGTCCCGGGTATCGAGTACATCGCCGTGAACACGGATGCGCAAGCTCTTGCGCGCTCGGACGCGCCATATCGCCTTCGCATTGGTGACCAGATTACCCGCGGCCTCGGCGCGGGCGGCAACCCTGAGATTGGCCGACAGGCCGCAGAGGAAAGCCGCGACGACATCTATGAAGCCGTCAAGAATTCTGACATGGTCTTCGTCGCTAGCGGCATGGGTGGCGGCACCGGCACGGGCGCAGCTCCTGTCATCGCCCAAGTTGCCCGGGAAACCGGCGCACTCACCATCGGAATCGTCACGCGACCCTTCGCCTTTGAAGGAAACCACAGGGCCCGACAAGCCGAAGAGGGCATCGCTGCCCTGCACGGCTGCGTTGACAGCCTCATCATCGTCCCGAACGAGCGGCTCCTTGCCGTAGCCGGGACGGATGCCTCCTGGCACGATGCTTTCCGCATGGCTGACGATGTACTCGGACAGGGCGTCCACGCCATCTCCGAGCTCGTCACCGTCCCCGGTGAGATTAACCTCGACTTTGCAGACGTTCGAACTGTTATGTCCCTCTCCGGTCAGGCCCTCATGGCCATCGGCAACGGGCGTGGCAGCACACGGGCGACGGACGCGGCGAAAGCGGCGATCCAGAACCCGCTTCTTGAGATCGACATCACAGGCGCAACCGGCGTTCTCTACAACATCACCGCCGGTTCCGACCTGTCGCTGGCTGAGATCCACGCAGCATCGGAAATCATCGCTTCGGCTGTTGATCCCAATGCAAACATCATCTTCGGCGTCGTCTCCAACCGTGCCAGCGATGGTGAGGTCCAGTTGACCCTCATCGCCACCGGCTTTGAGACCGCGCAGGAAACCTTTGAGGATGACGAAGTGGTCGATCAGATCTTGCGTGACGCCCTCGGTGACGGAGACCTGGATCTCCCGCCGTTCCTGCGCCGCAAGACCAAGTCCCGGAGGATTGCACGCTAAGCCCCTTTAGGGCACAAAAAAGAACTTACAGCACCCAGTCTTCCCCTACCCCCAAGGGAAGCGCAGGCCACCCGAACTATCGGAATTTCGGCCTGCGTTTTCCTTTTTTGCGAGCCTTAGCCGGATGCGGAGGCTTCACTGAGTTCCCGCGGCAACAGGAACGTAACGTTCTCCTCCAACGCCTTCAGAGTCCGCACGTCCTCTACCCCTGAAGCCATGAAGTGCGCGATGACCTCCTCCACGAGAGAGTCCGGAGTGGACGCCCCGGAGGTGATGCCCACTGACTGCACACCCTCGAGCCAGGATTCATCCAGGTCCTCGAGGCTGTCCATCAGATATGCCCTGCACTGCCCGGTATCCGCCACCTCTCGCAGCCGCTGCGAGTTGCTGCTGTTCTCTGCGCCCAGCACAAGGATGACATCCGTTTCCTCAGCAAGCAGCTTCACGGCGTCCTGACGGTTCTGTGTTGCGAAACAGATATCGGAGCGCGCAGGCATTCGGATCTTGGGAAAGCGCGCCTTGAGGGCGTCAACGATGCCCTTCGTCTCATCCACGCTCAGGGTTGTCTGCGTAACAAGTGCCACGCGCTCCTCATTCGGAACCGTGACCACGGCCGCGTCATCCATATCCTGAACCAGGATGATATCGTCTGGCGCCTCTCCCATCGTGCCGATGATCTCATCATGGCCCGCATGGCCGACGAGAAGAACCTTGTAGCCGTCACGAACGTAACGGACGGCCTCCACGTGGACCTTTGTTACAAGCGGGCACGTGGCGTCAATGACATCAAGCTCACGCCCTCGCGCCATCTCACGCACGATCGGAGCGATGCCGTGCGCGCTGAAGATGATCCGTCCTCCCGCAGGAACGGCGGACACCTCTTCAACGAATACTGCGCCCTTTCGCTCCAGGTCTCGCACAACAAACAGGTTATGGACGATCTGGCGCCGCACGTAGACTGGCGGCCCATATTGGGCAAGGGCCAGTTCAACTGCCTCAATGGCACGGATGACGCCGGCGCAGAAGCCGCGCGGCTCCGCAAGAATGACTCTTTCAATGGTCAATGGGTTGCTCGTTTCACCTGCGACAAACTTGTAACTACTCCAATAATACACGCGGCCCGCCTACCTTTTCGCGCGTGCATCGTGCTCCCTTTAGGGTATAGCAATGTTGTTATAGTGGAGTTGGTGCGGAGAGCAGCTATGGCGTATAGCGTGCGATTCACGCGCCCCAATACCACCGGAGGTGGCCTGTGAAAGACATTCGTCTTCACCGAGAGATTCCCCGCAATATCCGCACCGTCATCATGGCGTTCTTTGGGTGGTCCGATGCCGGCGATGCCGCCACCGGCGCCGTCGATTTCCTTGGCCGCGCACGAAACGCCGAACTCGTCGCCGAGTTCGATCCGGAGGAATTCTTCAACTTCACGGACTACCGCCCTATCGTTAACGTCGATGACACCGGTGTGCGGTCTCTCACGTGGCCGCAGAATCATTTCTCTCTCGCGCCGGGCACGGACGCCACTGAGCCCCTCCTCCTCTTCTCCGGAATCGAGCCGCACCTGCGCTGGAACCGGTTCAGCGACCAGTTTGTCGACTTCCTCCTCGAATGTGGCGTCGAACACGTCATATCGTTCGGCGCGCTGCTCAACGCCGTGCCGCACACCCGCAAGCCATTCGTCAACGGAAGCAGCAGGACGCCGGAGATTAAGGCCACTATGGAACGCCTCGGAATCGCACGCGGCGGTTCCTACAATGGCCCTACTGGAATCTCCTCCGTCATTGCGGATGCATGCCAGCGGCGAGGCATAGAATCCTCCAGTTTCTGGGGTCATGTGCCGCACTACATCCAGACGTCGCCCAACCCCACTATCATCCACGCCATCCTGGACACCCTGCGGCAGTCCATGGGCATAGGCGCGGACCTCCGCGAATTGGAGGGTGAATCCGCGGCGTTCTATGAGCAATGTGAAGAGGCAATCGAGGAAGAGCCGTCCATGCGGCAGTACGTCCGCAAACTTGAGCAGTACTACGATGAAACGGAGGCGGAGCAGCAGACGGGACGACCGAGCAGCACGGGAATCATCACCCCCGGCTCGCCGGAGTTCCCCGACGCACAGGACCTCGTAGACGACCTGGAAGAGTTCCTGCGACGCCGCCCACCCTTCAACGGATCCTCGTCCTGGGAGTAAACTCCTAATCCCATTCCCTGCACCGCGCTAGAATGGGTTAGACGGGGCGTAGCGCAGCCCGGCAGCGCGCCTGCTTTGGGAGCAGGAAGTCCCCGGTTCAAATCCGGGCGCCCCGACTTCTTCGACCACAAAATCCGCGATTCACGCGGCGCTAACGTCCAGCGTCACGGTGCACCCAACCGCATCAAGCGCGCGATGAACCTGGCTCATATGAGAACGGTGGTCGGGGTTGGCTAACCGTCGCACAGCCGCCTCACTAACACCTAGGCGGCGGCTGAGCTCCACTTTGGAGATGCGTTCCCTTTTCATGACTGAGTACAGAGCAAGTTTGGCTGCGACTATGGGCGGTAAAGGTACAAGGTCTTGATCCGGCTCTGCCTTATTTGGAACAGGAATCTCCCAGTGTTGATGCACGTATCCCGCCAAAGCAGTAGCCAAGGCATCCGAGGCCATTTCCAGAGCCTCGGCACGGTCTCTGCCGTCTGTGATTGCCTCTGGGACATCGGGGAAAGTCGCCACAAACCTACCGTCTTCATCGACAGCAAGATCGCATGGATAGGCATACAACATGGCTCAGAACTCCCTTCTATCAATCCCGAGCTGACGCAGCATCGCGGCTAACACCCCTCTCCCAAGCTCACCCCTTTGCACAGTCGTGGAGCGGGATCCAACATAGACCCTTGCGTGACTCCCTTTGCCGCGAACCGGGTCGTACCGAAATTCTTGTCCTGTGTTGCGAGCATATGCTCTGGCACGGCGGATGAACTCTCGGCTGGTCACTCAACCAGTATCGCACATTAATGTACGATTTGTGCGGCTTGGGGCTCTACACCACCGCGCCCTCGCGCCTCACTGCCCCTATACCACGGCTCATCGCCCCGATGGCAATCGGGATACTCAGTACGGCAATCACCGCCGCAATCATGTATGGCGTGCCTGTTAGCCCGTCCGCAGCATCCGCGAGTCGACCGCTCATCACTGCCCCCGCAACCACGCCCAGCGAATAGGCCGCATAGAAGATGCCGAATGCCAGTCCCCGATGTCTCTCTCCACCTGAATCCGCAACAAGCGCCGCCGCCGCCGGGAAGAGCAGCCCGAATCCGAGCCCAACTACACCCATACCCAGAAAAATAGCCCACAAATCGTGATTGGACGCCATGAGGGCCAGTCCTGCTCCAAAGAGCAGCAGTCCCCCCGCGACGATGGCAAGCCGATTGAAGCGGTCGCCGAATACGCCCATCACTCCCACCATCATGATCAGCGCCAGAACGGCATAGATGGTGAACGCCGTGCCGGACGCCCGCGACGTTTCACCCAACTCCTCTACGTGCAACGGCATATATGTGGCGAGCGTCCCGATACCGATCGTCAGGGCCACAACTACCGCAGAGGCAACACCCAGGCCCACCACGTCCAGCCGACCACCTTCCTGCTCTCGTGTTTGATCGGCAGGATCCTTCTCGCTGCGTACCTCCCCCACGCCCCGTGACCCAATCACATAGACAACAGCTGTCGCCGCCATTAGCCCTGCGGCAATGAGGAACACCGGCTCATAGCCGATCCTGTCTGCCAATATTCCTGCGGATGCAGGACCCACCACGGCAGCAATTGCGATGCCCGCCGCGCTCCGTCCCATCCTGCGCGCTCGCTGACCCTGCTGAGTCGAATCGCCGAGCATGGCAAACGCCCCGGGAGTCAGGACCGCGGCGGCAATTCCATGCAACGCGCGCACCCCGAGGAGCTGCCACTCATTGTCCGCAAACGCGTATCCGGCCAGGGCAAGCGCAGTAACCACCAAGCCCGTCGTGATGGGCAATCGCCTACCAAACCGATCCAAAAAATAACCCGCCGCAATATTGCCCGGCAGATTCGTGATTGAGTACACGGCGACAATGACGCCAACCATCGCAGCGGACGCACCAAGCTCATCCGCATAGGTCGGAACAAGGGGCAGCCCAATAAAGAAATCGAGGAACGCGACAAAGACGACAAGTGTCGCAAGTTGAACGCCGCGCCGCCCGGCGATTCCCGGTGAAACGGCGATGTGGTTCGATGAAGACATGTCGGACATTCCCTGCCCGAGCCGGGTTCATTCTGTCGGGCGCTGCCACACTAACGTATCACGGACGCCACGCAAGCTATCATCGATTAGGGTTTGCACAAGGCATTGGGAGGCACAAGTGGCAGCAGTTCGATACATCGTCAAGGACGTAGAGGAATCGGTGGCGTTCTATACGTCACTGCTGGGTTTCTCCGTAGCTGAGCAATTCGGTCCCGCAATGGCCATTGTGACGCGTGACGACCTGAGCCTTTGGCTCGCCGGACCGCGCGCATCCGCCTCCCGCCCCATGCCGGACGGAGCACAACCGGAGCCCGGCGGCTGGGCGCGCATCGTCATTGAAACCGACGATATCGAATCCACCGCCGCAGCCCTCCGAGACGCGGGCGCGACGTTCCGCAACGACATCATCAGCGGCCCCGGCGGCAAACAGGTCATCGTAGAAGACCCCTCCGGCAACGCCATAGAGATCTTCCAACCCGGCTAACCCTCCCCCACCTCCCGTTCCTCTCCCTCGCCATTCCCGCTCCATTTGTCATTCTGAGCGCAGCGAAGAATCCAAAGCCTCAATTCCGCCAACCAAATCCCATAACGCCAACCGACCGCGCTCCCTTCGCTGCGCCCGCAACAGCATGCGCAGTAGTATCCTCAGAGAAAGGCACAACCCCATTCCAGGAGGAAATATGCCCGGCCTGCATGAATTCAGCCTTGATGGAAAGACGGCGATCGTCACCGGCGCCGGCCAGGGAATCGGCAAGGGCATCGCAATCGCGTTGGCCGAGGCAGGTGCTGACGTTGTCGTAGCCGGCATCACGGTAGCGGATCGCTCTCAATCAGAAGCCGACCTTGAAGCGACGGCAGATGAGATCCGCCTTCTCGGCCGCTCTGCCCTGCCCGTCGTAACGGACGCCCGCGAGGACGCCGACGTTCATGCCGTGATCGACGCCGCCATTCGGGAATTTGGAAGTCTGGACATCATGGTCAACAACGCCGGAGGCAGTTTCTACGCCCGCTTCCCGGACATCAGTGAGCGCGGCTATGACGCCGTTGTCCGCAACAATCTCAAGAGCACGTTCCTCTGCTGCCAGGCCGCCGGGGCCGTCATGCGCGAACGAGAGACCGGCGTCATCATCAACCTCTCCTCCGGCGCAGCATTCTCGGGCTCCATCGCCCAGCCCGTTTACGCCGCCACGAAAGCCGGCATCACCAACCTGACCCAAACACTCGCCGCTGAATTCGCCCCTAACGTCCGCGTCGTCGCCATCGCCCCTGGCCTCACGGACACCGTCGGTATGCGAGCGGGCTACGGCGATGAGGCCGATGCGCGTGTTGCAGCGCAAGCGCAGACCATGGCCGCCAAGCGTCTCGCCACGCCGCGCGACATGGGACTGGCCTGTGTCTTTCTTGCCAGCGACGCCGCCTCCTACGTCAGCGGCATTACCCTCCGCGTCGACGGCGGCGGACGCGCCGCGGACGACTAGGAGACGAAAGCGTCCACTGAGGGCGTGACGTCAACAATGACCCTCGACGACACCCTTTCCGAAGAGCTACGGCTCCTTCGCCACTCCGTTCGCGAGTTGGTGCGGGACAAGGTCGCCCCGCGCGCATGGCAGATCGACCAAGACCGCGAATATCCGCAGGACGTATTCGAGACCTTTCGCGACCAGGGCCTGTTCGCCTTGGCGCTCCCTGAGAACGAGGGCGGAACGGGCGCGGGAACAATGGGCCTCGCCATCGCCGTCGAAGAGGTCGCCCGCGCCTGCGCCTCGTCAGCGCAGATGCTAATCCTTTCCGCTCTTGTTACATGGCCCATGCGCCTCTTCGGCACGGACGACATGCGCCGCAACTACGTCAATGCCGTCGCGGACGGCAGCAATCGTGGCTCATTTGCCCTGACGGAACCCAACGCCTCCTCGGATCTCGGCTCCATGGTGACCCGTGCCGAGAAAGATGGCTCCGACTACGTCCTCAACGGAGAAAAGGACTTCATCAGCGGCTCCCCGCAGGCGGACTTCTTCATCGTCTTTGCCGGCGCGGGAGACGCCCCGGACATACGCTCCGGCATGACGGCCTTCCTTGTCGATGTCCCCCAGCCGGGCGTGGTTTTCCTCCGTCGTGATGAGGGCATGGGCCTCAAGGGAATGCCCCACTGCGACTGGTCTTTCGACAACTGCCATACGCCCGAATCACACGTCATCGGTGCAATCGGTCAGGGAGAAGAGATCGCCCGCCTCAGCATGAACGCCATCCAGCCGTTGCTCGCCGCCCGTGGGCTCGGCGCGGCGGAAGAGGCGCTGGCATTCGCGAGAGACTACGCCAACACGCGCCGCATCTACGGCGGCCTGCTCGCAGACCTCCAGACCACCCAGCTCCATCTCGCCGAAATCGCCGTCAATGTAGAAGCAACACGACTGCTCACCTACCAGGCCACTCGCATGGTGGACGAGAGCCGATTCCGTGATGAAGCCGACGCCGCCTACCTTAACGCCGCCAAGCTCATGGCCGCCCGCACAGCCGTCCACGCCACCGACCACGCAATGCAGGCCGTCGGTGGCCACGCCTACATGGAGGTTCACCCGCTGGAGCGCATGTACCGAGACGCCCGCCACCTCAGCCTCTACATGGGAACGAGCGAGGCCCTCAGCCTGCGCGTTGCCCGCGCCGTACTCGACGGCGGGCTCGGCTACGGCCCATCCGTCTCTCGCCAATCAACCGAAGAGCGTTCAAGGCGACAGACGTAGCCCTCCCCCATCCGGTTGACCCCTCAACGCCCTCGTTCCTACAATTGGGCCACGCGACGCCCGCAATAGCTGCGCCGCGATGGGGGTGTGATGTCCGAATTCACAATGCGGGTGGGTGACGCGGAAATCATCGCCGTCACGGACATGAACATCATCTATCCGAGACCCCTGCCGGAACTGTTCCCTGAAGTGCCGGTGGAGGCGTGGGACGACTATCGCGGCGACTTTCCCGAAACGTTCGCCGGCCAGCACATCCGGCTGGAGATCGGTTGCTACGTCGTTCGCTCACAGGGGCAAACCATCCTCATAGACACCGGTTACGGCCCGGGCCCAATCGAGGGCGAGCTGGGTCAACTCATGGATAACCTGTCCGCCATGGGGGTTGAGGCCAAAGACGTAGATACCGTCTTCTTCTCACACCTTCACCCCGATCACACCGGCTGGAACATGGTCTTGGGAGAAGACATCCCCACCCAGCCAACCTTCCCCAACGCCCGCTACCTAGTCCATTCGCTTGACCTTGAGCACTTCCGCAAGCCGGAGGTTGAAGCCGGAATGTCCTTCCCTTTCATGTACCGCGACTTGGAACCCCTCGACAAGCTCGGCATCCTCGACACGATCGACGAAGACACCAACCTGACTCCTGAAGTCCGGGCCGTGCACACCCCCGGCCATACACCCGGTCATATGAGTGTTGTCGTCGCCTCCGGCGGCGAGGACGCCATCATCCAGGGTGATGTGTTTATCCATCCGGCGCAGGTCGTCGAAGACGACTGGAATTGCATCTTCGACGTCGATTGGCCCCTAACGACTGAGACACGGCGCAAGATGTTGGATGACGCCGCCGACAACGGCACGCCGCTCATCTCCTGCCACTTTCCCCTGCCCGGTTTCGGGCGAATCGGACGCAAGGGTGGCAAGAGATACTACCAGGTTGGCCTGGACATAGCCCCGACGAACAACTAGAGGAAATCGCCATGACAACCGACGCAGCCCAGCAGGTTCTCAGCAGCATCAACACTGACGAGATGACGAGTCTCGCGGAACAACTAGTTCGCATTCCGAGCTTCAAGACGGAGGAGACCGAGATCGCCCGATTCCTCGCAACTTACCTCTCGGAACGCGGCTACGAGGTTCAGGTGCAAGAAGTCGAACCCGGCCGCTTTCAGACAATCGCCACCCTCCCAGGAGCGGGCGGCGGCAAGTCGTTCATGCTCAACGGCCACACGGACATCGACCCGCTCGCCATGGGTTGGAATCGCGACCCGTGGACGCCGAGTGTCGAGGATGACCGCATCTACGGCGCCGGAATTCGCAACATGAAAGCCGGCATCGCCTCCATGATCGCCGCAGCAGAGGCCCTGCGAACCTCGGGCGTGGAGCGGCGCGGTGACATCGTTCTCGCCTGCGTGGTCGGCGAGCTGCAGGGCGGCGTTGGGACAATCTATCTATGCGAGAATGGCCCACTCACGGACATGGCCGTCATCCCGGAACCTCACGGCGCGAACAATATCCTGACAACCCACGCCGGTGTCGTCGAGTTCGCGGTCCACATCATCGGCAACTCTCGCCACATCGTTCGCAAGGATGAGGCCGTCGATGCCCTTGCCAACATGGCGAAGGCCATCCCTGCCCTCAACGGCGTCCAGTTCACCCACACCCCGCGCGAAGACCTGCCCGGCCTCCCACGCATCAACGTCGGCGCGGTCATAGGTGGGCGTGGACGCGCCTATGATCTGCGCGGTCCCAATTGGGTCGCGGACTTCTGCACTGCCCTCGTCGACGTGCGATTCCTCCCCGGCATGTCATCCGAATCCGTCAGGGCGGACATCGAGCGCGTTTTGGACGCCATTAAGGCCGAAGACCCCAATTTCCAATATGAGATCGAGATGCCGCCCGACCCTAAACATCGCGTATTCACCCGCGTCATGGAACCGTTCGATCTGCCCAAGGACGAATACATAGTGGACGCCGTCCTCCGCAGCTTCCGCGCGGTAACCGGCCGCGAGCCGGAGGGGTTCGGCACAGTCCTCCCCGGCTCCTACACCGGCGATGACACCACACACCTCTGGCGAGCCGGCGTCCCTTGTCTCCTCTACGGCCCGGCAGGAGCGTCCGAATCAGACACGGTTCCCGACGAATACGTCCGCATCCCCGACATGGAACAGGTAGCCCAGGTCCTCGCCCTAACCGCCCTGGACGTCACCAACCTGCCTGCGTAGCCTCGCGCTTTCGTAATAGCCACGCTGGAACGCGGAGCAGTACACCTTCCTCAACCGAAGCCGGATCGCGAACTTTAAAATTCACATCATGCGGGCGTCGTCGGGGCCCATGCCTGGAGGCGGGCTTTCCTCGTGCGGACGCAGGTCGGAGCGCACCCGCAGCCAGCGCGGCAGCGGCGCGCGTACCGGCCGTTCCTCCTCGGCTGTCGCAGTTGCGGCCTTCGTCTCCGGTCGGTGACGTGGAGGCGGATACAGCTCGCGGATATTGGCCCAGATGGTGCGGATCTGACCGACGTCCTCCCGGGACGGTGGGATGCCCCCGTATCGCGCCCGCACAAAAGAATCCGTGAAGATGCCGACATCCTGCCCCACAAACAGGCGACTCAACTCCGGCTGAAACTCTTGTGGCGTCTCCCACCCCTCGCGAGCTACGCCATGATCATCTGCCAGCGCAACAAGTCCACGGTACGCGCCGAGTGCGACAGAGACTGGATTATTGGGATCCAGGTCAGCTGTCACATCGTCATGCTTGGGCGAGCGGCGGAACCGGGCTGCCAGCGCCGACAGCGCGGACGAGAGGTCCTCGACGATCGTAGTCTCACCCTGCAGTCGTTCGCGCTCCTCGCCCGTCTCCCCTTCGGAACGCCGGCCGCGCACTCCTGAGAATAGACGCCACAGGATCCAACCGACCCCCAGTACCGCCGCCGTCACTGCCGTCCAACCCAGGATGCGGGACAGCCAGTAGAGTAGTCTGTTCTCGCCCTCGTCACGAGTGAAGATCCGCTCATAGTCCGGCGCGGACGGCAGGTTGAATTCAACGCTCTCCCCTTCAGTAGAGAAGATGTTGATCACTGCAAAGAAAGCCCATACAAAGGCCTGGATGATAATTTCAAAGATCCAGCCGACAACGGCCAGCACCGGCAGGAACAGCCGCCCGGCCAACCCGAATACCGTCGCGGCCACCCGACCCAGCTCGCCCTCTGCCAACACAGCCAGCAGGAGGCTGCCGACGAGGATGCCGCCCACGGTCAGCGCCATCATCCGCGGCCAATCCTTCAGACCCGCGCTCTGCTCCGGGTCCATTGACGTGATATGGATCAGCGCGAACGACGCAATGCCCATCCCAAAGAAGAGGAACGTGGGGATCGGCGCGCCGGAATAGCCGTCGATCAGGACGTCAACAACCACTCCCACCACGACAACCGCAACGCCGATGCGGAATGACTGCGCCAGGGTATTGACCCAGACGAATTCCTGTCCCAGGTGAGTACCGCGCCACCAGAAAACGCCGAGCATAATTCCGCCCACGATCGGGTGACGCCCTTCCTGCCAGTCCTGCCAGAACCACAGCGGCCACGAAAAATCCCAACCCACCTGCGGCAGCATGACGACGCCGAGATAGATAACAATCGCGCCGCCGCCCGCAACGATGCCCCGTGCCGCCGCCATGGGCGCGTCCGCGGGAACAACCCAGCGCGTGAGGATATAGCCGGACACTGTGACAATCAGTGCCAGCCAGACCGGGACCAGGCTCTCCCCCGCCCCGATCATCAGCAGCGCAAGAGCGCCCGCAATGGTGATCCACGCCACCTCCATCGTGAGACGCGCGCCCTCCAGTGCCAGCGGCGCCCATCTCATGGCGTCACCGCCTGTGTTGGGGCGGATTGCTCCACGCGGCGACTCACCCCAGGCCGGAAGACCGCTTCATGCTCAAGCTGCGCCATCTGATGCCCAATCTCATGCACGATGATGTCCGGATCAGACAGCAGTGGTGATGGTGTTTCGGAAGTCCAGACCACCGTTGGCCTTGCGCCCGCCCGCCGCAGGCTATGCAGCGCATCGATCGTCTCCTCGTCGATCACACTCGTGACAAGCACCACGGTTGCGCCGGTCGGCAGCCGCCGCGTTTGCTCCAATAGGAACTGCCCCATCGCTTGCCGACCCAGCGGTGTCACCACCGCGAGGCTTTCCAGCACCGTCGCCAGTTGCTGGCGCGTGCGATTCGGCATCACCCGGATCGGTTCGTCCGTCAGTGGCGATACGCTGTTCGTCATCAGCCCGAAGGACATCTTTCGCGCATAGGCCCATTCCGCAATGGACGCCGCCGCCGTCACTCCCCGCTCCAGCAGCAGCGGTGAATAACCCCACTGCCCCTCTGCTTGCGACAGTGTCTGGGCGTTGAGCGCAAGAATCATCGTCTCCGAAACCGACGGCGAGAATAGCCGTACCGTCAACGCCTGCGACCGCGCCGTCGCTTTCCAATCAACGCGTCTCAGCGAGTCCCCCGCCTCAAACGGCCGCAGACCCCGCAGTCTGCTGGGATCCTCGTGATATGGCAGGCCGCCGCGCTGTTCTCCGAACGGACGTCGCGCCGGAATCCCGATCGTCGGCAGCGGAAGCGTCTGCGGATAGACGATGACGTGATCCCACTGCGGCTCGAGGCGCTCGCTGAAGAAGAACCCGAACACGTCTCCGCTAGTAACGCTGGCCGGCCCGAACCGATACAGCCCGCGTTTCGTGCATTCCATCGTGAAATGCCACGTCACCCGTTCGTATCGCGCAAGCGATGTTGACCGAGTCGTCGTGTATGAGCCCTGCTCCACGCGAATTGTGCGGGGCTTGTCCGCCTCCTCAAGCCCGGATGGGAATTGGTCCTCAAGCGTGACCCACGGCATGGGGATCGCCTTGCGATTTGTCACACGAAGATTGACGGTCACGCTGTCGCCGACAAACGCCCGCGTCTCGGAGAGAGACCGTTCAAACGTCACCCGTGCCAGAGAAACGCGGTTCCAGCCATACGCGACCAGATACGTCAGGATGATCAGAGCGCCCAATCCGACGAGTAGACCCTGCCCAGTCGCAAGGCCAACGACCATCAACAGGCCAAACGTGATTACCCAGCCCCCGGTGAGCGTGAGCATCTCTAGCGGTCCGCGGCCACCTCTTCGGCCACGGCATCATCCTCCGGCTGCCCGCTGATCGGCACGGGCACGGTGCGGAGAACGTCATCCACGACGTCAAGGGATGTCAGCCCGCGTAGGCGCGCTTGGGCATTCAAGATAAAGCGATGAGTCAGCACATATGGCGCAAGACGCTTCACGTCATCCGGCGTCACATAGTCCCGTCCCTGCTGCAGCGCCAACGCCTGCGACGTGTGGTGAAGCGCCAACGACGCCCGCGGGCTCCCGCCGAGATCCAGTGACGGATGATCGCGCGTGGAGTGAACGATGCCGATGATGTACTCCTCCAGCGCCGGCTCCACCCGCGCAGTCGCAATCTGGTCCTGCAGCGACAGCAGCTCCTGCGTCGAAAGAACCGGCCGCACCCGTTCCAGCGGGTCGTCCGCGTTGAAACGATGGATCATCCGCGCCTCTTCCTCCGCCGAGGGGAACCCGAGGCTCAACCGCATAAGGAACCGATCCAACTGCGCCTCCGGCAGCGGGAACGTCCCTTCAAGTTCGATGGGATTCTGCGTGGCCATGACTACAAAAGGCGCGGGCAGCGGCAGAGTCTCGCCCTCGATCGTCACCTGCCCTTCCTGCATCGCCTCCAGCAGAGCCGATTGCGTCCGCGGCGTGGCGCGGTTCACCTCATCAGCCAAAAGGACCTGCGAGAAGATCGGCCCCTGCCGCATCTCAAAGTCCCCGGAACGCTGGTTGTAGTAGTTGATACCCGTAATATCCGCCGGCATCAGGTCCGGCGTGAACTGCACGCGACTGAACGTGCAGCCGAGCGAGGCGGCCAATGCCTTGGCAAGCGTCGTCTTGCCGCTCCCCGGCACGTCCTCAAAGAGAAGATGCCCACGGCACAGCAGCGCCGTGATGGCCAACTCAATGACGTCATCCTTACCCACGATGACGGACGCCACGCTTTCCGCTACACGCCGCGCGGCCTCTTGAATAGTTAAGGATTCGCTAGCGATTACCCGCCCCCTCCCGCTGGTTCACACAAGTCTACGGTCTGCCTTCCCAAGCGGCAAGGAACGCACACCCCAACACACAGTCCCACGTGCCTCACACTTCACACCCCCCTGCCTGACTGCTACGATGAGACATGGTGGGGGAATGTCCGCGCCAGACGCGGCTGCCCACACAAGAAGCAGAATCCAAATGGGGAGGACACAAATGCCGGACACGATTGTCTCTCACGACGTTGACCTGGTTAAGGGGTATGCCGCGCATCCGATGGCAGACGGCAAGTACCCGGGCATCGTCGTGATCCAGGAGTGGTGGGGCCTCGATGAGCACATCCGGGACGTCACCCGCCGATTCGCGCGACAGGGCTACACCGCCATCGCGCCTGACCTGTTCCACGGCGATGTCGTAAACGAGCCCTCTGAGGCGCAGAAGTTGGCGATGGGCCTCGACCGCGGCCGCGCAGTTCGCGACACACGCGCAGCCATCGACTACATCAGGAACTCTGAACTCTCCAACGGCAACGTCGCCGTCATCGGCTACTGCCTCGGCGGAGGAGTCTCCCTGCTCACCGCAACCAAGGATGATGGCGTCTCCGCGACAGTCGTCTACTACGGTGGCATCCCTGATCCTGCCGACCAGTTGGACAACGTGAACTCCCCCGTCCTTGCCGTCTTCGGCAGCGACGAGGCCGAGCGCGCCAACCAGCTCGAGAGCGAGTTGAACGCCCGTGGCAAGTCCGTCGAGAAGCACATCTACGACGGCGCGACCCACGGCTTCTTCAACGACTCCGGCCAGGGCCACCACGCCGAGGCCTCCGCCGATGCATGGGAGAAGACCCTCGCATTCCTCAAGGCAAACGTCCCGGCCTAACAGCCAATAACTCGGAAAAGAGGCTGGGCGGGTCAATGACCCGCCCAGCCTTTTGTCATTCTGAGCGCAGCGAAGAATCTCTCCTCCTACATCCCTCGCATCGGGATCCCCCGTTCACCCTGAGCCTGTCGAAGGGCGAACCTACCACCATTCCCGTACGCCCAACTGCCATGTGCGCCCAACTGTCATTCTGAGCGCAGCGAAGAATCTCTCCTCTTACCCCCACCCTGCCTTGACTCCCGCCCACATCCGCGTATGGTGATTGGCAACAGGCAGCCCCCCAGGTGAAGAGCCAAACGAAACCAATGGCTCGTGCCGCCGAAACCCGCAACGCCAACCGAATGGCGGCAATATGTCACATCGAAAGCTCAATCTTTTCATTGGCCACATAGCCATACGCCTTTGCTTACTGGCGCTGGCCCTGGGCCTCCTCATGACTGTCGCGGCCTGCGGAGAGCCCGAGAGTGTTGTCCCCCCTGCGACGCCCACCACATCGTCTGGAGAAACGGCTACCACCACGCCCACGACGTCGTCTGGAGGAACGCCCACCGCTAGCCCCACACCACTTTCCATGCTGAGTGAGCCTGAGTTGGGTGCCGCCGTCGCTTCCGTGGCCGAACGGATATACGCTTCAGATGTCGTGGTAAGAGCCTCACTGCTGTCCACGACGGAGGGCAGTCTGCGCTTCCGAGCAGTCGAGTATCTGAAAGGCTCCGGCCCTTCTGAGTTTACGGTGAGCGCTTCCACCGAAAACCGGAATACCGTTTGGGACAGGCGGGAAGCGGTGCTTTTCCTTAGTAGGCCCTCCGGTGGAGGCGCAACCGGTTCATCCGACTCCAGCGATTCAACCGAACTCCTCTTTACAGATACCACTGAAGGCTATTCGGGGGAACTTGCCCAGGGTTACACTGTGGACTCCCGGAATCCGGTTTGGCTGCCTGCGGAGTCGGAAGGCGCAGGCGGCGCGTCCGACGCCCCCTCATTCATCGCCGCATCGACCTCCCCCGCGGGCAGTTCCCAGCCCATCATCTCCCTGGCGGATATTCGCTCCACGATAGCGTGGATGGAGGGGGGAGAGGGAATTATAGGGTACGAAAGGTGCATCTGGGCTAGTGTGGGCTACGAACGGTACTATCGGGATTGGGAAGCGTATCATAAGCGTCCCTACGAACGTTATCAGGAATCGCTCCAGATATCTTCAGGGGCGAGTGGCAACACGGTTGTGTTTGACCACGAAATAACTGGACAAACGAACTACTACATTCCCTATCTCACCGGCCCAGATGCTGGATTATTCCGCGCACAGAATATCGATGACGACTCTCTCTCATCTAATGGGTATGTCGAACAGCTCTCGACTGCGCGACCGCTACCCATTGGGGTCTACATGATTGTTGCCCATCTCCAACTGCCTTACGCAATACCTTGTGCCTTCCAGCCCGATTATGACGGGTTGGAATACCTCGTCACCGTCACCGCCCCCGCAGGTACCCTCCACGAATCCTTCTTTGATCCGGTAGCCATCGGCACAACCATCGGCGCGGATGCTTCGAACGGCGTTATTGACCCGGACGAGTTCACCGTCAGCAGCGAAGAGTATGAGATCGAAAGCCTCGTGTGGGATAAGGATGATGATGAAGTCGTCCTGACGCTGGATGACCACGTGTCCCTATCCGGCTACTCGCTGGACCTCATTGAGCTTGACGGCTCCATTGACACTTCTCTGAACGTCGCAGATGCCACCGTCAACCAAACGGCCACGACATGGACATGGAGCCTCACAAGCGCCCCCTGGGAAGACGGCGACCAGTTGATGCTCCGTATCCGCGACACAAGTACGGGGCAGTAACCTCCACCCTCCCCTTTGCGGGAAGAGAAGATGACAAGCAGCTAATTCGGCCGCCCGATCAGATAATCCCCAATCTCAATCAGCGTCGTTGCGCCGTCATCCGGCAGCCCCGCCGCCTCAATCATCTTCTGCGCCTTTGCCCAGTGTGAGGCTGCCTCCGCCGCGCAAAACTCCCGCGCGCCCAATGACTCCAACAGAGCAACAATGTCTCCCACCGCATCCGGGCCAAAGCCGTTCTCATACATATCACGGAGCCGCTTCGCCTCCGGTGAGTCCGCCTGCATAAGACCGAACACAACAGGCAGACTCTTCTTGCCGTCCCGGATATCCAGCGCCGTCTCCTTGCCGATAATCTCCCCGCCCCAGATATCCAGCACGTCGTCATGGATTTGGAAGGCGACCCCCATCTCATACGCCGCCTCGCCCAGCTGCCTGCCCTGCTCCACCGACCCGCCCGCAAACGCCGACCCAATCTCCAGCGCGCACCGGAACGCTTCCGCCGTCTTGTTGCCGATCATCCTCTTGTAGTCGTCAGCGGTCACGTCGATGCGGCTCTCGAATTCGATGTCCACCGTCTGCCCCTCGCACAGCGCAAGGCAGGTCTCATCCAGCATCCGTACCGCGTGGAGCACACTGTGCGGCGGCGCGCCGTCCTCCAACATCCGGAGCACCACAAGCTGCGAGAGCGCATGCATCGCGTCCCCCGCGTTGATCGCCTGTGACGCCCCCCACCTGCTCCACACCGTCGGGCGATTCCGGCGGTATGAACTCTCATCCTGGATGTCGTCGTGAATCAGCGAGAAGTTATGCAGCAGCTCCAGCCCAACCGCCGCGGGAAGAGCGTCCTTCCAATTTCCCCCGCACGCCTCCGCCGTCACAAGCGCAAGAGTGGGTCGAAGGTATTTGCCGCCCTGCGTCAGCGCGCCGTCCTCCCACCCAAGGTGGTGGCGCATCATATCAAAAAGCGGACCGGGGCGGTCTTTTAGGACGCGGAAAATGGCCTCATCGATTACAGAACGGAACCTGTCAAGAGACGCCGGGGCTTGCATCGGAGCGTCCCTCCCCACCGGTCAGTACGTCCGGAACGAGGCCTTCTCGCCGCCGCTCTCTAGCCGACGCGCGTGCGCCCGGCGCGCGGATTCTGCCCTTCATTGGGGTCGGAATCCGCGATGGCGGCAATGACTTCGCTGGATGGAATCGCGCCCTCGCGCAACACCTGCGGCCGCGTGGTTGTCAGATCAACGATGGTGGACGGTTCACCGGCGGGTAGAGTCCCCTCCCCCACCGCATAGTCCAGCCACGGACCCAACTCCTCCAACACGTCGTCAAGTGAGCGGGCGTCAGACGAACCGGATCGATTGGCGCTGGTGCCAATGAGGGGCCGCCCAAATTCCTGGATCAAATCACGTGCGATTGGATGATTCGGAACGCGAACGGCGACCGTTGTCGCCCCGCCGCTGACGATATCCGGCAGATCCGGCGAGCGCTTGACGACCATCGTCAGCGCACCCGGCCAATAGAGATCCGCCAGCTTCCATGCGCTGCTCGGCAGGTCGATGGCCACCTTGTTGAGTTGCTCGGCGTCCGCGAGCAGCACGGGCAGTCCCTGCCCATGGTCGCGGCCCTTCGCGCGGTAGACCCTTTCGACTGCCTCGGCATTAAACGCGTCAGCGCCAAGTGCGAAGAGGGTATCCGTCGGGAAACATACTATTCCGCCAACCCGAAGCATCACGACTGCTGCGCGAATCTGAAGCTCTGGGTCGGTTGCCTGAACTGCTGCCTCGTCTACGACGGTTTGATCGGTCACGTGGTGACTCCTTGACCAAGTATAGCACCGGTTAGTAGTCTGAGCGTCAATGGGGCCGCTGTGACAATCGCAGCGTCGGCACGCGGAAAATCGCGTTCCGCGAACGCCTTCAGGGGGACTGGCAGCGCACGTGACTAACGAGCAACCTGGTGTTAGCCACCGCATCGCCACGGGCGATGATCGCGAAATCGCGACCTACCTTGAGATTGCCCAACACGCCGAGGCGCACCACCCGGACGCAGAATCGGAAGAGCCCCCTGCCCGTGATCTCATCGTCGTCATCGATTTTGGCTCCCAATACAGCCGTCTCATCGCCCGACGCATCCGTGAGCTGAACGTCTATTGCGAGGTGCTCCCTGCCACAACGCCGTGGCCGGACATCCAAAGACTGAGGCCAAAGGGATTCATCTTCTCTGGCGGCCCGGCAAGCGTCTATGAGAAAGACGCGCCCATGGCCCCGGCTGAAGTCTATGAGGCGGGCGTCCCGATCCTCGGCATCTGCTATGGCATGCAGCTCCTTGCCCACCAGCTTGGCGGAGATGTCGAGAACACCACACGCCGTGAATACGGCCACTCAGTGCTTCATCGTGCCGCCACGATTGCCGACCCTCTCCTTGAAGATCTCCCCCCAACGATGCCCGTCTGGATGAGCCACGGCGACCACGTAACCACACCTCCTGCGGGTTTCCGGACGCTGGCATTCACGGACAATTCACCCATCGCGGCAATGGTCAACGATTCCGGCTACTACGGAATCCAATTCCACCCTGAAGTCGTGCATACGCCCAACGGCAAACAGCTGCTCGAAAACTTCCTGCTAAGGGTCTGCAAGTGCGAGCCGACGTGGACCGCGGCCAACTTCGTCGAGGCAACGGTGGCCCAGATCCGTGAGCAGGTGGGAGACGGCCACGCAATCTGCGCCCTGTCCGGCGGAGTCGATTCGGCGGTGGCCGCTGCCCTCGTCCACCGCGCCATCGGAGACCGCCTCACCTGCATCTTCGTCAACAACGGCCTGCTCCGTAAGGATGAACCGGAGCGCCTGCGCGAGACGTTCGAGCGCAATCTTCACATGAATCTCATCGTCAGCGAGTCCACTGACAGGTTCCTGGATCGGCTTGAGGGAATCACCGACCCCGAAACCAAGCGCAAGACCATCGGCGAAGAGTTCATATGGGTGTTCGAGGAGGAGGCCGGCAAGCTCGGCGAGGTAGATTTCCTCGTGCAGGGCACCACCTACCCCGATGTCATTGAAAGCCTGACGGCAGACAACACCGCTTCGGCCGTCATCAAGACTCACCACAACGTCGGCGGCCTCCCGGAGGAGATGCGCCTGGAGTTGGTTGAGCCGCTGCGCTACCTCTTTAAGGACGAAGTCCGTGCCGTCGGCTCTGAACTCGGCCTGCCAGATGAGATCGTTTGGCGGCAGCCGTTCCCCGGCCCCGGCTTGGCCATCCGCATCCTCGGCGAGATAACGCGCGAAGGACTGCATACTCTCCGCGAAGCCGACGCCATCGTCAACGAGGAAATACGAAACGCCAACCTGACGCGCGAGCTATGGCAGTCATTCGCAGTCCTCACCGCGTCCCGCACCGTCGGCGTGCAGGGCGACTTCCGCACGTATGGAAACGTCATCGCCATCCGCGCCGTCACCTCAGAAGACGCCATGACCGCCGATTGGGCGCGACTGCCCTACGACCTGTTGGCGCGCATCTCATCCCGCATTGCCAACGAGGCCCCAAACGTCAACCGGGTCGTCTATGACATCACCAGCAAACCCCCTGGAACAATAGAGTGGGAATAACCACCCCACCCCGACCCGGTAACCCCCCATGCTGAAAAACATCCTCCTCCGCCTCACCCTCATGGTGCTTGCCGCCGTGTTCATCATCACCGGCGTCGTCTCCGCCCTCTTGCCGCGCCCCATCATTGAACTCCTCGACCTTGAACAGGTAAACGTCATCCTGCTGGGCCTGTTGGGCGTCATGCTCGCCCTGCTCGGCGTCGGCGCATTCCTCGCGAACCGCGATCCGATACGACACATCCTCTGGCTGCGGCTCACTATCGGGTTCCTGTTTGGCATCGCCGCCTATGCCGGGCTCGTGTATTGGGGCGGCGGTATTTCCGGTGACACGGCGATAGTGCTGGCTGTCATCGGCATCGTCCCCGGAGTGTTCCTGCTCATCATCTTCCCGCGCTCACCGCGTCTCGTCTCCACCCGTGTCCGCTCCCCCGACGGCGTATTGTTCACGGATGCGGACGATGGCGGCCTGTTCGTCCGGCAGCCCGGTGGCACGTTCAACCCGTATGTCATTCGGCTGCCGCGTGAGCCCGCCATGCCTGACACCCATCACCGCCTCCACCCCAGCCCCGTCACCAACCCTACCCGCGTCATGGTCGTCGGCGGCGGCGCGCGTGAGCACACGTTCGCCGTCAAGCTCCGTCAGAGTACGGGGCTTGAGGAGCTCTACATGGCCCCCGGCAACGGCGGCACGGCATTGATCGCAGAGAATCTGCCCATCTCCGCCACCGACGTTGACGCCATCGTGCAAGCGGCGCAGGAACGAAACGTTGAACTTGTCATCATCGGCCCTGAGGCCCCGCTCGCCGCCGGTCTCGGCGATGCAGTGCGTGAGGCCGGCATCCTCTGCCTTGGTCCCACGCGAGAGGCCGCGCGCCTCGAATGGAGCAAGTCGTTCGCCAAGCAGGTCATGGACAACGCCGGAGTCCCAACCGCCGCGTGGTCACAATTTGACGACTACTCCCAGGCGGCTGAATACGTCCGCGCCCACCCTGCCCCGCACGTCATCAAGGTGGACGGCCTCGCCGCGGGAAAGGGCGTCGCCGTCTGCGAAACGGAGCAGGACGCCCTGACCTTCCTCCACCACGCCATGCGCCTCAGCGACTTCGGCGAGGCGGGAGATAGGGTGGTCATCGAGGAGGCGCTGTCAGGCGTCGAACTCTCCGTCTTTGCGTTCTGCGACGGCGAGCAGATGGTCCTCGTTCCCCCGGCTTGCGACTACAAGCGCGTATTTGACGACGATACCGGCCCCAACACGGGCGGAATGGGATCATACAGCCCGCCGGAGTTTGTCACGGACAAACTCATGGCGGACATCCGCGACACCATCCTCCGCCCTGTCCTGCGCCGAATGGTTGAGATCGGCGCGCCCTACAACGGCATCCTTTACGCCGGCCTGATGCTGACCGACGACGGCCCCAAGGTCATTGAATTCAACGCCCGCATGGGCGACCCTGAGGCCCAGGTTGTTCTCCCCCGCATCACGTCCGATTTCCTCCAGCTCGCAGCGGCCACCGCCGCTGGCAAACTCGAGGAAGTGCATCTCGAATGGACTCCCCAACCCGCGGTCGGCGTCGTCCTCGCCTCCGAGGGCTACCCCGGCGACTACCCAACCGACCTGGAAATCACCGGACTCAACACCCTGGACTACGATGTCACCGCATTCCACGCCGGCACCCGCCTCGACCCTGAGCCCACACCCGTCCCCTCTGAGCCCACCTCCGCTCACCCTGAGCCCTCCCCCGTTCGCCCTGAGCCTGTCGAAGGGCCACTCTCCCAAAAACTCGTGACCGCCGGTGGCCGTGTCCTCACCGTCACCGCCCTCGGCGAAACCATGGAGCAGGCGCGCGACAAAGCCTACGCCAACGCCGCCCGCATCCAATTCCAGGGCGCCCACTACCGCAAAGACATCGCCCTCCGCGCCACCACCCCAACCCCCAACCCTTAAGTCCGTCATTCCCGCCCTTCCCCATGTCATTCCGAGCGCAGCCGAGGAATCTAAAGCCACGATTGCGCCAACCAAACCATGTAACGCCCTCCTCCCCGCTTGCCCGCCCATTTCCCCCGTCATTCTCGCCCCCCCTCCCCCGTCATTCCCCCGCAGGCGGGAACCTGAATTCCATTGCGCCAGCCAATCCCCGTAACGCCCTCCCCTCCGTCAACCTCCCGTCCCTCCCGTCCCTCCCGTCCCTCCCGTCCCTCCCGTCCCTCCCGTCCCTCCCGTCCCTCCCGTCCCTCCCGTCCCTCCCGTCCCTCCCGTCCCTCCCGTCCCTCCCGTCCCTCCCGTCCCTCCCGTCCCTCCCGTCCCTCCCGTCCCTCCCGTCCCTCCCGTCCCTCCCGTCCCTCCCGTCCCTCCCGTCCCTCCCGTCCCTCCCGTCCCTCCCGTCCCTCCCGTCCCTCCCGTCCCTCCCGTCCCTCCCGTCCCTCCCGTCCCTCCCGTCCCTCCCGTCCCTCCCGTCCCTCCCGTCCCTCCCGTCCCTCCCGTCCCTCCCGTCCCTCCCGTCCCTCCCGTCCCTCCCGTCCCTCCCGTCCCTCCCGTCCCTCCCGTCCCTCCCGCCATTCCCGCCCCGCCTCACCCCGTCATTCCCGCGCAGGCGGGAATCTGAATCGCATTTGCTAACCAACACCAGTAACGCCATTCCCCTCATTCCGGCGAACACCGGAATCCATCGGAATCCCACCCCATAGACCTCCTCAAATGCCATAATCTTTACTAGGGGGTCCCACAAAAAGGGGGTAATACACATGGCCGCTATCGTTGGAATTGTCATGGGAAGCCGCTCCGACGAGGAGCTCGTCCAGCAAACACAAAAGGTCCTTGAGGATCTCGGCATCGAATACGAGACCAACGTCCTCTCCGCCCACCGCACGCCGGACAAGACCGCGGAATACGCCCGCACCGCCGAGGAACGCGGCATCGATGTCCTCATCGGCGTCGCCGGCGCAGCCGCGCACCTTCCGGGCGTCATGTCCGCATACACCACCCTGCCCGTCATCGGCGTCCCGGCAACCGGCAGCGCCCTCAACGGCCTCGACGCCCTCTACTCAATCGTCCAGATGCCGCCCGGCGTCCCCGTCGCGTCCGTCGCAGTCGGCTCCATGGGCGCGCGCAACGCCGCCTACCTCGCCGCGTCCATCCTCGCCCTCAAACACCCCCACGTCCGTGAAAGCTACACCGCGTTCCGTGAGAAGCAGTCGCAGGGCTAACGACACCAACAACAGCCACACCATCGCGAGGATGACGACATGATCGACCGTTACGCCCGGGAGGAGATGAAGGCCGTCTGGCAGGATCAATTCAAGTTCGAAACATGGCTTGAAGTTGAGCTTGCCGTCTGCAAGGCGTGGGCCGAGCACGGTGAGATCCCCGCCGAGGACATCCCTCTGCTGGAACGCGCCACGTTCGACATGCCCCATTGGGAAGAGGCGTTCAAGACGACACGCCACGATGTGACCGCTTTCCTCTCATCCATCTCCCGCGACCTCGGCCCGGAAAGCCGCCACATCCACAAGGGCCTCACATCCAATGATGTGTGGGACACCGCCACCGCCCTCCAACTCCGCGCCGCGTCCAACATCCTCCTTGAAGGCATCGACAAGCTCGAAGAGGCCATCACCCGCCGCGCGGTCGAGCACAAAGACACCCTGATGATGGGGCGTACACACGGCGTCCACGCCGAGCCCACCACCCTCGGCCTCAAACTCGCCTTGTGGGTGGAGGAGACGCGCCGGATGAGGCAGCGCCTCGAACATGCCGCCCGCGGCGTCAGCGTCGGCAAATTCTCCGGAGCAGTCGGCACCCACGCCACCCTGCCCCCCGAGGTCGAAGAGACCGCCTGCCGCTTCCTTGGCCTTGAAGTTGAAAACATCTCCAGCCAGATCGTGCCGCGCGACCGTCACGCCGAGTTCGTCACAGCCATCGCCCTCTGCGCCGCCTCGCTCGAGAAATTTGCCACGGAGATCCGCAGCCTCCAACGCACCGAAGTGCTTGAGTTGGAAGAGCCATTCCATGCAGGTCAGACCGGCTCATCCGCCATGCCCCACAAGCGCAATCCGGAACTGTCCGAGCGCATCTGCGGACTCGCCCGGCTCATACGTGGACACGCCGTAACCGCTCTCGAAAACGTCGCCCTCTGGCATGAGCGGGACATCTCCCACTCCTCCGCAGAACGCATCATCCTCCCCGACGCCACCATGGCCCTCGACTATATCCTCGACGTCGCCACATATGTGATCGGCGGAATGCGCGTATACGGGGACAACATGATGGCCAACGTCGAGAAGACTCGCGGCCTCGTCTTCTCCCAGCGCGTCATGCTCGCCCTCATCGACAAGGGCCTCACCCGCGACGAAGCCTACAAGATCACCCAGACCACCTCCATGGAGAGTTGGAACACCGGCCAGGACTTCCGCGACCTCCTCCGCCAAAACGACTCCGTCGCCCAGCACCTAACCCCCGAAGAACTCGAATCCCTCTTCGACTACACCTACTACACCCGCTACGTCGATGACTCCTTCAAGAGAATCGGGCTGGCATAGCCCTAAAACGCCATGAGCGGTCGAGATGATTCGGAGCGCCCCACCCGCGGGGAAAAACGCCAGGACAAACGACGCCGCGCCCGCAAGATGGGCGTCAGCGGCAAGAGCTACGTCAACGCCGTCCGCAACGCCATGCTCAAACGCAAAGCCGACATAGAACTCCGCGACCGCGAGGCTAAATCGTAGTAGGCTAACTTATCAGTAGGCGGCGTTCCTAAATGTCGCAATTGCCGTAGCAGATATATAACTACATTCCTATTCCCAATACGCAAAACAAACAAAGGGGCCACAGCCTTTCGGCTGCGGCCCCTACCCTGTTCAGGGTTGATTTGCCGGACTACACCCGGTGGCACGCCACCCAGTGGTCTCCGCCCATCTCGCGGAACTCCGGATCCTCCTCGGTGCACACATCAATGGCGATGGGGCAGCGGGTATGGAAACGGCAGCCGGATGGCGGGCGGATCGGACTCGGCACGTCGCCGGTCAGCACGATGCGCTCACGCTGACGCTCAACGATCGGGTCGGGAATCGGCACGGCGGAGAGGAGCGCCCGTGTGTACGGGTGAAGCGGGTTCTCATACAGCTCCTCGCGCGTCGCAATCTCAACGATCTTGCCCAGGTACATCACCGCCACACGGTCGCTGATGTGCCGGACCACGGAGAGGTCGTGCGCGATAAAGATGTACGTCAGGTCAAACTGCTCCTGCAGCTCCTCCAGCAGGTTGATCACCTGCGCCTGGATGGACACGTCCAAAGCGGACACTGGCTCGTCGCAGATAATCAGGCTCGGCCGCACTGCTAAAGAGCGGGCAACACTGATGCGCTGGCGCTGGCCGCCGGAGAACTCATGGGGATAGCGGTCGCGCATGTACGGGTTCAGTCCCACGACGCGCAGCAACTCCTCCACCTGGTCCACGTAATCGCCTCGCCCGCTCGCCATGTTATGGATGCGAATCGGCTCACCGATGATCGAACCGGCCGTCATCCGTGGATTCAGGGAGCTGTACGGATCCTGGAAAATCATCTGCAGGCGGCGGCGCATTCGGCGCATTCGGCCCGGGCTCAACTTGGCCAGGTCCACCCCCTCAAACATGATCTCGCCTTCGGTGATCTTGTAGACCTGCATGATGCTGCGTCCGACGGTCGTCTTGCCGCAGCCGGACTCGCCCACAACACCCAGCGTCTCGCCCTTCCGGACAAAGAAGCTGATGTCATCAACGGCCTTCACGTCCGCCACATGCCGCGGGATGATTCCCCGGGAGTTGACCGGGAAATACATCTTCAGGTTGTTGACCTCAAGAAGGTACTCACCGGTGTACTGTTCAGTTCCGTGCCCGGTGACTTCTACGTCTGTCTGCGTCATTAGTTGTCGCTCCCTGCTTTCGCGGCGGACACCTGCGTCACGTCCACCCAGCATGCCTTATGTTGGTCCGTCGTTCCATCCACCAGTTCAAACGGTGGGTACTCTTCCGCGCACCGATCGATGGCGAACGGGCACCGCGGGCGGAAAGAGCATCCACCCGGAAGATTCATAAGATCGGGGGGCATCCCCTCAATCGGATCAAGCTTGGCCTTGCGCGGTTCATCGAGCCGCGGAACCGAAGACAACAGCCCGATCGTATACGGATGCCGGGGGTTCTTGAAAATCGTTTCAGCCGGACCGGACTCGACGATCTTTCCGGCGTACATCACATTGATCCAGTGCGCGTAGCGCGCCACCACACCAAGGTTGTGCGTGATGATGATGACGGCCGTGTTCAACTCCTCGTTCAGCCGCTGCATCAACTCCAGGATCTGCGCCTGAATCGTCACGTCCAGCGCCGTCGTGGGCTCATCCGCAATCAGCAGTCGCGGCTCACAACTCAGGCCCATCGCGATCATCACGCGCTGCCGCATTCCGCCACTGAATTGGTGAGGATAATCATTCAGTCGATTGCGCCCGTCCGGGATGCCCACCATATCCAGCAGGTCCCCTGCGCGATTCGAGGCTTGCTCCCGGCTCATCGCCAGGTGCGTCTCCAACGCCTCTGTCAACTGGCGGCCGATGGTGAGAACGGGATTGAGGGAAGTCATCGGCTCCTGGAAGATCATGGCGATCTTCGCGCCGCGCACCTCAAGCACACGCTCCTCGCTCATCTTGAGCATGTCCTCGCCGTCAAGGAGCGCCTCCCCGGCCTCAATGCGACCGCCCGGAGGCGGAATCAATCTCATCACGGAAAGCGCGGTTACGCTCTTGCCGGAGCCGCTCTCGCCGACGACGCCGACGATCTCGCCTTCATGCACGTCATAGCTCACGCCATCGACGGCCTTGACGATGCCATCCGTCGTATAAAACCTCGTTACCAGGTCCTTGATCTCCAGAACCTTGGGCTGAGACGTCTCGGTTGCCACAGAGCCTCCTCGCTGCACTCCCCAAGGGCACGAATGCCCGCTGCTTTCAGTCCTATTCGGACAATCTATCTTGCCGCCACACCTGTCGGCTTCATTCTCGTGGGGAAGAGGAGACTCGAACTCCTACGCCTTTCGGCACATGATCCTAAATCATGCTCGTCTGCCAGTTCCGACACTTCCCCCATTTGTTCACCGAGTGACCCGCCCAGGATTCGAACCTGGAACCCGCTGATTAAGAGTCAGCTGCTCTGCCAGATTGAGCTAGCGGGCCGCAGTGAATATCTATTGTATGCGTGTTTCGGTCGGATGACGACAGTACGCCCGGTTTCTTCTCCTCCCCCTTCGTCCATAAGAACGATGCCGTAGCGCCTTAAAGCGTTACGACAATGCGCGGACGGTAGCATACCCCCGATTCACCGTCAAGCAGCGAGCCCCCCATCCCCACCATTAAAGACCCTTCAAAAGACCCCTCTCGCCACCCCAATTCCCCTATCATTAACCCCATAACCGCACCCACTGACATCGGGCAGCAACATCCACTGAACTTTTGGGGAGTCTGACATGGCAAAGACAATCTACCTGGCGAACCCGTACGGATTCTCTGAACAACAACGCTCCCTCCTCCTTCCGCCCATCGTTTCTGCGCTGGAAGAACTCGGCCTGGAGGTCTGGGAGCCCTTCGCACGGGGGAATCAGACCGACTTCTCCAAAGAGGGATGGGCCTATGAAGTGGGGCAGAAGAACTACAGCGATGTCGTTGAAAGCGACGCCATCTTCGCCATAGTCAACGGCGTCCCGCCGGATGAGGGCGTAATGATCGAACTGGGAGTGGCCATCGCCCTAAAGAAGCCCACTTTCCTTTTCCGGGACGACTTCCGCCGAGCCTCTGAGAGCGCACTCTACCCACTGAACCTCATGCTCTTCACCGGCCTGCCCGAAGAAGGCTGGCAAGACTACTACTACAAGTCAGTAAACGAAATCTCCTCCCCCCAAAAGGCCCTAACCAGCTGGGCCTCCCAGCCCTAACACGTTTCCATCAGGTATCCCCTCCCCCTTGATGGGGGAGGGCCAGGGTGGGGGTGATTCCCCTGTCATTCCGAGCGCAGCCGAGGAATCTAAAGACTCAATTGGACCAACCAAATTCTCTTGCCGCACCCCACACCGTCATTCCGGCGAAGGCCGGAATCCACGCGTGGCCCGACAGGGCCACAACCCGCCCTTGCCGCCAACCAATCCCCGTAACATCTCCCCACCGTCATTCCCGCGAAAGCGGGAATACAGTGCGCCACAGGCGCCCTCATTGTCATTCCGAGCGCAGCCGAGGAATCTAAAGCCTCAACTGCGCCAACCAAACCCCGTAACGCCAACCGCACAATCCCCTCTCCCTGAGGGAGAGGGTTAGGGTGAGGGGGTCGCATTCAGACCGTCTCCCGCTCACCCCCCCTGCTCACACTGAGCCGGTCGAAGGGTCCCCCCAACCGTCATTCCGAGCGCAGCTGGGAATCCAGTTCGTCGCAGTCGCCCCCAATGTCATTCCGAGCGCAGCCGAGGAATCTAAAGCCTCAACTGCGCCAACCAATCCCGTAACGCCCACCCCACCGTCATTCCCGCGCAGGCGGGAATCTGAATCGTGTTACCCCACCAAACCTCGTACCGCCACTCCCCTCATTCCGGCGAAAGCATGCCCCGTACCGCGATACGGGGCCGGAATCCATCGGGGCCCCTTTGCTATCATCAACTGGAACATCCGCAGGGCTCAGGGGAAACAACACCACCACCATGAAAAAGACCGTCAGTGATATCGACGTCTCCGGCGCGCGATGCCTCGTTCGCGTCGATTTCAACGTCCCCTTTGAGCCCGGTACAACCACAATCTCCGACGACTCCCGCATCCGCGCCGCCCTCCCCACCATCAACTACCTACGTGAACGTGGCGCGCGCGTCATCCTCGCCACCCACGTCGGCCGGCCCAAAGGCATAGACGACACGTTGCGTGTTGCTCCAATGGCCGCGCGACTTTCCGACCTCATCGAATCCCCCGTCACCGTCGCCCCGGACTCCATAGGCGAGGGGACTCAACGGTTGGCCGCCGCCCTTGGCCCCGGCGAAGTCCTCTTCCTTGAAAACACCAGGTTCCACCCCGAAGAGGAGCAGAACGACCCCGATCATTCCGCCGCCCTCGCAAGCCTCGCAGACATCTTTGTGAACGATGCCTTTGGGTCCGCCCACCGCGCCCACGCCTCCACTGAGGGCGTCGCGCATATCCTCCCCGCAGTCGCCGGATTCCTCCTCGACAAAGAGATCCGCATGTTGGGCAGCATCCTTGAGTCGCCACGCCGTCCGCTCGCCACGCTCATGGGCGGCGCGAAAGTCGGCGACAAGATGGCCGTCATGGAGCGCCTCATCGAGACCTCGGACATGCTCCTCGTCGGCGGTGGCATGGCCGCGGCTTTCCTCGAGGCCCGCGGGCTGCGAACCGGCAAGAGCCTCCTCGAAGACGACGGCCCGCAGATGGCCGCGCGCATCGAGAGCGCCGCAAAGGCCCGCGGAATCCAACTGTTGATCCCGACCGATGTCGTCGTCGCCACAGAACTCTCCGCCGAAGCCGAGGCGACCGTCGTAAGCACCGACGCCATCCCCGACGACAAAATGCTGTTGGACATAGGCCCCGCAACGCGCGACGCCTACACCCGCGCCCTCAAACTCTGCCAAACAATCCTCTGGAACGGCCCCATGGGCGTCTTCGAATTCCAACAGTTCGCTGCCGGCACCCAAGCCATAGGCGAAACCCTAGCCCAACACGCCCGCGCAGGCGCGACCGTAATTGTCGGAGGCGGCTCAACAGCAGAAGCCGTCGATTCCCTCGGCCTGGCCGACGCCATGATCCACGTCTCCACCGGCGGAGGCGCAGCCCTCGAATTCCTGGAAGGCCGCACCCTCCCCGGCATAGCCGCCCTCCAAAACACAGACTGACCCGACAATCCCCTCCCCCTTGATGGGGGAGGGCTAGGGTGGGGGTGACACCAGGCCCCCGCTCACCCTGAGCCTGTCGAAGGGCGAACCCGCCCCACCCCCATGTCATTCCGAGCGCAGCCGAGGAATCCAAAGCCTCAATTGCGCCAACCAACCCCGTAACGCATCTTCCCCTCATTCCGGCGAAAGCCGGAATCCATCGGATCCCTCCCCCTCGATGGGGAATGGCCTGGGTGGGGGTGCTCCTCCGCTCCCCCTGAGCCTGTCGAAGGGTGACCCCCTCCCGTCATTCTCGTGCGTGACACGGGAATTCAGTGCGGTGCTAAGCGCCGCCCCACCCCCCCGTCATTCCGAGCACAGCCGAGGAATCTAAAGACGCACTGCGCCACCCACCACCGTAACGCCCCCACACCGTCATTCCCGCGAAGGCGGGAATCTGAATCCCATTGCGCCAACCAAACCCCGTAACGCCCTTCCCCTCATTCCGGCGAAGGCCGGAATCCATCGCGTGGCCCGACAGGGCCGCATCACCCCTCTCCCTTTACGGGGAGACCTGAAGCGGAATAAATCGTAGATTTCCGTGCGCAACAGGCGTCGCCCGAACTGTTGTACCATGGATATAGCGATGGATGTTGGAATCCGAAATCTTGTAGAAGGAGAAGCATAAAGTGACTTCGAAGGACCAGGCACTTGAGAGGGTAACTAACCTGATAGCAGCCGGAGAGGAAGTCTTGGCAACGTACAGTCCGTCAGGAGTTATAGGTGGCACAAATCTGGACAGCCGAAAGTCGGCTGGATGGCGGACCAGAGCCCTCACTTTTCTTGACGAGCTCTACGGAGAAAGCGGCAGGTACCACAAGGAATTTCTAGATAAGACCGAGAATTTTGCGTACCAATATTATGTGGAATCCGGTATCGGAATTCTGGAAGCTGTCAAACAGGATATAGAGGATGGCTATGCTCCGTCTACTGGCTCCTAGGGGCTGCTGATTTGTTCTCAACCCTCTAGAGCAGGCGCAAATTTCTCCATGAGCGAGCCTATCCCAAGGCCAAATCCCCCGTAATTCTAGTTGCGAACGTGGAGCGGGAACAGCGTGCTGCGTTCACGCAAACTTTCGCTATCCGCGCTGCATCAACCACTTGCCAGACTAAAGAGGAATTGGTATGAACGACATCCTCGAGACGCTTATCGAATGGGCCTTGGTGCTTACAGGTGTGGTCGCGATTGGCGGCATATTTCTGCAGAATTACCGGGTGTCCCAAAAACTGGGTGAACAATTGTGGCAGTACGGTGCCACCTCTTTCATAATTGTTGTAATCATTTACGTTCTACTATCTGGCTAAGGTCCCGTCTCTTGCCCATCCCCTACAATTAACCCCATGACCACCCCAACCCCACCTGACAGCTGGAAAAACAAACTCTACTTCGGCGATAACCTCCCCATCATGCGGGAGCACATCCCCGATGAGTCCGTCGATCTCATCTACCTCGATCCCCCCTTCAACTCCAACGCCACCTACAACGTCCTATTCCGCGAGCACGATTCCTCGGAGTCCGCCGCCCAGATACAGGCATTCGACGACACCTGGCACTGGAGCACGGACGCCGAATGGCACTACCAGCAAGTCGTCACCACGGGCCCGCGCAAACTCGCGGACATGCTCCAGGCCATGCGCACATTCCTCGGCCAGAACGACATGATGGCCTACCTCACAATGATGGCCCCGCGCATGGTGGAACTGCACCGCGTCCTCAAGCCCACCGGAAGCATCTACCTCCACTGCGACCCCACCGCCAGCCATTACCTCAAGCTCCTCATGGACGCAGTCTTTGGGCCTGACAACTTTCGTAACGAAATCACTTGGATTCGCACCTTACCTCACGGCAATGTCCGGCAGATGTTTGGCCGTTCACACGACATCATTCTCTTCTATGGCAATAGCAGTACATCTACGTGGAATCAGCAATTTGAAGGGCATCGCGCCGAGTATATCGATAAGTTCTACAGATATGTTGACGAGAGAACAGGCCGTCGCTATAGGCTTGTGTCCTGTATCAATCCCAATCCTAATCGGCCAAACCTGACGTATGAGTGGAACGGCGTCACGAAAGTCTGGAAATGGACACGAGAACGGATGCAGCGCGCCCACGACGACGGCATCTTGGTCTACTCAAGGAATGGGATACCCAGCTACAAAAACTATCTTGATCAAATGAAGGGTACGGCAAGGCAGGATGTGTGGACTGACATCCCGCCCTTGATGGGTAGCGCCCAAGAACGCCTAGGCTACCCCACCCAGAAACCCGAGGCCTTGCTTGAGCGCATCATCTCCGCGTCCAGCAACGAGGGCGATGTCGTCCTCGACCCCTTCTGCGGCTGCGGCACCGCCGTCGCCGTCGCGGAGCGGCTCAAGCGCAAGTGGATCGGCATAGATGTCACCCATCTCGCCATCTCACTCATGCGCAGCCGACTGCGCGACTCGTTCGGCGATGACCTGTCCGACTATGAGGTCATCGGCTCCCCCGCGGACGCTGAGAGCGCCCGCGCCCTCTCGCTTGAGGGTGGCAACACCGGCCGCTACCAATTCGAGTACTGGGCGCTCGGCCTCGTCGAAGCCCGCCCCGCCCGAGACATGAAGAAGGGCGCGGACGCCGGCATTGACGGCTACATCAACTTCTTTGACGACAACTCCGGCAAGGCCAAGTCCGTGATAGTCCAGGTCAAGAGTGGCCAGGTTGGTCGCAACGTCATCGCAACCCTCAAGGGCGACATGGAACGGGAAAAGGCTGAGATGAGCCTGCTGATTACCCTGCGTCCGCCCACCAGACCGATGCTCGATGAGGCCGCGTCCGCCGGGTTCTACACGCCCGAAGCCTACCCGGACCGCCAATTCCCGAGAGTCCAGATTGCCACCATCGAGGACATTCTCAACGGCAACGGCCCCGCGATACCCCAACTCGGCCTCTCCCAGGCCCCCACCTTCCGCCGCGCCCCCCGCCGCCGCAGAACAGACTCCACATCGCAACGAATGCTCTAACCCCTCCGCCCACCACCCTCCCGTCATTCCCGCGCCCCCCATGTCATTCCGAGCGCAGCCGAGGAATCTAAAGTCTCAATTGCGCCAGCCAACCCCCGTAACGCCCCCCACCCATGTCATTCTGAGCGCCTACACTGTCATTCTGAGCGTAGCGAAGAATCCAAAGCCTCCATTGCGCAGCCGATCATGTCCGTAGATTCTTCGGGGCTGCGCCCCTCAGAATGACACGAGGCCCCCCCACTCACCCTGAGCCTGTCGAAGAGCCTGCCCCGTACTCCGATACGGGGGCTGACCCCGCTATACTGTCCACACTGTTATGGCCGACTTTGAACTGATCAAGAGCCTCGCCCGCAAAACCGACACCAAGATCGTCCTGCTCGTCATGGACGGCCTCGGCGGCATTCCGCACCCGAAGACCCTCCGCACGGAGCTTGAAG
Source organism: Dehalococcoidia bacterium (assembly GCA_965207115.1). Lineage (GTDB taxonomy): Bacteria > Chloroflexota > Dehalococcoidia > UBA6926 > UBA6926 > VXMO01. The sequence goes on along the minus strand of CBDBLR010000003.1, from coordinate 579,228 downwards.
CCGCCCGGAAGGACAACCTCGACCGCCTCGCCCGCTCCTCTCAGACCGGCCTGTCGATCCCCGTCGCGCACGGCATCACCCCCGGCAGCGGGCCCGGCCACCTCGCCCTGTTCGGCTACGACCCGATCAAGTACCTCATCGGCCGTGGCATCCTTGAAGCCCTCGGCCTTGATATGGACGTACGTGACGGCGACGTCGCCGCACGAGGAAACTTCTGCACCCTCGACGATGACGGCCTCATCACCGATCGGCGCGCAGGCCGCATCCCCACCGAGATCAACACGGAACTCACTACCCTGCTGAACGGCATCTCCGTTGACAACGCCACGCCCATCGTGGCCTCCGGCCGCGAGCACCGCTTTGCCATGCTCTTCCGTCCGGAGGACGGCGGACCGCAGCTCAGTGACGCCCTGACGGACAGCGACCCTAAACGAGAGGGCTTGGCCCCGCTGACGGTCACAGCCACTGAGCCGTGGGCCGATAGCACCGCAGGCATCATCAATACATTCCTTGAGAAAGCCGCCTCTGCTGTCGCCGACCGCCATCCCGCTAATGGCCTGGTTCTCAGAGGGTTCTCAACGACTCCAGATTTACCGCAGATGAACGATGTGTACGGCCTCAATCCCGCCGCAATCGCCGCCTATCCCATGTACAGGGGCCTCGCCCAACTCGTGGGCATGAACGTCGTCGAGACGGGCGATACCATCGAAGACCAGATCCGAACCACCAAGGAAATCTGGAACGACCACGACTTCTTCTTCGTTCACTACAAGTACACGGACAGCGCCGGCGAGGACGGCGATTACGACGCCAAGGTGGCCGCCATTGAACGGCTCGACAGTGCCCTGCCCGCCCTGCTCGACCTCGATCCCGATGTGCTGGTCGTGGCAGGCGACCACTCAACCCCAACAGCCATGGCCGCCCACAGCTGGCACCCCGTCCCCGTCATGATTCGGTCGCGACTCGTCGCTGCCGGTTTTGCGGAAGCGTTCACGGAGCGCGAATGCGCGAAGGGAATGCTCGGAACCATGGCGGCGACGGACATCATGCCGTTGGCGCTCGCTAACGCCGGTAAACTGGACAAATTCGGCGCTTAAACCCCGCTTAAGGGCCCTACATTGTGAAAGAGAGCACATGACATCTGAACGCAGGCCGCTCATCGTCGGCAATTGGAAAATGAACACCACGCTCGCGGAAGCGCGAATTTTGGCCTACAACATCGTCCATCTGGTTGGCGTTCCAAAAGACGTTGATGTGGCCGTGTGTCCGCCCTTCGTTTCGCTCCCAATCGTAGCTGAAGCACTACGCGGATCTCCCGTTGCGCTAGGAGCGCAAAACCTGTATCCGGCAGAATCCGGCGCATATACGGGAGAAGTCGCGCCGAATATGCTACAAGGCCTGTGCAGCTACGCAATCGTCGGCCACTCCGAACGCCGCGCCTACTTCGCCGAGACCGACGAGTTCGTAAACGCAAAAGTCCGCACCGCCCTCGAATACGAACTCACCCCAATCTTGTGCGTCGGCGAAACCCTCGAACAGCGTGATGCCGCAAAAACGACAGCAGTACTGCAAACACAAACTGCAGGGGGGCTGGTTGACGTAGAGGACGTTTCAATGGTTGTCATTGCCTATGAACCCGTATGGGCCATCGGCACGGGCGTAGCTGCAACACCAGACGATGCCCGTGAGGGCATAGAAGTCATCCGTAGCACAATTGCAGACGCGCGCGGACAAGACGTCGCCGATTCCGTTCGCATTCTTTACGGCGGCTCAATGAACCCACAAAACGTCGCGTCACTACTTGAGCAGCCAGGCATTGATGGCGGCCTGATCGGCGGCGCGTCACTCAACGCCGACCAGTTCATTGCACTGGTGCGGGCGGCGGAAGAACACGAGCGCGAATAACACCGGTTGCCCGCGTCGCACGCCGGCCATCCCGCCTTCTTGTCTATACTGAACACATGGAGACGACGAGCAGGAGTCTCTTCGTCTAGTAAGACCAACTCACAGCGAGATCAACATTAGTCGGCCGCGTTCAATCACAGGAGGAAAGCACTAGCATGTCCAACGGTTCCACCATTCGCATAGGTCTTGTCGGCGCGGGCCGCTTTTCGCAACGGCGCGTTGTGCCTGAGCTCGCAAGAGTCCCGGGTGTCGAATTCGTCGCAGTAGCAAACAACAGCGCAGAATCGACCGCTCGAGTAGCCGAGCAATTCAGCGTCGCAACTCAGGCCTCTTCATGGCAGGAGGTCGTTTCTTCACCGGATGTTGATCTCATCTTCAATGGCACGCAAGCGCCTCAACATCGCGATATCCTGCTTGGCGCGCTCGAAAACGGTAAGCATCTTCTTACCATGAATCCGCTGGCCATGACCGGTGTCGAAGGGCGTGAGATCGTTGCCGCGCTGGAAGCCCGACCGGAACTCAAAGCGCGACAGTATCCGGCGTTTCCCGGCGGCCCGTACGATCGTGAGGACGCACTCGTTCTGCGGCTGCTTTCCTCGGATCGCATCGGCCGCGTTCTGAGTGCGGAGATGCAGTGGCACACACCCTACCTCGCCTTTGGCAGCTACTTTGACATCCTGAATCGATGGCTGGGACAACACCAGCGTCTGTTGGTCGTTCGAAAGCAGCACGAGGTCGGCAATCGACGGGTTGGCTTCTCTGCCATCCTGGCAGACCTTTGCGACGACGTAGCCGTGCGCTATACGCATGACAATCTTGCGCCGCAAGCCACTCAGAACGCCCACATTGCACTGCACGGCGAGGAAGGCACCATCACCATTGAGGCTTATCCTGCCGATCCGTTCTCGTCCGTGCGAATCGCTTCAGGCGACGGCGATGCTGAGATTGTGCCGGTGCCGGACGATCTAAGACAGGCGTATGAGGACGAGAGGCGGGTCAATATCGAGGAGCAGTTTCTCGGATGGGTGATGGGCGGCGCGGAACCGACCCCACTCCTCCTGACCTTGCAGCAGGGCCTGCAATCAATTGACGGCGCGGAGGCGTTTGTCGCCTCAATGCGACAGGGCGGCGCTTGGGTGGAGTTGCCGTAAAGCCAGTTTTCCGCGCTTAGGCGCGCCACATTGAATAAGGCTAAATTCACCCATGGGCACACCGGTTCTTGCGCTCGTTGGGGCAACGGCGGTCGGGAAGTCTGCTGTAGCAGTAACGCTCGCTCAACGCATTGGCGGCGAAATCATCAATGCGGACAGCAGGCAGGTCTACCGCGGCATGGCGATTGGCACAGGCATACCTTCCGAGGATGAACGCAGCGGCGTTCCGCATCATCTCTATGGCGTATCTGAGCCGGATGACGATTTCTCCCTGGGACGGTTTCTCACTGCCGCCAAGTGCGCCATACAGGACATCCATGAGAGGGCAAAGACGCCAATCGTTGTAGGCGGCACCGGTCAATACGTATGGGCGTTGCTTGAGGGATGGAATGTTCCCGAAGTGGCGCCGGACCCCGACTTGCGGCAGAAACTGATGGAGCGTGCCGAGGCCGAAGGGCGTAACACCCTGCATGAGGAACTCCGTCGTCTGGACCCCACCGCTGCGGAACTCATCCACCCCAACAACCTGATCCGCACCGTGCGGGCCCTTGAAGTTGTCAGGACGACGGGTCGCCCCTTCTCCGAGCAGCGCACACAAACCCCTCCACCCTGGGACACGCGCATTGCGGGAGTCAGCATGGAGCGCGCGGTGCTGGATGTGCGTATTGAACAGCGCGTCGACCGTCAGTTGGAGGCCGGTTGGGTTGATGAAGTTCGGGCTCTGTTAGCAGCTGATTACTCACCGTCGCTTTCGTCATTCCGCAGCATTGGTTACAGGGAAATAGCCGCGCATGTTGAAGGGCACATGCCAGTTGATGAGATGCGGCAGACCATCATCAGCAAAACACGCCGCTTTGCCCGAACGCAGTTTGCGTGGTTCCGCGCGGATGATGAGCGCATCACGTGGGTGGATGCGAGCGAGGACTCCGGAAGAGTGGCGCAACAGATACACGCTACGTTGGGACTCTGACAGCGGACAACGGTATACTTGGCGCATGAACTTCACGAAGATGCACGGCACAGGCAACGACTTCATCGTTGTAGAGGGTGGCTCCGCAGCGGCTGATTCGACAGATTGGCCGGAGGTCGCTCGCGCCGCATGTGACCGCCATTTCGGCGTCGGCGCCGACGGCATCCTTGTCATCCGCCCGTCCGATTCCGCAGCCCTGCATATGCAGATCTTCAACCCCGATGGCTCAGAGGCGGAGATGTGCGGCAACGGAATCCGCTGCGTCACCAAGTACGCTGTCGAACGCGGCATTGTCGATGGCTCTGCGATTCGTAACGAGGCCGGCTTGCCCATTGAGACGCTCGGCGGACTGATGACCGTGTGGCCGCAGAACGGGAGCGTGGGCGGAGCCATCGAGGCCGTCCGCGTCGGCATGGGTGCGCCGATATTTGAGCCCACCGAAATCCCTGTCGCCGTGAATGGCCCGGGACCTGTCCAGGGTCATGGGCTAGATGTAGGCGGCTACGCCCTTAGCTTTTCCTTTGTTTCCATGGGCAACCCACACGCCGTTGCGTTCATCGATACGCCGGTGGCTGATTTTCCGCTGGAGACCATCGGGCCGATGGTGGAGAACCATCCACTCTTCCCGGAGCGAGTCAACTTTGAGATCGTCAATCTACAGTCCCGCGAGACAATGACCATGCGCGTCTGGGAGCGTGGCGCAGGCCTCACTATGGCATGCGGCACGGGAGCTTGTGCTTCGGTAGTTGCGGCACGGATCGCTGGCTTTGTGGAGGACTGCGTGTCAGTGGAGTTGCCGGGCGGGTCGCTCACCATAGAGTGGGACGGCAACCCGGACAGCCAGGTCTACATGACTGGCCCCGCAACCACCGTCTACGCCGGCCAGCTCCTCACGAACTAGACCGCCCCGCGGTCCCCGACTCAACGTAGGTCTCCGCGAGTCGAGTGGGCAATTGCGGCCGTTTCATCGTCAAGTACATATACAGCGAAATGATGGCCATGAGGCCCAGTCCGAAAAACGCCCATCGGTAACCATCGGCCCCGTAAGTGTCGTACATGTACCCGGCGAAGATTGGGGCAAAGACCCCCCCGATCGACGTAAATGTAAACTGCAGCCCGAGCAAACGGCCATAGATCTGTCGCCCAAAGAGTTCACCGAGAAGGGCAGATCGCGGCGGGTTTCCGAGGCCAAACCCGAATCCGAAGAACACGGCGAAGAGAACACCCGTTATTGGGTCTCGCGCGATGAAGAAGAGCACCGCTCCTATAATCTGCAAAGCGAATGAGACTGCGACGATTTTGCGCTTGTCATAGATGTCTGCAAGCACTCCACCAAGGATGCGGGCAGGGAAACTGGAGAGCGGAAGGAGTGTCGCCAGCGCCGCAGCCCACAATGGGCTTAAACCGAAAGACTCCCACACGATGATTTGGTGAATGATGAAAGAACCGAAGAAGATGAAGCCGAAAACGTTCGCAACCACGTATTTCCAGTACGTCGTTGTCTTGATCGCCTCCATAACCGTGAACGTCGTATCCGCATAGCGGTCGTCCGTATCCATTTCGGCACTTCGGGCCGCCTGCTCGTCGCTGACTCCGTCCGGCTTTAGTCCATATTTCTCCGGCGCATCGCGCATCAAGAATCCAAGTGGCAACCCGACAACAAATGTTGCGAACCCGAGATACAGCAGCGCTTCCCGCCAGGTGAACACTGCGATTAGAGCAACGACAATCGGCACCAGCAGGGCGCTCGCGCCCGCTCCATAGGACACGATGGCCATGGCGGTGCCACGACGACGGATGAACCAGGAATTAACTGCGGTGTTGACCGTGAGGAAGGAGCCGAACGCGAGGCCAAGGGCCATCACTGCAAAGGCGGCGAAGAATTGCCACAGCTCCTGGATGTAACTCAGTCCGATGAATCCACACCCGAGAATGAACATGCCGCTCATAACTGATTTGCGAGGCCCGAAACGGTCCACAACATAGCCGACGAATGGACCGAAAATACCCTGTTCCGTCCGCTGAAATGCGAAGGCAATAGAAGCCACAGCAGTCGGCCATCCAAACTCATCAATAATCTCTGCAAAGAACGGTGCAAAGCCGTAGAAGAAAACGCCGGCTGTGTAGAAGAGGACTCCGAAACTGGCAATCGCCAACCACCAGCCGTAGAAGACGCGGTTGGGGTGCATCAGAACCGAAACTGCTGCGTTAACGGCGACCTCCCAACAAAAACCAAAGCCCGCGAACGGGCGGATTGAATTTCAGTATAGACCCGCAACCTGTCGCGTGTGGTTCAGGGTGCGGCGGATGCTTGCGGGCGTGGCCGTGACACAGTCAGCGTCAGCGGTATGGACATACTCAGGATTACGGCGACAACTATGAACCCAATTACATAGCTTTCCGTCTGGTCATAAAGCCAGCCGATGGCAATCGGCGAAGCGATGGCCGGCAGTGAGGCTAGCCCCTGTTGTATACCGGAAACACGCCCAAATATCGACAGTCCCCAATACTCCGCCTGGAGGGCCAGCCGCACCGATGATTGTGAACCAATGGCACTTCCCAGCAGGAATCCGGCGAGTATCGTCAACCACGGCACTGTCGACATGGGTATCAGTACGATTGCGATCCCCTGCACGGTGATCCCTGCTGCAAGAACTAGTCGCTTATCAACATAGTCGGCCACCGTCCCGGCGATGACACGAATGGGAATGCTTGAGGATGTCTGCCACGCAAACATGAAGGCGATGAACCCCTTGGAGAATCCGTTCTCCTGTAGGATGAGCGCCTCAAAAGTGATGATGGACCATGACGCGCCCAGCAACGCGCTGGCCGTCACGTACTGCCAGTAACCCCTGCTCCTCAGGACATCCCGAAGCGTGAAGTTGGCCTCCGGCAAGATGGTCGCACGGGATGACGGCGCAGTTGGGTCCACGGGTGCTTCGCCGCCGTCCGGCTTCATGCCGTAGTTCTGCGGCTTGTTGCGGATGAGCGGGATGAGAAGCGCCCCCACTACCCAGAAACCCACACCTGCGCCAAACAAGACAGATCGCCATCCGAATTCCGGGATAATCCACGCCCACGCGCCGGCGAGCAGGCCCGACATACCGGGTCCAACCAACATGATGCCGTTGGCCCGGCCGCGGTATCGCCTGAACCACGCGTTGATGGCGGCCGCCGTCACCGTGAATGAGCCTGCGCTGAGACCAAAAGCCAGGATGATGAAGACTCCGTAATACTGCCAGATGTTCTCGATCTGGCTCATCAACATGCAGCCGCCACCCGCGACAAAATAACCAACGACGAGCACCTTGCGTGGGCCGTACCTGTCTACGAGATAGCCCGTTAGCGGTGCGCTGATGCCCGATTCCAGCCGCTGAAGTGACGGCCCAATGCCGGCCAGCGCCTGCGACCATCCAAAGTGTCTGACCATCGCAGCGAAGAAGTTGGAGAAACCCCAGAAGCCGATGCCGTCCGTGTAAGCCGCGAGGCCCGTACCCGCCAACGTCACCCACCAGCCATAGAAGACCTGCCTGGGATGCCGCGCAAACATCCACGCGGTCATGACGACCTTCTCGCTTATCACGTAGCGAGTCTCACGGAGTCGGCAGTTCCACTATGTGGGCGGTTCATAAGGAGGACCATCACCACCGCAAGGGCAAGAGGAAGCACAACAGTCATAAACGCAATACGGTAATCGTAAGCGTCCGCAAGCCAGCCGACCAGCACCGGTGAAATCAGTCCGCCAACCGCCCCTGCCCCAACTTGCAAGCCCATCAGAGAACCAAAGATGCCGCGCCCCCAGTACTCGCCCTGTAAAGATAATCGCGCGGCGTTACTGCCTCCCCATCCCGTGCCGTAGATGACCTCAAAGAGGATGGCCACCCAGATGTTGGCGACGAAGATAAACAGGATGCCCCCGGCGAGTTGGAAGCTCAGCATTGTCGCCACAACAAGCTTCTTGTTGAATCTGTCCGCGAGCGCTCCGGAGAAGAATCGCATCGGGATGCTGGCGACCGTGAACACGACGACCATCGCGCCAGCCGTTTCGACAGAGAAGCCGTAGCTTACGAGTGCGGGGATGTGGTGGACAACCATCGCGGTGATAGCTATTTGTTGCATAGAAAGCGCGCCTACATAGAGCAGGTAAGACCGACTGAGCAGGATTGAACGCACTCCCCCTGGCGTCGGCTCGGGCTCAGTCATCGTGGAGGATTGCCCGTTTTCGGAGGCATCTGCCTCTGGTGAGTCGCCGTCCATGCGGAGGCCGTAATGCTCAGGACGTCGGCGCAGGACCAGAGCGAGCGGAATGCAGGTAATCCACGTGCCGATCCCGGTGAATAGAGCGGCATCACGCCATCCGTATTCGCGAATCACCACCACGAGCAAGGCCGTGATGATGCCTGCAAAGCCCGGCCCCATGAAGGTCAGGCCAAGGGCCTTGCCGCGATTGCGCAGGAACCAGTTGCTGACGGCCGTTGCGACCATGACGTAGGATGTCGCACCCATGCCGCTGCCGATGAGAATAAACGCGACATAGTACTGCCATGCGTGATCCACGCGGCTTAGAACGATGAAACCCGCCCCGCCAAGGAACATGCCAATCGCGGTGACAAAACGAGGGCCAAGGCGGTCGGTCAGGAAACCGATCGTCGGACTGAACACGGCGGTCTGCAGAGCGAGTATCGCGGGACCGAGGGAGACCTGAGCGCGCGACCAATTCAGATCCAGTCGGATGCTGTCGAAGAACGCGCTGAACCCAAAGAAACTGACGCCCGTCGTCCAGAACATCAGGTACAGGCCGGAGAGCGCCATCCACCACCCATAGAAAAGGCGCGGACGACGACGGCGCGGGGCTGAAACATCAGCAGACATGCCCCATGCTAGGCGCGGGCGCGCGCCAAACACAAACATAAGTTGGCAGTCCGCGCGATTGCTACAATGGGTTTCAGCGCGCAGTACACTCGCAGTTCAGGTAACAGAGGAGACCCAGCCGAATGCCACTACCAGAGCAGGCGCGTCGCGTCGCGCAGTTGCCCCCGTATCTCTTTGTGGAGGTCACGCGCAAGATCAATGAGAAGCGCGCCCGAGGCGAGGACGTAATATCCCTCGCCATCGGCGACCCTGACCTGCCCTCCGCCCCACATGTTATAAGCGCCCTCGTCACATCTTTGGAGGACGTTGCGAATCACCGCTACCCGGAATCGGACGGTCTGCCAGCGTTCAGGCGCTCGGTCGCCGACTGGTACAAGAAGCGGTTTGGCGTGGAATTCGACCCGGATACCGAAGTCCTCCCGACGATCGGCTCAAAGGAGGGCATCGCCCACATCGCGTGGTGTTACCTGGATCAAGGTGACATTGCGCTGGTTCCCGACCCCGGCTACCCGGTCTACAGTGTCGGGACGATGCTGGCCGGCGGAGAATCCTATTACATGCCGCTGCAACGGGAGACCGGCTTCCTACCTGATTTGGACGCTATCCCGGAGGATGTGGCCCGAAAGGCCAAACTCCTTTGGATCAACTACCCGAACAACCCCACGGCCGCTGTCGCAGAGCTTGATTTCTATGAGCGGGTCGTGGAGTTCGCAAAGAAGTACGACATTGTCGTTTGCCACGACGGTCCATACACAGAGGTGGCGTTCGACGGCTACAAGCCGGTGAGCTTCATGCAGGTGGATGGGGCGAAGGACGTTGGGATTGAGTTTCACTCGCTGTCCAAGTCGTACAACATGACGGGCTGGCGCATCGGCATGACCGTCGGCAACTCGGAAGTCACCAACGCGCTGATGCGCATCAAATCAAATGTGGACTCAGGAGTCTTTCAGGCCGTGCAGTTGGCGGGCATCGCCGCCCTCGGGGGGCCGCAGGACATCATCGACCACCACAACGCCGTCTACCAGGCGAGGCGTGATCGACTCATCCCTGCCCTGCGGAAGATGGGGCTTGAGGTGGATCCGCCCAAGGCAAGCCTGTACGTCTGGGCCAAGCTACCGGACGGGGTATTGTCCGGTGAATTCGCGTCCCGCCTCATAGAAGAGGCGAACGTGGTTGTTACACCCGGCCGCGGCTACGGCGAGTGGGGCGAAGGTTTCATCCGCTGCTCGCTGACCGTTGGAGACGACGCCCTTGACCGCGCGCTAGAGAGGTTGGGCAACGTCAACATCTCTGATCTAGTCTAGACGGACAAAGAGACATGACGCAGGCAAGAAAGACGCGACCGGAGAAGAACACCGTCAGCTCATTCAACGCTGATGAGGAACGCGTGATGCTCGTTCTGGCATGGGCGGAGCGATCCATGACGTTAACAGAGTTGTCGGCTAGCCTTGAGACCTCTGCAGAGGATTTGCGCGAGGCGATGCGTTCGCTTTATCGACGTCAATTCCTCCTGATTTCACGGGGCATCGGGCAGATAAGAGATACGTATCTGCTTTCAAAACCTGCCCGGGCGTATGTCCGCCGCCACCTGCTTCCAGAGACGCCGCGCAAACTTCCAATCGAGACTCTCACTACCGCGGGCAAGCGGCCCTAAAGGTCCGCGTTGAACGCGAACCAGTTGATCCACCAGTAGTAGGTGATATAGGCGCCCGCGCCAATGAGCATAACGGGACTCGCCCACTCCACAATCGGCATCGCCTGGCGAATCACCACACGTATAAGGTCTTTGAAGACCGCCGCCCCTAGCGTCAAGCCAATCAAGCCCACTCCCATTCCTGCGCCGTAGATCAGGAACATGATGAAGGCTGCATAGCCGCCGATGACCTGCCCCTGCGCGAGAATCGCGAGGAAAATGGGAAACGTGCAGCTAAGTGTGGCCAACGCATAGGCCAGTCCAAAAAGGAAAACAGACGTCAGCCCCCGGCTCCCCGTGCCCCAATTGACGCCAATGGTCGGAATGAGGGAAAGGGAGCGCTTGTTAACCAGCATGAATACGACCATGTACAGGCCCAACAGCACGAGCGCGATGCCGACGATGATTGCGATGTAGGGAATAATGTCGCGCAGGATTGTTCCCGCTGCGCTCCACACGAGGCCGAACGTGCCGAACAAAAAGAGGAACGCGAGCGCCGCCGTGCCTCCGACAAGCATTGCCTGCCCAAGACGCAGCGCAATGGGCCGTTCCTCGTATCCCTCTTCTCGTGAGCCGATGTAATAGCCGATGTACGCAGGCAGCATCGCCACGCCGCACGGACTGGCCAATGCGACAAATCCGGCGCTGAATGCAAAGGCAAAGGGTAGGTTGAACATTAGCGGCAGGCCCTCATATACAGAAAGTATACGAGGACGGCATTATCCCTGTCGGCTTGTGCCGACGGCTGCGCGTTTGAGGTCGAGGCCGCTTGTCTAGGCGTTTACGGTCTCTTGGTCAATAACGGTGCAGGACATCAGGCGCTCCGTCGTCTCCGTGAGCATGGCATCACCGAGAGCCAGGATATCTCTTACACGCTGATCCGTTATCGAGTAAAAGACGTTGCGGCCACGCCGATCCGCGTCAACAAACCCACACCACCGAAGGCAGGAAAGGTGACTGGAAACGCGGCCCTGCGGTGCTCCCAGCATCTCTACGAGTTCAGAGACACTGCGCTCTGAGTCCAGAAGAATGTGGAGGATTCGGAGCCTCGTTGGATCTCCAAGTCCGCGGAAGAATCGGGCCGCCGCCTCGGCGCCGGAAGGCGCAGCAATCATGGGGCCCGCTGGCGTGAGTGTTAGTACGTGCATTGCGCTCATTCTGAGAGTCCGTCCAATCCCATTTCTTCCGATCTTCCTACCCAATCCGTTCCAGGGGGCACACATAGAGCGACCTCACACGGAATGGACGCCTTTAACTATATCGTATGTAGCAGGTGGAACGTGCCCGTACAATTGAGAGCAGATGCACGCGACCTATTTCTCTCAGACTCTCAAACGACGCTTATTGGCCCCGTTGCGACAGGCGGCCATTCTCGCCATGTTCATTGCTGCCGTGTTTGCAGCAGCCTGCGCCGGCGAGCCAACTCCAACTCCCACGCCTGAACCCGCACCCACAAGCACACCAACGGCGACACCTACGCCAACCGCATTCCCAAGCCCAACGGCCGCCCACACGCCCCGTCCAATCAGCCTGCCCGCAGATGAAGCGCCCCACACTGACCCGGTGGAGTGGTGGTACTACAGCGGCTCGATGCAGGACGAGAACGGTGCCGAATACGGATTCCATTTCGTCATATTCCAGGTGACGAACCCCGAGAGCGGGGAGGCCGGTTACATGTCCCACGCGTCCGTCCTTGATGTCGGAGAGGGACTCAGGGAACAGTCAGTGCGTTTCGGCGTGAGTGTACAGGCGCAACCGGCGACAGGATTTAATTTCTCTGTCGGGGGCTGGACGCTCAACGGCGACGATGGAACACACTCATTTGCCGCAACGACGGACACTTTCGCGTTCGATCTCACCGTGGAAACGACCAAGCCTGCGGTCCTCCATAACAGGACCGGCTACCTGGAGGCGCTGAACGGTTGGACCTATTACTACAGCTGGACAGACATGGACCTGCGTGGAACGCTCACAGTCAATGGGCAGGATCTGCCCGTTACCGGCGAAGCCTGGATGGATCACCAATGGGGCGACTTTGTCGTCAGTGGATATCCAAGCGGCTGGCAGTGGTTCGCCGTCTCCATGGACAACGACTATGAGTTGATGGTGGCGGAGGCCCGAGAGTCCGACGGGCAAGTCATCACGTACAGCACGTTGGTCGACCCATCCGGCGCGACAACACACATTGACGACGAGGACATCACAGTCGAAGTTCTAGGCGCATGGACAAGTCCTCACACGGGCGGGAAATACCCTGCGGGATGGCGTATCACTATCCCCCCGCATGACATCTCTATGACGCTCACACCCCTGCTGGACGATCAAGAGTTCACGCTCGCCTTTCCGCCGAACACCATTTACTGGGAAGGACTGACGGAAACGGACATTACTTTCCGTGGCGAGCTCGTCGGTGGTTCTGCTTACGTCGAACTTGTGGGATACGCGCCGCCCCCAACGCCAACCCCCTAACTCGCTTCGAACGCATCCCGGGAATCGACGCTATTCGTCGTCCTCATCTTCCATCCCGTACGTTCGGAAGGTTGCGCCCCAACGATCTGAATGTTTGTACGTGAGGTCCCCAAATAACCCGGAGAATTGTGGCGTATCGATTGGATCAGTCGTCATGACGTAGGCATCTTCGCCGTTGTCTGAGTAATACCGCTTGCGTCGCCCGACAACCTTGAAGCCATATTTCTTATAGAGATTTTGGGCGACTTCATTGGATACCCGAACCTCCAGGGTCACGGCGTGGCAATTGAGCAGCTTGCTCGCCTCCACCGCGCCAATGATGAGCAGTTCACCAATCCCCTGCCCTCGATGCGACTTGCGCACACCCACGCTCGTCACATGGCCCTCATCAATAACTGCCCAGAGTCCGACATAACCGGCAATCAACTCTTCAGTCGGGGGTGGCGAGTCTGTGCCTGCCCCGAGGAGCCGCTTGACAGCGTTCGTAATGCCTCCGCCACGTCTCCGCCCGCTGCCTCCCGGTTTATCAGTAGGTGGAAGATCATTCTTGCGGGCATAATCGTTATAGGACGCATCATGGGCAACCGCAACCAGATAATGTGCATACTTTCGTTCACGCAGATCGCGTCGGAACGGAGGCGCGTACCTGTTCTCGGGAAACGCGTCACGGTCTATCTGGACGGCCTGAGTGATATCGCCCTCATGCATGGGACGAAGGAGCCAGGGCATAGCGTCAAACGCGTCGTTGTCTATCATTGATCTCTCGCCGTCTGCAAAAAGGATAAAGTGAAATCGACGCCAACGGGCAGCTAACCCTGAGAGGGACCTAAACGTTATCTGGATGTAGTGAATGAACCAGGAGACAGCACGCATTCACTCGGGGGCGGAAACACCACTGACTGATGATGACATCGCAGCCATTGTTCAGTTGGCCCAAAAGGGGGAGGCGGCGGCGTTTGGTCAACTCTACGAAATCTATTCCGACAGAGTCTTTCGTTACGTCGCCTATCGCGTAGATAGTGACGCGGACGCCGAGGACATCACAGAGGATGTGTTCATTCGCATGTTAGAGGCAATCGGAACATTCAAGTGGAGGCAGGTGCCGTTCTCAGCGTGGCTCATGCGCATCGCGCACAACCGCGTTATTGACTACTACCGTCGCAGCCGACTTCGGACTGCAACGCCGCTTGATGATGCGCCGCCCCTCCCCTCTCGTGATCGAGACCCGCAAGAAAGGGTGGACACATTTTCAGACCTCCAGGAACTGCGCGTTGCGATGGCCGGGCTTACAGACCTGCAACGGCAGGTGATATCCCTGAGATTCGGCTCGGACCTGTCAATTTCTGAGACCGCTCACGTGATGAACCGCAACGAAGGCGCGGTGAAGGCGCTGCAGCACAGCGCGATTCGAGCACTGCGCCGGCTCATGTTGCCGAGGAATACACAAGGCGGTGCAACACCATGACCTCACTGCCGCCTGAAGACCCTGCTCTTTCGGAAATTGTGGATGAGTGCCTGGAGGCGCTCCGCCACGGTGATTCCATTGATGACTGCCTGAGCCGCCATCCGGACATCGCGGACGAGCTGCGCCCTCTGCTGGCAGCCGCCGTGGCCATAGCTGACGCTGCCCCAACCCGTGACGACTCCGCGCGGCGTTTGGCACACACTCGCTTTGAGGGCGCTGTGCGCCATCATCTCGCCACGAACCGGCGCATGACATCTGGGCGACTCTCAATCCGTGAGTGGTGGAGCAATCGCGCCTCCGGGTGGACGCGCATCTGGGCAGTAGGATTCGCCTCCATGGCGCTTTTCGTCGTCCTTAGTACGGGCGCTGCATATGCCTCTACGGACGCGCTGCCCGATAGCCCACTCTATCCTGTAAAGCGCGCAACGGAGCACGCACGACTCGCAATCACTTTCTCGGATGAAAGCAGGGCAATTTATTACCTGGAACTCATTGAACGACGCACTCTGGAGCTCGCAGCCGTCGTAGAGAACGGCGACCAGCAACAAGCAGAAGAGCTCAGCCGTGACGTGCTCAAGAACATCGAATTCGCTCGCGTGGAGGCCGGGTACACGGAGGCCGATGTTGAACAGCAACAGGAGGCCGAACAACAGTCTGATGCGATTAGTCAGCTGAGTTACGAGACGGCTGAGTCATCGATCACGCTTGCTGCTGACGATATTGAGAGGGTTTCCGCCGGAGTCAACAACATCGTGCAGATCCGTGTCGATCCTCGTCGTCGCGCATATATCGAAGCCGAACGACACACTGCCGCCCGAGCGTACGCAATGCTCCAGATCGCCCACCAGATCGCTCCGCCGCACGTTCAGGAACACGTTGCCAATGCGCTGACCCTCGCAGAGCAACGCTATCGAACAACACGGTTCCCGGACGAACCCGCGCCGATCTCCCGTACTCTCTTCGTACAAGGGATTGCCCGAATCACCGATCAAGGCATGACAATCAGCGGCAGACTCCCGTTTGAAATCTCTCACAATGCTCTTGGTAATCGCCCGCCAGAGGATGGTGATGCCGTAACCGTCGGAGGATACGTTCGCGATGATGGCGTGCTTCTTGTGCTGCGCCTCTATGCGTTCGAAGCGGAGGGAATTGCGGAGAATCAGATCTGGTTGCAAGCAGAGATGTTTGGCGCCAACGAAGAAAACCTCTTTATCCCCGGATTCAATATCTTGGTAGACGATTGGTCACAGGTGGGGAGCCTGGTGAATAAACCGGGCGGCTGGGTATTCGTACAGGGAACGGTGAGCGACTACGGTGTAGTCGATGGGGAAGACATCCATCTGCTTGGGAACGGCCCCATTCTCTTCCCACGTCCGTAACGCCTTCGATTACAGCGAAGGCGGGCAAATGTGACGTAACTCGCGCTATACTTGGATGTTATGAACCGTCCCGCCCAAAAGTCGGGCGTTTGGTATAACGTTCGGATATTTCTGCGACTGCAGACCTTTCTCCTGCCGTATTGGCGTCGGGCAACACTCACGTACGTCCTACTGTTCATCTCCAGCGCCAGCGCCCTGGTCATTCCGTGGCTCTTCGGACGGGCAGTCGATCGGCTCGTTGAACAGGCATCTCTAGGCACAATTCTGACAGTCGCCGGGTGGATTCTCGTTGCGGCCATCATCCGCGGCGCCACCTCATACGGTCAGAGCTATTTCAGCCAGGCCGTCTCCCAACTTGTTGCGTACGACTTGCGCAACACGATGTACGACCGATTCCAAAGACAGAGTTTCTCCTTCTTCGATACGTCAAGGACGGCTGAACTAATGTCGCGCGCCACGGCGGACGTGGAGTCCGTACGGATGCTGATCAGTTTCGCGTTGGTCCGCATCGTGCAGGTCGCCGTGATGCTCTTGATGGTGACCGTCGTGCTGCTCCAGTCCAACTGGCAGCTGGCATTGGTAACCTTGGCCGTCTTGCCATTCATTGCCTATCGCACAACACGCACAAGCCGGCGCTTACGCCCTGTCTGGCTATCCGTGCAGCAGGAGATGGCGGCCTTGAGCACCGTCCTCCAAGAGAGCCTGTCGGGGATGCGCGTGGTCAAGGCATTCGGGCGGGAGAAAGAGGAGACGGAGCGTTTCAACAAGCAGGCATATACCCTCTACGAGCGCAATGTCACGGCCAACGACGAGCAGGCACTCAACACGGCATTGATGACGTTCTCCGTCTACTTTGCCGCAGGAATCCAATTGCTCTACGGCGGGTACCTGGTCATGCAGGGTGAACTTACGCCCGGCGACCTCTCCGCCTTCCTGTTCTACCTGCTGACGATTACGGTCTACATCCGCATGATCGGCTGGCTCGGCAATCAGCTCTCCCGCGCCGTCGCGTCCGGTGAACGCATTTTCGAAATTCTGGACGCCCGTCCGGAGGTGCGCGAGAAGCAAGATGCCACTGATAACGCCGTTGTCGCAGGCCAAGTCGCCTTCAACAACGTATCGTTCGGTTACGGCGGGCGGGATGACGTGCTACAGGACGTAACTTTTGTGGCCGAGCCGGGACAGGTCATTGCAGTGGTCGGGGCGACGGGAAGTGGCAAGACTACCTTGGTGAGCCTTATTCCGAGGTTCTATGACCCGACGCGTGGCGCAGTCGTCATCGACAGAGTGGACGTCCGCAACATGACGCTGGACCACCTTCGCAGCTCAATCGGTCTCGTCCAGCAGGATGTCTTTCTCTTCTCGGCAACGATACGCGACAACATTGCCTACGGAGTGCCGGAAGCGCCTGAAGAGGAAATCATCGCTGCGGCCAGCGCTGCGCGACTGGACAGCTTCATCCGCAGCCTGCCCGACCAATATGACACGTGGGTGGGCGAGCGTGGCATCAACCTTTCCGGCGGGCAGCGGCAGCGGCTCGCTATCGCCCGCACGCTCTTGCTCGACCCGCGAATCCTGATCCTGGATGATTCCCTCTCCAGCGTGGACGCGGAAACGGAGAGATCAATCCAACAGGCGCTCGACCGCGTGATGGAAGGGCGGACTACAATCGTCGTCGCCCAGCGGTTGGCCAGCGTTCTGCGAGCAGACCAGATTCTCGTGTTGGATGAGGGCCGCATTGTACAGCGAGGCACTCACGCAGAGCTCATCGCCTACCCAGGTCCTTATCGGCAGATTTACGAACTGCAGTTGCGCCACCAGGAAGAGGCGTTTGAAGCCGCTCCTGAAGGAATCACGGCCGGCGGAGGTTCACGGCCATGATGGGCGGCGGAGGAGGAGGAGGATACGGCAACTACGACGGCTGGGACGATGAGAATCTCGGCGCCGTCTATGACCGGAGCATACTTGTCAGGCTGATACCCTACATTGGCCAATTCAAGCTGTGGGCGACGATTGCCGTCATCGGGATGCTGGCAGCCACATTTAGCAGCGTCGCCATGCCGCTATTCATCGGCCTCACCGTCGACACAGCCATTGCAACAGGCAACACTACGCGCCTTGTGTGGATGGCCGGCCTCTTCTTCGGACTCGTCGTGATCAATGCCATCGGCCTCTGGCTCCAGTCACGCTATATGGCCAAGGTGGCCCACGCGATGCTGGTCAATATCCGTACGCAGCTCTTTGGGCATCTCCAGAAGCAATCCTTGGGCTTCTACGACAAACAGCAGGTGGGGCGGCTAATGTCCCGAGTCGTTAGCGACGTCGAGCAGATTCAGCAGGTTATGACCGGTGGGGTCATCGGGACAATCAGTGACGTTCTAACCCTGGTCGGCATCGTCGTCATCATGCTCGTCATGGATTGGTCGCTTGCCGTCGTCACTCTGAGCGTTGTTCCCGCTCTAATCGTCATTTCGATCTTCTGGCAAAGGCGGGCACGTGTAGCGTTCCTGCGTGTGCGGCGCGCAATCTCCGTGGTGAACGGCAGTTTGCAGGAGAATGTTTCCGGCGTGCGCGTCGTGCAAAGCATGAACCGTGAAGACGAAAACATGCGTCGATTTGACAATATCAACCACGATCACCTCGACGCCAACTTGCGCGCTTCCAGGCTGACCGCAGGCATGTTCCCTGCTGTGGAGATCATGGTGGGCATCTCCATGGCCATCGTAATCATCTATGGCGGTTGGCAGGTTCTGCAGGGCGCGTTGACGGTCGGATTCCTGGTGGCGTTCACGTTGTGGGTACAACGGTTCTTTGACCCCATACGGAACATCACCATGCAGTACACGGAGCTCCAACGTGCCATGGCGTCCGGCCAGCGCATTTTTGAGTTGCTGGACACCCAACCACAGGTTGCAGACAAAGACGGCGCGCAGCCAATACCGCCTATCACCGGGCGCGTCACATTCGAGAACGTTTCGTTCTCATACGCAGATGACATTCCGGTGCTACGAAATGTCTCGCTTGATGCGGAGCCCGGTGAAACAATTGCCCTCGTCGGCGAGACGGGAGCCGGTAAAACCACGTTTGTCAGCCTTATCGCGCGATTCTACGACGTGACACGCGGCCGCCTCACCATCGATGGCCTTGACGTGCGAGACGTGCAGCACGAGAGCCTCGCGCATCAGATGGGCATCGTGCCACAGGAACCTTTCCTGTTCTCCGACACCATCGAGGCGAATATACGCTTCGGAAAGCCTGACGCGACACGCGCGGAGGTGGAGGCGGCGGCGCGCGGGGCCGGATTGCACGAAATCATCATGCACATGGATAACGGCTATGACACGGAGCTCCAGGAGCGTGGGGCGAACCTCAGCGTGGGCCACCGGCAGCTTGTGAGCTTCGCCCGCGCCATCCTCGCCGACCCTCGCATCCTGATTCTCGATGAGGCGACGGCCAACATCGACACACGTACGGAGGCCCGCATCCAGGATGCGCTGCGACGGCTCTTGCCTGGCCGCACGTCGTTCGTCATCGCCCACCGTCTCTCCACCATCCGTGAAGCGTCGCGAATCGTTGTGATGGACAACGGCACAATCGTGGAAATTGGCACGCACAATCAGCTGCTGGCCAACGATGGCATTTACGCCCGTCTCAACGCCATCTCCTACGGCGCGGAAGCAACAAACGGCCACATCGCCGCCCCAACCGCTGCCCTCCCTGCCCCCGCAGGCGGCGCAGAGGACTCTGCAGAAGATAAATGACGGGGCTCAGGCTACGCCTTTAGGTATTCCGCCAGCCTCTCCAACGCTGCTTTCCAGTACGCCCGCCGCTCCTCCACATCTTCGGAATCCGCGAGCTTTGACTGCATGACAGTGATTCGGCTCTTGGTGTCCCCGCTCGCGTAGTAACTGATATCGAGGCTCGTTTCAGTGCCGTCGCCGTCCGTCCACGTTGTGCGAGTCGTTTTCTCTGGCGTGTCTTTGCGAATGGTGATCGGCGTCTCCGGTAGCCACTGGCTTCTGTGTTGAGTGTCGGCGAACGCGACATACAGTTCCGAGAGTGGCACCGGGAGTGTCTTGCTCACGCTGACCTGGTAGCCGCGCGTAGTCTGATGCCGCTCCCGCATCCCACGCGCCCGTTCATAGTCAACGGTTACGTGCTGGCTCCACCACGGTGACACGCCGTGCTCCTCCCGGAGCATCGTGGCGATCTCCTTATGGGTCAGGTTCCGCGCCCCCGCCGCATCAAGGATGGCATTCCACTCCTCCGGGGACTTGCCGGTGGCCTTAACCACAGCCTCCGGAGAGGCTTCAGAACGATTCTTACGGGTAGTCATGGATTCAGTTTAGCGCAGCGTGATCCCCTCCCCCATTGACCACCTACGCGCCCTCCAATAAAGTGGATTTAGTCACCGACCGACTGGTCAGTCGGTTAATGTCGGAGGACGACGATCTTATCCAAGAATTCAAAGAACGGAAGCGGGCGCCCTGACGAGGCGTCGGGTTCTCCTGTGGACACCGGCAAAGCGTCCACGCGGGAGCGCATTCTTGAGGCGGCGGCGCAGGTATTTGCGGACTCCGGCTATCACGGCGCAAGCGTCGATGATATCGCCACCGCGTCCGGCGGTTCGAAAGGCGGTATCTACTTTCATTTTCCCGGCAAGCGTGAGATCTTTTTCGCCCTCGTCAATCGGTTTGCAGACAGGCTGCTGTCCGATGCTCATGATTCAATAGGTAATCAGCCCAGCGGGGCAGAGAAGGCTGGTGCGGTCATCGAATCGACACTGGAGACCTTCGCCGGCCACGCGAAGCTCGCCAAGGTGCTGCTTGCCAGTGGCGTCGGGCTCGGGCCGGCGTTCGATGAATCCTTGTTGCGGCTCCACGACCGGTTTGCCGGCCTGATCCGTGAGCGGCTGGATTCTGCCGTGGACGACGGCTCAATCCCACCGCTTGATACAACCCTCGCTTCATACGCGTGGATGGGAGCCCTCAATGAGATCATCCTCCGGTGGCTATATACAGGAGAGCCTTCCCCACTTACATCAGCCGCGCCACAGCTGAAGTCAATCCTGCTTTCAAGCGTGGGCGCGAACAAGGCGAGCATGGCATCCACTAGCGCGGGGGCTGACTGAACATGGCGCAGGCGTATCGAGACCTCGGCGAATTCATCAAGTTCCTGGAGGGGCGCGGCGAACTCAAGCGTGTCACCGCGACCGTCACGTGGGACCTTGAGATTACGGAGATCACGCAGCGAGTACTGCGTGAGGGCGGCCCTGCCCTCCTCTTCGAAAACGTCGAGGGTTACGAGGGTACGCCGGTGCTCATCAACCTCTACGGTACGGAGCAGCGCGTGGCATGGGCTCTCGGCGTGGAGAAGCTTGAGGAGTTGCCCGCGCAGATCGAAAAGATGATGGCGATGGCGCAGGGCGGCCCGCCCGAAGGTTTGATGGGCAAGCTGCGCATGTTGGGCGACCTGGTCAAGCTTGGACGCATTGGGCCACGTAGCGTCGAGCGTGAGGACGCCCCCGTGCAGGAAGTAATCGTTCAAGGCGACGATGTTGATCTCCTCTCGCTGCCCATCCTCAAGACGTGGCCGCAGGACGCCGGACGCTATATCACGCTTCCACTCGTCATTACGAAAGACCCCGACACCGGAACCCACAACCTCGGCATGTATCGGTTGCAGGTCTATGACAAGAACACCACCGGAATGCACTGGCAGACGCACAAAGTCGGCACGCAGCATGAGCGAGCGTCGGCAGAGCGCGGCGCGGGACGCATGGAGGTCGCGGTGGCGCTGGGCGGTGATCCGGCTCTCATATGGGCCGGGTCCGCCCCGCTTCCCGCGGACGTCAGCGAATACGTGCTGGCGGGATTCCTACGCGGTCAACCGGTGCCCGTGACTAAAGGCGTAACTGTCGACCTGGATGTGCCCGCGCAGGCCGAGTACATCATTGAGGGCTACGTTGATCCGTCTGAGCGGCGCCCCGAGGGTCCGTTCGGCGACCACACCGGCTACTACTCCATACAGGATTCGTACCCTGTCTTTCACGTCACGGCCATCACCCACCGCCGCAACCCAATCTATCCCACCATCGTCGTTGGCCGGCCGCCGCAAGAGGACTATTGGATGGGCGTCGCTACGGAGCGACTCTTCCTGCCCCTCATGCGGTTGATGCTGCCGGAGATTGTTGATGTTCACATGCCCGCAGAGGGCGTCTTTCACAATCTAGTACTCGTCTCCATCAAGAAGGAATATCCCGGCCACGTTCAGAAGACGGTGAGCGGCATGTGGGGCCTCGGCCTCATGTCTCTGGCACGAGCTATCGCAGTATTTGATGATGACGTAGATATCCACGACCCCTCAGAGGTTGTGTGGCGGCTGTCGAACAACATCGATCCACGACGGGACATCTTCTTTGCAGACGGGCCGATTGATGATCTCGATGTCGCCTCACCCACGGCGCGCGTCGGTAGCAAGATCGGCATCGACGCCACGCGCAAGTCCGGCGATGGCGAGATGGGTGAGCGGCAATGGATGCCTGACATCACCATGGACCCGGCCGTGATTGAACAGGTAACACGGCGCTGGCAGGAATACGGCATCTGATGGATTCCATCGGTCGCCCTCCCCTTGCCCGCCCCTGGTCCTATATGGGCCGACTTGGCATCATGCTCGATTCCATCCGGTTCGAGCATTCGATTTTCGCCCTGCCCTTCGCCTACCTTGGCATGATTCTTGCGGCGGGCGGCTGGCCAACGCTCTCGCAATTTATCTGGATCACTTTGGCGATGGTCGCGGCCCGCACTGTCGCCATGAGCGCAAACCGGCTCATCGACCGGGAGATGGACGGGGAGAACCCTCGCACGGCCATGCGCGCGCTGCCTCAAAGGCTCCTCCGCCCGTCCGACATGCTCGGCATGCTGCTTGTCAGTCTGGTGATCTTCTTCCTTGCCGCATACATGCTGAACACTCTTGCGCTCATACTCGCACCCGTCGCGGCCGTCATTGTCATCACATATTCCTATGCCAAGCGATTTACATGGACTGGCCACTATTGGCTGGGGTTCGCAGACGGCATCGCGCCGGCGGGTGGCTGGATCGGCGTGTCGGGAGAACTTCCCCTGGAGGCTGTCATTCTTGCGATGGCCGTCACGACATGGGTGGCCGGATTCGATCTCATCTACCAATGCATGGATTACGACTTCGACATCCCGCGCAAGCTGCACACCATTCCAGTCAAGTGGGGAATTCCTGCGGCGCTGTGGTGGTCGCGCGTAACCCATCTCCTGACAATCGTGTTCCTCGTGGCGTTGGGAGTGATGATGAGCCTTGCGTGGCCGTTCTACATCGGCGTCGCCATCGCCGCCGCTCTGCTCGCATGGGAGCATTCGCTCGTCAAGGCGAATGATTTCTCCCGTGTCACCATCGCCTTCTTCAACATCAACGGCGTCATCGCAATCATCGTCTTTGTCTTCACGGCGGTCGCCGTCCTGATGGAATCGGGCAGTGGATATGCAGCATAATCCGCAGACTGACCAGACCCCGGTTATCGTCGGAATTTCCGGCGGCAGCGGTTCGGCCATTGCCAAGCGAATTATCGACACGTTGCTGGAGGCCCAGATCCCTGTCGTCTGCACCATCACCTCCGGCGGGCGTCAGGTATGGGCACAGGAGATGGACGAACCATTCTCGCGGGCGCTCGACGCCTGGTCAGCCAATGAATGTTTCTCTTACTACACGTCCAATCAACTTGGCGCGCCGATAGCGAGCGGCGGAATCCCCACGCGCGGCATGATTGTCGCCGCGTGCAGCATGGCGACGGTGGCGGCCATTTCACACGGACTCGGCGACAATCTTCTGCGCCGCGCGGCAGACGTGACCATCAAGGAGCGTCGTCCGCTGGTGCTCATCCCTCGTGAATCACCCTTGTCCGCCATCCACCTGGACAACATGAAGCGACTGGCGGAATTGGGCGCAACAATTCTGATGCCCGCTCCTGCCTTCTACTTGCGGCCACGAACGGTCGATGAAATCGTCGATTACTTCGCGGCCCGAGCGCTCAATGCAGTTGACTCCGAAGGGTTTCCGCTGCCGGCCTCCCTCCAATACGAGGGTATTTCCAGAGATGTGATGACTACCGGACCTGAAGACGTAGAAAACGTAGACGCAGTAAGTGAGGAGGAAGAATCGTGAGATTTGTTGGAATTCGCTTGATCCTGGCACTGGTCGCTGTTGTAGCGCTACTTGCCATGGCCGCGTGTGAAGCAGAGGAACCAACTGCCACACCCGCGCCCACCGCTACACCAACACCGGAAGTTGACGACACGCCGATCCGGGTGGGGCTGCTGCCAATCATCGACAGCGTGCCTTTCTACCTTGCAGAGGAAGAGGGCCTGTTCGAGGCCGCTGGGCTCAACGTCACGTTTGAGACGTTCAGCAGCGCCCTGGAACGCAACGTAGCGCTGGAATCTGGCGCAATCGACGGCCAACTCGCAGACCTGATCGCCACGGGGTTGATCAACGGCGAGCAACACAACGTTTCGATTGTTAAGACGACCTACCGCGCCACAAGCGATGTAGCAATGATCGCCCTGGTTGCCGGAGCGGACAGCGGTATCGATGCGCCCGCGGACCTGGAGGGCAAGAGCATTGGCATCTCCACCAACTCCCTTATCGAATACCATCTTGATTTGTACCTCGACGAGGCAGGACTCGCCCGAGATTCCGTTGAAAAGACGGAGGTCGCTTCGATTCCGGTCCGGATGGAGTTGCTTTCGCAAGGACAGTTGGACGCGGCCGTACTGCCTGAGCCACTCATCACGCTTGCAGTCAACGCGGGCGGGACAGTCATCCTTGACGACCGTCAAAGTCGTCTCGGCATGAGCGTTCTGGAGTTCAACGTCGACTACCTGACGGACCACGAGGAAAACGTGAAGAAATTCCTCGCAGTTCATGAGGAGGCCGTGCAGCTCATCAACGCGAATCCGGATCAGTACGCATACCTCCTCCCCGAGAAGGCCCGCCTGCCGGAATTCCTTGTTGGAATCTTCAACGTTCCGCCATTCCCCAGTAACGATGTTCCGACTGCTGCTGAGACACAGCAGGCCTCAGAGTGGCTCCTTGAAAAGGGTCTGATTGACGAGGCAAGGGAGTACGGTCACTGGGTGCATCCACGATTCATTCCGTAGGGATGACACGGTCTGGATGGCCGACGGCCTGACATGTCTGACCAGAAGCCTATCGCAGCCCTCGGGGGCGTGACATTCGCGTACCCCGGGGGCGCTGCGGTTCTTCGGGATTTCACTTGGGAGATGCCTGCCGGCGAATCCTGGGCAATCATCGGCCCATCCGGTTGCGGCAAAACAACCCTGCTCTACATACTTGCCGGCCTGCGCCTCCCTGATAGCGGCGATGTAGCAATCGCCGGAGAGCCCATCAGCGGCCCGCGCCGAGACATCGGTCTCATACTCCAGGACAATGGGCTTTTGCCGTGGGAGACTGCCCTCAGCAATGTCGGCATGGGCCTGCGGCTGAGAGGCGCCCCCGGGCGTGAGTGGCGTTCAGAAGCACAGTCCTGGCTTGACCGTCTCGGATTGGGTGAGTTCTCAAATCGCTTCCCCGGTCAGCTTTCCGGCGGCCAGAAGCAACGCGTTGCAATTGCACGGACACTTGCCGTGTCGCCAACCCTCTTACTCATGGATGAGCCGTTCAGCGCGCTTGACGCCCTTACTCGAGAAACCTTGCAATTGCTGGCCCTGGAGCTTGGTATTGCGCGCGGCCTTAGTGCCGTGCTCATCACTCACGACATCAATGAGGCCGTGATGCTGGGCAACAAGATTCTGATTATGGGTGCCGGGCCGGACGACGCGACGACGGTTATCGAGAATCCCGGCGCAGGACAAGACGGATTTATTGGCTCGGATGATTTCATCAGGCGTGCTGTCGAAGTCAAAGCCGGCCTTAACGCTAACGCGGAAGCATTGGCCGCAAGATGAATGCGTCGGCGCTTGGCCGGGTGCGGAGTCGTGCAGCAACATTCGGTGGCGGTATTATCGCGGTACTGGCTGCACTGCTCGTATGGCAGGTGGTGTCGTGGCTTGTGAACTCGAATATTCTGCCTGGCCCCCTACCTGTCGTCCTGACGTTTATCGATCAACTCGATGAAGGCCTGTTTGGACACGCGGCCGTCAGCGCCTACCGTGTTGTTCTTGCAATCGCAATATCGATCGCGATTGCGGCGCCTCTCGGCCTCATACTTGGCACAAATGCCAGACTCTATACGCTGTCTGCGCCCATCATCTACCTCAGCTATCCGATTCCCAAGATCGTCGCGCTTCCCGTGATTCTGCTCTTGCTCGGACTGGGCGACGTGAGCAAGGTGACGATGATCGCTCTCATCCTGTTCTTCCAGATACTGATCCTCGTTCGTGACGAAGTACGCACTGTGCGGCCGGAATTAGTTCTCTCGGTGCGTTCACTCGGTGCGAACCGTCTACAGCTGTTGCGATTCGTCTTCATGCCTGCCTCATTACCCGGGCTCTTCACCGCCCTCCGTGTCAGCACAGGCGTCTCTATTGCCGTTCTATTCTTCGTGGAGAGTTTCGGCACGCGGCAGGGGCTTGGCTACTACATCCTCGTTGAATCGTGGGGACGCTTGGCCTATGAGGAAATGTACGCAGGCGTCATAGCCATGGCACTACTTGGTCTCGGAGTCTACTATGCGGTTGACGGCATAGAACGCCGTCTGACTCGCTGGAATCGGGATGATCGATAGCCTACGGTGACTGGCTAGTCGGCTTCCGGATCCTTCTTGAGCCAGCTGGGGTTTGAATCATTGGCAGAATTGTTGGTGAGGCGAACCGGCACGGCCTCGTCGCTCAGGCTCCAAAGGTAAAGCTCATCGTTACCCTCGCGATCGCTCACAAAGACGATGGTCTGTCCATCCAGCACGGTGGACCATGACGGGTGCTTGCTGTTGTAGGCCGCATCCGGCGTGCGGTCGGCGCTCCGCCGCCCCTGGGACGAAACATACCAGAGGTGAATGGCATTACTGGGATTCGTCGTGGCAGATGCGTCTGATTGCATAATGACGTCCCGGCCATTTGGAGCATATTCCGGGAAGTCCTCGGTGGAGTTCGGCGCCCTGAATTCCCCCGTTGGTCTCAGGAAGGTTTCCTGCGGGATAACGCGAATGAACGTTCCTTCACTGTCGAGTATGTGAACATCAACAACCTCCGGTGAGAGGGCTGCCGAAACTGCAATCTCCTGGCCATCGCCATTCAGGCGTGGATTCCGGTAGGAATAGGCCGTGTCTTGAGCGAGCAAGTTCATGCCCGTATCGTCGTCTGCCATTCCATCTTCTCCCATCCAATACAGCTGAGCGCGACCGGATGCGACAGTTGAATTAGAAATAGCGACCAGAAGACGCTCACCGTCCGGGTACCAGGTTATTGACTCGATAGTCCCGACCGCCCGGCCATTGGTGAGGTTGATTTCCTCGCCTTCTTCAGTGTCCACCAGGATGACATCAGTCGCATTGCCGGAACGCCGGATAAACGCCACCCTGCTTCCATCAGGGCTGACGGCGGGATAAATGTCATCAAGGATGTGATCTGTGACTTGTGTTTCCATCGTGCCGTCATGCTGTATGGAATAGATATCCCAGTTTCCGCCGCGATCGGACTGGAAGTAAATCGTGTAGGTATCGTCTCCGTCGCAACCGGACACGATAAGTGCTCCCAATAGGAACGTCGCTACCAAAACCACTAACCGTCTCATAGGTTAAAGCGCCTCACTGCATTGGCCGTCAAAGACAGGCACTCTCCCTGTATTCCACCTTAGCAGGAAATGACCCCGGCTAAAGCGCCGGGGTCATTCTCACAGTCGATGTTACGGACGCTCGATCGCGTATCGATGCGTCCTCCGGGGAATTAGCGTCCCCGCAGCCGTGGATCCAACACGTCTCGGAGCGCGTCTCCAAACACATTGAATCCGAACACCGCCATGCTGAGAGCAAGGCCGGGGAACACAATGATGTGTGGAGCAAGCTCAGCAAAGTCCAGCGCGCTGGCGTTGAGCATGCCACCCCAGGACGGATGTGGTTCCGGAACCCCCAGACCGAGGAAGCTCAGTGATGCCTCAGTCGTGATCGCGGAGCCCAACCGGCCCGTCACAACGATGATCCACGGAGCCATCGAGTTCGGCATAACATACCGGAAAATGAGCCGCAGATGGCTGGCTCCGATGGTTCGGCCGGCTAGCACATAGTCCGTCTTCGTAACGGATAATGCTTGCCCGCGTACAACGCGAATCATGGCGGGTAGCGCCGGAATGGAAATCGCAATGATCGTCACTTCAATGCTGAAGGTCTGGAGGATGGCGACGATTGCCATCGCAAGAATCAGGCCCGGGAATGCCTGGAGGACGTCAACGAGGCGCTGACCCAGAAGGTCAACCCAGCCGCCGAAGTACGCGCTCGTGATTCCAAGGATGCCGGCAATAGTTCCCGCTCCCATCGCAACTGCGAAGCCGACATACAGGGAAATCTGGGCCCCGTAGATAATCCGGGTAAACAGATCGCGTCCGTACCGATCGCCGCCCAGCCAGTGTTCGGCGTTCGGCGGAACCAGCTGTGCCGAAATCTGCGAGGCGTATTTGTAGTCGATAAAACCGTCATAGCCGGACGCGGCAGCTGTCGCAATCTGCCACAGCGGAGCAGTTGCCGCCATAAGGATTAGTGTGACGACTAATCCCAGTCCGACTAACCCGAGTGGTCGCTTTCTCCACAACAGCCAGTTCCGCTGCAGGACGTTTCGCCGTCGCCGTTGCCCGATTATTTCTGCAACCGCTTCAGTCTGTGCCGCCATCTTTCTTGCTCCCCTTGATGCCGTCTACTCGTTTTTCAGCCTGAACGCGGCTGCTGTTTTTCTCACAAACCTGCCCGGTCGGCCTAGTACCGAATCCTTGGATCCAGCCAACCGTACAGCAGATCCACGCCCAGATTCGCAGCAACGACGGCAAAGCCGGTGAGCGTCACGACGAGCTGAACGACTGGGAAATCTCTCTGGTTGATGGAGTCCACCATCATCCGGCCGATACCCGGCAGGCCGAAGACCTGCTCCGTGACAACCAGACCGGTCACGGTAATCGGCAAGAAGATGCCGATTAGCGTAAGCACCGGGATCAGGGCGTTCCGCATGGCGTGGCGCACGATAATCACGCGTTCCTTCAGGCCCTTGGCCCGCGCCGTGCGGATATAGTCTTCCCGCATGACTTCCAACATGGTTGCGCGCATCATGCGCAATGGCACACCCATCAGGAAGCCAAGGCCAATGATGAGAGCTGGCCAAATCAACTGCGCCAGGTTCGCAATAGGATCCTCCCAGATGGGGATGTAGCCCTGCCGTGGGATCCAGTCAAACACGCGCACAAAGATCAGGATGAGCATCATTCCGCTCCAGAACGTTGGAACGGAGATGCCGAGAATCGCGAGTCCGCGAATGAGGTAGTCGAAGAAAGTGTCCTGCTTGAGCGCTGCGATGACACCACCGGTAATACCGAGGATGCTGCCGATGATAAGGCCCATCAAGCCGACCTGGAGACTAAGGGGGGCCTTTCTGGCAATCAGCCGATCCATATCGGCGTTATAGAAGAACGACTTGCCAAAGTCGAGTGTGAAGAGTCCATAGATCCAACCCAAATACTGCTCATAGAGCGGTTTATTCAGGCCGAGCTCAGTTCGGATTCTCTCCAGCGCCTCGGGGTCGATGCCTCCGCCGCCCTCGCCGCCGCCAAGCATCATGATGGCCACGTCGCCCGGCGCGATGCGCATGATCAGAAAGACCACGATTGTCACGCCAAGAATCGTTGGCACAGCCAACAATATACGGCGTACTACATATGCCCACATCTGCTTTCGCCCCTCCCCGTAGGCTACAAGCCAGCCTGCGTCATCGGCACTCAGTCCGCCGCTAGCGCCACGACCTGGTGCCCGTGTTTCGCACCATGCTATGGATGCCCCCTACTCGTGTCAAGCATTTGATTGCCCGCGTCACATTATTTAAGGAGGCAGCCCCGGAGGTAATCGCCTCCGGGGCTGCCTTTCTTTCGTCCGCAACATCCTCATGCTCTAGTAGCGTATGCGCGGGTCTAGCCGAACATAGAGCATGTCCACACCAAGATTCGCAAGTATCACTACGATGGCCGATAGCGTAATCACTGTCTGCACGACAGGATAGTCTCGCTGCTGGATGGCGTCCACCAACATCCGGCCTATGCCCGGCAACCCGAAGACTTGCTCTGTCAGAATCAGACCAACAAATACGATGGGCACGAAAGCGCCAATTATTGTCGCGGTGGGAATCATCGCGTTCGGCAGGGCGTGTCGCAACAGGACAATGCGTTCTCGCATCCCCTTGCCTCGCGCCAGGCGGACGTAATCGGAGGATAAGGCTTCTAATAGCGAGGCTCGCATCAATCTTAGTACTGTCCCCATAATCATGCCCAGGCCAACAACAAGCGTCGGCCAAATGAGTTGGGACAAGTTTCCCAAAGGGTCGGAGGTTAGGGGGATGTAGCCCTGCTGCGGAATCCAGTCGAAAGCACGAACCATGATCAGGATGAGCACCATTCCGGTGAAGAACGTGGGTAGGGAAATACCAAGGATTGCGATGCCGCGGACTAGATTGTCCACAACTCCATCAGGCTTGAGTGCTGCAACAATTCCGCCTGCGACGCCCAACGTGCTACCGATGATAAGGCCCATTATGCCGATCTGCAGGCTGATAGGTAGCTTTCTCGTCAGCATTAGAGATATATCGGCGTTGTAGAACCAGGAGCGACCAAAGTCGAATCTGAGGATACCAAGCAACCAGTCCATGAATTGTGTGTGGAGCGGCCTGTCAAGTCCTAGCTCAACACGAATTAATGCAGCCACTTCGGGATCGAAGGTAGGTACGAACAAAATGTCCTTTTCGGGCAAAAGTAGCATGAGCATAAACGCCGCCAATAAGCTACCCAGCAATGTCACAATTGCCAACAACAGCCGGCGCAGTATGTATGCCCACATCGGTTTTCGCCCTCCCCGTAGGCTACCAGCCGGCCTCTTCAATGCCGCGCGGGCGGCCGCCCGCGCCACAACCCATTCCCCGTGTTTCGCACCTTGCTATGGATGCCCCCTAGTCGTGCCAAGCATTTGATTGCCCGCCTCACGGCATTTAAGGAGGTAGACCCGAAGGAAATTTCCTTCGGGTCTACCTTTCTTTCGCCCGCAACAATCTCATGCTCTAGTAGCGAATGCGCGGGTCTAGCCATCCGTACAACATGTCCACGCCAAGGTTGGCCATAACGACGGCAAAGCCGGTTAGCGTCACAACGAGTTGAACAACCGGATAGTCTCTCTGATTAATCGCGTCCACCATCATTCGGCCTATCCCGGGCAGGCCGAAGACTTGCTCCGTCACCACGAGCCCTGTCACTGTGATCGGCAAGAATATCCCGATCAGCGTTAGCACGGGAATCAGAGCATTGCGCATTGCATGACGGACGATGATGACACGTTCCTTGAGACCCTTGGACCTTGCCGTGCGCACATAGTCCTCACGCATCACCTCCAGCATGGTTGCCCGCATCATGCGGAGCGGCACACCCATGAGGAATCCGAGGCCAATTATCAGAGCAGGCCACATCAGCTGCGCCAGGTTGGCGATCGGATCTTCCCAGATGGGGATGTAACCCTGCCGGGGAATCCAGTCAAACATCCGCACAAAGATCAGGATGAGCATCATTCCGCTCCAGAAAGTCGGAACGGAGATGCCGAGGATCGCTGTGCCGCGAATGACGTAGTCGGTAAAAGTGTCCTGCTTTAGAGCCGCGATGACTCCGCCTGCGATGCCCAGGATGCTGCCGAACACCAGACCCATCAGCCCAACTTGCAGGCTCAACGGGGCTTTGCGCGCAAGCAGCGTTGACATCTCCGCGTTGTAGAAGAACGACCGGCCAAAGTCCAGCGTCAGAATGCCAAACAGCCATTCAAAGTACTGGACATAGAGTGGCCTGTTCAGCCCAAGTTCCTCACGGACACGGTCAAGGGCAGCCGGGTCTAAAGAGCAGTCATTGCCCGTTCCACAAATTATCATTAGCGCCAAGTCGCCTGGCGCAACCCGCATGATCAGAAAAACAACTACCGTGACGCCCAAGAGTGTCGGTAATGCCAGCAACAGCCGGCGCACTATGTATGCCCACATCGGTTTCGCCCTCCCCGTGCGATTAACCTTCCGTGCTCGCCTATCTCGGAGCGGTTTCGTCCCTTACCGCGCCGGATATTCAGGCCAGTCTAACCATCGGATTACAAGGGTCAAGGAGCACGCCGTCGAATGTGCGGTTTTGTACGAATCGACGCGGTAAAATAGCATCGAGGGCTGTCAAGGGCCGGGGCCGTATGCGACGGAAATCTACGACTCTTCCCGCAGTTTTTCTCTCAGACGAAAAAGCGGGCGGCCCTGAGGGCCGCTCGCTACATTGCTGGGTTGTTCCTAGTTAGTTTGTGGGCTTGTTCTCGTTTAGAAAAATGAGGAGTGTCCGATTGTATTCTTCGTGGCGCTCGAACGGCGTGCCGTGACGGGTGGGAAATACTTCGACACCGGCCTGCGTCCCTGTCATGGCCTCCGCCAATGCCTGCGCTGCCTCCGGCCCGGTGTACTGATCCCCTGCCCCAACGATGATCAGCGTGGGGGACGTGATGTTAGCGACATCCACGCCGGATGGGCCGCCCATGCCTGCCATGACACGGACATATTTCTCCGGGTCGTTTGCGGTTGTCACCGCGTAATGCGCCTCAACAGTCTCAGGCCGCGCGACCAGAAACTCGGGACTATACACCTGCTCGCGCCAGCCTTCAAACACAAAATCCATCCCACCGGCGCGAATTCCGGCCATTCGCTCCTCCCGCATTGCCCGCGCGGCGCGAGCTTCCTCCTCGTTCGCGGGTGGAGGCGGGTCGAGCCTCCCGCCGTTGGATATTACGGCGCTCCACACCCGATTCGGGTGCGTCGCGGCAAAGTTGCGTACAATACCGCCGCCCATGGAATAGCCGATAAGCGCCGTGCGTTCGATGCCCAAACCGTCCAGCAAGGCCTCAAGATCATCGACGAACGTCTTCTGGCTCAGCGAATCGTCCTCCGGGGTCTCAGTGTCCCCGTGTCCACGCACGTCATAAGTCAGGACACGAAAAGACTCCGCCAACGCAGGAACCTGCAGCCACCAACCGTTGCGGTTGTCTCCGGAGCCGTGGACAAGCGTCACCCACGGCGCGCCTTCGGGGCCGGTCGTCTCATAACACTGTTCAATTCCGTTTGCCGTAATCATTTGTGCCGCCATGCTCCCCCCAAATCCCCCTGTCATCCGCCTTGCGCTCTTACTCGGCCACGCTCGGATTGTAGCGTGAGCGACCCGTGACACGCCGCACTACAATAGCAATTGAGCCCGGAACGGTAGTGGGGCGCGAGCAGGTTGGGAGTGACGTCATGGCAATTGAGTTCAACGTGGAATCCCATTTCAGTGCGCCCCCACAAGAAGTCTTTGAGGCTCTGACAAGCGTCAACTCATTCATTGATTGGATGCCGAACCTCAAGGAAGTCAAAGTTCTGTCCGAGGGCGACATTGGAGAAGGTACGGTCTATGAAGAAACCCGCCGAATGTTCTTTCGCGACGCCACGGAGCGTTTTCGGATTAGCAAATATGAGCCGCCCGACACGCTTGAATTGACCGTCGACGGGTCGGAGGGCAGCAGTGGCAGCGGCCAATACACGTTCTTCTATCGCCTAGAGGAAAACGAAGATAACAGCGGTACCAGCATGTCCATGCGGGGCGAAATCACAGGGCTCAACAAGGTCATGGAGTTCATGGGGCGCCTGGGCGTGCGGTTCATGGTGCGCGCCATCCGTAAGGACTACCATGCCCTCGCCAGCCACCTTGCTACCCAAGCCAACGAATGACGTTCTTTAACACAAGTGGGCGTAACCGCCTCTACGGGGATCTCGCTTATCTCTGGCCGCTGATGAGCCCGCCGGAAGAGTACGTGGACGAATCTCCGCACTGGCGCAACCAGATTCTGACACGCATCCATAAGCGCCCAATACACGCCCTGGAACTCGGCACCGGCGGCGGACA
Organism: Dehalococcoidia bacterium; assembly: GCA_965207115.1. GTDB lineage: Bacteria > Chloroflexota > Dehalococcoidia > UBA6926 > UBA6926 > VXMO01. The sequence goes on along the minus strand of CBDBLR010000003.1, from coordinate 545,153 downwards.
TTTTCTATCGCACCTCACGGACATCGTGGACGCAACGGCCGTCGATCTTTCAGAGTCGATGCTGGATAACGCGCGGCGACTCAACCCCGGCGTGGAGCATATCCCCGGCGACATGCGCGATATTCGGCTTGAACGCACATTTGATGCCGTCCTCATCCACGACGCCATCGCCTATATGATGTCAGAAGCAGATCTGACGGCAACGTTTGCCACGGCGCGGGCGCATCTTGAGCCCGGCGGTGTATTCATTACGATGCCGGACCACTACATCGACCGCCCCGTCTGGCCGTACATCAACCATCGCACTCACACGCGCGATGACCGCGAGCTTACCTATATCGAATACTCATCACCGGACATCGAGAACCCGTCCCTGCTGCAGTCGTCGTTTCTGTTTGTCATCACGGAGAATGGCGAACGACGCATGGAACTCGATCACCACACGACCGGACTATTTCCGGTTGATACGTGGCGGCGGCTGATTGAGGAGGCCGGTTTCAGCGTCGAGCGCCTGGATTACCCGGTCGCGGACGGGCCTATCAGCCAATACCTCTGGGTAGCAACGGCGATCTAGGGGAAGAGGGCGAATTCCTCCAAGCCCTCAGTTTCCGGCGCGCCAAACATGAGGTTCATGTTCTGGATCGCCTGCCCCGCCGCTCCCTTAACAAGGTTATCGAGCGCAGTAACGACGATAATCCGCCCTGTCCGCTGATCGATCACCGGATACACCTGCGTGAAGTTGCTGCCTGCCGTCTGCTTGGTCTGTGGCGGCGTCTTGGTCACACGCACGAACGGTTCGCTGGCGTAATAGTCTTCATACAGATCGCGCAGGCGCTTTGCACCTTCGGGCGACGCTGGGAGCCGATTGTCCGACGGGGTCAAGTAAATCGTGCTCAGGATGCCGCGAGTCATCGGTATCAGATGTGGCGTGAACGTCACGGCCCACTTCTGCGATGGGTCCATGTCGTGCAGTTCCTGGGTGATCTCCGGCAGGTGGCGGTGGCCGGACAGACCGTAGGCGGACACATTCTCATTGGCCTCAGAGAAGTGGACAGTCTGGCTGAGCGAGCGGCCCGCGCCGGATACGCCCGACTTTGAGTCGACAATCACGATCGGCTCAATGAGCTTTTCCTTAACGAGAGGAGCTAGGCCAAGCAGCGCGCCTGTTGGATAGCAGCCGGGGTTTGCGATAAGGCGCGCCTCCTTGATTGCATCACGGTGCAACTCCGGCAGGCCGTAGACTGCCTCTTCAAGAAACGACGGCGCAGGATGCGGCTGATACCACGCCTCATACTCCTCAACGTTGTGAAGCCGGAAATCGGCGGCGATGTCCACTACACGGGCGTTCTTGCCCAGCATGGCAACGCACGCCTCAGCCGACGCTTTGTGAGGCAGCGCTGAGAATGCAACGTCAACGCCATCAAGTTCATCCTGCTCGACGATGGGCAAGCCCATCCTGTCCAGGTGCGGCAAGTACTCATCGAGCTGCTCACCGGCGGCGGAACGCCCCGTAACGGCGGCGAGTTCAACCTCGGAATGGCTGCGCAGAATCCGCACAAGCTCCATCCCCGCATACCCCGTCACATTGATAATCCCCGCCTTGATGGTCATGGTACGTGTTCCTCTGACTCCAATTGCATTGCTATCTGGCGTGATAGATGAACACCCATTTTAGCAGCTAGGGGACAGAATGAGAGAATTGACAGGTTAGAATCCTGACAGCCAGATATCCCAGTAGTAGCTCGCCATCCAGTAGAGTCCTATCCACCCTATTAGAGCTACGGCGATGTAAGGCACGGAATTCACCCACCCCGGCGGATGCTCTTGCATGAAATCATCCACTCTAATTTGCTCCCAAGATGAGCCGACAACTTTGAAGAAAGTGAATTGTCGGGTCAGCCACATTCCGCAAACAACGATTATCCCGAGGAAAACCACATCGACCCACAGTTTCGAACTCGTAAAGAGCCAGTCATCAGTTGGCTCTACAGTCAATTCAATGATGCGGAACGCCACGGTGATGATCGCCAAGAAGAAATAGGCGCCCCATAAGACATCGACCGCCTTTAGCGCCCTGTCTAGCTTCGCGAGGGGTGCACCTGATATTGCCCGAAGGGATGCGGCATACGCCCACGGCCATACCAGCCAATCAGAGGCCTGTTTCTCATTGAGTACGGTATTGACCGTGGCCAACGGGCCATTTCCGGGCCGTAGTCTGCGCAGCGCAAAGGCGACTATCGCCGCCAGAGGGCCACCCACCAGCACCATCGTCAACAGCCACGTCAATCCCAAGCCCGTGTAGAAGATCGGATTGTACTGCGTACTGACGTCGATTCTGGCGATTGTGCGTGCATACAGGCTTCTTATTTCAACGTTCGCGCCATTATTCCCGAGCCAGGGTTCGGATTCCTTATTTGGGGCTCTTTCAGCCTCAACTTCATACGACTTCTGCGTGCCCGCGACGAAATTTCTGGTAACGATATATCTGCCGGAGTCTACTTGTTCCATTCCAAGGCTTTCTATCAGAAACCCTTCGCGAGGTTCACTTTCATCGCTGAGTTCGCACTGAACCCTTGTCGTTTTGCCGTGCGGAGCAGTCAAAGATGTCGGGCAAGTAAGGGTCATGCCTCGGTCTTCAATCACTTGCTGCCCATCAAGACCACCTCCCCACGGCCTGAATGGGAGCCCTATTAGCGTGGCCAGAATTAGCATCGCTGCCAGGATCTTCCAGCGGTTCCACGCCCATCCCATGCCCGCCCTACCCCTTCTCTGTGCTGCTCGGGCAGAGGTCTGAGAGGATGCAGTCGGCACAGTTGGGACGTCTCGCGTGACAGACGCGACGGCCGTGCTCAATCAGGTCCACGTGGAACTGGTAAACCTGTGACTCATCGAGATAAGACTCCAGTTGGTAGTGCGCCTTGTCCGCGTTCATCTTCTTTGGAATGAGACCGAGTCGGCCCGAGACGCGGTGGACATGTGTATCGACAGGCAGCGCGGGGCGGCCGAGGCTGAACAGAAGCACGCACGCCGCCGTCTTTTCTCCGACCCCGGGCAGGCTCAGCAGCCACTTTCGGGCCTCACCGAACGGCATATCAGCCAGAAAGTCGATGCTGAATTCACCGCGCTGGCGATGGATCTCATTCAGGATGGCCTGGATGCGCGGCGCTTTGATCTTCGACAGACCACCCCCCTTGATGACCTCCTGTACAACCTCAGTGGGGGCATCGACAACGTCCTGCCACGTTGGAAACTCTGCGCGCAGGTCCGCGAATGTGCGGTCGGTATTCAGATCGGACGTGTGCTGAGAGAGGACGGTGTAGATCAGCTCATCCATCGGTTCGGCTCGCTTGAACCAGGGACGCTCGCCATTCTGCTTCAATAGCAGCCGAGAAACATCCTGAGCGCGTTGGGCGCGGACGGTCGGTCGGCGGCGTTTCGTGGTCATCGCGTGCTAGACTCTCCCTATGGATTTCCCATCAATTCTAGGCATAAGAGCGATTAGTTCACCGGCAACCCACCTCCAGCAGTCACGCGTGATGGTCACTATCCATGCGTGACGAAATGACGCAGGCCCTCAGCGGCCACAACGCCGACTACATCGAGTTGCGGCTTGAGGAGTTGGACACGAACCACATCTCCATGCGCGGCCATGAGATCGACGACATTGGTGGCTCAACCAGCAGAGGCGGCGCGGCGCGGGCATATGTGAACGGCGCATGGGGATTTGTGACGTTCACGCAGGCTGACAATCTTCGTGAGCGCGTGGCGACGGCCGTTCGGCAAGCGCACCTTGCCTCCGGCGAGGGCGGAGAGCTTGTGCGCGGCGAACCCGTCATCGCAGAGCCACCTCCCGTCCTTGATAACGATCCGTTCCTTATACCCCTCGACCGCAAGGTCAACCTCTTGCAGGAATACGTTGAGGCTATGTGGGTCGTGCCGAATATCCAGAGCACGTCCATCGGCTCCGGCGACCGCCGTCGCGTCACGCACTTCGCAAACTCTGAGGGGTCCTACATCCGACAGGAGCGCGTGGACGTGACGTTCCGCGCACGCGCCATGGCCCGCAGGGACAGCGACGTGCAGCAGTACGGAGTCAGCGTCGGCAGCCTAGGCGACTACAACATCCTTGAGGGTCGCCACGACGAAATGCGGGGGATCGCCGACAAGGCGGTCGCCCTGCTTGACGCCCCTCAGGTTGAAGGACGTGAATACACGGTCATCTGCGACCCGATCCTCGGCGGCGTATTCGCCCATGAGGCGTTCGGGCACCTGTCAGAGTCAGATTTCGTCTATGAGAACGATCAGATGAAGGAGATCATGGTGTTGGGCCGACGTTTCGGCGGCCAGCACCTGAACATCGTTGACGGCGCCTCGGTGCCCGGCCTCCGCGGCTCCTATGACTACGACGACGAGGGAATCGCGGCCCGAAAGTCAGATCTCATCCGCGAGGGTGTGCTGGTCGGACGGCTGCACTCACGGGAGACTGCGGGCAAGATGGGCGAGGGCGTGACCGGCAATGCCCGCGCCATGGACTATCGCTTCGCGCCCATCGTCCGCATGACCAACACGTTCATCGAGCCGGGAACGGCCACGGCAGAGGAGCTGATTTCTGAGGTCAAGGACGGCGTGTACTGCAAGAACTGGTACGGCGGCATGACGTCCATGGAGATGTTCACCTTCTCCGCCGGCGAGGCGTACCGCATCCGCAACGGTCGTATCGAGGAACTGCTGCGCCCCGTCGTGCTGTCCGGCAACGTCTTCACCACGCTTGAGAACCTTGATGCGGTCGCGAATGATCTCGATATGAACCAAGGCGGAGGTTGCGGCAAGGGCGGTCAATCCCCCCTGCCCGTCTCCAACGGCAGCCCGCACATCCGAATACAGAACTGCCTTGTCGGAGGCGCTTAGGCCATGACGCAGAGGCCGACCGACGCAGATCTCGCGATGCTGGAGCGGGCGCTCGCCTACGCCCGCGGCAAGACGACTGCCGCCGAGGTGTTCGCTAGCGAGGCTGAATCCACACCTGTCAGTTTCGAGGCAGAAAAGCTCAAGGAAATCTCCACACGCCAGACGTGGGGGCTCGGCATCCGCGTTTTCGTGAATGGGCGGATGGGCGTTTCATCCACAAACCACCCGGACAAGGTGGAAGAGCTAGTCGACCGTGCCATCGAGCTAGCTCGCTATGGCCCTGAATCGGAATTGACCCTGCCCGACCCGTCCCCGGGCACTCCCTCCATCGAGACGTACGACCCCGCCATTGAGGAGGTCACGACTGAGGCGATGGTAGAGGCCGGACGCCGGCTGCTGGATGAGGCCAAACCGCTGGAGCCGGAGGCGCTGTATGGGGCGAATCTTACCTACAGCACAAGCAGTTTCGCATTCCTCAATTCCAACGGCGTTAACTTCGGCCACCGCAAAAGCGGATTCGGACTGTTCGTTTCCGGCACGCTGATTCGCGGCACAGACATGTTTTTCATCGGCGAGGGGGACCGCGGATGCAGCCCGGATTGGGGCATGCAGCGCCACATTGACGGCATGAGGCAGCAGATCGAGTGGGGCAAGGATATTGCGCCCACCCCCGCAGGACACATGCCCGTCCTCTTCATGCCGCGCGCGGTCTCATCCGTCCTTCTCGGCCCGTTCCTCTCCGGCATCAACGGCAAGACGGTACTCCAGGGATCGTCACCACTTGAGGGCCGAATCGGCGAGCAAGTCTTTGACAAGCGGCTGTCCATCGTCGATGACCCCACCCTCCCGCTCAAACCACCGTCACGCTCGTACGACGATGAGGGCGTGCCAAGCCGCAAACAGTTCCTTGTTCAGGACGGCGTGCTCCGCACCATCCTGTACGAGCTGCAGTCCGCATCCAAGGCAGGCGTAGAGCCGACGGGCAGCGCCTCGCGGGGACTTGGCGCGATGCCCGGCGCGGGCACAACCTATCTCACCATCGAACCCGGCGATGCCTCGTTCGATGACATGCTCCACACTATGGGCGACGGCGTCATAGTCGAGCGCCTCATAGGAATGGGACAGGGCAATGTCCTGGGTGGCGACGCCGGCGGCAACATCCTGCTCGGCTACCGTGTGCAGGGCGGCGAAGTTATCGGACGCGTCAAGGACACCATGCTCCACTGCAACATCTACGACATCCTCAAGGACATCATGGCCATTGGGGCTGAATCGACGGAGTTGGGTGGGTCGCTTGCCACCCCCGCAATTCTCTGTGACGGCGTTTCTATCGCCCCCAAGTCAGACTCCGAGTAACCCAGCGGAGCCGATACGATGCAGTCGGATGGTGTCGAAAGCGTTATCAACGCTATACGACAGGATCCCGGCGGCGTAACCGCCGCCGCCCTCGCCGAGCTCTCCGACCCCGACCGCGACGAATTGGGCCGGGTGATCGACACCCTTCACAACATTGACTTTGAATACCGGCGTTCCATCGTTAGTCAGCTGGTGGAACTCGGGGAAGAAAACGTCGACTACACATTTGACCGCATATTCATGACCCTGATGGACGACGAGGATGAAGAGGTCCGGGAAGCAGCAATCCTGGGGCTTTGGGAAAGTGAGAATCGTGCCCTGATTGAGCCGCTTTTCGAGCGACTCTTGATTGACAGCGAAGAGCGCGTGCGGGCCGTTGCCGCCCAATCGCTTGGCCGTTTCGCCGTCCTGGCAGAACTTGGTGACCTCCTGGAGCGGGACTCCAGTCGTGTCCGTGAGGGCCTGCTTGACGTGATTCGCAATGAGCAGGAACCGTCATTTGAGGTGCGCCGCCGCGTGATTGAGGCAGTCTCCGCCTTCACAACCGAGGAGGTCCGGGAACTCATTCTCGAGACCTATGACAGCGCCAGTGAAACCCTCCGCGCCTCCGCCCTCTATGCCATGGGACAGAACGCGGACACGTCCTGGCTGACGTACGTTCGCGAGGAGATGGAAAGCGACTCCGAGGAGGTGCGGTTTGAGGCCGCCGGCGCAGCCGGCCGCATCGGCGATGAGCGCCTGATTCCGGCCCTCGCCCGCATGGGCATGGAGGATAACACGGAGATCCAGGGCGCCGTCGTCACTGCCTTGAGCGCCATCGGCGGTCCTGCGGCGCAGCGCGTGCTACGCCGCTTCCTCCAACATTCGGATGAGAATTTCCGAGAGCTGGCACTTGACGCGTTGGAAAGCATGCAAAGCTTCGATACCAATGCAGAGATCCTTAGAAAATCCGCCGGCAGCGCGGCGGACGCCGTCTCTCCGCTCAGCGACGACTCAGATGATGACGTCTTCGAGAACTTTGATGACGATCTCGGCATCAATGAGGAACTTGACGATGACGAATTCGATGAGGACTGGTAGACCCAATGCCTGGTGAGACTCAGGTTGAACATGACCAGGTGCAATACGATGTCTCCGCGGGGGGCGTAGTTGTGCGATGCACACCGGACGCACGGCTTGAGGTCGTCATTTGCCGCCGCGTTTCCACCGGCCTCTGGGCGCTGCCGAAGGGCACGCCGGAGCCCGGCGAGACGCGGGAACAGACAGCGCTGCGAGAGGTTTGTGAGGAGACCGGGCTGAGCGTCGCCATCATCACAGAACTTGGCAGCGTCCGATACACCTTCACGGTGGATGGCGTGCTCCATGACAAACAGGTCTACCATTACTTGATGGAGCCAGTCGGCGGCAGTCTTGACGACCACGACGGCGAGTTTGACAGCGTTGAATGGCTGCCGCTTGAACCCGCCACTCTGGGCAGGATGACGTACGATACGGATGTGGAAACTCTTAACAGGGCCCTTCGAGCGCTGGCCACGAGCCCGGACGGAACCGATGGCCCCAAGAACTAAGCCGCTCATCGTCACCGGAGAGCGCGTTGGCCTGAGAGACAAGGCCGAGATGGACGCGTGGAACGATTACCTGTGGCGCTCAGACGATGAACTGGCCGAGTTGGACGCCACCTACCCACTCAAGATGACCTATGAGCAGTACGCTCCCATTCACAAGGACGACCTCAACTACATATCCAAGCGCAGTCACCGCTTTGCCATAGTCGAATTATCTGAGGGCAGGCATATCGGCAACTGCATGTACTACGACCTTGACCGGCGCGCCAAAGAGGCTGAACTGGGCATCATGATTGGCGACCGCGCCTTCTGGAACGGTGGGTACGGTACGGATGCCGTCAAGCTCCTGACAGGCTGGATGTTCAACCAGTTGGAGCTAAACCGCGTCTACCTCAAAACGCTGGACTGGAACGTTCGCGCCCAGCGAGCATTCGGGAAGGCCGGCTTCACGCAGACCGGCTTTCGTGAACAGGGCCGCTATCGCTTCATGCTCATGGACATCAAGCGAAACACCTGGGAACAGGCGCAACCGGACTCAGCCGAAACGGCCTAATCCAGGACTGCCGTCGCTTCCACTTCTATCAGGTAGTCCGGGTGGGCGAGGCCGCTGATGAACAGCAGCGTGCTCGCGGGAGGATCATTAGGAATATGGCGCTGGCGCGCTGCCCTATAGCCTTCAATGTCCTCTCTCCGCGTTAGAAACGTGGTGACCTTGACCACATTCGTCCACGTCGCGCCGACGGATGCGAGAGCCACCTCCAGGTTACTGAAGACCTGTTCTGCCTGCTCTTCAATGTTTCCGACACCGACAATCTCACCGGCAGCATTCTGAGATGTCTGGCCGGCAATGTGGATGAAATTTCCAACCTTCACTACCTGGGTGTAGGCCGCCGGCTTGCTCAGCCCGTCCGGTTGTATTCGTTCTATCGTCATGATGTTGCCCTCTCTCGTCTAATCCTGCGTCATCCTAAGGCAGCGGCGAGTGATTCCCCAAACTCACGCGCCTGCCATACCCGCACAACGGATGCCCCGTCTCTCGTCTCATCATTCAGCAGCGACGCATCACGCGCCAGCCGTTCCAGGCTCTGCATCGGCCAGATCAGGGCTGGATCCAGATCCAATTCCTCGCCTTGTTCATTCCGCCATGCTTTGAGGTCACGCAGTTGGTCGATCTGCTCGCGGGTCGGTCTGCCTTCCACACCGTTGGAGTTTGAGTTGCCGTTTCGCGGTCGTGTGACGGGTTCGGCAGCAAGCCCGCGTTCCCGTGCGCGTTGCAGCCGCCTGCCATACCGCCGTAGTGAGCTCGTCGGAATACCCTCAATCTCGCCCAGATCATCACGTCCCGCGGCTGCAATTGTAGTCAGGACCGCATCGCTCATAATCTTGAACGGCGGCACATCGCGCCGCATACCCTCGTTGTAACGAAAGACGTACAGCTCGCGGAGCACGGCCAATTCCTGCGGCCCCAATGCCCGGCTTCCCTTGGCATTCAGGAAAGCGATTTCAGGCGGGTCTGGCGCGCGATACCGAATGTTCTCCAGCCGTTGAAACTCCTCTTCAACCCATTCAATGCGTCCCAATTCTTCAAGCCGCCGCACCAGTTCATCACGCAGATCCTGCAGGTGTAGCACATCATCTACGGCATACTGGAGCGCCTCATCGGGCAGTGGCCGCACCGTCCAGTCCGCACGCTGGAGACTCTTGGACTTCACGATTGAGACACCGAGCGCATCCAGCAGGACCGAGTCCAACCCCACGCGCCGCATGCCGCAGAATTGCGCCGCGATGCTTGTATCAAAGATGTTGGCAACCCGGAACGACCACTCCTTGTCCAGGACGCGGATGTCGTTCGAGGCGGCGTGGATGACCTTCTCGACGTTGGGATTGGCCATCAATTCGCCCAGCGGCGCAACGTCCTCCTCCGTCATTTCCAGCGGATCAACGACCCATGCCCTCTTTCCCGCAGCTATCTGTACCAGACATACCCGGTCAGGAAAGCGATGGAAGCTGTTCGATTCCGTATCAATAACGACGCACTCTTCGAGGGACAGGCGCTCGACGAGCCCGGCAAGGGCGTCGGCGTCCGTGATCATCTCGACTCGCGCAGGGCGGTTGCTCCAGGTCAGTTCAGTTTCTCCAATCCGGCAAGTCCGGCCAGCAGTCGCTTAACGCCCTGCCCCTTGAACGCGACCGTTACCTCAAAATCGTCTCGCGTCGGCGTCTCAAGGCACGCCACCACAACACCCTGTCCGAACCGCGCATGACCCACATGGTCGCCCGGCCTGAACGGCGCTGGGGCCTTGGGTACATCCAACTGCGGCTCCGGCATCGGCTCCCGCGGACCGGAGAACCCGGAAAGGGACGGCACGCGCCGCTTAATCAATTCTTGCGGCAAATCTCTCAAGAATTGCGACGGTTTGCGCGAAGCATAGACGCCCCGTGTGTTACGCCGCATTGCATGCGTCATATACAGGCGATCCATCGCTCGCGTCATGCCCACATAGCAGAGACGCCGCTCCTCCTCTAACTCCGCAGGATCCCCGGATTCCAGTGAGCGGAAATGCGGGAGCAGTTCCTCTTCCACGCCGACGATGAATGCGATCGGGAACTCCAATCCCTTGGCCTGGTGGAGAGTGATGAGTGTAACGGCGTCAAGTCGTTCCGAACCCTCCTCGCGGAGGGCGGCATCAAGGTCTGTGGACAGCGCCACCTGGTCCAGAAAAGCTGCGAAAGCCTCTCCGGATTCTAAAGCCTGGTACTGGGCTGCAACGTTCCGCAACTCTTCAACGTTGTCGAGCCGGTCCTCTGCATTCTCGTCCGCCTCAAGGAACTCTCTGTAGCCGGTCTTGCTCAGAACCTGGTCGAAGAACTCGAGAATATCCTCGCCCCGCAATGCCTCAAGAAGTTCCGTCATCATCTGTACGAAGGCACGGACGGGGTGCTGCGATTGCGCAGGAAGTAGCGGCACATTTGGACCTTCCCCTTCCGCCGCGACCTGCATGGCCGCGTACAGCGGCACATTGTTGGCTTCCGCCCACTGCTGCAGCAGGTCCAGTGACCGCCTGCCGATCCCGCGCGTTGGAACATTGACTATACGCAGCAAGCTGATGTCATCAAAAGGATTCCGCAGAACCCGTAAGTAGGCGACAACGTCCCTGATCTCACGCCGTTCCCAGAAGCGCAGGCCACCGACGATGCGGTAACGGATTCCCGTTCGATTGAAGGCATCCTCAAATGCGCGAGATTGGGCGTTTGTGCGATACATGATCGCGCAATCGCCGTATCGTGTGTTCTCCTCCGCAACGAGTCGTTCGATCTCCTCTGCGACGTACAGTGCTTCGTATTCTTCGTCGTCAGCCGGCTCAATCGTGACCGGCCTTCCGCTCCCTTTCTCTGCCGTCAACTCGATCTCTTTGCGATCTTTGTTTGCCTTCACAAGCGCGTGAGCGGCATCGACGATCGTGGAAGTTGAGCGGTAATTTCGGCCGAGCGGAATTGTTTGTGTTTCGGGGAAATCGCGTTCGAAACGCAAGATGTTCTCGATATCCGCATGCCTCCACGCATAGATGGACTGATCCGGATCGCCGACCACACACAGACTGTGATGCTTGCCGGCAACCAGACTCGTCAGTTCATACTGCGCGCGATTCGTGTCCTGCCACTCGTCAACCATCACATGGTCATAACGATTCTGGAGTTTATCCCGTACTTCGGGATTCGAGCGCAGCAGGAGGACCGGCTTCATAAGCAGATCGTCGAAGTCAACCGAGTGTGCGGCCTTCAACAGCTGCTCATAGCGGTCATAGCAGGAGGCGACGATTCTCTCGTATCGGTTTCCAGCCTGTGACTGGTAGTCGCTGACAGTGAGCATCATGTTCTTCGCGCCGCTTACCGCATTGAGAACGGCCGGGGCTCGGTACGTCTGCGGGTCGAGGCCCTCGGCTTCAATGGCGCGCTTCATGACGCTGGTCTGGTCATCCTGGTCGTAGATGACAAAGTCCGACGGGACGTGGATATCCTCGCCGAATTCGCGCAGGATGCGCGCGCCGAACGCGTGAAATGTGCCCATCGTCAACCGATTAGCGCGGTCTCCAATGAGCGACTCAACGCGTGAGCGCATCTCACGGGCCGCCCTGTTTGTGAACGTGACGGCAAGGATGCGCCGCGGGTTTACGCCGAGAGTACGAACAAGGTAGGCGATGCGATGGGTGATGACGCGGGTCTTGCCGGAGCCCGGCCCGGCAATGATCAGAACAGGGCCATCGACAGCCTCAACGGCCTCACGTTGTTCTTTGTTTAGGTTTTCGAGAATATCGCGCGCTGCTGCGGTAGTCATAGAAGAAACCAATCTCCACTAAGCATACCAGCGGCGCGCGCCTATAGGCGGGTTCAAAACGACCCGAGGGCGGCTAGAGAGCCGCCCCCGGTTTCTTCTCAATTGCCGCAGGTTGGACTACGACTGCTTGGCCAACTCCAAGGCGCGTTCCATCATCTCCGGCGGCGGTGCGAACATCGCGAAAGGATTTGGCATGACGCCCAATGGCACTTCAATCAGCGCCGGGGTCTCGGCCTTGAGGGCCTCCTCTACCTGCGTCGTCAACTGTTCCGGTGTCTCTGCACGCCTGCCCTGCGCGCCAAAGGCCTCTGCGTACTTCACAAAGTCCGGATTATGCAGATCGGACGCGATAAGTCGATGATTGAACTGGGTATCCTGGATGCGCCGCACGTTGCCAAACGCGCCATCGTTGAACACAACCGTGACCAGGTTGATGCCATAACGGACGGCAGTGGAAAGCTCCTGAGCGCCGTACATGAAGCCACCATCTCCGGAGATTGCCACAACCGGCCTGTCAGGATTCCCAACCTTCACGCCGAGCGCTGTGTTGAACCCGTATCCGAGCGTGCCCTGGTAGCCTGCGCCGATGTAGCTTCGCGGGGAGTACACCGGGAAGCCCTGGTTGGAAAAGTAACCGACCTGCGTGACTTCCGTGACGAAGATACCGTCCTCCGGCAGCGCCTTGCGGATCGCGCCGGCATACTCGGAGACCGGCGACATCGCGGCCAGCTTTTCCTGAACCGTGGCGCGCGCGGCAGCCATCTCGTCGTCGCGGGATTCGCGCGTCTTATTGTGTCGGGGCACCCGGCGAACGAGGTCGGCGAGTGAACCCCTGGCGTCTGCGACGATGCCGATGTCAGGTTTGGAGTTTCGGTTTAGCTCTGTGTCGTCGATATCGATATGGATTACAGTCTGATCTTCATCCGTTGGATACGGGTTGGGGCCGGGCATGACGAAACGTGTCCCGACGGCCAGCACGACATCAGCGTTAGGCAGGAGATCATAGGCAGCGATGGACGGCAGGGCGAGCGGGTGACGATCCGACAGTGCGCCGCGTCCATTCTGAGAAACGATCACAGGCGCGCCCAGCATCTCTGCCAGTTCCTCCAATTCCGCCGTCGCTTCGCTGATGATGATGCCACCACCGACGAAGATTAGGGGGCGTTCAGAATTGCCCAGCGCGTGGGCCGCTTTCTCCAACTGGTCCGGATCGCCCTGTTTGGTGCTCGGCATCCCGGGCTCATAGAATTCAACGTCCGCGGGTGTCATCAGGACATCCATCGGCACCTCGATTTCGACCGGGCGAGGGCGGCCTGAGTTCAACTGGTAAAAGGCTTCCCTGACGAGCCCGGGCACGTCGGAGGTATTCATCGCGCGGCCCGCCCACTTGGTGACGGCGCCGATTGCCTCAAGTTGGTTCTTGATCTCATGCAGCGCGCCGCGTTCCTTGCCAATGTGATGTGTGGGAACCTGCCCGGAGATGCAGAGGACACGGGAATTGGTGGCATACGCGGTTGAGAGGCCGGCGCCCGCATTGAGCAGTCCGGGGCCGGGCACCACAAGGCATACTCCAACCTTGCCGGTGGAGCGGGCATAGCCGTCCGCCATATAAGACGTGCCCTGCTCATGGCGGGTGTGGACCACGCGTATCGAGTCCTGTTCCTCATACAGAGCGTCAAAAGCCCAGTCGAGCTGCACGCCGGGCAGTCCGAATACCACCTCAACGCCCTCGCGCTTGAGCGCCTGCACAAGTGCCTGTCCTCCGGTTAGAGTCGGCATGATCCACCTACCTCCCGTGCGCCTGTCGGCGGCTTTCTTCCCTTAATGAGCGCATATGCTCCCTGCCAGGGCATAACGTAATCGTGAGTGCATTATGACGCACTTGGCGCAATGCCGTGCATCCATTTAGGGAACGAGGAGCGGGTGTTCCTCAGTGACGATCCACGTCTCCGCCGCCAGCGCATCTCGCAGCGGCTTTGGCAGGGAAAAGATGTGGCGATGCGTGATTCCGTCGTAATAGCCGAGCTTCGCAGTGATGCGATCTGAAATGAGCGTGTCAACCCGCTCCGGCGCAAGTCCCGCAGAATCCTCGCCGCTCTTTGACGCCAGGACAAAGCTCCACGCGCCGCCAAAGTCCATGATTACCGGGCTGTACCCCGTGACAATCGGAAAGACTGAACCCAACGTGTGATAGAGGGCCGTGAATCCGCGAACAAGGTCCGTGAGGGCTTCCGGCTCGTGGCTATTCGCGTCCGTGGCCGGGCCTGCTGTCATGCCTGCGATGGCCGGGCCGGACTGCACAACGAGCGCCCCGTTGTCGGTCAGTCGATCACTCGCCATGCGATAGAACTCCTGGGTATAGAGGCGATAGGCCGGTCCTGCCTCCATCGGGTCCACAAGGTCGAGAATCATCACGTCGAACGGCTCGTCGGCACCTTCGAGGTAGGCAAGCGCGTCTTCATGACGGAGCTCGACTCGTGGATCGTCAAACGCGCCCTGGTGCCACGTGGGCAAATGCTCCTTGCAGAGGTTCACGACTTCTTCATCGAGGTCGACCATCACCACGCTCTCAACCGAGCGGTGCCGCAGCACCTCCCTTAATGTCGCCCCCTCGCCGCCGCCGCCAATGAACACGCGGCGTGGCGCGGGATGATGGAGCATCACCGGATGAACTAGAGCCTCGTGGTAGACGTACTCATCTGACTGGCTGGATTGCGTCTTGCCATCGAGGCGCAGGACGCGGCCAAAGATCTCAGTATCAAGAATCTCGACCTGTTGGAATCTGGTGCGGCCTTCGTAGACAACGCGGCGAATGCGCGTCAACTGATGGAGGTCAGGAGTGACGGCTTCTGTCGCCCACTCGGATGTGGAATACGGGTATTCGGCGGCGTCGCCGCCGCCCGGCTGATTAGGCGCCCGGGACACCGGCGAGATCAAGCTCCGAGCGCGTCACGGCACTCGTGGATGAATCAATCTGTCCGCGCTGGAGCGTGACAACCGACCGATCCTGCGAACGGAAAGCGTCGGCTATGTGGCTGGTAGCCTCTTCTAGGCGCGACGTATCGCCGCAGGTAAAGATGTCAACAGCAGCGTAGCCGTGCTCCGGCCACGTATGGATACAGATGTGGGATTCGGCAATGATAACAACGCCAGTAACGCCCTGGGGGCTGAACTGGTGAAAAGCGTGTCCGATAATCGTTGCGCCAATACGTCTCGCCGCGTCTATGAGCGTGGATTCTACGTTTCGCAGATCATCAAGCGCATTGGCATCACAATCGCGGAGTTCCACCAGCACATGTGTCCCTAGAGCATTCAATCTCACCTTCCCCCACATCAAGATTTTGGCGTGACCGCCATTATACGGGCGGCATTTGACGCTAAGCAATAGGAAAATGGCGCATCCTGAGCCAAGTACCACTCCAATAAGACTGCGGCGAGGCGGTTGTCCGCCTCGCCGCATATCTTTGGCACTTGCCCCTACCCTCGGGAAGCGCCGTTCTCCCATCCATCCTTTTTGCGCGGGGAGATGGTGTTGGGAGAAGGAGGAGTAAAGCCACTGTATCGAACGGGCGTTCGCTTGTCAACCCCTTTTGGATGATTTGTTCGAAATCTCTCAAGGCATGGCCTTGATTGGCAGACGGAAACGGGCGCATAGTGGCGGCGCGGATAGCTTTTTCCGTTTTGCGGACAAGCGGGGAGAAGGGAACAGACGCCATGGATTTCAGTTACTCGGAGCAAGACGAGGCCCTGAAGCGAGAGGTGCGGGACTTTGTGGAGGCCAATTGGCATTCCCCGTACGAATCCCACATCAATTCCGTCTATTCCTACGACGTCGACACGCCGGAGGATGAAGTCCTATTCCAGGAATTCACGCGCAAGCTGGCCGACAAGGGCTGGTACACCATGCACTGGCCTCACGAGTACGGCGGGCAGGGCGTTCCCTTCACCACACAGATCGCCTACCGCGAGGAAATGGCCTATCGTGGCGCGCCCATCGCCCAACCCGGTTTTGAGGCGCCTATGCTGATGTTCCACGGCCAGCCCTGGCAGAGGGATTTCTTCCTTCCAAAAATCGCGAGCGGCGAGCTCATCTCATGGTCGCAGGGTTTCAGTGAACCTAACGCGGGCGCGGACCTGGCAAACCTCCAGACCCGGGCTGTCAGAGACGGCGATGACTGGGTCGTGACCGGCCAGAAGATATGGAACAGCCAGGGACATCATCCTTGGGTCGACTGGGGTCACTACCTCGTGCGAACGGATCCGGATGCTCCGAAACACCGCGGCATTTCCTATCTCATCATCGACATGAACACGCCCGGAGTGGTCAAGCGGCCGCTGGTCGACGCCCTGGGACGCCGCCGTTGGAGCGAAATCTTTTTGGACAATGTCCGCGTTCCTTCCCGCAACGTCATCGGTGAAGAGAATCGCGGCTGGTACGCCGCCATGACAACACTCTCTTTTGAACGGTCGCAGATCGAAGCTCCCGCGCGCCGCCTGCGCGACCTTGAGCGATTCATCGACTACGCGCGCGATGCGCGCATCGACGGCGGTAAGCTCATTGACGCCAAGCAAACGCGGCACATACTGGCGGATGCTCGCATCCTCATAGAGACCGGCCGGATGCTCGCGCTGCAGGTGGCGTCCATCCAGAGTAAGGGCGAAGTGCCGCAGATGGAAGCGGCCTTCTCCAAGTTGTTCCACGATGAGATGACGGCGCGCGTGTATGAGCTGCTGGCACGAATACTGGGGCAGGACGCGGCCATGACGGTCGGCGAGCCGCGCGCGCCGTTGGGCGGATACCCGGCAGTGAACTCCTACCTCAGCTGGATGAACCGATTCGCCGGCGGCGGGCGGGAGATCCAACTGAACATCATCGCCCAGCGGGGCTTGGGGTTGCCGAGGTAAGAATCGTCTTGCTTGCGGGATAAGAAGGGGCGCATAGTAGCGGCGATTGGGGGGCGAAGTTATGGCAACAGATACTGCGCCGTTGAGTGGACTCCGCGTTTTGGAGATCGCGGGCGAATTCATTGAGCCTGTCGGACGCCATCTCGTTGATCTTGGCGCAGACGTAACTCTCATCGAGCCACCCGGCGGCAGCCCCTCACGCCACATCGCGCCCCAACCGTCCCGTCCTACTACCGAGCCACGCAGCCTCTATTTCCTGCGGTTCAACCTCGGCAAACGGAGCATTGTTCTCGACCTTGACACTGAAGAAGGCTCAAGCGTCCTGCGAGATTCCTTGTTGCCGAACGCGGATGTCCTGATGACATCATTCAACCAACAGGAACTGGAGTCGCACGGACTCGACTACGCTTCCCTCACAGCCATCAATCCCAACATCATCCTGACTACAGTCACCCCATATGGCCGCAAGGGAATCCACGCCGGATTCGCGGGTAACGATTTCACCGCCGGCGCAGCGGGGGGCATGACATTCATGGAGGGACGGCGCGACGGCCTCCCTGCCGCGCAACCCCACTACCAGGGAGTACAAATGACCGCGCTGCACGCGGCATACGGAACGCTTCTGGCGTGGTGGCACGCGCGGAACGGCGGCGGCGGACAGGAGGTGGATGTCTCCCTGCAGGACGTCGTGGCGCACGAGTATTTCAACCTTGTTTATTACGCCTCCTACGGCGAGATCGTGCAGAGGGTCGGGGGACTGAGCGGCGGACGCCCCACCAACTACTTCCCCTGCTCTGACGGCTGGATACTTATGTCCCTGATCCAGGCGCACCAGTGGGAGGCGTTTGCGGAATGGACGCAGGACCCGCTGATCATGGATCCAATGTTTGACGATTCCGCCGTGCGCGCGGACGCAGTCGAGTTCCTTGATGAGCGTATTTCGGAATTCACACGGTCGATGACCGTGCAGGAATTCCTGGAAGGCTCTATCCCTCGCAGGATTCCAGCGGGACCGGTCAACGACATCGTCGGACTCATCAACCACCCGCACACGATCTCGCGCAATGTCATGACAGAAGTCGAGGATCCGGTCATTGGCACGTATTCGACACAGGGAGCGCCATTCAGGTTCAGCCGAACGCCGTGGGAGATCAAGGGCCCTGCCCCAACCATCGGCCAGCACAACGATGATTTGGCGGCAATCACGCCACGCCCACATGAGAACGGCCACGTGACGACCGCCGCAACCGCCGCCCATGAACGCGCGCTGCCTCTTGAGGGCATCCGTATAGTCGATCTGACCAAGTCGTGGGCCGGGCCGTACGGCGCGCGGTATCTGGCGGATTTCGGGGCGGAGGTCATTCGAATCGAGTCCACCAAGTTCCCTGAGGGGCGCGTGATGGATCCGGACAACTATGACGCGTGGCTCCGATCCAACACGATGTACGGGGAGATCAACCGCAACAAGTATTCGGTCGCGCTCGACCTCCACTCGGAGGAGGGTAAAGATATCTTCAGGAGGCTGGTCGCGGAGAGCGACATCGTGCTCGAAAACTTTCATTACGCCACCCTGCCCCGCTGGGGAATGGCCTACGAGGATCTCAAGAAGGTCAACTCTCGCATCATTGTGCTGAGCGCGCCGGGCTACGGATATGAGGGGCCGATCCGCGACTACTTTGCCTATGGCGGCTGCATCGGCGCTTACGCGGGCATCTCCACGCTTTGGGGGCATGCCGACTCCGAGGTGAACGAGCGCCCCAAGCAGGCGTACACGGACTTCGTGACGGCGGGACATCTCGCGCTGTCCGTCATGGCAGCGCTGCATGAACGCGAGCGATCCGGTGAGGGACAACACATCGAACTCACGCAGATCGACTCCGCCGTGGCGATGGTGGGCACAGCCATCCTCGAAAACACCATTAATGGAGAGACGCCTCAGCCCATCGGCAACCGCAGCCCTCACGCTGCGCCGCAGGGCGTGTATGCGTGCATCGGCGTCGACAAGTGGGTGGCTATATCCTGCGAGACGGACGATGAGTGGCAGACGCTGGCAAATCTCATGGGCGGCGCGCTGCCCGCCGAACTCCGCGAGAGATGCGCCACCCCGGAATCACGCCACGCGCTGCACGACGAACTCGACACCGCCATCGGTGAATGGACGGCGGTTCGCACGCCGGGGCAGATCATGCAGGCGTGCCAAAAGGTGGGCGTCAAGGCGGCAATCGTGGCGTCCGGCGAGGACCTGTACCACGATCCGCATCTGCGGTCGCGGGACTATGTCGTTGAAATCGATCATCCGTGGCCGGGCAAGCTCCAGCACCCGGGCATAACCGTGCGACTGACAGAGACGCCGGGGCAGGTTCGGATGCCCGCGCCGCTGACGGGGCAGCACACGGCGGCAATCGTGGAGCGTGTGCTCGGCATCAAGAGCGATGAGGCGGAGAAGCTGACAAAGGCCGGCGTGCTGGTCTAGGGGAGATTGGGGGAGCGATGGACTTCCGGTTTACGGCAGAGGATCAGAAGCTGCGCGATGAGGTAAAGAACTTCGTCGAGAGTGAGTGGGACGCTCAGGGCATCGACTCGTTCAGCAACTCCGTCTATTCGTATGACGTCCACCACGTCGAGGACGATCGGCGCATCCACGAGTACACCAAGAAACTGGCCGACCGCGGCTGGTACACGATGCACTGGCCCGAGGAGTACGGCGGGCAGAACGCGTCGCTGAGTCGGGTGTTGGCGTACCGCGAGGAGGCGGCGTACCGTGGCTCGCCCGTCACAACGCCGACGTTCTTCGCGCATACCCTTATGTACTACGGGCAGGACTGGCAGAAGGAAGAGATTCTCGGCAAGATCGCGAGCGGCGAGCTGATCAACTTCTCGCAGGGATTCAGCGAGCCGAACGCCGGGGCGGACCTCGGCAGCCTCCAGACTCGCGCCGTGCAGGACGGCGACGATTGGGTCATCACCGGCCAGAAGATCTGGAACACCGGCGGCCATATGGCCGACATCGGCCACTACCTTGTTCGCACCGACCCCGCGGCCCCCAAACACCGCGGCATCTCCTATTTCGTCGTTGATATGCACGACCCCGGAATCACACTTAGGCCGTTGTTTGATGCGCTTGGTCGGCAGCGCTGGGTCGAGGTGTTCCTTGACGGCGCGCGGGTGCCGTCTCGCAACCTGGTGGGCGAGCTGAACCGTGGCTGGTATGCAGCCATGACCAATATGTCGTTCGAGCGGTCCAACGTTGAGGCACCGTCATATCGACTTCGCGATTTGGAGAATTTCCTCGACTACGCTCGCGAGACGCCAATGGCCGACGGCTCCCGGATCACGGACGACCCCATCGCACGGCATGTGCTGGCGGACGCGCGGGTGTTGATTGAGCTCGGGAGGATGATCTCGTACCAGGTGGCTTGGATCCAGAGCAAGGGCGAGGTTCCGGCGATGGAGTCGGCGTTCTCCAAGCTCTTCCACGACGAGATGACGCCGAACGTTTTTGGCGCGCTGAACCGTCTGCTACGGGAGGCAGGCATCTTCAACGTCGGAGACCCGCGTGCGCCCATGAACGGCTATCCGCAGGTGAACTCCTACCTGAGCTGGATGAACCGCTTCGCCGGCGGCGGCCGCGAGATTGAGTTGAATATCATCGCCCAACGGGGCTTGGGGTTGCCGAGGTAAGAAGTCCATCTAGACCAGAACCCCCGTACCCGACCCCTTCACCACTCCTGCACAGACATTAGAATGGCCCGCGCCCCCTACATCACGTGTCGTTCATGCAAGGTGAGCATGCACAACTACGCGTATGAGTATCATGAGCACAACCCTCGGCGTGAGCCAATCCCGCAGGACAGTGTCAGCTGTAATGCCTGCCGTGGTACCGGTCTGATACAGGGCGGTCAAGCCCACTTTCTGGGTGGTCGAGTCCTACGGTGTACACGCTGCGGCGGCCATGGATTGGTGCGCGCAACGTCCACCTCGCGCCCCTCCCCGCGTGGTGACGTGTCGATTCTCAAACCTCAGGCAAACCCTGTGGGCCTAACGCCGTCCGAACGTGAACGGCTGATGCAGACTGTGGAGCAGGTGGTGACCGATGCTGAAAGGCAGGCAGCAGAAGAACGGAAGGCACGCCAGCGGGAGCAAATAGAAGAGCAAGAGCGTCAAAGGGAAGAAAGACGGGCGACACGCGAACGAGAACAAGATGAGGAGCAAGAACACCAAGCAGAACAGGAACCTCGAGAACAATACGTTTCAGAGCAACCAGATATACATGACAAGCCTGATATGTGGCAGCCCCACCGATTCGGTATGCACATTCGGACGGAGAACCAGTCGAGCTTGTCGGCCGATTTGGGAAGGCCAGCCGAACGCAGGGGACGAGTCGGGCGTTTCTTCCGCCGGGTCATACTCGCCAGTGGCCTAATTTCGATTGGCGCCATTGCCGCCCTTTTTCTAACACAGACCCCGCTGGAAGATGTAGTCGACTCGGTAAGAGATTTCTGGAACGACTCAGGCATTGAGATTCCTGGCGGCGAGTCTGAGGAATCAGACAATAGCGGCTCAGATTCTATTGCCCCTCCGATAGCTCCCTCTGCCACCGCCACGGCAACCGCTACACCGACGCCCTTGTCCACTGCTGCTCCAACGCCGACACCTATTCCGGTATCCCCATGGGCAGGATTCGCCATTACACAAGAGACCCAAGGCAAGGACATACTGGACAGACTTTCGGATGAAGAGAGAGCCTGTGTGCGTTCGGCAAATTCAGATGCCTTCTACGAGAGCTTTCCCTCCCGGCCTATTGGGGTGAGGATCGCCATGACCCCCCCCGTTCGCGACACTACCGACCTACCTGAATTGGCAGACTGTTTGTCGGAGGAAAGTACAGCACACCTCAATCAAGCCATTGCAATATTCCACGATCCGAGCCTAGCGCCGCCCTCACCCACTCCTGCACCCACCTTTACACCAACGCCACGCCCAACGGAAACGCCAGCGGAAGTTAGCCGGACGGATCGGTTGCGAAAGCTTGCGCTTGACCTACTCAATCAGGACAGAGCAGACCACGGCCTTCCGTCCGTATCGCTCGGGTCCAACCAGGCCGCTCAGCTTCACGCACAGGACATGCTCAGCAATGATTACCAGGGACATTGGTGGGCAGACGGCCGCAAGCCGTACATGGTATACACGCAGACACGCGGGACAAGTTACGCCGCTGAAAACGTCGCGTCGTCAGGTTGGCTGAATCACGAATGGACCCAAGCAGGCTGCGGTGGGTTCCTTGTCCGATGCATTGTGCCCACGCCTGAAGAGGCCATACGTGATCTCCAGTGGCGGATGATGTACGACGATGCTCACGCCAAGTGGGGGCATCGCGATAACATTTTGCGCGAAACGCATAGGGCCGTGAATATTGGCATTGCCTGGAATAGTCGTCGAGTTGTTTTTGTTCAACACTTTGCGGGTGGCACCGTGACTGCAGATTCGCCGCCCTCATTGGACGACAACGGTGTCCTAAGGCTCTCCGTAACAAAGAACGAGACAGGAATCAGGATTGGTGGAGCAATAGGAATCTATTACGATCCACCTCCCGCTCCGGTCAGCAGACAACTGAACGATTCACTGGATTCTTATTGCCTTGGCGGAGGCGCAACCACAAGTTGCCCAGACTACGTCATACGGATTCTAGATCCACCGGGACCGGGTCGGTTCTACACAGATTTAGACACCAGCGACGTCGTTGCGAGTTCGTGGAGGGAATCGGCCACTTCATTCAGTTTTTCCGCAGACGTTGGACGCCTGATGGAGAGGCCCGGCGTGTACACGGTTTCGTTGTGGCGTGATGAGGGCGGTAGCCGCTTTACCGATTTGCTTGTCGAACTCTCTGTTTTTGTGGAGTAGTTTGACGCGGCCTTATTGGATCGCCCGATGGATTCCGGCTTTCGCCGGAATGAAGGGAAGTGCGCTACTGGGGTTGGCCAGCAAATCCGATTCAGATTCCCGCCTTCGCGGGAATGACGAGCAGGGGCGCTCTGAATGACACGGGCATGAACGGCGTGACAACCTGCTCCCTTTGTGTCACTGTTTGCGCGATGGAGACTGGGGAGAGGGGACATCGCTATGACATCTGAGGGTGGGACATATATCACGGCGGAGGTGGAGGCTTATATCGGGACGGAGAGTCCGCCGCTTGTTTCGCCTCCCGTGTCGGAGAGTGAGATTCGGCGGTTTGCTATGGCCGCTTATTGGCCGGAGGTGCCGCCTCGTCGATTCTGGGATGCGGAGTATGCGAAGTCGACACGGTTTGGCGGGATCGTCGCGCCGGATGAGTTCAACCCGTTTGGGTGGATGGTGGGGCGGGCGCACATAGGGCCGCAGCCGACACACATCGACGAAGCACAAGGGCAGCTGGAAGAGGCTCGCAACCTGCGGCCGCCGGGGGCGCCGGAACGGTATCTCTACGCGGGTTCATCGTCCGAGTATCACGCCCCCATCCGCCCCGGCGATGTCATCACGTCCATCCTGAAGTTCTCTGAGGTTTACGAGCGACAGGGCGGGCTGGGCCTGATGCTGTTCTACGTCGTCGAGGAGAGGATGACGAACCAGAATGGCGAGCTGGTACGCGTGTTCAGGACGAACAACATTCTGTACTAGTGTGGGCGGTTAGATTCTTCGCTGCGCTCAGAATGACAGTCCCGATGGATTCCCGCTTTCGCGGGAATGACGGGTGGGAGGCAAGACAATGACACTCTATTGGCAGGATGTGGAAGATGGCTCGGAGATTCCGGAGTTTGCCCGCACGACGACGCTCATGAATTGGAATCGGTGGGCGTCCGTGAACGATGAGTTCGTGCCGATGCACATGGACGATGACGATGCCCGGGCGAATGGACAGCAGGCTGCATTTGGCGAGGGGCCGTTGCGCTATTCGTATCTTCACAGCGCGCTGCGTGAGTGGATCGGCGATGACGGCGACATCGTGTTCGTCAACGCGCAGTACCGTGGCATCAATTACAAGGGCGATACCCTGACCGTCTCAGGTCGCGTGACCGGCAAGCGTGAGGAGAACGGCCGTCACCTGGTGGACGTGGACCTCGCCATCACCAATCAGCGCGGTGAGGCGGTCACGCCCGGCAACGCGACGGTGGCGCTGCCGAGTAGGGGTTAGTTTCGTATTCGAATCCGCGTTTCTTCGACAATCCAGAGTTGGCCAGCCAAAGAATCTGTTGTCAGGCTGCGTAGAAATCTGTCACCTGTCGCAGTGATGCGATCTCGAGATTGATCATTTAACCGGAACACAACGATTCCAAAGTAATTTGCCGGCGGGTATGCCGTGATGTTTGCGAAGTCGGTGTCCAGAGTTACAAGTACACGTTCCTCTTCAACACAGGCGTTTGCGACTTCATAATCTCCGGCACCGGCCATGCCCTGTCCAACTATTGTTGTCGTGTCGTGGCCTTCCTGCTCAAATTGTGCAGTCATCTCTGCGGGCAGGTTCTCGTCCAGCTTGAACCTCACCTCAGTGATCACCTGGCGAGAGGAGCAACACTTTCCCTGGCTAATTCAGCCGCATATAGGAGAGTTGCCTGGATCGACTCGAGGGGCACCGTCGGATAACTTGCGATAATCTCCTCGGCGGTTAGACCCGCCGCCAGGTTGTCGAGAATAGTAGTCACTGGCACACGGGTTCCTGCTATGCAGGCCTTGCCGTGCATGATCGCCGGATCGACAGTAATGTATTTGCGCCAGTCCATCTCGGTGCAACTCCAACGACGAGTATAGTCCGTTCGCCAACCCAACCGTAGCTTCCGCTGCTCATCCATAGGGCAGGCGTGACAACGCTGCCCTCGCTATGTCACTGTGTCGGCAGCGGGGCGAGAAGCGCCCGCAATGGGGGAGGGATAGTCTATGACAACCGCAAGTGATCTATCGCGCGTGGCGGCGATTATCGGCGTGGATGAGTCCGATGAAATGGGCCACGTGCCGCACAAATCTTCGATGCAGCACCACGCGGAGGCGGCAGATAATGCGCTGCGCGATGCCGGTCTCACGCTGGATGACGTCGATGCCCTGTTCTGCGCCGGCGTCGGAACGGTTTCGGTCGCCGAGTATCTCGGCATCGTGCCGAAGTACACGGACACGACGTCCATCGGCGGTTCATCGTTCCTCGCGCACGTCGAGCACGCCATGGCCGCCATCAACGCGGGCTTGATCGACGTCGCCCTGATCACGCACGGCGAGGCGGGACGTTCGACGCGAGGGCGTGTTGGGCGAGACCCGACGGCGGCAGGATCGCAGTATGAAGCTCCGTACGGCATGATCGGTGCTCCGGTTGCCTATGCGATGGCATGCAGCCGCTATATGCACATGTACGGACCTGAGCGTGTGCGGCAAGGCATGGCGGACGTGTCTATCGCCACGCGCAAGTGGGCGCTCCAGAACCCAAAGTCGTTTGTGAATCACCCCAGCTGGATCGGCCCCGCCGACGTCGGCTATGAGGATTACCATGACTCTCGGTGGATCGCGTGGCCGTTCCACATCATGGACTGCTGCCTTGTGACGGACGGCGGCGGCGCGTGTGTGGTCGTGTCAGCGGACGTGGCCCGCAATGCCAAGAAGAAGCCGGCTTGGATCCTCGGGTCCGCGGAGGGCCACGACCACCAGATCATCAGCCAGATGCCGGATCTCACCCGCACCATCGCGCATGAAACCGGGCCACGGGCGATGCAGATGGCAGGGGTCACGCACGATGACATCGACCTGACGATGATCTACGACTCATTCACCTACACGGTGCTGACGACGCTGGAGAGTCTCGGTTATTGCGGGCCGGGCGAGGCGCCGGACTTTGTGGCGAACCTGCGCACCGGGCCGGGCGGCGATTTCCCGATGAACACGAGCGGGGGCGGCCTATCCTACGCCCACACGGGCATGTACGGCATGTTCCTGCTGATTGAGGCGACGCGCCAGCTGCGCGGCGAGAGCGGGGATCGGCAGGTCGAGGACTGCAACCTGTCGCTGGTGCACGGCACCGGCGGCGAGCTTTCCTCCACTGCCACGCTGGTTCTGAGCAATTCATAGGGAGAATGACGATGACTACCCAACCACCGGCCCGAATGCCATTGCCCCTGCCCACACCGACGCAGGAAAACGACTTCTACTGGGAGAAGTGCAAGGAGCACGAGCTGTGGCTGCGAAGCTGCAACGCCTGTAATGAGCCGTACTTCTACCCTCGCGATATGTGCCCGAATTGCCACTCACGCGATACGACGTGGGTGCAGGCGAGCGGGCGCGGTGAGGTGCATGCGTATGCCGTGGTTGAGCGGCCGCCGACGCCCGCCTTTGCGGGGGAAGTGCCATTCGTCACAGCGCTGATCAAGCTTGAAGAGGGGCCGATCCTACCGACCCGAATCGTGGGCGTGGAGCCGGTGCCGGACGCAGTAAGCATCGGCATGGCAGGCCAGATCGAGTTCGACGACGCGAGCGAGACTATCAGTTTGCCGGTGTTTCGGCCGAACTAGGTTCGAGAAGGCATACTCACCCCCACCCTAACCCTCCCCCATCAAGGGGGAGGGGATTCTGGATTCAACCCCAACTCTCCTTCATCAACGGGGGGGATTCTGGATTCAACCCTGACTCTCCGCCATCAAAGTGAGGGGTTTTCTTGCTGCGGATTGTTGTGACCCTGGGAGAACGCATCGCTTCTTGGTCCCTGGCTGCGCGTCAGTCGAGTTTTTGCGCGGTGTCTGTTACTGCTCGGTGGCATTTGCGTGCCGCGCGATGGGCCGCCGCCCTTCCACGCACGGGCCGTCCGCCGTGGACGTGCCGTGCGGTCGCCATTAGTGACGCGGGATCAGCGCGCCAAGGTGACTCCCGCTCTTCCGATCAAACGACGTACGCCGTCGTCAGCTGCGGTTGCCGAGGCCGCGCCGTTTCGGGCGCTGACCCATGGGCTCGGCCGGTCATATCGCGGAATCCCCGGCGACATCGGCTGCGTGGGGAATCCGGACGCATCCTGAGGGGCTCGAACGGGTCGGGTTCAGTGAGTCGCTCAGGGCAACGGGCGGGCCAATTCAGCTTACGGCCTTATGCGACCGCATAGCTGTGGTTATCCGGCCGGTATGTTCGGGATCAATGTAGCGATGCGTTCCCCCGTGGGGCGTGCCCTCCATTGCTCGCCCTGGGATTGACGGCAGCGCGGGTGTCGACGTTCCACGCTGCCGGGGTGATTGCTGTGTTGGAGGACTGTAGTACGGGTGTTTTGTTTGGGTCAACGGTGTGGTGGCAGACAGGGAGAAGGGGTACAGCTAAACGGCAGACGCCACGACGCTGTTCAAGAACGCATCGTGACAGAGTTCACCTGAATCGCACTCCGGGCACTCGACGTGGAACGCGAGATCAACCCATGCTGCGTCAGTTTCGGCAACATCCTCATGTTCATCACTCATAGCGCGCCGAATACGGAGAGTGGAAGAGACCGCATAGACTCCCAATCCTGCGGCAGTCAACGGCAAGGCTATGGGAGCAAGTATTGTGCCGCCGCCCATGGCAACAACCAATACCATTGCACCACCAACGGCCGCTCCAGCCGCACCGGCTTTGGTAGTGTCCGCAGCTACATACTTGGCCGCTTCGGTACGAGATTCTCGGCCTTTCTTTACGTGCACAAGGTTCTCAGCAACACTCACGGGGGCCTCAAGCACAGCCGACCAAATGGCTCCTTTCGCCGCGCCGCCCGCCATTCTCTTGGCGACGATACCTGACGCATCTACGAGGTTCCTGGTCTTGATCCACCGAAGTTCGAAGCGGCGGATATTGTCTGAACCCCTCTTGATGTTACTGGCAGCGCGTTCCCATACGATATTTGATGAAAATTTTGCTTTGGACGGGGCATTGGCGACGGGCTCAATATGGCTGGCAGTTTTGCCTTTCAAGAACGCGGACACTTCGCCGAGATTGCGTACAGAGCGCGGGACAGACTGCGAGTAGAACTCAGCTGCCTCCGCAGTGCTGCGGATACCACGAGTCTTTCCAAGGCCCGCCCTCATCATTCTTCGCTGAAGATTTGCAGGAAGGCCCGTAAATTTACCGGATACGCCCTTCGGGATGGCTCGGCCCGCTGCGCCGATAATATTGCCGCCTCTTGCCGCCACTGTGGCAATCATTTCAGTTGTCTGACGAACGGTCTTTAGGCGCCGTGGCCTTTGCTCCGTTGAATCGTTAAAGTCATGGTCCGGGGAGGCAGCCAGAGATTGCTCGTCTTCTCCAACGACAAGGAAGGTTTCCGTAAAGATGGGCTGCCCCGCGAGAAAGGGGTGGTCGCAGTACCCGCAAGTGCCGGCGTCCAGTGCTGCAATTGGCGCTCTGTGGGATGAGTACGCTACTAGGCAAGACGGGACATCACCACACTCCTCGCATCTCAAGTGGAGAATGGCGAGCTCAAGGGGCTCGTGGCTGTTATCTCCATTTTGCGACGTGGCCACAACGGAGATACAGAGACTACCCGCCGCAATCAGATGGTCGCATTGGGAACAAGTCGCATCCTCATCGGAGGTCCGGAAATACATGAGGGTGACCTTCCACAAGGCAGAAAGAAATGGAGCGGAAGACGGGATTTGAACCCGCGACCTTCTCCTTGGCAAGGAGACGCGCTACCACTGCGCCACTTCCGCCTGTCCGACTTAGATCGCTCTCGCATGTGCCGAGGGGCAGAGTTGAACTGCCGACACCGCGATTTTCAGTCGCGTGCTCTACCACCTGAGCTACCTCGGCTTGGTGCGAAACGTGCAATACAGCTTAATTTGGCGTGGCGGGTGTGTCAAAGGAATTGTTGGGGTGGTTGTCCACCTGATAGGTGTTACGGGAATTGGTTGCACTCCAGGATTCAGATTCCCGCCTACGCGGGAATGACGGGGGAGGGCGGGAATGACGAAGTGGGGGCGAGTTTGACGAAGTGGGGGAAGAGGGTGGCGTTTCAGGTATGGTTGGCGTGACAGGGGCTTAAGATTCCTCGGCTGCGCTCGAAATGACAGAGGGGGCAGGGAGACACGATGCCGGAGGCGCCGGAGCTGACCATTGTGCGGGAGGTGCTGGAGCGGCGGGTTGTGGGCGCGACGGTGGAGTCGGCCCAAGTCATTCGCCCCACCGTGCTGCGCACGCTTTCGGAGATCGACGTTGGCGCTGATATTGAGGGACACTCGTTTGTGGGCGTGTCCCGCTATGGGAAAAGCGTTACCCTGACCCTCTCCGACGGCATGGCGCTCGTTATTTTTCCCAGGCTCACCGGCAGGCTGCGGCTGTCAGCGCCCAAAGACAGGATCACCAAGACCGTGAGCCTCAGCCTCAGTCTCTCTAACGGCATCGATCTCCGCTACCTGGATGATCGGCAGATGGGAATGCTGTACTACGCGCCGACGGATCGTCTCACCGAGATTCCTCGTCTGGAGGAGACCGGGCCCGACGTTCTCGACGAGCCGCTGAGCCTTGAGGATTTCACCTCGCGGCTGCGCAGATTCACCGGCGAGATCAAGGGAATCCTGACACGGGGCGCGCTTGTCGCTGGTATCGGCAACGCGTATTCGGACGAGATTGTGTGGGAGGCCGGCATCTCCCCGTTCCGCCGCCGAGCGGATTTATCGGCGGAAGAAATCGCCCGGCTTCATGCCGCCGTTTACGCCGTTCCGCGGCGCGCAGTTGTCGTGCTGCGTGAGCTGATCGGCGATGATATTCACCTTGAGCGGCGCGAATGGTTGTCCGTTCACGGCAAGGCGAACAAGGAATGCCCACGCTGTGGTGGGCGCGTCAGCCGGCTCAGCGCCAACCGTCGCATCACGGACTACTGCATGACCTGCCAACCGGGCCTTCTCATCAGGAATTAAGCGGGCGGGCTCCCTTGGGGGGGTTCTGCTTGGCAGAACGACGTTTGGGCGGCTCAGTGAGATTCAGATTCCCGCCTGCGCGGGAATGACGGAGTGGGGCGCGGGAATGACGGGGTGGAGTGCGGGAATGATGGGGGGTGATGAGGGTTGACACGGTTATTGAGACAAGGTATCTTTCATTTAACCCTATTGAAAGCCGTTAGAATATCGGGGGGGAGTGAGACTGAGTATCATGACTATCGAGATACGTGGTTCCACCATTCTCGCAGCTCTGGAGAACCAGGGCTACCGATCCACCCTGCCTCGCAGGGAGATCATCGAGAACCTGGAGAAAAGGAGTGATGGTTTCACCGCTGAGGACCTGGTGCGCGATCTACCACATATCGGCCGCGCCACCGTCTTCCGCACCATCAAGCTTCTGCTGGAAGCGGGCATCATCTGCAAGTTGAGCCTCATCAATGGGGAGCCACGCTATTCTCTTGCACATGCGGAGCACCACCACCACACCGTGTGCGTGACGTGCGGAACCATCGGCGAGTTTCACGCCGGCACTGTTGAGCGCGTCCTCCGCCTCATAGGCAATGAGGTTGGCGGCAGTATTATCGGACACCGGATCGAACTCTATATCAGTTGCGCTGATTGCGCGCGTCAGAATATACCCGTTCCGACTGTCGGGCACACGCACGTCTCCTAACCGCAGCGACATTCTTTATTGCATATCCCGTAAGGAATATCCCTATGGCCACACAGAACGGCTCCGGCGTCGGCCCACCCAGCATTGTAGTCAACGACCTGACCATAGAGCGGTCCGGGACGCGAATCCTTACCGATGTCTCATTTGAATTCGGACCCGGCACGCTGGTTGGCGTGGTTGGACCGAATGGCGCGGGCAAGAGCACGTTGTTTGAGGCCATCTCCGGCCGCATTCCCATCCACCATGGCTCCGCCGCTATTCACGCAGAGCGGCCGCTCAACCAGGGCGGCGTGGCATATGTTCCCCAGCGCGACAGCATCAATTGGAGAATCCCCGTCACCGTTGAGGATGTGGTCATGATGGGCCGCACGAACTCAAAGGGGTGGCTGCGGCGATACGGTCGAGAGGATAGGGAGTTGTGCCGGCAGAGCCTTGAGCGGGTCAATCTGTGGGATCGACGCTCCGCGCTCATGACTGAGCTCTCCGGCGGCCAGCGGCAGCGTGCGTTCATCGCCCGGGCTCTGTGCCAGGAGGCGTCCGTCCTGCTGCTTGATGAGTCCTTTAGCGGTGTGGACGTGGGCGCTCAGGAGGACATCGTGCAGGTGCTGCGCGGCCTTCGTGACGAGGGCAAGATCATCCTCCTCGCCACCCATGATCTGACTAACCTGGCCGAACGATTCGATATCTGTCTCTGCATCAACAGGCACGTCTGCGCCTGCGGGCCGCCCGAGGAGGCATTTACGCCCCAGGTGCTGGAGGAGCTGTACGGCTCCCACGGAGTCGTCTTTGCCACCGGCGGCAGTACCCACTCACATGAGGAGCCCGGGCGGACGCCCGTGCAGGAGCAGCACGCAGAGACCCATCCTGTCCATGATTGAGTACATATTCGACCCGTTCCAGTACAACTTCATGATCCGGGCACTCGTCGTGTCCGTCCTGGTGGGCGCGATGTGTCCCATCATTGGCGCGTACGTCATCGCGCGTGGACGTTCCTTCATGGGAGACGCCCTCGCCCACTCCGTGCTACCAGGGATGGTCGTGGCGTTCATGTTGGGATTCAGCCCGCTGGCCGCAGCGGTGCCTGCAGGTGTCGGCATCGCAGCGCTCATGGGATTCATCAGCCGCAAAACAGGCGTCAGTGAGGACACGTCCGTCGGCATCGTGTTCGCGGGCATGTTCGCGCTCGGCTTGACGATGTTGGCGACGGCCGAGGGCCTCACCGTTAACGTGGAAGACCTCCTGCTGGGCCAGGTGCTTGGAGTGACGACGATGGACGTCTACGTTTCACTTGGGCTCGCCGCCATGGTCATCGCCGCGCTCTATGCGATCCACCGCATCGCCGTCTACGCAACGTTCGATCCCGTCAGCGCGGAGGTGGTCGGCATCCCGGTCAACATGGTCGACTATGCCCTGCTGACGCTGCTCGCGCTGGTCATCGTAATTGGAATCCAGGCCGCCGGAATCGTGCTGGTGATGGCCATGCTCATCACGCCAGCTGCTGCGGGTCACTTGCTGGCGCGTCGGTTCGTCAGCGGCATGATCGTCGGCGCGGTCATCGGCTCTCTCTCTGCCATTGCAGGGTTGTATCTGTCCTACTACATGAACATTCCGTCCGGCCCGGCGATGGCGTTAATCGCCACCGGCGTCTTCGCCCTCGCTGCGGCGTACAAGCGCCGCACCATCTAGATTCTTCGCTGCGCTCAGAATGACATTGAGGGCGGCTGGGTTTGACGCAGCATTGACCGCGTGGCTATGGTGGGCGCGTGACAGATGTCAAAGATGTTAGATCACACGCGCAACGTCCCTGCCATCACTTGAACGCCGCATGATGCAGCAGACTGCCGAGCCTCGTGAAGCGGCTGAACTCGAGGACATTGAGCGCCGCGCCGTCGATTTTGCCCGCAAGGCCGGCGAGATTCTCCTCAGCCACTTCCGCAAGCCGCTGGAGATCGAATACAAGTCCGACGGGCGTCGGGACCCTGTTACACAGGCCGACCGCGAATCAGAAGACTGGCTGCGCTCGGCGATTGCCGAGGCATTTCCCGATCACGGCATCGTCGGCGAGGAGAATCCGAACTCGGAGCACGGCTCCGCCGAATTCGTGTGGGTACTTGATCCGCTGGACGGCACGACGAATTTCCTGAACGGCCTGCCCGTCTTTGCGACGTCCATCGGAGTTCTGCACCATGGCCGCCCGGTTGTCGCGGCGATATTCGTTCCGGGCCCTGATAGCGGCTCCGTCATTCACGCGCGACGGGGTGGTGGGGCGTTCCAGGACGGCAGGACAATCGCCGTCACTCCCAACGCCGAGCCGGAACGTGGGCGGCTCACCGGAATGCCTTCCTATTACTGGCGGATGTGGGGCTTCAAAGACGGTCTGCGGATGCGGTTGGGGGAGATCCGATCACTCGGCTCAATCGCCTATGAGATGGCGCTGGTTGCACGTGGATCGATGCAGTTATGCCTCTTTGCCCAGCCGAAGATCTGGGACGTGGCCGCCGGAATACTCCTCATCCAGGAGGCAGGCGGACGAGTGCTGGAGAAGCGCGCTCGACGCGCCCGGTGGTCACCTTTCAGTGTGTTCGGAAATGAATCGGTGACACTGGACGAACTGCACGACTGGCAATCCGCCATTCTTGCAGGCAGTGAAGACGTGGCAGAGCACGCCGGAGACCGCATCCATCTTCGCTCACGCTTCATCTTCCGTCTCCGTCGCTGGTGGGCTGAGCGGCGGAGCAACAGGCAGTAGGTCAGCAATGGCTGTGAACGGCAGATTTACTACGTTTGGTTGCACTCCGAGATTCAGATTCCCGCCTTCGCGGGAATGACGGGGTGGGCGACAGGAATGATTGGGTGGAGGCGAATTGGCAGGTGGTTAGAGCGGCGGCCAGGGGACGTTGCGGCCCAGGCCTGCCACCGGGAATAGCCTCTCTTCTAGTAGCACGTCCAGCCGGTCCCGGAGCGCATCCACTTCTTGTTTGAAGAGGAATTCGGATAACAGGACGGTGCAGTCCGAACCGTCCTCAAGGCGGGGGCGCAAGTCCTGAAGGTCGCTGAGCAAATCGCCAGGTATCTGTTCTCCTTCAAAATCCCAGATCACCGTGCGCAGCTTGTAGTCCTCGT
Source organism: Dehalococcoidia bacterium (assembly GCA_965207115.1). GTDB lineage: Bacteria > Chloroflexota > Dehalococcoidia > UBA6926 > UBA6926 > VXMO01. Next base: position 511,388 of record CBDBLR010000003.1, on the reverse strand, counting down.
TGAACATCAGGCCGTGGTCGATTCCCCAGAGTCGACCCGATTCATCCCGCAGGCAATGGCTTCCCTTGCGGTCGGCGTTGTTGGTGAGCGCATCAAACAGGGCCATTCGCTGCAGGTCTGCGCGGTGCTCATTTCGCAGCGTGAAATACGTCTCCGCGGGATTGTGCTCCACGTAGATCTGCACCGCGCCGACGCCGTACGGTCCATCCCTCGCGATGGTGAACGGGACCATGTCCCAGCCGAGCGCACGGCTCAGCTCGAACGCCGCGCATTCCCTCAGATACAACGTTCCCATCGGAAAGTCCCACAACGGCGCCTCGCCGCGTTGAGGCTTGTAGATGACTCTGACCTGATCGGCGCCCGCCTCAATCAACCCGGTAAAGACGGCGTTTGAGCCATAGGGATGAGGCCGCATATCCACGAAATCACCGTCGCGAATTGCCGCGACGACATCCGGTTCTGGATTCGCGTAGGAGTAACTCCCGGGCGCGGTCATGTCCTTAAGGAGAAAGGCCGCTCATCTGGGGCGGGCCTAGTCCGCGCCGCCCGCCGTCGCGCCGTGGTGCCCGTTCGTCATCGGGCACACGTGATTCATCCCCGGGTTCATCGGGCCATGGCACAACGGGCACCGTGGACGGCCGGCCGAGTAGACCTCCATCGCTTTGGTCGACCAATCCCGGCTCTGCGCCACCGTCGCCCAGAAGCGAAGGCGGGGCTGCGCATCGTCCTCATCCTCAATATCGTGCGCCTGGAATTCGATGACGTGTGCCGATTCCAGGTACCCGACGGCCCACGAACCGGACTGAAACTCGAAAGATTGCGACAAAGACTCCGTTGGCAGCTCTTCCACGTTTGTCCGGCGGGACGCGGATTCTTCAACGTTTCGTTGGACCATTTGGAGCAGACGATCAACAGACAGCGCGAGGCGGCTCATATCCTCTTTCTCAAGCCAGATCGTCGCGTCGCCCCCCGGACCCTGCACGAGGATTCTGAATCGCCGGTCTCCCGGCTGCCCCACGGCTTCAATTACGAATTGGTTGGCGGGGCCGATGATATGAGCGTCGTCGGCTTCCGTCATGCAGAGACCGCCAGGAGTTCCTGCGCGAGGGGTGAGTCCTGGAGTTGATTCGCCATCACCGCCACCTTGTCCGGGTGCATCTGGCCGCGACCGCCAAGCGCGCCGTCGCTCAGGCGCGTCGCCGTTGCTACAGTACCGCCGGGCACTACTGCGACCGGTATACGCAGTTCATCGACACGATTCTGCACATACGGAATGGGCCCCTGCCCGCCCGTCAAGATAAGCCCCTGGCAACCGGTTGCCATTGCAGGCATCTGCAGGTCGGGGCGATCCCATCGCGTCAGGACGATCTTCTCGTCGGCCTGCCCGTAGTAGTAGATGCCACCGTCCAACGCCAGCGCGCCCACCATGACACGCGGAACAAGAACGTCCAGACCTTCCGGATACGCGACCACGTCCGCCTCAAGATGCTCCACGATCTCACGCATCGTTGGCGCGCTCAGGGTGCCGTCCTGTTTGATAGCACTAGCCGGAGGCAGGCCGGCGTCCGCGATGGCCGTTAACAGATTGGATTCCACGTAGTGCATTCGCAGTTCCGGCACGGCGTTGATGATGATGCGGGAGAGTCGATCGCCGAACTGGCCCGCCGCCGTGCGAATGCTCGAGACATCTCCCTCGCCCATGGAATGTTCGTCGTACCACAGAACGAGCCAGAGCTGGGCATCCAGCGCCTCGGCCAGCGCGGCATCCACGCTGCCGTCATCCAGGCCGGTACCGTCGATGATCGAGAGTTCCACGCCGGATTCCGCGTTCGATAGCGTGGCGCGCGCGGCGTCGATGTTGGCATGGAAACGTTGAGATATATCGTCTGCCGGATCGGCGGGGAAGAGGCGAGTGTCCTCGGGTTCCACGGTATTGCCCTTGGGGGCAGCTGCTCGAAAGGCGGCGCCGTCGCCCGCAAGACGCGCAAGCGCCGAGGCGATCACCGTCTTTCCGACGCGCGGCTCAGTAGAGCCCAGATAGATTCGGCGCATCAGCCAGTCCACACCTGCGTCATGTGCCGAAGTATAGCATCGGGAATGGTGTTGGCGGGTTTGCGGGAATGACGAGCGTGGCGCGTCAATAGTATTGTGAGAGTGATAAGGGGGAGAAACACTATGACTGATCGGATTACTGTTGGGAATGTTGAGATTTTGGCGTTTGTTGATATTGGGCCCGCGCCGCGCGATCCGGCGATGGTCTTCCCGGACGTGCCCGCCGCATCATGGGAGGCCTATAAGGACAGCATGACGCCGGACGGCCTGCTTCCGTTCCAGATGGGGTTCTTTGCCCTACGCTCCGGCGGGCAGACCATGCTGGTGGACACGGGCCTGGGGCAGGGGCCATTCGAGGCGATGGGCGGCATCGGCGGCCAACTCATGGACCAGCTTAGCGGCGAGGGCATCAGCCCGGATGAGATCTCCCGCGTGCTGATTACCCACCTCCACGGCGACCACGTTGGCTGGAATGTCACGTGGGACGGCGACACGGCACGCGCCACGTTCCCCAACGCAACATATTCCGTTCCGCAGGGAGACTGGGACTATTTCACGTCCGCGGACGTTCTGCCCAACTCGCCGCACATGGAGAATAGCGTCATCCCCTTGCAGGGCCTCAACGCGATGGGGCTTGTCGGCGACAACGCGGCCATCACGGACGAGATCACCACGTTCGTCACACCGGGCCACACGCCCGGCCACCAGTGTTTCCTGATCAGCTCCGGCGGCGAGAGGGCCATCATCATCGGCGATGCCCTCCACACCGCGGCGCAGCTGACGGAGACCTCATGGAACGTTGGGTTTGACGTTGATAAGCCGCTTGCCGCTCAGACGCGGGGCTCGCTGGTTCAGCGGCTTGAGGATGAGGGGCTGACGGTCGCCTCGGGTCACATGCCGGTGGGAACCAACATCGGGCGTGTCGTTCGCCTCGATGGCAAGCGCTCCTGGCAGGTGCTTTAGGGGAGGCCCCCCACCCCAACCCTCCCCCACTGAGGGGGGAGGGAGCTAGTTGTTGAGCGCCCGGTTGTTTTCCGCGATCACGTCCAGCATTGCGGAGCAGATGATCTTGATGCGCGCCTCCATGTCCGCATGCGTGTCCCCGTGCTTCGTCCGCTCATTTTGGTCTGAGAGTCGCAGCACGGGATTGTAGTCCGCATGCTCCGGGTTCAGCGAATTAACCCATGCTGTATTGTGTTCAAAGACGAGTCGGTTAAAGGTTGATTCAAGAGTTGCGCGGTCAAGGCCTGCCATCGTGATCGCCTCCCTGGCTAATGACTAGTGTTTTGCGACTGAAACAGTCTACGTCGCATGACTATACGGTGTTGCGAGTACGGTTGACACTTGCTACAATCTGACGGACAAGGGTCATGCAACCCGTGCATGGCTGCGCGTTGACGCATCCGCGTCGCGTACGCGGGTTCACGGGGGTGCGGACTGTCAGGCCTGACCTGGCAGATTAGACCGCAAAAAGCGCGGCTGCGGAAAGGAAAGTAAGGCGTCCATGAGAAATGAACTTTATCGCTCAGTTTCGTGGCTCGGCTCAAACACACGCACGTATCTGACACACTCGGCTAGTAGATATCTCATACTCGGCATCGCGGCTACTATTGCCGCACTCTTGATGCTTCAGGCTACCGGCGCACCGTCACCCGCGGCTGCCCAAACCTCAGAAAATGTGAATCTTGCAGTGGATCAAATCAAGTCAGTCTCCCTTGAAGGAGAAATTACTGACCCTGTCAGCGTAAGTGTCGATCGCCCGGGCATCGTTCGGGCCACTCTCCAAGGCTCAACTGTAAGGCTGGTAGGACTGGCCGAGGGCCGTGCGGAAGTGGAAGTTAGGGGCACAGCCAGCAACGGCGAGACGCCCACCCATACGCTCATAGTGCGGGTGTCCGGAGAGCCACCGGTGGTACCGACAAATACACCGATACCGCCCACGCCAGTACCGCCCACAGTGACACCACCGCCGGCCACGGAAACACCGGTGCCTCCCACGGCAACGCCGCCGATACCTACGAATACACCGGAACCGCCAACGGCAACACCACCACCGCCGGAGCCCACCGCAACAGAGGTTCCGCCGACAAATACGCCGGTCGTGGTCGAACCGACTGCGCCTCCTGAGGAGCCGGATGATGGCGGAATTGGCATCGGCGGGATCATCATTGGACTGATCATCCTGGCGTTGCTCGGAGTGGTCGCCTTCTTCCTGCTGCGCAGGCGTGGAGGAGATGACGGCGGAGCACCGCCCTACGGCGGCCCAACGACGGATAACGGCATGAATGGCGATGACAACGGTGACGACGTGATGGATGACAACGGCGGCGATACGGACGACGCCGACGACAATGGCGAGGACGAGGAAGAGAATCGCTAGTAGTAGTGTCGCCTAACAAGAACGCAAAGAAGGGGTGGCCAGTGGCCACCCCTTCTCTCTTTAAGGGTTGCGGGAGGCTGGGCGTCAGATTCCGGGCGCAAGCCCTCTGTCATTCCGAGCGCAGCCGAGGAATCTAAAGACTCGTTCCTTCAAGTCAACGTGGAATGTGTCGCCGACTTTTTGGATTCTTCACTCCGCTGCGCTCCGCTCAGAATGACAGGGTTGGGGGCGCTCCCATTCAGAATGACGTGGGGGGGGTGTTGTGTTCGGAATGACGTGGGTGGGCGTTACAGAGTTTGGTTGGGTCAATGGGGTTCAGATTCCTGCCTTCACGGGAATGACGGTGGGGGGGGGGAATGATGGTGGGTGCCGCTCACCCTTCGACATGCTCAGGGTGAGCGGTAAGGATTTAGCCCCGGTCTTGGAGTGCCCGGTAGACTGCTTCTGCTGTTATGGGCAGGTTGCGGATGCGGACTCCGATGGCGTCCTCGATGGCGTTGGCGATCGCGGCTGCTGTGGGGGTGTTGGAGCTCTCGCCGGCGGACTTGACGTTGTACGGGCCGGAACCGCTCGGAGCTTCTACAAGAACCGTCCGCAGTTCGGGCAGATCGCTGACCGTCGGAATCTTGAACTCCGCGAGTGACGGGTTCGCCACGCGGCCGCCCTCATCCACTTCCAGCGCCTCCATTAGCGTGAAGCCGATGGCCTGCACCAGGCCGCCCTCAAGCTGACCCTGGTGCGAGACCGGGTTGATGATTGTTCCCACGTCGTGGGCTGTTGTGAATTTTTCGAGTGTCACCTGCCCCGTATCCGGGTCGACGCGGACTTCGGCTATCTGCGCGCCGAACGATGTCATGGGCGATGGCGACGTGTCCTGCACGTGACCGCGCTCCACGACCGGCGCGCCCGCTCGCCCGACGAGATCGGCAATATCGATGGATTCTCCGGAGTTCTCGTTCACCAGCTGGCCGTCCCGCGCGGCAATCGACTCCTCATTCCAGCCGAGGAGCTCCGCCGCAAGCTGCTGTAGACGCTGTCGCGCCAGCGACCCCGCCTCATGCCCCGCGACGGTGATGAGGCGCGTGGTGTGGCTGCCGCCGATGCCGGAGTCAAATGAAACGCTGTCCGTATCACGCGGCACGACGCTGATTCGCTCAAAGGGAACACCGATCTCCTCGCTGACCACCTGCGCCAGGATCGTGTACTGCCCTGCGCCCTGCTCAAAGAGGGGAGTCTCAACGGTCACGTCGCCGGAATCGAGAACGGTAACGGTCGCGTGCGTCTCACCGCCCGGCGCGCCGTGGTCGGCCATCGCCATTCCGCGACCCACGTATTGCGGACGCGCCTCATGGTAGCCGGCCTCATCAACGGCGGCCTCGAGCGTCTCACGCGCCCGCAGGTCAACAAAGTGGTGGCCGGTGGGCGTCTCCTCGCCCTCACCGATCATGTTCGTCAGTCGGAGATCCAGCGGATCCATGCCGATGGCGCGGGCGAGGGAGTCCATATGAGATTCAGCAGCGAAGATGGATTGCGGTTCGCCGGGCGCGCGGTAGTGGCCGCCGGGCACGCTGTTGGTGTAGACCTGCCAGGAATCAATGCGGACGTGCGGGATGCGGTACGGCCCGCCCGCAAGGTGTTGCGCGCCGACGAGATTGGCGGTGGGCACCGGCTTGAATCCGCCGTACGCCCCGCTGTTCCAGAACGCCTCCGCATGCCATGCAACCAGTGTGCCGTCACGCTTGACGCCAGCGCGAATCCTGACTTCGCCGCCATGGCGCGGATTGGCCGCCTGCAGCTCTTCCGTGTAGTCCATCACGATCTTGACGGGACGCCCGCCCGCGGCCCTGGACAGCGCGTAGGCAAGCGGCACGTCCATAGAGCTGCCCTTGCCGCCGAAATCACCGCCGATGTACGTCGGGTTTACCTTCATGGAGTCGGCGGGGATGCCGTATGCCTGCGACATCTGCGCCCGCATGTTGAACGGCGCCTTGTTGCTGGCCCAGATCTCCGCGCGGCCGTCAGGTTCGGCTTTCACCACGCAGTTATGCGATTCAAGATAGGCCTGGTGTCCCTTGGAGAGCGAGTAGTCCGCCTCAACGATGACGTCCGCCTCCGCGAAGCCGGCCTCGATGTCACCCTTGTCCCACGCCTGGTGCGAAAAGAGATTCAGATGCCGTCCCTCAACCAGTGCGGGCAGGCCTTCGTAGGAATTCAGATCCGGATGCAGGACGGGGGCGTCATCGGCGCGTGCCGTGCGCACGTCCGCCACCACCGGCAGTTCCTCATACTCGACCTCAATCAGATCGAGCGCGGCGTCCGCCAGGTCTTTGGTTTCTGCCGCAACAGCCGCCACCTTGTCGCCGATGAAGAGCGCCGTTCCCTGTGCGAGGACGGGCACGTCGTACAGGCGTCGACCGATCCGCACTCCCTTGATAAGGTCATGATCTCCGGTCAGGACGGCGTGAACGCCGGGGAGGGCCTCAACCTGCGAGGTGTCGATGCTGACGATACGGGCGTGGGGGTACGGGCTGCGGAGTGCCCTGCCCCACAGCATCCCCGGCAGAGTTACGTCCACCGTGTACTCCGCGCCGCCGGTCACCTTTTCCGGTCCGTCCTTGCGCGCAGTCGACCTGCCGAGTTCACGATAAGCAGTAGTCATCCCGAATCTCTCCTTGATGAATTGGCTCCGCGGGTAGGACTCGAACCTACGACCAATCGGTTAACAGCCGACCGCTCTACCGACTGAGCTACCGCGGAGCGCTATGGATTGCGCCCGGGCACGCGGGATGTGACCGCGATGCTTGACGGACGCTCATTCAGTATACGTGACGCTACCCACCCTTCGTCATTCCGTCACAGCACCGATCGGATTGGATTGGACATGCGGATATACTCTAGTGACGGAGGTCAAGCACACAGTGCCCCAGATTGCATTCATCGGAGGCGGCGTCATGGCGGAGGCCATGATTACTGCCATCATCCGGAACGACGTTGCCGCGCCCACGGACATCACCGTTGGCGAGATCGACGGCGAGCGCCGCGATTACCTAGCGCAGAAACATGGCGTCCACGTGGTCGCCGACAACTATGACGCGGCCAAGATCGTCTCCAACGGGTTTGCCGTTATCGCGCTCAAACCACAGCACATTGACGCCCTTTCCACTCTCAAGAGGGGGAACGTCGTCCCAGGACCCTATCTCTCCATCGCCGCCGGTGTCCGCATCGACAAGCTGCGAGAGCTGACGGGCTGCGAGCAGATTGTTCGCGTCATGCCCAACACTCCCGCGCAGATCGGCCATGGCATGAGCGTGTGGACTGCGACGCCGGACGTGACCCACCCTCAGCGCGACATGGCACGCCGGATCCTCGGCGCGATGGGACGTGAACTGGAAGTCCACGATGAGCACTACATCGACATGGCGACGGCGCTGAGCGGCAGCGGGCCCGGATACGTGTTCCTGTTCCTTGAGGCGCTCATAGATGCCGGCGTCCACATCGGCCTCCCGCGCGATCAAGCGGAACTTCTTGCACGGCAGACACTGCTTGGCTCCGCCGCGTTGGCCGACCAATCAGGCATCCATCCCGCTACGCTCCGCAATATGGTCACGTCCCCCGGCGGCACAACAGCGGAGGGCATCGCCGCGCTTGAGGACGGCGGGCTCCGCGCGGCCGTCACGCAGGCAGTCACCGCCGCGTACCAGAAGTCGCGGCAGCTTGGCTAACGACGGCGTCGGTCGTCGTCCGTTATCCTGATATCTATGGAATTCATCACTACCTTTGTCGTCTTCCTCGCGCAGGTACTCACCATCGCCATCTTCGCGCGGGCGATTCTCTCGTGGTTTCCGAACGTCAGCAATGAGAATCCTCTCATCGCCGCCGTCTATCACGTCACGGAGCCAATCCTCGGGCCACTGCGCAAAGTCATCCCGCTTGTTGGGATGATTGACATCACGCCATTGGTTGCGATTATCACGCTCCAGCTCATCGCAAACATCTTCAGCCGGCTGTAGGCGCAACCATTGCCGTTTGGCAATAACATCCCCATGTTGCTATCATTCGGCATCGTTACCGAACGATTCACAACCAAGGGGAGCTAATGACTGAGAGCGCCACGGCGCAGGAAATGGGACTTTTCCGTCGCTACGGCGCGGCGCTCAAATACAGCGATTACCGTCGATTCTGGATATCTGCAACATTCGCCGGCGCAGGCGTTTGGGGTCTCATCGCCGCCCGCGGCGTCCTTGCGTTCGATATCTCAGATGAGTCTTCGCTTTGGGTCGGAATCACCACGTTCGCTGCCCTGATTCCGTTCGTTGTCGTTCCTCCGTTCAGCGGCGTGCTGGCGGACAAGTTTGACAGACGCTATCTCATCGCCATCGCACACGCGGTCAATGTGCTACTGGCGCTCCTGCTGGTGCAGTTGTATTTCACGGATACTATCGCGCTTTGGCACCTGCCGGTCGTGTCATTACTGAGCGGCATCGCGCGCGGCGTGCAGATGCCTACGCAGAACGCGCTGGTGCCAAATCTGGTGAGCAAGGACGACCTGCTAAACGCAATCGCCTTGAATAATATCTCATTGCAGGGCGCGCGCCTCATTGGCGGCACCGCCGTGGGACTCCTCGCCGTGTTCAGCGATGCAAGCATAGGAATCGCCTTTGCGCTCGCGGCAGGCGGCTACACCGTTGCAACCATCATGGTGCTGACCATCCGCACAGCGTCCTCAGGAGCGATCCAGCAGGGAGACTCGATCTGGACGGTCTTCACGGCAGGCGTGGTGTACGCATGGAAAACACCGACCGTCGGCCTCATGCTCATCTTCGTTGCCTTCCATTGCGGGCTGACGATGGGATTTGAATCGATTCTTCCTCTGCACGGAAAGGTGAAGTGGGCCGCGGCAGACACTGCTCTCCCGTACTTCCTGGCGGCGTTCGGGGCGGGGGCAATCATTGGTGTGATGACCATCGCCGGAATCCGCAGCGATCGTGGCAAGGGCATTGCGCTGCTTATCGCCTCGGCAGGCAGCGCAGTCGGTGTTCTCATCCTGGGCTTTGCACCGTCACAGTCATCCGGACTCTTCGGCGCATTCATCATGGGACTGACGCAGGCGCCGTTCATGTCATTGGCCATCACATACATCCAGACCGTTGTGCCGGACGCCATTCGTGGCCGCGTTTCAAGCCTCTTCGCCATGTCCGCGCTCAGCCTAATGGCGATCCTGAATGCCGTGTTTGGATTCATTGCGGACATCGTGGGATCGGTTCCCGTTCTCATCGTCTCCGGATTGGCATTCTTTGTTGTTCTATTCATTGCATTGACCGTTGTTACCAAGCTCCGCCGTGTGATGACCGCGGGATTCGCGGCGAGCCTGCAAGCTCCCGCTCCCGTACCTGCCCCGAGTGGCGGCTCGAAGTAACCGTCCGCCACCGCCACTTTCTGCCGCAAGTGGTAGAATTGACGGTAGTTGCGAAGAACGGCGATGCCTATCGCCGCAGGTCAACCGAATGGCATCAAATGCGGGGTAGATGATGCCGGGGGGTGTGGTATGAGCGAGCGCGAGCTCCTGAAGGGAAGCACGGATTCCCTGTTCCTGGCGCTGCTGAGCGAACGACCGATGTATGGCTATGAAATCCTCAGGGAGGTAGAGCACCGCTCCGGGGGTTATTTCACCATGAAGGAGGGCACGCTGTATCCCGCTCTCCACCGCCTGGAGCGCGACGGCCTCATTGAGGGGCTGTGGCGCACCTCCCCGGGCGGACAATACAGACGCTATTACGCCATTTCCAATCCCGGTCTCCAGCGCCTGGAGCAACGGCGAGTGGAATGGCGCAAGTTCTCGCGCGCCGTCAACATGGTTATAACCGGCTCCACGCCGTAGCGGCCCATACGGACATGCCGTCACCGAGCAGCATCTCCACTCCCATCCAGGCCCTGACGAGCCAGGTTCTCACGAGAATCCGGTCGCGTCGGAGTGTACTCCGGGAACTGGCTGATCACATCGAGGATCACAGCAACACGTTGCGTGAGAGTGGTCTCAATCCCGTTGAGGCCAGAGCGCAGGCTGTCCGCGCCTTCGGCGATACGCGTACCGTCACAGCGCAATTGGAGCGCATCCGAAACCAGGGATCGTGGCCGGACGTGGCGTTGTCCGCATTTCCGAGCCTGTTCGTCGCCTTCCTTTTCGCAACAAACCGATGGCTGGATCTGGAGTGGATCGTTGGCGCAGCCGCAGTCGCGATTGCGATAAGCGCGCTGGGCGTCTACCGGTTCGGCCGCCGCGCCTGGGTCTTCTCGTGGCTTGGATACGCCCTCTTCCCCGTCCTGCTCATCAGCATGGTCAGCTTGGGGACGACTGCCTACGCCGCCTGGAGCGTGTTGGGCGGCGGTTATGAAGCGCGCGATCCGTTGAGTTGGGTTCTTGGAATCGGGCTGGGTGTTGCCGGCCTTGGCGTGATCGGCGCGTTGATGGCGTGGCTGAGCCGCAAGGACTGGATTCACGCAATCCTTGTCGTACTGCCGATGACCCTGTTGGCCGTCGCCATCCTCGCATTTGAGCGTGGTGTCTACACGACAATCGAACAGGCCGAGGCACAGAATGCGGTGCTGTTTGGCGCGTTTGCCATCGTGGTCGCAGCTGCCGTCAGGATGACGGACCGCCTGTTCAAGGTTGGGCTTTTGGCCGCCTCACTTCCCCTCGGTTTCCTCTTGATCTCCGGCGGCATCGACATCGCTTTCCGCGTCATCGTGACTGCGGCCCTCTCATTGCCCACCCTGTTTCTCATCATCGCCCCGTATGTCGTAACCATTCGCGAACCGGACACGAACGAGTGGCTTGAGCAAAACGCGTGGCCGCGATAGATCGGCAGCAGCGCTGATGGGATTCCCATAGTCGACCAACCCGTGACATACATCGCAGCGTTCATTCTCGGATACATCATCGGCGCAGCCCCGATCATCTACTTTGTGGGGCGAGCGCGCGGGATTGATCTGCATTCCGTTGGCACAGGCAACATCGGCGCGGGCAACCTCTGGCGGCACTCCGGCATGGCCATTGGCATGCTGTCCGTCATTGTTGAGGTCGGCAAGGGAGCAGTGGCTGCTCTGCTCGCCGCAGCTATCTTCCCGGGCGATGACACGCAATGGCTCCTCGCGGCAGGGGGCATTGGAGCAGTCGTCGGCCAGATGTGGCCCGTAACCCTCCGCTTCCAGGGTGGGCGCGGCAACGGCACAGCCGCCGGCGCGCTGGTCGCAATCGACCCGTTAGCGTTTGTGTTTGGCTTCGGCATCTTCCTGCTGTTCGGCGCACGGAAGATCATTCGCAACGTGTTGCCAAAAGTCGCGTCAGCGCCGCCCAGCCGCATGATTCCAATTGCGGTTATCGGCGGGATGGGCGCGTACACCATTGTGGGACTCGCCATGGGTGAGTATGTCACGGCGATATCCGGAGCTATCATTCTTGGATTGACCTTCCTCCGCAGGGCGACCGCTCCCTGGCCCCTGGATCCTGAGACGGGCGAGGCTCCCGAGCGTTCCCTGTTCGCTATCCTGTTCCTTGATCGGCCCAGCTCCGACCAATGAATGAGGCCCGCGGCTCCAGTCAGATTCTCCCAATCTCACGCCGCGATCAGGACGCCGAATCCCTATATCGGGGCCTGGGTAACCTCCCGACTACAGCGGGACACCCTGCCCTCATCCTGCTCTCAGGGCTACCCGGGAGCGGGAAGTCGTACTTCTGCCAGAGGCTGGCGCACTTGGCGCCTTCACTGTTAGTGCTGGAAAGCGACGCACTGAGAGCGATCCTGTTTTCCGACCCAAACCACGGCTCGTCTGAGAACGCGCGACTATTCCCCGCCCTCCACCGTCTCCTTGAACGGCTTCTCCGGTATGGGCATCAAGTTGTCGTCGATGCCACCAATCTGAGGAGGCGGAATCGAAGGATGCTGTACGACGTAGCGGATCGGGTTGGCGCTCCGCTATTGATCATTGAGACGACCGCGCCGGAGAACGTGATCCGCGATCGGCTTGTCCGGCGCGCGGCCAACCTGAAATCAGGTCACGAGACTGATGACAAGTCAACGGCTGACATAGCTGTCTACACCCGAATGCAGCAAAGCGCCCAGCCCATCCGCCGCGACCACATCACCGTTGACACGTCTCAGGACATCACCCCTGCCCTGGAGCGGATCGCCGCCGAACTCCAACATGACCTCAAGCCCACCGCCCCCAAACCGCTATAATCGCCAAACAAGCCACATGCATTCGTCATTCCCGTTCTCGCGGGAATCCACAGATCCCTCTCCACGTAAGAGAGTGCGCGATCTCAAGGAGAACACCAAATGGAACTGAAAGTCGCCAAGGGAAGCCTGATTGACGCTGAGGCTGATTGCGCCGTAGTCGGGGTCTATCAGGGAATGCTGGAAGCCCCGCTGCCGGGGGCGGCCGGTCAGGTGGATGAGGCGTTGGACGGGCAGATTTCGACGCTGATCGAGGACGGCGAGATCCGCGGCAAGCCGGGAGAAATAACGATCATCCATACCCTTGGGCGAATACCCCCGCGTCGTGTGATGGTCGTGGGCGGGGGCCCGGTGGATAAGGCGGACGCCAATCTGCTGCGCCGTCTGGCCGCGGATGTGGTTCGGCGTGCTCGCTCTAACGGCTACAAGCAAATGACCGCCTTCCGTCCCGCCGCTCACTATCTCAACGCCGTGGACGCGGCGCAGGCGGCGGCAGAGGGCGCGCTGCTTGGCTCGTATCGCATCACCACAAATGCCGATGATCAGGATGACGACAAGGGCCGTGAACTGGAGTCCGTCACATTCCTCACTGAAGACGATGCCGACCTGCCTGAACTGGATCGCGGGCTGGATCGCGGGGCGATCATCGCGGAGGCAGTTGCGCTTGCGCGTGACCTCGCCAACGAGCCCGCCAACCGCATGACGCCGACGATACTCGCACAGCGGGCACAGGATGCCGCGGATGCCGCAGGTGTCACATTCACCAACCTCAGCGTTGGCGAGATTACGGAGATGGGCATGGGCGGTCTGCTCGGCGTTACTGCCGGTTCCCATGAACCGCCCGCTTTCATCATCCTTGAGCACAAGGGCGACCCTGACAACACGCGCCCCACCGTCGCGCTCATCGGCAAGGGCGTCACTTTTGATTCCGGCGGCATCTCCATCAAGCCGTCTGCCAACATGAGCGCCATGAAGGGCGATATGGCAGGCGGCGCGGCAGTCATCGGCGCGGTACAGGCCATCGGACGCCTCGGCCTCCCCATCAACGTCACCGGCCTTGTTCCCGCAACGGAGAATCTCCCCGGCGGCGGCGCGACGAAACCGGGCGATGTCCTCGCGGCCATGAACGGCAAGACGATGGAGGTTGAGAACACAGACGCCGAGGGTCGACTCATCCTGGCCGATGCCCTCTCTTATGCGAACAACAAAGGCATGACGCCGCTAATCGACGTGGCCACGCTCACCGGCGCGATCCGTGTCGCCCTCGGAAACGTGGCTATGGGACTTTTTGCCAACGATGATGATGTTGCGCGCCGGCTGCAGGATGCGTCCGAGGCGACCGGTGAGAAGATGTGGCGGATGCCTCTGTGGGATGACTACAAGGAGCAGATCAAGAGCAGCGTCGCCACGGTCAAGAACACCGGCGGGCAGCCCGCCGGCTCCATCACCGCTGCCAAGTTCCTGCAGGAATTCGCCGAGGAAACGCCCTGGGCGCACCTGGATATCGCGTCTGTTTCCGCGACGGATCGCGAGAGGGGCTGGCAGACACGCGGCGCAACAGGCCAACCGGTTCGCACCCTCGTCCGCCTCGTCGAAGACATGTTGAACGAGAGCTAACACCATCCACCGGCGTTCCCGTGCCTGACGCGGGAATCCGGACGCCAGATTCTCGCCTTCGCGGGAAGACGATCCGAGATACAGGAGGAACGATGCCTTTCACCCAACAGGACATCGCGCAAGGCAACTACCTTGTCACCGGTGCAACCGGACGCACTGGCAGCATTGTCGTGCAGAAGCTCCGTGACGCCGGCGCGAATGTCCGTGCTCTGATCCACTCGACCATCCCTGAACAACCCGTCGATGGCGTTGAGTACGTGGAGGGTGATTACCAGGACAAAGACTCGCTCATCGCCGCAACGCGGGGTATTGATTGGGTCATCGCTTGTGTCGGCGCTCAGTCCGCTGCGCGTGGCGCCCACCTGATAGAACCGGTGGAGTACCAGGGCACCGTCAATCTAACGGAAGCAGCGGGAGAGAACGGCGCCAAACACATGGCCCTCATCTCCGTCCGCGGGGCTGACACGCGCTGGGATTTCTACCCTGTTTACACCGCCAAGGCTCGCGCGGATCAGCGCCTCATCGATGCCCGGGTGGCCGGAACTGTCTTCCGGCCCGGTGGGATGATCGACGCTTCCGGTGAGTTCTTGAGCAGGCAGATCTATACCGTCACGACCGGAGGAGCAATGACCATCTACGGCACGCCCGATCAGCCGATGGTCTTCATTTTCCTCGACGAACTCGCCGATTACCTGATCCATGCGCACCTGGAACGCCGCGCCTACAACAACATCTATGAGCTTGGCGGACCCGGCAACCTGACGCGCGCAGAATACTGGGCGCTCTTCCAGGAATATCTTGGAGTCAGGACCAACGTCCGCTATCTGCCCGTTGATGAGATCGTTCCGCGACGCCAGGCAGCGCTGCGTGAGCAGAACATGCCGTTGGCGCAGCAACTCGCACGTGAAGAGATTGGGGGCCGCAGCAAGTCAGGCCATCCGCCGATGAACATCTACAGTCGGCTCTTTGACGTGAAGCAGCGCGACTTTCGGCGGTGGCTCATCGGCGTCCTGAAGAGGGCCAAGGCTGAAGAGCGATAGTGATACACTCTTTCGGCGGGTCCGGTGGGGACCAGTGACCCGCTCAGCCGCAAAAAAAGCCATCGGGCCGGGGTGGGGGCCGGCCCGATGACCAGGGATAAAGGAGGATGAGAGGGTTGTCTTGATTTCGTGTGGATTGCGTGTAGTGGAATTCCTGCTCCTAGCACTTGGAGTAGCCGCACGCGAGGCACATCATGCAGCCCTCAGTGAAGATCAATATCCCGTAGCAGTCGGGGCATTGCGGTTGTGTCCCGGCGCGCGGAGTTGACGTCTGCGCCCCCGGGAACAGTTGGCTCTGCACCACAGCTTCCGGGTGAATCTCTCCCAACTCACTTAGGTCAAACTTCTCACCGAACGCTTCCCGCGCTCGCTTCGCCATCTCGTCGCGTTCCTCATCGACGGGGCGGGCGTGCCGCAGCAGCGCCAACGCCACCGCGTCCGGCGCGCTGAGGACCTGCTGGCCTTCGTCCCACGTCGGCGCGTCCGTGATGCCGCGCAGCTGATCAATCACCTGCTCGACGCCAACGCCTGAGCGCAGCGCCAAAGATGCAAGACGGCTCACTGCCTCCAGGTATGCCGCATCGCTGGAGCCCGCCTTGCCCAGATTCGTGAAGACCTCAAATGGTCGGCCATTCTCAAATGTGATGGTGACGTATAGATTGCCGTGACCCGTGCGGATGCGATCGGTGATGCTTTCGAGACTCCGCGGGCGCTGCTGCGGTATGCGATGCACCTCGCCCGGCTCCGCCTCTTCCTCGCCGCCCGATACGCCTGTCTCAAGCACCTGCATGCTCTTGGAGCCGTCACGGTAGACGGTGATGGCCTTGCACTGCGTTGTCCACGCATCCCAGAACGCCTTGGCGATGTCCGTAACCGTGGCGTCATTCGCAAGGTTGATGGTCTTGGATACGGAGTTGGTGGTGTTGTCCTGCCACGCCGCCTGCATCTGCACGTGCCAGTCAGGGTCAATGGCCATCGCCGTGCGTACGCCGTGATTGCTGATCAGATCAGTAACGGCCTCATCGCGCCACGCCGGATCATTGGCCAGCTGTGCCAGCGTCTCTTCCGCCGTGCCTTCTCCGACATCATTGATGAGCGCGCGACGAACGGGCAGCGGGGCATCGAGGAATCTCGTGCTCGTGCCGTCGTGGTCCTCCCACAGGATGTTCGACCACCACGCCAGGGCGAAATGCGGCTCGATGCCGGATGAGCAATCTGCCAGTCGTGAAATTGTTCCCGTTGGCGCGATTGTCGTCACGCTCGAGTGCCGCACCGGCGGCATCCCCTGCTCCTTGAGCCGGGAATTCTCATACTCCGGGAACGGCCCGCGCTGCGCTGCCAATTTCTCCGATTCCGACCACGCTGTCTCGCGGATGAAGCGGCCGACTTTCCGCGCGAGATCAAGCGCCTGCTCCGAGTCATACGGAGTTGTCAGGTCTACCAACGCGTCCGCCCAGCCCATGATGCCGAGGCCGATGCGGCGCGTCTTCAGATTCATTTCCCGCAGTTCTGCCAGCGGGAACGTGTTGATTTCAATCACATCGTCAAGGAAGCGGACGGCAGTCCGCACGGTGTCCTCCAGCGCCGTCCAGTCAAACCCCGTCTTGTCCGGGGTCAGATGCTTGGCGAGGTCGATGGAGCCGAGGCAGCAGTTGCCGTAGTTCTCCAGGAACTCCTCGCCGCACGGGTTTGACGTTTCGATAAGGCCGAGTTGCGGATTCGGCTGTGTCTCCCACACGCGATCCATGAACACCAGCCCAGGATCACCAGTCTTCCACGCAGAGTTGCAGATATCGCTCCAGAGGTCGCGCGCCTTGACCGTGTCCGTCACGCGGTCGTCCTTGGGACTGATTAGGTCCCAATCCGCATCAGCCTCGACGGCCCGCATGAAGTCATCCGTCACCTGTACCGAGATATTGAAGTTCTGGAGCGAAACGTCATCATCCTTGGCGTGGATGAATTCCAGCACGTCCGGGTGCCGAACGCTCAACTGTCCCATGTGCGCGCCGAGCCTGAATGCGCCCTGCGTCAGCGTTGCGCCCACGGCGGAATACAGTTTCATCACGGCCACCGGCCCGCATGCCATTCCGTGCGTGGTGGCGATGGGGTCGCCCTTTGGCCGCAGTTTGGAGAATCCGAACCCGATGCCGCCGCCCCACTTCTCAATCATTGCCGCGTCGGAGGCGACCTTCATGATTGAGCTCATGTCGTCCCCCGGAGAGACGACAAAGCAGGCGCTCAGTGATCCACGGCCGTCCTTGCCGGCGTTGACCAGCGTCGGAGAGTTGGGCAGGAACTTGAGCGTGGACATCACGCGGTAGAACTTGCCCGCCCACTCGACCGACTCCGCCTCACTCCCGCCTGCTGACACTTCGCCCTGCGAGACGGCCCGGGACACGCGCTCAAACAGCCCGCGCGGATCCTCAACGACCTCATTGTCCGCGTTGCGGGCCAAATAGCGATTCTCCAGGATTGCGCGGGAGTTTGGAGACATGATCGGCTCCGCCTCCCCACTCGCGTCCCACCGTGAACCGGAATCCGACGACGCGGTGGCTCCATTCGCGCCGTTCACATGATGACCGTTTGCCGAGTTGCGCTGCGCTGCCTCGATAACCCTGGCGATAGCATCCGTGCCATCGCCATTTCCTGCTCCGTTCAGCCGATGGAGCGCGCCGTCCGGGCCAAGCGGCGGCGCGTCCGTCATGCGGACTATGAGGTCGATAATCTCCTCAATGCGTTCCGGACTCTCACCCGTGAACTGTGCGGAGACTGCATCCCTTAATGCGTTTCGATTGGCGGCAACAACCGCTCCATCGAATTCATTGGCTGAAGAAGACATTCGCAAATCACCTTGGTACTTGTTGGTCTTTCTGTCTCGCTACGTATTTTCAAATAGGTTTCACATGCGGGCGGCGTATTTCGTCACATTCACCGCCCTTCATGCTCTCTTACGGGGTCGCCCCCTGGGACGACCGCCACTTCGTTCTGGCGGCAGGAGTGCCATCTGGCCCGCTGATGAGGAGCCGGGACCATCCCGCAGGCCGTCGACCGCGCGTTGAAAATCGTCCTCATCGGCGAAGTCCCGGTAGACACTGGCGAAACGGATATAGGCAACGCGATCAGCCTTGCTGAGTCGATCCATCGCCAGCTCGCCGATAAGGTTTGTGCTCACTTCAGCCCGTCCCCGTTTTTGTAGTTCATCCTCGATATCGTCGACCAATTTTTCGATGGCCCCCGCGACGATCGGACGCTTGGCACAGGCCGTTCGGATGGCAGCCATGAGCTTTTCACGACTGAACTCCTCCGTGCGTCCATCCCGCTTCACGACGGACAGCGATGTGGTGAGCAGTCTCTCCACTGTGCTGAACCGTGCTCCACACCGCTTGCATTGACGCCTCCGGCGCACACCTTGATCGGTAGGACGAGTATCCAAGACGCGCGTATCGCCGTTTCCACAATGCCCACACCGCATGTCATTTCCGCCGCCTCCAAGTGAGGCGCCTGCTCGCGATCTCTCCTCACTCCCTGTCCTTCCGTGTCTCCCGACGTATGTTTGCATTAGTCCTGCAATAAACCTACATATGGGAGACAAAGTAGATAATATTCAATTGATAGTGTGGGATGTCAAGCGCCGTGCAAGCCCCTCTCAGATAGGATCCGCGAGAGAATCTGAGGAACCTCAAAAAGATTTCTTCGCGTCGTGACGCGGAAACCGCGCGTCCCCCCACCTTTACGCCCCAACTTTCGAAAAATGAGATTCCTATAATGGTTTGATTATGGCGAAGTCAAAGGCTCGACGGAACGGGGCAAAGGCCGCAGCGTCTGAAAAGGCGGCCGGAGGGGATCGGTTGGTCTCCGACAATCGCCGCGCCCGTTTCGATTACGACATCCTGGAAAGCCTCGAAGTGGGCATCGCCCTGACCGGCACGGAGATCAAGTCCATCCGCTCCGGGCGTGTCTCGCTGGCGCAGTCGTTTGCCCGTGTCGCCAACGGCGAGGTGTGGATCCACGGCATGCACATCCCGCCGTACGCGCAGGGCAACATTTACAACCATGAGCCCACACGCCCCCGCAAATTGCTCCTCCACCGTCGGCAGATCATGGACCTCACGAGGCGTGTCACATCCAGCGGCTACACCCTCATCCCACTGAGGCTCTACATCACGCGTCACAAGGCCAAGCTCCAACTTGGCCTCGCGCGCGGGCGCAAGTCCTTTGATAAGCGGCAGGTCCTGGCCAAACGCGACGCCGACCTCGAGATGGCGCGGGCGCTCGCCCCCCGCCACTAACCACCCCGTCCACCTGGAGCTTGTCGAAGGGCCCCTCATTCCCTCATGTGTACGCGCGTATACTTGTAAAAGCGGTCACGACTCGCAGGGAGTGGCCGCGACACACAAGCCACAACGTGGGGGCGCGCGGATTCGACAGGGGTCTGCGAGGGTGTGTGAGCAGGCCGAGGCGCCGTGACCTCGTAAATCCCGCGGCACAAAGAGTAGCTGGCAACAACAAGCAACTCGCACTCGCAGCCTAAGATTTAGGTAGCGACGTTCCGGATCGTTACCCCTGCGGACGGTTCGGAGCGACATTTTAGCGGGGTGCCGCCGCACGTCAGCCGGTGACGCGCGGCGAAAGATCATCGCCGGCTGGTTGCTCGTGATTCCTGTCGGCCGGGGCCGTGAGCGACGAGAACCTAATGACCGACTAAGCCTGTAGCGCCGCACCTGGAGCCGCCTTTGGACGGGGGGTTCAACTCCCCCCCGCCTCCACTTCTTTTCTCGGTTCGCGATCATCGTTGGTTGGACGGGGAGTTTCGCAGCCGCGTTCCGGCTTTGGCGGCCTCCTGACCACAGTTACAATAGGTCCCACACCCAAAGGAGGCACACGTGGCCAAGGCCAGGTTCATCGAGGTAGAGGTAGAAGCAGGCAATAACTGCGACTTCTCTCTTCACCGTATCTTCAGCGTTGTTGAAGAGCCGCGAGAGATCGTTCGTGTTGAGGCTCCCGGCATCCGCGGCGAGTTGGCGATGGTGGAGGTTATTGGCTGGGGCGAGGACGGCCCCTGCCCCGCCTACGCGGCGATCGTCGAGGATTCCGGCGAGGGCCACGCCTTACTGATCTTTGGCGGCGACGACGGCATCCGCACGCGTCCGCTTGATTCCGACAGCCCATGGAGCCTGGACGACCCCGTCCAAACCGGCGAGCCGTGCCTCCTCCTCGACAAGACAACTCCGTACGTCCCCGCCGAATAACACAATGACTACCCCGCAAGACGAGGCCTGGGATTACGCCGAAGAACTACTCGCGCGCCCGCAGCGGCGCATTGAGGTAACACTGTCGCGCGGCGAGGCCGGAACACGACTAGTCCATGACGGCAACGCGATGGTCATCTGCCCCAACGACGACTTGGGGCGCACACAGGCGCAGCTTGTGGCACGGGCATTGGGCATCGCACTGCCAGACGTTGGCGGTTCTGAGACGGTCGGCGTCAGCAGCGGTGTGCTGCATCGCGTCATGTCGATCTCAACTATGGATCCAACGGACGAGGATATTTGGCCGCTATTCGCCCGACTGCTTGAAGAGGCGGAGGCCATGCGTGCCAACGTGAGCGAGCTGGAGGAATAGGCACCGTTAGTGACATCCGTCACAAGCGTATTGACATCAGATAGGAGTGCGCTTATAGTGCCCATAAGTAAATCGCAAGAACGATGAACACCTTCGCAAATACACATAGCCCATCAGTTGCCGCCCTGGCGCGCCGCGCCGCGGTGACCTGCTCGTGTTACATGCCCGTCCCGGGGCGGGAGGCCGCGCGCTAGCAATAGCAGGCCTCAAGGACAGAGCAGCGCTGAATCTCTGGCAACACAGAAACGAGCGCATCAACCGCCCCACAACAGAAGGGGCGGTTTTCTTTTCTCTGAATGACAGAGCGACCACAGTACACAATCGCAGAGGAAATCGAGGGGGAACCGGAACAAATGGCAACACTGGAAGCACTTCGGACGGAATGGACGGAGGAGCGGCTGGCGGAGGTGAGCGCTCAGCTTGAGGACGCGCACCCAGGCGAAATTGTCCGCTGGGCAGTTGAGAACTTCTTCCCGGACATCACTCTTGCGTGCAGCTTCGGCGGCGTGTCCGGCATGGTTCTGCTTGATATGGCCATGAAGATCAACCCGGAGGTCTCCGTCTTCTACGTGGACACGGATTTCCTGTTCCCGGATACGCATAATCTCAAGGTCAAGGTTGGGCGTCGTTACGGCATCCAGCCCATCGGTTTCAAGACGGATGTGACCGTCGCGCAGCAGGCCGCCCTGCACGGGCCGGAGCTGTGGAAGGTTGATCCCGATCTTTGCTGCGAGATTCGCAAGGTTGCGCCGAATGAGCAGGCGCTTGTCGGACAGAAGGCATGGATCGCCGGTCTGCGTCGCGACCAGGGCGACACCCGCAAGGATGTCGCGATTGTCGCGTGGGACTCCAAGTTCGACCTGATCAAGATCAATCCTCTCGCCAACTGGTCTGAGGACGATGTTTGGGACTATATCCGCGAGAACAACGTCCCGTACAACGCGCTGCACGAGCAGGGCTACCCGAGCATCGGCTGCACAAATTGCACGCGCCCGGTGGAGCCCGGCGAGGATCCGCGCGCAGGCCGTTGGTCCGATTTCGAGGACAAGGTCGAATGCGGCATCCACATCGACCCTGAGACGGGCAAGGTCGTTTCAACGACCGCGGCGAACTGACGCGGCCGTCTCAACATCAAACAACACGCGAGAACGCCGATAACGGCAAGGAAAACTCACAGGAGGAATTTGAGAGTGACCACCAACCACAATGGAGTGACCGTTTGGTTCACCGGGCTTTCGGGCGCCGGCAAGAGCACCATTGCAGAGCGACTGCTGGCGGTTCTGCGAGACCAGGGCATCAAGTCCGAGCTGCTGGACGGCGACGTCGTTCGCACGAACCTCAGCAAGGGACTTGGATTCAGCAAGGAAGACCGTGACACCAACATCCGCCGCATCGGCTTTGTCAGCGACCTGTTGACGCGCAACGGTGTTGTGAGCATCGTGTCCGCCATCTCCCCCTACCGCGAGGTTCGGGACGAGGTGCGGGAGCAGATCGGCGATTTCATTGAAGTCCACGTCCACGCCTCGCTCGATGAGCTCGTCAAGCGTGACGTCAAGGGACTGTATGAGAAGGCGCTCAAGGGCGAGATTCAGAACTTCACCGGCGTGTCCGACCCTTACGAGGAGCCGCTGACTCCCGAGGTTCTTGTCGACACGGAGCAGGAAGAGGTCGAGGAGAGCCTGGGCAAGGTGCTGGGCGCGCTTGAGGAGCGGGGCATCATCCCGTCCGGCGCAAGCAGAGAGTTGGCGGGGGCGGCGACCTAGATCATGACAACGACTACGCTTAACACTCACACCACCGCACCACACGCGGACATAGAGGAGACCATCGCTCCGCACGGCGGCACGCTAGTCGACCGATTTGCGTCGCCTGACCAGGCAACAGAGATCCGGGAGCGCGCGCCGGAGTTGACCCACATTACTCTGAGCATGCGTGAGACTGCCGACCTTGACCTCATCGCCGTCGGCGCAATGAGCCCACTAACAGGATTCATGAACCAGGCGGACTACTCGCGCACAGTGAGAGAGATGCGTCTCGCAAACGGGACGCTTTGGAGCCTGCCCATTACACTTTCGGCCCCCGCGGACACTGCGCGCGGCCTGAAGAGTGGGCAGGATGTCGTGCTGGTGGACACCGTCGGCCGCCACCTCGCCATCCTTTCTGTCGATGAGGTATACGACTACGACAAGGAAGTAGAGGCGCAGCACGTCTTCGCAACGACGGAGGAGGCCCATCCCGGCGTCGCCTCCGTGTACAGCCAGCATGAGATGCTCATCGGCGGCTCTGTCACGGTCATCGAGCGTGAGAACCTGGAGCCGGAGCTGCGGCCGTACCGTGAGGACCCGGCGCAGACACGCGCCGCGTTTGCGGAGCGGCATTGGCGGACAATCGTCGGATTCCAGACTCGCAACCCCGTGCACCGCGCACATGAGTACATCCAGAAGGCTGCGCTTGAGATAGTCGACGGCCTGCTCCTCCACCCGTTGGTGGGCGAGACAAAGCCGGACGATATTCCCGCGGACGTGCGAATGCGCTGCTATGAGGCGTTGATCGAGGGGTACTACCCTGAGGATCGTGTCCATTTGTCAGTACTGCCGGCGGCAATGCGCTACGCAGGCCCGCGCGAGGCCGTGTTCCATGCCCTGGTTCGCAAGAACTATGGCTGCACGCACTTCATCGTCGGACGCGACCACGCCGGAGTCGGCAACTACTACGGCACATACGATGCGCAGGACTTGCTCCGCAGCATTCCGGCCGAAGACCTCGGCATCACGCCCCTGTACTTCGACCACTCCTTCTACTGCAACCGCTGTGAGGGCATGGCCTCAATGAAGACGTGCCCGCACGGGCCGGAGCAGCGAGTGTTCCTGAGCGGCACGCAGGTGCGTGACATGCTGTCGCGCGGTGAGGTGCCGCCCATGGAGTTCACGCGGCCTGAGGTGGCGCAGATTCTGATTGAGGCCGCGAAGGGATAGCCTCTCAGCCATCATTCACGCGGCCACTCAAGCCGGAACGCGGAACGCTAAGCGAATAGGCAGACCAGACTTTATCGCGAACCGAGAAAATAATTTGAGATTGCATTGCGAGGGGCGTACCCTGTAGGGAGCTATCCGGAGGGAGGATAACGTGGCTACGACAACGGAAACGGGACAACGTTCCGCCCGACCCTCGATCATCCAGTACCTGGATGAGGAGATTGCCGACTACGAAGGCAAGGTCAAGGAGTTTCGCGCCGGAGAGATTCCGGAGGACGAGTTCATGTCCTTCCGGTTGCGTCTCGGCGTTTACGGTCAGAGGCAGCCTGACGCGCAGATGTTCCGCGTCAAGATTCCCGGCGGTCTTGCACACGCAGACCAGTGGGACGCCATCGGACAGATCGCCGAGCACTGGGCGCCGCTACGCAAGGGACACATCACCACGCGCGAGAACGTCCAGTTGCATCACCTCCTGCTTGAGGACGCGGCGAAGGCCATGCACCTTCTCCAGAGCGTCGGCCTGAGCACAAAGGAGGCCTGCGGCAACTCGGTTCGCAATATCACGGCATGCCCGATGGCCGGCATCGACCCACAACAGGCATTTGACATCCTGCCCTACATGGGCGCGTTTGCGCGCAACTTTGTGCGGCGCGATTTCACGTTCCACATGCCGCGCAAGGTCAAGCCCGCGTTCTCCTGCGGCGACCATGACTGCGCGACGGTGGGAATGCATGACATCGGCTTCGTCGCCCGGGTCAGGGAGATCGACGGAGAGCAGGTCAAGGGATTCAAGATCACCGTCGGCGGCGGCACGTCGATCCAGCCGCTGATTGCAGAGACCATCTATGAGTTCGTGCCCGTCGATGAGTTCCTCCGAGTCTCGGAGGCCATGCTGCGCGTCTTCAACCGGACGGCGTGGCTGCGCCGCAACAAGATGAAGGCCCGAATCAAGGTTCTCATCCACACCGAGGGCATCGACTCATTCCGCGAACAGGTGGAAGAAGAGTTGCAGCAGGACTGGGCGCAGGACTACGAGGACAAAGACTACCTGCTCTTCCACGACGACGAAGCGGCGGACATCCCCGCCCTGCCAACCGGCGTTGAGCCGCGCGGCGAGGACGACGCGGCATTCCAGGCATGGAAAAAGTCCAACGTCATCCCGCAAGAGGCAGACGGCTACAGCTTCGTCGGCATCACCGTGACGCGCGGCGACCTCTCGCCGGAGCAGTACTACGGAACGTCCGAGATTTCCCGCAAGTACGCGAGCTACCGTATCCGCACCACGCCGGAGCAGAACATGATGCTCCGCTGGGTGCCGAATGCGTATCTGTACGACGTGTACCAGGAGCTTGTGGCGCTGGATCTGCATGAAGGCGGCATGAATCAGATCACGGACGTGACGTCCTGCCCCGGCACGGACAGCTGCAAGCTCGGCATTACGTCGTCTATGGGCCTGAACAAGGCGATCGCCGACGCGGTGCGCAACCCCAATGGCCACACCAATTTGCTGGAAGACCCCCTTATCAAGCAGATGCACATCAAGATGAGCGGCTGCCCGAACGGCTGCGGACGCCATCACGTCTCGGACATCGGCTTCCACGGCGCATTCATCAAGGGCCCCGGCGGCGGACAGATTCCGGCGTATGAGGTCTTCCTGGGCGGCAGCCATGAGAACGCGGACATGCGCTTTGGCGTGCGGCCGCGCGGCAAGATTCCCGCCAAGAAGGTGACGGAGGCCGTATTCCACCTCCTCCGCTACTACAGGGACAATCGCGAGGACGGCGAGCTGTTCAAGGACTTCGCGCACCGGCTGGGTCGCGAGCCGTTCGAGGAAATCATCAAGGATTACCAGGACGTCGGGCCGCTCAACAAGGCGAACCTCGATCACTACATCGACTACGACAAGTCCGTGCTGTACGTCATGGAACGTGGCGAGGGCGAGTGCGCGACGTAGAGTCGAACACGCAAGCCGCTGAGTGATCGGAATCGACTGAGAAAGCGGGGCATATATGGCTGACCTTGGAGGACGGCGCATCGTTGTCCTTGAGGCGCGGATGCCCTCTGAACTCGGCAACCTTGTTGCTCGCCACGGCGGTGAGGCCATCAGTGCCCCTGCTCTGCGCGAGGCGGCGCTCCCGATGCGGCAGGACGTACGAGACGTTATCGACGGCATCTGCGCCCATACAATTCAAGCGGCTGTGTTCCTCACGGGAGTCGGCGCGCGCGCACTGATCAACGCAGCGGATGAGCTTGGCCGCAAGGATGAGTTCCTGGACGCCCTGCGTGAAACGACCGTCATCTGCCGCGGTCCAAAGCCGGTGGCCGTCCTCAAGCCGCTGCAAGTGCCCATCGCGCTCGTTTCGCCTTCTCCCTACACATCTGAGGACCTGCTGGCGGCGCTCAAGGCATCCGACATCGATCTGAGCGGCAAGCGCATCGTTCTTCAACATTACGGCGAGGTGAACGCCTGGCTGCGCGGTGAGCTTGAGGCGTTGGGGGCGGACGTTCTCGAAGTGTCTCTCTATTCGTGGCAACTCCCGGAAGACACGCGCCCAGTCGTCGATGCTATCGCGCTCATGCTCGCACAGGACGTGGATGCCCTCATGCTGACGACGCAATCGCAGGCCCACAATCTATTTCGTATCGCGGAGCAGGTTGGGCTTGCCGACGAGCTTCGCGAAGCGCTGTCCTCGGGAATCGTCGTCGCGTCCGTTGGCCCCGTCTGCACACGGGCGCTGCGCGATCACGGCGTTGAACCGCACGTCGAGCCCGTCAACCCCAAGATGGGTCCGCTGGTGCTCGCCCTCGCGGATTATCTGAACGCACAAGACTCCGTCCCGTCGCACGCAACCGCCACTGCGGGGACATAGGCCGCCTTTTATCAACGAGCGAGACGTGCATGGGCTACTTTCCCGTCTATCTTGACCTGCGCGGACGCCGATGCGTCGTCATTGGCGACGATGATGAGGCGCAGATGAAGGCGGGCTCACTTGTCGAAGCGGGCGCGGTCGTGACCGTTATTTCCCCCGAAGAACGCCCGCGTTTCACCGAAATGGCGGAGCGGGGAGAAATCACGCTGCACTCCCGCAGCTATCAGCCGGGCGACCTTGCGAGCGCGTTCCTGGCCATATCCGCAACGACACATGACCGCCCCCTCAGCGAGCAGATACGTGAAGAGGCCGAGCGAGAAAAATGCCTGCTGAACGTCGTGGACATCACAGATCTCTGCACGTGGATTTACCCTGCCCTTGTGCGGCGCGGTGATGCGACGGTTGCCATCTCGACAAATGGGCGCAGCCCCGCCATGGCGTCATTCCTGCGCCGCGAGATTGATGCCGCACTGCCAGAAGGTTACGGCATGTTGCTCGACGTTCTGGCTGATGTGCGGGAGGAGCTGCGGCGCGATGGCAAAAGACCGCGGTCCAACCGCTGGCAAACAGCATTGAATGACGGCGAGACAAGGGCGATGATCGACGCGGACAACGCGACCGCCCTACGCGAACACATTGTTGCGCTTCTGACGGAAGAGGACGGTGGCTAGCGGCGGCATCGTCCACCTTGTGGGCGCGGGACCCGGCGATCCCGGGTTAATCACGGTGCGGGGTGCGAGACTGCTGCGCCGCGCCGATGTCATCGTCTATGACAGGCTTGTGAATCCCTCCCTGCTGGCCGAGGCGCGCTCCGATACGGAAATGGTCGATGTCGGCAAGCACCCGTCACGCGGAGGCGAGCATCTACAAGAGGAGATCAACGAGCTGCTCATTGAGAGGGCACGCGGCGGAAACCGTGTTGTTCGGCTCAAGGGCGGCGACCCGTTCCTGTTTGGGCGCGGCGGCGAGGAGGCAGCGGCGCTTGCTGAGGCGGGCGTTAGCTTTGACGTTGTTCCCGGCGTTACGTCCGCGCTGGCGGGTCCTGCGTATGCGGGAATCCCGGCCACGGATCGCAACCTTGCCTCTGCCGTGCGCATCTATACGGGGCAACAGTCGCGCAACGCTCAGCCGTTGAACCCGACCAACCAGACGTCAATCGTCCTCATGGGAGTCCGCACACTCGCCAATACGGTCAGGGCGATGCTGATGGCCGGCTGGCCCGAAGACACACCCGCCGCAGTCATTGAACAGGCAACAACATCCCGCCAACGCACCACGACGGCTACGCTTGAGACGATCGTCGGCGCATCGGCGGAGGTCGGAATCCGCCCACCTGCTATCTTCGTCTGCGGCAACGTTGTCGGACTCCGGGACAGCATCGGTTGGTTGGAGAAGAAGCCGCTCTTCGGTCACCGCCTGATGGTGCTTCGCGGAGAGACGCGGGCGGCAGAGCTGATCACACTGTTGGATGACGCCGGGGCAGAAGTAGTTCACGTGCCCGCAGTCGCATTCGACGGCGCGGAGGACTGGGCTGAGCCGGATTCAGCTATCGAGAGGCTGGCAGACTTTCGCGTGATTGCCTTTACGAGCGTCAACGGCGTTGATTTCTTCATGAGCCGACTGCTTGAAGACGGGCGAGACGCGCGGTCTTTGGCAACGGCGCGAATTGCGGCCATCGGCCCGGCAACGGCGGCGGCACTGAACCGCCATGGCCTGAACCCTGACCTTGTCCCGGGTCGATTCACCACCGGCGCGTTGGCGGAAGCAATCGCTTCGGAGTGCGCACGGGGAGACACCGTGCTGCTCCCGCGAGGCAACCTTGCCGATGATGCCCTGCCCGCCGCGCTTGGAGAGCATGGCATTGAACCAGCCCCCATCGTCGTCTACAGAACGCTGCCCGGGCCGAATCTCGCGGAGCGGGCAAAGGCGGCCATGGAACGGGGCATCGACGCCGTCCTTCTCACGAGTCCGTCTACGGCGCGCAACCTCGTTGATGCACTCGGCGATGACCGTTCACTATTGGACGGGATTCCCGTCATCTCCGCCGGCCCCACCACGTCTCGCGGCGCGGAGGACGTTGGCTTGCGCGTTGCGCAGGAGGCAACCGAGCACACGGCCGATGGCCTTGTTGGCGCCGCGCTTACGTGGGTAGGGAGCGACTGATGAGTGCCGGGGATGGCCGTCGCGTGCTGCGCGTCGGCACGCGGAGAAGCCCGCTCGCGATGATCCAGACCGAGCTGTTCATGCAGGCCGTGCTCGCGAAAGAGCCCTCGCTTGAGTTCGAGGTTGTTGGCATCACAACCACAGCCGAGAGACAACCAACAACACCGATTCCGGATCTTGGGCAGGGCGTGTTCGTCAAAGAGATCCAGATAGCGCTTGCGAACGGTGAGATTGATTTCGCCGTCCATAGCCTCAAGGACCTGCCTACGCGCCTGCCGCCCGGCCACACATTGGCCGCAGTCATGCCCCGAAACGATCCGCGCGATGTTCTCGTCTCACGAGGCGGTCAGCCATTGAACAAACTCCCTGCAGGCGCGCGGGTCGGGACCGGCAGCATCCGCCGTGCGGCACAGGTCCTCGCTCACCGGCCTGATCTTGAAATCGTGCTGCTGAGAGGCAACGTGGATACCCGCGTGCGCAAAGTGACAGGTGAGGGTCGGGAAATCGAGGCGGAGGCTGCAGTGTTGGCCGCCGTTGGTCTTCAACGCCTCGGCATGGACGACGTCATCACGGAATTTCTCGAGCCGGATGTTATGCTCCCCGCCGTCGGACAGGGCGCGATCGGTATCGAATGTCTTGAGAGCAACATAGAGGCATGCGCTGTCGCCGCGCTCACTGAAGAACGCGACCACAGAATCGCCGCCGAAGCCGAGCGTTCATTTCTACGAGCGGTTGGTGGTTTCTGCCGCACGCCCCTCGCCTGCTACGCCACGGTGCAGAATAGCGAGCTTTCCGTTGAGGCGATGGCGGCCACGCCGGACGGAACAGTCGTGTTACGTGAGTCCATAACCACGGACGCCGCCACAGATTCGGAAGAGATCGGCAAGCGGCTCTTGGACTCCCTCCACGCCCGAGGCGCTGGCGACTTCATTATCCTGGACGACGAGCCGAACCCGGACGATGACTAGGCGCTATCGTTAGCCGGGTTTGCGCGCCAACACGTCAAGCTGGTGAGCGATGTAGACCAGTTCTCCGAGCTCAATCTGCCTGTGACGTCCGGCGACCCACTCCTCAAGTCCCGCGCTGAACACGATGGCGTTTTCGCTGAGAGTTTCCCACACGAAGTTAATGATGTGATGCAGGAAATACGCCACGTCCTCCGGATAGCCGCCGTCCTGCGGGTACACCACCCAATCTGATGAGCCCGCCGCCGCTATCCCAAGGCCTGCTTGCGGTATCTCGCTCAAGAGCGCCCTACCCGCGTTGCGCCCACCGGTTGGCAGGCCGTTCGGCGTCCTTCGGTCATCCATCGCGCGGTGGTAGCTGTCGATAACACGAGCGTTGAGCACGGCATTTGCGGTTGGTTCAAATACAGTATCCCCGTCAAACGTGATCGGCAGAAACAGCAGGCCACCCGGACGGAGCGCGCTGGCCGCAGCTCCAAGGAACTCCGGCACGTTCAGGAGGTCGACGAGAGCCTGCGCGATAATCACGTCGGCTAATCGACCCGCCTCAGCCTCGCCATGCAGATATGCGACGGCATCCCCAACAACAGGATTCACCGACAGTTCGGTCCCACCGCTTGAATCGAGAATCGCGTCGGCGGCCCGGGACGCCTCCTCAAGGCTCTCGGAGTCGTGGTCGATCATTGTGTACTCGCCGCTTGATAGCAGTCCCCGCTGAAACAGCCGCCTGAATGTGCTGCCGACACCCGCGCCAAGTTCAATGGCACGGAGAGGTTTGCCTCCCATGTCGGAGATGCCCTGAGCAAGCGCGTCGTACACGCGCGCGTTCAATGCGTCGTCATCGACGGCAGCCTTCGCCTTAAGGTAGCGAACAGTGTTGTAGTGTTCAGATCCCGGCATTGGCTTTCTCTACAATCTCCAGCAGGAACTCACGGACGGATGTCATGGACTGTTCCCACGTGGGGTGGCGGGCAAATCGCTTGAGCGCCTGCGCCCCCATGCGTGCCAGACGCTTTCGATCAGTTGCAAGGTCCCGTAGCCGCATAGAGAGTTCCGGCGCCGAGCCAGAGGGGACCAGGAAACCGTCACGACGGTTCGTGATGATCTCATGCGCCGCGCCTGAGTCCGTGGCAATGGCCGGCATCCCGAACGCCATCCCCTCCAGGTAAACGATGCCGAATCCCTCATAGGATGACGGAACCACGAGAACATGCGCCTCCTCGAAATGCGCGCGGAGAGCGTCATCCGCCAGAGGGCCGTGGAACGTCACTCGATCTCCAAGGCCGTCGTTCTCAACCTGCTGACGCACCTTATTGGCGTACTCCGGCTCCACCTCAAGCCCACCGACCACATCAACCCGGATGCCCACGTTTCCCGTCAGGCCAAGAGCTTCTATAAGCACGTGCAACTGCTTGCGCTCAATCACGTTTCCCAAGAACAGAATGCGCATTGGACCGTCCGCGTTGGCTCGTTCCGTGACGTCCTGTTCCGTCATAGAAACGTCAAATCGGTCGCCTGCGGGGAATGCCAAAACGTTCGGTTTCTCCATCCTGATTTGATCGTGAACAGCCTTTCGTGTCGTCTCGCTGTTGAACACGAATCCGTCAACGGAGCGGAGATAGCGGCGCTCAATCACGCCATAGGCGCGGTTCTTCCAGGCCGCACGCTTCTCGCTCATACGCAGATGGTGGACGATGGAGATGATTGGCCACCGGCCGCGAACCGCGCCATTAACACGCCAGAGCGACGGATGATTCAGCTCATCCTGTAGCATCACGTCCACGTTTGCGGACTTCAGATCCCGGCGCAGTCCGCGCGACCAGGCGTCCGTTAGGTGACGACCATAATTGCGCCATGGAATCCCGATAATCCGGACGCTGTCGCCCGCGCGCTCCAGTGTCTGAACCAACCTGCGGTCATACAGATAGCCGCCGGACAGGGTATCCAAGCTGCCATAGATGATGAGGCCAACCTTCAACGCCGAATCTCCCGCCGATAGGACGCCCAGGCATCATCCCCTTCCCAGACGCGGATTGTCATGTAGGCAAGCGGCTCGGTCGGAATGCGCTCTACGATGAAATCCCAGAGGATGCGGGCAAAGTGCTCCACGCTGGGATTCAGTCCCTCGAATTCGGGAAGCTCGTTGAGCGTCTTGCCGGCATACCGGGTATCGATAGCAGCCATGGCTTGCTCCACCGCGATGATGTCTACCAGGTAGCCGTGCCTGTCCAGACCCGGACCCTCAACCAGCGCCTCCACCTTGTACGGGTGGGCGTTGAGTTCGTTTTCGGGGCCCCAATCGCCGCCGATGAGGTAGTGCCAAGCTGTGAATTCATGGGAAACGGAAACGGTGTACATGCGCTTCTCCCAATATGGCGTGCTGCCTTCAGTAGCTAGGAACTATCGTACGTCAGCAGAACCTGGAGCGCATCGCCGGGAGACTCATCCAGCAGCCGATAGGCATCCGCCGCTTCCTCAACCGGGAATCGGTGTGTGACGAGTTGTGCCGGCTTGAGGAGCTCTACCATTCGCCACACCGTTGCAAATCGCCGCTGCTTATCCCATCGACCTGACAGTTCCGGCGCGATTGTCGTCACCTGGCTGCTGATGAGCTTGATGCGGCTGCGATGAAAGCTGCCGCCCAGATCAACCGGCGCGCGTTTGGTCCCGTACCAGGAACCAATGACGATGCGGCCGCCGTAGCCGGTCGCAGCAATAGCCGTGTCCAGCGTTTCCGGCCTGCCAGACAACTCAAAGACCAGATCCGCCCTGTGGCCGCCGAACGCCGCGGCAATTTCGTCCATCATGCCGGGCGTCTCCGGATTCAGGGCCGACGACGACCCAAGCCGCAGCGATGCCTCTCGCCGCGCTTCAACAGTGTCCAGCGTGACGAGAGAGGCGAGGGGCATTTGTGCCAGCAGCGCCGTCGTCAATAGTCCGATAACGCCTTGCCCAATTACCAGGACGTTCTCTCCCACCAGCGGCGCGCCGTCCATGGCAAAGTTCACGGCGGTTTCCATGGACGGCAGCATCACTGCGTCCTCAAACGAAACCCCTGCCGGAATCTCCATCAGCGACTCCGGCTCCGCCTCGAACACCGACTCATGTGGATTGAATGCAAATACGCGCCGCCCGGTCAGGTCGACATCAATTCCCTCTCCAACCTGAATCACCTCGCCAACTGCTGCATATCCATAACGAAGGGGAAATGAGAGGCTGCCCTGCAGGGCGGCGATGGATTCGTCCGCCGCCATCTCGGACGGCGTCTCCCCCCGGTACACAAGCAGTTCAGTCCCCGCGCTGATCGCGGACAGGCGAGTGCGAACCAGAACTCGTCCTGGTCCGGGGCCGCCCATTTCGTCGTGTTGAACCTCAACACGGCGTGGGCCGACAAACGTTACCGCGCTATTCGTTAGTCCGGCGGCCATGCCGGCCTGCCCCACACAATCAGGTCGTCGCCCTCCCGCCGGTAGCCAAGACCCTGTAGTCGCGGGAACGCCTCGCTCGTCGCGCCGTTTGTGCTTGAGACCGCGTGCAGTCCTCCCACGAGCGTCGGCGCGATTGTTATGACCACGTGATCGACAAACCGCGCTTCCAGCAGCTCCGTGATAACCCGCGCGCCACCCTCGACCATCAGGCTTCGTACACCATCCTCATAGAGCGTGGCCATCAGCACCCGGAGGTCCACAAGGCCATCCGACTCTCTTGCCGGCAGTCTAAGCACACGAGCGCCCGCCGCCTCAAGCTCCACCTGTCGATCAACCGGCGCGTCCTCCAGTGTCGCCAGCCACGGCATCGTTCGATAGTCCTCCAGCAGGCTCGCATTCAGAGGAAAACGGAGTCGGCTGTCCAGCACGATTGGCTGCGGGTCCTTGCCATCCGCGAGCCGAACAGTCAGGCGCGGATCGTCCGCGATAACCGTTCCGATACCGACGAGAATGGCGTCGTTTGACGAGCGGAGCAGATGGGTCATCTCGGAGGACTTTGAACCGCTGAGGTGGAGCGGCAGTGAATCGGCATCGGCAATCGAGCCGTCAAGACTCTGCGCGTACGTCAGCGTCACGAAAGGCCGACGGTTGGCATCTGCCAGTGCGTGTTTCTCGACTGCGGGCACGAACGGGCTTGAGACCTCATCCGATTCCGGCGGCGCGATGTCCAGCATGTGTCCCATGCGGTTCACCTTGGCGGTCAGATAGTCGACGTTCTGCGTGGTGACGGGACCCGGCACGGGCACCCTCCCCGCAACCCGTATGCCCAGTCCGCGCAGTTCCTCAACCTTCGCGGGATTATTGGTCATCAGCCTGATGGATCGCGCGCCCAACTCTTGCAGTATTAGGGCCGCTACGTCGTAACTGCGCTCATCCGCTTGATGTCCCAGCTGCAGACTGGCGTCGACAGTATCAAGCCCCTGGTCCTGCAGGTTGTATGCGCGGAGCTTTTCAAGCAGGCCGATGCCGCGCCCCTCCTGCCGCAGGTAGACGATTACGCCCGCGCCCTCTCGCGCCACAGCCTCAATCGCAGAATCCAGCTGAGACGCACAGTCGCAGCGCTGGGAACCGAACACCTCGCCCGTCAGGCACTCGGAATGAACACGGGTAAGCACATCCTCCCGCCCCTGGACATCTCCATAGACGAGCGCAAGGTGCTCCTTGCCATCGGAATCGTTGGAAAAATAATCTAGCCGGAATTCACCGTGCGCTGTGGGAATGCGCGCCGACACGCTGCGCTCTACTCGTGTTGGATAAGAAGACATCGTTTCCCTGATTCTGGATTACCTGCCAGCCGGTTGAGCGCAGACCTCCACCACTCTGCGCAAACGTACCCATGATTGGCATCATCGCCGCCAATGTCAATTCGGGCGTTTAACCGACAGCCTCCAGCAGACGCAAGACAACCCCGGATTCCTTGTCCCCTGCACCGTCTTGCCCCCGCGCCGCGTCCAGCAGTTCGCTCATACTTTGCCGTCCCGCCGCGGTGCCGGAGCCAATCATCTTGGAAAGCTCGTCGGCGCGTGATTCGTGATCACGTAGTTGTTCGATTCGCGTCACTGTCCGACCGTCCTGAGTGCGCTTGAACACGCGGATGTGCTGATCGGCATGAGCGGCTACTTGCGGCAAGTGTGTCACGCAGATCACCTGCTGCCTTATTCCCAGCCCGGCCAACTTGCTCCCGATCGTTCCGCCCACGTGACCGCCCACGCCGACATCTATCTCATCAAATGCCAGCGTCCGCGCATCACCGCGCGCCAGCACCGTCTTCACGGCCAGCATCACGCGCGCCATCTCCCCGCCGGACGCAATTGCGGACAGCGGCCTCAACGGTTCTCCCTCGTTCGGCGCAATGAGAATCTCCACCTCGTCGCTGCCCGACTCATCACACAAACTGAGCGCGTCCACGGATTGTCCGGGCTTGGCGTCCGTATGTATGACTTCCGGGGTTGTGAGAGTGGAGCGAACGTCCACAACGACTCGCGTCCCCGACAGCGCAAGCGTCTCGACCTCTACCTCCAGCGCCCGTCCAAGCCGCGCGGCTGCGTGGGAGCGCTCGGTGGACAGAGACCGTGCCTCCTTGATGACTTGCTGGTTCAGCCGGCTTTCTTCGGCGAGCAACTCTTCCAGACGGGTTGACGTCCCCTTCAAGGCTGCCAGCTCGTTCTCGGTGCGGTCAGCCCATTCGAGTACATCTTCAAGCGAACCACCATGCCTCTGTTTGAGGTCATCCAACGCCGCCATGCGTTCTTCCACGGCATCAAGACGGTTCGGATCTGCCTCAAGCCCTTCCAGATAACGCGCCAAGGAGAGTGCAAGCTCCTGCGCCTGCTCGGCGATAGCCGCCGCTGTCTCCGACGTCTCACGCATGTCTGCGTCCAGGGTCGCGGCGTCACGCATGTTCTGGCTTATCTCCGCCAGCGAATCCACTACGCCGTTCTCGCCTCGACCTGATTCAATCAGGAGCGACCGCGCGGCTCCCGTTAGCGTACCCAGCTGCTCCGCGTGTGCCAGACGGGAGCGTTCCCGTCCAAGCGCCACGTCTTCTCCGATAACAGGCGCGACATCCCGGTACGCGGCCAATTCAAATTGCAGTTGGTCGCGCCGGGCCGCCGCCTTTGCGTCTTCGCGCCGCAGCCGTCCAATACCGGAGCGAACCTTCTTGAGATGCCCGACCAACTCCGCAAGAGACTCCCGATCGCCCTCCAGATCGCCATAGCGGTCAAGCATTTCTCTCTGCTCAACCTGTCCCAACAGCGCCAAAGTCTGGCGCTGCCCGTGCGACTCCGCGAGAATGCGCCCGGCCTCTTGCAACGTCTTGAGGGCAACCTTGCGCCCGTTCACCCGGCAGTCGCCGCGGCCCGTGTCGTCAATCTCACGAGCGACGTGAATAGTCAGTGGATGCCCCTCGTCCTTGATGCCGAGTTTCTCCAGGAGCGCGGTTGGTAGGGTGCCGTAGGCCCCGTCCTGTTCAAAGACGGCCTCGATTCGCGCCTGCTGCGACCCCGAGCGAACCATAGCTCCGTCCGCCTTTGCGCCAAGAATCAATGCGATGCAGTTGACAATGATCGACTTTCCCGCGCCCGTCTCGCCGGTCAGCACAGTGAATCCGTCGTCAAACGGGATTTCCAACCGGTCGATGACGCCGATGTTCTCGATGGTCAGCCGTCGCAGCATTGCGCATGCCCCCTACAACCTTGGGAGCACGGTATCAGAACGCGCGTTCGTGGTCAAGCAGATTAGAACTCGATCAGCGCTCGTCCCACAACCTCGCCACGTCCAAGTGCGTCGTAGGCATCATTGACCTGCTCAATGCTGTAGCGGCGCGTAATGATCTTCGGGCTGACGTCCACCACGCCCCGCTCCACCAGGTTCAGGATCTGCGGCATGTCCGACCCCGCCCGCGCGCCGTACGACCCCATGATCCGGATGCCGCGCCGCACAATCCGCGTTATCTCAAGCGGCACGGTCTCTCCGGCTGAGGCGATGCCAATCATTACGACACGCCCCCCGTCCGTCACGGACTGAAACGCCTGCTGCACCGTTTGCGGTCTGCCCAGCGCCTCGAACGCCGCATCCACCCCTTGCCCGCCCGTGATCTCACGAATCCGCTCCGCCGCGTCTTCATTGCCGGCATTCACTGTGTGTGTCGCTCCGAACGACCGCGCGAGTTCCAATTTGTCATCGTCGAGATCAACGGCGATGAGTGGCGATGCGCCCACCGCTGCGGCAATCTGCACGACATTAGTTCCGACCCCTCCCACGGCGAATACCGCGGCGCTTTCGCCCATGCGTAATTCGGCCTGGTTGCGAATCGCGCCAAATGCCGTGAACACGCTGCAACCGATGATGGCCGATTCTTGCAACGAGAGACTATCCGGCAGGCGAAACACAGACGACGCCGGTGTGACCGCGTACTCGGCGAGCGCCCCCATGCTGTACATCCACACAGGGGAACCGTCGGGGCGCGCCAACCGTGTCGTGCCGTCGTAGAGCTGTCCCTTTAGTCGGTTGTAGGCGAAGAAGGTTTCACACATGTCATCCCTGCCACGGCGGCAGTACGCGCACGATCCGCACGGCATGATGAAGCTGCACACGACGCGATCGCCTACCGCAACGTTCGTCACGCCGTCGCCGATGGCCTCCACCGTGCCGGATGTCTCATGGCCGAGGACACACGGCGTCGGGAATGCGACTTCTCCTTTCATCACATGGAGATCCGTATGGCACACGCCCGTTGCGGCGATCCTGAGCAGGACTTCTCCTGCACGGGGCGACGGCGTCGGCAGATCCTCCACCGTCATGGGTTGATTGATGTCGTTGAGGATTGCAGCTTTCATTCACCCGCTCCCTGGCGTGGCGCCAACACGCCTATCTGCGCATACATATAGAACGGCCACTCGGACTCCGCAAATCGAGTCCACGCCGCAGATATCCGGTCAAGGTCCGCCTGCTCCGCCAGTCCGTATGCCAGCGCGTCCGTCCCCACGTTCGAGTGCAGGATTCTCTGCGACCACATGCCGCCCCAGAAACGCGCGTCGTCGCCGTCCATCACCACCACATTCGGATGAATCTCATAGTCCGGGAATCCCGCCTCCCGCACCCATCGGGCGAGATAGCGGCCCGCATCCGGCTCCGCTCCATTGCGATACGCCACGGCGTGGTACAGCCGACTCCATTCCTCGAATTCCGGGAACTTGGGCGACGGCGTCATCGTGGCGTAGTCCGTTTCTCGCACACTGAGCAAACCGCCCGGCTTGAGCACCCGCCGCATCTCTCGCAGGGCTAACGGCTGATCGGTCAGGTGCTGTAGGACCTGATTGGCATACACGACATCGAACGTCTCATCTTCGTAGTTGAGTTGGTAAACGTCTCCACCAGTAAACGTCACGTTGTCCACGCCTTCAGAGGCAGCGTGGTCGCGTGCCTGAACCAATATCTCCTCTGAGAGGTCGATGCCGATGGTCTCGCCGGGCGCGACTGCTCGTGCCAGACCGGCGGTGATCGTTCCCGGTCCGCATCCCACGTCAAGCAGGCGCATTCCGGCTTTCAGGTGTGGGAGCAGGAACCACGCTTCACCCTCCGCGCGACGCCGCGCGTGATTCTGCACCACGGACTCATGGTGCCCGTGCGTATAGCGATCCCGCGGCACATCTGCAGTCATCTACTAA
Organism: Dehalococcoidia bacterium; assembly: GCA_965207115.1. Lineage (GTDB taxonomy): Bacteria > Chloroflexota > Dehalococcoidia > UBA6926 > UBA6926 > VXMO01. The sequence continues at coordinate 472,811 of CBDBLR010000003.1, read as the reverse complement.
CCCTTCTTGCTTGCGCGGTATGCTGGCCTATGGCCGTTTCCATACCCGCTATCTCACCGGCTCTCCCCGCCCATGCCCTCACAGGCGCGGGCGGATGGGCCGACGAGATTATCAGTTTCGGATTCATCATCGCCATTATTGCCATCCTGGTGTTGATGTCCCGTCTCGGCCGGCGCAAGCGTCTTCGCGACGAGGAGCGAAATCGCCACAGCCCTACTGAGTAGACGCGGCCTGCGCCTCCGCGCGCTCCACTGCCGCCGGCGGTCTTAGATACAGCGGCTCCAGCGTCCCAACGTCATCCACGTCACCGCGGTTCAGACGAAGCAGACCTAGACGAGCCGCGTTCGCCGCCGTCCTCGCCCGAACAACGTCCGGCGCGATCATCAGCGCGTTTCCGAGGTCGCTAGCCGCCGACTCCGCCAGCGCCTCATCGAACTCTCCGGTCAGGACACAATCCTCGCCGCGTTCGGCCATTCGTGAGATTAGCTCTTCCGGCGAGACGATGGCCTCCTCGACGAGTTGCTCGACACCGTTCTCAGTCGATGCTCTGTAGGCAGCCGCGGCGTACTGCTTCCTACCCGCGTCCACAACCGACCACACCGTGCGTCCCAGATGAACGGCCCCATACGCCGCGCCGGTCAGCGTTCCCACACCGACAATCGGCACATCAAGCCCCTGCGCGAGCCCTTTGGCTGTCGCGAGTCCAATCCGAATGCCGGTAAAACTCCCCGGGCCCCGCGTGGCAACAACGCCGGTCAGATCACTGTTAGTTATCCCCGCCAGCATCATCACGTGGCGAAGTGTTGGATGCACGTGCATGGTGTGATTGCGTCCCGCGCGCCATGTAAGTTCAGCTGCGATGGCCCCATCGGGATGGGCGATGGCCACACTCGCCGTTTCTGTGGCGGTGTCGATGGCGATGATCATTCTGTCGCCCCAACGCCTTCGGGTAGCGCGCTCAGAGCCTGGGCGGACACAGGCCCGCTGGCCGTCACTGACAGCCGCCGCTCGGTGTCCGATACGTACTCGATGTGGATCTCAAGCCGGTCCTCGGGAAAGATGGACGTCGCGCGATCGGCCCACTCAATGGCCAGTACGCCGTCTCTGCCCAGGTAGTCGTCCAGCCCCAGCTCCCACGCCTCCGCAGGATCATCGATGCGATAGAGATCCATATGAAATAGCGGCAGCCTGCCCTGATATTCGTTGACGAGCACGAACGAGGGGCTCTTGGTGTACGCCGTCACTCCCAGCCCATCGGCAAGGCCTTGCGTCAGCGTCGTTTTTCCCGCGCCGAGCTGCCCGATGAGCAGCACCAGCGTCCCGGCCTCCACGGTCTTGCCAATCGCCCGCCCGATCTCTTTCGTTTCATCCGCAGAGCGGGAAACGCCGCTCCAGTCCTGTGTTCTCATAGAACCAGATTAGCGCATGGGGCTACCATGCTCGACCGCTGAATCCGCACCTCCCCCATCAAGGGGGAGGTCGCGCGTCAGCGCGGGTGGGGGTGACGCGGAGCCCTAGCCTGCGCGCAGGAATTTTGGTTTGATCGCTGCCACGATCACCACGGACACCGCCAGCGCCGCGCCCAGAATGGCTAGCGCCCAGCCGGCCCCGTAGGCGGAGCCCATGTACCCCGCCACCAGGCTGCCGATAGGAACAAATCCCCGGTCCAGCAGGTAGAGGCTGATAACGCGCCCATGAAACTCGCTTTCTGTCTGGGTCAGTAGCATCCCGTTGGTCAGCACCCGTTGGCTTGAGTCGAGCAGCCCCAAGAGAACCATCAGTACCAGCGCGAGAATCAACCACGGCGCGGCACCAAGCGCGGACAGCACCACGCCGCTCAGCGCCATCGTCACGACGATCAGCATTCCCTTGTTTCGCACGTTGCCGAGGTAGGCAAGAATCGACGGCCCGATGATCGACCCTATCCCCATGAACGTCAGCATCCCGCCGAACAGCGTCGCCCCTGTGTTCTGGCTCAGGTTGAATGCGTCGGCAATCGTCAGAAGCCACTCGGCATTGGATGCGAACCGCTCGTCTGCAATCTCCGGCAACAGAACCATGAACGGCTGGAGGAACATCAACGACAGCAGCCCAAGCAACAGCAGGAGCAGGATGGTCGTGTGACGCCGCACGTACTTGAGGCCCTCCCACGTATCCCGGAACGCGCCGGACACGCCCATACTCTCCGCGCCGCGCTGCATCAGCGGATACGTCTTCATCCAGAGCCATGCGCCGATGATTCCGAACTCCAGCAGGATGATGATGATAAAGACCATCTCGAATCCCGAGACGGCGATGAGCACGCCGGTGAGCAGAGGGGCCACGATGCGCGTGCCGTTGAAAGAGAACTGCTGCAGCGCCACGGCGTTCGCAATTCGCTCTCTACCGACAATCGCCGGTATGAGCGCCTGCCGCCCCGGCTGATTGAACGCGATCATCGCCCCCCGCCCCGCAAACAAGGCGTATGCGTGCCACAATTCCAGTCGATCCTGCAGTAACAGCCCGAGCAGCACCACATAGATGGCCAGGATGCCGATCTGCGTGACGACGAGGATGGTCTTGCGGTTGACTCGGTCGGCGAGCACTCCGGCAGGAATCGCGAGGAACAGAACCGGTATCGTGCGCCAAAAATTGACCCAGCCGACGGCGATGGGGTCCTCTGTGATCTCCCACACCAGCCAGCTACGGGCGACGATCTCCATCCACAGCGTGAGCGCGTGCATGCTGACGCCCGCCCACAGGATGCGGTAATCGCGAATGGCGAACGCGGAAACGGCCTCTCTCAGCGAGGCGCGGCCTCTCGGAGTGCGTTGCCCTTCTAAAGGTTCGTCGGGCGCGTTCGTCCCCTGCTCTGTTTCATTCGACGTGTTGCGGGGTCTCACCTGTCGCGGTCCGGACTAGTCCATCTGGCGGACCCTCTTCGTGAAGAAGGTGAAGAAGGTCGTTACGCACAGGAGAATGATGGCAGAGCCGCCCACGGCAAGCTGCGCCCCGGCAAAGCCGCCCTGCGTGCCGACAACATCCGCCAGCACGCCAACGAAGAACACACCGAAGTTCGTCATGGCCCAGTTGAGCATGTAGATGCTCATCACACGGCCCCGGTGCTCGTCGTCTGAGTACACCTGCGCGAGCGTGTTGCTGAGAGCCATGCGACCCGCTTGAGCGAATCCCAGCGGGATGAACATGATGAAGGCGATGAGGTACGAATTCGTAAAGCTGAACACAATCAGGGACGCCGCCATCACGAACATGCTTATCAACAACCAGAGTCCGCGTTTCTTGTCCTCCATCGTCGCCACGAATACGGACCCAACCAGAGCGCCGATGCCGGAGATGCTGATCAGCAAGCCCTGACGCGCCGAAGATTCGTCGAGCGTTTCAAATAACGTCCCCACCAGTGGCAGCGATGTGAAGAAGGTGAGCCGGGAGGGATCGACCGTGAGAATGGTATCCGTGAACGCGGGGAGCAGGAACATGTACGGCATCGACAGTACGAATGAGAATAGCGAGAAGATCAGCAGCATGAGGAGGGCGTTGTTTCGTTTGACATACGTGAGACCCTCGCCCACCTGCTTCAGCATGCCGGAGCCACGCAGAGCAACGGCGCCCGACAGTGGGAGACCCATCAGCATGATGACGCCTGTGCCGTACAGCACCGCCATGATGTAGTACACGCCCTCGATGTCCCACAGGGCGATGAGGAATCCGGCCAGCGCCGGGCCCATCAGGCGGAGCAGGTTCATCGCCGCGCCGTTCAACGCCACGGCGTTCGTGATCATGTTCGCGCTCACTAGCTCCGGGATGATCGCCTGTCGCGCAGGCATCATCAGCGCCATCACGATTCCCTGCAGGAACGACGCAATGAGCAGATGCCAGACGGATATGGAGCCAAGCGTGATGGACATGGCCACGCCCACCGTGACGATCGTAGACATGATTTGCCCGATGATGAGCACTTGCTTCTTCGGCACGCGGTCGGCAAGCACTCCGCCAAACAGAGAGAGGGTCAACATCGGCAATCCGTTTGCCAGCGCGACCGCCCCCAGCATCGTTACGCTGCCGTCGTTCGTGCCGGGTGTCTTGGATAACTCGTACACGTACCAGGAGCGCGCCATCATCTGCATGTTCATCGCGCCCATCTGGCCGAGAACAAACAGGAAATACAGGCGATACGCCGGTACGGTCAGGGACGCAATCGCGCGGAACCCGACGCCCCGCCTTTCAGTGACGGGGCCTGGAGGCTGTCCCCCAACGCCGGGGCCACCCCGCGTTCCGTCGGGGCCGCCCGTCGGTCCTCCCCCCATCATGAGGCGGACACCTCAGATCGGTTTTCTTCTGCGGCTTCGGCTTCCTGTAATCGTTTCAAACCCTCAAGCAAGGTGGCGAGGCCCTGTTGCGCGCCGTCTGCCTCACCCGAGGTGAGTTCATTGAGACGCTCTTCCCACGCCCGGCGACGCAGGTTCAGGAGACGCTCCGCGAGATCTACGCCGTCGGACGTGAGGCGACAGACGTTGGAGCGGCGATCATCGGGATCCTGCCAGCGTTCGACGAGTCCGCGCTCGACAAGGCGGTCAATGACCCCCGTCGCGGTGGACAACGATGTGCCAAGCTGGCCGGCAACGATGCCCATGCGGCAGTCGCCGTGGCGGCGCAGCGCAAAGAGCGCGCGCAGCTGGGGCATCGTCAAATCGACGGTGAACCAGTCGTCCGCGATCGACGGCCTCAGCAGGCGGAAGATGACCTCAAGGTCTTCAATCAGTCGCTGTGTTGTTGGGTTGGCCGCGCGGGCAGACTCATCCGGCGTCGTCACATCGTCACCGGTTCGTTCTCGCACCGCCGAATGTCCATTGGTATCCAACACTTTCACTCACCCAAAGTATTTGACCCAGGCGCACGTGTCAACTATCCCCGTCTGCTACCCTATTGAAGACATTTCCCCAACGTCATCACACAGGAGACACGAAGACAGAATGGCAGTAGAACGTACCCTTATCCTCATCAAGCCGGACGCCGTGCAGCGCAGCTTGGCGGGCGAAATTCTTGGACGATTCGAGAAGCGCGGCCTAAAGGTCGTCGGCGCGAAATTCATGCGTGTTGAGCGGTCTCTTGCAGAGGAGCACTATGCCGAGCACGTTGGCAAGCCCTTCCTCCCGGGACTCCTGGACTTCATCACGTCATCCCCGCTGCTGGCAATGGTGCTGGAAGGCGAGCGGGCCATCGAGCTTGCCCGGCAGACGATGGGCGCGACGGATCCCGCAAAGGCCGCTCCGGGCAGCATCCGCGCCGACCTTGGCCTGTCACTTGGGTTGAACCTGGTGCACGGCTCGGACGGGCCGGAATCTGCGGCGCGTGAGGTTTCGCTCTGGTTCGATGAGTCAGAGTTGATCGACTATCAGCAGGCCACGGAGCAGTGGCTCATTGAATCCTGACCAGCGGCACGGCGCTGCGCCACAACTGCTCCAGCCCATAGAGCTCCCGCTGCTCCCCGGCAAAGATGTGGACAATTACGTCATTGAAGTCCATCAGCAGCCACCCGGAGTCCGCGTCGCCCTCCGTTCGCAGGACCGCCTGACCGGAATCCTTCAACCCCTTGTGCATCGCCTCCTGGATTGCCTGACCTTGCCGCTTGGACTCCACCGTCATGAGCACGAAGGCGTCCGCGTAGCCACAAATATTTCGCACATCAAGCAGGAGGATATCGCTCGCCTGCCGGTCCTCCGCAATCTCGACCGCCTTCCGCGCCAGTTCGATGCCGGCGGCGGCCGCATCAGTATCCGTAGAAGTAACCTGTTCCGTCATGAGGCCATACTACACAACGCACCCCAACCCCGCGAGGCTGACTGATGGATTCCCTGGCCGTCACACTTGCCGTCGCCGCCCTCCTCCTCGGCGCAGTTGCCGACCTTCTCTATCGTGTCGCCCAACAACGCGGTATTGACGCCCCCAACTTTATCTTCTGGCAATCGACCATATTCACGGCGATCATCTGGGGTGTGGCCGTCTCGAGTTGGGTCATTCTCGGCGATGACGGCCCCGTAGACTTCATCCACAAGAACTGGACCCCATGGTTATACGGCGTGCCCGCAGGTGTGTTCGGCTACCTGGGATTGACGCTCTTTGTGGCGAGTCTCCGCACGGGCGACGCAAGTGTCAACGCACCCATATTCAGGCTCAACTTTGTCGTCACGGCGTTGGGCGCGATAGTCATCCTCGGTGAGTCCGCCGAGCCGATTAAGCTTGGAGGCATCCTCCTGGCTGTCCTGGCCGTCCTCGTTCTCTTGAATATCACCCAGATCTCGGCAATCCGCTCCGACCTCCGGTCAATCCTTCTGGCGGTTGCAGCATCCGGATTCTTTGGGGTAGCCGGGCTGATCTCCAAGGCCGGCCTCGATACCGGCGACATTGGCGCGATTCCCATGGTTCTCACGCAGACCGTCGGTTTCCAACAGGCAGCTATCATCACACTCTTGCGAAGGCGCAACTTCAGCATTACCCGCCCCGTCGCCCAATTCGCCCCGGGCATTGCAGTCATCCAGGTCACGTGGGCGGTGCTCCTGTTCGAGTCCCTCCGCATCGGTGACGCCAGCATCAGCTATCCCATCGTGCAGATGAGCTTCGTCATCACTGCGGTGCTGGCGGTGATATTCCTCAAGGAGGAGATGAACTGGAGCAAAGGCGGCGGCCTGGTATTGGCCATCATCGCCGTCGCTGTTCTCGGCTTAGCCGGTTGACGACGCGGCGTGAAGGGCTTGACAGTGCTATCCTGTCCGCGTTGAACGGCTTGTTGGCGCTAAGAGAAAGGTAGAACGTAGGGGTTCAGGCAATGCGCAGAATTACTGCATTCGGCGCAATCCTCTTCTCGCTGGCACTGGGCCTGGCTCTGGTATGGGCGACTGTGGCTGTCGCCATTAGCGATGATTCTCCGGACGATGCCGCTCCTGCTTCGCGTACACAGGCAGTCGAGAACGACCCTGACAATTCAGATGATGATGACGAGGACGATCCCGACTCCGACAGTGACAACCCTCCACTGACCAATAACGACGGCACAGACTCTGACGGTATCGATACTCCAGAACCCGCCCAACAGCAGACGAGGGTCGCCGCTCAACAGGTTCAGGCTATAGCTCAGCAGCAACAGGTCGATACGGACAACGATGGCTTCGATACCACCGCCAATACCGATCACGACGGCTTCGATACCACCGCCAACACCGATCACGACGGCACCGACTCCGACGGCATCGATACTCCAACACCTACCGACAATGACGGCACCGACTCTGACGGCGTCGATACGCCCACGCCCACCGACAACGACGACGATAGCGACGATAGTGATGACAGCAACGACGTCAGTTCTTGAGGAAACCAGCTGGTCTACGTCACCGGCTATTCCCCTCCGACCGGAAGTTAGTTTCCCCATCGACCCACAATTGGGTGAGCTTCCGTGCCTCTTCGATGCCGACTGGATATGGCGTGCCTACTGCCGCGAGTTCGGACGCCCGGAAGTCGATCCGAAGGACATTCGTATTCGTCAGTTCGCTCACCGCGTAGGCCGGACAGCCCTCGTCAGCTACGAGATGGAATGGGACGCTGACACGTATCTACCCTCGCAGCATTTCTACGCCTACCTGGAGAGAAGCAGGCCTATCGAGCTCTCCCGGTTTCCGTATGATCGGCGTCTGCCCGGACTGCCTGATGCCTCCCATCCGGACACGGCTCTTGCACTGCTCAACAGGCACGTACTGCCGTTCCGGGAACGGCGCGCCGCAGTGGATGTGATCCGTTACAGGGCCATGAACCGTGCCGTGCTGCGTCATCGCGCGGGCAGAGCAAAGTTCTATGCGCGAGTCATGAGACCGGACGCCATCGTCCCACTATTGAGGGCTCATGACCTGGTGGCGCAGTCCGGATTCGTCGCGCCTCGCCTCGCAGGCCATTGGGCCGACGGCGGCGTGGTGTGGTTCTCGGAGATACCCGGCAAGAATATGCGGCAGCAGATTCGGCGGGACAAGGCCCCGGAGCCCTCGCTGCTTCTGGATGGACTGCAGACGTTGTGGGATACCCCTCCTGATCCCGGTACCAACCCTTCCTTCAACCTGGCAGGGGCGTATGAGAGAGCAAAGAGCAGCATCGGGCAGAATGTTCAGGACGACGAGACCTCTCTGCGAGACCTCAATGGAGCCACGGCAGTACTGGATCCCTTCGTCCATTCGTGGCGTCCCACAGGCATAGCCCACAATGACTTCTACGACGACCAGATGCTGGTGTTTGATGACGGACGCATTGCGGTCGTCGACTTCGAAGAGGCCGGGCCGGGAGACCCCCTCCTGGACATCGGCAACTTTCTGGCGCACTTGAATTGGGCCGGCGCGTTTGGCAGCGAACGTCGATCCGGGAGGTTCGCTGCGTACCACACGTCCTTCAGGGAGGCCGCGTTGGAACGCTTCGGATGGAGCGAGCCGGAGCTCGCTTATCGCGAGGCTATCTGTCTGTTCCGGCTATGTACAAACACCATCCGCCGAGCGCGGGAGGACTGGTCCGAACGGCTGCGGGACGGCCTGCGCCTTGTGAATGAAACGCTGGGCTAACCCCTCAACGGCCAAGCCCGGTTTACGTTTCTTCCGTCGTCGAATGTGATGCGCCTTTGCGCCCTATCTCCTCACTCCGCAAAGAAGAGAGTGAGATGAATAACAAAGAGGGTGAGGGAATGCCCCTCAGGCCAGGCTCAGCAACTACAAGCCCTCAAGAAATGCATGGAACGAATCCATGCTGAGGCCCTGCGCTTCCAATTGATCCTGCAGGTCTTCAACCGGGATGTCCTCGGCGAGTGTCAGGAACACATTGGTTGTGGGATCTCCATTTGTATAGGCCTCATGCGTGCCGTCACTGAACAGCAGTGAGTAGCCCATTTGCGTCAATACAGCCCTGACTTGCGTGTGGCTAAGCCACTTAGGCAAAGACGACCTCGCGGCTCACTGACTGCTCTTTGTCGTCAGGATAGGAGATTGTATAGCCAACACGGTGTTTATCCAGATAACCGCGAAATTCGTCTACGGTGTGGTTGTCTTTAAATGTCGCGGCGATGAAATCAAACATCTCGTCCGCCGCGGCCGCCGCCGCCTCCTGCGAGTCTCCATAGGCAGTCACAGCCAATCCCTCTAACCGTGCTGCCCAGTAGTCACCACGGTCTTCCAGGGTCTTGTGGATATTCACCCTGACGACTGTCATAGTCGAAGACAACGGTTTGCCTCTCACGCCATTAGTTACCGTTCCGCTATCATTCTACAACCACATGTTAATGCGAACCCGCCTTTGCGCCCTATCTCCTAACTCCGTATCGTAGAAGGTGAAATGAATACCAAAGAAAGAGTCATTGTCGCCATGAGCGGCGGGGTGGATTCCTCCGTCGCCGCCTACTTGCTGAAGGAGCAGGGCTACGACGTCATCGGCGTCACCATGCGCCTCTGGAGCGACGACGTGGAGGGCGCGTCCCGCCACAACCGCGCCTGCTGCTCCGTGGAGGACGTGTTTGACGCCAAGCGGGTGGCTCAGAAGCTTGATATGCCGCACTACGTCCTCAACATGGAGGAGGAGTTCCGCAAGCACGTCATCGAATATTTTATCCGCGAGTACAAAAACGGCCGGACACCACACCCCTGCATCGCCTGCAACGACAAGATCAAGTTCGCCTTCTTCCTGCAGCGGGCACTGTCGCTTGAGGCAGATTGGATCGCCACGGGACACTACGTTCGACGCCGCGCCGACGCGGACGGCCGCATTGAGTTGCATAAGGCCGTCGACGCCTCCAAGGACCAGACCTACGTGCTCTACGGGCTCGGACAGGAGGAACTACGCCGCTCATTGTTCCCTATCGGCGAGTTGCCCAAGCAGGACGTGCGGCGCATCGCTCATGAGCTTGAGCTGCCCGTCGCGGACAAGCCGGACAGCCAGGAGGTCTGCTTCGTACCCTCGGGAAATTACAGGGCCTTTCTTTCTGAACACATGGCGCTCACGCCCGGCCCCATCCTCGACGTCGACGGCAAGCACGTCGGCTCTCACATGGGAACTGCGGGCTACACGGTTGGTCAGCGCAAGGGTCTCCCGCCGTCCCCCGCAGGCCGCCGCATGTACGTCATCGACATCGACACCGCCGAGAACACCATTGTGATCGGCCCGGAGGATCATCTCCTCGCAGACTCGTTGCGCGCAGCGCAGGCAACATATATCGACGGGGTCTCCCCCACCGGCGTCCCGACGCGCGTATTGGCCAAGGTGCGGTACAAGTCCCCCGAAGCGCCCGCCCTCCTCATCCCGGACGCGGACGGCGACGGCTTTACTCTTGAGTTTGACGAGCCGCAGCGCGCGGTTACGCCCGGTCAGGCAGTCGTTCTCTACAATGACGGCCGGATGCTCGGCGGCGGTGTGATTGAGCGAACGGTAGCCGTCGAGGAGCCGCAAGCCTCTACTTTTACTGCCCAAGCGGTGTAAAATTGTTCTCGGGGTAAAGAGGTAATAATGTCCATCATCGCTTTGTCGCATGGTTTGCGTGACTTTCTAAATCGCGGGGATTCCGCCGGTCATGTCCAGAACGGATACCCGTCCGGCGACGCTCTTGCAGGCGTTTTTGAGGCATGTCACCGCACCCTGACGCAGGCCGTCGAAACGATGTCCGAGGAGGACATGGCATGGCGGCCGTTCCCAGAGACGCCGTCCGCCGGATACTACCTCTGGCACGTCGCCCGTGTGCAGGACGCCCTGCTCCATAAGCAGATCCTCAACCGACCCGAAATCAATGAGACACATGGCTATGCACGGGAATTCGGCCTGCCCCTTGAAGACACCGGGCAGGCATACACCGCAACACAGCGCGCCCACTTTCAGGAGCCGCCCAAGAAGGCGTTGCTGGAGTACTTGGCGCTCACGTTCCAGGCCGTGTTGCGCACCATTGAGGAACTCGGGCCGGAAGGTCTGGACATTGAGACGGACAGCGGGATGCGTCGCATCCGCTACCTCATCACCCTGACCACGCACGCCAACCTCCACGCCGGCGCAATCAACCACATCAGGGAAGTTCTCACTGCCTCGAGAGAGGTTCCCGCTGAAAACTGATCCTCCGGACGGCGGCGCCTCTCGGTCACGCCGTCCCATCGTCCCCCCCGTCACGCGCCCTGGCCTCTCCTACGAGCGCGAGTTGCTCCTAAAGGGCGCCCACACCATCGCCGGCATCGACGAGGCGGGACGTGGCGCGCTCGCAGGCCCGGTCGCCGCAGCCGCGGTCATCCTCCCCGCCCAACCATTGGCATGGTTCGATGATGTTGACGATTCCAAGAAACTCGGCGCTCCCGAGCGAGAACGCCTGGCAAAGCTCATCCTGCAGGACGCCGCCGTCGGCCTTGCAATGACGCCTGCAAGCAACATCGATTCCGCAGGCATCGCCGCTGCAACCCGTGAGGCTATGCTCGCCGCACTCAACGTGCTCGGCAGCCGCGTAGACGGCATCCTCGTTGACGGCTTCGCGCTCCCCCTCCCTGACGATATTCCGCAGTTGGCGCTTACGCGTGGCGACCAGGTCTCCATCTCGGTCTCGGCGGCATCCATCATTGCGAAGGTCGCCCGTGACGAGATCATGCGCCGGCTGGACAGCCAACACCCCGGCTACGGGCTGGCAGAAAACAAGGGGTACGGGACGCCCAAACATCTGGCTGCATTGCGCCAGATCGGCCCTTCCCCTATTCACCGCCGCACGTTCCGCAACGTTGAAAAAGTTGCGGAGGCGTCTTGACAGAATATCCCTTCGCCCCATAGCATGGCGTCGTTCAGATATGGCAACCGATTTAGAGCCCCCAAGTACGGGGCACGCACAATTTGCGCCGGGTCGACGCATGACTAACGTCGCCGGGGCATAGACACCAATGTCCGCCCTACTACTGCCGGCGTACCCGCTGGCGTTAATCCTGTTGACACTGGTTGTGGCGCTTGAGGACGCCTTCTTCCAGACACGGGGAGAGCGGCTGGAGCGGTTGGTTCAACGTCGACGACCGGGCGCGCGCCGCCTTGCCCAACTGCAGGAATCCCACGATTCCCTGGCGATGGCCGCCCTCATGATCCGTTCCACGGCGACGGTTCTGTTTGCCATCATCAGCTTTGGCCTCGTGTCGACGTATACCCCCTGGCCCTCTTTGGAGGTTCTGCTCGGAATCGCGCTCACCATCGGAGGGGTCATATTGGCGCAGGCCGCCGGGCGAGTCTGGGGCGGCCATGACGGCGATCGCCTGGCCCTCGTATCCGCGCCACCGGCAGCATTTGTCAACGCCGTTCTATCCATACCGGCCTCAGCTCTCCGCGCCCTCTTCCGTCCGCTCGCCCGCGCACTGGGACAGAAACGGTCAGATAACGCGCCTGTGGAACGCTCCGACCAACGCAATGGCAACAGCGATCATGCAAACGGCACGGACGCTGCCGTCACTCTGGATGAGGAGTGGGAGCGAAACGTCATGCGCGGCCTTGTTCGGTTGGAGTCGCTGGCCGTCCGCGAGGTAATGGTTCCGCGACCGGATGTTGTTGGCATTGAGACCGGCTCGTCACTCGAAGACGCCGTCCAGATCGTCATGCAGGAGGGGTACAGTCGCCTGCCACTCTACCGGGGCAGCCTCGACGACACTATCGGCATCGTCTACGCCAAGGATCTACTCGCCGCATTCCAGAACAAGGCCGGAGATTCAACTCTTGAGTCCATCATCCGTCCTCCGCTGCACGTTCCGGAAACCAAGCGCGTTGGCGACCTCTTGCGCGAGTTCCAGGCACGCCGCGTTCATATCGCCTTGGTTGTCGACGAATACGGCAGTCTCGTCGGACTGGTTACTAACGAAGACTTGCTGGAAGAGATTGTTGGAGATATCGACGATGAGTTCACCGCCAGCGAACCACTGGTTCGCCGGGTGAACGAGCAGGAGGCCATCGTCGACGCCCGCGCTCCCCTCAAGTACATCAACGAGATGTTCAACGTGGAACTGCACGCAGAGGGCGTTGATACCGTTGGCGGGCTCATCCTCTACGCGCTGGGGCGCATCCCGCACCCCGGTGAGACCGTCAGTGACAACGGCTTGACTATGACCATCCTGTCCACGACGGGCCGCCGCGTCCGCCAGGTGCGACTCCTTCACGGCGAGTCACCCACCGGCATCGACACTGAAGACCACACGCCCACCGCCGCCTCCGCCTAATCTCGCGCCACACCCGCTCGCCTTGAGCCTGTCGAAGGGCGTTCCCCATCATCCCCGCCCCAACCCCACTGTCATTCTGGGCGCTTCCCTTGTCGTTCTGAGCACAGCGAAGAATCTGAAATCACCATTGCGCAGCTCAACCATGTAACGCGATTCAAGAATCCCGTCCCCCTGGTAAGGGAAGGTTCATGGTGGGGGTGAATAGTCCCTAGACAAAACGAATACGGGGGCGCCCATGGGCACCCCCGTCAATCGTGACTAAAGAGTTGTCAGGTGTCGGCTACTTGCCGCCCAGCGTCGGAGCCTCACCCGGGCCGTAGACGCGGATTGCTGTGCTGGCAGCCGCCGGTCCGGCCGCTCCCTCCGGTGTGCGACTGCCCACTGCGATAACCGTCCACACGCCAGGTGGCAGTGCCTCAGGTATTGCGGGCAACAGATCGGTGCCAACCACCATCTCAAGAGCGCCGGATGAATTCACCTGGGCGGTCCCCATTTCGTAATCAGTGGCCGCGCCAAGCGCCTCACGAATGTAGAGCGTCACGTCATCCCGTCGTGGGAAGCCGGACAGCCTGAATGTCACTCGTGTCGTTCCCGGAACGAGAATGACGTTCGGGTCGAGGGTATTGATATTGGCTTCGGGATTGATGGCTCCCGGTCCGGGCGCGCCTGGCGCTCCTGCCTCTCCGGGTGCTCCTGCCTCTCCAGGCTGGCCGGGCGGCCCCTGTTGACCGTCAACGCCGTCCGAGCCGGGCGCTCCTGCGGGGCCCGCAGGGCCTCGCTCACCCTGTGCTCCTCCCGGACCCGTACATGCCGCCAAGACAAGAATAAAGGCAGTAATCAGAACAAGGGGCATCCAAAATGCTTTCCCTTTAAACACGCGCTGCTCCCTCCTGCTAACCCCGTCTGACGCTGTGTAGATTGGCCGAAATACGCGCGTCGAACGGTTTAAAGACACTTAATCATATTGGCGCAGGTAGGGAACTGTCAAGAAGAATCGTCCTCAAAAAGCCCCTTCCACCTGAATTATCGCCCTGTGTGCGCATGACCGCTCAGCCCAGATATCCAACACAACCTCCACTTGCCACGCGTATAATGTCCATCGGAGAGGCCTCCACGGAGAGGTGGCCGAGCGGTTTAAGGCGTCGCTCTCGAAAAGCGGAGTATCTTCACGGGTACCGTGGGTTCGAATCCCACCCTCTCCGCCATTACACAAGACGGAGAGGTGCTGGAGTGGCCGAACAGGCACGCCTGGAAAGCGTGTAGGGTCTTACCGGGCCCTCGCGGGTTCGAATCCCGCTCTCTCCGCCATTTTTTCTCATTGCCCAACAACCACTCATGCCGGAACGCGCACCGCGAACCCCACAGGCCCATCAACATGGATCGCGAACCGAGAACAATCCTTGACCCCTCACCCCGAAATCGATAGCTTTGAATCGTGAATGACGATCTCCCATATTGGATTGCGTTTCAGCGCGTCAGCAGGCTCGGCCGGGTCAGATTCGGACATCTCGAGTCGCATTTCCCTACTCTGAAAGACGCTTGGCACGCCACAGAGTCCGAGCTCCGCGCCACTCGTCTCGATGGGCGTACGGTGGACGAAATCCTCAAGACGCGTGTCGACATCGAACCCGAGGATGAGCTTGAGAGGCTGCACCGTCACCGCGTCAACGCCTACACCTGGCACGATGAGCAATACCCTGCCCGCCTACGACAGATCTATGACATGCCCCCTGTCTTGTACGTCAAGGGGGAATTCCAGCCGGAGGACGATCTTTCGCTGGCTGTCGTTGGAACCCGCAAGGCCACGCCATACGGCCGCGAGGTCACTCGTGAATTCGTCAGAGACCTGGTGCATGCAGGACTCACAATATCCAGCGGGCTCGCCGCCGGCATAGACTCAACCGCTCACTATGCCACCTTGCAGAATCGCGGCAGGACAATCGCAGTACTCGGCAGTGGTGTAGATATCATCTATCCCGCGCAGAATCGCAAGATGGCAGCAGAGATTGTAGAGCACGGCGCGCTCATCAGCGACTACCCAATCGGCACGCCTCCGATGAAAGAGAACTTCCCGCGCCGCAACCGCATCATGAGCGGCATCAGTGTCGGCTGCCTTGTGATTGAGGGAAGCGAGAAAAGCGGCGCGCTGATCACGGCGCGCCAGGCCTTGGAACAGAACCGGGAGGTCTTTGCCGTCCCCGGAAGCGCCCTCAGCGAGCGTAGCCGCGGCCCCAACCTGCTCATTCAGAACGGCGAGGCCAAGCTTGTGCTGACCGCCGAGGACATCCTGCAGGAACTGAACCTATCACAGGAAGATCGGCAGCTAAATCTCCCTTCCACGACAGAGCCCGTTGACGAAGAACAAGCCGCCGTCCTCAAGGTTCTCAGCAGGTCTCCCATCCACATCGATGAGATCTATCGTGCCTCCGGAATGTCGATGCCTGAAGTGTCCAGTACCCTTACTGTGTTGGAACTGAACGATCTCGTAAGACAGGTAGGCGGTATGCACTACGTCTTGACACGAGAGGCTCATGCGATTTACGAATCAAAAAGAGGAAACACCAACAGCGGGGAACAGACCGAGACCAGAACCGCCGAAAATCAGCTCACCTAAAGAGGCAAGAATCGAATGACAACCGGTCGAAAGAAGTCGACAACCACACGTAAGACAAAGAAGACGCCTGCATCAACCAAGGGCCGCTCATCGACTGCCCGTCGGTCGAGCGCGGCGACCCGCAGTAATATTGTCCCCGGCGGCGATGTCGTCATCGTTGAGTCGCCCGCCAAGGCTCGCACGCTTTCCCGCATCCTGGGTAACGGCTACAACGTCCTCGCCTCCGTCGGCCACGTCCGCGACCTGCCCAAGAGCAAGTTGGCCATCGACGTGGAAGCGGATTTCGCGCCCGACTACGTGGTTCCGCGTGACAAGTCTGCCGTCGTCAAGGAAATCAAAGCCGCCGCGAGCGCCGCGGGCACCGTTTACCTCGCAACAGACCCTGACCGTGAGGGCGAGGCCATCGCATGGCATCTGATGCATGCAGCCGCCATTCCACAGGAGCGGATCCGCCGTGTCGTCTTCCATGAGGTGACGGAGAACGCCGTCCGTCGCGCCTTCGAAGAATCCGACGGCATGGCCAGTGACAAGGCCTCGAACAGAGTCGGCGGCATCGATGTTGATCTTGTAAACGCCTACCAGGCGCGCCGCGTCCTTGACCGCCTCGTCGGATACCGCCTTAGCCCCGTTCTCTGGAGCAAGGTTCGCAAGGGACTCTCTGCCGGTCGCGTGCAATCTGCCGCCCTTCGCCTCGTCGTTGAACGCGAAGCGGAAATCGACGCATTCGTGCCCCAGGAGTATTGGGAAATCGACGCCGACCTCGCAACGCAGGCAGCCACGCCGGAAGATGTCGCTGCGCGTTACAGGTCAGAGCTGGGCGGAAGCCGCGCCGTCGTTATCCCGAATCAGGAGAACGCCGACAGGATTCTCGAAGATCTGCGCGCCAGCTCTTACCAGATCGCGTCCGTCCGCCGCCGCGAGACCACGCGCCGCCCCGGCCCGCCGTTCATCACGTCCACACTCCAGCAGGAGGCGTTCCGCAAACTGCGGTTCACCGCCCGGCGGACTATGACCGTGGCGCAGCAGCTTTATGAAGGACTGTCCATCGGCAATGAGGGCCCCATTGGCCTTATCACCTACATGCGGACGGATTCAACCAACATGGCGAACGAGGCCGTGCAAGAGGCGCGAGCCGTCATCGGCAACCGCTATAGCAAGGATCACGTACCTCCCTCACCACGGTCTTTCTCGCGCCGCGTCAAGGGAGCGCAGGAAGCTCATGAGGCCATCCGCCCGACGTCCTTCATGCGCGACCCGGATTCTCTGCGAAACTCTCTGAACCGC
The DNA here is from genome assembly GCA_965207115.1 of Dehalococcoidia bacterium. Classification (GTDB taxonomy): domain Bacteria; phylum Chloroflexota; class Dehalococcoidia; order UBA6926; family UBA6926; genus VXMO01. The sequence continues at coordinate 455,684 of CBDBLR010000003.1, read as the reverse complement.
GAGCAATTTAACCTGTACCAGCTCATCTGGCAGCGCGCGTTAGCATCACAGATGGCCGACGCAAAGTTCGACCAGACGACCGTGGACATCACGGCCTCCGGCGCACCGTCCGGCGTCAGCCATACCCTCCGCGTTAGCGGATCCATCATGACGTTCTCCGGCTACCTGGCCGTCTATCGCGAGGGCCTTGATGAACCGGACGCGGAATCCGACGAGGGGCGAGTGCTCCCGGATATGCGGGAGGGACAGCCGCTCGACCTGCGCAATGTCGCGGGAACACAGCGCTTCACGCAGCCCCCGCCCCGCTTCACTGAGGCCACCCTGATCAGGGCGCTGGAAGAGCGCGGCATCGGACGCCCAAGCACCTACGCCGCCATCCTCAGCACAATCCAGGATCGCGGCTACGTGGACAAGGCGGACAACCGCTTCCGACCTCTCAAGCTCGGCACTGCGGTGTCCGGTCTACTCTCACAGCATTTCCCCGAGATTGTCAGCTTCGATTTCACGTCTCGCATTGAAGAGGAGCTTGACGATGTTGCGCGGGGCGAGCGTGAGTGGGTGCCCGTGCTAAGAGACTTCTACGGCCCCTTCAATGAGAAGATCGACACGGCGCAGGCGAACATTGAGCGCGTCAGCAACATCGACGAGGAAACGGACGAGATTTGCCCGGACTGCGGCGCGAATATGGTCATCAAGCGCGGCCGCTACGGCCCGTTCCTTTCATGCTCGCGATTTCCTGAGTGTCGCGGCATGAAGCGCATTCAGAAGGGCACAGGGGCACATTGCCCGGACTGTGGCGGCGAACTCGTACAGCGATCGTCCCGCAAGTCCCGCCGTCCCTTCTACGGCTGCTCCAACTACCCCAACTGCAACTTCCTCACCAACCAGGAGCCGCTGCCCCAACCGTGTCCTGACTGCAGCGGTCTTGTTGTTGCTTCGAGTCGGACCGATGCCACGTGCAATGACAAGGAATGCGGCTGGCAGGGCTCCCGCGAGGAACTCACCACCGAACAGCCGCAACCGGAACCACAACTAGTCGAAGTTTAATCGGCGCTGAATCCCCTCCCCTTTTGATGGGGGAGGGCGAGGGAGGGGATGACCCTCCTTGCCATCACCACGTCATTCCCGCGAAGGCGGGAATCTGAATCCCGTTGCGCCAACAATCTTCGTAACGCCGATCAAAGATCTGCCCGCCACCATTTTCAAACCTGGTCTAAAATGTGTGCATGGCACAAGCGCGCGCACGGACCATAGACCAGCCTACGGACGCCGCTCCAATCCCCAAGGAGTGGGCCGCCCGGCTCAAGGATTTCACCGAATTCCTCGAATACGAACGCGGCGCATCACGCTATACGCTCCGTAACTACATGGCCGACATCGGCCTATTCCTGCAATTCCTGGCCGAGGTAGGTGTCAAACAGCTGCCGAACGCCACCCGCGACCACGCGCAACGATGGGTCTATGACCTCACGATGGACGGCTCGGCCCGTTCCTCCATCGCCCGCCGTCTCTCCGCTCTCCGTTCTTTCTGGCGCTTTCTGGCACGCGAGGGTGTCATTGAAAACCCCGAAGTCATCACGAAGACGCCCTCCCCCAAGATCGGTCGCCGCCTGCCGGACCTCCTCTCAGAACGTGACGCCGAGCGACTCGTCCACGCGCCGCTCCGGTTCGCAACCCGCATTGATGCGTCAACCGTGGACAAGCAGGCGGCCCTGCAGCGCGCCCTCGCCCTGCGAGACCATGCCGTCCTGGAGCTCGCCTATGGCGCGGGTCTGCGTGTGGCGGAGATCGCCTCGCTGGACTTGGCAGGACTAGATCTCCGCAACCGTGTCGCTCGCGTGTGGGGCAAACGCTCCAAACAGCGCGAGACACTCTTCGGAGAACCCTGCCGAGAGGCCCTCGCGACGTATATCAACGATGCTCGCCCGCTGCTTGCCCGGGGAATCAGGACTCGCGCCGCGGTCTTCTTCAACAGCCGTGGCGGACGCCTGACCACACGCGGCATTGAGCTCTCCCTCAAGAAGTGGGCCCGTGTGGAAAACCTGCCGGAGGACATCCATCCCCACACCCTCCGCCATTCCTTTGCCACGCACATGCTAGACGGCGGCGCGGATCTGCGGCTGGTGCAGGAGATGCTTGGACACGCCTCCGTCGCCACCACGGAAATCTATACCCACGTCTCGCAGGCGCAGATGGCACAAGCCTACGCTCGTGCCCACCCCGGCATGAACCGCGACGACGATACGTAATCTCAACGAAAAGACATTCCCGACTGATAGAATGGCAACAGTGGGTTGGAAGCGTACCGACTACCAATGCCGGAACTCGGAACACCAACTCCTCTGACATATCGACACTGAACGCGAACGACAAAAAGCATGAGAATACTGCTGATTAACGGCCCGAACCTGAATCGGCTGGGCCAGAGAGACCCCGCCGTCTACGGCACAACAACCCTCGCCGAGATCGAGGAATCATTTACTGCACGCGTCGCGGAACGCGGCGCTGAGTGCGTCTGCTTCCAGTCGAACCACGAGGGCGGCATCGTCGATTTTCTTCAGTCGGAGATTCCCAACGGCATTGACGGCATCGTCATCAACCCCGGCGCGCTCACACATTACGGCCTCAGTCTCCGGGATGCCCTGCAGGACGTTGGTGCGCCCACCGTTGAAGTCCATCTCTCTAACATCCACGCCCGTGAGGAGTTTCGGCGACGCAGCGTCATCGCCCCAATCGCCCGCGGACAGATGACGGGCTTCGGCTGGCGGGCCTACCTCTGGGCATTAGACTATCTCATAGATGAGCTCAGCCAGGGATAAGAAGACCGATGAGCGTCACAGACCGACTTACCAATCTGCGAGAGGCCATGGAGCCCGCCGGCGTGGACGCCGTATGGGTCTCCCAGCCGGAGAACCGCCGTTATATGAGTGGATTCAGCGGCTCCGCCGGCTCCCTCTTCATCACCCCTGAAAACGCCTTGCTCGCCACCGACTCACGCTACACGGAGCAGGCGGCCAACCAGTCGCCGGAGTACCAGGTCGTCCACATGGCCGGTCCGGGCAGCGAGTGGTTCAAGGAGATGCTGGCATCCATGGGCGACGCCAAACGCGTCGGCTTCGAGGAGTCCCACGTCACCGTAGCCACCCACAAACGGCTTGCCGATCTCTGCGGCGAGGCCGGTAAGGAACTCGTCCCCATCAACGACACCATCGAGACGATTCGCGCCATCAAGGACGACGCCGAGCGCGACGCCCTCATCTCCGCCATCCGCATCACGGACGAGGCATTTGTCGAAGTGCGCGATGGCCTGGAGCCGGGCGCGTCCGAACAGGACGTCGCGTGGCGCATTGAGATGGCCATGCGCAACCGCGGCGCGGAAAGCATCGCCTTTGAACTGATCGTCGCATCAGGCCCAAACGGCGCAATGGCGCACCATAGCCCCTCCGCCGAGCCTATCGCTGTCGGCGCCCCAATCGTCATCGACATCGGCGCGCGCGTGGACGGTTATCACGCTGACATGACCCGCACCATCTGCATCGGCGACCACGATGACCAGTTCCGGCGCATATATGACATTGTCCTAACCGCCCAGGAAACGGCCATCGCCACCATCGAAGAGGGCATGACGGGCGATCAGGCAGACGCCCTCGCGCGAAACATCATCGAAAAAGCGGGGCACGGCCCGGAGTTCGGCCACTCGCTCGGACACGGTGTCGGCCTTGCCATTCATGAATATCCGCGCCTTGGGCAGCGCGCGCCGGACGTCCTGACGCAGGGCATGATCTTCACTGTCGAGCCCGGCATCTACATCACCGGTTGGGGCGGAGTCCGTATTGAGGACATCGTTGAGTTCAAGGATGGGCGTTGCAGCGTATTGAGCAGCGCGCCCAAGATCAACGTGAAGAACGGGAGTTAGCACGGAATGATTGAAACGGGCGACCTTCGCCGAGGCGTAACCATTGAGATCGGCGGCACGCTGTACCAGCTGCTCGACTTTCACCACCTCAAGATCGGACGCGGCTCCGCCCAGGTCCGCATGAAGCTGCGCGACATCAAGGGCGGCCACACCATAGAGCGCACCGTCCAGGCAGGCGAGCGCTTCACTCGTGCCACGCTTGAGACCCGCTCCGTCCAATTCCTCTACAGCGAGGACGGCCTCTACCACTTCATGGACACCGAATCCTTTGAACAGTTCCCCGTCGACCGTGACCAAATCGAGGACTCACTGCCCTACCTGACGGAGAACATGAACCTCGACATGGTCTTTTACCAGGACGCGCCCATCGGCGTCGAACTGCCCACGACAGTCACCTTGAAAATCGTAGAAACGCCTCCCGCGTTCAAGGGCGACACCGCCAACGCGGGCACCAAGCCTGCCACGCTCGAGACCGGCCTCGTCATCACCGTCCCCATGTTCGTCGAGAACGGCATCGCCGTCGTCGTGGACACGCGTAGCGGCGACTACGTGGAGCGCGCCTAGTTTCCCTTCACTAATGCGCGCAGACTTCCACATCCACACCCGCGTCTCCCCCGATTCCCAGCTATCCCCCGAATCTCTCATCCGAGCTTGCCAGCGCAAGGGCATAGACGTCATCGCCGTCACGGATCACCACACCATTCGCGGCGCGCTTGCTGTTCGAGAGATCGCCCCGTTCCCCGTCATCATCGGTGCGGAACTGAGAACGGCGGACGGAGAGATCATCGGACTGTTTCTTGAGGAGGACATCCCGCGCGACCTCTCCGCCAAGGAGTCCGTCAAGCGCATCAAGGACCAGGGCGGCTTCGTGCAGGTGCCACACCCGTTTGACCGATTCCGCCGCAAGCACATCACCCTGCCCGCGTTGATGGACATACTTCCGGACGTCGACATTATTGAAGCGTTCAACGCCCGCACAACCCTTAGGGGCGACATCATGCGCGGCGTGGAGTTCATCCGCGAGTATGGGGAGAAACACGACATCCGGCCTGTCGGAGTCACGGATGCCCACACCGCCCGCGAGATCGGCAACGCCTACACGGACATACCGGCGTTTGAGGGCCGGGAAGATTTCATGGACGCCCTCCGCCACGCGTCAATCCACGGCAAGCGCACCACGCCCCTCATCCACCTCGCCACGCGATGGACTGTTTTCAGCCGAAAGATAGGCTTGGCCCGCTCCTCATAAACTGCTAGCGCGCGTCCCCTTACGCTAGATTCCGCACCGCCGCAGCCAGTTGATCCACTTCCTCCTCCGTATTGAAGAAGTGCAGCGATGCGCGCACGCCCTCCGGGTGTTCGATGTGGCGCACAACAATGCGGTTGTTTTCCCAGAGTTGATCGTCAAGCGCATCTGGTTCCCAGCCCTCAACGGCGAACGAAACGAGCCCGGACGCTAACGGCCCATCCTCCGGCGACAGCACGGTCACGTGGGGTGATTCCCTCAGTTGGGCCTTGAGGCGAGATGCTAACTGAAGGTTGCGTGCCTCGATATTGCCGATCCCTATCGGCTCAATAAAGCGTGTCGCCTCAAGAAACGCCGCCTGCAGCGGTATGCTCCCCGATCCTCCAAGGAACTTATCCATGGTGGCGGGGTTCGGAACGATATGGTTCGGCGTGACTGGCGATTCCATGTGCCGTCCGCCCGTATGCGCAGGATGCACAGCAGTGAGTAATTCTCGCCGGATGTACAGCGCCCCCACACCCTCAAACCCCAGCATCCACTTCTGGCCGGGTATTGAGTAGTAGTCATAGTCGTCGGCCGCCATGTCCAGCGCAATATGTCCCGCCGTCTGTGCCCCGTCCAGAAGGATTTCCGCGCCGTTCTCATGCGCCATCCGCGCAAGCTCCGGAGCGGGCATCCGCATCCCGGTTGAATACTGGATGTGGCTGATGAAAATCAGGCGCGTCCTCGGTGTCATGGCCGCCTGGAATTTCTCCAGGATGACGTCGGCGGGATCGTGAGGATCCAGAGCGACGATGCGAACGCCAACGCCGTACCGCAGGCCGATCATCCACGCGGGCGCAAGAACGGACGGATGCTCCAGGCTGCACGTAACGATTTCGTCGCCCGGCTGCCAGTCCAACCCGCTCATGACGATATTGAGCCCCTCGGTTGTATTTCGTGTCATGACCAGTTCTTCTTCGGAGGCATTCATTAGCCTGCCGACGGCCTGCAGGGCCTGGCTGCGAATCTCCCGGGCCGTCTCGATCACCCTCATACTGGCCGGCGGTTCCATCGCCTCCATATCAATGCGGTTCTTGATGGCCTCCACAACCGACGAAGGCGACGGCCCTGACCACCCTGTGTTCATCCACACCTGATGCTCTAACGCCGGTATCTGGGATCGAAGTTGTGCAACATCCATTTGTTAATCTCCTCCAGCGACTATCGTACACGCCCCGATGCTACGCTTAGCCAATGGCGACTGACGACGCAACAGCATCACGCCCGCCCCTCCGCCTTGGCTGGCTCTCCACCGGACGCGGCTCCGGCTCCCGGGGGCTCCTTGAAGCGGCGCACAAGGCAATCGCCAACGGCGGGCTAAGCGCATCCATCGACTACGTTCTCTGCACTCGCACGCGCGGCGAGGCAGAAGGCAGCGATATGTTCCTCGACCAGGCCGAGAGTTACGGCCTGACCACTGTCTCGCTCTCACTCCGAGACTATAGGCAGCATCGCGCCAACGACCCCTCATGGAGAGACCGCTACAACGCCGACCTGCTATCCGCCATTCAGCACAGACCCGTCGATGCGCTCGTTTTTGCGGGCCTCATGCTCATCGTCAGCGAGGACATCGTTAATGCCTGCCCTGCGCTCAATCTCCACCCCGCCCTACCCGGCGGTCCCGTAGGCGCGTGGCAGGACGTCATTTGGGAACTGATTGCCACGCAAGCGGAAGAAACAGGCGTCATGGTGCAGCTATCGACGGCGGAAGTCGATAGAGGCCCCGTAATCGCCTGGTGCCGCTTCCCCATACGCGGGCCGGAATTCGACGGCCTCTGGGATGATGTCGCCGGAAAGTCCATCGATCCCCTGCGGCAAGAAAACGGTGAGGAGCACCCCTTGTTTGCCAAGATCCGCCGAGAGGGGCTCCGCAGGGAGGCCCTGACGCTCGTCGAGTCGCTGCGTCAGATAGCTGACGGTAACGTAAGAATCGGTGACGACCGTGTCGTGACAGATGGCATCGGTCAGCCGCTGCAAAACGGCCTCGATATCACAGACAGAATCGAGGCGGCAATCGGAGAATCCTGATTCCCGTCATTCCCACGCCATATCCGTCATTCCCGCGAACGCGGGAATCTGAATCCTGGAATGCAATCCAATACGGTAACACCAACCGCCAAAAACCCCCGCTCTAAGGGAGAGGGTTGAGGTGCAGGCAAAAGACCTAGGCGCTCTCTTCTTCCGGCCTGAGCGCCACTGTCGCGCCCTTGGCATTGAACAGCAACGGGGGAACCTTGTTGTGAATTGTGTCAGCGGTGATCAGGCAGCGCGTGATGCCCTCCATGCTCGGCAGCTCGTACATGACGTCCAGCAGGATTTCCTCCACAACTGTCCGCAGTCCGCGCGCGCCTGTCTTCTGTGACAGCGCCCGATCTGCCACCGCCTCCAGCGCCTCATCCGTAAATTCCAGATTCACGCCATCCTGCCCCAGAAGGCTTGCATACTGCTTCACGAGAGCGTTCCTGGGCTTCGTGAGCACCTCAAGCAAATCAGGTTTCTGCAACGGATCTAGGGCAACCGCAAGGGGCATCCGTCCAACGAATTCCGGAATCATGCCGTACGAAAGAATATCGTCGTGGCTCAGCTGCGCCATCACGCGGCTGCGTTCTGCCGGATCATCCGCCATTCGCTCTGATCCGAACCCGATGCTGCGCTTGTCCTTGTTCACCCGGGCGGCAATTAACTCATCCATTCCCTCGAACGCCCCGCCGCAGATGAACAAGATGCCGCTGGTATCAATCTGGATGAACTCCTGCTGCGGATGCTTCCGTCCCCCTTGTGGCGGAACATTCGCAATGCATCCTTCCACAATCTTCAGCAACGCCTGCTGCACGCCCTCCCCGGACACGTCCCGCGTCACAGACGGGTTGGCGTTCTTGCGCGCCGTCTTATCAATCTCATCGATGTAGATGATGCCCCGCTGCGCCTTGGATACGTCATAGTCCGCAGCTTGTATCAGGCGGAGCAGGATGTTCTCAACGTCCTCGCCCACGTATCCGGCCTCCGTCAGCGACGTTGCATCCGCGATGGCGAAAGGCACATTCAGGATGCGTGCCAGGGTCTGCGCGAGGAGTGTCTTTCCGCTCCCCGTGGGTCCGACGAGCAGGATATTCGTCTTGTCCAACTCGACGTCCGGGCTTTCGTCATTCTTGACGCTCGTGCGCTTGTAGTGGTTGTAGACGCCAACGCTGAGCACGCGCTTGGCGCGCTCTTGCCCGATTACGAACTCGCTCAGCAGGTTATATATCTCTTTGGGGGCGGGAATCGGTTGCGGCTCTTCTTCCTGCTCCTGTCCCTCTTCCACCGGCTCATCGCGGCCCTTCCCGCGAGGCCGTCCCTCAAGGATGCGCAGGCAGACGCGAACACACTCGTCGCAGATGTAGGCTTTATGGTCCGGTCCCGCCAGAAGCCTGACCGTTCCCTCGGGCTTGCCACAGAAGGAGCACCGATGCGGCCCTTCTCCCTGGCCGCCGTTTCGTCGACCGTTAGTCTCGTCAACCATGCCCTTGCCTTTACTCCTCCCCCGTCACCGAGTCTAAGGCAACCCTAAAGCCCGTCCCGCACGGGCCTCTATCCTTGGCAGCTATGCGGCGCTGGCGTCTTTGCTCTCGTCCTCCGGCCCCGAAAGTACCTCATCAACGATGCCGTACTCTCTGGCCTGGTCCGCAGTGAGATAGTAGTCGCGATCCATATCACGCGCCACCTTCTCCACCGGCTGCCCGGAATGCCGCGACAGAATACCACGGATGATCTCTTGTAGACGCAGGATCTCACGCGCTGCAATCTCAATATCCGCAGCCTGTCCCTGCGCGCCGCCCATGGCCTGGTGCATGTGAATTGTCGAGTTCGGCAGGGCGTACCGCTTGCCTGCCGCTCCGGCAGTCAACAGGACCGTTGCCATGCTCGCCGCCATCCCCACGCAGATCGTGGAAACGTCCGCGCGAATCAGCTGGATCGTGTCATAGATGGCCAGGCCGGATGTTATGACGCCGCCCGGGCTGCTGATATACAGCGAAATGTCCTTGTCGGGATCTTCCCGGTCCAGGTACAGCAGCTGCGCCACGACAAGATTTGCAATCTGGTCATTGATGGGCGTGCCCAGAAAGATAATCCGTTCCTTTAGAAGGAGGGAATAGATGTCAAAGGCCCGCTCGCCCCGCGCTCCGGTCTCAATGACCATCGGCACGATGCCCTGCGGCCCCGCCGGCACGATGCCTCCAGGCATTCCTTCGCCCGTTCCGCCTGTCCACGTTGTCATTTCGCTAAGTCTCCTCTGACGTGTCCGTCGGGCCTATGCGCCCACTGGTGCTAGTCGTCCCCGTTATCCGAATCCTCGTCGGCCTCGGTCTCCGCCTCAGTCTCGGAGGCTTCTTCCGAGCCGTCGCGCTCCCGTCGCGCGATCTCTACCAGCATATCCATTGTCTTACGCGCGACAATTCTGCGCTCCACACTCTCGCGGGCAGCCTCACTTTCAAATACCTGTCGCGCCTGCTCCTGCGCCGCCTCATCCTGCTGAGCGCCGACGACCTCAGCGATGTCCTCGTCGATTTCCTCGTCCGAGGCCTCAATGCCGGTCGATTCAGCCAGGTTCGTGATCAGCAGCCCGCGCAGTACGCGCTGCTCGGCCTGTGGCCGCACGGTGTCGCGCAGTTGCTCTACGCCCTGACCCGTCGACTGCGCGTACGCGGCGAGCGACATGCCCATTCCGCGCATCTGCTCGTCCTGGTCCTGCAGGATACGATCAACCTCCATGTCCACCACGATGGGCGGATACGTCACAGTGGCGGCCTCTGCGAACCTCTCGAGGATATTCTCCTCAAATTCGGCCCGTGTCTGAGCCTCGGTCCGCTCCGTCAGATCAGACCGAATCCGGTCCCGCAACGCCTCCACCGTCTCGAAGACATCGTCGCCAAATCCCTCGACGCCCTGCGCCCACTCGTCATCGAGATCCGGCAGGTTCTGCTCCTTGACCTCGCGAACAGTCACGGTGAAATGCGCCTCTTTGCCATTTAGATCGCGAATCGTGAAATCATCCGGCACGGAGATCGTGAACTCTTTGGTCTCCTCCGCGTTCATGCCAACGAGCTGCTCCGGCACGCCCGGCGCGGGATACGTCACGCCCTCCTGCACCATATAACTGATGCCCGTCTCCTCAACGAACGTCCTTCGGCCCGGTACTTCCGGCTCACCCTCGGACTCATCGCCATCGTCGGCGTCCGCATCGGAGTCAGCCTCTGCCTCATCGGCTGGCTCCGGCTCCGCATCAGAATCCTCATCCCCGTCCTCGGATTCCGCCGCGTCCTCCGGATCCTCATCCACATAACCGCTCATATCAACGGTCAGCAGATCGCCGAGCTCAACAGCCCTTTCCACCGGCTCCCACGGCGAGCCTTGCCGGCGGAGGTTATTCAGCACCTCTTCGACCTGCTCCTCAGGGACCTCCGGATCCTCCCAGTCGACGCGAATCGACTCGTAGTCGCCGAGTTCCACCTCTGGCCGCAGCGCCACGGTGGCGCGGAACGTGATGGGATCAAGAGATTCCAGATCCGTTACCTGCGGCCTCGCGATGGGCTCAAGCTCCTGCTGCTCCACCGCATCCGCCACCGACCGCTCCAGCAGCCCCTCGATGTCGTCCTGGATGAGCGTTTCCGCCCCGATATGGCGTTCGAGGATCATGCGCGGAGCCTTGCCCCTCCGAAATCCCGGAATGACGTACCGTTGCACAAGCCGACGGTACGCCCGCTGCTTGTGATCCTCAATCTCCGCCTCTTCCAACTCAATAAGTAGCCCAACCTGGCGGTCAGGCATATCTTCAGTCGTAATCTTCACGCGTGGAAACTCCGTATTCGGATTGGCTATGAGGCAGGAACAACATTATACATCGGGGCGCCCAACATTCAGTCAGACGCCGCGATGTCTTGCGCGGCTTCCCGCAGCCGCAGATTCAGATCAACCAGCTGCTGCTCGTCCACAGTGGACGGCGCGCTCATCATCAGGTCTTGTGCCGACTGCGTTTTCGGGAACGGAATTACCTCCCGGATATTTGGTTCCCCCGCCAGCACCATTACAGTTCGGTCGATCCCCGGCGCGAACCCTCCATGCGGCGGCACCCCATACTCAAACGCCTCCAACATGTGCCCGAATCGATCCTCAATCTCCTCCGGTGAATGTCCCAGCAGCGCGAATATCCTGTCCTGCAGCTCGCGATCATGGATCCTGATTGATCCCGACCCCAACTCCAGCCCGTTCACCACCAGGTCATACGCTCGCGACCGCACAGCCGTCGGCGATTCCTCCAGCAGCCCCGCATCCTCCGGCACCGGCGCGGTGAACGGATGGTGCACGGAACTCAGCCCGCCCTCATCGTCCGCCGCCTCAAATAGAGGGAACTCCGTCACGAACGCGAACGCCAACTCATTCGGGTCCGCCAGCTCCAGCCGCTCCCCCAACTCCGTCCGCAGCGCGCTCAGCGACGCGCTCACGATGTTCTCGTGCGCCGCCACAATCAACAGCAGATCGCCCGCTCCGGCCCCCATCGCATCCGCAATCGACCGCACCGTTTCAATATCAAGGTGACGCGCCAACGCAGACCGCACGTTGTCCGACTGCAGATCGGAGACCGCCGTCCCCGCCTCCGCGTCCAGGCCGATCGTCGCCAACCCGCGCGCGCCCTGCCCGCGCACAATCTCCGTCAGATTCTCGAGTTCCCGCCGACTGTAGCCCGCGCACCCTGGCGCGACGATTCCCCGCACCGTGCCGCCCGCCTCGCCAAGCGCCGACGTGAATACCCCCACGCCGCTCTCAGCAACGATGCTCGATATATCCGTGATCTCCATCCCGAAACGCAGGTCGGGCTTGTCGGAACCGAACCGCCGCATTGCCTCCTCATACGTCATGCGCGGAAACGGCGATGTCACGCCCATATGCGGCGCGGTGGCCTGCGCCAGCCCCGTATAAAGCTCCTCCATCAGGTCCAACACGTCCGTCTCGTCCACGAAGCTCATCTCAAGATCAAGCTGCGTGAACTCCGGCTGCCGGTCCGCCCGTTGGTCCTCATCGCGGAAGCACCGCGCAATCTGGAAATACCGCTCCACCCCCGCCACCATCAGCAGCTGCTTCAACTGCTGGGGCGACTGCGGCAGCGCATAGAAATGGCCCGGGTGTACCCGTGACGGCACAAGATAGTCCCGCGCGCCCTCCGGCGTGCTCTTCATCAACATCGGCGTCTCGACTTCCAGGAAGCCGCGCCCGTCGAGGAAATCGCGGATGTACTTCACGACGCGATGCCGCAGCCTGAGGTTCGCCGCCATCCGCTCACGCCGCAGATCCAGGTACCGATACCGCAACCGCAGCGACTCATCGACGTCCGATTCCTCATTAATGTAGAAAGGCGGCGTCTTGGACGGATTAAGCACCGTCACCTCGCTCGCGTGGACCTCGATGCCGCCCGTCGCGATGCGGGGATTCTCGGTGCCCGCGGGCCGAACCTGCACCTCGCCGGTGATGGCCACAACCCACTCATTTCGCAGAGCATCCGCGGATTGGTAGGCCGACTCCGCCGCCGACGGATCAACGACAACCTGCACCAGCCCGGTGCGATCCCGCATATCGAGGAATATCAGCCCGCCATGATCCCGACGGCGATGAACCCACCCCGCCAAACGCACAACCAGCCCCGCCTCCGCAGGCGAAAGTTCCCCACAACTATGTGACTTCAACATCGTAAGTGTCTGATTTCCGCGTCGAGATTATGTGACTTGAAACACGTGAATCGGTGATACCTACGTGGGTGCAACCAACAAAACCGTCTCCGCTCACCCTGAGCCTATCGAAGAGCCTGCCCCGTACTCCGATACGGGGGCCACACCCCACCCATCAATCATAGCATCCACACCGCTCACCCTGAGCCTGCCGAGGGCCGCCACTCACCCGTCATTCCGCCGCCCCTTCCGTCATTCCGGCGAAGGCCGGAATCCAGAATCCCCTCCCCCTCGATGGGGGAGGGCCAGGGTGGGGGTGACCCTCCCATGTCATTCCGAGCGCAGCCGAGGAATCTAAGGTGCGCCTCATGCCCCGACAATGTCCAAAAGCCGCTCACGGATGGTATGTGAGTCCGCATTCAGATTCACCGTGGCAAACCGGAATTGGTGCCTTTGAATGTCCGCCCATTCGTCCACGTCATCATCAATAGCCGGATGCAACAGGATGCCCGTGCTGTTCAAGGATGCCGGATCGTCATCCCGTTCCTGTGAGCGCACGTACGCATAAATCTGGTAAATGTAGCCGCTCCGCAGTGACTCGTCGCGCCTAAACCCAGGCGTTGTAATGTCTGTAAATTTCGTATCGATCACAATGCGTCGCGCATCCCTAAGGTGTTCCAACACGATGTCCTGCTGCATACGTGGCAATATGGCGCTCAATCCACCAGACGGGTGTGAGTAACGCCAGTCAATCCACTTGCCGTGGCCAACGCTCCATCCCTGCGGGTTCAACACTACCTCGAAGAATCCCGCCACGGCTTGCTCAAACAATGCACGTAGCCAGACATCGTCGCGGCGCACCGCGTACACTTGATTTGTCCCGTTGTCCTCTGTCGGAATGTCCAAGTCGAACGCCAACTGCGCGGCGGCAAGCATCAACCGATCTTCTGGGTTCGTGTAGTAGCGCAGTTGCCGTGTTGCGTCGGCGCGTCCCTGCGGTTCATCTAACCTAGGGTCCCGTGTGACTCCTGCCGACGCCAAAGCTGAGGAGGCGCTTCGGCAACGGGTAGCCAATTGCTTGGCGGCACTCTCATTGCTTTCTCCAACACGGCGCGCAAGATGGGTGAGAGCCGCCATAACGTACCGATTCGGCGGCGTGTCTACGGTCAATTCGTCAAACCGGCAGGCGACTAGTCCCTTATCCAGTAACGCGAACCGCTCCGTCCGCAGGAGATCAATGCGGCCGCGCACTCGCCGAAGATCGTCAGACCGCCGGCGGAAGGCATAGCTAAGATTCCGCTTGAGCCGCAATTCCACAGCGTACGCCAACACCTCGGCGATCAGATTTGGGACTTTTTCCGGGTCACTCTCTGAGCCTGCCAGCTCCTGATTACGGAGATACTTGGTATGGTCGCGATACAATACAGACGACCACAGCATCAGCAGCCAGATATTGTGGATGGGAATCTCTTTCGTTTGTTGGACGGCTGCGTTCGCCACACCGGAATCCCCTACAGTTTGCGTCGTCATCGGCTGGTTCAAATGTCCCGCTTGAGATCATTGACTTGCTTATCAACCTTGTCTGGGCTGTCGAACCAGTATTCCGCTAGCAACGGTCTGATTTCTGTGTCGACAATTGAGGCAAACCACTGCGCATTCACCACGGTACCCGAGCCCTTGCTCGGTGTTACCACGCTGTGGCCAATGCGAAAATTCTTTCCGAGCGACGAATCCTTAGCAATTTCATTGTTCATCGCCGTGAAGCGTCCTTCGATCTTGTCAAGGATGCCGTCGTCTAACTCGCAGTTCGTAGACATCCAATTCCGCCACGCCTCTCCAAGCATCGGCTCAAGATCGATGAACGCGAACCGCCTCCGAAGCGCGAAATCGACCAGCGCCAAAGAGCGATCGGCCAAGTTCATCGTGCCGATAATGTAGATGTTCTCGGGGATATGGACCTGTTCATCGTCATCGCGAGGATAGGCCAACGCCATGGCCTCGCTCTCATTCCTCTTGTCCGCCTCCAGCAGCGTCAGTAACTCGCCAAAGATCTGCGCGGGATTGCCGCGGTTGATCTCCTCAATGACTACCAGGTACTTCTTATTCGGGTTCTTCCCAGCAGTGTCCATGAGCTTGAGAAACGGGCCATCCACCAACTCCAGCTTGGCGTCGCCACCATCGCCGCTGTTTGGCCGGTATCCGCGGACAAAATCCTCATAAGACATATTGACATGGAACTGGAATGAGCGGACGAGTTTCCGTGTCTCGTCCCTGCGCCCAATTAGCGCATAAGCCAGCCGCTTTGCCAGCCACGTCTTGCCAGTACCGGGCGGGCCTTGCAGGATGAGGTTTTTCTTGGACTGAAGTCTCTCCAATGCCTGGTCAAGGGTTTCCCGAGAGAGGAAACACCCATCGTCCATGATGGAGTCAAGGTCGTACTCATCCTCGTCATCCCAGTCCTCGCCCTCGTCGTCCTCGTCATCCCAATCATCCTCATCATCAGGATGCATCTCGTCATAAGCGGCCTGAGACAACTCAGGAATTGTGGATACTGGCGATTCTGGCTTGCCCAGTTCCTTTACAACATGGTCGCGGAGTTGAAGATACTGATCCCCTCCCAGTGTTCTCAGGTTAGGCCACGATGGATCGAGATCGGGCTCAGACTCGTCTTCGATGTAGAAGTCGAAATAGTTTTCGATGTATGAACGGTTGTTGCTGTCCAACGAAACGAAGAAATGTGGTCGAATCCAGTAAAGCCCAAGAGAGAGATTGATGCGCACTCCATTCACTTGTTGCGCGCGATCATATGCCTTGATGAACGCTCTCCGCTTTGCTGTTGTGTCAGTGTCCGCAAGCGCGAGCGCAGCCTTAAAGATCTCCCAGAGGGCGTCAATATCCCCCGACTCCCGAATTCGTTCAAACTTGAAGAACCACGAGGCCGTATTCCGAACAATGGGGATTGCGTCATATTCTGTTGGGGCTTCGTGATCGACACCGAGCACTTTACCAAGCGCCCTTGCGATGAGGGTCCGGTTTTCGTCCTTCATACCCCTGTTGAATGTAGACATCAGCGTGAACGGGCAGATGTCTTGCAGCGGACCCTTTGTGCCGTCCTTGAATTGGTCAGTCAATGCGTATTTTGCACCAGTGGCGTCGATCGCGGGCAGCGCTTTCCTTAGCAATGCACTCCTGTCGTCCTTATATGCCAGCAGTTTGTCCGCGAACTCCATGTAGAAATCCACCCACTCGAAACGCGAATCAGTTTGTGTCATCGTGGCATACCTCCCTAATCGATGAGGTTCTAGTGTAGATCGAACGGCTGCTACGTTATCGACTCACCCCACCATACGGCTCTTCGGCCCGTCATTCTGAGCGCAGCCGAAGGTTCTACCCCGCTCACTCTTCCCGGGGTAGTGGACACAAAACACCAACGGGGCGGCCTTTTTCAAGGCCGCCCCGCGTTTCTTGCGTGATGTGCGGAGGAAATCAATCCTCGATGTAGCCCTCCAGGCGTTCGCGGTTCCGCTGTAGCCGCATGTTCTTCATCGCCCCGGCCTGGATCTGGCGCACACGCTCCCGCGTCAGGCTCAGCATGTCGCCGATCTCACGCAGCGTGTACTCCTTGCCGTCCATGATCCCGAACCGCAGCTCCAGCACCAACCGTTCTCGCGGCGAGAGCGACCCCAGTACCGCTGCCATGCGCTCTCGAAGCATCGTCTGCGCCACCATGTCGATGGCCGTCTCCGCCTCATCCTGCGCTACAAAGTCTGCCAGTGTCGCCCCATCCTCGCCGATGGGCGCGTCGATGGACGCCGGCTGCTGTGCCAGGGAGATCAGCTGCTCCACCTTCTCCAGCGGAATCTCTGTCTCTGCGGCCAGCTCCTCCGGCGTCGCCTCCCGGCCCAACTGCTGCAGCAGCCGATGGCGCGCGCGGTCAACCTTCGCGGACATCTCGCCCACATGAACCGGCAGGCGGATGCTGTTCCCCTGCTCGGACACGCCCCGGGCGATGGCCTGCCGGATCCACCACGTTGCGTACGTCGAGAACCGGAACCCCCGGTGGTGGTCGAAACGGTCCACCGCCTTGAGCAGACCGATGTTCCCTTCCTGTATCAGGTCGAACAGGGACAAGCCCCTGCCCTGGTACCGCTTGGCAATGCTGACGACGAGGCGGAGGTTGGCCTCCGTCATGGACTTCCGGGCGTCCTCGCCCTCCTTGACCGCCTTCATCAGGTCTCGCCGCTCAACGGAACTCATGTTGTCCGCGCCGGCAAGGCGCTTGGTCGCGCGGCGCCCCTCATCCATCAGGATGCCGAGCTCCGTCTCCTGCTGAGGCGTCAACAGCTTGCGACGGCCGATGTCCTGCAGGTAGCCCCTCAGAGGATCGTTCAGGTTCTCCGTGGAGCCACTGTCGAACTCGCCGACTTTCGCAGCGTTCGCCTTCTCTTCCTGCGCATCGTCGAGGTCGATGACATCCACGGAGGTCTCATTTGCCTCCATCGGGACGTCTGCCGTTCCCGGCGCGCGCCGGGCCTCGTCCTCTGCGATCTCGGCACGGATCTCGTCCGTAATCGCCTTCATCTGCGCACCTCCTTGTGTTGGTTCCGACCGATTGCGCACCTGTCAAAACCAGACACCCCCTCCCGGTTTCCCTAAAGGGATTGGCTACCAGCATAGACCCGTTCGCACGCTTGTCAATCTCTCGGTATCCGATGGTGCTTATGAGTCTCATTACTGTTCGCCCTCTATGTCCTCAATTAATACAACGCTCTGGATAACCACGAGGAAAGCAGATCGTGGCCGAGAACGAGTTGATCGGCGAAATGTGGGACAATTAACAGCGCAGCTATGACGTGACGCAGCGAGCAACAACTTCGACCTCCCCGGAGCAGCTGATCTATGCAGGAAGTCCCTCGATCGCTGGAGATACTGGCAACACTTTGCCGCCACCCTGCCACCTCCTATTTTGAAGACAAAGTCGCCCGAGAAGTTGAGCGCATCCTTGCAGACGCCGCAATCCCCTGGGAACAGGACGAGTTCGGCAACATCATCGCCCGCCTCACCCGACGCGACACATCAGACCCGATGCCTCCCCGCCCGATCGCTCTCGTCGCCCACATGGACCACCCGGGATTCGAAATTGTGGAGGTCGACGGCCGGCGGTTGACCCTGCAGATGAGGGGCCGCGTCTCGGACGTCATCTACGATCAACAGGTGGACCTTGTCGTCCACTGCGCCGACGGCTCATCATGCGCTGCCCGGACCACCGGTCAAGACGGAGACATGCGGACTCGCATCCTCTATGCCGAATTAGCAGAGCAAAACGAGCTCGTTCTGCCCGCTTTTGCTGTCTTTGATCTCGTAGATTGTGAATTCCGTAACAATAGGGTTTTTGCACGTGCCCTGGACGATCTCGCCGGTTGCGCCGCCACTTTAAGCGTTATGGAGACGCTCGCCGCCGAGAATGACCCGGTTGACGTACTTGGCGTATTCACCCGTTCAGAGGAGGATGGCCTCATCGGAGCGCGCCTGCTAGCCGCCAATGGCTCTCTTCCAAAGGAAACCCTTGTCATCTCCGTAGAATCATCCAGAACGCTCCCGGGCGCAGAGCAAGAAAACGGCCCCGTCATCCGCGTCGGCGACGCAATTTCCACCTTCTCCCAATCTGCAGAAGTGATTCTGCAGGACGCGCGGACAGTGCTCCAACGTAGAGACCCGCCGATTCCGGTTCAACGCCAACTCATGTCCGGCGGTGTCTGTGAAGCATCGGTTTTTGTAGCGCACGGCTACGAATCCACGGGCGTTGCGTTCCCACTGGCCCACTATCACAACGGATTTGGCGAAGATTCCATTCAAGCTGAAAACATCGCCATCAGCGATTTCCTGGGAGGTGTAGAACTCCTGCTGGAGGCTACCCGTTCAATACCAACCTCGCGGCAACAAACGCCCGGCGGCGCCCAATCCCTTTATGAACGACTCCGCTCCGCGCCGCAGGAAGAAGGGGATCGACTCCGTTCAGTCGTCAGGAGAAACGAATGATTGGCCCCCGAGGGTATGGCGTTGTCGCAAAGCACAATTGGCGCCTTGCGGATTCATAAACTACGCTAGTAGCGGGAACCAAACATGCTAAGGCAAGTCTGGCTTTACGGGCGAATCCTCATTGGCGTAGCCCTCGGCGTAGGGATTGCCTACATTATTGTCCGTGAGGTCAATCTGGCCGAGTTGCTGAGACAACTCTCCGCTTTCAATTGGTTCCTGATGATTCCCGTTATGGGCGTGGTCGTTGCCAGCAATGCCATCCGGGCCGTCAGGTGGAGAATGCTCTACCATGGCCGAGCGCCGACCGCCACGCTGCTCTTCTTTGTAGAGAACACAGGCCAGGGCCTGAACAATCTCACCCCTATTCGCGTCGTCGCAGAACCCATTCAATTCGGATACATCGCGCTGAGGGAAGGGTACGAACGGGGGGCCGTGCTCGCGTCGATCGTCCTGGGTCGTGTGTCAGACCTCGCAATAACGCTCGGAAGCCTTGCAGTCGGTTTCGCGATATTCGCGCCGGAGGGCGCGCAGTTCCTGAGCATCGTCATCCTCGCCTTGGTCGGCGTTCTTGTCATCGTTGCGGTGCTCTCCCTGTACACGCATAAGATCACCTGGTTTGATCGGTTCCCCGTCGTGCGAACATATTCGGCGGCGTGGCAGGAACTCATCGCACAGCCGGGGAAACTGGCCTCAGTCATGGGTGTAACGCTCGCAACGTGGATGACGCTAGGACTGGCTGCATATCTGGTGGCGCTGTCAAATGGGATCGAGCCGAACAATTCACAGAACGCAATCGAAATCTACGTCATCATCTATGTAGTGGTGCTGGGCACGATGACGTTGGGGTCAATCTTGCCGGGCCTGCCCTCCGGCATCGGCCCGTTTGAGGCAGCCGCGGTCGCATTCCTGGGATTCTACGGCGTGGACAAAGAAGTCGCGCTGGCGTTTGGCCTCATCATCCATGTGGCCTTCTTCGTTCCACCGACCGTCATTGCCATTGGCACCCTGATTATGTTTGGTCCTCCATGGTCGACGCGGCATCGGGTGCGGCGCCTCCGCCGCGAGAGGCGCGAAGCGCGAGGATCATCCGCAGCCAGAAGGGCAACGCAAGAAGGAGACCTATAACCAGCCCTCCGAATAGGTACCCTGCCTGGTCTATGACAAGGGCGGAGGGAAGGGTGACATCGGTCCAAACCGATATGGCGGTGATGATGAATGCTATACCGATCGTGACGCCTCCGGTCCAGCCCATGTTCTTCGTCACGAGCAGCATCGGAAACCCAACGAATCCGGCCGCAACGGTCGGCCCAAGCATCATTCCGGCAACCCCGCCAAAAGCGGACGCCAGGCCGGCGCCGCCCCTGAACTTGAGAAACACCGAGTATTGATGCCCCCATAGGGCGCCGGCCGCAGCGATCACTGACCCGCCGGGGCCAAGTTCAAAGACACGATCTGCGATGAGTACCGGAACGAGTCCCTTCGTAATGTCAACAATAGCGACGAAGACCCCGACTCGAGGATCAATCTCCCGAAACACGTTCGCGGCGCCCGCGTTTCCGGTACCCAATTCGCGCACATCAACACCGGCCACCAGCCGAGACATGATAACGGACGTTGGAAATGAACCAATCAAGTATGCTCCAACAAGGACGCCCGCCAGTCCAATCAACTCAACCATCGTTGTCTATTCCTCCAAGAATGTCGGTAAAAGGTGCTTTGTTCGTTTGAAACAGACCGTACTTAAGAGTAGCGCACAAGTCCGGTGGACGAATGGAGTAAAATCGCTGCAGGAAGTGGCGAAGGCTCGGATACCAACCCAGCACGGCAGCTCCGCCCTGCCGCCGAACCAGACGCGAGCAGGATGAGGTTGCGGTCATTCGAGAATCGGGGCGAAGAATTGGGCAACAGCCTCTTAGGATCGGTTGGTCTGCGGCTGGCCATTGCCATAGTCACGCTGGCGGCCGGTGTTTACCTCATTCAGGGCATATCTGACCTTTTCAGCGTCCTCTTTGATGTCCTGATTCTCATATTCCTCGCGTGGATATTGTCTGCCGCGGTTCGTCGCCTGGCGAACTTTGTTGAGGTCTACATTCCGCAGCCGACTTGGGCGGCGGTCCCAATTGCGTACCTCATCATATTGCTTCCTGTTGTTGCACTTATCGGACTGCTGGTTCCGCTAACCATATCCCAGACTGTCACCCTCTCCGAAGACCTGCCTGATTTTGCCGTCAGGCTCTCGGGTTTCATGTCGTCCATCAATGAGTTCTTTGATTCGCTCCGGGCAGCAGGGGGCGGGGAAGAAGCCGTCGCCACCGACCCACTTCTTGCATTTAGCTCCACTGCGAGCACATGGGTGCAGGACAACGCGCTGGGAATCGTTGGCAGTACAACCAGCATCGCTATTCAGACCATTTTCTGCATCTCGATGTCGTTCTATATGACCATTGAGCGGGACCAACTCCGAGGGCTGTTCTACCGGCTCTTGCCGGTGGAATACCACGAACGCGCCTCCGTGGTTCTCGCCCACCTCGACAGTACGTTCTTCTCGTACCTGAAGGGGATTTCTATCGTAGTCGTGCTTTACTCCGCGGCTATCACGACGACCATGTTGGCCGCGGGACTGCCCTTTGCGCTGCCGATCGGAATCACAGCTGGCCTCGTTCAGTTGGTTCCAATCATTGGCGAAGTCGCCGCCATCGGGATTCCCATTGTGATTGCATTGCTGACGGGGTCTGTTACGACGGCGGTCATAGTGGCAGTTGCCCTGATTTCGTGGAGCCTCTTCATGAACAACTTTGTTCTTCCTCGTGTGTATGGGAAGGCTGTTCGTATGCCAGGGTTCTTTGTGCTTCTGGCAGTGGTTATTGGCACACGATTCGCAGGCCCGTGGGGCGCTATGCTCGGCGTTCCTGTGGCGGGCTTCATCTACTCACTAATCTTCGCGTGGGGAGAGCTGAGACAGAACTACGAAGCTGAGTCAGGCGAGCCCTCAGCGGAGGAGGAGACGACCGCTGACGGACAGACTGATACCCAAGAAGAAGCGGTCGAATCATCAGACGCGCCCGTTGCGGGCGGAAACCGAAGTGGCGGCGTAAACAGCGACGGAACGAGTCTCCGAACTCCAGGGCGGATACTGGCAACCATTCGCAGTATGATTTCCCGCTAGTCTTTCAAGAGTGCCCTATCTCTGCGTGGGGAAAAGGACTGTTCGGCTAAGAATCAAATCCCTGGCGCATCTCCCTCATGCTGGCAAAGCGGGCTCCCTCGTTATGGGCGACAACGATGTGGTCGAGCACCTTGATGTCCAGCGCATTGCCCGCCTCAATCAGATGGCGTGTCGTGCGTTCGTCATCCGAACTCGGAGTGGGATCCCCCGACGGATGGTTATGAACAACGATGATGCTCGGCTGGTTTCGACGCACCGCTTCTCGAAATACTTCCGCAGTCCTCACGTGAGACGAGTTGACGGTTCCGCGATACAGGCTCTCTATATGCACGACGTGGTTCTTCATGTCCAGCACGAGAACGCGCAGTTCTTCATGGTCCAGGAAAACCATGTCTGAGCCCACCACGTTATAGACATCCTCCGGGCCGGAGATAACGGGACGTTGTTCCGGCGAATCAACCTGGAGTCGTCGTCCGAGCTCCAGGGCAGCCTTGATTTGCGCAGTCTTGGCGACGGCCATGCCGGGCTGCAGGGCAAGTTCGTCAAATGTCGCCTGATGGAGTCCTTTGAGCCCCCCAAGGTCGCGCAGCAGTCGCGTTGACATGGTGACGACGCTTTCATTGCGCCTGCCGACACGGAGGAGGATTGCAAGAAGCTCAGAATTGCTCAAGGCCTGCGCGCCCCGGTCTCTCAACCGCTCACGAGGCCTTTCATCCTGTGGCACGTCCCGTATGAGAAATCCTGCTGAGTATTCGGAATTCTCGGTGTCTTCTTGTTGGCCGCCGGCCATGCTCCCACCCCCGACTTTATCGGCCTCCACCGGCCAAGCGACAAAACATCGGCGGCCTGTCGTCGTAACAGGCCGCCGATAGACGGTTCGATTCAGGGATTATCCCGGTTCAGCTGAACCGGGATGATTGAATGTCCTAGGTGATGTCGACGGCTGCGCCGGCGCCCTCAAGCTTGGACTTGATCGTGTCGGACTCGTCCTTCGCGATGTTCTCCTTGATGGCCGCAGGCGCGGACTCCACCAATTCCTTGGCTTCCTTGAGACCAAGGCCAGGCACCAGTTCACGGACAGCCTTAATGACCTCAATCTTGTTGGGGCCAATGTCCTTGAGAGTCACGGTGAACTCAAACTTCTCTTCCTCAGCAGGGGCCGCGGCGGCGTCTCCACCGCCTGCTGCCGGAGCAGCCGCAACGGCGACAGGCGCAGCGGCTGTCACACCGAGCCGCTCCTCAAGCTCTTTGACCAAGTCGGCAAGATCAAGGACGGACATGCCCTCAATCGCCGCAACAATCTCATCCTTTGTAGTCATTTTGTTAGCTCCTCTCCTCCAACTGTCTGCGTCTCTGATCTAGGACATTCACGATACTGCTCAAATGAGTATGCAACACACTAACCAACCGTTGGTTCACGCCGTTCATTGCCCCCATCACCTGAGCCAACAGGACTTCCCGGGGTGGGAGCGACGCCAAACGCTCAAGCTGTGGCGGGGAGACGACCCGATTCTCCAGAACCGCGTTAGTGATCCGCAGCTGCATTCGGTTCGTCCGGACGTGCGTCGTGAGAGCCTGGATAACGGGAATCGGATCCTCGCGCGTCACAATCAGGCCCACGGAACCATCCAGCAGGCTGCCGATCTTATCTCCCTGCCCCAGCGATTCAGCTGCCCTCAGGGCGAGGCGATTCTTGACGATACGATAGCGCGTGTCATTGACACGCAAAGCCCGCCGAAGCCCCTCCATTTCCTGCACCGACAGCCCGGAGTGACCCGCGCCGACGATCAGAGAGGCGCCATCAAGGAACTCCGTGAGTTCCTGTACCTGTTCAATCTTCTTTGTTGATGGCATGGCGTCGTCTTTCGATTACATTCGTTAGTCAACAGGTTGGAGAGTACTTGCCGCAATGGGGTCGATCCGAACACCCGGGCCCATGGAGCTGGAAACGCTGATGCTGCGGATAAATTGACCGCGAACCACTTCCGGGCGGGCCGATGTAATGGCACTCACGAGAGCGGCCATATTTCCCATCAGATTCTCCGGCTCGAAGCTCGCTTTCCCGATTGGGCTGTGGATGATGCCGGTTCGATCAAGGCGAAACTCAACGCGTCCCTTGCGGGATTCCTCAATTGCGCGGGGTAGATCCTGGGGCTGCACGACCGTGTTTCCTCGCGGGCTCGGCATGAGCCCCCGGCGTCCCAGGACGCGGCCAAGCCGACCAATGCGCCCCATGATGTCCGGCGTTGCAAGCGCGACATCGAAGTCCGTCCAGCCTCCCTCGATTCGCTCAATGAGGTCATCAGAGCCAACAAAGTCAGCGCCGGATTCATTAGCTAGCCGCTCGCCCTCTCCCTGCGCGAACACGAGGATGCGGACGGCTTTGCCGAGTCCATGCGGAAGTAGAGCGACACCACGTACCTGTTGGTCCGCCTGTCGGGGATCAACGTTGAGGCGTATGTGAAGCTCCACCGTCTCATCGAATCTGGCGGTGGCGGAGTCCTTGACAAGGCCTATCGCCGCATCCGGCTCGTAGAAAGTCAGGTGTTCGATGCTGTCGGCGGCCTGATCGTATCGCTTGCTGTGCTTTGGCATTTGTCGATTATCCGTGGCTTAGTCACTTATGTCGATGCCCATGCTGCGGGCGGAGCCCATCACCATCTGCATCGCAGCTTCAACGTTGTCCGTGTTCAGGTCTTCCAGCTTCAGTTGCGCGATTTCTCGCACCTGGTCTCGGGTGACCGTCGCGACACGTTCCGTCCGCACGTCCGAACTGCCCTTTTCGATTCCGGCGGCCTTGCGAAGGAGGTCGGAGGCAGGCGGGGTCTTCGTGACGAATGTGAACGATCGATCCTCGTAAATGGTGATGTCAACAGGAATGATATTACCGGTCTGATCCGCCGTTCGCGCGTTGTATTCCTTGACGAATCCCATGATGTTTACCCCATGGGGGCCAAGGGCCGTGCCGACGGGTGGCGCAGGCGTTGCCTTGCCTGCCTGGATTTGCAGGCGCACTACCGACCGTACTTTTCGTGCCATTCTTTCTTGTTTCTCCGTTAGGTGGTGTCTTGGGTCAAATGACTATTGGTTGAGACCGCTACAGTTTCTCGATCTGCAGGAAGTCCAGCTCCACGGGCGTCTCACGGCCGAAGAACGAGACCATCACAACGACCTTGCCCCGATCCGGGCTGACTTCCTCAACCGTGCCGATGAAGTCTAGGAACGGGCCGTCCGTGATTCGGACGCTCTGCCCCTTCTGGTACCCCACGCGAATACGCGGCGCTTCCTGCTCCATCTGGTCCAAGATAGACCGCACTTCATTCTCATCAAGTGGGACCGGCCGCGGCGGGTCACCACTGCTGACGAAACCGGTAACGCCGGGAGTTTCACGAACCACTCGCCAGGTGTCGTCGGTCATCATCATCTCGACAAGGATATAGCCGGGAAAGACCTTACGCGTCACGGTGCGCTTCTGCCCGGAGCGGATTTCAATCTCATCTTCGGTAGGTACGACGACGCGGTAGACCTTGTCTCTCACATCCAGCGAGTCAATACGGTTCTCCAGGTTGCGGCAGACGCGATCCTCTTGCCCGGAGTACGTGTGAACCACGTACCAATGAACCTGCGTTTCGAGAATGTCGCTTTGAGTTGTCATCGCTTTTCGGTCCGAACTAACGCCTAAACGCCAATAATGAACTCGGTCATCAGGAAGTTGAAGACATAGTCCACACCGCCGAGGAACAATCCGACAATCGTGGATACCACGAGAACCATGATCGTGAGGCGGACAGCCTCTTCACGAGACGGCCACGTCACTCGCCGGAGTTCAGTTATGACCTCACGGGGCAGTCTTGTTGCGGCTCCACCGTTTGGGCGGCGCCGGCTTGTGGTTTGAGAACGTGTGCTCATTGGCCTCTACAGGCTACCCGTCTACCGAACTTCTCGATGCAGTTTGCGACCGTGACATCGCGGACAAAACTTATTGAGTTCCATCCGCTGCGTGTCATTGCGCCGGTTCTTCATGGAAGAGTAATTGCGCTCACGGCATTCCGTGCACGCCATGGTGATAACGATGCGGTTTCCCTGTTTCTTTGCCATGGTTGCCTCGCTGGCCGTGAGCGCCTCTCTCCGATTCGCTGCTTCTACTGGATGATGCCGGTTATCACACCGGAGCCAACGGTTCGACCGCCCTCACGGATGGCGAACCTCAGTCCCTCTTCCATCGCGACCGGAGTGATCAATTCAATCCTCATCTCGACGTTATCACCCGGCATCACCATTTCGATGCCCTCAGGAAGATGCGCGGAGCCCGTGACGTCTGTGGTGCGGATGTAGAACTGCGGCTTGTAGCCATCGAAGAACGGGGTGTGACGCCCGCCCTCATCTCGCGTCAGAACGTACACCTGCGCCGCTGCCTGTGTGTGAGGCGTGATGGAACTCGGCAGGGAAACAACCTGACCTCGCTCCACGTCATCACGTTCGATGCCGCGCAGCAACAGGCCGACGGCATCGCCGGGTTCCGTTTCATCAACGGTCTTGTGGAACATCTCGATTCCGGTGACGACGGTCTTGCGCTGGTCGCCGAAACCGACGATCTCAACCTCTTCGCCAACCTTCATGATGCCGCGCTCGACACGGCCGGTCACGACTGTACCGCGGCCCTTGATGCCAAAGACGTCCTCAATAGGCATCAAGAAGGACTGATCACGCGGGCGCTCAGGCTCCGGGATATAGGAGTCAACGGCCTCCATCAGCTGAAGAATGGATGCGTATTCCGGTGCGCTCGCATCGGTGGCATCACTCTCAAGAGACTGCAGGGCGCTCCCACGGATGAACGGGATGTCGTCGCCGGGGAAGTCGTACCTGGAAAGGAGCTCGCGGACTTCCATTTCAACCAGCTCAAGAAGCTCCTCGTCATCCATCATGTCAACCTTGTTGAGGTAGACGACGATGCGGGGAACCTCCACCTGCCGGGCGAGAAGGATGTGTTCTCGCGTCTGCGGCATGGGGCCGTCCGGGGCACTCACAACGAGAATGGCGCCATCCATCTGCGCCGCGCCGGTAATCATGTTCTTGATGTAGTCAGCGTGTCCGGGGCAATCGACATGCGCGTAATGGCGAGTAGCCGTTTCGTACTCGACGTGCGAGATATTAATCGTCACGCCGCGGGCCCGCTCTTCGGGGGCATTGTCGATCGAGTCAAAGGGCCGAAAGTCGCTTGTACCGGCGATATTCAGCACCTTGGTAATCGCTGCAGTGAGCGAGGTCTTACCATGGTCAACGTGACCAATGGTTCCAACGTTGAGATGCGGCTTGTTCCGCACAAACTTCTGCTTCGCCATTCCCGGCCGTCCTCCTTCGAGCTGGAGCCCACAACCAGATTCGAACTGGTGACCTCGTTCTTACCAAGAACGTGCTCTACCTCCTGAGCTATGTGGGCCTCTGTCTCTCCTTTCCAATGTTTCCGTTACCAATTCGGTGCCTTATTGTGCCTACGGGCACCATACATATGATGCTGGAGCCCGAGAGGGGATTCGAACCCGCTAACCTGCCGATTACAAATCGGCTGCGCTACCCTTGCGCCACTCGGGCCCGGGCCCTTCTCCTTAACGACACAATAAAAGGAGCTAGCGGTTGCTAGCCCAGTTCAGTATGAGTTGCAGGCTATCAATCGTCAAGTAGACGGCACGCTTCAGAGAAGGGAATCCTCTGCAGCCCGCCGCACGATGTCGTAGACACGACTAAGCGGCAAGGATGACTGTTCTGCCAGTTGGCGGCAGTCTTCATATTCAGGGGCAATGCCAACTATCTCTCCTCCTGTGGCCAGGCGCTTAATCTTGACGTTCGCCGGGCCGAGTGGAGTCTGGACTAGCACCAACTCCCTGACTGCCTCATATCGTGTCATGGGAGTCACGCGGACTCCAAGTGTGGTCGTTTCCCGGAGCAGTTCCCGGACGATCGCGTCTTTCTCGGGTTCCGGCGCGATAGCCGATACGACAACGCCAGGGCGTCCCTTCTTCATCTGGACATTCTCAAGCCAGACATCCCGCGCGCCCGCCGCCATCAACCGATCCCGAACGTAGTCATAGACTTCGGGATTCATATCGTCGATGGTGGTTTCAATCATCGTCATTTGCCGAGTCTGAATCGGCTGCTCGATTGCCTCCCCAACGACGAGGGTGACGATGTTCGCCCTACCCTTAGGATCTTTTGTTCCTGCGCCATAGCCGACGGAGTGAACCGCGTTCATTGCAGGAGGAGGATCAAAGGAGGCGAGCGTCGTGACGATAGCCGCGCCGGTGGGAGTTACCAATTCCCCTGTCTGTTGACCATCCTCATTCATGGGCGGCGGCAGTGACGGAGCTCCCGCCAATCGCATGATTTCCAGCACGCCGGGAGCCGGTACCGGCAGAACGCCGTGATGAGTCGTCACGCGGCCAGTCGCCAACGGGAGTCCCGTCGAATAGAGCGTGTCGATACCAAGCTCATCCAGGCCGACGATAGCTCCGACGATGTCAACCAGCGTGTCTGCCGCGCCGAGTTCTGCGAGTTTGACAGTCTCGGCACTACCGCCGTGGACACGCGCTTCTGCCTCACCAATGCGGCGCAGGATGGCAACTGCTCGTTGAGCCACACTTGACGGCAGATTGGCACTCTCGACACGGCCAACGAGGTCCGTTAGGGGCGTATGGCCGGCAGAAGCGTCAACACCACCTTCAAACTTGATGTGTGTTGCGCGGATTCCGGCCCGGAAGGTTTCGGTTGGTGTAAGGCGAATCGCCTCATCCGGGAAGACGCGGTCAATGGCCTCGTTCATCTGGTCAACCGGGGCGCCCGCGTCCACAAGCGCGCCTAGCAGCATGTCACCGCTGACGCCGTTGGCGCATTGCAGCCACGCGATTCGCATGTGGCTCTACCCTACCCGCTCAGCCGGGTCAATTCCGCCGAGCCGCTTTCGTTAGTCGTGATTGCGGCCTTGCGCGTGTTCAGGCTGCCGGTTTTGTAACCGGCGAGATCCAGTGTCACGAAGAGATAACCCAGTTCACGGATGTGGTGAATCAGGTCCTCACGCAAATCCTCGGCGATGATGCGCTGCATATCCTCTGGCGGGACTTCAATCCTGGCGATCGCACCGTGATGGCGAACACGAACCTGCTTGAAATCGCGCTGATGTAGGTATTTCTCGGCGCGAGCGATCTTATCCAGAAGCTCGAACGAGACCGGCGTACCCAATGGAATACGGGATGCGAGGCACGACTCAGCGGGCTTGTCCCAATTAGGCAGACCGCGCTCGCGGGCCAGATGTCTCACGTCGTCCTTTGTCAGACCAACTTCCACGAACGGGCTGCGGACACCCTGCTCGTCCTTTGCCTTCAGGCCTGGACGCACATCGCCAAGGTCATCCATCAACGTGCCGTCAATAATCCACGGTATCCCGCGTTGCTGTGCAATCGTATGCAGCTGCGAGAACAGGTCGACCCGGCAGAAGTAACAGCGGCGTCCGTCGTTCGCCGCAAAGCCCTCCATGTCCAGTTGGTCGGTATAGAAGAACTCATGGCGAGCCTCCAGGAATGTGGCGATCTCCCGGGCATCCTCCGCCTCGGAATCGGCGAACGTTGGCGAGAGCGCAGTTACCGCAAGGGCGTCCTCACCCAACACATCCACTGCCTCCGCGAGTAGCAGACTGGAATCGACGCCCCCGGAAAACGAAACCACAATTGAACCCAGCTCCTGCAATAGGGCGCGTAGGTTCTCGCGCTTCTCTGCAGTGTCAGGCGACGTGGTATTCATCGCGCGCTCACCCTACCCATCTCCCGACGAGAACATGGCCTCAATGTTATCCCTCTCAGGGTAGGACGATAGGGCTTGCTCTACGGCCTCGTGGAGCGTGGATGCGGGATTGACGTCTATCGTCGCGTAAGAGGTTGTGGCGGCATCAGCAGGTGTGATTATCCGGCTGTAACCGCGCCGAGCCGCCTCGCCGATACGACGCTGCAGTTGAGGTACACGCCGAACGTCCCCGGTTAGACCAATCTCACCGACTGCGGCAAGGTCAGGAGCGGCAGGAACATCACGAAGACTTGAGACGATGGCGAGCGCGATTGCGAGATCCGCGGACGGGCTCGTGACGCGCAGGCCACCGATAGCATTGACGATAACGTCATGCTTTCCGAGCGGGAGACGCAGCCGTCGCGAAAGCACAGCGCAGATCAGCAAGAGCCGGTTGAGATCGACACCCGTCGCCATGCGGCGCGGATCTGCCCCGCCGGACGGAGCAACAAGAGCCTGTATCTCGACTAGTAAGGGGCGAGTTCCCTCAACGATGGGGGTAACGATGGAACCGGGCGCGGTTGACGTTCGTTCCTGCGTGAGAGCGGCTGAGGGATCATCAACCTCACGGAGTCCAGTGTCTGTCATTTCAAGGACGGCAATCTCGTCTGTGGAGCCAAACCGGTTCTTCACACACCGGGCAACGCGATAGGGGCCGAGGCCTTCTCCCTCGAGGTAGAGGACAACGTCCACGGCGTGTTCAAGCACGCGCGGACCTGCGATAGAGCCATCCTTTGTCACGTGGCCGGTCATGATGATAGATACACCACGACGGCGCCCCCACTCGACAAGTCGCGCGCCGCATTCCCGGACCTGGGCAATACTCCCTGCAGAGGACGTCGCATCAGTTCTGAGTGTCTGAATCGAATCCACAAGCAACAGGCCCGGCGGGTTTTCGTTCAGCGAATGTAGTAATGCATCGACGTTTGTCTCAGACACCAGCGTCACCCCATCACCCGCCAGGGAGAGGCGTGCTGCTCGCAGTGCGATCTGCTCCGGTGACTCTTCCCCTGCGACGTAGACCACATTTGCTCCCGCCACCCCTAGTACAGACGCAATCTGCAGCAGCAAGGTTGATTTACCGATACCGGGCTCGCCTCCGAGCAGAGTGACGCTGCCGGGCACAACGCCGCCGCCAAGGACGGTCATCAACTCCGGCATCTCTCGCACCGTGATGCGGGACGGCTGCGCGGCCGCCTTTTCCATGAGGGTTGTCAACGCAGCGGGCGCGGGGGCATCACCGGTGATGCCGGGCACCAGGCCATTGGATTCGGTCGTAATCTCAACGAGGGAGCCCCACGATTCACAGCGCGGGCATCGGCCTTCCCAACGGGACGTTTCAGCCCCACAAGCCGTACAGCTATAGGCAACGCGCGGTCGTGGCATCGTGCCAGACCCAGCCGTCAGTTAGCCCGCCACCTCGACGGTCTCGGGAGTCTCGGCAGTTTCCTCGGGGTCGGCGTCCGTAGCCGTCGCACTCTCGATATTTGTGACGACAACCTGTTCGTCCACGTAATCGACGTGAACCGAGCCACCCTCCTCGATCGTGCCGGCGAGGATGTCGTCAGACAGCCTGTCCTCGATCAAATCCTGGATGACGCGGCGCAGCGGTCTGGCGCCATACGTTTCGTCGTAACCCTTTTCGCCGATGTAATCACGCAGCGCATCGGTGGCTTCGATAGAGATCTTCTTAGTCTCCAACTGCTTCTCGACATCCTTCATCATGAGGTCGACAATCCGGCGGATGTGCTCCCGCTCGAGCGAGTGGAAGACAACCTGCGCGTCGATGCGATTGAGGAACTCGGGGCGGAAGAACTGCTTGACCTCGTCCAACACCTTGTCCTTCATGCGCTCATAGCTCTTCGTCCGCACATCGGTCTCATCTTTGGCGTAAGAGAATCCAATGTTGGAGTTCTTCTTGATGACCTCCGCACCAATGTTGGAGGTCATGACGATGATGGCGTTGCGGAAATCGACCTTGCGGCCCTTCGCGTCGGTCAAGTGGCCATCGTCGAAGATCTGCAAGAGGATATTGAATACCTCGGGGTGGGCCTTTTCAATCTCGTCAAAGAGGATGACGCAGTAGGACTTGCGGCGCACAGCCTCCGTCAACTGACCGCCCTCGTCAAAGCCAACGTAACCGGGCGGCGCTCCTACGAGTCTCGCAACAGTGTGCCGCTCCATGAACTCGGACATGTCGAGCCGAATGAGGGAATCCTCTGATCCAAACATGAACTCGGAAAGCGCGCGAACAAGTTCCGTCTTGCCGACGCCGGTCGGCCCAAGGAATAGGAAGGTTCCGATGGGCCGGCGCGGGTCCTTAAGCCCTGCCCTTGCGCGGCGGACGGCCTTGGAGACATTGATGATGGCCTCATGCTGTCCGATGATGCGGTCGTGCATCACCTCTTCCATGTGCAAGAGGCGCTCGCTCTCCTCGGCAGCGAGTCGCGTGACGGGGATATTGGTCCACATACTCACGACTTGCGCTATGTCTTCCTCAGTCACCTCAGGGGTCGCGGTCTGCTGCTCGTTCTGCCACTCCTGCTCAAGGCGAGCAATGCGCTCGGCGAGGCTGACCTCACGCTCGCGCATCTCAGCAGCGAAATCGAAATTGGCGGCAGCGACGGCGTTGTCCTTTTCGGCACGGACGCGCTCAAGCGCCCTCATGGCCTCCTTGACGGAGAGCGGCATGGAAGACGCTCGAATGCGGACACGGCTGGCCGCCTCATCAATGAGGTCGATGGCCTTGTCCGGCAAGAAACGGTCCGCGATGTACCGGGATGCGAGTGAGGCCGCAGCTTCAACGGCCTCATCGGTGATGGTGAGGCTGTGGTGTTCTTCGTACTGCGACTTGACGCCACGCAGAATTGCTGCGGTGTCGTCGGACGACGGTTCCTCCACGCGGACGGGTTGGAAGCGCCGCTCAAGCGCGGGGTCGCGCTCAACGTAGCGGCGGTAATCATCCAGAGTGGTTGCACCGATCGTCTGCAGCTCTCCACGAGCGAGCGACGGCTTCAGGATGTTAGATGCGTCAACCGCGCCCTCTGCGGCACCCGCTCCCACGAGCGTGTGCATCTCATCGATGAACAGAATGATGTTCTTGGCCGCGCGAATCTCGTCGACAACCTTCTTGAGGCGCTCCTCGAATTCGCCACGATACTTGGTGCCGGCGACGAGCGCGCCCATGTCTAGCGTCACGAGCCGCGCCCCACTCAGGCTGTCCGGGATATCACTGCCGACGATACGCTGGGCCAGCGCCTCAACGATGGCGGTCTTGCCAACACCGGGCTCGCCAATAAGAACCGGGTTGTTCTTGGTGCGCCGCGAGAGTATCTGCACAACGCGCTCAATCTCTTGCTGCCGACCAATAACAGGATCCAGATCGCCTTCACGCGCGAGATGAGTCAGATCAACGCCCAACTGATCAAGTGTCGGCGTGCGCGTGCCGGATTTGCTGCCCGGTTGCCCGCCAGACTGGCTCAAGATGCGCTGGGTTTCCTGCCGCACCTTGTCGAGAGTGACACCAAGGCTCTCAAGGACGCCGGCGGCAACGCCATCGCCCTCACGCAAGAGCCCGATGAGCAGGTGCTCGGTACCGATGTAGTGATGTGACATCTCGCGCGCTTCATCAACGGCGAGTTCAATAACTTTCTTGGCGCGGGGCGTGAGGCCGACGTCGCTCGTCGGCTGCTTCTGACCCCGCCCGATGATAAAGGTGACGGCAGATCGAATCTTGGAAAGATCGACACCGAGGGAGACCAGGACGCGTGTACCGACACCTTCCGGCTCACGTGCAAGTCCCAACAGGACGTGCTCCGTGCCGATGTAGTTGTGGTTTAGTTCGCCCGCCTCTTCCTGCGCCAGGGAGAGAACCCGCCTGGCACGTTCTGAGAACTTCTCAAATCTGCTCGCCATTTTCTTCTCCGCTCACCCTGAATGATGGGATTCGCGTCCGCGCTATCCGACTCTAAGCTTCCACCTGTCGTAGGCTGAGCCCCAGCCTCCGCCGCTCCGGTTCGATCCGAAGCACTTTCACTTGTCGCGTGTCACCCTCCTTGATGACCTCACGCGGGTGGTTGATGTGGTGGTCCGCCATTTCCGAGATGTGGATAAGGCCCTCTATATTACTTTGCTCCAACCGTGCAAATGCGCCAAATACGGCGAGGCGGGTCACGGTTGCCTCGACTATCTGACCCTCCTGATACGCCTCCACCTCCGCAAGCCAGGGATCCGGCTGCGTGCGACGCAGGCTAAGAGAGATGCGGCCTGTCTCGTGGTCGACCTTGAGGACGTGAACCTCAAGTTCCTGTCCCGTTTGAACAATCTCCGAGGGATGTGTAACGGGTTCCCACGCAAGTTCAGACACGTGGATGAGGCCGTCCGCGCCGCCAAGGTCAACGAAGGCGCCAAAATCACGGACACCTGTCACCCGGCCCTTGCGGACTGTCCCTTCCTGCAGTTCAGCAAGTAGGGCTTGCCGCTGTTCGATCCGCATGTCCTGGGACGCGGCTCGCTCCGAAAGAATGGCGCGCTGTCGGCGTCGATTGACTTCAATGACCTTGAACTGGAATTCCTGGCCAACGAGCGTATCAAGAGCCTGCAATTGGTCATCGCCCTCGCCCGACGCAAGTTCGCGGTGCTCAGGCGACAATTGCGACAACGGCACGAACGCCTGGACACCTCGTGTTTCAACGAGGATGCCTCCACGATTGTGGCCAATGACCTTGCCGGTGATAAGTTCGTCGGAGTCCTTTTCTTTTTCGAGTTGCCGCCACCCGCGCTCGGCCTGAGCTCTGTCATACGAGAGCATGTATTGGCCGGCCTCATCGGTTCGCACGAGAGTTGCAACGATGGAATCTCCGGCTTTCAGAGCGCGTGCCTCATCATCAGGGAGGCTTCGCATTTCGCGGTAGGGAATCACCCCTTCGCTCTTCGCGCCGATATTAACGAGCAGGCCTTCGTCGTCGACATGGACGATAACGCCTTCCACCGCCTCTCCACGGCGAAGGACCGGCATGGCCTGCCCTTCCGCCTCCAAAAGACGGCCCATTTCGGTGTCTTCCGGCCGCAGTGAATCCTGTTGACTACCCTCGACGGGCTCCTGGAGCATCGAGTCCCCTGACGTTGCGCTTATGCGCATGATGATGTTGCAAGTATACACCGCAATTGTGGCGCAGCGCATTTGAATTCTTCGATTTACAGGTATCGTTTTGGCATGAGCGGCGAGTGGAAGCTGGAATTGGACTCTGGTATTACGGGGCAGGAGAACATGGCCCTGGACGCCGAATGGGCCGCCCAAGTCGCCGAGAGGAATTCTCCGTCGATCGTGAGAATCTACTACTGGCCTTGCCCTTCTTTGTCTCTTGGTCGGCACCAGAAGGCAGATTCGTTGCTCGATAGTGAGCGTTGCCAGAGAGATGGAATCGAGATCATACGGCGTCCGACCGGCGGCAAGGCAATTCTGCACTCGGTTGGCGACATCACATACAGCGTGATCGCGCCCATCAATCAATCACCGTTCTCCACTGACGTCCTTGCGAGTTATGCCGCGGTCAGTGAGGCGCTCGTGGCGGGCTTGGGAATGCTGGGCATCCGGGTTTCCGTGCGCGACTCCGCCCCGGTCTGGCCCGAGACGGGCGTTGACTTTGGGTGCTTTGAAACGCCGGGACGGCATGAGGTGTATTGGGCCGGGCGGAAGCTAGTGGCGAGCGCACAGCGTCGCTCTGCAGGCGTCGTCCTCCAACAGGGGACGATTCCGCTCGCAGAGACGGGGGCGGGTTTGGCGGATCTGCTCCGTCTGGATCCCGGACGGCGAGAGCGGTTCCGCCGCGATTTGAATGACCGGACGGGAACGCTGGCGAGGGCACTGGATATTGAACCCAATTTCAGGGAAGTCGCTCACGCGCTCAGTCAAGGATTCCAATCCGGATTTGCGGTCTCGTCGTGGATCTTGGACTAAGAGTTTGCCGCGCTTGCCCAGAGTCAAAACAGAGGCGGCGTCCGGACTAAGACTCTGTATTGAGAACGGCGTTCGGGTGTAGATTCTTGAAATGACCTTGGGACATAGACTCCGTTCAGGCCGCCGATACAAGTGGTTGGTGCTTGTTACTGTTGGGCTTGGCATCCTGACCAGCACGGTTGACGGTTCTATCACGAATATTGCTCTACCGGAGCTCGCTGAGATTTTCGGCGTGGACGCCAGCGTCATCCTCTGGGTGAGCGTCGCCTATCTGTTGGCAAGCATCGGACTGATGCTAACGCTGGGCAGCCTGGGTGACGCTATTGGCCGCAAACAAGTCTTTCTTACAGGGTTTCTCGTCTTTGGGATTGGGCTGATCATCACACCGTTGAGCACAACGCTGCCGATGCTGCTGTTTGGCCGGGTCATCCAGGGCATTGGACAGGCGATGATCCTTGCCAACGGCAACGCTTTAGTCGTCGATGCATTCCCAGACACGGAGCGCGGACGCGCCCTGGGCATGGAGAACGCGTTCGTTGGCGTCGGACTGGCGAGCGGTCCGCCACTCGGTGGTTTCCTGCTCGATCTCTGGGGTTGGCAGTCGCTGTTCTATACCCGCGCGCCATTCATGATGGCGTTCTTCGTTATGGGGCTGCTTTTCCTGCGCAACGACAGGGAAGAGGGCCGCCACGTCCGCTTTGACCTCTTTGGGGCGGTCGCCCTTTTCGGCTTCATCTCGGCATTCCTGTTGGCGCTCAACCGCGGGCCCAAGCTGGGATGGACCGAGCCGGTTATCATCGGCCTCGGCGCGACTGCCCTGCTGATGTTTGTCGGCTTCCTTTTTGTGGAATCTCGGCAACGCACGCTGATCCTGGAGATTCACATGCGGGGCATCCGAATGCTGCGTGATCACTTACCTGTGCTGGAACTAAACCTCTTTCGGAACCGCATGTTCTCGTTCGCGAATGCAGCCAACGCACTCCAGTTCTTGAGCCAAGGCGCAATAGTTATTTTGCTGCCATTCTTCTTACTTGAGGGACGAGGATTCACAGCGACGGAAGCGGGTCTGATACTCATCACGCTGCCGGTGGTGAGGCTGGTCATCGCGCCTGCGGCGGGGTGGGCGGCAGACAAGGCGCCATCACGGATCGTTTCCACCATTGGACTGCTCATAATGACAGGCGCTTATTTTGGGCTGAGAAGCGTCGGAATCGACACGCCAGTTGCCATGCTCGTCACGCTGCTGCTTCTGGAGGGCACGGGAAGCTCTATATTCGGGCCGGGCAACAACAGCGCAATCATGGGCTCCGTACCGCCGTCGCATCTCGGGACCGCATCAGGAATGATTGGCACGGTGCGGCAGATAAGCATGGCGACCGGTATCGCGGTGGCGGGCACAGTGTACGCCGTCATCCAGAGCAGCGAGGAATCTCGCTTGTTGGAGGCTGGGGTGGCGGCGGAGGAAGCACTGAGCCGTTCTGTCACCACGGGATTCCAGGATGTGTTGACAATCATGGTGGTCACCCTCCTGGGCGCCATCGTTGTTTCAATTCTGCGGGGCAAGGACCCGCCGCACCGCAGTGGGCCGCCCGGCGGACGCGGCATGGGCGCGCCGGCAACCCAACGCCAACAACAGGCATAGGCTCTTGAGCAGTTGAGGCAATTCACGGAAAGGCTTCGATCTAGCCGACATTACAAATGGCTCGTGCTCATTACGGTGGGCGTTAGCATCCTGACGAGCTCATTCGACGTTGCCATTACGAACATCGCGCTTCCCGAGCTGGGGCGAGAGTTCAATGTCGAACCCGATGTCATCCTCTGGGTGAGCGTCATTTACTTGCTGGCGAGCCTCGGGTTGAGCCTGACGTTTGGCAGCCTGGGCGACGTCATTGGCCGCAAGCAGGTTTTCCTGACCGGCTTTCTTGTATTTGGCCTCGGACTGGTGGTTGCCACACTGAGCACGACGCTTCCGATGCTGCTATTTGCGCGTGTCATCCAAGGAATCGGGCTGGCGCTGTTCATCTCCAACAGCGATGCCATTGTTGTGGCGGCTTTTCCTGAGGCAGAACGGGCGCGGGCGATCGGTTTGGAGAACGTCTTCGTGGGAATCGGTCTCTCGACCGGGCCACTAGTTGGGGGACTCCTGTTAGACGCATTGGGATGGCAGGCACTCTTCTACACGCGCATACCGTTCATTCTCTTCTTCTTTGTGATGGGC
This sequence comes from Dehalococcoidia bacterium, assembly GCA_965207115.1. Taxonomy (GTDB): domain Bacteria; phylum Chloroflexota; class Dehalococcoidia; order UBA6926; family UBA6926; genus VXMO01. Next base: position 417,568 of record CBDBLR010000003.1, on the reverse strand, counting down.
CTTGTCATTATGCGAAACGACCGTGAGGAAGGGCGGCATGTTCGGTTCGATTTCTTTGGGGCAGTCCTGCTCTTCGCATTCATGACGACGTTCCTGCTGGCGCTCAACCGAGGGCCGATTCTAGGCTGGTCAGAGCCCCTCATCATCGGATTCGCGACAGTGGCGTCCGTCTCATTTGCAGTATTCATGTACATACAGTCGAGACCGGACATGATGGTTCTCCAGATTCGGAGGAATGGCATTCGGTTCCTGCGTGAGTGGCTGCCGATCCTGGAACTGAGCCTGTTTCTAAGCCGCCAGTTTTCCGCGTCAAACGCAACCAACACTCTGCAGTTCATCACGCAGGGGGCAATCATCATCTTGCTGCCGTTCTTCCTGCTGGACGGACGGGGACTCACCGCGACCGAGGCGGGGCTCATCCTTGTCACTCTGCCCGTGGTACGACTCTTTGTCGCGCCATCGGCCGGGTGGGTAGCGGACAAGGTCCCAACGCGGGTAATTGCCACTTTCGGACTCGCGCTGATGACGGTTGCTTACTACGCCTTGACTTATATCGGGGTAGATACGCACGTCGCCATCCTGATTACCGTGCTGCTGGCTCTTGGCACAGGCATATCGATCTTTGAGCCGGGCAACAACACGGCCCTCGTGAGCTCTGTGCCGCCACATCGTCTGGGAACAGCATCGGCAATGATCGCCACAGTCAGGCAGGTAAGCCAGGCAACGGGCATCGCGATCGCTGGAACACTTTTTGCAGTGATCCAGCGTGACGAAGAGGCCCGTCTCCTGGGCTCAGGGGTGGACGCGGGGACAGCGATGGCACAGTCAGTGACGACGGGCTACCAGGACGTCATTACGTACCTTACTGTGTTGCTCGTTGCCGCCGTTGTCGTGTCCGCTCTGCGCGGCCGCGACCCGGTACGGACCTCCGCGCCTCGAGAGTAATCCGGCCGGCAGGAGCTTAGGAACTCAGGCCTTTGACCGCCTCCAGCGCCTCGTTGGCGTGGCGTTCCATGTCGCCGGGGTCATCGATGACGTGGCGCAGGATGCCTTCCTTATCGATCACGTAGGTGATGCGACGGATCATGCTGCGCTCCTCGTTCCATGCGCCAAGGGCCTTGGCCGACTCATGGTTCGGGTAGCCGCTGACGAGCCGATAACTCAGGCCACAATGCTTTGCGAACGCAGCCTGGCTCGGAATCAGATCAACACTTGAACCCCAGACCTGGGTGTTTAGCTTGCGGAATTCGTCGTGCAGACGCTCGAATTCCCTCAGCTCGCGCTCTCAACCACCAGTAAACGCGGCGGCGTAAAAGGCAATGACGAGGTTCTCGTCGCCCTTGAGGTCTGCGGTGCTGATCGTCTCGCGGAATCCTGACGTAAACGTCAGATCCGGCAATTGTTGTCCTACTTCCGGCATGGTCATGATGTTTGTACTCCCTCGTTAGTGCGGCCAGGTCTCCGATGCCGCGCAGTCATCGTAGCGCGTCGGAGTCATATCTGTCAGCGCAGGATGCCCCTCCTCCACTTGGGCGCGTGGCAATACCATACTCGGCCCGCAATGGCGTCGCGCGCGACCGAACCGAATGCCCGGCTGTCCTTGCTGTCACCACGATTATCACCGAGTAGAACGAACTCATCCTCGCCAGCCATCCACTCGGCGCTATCGCCGGAATTCGGCCTTGACGGCGCGCGTGAGACATACGCCTCCGGAAGCGACTCGCCGTTCACATATATAGCGGCGTCGATGATTTCAATGCGCTCATTCGGCAAACCGCAAATGCGCTTGATAGATACCCCTCCCGATTCGGGCTCCCTGAATGCCACAACGTCACCCCGTCGCGGCATTCCACCGGGGAATCGCCGTGACACGAGGACCATGTCGCCCTCCAGCAAATATGGCGTCATGCTGTGGCCGGCCACGCGGAACCTGAGGGAACTGAACAGATCCAATAGGCGCGGAGGATGCAGCCACCAGGGCATCAGAGGTCCCCGGCAAAGCCTGGGGCGTTCCTTGCCCTATGAGTGGGGGCTACCGTACAATCTTTCACGTTTGAATCCGCTGATGAGCCAACTTAAAAATTGGGGACGACAGGAGGAAGAAATGTCCGCACTTAGTATAGCTCTACGAGCTATCGAAAAGCTCTCACCCGCCCGTACTGCCAATGCGCACTGCGATATTCCGTGCGGTATCTATGACCCGCATCAGGCGCAGATTGCGGCGCACACGGTAGTGCGAATGGTGAATTTGATTGAGGATCTCGGTGATGCGACGGACACAGAGGCACGCAACAAGCTGGTGCGCTATATCGCCGTCAAGGAAGAGCACGCAGAGCTAGCCAAGAAGGAGCTCCGCATCCTGTGGGGCGACTATTTCCGCCCCGAGCACCTGGAGCAGCACCCGAATCTGCACAGCTTGTTCTTCACGGCAATGAAGCAGGGCTCCGCCGCGCGGCAGAGCGTCAGCATGGACAACGCGCAGGCGCTGGTCTCGACGGTGCAGGAGATCGCTGAGATTTTCTGGGCAACCAAGGGCGCGGAAACGGCGAGGCAGCCTTCGCGACAGACCTCCGGTGGGGAGATTGTCTATCCGGCGTAAGCGCCAGATTCACACTTCCAGATCATAGGCGGGCAGTCCGGGGCAATACTCCGGGCTGCCCGTTCCGTCTTTAGTTGAGACTCCAGACGAAGGTGGCGGCCAATTCCGGCCGCGCGCCGACGCGACGGGGGTTATGGATAGCCAACGTCTCGATCAAAGGCCGGCTCTGATCCCACCTGTCCAGACGCGTCCAGGTACCAACCGTAGTTGCCGCTCGGTGCATTTGTTGCGCCCACATTCAGCGTTGGTTCCGCGGATGTGATGGTAGCCGTGGACTCCAGCCCGCCGTGCTCTGCAAGCAGTTCAAGTGCGAGCCAGGAGCAGATTTCCCCACCATCTGAGCCGTCGCACTGGTAACCGGCCGCATTCCCCTCCCGCGGCACACCGGTCTCCCCGGAAAGAGTCGGCCATTCCGGTTGGGGAAAGACTCGAGCCTCCTGGTAGATAGGGATAGCTTCCTGCAGTAGCGAACGGTCCGCATCGTGGGCGCGCTCCGCCAGGAAACCGCGAACAAGCGGCCCAATAAGCACGGCAAGCCCAACCAGGACAATGATGATAACGAGGGCAGAAATCTCCCTGGTGAACCGTCGCACGATGGGGCCTTACTCGGGCCGCCGCCGTCAGGAGGCTTCGCGCTTGATTTCCAGGCTCTCGCCGGGGGCGAGCGCAACGCGCTTGACGGTGAGGTTCATCTTGAGTAGCCAGTACCAGAGAGTTCCCTTGCTGATACCGAGCTCTTCGGACATGCCTGGCAATCCAAGTTCGTTGTACAGTTCGGGCAAAAGCCGCTCAAGGGGGCGCCCGTAGCGCTCCTCAACCTGCTTCATTAGCTTGGTTTTGCCGCGTGCCATTGTGCCTCCGGAGCGTGGTCAGTCTATTCGCGCAGGAGCAGAAATGTCAAGTATTCCAAGACTGGTTTCAAACCGGGTTCAAAGGCTTGACAGATTGACTATGACGTCAGTAGGATTTTGTCGTGATGATTGGCCCCGGCTATCGCTATTATGACTTTAGCTACCCCCTACGGGGTGGGTCGCCGGCCTCGCTCGTCTGATTGACGCGCACAGTAGAGAAAAAGGCAAAGCCCTCCCGTATCAGTCGGGGGGGCTTTCCGTATATCAGGAGTGGTAGAGAGAGCACAGGCCGCGTGGCCGGAGGAAAGCGGACGCAATGATCGTCGTAATGCGAGCTGACGCAACACAAGAAAACGTGGATGGCGTCGTCGGGAAGATTCATGAACTTGGTTATCGGGCTGATGTGGAGCCCGGCGAGTTCACTAGTGTTGTTGCCGTCATCGGCGATACTACGGCAGGGGGCGATGATGTCCTGAAAATCCTGCCTGGTGTGGATCACGTGGTCCGCATCATGAAGCCGTATAAGCATGTGAGCCGGGATTTTCGAAAGCGTGACACCGTTGTCGATCTGCCGAACGGCGTGAAGATTGGGTCGGACGCCCCGCTAGCCATGATGGTGGGGCCGTGCGCCGTGGAGTCCGAAGAGCAGGTGCGACAGATTGCCGAGGTCGACAAGAAGCTGGGCTTCACCATTCTTCGCGGCGGAGCGTTCAAGCCACGAACCTCGCCATATACGTTCCAGGGTCTCGGGCTTGAAGGATTGCGCATCCTGAGAAGTGTCGCGGATGAGTACGGGCTGATGGTCATCACTGAGGTGATGTCCGAGATGGATGTCGAGATGTGCGAGGAGTACGCGGACATCCTGCAGATTGGCGCTCGCACCATGCACGCCTTCCGGCTGCTCAAGACCGTCGGACAGACACGCAAGCCGGTCATGCTGAAGCGCGGATTCCATGCCACGATCCGCGAGTGGCTGCTGAGCGCGGAGTACATCATCAGCGAGGGCAATTGGAACGTCATCATGTGCGAGCGCGGCATCCGCACCTTTGACGATGAATTTTCTCGGAACGTCCTGGATCTGACCGCAGTGCAGATCCTCAAGAGGGAGAGCCACCTACCCGTGGTCGTTGATCCCAGCCACGGCACGGGCGACCGTGACCTGGTAATGCCCATGGCGAAGGCTGCGATTGCGGCGGGGGCGGACGGGCTTCTCATTGAGGCCCATCCCAATCCCACTGCTGCACTCTCGGACGGCGCACAGTCGCTGCCGATGGAGTGGCTGCCTGACCTCCAGAAAGAAATCCACGGTATTGCCAAGGCAATCGGACGGGAGGTCTAGGGTAAAGGAGGCTCAGCATTCTTCGCCGCGTCCAAATTGTGTTGACGCGGGCATGACGTGACAAGGCGGTGGTCAGTAGAATGCGTAGCATTGGCAGGATGGCGGAGCGGACAAACGCACCAGGCTGTAAACTTGGCGCCCTAAGGGCTACGGGGGTTCGAATCCCTCTCCTGCCACCATTCCGCCCTGATTTCATGACGCTCAAAAGGCGTGTGTAATGTTGTTTGAAATTTCAGACGACCTGCTCAAGCGACACCCGACGTATGTTGTGGGCGTCGTATTCGTGCATGGGGCGCCCAAGCCCTCTAGTGAAAACGCCGCTTCTCTACAACGCGCGCTGCACAAGGCGGCACAAACCGTGTCCTGGCGGCTCGGCGGCACTGGTCTGCACGGCAATCCGACAGTAGCCCGCTGGGAGCAGGCGTTTGAGGCAGAGGGAATAAATCCTCGGACTCATATGCCGTCGGTCGCGGCCCTCGCCCAGCGGTGCCTACGCGGCGACTACACCCGTTCGATCAATCCTGCGGCCGACATTGCCAACCTTATCTCCTTGAAACACCTCGTCCCCGTCGGCGCGCATGACGTTGATCGACTCTCAGGAGACATGACTGTGCGTCTGAGCCGTGACGGAGATACGTTCACGGCCTCCGCCGGCGATGATCCGGAAGAGGTACCCCCCGGCGAGCCAGTGTATGCAACCGGAAGAGACATTCGCACGCGACGGTGGGTGTGGCGTCAGGCGGAGAGGGCTATGACTACGCCGGAAAGCCGGATGATAGTCTTTCCTGTCGACGGGTTCACGGACTCAACTGCCGAGGATGTTGAGGTAGCAACGCGGGAATTGGCGCTGCTGGCCAAGGCAGTGTTGGGCGGAGAGGTCTGTTACGGCTCTGTGAATGCGGACAAGCCGTCTCTCTCAGAGGATGATTCATCGCTTACACGTGCTGACGACATCGAAGAGGCCACTGCCCTGCTGCAATCTCTCGGCGCACGGGGCGAGGACGCCGATTCTTACCCCGCCCCTCCAGCTGATGAATCCCTCTCGAAATGGTCCCTATCTGACCTTCTTCGGCGGGGCATCCTGGACGGGGTGAACGTTGAGGAGGAGCTTCAACAGGATCTGGATTCCGGGAGACGTCTAACGATTTACCAGGGATTCGATCCGACAAGCACCAGCCTGCATATAGGACACTATCTCTCACTGCGCGTGCTGCGTTGGTTCCAGCTGAACGGTCACCGGGTGATCTTTCTCTTCGGGGATTTCACAGCGCGAATCGGAGACCCGACGGGGCAGTCAGCGGAGCGCCGACAGTTGACCCGTGAGGATGTCGTCGCTAACGCCCAGACGTGGCGGAATCAGATCTCCCGCGTGCTTGATCTGGGTGGAGAGAATCCCATTGAGATCAGATGGAACGGCGAATGGTTGGACCAACTTACGCTGCGAGACATGATCGAGATTTCAGCGAACGTGACCGTGCAGCAGCTCATTGAGCGGGACATGTTCCAGGAACGGCTTTCACAACAGCGGCCCCTTCACCTCCATGAGACGCTTTACCCGCTGCTTCAGGGATACGACTCCGTGGCGATGAGCGTGGACGCCGAGCTTGGCGGCCGTGACCAGATGTTCAATATGATGGTCGGGCGGGACCTCGTGCGAAACTACAACGGCAAGACAAAGCACGTGCTGATGACGCCGCTCATCCCGGGGCTGGATGGCCGCAAAATGAGCAAGTCCTATGGGAACACCGTCGATCTCATCGAGAATCCCGTCGACATGTTCTTCAAGCTGACGCAAGTTAGCGATGAGTTATTGCCGATGTTCTTGAGCGTGCTCACAGACACGCCGGACCAGGAAATCGACGAGGTCCGCAAACGACTTTCATCGGAATCAAATCTGCAGGACGCCCGGGAGCGATTTGCTCGAGTAGTTACAGAACGCCTGCACGGCGCTGATGAGGCCAATCGAGCTCAGACAGAGTTCACGCGCGTGGTAGATGAAGGAAGCATGCGCCAGGATGTGGAGGAGGTTCTCTTGAAGCTTTCTCAGGAACCGCTGACAATCCTGGATGTTGCGGTGGCGACAGGCCTTGCGACGAGCCGCGGCGACGCGCGCCGCCTGATCCAGCAGGGTGGTCTGGAAATCAATGATCACCGCCATACGGAGCCCACCCTGCAACTCTCCCCGGAGGACATAGAAGGAGCAATCATCAAGATGGGCAAGCGAGGATTCGTGCGCATGAAGGTGGAGCCGGCATGACCTACGACAGGCCAACCGTCGGATTCCTTCAGCCGGAGGCGACATTCACTCACTTGGCGGCCATCGCCCATTTCGGCCGGGATGCCATTTTCGAACCGATGGAGTCGGAGGCAATCTGCCAGGCTGTCCAGCAGGGTGAGATTGAATACGGTGTACTGCCCATAGAAAACCTGCTTGAGGGAACGGTAGGTGCGACGCTGGATTTCGTTGGAGCCAGAGACGGCATCAACGTCGTGGCTGAGGTTTTTCTGCCCATTCACCATCACTTGCTGACAAAGACATCGCTGGAACAGGTCACGCGCATCTACTCGCACCCACAGGCCTTGAGCCAGTGCCGGCGGAGCATCCGCCGCTTATCTGAAGAGCTGGGGCGGGAGATCGAGGTCATCGAGGAGTCGAGCACAGCGCGTGGGGCTCAGATAGCCGCGGCATCTGAAGACCCCGGTGCGGCGGCATTGTCCAATGCCGTTGCGGCTATGTACTACAGGCTGAAGGTGGTGCGGGAAAACATGGAGGATGGCTCGGAGAATGCAACTCGTTTCTGGGTGCTTGGGCACAACGAGACTCCGGACACCACCGGTGGAGACAAGACGACGATCCTCTTTGACATCGAGAATCAACCTGGCGCTTTGGTCAAGGTGCTCACCATGTTTTCCTCACGCGGGTTGAATGCAACGATGCTGCAGTCACGGCCATCCCGACTCGATCAGCGGGAGGGCTTGTGGGAATACACATTTATCGTGGAGTACCTGGGCCACATCACCGACACGGGACTGGCAGAGGCATTCGCGGAGGTTGAGGCAGGTCTCGGGACGATTTGCAAGCGGATCCGTCTGCTAGGTTCGTACCCGAGAAGCTCTATGGCAGATTAGTCTAGACACGTACAATTAATTTGACCCTACTGTGGTCGTTATCAAATGCGCGGGGGAAATCGTGACAGCATCAGTAGACAGGATTGCCGACACCGGTAAGGTCCTGGAGGTCGAGGTACCCCCTCGGTCGCCTGACCTACTCATTCCGTTCGTCAATAAAAGACGAGGCTCTGCTCTCGCAGAGGCGGCCCAAACAGTCAGCCACGCCCTTCAGGGGCGAGCCGTAATCAACATTAACTCCACCGCCAGGGGCGGCGGCGTGGCAGAGCTCGTACAGGGGCTGTGTGGTTACGCGAAGGGGGCGGGTGTCGAATCTCGCTGGCTTGTCATTGACGGGGATAGTGAATTCTTTCGCATAACAAAGCGGATTCATAACAATCTGCACGGAGAGAAGGGCGACGGTGGACCGCTCGGAGAAGCAGAGCGCGGGCACTATGAGCGTGTACTGGCTGAAAACGTGGCCACTATCTCGTCCCAGGTGCGGACCGGAGACATAGTCATCCTTCATGATCCGCAAACGGCAGGTCTGGCCGCGGCGATGCTGCAGGCAGGCGCTCGCGTCATCTGGCGGTCCCACATCGGCCACGAGCGTCATGATGAGTTAGTGAATGCGGCGTGGGAGTTTCTGCGCCCCTATATTCAGCAGGCGGACTTCTGCATATTCAGTCTGGCGGAGTATGCGCCGACATGGCTCGATTCCACCGCCGTTCGCGTCATCAATCCGTCAATCGATCCCTCGAGCGCCAAGAACGAAGCCTTGGGTTTAGACGCAGCGCGGGACATCCTGGCGCAGGTTGGGCTGTTGGATGCAGCTCCGGTGACGGCTCCGTCTTTCCGGCGTGAGGATGGTTCGCAAGCGCCCTTCATTCACCGGGTTGAGGCCTTGACGGATGGCGCCCTGCCCCGCCCCAATGATCCGGTTGTCGTGCAGATTGCGCGGTGGGATGCACTGAAGGACATGGCGGGCGTGATGCGGGCATTCACCAGGATGGAACACGCGCCCACCGACGCGCACCTGTTCCTTGTCGGACCCTCAACGAGTGGCGTGGCCGATGATCCTGAAGCGGGTGTGGTGCTGGCGGAGTGTACGGCGGAATGGCGGGCCCTGCCGGACGCGATACGGCGTCGAGTGCATCTTGTGAGCGTGCCGATGGATGATCGCGAGGAGAACGCTGCAATCATCAACGCCATTCAGAGCCACGCGACGGTCATCGTTCAAAAAAGCCTCGCTGAGGGCTTCGGGCTGACAGTAACGGAAGCAATGTGGAAGGGCAAGCCCATCGTCGCCAGCGCGGTTGGCGGTATCCGTCAGCAGATCATCGATGGTCAGTCGGGAATTCTCCTGCCCGACCCACTGGATGAGGCGGCATGTGGGCAGGCAATTGGGAAACTGCTGACCAATCCGACATGGGCGGCTGAGCTGGGCGCAGCGGCCAGGGAACGGGCACGAGAGCTATTCCTCCCGGATCGGCATCTTCTCCAGTACGCACAACTCATCCTGGAAACCATGCCCGAGGCCGCGTAGGCGCAATCTTGCAGATTCCGGAAACTCTGCGCGCCTCCCCCAATTTCGGGAGGGACTGATCAGCCGAGGATTCGCGCCAATTCGTCGCGCTCAAATCGAGGGATGCTGACGCCTCTTCCCCGCGGCACTGCACGGCCGATGACGGCTGCGTGGATCGACGACTCTGCAAGCGCGCCCATGATCCTGGTTGAATCTTCAGGAGTCGCCGCGATCAAGAGCGCGCCGGCGGAAATGAGCCCCACGGGATTGACGCCAAGGGCGCGGCAGATTTCCACAGTCTCCGGCGGCGTCATGGCCCGTACAGCCTCGGCATCGATGTCCATACCGACGTTTGAGGCGTCCGCCATCTCGCGTAAGGCCGTCGCAATGCCGCCCTCAGTAGGGTCGTGCATGGCGTGAATGGGAGCTGTCCGGAGGGCAACGTTGGCATCACGAACGACGCTGATGCCGGGATCACGCAAGAAATGCGCGCCGAGTTCGATGGTTCCATCAGAAACACCGGCGGCACGAATTAGATCCGCACGTTCCATGGCCAGGATAGCCGTGCCCTCGATAGCGACACCTTTGGTGAGAAGGATGGCATCGCCTTCCTGAATACCGGACGTCGGCGTTTCCTTGCCCTTTTGAACCTCACCGATCATCGTGCCGATAGCGATTGGGCGATCAAGGCCGTAGGTAACCTCGGTATGGCCGCCAACAAGAGTGGCTCCTATTTCTGCGCAGGCATCCAGCGTCTGGCGCATGATGTCCTGCGCGAGTTGAGGCGGCGAGCCGTCCGGCAGGATGACGGTCATGACCATCCATTTCGGAGTCCCACCGGTTGCGGCGATGTCATTGGCGTTGACATGCACGGCGTACCACCCCAGTTGTTCCGCTGCGAACGTGATCGGGTCTGAACTGACGACGAGGTAGTTCTGCCCTCCGTTGTCAATGAGCGCCGCGTCTTCTCCCATCCGGGGACCGAGGATGACGCTGGGGTCACTGACGTTGGTCTGCTCAAGCAATTGGGCAAGAAGGTCAGGCGGGAGCTTGCCAACGCGAAGGAGGGCGTCGTGTGCGTCTGTCATGACGCCATTATCCCTTGTCTGAACGCGATAACGATCAATGGAGCGCCCATAGTGCCCTACGTCTCGTGTGCGAGCGCCAGAACGTACACATTTTTCACACCTGAGCTCCTCAATGCGCGCGCTGCCTCGGTCAACGTCGCGCCCGTCGTCAGCACATCGTCGATAAGAAGAACATTGGCGCCGCGGATTCCATCATCATTCGGAACATGGAATGCCCCGCGAACATTGTCAGCTCGTTGGGCGGCACTCATCGCCCGTGCTTGAACGTCGGTCTCACGCAGTCGGATAAGGCACGGAACGGCTGCTATACCTCTCGTGCGTGATAGTTCTCGCGCTAGAAGCTCAGACTGGTCAAATCCCCGTTCGCGCAATCGTGCAGGATGGACAGGGACATGGACAACCATGTCGATTGGCAGATTCCATTCGAGCAGAACATGAACCATTTCTGACGCGAGCACCGGGGCAAGAGAACGTAGCCCGTTGTACTTGTAACGTCGGACAACTTCGCGAACGTTCCCCTCATATGGCCACACTGCGCGCGCGGCGCGGACGCCGGACAGCTTCGGAATTGCATCCGCATCAAGGCGAGCGGGGAAAGTTCGGCGGCACGGCTCACATATGAGGTCGCCTTCCCGTCCACACAGAACGCATCGAGGCGGAAACAGAAGGCGAAGGGCGGAATCGGCTAGGTCGCGCAGTTTCATCTCTAACGGCGGTGGCGAGTGGTTTGGCTGGAGGGCAGGCTCAATAGGCGTCCAATAGGAATCATGTTGACACTCGTAGCTAGGAATGGCAAAATCGATTCTGCTACGAAGGGGAGTAGTAGCGTTAGTCTAGCGGTCAGCGAGCCGGGGACGGTGGAAGCCCGGTCGCGATGACTCGTGAACTCGCCCCGGAGCATCCGAAACGCGGTCTCCGTCGTCAGGATGGAGACAATTGCGTTTTGGCGGGGTCGCGCCTGCACAAACGCTAATGAGAGACTCGGCCGCGGGGCCGGGTAAGGAGGGTGGTACCGCGGGATCGCGCAAGCTCCCGTCCCTTCGCGGGACGGGATTTTTTGTGGGCGGCGCGGGCCCTTTCTCTACCCTCCCCCGCATGAAGAGGAAGCAATCACGCAAGCAAGTCGGATAAGTTCGGATAAGTGAGGAGAGCGATGTCAGGCAGGATGCTGGCCGGCGGAGAGTTTGTATGCGAGTCGCTGCAGGCTGAGGGCGTCGACCTCGTTTTCGGCGTTCCCGGCGGCGCGATACTGCCACTCTACGACCACATATTGAAGTACCCGTCCATTCACCATGTCCTTACCCGGCATGAGCAGGGCGCAGCGCACGCGGCGGACGGCTATGCGCGGGCAACGGGCAAGGTGGGCGTCTGCATCGCCACGTCCGGCCCGGGAGCAATCAACCTGGCCGTCGGTTTGGGCACGTCTTTCATGGACTCCACGCCCATCGTCGCAATCACCGGACAGGTGACTCGACCCGCCATTGGCAAGGACGCGTTCCAAGAGACGGATGTGACGGGCGTGACGATTCCCGTCACCAAGCACAATTATCTCGTCCTGAGCGCCGAGGATATTCCGCGCGTGATGAAAGAAGCGTTTCACATCGCGCGGTCGGCCCGACCGGGACCGGTTCTCGTGGACCTGCCGCGCGACGTGCTGCAGGAGATCGGCGAGTTCACCGGGTATCCGGAGACAGTAGACGATCTGCCCGGATTCAGGCCGATTACGCACCCCGATCCTGTGCAGGTAGAGGCCGCTGCCGAGATGATCAACGCAGCGAAGAAGCCGGTCATTCTTGCGGGGCGCGGAGTGCTGGTGTCTCAAGCAGAGAAGGAATTGCAGGAATTGGCCGAGAAGGCCCAGATTCCCGTCATCCCTACCCTGCTTGGTATCGGCTCATTCCCGGGCAATCATTACCTGTACGTGAGCCTGATGGGCATGCACGGGTCGGCATTCGCCAACCTTGTAGTGGATGAGTGCGACCTTCTCGTCAACGTGGGGTCACGATTTGACGACCGCATCATTGGGCGGGTTGCGGACTTTGCGCCAAATGCAAAGATCGTGCATCTGAATATCGACCGCTCTGCGATCCACCAGAACGTTTTCGCGGATGCGCCCGTGATTGGCGATGCCAAGAACTCGCTCAACGCGCTGATGCCGCAGGTTGAAAAGCAAGCAAGGACGGAGTGGCTGTCACGTGTGGACGATCTCAGGCGAGAGCATCCGCTGGTTGTCAGAGACTTTGCTGGCAAGCCGTCAACGCAGTACGTCATCAAGCGCATCCATGAGCTGACGAACGGCCAGGCGTTCATCGTGACCGGCGTTGGCCAGCACCAGATGTGGGCTGCTCAGCATTACGTCACAGACAGGCCGAACAGCTTCATAACGTCCGGTGGACTGGGCACGATGGGCTATGAAGTTCCGGCCGCGATGGGTGCACAGATGGGCATGCCTAATGAGCAGGTTTGGTCTATCTGTGGTGACGCCGGTTTCCAGATGACTTTGCAGGAACTCGCGACGATCCGCGATGAGAATGCGCCCGTCAAATTCGCAATCATGAACAACTTCCACCACGGCATGGTGCGCCAATGGCAGACGCTCTTCTATGACAAGCGATACAGCCAGATCAATACCACAGGGCCGGACTTCGTGAAGCTTGCGGAGGCCTACGGCATGCTTGGCATCCGAGTTGAGGATATCAAGGACGTCGATTCCGCCATCAAACGAGCGCAGGATCATGACGGCCCGGTTATCCTCGACTTCCTTGTCGAGATTGATGAGCTGGTGTATCCGATGATTCCGGCAGGTCAGTCCGTTAATGAGATGGTTGAGGATCCCTGGACTCAACAGCAGCCGCTGGGGACGGTAGCGCGATGACGATGCGTCGCGTCATTTCCGCACTGGTGCATGACCGGCCCGGTGTGCTCAACCGCGTGGCGAGCATGTTCAGGCGGCGAGGTTTCAACATCGCCAGCCTGGCGGTGGGTCATTCGGAAAGGCCTGAGTTCTCACGCATGACAATCGTTGTCGACAACGTTCCGGAATCTGCCCTCTGGCAGGTGACGTCGCAACTGTGGAACGTGGTGGACGTCGTCGAAGTAATGGACATCACCGACGAGGACTACGTGGCGCGCGAGACCGCGCTTATCAAGGTACGGGCAACGCAGGAGAGCCGCGGTCACATAGTCGAGATTCTTGATCTCTTCCGGGGCGCGGAGGTTGTGAGCGTCTCTCCGAGCACAGTCATCCTGGAGATTACGGGGCCGACGGAGCAGGTTGAAAGCCTGCTAGCCTTGCTTGAGCCGTTCGGAATAATCGAACTGATGCGCACGGGCCTCGTGGCGCTGACAAAGGAGGAACAGGTTCCTCAAGACGGCGAATTCCGGGCGCCTGCCCTTGTAGGCGCGCGGCCGAACAGGGGATAGGGCCGAGTACGGCTGCCGCACAAGACAACACCAGGCAGGAAGGGCACGATGGCAGACATCTACTATGACAACGACGCGAACCTGGATCACCTCAAGGACGAGGTGATCGGGGTTATCGGTTATGGCAGCCAGGGGCACGCCCACGCCTTAAATCTCAAGGACAGCGGCGCAAACGTCATGGTCGGTCTGTACCGCGGCAGCAAGTCGTGGGAACAGGCGGAATCGGACGGCCTGGAAGTGGGAACCGTTGAAGAGGTCGCTCAGCGAGCCAGCATCATCATGATGCTGATCCCGGACACCCGGCAGAAGCAAGTCTATGACGAGTCCATCGCCCCGCACCTCAGCGACGGCAAGACTCTGATGTTCGCGCACGGCTTCAATATCCATTACAGCCAGATCGTTCCGCCGCCCGGCGTCGACGTGACCATGATTGCCCCCAAGGCGCCGGGCCATCGCGTCCGACAGCTGTTCCAGCGTGGCGTCGGCACCCCTGCCCTGTTGGCCATTCACCAGGACGTCACCGAGGGCGCTCGGGCACGGGCGCTCGGCTACGCCAAAGGCATCGGCGCAACCAAAGCGGGCGTCATCGAGACCACATTCGCGGAGGAAACTATCACCGACCTCTTCGGCGAGCAGGCCGTCCTGTGCGGCGGTATCAGCAGCCTCGTCAAGGCCGGGTTTGAGACCCTGGTCAAGGCGGGCTACCAGCCGGAGATCGCCTATTTCGAGTGCCTGCATGAGATGAAGCTCATTGTTGATCTCATCTACCAGGGTGGGCTGGAGTACATGCGCTACTCTGTGAGCGACACCGCCGAGTACGGCGACTACGTGTCCGGGCCTCGCCTGATCGACGACGGCGCGCGTGAGCGGATGCAGCAGATTCTGGAAGAAGTGCAGGATGGGACCTTTGCCCGCAATTGGATCCTCGAGAATCAGGCGGGGCGTCCCAGCTTCAATTCGCTCAAGGCTGCAGACACGACGCATCTCATTGAGGTCGTTGGTCGCGATCTGCGCTCGATGATGCCCTGGCTCAAGGACACGGTCTAACCGGAAGCCACTCCAATGACTGCAACGTCACATACCGACTCGCCGCGGCGTGCATTGGGCGCCGGATGCGGCGGCAACCTCTACCTTACAGGCGCGCCCATGCTGCGGGGACGCTAGCGGGTGGGCGCGCGCAAACAGGGAAGAGGCGTGGCCTTGACCGGCCACAGAATACCGACAAAGGACATCAGTCATGGTTGAGCAAGAACGAATAACGATATTTGACACAACACTCCGAGACGGTGAGCAGGCGGCAGGCGCGGGCCTCAACTGGGAGGAAAAGCTCGAAATAGCCCGCCAACTTGAGCGACTGGGCGTGGATGTTATTGAGGCGGGATTCCCCGCCTCATCGCGCGGCAACCTTGAAACCGTGCAGCGCATTGCACGGGAAGTTCGCACACCGATCATTGCGGGACTGGCCCGCTGTGTGCCGGGTGATATCGATGACGCGTGGGAGGCCGTGCAGGTAGCAGTGAAGCCGCGCATCCACGTTTTTATTTCCAGTTCCGATATTCACTTAACTCACCAGCTTCGCAAGAGCCCCGAAGAGGTCATGGAACAGGCCATCACATCAGTCGAGCGGGCCAAGAGCTACTGCGACGATGTTGAATTTTCGCCGATGGATGCCACGCGAACGGATTGGGATTTCATTTATCGCCTGGTTACCGAGGTAATCAACGCCGGCGCAACGACCATCAACATCCCTGACACGGTCGGTTACGCGATTCCCGACGAGTTCGGACGGCTTATCGCCGGGGTGTTTGAGAACGTCAAGAACATCAGCAACGCCACCATCAGCGTTCATTGCCACAACGATTTGGGCCTTGCCTCAGCAAACTCCATCGCTGCCGTCCAGAACGGCGCGCGCCAGGTTGAGGTTTGCGTCAACGGCATCGGAGAGCGGGCGGGAAACGCATCGCTGGAAGAGGTCGTCATGGCAATCCACACGCGTGAAGACCTGCTTGGCTTCACCACGGGCGTAGATACCACCCAGATCTACCGCGCCAGTCGCATGGTCAGCGATTACACCGGCTTTGCCGTTCAACCCAACAAGGCCATCGTTGGCCTGAACGCGTTCCGCCATGAGTCCGGAATCCACCAGGACGCCATGCTCAAGGCTCCCATCACGTTTGAGATTATGACGCCGCAGTCCGTCGGGGTGCCGGGGACCGCCCTGGTGCTGGGACGGCAGAGCGGCAGCCATGCGCTGGAGGCCCGCCTGCACGATCTGGGCTATGACGTGTCCAAGGAAGACCTGGGGCGCGTCTACGTCGCGTTCAAGGATCTGGCTGACAAGAAGGAAAGCGTGACGGATCGCGACCTGGAAACCCTAATGGGCGAGGACAGGCGCTCGACGGGAGACGACATCTACACGCTCGATCACGTACAGGCCTTGAGCGGCTCTCCGGCTGTTCCGACAGCCACCGTCCGCCTAATCGACCCCGAAGGGGAGGCACAAACGGCAAGTGCGATCGGCACCGGCCCTGTAGACGCCATTTACCAGGCCATTACACAGATTGTGGATGTTCCCAACCACCTCGTTGAATATCGTGTTGAGGCGGTCACGGAGGGGCTGGATTCCATCGCCGACGTGACACTGAGAATCGAGCACGAAGGAACAAACTACATCGGACGCGGCGCGGACACGGACATAGTTGTCGCCAGCGCGCGCGCCTACGTTGATTCCCTCAACCGCCTTCTCGCATCCAAGCAACGCGCAACAAGCGTCATGGTCTAGAAGACCGGCAGTACAAGGAGATTCCAGGGTCGATGACATCGCAAGAGAACACCGAAATGCGGCCACGCACCATGTTTGAGAAGATCTGGGACTCGCATCTCGTTCGCGAGGAAGCGGGCGAGCCCAGCCTGATCTACGTTGATCTCCACCTTGTTCACGAGGTGACGTCGCCGCAGGCCTACGAGGGTCTACGGCTGGCGGGTCGCAAGGTACGGCGGCCTGATCTAACCATCGCAACGGTCGACCACAACGTCCCGACAACCGATCGCTCTCTGCCTATCGAAGACCCAATCTCCAAGCAGCAGATTGAGACGTTGGCGGAGAACACGCGCGAATTCGGCATTACCTACTACGACATGAACGACGAGAACCAGGGCATCGTCCATGTCATCGGCCCCCAGCTGGGGCACACACAGCCCGGCAAAGTCATCGTCTGCGGCGACAGCCACACAGCTACGCACGGCGCGTTCGGCGCGTTCGCGCTCGGGATCGGAACGTCCGAAGTGGAGCACGTACTGGCCACACAGACGCTGCGACAATTCAAGCCCAGTACGATGGAAGTCCGCGTCGACGGCGAACTCCCTCCGGGCGTCACCGCCAAGGACATCATCCTCGGCATCATCGGCAAGATCGGCACTTCCGGTGGCGCGGGCTACGTTATCGAGTACACCGGCGAGGCTATTCGCTCACTGCCGATGGAAGGCCGCATGACAGTCTGCAATATGTCCATCGAGGCAGGCGCGCGGGCAGGCATGATTGCCCCGGATGAGACCACGTTCGAGTGGCTGCGCGGCCGCAGATTCGTCCCGCAGGGCGCAGAGTATGACGAGGCCATCGAACGTTGGAAGGACCTCGCCACTGACGAGGGCGCGGAATACGATGTCGTCGTTGAGCTTGATGCCAGCGAGTTGCGCCCCCACGTGACGTGGGGCACGAATCCCGAGCAAGTCGTCACCATTGACGACGCCGTGCCCAACCCTGCAGAGCTGCCGGAAGATAAGCGTGAGGCTGCGGAGCGGGCGCTGGCCTACATGGGTCTGGAAGCCGGCACGAACATCAAGGACATCGAGATCGACCGCGTATTCATCGGTTCCTGCACCAACTCGCGCCTGTCTGACCTGCGCGTCGCAGCGGACATGATTCGTGGCCGACAGGTGCATCCAAACGTGAACGCGATGGTGGTTCCCGGCTCCGCGCTAGTCAAGTGGCAGGCGGAACAAGAGGGGCTGGACGCAGTGTTCACGGAGGCGGGTTTCGAATGGAGGGCGGCGGGATGCTCTATGTGCCTCGGCATGAACCCGGACATCCTGATGCCACAGGAGCGATGCGCCTCAACGTCCAACCGCAACTTTGAAGGGCGGCAAGGCAAGGACGGCCGAACACACCTGGTCAGCCCACAGATGGCGGCGGCGGCGGCCATCGCCGGTCGCTTCGTCGATATTCGTGAGTGGGAAACGACACCTGCGTAGAGCCGGAACACGGGGGGCACGATGGAGAAATTCATTTCACATACCGGTGCGGCGGCGCCGATGGATCGCTCAAACGTAGACACGGACTCGATTATTCCAAAGCAGTTTCTCAAGCGCGTGGAGCGGACAGGCTACGGGCCGTTCCTTTTCTTTGATTGGCGTTACACGCCGGACGGCGCTGAGAACCCTGAATTCGTGTTGAACAAGCCGGGCTACCGTGAGGCCACCATTCTTGTTGCGGGGCCGAATTTCGGCAGTGGATCCAGCCGTGAGCACGCGCCGTGGGCTCTGCAGCAATTCGGCTTCCAGGCCGTTATCTCTTCCACATTTGCGGACATCTTCTACAACAACTCCTTTGAGAACGGCTTTCTCCCCGTGCAACTGCCTGAAGAGACTGTTCGGGAGATCCTCGACCGCATTCGCCCCGGCTACGAACTGACCATCGACCTTGAAAAGCAGCTTGTTTCGGACCGCGAAGGGTTTGAGGCGTACTTTGAGATTGATCCGTTCCGCAAGCATTGCCTACTGAACGGGCTGGACAGCATCGGCCTTACCATGCAGCACGAGGACGATATCGCCGCATTCGAGGAGCGGGCGGGTCTGGAACCCGTCGCCTCTGAAGCCTAGTGAATTACTCGATCGCACTGATGCCGGGGGACGGCATCGGCCCAGAAGTCACCGCAGAAGCAGTTCGGATGCTTGCAGCCGTCGGTAAGCGATTCGGTCATTCCTTTGAGTACCAGGAGGCCCTTGTGGGGGGCGCGGCCATTGATGCCACCGGCGATGCGCTGCCCGAAGAATCGCTAAACATAGCAAAGCAGTCGGATTCAATCCTGTTCGGTGCCGTGGGTGGACCCAAATGGGATGATCCACGCGCCCGCACGCGGCCGGAGGCCGGCCTGCTTGCCCTTCGCCGAGGCATGGGGTTGTTCGCCAACCTGCGCCCTGTCAAGGTCGTGCCGGAACTCCTGGGCGCATCGCCCATCAAGAGCGCCGTCATCAATGGAGTCGACCTGATTGTCGTGCGGGAGCTTACCGGCGGGCTGTATTTCGCGGAACCCAAGAAACGCTGGGACGATTCGCAAGGCCGCAAGGCAGTCGATACGCTCAAGTACACCGAGAAGGAAATTCGCCGGGTCCTGCAAGTAGGTTTTGACCTCGCCCGAGGACGGCGCGGACGACTGGCGTCCGTCGACAAGGCCAACGTGTTGGCGTCTTCCAGACTGTGGCGTGAAGTGTCGCAGGAGATGGCGGAGGAGAACCCGGACGTTTCCGTGAGCCATATCCTCGTCGACGCCTGTGCGATGATGCTGATCCAGCGCCCTGCGGAGTTCGACGTTATCGTCACCGAGAATATGTTCGGAGACATCCTGACTGACGAGGCATCCGTGTTAGCCGGCTCAATGGGCATGTTGCCTTCGGCCAGCCTTGGCACAAAGAAGATCCGCAAGCGTGGCGGCGGACTCTATGGCATGTACGAACCGATTCACGGTTCGGCGCCCGACATTGCCGGACAGGGCATCGCGAATCCGTTGGCTGCCATCTCCAGCGCGGCGATGATGCTGCGGCTCTCGTTCGGGCTAAACGACGAGGCCGATGCCGTTGAGGCGGCGGTTGATGCAACGCTCGCAGCGGGTTACCGCACGGCAGACGTGGCCGGTGTCGGCGTGGCAGATTCGAACACACAGGTCGTCAACACGACGGAGATGGCGGACGCCGTCATTGAAAGAATCGAGAATCCGGAACGTGCGCGAGTGCCTCGGCCGCTATAGCCTATAGTTGATTCAATAGGAACAAGTCAGAGGACAACGCAGTGACATCGTCAACGCCACAAGTGATTCTGTACGACACTACCCTTAGGGACGGTACTCAACAGGAGGGGATCTCCCTTACTGTCAAAGACAAGCTGGACATCACAACCCGGCTGGACGACCTCGGCATTCACATCATTGAGGGCGGGTGGCCATTCTCAAATCCCAAGGACGAGGAGTATTTCCGACGGGTCAAGGGGCTGAATCTCAAGACTGCGCGTGTCGCCGCGTTCGGCTCGACACGGCGTGCCGGCATCCCGGCAGAACAGGACGGCAATCTTCTGGCGCTCATCGCATCAGAGGCGCCGATCGTTACCCTCGTCGGCAAGACCTGGGACTTGCACGTCACAGAGGTGCTAGAGACGAGCCTGGAAGAAAACGTGCTGATGATCAGCGATTCAATCTCGTACCTTAAAAGCCAGGGACGCGAGGCTCATTTCGACGCTGAACATTTCTTTGACGGCTACGCGGCCAACCCGGACTATGCCATTCAATGCCTGAAGGCGGCGCAAGATGCAGGGGCGGACGTCATCCACCTCTGTGATACGAACGGCGGCGTGCTACCGCAACGACTCGGTGAGGTTGTTGATGCACTCCGGTCGACCATCACGGTTCCGCTTGGCATTCACGTCCACAACGATGGTGAGCTCGCTGTTGCCAATTCAATGACCGCTGTCGAGCACGGCATCGAACAGGTGCAGGGCACAGTTAATGGCTACGGCGAGCGCTGTGGGAACGCGAATCTCTGCTCCATCATCCCCGGTCTCCAAACGAAGATGGGAATCCGCGTTGTCACAGACGAGCAACTCAAGAATTTGACGACGGTGTCGCAGGAAATTGCGGAAATCGTCAACATGGGTATCAACCCCTCGCAGCCTTACGTCGGCGCACGTGCGTTCACGCACAAGGGGGGGCTGCACGCTGCGGCAGTCGCGAAGGTTGAACGCAGCTATGAGCACATGGACCCGGACACCGTGGGTAACGCGCGCCGCATCGTGGTGTCCGAGCTTTCCGGACGAAGCAACGTGTTGGCGGCGACGCAGGCAATGGGCATCGACGTCGAGCCCGACACCGCGCGTTCAATCCTTGAACAGGTGAAGGATGCGGAGGCGGCTGGCTTCCAGTACGAGGGCGCGGAGGCGTCTTTCGAGATGCTGGTGCGACGCGCCCTGCCCGACTACACCCCGGCGTTTATGCTGCAGGACTTCATGACCGTCGTGGAGACGTGGCGACGGAGGCCGTCAATCAATAAGACGGCAGACAACGATGATCCGCTTTCGGAGGCGGTCGTCAAGGTGCGTGTGGGAGAGGAACAATACCACACGGCAGCAGAGGGCAACGGACCTGTGAATGCCCTTGACGAAGCTCTGCGCAAGGCGCTGGTGAGCAAGTTTCCAGAAATCGGCGTCGTGCGGCTGACGGATTATAAGGTCCGCATCCTGAATCAGGAAAGCGCAACAGCGGCTACGGTGCGTGTGCTGATTGAGTCGACAGACGGCGACCATGTCTGGCGCACCGTCGGCAGTCATACGAATATAATCTACGCGTCCTGGATGGCGTTAGCGGACTCACTCGAGTATTGGCTTCTCAACTGGGGCTCCGCAGCAAGGGCAGCTAAGGGGGCGTAGCATTGGCCCCCCCAAGCAGATATCTTCAGCGCGGCGACGACGGCGTTTCCCGCTTTGTGACCGACGGCGGTGAGGCCGTAATGGCCGGCATTACGCGCATGCACTTCTATCGCCTGACGGGAGCGACTCCTGAAGAGGCGACGGACGAGCAAGTTGAGAAGTTCTTTGAACTGCGGTCGCAAGAAGACGAGACCGGCGAGCGTGTGACAGACAAGCTCCCCACCGAGTCCGCAACGGACATGGTGACGCGCGAACTCAAGATCCTGAACCTGCCGCAGGTCATGAACCCCAGTGACCCGCTTGAGGACGAACTCAATCAGCCGCCTATGTCAGCCGCCACGAATAATCAGGGGTTCGAGACTCCCCCCCGGCAGGCAACTAGACCCCTTGACCGCCCTGTCCCGCCGCCGAGCACGAGCCCACTAGGCGCGCCGCCGCGCTACCAGGCGGGCGGAGGAGGACTTCCACCTGCGCCTAGATACTCGCCAACGGGAAATGCTGCGCACTCCATCGAGACACCACCACCCGCCTCCACTCTGCCTCCTGCCTCGCCCCAGGCTCAGCCACCGGCTCCCGGCGCGCCGCAAAGCCGCTATGTCCGAGCCGACGGAAGCGTGCTGTGGATCCAGACGCCGGAAGGTGAAGAGGAGCGCGTGACGCAGTACATGAGGACTCACTTCTTGCGCCTCATCGAGAAGGACATCGAGCACGCGGACGATTCCGATATTGAACTGTGGTGGAAGTCTCAAGGTAGTCTCGACGCGGGCACGACGATGCAAGAAGCCCAGTCGCAGAACATGCTGGCCGAGGCCCTTAAAGCGGCCGGCAAACTTAAGCTACAAGAACTTGAGCTGCTCCAGCAGATCGTAGACTCATGGCTCACATCTCGCCGTAGCGAAAGCCAAGTTTAGATTTTGCGTCCGTAAACCTGGCGGGTCGGCACTAGTGGCCCGGCTCCCGCTGCCACGGTCTGTCCGCGGGCAGCGCTGCCGCCAGCGTTGAGATTAAGAATCCGGGGATGATGAGCACGCCCGTCGTCGTCAGTGAGCTAAAGATGATGGCAACGAGGGCGAATGAGGCGATAATCATCGTCGGCAACCCGTCCGCCCTGCCCTGCGTCCGCCGCAGCGCCCCAACAAGAACGGCCAAAAATGACACCGCTCCTATTGTCGCAACAGCCACGAACGGCAGAACGCTGTCACCAACATAGAGCTCGGGTACGACGATCACGCGGTACCAGATTGCCGTGGCGGCAAGAGTGATCCAGCCAACTGCCGCAGCAATCGCGGCGGTAATCAGGCACATCAGGCGGGGTTGGGGGTCGGGCTTTCGGTGACGCGAAGTTCGTGTTCGTCCACTCGGAAATCACCGTCAGTGTCCGCATCAGGCGGTGAGATCGTGTAGGCGCGAACAACAGGCGCGTCCTTATCCTCAAGGGAGACCAGCAGGTAGTTGGAGTCCGGCCAGATGGGGTCTCTTGTCCCGGGCCAGAACGCCAGGTTCTGGTCGGTCTTGGACGGATACGCCTGCGACTTTGTGTGGGAGTGGTAGAAGCCCCACAGCGTCCAGCCGTTCGCCGAGCATTCCTCATCGATGGACGCGTACTCCAGCGGCGCCATCTGGTATCGGAACGGCTTATTCTTTTCCTCGACTATGTTCGTCACGCGCCGCGTGCCAATAACCGTCCCGTTCTCGCCAATCAGAATGCCGCAGCACTCATTCGGGTCATCCTCCAGAGCATGGGCAATCATCTCATCGACGAATTGTCGAGATATTTCAAGGGAGGCCATGGGTGAAATCTCCTCAGGGATGGACGGTAAGTTTTTGTTCTTCTGTTATTTGGCCAATTATGGCGGCGGGGGTGTTTCTGGATTGAAGGGCGGAAACCAGTTGATCGCGCTTGTCAGGGGACACCGCGATGAGCAGACCCCCCGACGTCTGTGCGTCCATCAGCATGATTCTTCCCGCCTCAGTTACCTCTGGATGCCATGTGACAGAATTCTCAATCCACATGCGATTTCGGCCACTTCCACCGGGGATAAAGCCTCGATCGATCATCTCCCACGCGGCGGGAATCGTCGGAATATCTGCCAAAGAGAGTGACGCGCCCACGCCGCTGCCGTCCAACATTCCCTTCATGTGTCCCAACAGGCCGAAGCCCGTGATGTCTGTGCAGGCGTTTACACCCACCTCCACCATCGCCTCCGACGCATCACGATTGAGCTGCGCCATCACGGCGACAACCTCGGCGAGAATCGTGGCGTCAAGCGCACCGTTCTTGTGCGCTGTGGTCAACACGCCGGAGCCGAGCGGCTTTGTCAGGACAAGGGCGTCTCCGGGTTGCGCGCCCACGTTGGCCACCTGGTGGCCGGGCTGAACGATGCCGGTGACGGAAAGGCCGTACTTGGGCTCGGGGTCTTCAATCGTGTGGCCTCCCGCGATGAGCGTGCCTGCCTCCGCTGCCTTCTCGCCCCCGCCTTTCAGAATCCGACCGAGAATGTCCTTATCAAGCGCATCGGGGAACGCCGCAACGTTCAGCGCGATAAGAGGATGCCCGCCCATGGCGTACACATCGCTCAATGCATTCGCTGCGGCAATCGCGCCAAAGTCATACGGGTCGTCCACGACGGGCGGGAAGAAATCAATGGTCTGGATAAGCGCGATGTCATCGGTGAGACGGTAGACAGCAGCGTCGTCACCGGTCGAGATTCCGACCAGCAGATTAGGGTCGCTGACGGGCGGCAGATTGCGCAGAACCTGCGCAAGCTCGGCGGGGCCGAGTTTAGCCGCTCAACCGGCGCAGTGGGACAGGCTGGTAAGCCTCACCTGTTCCGATGTTGACATGTATTCCCTATCCTCCCTTGCGCCGCGTCACTGCGGCCGTGTTTCAAGTATAGCGGGCAGCCCCGTCATGTAGAGTAGAGGAGTCATGCCGCACATCACCATCGGTGGGGAGTCCGTCTACTACGAATGCCCTCATGAGATCGGCGGGCCCACACCCGGGGCCCGCATCCTTTTCATTCACGGCCCGGGGGCAGATCACAGACTGTTCGCTGACCAGTTAAGATTCTTCGGGCCGTCGCAGACTCCCATCGCACCGGACCTGCTTGGTCATGGTCAATCCAAAGGTGAGGCGCTGGAAGACGTGCCCGACTGGGCATCTTTCCTGGAGGAATTCATCGACACGCTGGGGCTGGCGCCTGTCGTGCTCGTTGGCCATTCGCTGGGCGGGGCAATCGCCATCGAATACGCAAGTCGGCATCCACGACGGGTTGAGGGTCTGGTGCTGATCGGAACGGGAATCACATTCCCGTGGGCGGCGGACACGGCTGCAGACCTGTTGGAAGACCCCGAGGGTTTCCTTGAAAACCATGCACTGCGCGGCTTGCGCGAGCCTCACATGCCCATGCCTGCTGAGGCGCTAAAGGCGGCGCGCGCAGAGCAGCGCCCCATGTCCTCTATGCGGGACTTCGTGGCGGCGGCCAAGTGGGACGCAAGTTCACGTCTTGGCTTGATTCAGACACCAACGCTAATCATCTACGGCGAGGACGATCCAATTTTGGAGCAGGCCGGACAATTGCTCGGGGCAATCCCGCACGCCTCTTTCGACACTATCCCGCTCTCCAGGCATTTCCCCCACCTTGAGATGCCCGACATCCTCAATGACTCACTCAACCGCTTTGTGACAATCGTCCCGGATTTGACTTACATGGCAGGCGGAACTGAACCCTAATTCCCCCCGGCGCGGTTGGCGCGCCGCGCGATGGTGGCTGCCATCACGCCTGCGGCAATGCCGTTGTCAATGTTGACCACGGCGAGTCCTAGTGAGCAGGACTGGAGCATCGTCGATAACGCGCCGACGCCCTCACCGCCGTAGCCTGTCCCCGTTGACGTGGGGACCGCGATGATGGGGAGATCAAGGAGTCCAGCCGCGACTGGCGCAAGGCCGCCCTCCTGCCCCGCAATCACAACAACAACGTCCGGGTCAGATTCGACAACCTTCTGCAGCACCGGGAAAAGGCGATGCAGGCCGGAAATGCCAACGTCTGTATGCAGCGCGGTTTCCACGCCCAGCATCTCCGCGATCAACTGCGTCTGCAGTGCGATGGGCATGTCTGACGTTCCCGCGGTGATGATGGCGGCCCTGCCGATTCGTTTGGGTTCCGGCTTGTCCGGGTTGCGGGCAATGAGGATTTCGGCCGACGGTTCAAAACGAATCAGGGCATCGGGACGAGCGGCGTGAATGGCCGCTTCATGGTCCGCAGACGCGCTTGAAAGGGCGACCACGCCGGGTTCCTCAAGGAACGGGAGGGCCAACCGGACGGCCTGATCGACACTCTTTCGGGCGCAGCGGACAATCTCCGGTTTTCCGGTGCGGGCCATCCGCCCAAGATCAAGATTGGCGAGGTCGCCAACTTCCTGAATCGCATGGAGATTGAGGCGGCGCTGGGCCTCTTGTGTCGTTATCTCGCCGTTGGCGAGGGCCTGAAGGATGTCGCGCACGTCGGTGTCCGAGCCCCGGTGGGCGGCTAAACGCCCAGGAACCTATGTGGCCTCTACAGGAACGGACTCTTCCGGCGCGGGGTCGATTGGGTCATCGAGCAGATGCTGGAGTTGGTCGCCCTCAACCGTTTCTTCGACGATGAGGTGCTCTGCAAGCCGATCCAGGACGGGGCGATTCTCATTGATGATGCGCTTGGCCTCATCGTACGAACCAAAGACGATGCCGTTGACCTCCTGGTCGATGACATCGGCAACGCGTTCGCCGTAGTTGCGCTGCTCGGAGATTTCGCGCCCAAGGAAGATCATCTCTTCCTTCTTGCCCAAGGTGAGTGGACCAAGTTTTTCGCTCATGCCGTAGGTTGTGACCATAGCGCGGGCGATGCGCGTGACCTGCTCAATGTCGTTGGACGCGCCAGTGGAGATATCACCAAAGACGATCTCCTCCGCTGCTCGCCCACCAAGCGCCGCCTTGATAGCGTCCACCAATTGCGAGCGAGTGCGTAGCATGGATTCTTCCTTGGGGAGGAATCGCGTGTAGCCACCCATCATGCCGCGAGAAACGATGGTGACTTTTTGCACAGGATCAGCGTTGGGAACGAGGTGACCAACGACGGCGTGACCGGCCTCGTGATAGGCCGTGGTGCGTTTTTCGCGCTCCGTGACGAGGCGGCTCTTGCGTTCCGGCCCGGCGTAGACACGGTCGACGGCCTCGGCGAGTTCGTCGTACATGACGAGTTTCTTGTTGCGTCGCGCGGCCAAAATAGCAGCCTCGTTGATGAGGTTGGCAAGGTCCGCGCCGCTGAATCCGGGGGTCTGCTTAGCGACGACCTCCATATCGATGTCGGGATCGAGCGGCTTGCCTTTCGCGTGTACATCGAGGATGGCGATGCGCCCGCGCACATCCGGCAGATCGATGGTGACACGCCGGTCAAAGCGACCGGGGCGCAGGAGCGCCGGATCGAGGATATCGGGGCGGTTCGTGGCGGCGATGACGATAACGTTAGTGGAACTGTCGAAGCCGTCCATCTCAACGAGGATCTGGTTGAGAGTCTGCTCTCGCTCATCGTGTCCGCCACCAAGTCCCGCGCCGCGATGACGTCCAACGGCGTCAATCTCGTCAACGAAGACGATGGCGGGAGCGTTGCGCTTGGCCTGGTCAAAGAGGTCCCGGACACGGCTTGCGCCAACGCCCACAAACATCTCGACAAATTCAGAGCCGCTGATGGAGAAGAACGGCACGCCGGCCTCACCGGCCACCGCACGAGCGAGAAGGGTCTTTCCGCCGCCGGGCGGGCCGACGAGGAGGACGCCACGCGGGATGCGCGCGCCAAGGCTGGCGAATTTTTCGGGGAACTTGAGGAACTCAACGACCTCTTCAAGTTCAATCTTGGCCTCTTCAACACCGGCCACGTCCGAGAACGAGACGGCGGGTCGGTTGCCCATGAACATCCGCGCGCGGCTGCGACCGAAGTTGAGGGCCTGGCTGTTGCCGCCCTGCGCCTGCCTCATGAAGAAGATCAGAATTGCGCCGAAGAAGATAAGCGGCAGGAAGTTGATGAACAGGCCGAAGAGGCTTCCGAGGCCGCTGCTGCCACGAGGCCGCAGATCCACCTGGCCCGCTCCCTCTCCAACCTCAACGCCGCTCGCCGAGAGCATCTCGAAGACGGAGATGTCCGGTTCCTTGTTGACGGTGACCTCACGGTTATCAACCGTCATTACCTTCAAAGAGTCGTTTGAGACCTCAATAGATGTGATATTCCCACCCCGGGCCTGGTCAATAAGCCAGCCAAGGGACTGATTCCCCTGGCCTCCGGAGCTTTGGAGGAGTGTAAAGAGGATGGCAACGAGGGCGACGGCAACCAGCACCCAAATAAAACTGTTTCGAAAGATCCGGGGATTCATTCGACGCTCGCGCCTGATTTCACCACTTCGTGCTGCACTTCCACTATCATCAATGTCAGGGTTTTGCCACTCTCCTTCCGGCCTCTGACAAGTTCCGCCGGAGGAATTGAGCAGCGTCCTCGCAACTTTGAGGCTAGTATACTCCGATAGGGCGTGCGCTGGGGTATCTGAGAACGCGCGCGAAAGGAATCGCCGGCAACAGCGCCGTGTCACTTACGTCTGACCGCAACCTTTTATTCATTGTTGCCGCCGTCGTCGGCACGTTCCCCGCTATCGGACTGTTCACGTTGGGGCACACGCAGGACGCGCATCTCCATCCCCTTCTCAATTCGCTTATATACGGGCTGGGTATCCTCAGCGCCGCATTCCTGCTTTCGTGGGCCGCAGAAGCATTCGAACACGATATTTCCCACGGGCTGGCACTTGCGCTGGTAGCAGTCATCACCGTATTGCCGGAGTACGCCGTCGATTTCAGTCTCGTCTGGAAGGCGGGTACCGACCCCGAATATGCGGGGTATGCGGTCGCGAACATGACTGGCGCAAATCGACTGTTGATTGGAATCGCATGGCCGCTCATTGTGGGGATTGTCTGGTTCAAGGGGCTGCGCCGGATACGAGCGCAGCGAGCGGGAATGCGCATTCGTGAGCCGAGTGTGATTGTGCGATTGGCAGGTCGGCTCCCTGGTGTTGGCGCTCTGGAACATCGGTATAGCCGCGTCCAACTGTACAAGAGCCAGACCATCGAATTGTCATTCCTGGCAGCAGCGACGATCTACGCGTTCACGATTCCGTTTAAAGGACAGATTGATCTTCTGGATGCAGTCGTACTCATCGGGCTGTTCGGCCTGTACATGTACTTCAGCTCGCGCGCGGAGGTGGTGGAGCCGGAATTAGTGGGGCCGGCGGCGTTGATCGGCAACCTGCAACCCTCGAACAGACGCGTGGTTGTACTGGTGACATTCATCTTCTCGGCGGCCGTGATATTCCTGTCGGCCGAGCCCTTCGCCGAGGGGATGATTGAGACAGGAAAGAACATCGGCATCGACGAGTTCTTGCTGATCCAGTGGGTCGCGCCCCTGGCCTCAGAGGCACCGGAGATCGTCGTTGCATGCATCTTTGCGATACGAGGCGACGCCTCGTCGGCACTCGGCCTGTTGGTATCCGCAAAGGTGAACCAGTGGTCGTTGTTGGTCGGCAGTCTGCCGATTGTGTATTCGGCCTCGGTTGGAAGTCCGTCGGCATTGCCGTTGGATGAGAGGCAGGCACAGGAAGTGCTGCTGACGGCAGCTCAATCCCTGTTTGCCGTTGTCCTCCTCGCAACACTGCATCTTGGACCGCGGGGCGCAATCGCGCTTTTCGTATTGTTCACGGCGCAGTTGGTGTTGCCGTTCGCAGCTGTCCGGCTTGTCTTCTCGTTTGTTTATCTTCTTGCCGTCTTACTCGTCGCCACATTCAGCGGGCACCAAAGACGCGCGCTTATCGCGCTGCCCCGCCGCGCTTATCGCGAGGCATACAAGGTGACCCACCACGAAGAGACGGCAAGCGACCGCCACTAACTACTGACGCTGTACTCCTCGGCACGAGTTCGCATCATGTCGCGGGTGTTGGAGCGGGCGATGGCGCGCAGCACGGCTGCATACATATGAGTCGGGCGGCTGCCGCCAACACGGGGAGCCTCAATGACCGCATGCGGCTTCGGTGTTGGAGCAAGCAAGCCCCACAGCGGCGGGAGCTGGTTGCGACGAACGGCCTTGCTGGGGACCATAAGGTAGTTATAGTCCGCCACGCGGATGAATCGGGGGTCGTGGAATTTGGTGCTCAGCCTCCCTGCTCTTTCCTTGAGTTTCGTTGACCGCTGGGAGAGCATCTCGATGTCGAGAGTTGCCTGCGTGGCCGCGTCCTCATCTCCCGCCTCTTCAAGAATCTCCTGCGTCAGCGAAGCCATACGGTCGTTGGCTTCTTCCTCTCTACGCAGACGATCACGGTCGAGTGAATCATTGTCATCACGGCGGAAATCGGCGAGTGAGGATTTGACCTCAACGACGTAGAGTTCCTTGTCCTTGCTGACGCCGGCGATGTCTACGATGCGGCCTCCGGGTCCTTCGAGTTTGACCTCAAAACCGATGACATTGCATTTGGCTGCGTAGTAGAGCCATTCCCACGCCGCCCACTTGAGGGCGTAGGTGAGTTCAGACTCGTTATTTCGCTTGAATGTCATATGCGGACAAGTGTTCTTTCAGGTGGCGGCATCGTACATCAGTAAGATAGGAATGGCAAGGATTCGCAGATTGACATGCATGGGTGGAGACGCGCACTATACGCTTTGGCGGATACGTGGATAGATGTCGCGCCTTTTTGCTGAACGCGCGGCTGAGGAGTAGCAGATGAGTATTCGAGGAAAAGCTGCGATTGTCGGGTTCCATGAACTACAGCATCGCCGTTCCTATCCCGGTCGTCATTTCATGGGAATGTTCGCGGAGGCGACGGCAAAGGCCATTGCGGACGCGGGTATCCGCAAGGAGGAAATCAACGGCATCATCGCTGAGCCTCCTTTCGGCATGCCGAGCCTTGGATTCGCATACGACTTTGCCGAGTACATCGGACTGCAACCCAATTTCGCGACGGCGCTCAATGAGAACGCAGCTACGTTCGTCACGGTGGCGGCAGCTGCCATCAACGCCGGCTACGCCGATACGGTGCTCTGCATCAACGGCGCCGGTCCGGTCTCAGAGATTCCCGGCATGTACGCGCCGAACTCGGACCACGTTGATCCACAGTTTGTTGCGCCCTACGGGCCGGTCGTCGCGGCTAACGGGTGGTACGCCCAGATTGCGCGTCGGCACACATGGGAATACGGAACTACCGATTTTCAACGGGCGCGCGTGGCGGCAGATCAACGATTCAACGCGCAGGGGAATGAAAACGCCTTCTTCAATGGCCAGCCGGCCAATGAAGAGGACATCCTGAATTCTCGTCTCGTTGCGGATCCGCTTCATTTGCTCGAGTGCGTGATGCCGGCGCAGGGAGCCGCGGCAACCATCGTCACCACGCCGGAGAAGGCAAAGACGCTGCGCAACCCACCCGTGTATCTGCTTGGCGCAGGACACCATAATCTCCGCGCCGAGCACGGAGTGGATTGGGTAGACCGCATCACAACATCCCCTGCCGTCGTGTCCGCCAAGAAGGCGTTCCAGATGGCGGGGCTTGGGCCTCAAGATATGGACATGGCCCAGATCTATGACTGCTACACCATCACGGTCATGATCACGCTTGAGGACTCCGGCTTCTTCCCCAAGGGCGAATCGGGCCCCTTCTATGCCCAGCACAATACGACATGGGAAGGCGATTTTCCCGTCAATACCGGCGGCGGACAGCTTTCCAACGGCCAATCAACAGCCGGCACAACTCAGGTGGTTGAGGCCGTTCGACAGTTGATGGGGCGGGCAGAGAATCACCAGGTTCCCAAGCACGATGTTGCGTTCGTCAACACTTGACGGGGATATATAAGCGACATGTCGTCGCTT
Organism: Dehalococcoidia bacterium; assembly: GCA_965207115.1. Taxonomy (GTDB): domain Bacteria; phylum Chloroflexota; class Dehalococcoidia; order UBA6926; family UBA6926; genus VXMO01. The sequence continues at coordinate 386,016 of CBDBLR010000003.1, read as the reverse complement.
GTGCTTGCGACGGAGATTCCGTCGTAGACCTCAACTGAGGCATCCAAACCCCCGGCGGTTGCCGGGGGTTTTTCTTTTTGGGGGACGGACCTGCACGAATGTGACACTTTTGGCGCTTAACTCTATCTGAATGTAGCAATGTTGTAGTCGGGTGTGCATGCGTGGCGGGGCGAATGTTGATGTGGGTTCGGCAGCGGCCGGGCCTGAAGCAACAAACGCAGGAGGCGCTCATCATGCGTACACAGAACAGCAGGCTCATCGAACAGCCCGAGAGGACAGCTCTCGGCGGATTCCTGGGAGGAGTTGGACGGACAACGGTCCTGGCGCTCATCGCCATCGTCGCCATGATTGCGATGGCGGCGGGGTGCGGGACCTCGGAAAACGGCGATTCTTACGATCGCAGCTATCGACCCTCCACCACCAACGCCCAACCCACGGCCACAGCCGTCACGATCTCCGGTTCCAGTCCAACCACAACTACTAACTACGAAGTAGTGATGGATGATGCAGACACGGACTATTGGTATTCGTCAGGTTCATCGAGTTCGTCGAGTCAATCGCGGCGGGCGACACCGGTTCCGGCGCAGCCGAATACAACATACGAACGCACGACCGCCGTCCCAGGAGGGCCAGTCACATTCGATGACTATGTGCAATCGGGATGGGTCTGGGCAGACCAGGACAACATGTCTACGTTTAGCCTCGACACGGACCGGACATCGTTCGCTCTCGCGCTGAACTGGGCGCAGTCGGGCTATGAGATTGACCCGGATTCCGTGCGTGCAGAGGAGTGGATCAACGCGTTCAACTATGACTACCCGCAGCCCAGCTTCGAGGACGGATTCGGTATCGTGTCTGATGTCTTCGAGCATCCGCTGGACAGCTCGTTCCAGATGGTGCGTCTTTGATTCCAGGCACCCCAGGTTGAGGACAACATTCCGCTCAACGTAACGCTTGTGCTGGACGCGTCCGGCTCCATGGCGGACGGGGACCGCGTCGAGATCGCGAGGGAAGCGGCGGAGGCGATTCGCAATAGCCTGGGCAGCCGGGACCGTATCGCCGTCGTTCATTTCTCCTCGAGTGTCATCAACGACCTGACCGTCGAGCACTCGGACCCGGATGATCGCGATGTGAGGCACTCCATTGATCGCCTGACACCGCGTGCCAGCACCAACGTTCAGGCGGGGCTGAATGAGGGCGTGTGGCTGGCAGATCGCGCCCGGCGTGACAGGCCGAATGCATACAACTACATCATCCTGATGTCTGACGGCGTGGCCAATGTCAACGCGACGGATCCGTTCGCCATCCTCGAAAGCGCGTATGACCGTAACGCCAACAACCCGCTCCGCCTGATCACCATCGGAGTCGGCATCAGCAACTACAACGATGTGCTGCTGGAACAGCTGGCACAATACGGCAACGGCTGGTACCGCTACCTGAACGACACCGAGCACGCACGGCAGACTTTCGACCGCGACAACTGGCTGGCAATCTCGAAGCCGTTCGCCGATCAGACACGGGCGCAGGTGAGGTGGAACCCGGACGTTGTGGACTCATGGCGCATGGTGGGTTACGAGAACCGCGTCACGTCCGACCAGTCGTTCACCGAGAACCGCAAGGAGTTCGCTGAGATCCCGGCGGGCGCGGCAACCACGGTGTTCTTCGAGGTGCGCGTGCGCGACGAGATGCGCGCTCGCCTGAATAGCGTTGCTGACTTGGGTACAGTCGACCTGCGTTGGGTCGACCCCATCACCGGCGACTCCTATCAGCAGTCCGAGTGGATGGACGTGCGGCTGGATCGGCGGCTTGGCAGCGGTAGCGACGCTTACGTGGAATTCGGCGCGATCGTGGCACTGTCGGCTGACCGCTACGCGAGTCTGCCTAACACGGACTCGCGCGGCGCAGGAATCGTGCAGAACGAATTGTCCGTGCTGTCGAATCGTCTTGAGTCGCTGGACCGAGAGCTCGGCCGGCTGGAATCCTACAAGGACTTCCGGTATGTGCTGGGGCACATGATGGGTGACCTGCCGCAAGCTCCGGCCAGGCCCTCAACCGGGTACAGCAACTAACCAGCGTTTGACCCCAAGACACGGGGGAGGGGGAAGCCAGCCCTGCCGTACGGCAGGGCTGGTTTCTTTTAAACTTCGCGCTCACCAACGTCGCCAGTAATCATTTGTCTCCCGCGTTCCGGCGGGGGTTGGTCAATCTTCCGAGCGCGCGCTCATCAGAGATACCTGAATGCGGTGGCTTTTCGCGTTCCGGCACTGGTTGATCAAACTTCTGACCCCGGGCTCTCCAACGTCGCCAGTAATCATTTGTCTTCCGCGTTCCGGCGGGGGGTGGTCAATCTTCTGACCCCGAGCTCACCGACGTCGCCAGTAATCATTTGCCTCCCGCGTTCCGGACATGACACGTCTTCACTGCCTTGACGGGCGGGGGGTGGGCAGGTAAAAGTACAGGGCATAGGCGCCACCGTCCTGCAGAAGGACACCCCCCGGAGGTTAGCCATGACGCGCATTTGGATGACATTTTGGCCGTTGTTTCTGGCAATGGCAGTCTTGGCACTGTTTGCTTTGCCTTCTAGTGCCGGGGCCAATGACGGCGAGCCCAGCACCATCCCCATTCCACGGGACAAGCCGGTGTTGCTTGACGATGCCACTCCCAAAGACGGCGAGATCAGCACCGTTCCCGTTCCACGGGACAAGCCGGTTTTGCGTGTCGATACGCCTCCCAATGACGGCATTGTTGTACACCCGCCGGAGGTCTACACCCCTCCCCCGCCCGTGACATCGGCCCAGAAGACGGCGATTCAGAGCGGTCCCTACGAGAGTTATTACGACCCGGCCAATCTGACGGAGGCGGAGGAGATAGAAATCCTCATTGGCTATTTGGATGAGAAGGGGATGCGCAGCAGTACACACTGGAATTCCGACTGGAATAACAATCTGACAGTCCTGCGCGCGGTCGCGATCGCCGGGTACGCACCCTCCGCCGATCAAAGATCAACAAGCAGCAGAGTCAACTACTACATCTATTGGACTGGCGAGTGGACAACCATTGATCTCGATGAGTCAAAGGAATTGGTTGGTGAAGGGGAATACACAGGCGGCCCGAAGATAGCGCCCGTGAATCACGCAGATGTCGCGAACCGCTATCAGCCACCGGATCCGAGTAACCAGAACGATATCGTGAATTGGAGAGACCCCAACGGCAACCTCAGGCTAGGCAACGATCCCTGCTTCGGGCAGGAAAAGCCGCTAAGCATGGTCGACCCATCAACCCACGGCGATCTCATCCTGGTATGCGATATGACGGCACAGGAATGGAAATATGCTCGGCTGTGAACCTGGCATAGCACAATGCCAGTAATTATTTCTTTTCCGACTTCCCGGATATCGCACGGTCTTCGCTGCCTTGACAGGCGGGGTATGGGTCGGTATAAGTACACGGTATGAGCGTTGCCTTCCCCCCAGTGGAACGCTCGCGGGAGATTCGCTATGACGCGCGTTTGGACGAAACTCTGGCCATTGATTTTGGCAATGGCAATCCTGGCACTGTTTGCATGGCCCGCTACTGCCGGGGCCGATGGCGGAGAGATCAGCACCATCCCCATTCCACGGGACAAGCCGGTGTTGCTTGACAATGCCAATCCCGACGACGGAGAGATCAGCACCATCCCCATTCCACGGGACAACCCAGTGTTGCGTGACTTTGCCACTCCCAAAGACAAAATTGTTGTATACCCGCCGGAGACCTACACTCCTCCCCCACCCGTGACAGCGGCTCAGCATTCGGCGCCGAGCGGCTACTACGCGGGTTATCATGACCCGGCCCATCTGACGCGGGAGCAGGAGAGACAAATCCTCATTGACTATTTGGATGAGAAGGGGATGCGCAGCAGTACACACTGGAATTCCGTCTGGAATGACAATCTGACAGTCCTGCGCGCGGCTGCACTCTCCGGGTACGCACCCGTCTATAACAATAAACCCGTCGGTGAGATTGAAAGCAGCAACACGTACTACTACATCTATTGGACTGGCGAGTGGACAACCGTTGCGCTCGATCCGGAGAAGAAATTGGTTCGTGACGGGGAAGACGCGGGCGGCCCGAAGATAGCGCCCGTGAATCACGCAGACTATAGCCCACCCCCCGTGGACTCCAATCAGCCGCCGGATCCGAATGACCCGAATAACTACGTGACTTGGTCAGCCGAGAATACCTACCTCTGGCAGGGCAATGATCCCTGCGGCGGGCAGCCCAAGCCGCAAAACATCTTCAACCTGGTGTGCGATACGAGGACAAATGAATGGAAATATGCTCGGCGGTGAACCGCGCAGTCCCGGACGAACATATCCATTCACCTGCCACTGATTCCTGATATGGGCATTCGCCCGGACTCGCGATCCGTTTGACAGCATGTAGGCAAGGGGGGTGAGAGGTCTCTCACCCCCGATGATTTGTGCGGCTCCCGGTTAACCATTGCGGTCATGGATGGTGTCTTTCCTGAGTGATTCACTGATGAGAATGCGTTGCTGCGTTTAGCCTTCCTGCTTGCCTGTCTGCTTGCAATCGTTGCCTGTTCCACGTCAACGCCGACTGCTGTGCCGCCGTCTAGGCTGACGCCTGCGCCGGCCGTCTTGTTTGCGCCAACTGCGACTCCGATACCCCCGACACCCACGCCGTCACCAACTGCGACAGCTACACCAACCCCGACGCCCACACCCACGATTACACCATCCCCGACGCCCACGCCCACGCCAATCCCGCCACCCACACCCACACCGACACCCACGCCGACCCCAGTGCCCGTGAGCCACTACAAGGAGCTACTGGTTGATCAAATCAACCGGGTACGCTCCGGGGCCGGTCTACCGCCCGTCGTCCTGGTAGAGAGCCCATTGCCCCAGATGCAGGCGGATGCGGCGCTGGAGCACTGTCTCTTGTCAAATTGGAGCCTGGGCGGACTCAAACCGTACATGCGCAACAGCCTTGCCGGCCGCTACCAAAGGAACAGTGAGACGGTCGCGGCCCATGGGTCGTGCTCCTCGCCGGGAACAGGGGCGCAGAGCGAAGATGAGGCTCTCACCGATGACGCTGCAGGGCAATGGAACGACGGTGAAGCTGTCGTCCGTGACGCCATGGAGCGATTGCGCGGGAACTCCCACGATTTGAAGAACATCCTTGATCCATGGCACAGGATTGTTGGCGTGGGCCTGGCATGGAGCGGCGGTTTCTACGCCGTGCACCTGCATTTCGAGGGAGACTACATCACTTTCGATGACTTGCCCTCTATCAGCGCGGACCGCCTCTTTTCCATCGAGGGAAGCCTCCGGAATGGGGTGTCGCTTCCCACCGGCGACGATCTTCTCATTGACATCTTCTATGACCCGCCGCCGGAGAACCTGACGCCCGGACAACTGAGCGGCACAAACTGCTATGTGTACGGGGCAACCGGTTTTGCCGTAGCTGCGCTGCGCCCACGCGCCCCCCCCGGGCTCGTGTACGAAAGTGACCGGTTGCTGACATACGGTGTGGTGGGCTGCGTCGATCCTTACAGCGCGCCGGCCGATACGCCGCCGCCCGAAGAGTTCCTAAGCTTACCCTCCCCATCTTTGAAGTGGGAAGCGAATGTCATCCCGTGGGTAGACGCCAGGTCCTGGAACGTCTCAGACCACGACTTCTCCGTCACCGCCGACCTTGGCACGATCGTTGATGAGCATGGGTCGGGAATCTATACCGTTCTCGTCTGGGCGGCCGACGTTCTGGGTGGGCCCGTCCAGGTCGGGACGTACTCCATGATCGTCGACATCGACGCCCCGTAATTAAGGCGCGGACGCCTCCACCTCTAACACGCAGGCCGCCCTGGAATCACTGTGCCTGGCCGGAACTCCAGGAGATCCCACATCTCGGCCCCGCCGCGCGCCGTGGCAATGGGAGCTTCAAGCAAAACGACGGCGTCCTGGTAAGCCACTCGGCACGCCCGCTCCGACAGTGATCCGGCCCACATGATGTAGTCGGCAAGATCGCTCTCCGCATCATCAGCAAGACCGAGCATTGCGTGAGCCAACGTTCGTGAGTAAAGCGCCCTGTCATGCCCGCCCTGCACCGCCGTGTCGCAGTAGCGGAGCGCGGAGACGGCATCTCCCGCGACAGTGAGGGCGAGGCAGGCAGAATCCTGGTAACGGAGGACACTCGGCGCGAGTTCCGTTGCTTTCTCCAGGTCAGCGGCCGATTCTGCCAGATAGCCGAGTGCCGAGTTGGCAAGGCCCCGGTGGAACCAGGCATCCGAAGATTCGGGCGCAAGATCGATGGCCTGGGTATATTCAGCGATACTGCGGAGCAGCTCTGCCCGGCCTCCACGGGCCACAAACAGCAGGCCAGCAGTTAGAAAAGCTTCTGAGAGGCTCGGTTCCAGCTCCAGCGCGAGATCAAGGTCAGTTCGCGCTAGAGATAAGTCGGTTGCCTGGCCGCGGGCTATGTACGCCCCAGCACGGTCGACGTAGGCCGTTCCGTTTTCCGGGACCAGTTCAATTGCTCTTGAGAACGAATTAATGGCCTGGTTGAGGTCATCGCTCTCAGCGTGGAGCATGTGCGCCCTGCCCCTGTTTGAGTGGGTTTCGGCATGGTCGGGCCGGATGGACTCGGCACGGAACAAGTCGGTGCGCGCCAACTGGATATCACCGCCCTTGTCTCGCCGCATATAGGCAACGGCGCGGCCATTCAGAGCCTCGACTGATAGCGGTTCCACTTCCAGTACGAGGGAGAACCAGGCGATGGATTCATCGTAGTCGAATCGCTCGCCCTCGAGGTAGGCAATACCCAACAGATAACGGACATCCGCCAATGCGGCGGGATCTTCGGGAGGTGGGATGGCTGCTCGCCTCAGGACGGCCTTCGCGCGGTCATATTCTCCCTGATCCAGGTAGACGCGTCCCGAGGTCATCAGAGCCACATACCGAACAGCGCCGGTCAGGCTCACGTTGATGGTCGTCGGGAGTTCCGACGGTGAGGACGCGATGTTGACGACGGGTTGTCCGCCCGTTCCATTGGGGCTTTGAGCAGTCGTGAACCGGGCCAGAACGCGCCCGCTATCATACTCACCCCAGATTGTGAGCAGCGCGCCGGATGTCTCGGTGGCGATCCTCGCCTCCCTCTCTGATCGGATTGTGTCCGGCCACAGGAATGTGCGCGCGTTTGCCAGCCCCGAGAGATGCAGCTCTGCGTCGATTCGCTCCTGGAGGCGCCCCGAAACGTTGTACCCCTGCGCGCCGGCGGTGTAGTTGGCGAATGGCGCAAGGAGGATGAGGGACTCGCCGTCCTGCGCAACGGTGGCGGGCAGAGGTGTAGCCGTCGGAATTCTGGGGGTAGGCGTTGGTGTGGCGGCGGGCGTCTGGGTTGCAATGACTGTTGGGGTGGGTGTAGCGGGTATCGGCGTGGGATCAGGGCCGTTCAGATTCAGAGTGTTAGTTACGACCGCAAGACCCGCTCCCAGCAGAACAATAGCAGCCAAGGCGGCCGCGGCAAGGGTCCACTTCCGGGTGAACCTTAACTCCCTGATAGAGAAGTGAGTAGCTCTCTGCTCACCCAACTCTTCCCCCTGTCGAGCCGGGGTGCTGTCATCAGGCGCCGAGGTAGCCCCCGTGGGCGTTTCGGGTTGGAATCCGGCAGCCAGAAGGAATTCGTCGCGCTCCTCTCGACTGAGCCGCAAGACGTCAGCACAGCGGGCAACGTCCTGACGGTGGCGAGGGCGCTCGGTAACGCCCTCGCGCCAGCGAATAAGGGTAAGACGGTTGACATTGATGCGGCGGGCAAGCTCGGCGTCGCCGATGCCCGTGCGCTCCATGTACTCCGTCAAGAGATCGGCAAAGGTGCGCGAATGCGACATTTGTGACACTCGTTTCAGCGTGAATGAAACAGAGTTGTAGTGAGAATTGTACCCACTTCAGGCCGACTGTGGTTGTGGGTTCGGCAACGGCCGAGCCTGAGGCAAATACACAGGAGGCGTAGGTTATGCGTACTACATGGGTAGCTTTGATTGCCCTGCTTGCCGTAATCGTCATGGCGGTGGGTTGTTCGGCTGAATCTGATGAGGACCAAGGGTCGGCTGTGACTCCTGAACCCACGGTCACGGCGCTTGTCATCACGGGGTCGCAGCCCGTTTCGACGGGGGCGCCGGAATCTGGCGAAATGATGGACGACATGATGATGGACGCTTCGCACGAAAGCGGACAAGAGGGGTTCAATCAGATTGGCGGCACAGCAACGGTCAACGATGAGCCGTATGACCTGACATTCTTCCAGAACTATGGCGTCAATCCGTTCATCGACACGGAGGATGACCGTTTCTCAACGTTCGCGATGGATGTGGACACGGCCTCGTACGCCGTGACACGCACATTCCTTGGTGATGGCTTCTTGCCAGACATCGATTCGGTGCGCGTTGAGGAGTTCGTTAACTACTTTGAGCAGGGATACGCACAGCCTGATGAAGCAGCGTTCAGCATCACCATTGACGGCTCGCCATCCCAATTCGGTCTCGACATGCATCACATGATCCGCGTGGGACTACAGGGCAAGGCGATTACCGGAGAGGAACGCAAGGACGCAACGCTCATCTTCGTTATCGATGTGTCCGGCTCAATGGCTCGTGAGGATCGCCTGGGGTTGGCCAAGGACTCGCTGCGGTTGCTCGTAGACGAACTGCGGGACTCTGACAAGGTCGGAATCGTTGTCTACGGAAGCTCCGGTCGCATCCTCCTGGAACCCACAAGTGTGGACGCCGACAACAAGCAGACGATCATCAACGCTATCGACGCTGTCAGTGCCGGCGGCTCAACCTTCGTCGAGCAGGGGCTGGAACTCGGTTACCGGATGGCGGCTGATGAGGCTGATCCGGAGCGAATCACCCGTGTAATCGTCCTGTCGGACGGCGTGGCCAACGTTGGCGCGACCGGCGCGGAGTCGATACTTGAAACCATCCGCGAATACGTTGATGAGGGCGTCACGCTGACCACCGTCGGTTTCGGCATGGGCAACTTCAACGACGTGCTGATGGAGCAGCTGGCGAACAACGGTAACGGAACATACCACTACGTGGACACGCTAGCGGAGGCCCGGCGGTTGTTCGTGGAGAACCTTGCAGGAACTCTACAGTTCATCGCACGAGATGCCAAGATCCAGGTGGAGTTCGATGCGGAAAGCGTCCGCAGTTACCGCCTGCTCGGCTATGAGAATCGCGACGTGGCGGACGAGGACTTCCGTAACGACGCGGTGGACGCCGGGGAGGTCGGCGCGGGCCACTCCGTGACGGCACTGTACGAGATCAAGATCAACGACGACGTAACGGATGACACCACATTGGCCACGGTGAGGGTGCGCTACGAGCACCCGGACTCGGGCGTCGTGAGCGAAATTGAGCAGTCGATCACCAAGGGTGATCTGGCCGCGGAATTCACGGATGCATCGACGCGCTACCAGCTGGCGGCCGTGGTTGCTGAATTTGCCGAACTCCTGCGCCATAGCTACTGGGCGCGTGAAGGAAATCTGAGCGAGATCGAGACACAGACGGATCGGCTGCGTCAGCTACTCCCCGACGACACTGACGTTGCCGAGCTTGCCGACCTTGCCTCGATTGCAGCTCACATCCAGCAGGTGGACGCCGGTAGCTAACGAGCGCAAGCGCGGGGGTTATTCCCGGCTCGCGATCAGGATTGCCGGATAAAAGGAGTTGGCAGACTGCGTTCCGGCTGGATTTCACCGGGAATTGGAGACTGTGCCTGCACTGCGAAATCTGCAGTGCGGGCACAGTCTTTTTGTTTGACAGGGTGAAAGGGCGGATGCTACGTTTCGACGGCAATAGTAGGGTGCTAAGGGGGTAGAAATGGCACGACCGATAGTTCCCGTTCCAGATCCGGCAACTCAGCCTTTCTGGGACGCATGCAACGAAGGGAAGCTCATCATCCAATACTGCACGGTGTGCGACCGACGGCAGTTTCCACCGGAGGCAGTATGCCGTGATTGCGGCTTCAACTTCCATCTGACCTGGCAGGAGACCAGTGGCCGCGCGAAGATTGTCGGCTACTCGATTACATACGACTCCCGCCTCGTGCAGTGGCATCCATTGCAGCCTTTCCTCAACGTCATCGTGGCGCTTGAGGAGGATCCGGTGATCAATTTCCACACCAATCTCATCGACGACTTCGGCACGAACCTGTCCGAGGAGCCCGAGATTCCGATCGGTGCGACCTGTGAAGTTCAGTTCGTGGAAGCCGAGCCCGGGCGCATGATCCCGGAGTGGAAGCTCGCCTAACAGGGCGCACACAACAGAAAGGAACACACATCAATGGCACGTGAAGTCAACTGGGAACGAAATCACGATCCCGTCGGCATCTGGAACGGCCGAGGCAAGGCAGCTTTGATCGCCCGGGGCCACTCTCCAACGGATCGCCGCTGGGACGGCGAGTCGCTGGACAAGTCACTGGGCGCATTCATGATGATCGCCGTGCAGAACGCACTCGATGACGCCGGCATCACGATTGACGACGTCGATGGCATCATCGGCTCCGCGGGCGGACAGCCCGGCGGCGCACCCTTGAGCGACGTATGGGGCCCGCGCCCGTACTTCGATCCGCCCTACGACTCGGAGGATGGCCTGACACACGTTACCGGCCAGTGGCTCCGGCAGCAGATGGGCTTCAAGAACATCAAGTACATCAACAATCATGGCGACCCCATCTGGAACCTCATCGGCCAAGCCGCTCAGGCCATCGCCGATGGGCGCGCAGAGACCGTCGTGGTGACGTACCCGAACGGCAACCTGCCCGGACGCTATCACCAGGATCCGACCAACGAGGCACGGGGCCCGGCGGTATGGCCAAACACGTGGGGCTGGGGCCTTTCCGGCCAGGGCTTCACGTTCAATCAGTACTGCCAGAAGTACGGCACGAACCATGACCGCATGGCGCCGTTCGTCGTGCAGGAGCGCAAGAACGGCCTGCTCTGGGAGCACAGCTACTATGCGCAGCATGAGCCGGGCGAGTTCACCGAAGAGGACTACCTCAACGGTCGGATGATCGCCCGTGACTTGAGCATCTTCGACTGCGACCGCCCGGTGCTGGCCGCCGCCGCGTACATCATGACCACGGCTGAGAAGGCCAAGGACATGAAGCAGACGCCGGTCTACATCTGGGACCACACGGAGAGCCTGTTCTCCCCGCGCAGCCTGGTGCAGACGATCGACGACACCGAAGAGTGGACGGACATCCAGGCGCAGCGATCTTACAACGGCTCCGGCATCACGGCGGACGACATCGACGTGTTTGCGCCGTATGACGGTTTCGCGGTGTTCACGCAGTACTACATCGAGGCGTGGGGCTGGCGCGGCGTCAAGCGCGGCGAGGCGCACGACTTCTATGCCGGTGACATCAGCCTGAAGGGGCCGAACCCGCTTAACTCCGGCGGCGGCAATATGGGCACGGGCCGCATGCGAACCGTGTTCATAACCGATCCGCTTGAGCAACTGCAGAATCGCGCAGGCGAGCGACAGATCACGGGCCGAGCCGAGATCGCGGTGAGCCACGGCGTACTGCCAGTCACGGCAGGCACCGTTGTGATGAGCACGAACCCCGGCTAGTTCTCAGTAAGAGAAATAAGGCTGCAATAGCCCCCCGCCGCACGGCGGGGGCTATTCACTTTTGCCTACTAGTCATGAACCTGTTTCCTGGTTATCAGTGTAAGTAGATATGAACGAAAAATTGGATGTCTAACATATACGCGAATTCCAATATTTTTGTGTGGGAATTACGTGCCCACGCGTTGCGTTGACATGCACTTTGGCACCATGCTACATTCCGCACGGTATAGCAGTGTCAATACAAGAGTGGGGGGAGATAATGGCACGACCGATTGTTCCTGTTCCGGATCCGGCGACTCAGCCTTTCTGGGACGCATGCAACGAAGGCAAGCTCATCGTTCAGTACTGCTCGGTGTGTGATCGCAGGCAGTTCCCGCCCGAGGCAGCCTGCCGCGATTGTGGCTTCAATTTCCATCTGACATGGCAGGAGACCAGTGGTCGCGCCAAGATTGTTGGCTACTCGATCACGTACGACTCCCGCCTGGTTCAATGGCATCCGTTGCAGCCGTTCCTTAACGTCATCGTGGCGCTTGAGGAGGATCCGGTGATCAATTTCCACACCAATCTCATCGACGACTTCGGCACGAACCTGTCCGAGGAGCCCGATATTCCGATCGGCGCGACCTGTGAGGTCCAGTTCGTGGAGGCGGAGCCGGGCCGCATGATCCCGGAGTGGAAGCTGGTCAAGTAGGCGTTGGCCTGTTTCTAAAGAAGCAAGCAGCGCATATTACAAGGAAAGGAAGATACGCAGATGGCACGTGAAGTCAACTGGGAACGAAATCACGATCCCGTCGGCATCTGGAGCGGCCGTGGCAAGGCAGCACTGGTTGCCCGAGGCCATTCCCCGACGGATCGCCGCTGGGACGGCGAGTCGCTGGACAAGTCCCTCGGCGCGTTCATGATGATCGCCGTACAGAACGCTCTTGATGACGCAGGCATCACCATTGACGACGTTGATGGCATCATCGGTTCCGCCGGCGGCCAGGGAAATGGCCAGCCCTTGAGCGACGTATGGGGCCCGCGCCCGTACTTCGATGCGCCCTATGACTCGGAGGATGGCCTGACACACGTCACCGGCCAGTGGCTCCGCCAGCAGATGGGCTTCAAGAATCTCAGGTACATCAACAACCATGGCGACCCCGTCTGGAATCTCATCGGACAGGCCTCACAGGCCATTGCCGATGGGCGAGCAGAGGTTGTGGTTGTCACCTACCCGAACGGCAACCTGCCCGGGCGATATCACCAGGATCCGTCCAACCAGGCACGTGGCCCGGCGGTATGGCCAAACACGTGGGGCTGGGGCCTTTCCGGCCAGGGCTTCACGTTCAACCAGTACTGCCAGAAGTACGGCACGAACCATGACCGCATGGCTCCGTTTGTCGTGCAGGAGCGCAAGAACGGCCTGCTCTGGGAGCACAGCTACTATGCGCAGCACGAGCCCGGCGAGTTCACCGAAGAGGACTACCTCAACGGTCGAATGATCGCCCGTGACCTGAGCATCTTCGACTGTGACCGCCCGGTGTTGGCGGCAGCTGCCTATGTCATGGTCTCCGCAGACCGTGCCAAGGACATGAAGCAGAAGCCTGTCTACATCCTGGATCACACGGAGAGTCAGTTCAGTCCGCGGAGCCTGGTGCAGACCATCGACGACACCGAAGAGTGGACGGACATCCAGGCACAGCGGTCCTACAACGGGTCCGGCCTGAAGCCTGAGGATATCGACATCTTCGCGCCGTACGACGGTTTCGCCGTGTTCACGCAGTACTACATCGAGGCGTTCGGTTGGCGCGGCGTCAAGCGCGGTGAAGCGCATGACTTCTACGCCGGCGACATCAGCCTGAAGGGCCCGAATCCTCTGAACTCCGGCGGCGGCAACATGGGCACCGGTCGCATGAGGACCGTGTTCATCACCGACCCGCTCGAGCAGCTTCAGGGCCGCGCAGGCGAGCGCCAGGTCACCACGAAGGCGGAGGTTGCGGTGACACACGGTGTGCTGCCTATCACGGCCGGCACCGTGGTGATGTCCACTTCACCTGACTAACGACTTCTGTCATAATACGGGGGTCAAGACGCAACTCCCTGCCGGTACCGGCAGGGAGTTGCATTACTAACAGCAATCACATGGGGTGGAAGGTATGGCGATACTTCTGAGCTTTGACATTGACGGAACCCTTGAGCTTGGCGACCCGCCCGGCGGAGTCACAACAGAGATGGTCCGCAAGGCACATGACGTGGGTTTTATCATTGGCAGTTGTTCAGACAAGCCGCTGAGTGTACAGCGCAAGATCTGGGAAGACATGGAACTGACGCCCGCGTTTGTTTCCGCCAAACACCAGCTCGGCAAGGTCAAGCGGGAGAATCCGGCGGACGCCTACTATCACATGGGCGATCGGGACACGGATTATATGGCCGCGAAGGACAACAATTTCGGGTTCTGGTGGGCGCATGAGGCGGCCGAACAACCATGGCTCGAGTTCGACATGAACAACCACGAGCAGATTCCCATCACCACCTAGACCTGCGCATAGAAAACGATACGCCGCCCGCTGGGCGGCGTTCTTCGTTAAGGAGCGTGGCGCTATGACTGTTGGTTGGGGGTGGGAGCAATCTTGAGGGGAATCACAGCCGATTCGTGACCATCAATGAGCCAGGAGACTTCGTAGTCGCCGTAGGCAGGGAACGTTACCCCGTGCAAACCGAGTGCGATGCGGTGGGTCCGGTGAGTGTAGCCGGTTTGGGGTCGGCCAATTTCCACCTGCGTTCTGAGAGCCGGGACAACATCTCCGCCATCAGCATCAACGATGTGAACCTCAACGGTCTTTGACCCCGCCTCCACTGCCTTGAACCGAAACGCCGCCACAACATAGAAGGCGGGATGATTCAGCGGGACTTCCTGGGCGTAGATGGTGTCAAAGCCAATGCCGACGGCGGTCAGCTTGGACGAGTTTTCGGCGTAATCGCAGACAAAGGCAAAAGCGACATCCATTGGTGATCCTCAGTGTGGGTCATTGGCTTCACAAGACGTTTCAATGGTCGGGGTGCCCGGATTTGAACCGGGGGCCCCCTGCACCCCATGCAGGTGCGCTTCCGGGCTGCGCCACACCCCGACCGACGTTTGCGCATGATACTCGTGGGGCGCGTGGCGACGCAAGCCGTGCCGACGGCATAGGATACACGCATGCACGTACGAGAATTGCATTCATGGAATCTTACACCGCGGGAGGCCATCGCTCTCCAACGGGAATTGGCCGGGCAGCTGAAGCTGGATCAAGCCTTGCCGGAGAGCGCAGTGCACACGATTGCAGGTGTGGATCTCTCCCCGCCGGACGCAGTGTCGGGACGTGTTCGTGGGGCGGTTGTCGCGGTGGCTTGGCCATCACTTGAGGTTGTGGAGGTATCAACGGCGGAAGGGATAGCAGATTTCCCTTACGTGCCGGGGCTGCTGTCGTTCAGGGAGGCACCGATTCTGCTTGAGGCTCTAGCGGGATTGCGCTTGACGCCTGACGTGATTCTTGTTGACGGACAGGGAACGGCGCATCCACGTCGGTTTGGGATTGCCTGCCACCTGGGGTTGGCCATCGACGTGCCGACCATAGGATGCGCAAAGTCGCGACTTGTCGGCACGCATCATGAGCCCCGGGAAGCAAAGGGCACGTGGACATCACTGGAGCACGAGGGCAATGTTGTTGGGGCGGTTGTGCGCACGCGCACGGGCGTGAGGCCTATCTATGTTTCGCCGGGAAACGCTATCGATCTTGAGTCGTCCGTGAGATGGGCGTTGGCTTGTTCTCCGCGTTATCGCGTGCCTGTACCAACGCGATTGGCGCATCGGGCTGCCGCCGGTGAATCGCTCCTGTAAAATTAATCACAATGTAGTCGGCATTAACTGACCTGGAGTTGGCAAATCGATGCAGGACGTAAGGAACGGCGCTCAGCAGCTGCTGGATCGGATCGCAACATACCTGGAGCGTCTTTGATCTGCCGGGCAAGGAGTCTCGGGTTGCGCAGTTGAACGTCGAGTCGGCGAAGCCGGACTTCTGGAACGACGCGCAGCGCGCGCAGGGTGTCTTGAGAGAGGCGTCATCGCTGCGGGAGGAGATTGCCACGTGGCAGTCCCTAGAGAGGCGTGCGCGGGGGTTGGTGGATCTTGCCGACCTTGCGCTCACGGAGGACGCTTCGGAACTGGAACCTGAGCTTGAGTCCGAGCGTGAGATTGTTGAGAAGGCTCTCGAAGACCTCGAAACGCAGGCGATGCTGAGCGGACCACATGACGGGCGTTCGGCAATTGTATCGCTGCAGGCCGGCGCAGGCGGCGTCGACTCGCAGGATTGGGCGCAGATGTTGGTCACGATGTTCCGCAGGTGGGGAGATTCACACGGCCACAAGGTGCGAATTCTCGACTGGATGGATGGCGATGAGGCGGGCATCAAGCGGGCGGACCTTGAGATCGATGGGCCAAACGTGTACGGGTACCTGAAAGGAGAGGCGGGGGTTCATCGGTTGATTCGCCTGTCGCCTTTCGATAACCAGCACCAACGGCACACGTCATTTGCACTGGTAGAGGTGCTGCCGGTAGTCGATGACGCCGTGGACGTGTCGATAAGCCCGGAGGACCTCCGGGTGGACACGTTCCGCAGCAGCGGCGCGGGCGGACAGAATGTGCAAAAGAACGAGACGGCAGTGAGGCTTACACATATTCCGACCGGGCTAGCGGTTAGCGTTCAGAACGAGCGCTCGCAGGGACGGAATCGCGAGATTGCGATGCGAATCCTGATGGCGCGGTTGGTGGAGAGGGAGATGGCCAA
Source organism: Dehalococcoidia bacterium (assembly GCA_965207115.1). Classification (GTDB taxonomy): domain Bacteria; phylum Chloroflexota; class Dehalococcoidia; order UBA6926; family UBA6926; genus VXMO01. The sequence goes on along the minus strand of CBDBLR010000003.1, from coordinate 369,576 downwards.
GCGGCGGGAGGAAGAGATGCGGCTACGGGGCGAGTTTGTCGCGCCGGAGTGGGGCAACCAGATTCGCACCTACGTCCTCCACCCATACAAGATGGTCAAGGATCATCGCACGGGGCATGAGGAGCCGGACCCGGACGCGGTTCTGGCCGGAGAGTTGGACACGTTCCTGACCACGTGGCTGCGGGAATCCGTGGGGAGAGAGCGGTAGTCGTGCAGGGATCAATCGCAATTGGCGGGTGGCGGACGCAGCGATGGCTCGTTGCCTTTGCCGCCCTGCTCGCTTTGCTGTTTGCCACGGGAGTATTGGCAGGCTGTTCGCTTGGGGAGGAGCCGACACCAGATGTGAGCGCCTGCACGGGCGAGCCTTCGGAGGCTCCGAATCCATTTCTGATACCGGGTACGGAAGAGATGGAATACCGTGACAACGATCTTGGGGTGAGTTTCTGTCACCCGAACGACTGGCTGATCAGCGACCCGGAGAGTACCGAGGGGATTGTTGTTTCTCTCGTGTCGCCGGAGCAAACCGTCACCATGGACATTGAGCGCGATCTTCCTCCGCCACAGATCGATTTCATGTCATATGGGAACGCCCGCATGAGGTTCTTCCAGCAACTACAGCCCAGCCTTGAAATCGTGGAAGAGACGGAAACTGCCCTGACGGATGGCACGCCGGCATACCACGCGAACTGGGTTTCAAGAGCCGAGGATGCCGAAACGACAGGGGAGACGCTGGTTGTCTTTCGCGGGGAGGGTGATGACCGCGAGGCATTCATGATCGTGTCTTCAGGACCCTCGTCGCTGTACAGCGCGTGGACGGGACCGATTCTTTTCTTCTACGAAACACTGACGATCGACCCGGCGTAGCTTTAGGGCGCTCCGCGGCTAGTCACTCCCTTCACTGCCGCCCATTCCCGCGATGATTCGCTGGAGCGCGCTGACAGCAGAAAGCGCGGCGACTGCAATTACGGCGATGAGCGGCTGCGCAATGACCAGACCGACGGCCAGGATAGCGACGCGGATCGGACGCGGGGCGGGAATAAAGCCACCGCGATTCAGACCCAGACTCTCTGCGCGCGCTCTCGCATAGCTCACCAGCATTGAAAGAGCGAGCGCGGCAGTGGTCGCCACGACTGCAAGAACATCTTCCTCCCGCGCAAAGTGGAAGCTCAGACCAATGAGGAGTGCCGCTTCCCCTACCCTGTCCAGCACAGAATCCAGGAAAGCGCCGGTACGGGACACCGAATCCGTGTGGCGTGCAAGCGCGCCGTCCAGGCCATCCATCAGGCTTCCGGCGAGGAATACTAGGCCGGCGGGCAACAGCTCGCCCTGACCGGCCAGATAGCCCGCACCCACGGTGATGAGGGCGCCAAGGACAGTCAGATGGTTGGGACGAACACCGACCGCGGCAAGAATACGAACGATGGGCGACCGTATGCCCTCAATGGCATTCGTGAGGGCGGAGAGACGGCTCACGGTTTCTTCGGGGCCACCGCAGACGGCCGCCGGCCTTTGTGTCCGTGGATGACTTTAATCCGCTGACGAGGAACCGCGAGTCACGTACATGCTGAGTTTCTCGAGGAGCTGCGATTCGACGGTCCCCTCTTCAGGACGACGACGGCGGCGGCCACGGCGGCGTCGCCGACCCTCAATGCTCCGAAGAACCTCATAGATGCGCCCCATCGTGACCGCACCCCAATCCACAGAGGACTGGGTCATATCCCGCTCTCGCTCAGGGCCATAGATGGCGACGGTGGAGTGATTCGTTCCCCGGCCCTCGAGTTCAACAGTCTCGCCCGTGTAATCGGCAACCGTCTGCCGAATTCCCTCAAGATCCGGGGATTGGACGGACTCGTTATTGAGGATGATCTGGACCGCAAATCGTCCCTGTCGCCGAAAGGCCCAATTGAGGCCGATCTTGCCTCGCCCCATGCGGACAATTCGCTCACGCGGCCCCTCTGTGCGAGAGAGGCGGGCGTCCGGCATCCTGGCCTGGAAACTGGCAACGAGCTGATTCCAGAAATCTTCTCGTGAGGAAAAGGCAGCCGCAACCTCCTCTACGTCGGGCTCGGGGGTCGGTTCAGATGCCGGCGCGGCGGCCTGAGACCTGGTTGATCTGCTTCCCGGGGGGCGGCCACGCCTGCGGCGAGGAGCTCCGGCGCCTGCTCTTGAAGAGGTTCCGGCAGGAACGCCGTGTATTCCCTGGATCACGTTGTTGAGGTTGATGCTCTGCTGAATCCGCGCCGCGACGGTCATGATGTCAAGGATTTCATTGTTGTTGATGCCGTCGGCCAGCGCATCCGACATAGCCTGCCTGATTGCCGCTTCATCACGAACTGCCGCAGCCGTCGCGAGGGCTACGATAACGGAGGTCCTGCTGTCGAGAGCAATTCCCAAGGAATTCTCTCCAAGTAACCCTGTCACTTTCCTTTACTCCCTTACCACGTTCTACGCCACTACAAGGGGTAGTGAAGCAATATCCCCACTTTTCTTGTCAAAATCAGGTTTCTTACAAGTTATGGCTTTTCACCGTAAGGGAAAACTGCAGTGGCCTAACCAGTGCTTTCAGCGCGGCGGCGTGTGCGTGAATCCGTTCTCGACAACTCGAACTTACATGAGGCCGGCTAGAAGCTCTTTCGCTTCCGGCCGAAGCATCTCCGGTGTCCAGGGCGGATCCCAAACAATGTCCACCTGGGAATCATTCACGCCTTCGAGTTCAAGGATGCGATTCTCGACTTCGGGGCCAACTGTGCCGGCCATTGGGCAGCCCGGGGCAGTGAGTGTCATCGTGACGTAGACACAATCTTCCCGAATGTCTATGTCGTATATGAGACCAAGATCATAAATGTTCAGCGGAATCTCAGGGTCGTAGCATGTCCGCAAAACGTCGACTACTTGCTCTTCAGTAATTGTGTTAGGCACGCCAGCCTCCTAATGCAGAAGATACATCGCAACTTACCCCATTGAAACCAGCATACACTCTTTCAGTAGAGGGTGTTGGGTGTTACTTCACGTCTTGTGGGCACAACCCTATGCTGGTTCTATGAGCATAGGGCACTAGCGACATATTCGGCAGTTGGAGGCAGACAAGAAAATGGCGGCTTTTGATGTAATTGTTCTCGGGGCCGGTCCCGGCGGGTATGTTTGCGCAATACGAGCGGCACAACTGGGACTGAGCGCAGCCATTGTTGAGCCCGACGAGCTCGGCGGCCTGTGTCTGAATTGGGGGTGCATCCCGTCAAAGGCCTTACTACGCAACGCGGACGTGCTCAATACGATCAACAATGCTGCGGACTTCGGAATTACTGTCGGATCAGTGGACGCAAGCCTCGATCAGGCAATCACACGATCACGCAGAGTAGTTCACCGGCTGGTACGCGGAGTTACAAGTCTCCTGCGTTCAAACAACGTCACTGTCGTGAATGGGCGGGGGACGTTGATGGACTCGCGCCGAGTTCTCGTGGACACGGAGCCGGAGCCGTTGGAGGCGAACAAGGCGATTGTCATTGCAACCGGGGCGCAGGAACGCGCGATCCCCGGCCTCGATGTCAATGGTGAAACGGTTGTGACAAGCAGGGAAGCGCTTGAGCGTCGCGACTTGCCGGAAAGAGTGCTCATCATTGGCGGCGGCGCGACGGGGTGTGAATTTGCCTATTTCTACCGTTCATACGGCAGCGCCGTGACGCTGGTCGAGATGATGCCCACTTTGTTGCCGGGGGAGGACACCGAGATTACGGCCGCGCTGAAGGACTCCCTTACGCGCCAAGGCATTGAAGTCCTGACGGAAAGCCGGGTGAATCGACTGACCAGCGGCGGGGCGGAACTGGACGTTGCGGGCGCGTCACGGATTGTCCCATTTGATATGGCGCTCGTGGCCGTGGGGATGCAGGGTCGGACAGAAGGCCTAGGTCTTGATGCGGCAGGCGTTGTAACCGGACCGGGCGGCTATATCGAGTGTGGCGACACCATGCAGACGAACATCCCGGGCATGTATGCGATTGGCGATGTCACAGGGCCGCCGCTCCTCGCTCATGCTGCGATGGCCCAGGGTGTGCTGGCGGCGGAGGCTATTGCAGGTCGTGAGATCCAGCCGCTCATCAAGGAGGACATACCCCGGGCGGTCTACTGCCACCCGCAGGTGGCAAGCATGGGAATAACGGAAGCGCAGGCAGCGGAGCGTGGCATCACCGTCACTGTTGGGCGTTTTCCCTATCGCGCAAACGGAAAGGCGCTGAGCCTGGACGACTACGCAGGGATGATCAAGGTGGTCAGCGATGCCGAAACAGGGGCGTTGCTGGGCGCGCAGATGGTGGGGCCGGAGTGCGCAGAATTGCTCGGTGAATTGTCCGTAGCGAAGCTGCTGGAGGCGACGCCGCTGGAGATCGGGCGCGCCATTCATCCTCACCCCACACTTTCAGAAACCTTGATGGAGGCGTCGCTTGCAGCTTTCGGCGAGGCAATACACATGTAGACTCTGTGTATGGAGGCAGATCGCTAGTGAGCACATCAATAGACTCTACGCTTCCGCGTTCTGAGATTTTGACAATGCTCAGGACAATGAAGCTGATCCGCCGGTTCGAAGAACGCAGCGCCGAGCACTACGGCCGCGGAAACATCGGCGGCTTTCTGCATCTCTACATCGGAGAGGAAGCTGTCGCCGTCGGTGTGATCTCACCGCTGCGGGATGATGACAAGATCGTCACGCATTACCGCGACCATGGCCACGCCCTGGCGCGCGGGATGGACACGGCAGCATGCATGGCGGAGCTGTTCGGAAAGTCGACGGGAGTAAGCGGCGGCAAGGGCGGTTCCATGCACTTCTTCGATGTTGAAAAGGGATTCATGGGCGGCCACGCCATCGTTGGCGGCCAGTTGCCGCTGGCCGTGGGGCTGGCATTCGCCAATCGCTATCGCGGCGAGGACTCTCTTGTTGTGTGTTTCCTGGGTGACGGGGCGGTCAACGAGGGCGAGTTCCATGAGTCGATGAACCTGGCTTCGCTGTGGAATCTGCCGGTCCTGTTCCTGCTGGAGAACAATGGGTTCGGCATGGGAACACGCGTGGAGCGAGCGTCGGCACAGCCTGTCATCCACCGCCTTGCCGACCGCCACAACGTGCGCAGTCACCGCGAGGAGAACGGTCAAGACGTGTTCGCGGTACGGGAGGCGGCGCTGGATGCTATTGAATACATCAGAGACGGAAACGGGCCGTACTTCCTGGAGGTCATGACGTACCGCTTCCGCGGGCATTCCATGGCGGACCCGATTGAGTACCGCCAGCAGCACGAGGTGGAACCGTGGCTGGACTTGGACCCAATAAAGCTGCTTTCCGATCGACTGCTCGGAAATGATCTGACGACGACGGACGAGATTAGCGCCATCGACGAGGACGTGGAGAACGAGGTGAACGAGGCGATTCAGTTCGCGCTGGAGTCCCCGTTCCCCACACCGGACAAACTATATTCGGACATTTACGCGTGAGGGGTCAGACGTGGCGCAACTGACATATCGCGATGCGATCCGCGCCGGGCTGGAAGAGGCGGTCCGGTCCAATCCTGAGGTGTTCATCATGGGTGAGGACGTGGGCGCCTATGGCGGCTCCTATGCCGTGACCAAGGGATTCATGGAGGAGTACGGCGAGGAACGCATCATCGACACGCCGATTGCGGAATCGGGTTTTGTCGGCACGGGAATCGGCGCGGCGATTGCGGGCATGAGCCCGATTGTCGAAATCATGACCATCAACTTTTCTCTGCTGGCGATGGACCAGATCGTTCACATCGCGGCGAAGGCTCGGTATATGTCCGGCGGGCAGATCACCGTGCCAATCGTGATTCGAACGGTAAGCGGCGGCGGGAATATGCTCGCCGCGACACACTCGCAGAGCTTGGAGGGATGGTACGCGCGTGTCCCGGGGCTCAAGGTTGTGACGCCGTCCAACGCGGCGGACGCACTGGGTCTGCTGCGGTCTGCAGTCGCCGACCCAAACCCCGTGATGTTCGTGGAGCATTCGCTCCTCTATGGGAGCCGCTCAGAGGTGCCGGATGAGCACTACACGATACCGTTTGGCTCGGCGCGCGTGGCGAGGAGTGGGGCTGACGTCAGTATCATTGCCTATTTGAGAATGGTTCCCATTGCGCTGCAGGCGGCGGAGCTGCTGGAGGACGACGGTATTGATGCCGAGGTGATCGACCTGCGCACCCTGCTGCCGCTGGATACACAGACGTTCATCGATTCCGTCCACAAGACGAACCGGGCAGTCGTTGTCGAGGAGACGTGGGAGTTCGGCGGATTCGCTGGCGAGGTGATTGCACAGATCAATGAGAAGGCGTTTGACTCGCTTGACGGGCCTGCGCTGCGGGTCGGCGGGGCCAACGTGCCGACGCCGTATTCCCGACCGCTGGAACTGCTGACGATACCGACGCCGGAGATGGTGGCGGATAAAGTTCGGAGCCTGTTCTAGGTCGCATCGAAGGGAGAGGCAGACGTGGCAAGTGACGTAATCATGCCGCAGATGGGCTTCGACATGACCGAAGGAATGGTTGTGCGGTGGCTTAAGCACGAGGGCGACACGGTGACGCGCGGTGAGATGATCGCGGAGATCGAGACGGACAAGGCGACCGTTGAGCTTGAGGCGTATGAGTCCGGCGTGATGGCCCGCATCCTGGTGCCCGAGGGCGTCATGGTGCCCGTCGGCGAGACGATTGGCCTGATTACAGCGCCGGGAGAGGATGTCCCGGACCTTGCGGCGCCCTCGCTGTCTGCACCCGTTGCGGCCCCTCCCGCAGATTCTGCTCCTCCTGCACCCCCGGCCTCGGCGGAGCCTGTCGAGGCTGCCCCTTCTACTGAGACTGACAGGGGAGAAGCGCCGTCCACAGGAGCGCCGGTGACGCCCGTGGCGCGCCGTATTGCGGAGCAGGCAGGCATTTCCGTGGCGGAGGTGCAGGCCAATGTGACCGGCACAGGTCCCCGCGGACGAATCACGCGGGGCGATGTTGAATCCTATCTGGAAACTCGTGCGGCCGCACCAGAGCCTGCCATTGCTCAAACGCCTGCGCAAGTCGATGAACCTGTGGTGGAGGAGCCGGTGGCGGGCGGCGGATTGACTGTCGCCGAGCCGTCGGCGGCTGGCGCGGTGGGGATCGTGGTGCCGGCGGGACTGCCACCAATGCGGCAGGCGATTGCGCGGCGGATGTCCTTGAGCAAGCTGACCGCTCCCCACTATTACGTGACTGTAGAGATTGACATGACGCGCGCCATTCAGATGCGCGTGGAGATCAACGAGGAGCTGGACGCGGAGAGCCGCGTAACGGTAAACGACCTCGTTATCAAAGCCGTCGCCATGGCCCTGCGTTCACATCCGCATTTCAACGTGACCGTTCAGGCCGAGGGGATTATTCCGAATCCGACCATTGACGTGTCCATCGCCGTGGCAATGGACGGCGGCGGTCTCATCGCGCCGTCGATGCCGGATATTGGCGATGCGAGCCTTGTGGACACCGCAGCGCGTTCGCGGGACCTGTCGGGGCGAGCACGCGAGGGACGGCTGCGCCCGAATGAGGTGAGCGGAGTGGGGTTCGCGGTGTCCAACCTGGGCATGTATAACGTGAAGGACTTTGTCGCGATTATCACGCCACCGAACGCGGGCGCGATTGCGGTGGGGTCAGTGCAATCAACGCCGGTTGTGCGAGATGGTCAGGTTGTTGTGGCGGAGATGATGTCCGCAACGCTGTCTGCGGATCATCGTGCGACGGATGGCGCGGAAGGCGCTCGGTTCATGAACGAGGTGAGGCGGGTCCTGGAACGGCCATCGCTTCTATTGCTCTAGCTGCCCGGGCCTTCGAGTTCGATGTCTTGCGTGGGCGGTGGTGTGTGGGCGTGACCGTGGCCGGCAGCCATTTCACCGGCCTGGATGAAGGCATTGAGCGCCTCGAGAACGAAGTTCTGTGGGGAAAGCCCAACCTCTCTGGATAGATCCTTGATCTGCTTGGCCAGAACACCACTAAACGAGACCACCAGTCCCTCCTGGTGCGCCCATGCATCCAGCCTTTCGACCTGATCCGGGCGGACCTGGAGAATTACTTCTCCATCGTCGGGGCGCGTAGCACGCCCGCGCATGATGTTGATGCCGCCAGGGGCTGTTTCAGCCCACACGTCACCATCATCTGACCGGGAAATGACAAAACGCCCGGGGTAGAGATTCATGCCCTGCACTCCCATCCTCTGATTAGCAGTCTCATTAGACCCAGCGGTTGTCCTCGCGTGGACACGTTTGCTGGCCTGCTTGTATACTGCCCTAAATTGACGTTGTGTCGTATGTTCGCGTCATCGGAGGGTGAAAACAGTGATTACTCTGACTGAGTCGGCTGCGGAGAAGATTCTCGACCTGTTCAAGGAGCAGGAGTCCGAGGGCGCAGCGTTGCGCGTATTCGTCAAGGGTGACGATAACGGGCAGCCCGCGTACGGCATGGCCATTGAGCCTGACCCAAGTGACGCGGACGAAGTTATTGAGAACTTCGGCGTCAAGGTGGTGGTGGATGAGGAAAGTCTTCCGTGGGTCATCGGCTCCGAGATTGACTTCATTGACAGCCTTGAGCGGACGGGCTTCACGATTCGCAACCCCAACATGGGCGGGGCATGCGGCTGCGGTGGCGGCGGTGCGTGCGCGTGTGGTGGCGGCGGAGCAGAAGCCGGGGCATGCGCGTGCGGCGGAGCCGGCGCGGGAGCCTGCCAATGCGGGGCAGAAGAGACCGCCGAGGAGACGGCAGGAGCCGCACACGCCCACTAATCTTCAACGAGATTGCGAGTATCGAGGGGAGCCAAATGGCTCCCCTCTTTCTTTACAGCGCCTTAATGCAGGCATAACACCGCGTTCATGAATCACGAAACTGTCCCTGTATGATGACAATACGAAGCGCGCTGAACGGAAGGCGAAATGACAATCGCCGAGACATCCATCCTGATTGTTGATGACGAGCCCGCCTTGCGGGAGGCGCTGACGTATTCTCTCAGTCGCGAGGGGTACACAGTAAGTTCCGCCGCCACCTCCGCGGAGGCGCTCGCCAGGATGGACCGGCAGATGCCGAACTTTATCGTTCTCGACCTCGGCCTGCCGGACGCGGACGGTCTTGAGTTGTGCCGACGAGTTCGCAGCCGCAGTTCCGTGCCGATCCTAATGTTGACGGCGCGGCAGTCCGAGGTAGACAAGATCGTCGGGCTCGAGATGGGCGGCGACGATTACATGACCAAACCGTTCTCCATGCGCGAGCTGCTTGCGCGCATCAAGGCGATCCTGCGGCGTTCATCGCAAAATGGCGACACCAAACAGACAGACACCATCGAGTTCGGCGAGACGGTCATCGACCGCCTGGCGCATCGTGTGACCCACAAGGGCGAGGAGATTACGCTAACGCCGCTTGAGTTCGAGATGCTGTCGTTCCTGGCGGAGAATCGCGGCATCGTGTTCAGCCGTGAAACGCTGCTGGACCGGGTCTGGAAATACTCGTATCCCGAGGGAAGCCGCACGGTTGACGTGCACATGCGGTGGCTGCGGCAGAAGATCGAGGATGATCCGGCTCGTCCGAAGATTCTCCTCACCGTGAGGGGTGTTGGCTACAAACTGGAGGCGTAAATGCCCCGGATAGTGCAGGGCCGGATCGGGTTGATCCTGTGGGGCACCCTGCTTCTCGGCCTCATCACAGTCGCGATTATTTTCTGGATTCAGCTGGGACGCCTCGGGGAAGACCCCGGGGGAGCCGATGTTGAACTTTATCGGCGCTTTCTGCTGTACGCGTCGATTGCCGCGGGCATCCTGATCGTCCTGCTCCTGGTGGTTACGAGGCAGCGCCTGGCCGCCCCCTTGCGCCGTCTCGCCCGGGATCTCCGGGCAGGTCAACCACCGGTCGTGGAGGATTTTGCCACGGCGATTTCCGAGGTACGCGACGTCGCGCTGTTGATCAGCCGCCTGATGCAGGAGGAGCGCGGCATTAGCAGCGTCGTAGAAACGCAGCAAACGCGGCTCGCCTCCATCCTGGACAATCTGAGTGTTGGGGTAATCGTGCTTACGGAAGGTGAGCGGGTGCTGATGGTGAACGCAGCGGCGGCGCAGCTGTTCGGCTTCACGCAACAGGTCGATGAAACAACCACCCTCATTGGATTGGCGCGCGACTATGAGGCGGCGGAGATTGCGCGACGCGCCCTGCGAGAGCAAGCGACGGCCGTGGGTGAAATAACGCACGGCGGCGAAACCGTCCAGACAACGCGACTCGTTGCGTCTCCATATCGAGAGGGCAGACAAAGGCGGGTCCTACTGGCGGCGTACGACGTGTCCGAGGAGCATCGCGCACAGCGGCTGCGGCACGAGTTTCTCGCGAACGCATCGCACGAGATTCGTACCCCTCTCGCCGGAATCCAGGCAACCCTTGAGACGTTGGACCTCGGGGCAATCGATGATCCTGACGCGGCGAGGCCCTTTGTCTCTAGCGCGCTTGTGGAGGTACAGCGGCTGACGACATTCGTGGAGAGTCTGCTTGACCTGTCACGGATGGAGATGGGGTGGACGCGCCTTACTCTGCAGCCACTTGCCGTTGGGGACGCAATCGACCGATGCGTCGGAATTATGGCATCAATGGCGGCACGGGCCGATATTGAATTAGTTGTTGACATTCAACAGGGACTGCCGGAAATCAGTGCAGACCCTGATCGACTCTACCAAGCGCTTGTCAATCTTGTGCATAACGCCATCAAGTTCACACCCGCTGGGGGGCGGGTGACCCTTTCGGCGGACAGCAGCAATGGTTCCGTGTGGCTCCGTGTCAGAGACACGGGCGTTGGGATTTCCCCGGACGACATTTCGATGCTCATGGATCGCGTTGGTCTGGGCGATGAGAGTGGGATGCGGGGGGGAGGGTTAGGGCTCGCTATTGTGAGACAGATCATAGAGGCCCACCAAGGTGAGGTACATGTCGAGAGCGATGTCGGCAGAGGGTCTGTTTTCTCACTGCGTTTGCCTGTAGCGAGGGACGGCGACTCGGAGTAGATTCATCGCTCCACCCGGAATGCCAAGGGGCGTTGTTCCGTTGCGGGCAGAGGGCTCAAGAAAATTGCCGCGCGGGGGTTCGGATGGTACACTTTGGCACAGAAGGCAACGAGAACCGCGCGTAATGAGAGGTGGGGCGGCAATCCCACTTTTTTTATTAGTGGAACTAGTTGCGGGGGAGTGTCAGGCAACCGAAATGAGGCAGGTATGAAGAGCGATTTCTTGCTCGCGGTTACACAGTTGGCGACAGAACGCCGACTGCCTCGCGATGTCGTTCTCGGAGCCATTGAGGACGCGGTGAGATCTGCGTACAAGCGCGAAGGAACCGAGACCGATGACATCGAGGTGCAGATACTGCCCACGACCGGGGAGATTATCGTCACCCTAAACAAGGCTGTCGTGGAGACAGTTAACCAGTCTGCTGAGGAAATCACACTCGAAGAGGCACGCCTGATTCAGCCCGACGCCAAAATCGGCGACACGATTTCCGTCGAAGAAAGCCCGGAGGACGCAGGCCGCATCGCCGCGCAGACCGCAAAGCAGGTGGTTATGCAACGCCTCCGTGAGGCCGAGCGAGACCAGGTCTATGACGAGTACGCCGGGCGCATCAATGAGTTGATGACCGGTGTGGTGCAAAAGGTTGAGCAGGGACAGGTCATCATCGGTCTTGGTCGGACTGAAGCAACTCTGTTGCACACCGAGCAGGTGCCAAGCGAGCAATACTATGCCCGCCAGCGCATTCGTGTGCTTATCCAGGAAGTTGAAAAGGGTATTCGCGGGCCAAGGATCCTTGTGTCGCGGGCACATCGCGACCTGATTCGTCGGTTATTTGAGCTGGAAGTGCCTGAGATCTTGAGCGGGACGGTAGTTATCAGGAACGTCGCACGAGAACCCGGCTATCGTTCCAAGGTAGCCGTTGAAGCACGACAGGAAGGAATTGATCCCGTTGGCTCATGCGTGGGCTTGCGGGGCGTCCGCATCCAGAACATCGTCAACGAACTGCATGGTGAGAAGATCGATGTCATTCCGTGGAATGAAGATCCCTCCGTTTTCATCGGTCATGCATTGAGTCCGGCGCAGACATCACGAGTGGAGATCACAGGTGATCGTTCAGCACTTGTTGTCGTGCCGGAGCAGCAGCTATCACTCGCCATCGGGCGAGAGGGCTTGAACGCGCGGCTCGCGGCTCGCCTGACTGGCTGGAAGATTGATATCCGCAGCACGTCAGAGGTGTTGGCAGAAGAGGCGGAACGCGCGGCTCGCGGGCCGGAGCAAGCTGCCGTGGCTGAAGTAGCTGAAGTTGAGGCGCCGGAGGTTGACGCCATTGTGGCGGAGGCCGTCAGCGTGGCGGAAGAGGCTGAGACAGCCACGGAAGCTCCCCAGGTTGAGGAGGCCGCCGCAACAGTTGAGTCAAGCGAGACGGCGGTTGAAGCCGCCCAGGAGCTTGAAGCTGTCGCTGATGAAGAGGTTTCGGTAACCGCTGAGGCGCCGGCCACTGAGGCTGCCGCTCCCGAAACACCGCAGACCGAAGAGGAAATCGAAGAAGAGCTCCGTAAACTTCAGGAAGAGGAAGAAGCGCTGCTGCGCGCCCTCGAAGAGGCCGATGCGGAATCTGACGAGGAGGCCGACGACGAAGATGCCGAGGAAGGCGAAGAGGAGTCGGCGACATTCGACTTCGATGCCTTCCTGCAGGAATACCAGTCAGAGCGTCAGGGTGAGGCGAGCGGCGGCATTCGATTCGCTGAAGATATTTTCCCGGAACGCGGCGGGCGTTTCCGTGGCGGCCGAGACGATCGGCGCGGCGGGAGGAGAGGCGGCAACCGCTAGACGTGACGGCAGCAACGAGAGAGCGACGACAGCAGGTTACAGAGACACGGCGCAAACCACAGCGGACGTGTATCGCCTGCCGTCAGACTCGGGCCAAGCATGAGCTCGTACGGGTTGTTCGTAGTACCTCCGGAGTCATATCAGTAGACAGTTCCGGCAAGCTCTCCGGTCGCGGCGCGTATCTCTGCGCAAATGACACATGCTGGGAACGCGGCCTGCGTGGTTCATATCTTGAAAATCGTCTACTGCTCGGAGCGCCCTTGTCTTCTGAGGATCGTAATCGCATCCGTAATGAGGCTCAAACCGCGATTGAAAGTCGCAGGGTCGGCGAGGTGACCTCGTCATGACCACGCAGCGGCGTTCAGCGGATTCTGAGGAGCGGGTACTGGAGTTGTCCCGCGGAATAACTGTAGGCGAGCTCGCGGAGCAGGTTGGCGCGAATCCCGTTGAGGTCATCAAGAACCTGATGCGCATGGGCGTGATGGCGGGCCTTAACGACGCCATCGATGCCGATGTCGCGACACCAATCGCGAAATTCTATGGCTTTGATGTGAAGCAAGCCGAGGCCGCGGATGCCGCTCTCGGTGAGCGGATGGCGGACGCTGAGAAGACGGAGAACGCGCAACCGCGCCCACCCGTCGTGACAGTCCTCGGTCACGTCGACCACGGAAAGACAAGCATCCTCGACGCTGTGCGTAAAACCAACGTGGCGGACGGGGAGGCAGGAGGCATCACGCAGCATATTGGCGCATATCAGGTCGATGTTCGCGGAACCCCAATCACCTTCCTGGATACACCGGGGCACGAGGCATTCACGACGCTGCGGGCGCGTGGGGCGAACGTCACGGATATCGCGGTGCTTGTGGTGGCGGCGGACGACGGTGTGATGCCGCAAACGATTGAAGCAATCAACCATGTTAAGGCGGCCGATGTGCCAATCATTGTGGCAATCAACAAGATGGACGTGCCGGCCGCCGATCCGGAGCGAGTGAAGCGTCAGCTTTCTGAACAGGAAGTGCTTGTAGAGGATTGGGGCGGCGACGTGCTGAGCGTGCCGATATCGGCACGAACGGGCGACGGCCTTGATGACCTGTTGGAATCTCTGCATCTCGTGGCGGAAATCTCGGAGTTGACGGCCGATCCTGACGTTTCGGCCCGCGCAACCGTGATTGAGGCGCGGCTTGACCAGAATCGTGGTCCGGTGGCCACTGTCCTGGTGCAGTCCGGAACACTGACGCCGGGGATGACGGTGCTTGTGGGGGCGACATGGGGCCGCATCCGGGCGATGACGGACTTTCGCGGCAATCGAATGACAGAGGCGGGCCCATCAATGCCGGTGGAGATCCTTGGCCTGACCGAGGTGCCGCGGGCCGGCGATGTTCTTGAGGTTGCCGCGTCAGACCAGGATGCACGGTCGGCCGCCGCGGAAAGGGCCGACGCAACCGAGACCCTCGATCGTCGGCAGCCGTCAAACCTGGAACAGTACGCGTCACAGATCGGCAGCGGCGATGCTCGCGACCTGAATCTGATTATCAAGGCGGATACACAGGGCAGCCTTGAGGCGCTGCGGAGTTCGATTTCGCGGCTCGGAAACGAGGCGACTCGGGCCAAGATCCTGCACACGGACGTTGGCTCCATCACGGAGGGGGACGTTCTGCTGGCAACCGCATCAGGCGCGACAATCCTTGGATTCAACTCGCGTATCGAAACGGCGGCTCGGCGACTCGCCGACACACGCGGGGTGGAGATTCGGAATTACGCCATCATCTACCAGTTGCTGGATGATCTTGATAATGCGCTGCGCGGACTGGCAGCGCCATTGCTGCAAGAGGTTGAAGAGGCCCGGGCAGAGGTTCGCCAGGTATTCGATGTCCGCGGAGGCCGCGTGGCAGGGTGTCTCGTCGCGGAAGGGCGCGTGCGGCGCACGTCCCTGGCGCGCGTACTGCGAGACGGAGTGGTCATCATGGACGCTCCCATCTCCAGCCTGCGCCGATATCGCGATGAGGCACGCGAGGTGAACGCGGGCCAGGAGTGCGGCATCGGCATCGAGGGCTTTTCGGACTTCGAAGAGGGCGACGTTATCATGACGTATGTGCAGCAGGAGCGACCGTCCTATTAACCCTCGCTTCGGCGCGCAGTGACAGTCGGCGCAACAGGAGGGCTCTCCATGTCAAGGCGCACGGAACGCGTCAATGAGCTCCTTCGCGACCACATCAGTACGCTATTAGCTCGTGACATTAATGACCCGCGCATAGATGGAATTGTTACGATTACGGCCGTGGAAACGTCTCGGGATTTAGCCCACGCGCGAGTCTGGGTGAGTGTGGCAGGCGCGCAGGAAAACACGCAGCGAACCCTCCAGGGATTGCGTTCCGCGTCAGGCTTCCTTCAGCGCGGTCTGATGAGCCTGGGGATGCGGCGAACTCCCGAGCTTACCTTTGTCATCGACGACACGATGGCAAGGGCGGACCGGATCAATCAACTGCTGGACAGAGTCAGTCCGGGAGACCGGGAATCCGGCGTACCGAATGGGGACAGTCGTGGCGAACACTAGCCTGCACGGTTTTCTCTCAATCTGGAAACCTGGCGGAATGACGTCATTTGACGTTGTTAAGCGCCTGCGGCGGGCTAGCGGGGTGAAACGCGTGGGGCATGGAGGGACGTTAGATCCCGCGGCGGAAGGCGTGCTGCCGATCCTTTTCGGACAGGCAACGCGGCTCAGCAGCCGCATCGAGGAACTGGCCAAGGGCTATGCGGCAGAGATCCTGCTCGGCACGGTGACAGACACGCTGGATATGGACGGCACGGTCCTGGAGGCCAAGACAACGGACGACGTGACGGACGACGCTGTTCGCGAGATTATCCCCGAGTTTATCGGTGAGATTCAGCAGGTGCCGCCGATGTACAGCGCTCTGAAGCACCAGGGGCAACGTCTCTATGAGATTGCGCGCCGAGGCGAGGAGGTTGAACGCGAGCCGAGGACGGTGATGGTTTACGGAGTCGAGGTGGAGTCACTAGACCTGCCCCGCATTCGCCTTTCCGTGGCATGTGGGCGCGGGATGTACGTGCGGTCGCTCGCGGCGGACATCGGTGAAAGATTGGGTTGCGGCGGCGTGCTGGACGGACTGCAGCGCGTTCGCGTGGGGCCGTTCAATGAGCATAACTCCCTGGGGCTGGAGGCGGCGGAAGATGCGCTTGCGGGAGGGGACGCAGCAGCGGCGCTCGCACCATTGGAGTCCGTTTTTCCGGGCTGGCCCGCCCTGCAGGTACGCTCAGGATTTACCGGACGTGTGCGCTCCGGCATGGATCTTGCCGCGGCGTCCGGTGATTGGGTTAGCGTGAGCGGGGAATCTGATGATGTCTTCTGTCCGGGACCGGAAGCGGGCACTGCCGTCGCGTTGGCGCCAGACGGCTCCCTCCTCGCGCTGCTGAAGCGCACCAGCTCCGGCAGGTGGCACCCGCACACCGTTTTCGGAGGGTGACGCGGTCAGGACTTCCTCAACTTCGTGCGGATCGCGCCCATATTGCGTTGAGATTGGGCCGTAAACGAGTGCTTGCGTCTTGACATGGGCGCACGGTCAACCCTAGAGTCAATAAAACCAACCTAGTGGCGAGGGAAGAAAATGGCAGACACGGAAGCCTATTGCCTAAAGTGCCGGACAAAGCGCACCATCTCTAATGCAACAGAGGTAACACTCAAGAACGGGCGCCCTGCCACCCAAGGCACGTGCCCCGTTTGCAACACCAAGGTTTTCCGCATCGGCAAGGGCTAGCGCCCGCCGAAACTGCGCGGATCCTCTCCTCTGACTTCAGCGGGGAGGCATAAGTCGAGTGTTCAGCCTCTCCAGGAGTTCGCGGGGATTGCCGTTTAAGGCTGTTTCCGCATCCTGATCGTTCAAACCGGCCCCCCGTGCCGCGTTAAGCGCGCGCTCGGCGGTCAGCAGGTCCTCCGGGGCATGCGCATCTGAGTTGACAAGGAGCTTTGCACCGGTTCGCTGGGCAACCAACGCGACATGGCCGTTCGCCAGCGAGTGGCCTCGGCGTGTCGATAGCTCAAGGTAGACACCATTCTCAGCGGCCAGCGCGGCATCTTCGTCCGTGATCAGCCCCGGGTGTCCGAGAACATCCACGTCAGTACAAGAAGCAGAGGCATGATTCGTCCCGTGCAACACGGGTTCCACAGGGGTCTCGCCGTGGACAAGGACGAGCACAGCGCCGGCGTCACGGGCACGAGCAGCCGCTTCGGCGATGCGATTGGGTGGGAGGTGAGTCAGTTCAACGCCGGGGATTGCCACGATACCCCACTCATCACGAGCAATACGACAGTCTTCAGATAACCGCTCAAGCAGGGGGCCGAAGCCGCCCATTCCTACATGGTCAGTGATTGCGATAGCTTCATAGCCGTTGTAGTGGGCACGACGAATAAGTTCGATGGGCGACAAGGCGCCATCACTGAGGAATGATTGTGTTTGAAAATCGTAGACCATGGCTGACGAAAGCGTAGCATCCGCCTGTGAAACGCTACAACCGACAAGAAGGCTGCTAATTGAATAGGGGGGCAAGCGGCGATTTGACGCGGGGCGGCTAATATGATTATGTAGCATTCTTACGCTCGCGGTGGGGCGAGCGCAATATCCCTGTCCCTGATTCGTATTGATTTCACGCATTGGACTGGAGGTTTTTTTATGGGAGACAAGATAAATGTAGCCATTGTGGGGGTCGGCAACTGCGCGTCCTCACTGGTTCAAGGCATCGAATACTATCAGAATGCCTCGGACAACGATGCGATCCCGGGTCTGATGCATCCGCGACTCGGCCCGTATCACATTTCGGACATCAATTTTGTTGCGGCGTTCGATGTTGGCTCAACGAAGGTGGGCAAGGATCTCTCCGAAGCAATCTTTGAGGAGCCGAACAATACATATAAGTTCACGGACGTCCCGAGAACAGGAGTCACCGTCGAGCGCGGCATGACGCACGACGGACTTGGCGAGTTTCTCTCGCAGAAGATCGAGAAGGCCGAAGGGAAGACGGCGGACATCGCCAACATTCTCAAGGAGCGTGAGGTGGATGTCCTCATCAGCTACCTGCCCGTTGGCAGTGAGATGGCCACGAAGTGGTACGTGGAGCAGGCGCTTGCGGCCGGCACTGCCTTCATCAACTGTGTGCCGGTCTTCATCGCACGGGAACCCTACTGGCAGAAGAGATTCCGCGACGCCGGGGTGCCGGTGATCGGCGATGACATCAAGTCGCAGGTTGGATCCACCATCGTTCACCGGGTTCTGTCACGTCTGTTCGGCGACCGCGCCGTGAAGCTGGAGAACACGTACCAGCTGAATTTCGGCGGGAACACGGACTTCTACAACATGCTTGAGTATGAGCGTCTGGTGTCAAAGAAGGAGTCCAAGACCAACTCCGTCCTATCTCAGCTTGATTTCGACCTTGATCCGGACAACATCCACGTCGGTCCGAGCGATTACGTGCCGTGGCTTCTGGATCGCAAGTGGGCGTACATCCGGATGGAGGGCCGCACATTTGGCGACGTGCCCCTGAACCTTGAGCTCAAGCTCGAGGTCTGGGACAGCCCGAACTCCGCCGGTGTGGTCATCGACGCCATTCGCTGCGCGAAGATTGCGCTGGACAGGGGCATTAGCGGCGCGCTCGTGCCACCATCGTCCTACTTCATGAAGTCGCCTGCCGTGCAGATGCGGGATGAGGAGGCGCGGCGACGGCTGGAGCAGTTCATCGCCAACGAGGGCGGCCCTGACGACACGCTCCCCCACATCGCGGTTTCACGAGATCGGGAGGCGGTTCTTTAGACAGCAGCAAATGAGAGGTTCATCGGTGAAACGGCTGTCGTGATAGCATTAGTCGACGGTCACATCAATGAGTGCCATTGCTGAACACGAGGCT
This sequence comes from Dehalococcoidia bacterium, assembly GCA_965207115.1. Classification (GTDB taxonomy): domain Bacteria; phylum Chloroflexota; class Dehalococcoidia; order UBA6926; family UBA6926; genus VXMO01. The sequence continues at coordinate 350,804 of CBDBLR010000003.1, read as the reverse complement.
TTGGATGTGGCTGCGACCGATCGGTCGCGGCCACTCCGTATCGCTCTCGTCTCCCCCTACGACTTTTCATACCCGGGCGGTGTGACGAATCACATTACCGGTTTAAGCGACGAACTGCGTCGACGCGGGCACCATGTCACTATCGTTGCGCCGTCCTCCAGGCCGCTTGACGACGTTGAGGCGGACAACCTCGCCATCATCGGGCGTCCCATTCCCGTCCCGACGGCAGGATCCATCGCGAGAGTCACGTTGTCCCTGACGCTGGGCAAGCGCGTTCAGCCATTGCTGGATCGCGGCAATTTCGACGTGATCCACCTGCACGAGCCGATGACCCCTACCCTGCCTCTGACGTTTTTGCGCCTCGCGGACGGGCCTGCGCTGGTGGGCACCTTCCACGCATATGCGGAGCGACGGCGTGCACTGGGCCTTTCACGGCCCCTATTGCAGCGGTGGGTACAGAGGCTGGATGAGCGCATCGCCGTGACGGAACCGGCGAGAGAATTCGCCAATCGCTATTTCCCCGGCTCCTACTCGATTATTCCAAATGGGGTGGACACGGAGGCATTCTCGCAGGCCGATCCATTTCCAATGTTCCAGGACGGGAGGCTTAATATCCTGTTCCAGGGTCGGATGGAGAAGCGTAAAGGGTTTCCACATATGCTTTGCGCATATGGTCAGATTCGCTGGCAGTTTCCAAACTGCCGTCTGCTTGTCGTCGGCCCCGGGAACATGGATAGGGAGAGCGCGCGAGTCATCGGGGAGCGTGGACTCGAAGACGTGCACTTCATCGGCTACGCCTCCAATGAGGATCTGCCTCGTTACTATCGGACAGCAGACATCTTTTGCAGCCCCGCACTGGGCAATGAGAGCATGGGAATCGTTCTGATCCAGGCTATGGCCGCAGGCAGAGCCGTTGTTGCGTCTGACATTGCCGGGCATCGATCAGTAATTGACCATGAGCACAACGGGTTGCTCGCCGATCCACGTAATGAGGAGGGCTTTGCCTCCACGCTCATTCGATTGCTACAAGACGCAGAGCTGCGCAGCACTATCGCCAACACGGGTTCACAGACCGTCGCCCGCTACCATTGGGGCGTGGTGGCAGAAGAGATCCTGAGTGTCTATCACCGCGCGCTGGAGCGTCGTTCCGAAAGAATCTCAAGTGGACTCCAGGCGAATCCGCTTGCAACTCGCGCCGGTTCCTAGTCGCTGATTCTTCCCTTCCCTGCCCCGGGACGATGGCGCGCGCTTGACTAAGTGGGCAAATCGGCGGATTGTGGACGCGTGCAACGGTAATTAAGTGAGGAAAAACGCTATGGCGAACCCACTGCAGGAGCTCAGCAAACTCGGACAGTCTTTCTGGCTTGACTACATCGACAGAGATCTCCTCGATACAGGCGGACTGAAACGTCTAGTTGATGAGGACGGACTGCGCGGCGTAACGAGCAATCCAAGCATCTTTGAAAAGGCCGTCACGGGCAGCACGTCTTACGACGCCGCCCTGTCTTCCTACATGACTGCGAATCCCGGCAGCGCCGCCAAGGATCTGTTTGAACATGTCGGCATCCGTGACATTCGCGATGCCGCAGACGTGCTACGGCCCGTCTATGACGCATCCGACGGCGCGGACGGCTTCGTTTCCCTCGAAGTGTCGCCTCATCTGGCATACGACACGGAGGGGACGATCAGCGACGGGCTGCGGCTGTGGGGCGAGGTGAATCGCCCGAACCTGATGATCAAGGTGCCGGCAGCGCCACAGGGATTCCCGGCAGTCGAGGAGCTCATCGCGCAGGGCGTGAACGTCAACGTGACGCTGATGTTCTCGCTGGAGCAGTATGAGGCGGCGGCACGGGCCTACACGCGTGGGCTGGCGCGGCTGGCAGACCCGACCCACGCGGCATCAGTCTCCTCGTTCTTTGTGAGCCGTGTTGACTCGAAGGTCGACGCGCTGCTGAACGCGATCGGGACGGACGAGGCGTTGGCGCTGCGAGGCAAGGCAGCGGTGGCCAATGCGCGGCAGGCGTTTCAGCTCTCGCTGCGGCTTGCAGAAGAGCCGGAATTCCAGGCGCAGACGGCGCGTGGGGCACGGCCGCAGCGGTTGCTCTGGGCGAGCACCAGCACGAAGAATCCCGACTACTCCGAGACGTTGTACGTTGACGAGCTTATCGGACCGAACACGGTCAACACCATGCCTCCCGCGACTGTAGACTCGTTCCGCAACGTAAGCAGCGTTCAGTCCGTGATTGGGGACGATCCTGCGGGTTCCGCGAAAGTTCTCTCAGACATCGCGGCGTTGGGTGTCGATTTCCAGAAGGTGCACGCCGAATTGCTCGATGAGGGCGTGGGCGCATTCATCAAGGCATATGACGGACTACTGGAGGCGGCGGAGAGCAAGGCGAAGGCGGCCTCGGGTATGGCGGCGGCGCGGAGCTAAACTGCTTGCCGGTTGACGCCCACGCCGACTGAACGGCATTCTCGCCCGCGTGGAGTCTCATTCGTGCCCCTGTAGCTCAGAGGATAGAGCATCGGTTTCCTAAACCGAGTGTCGGCGGTTCGAGTCCGCCCAGGGGTATTTTTTGCTTGCTCTTGTTTAGCTTTTCTTTGACTTTTGTTAGCAGGGAACCTTTCGCTAAGTGGTCTGCTTAACTGTGTCACTCGGAGTCAGGGCGCACCTTCGCGGCCCTGATGATCACGTCCGGCATGTCGTTGGCGGGGGAATTGACGAGCGTCGATACGGGGTAGGCTTGCATCGCGTCCGGCGGATAGGGGATCAAGAGGCTGCTCAAATCTGCGGCATCCTTGTGAGTGTAGTCTAGCCACACACTCTCGTATTCCGGCGGCAGGATGACGGGCATTCGGTCATGGATGGGACGCATGACGTCGTTCGGTGTCGTGGTGATGATCGTGCAGGAGTTAATCATCTCGCCGTCGGGGTTTTTCCAGGTTTCCCAGAGGCCCGCGAAGGCGAAGGGTTGTCCTGTCGCCATCAGGATGCGCATTGGCTGTCTGGCCTTGCCACTACCCGTCCACTCATAGAATCCGTCCGCCAATATCAGGCAACGACGGCGGCGCAACGCCGTGCGGAACATGGGTCTGCCCGCCAGGGTTTCAGCCCGCGCGTTAATGGCACGGTTGCCGATGGACAGGTCTTTCGCCCATGAGGGTATCAGTCCCCAACGCATGTGCTCCGCTACGTTACGCCCGTCCTCCCAACGCACCGTCAGGACGTTCTGCGTCGGTGCAATGTTAAAGCGGGGTGCATAGTCAGTGACGGGATTCTCGAAGTCAAACCGCAGTTGCAGGGCGGTAAGGTCGCTGATCAGGCTGTATCGTCCACACATTTTTTGAGCGGGCCACCATGGCATTTTTCCGGCTTCTCGTTGAATTAGTCTAGCGCGGCTCAGTGCCAATCGTGGGCGTTTGGCATGGGGACATCGGTGTTAATAGCGCGGATCTCAGACGCGATGATGTTCGTCGTGCCGTCCCAGCGAGATACGATGCCACGCGCCATGATGACACGGTTGCGCAGGGCGCGGCGCGACCGTGCGAACACGTCCTTCCAGAGAATGAGTTGCACGTCGTCGCACTCGTCCTCGATGGTGACGAAGACGGTGCCGTCCCGCCCGCGCGGGTGTTGTCGGGCAATCGGCCAACCGGCAACGAGCACCTCCTGATCCTCAGGCATGTTGTACACGTCCGAGGTTCGCAGGACATGGTCGTTTAGCGTGGGACGCACAAATTCCATAACGTGGCCGCGCGGGTAGATGCCCATGACGCGATACTCGCCAACCATCTTCTCGTATTCCCAAAAATCCTCGAGTTGAGGGGTGGCGTGGTCAGTGGTTGCGGCGAGAGTGCGCTGACCGTTCCTGAGTGGGCGGTTTGCGAGGCCTATGTCCCACAGGGCTTGCCTGCGGTTGGAGGCGACATCATCAAACGCGCCCGCCATGACAAGCGAGGCGGCGGCCTGTGGCGTGATGCCCGTCCTGCTCACGAGGTCGGCGGGGCTGCCGTACCGGCCTCGCGCCTCTCGCTCTTCCACGATGGCGCGCGCCGCTGCCTGACCAACATCTTTGATGAAGTCAAGGCCCAGCCGCACTGCACCATCCTCTGGCACGCACAGCGCTTGGCTGCGATTCACGCAGGGATTGAGAAACGGGACGCCGAAACGCCGCGCATCCTGCTTGAGGGTCTCCATCGGATAAAAACCCATCGGCTGGTTGTTGATGAGGGTCACAAAGAACTCCAGTGGGTGGTAGCGCTTGAGCCACGCGGCCTGGTAGGCGGTGATAGCGAATGCGTGGCTGTGGCTCTCCGGAAACATGTAGTGGCCATTGACCTTACCAAAGATTTTTTCTGCGATATCATCCGGCACGCCGTTGCGCCGCGCGCCCTCAAGAAATCGCTGCCAGTGCATGGCAATCAACGCAGAATTATTGGGACGACCAAAGGCGCGGCGTATCTCATCCGCTTCTGCCGTTGTCACGCAGGCAACGTCTGCCAGCAATTGCACCACCTGCTCCTGCCAGACGATGATGCCGTAGCCGCGCTCCAGCGCCCGCTTCTCCAGTGGATGATCGTAGTCCCACTGCGCGCCATGCCGGTATCGCTCCACGAACTGACTGACGGAACTGCCCTGCACTCCCACGCCGGGTCGGATGAGCGCGACCTGGTAGGCAAGGTCAAGGAGATTACGCGAACGGAGTCGCTGCGCCATCTTGAGTTGGGCCGGTGATTGCAGCAGGAAGACACCCTTGGCACGCCCCTCGTTAATCATGTCGTACACGTTGTCATCATCCGGCTCCACGCGGCTGAGGTCGGGGCGGCTGCCTGTCCGCTGCTCAATGAGGTCAAGCGACTGCTCCAGCTGGTCGAGGACCGGCAGTGAAAGGAGATCGATCTTGGCAACGTTGGCATCGGCGATGGTGTCCTTGTTCCAGTCGATGATGTAGCGCCCCTCAATCGCGCCCTCCCGGATGGGTGTCATCTCCGAGATGGGGGAGCTGCTGAGGATCATGCCGCCGACGTGCTGGCCGAGGCTGCGGGGGGCGTCCATGAGCGGGGGAGCGAGTTCAATCAGTTCACGCCAGCCCTGCGACTCAACACGGTCCTTGTAGGCGGGCAGTCGGAGCATCTCCTCTTTGAGGTCATCGGCGTGGTGGGAGTAGAGCTGCTTGGACAGGAGGGTAAGGTCCTCTTTCGGGAGGCCGAGGGCCTTGCCAATGTCCTGGATAATGCCCTTGACCGAGTAGGTGCTGATCGCGCCGGTGAGCGCTGCGTAGTCCGGGCCGTAGCGTCGATGAACGCGGGTGATGAGTTCATCACGCAAGCCGCGCGGGAAATCAAGGTCGATGTCCGGCAGCATGGACATGTCCTCGGAGATGAAACGCTCCAGCGTCAGGTCCCACTTGATGGGATCGATGTGGCTGATGCCGATGAGATAGCCCACCAACAGCGCGACGGACGAACCGCGCCCCCTGCCCGGCGGTCTCTCCTCCAATGGGATCTCCGGCGGCGTCAGTCCCCGCTCCTCCATGATCTGCTGGGCCAGCAGGACGATGTCCCGGTACAGCAGCACGAAACCGGCGATGCCGTGCCGCTTGATCAAACTGAACTCTTCATCGAGTCGATCCTGCACGCGCTGAGAGATGCCGCCGTAGCGTCGCATCGCCGCCTCAAAACAGAGGCGTTGCAGATAGCTGTCCGTGGTGTAGCCCGCCGGCACGTCCGGCTCCGGCAGTTCGTAGTTGATGCTGTCGGCCAGGTTGAAGTCGCACCGCTCGGCGATGTGGCGCGTTACATCGATGATCCCCGGGTACTCCCTCTCAAAGAGCCGTGCCATCGCGTCGTGGGACTTCAGATGGAAGTGGTGGTTTGGGCGAATGTGCGGGAGGGCCTGGTCGATGGTGGTGTTGTGCCTGGCGGCGACAAGCGCGTGTTGGAGGCGGTACCGCTCTGGCGCGTGGTAGTGGACATCATTCGTGGGAACGAGGCAGACCCCCGTGTCCCTGGCGAGACGCGCAAGCTCGCGATTCCGCGCCGTGTCTCCGCGAATCAGGTTCTGCTGCAACTCCACAAACACGGAGTCCGGCCCGAACCAGTCCATGTAGTCCCGCAGGAGTTTTTGAGCGTCGTCATGCCGTCTGGCCAGGGCGAGGCGTGAGAGTTGCCCATCGCGTCCACCTGCAATGAGCACGACGCCCTCAGCGTGATCCGGCAGATGGACAGGATCAAGACGCGGCTCGCGGCGATCCACGGAATTGGCGAGCGTAAACAGCCTTGAGATGTTGGCGTAGCCCTGCTTGCTCTTGGCCAGCAGCGTGACGCTAGAACCGTCGCAGAGGGTCAATTCGCCGCCGGTGATGGGCCTGACGCCGAGGCTCTTGGCCAGCCGTGCGAATTCCAGCGCGCCGCAGAGATTCGTGTCCGTCAGCGCAAGCGCGTCATAACCGTATTCTTTTGCCTGTGCCAACAACTCATGCACATGCGACGCCCCCTCCCCAAAGGAATAGAAACTCTTGGCGTGTAACTCAATGTATGGGGATGTCATGGTGCGGCTAGCGTTTAGGGCACATGCTGGTACCAGCAGTCGTCGCGCCGGTCCCGGAACAGGATCAACTCGCGACCGTCCTCCCGGCTGACGCGGTAGTAGGTCCTGGTGAGTGGCTGCGGCAGCCACCAGAGATCGAAGCTCCACCGATCCTCGATGTGGGCAATCCTGTGCCATTTGTTGCCCAGTTGCACGGCAAGCGGTTGACGGTTCGACCCTTCCTGCACGGTCAGCGCGGTAGGCACGGAGAGGGCCGTCGCGTCATCACCGGTGGAGGAATCGATGGGGACGCGGAGGGCGCGCATCTCCGGCGCCGGATGCCACGGCGCGACGTCCAGAACCTGGTAGAGGGCGCTGCGTCCCTTGAGGTGGGCACGCAGTCCCCTACCCGCCTCCAACAGTCGCTCATGCCGGTCACGCCGGTGGTCGCGCAGCAAGCCCATCTGCATCCCCGCGTCACCGCTCAGATCGCTCAGCGTGATGCTGATCTCCTCGACAGGCGCAAGCGGGTGGTCCTGCTCCATCTGCGGGGCGATGATCTCCGACGCGCGCTCCCATGAGCCGGCGGGCTGCTTGAATCTCAAGGTTCGCTCCCACGCGGGCGCATTGAGAAGCAGGCAATGGAGTGTGACGGCGCCGGCGTAGCGACCACGCATTCGTGGCATGGCGTACGCGCGTTTAAGGAGAGTGTCCACGGTGATGGTGACCAGTTGTAGGGAGCTTGACGCGAACGGAAGCGACATGCGCTCCGAGATGGATTCCTCATAGGCGAGCGGAATGAGAGGGCTGTCGTCGATGCCGTGCGAGAGCCGCCACGCCGTGCTGCCTTCCGCGCCGAACTGATCCACGAGTACGGCCTCTGACATCGCCGCAACGTCGCCCAGTGTACGAAGGCTGAAACGGCGCAGACCGAGTTTCGTTTCGTCCTTTATCGGCAGCAGGTCGACGGAGCGTGAAGGCAGGAATTCCATCGCGTCCGGCGAGACGGTGGTGACGCCGAGCGGAGGGACGGCGGTGGCGGCGACGAATGCGGGGAACTTGCCCTCGCCGATGCCGATCCGCGCCTGCAGGTAACTCGGAATCGCCTCATGCAGCGCGGCAACAAGGACATCTTCGCCGCCGTACATCTCATCGAGCCCGGCCACCCGCACGTAGGCCGTCCCGAGATCCGCGTCCTGCACTTGGTCGCTAACCCCTTGCAGAGCAGTGAGCGTCTGCCGGAACACACTGCGATACGTTGCCTCGTCCGCCTCGAGGATTAGGGTATCCGCCTGCTGCGAGAGGGCCTGTTCCGGCGTCATGCCGATACTGATGCGGGAGGCGGCGGGCGAGTGGTCGACGACGGCGGGTTTCTTCTGTCCGCGCGCGACAATGACGGCGGGCTTGCCGGACAGGTCCGGCCGCCGCCGCATCTCCACTTTTGCCCTGAGATGCGTGATGAGCACGCAGGCGATACGCATCGTTCCCTCCACCGTTTACCTGGTAGGGGAAGCGTAAAGAACGTGTGTTCTGTTGTCAAGAATTGTTGGTGGGGAGCCCGATTAGCTCTGTAGCCACCGACTCCTCGTCATACTTCCAAGCCCGCATCCGTGTGCCGCCCGCCGTTTTCAGCTTTACCACAAGTAGGAAAGTTCGCACTACAGTCCTCGGAGGGGTACGCCTGCTTGCTCTGGTGTAACTTTAGAGTGACTACGGTTTGACCTTCGTCAACTGAAACGGCCGCAACTGGGTGTGGGGCCGGCAAGTCCCCGGGACCACGATGAACGAGTACACCCGACTCTTAGCCCCTATGGTGCAGCGGACTGCCACTTCGCTGCGGGATCTTGCGCCCATCATCATAGTCATCGCGTTCTTCCAGATCGTCGTGTTGCAGCAGCCTTTCCCCAATCTCGAAAATGTCGTGATCGGCCTGGCCTTCGTGGTCATAGGACTGGCGCTCTTTATCGTGGGGCTTGAGAGCGCCCTCTTCCCGATTGGGGAGCTCTTGGCCGAGGGGTTTGCCAAGAAAGGCAGTCTGACCGCACTACTGGCCTTCGCCTTTTGCCTTGGTTTCGGCGCGACGGTCGCCGAGCCGGCGTTGATTGCCATCGCCGCCGAGGCGGCCGAGGTCGCGTCGGAAGCCGGGGCCATTGCCAATAGCGAGCAGGCGCGCTCCTCATATGCCCTCGAGGTCCGCCTGGTCGTGGCGGTGTCGGTTGGGGCAGCCATCGTGTTGGGTGTATTCCGCATTCTCAAGGGCTGGCCAATCCACCGCCTGATTATCGGGGGGTACTTGATGGTGGTGGCTCTGACGTTCTTCGCGCCTGACGACATCATTGGCGTCGCCTACGATTCCGGGGGCGTGACTACCAGCACCGTCACCGTGCCGTTGGTTGCTGCATTGGGTGTCGGACTCGCCACGTCAATCCGGGGGCGCAACCCGATGATCGACGGCTTCGGCCTTATCGCCCTGGCCAGCTTGACGCCCATAATTTGTGTCCTCGCTTACGGCATGGTGACCTGACTATGGAATCGCTGAGCAGCCTCTGGCCAACGATCCTGTCCACCATAGTGGACGTGGCGCCAATTGTCGGGGTCCTGGTCCTGTTCCAGGTGGCGGTGCTGCGCCGCAAGCTCCCCAACCCGGGCCGCATGATTGCCGGATTCGTTTTCGTGCTATTGGGACTCGCCTTCTTTCTTGTCGGCCTGGAACAGGCCCTCTTCCCCATCGGTGAGACGATGGCGCGGCAACTCACCGGGCCGGAGACCGTTGGGCAGCAGAGTGCTGCCGACGGCGTGGACTGGCGGGACTATTGGCTGGTATACGCCTTCGCCGCAGCCATCGGGTTTGCGACGACGATAGCCGAACCATCGCTCATTGCTGTGGCCATCAAGGCGGAGGACGTGTCGGGCGGCACCGTCCGCGCCTGGGGCCTGAGGCTCGCCGTGGCAGTTGGCGTGGCCCTCGGCGTGGCGCTCGGCTGTTTCCGCATCGTGACCGGCACTCCACTCCCCTGGTACATCATGGCTGCCTACGTCATCGTGATAGTGCAAACCTTCCGATCCAGCAAGACTATCGTGCCTCTCGCCTATGACAGCGGGGGAGTAACGACCTCGACGGTTACGGTGCCCGTCGTGGCGGCTCTGGGTCTGGGATTAGCCGCCAGCATTCCGGGCCGTAGCCCGTTGATCGACGGGTTTGGGCTGATTGCATTTGCCAGCGTGTTTCCTATAATGACCGTGCTGGGCTACGCCATCATCGCGTCCTGGTTAAATCAGAGGCGAAAGACCATTGAGTCGAAGGATGGTTGAGCCATGAGACTAAAGCTGATTGTCGCACTGGTCAGCGACGAGAAAACGGGAGTTGTGATTGATGCCGCGCGCGCCGGTGGCGCCACCGGCGCCACCACGGTCACGAGCGTGCGTGGCGAGGGCTTGAAGCCGGAGAAGACTTTCCTGGGCCTCGGATTGGCTGCCAAGCGCGACGTCGTCCTGTTCCTGGTGGTCGAGACTCGAGCGCGGGACATCCTGGAGCGTATCCGTGATGCCGGAAAATTCGATACGGAGCACGGCGCCGGGATCGCATTCCAGATCGACATTGAAGATGCCGTAGGCCTTGTCACTCAACTGCCCACCATTCGAGAGGAACTGGAATACGAAATATGAGCGCGAAGAGTCATACAACGGTCGGCGACCTCATGGGTTCCGCAATATACAGCATCGACGGCCTCGCGACGGTGGCTGAAGCGATAGAGCTCATGAAACAGCACAACGTCAGTTCATTGATCGTCAATCGGCGAGACCACACTGACGAGGTAGGACTGGTTGTGGTCTCTGATATAGCACGGCAAGTGATTGCCCAGAATCACTCTCCGGAACGAGTCAATGTCTACGAAATCATGTCCAAGCCGGTACTGACCTTGCCGTCAGATATGCTCACCAGTTACGCCGTGCGTTTACTGGAGCGGTTTGATATTTCCCGCGCTGTTGTCGTCGATGAAGATCGTGAACCGCTGGGAATAATAACGCTGCGCGACTTAGTGATGGGACACCAGACAGGGTCGTAGACGGCAGGTGCCCCTTTATTGCTGGGGCCTTTGCTCATCAGGTTCAACTATTCTCTGACTATTGTTAACGGGCTCGTCAGTTTGCGGGTAATTTAGCCCGCGTGTTTGCGCATAGGTTCGTTGCATCACGGGAGATGTTGCCACCAACACGACTTCCACCGGTCGGGGTAGTCTCCGTACTACGGAAAGCGTCTATAGTTGTAGTCGGACGCATGATGAACCCCCCCAAACAGAGTTTGAATCATGGCGGCACGTAAGAGATTCTCCCTGGGTCGAGTACCCTTGGGCCGGATCGTGATCTTGGCGGCTCTGGCCACCTCAGTGTTGGTGTTCTTCACGGTGGGAACAACTCACGGGCAGACCCCTGTGCCGACGATAAGCAACGTCGACCCGGCGCCCCCTTACTGCGTCCTTCAGCATTCCACAGAGGACACTGACCTCCTGTTGACCATCACCGGGGAAGACCTCACTGCGTATGAAAACGATGGGAGAGTCCAGTTCCTGGACACTGACGCCCAACAGGAAACCCGATTATTCGACCGGAACATCAATTGGCAGGATCCGCGACGGATATCCGTTGATATGTCAGACGTGGACTTGAGATTCAATTCTGATAGGCAACTGCGGCTCCGGGTCCGTGTGATCTCGGACGAGTCTGAACGGTTGTCCTCGGAGTGGTCTGACGAATTCATATTCGCTCGCAGTCGGTCTGCCTGCGGAACCGATTCGAGGTTCCCTCCAACGTCGCCGATTCGGGGACTTGAGGGGGATCTGTGGGCAGATGTAGTAATCGGAAAGCCTGATTTTTCACAGACAGGTCCGCTGAGCGTGGTGCCATTCAAGGTTTTTGGTCCGGGCGGGGTAGTTGTTGACAGGTCTGAAGGTGCCGGCAGGGCCTATATCTGGGACTCCGGAAACAGCAGAATACTCGGCATTGATCTTGCCGATTGCTACGAAACTGAATCTCCATGCTCTGCAGATATTGTCATCGGTCAGCCTTCGGGATTCGATCATTCTGCATGCAACGGAGATAGCGGGCTTCAAGGCTTTCCCTACCGCGCCGTTGCATCAGCTGAAACGCTGTGCGGCATACGAGACGTCGCTCTCAGCCCGAGTGAAACCCACAATTTCGTGACTATGGCTGTCGACGGTCGTGGCAGCCTATACGTGCCCGACTCCGTGAACCATCGGATTCTGAAATACGAGGACCCATTTGAAACAGACTCCGTTGCTGATCAAGTTTGGGGTCAAGTAGATTTCACAGGCATGGCGTGCAACCGGGGTAGTCTGGGGCGTCCGACTGCCGAGACTCTATGTTTCCATTCTCCTTCTAACCAGAGGCGTACCAACTGGTACGGAAACGGGGTGGAGATCGATAAGCAGGGCAACATGTGGGTGGCGGACGGCGGCAACAACCGCGTTCTCCGTTTCCCGGTAAACCCGGATACTGGAGAAATAGCCAGCGCTGCCGACCTCGTTTTGGGACAGCGCAACCTCCGCAGCGCCGAGGAGAGAGACGGGTTTACCGGGCTGCATGGGCCGTCGGCCGTGAGGGTCGGCGATAACGGCTGGGTGTACGTTGCTGACACGATCAACGATAGAATCCAGATCTTCAAGCCTCCGTTCCGATCCGGCATGCAGGCTGATGCAGAGTTTGGATCGGGCTTTGACCGCCCGACCTCGCTAGAGCTTGATCCTCTTGGAAGAGGTGTATGGGTTGTCGATGGAGCCAACTACATGGTCCAGCTATGGGACAAAGCGGGCGACTCCGTGCTTCAAGTTCTTGGTAGAGACTCCTATATGCCCGACGGCAGATGTGGCGAGCCGCTATTCGAATTACCCGGTTCTCCCCACCTGTGCCCGGTAGCCGGCAGTGTGGGGATCGATGCGGAGGGTAATGTCCTGGTACCCGTCTACCTCATAACTGCTGATGTCTTCCGATTTCCGGCACTTACCGCAGAGGATGGGGATGCTGAAACGAAGCCAGTTGGGCAGGCAGACAAGCGCCTCTTCTACCCACCCTTTGACGCGAACTTTCAAGACAGGAATGGACTCCATTCCCCCAGGGGCATCGCAATTTGGCAAGATCAGTTGGTAGTGGCTGACAGACATCGACTCTTATTCTGGAATGGACTTGACTCACTGAGCGACGGGAGGCCTGCCGATGGCCTCATTGGTGACGAATTCCAGGTGGGATCGTGGCACTACTGTTGTGGCAGGCTCAAGGTGGACACTGCAGGCAGATTGTGGGTACTTGGGTTTGAGGGCAGGTATTTCCTCGAAGTTTACCAGCTCCCTTTGACTGAACTCTCTGTACCACTGCACACCACGTGGAGAAGATCAGCTTCATTCCCGGTACTGGGAACTACGGAACGGACCGCTCTGGGAGATCGAGTCTTTGGCATTGCGGTCGAAGGACCGGGCGACTATCTCTGGCTTAGCGATACTGACAATCATCACGTGCTCCGCATACGCGATCCCCTTACCAACCCGATGGTGGATGTGGTTCTGGGCCAGCAGGATGCGACCACCACATTATGCAACCAGGGACGGTTTCAAGAGGATGACAGGAACGAAATTGGGGATGGCGGCCACAGGGATGTGCTGTGTTACCCAGGAGGGCTGTCAATAGACAAGCAGGGCAATCTCTATGTCTCCGATCACGCGCTGGAAGTCTCCGGAAACAAACGACTGTTGGTCTTTCCTCCATCTTCGATCAATTCAGTGAACTCCAAGGCCGTCTTCGCCCCGAATGCCGACAGCGTGTTCACCCTCTCTGCCACCGGCTTCACCCATCTGTCCATCGGTCATTCCTTTGAAGACAGAGAGGTCATTGGCAAGTCTGGGCACCATCTCTTTACCGCGGCAACCTGGGAGCCCGCTTTCGACAGCACGAATAGGATGGTGGTCGGATACAACGCGTACTTCGGACCACGCTTTGTCGGCGTCTACGATGATCCGCTGGATTCAACCGATCTGCCGACATCCTACCTTTACGACTTTGGCTCAATGCCCTACACGGCAACATTCGACGACAAAGATAACCTTTACGTCGGCGACATCAACCGTGGACGCCTGCTCATATACAAGAATCCATTCAGCAACACGCCTCCGGAAGAACCCGCGCTGGCGGACACCGCTGAAGCGCCGATCCCTTCATATCCAGTCTCTATTCAGTCGGTGAACCCTGGCCCGCCCTACTGCGTTATGCGCGATTCCACATGGGACTATGAGACCACATTGGAATTCGACATAGAGGGGTTGGCTGATACACGTGACCTCACCTTGGAGATTCGCAAATCGACGTCACACCACAGAGTGTTCCTGGACCTTGGGCCCGAGTACTTTCAGGAGGGCAACTCGAGTATTCGACTTGATCACCTACATCGCAATCGCTGGCAAGGGTCTTGGTCACGAATCGGCAAAGTCACCCTAACTGCCAGACTTCTTACAGGCGGTTGGTATGGCACGCCGATTTCTAATTGGTCACCCGCGTTCCTACTAGCTGACGATGCTGCCACTTGCGGCATCGCTTTGCCGACACCCACGCCAATCCCTACTCCAACTCCGACTGAGACACCAACGCCATTACCTTCACCGACACCTATCCCCGCAAATACGGCCACGCCAACGGTGACACCCACACTGGTCCCGAGCCCGACGCCTACGCAAGTCGCGACCGCTACCGTCCTCGCTGAGACCCCGGAGCCACCGACGCCTACCCCTCTAATAACCCCAACGGCGACGCCAGAATCGACCAGCGTCGTTAATGTTGGTCCGTTTCTGTTGCCCCTGGTTATTGTGAGCATTCTCCTGAGTCTCGTTGGGTTCCTGATATGGCGGAGACGACGGTAAGTTGCCCTTAGTTCCGCCCATTAATCTTCCGTCTCAGCTCAACCACCAATAGGAAGGTTCGCAGTACAGTCCGCCCAGGGGTATTTTGCCTTTGCGGGCGGGGCTAGACATCTTCAACCTGTCCAATGGCCTATGGGTCCGTCTCTCTGTGATACATTCGCTCAGCGGGAGCATCACGTGGAGGGCCTGAATGAATGTCATCTGGATAGTTTCCGACAGTTTCCGCAGAGATCACATTGGCGCATACGGAAATCCGCGCATACGCACTCCATCCCTAGATGCAATGGCGACCGAGTCCGTCAGGTTCAACGCTCACTACGCTGCCGGTTTCCCAACCATGCCGACGCGGGCAGACCATCAGACAGGTCGATGGACGATGTCCTTCATGGGGTGGGAGCCGCTTCCCGCCGGCGTAACAACTTTGGCAGAAACACTGGCCAGGAATGGCCTTCACACCGCCGCGTCTGTGGACACGCCCTATTACCTCCGGGACGGGATGAATTACGACCGCGGTTTTCAGTCATTCTTCATGAACACCGGACAAGACACGCTGTGGTCGCTAATTCCGGAAACCGGCTATCACAATGAGGCCCTGGATATCAGGGACAGGTGGCGCTCTGAATCGGACAGGAACGCGCCCAAGACATTCATGAGCGCCATGCAGTGGCTGGAGAAACACTACAAGGAAGATTTCTTCCTCTATGTGGACACATGGGATCCGCACGAACCC
Source organism: Dehalococcoidia bacterium (assembly GCA_965207115.1). GTDB lineage: Bacteria > Chloroflexota > Dehalococcoidia > UBA6926 > UBA6926 > VXMO01. The sequence goes on along the minus strand of CBDBLR010000003.1, from coordinate 335,623 downwards.
TGGGATGCCCCATCCTACTACACCGAGCTCTACATGCCTGAACACGACGGCGAGCTGGTGCTCCCGGTCTACGGCAACTGGCATGATGTGCCCGGCTACACGGAGGCACAGCTACACAAAGGACACGCCGCCTACTGCGGCGAGATCACGATGGTCGATACCTGGGTGGGCTACCTGCTGAAGGCTGTCGAGAACATGGGACTTGCCGAAAAGACGGTCGTGATTTTCACCTCTGACCATGGCTTCTATTTTGGAGAACATGGCGGCCTCTTCGGCAAGATGAGCTCTGACATGTACCCGGACGGAACGCTTCGGCCATACGACGAACCGGGTTCGCGGTGGAGCTACTCTCCTCTATTTGAGGAGATTGTCCATCTGCCTCTTCTCATCCGTGCGCCCGGCGTTTCTCCTGGCATGTACGGCGGCTTGAGTTCCGCCATCGACGTCATGCCCACGGTACTTGACCTGCTGGGCATGGAAATCCCCGACTTCGTCCAGGGCCGCTCGCTTGCACCTGCCATGGGAGACGCCACGCGATCAGGACGCGACTATGTGATCAGCAGCATCCCATTCGCCAATCCGGGGGACGCGGTTCAATCTGTGGACAACTTTTTGCGCGACCTCAAAGACCCTCCGGTCACGACCATCACTGCGGGACATTGGAGCCTGCTATACAGCACTGACCCGGGAGTGTCTCAGCTCTACAACCTCGAGTCAGACCCACAACAACAGAACAACGTGATAGGGACGTACACCGACGAGGCAAAGGAGCTCCACCGGTTTCTGGTCGAGTTCATGCGTGAAACCAACGTGCCTGACCGCCTGCTGAGCCCCAGACTGGAGCTGCGCGTTTAGGCGGCTGTTGGGGGGGGGGCCGGAAATCAGGTCTGCGAGTTCGGCCTGAATCCGGGATGTGGGGGGAGGCTCACGGAAGTATCGCTCTCATACGGGGAGTACCCGGCGGCGCGCAGCTTCTCCAATACTTCCTCAGAGTGAGCGGAGTTCCTGGTCTCGACAGTGAGTTGAATCTCTACCTGGCCCATGTGGACTGTCGGTGCATGCCTGAGGTGGCCGATGTCCAGCACGTTGACCTCACTCTCGGATATGATGCCGAGCAGTCGATTCAACTGACCTGGCCGGTCTTCCACCATGACCTTGAATACGAGGTAGCGCCCCGCGTGCGCCAATCCGTGCTCCACCACGCGCGCAATCAGGTGGGAATCAACATTGCCGCCGCTAAGCACCACCGCCACTCTCTGTCCGGCGCTCTGGATTTTTCCTCCCAGCACCGCTGCAAGACCTACAGCGCCGGCCCCTTCGACTAGCAGCTTGCTCCTTTCCAGCAGGAGCATCATGGCCTGGGTGATCTCTTCCTCTTCCACAACGACCATGTCATCCACATAGTGTTTCACCAACGGGATGGTGAGTTCCCCGGGGGTGCCCACTGCAATACCGTCCGCTACGGTAGCCTCCTGCATTGCAGTGAAGTGTCGGTTGGCCTTGTACGAGTCGACAACAGCCGTGGACGCCGCTGCCTGCACTCCAATCACCCTGACATTGGGCCTGGTTTCCTTTATTGCCACGGCGATTCCGGATATCAGTCCGCCGCCGCCTACCGGTACGACAATCGTGCCCGGATCATCCACTTGGTCGAGTATTTCCAGCCCAATCGTCCCCTGCCCCGCGATGATGGCCGGGTCATCGAATGCGTGAATGAACGTCAGGTCGTTCTCCCGCATGATGCGCCGAGCATGTTCCTGTGACGAATCGAAGTCGTCACCTGCGAGCACGACGTTTGCGCCGTAGCCGCGCGTGGCCTCCACCTTTGGGAGGGAGGCCCCTATCGGCATGACGACTGTGCAGGGTATGCCCAGATTGCCCGCAGCCAGAGCGACTCCCTGGGCATGGTTGCCAGCGCTGGCAGTGATGACGCCCCTGGCTTTTTGGTCCGGGCTCAGGGCGGCGATCCTATTTGAAGCGCCTCTGACCTTGAAGGAGCCTGCTCTCTGCAGGTTCTCGGCCTTGAGGATAAGTTCACTCCCCGCCAAAGCGCTAAGCGAGCGCGCGGATAACGCAGGAGTTTTGCGCACCAGATGAGAGATGGTGCTTTGCGCCTGTCGGATGTCCTGGAGAGTTACGGATGGTTTCATCCCTTAACCCCCTTTACCTGGCCGCTCCCGAAGTTTGGGGCGTGGAGGATCTGTAGGGCACAGGGGCTACCCTGTGTTTGATATTTCACTACGACGGCAGTATATCAAGCAGAGCAAATGGAGGGGCGTCCGGATTCTTGCGAATGCTATGATACGGCAGTGAAGCGTCGCCGCTCGCTATGGGTTCTCTTGAGAGACATCGCCACGGAGACAAACTGATGGGCGCATTCGGTTTCATACGCCGCGGGTTGGCAATCACCATCTTGGCGCTTGGGTTGCTACTTCTAGCGGCCACCGGTTGCGGAGTCCCCGACCCGACGCCTGAGCCTGAGTTGACGCTGGACGAGGTTATTGAACGCACGAGCGATCACCTGCTCTCTTTTCAGACTGCTCAATTCCAGATGATCGATGAGATGGAATCCGGGCGAAAATTCTTTGAGCAGACACTCAAGAGCGTCGACGGGAAGGTGCAAGCGCCGGATCGCACGGACTTGTTGGTGAATGTTGAGTCTCCCATCCTGGGATTCGTGCAGATCGGTATCATCGCGGTGGGAGATTCGGCGATGATGCAGTTCGCATCAGGCGCGCCGTGGAATCCCCTGCCCCTTGATCAGGTGCCTTTCAATTTCTCCGGGCTGGGTATGACGCTGAGTGATCTCCTGCCCAAGATCCAGAACATCGAGCTCACCGGGCGGGAGACGGTCAACGGCATCGAGACCATCAGGATTGACGGGGACCTCGTCTCTGAGGACCTTAAGAATCTCATCACATCCGCGGATTCCGGGCACCCAATCGATCTAACGGTGTGGGTCGACGCAGAGGATCAAAGCTTGCGTCAGATCAGGATAGTGGGCAATGTGTTCAACGACGACGGACCGGGCACGAGCAGGCTCATCATCCTCTCCGAATACGACGAACCGGTTGACATTCAACTTCCGGGTTAACCCCGCCGGATCGTGAATAGCACCCGGGCCCGCCTCTCCTCCCTGGGCACTTCGCAGACAGCGATCATCACGATTATCTGCCTTGGTGTCTTTTCGACTGCGCTTGATCAGACGGTGGTGGTGGCGGCGCTCCCGACCGTCATGTTGGAACTTGAAATCCCGCTGACCGACCTCGACACAGCCTCATGGATCATCACGGGATATCTGGTTAGTTACACGGTTGCCATGCCATTGGCGGGTCGGCTGTCCGATGTGTACGGACGCGTGAGGATGTTTCAGATTGCGCTGCTCATCTTTGCCGTAGGGTCCTTGCTCGTGGCGCTGGCACCGAATTTTACATGGATCGTGACGGCGAGGGTCATTCAGGCGGTCGGCGGCGGGGCCACGGTTCCAATTGGACTGGCGATGGCGGTAGCGGCGGTGGACCCCAAGCAGCGGGGTGTCACGCTTGGACTCGTGGCCGCTTCTGCCGAAGCGGGATCCGTGCTGGGGCCGCTGTACGGTGGAGCACTCATCGAGTGGGTCGGCTGGCGGTTCATCTTCTGGCTGGATATCCCACAGAGCCTGTTGCTCATCGCCCTGATGGCTATCCTCCGAAACCAGGCCAACCCACAGGCGCGAATGGACTACGTGGGGGCAATAACGGTGGGCGCGGCGCTTACCGCTATAGCGATTGCCTTGTCTCAACGCGCGATCTTCTCATTTGATTCAATCCTGCCCTACGCAATCCTTGGGCTGGGAGTCGTCCTCGTCATCGCGGTCATCTTCTTTGAGCGGCGCACAGTACAACCCTTGTTTGCCTCATTCCTCTACAAGTCTCGAGCGTTTGTGTCCGCCAACGTGACGCAGTTCATGGTGGGCGTTTCCCTAGTCATTGCGTTGGTCGCCGTTCCGTTAATGGCGAACACGGTGATGGAGAAGGAGGACTGGGAAAGTGCACTCCATCTAGTGCGATTAACGGCAGCCATTCCGCCGGGTGCGATTGTGGGCGGGTACATCCTGCGATGGACGGGCGTAATCCCCGTAACAGTCACCGGTTTGGCGTTCATCGGCATAGGGCTGTTGTTCATGAGTGGGTGGGGAACGGAGGTGGAGGAGTTCCGGTTAACGGCGCCTCTTGTGCTGTCCGGACTCGGATTCGGACTGGTTCTGCCTCCCATCAGCGTCACGGCCCTGAGCGCCGCGCCGAGTAACTATTGGGGAGCGGCAGCCTCGCTGGTGACAGCGGCACGTATGGTTGGTATGGCACTGGGGCTCTCGGCCTTGTCCGCATGGGGGATCGAGCGGTTCTACAGCCTGACGGCGGACGTGACAATCGGCGCGTCGTTTGAGGAGACGCAAGCGCCGCTCCTCGAGGCAGGCGTGACTGTATTCCAGAACTTATTCATGATTGCAGGATTCGTTTCTCTGTTGGCGATTCTGCCTGCGCTCCTGATGAAGGTTGCAGACGTTGAGGAGACGGAACGACAGGCTGGGCAATCATCAGATGCAGCGCCAACGTGGTAGAATAACAGTGCTTTTAGTGTAGGGGGCGCGTGTGTCGTCCCACCCCTTCAGAGCGGGTGTTTTGGCCGATTCGTCGTCACCCTGGGATTGCCTATGGGGAGTGATGGCAGATGACAACCGCACGACTCGCGGAACTGGAGGATTCTCCACTATCGCCGTTCCCTGAGGGCTGGTATTTCATCGAAACTCGCCAGGCCATCGAGAAGGCCAAGTTGGTCAGCAGAACGTGGATGGGCGAGGAAATCATCGCCTGGATTGACGGCGAAGGGACAATCTGCGTCGCCGAAGCACACTGCCCACATTTGGGTGCGAACCTTGCGCCCGAAGTAGGTGGACGAGTCGTAGACGGGCAGTTGGTGTGCCCGTTTCACGGATTTGCGTACGACGCAACAGGTCAGTGCATCTCCACCCCATACACCAATCCTCCCCCAACGGCGCGGTTGCGCATGTTCCATATCGAAGAGCGCGTGGGCCTGATCTTCGGATGGTGGGGCATCGACAGGCGTCCACCACAATGGCCGATGCCCGACGAACAGGAAGACACCCAAGGCTGGAGTCCCCTAGAACGCAAGGTCGTCAGATTCGCCGGACATCCGCAGGAGACGACAGAGAATTCAGTCGACTATTCCCACCTGAATTACGTACATGGTTTTGGCGACGTAAGCCGTACCGCCCCCCTCGTAATTGAGGGCCATCGGCTGGAGAGCCGGTTCGATTTCCAGTCCAGAAAGCCGATCACACGATTTGGACATGTCACGTTTGATATCTCAGCTTCCACATTCGTTTATGGACTTGGAGTCTCTTTTGTGGAGGTGCGGGAGCACTCGATCGGGATGGATCTGCGGTTGTGGGTTCTCGCAACGCCAATCGATGGCACCAACGTGGAGGTGACGCTGTTCTCGCAGGTGAAGGAAATCACGAGCCCCAAGCGTTTGCTGGTTGGGTTGGGTTTCCTGCCGAAAAAGTTCCGCGCGCCCCTTATGAACAAGTTCATTGCGGCCTACCAGATCCAGGACGTGAAGAAGGATGTAATTATCTGGAATCGCAAGAAATACCGCTCACGACCGCGTCTTTTCAGGCTTGACGGGGACATCATGCCCTTTCGCAAGTATTGCGAACAGTTTTACCCTAATACGAAGACAGCAGCACCAACACCCCCCGACACGGCAAGTGAGGAGACACAATAGGCATCCACTTCGGTCGCAGGTCAGGCGGCCACGCTCATTGGAGCAGTGAGCCTTCCGGGGAGGGGGCGTATCCCGCATGTATACGGCGCTAGGCAATCTTAGTCGGCTTGTAACCGCGCGGCCATGGATAACCATTGCCCTGCTTCTCCTTGTGACGGTGGCGCTGGCCTACGGCGCGGGTTTCCGCGCACCGCCGACAGAAGGCGCCAGCCTCGCATTCCTCCCGCCGGATCACCCGCTCGTCCAGGCGTCGGAAGACGTCGAAGAGCATTTCGGAGACTCGGGTGAAGTTCTTGCCGGCACATTAATCTTCCGTGGCGAGACGCTCACGCCCGACAGCCTGGCCCAAATGGACGCTCTTGCCAGCGACATCGCAAGCGATCCACTCGTCCGTGACGTCCTGACTCCTACGGATTCGATAATCGTTCCGTCTTCATTTGTAAAAGCCGTCCTGCAAGTCGATGACCTTGGGGCGGTAACGCAAGCGCAGATTGATGCCGCCCGCGACGTTCCCGGGATCGGGGAGGCTCTCTCCGCGATGACCGGAGTGGATAAGGACGGCACCGAGATTGCTATCGGGAATATTCGGCTCATCAACACGGCGGACGACAGCGCCTCCAAGGCCGAATTTCGGATAGACGAACTGGCAAATGAGTCGGAAGGTCCCTTCCGTATTAGCCTTCTTTCACCGGCGATCATCCAGGAAGAGTATGAGAAGGCAACGGAAGAAGGGATGGCGCCGCTGATCCTCCTGGCGTTGGTGCTTATCCCGGCACTGATCTTTGTCTTTACCCGCTCAATAGCAGACACGTTCCTGTCACTGACGGGGCTTGTCCTGTCCATCACATGGATCGTGGGCGTGGAGGGATGGCTTGGGCCTGAATCGCCACTACCGGAAGCACTGCGGATCATTGGCCCGCCCAGCTCGCTTACTACTCTTATCCCCGTCATCATCATCAGCCTCACCGTGGACTATGCCCTGCAGACGATCACGCATTACAGGGAGCAGCGCCTCGAGGGGCTGCCGGTTCGCGAGGCTGTCCGGGCCGGTATGCGGAATGTGACGATTCCACTCACGCTGGCCGCGGTGACGACGATGGCCGGCATGATGGCTTCGCTCTTCTCGCCAATTGCGGTGATCGGGGACTTTGGCGTCGTTGCCGCCTTGGGGGTCGGCTTGAGCCTGATCGTCATGCTGACCTTGATTCCGGCCGGACGAACAATCATCGACCGGCGCCGCGAATCACGAGGCAGCTTGCCACCGACGCGCGCAATATCAAACGCGGTACCGGGCGTATCACGGATAGCGGAAATTCTGGGCAGGGAAGTTACCCGGCGGCCCGCTCCGTATATCGTCAGCGTCCTTGCCATAACGGTCGTCATGGGGTATTTCGCGACAGGCCTGAAATCGGAATTCAGCATTCGGGACGTCCTGCCTAATGACGGCTCGGTTCTTGAGAACCTTGAGACCCTCGACGCGGCAGTCGGCGGCTCGACGGAGTTGGCCAGTCTACTAGTGACGGCGGAGATAACGGACAGTCGTACGCTCCTGAATCTCCACGATCTAACAAACCCGTTCGAAGACGAACTCACACGCCCACCGTCAGCGGCGGAACCTGTACAGAAATCGTTTGAAGACATCGTGCATGACTGGACGAACGACAGCGGCGAACCAGGTGACAAGTACGACGCAGAGTTGGCGGCGCTCTTTGAGCGAGCATCCCCCGGCGTAGAACTTGATCCTGTGCTAATGCAGGAGTTTGTCGATGAACTGCTGATCAGGGAGCCTGAGCTCTCGCAATTTATCGTCAACAATCCTGACGGGATGGACCTGTTACTGCTCCAATTCCTGGTGTTCAATGAAGACCAACCGCGATTGGGCAGGCTCCAGGCGGAACTTGAGGAACTCTGGCTCGGCGAAGACGACAATATCATTGTGACGTCCCTGGCCATCGTGTCAGTGGCGGTCGGGGATCAGATAACGAGTCGACAGACGGAGGCAATCGGTACGACCGCTGCGGTGGCAGTGACCATTCTGGCGATCTTCTTCTGGCTCACGCTGCGCCAGCCTGCGCTTGCAGTCATCGCGGTGGGGCCGATCGTGCTGGTTCTTATCTGCGTGCTGGGCACAATGAGGCTGCTGGATATCCCCTACTCGCTCATCACATCCATCATCACCGCGTTATCAATTGGTATCGGAGTGGACTATACAATCCACATCATTCACCGCTATCGCGAGGAGTATTCTCACCTGCGCAACCCGGAACAGGCCGCGATTCGCACCTTGTCTACAACAGGTTCAGCGCTATTGGGTTCCGCGATGACCACCGGCCTTGGATTCGGGGTGCTGATAGCCGCGCCGCTTACCGCGTCTCAGCAGTTTGGCATCACTGCGACGATCACAATTGTCTACTCGCTGATCGTTTCGGTTCTGCTGGTGCTGCCGGCAATGGTGGTCTGGGGCGCATATCAGAACGTGCGGCTTCGATCAACGGCGCAACGATGGGCGGAGGAACTGGACCTGGAAATCGATGCGGTGCATCGACGCCACGAGGCCGAAGCCTAGAGTTCTCGTCTCTCCGTTACAACAAGCTTGAGCTTCTTGTGGGGCCTCAGTGACGGAAGCGGGGTGATCTTGAGGTTGTCCTTGAACTTCGCCGGGGAGACATCAAAGGTGAAGTGGCGGGCAATCATGAGCAAGTTGACGGTGAGCTGCAGTTCCATCTGGCGATTGCCGAGGCAGGTGTGCGTGCCCAGACCGAAAGGCGCATAGCCGGGGCTGTGGTGCTCATTGCGTGGCGCCTGGTAACGGTCAATATCAAAACTGTCGGCGTCCGGGAAGACATCGTCCATGTAATGCGCGGCGGTCTGCGCGATATGCACCCGCGTTCCGATGGGCAGTTCAAATCCTTCAACGACGCAGGTGTTCATCACGTTGCGAACAGACATGGGAACAATGGGATATAGGCGCATGCATTCCATGATGAATCGATGCGTAAAGTCCACGGATTCCAGGGTGATGTCGTCCCCCTTGGGGTCACCATTTGCGAACAGCGCATCAGCCTCGCGCCGAAGCTCGGCGTGGAGTTCAGGCTTCGCCGCCATGGTGTAGAGGCAGAAGCTCATCATGTCGCCGAGATAAACGCTGGCAACCAGGGCTACGGTAAAAGCGAAGCGCAGGTTGGATTCCGGTATGAACTGCGGATCGCTCGCATGGAGGCTGAGGTAGTCATCGACGAGGTCACGAGGTTGTCCCGCTCGTTGTGCCGGCGTATGCACACCCTGCACTCGCTCCAACAGCCGATCAACGAGTTTCGCTCGTCGTCTCATGCCCGGCGTCTTCAGCATGAATTTGGGCATGACGTTCATGACGTGAACGCTGAGTATCCGTTCCTTGTATGTGGCGAGATCACCAATGAGGTCCTGTGAATCAACGCCGACGAAGAACGGAGAGACCTGGGCGTTGATCATCATTCGCGACGTATTGCTGGCAGGGAGAGCGTCTCCGACCTTCCAGTTCGACATGAACGCCCGGGCATTGTCATAGACCATGTCCAATTGACCTTCAAGGCGAGTGCGGGAATATGCGGGCTGCAGGGATTTCCGCAGGCGGAAGTGGTCCGCGCCGTCAAGGGAAGGGAGCACGCCTGCCGCTCCGTATTCCTTCTCAAAGTTGTGGAAGTAGTCCCTGGCCCGCAGGTACATGCGCCCCTGCCGATGCGCCCACCTGTTTGTGGCGGATCCGGCCAGGAACACGAGGGGCTTCATGAATGGGGGCTTGATCTGAAACACGGGGCCATAAGTCTCGGCCAGGGCGCCGAACAGCGCCGGAATGTTCCCGCTTCTCAGGTGCTTGTTGAATAACAGCTTTCTCAGGGAAACGGTCGGTATCTTCTTGGCCAGTCCTGACCGGCGCAGCAGAGGTCCGGCAAGGTTTTGAGAAACGGCCTCCGCGATAGATCGTCCAATGACGTCCATCCTGGAGATCTGCGTTATCCGCTCTTCCTCCTCTTCTTCGATGGGGAAGATGAAGCGGAAGACGTCACACGTATTGACCAGGCAGATGAGAATGATGTCTCTCGGCTCAGGAATCTCATCGCTGAAAATGACCCTGATAATGCGGTTCCTGACGAACTCTGCTGCCGTGTCCCTCCATTCACCGCCGCCAAATTCGACGCCGCGCGATGTGCGGGCCATCGTCCAGAAATCGCCGTCATGGTGTTGAAGGATGCCAATCCTGACCAGACGGGCAAGGGTATCGTCGATGATGGTTTCTGCAAGCGGTGCTAGGCGCTCAATCCAATATCTGGTGCTTCGCTGCTCAGGTTCGGAGGCAATTTCGTCAAGAATGGTATCCAGCGCAATGTCATCCGTATCCGTCTTGTCGACGAGGATGAGTGACTCAAGGTCAGTATCAATGCGGCCCAAGAGGGACAGTTCCGCCATGGCCGCGCCAACGACAACACAGTTCAGGTTCCAGCCAGGCACCTGGTGGAAGTAACCGTCCTCCTCATTGAGGAGAATCAGGATGAGTTCTTCCGGCAGGCTGAGAGTCTGTGTCTCCGCGCCGTCAGCAGCAACCGTCATTGGCTATAGTCTCCGGCCATCATTGCGCCATACGCAGATAGGGTGCCAACTACCAGTATACGTTGGCGCGTATAGCTTCAACAAATGAGCTATCAGCTTTGAGCGCCGCGCCTGACCTTTCTGAATCGACGGCCGTACATGATGTTTCCGTAATAGTTGAACACCTGCCTCGCCTCTTCATCGTCGAAGGGATAGTCCGCGCCGAGCTGCCGCGCGGCAGCAAGCCCGGTGACAAAGCACGTTTCCTGGCTATTGACGAGTGTATGCGCGCCGCAGTGCCAGGTTCGTCTCTTGCCCTGGATGAAACGGAAAAGGCTCAAGAGCACGGCGATATGCCGCACGTCGTGGATGATGTGTTGGAATGACAATCTCTTGACGATCTTTCCATCGTCAATGGGGCTGACGGCGTTGTAGGTCACAAGGCAGGGTTTATCGGAGCCGTTCGCCCACGGCTGTTGGTTGTGCATGATGTACGTGATCTGGTAGTTGTCCGGCCTATTGCCGTACTGCTCGATGTAGTTGCTCCGCGTCTCCAGGGCCTTCATGTCATCGTCCGGCAGCACCGAGGAATCTGCGTGTACCACGGCATTGTGATGGAGATCGGTATCATAGCGGACAGACGAGAGGATGTACCGCTCAAGGCGGGTAGGTTCATCGAGGATTGCCAGCGATTGACTCGCGTTGCAGGCGAGGATGACATCATCGAACTCCTCACGGACGCCGTTCTCATCCTCAATGACTACCCCGGCAGCCTGCCGATACACCTTTCGGACAGGACGATTCAGGTAAATCTTGTCCCGGAATCCGAGGGCCAGGTTCTCGTAGATGCGGCGAGTACCCCTGTCCCACGTCTGCATGGTCGTCGCCCTCTCGATATCGAAGAATTCCAGGTACCGGGCGAAGAGAGAGGCGGGCATGGCAAATACATCCGTCGCCATCAGGAAATTGACGAACATGGGCTTGAGAATCTTGTACTTGAAGTCATCGGAGAATCTGCCCAGCTTGAGCACCCGTCCCATGCTGATGTAGTTGTACGGGTTGAGGGCATTGAGGAGCCGGGAGCGGGAACGGGTCAACCGTCCGAAGCGGTGAAGTCGACGGAGCAGTCGTTGGAATTTCGCGATGTCGGTCGCTAGTTCCCGCCGGAGATCGGAATCGAAGTCGTGCGCGTAGATACCGTCTCCGTATTTCACGCTGTAGCTGAATCGTGTTTCGAGCATGTCAATGCCAAACCTCTGCATCAGGAGTAGCACATGCTGATAAACGGACGGGATGAGGGCAGTGACGGAGATGTCAAACGGGATGGAACTGCCGTCATTTTGCGGCATATCGACTGTTACCGCATTGCCGCCAATCTGATCACGGGCTTCAAAGACTCGGAAATCGAACCTGTCCGGGTGGTGGCTCAACCCCCACGCTGCGCCGAGACCGGAGATACCCGCCCCGACGATGGCAATGCGTTTTATCCCCGCCTTACTCCCGGTGGATTCCATGTCAGAGCCCTGCTACTCCGGCAGCCTCCACCGGGCCTGCGCGCACACGGTCAAACTGTTCCGTTATGGAATCGTTCGGCGGGGCGGTGAGCCGTGTGACCAGCCAGGCGGCGGCGAAGGATGCGATGAAGCCGGGGGCGGCAGCGATTGCCATATCAAACATCCCCCAGGGGCCGCCGGAGCTGAATTGCCAGATTGTGACGGTAACGGCGCCGGCAATTATCGCGGCCGTCGCGCCCCAGAGATTGAATCGTCGCCAATACAGGGCAAGGATGATTGCGGGGCCGAATGCCGCCCCCATGCCTCCCCATGCGTAGGCAACAAGGCTGGAGATGGAGTCCGGCGCGATGATGGCGGATGCGCCGGCCGCCGCGCCGATGATGAGAAGCATAAGCCGCCCGAGCCATACCTTGCCGGACGCCCCAAGCATGCGGACGGATTCTATCCGCGCTGCGTAGCGCCTGAGCGCCGGCAGGTCATCGGTGGCAATCGCGGAACCGAGGAGGAGTTGGGAGTCGGACGTGCTCATGATTGCCGCCACGACACCGGTAAGGAGCAGGCCGGTAAAGAGGGGGATGAAGTATGCCTCCGACGCGACGAAATAGACGCGCTCCGGGTCGTATTGACCCTCATCACCCACCAATGAGCCGATCAGGCCCATTTCCTGCAGGGCAGGCTGTGCCACCAGCCCAAACAGGAAGCCAAAGGAAAAGATGAGGATTATCCAGAGTGTTCCGATGTTTCGGCTTCGGTTGATCTTCTGCTCGCTTTCCACGGCCATGAATCGCTGCAGAATACGCTGGGAGCCGAACGAGCCAAGCCCCCATCCGGCCGTCGACAACAGGAAGACCACGCCAATGACTTCACCCTCGGTGCCCGTAAACGGATTCAGGAACCCATCGCCGCCAAGTCCGCCAAATGGCTGAGCCGTGTTGGCGATCAGGACAAGCGGCAAGGTGATGAAGCTGACAAGCATGACCAGCGCTTGTACGACGTCCGTCCTTGAGACGGCCATGAAACCGCCGATAAAGGTATAGGAGGTGACTGCGAACAGGGTGATCAATACACCCTGGTTGTGTGTTGAGCCGAAGACCGTTTCCAGCAGCTTTGCTCCGGCAATGAGGCCGGAGTTGATGTAGAACATGATGAAGAAGATGGTGAGTACCGCGATCAGTGCGCGGAGCATGCCGGTTTTATCCCCGAAGCGCTTTTCAAAGAAGTCCGGCATCGTCAGGGATTCCGTGGCGATGGTGTACCGCCTGAGCCGCGCTCCAAGAATCGTCCAGGTGAACCAGGAGCCCAGGACCATTGCGACCACGGTCCACAGATGCACTGCGCCCTCAGAAAAGGCGAGGGCAGGAAAGACCAGCATCGTCCAGCCGCTTGTCGACGACGAGCTGGCGCTCAGGGCGGACGTGAAGCTGCCCATGCGCCGCCCCGCCAGCACGTAGTCTGTCATTTCGCGCATCTGGCTCGCGCGGAAGACTGCAATCGCGATCAGCGTCAGGAAGTAGAGCAGGAAAACGACAACGATCGCCGCGTGGAACTCCATGGCGCTATCTTAGGTCAGACATAACTTTCGATAAAGGGACTGAAAAACCGGAGCGTCCCCGGTGGAATCCACCGGGGACGCTCGTTATCGCGATTCTTTCGAACGGTTCGGCTACGCAATCAATAAGCCGAGCCCGTGGTGATTGCCGCCGCCGCTCACCTAATTGCTTGTCCCGGTACCGGGTCCATGAAGAGCAACTCGGAACTGCTGTGACTCTCATCAGAGTCTCTGATTATGTGCACTGACACCATCCACATTCTCAACTGACAGCCGGACGGTATGGTGTCTGGAGTAGCAAGGCTTACTTCTACGTGCCTGTCCGCCTTTATCGGCGGCGGATCTTGTGTAGTGTCCAGGTCCGCGCTGGTCAAAGCTTGCCAAGTATCTTCCTGAGTTCTTTTCGTTGTGCAGGTGGTTGTGGTGTTAACGGTGTCCTGCTCCCACCAGGCCCACAAATATGCATGATAGACGTGGCCCCCAAACTCACGCTCGTAGTATCGAGGGTTGCCGTCATCATCAAGCCCCACAAGGCGAACACGCTGCGTGCCACTGGGATTATGACCGAACCAATTGAGTGCGAAATCCGTTTCATTTGTATCGGTAGCGTCGTCAGGTGTAAGCGTCAAATTGCGTGGTGCATCAGGATTACCCAACTGATCCGGCGTGTGCAGCCAGATGTTCGTGTAATTCGGATCATCCGAGCCGGGATACGTCTGGCCGCAGGGCGAAGTCGGATTATAGGGATCGGGGCCGGGCCCCTTGGTGCAGGCCACATTCACATGAGGGTCCGTTCGCGGGTTCGGCGTTGGCTCTTGCTGAGCAACCGGGCCGTCTTTCGTTGTCTTGTCCTTGACGGCCGCGCCGTCATTATCTTGCGGCGGGTTGTCCCGGAGAACATTGTCGCGCTGAACCGGCGGGTCTGATTGCGCTTCAACATCATCGTCGTCCGGAGGCGTCGGCGTGACAGCGGGCGAATCACTCCTCACCTGCGATTGGGCGCGCTCCGGAGTTGGTGTCGGCTCAGGCGTCTTCTTAAGAATAGTGATGCCGGCATTCTTGTAGGCATTGCCCATGAAGTTGAGTGTCAGAGTAGTGTCCACGCTGGTAATCATGGAGACGACGTCGTCAACCGTGCCAACCTCCTTATTGACGGCATCAACACAGGTGTTGACGTTGTCCTCCAGGGTCGACCAGTGAACGTCCGCATCTTTCAGCGTGTCACGACACTGCTGTTCAATCGTCAGCTCCTTTTCCTCCGCGCCTGCGGCGGACAGCGTGACGAGCGCAAATACAAGCAGGAGCAGCATCGTCAATGCCGTTCCGGTTATCCCGAGAGTGAGAATCCTGCTCATGGTATTTCCCTATCCTCTGCCCTGTTGCCAGGCATTCCGTCGTTCCCTGACGAGTAAGCCGCAGAGACACTTGCGCGTGACAACAATTACGCGATGACGCACTATACCACGAATGTCATTGTACGTAAACATAGATTGCAGAAAGGGGGGTTTTGTAAACGAGCGGTCACTTTTCGGTAACATGACCATTACTATTTGTAACCAGAATTACATGAGCAGGGCGGGTATAAACCGTGTTAGAAATCCGGCACGCGGCTGTTTCGCGCTCCGGTCGAACCTGATAAGGGAAAGCGTCAGGAAGTAGAGCAGGCTACAAGATAATGATCGCCGTGTGGAACTCCATGGCGCTATCTTAGGTCAGACATAATTTTCGATATAGGGACTGATATGGATTTCGATTTTCAGGGGAATCTCGACGCGGTGGAGCGTTCCGTGGAATACACGGAGCGGGAAGGACAGAAAGCCGCCTCGGTCATCCTCTCGCGCAGGGTCGAGGCGTCGGCACAAGAGTTGTGGGATGCCATCTCTAACGCGGAACGAATCCCTCGCTGGTTCCTGCCTGTCAGCGGCGACCTCAAGGCCGGCGGGCGATTCCAGCTTGAGGGGAACGCCGGTGGCGAGATCTTGGCCTGCGAGCCTGTATCGCGTTTCGCGGCAACGTGGGAGTTCGCCGGGGACGTCAGCTGGGTGGACGTGAGCATCGAGAACCTTGGGGGCTCTGCGCGCCTGACACTCACCCACACTGCCCTACTATCACCCCACTGGGACGAGTATGGAGCGGGGGCAACGGGCGTCGGCTGGGAAATGGGCCTGATGGGTCTTGCACTTCATCTTGAGCGTCCGGACGCGCCTCTGCCGGAGGAAGACGCGTTTACGGATACGGCTGAGGGCAAGGCGTTCATTGCGGACAGCAGCGCGGCGTGGGCTGCGGCATCAGCCAGTGCGGGAACGGACAGGGAGGCGGCCCAGGCTGCAGCCAGGCGGACGACGGCGTTCTACACGGGAGAATCCGTGGAATAGGCTTCCAGATGAGGTGGGCTGGGAAAACCCTCTACGAGATTGAGCGCGGTGTCCACGCTCGAATGCGCTTGCCGTAGAACAGCTTGCCGGTCACGCTGGGCGATCGCGTAACGATCGAGAGCGCTCCCGCCGCCGACCATTTCGGGTCGCCGGGCCCGTTGGGGGACATATCCGTCTTCATCCATCCCGGGTCCATCGCATTGACGGACACTTTGCCCTTCAATTCGCTAGCAGTTGCGAATGTGAGGGCGTGCAGAGCCGCCTTTGACACGCCGTAAGAGCCAGTTAGTTCAGGTCCAAGGATGCCGGCGCTCGAGCCAACGTTGAGGATTCGTGGATCGCTAGACCGCAGCAGCAGCGGGAGGATGCGCTTGGTGCAGTAGTAGGGGCCGTGTAGGTTGACCTGCATCGTCGCCAGGAAGCTGTCGTCAGGCCCCTCGGTGAGACCCCGTTCGCTTTCATCAAGGACACCGGCGTTGTTCACGAGGATGTCCACTGCGCCCCATTCGCTCTCAGCCCACGACACGACGCGATCAATTTCAGAGGGCACAGAGACGTCGGCGACAAGAGTAGTGAGCGCAGGAAGCTGCTCCTTTGCCCCATCAAGCTTTGCGGAACTGCGGGACACGGCCAGCACCTGAGCGCCCTCAGCGAGGAATAGTTCCGATATTCTGTAGCCGATCCCGCGGCTGCCACCCGTTACGATGACCCGGCGTCCTTCCAACTGCATAGTCAACTCCCCATTCGTTATGTATAGGCCATTGAACAGCGTCCGCGCATTGGGCGTCAAATGGGGGCTTCAACGTCACTACTCAAGGTCTCCGAACCTTCCCGTAATGAGCAGTTCCAGTTTCCGTGTTTTCTCCCCACGGCGCATGCTCATTCGTTGCTCATGTACAACTGGTGTCGCTGGTATAGTTTCGATACGGAGATTGGCTGAATTTTGACTTCAAGAAGCGCCGAGCTACCGATACAGTTCGAGCCGGAAGAGGCCACGTCCCTCTGGGTCACGCTGATTGTGGGGGCCCAGGGCGCGGTGCTCATTCTCGCGCCAACCGTGCTGAACGTCGCAGTGGCGATTCAGGCTTCCAATCTCGATGACACGCATTTGGCCTGGGGCGTGTTCACCGCGTTGCTGATAACAGCGGCGATTACAGCGCTGCAGTCGTTCCAGGTTTGGCGATTCGGCGGAGGACACATCGTCCTCACATCCCCGGCGGCGCTGTTCATCGCAATCATGGCGGCCTCAATGTCCGCCGCCGGACCATCGATGTTCGCGAGCCTGCTTGTCATCTGCTGCGTCATCCAGATTGGTCTTGCATTCTGGCTGCCAACGTTCCGCCGAATCTTCACGCCGGTGGTCATCGGCACGGTGACCATGTTGATCGCCGTCAGCGTGCTGCCAATCGCATTCAACAGCATTCAAAACCTGCCCGATGACGCGCCCAATGCCGCCGGCCCGCTCATCGCAGCGGCAACGGTGATCATCTCGATCATCATGACCTTGCGTGCCAGGGGGCGATGGCGTCTTGCGGGGCCATTTGTCGCCATCGTGGCCGGCTATCTGGTCGCAGTTGCCTTCGGGCTGGTGGAAACGGAGCGAATCGGCCGCGCCGCCTGGTTCGGCATCCCGGAGGTTCCGGAGCTTGGTTTTGATCTGACGTTTAGCCAGGAGTTCTGGGCGCTTCTGCCCTCGTTCGCGATTCTGACCCTTGTAATCGGAATCAAGACGATCAGCGACGGCGTTGCGATCCAGCAGGGCTCGAGACGACAACCACGCGCGATCGATTTTCGCCAGATCCAGGGCATGGTGAGCGTGAACGGCATCGGCATGCTGCTGGCCGGGATCACCGGAACCCTGCCGCCCATGTCGTATTCGTCATTCAGCCTCTCATTGATCAGCCTCACCGGGGTCGCCGCCAGACGGGTCGGCATCGGCGTGGCAGTTGTGATAGTGGCCTTCGCCTTTTTCTCAAAGGTCACTGCCCTGCTGCTGACGATTCCCGGTCCCGTATTGGGGGCGTACCTGATGCTGGCCATGGGGATGCTCTTCGTCAGCGGCTTGCAGACCATCCTGCGCGACGGACTGGATCAGAAGCGTGTCCTGATAGTCGCGCTCGCAGGTTCGTTGGGTCTTGGCCTGCACAATCACCCCATCATGGCGGACCTGTTCGGCGAGGTCATGGGCGGATTGCTGGGCAACGGCGCTACGATCGGGGCCGTTGTCGCAATCGGAATGACGTTCCTGTTCGAATCTTTCGGTTCGCGTCTGTCGCGCCTCGAGGTCACCCTGGAGAACACTTCGCTCCCGGCAATCGATGAGTTTCTCACTGGCCTGGCGTCCGGATTGCGGTGGAACGAGGCCTCCACGCTGCGACTGCGCGCCGCGGGCGAAGAGACGCTGGCCAGCCTACAGGAACAGCAGGATGACATCGACAATTCAGCCCCTCCAAGATTGGTCATCAAGGCACGGCCGCAGGGAAGAATGGTGGACCTGGAGTTTGTGGCAACAACGCAACATGAGAATATCGAGGACCAGCTGGCATATCTGACCGACGAAGGCGCGATACCGACAGCCGACGATCTCTCACTCCGCCTGCTGAGATTCCACGCCTCCGCCGTGCGCCACGAGAAGTTCTACGGCGTGGACATCGTCACAGTCCAGGTAGAAGGCAGCCCGTAGTCCAACGGGGGGGTGGGCGATAAATGGTGGGTGCGGTGGTGGAGCTGAGGGGAGTCGAACCCCTGACCTCCGCATTGCGAACGCGGCGCTCTCCCAACTGAGCTACAGCCCCATGAACAGTGATTCAATTGTAGCGCACAGGAAGAGCGACGAAACGGAGTCAGCTTCGGGAATGGGTTTTAGATTCCCGCCTTCGCGGGAATGACGAGGGAGGGCGGGAATGACGAATGTAGGACCGGAATGACGGGTGACAGACAAGAAAACGCCGCCCGGTGGGCGGCGTCTTTTCTATAGGCTTGTGCGTGAGGGATTAGCCGCCGTACCCTCCGGAGGGGCGTTGTCCGGCACCGTCACCGCCGTCACCTTCAGACTCCTCAGCGCCGGGCGGCTCATCTTCTGCAATAGGTTCCCACTTCACGAGGGTGACATCATCGGTCACGTCGTCAAAGACGGCCTGAACGCGCTGCCCGACAGCGAGCGAGCCCGGATCCTCCATCAACTGCTCCTTCGGCATGAGGACGTTGCCGGTCATGCGGGCGCCTTCATCAAGCTGGATGGTGGCGTGGACGTAAGGAGCTTCCTCCGTGAACGAGGGAATAGACGACTGATAGACGGTCGTGTAGGAATAGACGCGGCCCTTGCCGCTGACCTTTGTCCAGACAAGCTTGTCCAGGGGCGAAAGGTCGTATGGGCACACCTCCCGTGGGAAGAAGATGAACTTGTTGCAGACGGTGCAGTACTGCACCCACAACTCATGCTTCTTCGTGCCCTCCCAGAACGGCCGTGACACGTCCGGGTTGAGCGTCGCTCGCGGCAGCGGCTTGTTGTATTCGCTCGTCATGACTCTGCGTCCCCTTAGCGAATCTCGCCTTTGACGTTTCTCTTCTTGTCTCTAGAGTGTGTTCTCGGACCCGAGAACCAGCGTGCACATGCTGCTCGCTGTGCCGCCTCAACCATTCACCAGGCCGAGGTCATTGCGTTCTATCTGTCTCACACCCGCCTTGCCCATAATCTGGCGGGCTGCCTCAACAACATGACGGAATCCGCCAGCGAGGCCGGGCTGTCCCCCGGACAACTGGCCGCCATCCGTGTTGATGGGGAAGGTGCCATTGTATGTGGTGTCCGTCTCGGCAAAGAACGGTCCAATCTCACCCTTGGGTACGATTCCAGCGTCTTCCAGGCACACGGCATGGAGGATCGTGTATCAATCATAGAATTCGGCGAACTGGATATCCCGAGGCGTGTAGCCGGACATGGCAAACGCGGTTGGCGCGGAGCGGGCTACCGGCGTGACCGTGATGTCCGGTCGCTGCATTCCGCCGAAGTCATCGAGCGCCGTCGCTCCGCCAAGCACGTAGGCAGGCTTATTGAGGCTCGCACTCGCTCTCTCAGCAGTTGTAACGATGACGGCAGCCGCGCCTGCGCACGGCATCACGCACTCAAGTAGTCGGAGCGGGTAATTCACATAGCGCGAATTAATCACATCCTCATGTGTGATGGGTTGGCCGTTGAACACCGCGTTCTCGTTGCCCTGGGCGTTGGCGCGCTCGTTAGCGGCTACGTGTGCCAGTTGATCCTGGGTGGTGCCGTACTTGGCCATGTGCCGCCCGTAGATCTGGGCATAGCCGGTATTTGCGCCGGCGGCGGGGCCGTATGGGAAATCGAATTCTGCGCCAGGACCGGGAAAGCCCTCAATGCCGCGCGGCAGCGCCGGGTTCCGCTCTTGCGCAATGACAACGAGAACGTAGTTTGCGAGGCCGTTCATGACGGCCATGGATGCCAGCGTGACGCCCGTGGCTCCGCTCGCGCCCATCATGGATGAGCCGGTGCCAAAGCGGGGGCGGATACCGAGGTACTCAGCGGCAAATCCGGGGAAGGTGTCACCACCTTCCGTAATCAGGCCGTCAATCTGATCCCTTTCGATGTGTGCGTCTTCCATGGCAAGGCGAGCTGCCTGCGCCATAAGGCCACCAACGCTCATGCCGGGAATTGTCCGGCGCGTCGGGAGTTCACCGATACCGATAATTGCGGCCTCGCCTCGGAAACTCACGTCCTTATCCTCCCTGCTGGTGTCATCCGGCTCTGGCTATCAGTTAAACCTGGGATCTTTCGTCCATTCATTGTCGGCCGGTGAGTCGGACCCCGGGATGGGTTCTTCATCGACCCGCCGCCACTTGATAATTGTCCACTCCGGCGTTACGTCTTCGAACACCGCCTCAACACGTTGACTGATCTGGAGGAGCGCCGGGTTTTCGCGGTATTCCTCAGGTGAGACATCAGCCATGTTGCCGACCATTCGCACACCCTCGTCCAGTTCGATGAGGACCTGTGCCATGGGCATGTCCTCGCCAAACGTGGGGACAGCGGGCTGGAAAACGGTTGTGTAGGAGTGGATCCGCCCCATGCCACTGGCCTGCGACCAGATTAGGTCATCTCCGTGACCCCAGCATGTTGGGCATGCCTCGCGTGGGTAGAAGATGAAGTTGCTGCATCGCTTGCAGTGTTGGAGCCAGAGCTCATGGCGCTTCGTTCCGGCCCAGAAGGGTGCGCTCACCTCGGGATTCAGATGGGGCCGTGGAACGGGCTTCGTGTATTCGCTTGTCATGACTGCATCATCTCCCAGCACATCTATGGTTGCGCTCGGTAGGTCTTCTAGAGTGTGTTCTCGGACCCGAGAACCAGCGTGCACATCGTGCTCGCGGTACCGCCTCAACCATTCACCAGGCCGAGGTCATTGCGGGCGATCTGTCTCACGCCCGCCTTCCCCATTATCTGGCGCGCGCCTTCCACCACATGGCGGAATCCGCCCGCGAGACCCGGCTGGCCGCTTGAGAGCTGGCCGCCATCCGTATTGATGGGGTAGTCGCCGTTGTAGCGCGTATCTGTCGATTCAAAGAAGGGTCCGACTTCACCCTTGGGCATCAGTCCCGCATCTTCCAGGCACACGGCATGGAGGATGGTGTATCAATCATAAAATTGGGCGAACTGCATGTCGCGCGGGGTGTAGCCGGACATGGTGAACGCCGTAGGAGCGGATCTCGCAACGGGTGTCTCGGTCAGCTTGTCGCGCTGCCAGCCCATGAGCGGGTCGGTTGCGACGCCTGCGCCGAGGACGTAAACGGGTCGATTCAGGCTGTGCTTTGCACGCTCGGCGCTCGTCACGACAACGGCCGCCGCGCCGGCACATGGCATCACGGTTTCAAGCAGCTTGATGGGGTAGTTGACATAGCGGGAGTTCATCACGTCTTCATGGGTAACGGGCTGCCCCTGGAAGACGGAGTTGGGATTCTCCAGCGTATTGAATCGCTCGTTGACGGCCATGTGGGCCATCTGCTCTTCCGTGGTGCCGTACTCCTCCATGTGGCGGACGTACATCATGCCGTAGCCGGTGTTGGCGCCGGCGGACATGCCGTACGGCTCTTCAACCTCCGACCTCACGCTTGGAGGTCCGCCGCCGCCTGCCGGGATGACAGGGTTGCGGGCAGTGGCAATGACAACAAGGACGTAGTTGGCGAGGCCGTTCTGCACGGCCATGGATGCGAGCGTGACGCCCGTGGCGCCGCTCGCGCCCATCATGCTGGAGCCAGAAGCAAATCGCGGGCGGATGCCCAAGTATTCGGAGGCGAAGCCCGGGTAGACCAAGCCGCCTTCCGTAACAAGTCCGTCTATGTCTGAATAGCGGAGGTGGGCATCGTGAATCGCGATGCGCCCCACATCTCCCATGAGGCCAATCATTGACCGACCGGGCGTCGCACGAGTTGTAGGCAACTCGCCAATCCCAATGATCGCTGCTTCACCACGAAGACTCATACGTTCACCTCACGAGGGCAAGCCCTCTGCCCCGTCGTTGTGCGGATACGTTACCACTGCGCTCTACCGATTGGCAAGCACGTATACGGATTCGTTAGCGTATTTTTGCCCTTGTTCACCCTGCGTTGGAGGGAGTGTGAAGCCTAGTGCCCACGGGCAGTCATTGTAATCAATTCAAGCACTTCACTGCTGGAAATCGAGCCGATGAATTCGTCCGAGGATTCATCCTTAACGGGAAGCACCGTCAGAGAATTATCGATCATCTGCTGCAGGGCGTCCTCGATCAGTTCTTCCTCGCCTACTGACGGTGTGTTCTCGCGCAACACCCGGCTCAACGGCGTGTCATCCCAGTCGGTGCGGGGAAGATAACGCAGCATACTCAGTGACACGATTCCGGCCAGTTTCCCGTCATCGACAATCACGTAGTCGTGTTGTTCCGGCAGCAACCAGAATTCAGTGAACGCTTTAACGGTAGTCGATTGTTCCGCATAGCTTCGGGAACGATCCAGGATGTCCCCTACCGTTATCCCGTCCAGCGCAAATGGAACCAGCGACGGGGGTACTTTTCCTGTGCTCGCCACTTCATCAGAATGCTCGAGTCGGTTCAGGGCGAAGCTGATTCCGAACGGTGATAGGAGCATGTACCCGAGCATAACGACCACAAGCAGGGAGAACACTGCCTCGTCGATGCCGCCCGTCTGGAACAACAGCAGCAGCAGAGCAATCTCCGCCACACCCTTGGCCATCAGGCCGGCTGAGATGGCGAATGGCGCTTGAAGCCGCACGATATAGGTGCTCAGGAATGCTCCTGCGAATTTTCCTGCCAGCGGGATCAGAACCAGCGCCGCGATGGTCGCGATTGGCAAGTTGAGGAAATCCATGCTCAGGTGCAGTCCTGCGGAGGCAAAGAAGAGCGGCACAAAGAAACCCTCTGCAGCGCTGTGAATGCCGGGCATGATGTCTCGTCGAACTTGGTACGGCAGCATGGAGAGTGCCGCGCCAAAGAGCAGCGCTCCGAGCGAACCATGCAACCCGACTTCCTCCGCGCCCACAACCACCAGGAAGAGCCCGCCAAGGAGCACTCCGAAGGACAGCTGCGGCACGCGCAGGAATCGATGCAGGCGAACAATGACCCATGGAAGAACCTTGGTGGAAAATAGCCATGTCAGGGCAGCGAATCCCAGGATCTGCCCGATGATGACAAGGGCGCTGACGGCGTTTATTGACTCATCGGATTCGCCTGCGAAGAATTGTTCACTGATCGCGAATCCAACAACAAACAGCGCGATCAACTCGGCGATAACCACCGCGGTGAAAATCTGAACGCCCACCGGCTCCTTTAAACGGCCCTCGTCGACAAGCACCTTCGCGACCAGTCCAAGGCTGGACAATGAGAGCACGCCGGCGAGCCCCAGCGCGTGTTCAAATTCCAGGTCCAGGCCCAGATCAAACAGGAAATCGGACGTGACCCCCAGGGAAATCAGCAGCGAGATGGCCACCGATAGCGAGGCGGCGAGAAAGAGGCGACCTCGGACGGCGGCGAGGAAGCCCCGGATGTCCAGCTCTTCAATTCCGATAAGGAAGAAGAAGATGAAGATTCCGATGCTGAGAATAATCTCTATTTCAGCACCCGGCTCCACGATTCCCAGGATCGGGCCAAGGATGATTCCGGTTACGGCATAGGCGATGATGGCATTCAGGCCGAATCGCTTGAAGACACCCTCAAGGAGTTTGGCAAGGACAATCAGCAGGCCAACCGCCAAAAGGGCTTCGTGCAGTTCCATTCGATGCGCCCCCCGGCGAGACGTGACTCCGGGCTGCCTTCCGGATGCGGCGCGTTTCCCTTAGCCCATAGTCACGTATCGCCAATCCGCGCACATTCTATCGCAGTTGACGCGAGGGATTCCTACTCCGCTGCGCCCTCGTCTGCGTAGTGGACCTGCCAGTTGATGCCGAAGCGATCCGTGCAGGAGCCGAAGTAGTCGCCCCAGAACATGTCCTGGAGTTCCATCGTGACCTCTCCGCCTTCCGAGAGGGCGGCAAAGACGCGGTCGGCGTCCGCGCGCGTGGGCGCGGAATAACTGACGGAATAGTTGGAGCCGACAACTAGGGGCGGGCCGAAGCCGGGCGGCGTATCGCTTCCCATGAGGATGCTGTCGCCGATGGGCAGGCCAACGTGCATAACCTTGTTGTCCCACCCATCCGGCATAGGCGGCATATCATCCGATGGCGGCATGTCCGCAAACGTCATCATGTTCGAGAACTCGCCACCAAAGATGGCTCGATACGCCTCAAACGCCTCAAGGCAGTTCTCCTCAAAGTTCAGATAGATGGAGAGGCTGGGGAAGGGCTGCTGCTGGTCTTGGTTAGTCATACCAATATCCTTTTCTCTTCTCGATATGGAAGTGGTTTGGAGTCTCTAGATATAGAAACTACTTACAATTCAGATGTCACTGTCGTTATTTCCCACGTCCTCTATCAGTGGATCAACTCCCCTCTACACCGCTGCTGCGCCTGCTACTGCGCAGTCTTCGTCTTGTTGGCCGGTGCCGCCGCCGACGCCGACTGCTCCGATGACCTCGCCGTCCTTCTCGATCGGCACGGCGCCCTGGCTCAGGATCATGTGGTCGCCCTCGCCGGCCTTGATGCCCTGGAAGATCGGCCTGTCTGCCATGTCCTGGAAGAATGCGCTGGGTCGCTTGAACGCGGCCGACGCAATCGCCTTGCCGTGTGAGCCGTAGACGCCTGCCCAGATTGCATCATCCATCCTTGCGAATGAGACGAGCCTGCCGCCCGCGTCAACGACGGCGATGCTCATCTTCGTGCCCTGCTCGTTGGCCGTGGCTATCGCGGCCTCGATGACTTTGTTCGCCTCATCCAGTGTGATTGAGCGTGCCATTCCCCTCTCCCCTCTCTGATGGTTCTCTTGTCGTTGCGCGCCGTCGCCTCGCGGCAGATGGCGTACATGGGTTTATGGTAGCGCAGAACCCGCTAGTCATTCTGAACGGAGTGCAGCGGAGTGAAGAATCCAGGAACTCGTCCGGTGAGCAAATGGAGGCTTTGGATTCCTCGGCTGCGCTCGGAATGACAGAGCGGACGCCTTGGGCAGGCTCAGAGGCGCGCTACCCCTCTTCTAGGCAAGAAGCCTGGCCGCCATGTCCCTCGCCTCGTCACGCGTGGCAACGATTTGATTCGGAGGAACTTGCTTGAGAACCTCAAGGGCATTGAGATTGCGTTCCGGCATACCGGACAGTCCCATCACGATGCAATGCGTGTCCTGAATGATGGCGGTCTCAACCAGTTGTTCGACCACCAGGGCTGCGCTTTCGTCGATGTAGACCGTATCGGAGAAGTCCAGGATAACGACCTCATGCTCCCGAATGTCTTCGCCAATGGTGTCAATGAGTTTGCCGGAGGATGCGATCGTAAAGGTTCCCCGCAGGGCCACAAGTCCGACCCTGGCCGAAAAGTCATCGAACTGATCTTGATTGGGGTGCCCCGCGAAGAAAACCTGGTCCAGAATGGGGACGGAGATGACACTGTCAAGCTCGAGGCGCTCAAATTGGCGCGCGTTGGTGACAGCTGCGGCAATCATGCCCACGGCAACAGCAGCAACCAGGTCAACGAACACCGTCAGTCCGAACGTGAGCAGCATGACCACCAGGTGCTCACGCTGCACACGGAACATGCGGGTGACGAATCGCCAATCGATGGTATCGAGCGCCACCTTAACCAGGATTCCGGAGAGGACGGCGCTTGGAATTAACTCAACGTAATTGCCGAACCGCATCACGATAACCACAAGAATCGCGACGGCCAGCACCCCGGAAATGAGGGTTGACCCCCCTGCGCGAATATTGGCGACTGTGTTTGGTGTGGCGCCGGCGCCGGGCAGGCCTCTGATGAACCCGGTGATGACATTGCCGATGCCTTGTGCCAAAAGCTCCTTACTCGCATCGTTTCGCGAACGAGTCATTGAATCTGCGGCAAGCGCCGTTAGCAACGTGTCAACAGATCCAACGAGCGCGATGACCAACGCGGGCTCAATGGCCCGCACGATGAATCCGGGGTCAAGGTGCGGCAACTGGAGTAGCGGGATGTCGGTAGGAACGGCACCAACGGATGGGGCGTCTTTCAGCCATAGGAGGCTGATGGCCGTTCCCACTGCCAACGCGACCAGGGTCGGCGGCAAATACCTTTGGAATTTCCTGGGCCAGAGCATGGCCACTGCAAGCGTCATGATAGCTATCAGCAGGGCGCTGCCTCGAAATTCATTCATGAGTTCGGGAATGTCTGCAATCGTGGAAAACAGCCCACCAACGCCTACATGCCCGCCCATGAAGGGCTCCAACTGCCCCACGATGATGATCACGCCGACGCCGCTCATGAACCCTGATATGACGGAATACGGCGTGTATGTGACGAAACGTCCGATTCGTAACAGGCCGAACATGACCTGAATCAGTCCGGCCATGATGACGATCGTGAAAGCCTCAGAGATGTTGTCCGCGTGCGCGGCGACGATGACCGCCATGGCCACCGTCATCGAGCCTGTGGGGCCTGATATCAGGGACCTCGTGCCGCCGAACACTGCGGTAAAGAACCCGACGGAAATTGCGCCGTAAATGCCGGCGGCCGGACCCAGACCGGCCGCGATACCAAAGGCCAGTGCAACCGGCAGACCAACGACAGCTGCCGTTACGCCGCCGACAACGTCGCCTCGGAGTGTTTGCAGGCTATAGCGCCGATCTGACCCTGGAAGAAGTTGAAGCACAGGCGAGTCCGCGGCCTTTATCCAGCAAGACACAGGCACGAATGCCCGGTGTTCGGTTCCCCTTTACACCCCGCAATGTTATACCTTTTCGCGCTGAGGCGGCGACGCCGGGCGTAGGCGGAAGGACTGGACGGCATGCTAGACTCGCGGCGTGCGACTACTCCTGACAAACGACGATGGCATCCATGCTCCCGGAGTCCGGGCACTCGTTAAGGCACTGCGCGGGCTGGGCGAGATCACCGTCGTTGCGCCGGACCGAGAGCAGAGCGGTATGGGCGCGAGTTTCACACTGCATCGACCCGTGCGGGTAAGGCGTTTACAGACACGGGGCGTTCGCCATTATGCCGTGGACGGAACACCGGGCGACGCAGTGATTGTCGCGCTCGGCCACATCATGGCGGATGAGAAGCCGGACCTTGTCATCTCCGGCATCAACCACGGGACTAACCTGGGGGCAGACGTGTTTCTCTCCGGCACGGTGGGTGCGGCCCTGCACGCGCATTTCCGCGGCATTCCTTCCATCGCTATCTCAATGCCCCTGCGCAAGCGACTGCGGTACCGCACGGCGGCCACGGTGGCGCACGCGCTGGCGAAGCAGATTCTGGCCGATACCGAAAGCTACTCCGGGCTCCTCTTTAACGTGACGGTGCCCAACCTGGGGCTGGAAAAGCTGCGGGGCGTCGAAATCACGAACCTCATCCCGCGCGCTGTCAATTTCGATGTCACGCACGGCAACGATGGGCGGCGCGATTACTACTGGATCAGCGTCGAGCGGCAGACGCGATCTCGTCGAAAGGTCGATATACAAGAGGGTACTGACGTGTGGGCGCTGCGCGAGAAGAAGGTGTCCATCACACCGGTTCAGATGGACGCGACCGCCTATGGCGCAATCGAGAAGCTGGACGGGCTTCAGGAGGCGGTTAAGGGGCTAACGGGAGAGGGCGTTCCCAATTGACGGAATAGCGACGCAAATGCTACTTTCCTATCTAAGACGGGACTCGTCCCGTCATTTTTTGCGAAACGGGTAGGAGGGCTAACCAGGAATCATGGATGTTGCTGTTGCCGCGTCCCTAGGCGCCGGGGTTTTGGCGCTGATCTTTGCAGCAATTCTGATCTATCGCGTGATGCAGGTGGATCAAGGGAACGAGACGATGCAGCGCATCGCCGTCGCGATTCAAGAGGGCGCAATGGCCTTCCTGCGCCGCGAATATACCTACCTCGCCGCGTTCGTCGTTGTCGTAGCGATTATCGTCGCCCTCCTTGTTGAACCGCGCACCGCAGTCGCCTACATTCTCGGCGCGCTCGTCTCAGCCGCGACCGGCGCGCTCGGCATGTTGGTCGCCACACGTGCGAACGTTCGGACGGCCGCGGCGGCCATGACAGGACTCAACCCGGCGCTGCGCGTTGCGTTCTCAAGCGGCGCGGTCATGGGCATGTCCGTCGTTGGACTTGGACTGCTCGGCGTCGGCCTAATGTATATCGTCTATTCCAATATCTATCCGGACATTGATGCTGCAGAGGTCATGAAGTGGGTGGCCGGATTCAGCTTCGGCGCATCATCCATTGCGCTGTTCGCCCGCGTGGGCGGCGGCATCTACACGAAGGCTGCAGACGTTGGCGCGGACCTCGTCGGCAAGGTTGAGCAGGGCATCCCGGAGGATGACCCGCGCAACCCCGCCACCATCGCAGATAACGTTGGCGACAACGTGGGCGACGTGGCCGGCATGGGCGCTGACCTCTTCGAGTCGTATGTTGGCTCGATCATTGCCGCCATGGCCATCGCCGCGACGGCATACGCCATCGCTGACTACGACGCATCTTTCATGATCCTGCCGATGGCGATTGCTGGCGCGGGAATCGTGAGCTCCATCATCGGCACGTTCCTCGTTCGCTCCGGTGAGCAGGCCTCATTCAGCAGCCTCCTGTGGTCGATACGACGTGGCATCTTTGCCTCCGCAATCATTGTTGCGATCGCCACATTCGCCGTCGTCAACTACCTTGAATTCTCGGACGTTGAGGTTGGCGGCCAGACGATCGCAGCTTCCGACGTGGGGTTGCGTCTATTTGGGGCGGTGCTCGTTGGCCTTATTGGCGGCGTGATTATTGGCCTCATCACCGAGTACTACACGTCCTACGACTACAGCCCCACGAAGAAGATCTCCCAGTCCGGCGAAACCGGCCCCGCCACGGTAATCATCAGCGGCTTTGCGACGGCCATGCAGAGCACAGTAGTCCCGGTTCTTGTGGTCGGCGGCGCAATCTGGATCGCATTTGAACTCTTCGGGTTCTACGGTGTGGCCATTGCAGCCGTCGGTATGCTGTCAACGCTGGGCATCACACTCGCGACGGACGCTTACGGCCCCGTTGCGGACAACGCGGGAGGCATCGCCGAGCAGTCGCACCTCGACCCTGAGGTACGGGAACGCACGGACGCACTCGATTCGTTGGGCAACACGACGGCCGCGACGGGCAAGGGCTTTGCCATCGGCTCAGCCGCGCTGACGGCCCTGGCGCTCATGGCGGCCTATGCGCAAGCCGTTGATCTAACTGTCATCAGTCTGCTTGACTCCAAGACCCTGGTGGGTCTGTTCATCGGCGCGATGCTTCCGTTCCTGTTCTCCGCGTTCACGATGGCCGCCGTAGGCCGTGCCGCGAACGCCATGGTCAATGAGGTGCGGCGCCAGTTCCGGGAGATTCCCGGAATCATGGAAGGCACAGCTGAGCCGGAGTACGCCAAGTGCGTGGACATCAGTACCCGCGGCGCGCTGCGAGAGATGGTAGTGCCGGGCGTGTTGGCAGTTGTTGCCCCGGTTCTTATCGGCGTATTCCTGGGCAAGGAGGCGCTAGGTGGACTGCTCATCGGCTCCATCGCAGCCGGCTTCATGCTCGCCGTCACGATGGCGAACGCGGGCGGCGCGTGGGACAACGCCAAGAAGTTTGTCGAAACGGGCAACTTCGGCGGCAAGGGCACCCCGCATCATGAGGCGACCGTCGTGGGCGATACCGTAGGAGATCCCTTCAAGGACACCAGCGGACCGTCACTCAACATCCTGCTCAAGCTGATGTCCATTGTCGCTCTCGTCTTTGCACCGCTGTTCCTAGACTTCGGCCCGGTTCTGTAGAACCTGGGCAGGTACATAAACAGCGGCAGGACGCCGGCGTCCTGCCGCCTTGCGCGTCTACAATGAATAAGCCATGGTAGCCACTGTCCAAACTGAGGTCGCTCTTGAGCCCGTCATTGGGCTTGAGGTACACGCCCAGCTCCTGACACAGAGCAAGATGTTCTGCGCCTGCTCCACCGACTACACAGGCGCGGAGCCGAACACGCGCGTCTGCCCGGTGTGCATGGGCCTGCCGGGAACGCTGCCAGTCATCAATCGGCAGGCCGTCGCGGCGACAATCATGACCGCGCTCGCGTTGAACTGCGAGATCGCCGAGGATACCAAGTTCGATCGCAAGAACTACCCCTACCCTGACCTGATGAAGGGCTATCAAATCTCCCAGTTCGATCTGCCTCTCACACGCAACGGGTGGCTGGAAATCGAGCCGGAGGGCGACGAAACACGCAAGATCGGCATCACACGCGTCCATCTTGAGGAGGACACCGCCCGTCTGACGCACCGAGTCGATGTCACCGGAGAAACGTATTCGCTCGTAGACATCAATCGCTCCGGTGTGCCCCTCATGGAGGTCGTCGGCGAGCCTGACTTGCGCTCCCCGGAGGAAGCGCGCCTCTATCTCACAAAGCTGCGATCCATCCTGCAATACCTCGGCGTTTCAAACGGCAACATGGAGGAAGGCAGTTTCCGTTGCGACGCCAACATTTCCATGCGCAAGCCCGGCGATCCCCTGCCCAACTGGAAAGTCGAAGTCAAGAACATGAACTCCTTCCGCGCCGTCTTTCGCGCGTTGGAGTTTGAAGTTGAGCGACAGACAGACCTGATTGAACGCGGAGAACGCATCCCGCAGGAGACTCGCGGCTGGTCCGAGGAGGCGGGTGCGACGCTCTCCCAGCGTTCCAAGGAATACGCGCAGGACTACCGCTATTTCCCAGAACCGGACCTGCCTCCGCTGGTCGTCAGCAGGGGATGGGTCGACGAGCTGCATCAGTCGCTCCCCGAGCTGCCGGATGCGCGGCGCGTCCGACTTATAAGTGATTTTGCCCTGTCTGCCTATGATGCCGGCCTGCTCACGGCCAGCCGAGCCACCGCCGACTACTTCGAACAGGCGTTGGCGGCATCCACGCAGACGCAGGGAGATGAGAGGCAGGCGCGGGCAAAGGCTGTGGCGAACTGGATCGCCGGTGATCTGACCCACCTGCTCAGCGAGGCCAACTCCGATATTGCGGATTCCCCAATTTCCGCCCCTGCCCTTGCGGCGATGCTCGATCTGATGGACGACGGCACCATAAGCGTCCGTATGGCCAAGGAAGTCTTCCCGGAGATGTTCAGCACAGGCAGGACCCCGCAAGATATCGTCGCCGAAAAGGGGCTAACCCAGATCAACGACCAGGATGCGCTGGCTGCCGCAGTTCAGGAGGCCATCGAAGCGAACCCGAAGGCAGTTGCTGATTTCCAGAAGGGCAAGCAGAACGCCGTCGGCTTTCTCGTGGGCCAGGTGATGCGGGCCACGAGGGGACAGGCCAACCCGCAGGTTGCCAATCAGCTGGTGGCCGAGCAGTTGGCTGCGGTCGCCTCGGGCGCAGATGAGGCAGAATAGATGCGGGTCATTCAGGCCAAATAGGAAAGTGAAACTGAACTAATGTTTACAGTCATCATCCACGTGCTGCAGCTTCTTGTAGCTGTGCTGCTCATCGGCGCCATCCTGCTGCAAGCAAGAACGCAGGATCTGGGCGGCGTGTTCGGCGCAGGCGCATCAGTCTTTCGGGCGCGCCGGGGCTTTGAAAAGACACTCTTTCAGGCCACAATCGGCCTTTCCGTCATCTTTGTCGTGCTGGCCATCGCCAGCTCCCGCTTTACGGGTTAGGTGAGAGAGGGGGCGGACCTCAGCAGCAGCTCATCCCGCCGACGCTCTTGAGGTCGATGGCGCGGGCATTGGGTGAGGCGGCGGAGGGCAAGTCGGTCGTCACGGCGACAAATTCAATGGGCTGCTCGGCGCAAGCACAGGCCCCTTCGCAATCACATGCATCGGCGAGAATCCTGCCATTTGTGCCGAGTCGAATGAGTCCCTCAAACTGCGTCGTACTTGCCATCGCTGCGCTCCCATTTACCCATTGATCAACCAGTACCTGAAATCAGTATGCCACGACATAGTGCCGCTGACTGTACGTGAACCTATTGATGACCAGGCGAGTGGCCCACGCCGGGGGGGTTGGAATGGCCGTCAGCGCCGTTGGTGATCTCAAGAGCATGCGCAGCCAGCCGTAACGCCGCCTCCCCTGCCGTGAGTGAACCACCCTCCTCCGGCGGCTTGACGTGGATGAAGAAGTCGTCCGCCATCTCGGGCGAGGGAAACTGGTCCGGCCAGAAGAACGTGAAGCCCGCCAGGCGGGCCGTCTGTTGATCGAGCGGCCTGTCCCCAACGTGCCAGTACGTGCTTAGATCCGGATACTTCTCCTTCAATGTAGGCATGTGATGCTTGAGGATCACAAAGTCAGGCTCAAGGCCGTAACCGTTCCACATGAGCGTCTGCGAACTCTCCGGTCGGTCCGACGCGCTGCCGACAACGGCGCCCTTGGATCGAAAGTACTCGACGTGCTCCCGTGTCAAGACGCCATTCGGGTCGCCAAACTCCATCGTCCCGTCAATATCAAAGGTGATAAGCCACATGGGCGCAGCTATTCTCCGGCAAGTCCTGGTGCGGTTTCGCTACTGTACGCACCGCTTCCAATTGGCGTCAAGATTCGGTGAATGTTGTAATATATTCGCTTATTCGTATTGAATGATTCCAAATGAAGAACGGTCAATGACCGAGAGTGCCCGTGAATGGCCCTCACCGGCTTTCCCGTTGTTCAAAACGCCATTCCGTGCCACGCGCCGTATCCTCCAGCACAACTCCCAATTCAGCGAGTTGATCACGCAGGTTGTCCGCCAACGCGAATTGCTTCTCTTTGCGCAACGCTGTGCGCGTCTCAATCAGCAATTCCACGAACGGAGCGGCATCCCCTGCACCGCCTGCCGTACCGGGTTGTTCAAGTCTCAGACCGAGAACGCCGCCAAGTTCACGGAGCAGCGCGCACGCCTCTGAAACGTTAGCGCCATCCCCGGCCGCGCGGTTGATTTCCCGCGTCATGTCAAAGAGCGCGGCGAGCGCCTGGGGAGTGTTGAGGTCGTCATCCATTGCCTCATAGAACCGCTCCCGGAATACGTCCACGTCGGGCGCATCACCCTCGCCGCTAGATGCCCATGCGGCGCGAGAAAGTCGATCGGCCGCGCGCGCCGATGCCGCCACGCCTTCGTCCGTCCACGTCAGCGGCATCCGGTAGTGGGAGGTCAGCACGAACAATCGGAACGCGTCCGCGCCGTGCTGCTCGACGACGTCCCGAATGGAGACGAGGTTGCCGAGCGACTTGCTCATCTTCTCCTCGCCCATTTGCAAGAGGCCGTTGTGAAGCCAGTACTGCGCGAACGGCGCGGTTCCCGTGAACGCCTCCGTCTGCGCGATCTCATTCTCGTGGTGCGGGAATATCAGATCCGCGCCGCCACCATGAATATCAATCTTCTCGCCCAGGTAGCTGAGGGACATGGCCGAGCATTCAATGTGCCAGCCGGGGCGACCGGGGCCCCACGGGCTGTCCCATGAAGGCTCACCCTCTTTAGCGCCCTTCCAGAGCGTGAAATCCAGTGGCGATTCCTTTAGTTCATTGGGCGCGATGCGCGCCCCCGCCATCATTCCGTCCAGCGTGCGGTGTGAGAGCTTGCCGTACGTATCAAACTTGCCGACGCGGAAATACACATCGCCATCGGAGGCATAGGCAAAGCCACGTTCAATCAGGCCCCCAATCATCTCCAGCATCGAGGGAACCTCAGCAGTTGCGAGTGGATACTCGTCCGCGGGCAGCACATTCAGCAGCGCCATGTCCTCGCGAAAGAGGTCCATGTAGCGGCCGGCGAGCGCCTCGGCCGTCTCTCCGGTCTCCTGCGACCGTGCGATGATCTTGTCGTCCACGTCCGTGAAGTTCTGCACCACCCGCACGTTGTAGCCGCTATGAGCAAGATAGCGCTTCACTACGTCAAAGATGACGTAGCTCATGCCGTGTCCCACGTGCGAATCGGAGTAGGGAGTGACGCCGCAGACGTACATGAGTACGTCCGGCGGATTATGCGGCGTGAACTCGGACTTCTCGCCGCTCAGCGTGCTAGTCAGACGCAGCATCAGGCCTCGGCCTCAAGCGCAACAATGACGTGAGCCGCGATGACTGCGGTTCCCTCTGCGCTGCCCAGCGGCAGACCCTCGAGCGTCTTGAATTTCAGGTTCAGTTTGTCTGGCTCGACTCGAAGTTTCATGGCAAGAGATTGAATCATGGCGTCCCGATATGGACCGAGGCGGGGCGCGTCCGCATAGAGCGTAGCATCGGCGTTTCCGAGTCGCAATTGACGCCCTTCCACCATATCCATCGCGTGGTACAGCAGCTCCATGCTGTCCGCGTCCTTGAAAGCAGGATCGGTGCTGGGGAAGTGCTGGCCGATATCGCCCAACCCTGCCGCTCCGAGCAACGCGTCCGTCAGCGCGTGCGCCAGTACGTCCGCATCCGAATGGCCCTGCAGACCACGGTCATGCTCTATCCGTACCCCGCCCAAGATGAGTGCCCTGCCCTCCACCAGAGGATGGCTGTCGAACCCAAGTCCAACACGCGAAGCAGCCACTAAGAACCAGCCTCCGGCTCATCAGGCGCGGAAATACCCCGGTGACGAAGCACCGCCTCGGCAACCGTCACGTCAATCGGCGTTGTCACCTTGATATTGCCGGGGTCGCCCTCAAAGATGTGAACCGGCTCACCGAGCGCCTCTATGAGGCTTGCGTCGTCCAGAATGAGATCTGCCGGAGCCTCTGCGTGGGCGCGTTTCAGCAGTTCGATGCGAAAGACCTGCGGGGTTTGCGCAGCGTACAACCGCGACCTGTCCGGCGTTGCGACAACCCGTCCGTCCTGCCCTCTTTCCTTAATGGTGTCCTGCACCGGCACGGCAGGAACCGCCGCGCCATGCTCACGCGCTGCCACAACGCCCCGTGCGATCAGCTCCGTCGTAACGCAGGGGCGCGCGCCGTCATGAACCAGAGCGACGTGACTGTCGTCCGGCGCAGCCCGCAGACCGACCAACACGGATTCGCGTCGCGTGGCTCCTCCCGCGCATACCGCCGAAACCTTGCACAGCCCCATCGATGAGACGAGGGACGCCGCCTTGTCGACGGAGTCGGGCGCAACTACAAGCACGATGTGGTCGACGTCTTGAGAGTCCTCCATCGCGCGCAGAGAATAGGCCACCATCGCGCGGCCAAGCAGTGGTTGAAAAGCCTTCTGCACGCCGCCCATCCGCTCACCGGAGCCGGCGGCGACAATGATGCCGGTGGTGGCGCCGGTCATTATCTCGTCACGAGATTAAGCAGGCGGCCAGGCACGTAGATGACCCGGGCGGGGTCTGCGCCGTTCAGCGCCGTCTGAATCTTCTCGCTGGCCAGCGCGACCTCCCGCGCGGCGTCCTCGGCAATATCGGCCGCCACCGTCAGGCGGTCCCGCAACTTGCCGTCCACCTGCACGATCAGCGTGATCTCTTCAGATTTCGTCAGGGTGGAGTCGAATTCAGGCCACGACTGCTGATGGATGGAATACGGCTTCCCTGTCATCTCCCATAGCTCTTCGGTGAGATGCGGCGCGATGGGGGCGAGCAGCAAGAGTAGGTTGTCATACGCCTCACGCCACTCCGGGCTGCGTGCCGCCTCAGGGTTATCGGACTCGATTCGCGACAACGTATTGGTGAACGTCATCAGCGCGGCGATCATCGTATTGAACTGGAAATCCTTGATGTCTTCGGTTGACTTCTGGATTGTTCGGTGCATCTCACGGGTGAGTTCAGTGGCAATGCCAGCGGGGGCGGGCGCGCCTTCATCGCGGCACCGCGCCTCACACAACTCCCACACGCGATTGAACCACCGGGGGACGCCGCGAATGCCTTGCGTGCTCCACGCCCCTCCTTGATCCCACGGCCCCACGAACATCAGATATGCGCGCACGGCGTCCGCACCAAGCAACGAAGTCTGCTCATCCGGATTCACCACGTTGCCGCGGCTCTTGGACATCTTCTCGTGATCCTCACCGAGAATGACGCCCTGGTTAAAGAGCTTCTTGAACGGTTCGTCAAAGTTCAGGAGGCCAAGGTCGCGCAGCGCCTTCGTGAAGAATCGGGCGTAGAGCAGGTGCATGACGGCGTGCTCCGCGCCGCCCGTATACAGGTCAACCGGTGCCCATCGCGCCATCTCCGCAGGGTCAAACGCCGTATTCGTGCCCGCGTCCGGGCTTGTGTAGCGGAACTGGTACCACGCGGAGTCGACAAACGTATCCATCGTGTCAGTCTCGCGTTCCGCGTCCGCGTTGCCGCATTGCGGGCAAGCTGCGTGGCGGAACCCCTCGTGATATCTGAGTGGGGATTCACCCGTCGGGAGGAATTCTGCGTCTTCCGGCAAGACCACCGGCAGCTGCTCCTCAGGAACCGGAACGATGCCGCAATCCGGGCAGTAGATGATAGGTATAGGCGTGCCCCAATACCGTTGACGGGAAACGAGCCAGTCTCTCATGCGATAGGAAACCGTCGGCCCGCCCCAGCCGTTCTCCTCCAGGTGTTTCGCGACCGCCGCCTTGCCATCCTCATTCGACAATCCGTTGAACGGCCCGGAATTGACCATGACGCCCGGATCGATATACGCCTCGTTTAGTGGCGAGCCATCGTAGCCCTCAGGCGCGATGACAGTCTCAATCGGTATTCCGTACTTGTTTGCGAATTCAAAGTCACGCTCATCGTGCGCAGGCACACCCATGACCGCGCCCGTGCCGTACGTGGCGAGCGCATAGTCGGCTATCCACAGAGCGACCTTCTGGCCGTTGAGCCGGTTGATGCAGTACGTGCCCAGCGGAACGCCCGTCTTTTCCTTATCCACGGCCAGCCGCTCAATCTCCGTCAGGCGCCGCGCCTGTGCTACGTAAGCCTCCACCTCGGCGCGCTGCTCGTCCGTGGTCAGCGCCGGAACCAGGGGATGCTCAGGGGCGAGCACCATGAAGGTGACGCCGTAGGTGGTATCCGGGCGCGTAGTGAATACGCGCAACTCATCAACATCCACGCCGGGCACATCAAGCCCGAACGAGATCTCAGCACCCTCGGAGCGCCCGATCCAATTGGTCTGCATCAGATTGATGCGCTCTGGCCAATCGATTTTCGAGTTGTCCAGCAGTTCCTCGGCATAGTCCGTAATGCGGAAGAACCACTGCTCCAGGTCCCGCTGGTAGACGACTGTGCCACAGCGTTCGCACGTGCCGTCGGGCATGACCTGCTCTCTTGCGAGCGTCGTCTGGTCTTTCTCACACCAGTTAACAGGAGCCATCGCGCGGTAGGCGATGCCATTCTCAAACATCTTGAGGAAGAAGTATTGGTTCCACTTGTAGTACTCGGGCAGGCAGGTGATGACTTCACGCCGCCAGTCGTAGCCCGCGCCGATGGTCTTAAGTTGCCCGCGCATACGATCGACGTTGTCCAGCGTCCATGTTTGCGGATGGATTCCGCGCTGGATGGCTGCGTTTTCCGCAGGCAGGCCGAACGCGTCGAACCCCATTGGGTGAAGCACGTTGTAGCCGCGCATCCGCATATAACGCGCGTGGGCGTCCGCCGGTGCTTCGGCATACCAGTGGCCGACGTGCAAATCGCCGGAGGTATACGGGAACATCGTGAGGGCGTACCACGTTGGGCGGGAATCGTCGGGGTTGGCCTCATTAAGGCCGTCCGACTCCCACCGCTCCTGCCATTTCCGATCAAGCGCGATGGGATCGTATCTGAGGTTGTATGGATTACCTTCGCGCCGCTCCACTGCCATAGAATGCTCGTCCCCTGCGTGATTTTCCGCCGTTATTGATGCCTTTGCAGTATACAGGGCGCCACTCTGCGACATGCCTTCGGCGCCTATACTGGAGCGGCGCAGGGACAGCTATGAACTACCTGGTTGAAAAGGTGTCTGAGGACGCCGAAACGAAACAGCACGTGCTCATCCTCCACAGCACGGAGGGGGAGGACCGGCTGGCACTCAACGTTCTGGAGAAGGAGGCCGTCGTTCTCGGCAGCCTCCTGGCGGATGACGGAATGCCGGGCAGGAACGTCCTCGACCACCTCAAAGACACGGCGTCACGGGGCGCAGGCGTCGTCCTGGGCATCAAATTACTGATGATTGACTCGCGGGACGGCCCCGCCCTCACCCCGGTGCTGATTATGCGGAAGGCCGATTCACCTGTTGAACAAGCAGTGCCGGCCTCGTTGGCGCATGCTGCCGCGTGGTCGGTCGCCTTGAACATGCCGTTCGAAATAGACGACGACCTGGTGTCGGCGCTCCAGTCCGTCGTGGCCGTCATACCGGGGGAGCCGCCCAGCGGATTCCGTGAGTTTCTTGCCGGGCTTGATGAGATAGACAGGGTATGAAGGAGGTGCCCATTTACGCGCCTGTCATTTGACGTTTGTGGGCGTGTGCTATAGTATTCGATTGTGCTTGGGTGGACGTCGACCCGTTAGATCGCACCGATATGCCTGTTCGCTGGGTAGTGAAACATGCCCCGCGAGCGGGCTTTTTCTGCTTGTGTAGAGGGAGGAGCGCCGAATGGTCGCAACCATGAGGGAGTCAATCAAGAACTACTCGCGGGTCGATGAAATACTCGCGCCGCCAAATCTAATCCAAATACAAGTCGACTCCTTCAATTGGTTCAAGACTGATGGAATCGCCGAACTCCTTTCTGAAATCAGTCCCATCCAGGACGCCGCGCGGGAGACCCTGCCCGCCGATCTCAGTGCCGGTCGCTCTCCACGCGAGATCCTGGAACTTGTGCGGGAAGGCAAGGCGCGTGCAGAGGCGGTCGGCGGCAGATTCCAACTCCGATTCGTCGAGCACCGCTTTGATGCGCCCAAGCATACCGAAGATGAGTGCCGCGACAAGGACCTGAACTATTCTGCCCCGCTCCACGTCAAGGCTGAGTTGACAGTTAAGGAAACGGGCGAGGTCAAGGAGCAAGATCTCTTCCTGGGTGACGTTCCTCTCATGACCGACCGGGGCACGTTCATCATCAATGGCGCGGAGCGAGTCGTCGTCAGCCAGCTTGTCCGCTCGCCCGGCGCTTATTTCACGCTGGAGCGCGACCCGTCCACGGGGCGCGAATTGTGCATGACCAAGCTCATTCCCAATCGCGGCGCCTGGCTGGAATTCGATATCTCCAACAAGGGCATCATCAGCGTCAAGGTAGACCGTCGCCGCAAGATGCCGGTCACACTGTTGCTGCGCGCGCTTGGCTACGACGAGAACGAGATTCTCTCCATGTTCTCCGACGTGGATCAGCCCGGCGACGCGAGCCTGATTCGCACAACGCTCGAAAAGGAGCCGCACGCAGGCACGACGGACGAGGCGCTGCTGGAGTTCTACCGTCGCTTGCGCCCCGGTGAGCCGTCCGTGCTGGACAACGCCAAGACGCTCATTCATCACCTGTTCTTTGACCCCCGGCGCTATGACCTGGCGCGGGTGGGCCGTTACAAGCTCAATCGCGGCCTCGGATCGCAGGTTGACTCCGAAACGCGCATCCTCCTGCCGGAGGACATCGTCGCGCTCATCAGGCAGATGATTCGCGTTCACAGCGGTGCGTCGCGGCCCAATGACATCGACCATTTGGGGAACCGCCGTGTCCGATCCGTCGGCGAGTTGATTCAGAACCAGTTCCGCGTCGGCCTGCTCCGCATGGAGCGCGTGGCACGGGAGCGCATGACGCTCGTGCAGCCGGAGGGCGCGACGCCCGGCCATCTCGTCAACGTGCGGCCAATCGTTGCGTCGCTGCGTGAGTTCTTTGGTGGCTCCCAGCTATCGCAGTTCATGGATCAGACCAACCCCCTGGCCGAGTTGACGCACAAGAGGCGTCTCTCTGCGCTGGGCCCGGGCGGACTGTCCCGCGAGCGCGCCGGTTTCGACGTGCGTGACGTTCACAACTCCCACTACGGACGCATCTGCCCCATCGAGACGCCCGAGGGGCCAAACATTGGCCTGCTTGGGTCTCTTGCCACATACGCTAAGATCAACCCCTTCGGTTTCATCGAGACGCCGTACCGGCGCGTGCTCAAGGAAATCCCGAATAAGGAGCCCAAGTGGCTCGAGGGTCACACGCTTCTCGAGGACGTCAGAGATCGGCGCAAGAAGCTGGTCGCGGAGGCCGGAACGGTGGTCTCCGCCGATCTTGCCAAGTCGATCGCGCGGCTCGCGCCGCTGGACATCCCCGTGCGCCCCTTCGTGCTCAATGAGTCCGAGTACCTGGACGCGGACGAGGAAGAGCGGCACGACATCGCGCAGGCCAACACCGAGCTTAATGAAGTCGGTGAGATGATCACGGACATGATCGAGGTTAGGCGACAGGGAGAGCCGCACACGGCACGCTCCGTAGACGTGGAATTCATGGATGTCTCTCCCAAGCAGATCTTCAGTGTCTCCACTGCGCTTATCCCGTTCCTTGAGCACGACGACGCCAACCGCGCGCTGATGGGCTCCAACATGCAGCGGCAGGCTGTGCCGCTCGTCCGCCCGGACGTGCCCATCGTCGGCACCGGCATGGAGTCCCGCGTCGCGAAAGACAGCGGTCAAATACTGCTCTCCCGCGTTGACGGAACCGTCGTTACCGCGACGGCCGAAGAGATCATCATCAAGGGTGATGACGGTAAGACCTATCCCCACCGCGTCCGCAAGTTCGAGCGGTCCAACCAGGGAACGGTCATCAACCAGAAGCCCTCGGTGGCCCCGGGTGACGTGGTCAAAACAGGCGATCCGATCGCCGACTGCGCCTCCACGGTGCAGGGCGAGTTGGCCCTCGGCCAGAACGTGCTGTGCGCGTTCATGTCCTGGGAGGGCTACAACTTTGAGGACGCGATTATCCTCTCCGAATCCGTCGTACGCGAGGACAAGTTCACGTCAATCCATATCGAGAAGCACGAGGTCGAGGCCCGCGACACCAAGCTGGGGCGTGAGGAGATCACGCGAGACATCCCGAACGTGGGTGAAGAAGCCCTTGCTGACCTCGACGAAAAGGGAATCATCCGCATCGGCGCAGAGGTGAATGCCGGCGACATCCTTGTCGGCAAGATCACTCCCAAGGGCGAGACTGAGCTCTCGCCGGAGGAGAAGCTGCTCCGCGCAATCTTCAGTGAGAAGGCGCGCGAGGTAAAGGACTCGTCGCTCCGTGTCCCGCACGGCGAGCACGGCAAGGTTATCGACGTTCGCATCCTGACCGGCGAGCAGAAGGATGACCTGCAGGCCGGCGTCAATGAACTGGTGCGTGTATGGGTGGCGCAGACCCGCAAGATCTCCGTCGGCGACAAGATGGCGGGGCGCCATGGAAACAAGGGCGTCATCTCCCGCATCATGCCGATTGAAGACATGCCCTACCTGCCCGACGGGACGCCGGTTGAGATCATCCTCAACCCCATCGGCGTGCCTTCCCGTATGAACCTTGGCCAGATCCTTGAAACGCACATTGGCTCTGCGGCGCGCGAGCTTGGATTCCAGGTCGTGACGCCCGTCTTCGACGGCGCAGACCCGGGCTCCATTGAGGACGCCCTCGGCCGCGCATACATCGCACATGAGTCCGGCGCGGTTCGCGCAACCGGAGAGCATGGCGAGCCAACGTTTGAGCAGGAGATCGCGGAAGCGTGGCTCCAGGACAAGGGCATCGACCCGGCTCCTGTATTCAGCGACCGCACACGCGGCGTCGCGAAGGACGTCTGCCTGCGGCTCTGGCTTGATCAGCAGGGAGTGTCCCACAAGAAGCTGGACACCGAAGGCGTTGTGGCGAAGACGGAGGAGCACTACCGGAAGAGCGGCAACCATCCGCCGATCTTCGGCAAGGTGATCCTGCGTGACGGCCGCACGGGCGAGGCGTTCGGCCAGCCCGTGACCGTCGGCTACATCTACATGCTCAAGCTGATCCACCTTGTGGAAGACAAGATTCACGCCCGTTCAACGGGCCCGTATTCGCTGATTACACAGCAGCCGTTGGGCGGAAAGGCTCAGTTCGGCGGCCAGCGGTTCGGCGAGATGGAAGTCTGGGCGCTTGAGGCATACAGCGCCGCGCACAACCTCCAGGAAATGCTCACGATCAAGTCCGATGACGTGCAAGGGAGGCAGCAGACGTATGAGGCCAT
Source organism: Dehalococcoidia bacterium (assembly GCA_965207115.1). GTDB lineage: Bacteria > Chloroflexota > Dehalococcoidia > UBA6926 > UBA6926 > VXMO01. The sequence goes on along the minus strand of CBDBLR010000003.1, from coordinate 293,191 downwards.
CGTGAAGGGCGAGGACGTGATTGAACACGGTATCCCGGAGTCCTTCCACGTCCTGCAGATGGAACTGCAGAGCCTTGGACTTGCTATCGAGCTGCTGCAAGACCCGGACGTTCCGGCACTGGAATTGGCCCTAAGCGGGGCCTTGCGCGTGGATGACTTCGGCGATGGAGACATGGAGGAGAGAGAGAATGACGGATCCTAGTTTCAGCGCAATACGAATCTCACTCGCCTCCCCGGATCAGATCCGGTCGTGGTCCTACGGCGAGGTCACCAAGCCTGAGACGATCAACTACCGCAATCAGAAGCCGGAAAAGGATGGGCTCTTTGATGAGCGCATCTTTGGTCCGACCAAGGATTTCGAGTGCTATTGCGGCAAGTACAAGCGCATCCGCTACCGCGGCGTGATCTGTGACCGCTGCGGCGTTGAAGTGACGCGCGCCAAGGTTAGGCGTGAGCGGATGGGGCACATCAACCTGGCCGCCCCCGTCGCCCATATCTGGTTCGCCAAGGGCACACCGAGTTGGCTCGCCATGCTGCTGGATATGACACCGCGCAACCTGGAGCGAGTCCTTTACTACGCTCAGTACGTGATCATCGAGGTGGATGAGGAGCGCAAGAAGGAAGTCCTTGATGAGTTCGCGGAGCGAGAAGACAAGCTCCTTGAGGAGATTCGCGCCGAGCTGGACGCCAACGTCACCGCCATCCGCGAGCAGAGCACGCGGGAACTCGCCGAGCGTCGCGCGATGATCGAGGCTGATGTTGAAGCCCTCCGCACCGGCCTGCCCGAGTTGGTTGGCCAGAAGGCCAGCGACACGATCAGCGTTCATGGACGCACGCTTGTGGCGAAGGGCAGGAAGATCACCGAGGAGAGCGTTGCCTCTCTTGATGCCGTTCTTGAGGAGCTAATCACGGAGTCGGTGGAGCAGCAGGGCGGCGCACAGCAGGAAATTGCCACTCTGCAAAAGGATACCCAGGAGCGCATTCAGGAGGCGCGAAAGGCGTGGGACTCCCGCCGCGGCGACCTCGAGCAGCTGCAGACCCGCAAGACCATGACGGAGAACGAGTTCAAGGACCGCAACGAACAGTACGGTTTCCTGTTCCGTGCCGGCATGGGCGCGGAGTCGTTGCTGGAAATCATCAGCACGATGGATCTTGAAGAGTTGCGCGAGACGCTGCATGCCGAGGCCATCGGCTCCACCGGCCAGAAGGCCAAGAAGGCGGCTAAGCGGCTGCGCGTCGTTGAGGGATTCCGCAAGAGCGATAACAAGCCCGAGTGGATGGTCCTGACTGTCCTGCCCGTCTTGCCGCCGGACCTGCGCCCTATGGTGCAGCTGGACGGCGGTCGTTTCGCCACGAGCGATCTGAACGACCTCTATCGTCGTGTTATCAACCGCAACAACCGCCTCAAGAGGCTCATGGAACTTGGCGCGCCGGACATCATTGTCCGCAATGAAAAGCGGATGCTCCAGGAGGCCGTCGACGCGTTGATCGACAACGGCCGCCGCGGCCGCGCCATCACCGGCAGCCACAACCACACGCTCAAGTCGCTCTCAGACATGCTGCGAGGCAAGCAGGGGCGGTTCCGCCAGAACCTGCTTGGCAAGCGCGTGGACTACAGCGGCCGTTCCGTGATCGTTGTCGGCTCCACCTTGAAGCTGCACCAGTGCGGCCTGCCCAAGCAGATGGCGCTTGAGCTGTTCAAGCCGTTCGTGATGCACAGGCTCGTGCTGCACGGCATCGCGCCCAACATCAAGAGCGCAAAGCGCATGGTGGACCAGAAGCGCCGAGGCGAGGTCTGGGATCTCCTTGAAGAGGTGATCACGGAGCGCCCGGTGTTCCTCAACCGCGCCCCCACCCTGCATCGCCTCGGCATCCAGGCCTTTGAGCCGGTGCTTGTTGAGGGCAGCGCTATCCAGATTCATCCGCTTGTCTGCGCGGCCTACAACGCCGACTTTGACGGCGACCAGATGGCCGTCCACGTGCCGATTGGCCGGCGTGCCGTTGAAGAGGCGCGCAAGCTGATGATCTCCACGCACAACATGCTGTTGCCGAGTTCCGGCGAGCCGATCGTCGCCCCAACGCTGGACATCGTTGTCGGCATTTACTACCTGACAACGCCGCTGCCGGGCGCACAGGGCGAAGGCCAGGGCTTCATCACCTATGACGACGCCAAGCTGGCTCACGACCTCGGGCAGATTGACCTCCGGGCGGAGGTTCGTATCCGCGAGGGTACGGCAGTCAGCACCGACGGCACGACACGCTTGAACCTGTTGCCGCGCCTCGTGATGAGCGAGGACGGCCGGACTGACATTGTTGAGCTGAATCTCCAGGAAGAGATGCCGGATGGCTGGACCCTGGAACCGTTGACGACCAGCGTCGGTCGCATCCTGTTCAACCAGGTGCTTCCCAGCGCCGTGTTGTACCGCAACGAGATTGTAGACAAGAAGGCGCTCAAGGAAGTCGTTACAGAGTGCTACCGCTCTGTGGACAACGATGCCACTGCCCTGATCCTCGACGCCCTGAAGAAGCTCGGCTTTCACTACGCGACGGAATCCGGTCTGACCATCGCCCTGAACGACGTGGTCGTTCCGCCGGAGAAGGCCGGGATGTTGGAGAGGGCCGAGGAAGAAGTGTCCGTGGTTCAGCGCAACTTCCAGCGCGGCCTCGTCAGCGAGGATGAGCTGGAAGAGCGGGTTATTGAGATCTGGCAGGGCGTGAACCGCGAGATGGAAACAGTTATCGAGACCCGCCTCCGCGAGTTCGGAAACCTGTACCTGATGGCCGGCTCCGGGGCGAAGGGTAATATCGCACAGATCAAGCAGATGGCCGGGATGCGGGGCCTGATGGCAGACCCCAAGGGCAAGATTCTGCCGCTGCCGATTCGCTCCAGCTTCCGTGAAGGCCTGAGCGTGCTGGAGTACTTCATCTCAACGCACGGCGCCCGCAAGGGACTCGCTGACACGGCTCTTCGGACGGCTGACTCCGGTTACCTAACGCGTCGCATCATCGACGTGGCGCAGGACGTTATCGCAAATGATGACGATTGCGGCACGCTGGACGGCGTGTGGATTGACGGCGACACGATGGATCGCCTGCTGGGTTCCCTCTCGGAGCACATTCTTGGCCGCATGGCTGCCGCTCCGGTTGCGGATCCGAACACCGGCGAAATCATTGTCGACCGCAACGAGGAAATTGATGAAGAGAAGGCGGCTGTGATCCAGGACGCCGGAATCAACCGCGTCTACGTGCGCAGCCCGCTAACGTGCCAGGCCCCGCACGGCATGTGCCGATTCTGCTATGGGCGGTCACTCGCCCGTGGACGGCTGGTGGAGGCCGGCGAGGCCATTGGCATCATCGCCGCGCAATCCATCGGTGAGCCCGGCACGCAGCTCACAATGCGGACGTTCCACACGGGCGGTGTTGCCGGTGTGGACATCACCAGCGGCCTGCCGCGCGTCGAGGAGATCTTCGAAGCGCGCGTACCCAAGCTAGTCGCGCCGATAACCGAGATCGACGGCGTTGTCGAAGTGACAGAGGACACGAACGGCCGACGCGTCCGCGTCGTCAACGAAGAGACTGTCGCAGAGGACTACCAGATTCCCGAAGGCTTCGAGGTGCGCGTCAAGTCCGGCGATTTCGTCGACTCAGGCGCGGAACTCGCGGGCCCCGCGGTCAAGCCCAAGACCCGAAGCCGCCGAAAGAAGGCAGCAGAGGAAGAGGCGCCGGAAACCACAGCGCCCGTCCCAACTCCGGTCACCGCGGCGATGGACGGCGAGGTAACGGTGCGCGGCGATACGATGACTATCGTTCACCGTGACATCGATGACCGGACCTACCAGGTTTCGCCAAACGTTCGCATCCTTGTTGAAACCGGCCAGCGTATTGACGCAGGCGCGGCGCTCGCCGAGGGACCGCTGAATCCACAGGACGTGCTGCGTGTCCGCGGCAAGGACGCCGCGCAGCGGTACCTCGTGGACGAGGTTCAGCGCGTGTACCGCTCCCAGGGCGTCGTTATCCACGACAAGCACATTGAGATCATCGTCCGCCAGATGCTGCGCCGCGTTCGCGTGGAGCAGCCCGGCGATACCGAGTTCCTTCAGGGTGAGCTTGTCGACCGGTTCCTGTGGCAGTCCGTCAATGAGAAGATCATTGCGGAGGGCGGCGAGCCGTCGTTGGCAGTCTCCGTCCTGCTCGGCGTGACAAAGGTCTCGCTCAGCACGGAGAGCTTCCTTGCGGCTGCGTCATTCCAGGAGACCACACGGGTTCTCACGGAAGCGGCGCTGCTCGGCAAGGTTGATCGTCTCGTCGGTCTTAAGGAAAACGTCATCATCGGTCGTCTGATTCCGGCGAGGCTGGGTATTGCGGACGAAATCGAGGACGATCTACTCGAGGCCGGCGCCGTGGCAACGGCGCTTGCCGATCCCGACGAGGGCTTCGAGGAAGACGAGATCGACGCCGGATTGGAGCGAATCTTCAACGCGGCGTTCGGCGACGATGGAGACGATTTCGACCTCGACCTGGATGACGAAGAGGACGATGACGATTTCCCTGAGCTGGAGGAATCGGGCACCGAGTCTGAGAAATAGTTGCCTCTGGCAGAGAAGTCACAATCAAGCGACGAGATGGGGGCGGCGCAATGCGCCGCCCCTTTCCGCTTTTGACACCTTCTGCATCTGTTCCTTATTCTTGCGGACGTGTTATCCATACGATTGTTCCAGGTGCTCGGCATAGTTATCGTCCTTGCCTTGCCCGCCCTGTTCATCACGACAAACGTCCGAATCGCCTTCCACAGTCAGGCCGTCTATACCTACGTCATCGATGCATTTGACGCGCCGGAACGAACGGGTGTCGAACGCGCTGAACTGATCAAGGGCACTGCCGGGCTCATCGATTACTTCGAGTCGGATGAGGACCTGATTACAACCGAGATTGTCGTCAACGGCATCAGCGAGCCGCTGTTTACCGAACCGGAGGCCATTCACTTCCGGGATGTCCGTGACCTGCTCAACCGCGTCTACTTCGTACAGGCAGTAGCGACTGTCACCATCCTTGGCATATTAATCGCGGCTACGGTTGTTGCGGCGCGCGGACGGCCGGATCTGGCCGCAATCATCTTTCGTCGTATCCGTCAGGGCGCGTTCTGGACAGTGCTGGCAATCATCGGTATCGGCCTGTTCGCGGCGCTGGGCGGGTTCAATTTCCTCTTCCTGCAATTCCACCTGCTCAGCTTCTCCAACGATCTGTGGCGGGGAACGGCAGACGACAGGATGATTCAGCTCTTCCCGCAGTTTTTCTTCCTGCAGGCGACTCTGCTCATCGGCCTCGCCACCATCGTTGAGATGGGGGTTGCCTGGGCCGGGGCGACGGTGTCCCTAAAGGGAATGGGTTCCCAAGACGTCGAGGTGAACGGCAGCTAGCGTCCCGCTTGTTCCTCCGCATGGTAGGAGCTTCGGACGAGGGGTCCGGATTCCACGTGCTTGAAGCCACGCGCCATCCCTTCCTCGCGAAGTTCGGCAAACTCTGCAGGCGTATAGAACCTGTCCAGTGGCGCGTGTGACGGTGTTGGCCGCAGGTACTGACCGATGGTGAGAATGTCGCATCCAACGCTGACCAGATCATTCATCGTCGAGAGGAGTTCCTCGCGAGTCTCCCCCAGCCCGACCATGATGCCGGACTTCGTGCGCATGCCTTCCCGCTTGGCCCGTTCCAGCAGTTCCAGCGATAGCCAGTAGTTTCCCCGCGGCCTCACCGTGCGAAACACGGACGGCACACTTTCGATGTTGTGGTTAAGGACATCCGGCGCCGCATCGATTACTGCGCGCAGCGCGTCCCAATTCCCGCCGAAATCCGGAATGAGTACCTCAACACCAACGCCTGACGCGACGCGCCTCACTGCACCAATCGTCTGGGCAAAGATGGCCGCTCCGCCGTCGGGCAAATCGTCACGGTCGACAGATGTGATGACGGCGTACGTGATGCCCATACGGTGGACGGCCTGCGCAACGCGCAAGGGCTCAAGAGCATCGACCACACCACCCGGGTCGCCGGTCTTGACGGCGCAGTAACGGCAGGCGCGTGTGCACGTGTCGCCGAGGATCATGAACGTTGCCGTGCCCCGATCCCAGCAATCGCCGATGTTGGGGCACCGCGCCTCCTCACAGACCGTATGAAGCGAATTGCCCTCCACGAGGGCCTTCAACTTACGGTAGCGCTCGCTGCCCGGGGCGGGAACCTTGAACCACTCCGGCAGGCGACGCGGCCGCGGCATGGGTTGTTCAACTGTCAGGGTCATTGTGCTCACCAGAATACCATCGGCAGCACAAGCTATACTCATTCAGTCTCCAATGAGTACGTCCACATGCATGTCGCATTATTGAGCGCTCAGGAAGCGTCGGCCTTTACCGACCTGACGGCCGCATTCGACCGTGAGGTCATCGCATGCACGCCGCTCACTGAGGCCGACGATACGGAGGAGGTTTCGCAGGGGCCCCATGACATCCTGATCATCGACATGGCAGGGCCGCTTGCGAGGTCCGCCTACGTCCGCGAGATTGCTTCAGCCTGCCACAAGGATGTCTATGTCCCTGTTCTCGGCCTGGTGCACCCCGGACAGCTCCGCGAAATTGAGGCATCGCTGGGCCTTGATGATTTCGTCCTGGTTCCCGCCGATCCCTCAGAGGTAATCGCGCGCCTTGCCCTCCTCTATGCGCGGTATCGCGCCCGCTCCGCCAATGAGGATGAGATAAACGTTGGTGATCTTCGCATCAATCTCGCCCGCTATGAAGTCTGGGTAGGCGTTCGGCAGGTCACACTCACCTTCAAGGAGTACGAACTGCTGCGCATCCTCGCCTCGCGCCCCGGCCATGTTTTCACACGCAACACCTTGCTGGACGTGGTGTGGGGCTATGACTATTTCGGCGGCACGCGAACAGTGGACGTTCACGTGCGCCGCTTGCGCAGCAAGATCGAGGATCCCACGCACACGTTCGTTGAGACGGTGCGCAACGTGGGGTACCGTCTTCGTGCCAACCCGGATTCACGGTAGACAACCAACATCGATTCGCGGACTGTAACACGTTCGTAACCCAACACCCCACCTGCGTCAGCATTCTGGATGTGGGGCAGGGGCTGGCCAATTGGTCAGGCTCACTCCGATTAATTGGCAGAACAACACCGGAAGGAGTTTTTGATGGCAGACTCGACGAGCAACGGGGTGCTGGGCACATTTTCCTCGCCGGGCGAGGTGATTGCCTACGCGGCCGCGAATGACATCAAGATGGTCGACCTGCGATTTACGGATCTGCTCGGAACAACCCAACACTTCACAATTCCCGCAGCCCTGATGGACGAAGCCCTGTTCAGGAATGGCACGGGCTTCGACGGTTCAAGCATTCGTGGGTTCCAGACGATCGACGAGTCCGACATGCTCGTCGTGCCGGATCCCGCCGGCGCGTACGTGGATCCGTTACTGGAGGTCCCGACGCTGGCAGTGATCTGCGACATCCGCGACCCAGTGACGGGCCAGGCGTATTCACGCGACCCGCGCTACGTGGCGCGCAAGGCGGAGGAGTACCTCAAGAGCACAGGCATCGCAGACGCGAGCAACTGGGGTCCCGAGGCAGAGTTCTTCATCTTCGACAGCGCCCGCTACGACTACCAGCAGAACGAGGGCTACTTCTTCATTGACTCTGACGAGGGCGTCTGGAACTCAGGACGTCCTGATGATGTCCACAACAATCGCCCCAACCTGGGTCACCGCCCGCGCAACAAGGGGGGCTACTTTCCGCTACCGCCGGTCGATACGCAGCAGGACGTTCGCTCCCATATCATCCTGGCGATGATGGACGCCGGCCTCAACATCGACAAGCACCACCATGAGGTGGCAACGGCGGGGCAGGGCGAGATCGGTCTCCACTATGGGCCCCTCGTGGCAGAGTGCGACGCAATCCAGGTCTACAAGTACATCGTCAAGGAGAAGTCGCGGCAGATGGGCAAAACCGCCACGTTCATGCCGAAGCCCATCTTTGGCGACAACGGCACGGGAATGCACACGCACCAGTCGCTCTGGAAAGACGGCGCGACCATCTTCTACGATGCGAACGGCTACGCGCAGATGAGTGAAACGATGCGCTTCTACATTGGCGGCCTGCTCAAGCACGCCGCGTCCATCCTGGCCTTTGCCGCGCCGACAACAAACTCGTACCGGCGGTTGGTCCCCGGCTATGAGGCGCCCGTGAACCTGGTCTACTCACAGCGGAATCGGAGCGCCGCGGTGCGGATTCCCATGTATGAGATGGACACGCCGGCCGCCAAGCGCATTGAGTTCCGCTGCCCGGATCCGATGGCGAACTCCTACCTTGCGTTCTCCGCGATGCTGATGGCAGGGCTGGACGGCATCCAGAACCGGATTGACCCCGGCCCGTCCGTGGATCATGACATCTACGAGATGGAGGGTGAAGCGGCCGCTGCGCTGCCCAACGTCCCCGGAAGCTTGGCAGATGCGCTGGCTGCACTGGAGGCGGACAACGAGTACCTGCTCCAGGGCGGCGTGTTCACACCGGACCTCATCGAGGGCTGGATCTCCTACAAGAGGGAGAACGAGGTGGACCCGATGCGCCTCCGCCCGCACCCCTACGAGTACTTCCTGTACTACGACGGCTAAACGGCGACACCCAAAGCACAGCGGCGCGCCTGCGGGATTCTCAGGCCAATGAGTGGCCGAGTCTCGCAGGCAGTCGCCGCCCCTCATGGCCGTAATACGCAGCGTCGCGGAACGGTCAACCACGAGAAGCCACGGGAAGACGGTGGGAACAGTGGCAATACAGGCTGACGAATCGGCAAGGGAATTCGTGCTCCGCACGGTCAGGGAGCGCAACGTCAAGTTCATCAGGCTATGGTTCTCGGACATCCTCGGGAACCTCAAGGGATTCTCTTTGAGTCCCGCGCAGCTTGAGGTCGCGCTTGAGCACGGCATCGGTTTCGACGGCGCATCCATTGAGGGATTCGCCCGTGTAGATGAATCGGACATGGTCGCCGTGCCGGACCCGTCCACATTCGCCATCTTGCCCTGGCGTCCTGAGCATCCGGGCGTCGCCCGCATCTTCGCGGATATCTACACGCCGGAGGGCGAGCCCTTCGATGGCGATCCGCGCTATGTTCTGCGCCGCAATCTGCAGCGCGCGCAGGAACTCGGCTACACGTTCTACGTGGGGCCGGAGCTTGAGTACTACTATTTCCGCGGCCCTGACGACCCGACCCCGCTGGACAACGGCGGCTATTTCGACCAGATGCCATTGGACGTCGCCTCCGACCTCCGCAGGGAAACCATCCTGACGCTGGAGGAAATGGGCATCGAGGCGGAATACAGCCATCATGAGGTCGCGCCCGGCCAGGATGAGATCGTCCTCCGGTACACTGACGCGCTGACGATGGCCGACAACTGCATGACGTATCGCCTGGTGGTACGTGAAATCGCGCGGCAGCATGGCGTTCACGCTACATTCATGCCGAAACCCATTACCACTGAAAACGGCAGCGGCATGCACACGCATCAGTCGCTCTTCAGGGGTGAGGCCAACGCTTTCTATTCGGCGGACGACCCCAATCACCTATCTCCGATCGCCCTGAATTTCATCGCGGGACTGCTTGAGCACGCGCCTGCATTCACGGCCATCACCAACCAGTGGATCAACTCCTACAAGCGGCTTGTGCCGGGCTATGAGGCCCCGGTGTATTTGACGTGGGCCCACCGCAACCGCTCGGATCTCATCCGCATTCCGCGCGTTCCGCCCAGCAACCCGGAGGCTGCGCGCCTCGAATACAGGGCGCCCGATCCGGCCTGCAATCCGTACCTCGCCTTCTCCGTTATGCTCGCTGCCGGCCTTGACGGCATCGAGCGCAATCTGCAGCCGTCCGACGCGTTGAACGAAAACGCGTTCGGCATGTCCGGGGCGCAGCGGGCTGAGATGGGCATTGGAGAACTGCCCCGCAGCCTGCATGAAGCAATCCTGCTGACGGAGAAGAGTGACCTTGTGCGCGATGCCTTGGGTGACCACATATTCAATAGCTTCATTGAGAACAAGCGGATTGAGTGGGAGGCGTTCCGCGCGCATGTGACCGACTTTGAGATCGACCGCTACCTGCAAACCCTATAGCCGCCGTCCCTGCCCGCCCCGTGAGTTTCAAGGGGGTTTTGTGTACAATTGGCTATGGCCTCAATAGAAGCACGTCAGTGGCGGCGTCCTGACGCGCCGCCGCTATACGATCCCATCCACGAAAAGGATGCCTGCGGAACCGGCTTTATCGCACAGGTTTCCGGCGTTCCGTCGTATGACATTGTCAGGCAGGCGATTACTGCCGTGGTCAATCTCACCCACCGAGGCGCAGTATCTGCAGACGCTCGCACGGGTGACGGCGCAGGTATCCTGACACAACTTCCACGCAAGCTGCTCCTTCGCGAGCTCGCCTCTCATGGCATTTCCGATGTCTCAGGCGATGACCTCGCGCTCGGCATGGTGTTCTTTAACGCCGAGAACCCGGATGGCTCGAAGCATGCGGCCAAGATGGTCGAGCAGGAGACGGCGAAGCGCGGCCTTCGCTTCCTGACGTGGCGGGATGTGCCGAACGATCCCTCCGTACTCGGCGAACAGGCGCTGGCCACCCAGCCGGATATTCGACAAGCGATTATTGCCCGCCCGTCGGACCTGGATAATGACGCGTTTGAACGCGCGCTGTACCTGGTACGGCGAGCCGTCGAAAACGAAATGACGGCGCAGGACGACACCGAGTTCTACATCCCGTCCTTTTCATCAAGGACAGTCGTGTACAAGGGTCTACTTGTCGCAACGCAGTTGTCGGGCTTCTACAAAGATCTTGATGACCCAGACTTTGAATCGGCTCTGGCCGTCTTCCATCAGCGCTATTCCACCAACACGTTCCCCAATTGGCAGCTTTCGCAGCCATTCCGATTCCTGGCCCACAACGGTGAAATCAACACCCTGCAGGGCAACCGCAATTGGCTGCGAGCACGCGAGGCCGACCTCAGTTCCGAAGTGTGGTCGAAGGACGATATCCGCACAATCACGCCGCTAACATCGCAGACGGTCTCGGACTCCGCCTCTCTGGATCACGCATTTGAACTCCTGCAGGTGTCCGGTCGGAGCCTGTTGCACTCCATGATGATGCTCACGCCGGAGGCGTGGGAGAACATGCCGCACATGGACGAGGATCTTCGCGGATTCTATCGATACCACGCATCCCTGACCGAGCCGTGGGACGGCCCCGCCGCGCTGGCATGGTCGGACGGCGAGACAGTCGGGGCATCGCTGGATCGCAACGGCCTGCGCCCTGCCCGCTACATCATCACGGATGACGGCCTTGTGGTCATGGGTTCAGAGGTCGGCGTCCTGCCGCACATCGCGAATGAGCGCATCATCGAAAAGGGCCGTCTTGGCCCCGGGCACATGATTGCCGTTGACACCCGCAGCGGGCGCATCATGAAGAACGGCGAGATCAAGAGTGAAATCGCCGTGCAGCAGCCCTATCGCGAGTGGGCGGAACGTCAGTACATCCAGCTGAACGTGCCAATACACTCCATGCAGAACGGCGCGGGGCATCACCTTGAATCTGAGATGGAGTTGATGCGCCGCCAAAAGGCCTTCGGGATGACGGCGGAAGAGCTGCTCATCGTCATCAAGCCCATGGTGCAGGAGGGCAAGGACGCCACGTATTCGATGGGCGATGACACGCCGTTGGCGGTCTTCTCCCGGATGCAGCCCTCCCTGTTCAACTATTTCAAGCAGCGATTCGCGCAGGTGACAAACCCGGCAATCGACCCTATCCGCGAGGCCATCGTCATGTCCGCAGAGACGTACCTCGGCCCGCGCGACAGCATGCTGCGGGAACGCGAGGAGGCGGCACATCTGCTCGCCGTCCCCGGACCCGTTATCCGTGACCATGAGCTCGACGCAATCCGTGGGGTAGATTCACCAAGCCTCTCGTCCGTCACGCTGCCGGCTGTCTTCACCGCAGGGGATGGTCCGGACGCTCTGGAAAAGGCAATAGACGATCTGTGTGAACAGGCAGTCTCCGCGGTGGACGCGGGACACTCGATCATCGTTCTCTCGGACAGGCCCGTAGACGAGCGACACGCGCCCATCCCAATGTTGCTGGCCCTCGGGGCGGTCCATCACGACCTCATCCGACGCGGCAAGCGCATGAAGGCGAGCCTTGTATGTGACACGGGCGAGGCGAGAGAGGTACACCACTTCGCGGCGCTCATCGGGTATGGCGCGAGCGCCGTCAATCCGTATCTCATCTGGGAGAGCCTGCGTGAACTCTTCGAACGCGGAGAGTTCAGCGAGGAGGAGGACGAGGACTACACCCTCGCCAAGTACCAGGCGTCTGCCAACAAGGGCGTGCTGAAGATCATGTCCAAGATTGGCATCTCCACGGTCACGTCATACCACGGCGCGCAGATATTTGAGGCCATCGGCCTGAGCGACGATATTATTCAGAAGTGTTTTGTGAGCACGCCGTCGCAGGTGGGCGGACTGGGATTCCGCGAGCTGGCGACAGATATCCTCGCCCGGCATGAGCGGGCGTTCAACACGGAACTGACGCCAAAATCCAAGCTCGAAGACCACGGATTCATCCGCTATCGCAAGAGCGGCGAGTTCCACGCCAACAACCCCATCGTCGTGCGGACGCTGCACAGGGCTGTCCGATCCGGCGACTACGAGGACTATGTTCCCTACCGCGACGCGCTGAACAATCGGCCGGTTTCCTCGCTGCGGGACGTGCTGACGTTCAACAAGACGCGTGAGCCAATCCCCATCGATGAGGTGGAGCCAATCGAAGAGATCTGGAAGCACTTCACGACGGGCGCAATGTCGCTCGGCGCGTTGAGCCCACCAGCGCATGAGACGCTGGCTATGGCCATGAACCACATCGGCGGCGCGGCTGATACCGGCGAGGGCGGTGAGGATCCCCGACGCTTCCGTGGCCTTACGCGTGGCTACAATGCCAACTCCAAGATCAAGCAGGTCGCGTCAGGCCGTTTCGGCGTCACGCCGGAATACCTCGCCATGGCCGAGGAGCTTGAGATCAAGATGGCGCAGGGCTCCAAGCCCGGCGAGGGCGGGCAGCTCCCCGGCCACAAGGTCATCGAGTACATCGCTTACATCCGCCACACGCAGCCCGGGATCACGCTGATCTCGCCGCCGCCGCACCACGACATCTACTCCATCGAGGATCTGGCACAGCTCATCTATGACCTCAAGACGGTCAATCCCCGAGCCAAGGTCAGCGTCAAGCTGGTGGCGGAAGCTGGCGTCGGCACAATCGCCGCCGGCGTCGCCAAGGGCTACGCGGACAAGGTTCAGATCTCCGGTCATGAGGGCGGCACGGGCGCGAGTCCGCTGTCATCCATCAAGAACGCCGGCACGCCATGGGAGCTGGGCCTGACAGAGGCACAGCAAGTCCTGGTGATGAATGACCTGCGCGGCCGCGTCAAGTTGCGCACGGACGGCGGTATCCGCACGGGGCGCGATGTCGTCATAGCGACAATGCTCGGCGCAGATGAAGTCGGTTTTGGCACAGTTGCCCTGCTCGCACTGGGTTGTGAAATGGCGCGTCAATGTCATCTGAACAGCTGCCCCGTCGGGGTGGCCACGCAGCGAGACGACTTGATCGCCAAGTTCAACGGTTCTGTCGAGACGGTCGTGAATTACTTCACCTTCGTCGCAACGGAAGTTCGCGAACTCCTTGCAAGCATCGGCGTACGCTCGCTGAATGAGATCATCGGCCATCCCGAGTTCCTGACGCTCCGCCCGGACATCGAAGAGTTCGAGCGCGCCAGGTTCGTGGACGCCCTCAAGTTGATTGCCCCTGCCGACCCCGCTTTCCAGCGCCCGGTCAGCAATGAGCAAGACCGCAACGACAGGCCGAACGACGAGAAGTTGGATGACCGCATCCTCTCGGAAATCACCGGCGCAATCGAGAGTCGAACTCCCGTCTCGCTGTCCTATGACATCAGGAATGCCCAGCGCACCGTCGGCGCGCGTGTCTCGGGAGCCATCGCCCACCGTTACGGCATCAAGGGCCTGCCCCCCGGCACGATCGACCTGTCATTCGCCGGTTCCGCCGGACAGAGCTTCGGCGCGTTCCTGAATGAGGGCGTCCGGATGACGCTGACAGGCGAGGCGAATGACTACGTCGGCAAGGGCATGGCGGGCGGAGAACTCGTCATCAGGCCGCCAGCCGATGCAAATTTCGAGTCGCACAAGAACTCCATCATCGGCAACACCTGTATCTACGGCGGAACAGGAGGATACTTCTTTGTCGCCGGACGGGCAGGCGAGCGATTCGCAGTGCGCAACAGCGGCACGCAGGCCGTTGTGGAGGGCGTGGGCGATCACGGCTGTGAATACATGACCAGCGGCATCGTGGTCGTGCTCGGAACGGTGGGGCGCAATTTCGGAGCGGGCATGTCCGGCGGCGCGGCGTTCGTTCTGGACGAGACCGGCGATTTTCCATCGCTCTACAACCAGGAGCTGTTGGTTCTGGACAGGCTTGAAGACGATGACGACGAGCGGCACGTTCTGGAGCTCATTGAGCGCCATGCCGAGACGACCGGCAGCAAGCGCTCCGCAGAAATCCTGTCCGATTGGGACAGGTACCGTGGGATGTTCTGGAAGGCCCTGCCCGCGCAGCTACGTGACAAGAATCTCTCACTCGCCGAGGTACTCAAGAAGGTTGAGGGAGCCGCGCTCGTCACGGCGAATTAGGGGGGAAGTCGTGCAGCCGGCATCCGTTTCTGCCGGCAATTTTGGGTGCAGCGCCGGGCTGTTCAGGATTCGCAAATTCTTAACGATTGCGTGTTAGACTACTCCATCCGGCGTTAGCCGACGATTCTTGGCCGCGAAGGGCTCGAGTGGGGAGAGAGCCTCGCCGCCGCACAAAGGAGATTTGTATGAAGGCTGTCATTTTGGCAGCGGGACATGGCTCTCGCTTTAGCCAATACGGTGTCCGCCACAAGGCGCTCCTGCCTGTCAACGGGCAGACGGTGATTGACCACACACTGGACGGGATGCAACAGGCCGGTATAACGGACATCTGCATCGTCATTGGCCATGAGGGGCAGGCGCTGCAGGACGTGCTTGGGGACGGCTCAACGCGAGGCCTCAACATCACATATGTCATGAACACGGAGCACCATCGAGGAAACGCCGTTTCCGTCCTCACCGCGAAGGAAGAGGTCGGCACAGAACCGTTCATCCTCTCCATGGCCGATCACATGCCATCCGCAGATATCATCAGAGGGCTTGTCGACGGCGCAAAGGAGAACGGGTGGAATCTCAATGCGCTGGCCGTGGATTTCGACCCTGACGACCGGGATGTCGAAGAGGGGACTCGGGTTAGTGTGGATGACACCGGTCATATCGTGGCCATCGGCAAGAATCTGCCGAACTGGAATGGAATCGATTGCGGTGTGTTCCTCTTCACGCCCGCTATCTTTGATGCGATTCAAGACAAGCTCGCTGAGGACAGTTCCCACGATGAGTTGAGCCAGGCCGTGACGCGCATGATCCTCTCAGGCAATGGCCTGCATGCCCACGATGTGGAGGGCGCATTCTGGTTTGACGTGGACACGTGGGAGGATCTGAAGCTGGCGCGTGAGGCCCTCGGGTACGTCACGTAGCGCCGACGCATGCACGAAGGCTTTGTATCCCGGTACCTGAACCGACGCTTCTCGCGCCCCATCGCGCGGGCGCTCGCCCACACTCCCGTCACGCCGAACCAGGTCTCGTTCATCGCGTTCCTGATGGCAGTGGGCGCGGCTGCACTCTTCTACTACGACCTCAACATATGGGCGGGCGTTCTCGTCCAGGCATCGTCAATCGTGGATGGCGTTGACGGCGATCTGGCTCGCGCCAAGAACATGGCAAGCAGATTTGGCGGGTTCTTCGATGCCCTGTTGGACCGCTACGCGGACGCGGTCATCCTTGCCGGGTTCGGCTATTGGGCATTCAAATTCCAGGCCGGAGCCGATCAAACAACCGTGACGCTTCTCGCCGGTGTCGCCATTGTCGGCTCATTGATGATCAGCTACAGCCGCGCGCGGGCAGAAGCGACATTCGGCCAGCCGTTCGAGGGCCTGCCCGGCGCGCTGGCGTCACGCGACCTCCGGCTGTTCGTCATCATGATCGGCGCGATCATCGGTCAGGGTGTGGCAACACTGGCCGTCATCGGCGTCCTTACCAACATGGTCGTACTATGGCGTCTAGGCGTCGCCCGCTGGGGCAACGTGGGCGAGGCCGACTAGTAGAGAACCCCGGCTCGCCATCGCGATTGACCCGCCCAATCAGGTACACTGTCACCGTCACCGGTTTAGCGTTCAGACGGGGCCGAGATTCGGGGGAAGGGCGATATGGACTACCAGAATCTGCTCTATGAGAAACAGCGTAACGGCGTGCTCATCACGCTCAACCGTCCCGAGGTGATGAACGCCATCTCCGATGAGTTGGACATTGAGCTTCACCACGCCCTCGACGCCGCCGATGCCGATCCCGAAGTGCGCGCCATCGTGCTCACCGGCGCGGGACAGGCTTTTTCAGCCGGATTCGACATCGCAGGCGGAGGCGCGGACTATGTCTGGCCGTATGGCCTACCGGAAGGCTCCAACATCGCGGCGGAAATTGACCGCTGGCGCACGCGCTTCTGGAAGAAGGAGCACGGCCGCATCGCCCGAATCATCGATGAAATCGACACGCCGATCATTGCCGTCGTCAGCGGCTGGTGCATGGGCGGCGGCTCCTGGTACGCGCTGACCTCACACATCACCATCGCGGCGGAGGACGCCGTCTTTGGGCAGGTTGAAGTCCGCATGATCTCTGACGACAACTACATATGGATTCACCACGCCGGCTACAAGAACGGCCTGCGCTACGCCCTCACCGGCGACCACATCGACGCGCAGGAGGCGCTGCGCATCGGCATCGTCAACAAGGTCGTCCCAACCAAGGACGACGCGCTTGAAGAAGCTTTTCAACTGGTTGAGCGTCTCGCTCTCGTCAGCCCGGAAACAGTGAAGATCAACCTTGCAGTGGCGATGCGCGGCCTTGAAACAATGGGCCTCCACAACGTGATGCGGCTCAACTCTGAGTTGGCCGCCGCTGTCATCGTCTCCAAGAGGGAAGAATTCACCGCCCCGCTGGAGGAAGCGCGCAAGGAGGGCGGCCTCCGCGCATTCATCCGCAAGCGGGATGAGCCATTCCAGCCGGAGCCCTTCGGCCCTCGCTCCGCCAAGGCGCGAGAAGAGCGCGAAAGGGGCTCATGATCTGCGCTAGTGGACTCGGCGAGCTATGAGTCAGCTTCGACTCTCAGCCTCGCCGGAGCGCATCTCCACCCACGCTGCCCCGCAAGGAGCAGCCGGGTTGAATATCAGTTGCTCGCGTACGCTGTTGCGACTGCGGGCATCCTCATTGCTCACGACGCGCACCACCGAACAATCCGAAGATTCACATCGCACCGCTCCGGTCGTTCTCAGCCTTGAGGTCGACAATCAGACTCCGACCGACGACGCTTCACCCGCTGTTACACCTGCCTGTGTCAGGACCATAGTTGCCCTTGCGTCGCTTGCGCGCAGGCGTAGAAATGGTCCTATCGCCCCACCTACGCCGGAGTCCTGCGCACCGGCGCAGATGGGAAGCTGGCAGCACAACCCGGAGAAGACTTCCACAGGCCACGACACACCCACTCCGGAACAACGTACGCCATCCCACGAGACGGCGGTGCATGGCCCGACCGTCATCCGACACGCCCATCGACGCAGCCGACTGAGATTACGGTCGGCGTATCGACTGCCCAGACTACCGGACGCTCCAATTGACGTTGAAAATCGTTTCTTCGTTCAATTGGAGGTGACCCATTTCCCGATTACTTATCGGACTCATTGGAGTCCTGACTCTTCTTTCGGCAGCCGCGTGCCAAGCGGATTCCGATCCTACGTCAACGCCTGAATCCACTACCGATTCGAGCGCGTCCAGCACAGAAAGCAACGGCGAGTTAGTCGTCTATTCCGGTCGGAGCGAGAGCCTCGTCGCGCCGCTTATCGAGCAATTCGCAGAGGCGAGCGGCATCGATGTTAGCGTCAAGTACGGCAGCACCTCGGAGATAGCCGCCACCATCCTTGAGGAGGGCGAGAACTCGCCCGCGGACATCTTCTTCGCGCAAGACCCCGGTGGGCTTGCCGCAGTGGAGTCCATGTTTGCCACACTGCCGGGTGATGTGCTGGATCGTGTTCCAGCCAATTTCCGTTCGCCGGACGGCAAGTGGATCGGACTATCGGGCCGCGCGCGCGTCATCGTCTACAACACCGAGCGGGTTTCCCCGGACGACCTGCCAAGCGACCTGCGCGGCTTCACAGATCCGGAGTGGGAGGGCCGCATCGGCTGGCCGCCCACCAACGGTTCATTCCAGGCGATGGTAACGGCCATGCGGGTGACGTGGGGCGAGGAGGAGACACGGGCGTGGCTTGAAGGAATCCAGGCCAATAACCCGACCATCTACCCCAAGAACACCCCTACCGTGGCAGCCGCCGGCGCAGGTGAGATCGACATCGGATTCGTCAACCACTACTACCTGTACCGTTTCCTTGCGGAAGAGGGTGAGGAATTTGCCGCGCGGAACGCCCATCTGGACGGCGGCGGGCCGGGCTCCATCATCCTTGTAGCGGGGGCCGGTGTGCTGGACGGCGCGGAGAACAGCGACAACGCGATTCGATTCATCGAGTTCCTGCTGTCCACCGTCGCGCAGCAATACTTCGCCGGGCAGACATACGAATACCCCCTCGTTGAGGGAGTAAACGTGAACCGGCTGTTGACTCCACTGGATGAGATCAACGCTCCGCAGATCGACATGGCGGACCTGGGAGACCTTGAAGGCACGGTCGACCTGCTCCGCGACACGGGAATCCTTCCGTAATGAGTGGGACGGCGGCCGGCATCCAACGGCTCCGGGCGATCCGGCGTCAACGACGCTGGCCGCCGTTCACGCTCAGCCTCACGACGTCCATCATCGGCCTTGCCCTGCTCTTGCCCATCATCTACCTGTTTATTCGGACCCTCGACGCAGGTCTGGATTCGCTGGCAGACCTCCTGTTTCGCCCAAGAACGGCGGCAATCATCGTGCGCAGTATGGCGCTCGTCATCATTGTCTCCGGCGGATCAGCTGTGCTCGCGTTGGCTCTGGGCTGGCTTATCGAGCGCACGGATCTGCCGTTCAGGCGGTTGTGGAGCATCGTGACGGTGCTCCCGCTCGTCATCCCCAGCTACATCATGGCGTTCCTGTTC
Organism: Dehalococcoidia bacterium; assembly: GCA_965207115.1. Classification (GTDB taxonomy): domain Bacteria; phylum Chloroflexota; class Dehalococcoidia; order UBA6926; family UBA6926; genus VXMO01. Next base: position 273,839 of record CBDBLR010000003.1, on the reverse strand, counting down.
ATTTCCGTCTTCGCTCCGCGGGGCATGGTCCAGAGAATCTTCGCCGAGCCGTTCGGCATCGAAGAGATACCGTCGTTCTACGGCCTGCCGGGGGCGGCCATCGTGCTCATTCTCGTGTCGTACCCGTACACGCTGTTGACAGTCCGTGCGGCACTGCGTGGTTCGGGGCGCGCTCTGGAAGAAGCCTCCCGCACCCTGGGCAAGGGGCCCTGGGAGACGTTCCTCCGCGTAACCCTGCCGCAGATGCGGCCCGCGCTGGCCTCCGGGAGTCTCTTGGTGGCTCTCTATACAATCAGCGACTTCGGCGCGGTGTCCCTGATGCGCTATGAGACATTCACGTGGGCGATCTACCTCCAATACACGAGCTATGTTGATCGCACGGCTGCGGCGGCACTCTCGCTTGTCCTGGTCGGGCTTGCCGTTGTGCTTTTCCTGACGGAAACGACGGCCCACGGCGACCGCCCCATGGAGGAGACACATCAGGCGGAGATGGGCGGAGCGGACTCGCCGTCCGTCCCGCTCGGTCCGTGGAAGTATCCGGCGTTGGGGCTGTGTTCGCTCGTCGGCGTCTTTGCGCTGCTTGTCCCGATGGCCGTCCTGTTGTTCTGGCTGGTTCGCGGTATTGGAGCGGGAGAAGAGCTGAGCGCGGTTTGGGGTCCGGCAATCAATTCGGCGTTGGTATCGTCGTTGGCAGCGATCGCCGGGGTCTTCGTCGCCCTGCCCGTCGTGGTTCTTGCCGTGCGATTCCCGGGACGCTTCAGCATGTTGATCGACCGCATAAGCCACGTCGGCTTTGCCCTCCCCGGAATCGTCATTGCACTCGCGCTCGTCTTCTTCGGCTCGAGGCTCGCCCCCGCGCTCTACCAGACGCATGTCATGCTGGTCATGGCCTACGTCATATTATTCCTGCCGATTGCGATAGGGCCGTTGCGGACATCACTGTTGCAAGTCAATCCCCGTGTGGAGGAGGCGGGACGGACACTTGGCCATCGTCCACTCACGGTTTTCCGTACAATTACAGTGCCTTTGCTGCGCCCCGGCATCCTCGCCGGAGGCGCGCTGGTATTCCTCACGGCGATGAAGGAGCTTCCTGCGACCTTGCTCTTGAGCCCGCTTGATTTCAGCAGTTTGGGAACGACAATCTGGGCCGCGAGCTCGGAGGCGTACTTCGCTCGTGCTGCCCTGCCCGCCCTGTTGCTCATCGCGATTTCCGCAGTTCCGATGTTCTTCCTTATCGGCCGAGGCAGGAGCCAACACGCATGACAACCATCCAACAGTCGCCCCGCGTCATGCTCCGCTGCGCCGGTGTGACGAAGCAATACGCGCCCTCCGGCGCGGGGGCACACGATGTTTCTCTTGAAGTTACCGAGGGGCAGATCCTTGCGCTCGTCGGCCCAAGCGGCTGTGGCAAGACCACGCTGTTGCGCGCCATTGCGGGGCTGGAAAGCCCGGATGAAGGAGCAATCGAGGTCGATGGCCGAACGGTCACGGGGAGAGGCGTCTTTGTGCAGCCGGAACACCGCAGCGTGGGCTTTGTGTTCCAGGACTATGCCCTCTTCCCGCACATGACGGTGGAATCCAACATCGCCTACGGCTTGCAGCGCGACGCCCCCAACCGCGAACAGCGCATCGATGAGTTGCTCGATCTCGTCAACCTTTCTGACCGCCGCAACCGCCGCCCTCATGAACTCTCCGGCGGCGAGAGGCAGAGGGTGGCGCTTGCCCGCGCTCTAGCGCCTTCCCCCAAGGTTCTCCTGATGGATGAGCCGTTCTCGAACCTTGATCCCAACCTGAGCGCTCGCTTGCAACTGGAGGTACGTGAAATCCTGCATGAAGCGGGCATCACGGTGGTGTTCGTGACGCATGACCAGGAGGCGGCGCTGTCCATGGGCGATGTCATCGCTGTCATGGATCGAGGTCGCATCCAACAGGTCGGAGCGCCGGACATGGCGTTCCATCGCCCCGTCAACCGGTTCGTCGCTGCGTTCCTCGGTGAGGCCGACTTCATTCCCGCGGAGCCGACGGCAGTTGAATCGCGGGTGCTGACGGAGCTGGGGGAGGCGGAAGTGAGCAGCACGCTGACACTTGATGGCGAGGCCGACATGGACTTGATGGTGAGGCCGGAAGACCTGTCCATCAGCCCGGATGACATAGGAAACGGTCGCGTTGTTGGGCGGATTTTCAATGGAGCATTCTACGCCTACAACGTGGAATTGGATTCCGGGGTTGTGTGCCGCGCCATGGCCTCCCACGCAACCGCTATAGAGGTTGGGGCGCGAGTCAGTCTCCGCATCACCCCCGGCCATCCCCTGCCCGTCTTCCCGCGGGAGTGAGTTGCCGCTAAGGGTTAGGGCGACTATAATCCGCTACACGGAGGCACAGGGAAAATGCCCATCTTTGAATACGGCTGCAAGACTTGCGGAAACGGCTTTGACAAGTTCATTCGCGGCTACAACACGCCTGTCGGTGTGACATGCCCCTCCTGCGAGAGCGAGGAGGTCGAGCGCAAGATGTCCGCCGTCGGCGTCACGGGCGTCTGGCAGAGCAACGCCCCCCAATTTGAGATGCCGAAGCCCCAGCGCGTACGGCCGGACGACCCGTTCCGCTGCATCGCCTAATCTGAAGCGTACTGCGGATATAGGCAGGGACGCGGCGGGCCTGAGCGATGCCCCTCTTTGAATACGAATGCCACGGCTGTGACGGTCGTTTTGAGAAACTGACCCGCAGCATCAACGCAGAGCCGGGCGAGGTGGAATGCCCGGGCTGCGGTTCTACCGATACGCACAAAGTCATATCGCTGTTCGGCATGACGAGCGGCGGCTCGGACCTCGGTTTTGGATTCCCCGGCATGGGTGGCGATGGCGGCGGCCACGCCGGCCACACACACAACGGCATCACTTGAACCACTTGACGCTAATGGCGTGACGGCCCGTGGGGGCGTTTACTAGTGGTGCCCCGGAGTCCAGAGATGCGTGGACGTTGCGGGGCGGCGGTTCATCAACTCCCGGATTGCGGCATGGGTATTCGGCCCCGCCGCGATAACACCGTCAACCAGCGTGTCCCGCCGATTGAACTGCATGGGTTGTCCATCCGCGTCCGTCACCACGCCGCCCGCCGCCTCTACAAGCAATGCGCCGGCGGCAACGTCCCATTCATTCTTTGGTTCAAGGCTGATAACGGCGTCCGCCTTGCCCGCGGCAACAAGCGCCATTTTGTACGCGATGGAGCCGAGTGTTCGCACCTTGAAGGATCCGCCTCGAAAGCGATTCCACATCCCCCATCGAACCTCGCTGTGCGACGCAAGAATCGTGACATCAGAAGACAGTTCTTCATGGTCATTGGTCTGCGCGGTTTCGCCGTTCAGTGTGGCCGCGCCGCCGCGTTCTGCCAGATAGGACTCATTGGCCCACGGATTCAGGATTCCTGCGGCAGTGATTTCCCCGTCTACAGACAACCCGACTGATACGCACCATTCAGGCCGTCCCGCCAGGAAGCCCCTGGTACCGTCGATGGGATCGACCACCCACACGCGCTCCATGCCGATGCGATGCCCATCATCATGGGTTTCTTCAGACAACCACCCTTCCCCGGGGCGAACGAGAGCCTTGTGTAACTGTTCATCGAGGGCGTGGTCGGCTTCAGTAACCGGGCCGTCCCAACCCTTGTGCTGCACATACACGGAGGACGGCGAGAACGTGCTGGCAAGCTCGGCGGACTCTTCCAACGCGGCGGCAATACGACTTAGATCAGACTCTGCTCCGTTAGTCATACCGTAATACGCGAGGTGAAGAACGGGCCTCAGGACGCGATGGCGCTGCGCTTGTTGTTGAGATAATCGACAAGCACGTACTGCCCCAGCTTGTCAGGCTGGGTGAAGAAGGCGCGACCACGATTCAGCCGTGTCATCTGCCGCACGAAGTTGACCAGGTAATACGCCATCTCCAGCATGAAGACGTTGATGGTGATGCCCTCCTGCGTGCAGCGCTTGACCTCACGCAGCGTCATATCGATGGTGCGCTGGCTGGGCGGGTATGTGAAATAGGGGACGCCATTCTCAAGGTGGGCCGTCGGCTCGCCATCCGTAACCATGATCACCTGCCGCGTGCTGGAGCGGTGCTTGTTGAGCAGCTGGCGTGAAATCATCAGCGCGTGCTGCATGTTGGTGCCGGGTGAATAGCCGCCCCACGTGGCCTTGATCAGCTCATCTCCCTTGAGCTCCCACGCATAGTCGGCGAAACCGACCACGTACAGGTTGTCGCGAGGGAACTGCATCTTGATGAGCGTGTGGAGGGCCAGCGCCATGCGCTTGGCGGCATCGAAGCTGCCGCTGATTGCCATTGACCGGCTTTGGTCGAGCAGGATCACCGTGCTCGCCTGCGTCAGCGCCTCGTCGCGATAGACCTCAAAATCATCGGGGGCAATTGTAAGTGGGGTACCGGGGCCGCTCCGCATGACGGCGTTCTTCACCGTCCGCGACATGTGGACGTCAAAGTGATCCCCGAATTCACAGATCTTCGTGGACTCCTCGTCCTTCTCGCCGAAGAGGCCGTTTTTGCGCATCTCATGCGCGCCGATTCCGGCGCTCCGCAGCCTGTTGAAGATGTCCTTGAGAGCCTTCTCACCGATCTTTCTGATGCCACGGGGCGTCAGTTCCAGCTTGTCGCCGTTCTTGCGGATGTAGCCTGCCTTTTCGAGCTGCTCTTGCAGTTGGCGGAGCCAATCAAGATCGCGCGCGGCATCCTCACCGATGAGATTCTCCACCTGCTCACGGTCGATTTCGTCGATGTCGCCCCGGCGCTCTGCGCCCCGTAGCTGTGCCTCAAGATCATCAATCTGCTGCAGCTGGTCCATCAGACGCATGGCTTCTTGCAGCGACAGAGACTCATCACCGGCGAACGGATAGTTCTGCCGCATCTCCTGCATGGGCATCAGGGATTCCATGAGCGACGAGAGTTCCGCCATCTCCTGCATCAGTTCAGGGTCATTGAGCGCCGCCTCCATGGTCTCCTGCAGCTGCTGCCGCATCTCCTCCGGCAGGCTGTCCATGAGCGATTGGAACTGCGACATCTGCTCCATCAGGCGATCGAGCAATTCCTCGATGTTGCGAGGCGGGTCGTCCCCGAACATGCTGCCCCACTTCTGCATGAACTCATCAAAGTTCGGCTGGTTGCCCTGGGCGTAATCGCGCAGCATGTCGTTCAGATCGCGCATCATCTGCCTGCTCGCTTCCATCTGCTCAGGCGTGATGTTCTGCATCTGCTGCATCATGTTCTGCATGTAGGACTGCGATGCCTGCTGCCGCAGTGAATCCATCAGTTCCTGGAACTTCTCCCGCGCCTCTTCATCCATGAAGTCGTAATCGCTGAGTTCCTTGATGGCGCCGCCGGGATCGTTCGGCAACGACTCCATGAAGTCCATCTTGCGCTGGGCCATGTTCTCCAGTGCCTGAGCCGTCATGCGGTCCATGCCCTGCCCACGCTGTGAGCGCTGCCCCGCGCCCTGCTGTTGGTCGCCCTGCTCGCCACCGGACTGGTCGCCTGACTGCTGTCCCGAGTCTGAATCGGAGTCAGAGTTTTCCTGGTCCTTGCGGGAACCTAGTTCCCGCTCAAGCTGCTCGAGAAATCGCTGTAGCTCTTCCTCCGCCGCCTGCCGGCCTGAGCCGGGCTGCGTGTTATCGGAGTCCTGCTGGGCGGATTGGCCGTTCTGTGATTCTGATGGCGCGTTTCCCCCATCCTGATCGGCGTCAGGTGAGTCGCCCATAGCCTCACGCGCTTCCTGCATCCGCTGCCCGAGAGTGTCTCGCTCGAGGTCGCGAATCTCCTGCAGTTTCTCTCGGATACCGTCCAACACGGAGTTGAGATCATAGCGGTCCATGTAGTCTTGCCGCTGCTGGCGGAGGCGCTCAGTCATCTGGCGGATGCCGTCGATATTGCGGCCGTCCTGGCCATCAAAGCCGCGCATCATCATGCGGCGCAGGGCACGTCGAATATCGCCATGGGTGGCGAGGTCGTCCGAGATGGCCTCCATCAGGTCTTCCGGCGCGGTGCCGAAAGGTTCCTGCGAATTATCCCATCGGCCGTATCGAAAAATTGGCATTGGAGCCATCCCCGTGGGAGTGCGTCCGGCGGGCGGCCATGGCCAAGCCGCCGGTGTCCCTTGTTCCTATCGCTGAGCTTTCGGCCAATCATACATGGCCAGCTATCGACACGCCAAACGTCCCAGCCCTATCCCACACGCTAATGATGCTGTACAATCGTTCCTGTCCCGGTGACTCTGGCGAAGCGGACCCACCCGTTCCCATCCCGAACACGGAAGTGAAACGTTTCAGCGCCGACGATACTGGAGGGGCAGCCCTCTGTGGAAAATAGGTCGTTGCCGGGGCTTTTTCTTTGCCTTAAATCCCTGGATGCACATAGTGAGCACCGACTCTAAAGAACCTGAGATGACTGCCGGCGCGTTCCAGGCCGGTGACCTTGTGCTGCTCATCGACCGCAAGCGCCGCAAGTACCTGATCACGCTACAAGATGGTGGTGAGTTTCATTCCCACGCCGGCATCATTCAGCACGACGACATGATTGGCCGGCCGGAGGGCAGCGAGTTCAGAACCGCTCAGAAGGGCGGCGTGTATCTCGCCATTCGCCCCACATTGGGCGACTACATCCTGACGATGAAGCGCGGCGCGACGCCGATCTACCCCAAGGACATCGGCGCGATCCTCACACATGCGGACATCCGTCCCGGGGCCCGAGTCGTTGAGGCCGGCATAGGCTCCGGCGCGTTGACCATCGCGCTGCTCCAGGCCGTCGGCGAATCCGGCCGCGTCTATTCCTATGAAAACCGTGAGGACTTTGCCGCGCTTGCTCAGGGAAACGTCTCCGAATTCCTGCCTGCTGAATCAGCCAATAGACTCACAGTCCACGTATCTGACATCTACACGGACGGCATCCAGGAAAACGACGTGGATCGAGTCGTTTTAGACCTGCCGGAGCCGTCGCGGGTCATTCCTCATGCGCAGGAGGCGATGCGACCGGGCGGAATCTTTTTGGCCTTTGTCCCAACGACCTTGCAGCTACACAGACTTTGGCAGCAACTGGATGCCGACCCTGTATTCGACCTGATCGATCAGTTTGAGATTGCGCTGCGTCAGTGGGACGCGGGGCCGCAGACCCTCCGCCCTGCCCACCGCATGGTCGCCCACACAGGCTTCATCACCACGGCGCGCCGGCTGGCAGGCTAGACAGACGCCTGAACTGACGTGCGCCTAAGGCGAAATCCATCAAACAGCGGATCCCCAATGAAATCAATCCGGTAATATAGATGGTCATCATAATCGTAGAATCTATCGACAATACGGGGAAGTTGATACGCTAAGACTCTCAAAGTGCCAGCACGTCTCAGTGGATGGTTGTTAGGCGGCTGGCTTAGCCATACGACCCTAATGCCCGCAGCAAGAATCTCCGCGGCGTGTTCAGTTCGTGCTGAGCGATCCGCTGTAATCCATACGCGGTTATTTTGCCCACACCATTCAATGATTTCCTGGTCAGTGGCACCCGCACCCAAAGACTCGGACTTCACATGGGTGATGCCATATCCAACTCGCCTTAGGAAACGAGCGGCCTCGGGACTCAGGTTCTCATCAAGCAGGAACTGGAAAGTCGATAGATTGGCCAGTGGTCAGGGCCTCCCATTCCATGGCTGCTTCAATATCGGCCCGTGTAACACCGTAGTCTTCCTTAATCGATTCCTCCGATTCGCCGTACCGGGCTAGGTTAGAGAGAACCCAAGTCTGGATGCGTGTTCCCTTGATGCAGGGTGCGCCGAATTGGATATTCGGATCGACAAGTACTCCGTCTATCGGTTCCCAAGTGGCTACAACACCTGCCTCATCAAACGTAAGTCGCGGCACCTTGATCAGGCGCTCACGTACGTATGCGAAAGCCAATTGGCCGCCGCGGTCAACGGCTGCCATATCTCCCCGCATTTCCGCGAAAATATTGTTCCGATCAGTCCATACATCCTCAGTAGCGAATGGTACAGGGTGGCCTGTATAGTCACGCATCCACTCCTGAGCACGACGAATCTTCTGCATCGACAAGCGTTTACCACGGAGCGCGGCGACAATCTGCAAGGAAACAAGCTGATAAAAGGTGATCCACAGCTTTCGGTCCACCCTCTCAGTATTGCCCGGTCCTGCCAACCCCGCCCGAACCCAGCGCCCCAACTTAATCGACGTCACATTTGCAAGGACATCCTCTTCCGCAAATTGCGCTGAGAAATATGCGCGCAGAAATCGAGCAGCCTCGGGAATCTCGTAGAAACCCGATGCTCGATCACCATTCATTTCTTCTCTCCTGCGTCCCTCGGTCACGGAATCTCTGTGACATGCCCAGTCGCTGACCGAACCCTCTTATCATCTGTCCACTTAAGGATAGTCACGATAGCAATTGCATGGCAAAGTCGCCTGGCAGACCTCACTTAGAACAACCGCCCCCGGCTTTCGTCCTCGAGTCGTTCCACAGCGCGGCCAAGGCGTCTCAGCCCTTCGCCAATGTTGTCTATGGACACCTCGCTGAACGCGAACCGCATGTGGCGCATGGGCGGCTCGTCTTCCGCGAAGAATCGGAACCCCGGCGCGAAGGACACGCGCTCCTCACGCGCCAGTTCCCACAGTCGCGACACGTCCAACTTCTCGTTCGCCTCAAGCCAGAAGAAGAATCCCCCCGCCGGGGTGGTCCACTGCATCATAGGGCCAAGGTTCTCCCGTGCCGCAAGACGGAACGCGACACGTTTGCTCCGATATACCTCACGCACTCGATTGAGATGCGGATCAAGTTCTCCATTGGCAATGAATCGCGCCAACATCCGCGAGAGCGTCACGCTCGTCCCCATATCTGTGCGGTTGGCCGCCGCTTGCTGAACGGCGGGAGGTGAACCGGTTAGCCAGCCGATTCTCAGCCCGGGGCCGATCACCTTGCTGAACGTGCCCACCTGCACCGTCTGCTCCGGCGCAAGAGACAGCAATGACGGCGCATCAATGCCGTCGATGCCCACCTCTGCATACGCCGCGTCCTCGACAACCAGGCAGCCTGCGTTCACGGCAAGTTCCACCAGCCGCCTGCGCAACATGGTCGGCATCTGCGCGCCGGTGGGATTCTGAAAGTCTGGCGTGAGATAGATCAGCTTGGGGCGGTCACCCGCCGCGCGCAGGTCTGAGAGAGTCTGTTCCAGCTCATCGATGTCCAGTCCGTTCGGGCCGGACGAAACCGGCACGAGCCGCGCGCCATGCGCCCGGAACGTCCACAGCGAGCCGGTGAACGTCGGGTTCTCCGTGATCACAACATCGCCGGGATCGATGAACGTGGCGCAGACGATATCCAGTGCCTGCGATGCGCCCGTCGTGATGACAACGTTCTCCGGTGGTGTCTCGACCCCATGCAGCCTCATGACCCGTTCCGCGATTTGCTCTCGCAGGGCGATGTCACCCATCGACGAGCCATATTGGAGCGCCGCAATTCCCTCTTCCGCAATAACAGCCCGTGCCGCCTCATCTAACTGCTCCAGCGGCAGCGTTTCCGGGTCAGGCACACCGGCGCCAAAGCTGATTGTTCCCTCGGGCGCGGGCGCAACGCTGCTCCACGGGTGTTGCAGGCCGCCCCTTCTCGACAGCAAGCTGTTGAACGTTTCCGCATTCACCGCTCTGAACCCCCAGGCGCCGCGTTCAATCGAATACCTAATCCATCATGTGCCCACTCCCCAAAGCGAGCAACCATTGCCAATCAACCCTCGCGCCGGAACGCGGCGACTCCTTTCCTTCATACACCACGTCTGATCGCGAACTCCAAAATTTCTTGACAACTCACCCTGGTGAGCGCATACATAGTTTTGCACTGCCGCCTAAGGGGCGGCGCGCTCAGCCGAGCGGGCGTAACTCAGTGGTAGAGTGTCTGCTTCCCAAGCAGAATGTCGTGGGTTCGATCCCCATCGCCCGCTCCATTTGTTTTAAAGTCCGCGATTCGGCTTGCGTTCTTCATGGAGTTGGTCCGCCGCGTTTCGGCGTGGGCACCTCTCCACCCGTTACACTTAAGGAACCATGTTTGAAGCACTAACTGATCGGCTCACCGGCGTATTCAATAAACTCTCCGGCCGTGGGCGCATCACCGAAGCGGACGTTGAAGATGCACTGCGCGAGGTGCGCCGGGCGCTCCTTGAAGCCGACGTCAACCTGCGCGTGGTACGCGACCTACAACAGTCCATCCGCGACCGCGCCGTCGGCAATGAAGTCCTCCAGTCCGTCACTCCTGTCCAGCAGATCATCAAGATCGTCCAGGAGGAATTGACGGAGGTCCTCGGTAAGGAGCATCGGAATCTCGAAGCGGGCAACAACCGCCCCGCCACGATACTTCTCGTTGGCCTTCAAGGCTCAGGCAAGACAACGACCGCTGCCAAACTCGCGTCCAACCTCGTGCAACAAGGGCAGGCCGTCTCGCTCGGCGCGGGCGACGTACGCCGTCCCGCCGCCATCGAACAACTGACCGCGCTCGGCAAGCAGATCAGTGTGCCCGTCCACGCGGAGCCCGGCAACTCGAACGCCGTCGCCGTCGCCAAATCGTCTCTGGCGGCCGCCCGTGACGCCAACGCGCACTGGCATATCTTCGACACCGGCGGACGACTGCAGGTCGATGATGAGTTGATGAAAGAGCTTGCGGACGTCCGCAAGGCATTGAATCCCGCCGAAGTGCTCCTCGTTGTCGATGCGATGACCGGCCAGGACGCCGTGAACGCCGCTGAAGAGTTCCATCGCCAAGTGCCGCTGACGGGCCTCGTGCTCACCAAGATGGACGGCGACGCGCGTGGCGGCGCGGCTCTGTCCATCACGTCCGTCACCGGCCTGCCCGTCATGTACATCGGCGTCGGTGAGCGCATGGACGCGCTGGAGCCGTTCCACCCGGACAGGCTGGCGGGCCGCATCCTCGGCATGGGCGATGTCGTAACGCTCGTTGAGAAGGCGCAGCAGACCATCGACGAAGAAAAAGCGCAGGAGATAGAGCGCAAGCTTCGAACGGCAAGCTTCGACCTCAACGATTTCCTGGACCAGATGAACCAACTGCGCAGCATGGGCGGCATGTCGCAGGTTCTCGACCTGGTGCCGGGCTTCTCCCAGATGAAGGGCAAGGTGTCCGCAGACGCATTCGATGAGAAACAGATCAAGCGAGTGGAAGCAATCGTGCTGTCCATGACTCCCGAGGAACGGCAGAGGCCGGAGATCATCGGTGGCAGTCGCCGCAAGCGAATTGCTCGTGGCAGCGGCACGCAGACGGCGGACGTGAACAGGCTGCTCAATCAGTTCGGCGAGATGCGCAAGATGATGCGGCAGCTATCATCCGGCAAGAAGATCCGCGGCCTGCCGTTCAAGCTTGGCTAGAGTGCTGCTCCCGCAGACCCTCTCGTAGCCGCGCCACAAGCGGTTTCAGCGACTCCAACAACGCGCCGGCCTCCTCGGGCGGTATCTCAAACGGCTTGCGATTCGTCTCCGGAAAGACCATCCAGAAGTAGAACCCCTCCCACGCGCGATCCTCCGCCATCTCGTTGCGCGCCCGCATAATCGTTTCCAGGTACTTGCCATGAAACCGCTGCCGCACATGCTCCAACAGCGACGAGTCCTGCGCCAAAGACGGCACCGCCTCAAACACGGCTAGCCAATCTTGTGCGGTTGGGATGGTCATTCTGTGTGGCGCCAATAAACGCTAATCATGCGTTTGATGGTACAGCAGACACCGTGGCAACAATCCCGTAGTGGTCTGAGAGTTTCTTGTCATGGTGGATGTTGCTGATTGGCTCCACGGTTTCGCAGGTCAGGTCCGCGCTCAGAGCGATGTGGTCGATGTTTCTGCGCCCCTCAAATGAGACGTCTGCTGTCACGATCTTTAGGTTCGTTGAGAAGGCGTCTTTGAGAGCCCCTCTTAGGTGGACAGGGGCGCGAGCTCCCTGTCCGATGACCTGGTTGAAATCGCCCATGATGATGGTAGGTCTGACGGGCTGCTCGGCAAGAATGTTGGTCAGCGCGGCGAGGTACTGTTGATGGTCTTCCCAGCGTTCCCTGCGCTCTGCGTCGCGGCGCGCCTCCGTGCGTGAACCGAACCAGGGAATACAGATTCCCATCACCACGACTTCGCCGATGGACGTTTGGGTAATCCCGGAGATGAATCTGCCTGGCGTCAGCGATTCATGTCCAAGATCGTCAACGCTTCGCCATGGATGTTTCGACCATAGCAATACCTTGCGGCGGGCTCCCTTGTCGCCATAGCCATAGTCGGCCTGCGCGCTGATCGAGTAGCCGTCCCGTGACAGGAGTTGGTCATGCGTCTCGGTCAGACAGACGATCTCGGGCGCGAGCGCGTCGATACGTCGAAGAATCTCCGGCGTGCGAACCGATCGCGGCGTTGCCCACTGTACATTCCAATTCACCACCCGAACCATGCGCGAATCGTAGGCCACGCAGTCACCTGCGGGCAAAATCCGCCTACCCGCCGCGTGACCCTTGTGGGTCACGCGGCGGGCGCTGATCTCAGTTCAGCTCAAGGCCGGTGAGCGTGTAGAGTTGCGGGGCCGGGGGCTCCAGCCACGCCGGCAGCACCTCATCCTCCCAGGGAATGTACTCATCGTCGACGGATTCGCCCATGATCGACTCCTGCGGCGCATCACGCTCGGAGTTCCTGCGCACGTTGTGGGCGGCAGGCGGAGCGCTTGCGATGCCGGTATCCCTGAAGAGCGCAAGAGCGGACACATCCGTGGGGCGTTCCAGACTCTCTTCGGCACTGTGGTGTGAAGGCTTTGCCGGAGGCGGACCGGGCTCGCGTCTGGAGCCCGCCGGTACATTGAAGATGAGGGGTGCTCCTTGCAGAAGAACCGCCCCGATATGAAGGCTTCCAAACATGTCGCCCTCCTTCGCAGGCCGGGCAACTTTGCCATCCCTTTCGGGTCCCCGACCCGCTCTACACGGACGGTATACTCCTCAAGACGTAACGTGTCAACTGCCTTGCAGATGAATGTCGGTTAGTTACCTCTGTGCGTTCGTCATTCCAGCCAGGACGAAAATGACAGACCAACGTCGATTCATTAGAATATGACCATGGTCATGACTATGGTCACATTGCCACTAATCCATTGGTGAGGGAGATTCAGAAATGACGACACCGGCAGGAACGCCCGGCAACCCGCGCACCATCAAGGCCTCTGAGTTTAAGGCAACGTGCCTCAAGCTCATGGACGAGGTGGCGGAGTCCGGCGAGGAAATCATCATCACCAAGAACGGCAAACCCGTCGCCAAGCTAACACCCACGGAGAAGCAAACACCGCTGACGTGGTTTGGCGCGGATCGAGACAAAATACGCATTATCGGTGACATCGTGTCGCCAATTGACGTGGTGTGGGAGGCTGAACAGGGCCTCATTGACGGTCACGATGCTCCTCCTTGATTCCCATGTCCTGATTTGGAATCGCACAGGTGACAGCAAACTGGGAAGGCGAGCACGCGACATCATCGGGACAGCGCTGCTACAACGCGATGTTTGTGTCTCCGCAATCACTTTCTGGGAGATTGCCATGCTCCATGACAGGGGACGCCTGGCAATGATGATTGACGTTCCAACCTGGAGAGCTTCTCTCCTGCAGTCCGGATTGACGGAGATTCCCGTCAACGGCGAAATTGCCGCCCGCGCCGGAGCCCTTGCCGGACTACCGGGCGACCCCGCCGACCGCATCATCGTCTCGACTGCTCTCGCAGGACATCAACTCGTAACAGCCGATGAGCAGATTCTGCAATGGAGCGCCAACCTCCAAACACTGGACGCCCGAGAATAAGCCCTCGCATAAACAAGTGCGCCCCCTCCGCTCAAGAGTGGAGGGGGCGCTTCGCTTTCTTTGCGAGCGAAGAAGACTTAGTCTCTCGCCGCTGCCGACCTCGGCCCGAAGGGCTCCGGCTGGAAGGGGCCGTCCCGCTCCTGCAGATACGCCCGCAGGCCGCCCTCTTTACCGGCGTCCTCCATCTTGCGCTTAAAGTCCTCGCGCTGAGACGTGTGCGCCAGAGCGGACAGCTCCGCGTTCAGGTTCCACGCGTTGTGGAATCCCATCATGTTCAGGCCCTGCGTCGCAACGGCAAGATTGATCTTCACCGTCTCCGGGCTGACCAGCGCGATTCGCTCGCCGATGTAGGTGCACTCCTCCATCAGGTCCTCGTGCGGCACAACCTTGTTCACGAGACCGATGCGCAAAGCCTCCTGCGCGTCGATGTGGTCGCCCGTCAGGCCGTAGCGCAGCGCGTGCTTATAGCCCGCCAGCAGTGTCCAGATGAAGTTTGTATTTGAGATGTGGCGAATCTCCGGCTGACCAAACACCGCATTCTCGGACGCGACGGTGATATGCGTTGTCAGCGCATACCAAGAGCCCCATGCGAGCGCCCAGCCGTTGATCGCGCCGATGATCGGCGTGGTGAGTTCCCACATGTGCATGAGACGGCGGATGCCCGTCCTGTCCTGTGTTCGCCACTGGTCCAGGAACGACGCGACGGACTGCCCTTCTTGTAGGCCGTACGGCCAGACGGTGTCCGAGTTGCCGCCGCCGGCGCCCAGTGCCAGGTCCGCGCCCGCGCTGAATGCCCGACCCGCGCCCGTCAGGATGATGTATCGGACATCCGGATCCTGCTCGGCCTCATCGAACGCCGCGTGGACATCCGTCCGCAGTCCAAGGTTGAATGCGTTCATCTGGGCGGGGCGATTCAGCGTAATAACAACGCCCTTGCCCTGCCGCTCATACAATACGTTTTCGTAGTCACTCATGAATGAGTCCCTCCTGACCCCCGTGATTCAAACCGGTGAATTGTCCAAGAACAAGGGTATCATTCCGCCGTTGATGTGTTAGGATACGTACAAGCGTTCGTGGAACGCGCGTTCGCTCGGCCCCGGCCAGATTGAGATACAAGCGGGAGGAATGGTATTATGGCAACGGCAATCAAAGCCCGAGAAAGCGCGGACACGATGGTGACGGAGAAGGAAAAGGCGCTCGAGCAGGCGCTGACGCTTATCGAGCGCAGCTTCGGCAAGGGTTCCCTCATGCGATTCGGCGACGCCGCCGGACGCTTTGACGTGGATGTCATTCCCACCGGTTCTCTCTCACTTGACCTCGCGCTTGGCATTGGCGGCATTCCGCGCGGACGCATCACAGAGATCTACGGCGCGGAATCATCCGGCAAGTCCACGCTGGCACAGCACGTTATTGCGAGTGGGCAGAAACAGGGCGGCACGGTGGCGTATATCGACGCCGAGCACGCTATGGACCCCACGTATGCCGCCGCCTGCGGCATCAGCATCGATGATCTGCTGATCTCCCAGCCGGACAACGCAGAACAGGCGTTGGACATCACGGAGGCGTTGGTGAGGAGCGCCGCAGTGGATGCCATCGTCATTGACAGCGTGGCCGCGCTGGTGCCGAAGGCCGAGATTGAAGGGAACATGGGAGATATGCACGTGGGCCTGCAAGCCCGCCTGATGTCCCAGGCCCTGCGGAAACTGACAGGAACCACACATCGTTCGAAGACGGCGGTCATCTTTATCAACCAGATCCGTGAGAAGGTCGGTGTCCTTTTCGGCAGCCCCGAAGTCACCCCCGGCGGACGCGCGTTGAAGTTCTATTCGTCGGTTCGAATTGATTTGAGACGCATGGAAACCATCAAGCAAGGGACGGAGAGCGTGGGTCTGCACCTGCGCGCGCGTGTGGTCAAGAACAAGATGGCCCCGCCCTTCCGCGTCGCCGAGTTTGACATCATGTTTGGACATGGCATCAGCCGCGAGGCCGATCTCATCGATCTCGGCGCGCAAGGCGGTTTCCTCAAGAAGACGGGAGCCTTTTATTCGTACGGAGATGTCCGTCTCGGACAAGGTCGTGAGAACGCCAAGGCCTTCCTCCAATCTAATACGGAACTCGCCAACGCCCTTGAACAGGACATTCGCAACGGCGAAGCTTCCCAAAACGGCAAAGCCAACGGCTCCACACCGGCATCCGTCGATGACGATACGGAGGAAGTCACCTGACTCTATATTCGAACTTAAATCTGGACACAAGGGGCTGCGGGATAACCGCGCCCCTTTTTCTTTGTCTATCGATAGCTACTGCATGGAATCGCGGCGCCGCTCGGCGCCGTCATTCGTTCACGCCAAAACACCACAACGGGCGGATATCACACCGCCGTGGATCCGGGGAGAATCATCATGACCATCGATCCTGTCCTGTTCGTCTTTCTTGTGCTCCTGCTTGGCGCGGCCGGCACAGCGGCCGGATTCGTCCTGCAGCGCATCATTACGTCTGGAAACATCCGCGGCGCATCCCTTGAGGTTCAGCGCCGCCTGGAGGAGGGCGAGACCGAGAGCAAGGAACTCCTCCTCCGCGCCCAGCAGGAGGCCATCCGGGTTCGCGATGAGTCCGAAAAGGAAGTCCGCGAGCAACGCAGCGAAGTACAGCGCGTAGAGAGGCGCCTCCAACGCAAGGAGGAGCAGGTCGACCGCCGTCTCGACAACTTCGAGAAGCGGGAACGCCAACTCAACGAGAAGGAAACGGAGATCGACGCCGTCCGCGCGCAGGTGGATGAGCTGCACGCAGAGCATCTGCGAGAGCTTGAACGGGTCGCTCAGCTCACCATGGACGAGGGACGCGAATTGCTTCTCAGTCAGTTGGAGAGCGAAATCGAGATCGAGGCGTCCCGCCGCGTACGTGAGATGGAAGAGGCGGTGTTGGAGGAATCCACAGAGCGCTCCTTCAAGATCATGGCGCAGTCCATGCAGCGCTACGCCAATGAAGTCGTCTCCGAACTCACGACCAGCGTCGTCTCCCTCCCCAACGACGAGATGAAAGGCCGACTCATTGGCCGCGAGGGACGCAACATCCGCGCCCTGGAGAACGCCACCGGCGTCAACCTCATTGTGGATGACACGCCGGAAGTGGTGACGCTTTCCGCCTTCGACCCCGTACGCCGTGAAGTGGCACGTATGGCCGTTTCACGCCTCGTCATGGACGGGCGTATCCAGCCGGCGCGCATCGAAGAGCTCGTCGTCAAGGCGCAAGAAGAGATGGAAGAAATCATGAAGAAAGCGGGCGAGGAAGCCTGCTACGACGCCCGCGTCCAGGGCCTCCACCCTGACCTCGTCAAGACCCTTGGCCGTCTGAAGTTCCGCTACAGCTACGGCCAGAACGTTCTCCAGCACAGCATCGAGACGGCTCACCTTGCCGCATCGCTCGCTTCTGAGCTTCGCACCAATGTGGACATCTGCCGACGTGCCGGTTTCCTTCATGACATCGGAAAGGCCCTCTCCCACGAGGTTGAGGGTCCTCACGCCGCAGTCGGCGCCGACCTCCTTGAGCGCTACAAGGTCAACCAACGCGTCGTTCGCGCCGTCGGTGATCATCACGGTGAAGAGGGTTGGAAGAGCACGGATGCCTTTGTTGTGGCCGCTGCGGACGCCATCAGCGGCGCGCGACCCGGCGCGAGGCGAGAGAGTGCCCAGCAATACATCAAGCGGCTTGAAACCCTTGAGCAGATCGCCCTGGGATTTGGCGGCGTGGACAAGGCCTATGCCATCCAGGCCGGGCGTGAAGTTCGCGTGATGGTCCAGCCGGACAGCGTGGATGACGTTGCCGCTATGCGCATGGCCCGCGACATGACCAAGAAGATCCAGGACTCCATGGAGTATCCCGGCCAGATCAAGGTCATGGTGATTCGCGAGACCCGTGCCGTCGAATACGCACGCTAGAGGCCGACCGACGCATCATGCGCATCCTGATGATCGGCGACGTTATGGGCAGCCCGGGGCGGCAGGCCGTCAAGAAATACCTGCCCGGTCTGCGCGATGAGCACGACATTGAACTTGTAGTCGCCAACGGCGAGAACTCCGCAGCCGGCTTCGGCATCACGCCCAAGGTGGCCAAGGAGCTGCTCGACGCCGGCGTGGATGTCATCTCGTCCGGCAACCATATCTGGGACAACAAGGAAATGATGCCGCACATGGATGAGGAGACTCCCGTGCTGCGGCCCCTCAACTATCCAAAGGCCGCACCCGGTCGAGGTATGACCATGGCAAATGGCGCCCTCGTCATCAGCCTTCAGGGACGCACATTCATGCCCGTCCAGATCGATGATCCGTTCACGGCGATGGATCAGCTGCTGGACACGCTGAGTGAGCGCCCTCGTGCCATCGTCGTGGATTTTCACGCGGAGGCAACGTCTGAAAAGGGCGCGCTTGCGTGGCACGTGGACGGTCGCGTGAGCGGCGTTGTCGGCACACACACCCACGTCGCCACTGCGGACGCCCGCGTGCTGCCCAAAGGGACGGCATTCGTAACCGACCTTGGCATGTGCGGCGCAATTGATTCAATCATCGGCAGCGACCCGGGCCCCGTGCTGGAGCGATTTCTGACCGGGATTCCCGTTCGCCTCAACGTTGGAAGCGGTCCCAGCCGATTCAATTCCGTCCTAATCGAAACGGACGACACAACCGGCCTTGCCGTGTCCATCCGGCGCATGGACTGCGCCGACACAGAATGAGCTCCGACCTCCACACCCACTCGACCATCTCGGACGGCGTCCTCCCGCCCGCAGAGCTTGTCCACCAGGCGGCAGCGGCGGGCGTCACGTATCTTGCGCTGACGGATCACGACTCCACGGAGGGGCTTGCCGAAGCGCAGCAGGCAGCGGCACAACACCCCGGCCTGACGCTCATCCCCGGCATCGAGATCTCGACGGATGTAGAAGAGGGCGAGGCGCACATCCTCGGCTACCTCTTTGATGTCGACAACACAGAACTGCAGGCAACGCTGGCCTCATTCCGCGACGACCGCGTTGGCCGCGCCATGCGCATGGTCGAGAACCTTGGAAACCTTGGCGTGCCCGTGTCATGGGAGCGTGTTGCGGAGATAGCGGGTGACGGCGCGATAGGCCGTCCGCATATCGCCCAGGCGCTCATGGAAGCGGGGCACGTCCCAAGCATCCGCGAGGCATTCGATAGCTACATCAGCAACGACGGCCCCGCCTACAGCGGCCGCCGCAAGATGCTCCCGGAAGAGGCCTTTCGCCTTATACGCCAGTACGGCGGTTTGCCGGTCCTCGCTCACCCGGACGAAACGCCGCAGGTCGAGTCCCTGCTCCCCGGATGGGTAGAGGCAGGTCTTGCAGGCATGGAGGTCTACTACGGCCTCTATTCGGAAGACTTACGGGCACGCCTTAAGTCGCTCGCCGATGAACACGGCCTGCTCGCGCTCGGCGGCAGCGACTACCACGGTCCCGGCCGCGCCGCGGAATGCCCGCTCGGCGGCTCTGGAACGCCGCCGGAAGCAGGCGAAAGCCTGCTGGCCCTCCACGCCACAATCTGAATAACCCTCACTCGTCTCTCCCGCGAAAGCATGTCCCGTAAGTGAAACGGGGCGGGGTCTCAACTACTCGTGCGCCACTACTGCGATAGTGCTAGAGTCCGAATAACCGTTAGCTCTGATTCACCCGGCCCACTGGAAGGAGCGTGCGATGAGAACTATGCAGTGGTTGATGACCAATCAACGCATCCCCACCATCCTCGCCGCGAGCGCCATCGCGACCCTCGTACTCATGCTTCTCCGGCCCGGTGTCGCGCACGCAGTAGGTGTTGAACAGGAGACCTCATTCGTCTTCAACACCCTCTCTTTCCTGATATGGGGCGCGCTCGTGATGTGGATGTGCGCCGGATTCACCATGCTGGAAGCCGGTTCCGTTCGGACGAAAAACGCCGCCATGATCTGCATGAAGAACATCGGCCTCTACTCGATCGCCGGACTCGCGTACTACATCATTGGCTACAACCTCATGTACGTGGATGTTGGCCGAGACCTGAACATCCTTGGCCTCAACGTTGGCGATCTCATCGGCACGTTCACCCTCACCTACAGTTCGTCTGCGGCAGAAGTGGCGCTTCTCGAAGCTGAAGCGGGAGCCTCGGCGGCAGGCGTCCTGGAAGATTCCACCTATGCCGGCATGTCCGACTGGTTCTTCCAGATGGTCTTCGTCGCCACAACGGCCTCCATCGTCTCCGGCGCGCTCGCTGAGAGAGTCAAGATGTGGTCTTTCTTCATCTTCACCCTCTCGCTCACCGCCTTCATCTATCCCCTCATCGGCGCGTGGACCTGGGGCGGCGGCTGGTTGAGCGATCTCGGCTTCACCGACTTCGCCGGCTCCACCATCGTCCACGGCACCGGCGGTTGGGCCGCGCTGGCCGGCCTCATTGTCATCGGTCCACGGCTGGGCAAGTTCCGCCGCGATGGCAGCGCGCGTCCCACACCACCCTCCAATATCATCTCCGTCACCTTAGGGGTCTTTATCCTCTGGTTCGGCTGGCTGGGATTCAACGGTGGATCGCAGCTAGCCCTCGGTGGCGCAACCGATGCTATTTGGATGAGCATCGTACTGGTGAACACGAACCTCTCCGCAGCATCCGGTGTACTGGTCGCCCTCTTTACGTCCCGGTACATCCTGGGGCGCACGGATCTCTTCGCCGTACTGAACGGCGCAATTGCGGGTCTTGTGTCCATCACCGCCGCGCCCAACTTTGTCGACCACTATTGGGCCATCATCATTGGCGCCGTGGGAGGACTTGTTTGCACGGTTGGCCTGCGATTGCTTGAGCGTATCAAGATTGATGACGTCGTCGGCGCAGTCCCCGCCCACCTCTTTGCGGGCATCTGGGGAACGCTGGCGGCGAGCATTACCGTCGGCGCGCAGCTCCACATCCAACTGCTGGGCGTCGTCGTCATCGGCGTCACGGTCTTCGGTATCGCCTGGCTCGTCTGGAAGGCGCTGGACATGACGCTGAGCGCGAGGGTGTCGCGCCAGGTTGAGGAACTAGGCCAGGACGCAGGCGAACTCGGCATGGAGTCATACCCCGAATTCGTCCTCATGCCCGAACCGGACTACGACGACGATCTGGAAGCGGAAGTGTCAGCCAAGGATTAGAAGCGCTGGGGTAGCCTTGCGCCACCAGCCGTCATTCCAGCGCAGGCCGGAATCCATCGCGTGGCCCGCCGAGCGGCCTACTTCCCCGTGCTCGTGACTCGACGCGTCTATTGGTTTGTCGGCCAGACCCCATATTATGGCACCAGAGAGTGCGTACTACAGTGGTGCGGCTACGTAATGGTGTGGAGGGTAACTCAATGACCACGTCGGATCGAGAATCGATTCAGGATAAGGTTCGCTTTTGGGAAGAGCAGGACAGAATCAACCAAGAGTTGATTCCCCGGGTAATCCGCCAGAACGAGTTACTCACTAAGCACATCGCGGAGCACGACGACCTGCCTGAACTGGCAGCGAAGGCCGTTAGCCAGGCCGTGCGAGAAGCCAGAGAAGAGGACAACCGTCGCTTTGAGGATGCCGTGAGGGACGCCAGAAATGAGCTCCGAGCAGAGTGGCTCAGGATGCGCAATATTCTCATTGGTTTAGCCAGCGCAGCAGTAACAGTGGCTATTGTCTCACTTGGCGTAAAAATTCTCGCCTAGAAAGCGGAGAATAATCGTAAGTATGAAATCGTCAGACCTGCTCCCCGCGCTTCGGCAACTGCCCGGCAACGTGTCACCTGAGCGACAGACATTTAGGGACACGCTTGCCGGAATCGTGGGCATGGATCGCTCAATGTTCGCGGCTGAGTTTACGTCCGCCACATCCTTTGGCCTTTGGCCTCTTTTTGAAGGCACGCCGCTGACCGACGGTGTCAATATAGACGATTACAAGAGAGCAACAATCAATTTGGCTCATGAGTTGAAATTCCCGAATGAGAGTCGATCTGTCTGGAAGCATCATCAGGATGCTCTGAACAATCCTGAAACATACGACAACACTTTCATGAACGGTCTCAAAGGCGGCTTAGCGGAAATTCACGTTATTGACAGCCAGAATCAGGCAGGTGGGAGCGTTGAGCCGGCTCCAAACAGTAGTAGCCAACGTGGATGGGATTTCTTCGGGACGGACCCTGAGGGAAATTACACACAGACACAGGTAAAAACTGGCCAATCCTATAGCGCAAGCCGAATCCAGGAGCACATGGATAAGTATCCGTTGGGCCACGAGGATTATGCTGACCACTACGCGCTTGGGACTGAAATATACGACAAGGTTCAAGCATCAGGAATCGACGTGGGGGAAAGGACGATAAGCGACATCGGTTCTGACTACGAACTAGTCGGTGAAACGACAGATGCGCTGAATACCCTCAGCGCCAATATGGGAATCGACATCCCCGATGGCATTGTAGACATGGTGCCCTACGCTGCGGCAGTCGTTGGCGGAGCTCGTCTAATCTACAGCGTGGTCAAGACTGAGAGAGACTTCAAGGCAGCCGAACGAACAACGCGCAACCAAATTCAGGTAGTCCAGACTTTGACGCTGATGTCTAAGATGAGTGCCTCCTCTGTCCTTGCAATAGTAGGTGGCATGGGGGGCGGCACTGTTGGCAGCGCGATTCCCGGAGTAGGGAATGTCGTCGCTGGTACGGCAGGAACGGTGGTGGGTGCCGGCGTTGGGATGTATTTGAACAAACATCTTCGCCCGCACATGCTGGAGATTGCGCTAAACATCACTGGGCTTACCGAAGACGATCTTTTCTACTACAAGAGCAAGCAGCGCATTGATGACACCGCCAACTCATTCCAGACAAGAGCCGGAGAATTGGCAAATATACCTGGCTTTTAGAAGGACAACGTCAGATCCCCGCTTTCGGGGGGAATGACGGAGTTGGTGTTTGCGAGGTTAATGACCCCAAAAACCACCCTGCCGTCCCTTCAAAAGGGGCGGCAGGGTTTCCTGTTCCGTATTCAGTCAGTTTGGACTGACGGGTAGCCTAACCCTCCGAGGAGAGCTCGCTGCGGCCCTGGTACATGCCGAGGCCGATGATGAACAGCGCCACCGCTCCCACCGTCAGGTTCAGGTTGTTGACGACCAGTAGAGTCTGCAGATCAAGATCCGGGAAGTGCATGCCTGTCATGATCACCACGAAGCCAACGATTCCAACCAGCATCAGCAGGTAGGACGCAATCTTGTATATGTCCAGGCTGCTGAACCGTGAGGACAATCCGAGTCCCAGGAGGAACGAGGCGAACGGGAAGATGAACAGGAACGCGAGGAATCCGCCAACCATATCCGCGTACCCCCCGATCACCAGCGAATCATATTGCGCCATCACCTCGGCGCTCAGGCTCTCCCCTTCACCACGCTGCAGGAGGTGAATCAGGAGGTGCCGCTCGCCGTGTCCAAGGATGACGATAGCCCACTCAATCACGGTCAGAATGATGCCGAACCTGAGGAGGGGACGGGCCAGGGCTCCTTCGCCTTCAGATACGCTGTAGAGCCGAATCACCCCTCCAATCATCAACAGCATCCCGATAATTGACACTGTCGTAACCAGGTGGCCCAGGTTTGCATAGTCCGCCAACACGGCAACTGAAGCGCCGTAATCAGCTGGGTCTGTGTATTCAATGATGAATCCACCCGGAAGGAAGAATGACGCGACCATCGTCACGACAAGTCCGACCATAAATGCCAGGCCTGCCGCCCTGGTTTTCCGTGTGGCTCGATCCTCGGAATTCATAGTGCCTCCCATCTGTGGTTCCGGCTCTACAGTTGCCGCACGCGGCTACAGTAGTCCACTACACACGCGATGGCAAGCGCAAACGAGTATCAATTAGGCGTTCGGCTGCACAGGTGGGAACTTTGTCCCCGGCACGGATCGCATCGCGCCGTACACAACCTCCGGCGCCGCGGGATGCACATAGATGCCCTGCGAGTACACATCCGTCGTCAGTCCGATCCGTATTCCATTCGCGATGTCCTGGATCAACGTCGCCGCGTCTGTGCCCATGATGTGCGCCCCAAGAATCTCCCGTGTCTCCGCATGCGCGATGATCTTCACGAAGCCCGTCAGATCCCCGATGGCGATGCCGTGCGCCGACCACGCGTATTCATACGTCCCCAGCACGTACGGCACGCCCTCGTCTCGCGCCTGCTGTTCTGTCATGCCAACCGCGCCTATCTGTGGCGAGGCGAACACGGCGTGCGGCATCGCATGATAGTTCACGGCAGCCTTGGGCCCGCGATCAAACATGTTGTGGTCGGCGTGCCACCACTCCCAGTTCGCGTTGTGCTTGAGCTGGTAGCGCCCCACCACATCGCCCAGCGCCCAGATGCCCGGCACGTTGGTCTCCAGGTATTCATCCACAACCACCAGTCCGCGCGCATTCATCTGGACGCCCGTCTTGTCCAGGTCAAGCCGGTCTGAATTGGGCCGGCGTCCCGTCGCGAGCAGGAGCGTATCGCCGATGATAGTCTGATCGCCACCCGGTGTCGTTATCTCCAGCGAGATTTCGCCGTTGTTGTGCGACACGCTGCGCGTCTCCGCATCGAGAATCACCCGGTACTTGCGCTTGGCAAGGTCCGTAAATCGGCGCGCCACGTCCTCATCCTCGATGGGCAGCAGTGTTGGCCCGCGCTGCACAACCGTCACGTCCGTACCGAGCGCGCCGTAGAAGTGCGCAAGCTCAATGCCGACAAACCCGCCGCCCACGACGATGAGCTTCTCCGGCTGCTTGTCATACCGCAGGGCCTCGTCGGATGTCAGGTAGGGCACATCATCGATGCCGGGAATGGGCGGCACGACGGGGCGGCTGCCCGCCGCAATCATGATCTTCGGCGCGGTAATCCGTTCGCCGTTGACCTCCATCGTCTTGAAATCGACGAATCGCCCCTCGCCCTTGTAGATAGCCACCTTGTCATTGCCGTGGTAGCGGGACTCGACAGTATTGGCTGAGTCGTCCGCCTCTGAAATGACGCGGCTGATGATCTTGTCCCAATCAATAGCATCGACGTGTGCAATGATGCCGAAATCTGCCGCCTTGTCGATAATCTCCATGACGTCGGCGGAGTGGATGAGCTGCTTGGAGGGAATGCACCCGCGATTCACGCAGGTGCCGCCGAACGGCCCGCTCTCCACGATGGCAGCGGTCAGGCCCTCCGCGGCGGCGGAGTCCGCGATGCTCACGCCTGATCCCGTCCCAATCACGATCACATCAAACTCACGCGCCGCAGTGGTCATGGCAGCTACTCCCTGATCGGTCTTGCTCTCTTCAATCCCTACAGTACGGAACCAGCATAACCCTGAGAATGTCGTCTAATTTCGATGGGTCTCCGCCAGGTGATCCAGAATACCGATACCGATGTCCGCCGCCCAGACAACCAGTTGTGAGTCAACAAAATCCAGGGTGTCCCGCGGCGAGTTGATGCGCGAGACATCGTCGGCCGTGATGATGATGACCGGCACACCTGCGTCATCGAACGGTCGATGATCACTGTTCGAAATGTGCCTGGTCAAGTAACCGGCGAAGGATATGTCCATCTGTTCCGCTGCCGACATCGCCGCGCCGGTGAGCTCCTCATCTCCCCGTACCTCGATTCTTGCGCCCGAACCGACGGAATCATAGTTGATCATCGCGATGATCTCGGAACGCTCTTCCTCGGTCAGTTGCTCCACGTAGTGCCTACTGCCGACCAGCCCCACCTCTTCCGAGCCAAACAGCAGCAGCCGCACAGTGAACGGATAGTCGGTGTCGATTATGGTGTTGGCGATTGCCATAAGCGCCGTCAGACCGGAACCGTTGTCATTGGCGCCTTCCGTGAAATGCACGGTGTCATAGTGTGCGCCGACGATGACAACGCCCTGCCCGTCCGGCCCGCCCGGTTTCTCAGCAATCAGGTTGCGCGACGGCTGATAGAAATTCTCGACACCAACGGTCACTTCCAGGCCGCCGCTTTCGATTGCCTCCTGTAGCGCTAGGCCATTCCCGCGGCTGATGCCGACTGCCGGTATGCCGGGCACGTCATCCGGAGTCACCATGACGCCCCGGAACAGCCCATCCTCCCTATTGACGATGATCGCGCCGACTGCGCCCGCAGCCTCAACCCGTTCCACCTTCTCCTGGAATGTAATCGTTCCGCGTTCAATCAGGGCAACCTTGCCGTCAAGCCGTTGCGCACCAACATCGCTTTCCAGCGCCAAGCCAACAAAGACCAACTCGCCGGTAGCCTCTCCCACAAAGGAATCCTCAATGGGCACGGATTGGATCGCCCCCAGGCTGGCCGGCGCTTCGGGACCAGCGATGACCGAGGACACCGTGTCCACCAGCCGCTGAAAATCCTGGAATTCAGTGGTGTAGCCGATCTCCGTCAGCAGACAGTTCAGCTCTTCACCCGCCGCGTATTCCTCGTCCGTCGCGCTCTCTCGAGGACTGAATTCCCGCGTCAAATCAAACAGGAAACGCCATGCCTCATCGCTCGCTGAATTGGTCGGATGATCGAGCTCCGGCGGATCAAGCACACACGAAGGCTCAGGTATCTCAGTGGGCGTGGCAGTTGGCGGGACGGAAGTTGGCGACGGCAATGTAGTCGCAGTTGCAGTTGGTATTGGCGTTTCAGTTGGGGCCAAGTCGATGACTGGTGTCGGCGTCGGGGCATCCGGCGATCCTGTCGTCTCTGGCGTGGAGTCATCGCAGGCTGCGCCGATCAGCGCAACGGCGAAAATTCCTGCAAGCCAAAGCCATGCCGCCGCCATGCGGCGACTGTCCGATTTCTTTGTTGAAGTGGCACCACGACCCGACCGAATCGATCGGGTCAAGTTTGGGAGGAGTTTGAGGATACTACTCGTGAACAACCGAGAGCTCCTTACATATCCATGCTCTTTTCGCCGCTCAGATACGACTGTGGCTCCTTGGAAAACGCAACACGGCAGCCCGGGCCGCAGAAGTAATACGTCGTCCCCTCATGATCATAAGAGCCTCCGGGCGGCTTGCTCGGACTGACCATCATGTGGCAGACCGGATCCTCCGCCGGCTCTTCCTTCTTCATAAACCCCAAAAACTTGCTGACCATCGTTCGAGACCTCCATCCACGTTGAACCCCGATCAGGAGCAATACTCAATCCTACCCCACACAAACACACCGCGCAGATTTGTGATTCCACCAAGGGCTGAGAGCAAATGGGGGCGCTTTATCGAAGCCCACGCTGGAACGCGGCACTCTGACTCATTTGGCTTGACCTGCCGGATCGCGAACCCGCGCCGTACCGCCCCTACCCCGCCTTGAACCCCTTCAACCGTAGGGAGTTCAGCACGACGCTTACGCTGGACATTGCCATTGCGGCAGCGGCCATCATTGGATTGAGGAAGCCGTGCTCGCCAAGCGCGAACTGAAGGCCTGTCGGCACGCCGTCACTGAATACCACATACAGCAAACCCGCCGCGATCGGGATAAGCGTCGCGTTGTAGAAAAACGCCCAGAAGAGATTCTGCCAGATGGTCCACACAGTGCGGCGAGAGAGTTGAATGGCCGTTGCGATGCCGTTCGGATCGCCGCTCACCAGCGTCACGTCCGCGGCTTCCATTGCGACGTCCGCTCCCGTGCCGATGGCTATTCCGACATCCGCCTGAGCCAACGCGGGCGCGTCATTGATGCCGTCACCCACCATCGCAACGTACCCGCTTCCGGTCTGCAGCGCGGACACGGCTTCCGCCTTCTGCGCCGGCAGCACCTCCGCACGAACCTCGCTGATCCCCACCTGACTGGCAATGGCCTGCGCCGTCGCGCGGTTATCTCCCGTCAGCATCACCGTGCTGACGCCTAGCGCATGAAGTCTTTCAACGGCCCGCGCCGCCGACGGCTTCACCGGGTCCTGGATGGCCAGCACTCCGACAGCCTCATCGTCTGATGCGACGAACATCAGCGTTTTGCCCTGCTCAGCGAGTGTGTCCGCATTCTTCCGTAGGGACTCAGGTATCTCCACGTTGCGCTCAGCAAGGAGTCGCGCGCTGCCAATGACGACACGGCGGTCATCGACGATGGCCGTGACGCCTGCGCCCGGCAGCGCCTCAAAGTCCGTGACCGTCATGCCCTGCCCCGCCGCATTACCCGCGCGTGACAGTACGGCCTCCGCCAGCGGATGTTCAGAGTTCGCCTCAACCGCTGCGGCGATAGCCAGGACTTCGGCCTCAGCGGAAGTGTCACGTAGAAAAACATCGGTGACGGCGGGGCGGCCCTGCGTGATGGTTCCGGTCTTGTCCAGGGCGACAGTTCGAATCTTGCTGGCAAGCTCAAGCGCCTGCGCGTTTCTGATAAGAACGCCGTTCTCCGCGCCCTTGCCGGTACCGACCATGATGGCCGTGGGCGTGGCAAGTCCCAGTGCGCACGGGCAGGCGATGATCAGCACCGCCACCATGTTCAGTGTGGCGAGTGTGAATGCCGGATCAGGCCCCAGCGTGATCCAGAAGATGAACGTGATGATGGAGATGGCGACGACCGTCGGTACGAAATAGGACGAGATCAAGTCCGCGAGCCGTTGCACCGGCGCCTTGGAACCCTGCGCCTCCTCCACGAGTCGGACGATCTGCGAGAGCGCAGTGTCCTTGCCAACGCGAGTCGCACGCAGGCGGAACGCGCCCGTCCCGTTCACCGTCGCGCCGTAAACCTCATCGCCCTCGCGCTTATCAACAGGGATGCTCTCCCCCGTCAGCATCGATTCGTCGATGGTGGATGCGCCCTCAGTGACGATGCCATCCACCGGCAGCCGCTCCCCCGGGCGCACGGCGACGATGTCATTCGGCAGCACGCTCTCCACGGGCAGCATCACCTCCGCGCCGTCGCGAATCACCCGCGCGGACTTTGGCTGCAGACCAAGGAGCGACGCGATGGCGTCCGATGCCTTGCCTCGCGCCCGCGCCTCCATCCAACGCCCCATGAGGATGAGCGCGATAATGATGATCGCCGTATCGTAATAGACCGCCGCCGCGCCGCCCGCTGATTCAAAGAATTCCGGCACAAACGTCGCTGCAACGCTGTAGAGATACGCGGCCGTCGTTCCGAGCGAGATGAGCGTATTCATGTTGGACGTTCGCTGCTTCAGCGCAGACCACGCGCTGGCATAGAACAGCGACCCCGCCCAGAATTGGATGGGCGTCGCGATTGCGAACATGATCAGGTGGGCAATCTGGTCGGGCACGCCGCTGAGCATTCCCAGCAGCATGACGAACGCGCCACTGGACAGCGCAACGAGGAACCGCATCCTCAGCGCCCACTCCTCTTCCTCCTTGGCGACGACGCGAGCGTCCTCCTTCTCCTCGATGCCCGCGACCCGCAGACCCGCTTCCACCACTGCGCCGCGCAGATCGCTCGCGTCAACGGCGGCGCTGTAGTGCTCGATTGTGACGGCGGTGGAGTCATCCTCGTCCGGCGTCACCCACCGGACACCGCGCAGGTTCATGAGCGCAGAGACGGCCTTGTCACGCGGATCATCGCCGTTCGCGTCCGGTTCGATGAATAGCCGCTGTGTCTCCGTTCGGGCGCCGTAGCCCGCGTCCTTGACGGCGGAGGCGAGCACGTCAAACGAAAGCCCCTCGGGAACTTCCACCATTGCGCGCTCCGTCGCCAGGTTGACCCGTGCCTCTTCAACACCGGGCACGTCAGTTAGCGCATGCTCCACATGCATCACACACGCGGCGCACGTCATGCCGGAGACGCTGATAGAAATGGTCTCAAGCTCCGAAAGCCTGTTGTCAGATTCAGTGGTTGCCATACGAATAGTGTACGCCTATGGATTCAGATGGACGAAAGTCCGGTACCCTACAGTGCCTCATTAAGCTCGACTCTATCGATTCCCGCCTGTCGCAGAACCGACGAAACGGTTCCGGGTGGCACGATGCGCGCGCCCATTTTCACGATAACCGTGCGCCTACGGCCATCGCGAAATGCCCTCAGCTTGAGGTGGCTCCCTCTCTGTGAAACCCGTTCGAACCCGAGTCGTGTCAGGGCTCGGACGATGTCTTGACTGCTATACCGCCTCAACGGTGATACGGTCTAATTCCGCATCCGCCGCCGGAATCAGATCCGCATCAGACGCGTCTTCGAAATACAGTTCAAGTGCCTCTGTGATCGCCACCCGGGCTTCATCACGGGTATCACCGAAAGACGACACATCGACATTGAGCGCCTGCGCAACCCATGTATCGCCCTCACGATAGAGCACCACTTCAATCGAGTATGTCGCCATCGTCCCCCCTTGCGTACCCATTCTACTGAAATCGCGCGCCCTGAGATTGCGATTTGGGGGTACTATGGATAGCGCGATGCTCCTGCTGGGGAATCGTCTAACGGTAGGACGACAGACTCTGAATCTGTTAGTCGTGGTTCGAATCCACGTTCCCCAGCCAAAGCAAGATAAGCCGCCTACGATATCTCAGTAGACAGCGTCTCCCAGCTGGGTGCCAGCGTCGGGATTCCCCATTCGGTCGGCGGCACCCAGGTGCGCCAGCGATCATCGATAGCAGGATGATCGCCGCTCTGTATCCATTTGATTGCCCGCTCTGCCTCCACGCGCGCCGCCTCCGCATCCTCGCGAGTCATGCTCCCAAACGCGACCGCCTCTTCGACCTCATGCTCGTCTTTCCACTGGGGCTCGCTCAGATTCGATGGAAAGACAACATCAAGGTGTAGGTCGGTTGTATCGAGGCCAATGGCAGTGCGTCGAAACGGCGCCTCCAGGTTCACGTACCACCACCGAACGTCGCCGTCTCCCAAGAAGACGAGCACCGAATGGGCCGTGTCCTTGAGGAAAACCCTCACCATTCCACGACCATGCCAGACGTTATCCCGCAGCTGCCAGTCACCGTGTGGCAACCGAACGTCATTGCCCGCCATATCAACGGGGCTTTTCCAGACTGTCCCCGGCGGCGTAAAGGCCGCGATTACATCCCCACTATCCTCGACAACAACAAAAACCCACGCCGTGAACACCCGTCCATGCCAGATATTCCGCCCGGTGATGTACTCCCCAGGCTGCCAGAGATTCACAGCAGAACTGTATTAGCTGAATTGCTTCGGGGTGTGAACCGTCCCCTACCGTGGCAGCCCCAGCCCCCGTGTCGCGACGATGTTCCGCTGGATCTCCTTCGTGCCGTGGCCGAAGGTGCGGCCCGTGCTCATCAGGGCGTTCACGCCGATGAATCCTTTCATGGGCGCCCACTCTGCGCCGTTCGGCATCACCTGCGCGGCATCGCCGATAATCCGTGTGAACCCCCGCCACAGCTCCTGTACCAGCTCGCCGGACAACACGCGTGAGATCGACGCGATACGAGACACATCCTCGCCCTGACGACTGTCCCACGCGCCCTTCCAGCAGATGGCGCGGAACATGCCGAGCTTGACCCGCAGGTCCGCCAGCAACTGGCGGTTAATGGGATCATCCAGAGGTGTGCCGCCGTCGGCCCTGTACGTCCGCGCAAAGTCCACGAACCGCTCCCACTCACGCAGCAGCGCGGCGGGAGAGCCAACCTCCACGCGCTCAGCCGTCAGCGACGCCGCCATAACGTACCAGCCACGATTCTCCTCGCCGAGCATGTACTGCGATGGCACCCGCACGTCCTCGAAGAACTCCTCACTCCAGCGACGCCGACCCGCCATGTCATGGATGGGGCGAATCGTGATGCCGGGAGAATCCAGGGGCACGAAGAATATCGAAAGGCCGCGATGCTTGGGCGCGTCCGTGTCAGTCCGCACCAGCATCCGGATCCACGTGGAATGGTGCGCGGTCGACGTCCACATCTTCTGGCCGTTGATCACATAGTCATCGCCGTCGCGGACCGCCCGCGTCGTCACGCCCGCCAGGTCGGATCCGTTACCGGGCTCCGAGAGTCCAAGCGCGATGGGCATATCAGCCGTCGCGATCTTCGGCAGCCATTCCTCTTTCTGCCTTGGCGTTCCGTGCAGGATAACGGCATCCCCGCCGAATGCACCACTTGCAGGCGCGCCGCGGTACGCCATCTCCTCGCGATAGGTCAGCATCCGTGTGAACCCGGCGTCCTGCCCGCCATGCTCCGTGGGCCAATGCATGGTGTACCAGCCCTTGTCCACAAGCTTCTTGGCAAATTGGTGGGCGGCGTCCAGCGCCTCCGGGTCATCCAGGTGCCACGACGCATTGGACACGTCGCTCATGTGGTAGCGAGTATCGTCCCAATTCTCCGCAACAAAATCGCGAATCTCATCACGAAACGCGAGGTCCTCAGCCGACTGTTGGAAGTCCATGATGCCTCCCCCTCCCTGTCATTCGGGCATCCGACGCCTCAGTGTAGCCGATTCGAGACCCAAATTGAGACTCAAAACCACTAGCCAGCCGTAGGCAGCAGAACCATACAATTTGAGCATCGGACGACTCAAAGAGGGAATCGGAAATGACGATACAGTCTGCAATCGACGCATGGCGTGACCGAATCATCGCCCACGACCGAGAGGCCACAGCGCTGCGCAGCGGCCATGGCCCGGGACACGACCACCATCACGATGACCATGAAGACAGTGAGCACGAGCATGATGATGGCCACGTTCACGGAGGCCACGGCGGTTTCTCGTACACTAACCGCCCACGAGACCTCTATCGGACCGACGACCCCGCCGTGAACGCCCTCTTCGCCTTAATCGATTCAGCCTCAACGGTGCTGGACGTTGGCGGCGGCGCGGGGCGATTCGCGCTTCCACTGGCAACCCGCGCCAAACACGTCACTGTCGTCGAACCATCGGATGAAGCGGTAGGCATACTGCGGGAGCGCGCCGCCGAGGCCGGAC
This sequence comes from Dehalococcoidia bacterium, assembly GCA_965207115.1. Lineage (GTDB taxonomy): Bacteria > Chloroflexota > Dehalococcoidia > UBA6926 > UBA6926 > VXMO01. The sequence goes on along the minus strand of CBDBLR010000003.1, from coordinate 241,132 downwards.
TGCCCAACATCACTGTCGTAAATGAGCGATGGGAAGACGCGGATATCGCGACCGCTGATCTCGTCCTTTGTTCACTCGTCCTACACCACGTGCCGGAGGGCGCGGCGTTCATCACAAAGATGCAGGAGCGAGCATCGGGCCGCGTGGCAATCATCGAGATGATGGAGCCACCCAGCGCTCTTGAAGTCCCCTTCTACGAGCGTGTTTACGGCGCCGTGCCCACCCCCATGCCCGGCGTGCCAGAACTCTTGCAACTCCTCTGGGCAATGCAAATCCACCCCGACGTCACGATGCTCCCGCCGGAGACCGCCGTCATGGGCCGCGACCGCGAGGAGATAACGAGTCAGATTCGCCGCCGACTGGATGTTGAGGAAAACACACCGGAGGACTCACGTCTCCTTGCCGCTCTAGATGAACTCCTTGAGGAGACAGATCGAGGCTATACCGTCAACGGCATCGCCCCTCGCCGCCCCGCCATCATCACGTGGAAAGCTATCTCTTAGAAGAAAGATGAACAGGCACGCCAATTAGGATGCCTCAGTTAGAACATAAGCCGCGATTGCAGACACAAAACGTTTTGACGGTTGGCTGGCGAAGTAACGACCTCTATTGCGCCACGAATTCGTAGTCAGCCACGGCGTAAGTCGACCTGCCTCATTGACGAGTTCATCATGAGGGATTAGATACCACGGCCCTTTGTTCTGGATTCTAAAGCAGAGGTAAATGTCCTTGCCCGTGTACTTCTTGTCAATAACTAGACCGCCTTTCAGCTGCACTTTGAGTGTCTGTTTCCCGTCTTTGTGGAATGCGAGAAAATCAGCTCCCAACCAGTCATCATCCAGCTTGATGCAGTTGAATCCGTAGTCTGCCAAGACGGCCGCCACTTTCTGGAAGTTGTAAGTCTCCCTCTGTTTTGCATTGAGTTGCTTGTAAGTAATGCGCTCCAGATCGAGGCCCATAGCAGTTCTCCTTGGCTAGCGCTATTTGGATGCGCCCATCGCTCAAAACAAATGAAGTGGGGGCGGCCAAATGGCCGCCCCCACTGTTCTCCGAAACCAATTGGAGACTACCGAGGCAGCCCCAATCCCCGCTGCGCAATGAGGTTGCGTTGCACCTCTGTGGTGCCGCCGCCGAGGCCACTCCCGTGCATGGCTTCGTAGCGGAAGCCCGGGTAGCCGCCCATTGGCGCGCGAGGCTCACCGAGGCCAAGCCTGCCATACTCCTGCAAGATGCTTGCCATCAACTGCGGCCACTTCTTGCCGAGATTGTCGCCCCACGCCTTGCCCATGGAGCCTTCCTTCACAGGAAGTTCGCCGCGCGACTGCATGAAGGCGACGCGGTATGAGAGCATCCGGCGCGTCTCAAGCTCAATCTTCAGATCGGCAACCTTGTGGCGGATGAGCGGGTCGTTCAGCACATCCTCGCCATTGAAGCGGGTCTCCCGAATGACGGCGATAAACCTGTCAAGCTCCCCGAGGTACTTCGCAGCGGTCTCGATGCCGGATCGCTCAAAGGAGAGCGTCGTCATCGCCGCGTACCAACCGCGGTTCTCCTCACCGATGAGGTTCCGCACCGGAACGCGGACATTGTCAAAGAAGACCTCGCTCCAGCGGCGCGTGCCCGTCATGTCATACAGGGGCCGCAACGTGACGCCGGGCGTGATTTCGCCGTCATCATCACGCAGTTGCATCAGGACATAGCTGATGCCGCGGTGCTTGGGCGCGTCCGGGTCGGTGCGCACCAGCACGTGGTACCACTCGCCGTAGTGCGCGCCGGACGTCCAAATCTTCTGGCCGTTGATCACGTAGTCATCGCCGTCGCGGACGGCGCGGGTCTGAAGGCTGGCAAGGTCAGAGCCGGCGTTCGGCTCCGAGAATCCCTGTGCGAAATCGATATCCGCGTTAGCCACCTTTGGCAGGAACTCTTCCTTCTGCCAGTCCGAGCCATGAATCATCAGTACGGGGGCAACCAGGCCGCCTCCGAACGATGCCGGAGCGCCCTCATAGGCCATGCCCTCGCGGTAGGCAAGCTGGGTTTCGATGGAAACGGCGCGACCGCCGTATTCCTCTGGCCAGTGCATCGTCCACCAGCCCTTGTCCACCAGCTTCTTTGAGAAATCACGTTGTGCCTGCAGCGCGTCCGTGTCTGCGTGATACGGAGACAACAAGCCGATCTCATCCCACCCGCGCGAATCCGCGACCTTCTCATTCCATTCGACTCGCGTGAATTCACGCGCCTCGTCTTGCAGAGCCTGATCGGCAGCATCAAGCCGAAAATCCATCGTATTCACCCCTCCCGTGGCTCCGGGGAGCCATAGTTCGTCCCGCGTTCGCTATCAATAAGCGCACGCTCAGAATGGCGACATTATGGCGCGTACACCTTGGTAGGCGCAACTGGTTGGTGGGCCAAAGCGCGGCGAACAATAATTGACAAATCGAACGTCTTATGTATGAAATAGGGCGCGTTTAAGCGGCGCGAATCCTTAGAGGTACCGCGAGAGTTGGAGGAATGTGATGGGTGATGTTGCATCAGTTATTGCGGCTGCCGGAACCCTACTAGTCGCCGTCGGAGTCCTGATCGTGCTCCTCAGGCTAGTTCCCGTTATCGACAAGTTGGCGGAGTACGTCGATAAATTGAACCAAAGCAGCGGCTGACAATAGCGGCCGGTTGCCGTCAACTCCCCAAAAGGGAGTCACTTAAGATTCCGCGACGGTTTCCGTAATCGTCACGCTGTGGAGGCTTGTGCCCGGATTCGGGTCCGACTGTGGGTCCCTGATACGGATCGACCTCACCACATCCATGCCCTCCGTCACACGGCCAAACACGGCGTGGGCGTCATCAAGCCACGGCGTCGGCCCGAACGTGATGAAGAACTGCCCGCCACCCGTGTTGGGGCGTCCAATGTTGGCCATGGACAGGATGCCCGGGCCGTCGTGGCGAAGCGTGGAGTCAAACTCATCCTGGATGGTGTAGCCGGGGCCGCCCGTCCCTGTGCCGCCCGGATCCCCGGCCTGCGCCATGAAATCAGGAATCACGCGGTGGAACGTCGTGTTGTCGTAGTACCCTTCGCGCGCCAGGAACACAAAGTTGTTGACGGTGATGGGCGTCTTGTCCGCCGTCAACTCGATGACGAAGTTTCCCACGTCCGTCTCAAAAGTCGCCGAATAGCACTTCGACGAGTCGATCTGCATCTCGGGCGGTGAGGACCAACGATTCAGCTTCTCAGTCACGGTAAGAGTCTCCTCTCTATCTACGGGCGTAGCGGCCACCGGTGTGGGGCAATCCGATTCCATGGTCGAATCAGTTGTGCCACCGGCGCTTGAATCAGGAATCGATGTTGCCGTCGGAATCGGAGTGAACGTGGGAATCGGGGTCGGGATTGGTGTGTCTTCCCGCACCTCGCACGCAATCGCCCCAATGGCCAGGGCAACGCCAATGGCCACCACAAATACGGTAAGCAACGGCAATTTCGGGGCAATAGGGCGGGAACGCATCACGCATTCAGCATAACTGTCGCTGAATTAGCCCCGCAACACAGCTCTTCGCTGTATCATTCTGTTTTACACGGCGCGCCGCCTGGACGGGAGGAGGGGCAGCACGCATGGCGCAAATGCGCTGTCGGGACGCCCTGCGCGTCTCATGAACGAGAATCGGACAATCACGTCCGTTCCGGGCGTCCGTCTCGCGCACATCACGGATAGGGATGCCGTGACGGGGACAACCGTCCTTCTCTTCCCAGACTACGGCGCGATTGGCGGTGTCGAGGTCCGCGGCGCAGCCCCCGGAACTCGGGAGACCGATCTCCTCCGCCCCGGCACCCTCGTTGAACGCGTTCATTCCATCTTCCTCACCGGCGGCAGCGCCTTTGGCATGAACGTCGCGGAAGGCATCATGCGCCACCTTGAGGTGGAGGGCATCGGATTCCCCACACCCGGCGGCGTGGTCCCCATCGTCCCCGGCGCGGTGATCTATGACCTTGGCATAGGAGGCACTGATCGACGCGTAACGCGCGATTTCGGTCTTGACGGCGCACGCGAAGCATCGGACGCGCCCGGCGAGTCGGGCAGCATCGGAGCCGGTACCGGCGCGACCGTCGCCAAAACACTCGGGCAGGATCGTGCTCTCAAGGGCGGCGTCGGCACGGCAGCAATGGACCTGGCCAGCGGGCACAGAATCGGCGCGGTCATGGTGGTCAACGCCTTTGGCGACATTGTGGATCCCGAGACCGGCGCGCTCATCGCCGGGCCGCGCAACGATCGCGCGGACGGGCCGCCCTTCCTCAGCACGCGCGAGATCCTGCGCAGCGGTGGCAGAGGCGGACCGGGAGGTCGATTCGGCCAGCAGCCAACCAATACGACCATCGGCGTCGTTGCAACAGACGCGCCCTTGACCGTCGCGCAAGCCAACCGGCTCGCCATGATGGCGCACAGCGGCATCGCCCGCGCCATCGTCCCGTCATACGGCATGGGCGACGGCGATACGCTTTTCTTCGTCTCCACGGCCCCGCCGGACGCAACACCGGTGGATACCTTTGGGCTCACACCTATCGGCGCGGCAGCAGCGGAAGCGGTCGAACTAGCCATCGTCGATTCGATTCGATCCGCTACGGGCATCGCCGGTGTCCCGTCCGCAGCTGAACACATATCCGGCATGAACGGACACCTTAGGCAATGACGACGCTTCGCGGCGACAGAGTCGGCATCCTTGGCGCGGGAGCCGTTGGCACGGCGCTTGCCGTCGGTCTCGCCGATGCCGGATACAACATCACGGCAATCATGAGTCGCAACGCGCCACGCGCCAAGGACCTTGCCGGTCGTGTGGGCGGTGCTATACATACCCAGCAGGCGGGTCTGCTAGTTGATCTGGCCGACACCGTCTTCCTAACCGTGCCTGACGACGTGATTGGTTCCGTCGCGGAAAGCGTGCCGTGGCGCGATGGCATGGCGGCCGTCCATTGCTCCGGCGGAACACCTGTGAGCGTACTGGAGTGCGCTAGTGGCTATGGAGCGGTGACTGGCGGATTCCATCCCCTCTACACTTTTCCCCAAAACTCGTTGAGAACAACAACACTCGAAAACGTGACGTTCGCCATCGAAAGCCAGGACCCGGCCCTGCACCATCAACTCCGTGACATGGCTCATGCCCTCCACGGCCACGCCATCGACATCAACGAGAAATCACGCGCCCTCTACCATATCTCAGGAGTGCTCGCGTCAAACTACTTGATAGCGATTATTGCCGAGGCCGCTGGCCTTTGGGCGCAATTCGGGTACAATCAGTCGCAAGCCTTGCGGGCGTTGCTGCCGCTGATTCGTGGAACGGTGGGGAATATCGAACGCGATGGAGCGGCTGCCGCGTTGACAGGCCCGATAGTCAGGGGAGACCTCGGGACCGTGCAGGCGCACCTTGAGCAGTTGCAGGCTACCTTGCCGGGCGTAGTACCCTTATACGCGGCGCTCGCGCAGGCGACGGCGAAGTTTGCCGTTGACTCGCAACGGCTCGATGGGACGAGAGGAGCGGAGATTCTCGCCCTGGTGGGCGAGTCATCAGAGACGACAGGATAGATGAACTCATGATGCGCACAATGCTGGCCGGGAAGATTCACCGCGCCACCGTGACCGAGGCTAACGTGGACTACGAGGGCTCGATAACAATCGACCCTGATCTGATGGAGGCCGCCGGCATCCTGCCATATGAACTCGTGCAGGTGCTGGACATCACGAACGGCGCCAGGCTCGAGACGTACGCCATTGAGGGAGAGCGCGGCTCTGGGCAGGTCTGTGTGAACGGCGCAGCCGGTCTGCTCGTGCGTGAGCGGGACATGATCATCGTTCTCCACTTCTTGCACATGTCCGAGGAGGATGCCTGTCGTGTCAGCCCGCGCATCGTGCGCGTCGACGCCCGCAATCGCATCGTCTCCCGCACCAACCGCATCGAGGCCCGCAGCTACTACTAGAAGACAATTCTCCGGGGCTGCGGCAAGGGAATGACGCCCGTGCGCACAACCATCAAGACGATCCAGGAATTCAAGGACCGGGGCGAGCGCTTTCCGGTTCTGACCGCCTACGACTACTACACCGCGTGTGCAATCGATGAGTCCGGCGTCCCGGCCATTCTTGTTGGCGATAGCCTCGGCAACGTCGTGCTCGGCTATGACTCCACCGTGTCCGTCACGATGGACGACATGATCCACCACACCGCAGCTGTGTCTCGCGGCACAAAGAGGGCCCTCGTCATCGCCGATATGCCGTTCATGTCATACCAGACGAGCCCTGAGGATGCCCTGCGTAACGCCGCGCGATTCCTGCAAGAGGCCGGCGCACAAAGCGTCAAGCTCGAAGGCGGCGAGGTCATGGCCGAGACGATCAGGGCGCTCGTCGACCGCGGCATCCCCGTCATGGGCCATATCGGTTTCACACCACAGTCGGAGTTCCAGATCGGACGGCGCTTCCAGGGACGTCGCAACGTTGAAGACGCGCGCAAGATGATCCGAGACGCTGAGGCCGTGCAGGAGGCCGGAGCGTTTTCCATAGTGCTGGAACTGGTGCCGGAGCAGCTTTCGCAGATCATCACAGAGCGCCTCAACATCCCTACCATCGGCATCGGCTCCGGCCCGCATTGCGATGCGCAAGTGCAGGTTGTGAGCGACATGCTCGGCATCGTCTCAGACCATGTCGGGCGGCACGTCAAGCGCTACGCGGACCTGAGTGACACAATCCGCGCCGCCGTCAACGAATACGCCCAGGAAGTCCGCGACGGTACATTCCCCACAAGCGAACACACCCGCCCCCTCTCCGAAGACATCCTCAAAGACCTCTAACCCCACCTCGCTCGTCCTGAGCCTGTCGAAGGGCCGCCCCCTCCGTCATTCCCGCCCTCTCCGTCATTCTGAGCGCAGCGAAGAATCCAAAGCCTCAATCCGCAGCCAACCCCGTTCCCTTCGCCCTGAGCTTGTCGAAGGGTGAACATCCCCATCCCACCTGTAAACTGATACCTAACCACCCCCACGCCCAGGACGTTCACCTAACAAACGACAGTCAGTCCGGCCGCCCAAAAACACCGTGGAACAAGGTGACCATTTGAACGTCACGAACCTGTTGAGGACGGCAACGATTGCCATGGCGATAGTGTTGGCCGCCCTCCTTGCCGCCGCGTGTGAGGATCGTGAGCCTCAGGACGTTGCCTTTGAAATGGAAATCGTCGGAGGCGAATTGACCGCCGACGAATCAACTTTGACGGTCAATCAGGGGGATACAGTCACGATCGATTGGACGAGCGACTTGCCGCTCCTGGTCCATTTGCATGGCTATAACATCGAGGCGGAGGTGGGGCCCGGGGTGACAGCGCCGATGAGTTTCGAGGCACATGCGACAGGGCGGTATGACATCTTTATTCACGCCGCCGAAGGCGTTCTCACGGCAGACTCGGGAATGGATGACATGGGCAGCATGGATTCTCCGTCTGATTCCTCATCCATGGAGCACACCGATCATGTGACGACCGATACGGCGGCCGGGACGAGTGTCAGAGAGCGCCTCATCGCCACTCTCGAAGTCAGGCCGTAAAATAAGCGAGCCGCAATGAAAAGGCTCGCTGTAACTATTCTCCCGCTTGCGACTGCGTTAGCGGTTCTCGCATGGCTCATCCCCGGGGTCGCATTCGCTCACGGCTTCGGCGAGAAATATGACCTGCCCCTGCCCCTCACGCTCTATGTGACGGGCGCGGGGTTGGCTGTCGCCCTCTCATTCGTCATCGTTGCCGTCTTTGTGCGCCGAACACCCAGCGCAACCGACTACCCCCGCTTCAACCTGCTCAAGCTGTGGCCTGTCCGAATGTTGGCGAGTACCCCTGTCATTCAGGTAATTCGCGTCCTCAGTGTCCTGCTCCTCTTGCTCGTCCTGCTCACCGGCGCGTTGGGCGTCAACCGTTCGACAGCCAACATCGCCCCCGTCCTCGTATGGGTCTACTGGTGGGTCGGGATCGCGTTTGTATCCGCGCTCATCGGAAACGTCTGGGGTTTAGTAAACCCCGTCCGTACGATTTACGAATGGATAGACGCGCTCGCGCGGCGCGTCGTCCCGGGCGGCCTCAGTTTCGGACAGGACGATTCTTCCTACCCGCCGGCATGGGGCGCGTGGCCCGCCGTCATCGTCTTTGCCCTTTTCGCATGGTTTGAGATTGCCTACGAGGGTTCTGCGGAGCCCCTGTCGCTCGCCATTGCCATCATCGGCTACTGCATGATCACGTGGTGGGGCATGGCCATATTCGGAGCGGACGCCTGGATGCGCAACGCAGACGTGTTCTCCCTAATCTTTGGCATCCTCTCTCGATTCGCCCCAACCGAACTGCGCGTCGTCTCCGAGAGTGGCGAGACAGAATCCATCGATGATGTCGAGGCCTTTCGCGCCGCCCCGCCTGAACGACGAGAGGTTGGCCTGAGACCCCCGGGCGCAGGACTGCTGAGCGGTGCGGGCACGACTACCTCCTACATGATTCTTGTCGTCGTCCTCCTGTCCACCGTCACGTTTGACGGCCTGCAGGACACACCGCCCTGGGCACAACTCGTCCACCGGGCATTCGTCAACTCGCCCGGATGGACGTCCACCGCCGTCACGCTGGTGAACACCGCCGGCCTTATGGCCTTCGCAGGGATATTCGTGGCCGCCTATCTCCTCTTTTGTGCTGTCATGGCCCGCTCGGGCGAGACGCCGGAGACACGGAACACGATGGCGGCCGCCCGTGTCTTTGCCCTCTCTCTTGTGCCCATCGCTTTCGCCTACCATCTCGCTCACTTCTTCTCCTACTTGCTCATCCAGGGGCAGGTGGTAATCCCCCACGCTTCCGACCCGTTCGGATTCGGCTGGGACCTGTTCGGCACGTCCGACTACCAGGTCAACATCGGCATCATCAACGCGCAGTTTGTCTGGATACTGGCGATCGTCGCCATCATCATCGGCCACGTCATCGCCGTCTTCCTCGCGCACGTCACGGCGCTGCGGCATTTCGGAGCGCATGATGTCGCCTTGAGAAGCCAACGCGCCATGCTCATCCTGATGGTCGGCTACACGATGGTCAGTCTCTGGATCCTCGCGCAGCCGATCACCGAATATGCTTGACGGCGCGTCCCATCCTGCTACGCTTGCGAATATCCGGCGCGACATCGCCGCCGCGCCGCTATCCATTTACCACTGATCGGATGAAGGCGACACAGGGGAGACTATGACAACGACAGCCAATGGAACGTCTCCGTCCGTCTTGGCAGGAATCCGCGTGCTTGACCTGTCCGGGTTGGCCGGGCAGTACGCCGGTCGCCTGCTGGCAGACATGGGCGCGGAGGTCATCAAAATCGAGCCCCCGGGCGGCGATCCCGTCCGGTTCCTGCCTCCGTTCGCCGGTGATGAACCGGGCCTAAACCGCAGCCTCCGCTGGCTCGCCTACAACTCCAATAAGTCGAGCGTCGTCATCGACATTGCAACGGACAATGGCCGCCAACAGTTGCTGGACATGGCGCGGTCCGCCGATGTCGTGCTGGACAGTTTCGAGCCCGGCTACCTCGCCACCATCGGGCTGCCTGATGGCGTCTTGAGAGAGGACAATCCTCGCCTGATCACCGTCTCCGTCACGCCGTTCGGCGAGTCCGGCCCCTATGGCGATTACCTGGCTTCAGACCTCCATGCCATTGCCATGAGCGGGCTGACAACTATCCAGGGCGACGACGAGCAGCCCCCCGCAGCCGCTCCCCTCGACCAGGCATATATCATGGCCAACATCCACGCCGCGCACGGAGTCTTCTACGCGCTCATGGCGCGCCGCAAGACTGGCCGAGGCCAGCACGTGGAAGTCTCCATGCAGGAGGTGCTGGCCAACATCTTCTACCAGATCATCCGCTACTCGGCCACGTCGGAGATCGGAGAGCGCATCGGCGCAACCGGCAACCTCGCCCCCTACAACATCTACCGGTGTAAGGACGGATGGGTGAGCCTTGCCGTGCTCCTCGCCCCGCAGGCAAGGGTCTTCTTCGACTGGATGGGCGAGCCCGCCCTGCAGGACGAGTTCTGGTATCCGCTTATCAACCGGCAGGGCGAGAACATGCTGTTCATCGATTCCCTCACCAGGCCGTTCATCGAGCAGTTTACGGTGGCCGAGTTCGTGGAAGAGGCACAGAGTCGACGCCTCGCAGCCGCGCCCGTCAATCGCCCCGGCGACTTTGCCGACAATGTCCAGTTCGCTGAGCGTGACTATTTCACGACAGTCAAACACCCCGATATCGGTGAATATCCTCTCCCCGGCCCGCCCTTCCGTATGTCGGAAACACCCATCCCCCAGCCCAAACCCGCCCCTCTGTTGAACGAACACGCCGGTCAAGTCTCGGAACGCCAACCTGCGCCCGCCGGAGCGGCGGAGAACGGCGCGACCCCCGTGCTACCGCTTGAGGGCGTGCGAGTCCTGGACTTCACGCGAATCTGGGCGGGGCCGTACTGCACGCGTCAGCTTGCCGACTACGGCGCGGAAGTTATCAAGGTTGAGTCGTCCCTGTTCGACACCAACAACCGCATGGGCACGATGCCATTCGTTGCCGATCTCAACCGCAACAAGCACGGCATCACGCTTGACCTGCATCACGATGAGGCGCGGGAAGTCGCCATGCGCATCGCCGCCGTCTCTGACCTCGTCATAGACAACTTCGCGCTCGGCGTCATCGACCGCTTCGATCTCGGCTACGAGGAACTGCGTAAGGTCAACCCGGAGATCATCCAGGTCAGCATGCCCGGGTGGGGCAGCATCGGGCCGCTTAAGGATCACGTCGCCTTCGGATTCAGCCTCGTCTCCGTCTCCGGCCTCAGCTACACATGGGGACACCCGGAGTCGGAACCGAACGCCCGCTGCAAGTTCGACTACCCTGACTTTCTCATCGCCAGCCTTACCGCGCTCGCCGCTCTTGCCGCCATCTATCACAAGGCAGAGACGGGACGCGGCCAGTACGTAGAGATGGCGCAGGTGGAGGCCGTCGGCAACACCATGGCCATGCCCTTCATGGACTACAAGGTCAACGGCCGTCCCGGCGAGCCCGTTGGCAACCGCCACCCCGTCCACGCCCCGCACGGCATCTATCCCGCCAAGGGCAGCGATGAATGGTGCGCCATCGCCTGCAGGACGGACCAGGAATGGGAAGCGCTCGTTCAGGCCATTGGCGCTCCTGCATGGACGCAGACTCCAGACTATGCGACGCAAGAGGGACGTAAAGCCAACGAGGACGCGCTGAACGCCGAACTGTCCGAGTGGACGCGAACGCAGACGCCACGCCAAGTCATGCACCTGCTCCAACGCTCAGGCGTCGCTGCCACCGCCGTCCTCGACGGCGAGGGGCTGTACTGGGACCCGCACCTGCGTGAGCGCGGCTACATCCAAACGCTGGATCACCCGGATTGGGGTGTCTTGCAGCAGCCGGGCGTCACCGTCCGCCTGTCAGAAACGCCCGGCGGCTCGCGGATGCCCTCCGCCGCCCTCGGCCAGCACAATGACTACGTCCTCCGCGGAATCCTCGGCCTCTCAGACGACGAAGTGCAGAAACTACAGGACGTAGGAGCGTTAACCTAGAGCACGCATTGCCCCCATGCGACCACTCATGTAGGCTCATTCTGAGAACGATACGCGCTGGGGGACACGAGTTTTGGCCACAGAAGCACAGCAACGATTGTTGCCCGGAGAGGAAAAACCTCCATCCAAGCCGAGGTCCCCACGCAAGAGGGCGAACGATCTTGACGGCGCAGCGTGGCTGCGCAACTCCATCAGCGTGTGGAATGACATCCGCAAGACGAGCGAGGAACAAAACCTAAAGCACCCCGCCATGTTCCCGGGTCAACTGGTAACACGGCTCATTGAGAGTCTCACGACGAATGACCAACGGATAGTCCTTGACCCATTTGTCGGTGTCGGTTCGACGGTCATTGCCGCAGAGGCGGCGGGCAAGATCGGCATCGGGCTTGACCTGTCGGTTGATTACATTACGAAAGCGCACACGCGGCCTCAACCGCTTCTAAATACCGCGGCGGAGCTTGGCGAGAGACAACTGCATGTCGCGGACGCGCGAAACCTCCTGGAATTCGTGGAGCCGGAAACAGTAGACCTTGTGATAACGTCCCCGCCTTACTGGGACATACTCCAAAGAGATCGCACTGCGGACTACAAAGACGTTCGCCATTATGGGAATGCTGAAGGAGATCTAGGCACGATTGAAGACTACCACGCCTTCCTTGAAGAGTTGACAGAAGTTTTCAGCAAGGTTTATCTCGCCATAAAGCCTGGAGCCTATTGTTGCGTAATTGTCATGGACTTGCGCAAAAAGGATCGATTCTATCCGTTCCATGCAGACCTAGCCCAATACATGGAAAAGGTTGGGTTTGTCCTCGATGACATCATCATCTGGGATCGCAGCAGCGAGTACAACAATCTTCGCCCCTTGGGTCACCCGTCCGTCTTTCGCATCAACAAGGTTCACGAGTACATAAACATCTTCCAGAAGCCAAAATGACGATGATTCGCTCCGCTGACTATGGGGCAGACATTCCAGCACTATTGTCGTCAGACAGCGACGTGAGTATTGCCGTTGCCTACGTCTCCAAAGAGGGGCTTGATATAGTCATGCCGCAAATCGAGACTTTACTGCGCGACGGTCGCCAGATCCGCTTCCTCATTGACCTTCAGAGCGGCAACACCGATCCGTCCGCAGTGTGGTCGCTGGTCGCATTGCAGGAAGCCCATGAGACGATGACACTCAAGACTCTGCTTCCGAAAGACGATGGTGGGAATTTCCACGCCAAGCTCTATCTCACAGAGATGGACACCGGAGCTAGTTCGATAGTCGGTTCTGGGAACCTGACCGGCGCCGCTCTCAACCGCAACGTGGAGTATGGCATCGTCCTTGATTGCCCGTCTGATTCACAGGAGAACAGGATGCTACATGAAGCATTTGAGTCCCTGTGGAACAACCCACAAGCATCCTATATCGACCACGAAGCCGCGCGTCTCTATGAGCTCTACTGTGGTCGCCTGAGGACATCTTGGTTGCGTGGTGAAAGACGGTCACGTGGAGCACTACGAACTCTGACCGAGCACTTGCAGTCGGCTGCAAGGAAGCCATTTGCGTGGCCCTCACTTGAGGCGGCGTATCTGATGGGCGCAATTGCGGCTAGAGGAGAACTGAATCTGACGGAATCATCAATCAGAATTCGTCTTCTCTTCCGGGCTGCCAGCTACAACGAAGGTCGCATCACGGTAAGGAATCAATCATTTGAAGCGGCAACTGCGTTACGCACTATCCCGGATGAGATAGCGATTCAGGCACGGCGGGCGCTACCCGATTCAACGGTTGAAGTGTCCGAACAGGCCGTCACTATTGACCTCTCCGATGACTCAAAAGCATTTGAAGTCATTACACAAGCCTTTGCCCCACAAACGAACTGCGACGGTTTTCGGCTACCCAAGGGGTTAATGGCCTCTGCTGAATCGGTCGTAGCGGCGTTCACCCGGGGATTCTCCGTCGCAAGCGCCCTGCTAACTGACCATACGAGCATGCCTCGTAATGTCCGAACCGGCCTACCTGGGCAAATGGTCGTATGGTTGCGACCCAAGCAGTCCAATGTGAGGCTATTCAACGAAATGCATGAACTCCTTACTCGGCGACTCGGCTTGGTCGTCTACAAACATGAGCGGTTTGATCGTGACCCGCACTTAAAGATACTTTGCGAAAATTTCGAGGAAAAGGTCGGGTTCGGAATCGACTGGTGGGACGCGCTTGTCCATGAGGGTTCATCCTACAATTTCGACCAGTTCCCACAACTTGCTTTCGACTGATTCAAGGGACACAACAGGGAGAAGGTTACATGACATCTCAAACCGATAATGCCGCCGGCGCGCTCGATGGCGTGCGTGTGCTTGATCTTGGTGGGCTGCCATCCATGTACGGCTCCAAGCTTCTCGCCGACTTTGGCGCGGATGTCATCCTCGTTGAGGGACCGAATGGCGACGCGAGCCGCCACATGCCGCCTTACGCTGCCAACGAACCTGGCCAGGAGCGCAGTCTCGTCTTTCACTCGTTCCACACGAACAAGCGCAGTGTCGTCGCCGACATCACAACGGACGAGGGCCGGGACACAATCCGCCGTCTCGCGCGAACCGTCGACGTCATCCTGGAAACCAACTCCCCCGGCTACATCAACGAGATTGGCCTTGATTTCGAAAGTCTGCGTGCTGACAACCCCGGCCTGATTCTCTGTTCAGTCACACCCTACGGCCAGACCGGCCCCTACGCCTCCTACAAGGGCACGGACATCCACGCCGAGGCAATGGGCGGTTTGATGCTTCTCCAGGGCGATCCCGATTACCAACCTGTTATGTCCCCCTCCTTCCTCGGCTATTCCGTCGGCGGCACGCACGCGGCCATCGGAATCATGAACGCGCTCTTCGCTCGGGAGCATTCAGGCCGCGGCCAGCGCGTGGACGTCTCAATGACGGAGGCAACAGCGAACATCCTGTTCATCGTCGCCCAGTTCGGCTACAGCAGCACCGTCGCGGCGCGCCCGGGCACGGGCGGAGGCGGCGGGACCGGCGTCTTTGAATGCTCCGACGGCTGGATCGGATTTTCTCCCATCCAGCCCGGCCAGTTCATGTCGTTCGCGCAGTGGACGGGCAATGAAGTCATCCAGGACGAGATGTTCAGGGATCTCACCCTCCGCCAGGAGAACAAGGACTTCATCAACGAGATCGCGGTGGAGTTCTTCCTCACAAAGACCGTCGCGGAAGCCGTGGACGAGGCGCAGGCGCGCCGCATTCCCGCCGCGCCAGTCAGTTCTCCCGCCGACCTCGCCGAAAACCCTCACCTGCTCTTCCGCGGCTATTTCCAGGACGTGACGCATCCGGTTCTGGGCAACTACAAGCTCCCCGGCCCTGCCGGACGGTTGAGTGAGACGCCATGGTCGTTGCGCCGCCCCGCACCCACGCTCGGACAGCACACGGACGAGGTGCTTGCGGAGGCGGACAACGCCGCGCCATCGACGCCGGCAGCCCCCGTCATGGCCAACCCCGGCAATGGACGCATGCCGATGGAGGGCGTGCGTATCACAGACCTGACGCGCATCTGGGTCGGCCCGTACGGAACACGGCAACTTGCGGACTTCGGCGCGGAGGTCATCAAGATTGAATCGTCGCTATTCGACCCCGCGTCCCGCATCGCCGGACTCCTCCCCATGCACCCGGAGCTCAACCGCAACAAGATGAGCATCACCGTGGACCTCCACTTTGAAGAGGGGCAAGACATCGTCCGCAAGCTTGCGGCGACCAGCGATGCCGTCGTTGAGAACTACGCCGCAGGCGCGCTCTCACGCTGGGGTCTGGACTATGAGGGCATCCGCGCCGTCAAGCCGGACATCGTGTACATGAGCATGCCCGGGTGGGGCAGCACCGGCCCATTCGCGTCCCACGTCTTGTTTGGACTCCAGGCGCAGACAGCCTCCGGCGTCACCTACCTCTGGGGACATCCGGAATCGCCGCCCTCTCTTCGCTGCGGCGTCTACTATGCCGATTTCTTTGTGGGCGGGCTCTCGGGCTACATGCTGCAGACCGCCCTTTATCACAAGCTCAAGACCGGACAGGGCCAGCGCATTGAGGTCTCGCAGGTAGAGGCGCAGGCAAACGCGCTCGGCGTGCCGTTGCTGGACTACGTCATCAACGGTGTTAACCAGGAACCGACGGGCAACCGGCGCGAATACGCCGCCCCGCACGACGCCTACCCCTGCGCTGGAGATGATCGCTGGTGTGTCATCGCCTGTCACACGGAGGAGGAATGGCAGGGGCTTGTGCGCGGTATGACGCCGCCCAACCAGGATCCGCCGGAGTGGACGCAGGACTCGCGTTTCGCCACGTTGGAGGCACGTCTCGCCAACCGTGAAGCTCTCGATGAACTCGTATCCGAGTGGACGAGGAACCTCACTCCGCGGCAGGTCATGTTGACGCTCCAGAAACATGGCGTGCCCGCCACCGCCGCCCAGACGACGGAGGAGGTCTACTACGATCCTGCCTTGAACGCGCGCGGCTACATCGTCAACGTGCCGCATGTGGAACCGCAGTGGGGCAACATTGGCCACGCCTCCTATGGCGCGAAGCTTGAAGAAACCCCCGGCGCAATCCGCACGGGCGCCCCTGCCCTTGGCGAGCACAACAACTTCGTCATGCGTGAGCTGCTCGGTCTCTCCGAGTCAGACATCCGCGAACTCACCGAGGGAGGAGTTCTGGTCTAGGACTCCCAAATTCCCCTCCCCCCTTTGTGGGGGAGGGTTAGGGTGAGGGTGCTGCATCCCCAGCGAAGATCCTGCCGCATTCCCAGGGGAATTATAAGGCCGTTTACTCAGCTAGCATGTGAAGGGAACATGCCCTTCACCAGTGCTCTGCCCGGCGCTTTCAACCCAGCACGACCAGCTTCTGTGAGCCTCAAGGTAGAGTGCGTAATCCTCTCGTGTAGAAAGATACCTGGCTTCCAGGCGGAGATGTAGGTCGCGAGCATTATTGACTTGCTCGCGGAGCCAAGCGTTCCCCATGCGGGTATTCTTCTGAATGTCTATGAGGTATCCCTGAACACGTTCATGTGGTATCCAGCACCCGTCATCGCTGTCTTCGGCATCAGCCTTCGTTCGAAAGGCATAGACGCCTTCGGCTCCCTCTATTTGTGTCACCCTGTGAGCAATCTGATAAGGGGCACCCCAGCATGACGGGCTGTAGACGATTATTGTACCTACTGTGATGTCTGCAGGATCAAAGTCGGTCAGCCATGTCATCGTGTCAAGGCACGTTATCTTGGGCTCCATGCTGCCCGTGCAAAGAAAATCGGTCGTAGACGTGTTTCCGTGGAGGAGCAGCGGCCTTCGTCTCTCTTCCAGCTCGGTAACCTCAGCATCCAGGTCCTCAAATAGATCTTGCATTCTAGAGACTCCAGTCCTCCAAAGGTCATGTGCTTCCTCGGCCTCAGTTGCAAGCTTCTGAATTCGCTGGAGTTCACTCTGGGCATCCTCTATTGGGGCGACAACCTCCAGTAGTCTCAAGTTTTCCTCTTCAAGGGCTATGCTGTCGCTGATCAATGTCTTGTGCTGTGCCAAGAGTTCAGCACTGGAGTCCTGCAGTTCTCCGTAGGAAGTCAAGAGCCCTGTGTATGCATCCTCTTTCTCTTGTAAATCGTCTCGCAGGAGACGAATCTGACTGTCGGCTTGCCCAAGATCATCCCTGGTTTCCTCGAGATCCGCGCCGAGCTGGGATACCTGCATGAACAGGTAGAACCCTCCAATACCGACGGTGATGACCAACAGAGTTCCAACACTCGTTACGACATATTTCCACATCGTAGTACCCCTCGTAGCAGAGAACGGGCGGTGTGCCCAATCACCCGAATCCCCCGCGCTGAGCCTGCCCCGTTCACCCTGAGTCTTTCGAAGGGAATCCCCTACATCAACTCCTCTAGCCGCTGGATATTGCGCGGGTTATCTACCTCATTGCCCTTCTGAATCCCCGCGTAGTACGCAAATAACTGCACAGGCAGCGCCGTCACCAGTGGCAGCAGAGACTGTGGCGTGTCCGCCGGGATGAAGATGGGGTGATCCACAATCGGCGCGAGTTCCTCATCACCCTCCGTCAGGATCGCCGCCACCACGCCCCCATTGTCCTTGAGCAACCTGACTGAGAGCGCCATGCGTCCGTACTCGGGGCCTTGCGGCGCAATGGCAAAGGCAGGCGTCTCATCCCCGTTGACGAGGGCGATGGGGCCGTGAATGAGCTCCGATCCTGGGTATGCGGTGGCGTGGATATAGCCAAGCTGGATGAGCTTCCATGCTCCTTCCGCAGCGATCGGGTACAGTCGCCCATGCGCCAGGAACACAGCATCACGCCGTGTCGAATACCGCGTGGCCAGCGCCGAGGGCAAGGAGGGGTCTTCGAGAATACGATTCGCGTACCCGGAGAGCTTGCTGAGTTCGATCAGGCGACCGGGCACGGATTCCGCGCCATCATTTCCTCGAATGAGGGCGAGATACATCGCTATCAGGTAGAAGTTGAGCACCGAGGACGTGAACGACTTCGTCGACGCCATTCCAACTTCGCGGCCACATCGCAGTGGCACCACGGTGTCGGCCATCATTGCGCCCGTTGAATCCTCATCATTCGTCACCATGATCGTCAGGCAGCCAAGTTCGCTGGCCCGGGTCATCGCGCCCAGCGTATCCAGCGTCTCTCCGGATGCCGTTACTGCGATGAACAGGGTCTTCGGACCAAGCTCAAAATCGCCAAAGACAATCTCTGAACCGACGTCTACCTGGCATGGAAGGTCGGTCAACTCTTCGATATACAGCCGACCGGCGTCCGCCGCGTGGAGGGACGAACTCGACCCTGTGAGCACCACCCGTTCAACGCGCTGCAACTCGTCCCGGATTGAGTCGAGTTCCTCCATCCGTAGGGAGACCGTGTCGAAATCGACGCGGCCACGCAGCGCGTCCGTCCACGCCTCCGGCTGTTCGGTGATCTCCTTGATCATGAACGTCATATGACCGCCGCGCGCCGCCGCCATCGGATCCTCCGAGGGCGAAATTGATCGTTTGGTGATGGGAACGCCGGCCATGAGCGTCTTGAATTGCACTCCCCGCGGCGTCACAATCGCCATCTCCCCGGCAGCCAGGAACGCAATCCTGTCCGCCACGCTTGTCAGCGGTCCCGCCTCGCTCGCCACAAAGGCCTCATTGTTCCCCCATCCCACGACAAGCGGGCTCGCATAGCCGCTGCGCGCAGCCACAATTGTCTCCGGCTCCTCCGCCCGTGCCGTGACGACAGCGAGTGTTCCCTGGGTGCGGGCCAAAGCCGCGCGAACGGCGACCTCCAGGCTCGCCTCCGCGCCCGCCATGAGCAGCTCTTCCTCGATTAGATGCGGAATGACCTCCGCGTCGGTCGTCGAGAGAAAGCGATGGCCGCGCCCGCGCAGTTCCAGCTTGAGTTCGACGTGATTCTCGACGATTCCATTCGTAACCACGGCAAGCAGGCCATGACAATCGAGATGAGGCTGCGCATTCTCTGTGGTCACCGCGCCATGCGTCCGCCACCGCGTATGTCCCAAACCTATGTGGCCGAGGGGCGGCTCCTCGGAAAGCGCGCCCTCGAGGACATCGAATCGCCCAACAGTTTTGACGGAATTGAAATACCCGTCGGGATCGCGCACAGCGACGCCTGCGCTGTCATAGCGCTGATCCCTCACCTGTGAAAGGGCCTGCAAAAGGACCGGTACCGATTCCCGAACACCGACGTAGCTAACGATGGCGCCCATAGATGCCCCTCACCGCCCTGCGCGCTCCTCCGTCTGTTGTGTGTTTCGCGCGCTGTCCTCATAGTAGCCGCGCATGTGCTCGGGCAACAGGCCCGCTATGGCTAGCATGATCTCGCTTGTCGCACGTTCAGACCGATCATCCGCTTTGGATTCGGCCAGATCGGAGAAGTCCAGCAGCTTGCCGATGCGCGCTGTGAAGCGCGGTCTGCGAGCAATGAACGCCGGATTGTTCCCCAGTCCCGCAAAGCCCTCAATACCGACAGGCAGAACCGGTGCTCCCGTCGTCAGCGCCAGAAAACCCGTTCCCGGCCGGGCTTGACTCAACCGTCCGTCACGGCTCCGCGTCCCCTCGGGAAACATCCCGATTGCCCCACCGCCGCTCAAGTATTCCCGTGCGGTTCTCAGGGCTTCACGATCAAGCCTGTCTCGCGTGATCGGGATCAACCCCCACGTCCTCACCAGCCATCGAGTTAGCGCATTCCCTTCCGTCACGAGTTCCCGCTTCGCCAGGAATCGCACCGGCCACGGCATCATGACGCCTATCAGCGCCGGATCCATATTGTGCGTGTGATTCACAGCAACAATCACCGGGCCCGTTGACGGCACATTCTCACGTCCATGAATCGTCAACCGCGACCCGATCCGAAACGCTCCTGCCGCACTGGAATGCAGCAGCTTTGACATCAGTGACTGTTTTTCCATCACGCAACTATAGTAGATGCAATGCGCCCGTCCCTTCTCTTTTGAGAGGGAAAGGGGGCAGGATAGGGGCGATAACAGGTGCTGTGCATCTCTCCCTTCCCCGTTGATTGGGGAAGGACAGGATGGGGGTGACCGAAATGACTTCAGACGGCGACCACGGAGTTCTGAACGGCATCGACCGCGATGAGGTCGTGCAGCTGATGAAGGACCTGCAGAGCTATCGCAGCTTCTCCGGCAACGAAACGGAGGTCATGCGGTTCCTTGCGGGCTGGTTCGAGGAGCGCGGCCTACCCACTGAACTCATTGACGTGTCCGATGAACCCGGCCGCCCAAATCTGGCCGTCCGCATCCCCGGCAGCGGCGGTGGTCCGTCGCTCATGCTCAACGGCCACCTGGATATTGATCCCGTCCCGCTTAACTACCCGTTGGATCCGTGGGACTGCCATGAGGAGGACGGACGCCTTACCGGCCACGGCCTCGTCAACATGAAGGCAGGCGTTTCCGCTGCAGCCGCAGCAACAGTTGCCGTGCATCGAGCAGGCGCGCAGCTCCGTGGCGATCTGCTCTTCACCGGCGTGGTCGGCGAGCTGCAGGGCGGCGTCGGCGTCTATGACCTTGTGCAGCGAGGCATCGGCTGTGACTACACCATCGTCTGCGAGCCGTCCTTCCTCGATGTACGCACCATGCACTCCGGCGCGTGCCAGTATGTCATCACTGTGACCGGCTCATCCGCGTGGATCGGGATGCTGCACCGCTCCGAATACGTCAACGCGGTCAACGTCATGGCAGACGTGGTGAAAGCGCTGGATGACGTCGAGTTCTCCGCGCAGCCGCACCCCGCTACACCCGGCCTGCCCCGCATGATCATCGGCGCGATCAATGGCGGCGTCGGCACGGATTTCCTCAAGTGGCGCGCCTCCTACGTCGCAGATTACTCCGCGATCATCGTAGAAGTGCGCGGTGTGCCGGGACAGGACTGGGAGCAGACGCAGGCTGACATCGACAAGGTTCTGGAGGGTGTTCGCGCCGCCAACCCGGGCGCAGTCATCGAGATTGCCGGGCCTCCTGCGACGTACACCGACGATTGGCGCAGCATGAAAGTGCCGGGGCACGGCATTGATACACCGATCGACCATATGCTGCCCCAAACAGTCGCTCGGCATCATACGGAGGTCACGGGAAATGCGCCGGAGCGTATCGGTCCGCAGGACCCCGGCTCATATGCGTGGACGGACGCGGGTTGGTTCGCGCGGGGCGGTTCAGTTCCCGTCGTCTACGGCCCAACATCCAACACGGAGCGCACCATACCAATCGACAATGTGCTCACTGTCGCTAGCGTTCTCGCCCTCACTGCACTGGACATCTGCGGCTGATCTGCCCGCGTCTGGCACGCGACCGCTAGAATAGTTAACGAATTCACATGTCGGACAACATCCTGATAGCGGTCGCGTGGCCGTATGCAAACGGAGACCTCCACCTCGGGCACATCGCCGGTGCGTATCTGCCCGCGGACATTTTTGCCCGCTTTCACCGCATGAGAGGCAACAACGTCCTCATGGTCTCCGGCTCCGACGCACACGGTACGCCCATCACCCTCCGCGCCGAGGCCGAGGGAGTCTCTCCTCGTGAGATACATGACCGATTCCACCAGGGCTTTCTGGAGTCATGGGAGGGCCTCGGAATCTCATGGGACCTATTCACGACCACTGAAACGGAGAACCACTACCGCATCGCGCAGGACTTCTTCACCCGTTTCTACGAAAAAGGCCTCCTCTACGAGACCGCAAGCGAGGTCCCCTACAGCCCCACGGGAAACCGCTACTTGCCCGACCGTTACATCAACGGCACGTGTCCCCACTGCGGCTTCGATGGCGCGCGTGGCGACCAGTGCGACGGCTGTGGCCGCACCCTTGACCCCCGTGAACTCATCGACCCCCGCAGTACCCTGGACGGCGGAACGCCGGAGTTCCGCACCCGCTCGCACTTCATGATGAAGTTCTCCGAGTACGGCGACAGCCTTCTGGAATGGCTCAAGGACAAAAACCATTGGCGACCGCAGGTGCTCAATTTCACGACGGGCTTCCTGGATCAGGGCCTCAAGGATCGCGCCTACACCCGCGATCTGGACTGGGGCATCCCCGTCCCGCTCGATGGCTGGGAAGACAGGCGCATCTATGTCTGGTTTGAAGCCGTCATCGGCTACCTCTCCGCGTCCGTGGAATGGGCGTCAGAAATCAAGGGTGACCCCGAGGCGTGGCGCACGTGGTGGGGGGCTGACGCAAAGCCCTACTACTTCATCGGCAAGGACAACATCACGTTCCACACCATCATCTGGCCCGCCATGCTCATGGCCTACGGCGATGATCTCGCCCTGCCGGAGGACGTCCCTGCCAACGAGTTCCTGAACCTTGAGGGCTACCAGCTCTCCACCAGCCGCAACTGGGCTGTTTGGGTGCCGGAATACCTCGCCAACTATGACCCGGATGCTCTCCGCTTCGTCCTCTCCGCCAATATGCCGGAGACCTCCGACTCCGAGTTCACGTGGCCCGACTACATCCGCCGCGTCAACAACGAACTCGTCGGAACCTACGGCAACCTCGTCCATCGCACCCTGACATTCATCCAGCGATTCTTCGATGGCACCGTACCGGACGCCAAGCCGGATGAGGCGGGGACACGCCTGCTGGCAAGGGTCGATGAGGCGCTCGAAGAAGCCGCCGCTGAGATCGCTGCCTGCCGCTTCCGCGCCGGGCTTGGCGTGGCCATGAGTCTCGCGCAAGAGGGCAACCGCTACCTTGACGACCGCGCCCCGTGGCGTGCCATCCGTGAGGATCGCGAGGATGCGGCGCGCACGCTCGTCACCATTTTGGGTATCATCAGCGGACTCAAGACCCTTCTCGCCCCCTACCTGCCCTTCAGTTCTCAGCGACTCCATGAGATGCTCGGTCTTGAGGGCGGCATACAGGACGCAGGATGGACCGCGACGGCGCCGCAGGCAGGCGCGCGCCTGCCACAGCCGCAGGCCCTTTTTGCCAAACTTGATGAGGAACAGGTGCTCGCGCGCGAGATGGCCAATCTCGGAGCGGGCGACGAAAGTGAAACGACGGCGTAGACAGGCGCGCTTACGGCCTGCGAAATAACATTGACTGACACGACAACGACAAAGCCCCCGTCCTTTCTTGAGATAATCGAACCGGACATGGCAGAGGTGGAACGCCGCCTCCGCACTATCGGCGAGGACGATTTCCCCTGGCTTGATGAGCTGCTTCGCTATATCCTCGCCACCCCCGGCAAGCGCGCACGCCCCGCCGTCACTCTCCTCGCCGGCCACCTTTTTGACTTTGATCCTGACGTTCACATCTCCATGGCCGTCGCAGTCGAACTCCTCCACACCGCCTCCCTTGTCCATGATGATTCGGTCGATAAGGCCCCGTTGCGCCGCGGTGTCGCAACAATCAACGCCCGCCATGGCGATGCCGTTGCGCTTCTCTTGGGCGACTATCTGTTTGCCAGCTCCGCCGAGATGGTCTGCGCCACCAACAACGTCCGTGTCATCACTCTCTTCTCCCGCACCCTGCGGCTCCTCGCCGACGGTGAACTTCGCGAGATCCAGCAGGCATTCGATTGGACGGGCGGACTTGAGGAGTATTGGGCGCGCGTAGAGCGGAAGACGGCATCACTGTTCACGACGGCTGCCGTCTCCGGCGCAGTGCTCGGGGCCGCGACAGAGACCGAGATCGACGCCGTCACGGAATACGGCATGAGCCTCGGCACGGCGTTCCAGGTCGTAGACGATATTCTTGACCTGCAAGGCGATGCCTCTGAAGTCGGCAAGCCCATCGGCTCGGACCTGCGCGGCGGCATCCTGACCCTGCCCGCCCTGCTCTATCTCGGCGAACACCCCGAACTGAACGAGACAGGCCCATTCGCCCGCCTTCGTGACGCGCGAGCAACCATGACGGAGCCGGACAGGGAGCAGTGCGTCGATGAGGCGCTGCATCTCATCCGCAACTCCGACGCCGTTGAGAACTCCTACGCCGTCGCCAACCGTCTCGCCGATCGCGCCCGCCAGGCTCTGGGCAAGATCAACCGCCCCACCAACCCCGCCCTCCAATCCCTCATGGACATCATCGACTTCGTCGTCCAGCGCCATTCGTAGTGTCTTCCCCATCTCCCACTCAAGGTTGGCAGTGAGTGCGCACTGACCTAGAATCGGTACAACCCTTGACCAACTGGACAAGGCTGATGGGCTGACAATGCAACAGATCGCGATCGTAATTCCGCTCCTGGGCATTGCATATGCAATTGGGTGCGTTTCTACCGGTTACTATCTCGTTCGGATCAGGACAGGCACGGATATCCGGCAAGAGGGCAGCGGAAATGTCGGCGCGCGGAACGTGAGCCGCGTGTTAGGTCAAAAGACTGCCGCGCTCACACTCGTGGGGGACGCGCTGAAGGGCGCAATTCCGGTTGGCTTGGCAATGTACCTGGGCCTCGATAGTTGGGCAGTGATGGCGGCTATGATGGCGGTGGTCACCGGGCATATCTGGCCTGCTCAACTCGGCTTTCGCGGCGGCAAGGGTCTGGCAACCGCTATGGGTGCCGTCCTGCTCATTAATCCCATACTTGTCGCCTTCGCGCTCGCAGTCTCCATCCTTGGAAAACTCGCCCTTCGAAACGTGACTGCGGGCGGCCTTGCGGGAGTTGCGCTCGTTCCGGTCGTAGCCCTCATTCTTGGATCCGATGTGTATGAGATTGCCGGACTTGCCGTTCTGGCCTCCGTGCTCCTCTTTGCCCACCGTGACAACCTGCGCAGCCTCGCTGCCGGATTCAGGCGCGACAAGGTCAGCGAATCGAACAGGGTTGGTGTGACCCGATGAACGGCGTGAATGGCAAGAGCGAGTACGTCTTCAAGGTCGCGTCCGAAGCGTGGGAACTGGAAGAGATCTTCAGGCTCAACTACGAGACGTTTGTTGAGGAGCTTCCCCAGCATGAGGAGGACCCGTCACGTCGTCTGATTGACCAGTTTCACGATGAAAACAAGTATTTCATCTGCGTGCGCGGGAAAGAACTGGCCGGCATGGTTGCCGTGCGTGACAAGAGGCCATTCTCACTGGACCGCAAGTTGGGCAGTGTCGATGAATACCTGCCACCGGGTCTTTCGCTCTGCGAAATCCGCCTCCTCTCCGTGCGCTCAGAGAGAAGGAATGGGCGCATCATCCAGGGGCTCCTCTCGCAAGTGGCGAAGCACTGCGTGGATAACGGCTACGAGATGGCGCTGATCTCCGGCACCACACGGCAACTTTCCCTCTACGAGCGCTTGGGGTTCGAGCCGTTCGGTCCCATAGTAGGAACGCCGGAAGCGTCCTTCCAGCCCATGTTTCGGCGACTAGAAACGCTTGATGATGACTTCAAGGGGCGTCTCCATCGGTCGGTTGAAGAACACAGCGCGGAGATCGTGAATTTGATGCCGGGCCCGGTCTCGGTCCATCCGGACGTTGAGCGCGCATTTGCGCGTCGACCGGAATCTCACCGCTCTCCTGCGTTCGTGGCAGGCGTGCAACGCACGAAGGACCTACTCTGCGGGCTAACGAACGCCAAGCATGTGGAGATCATGCTGGGTTCGGGAACGCTGGCGAACGATGTCATCGCCGCTCAGCTTTCGCTGGAACCGGGTCGCGGACTGATCCTCAGCCACGGCGAATTCGGTGATCGCTTGCTGGATCAGGCAACTCGATTCGGTCTAGAGTTCGACGCGCTCCAGGAGCCCTGGGGACAGCCATTTGACGCCGACGAGATATCCAACACAGTGGCGCAGGGACACTATGCGTGGATCTGGGCAGTCCACTGCGAGACATCGACCGGTGTCCTGAACGATATTGCCCTCTTAAAACGCATCAGCACGGAGGCGAACGCGAAGCTCGCTCTGGACTGCATCAGCTCCATCGGCACAACACCGGTGGACTTGCAGGGTGTTTTCCTGGCCTCCGGCGTGAGCGGCAAGGGACTCGCATCATATCCGGGCCTGTCCATGGTCTTCTACAACAACGAGGTACAACCTCGACCGGACAAACTGCCGCGCTATCTGGACCTTGGTTATATCGCCGACAAGGGCGGAGTGCCGTTCACCACGTCCTCCAACCTGCTGGCCGCGCTCACAACAGCGTTGGATAATCTTGACCCGGCGCAGAGACTCGACGATGTAGCGGAAAGAACCCGCGCCCTACGAGACAGTCTGCGCGCCCACGGATTCACCCTGCTGGCCGAGGAGGAAGTCTCCGCGCCCGCCGTCATTACTATCGTGCTGCCGCCGGATGTTGATTCCGTTGAACTGGGCGAACGGATGGAGAACGCCGGATTTGCCCTTAGCTACAACAGCGACTACCTGCGTGAGCGCAACTGGATACAGATATGCCTCATGGGGTACCTGGACAATGCCAACCTTGAGCCGCTCATCCCAACGCTGGAGCGTGAGTATGCCCCGCTGCGGCAAACTGCCACAGCCCAAACGTAGCAAGGGTACGTTGTGATCCCCGAAAATAATGAGGGCGGCACATCCGGCCTCGTTGTCTTCGCCGACAACCTCGAATACCTGCGCGCCATGCCGGACGGAATCGTTGACCTAATCTATATCGATCCGCCGTTCAATACCGGCAAGACACAGTCACGGGAATCCATCCGCACCGTGCGCGATGATGAGACCGGCGACCGTGTCGGCTTCCAAGGTCAGCGATACCGCACGGAGCGCATCGGCAATTCATCCTACGATGACCGATTCGATGACTACCTTGCATTCCTTGAGCCGCGACTAGTCGAAGCGAGGCGCGTACTAAAGCCCAGCGGCTCGTTCTTCCTCCACGTCGACTACCGCGAAGTCCACTACTGCAAAGTGCTGCTCGATCAGATTTTCGGCCGCGATTCTTTCATCAACGAAATCGTCTGGGCCTATGACTACGGCGCGCGCTCAAAATCGCGTTGGTCCGCCAAGCACGACAACATCCTCTGGTACGCCAAAGACCCGCCTAACTTCACATTCAACTACGAAGAGATGGACCGCATCCCCTACATGGCGCCCGGCCTGGTCGGCAAAGATAAGGCCGCCCGCGGTAAGACGCCCACGGACGTCTGGTGGCACACAATCGTGCCGACCAGCGGCAAGGAAAAGACCGGCTACGCCACCCAGAAGCCCCTCGGCGTCCTTGAGCGCATCGTCAAGGTGCACTCCAACCCCGGAGACCTCGTCCTCGATTTCTTCGCCGGCAGCGGCACAACCGGAGAGGCGGCCGCAAAACACAACCGTCGTTACATCCTCGTGGACAACAGTGCCGAGGCCATCCGCGTCATGGCCAAACGCCTGGCCCCCTACAGCCCCCAATTCAAAGGCTGCGACAACATCTTCGACGCCGCCTGACACTTGCCAAATGTCATTCCGAGCGCAGCCGAGGAATCTAAAGCCTCCACTCCGCAACCCAATCCCATAACGCCAACCCACCCGTCATTCCCACGAAAGCGGGAATCTGAATCGCATCACTTAGCCCAACCCCGTATCGCCAACCCCCCGCTCACCCTGAGCCTGTCGAAGGGTCGCCCCCGCCACCACGACGCTGAACTCCCCACGCGGCTTCTGAAAGTGGTCGATGGCCTCTGAAAGCGTCCCCCGGAATATCTCCTCATGCAGCTTGGTCATCTCCCGTCCGATGACCGTCTCGCGGTCCCCCAGCACGTCTCGTAGCGCCTCAAGTGTCACGATGATGCGATGCGGCGACTCATAGAGTACGGTCGGCCACTCCTGCTCAGAGATGGCCTCTATCATCCGGCGACGCTGCCCTGCCCTGCGCGGCAGGAATCCCAGGAAGGTGAACTTATCAGCGGGCAGCCCCGCCACACTCAACAGCGCGGCGATAGCCGTCGGGCCCGGAATCGGCGTCACCGTGTGTCCCGCCTCCGCCGCCGCCTTCACCAGCAACGCGCCGGGGTCGCTGATGAGTGGCGTCCCCGCCTCGCTCACGAGCGCAATATCCTTGCCCTCATCGAGTTCCGCGAGCAGTTTGGGAATTCGCCGCTTCACGTTGGCATCAAACAGGCTGACCATAGAAACGCGCAGACCATACCGCGTCAGCAGCTTGCGCGTCGTGCGTGTATCCTCAGCCGCAATCAGGTCAACCTCGCCCAGCACGCGCAGCGCCCGCGCCGAGATATCCTCCAGATTGCCAATCGGCGTCGCCACCACGAACAACACGCCGCTGGATTCGTTCAAGTCCGTCATCGCAAAGCAAGCATAACGCGTCAGGAATCCCCGCTCTCCCCAAGGGTGAGGGTTAGATTTCGTCGGCTGAGCTGGAATGACTTGGGGCGCCCACGCCGGAACGCGGTGCGCTATTCCCACGAGCACCCCAACGCTGATCGCGAACTTAAGCCGTAACGCAGTTACCGCTGCCGCGGATCAAGGAAGTCCCGCAGCCCGTCACCAATCAGCGCCACGCAGAACACCAGCGCCGTCAGCGCAAGCCCCGGAAAGATCGTCAGCCATGGTGCGGCCTCCAGAAAACCTTCTGACCCTTCTTTGAGCATCCGCCCCCAGGATGGGTCAGGCGGCGGCACTCCCAGCCCCAAAAAGCTTAGTGCCGCCTCCGTCAACACCGCGCCCTCCATGAACCCTGTGGCATGGATAATCACGGGCGTAATGGAGTTTGGCAGGACGTGCCGCACGACGATACGCGTTGGGCTCCCGCCCAGCGACTTCGCGGCCATCACATACGTCTCGGCCTTTACGGACAGAGCCTGCGCCCGTGCGATGCGCGCCACCTGCGGCACGAACGCCACAGTTATTCCAATGATCACGCTGACCGGCGACGGCTCGAGCACCACAACGAGCAACAGAGCCATCAACAGATGCGGAAACGCCATCAGGGCGTCGATGAATCGCTGGATGACCAGATCGGCTATCCCGGATGCATAGGCGGAGATGACGCCGATTGTCGTGCCGATCACTGTCCCCGCCAGCACGGACACCAACCCCACCATCAGCGAGATCCGCGCCCCGTACAACACCCGACTGAACACGTCTCGGCCGAATCGGTCCGTGCCAAAGAGGTGCTCGGCGGACGGCGCGAGCAGTGCATTGGCCTCGTCATGCGCAAGCGGATCGAAGGGCGCAAGCTGCTCCGCGAATATGGCCGCCAGCCCCATCGCGACAAGCGCCATGAGCGCGGCAGCGCCAACGGGATAGCGCCTCGCCGCCCGCGCTGGTCTAGTCGCGATACGTGATGCGTGGATCAAGTACGGCATACAGCACGTCGATGACCAGGTTGACCGTCAGCATAATGAAGACAAAGAGCGTGGCGTAGGTCTGCACAACGGGGTAATCGCGATCCGAAACGGCATCCACGATGCCGCGTCCGATACCCGGCAGCCCGAAGATCGTCTCCATCACGACCGCTCCACCCAATAGAGTCCCCACCTGTATCCCCGCCACGCTCAGCACAGGGATCAGCGCGTTGCGCAGGGCATGGCGCACGAGTACGATCCTCTCCGTCAGCCCCTTGCTCCGCGCAGTACGAATGAAATCCTGCCCCAGCACGTCGAGCATTCCCGCCCGCGTCATGCGCGTCAGGTACGCCGCATAGCCCCACGCGAGGATCACGACCGGTAGAAGCATCAGCTGAACATGCTGAACGGGACTTTGCCAGACATGGTCATAGATGACGGGGGGCGACCAACCGATTAGCAGCACCAGCGCGATCAATGCCAGCAGCGCGAGGAAGAAACTCGGGACGGCCTGGCCGCCAATGGCAAACAAGCGCACGAGGAAATCGGCCCACCTTCCCTGCCGCACCGCGCCCGCGATTCCGACCGGAATCGCTATCGCCGCCGCCAGCAACATCGTGTAGACCGCAAGCTGAAGCGTCACCGGCAGCTGGCGCGCCACGAGCGACGATATCGGCGTCCGATTGACGAACGACCTTCCCCCAAAGTCACCCGTCGCCACGCTCCACAGCCATGAACCGTACTGAGCGATGAGCGGCTCATCCAGCCCCAGCTCCTCTCGCACGCGCTCCACCTGCAGAGGGTCATGAGCCACCTCGCCGGAGCCGCCCAGCACCACGTCCACCACGTCCCCGGGCAGTACGCGCAGGATCGCAAAGATAACAACCGACGCAATCAACAGCGTCGGAATAAACAGCGCAAGCCGCAGCCCAATGTATCGGAGCATGACAACAACCTAACGTATCGAGGGCACGTCGGGTTGGCGGCACACCCTACAACAGCTGAACCACCGCCGCCCCGGCAATGGCCGTCAACACGACAACCAGCCACGGCGGCGCTTTCCAGAACGCCAACAGCGCAAACGCGGCCGCGGCCACTGCAAAGTCCGCCGGCGTCCCGATGGCGCTGGTCCAGAGGGGGTCGTAGAGCGCCGCTAACAACAGCCCCACCACCGCGGCATTCACACCCATCAGCGCCTGCCGTACACGCGCCACGCCCCTAACCCGCTCCCAAAAGGGCAGGACGCCCGGGACGAGCAGGAACGACGGCGCGAATATCGCCGCCAACGCCAACAGCCCGCCGCCCCACGCCGGTGTCAAACCGTTCACCGACGCTCCCAGAAACGCCGAGAACGTGAACAACGGCCCCGGTACAGCCTGTGCGGCGCCGTAACCCGCCAGGAACTCGTCGCTCGTCACCCACCCCGGCGGCACAACCTCCGCCTCGATGAGCGGCAGCACAACGTGACCACCCCCAAAGACAAGAGAACCCGTTCGGTAGAAGCTGTCTACAACGTCAATGGTCAGGCTCTCCGTCACCCTGCTCGCCAGCGGAAGCACGGCCAAGAGAACGAGGAAAGCGATGAGCAGCACCGCCGCCGAACGCGTCCCTCCGTCCGATACCGTGTCGCCATCCGCTCGCGGCTCCGGCGGTTTGAGGACAATCAGGCCAAGCACCGCCCCGCCCGCGATCACAACGAGCTGCGCCGCGATACCGCCCGACAGAAGCAACGCCGCGGCGGCAAACACGGCGATGGTGATGCGCGTCCGGTCCGGCGTCAGCGTCCGCCCCATCCCCCAGAGCGCCAGCGCGACCACTGCCACGGCGACAATCTTGAGCCCGTGCAGCCAGTCGGCGCTCTCCTGCGCCCCCAGCTCCTGCACGCCGTACGCGAACAGGATCAACGCCAACGCCGAGGGCAGCGTGAAACCCAGCCATGCGGCGAATCCGCCCAACAGGCCGCCTCGCTTGATCCCGACGGCCATCCCAAGCTGACTGCTCGCCGGGCCCGGCAGGAACTGGCACAGGGCGATCAGCTCGGCAAACGTGCCCTCATCCAGCCACTTGCGGCGAACGACGTATTCCTCACGGAAATACCCGATATGCGCGATCGGCCCGCCAAACGACGTCAGCCCCAACCGCCCCGCAACAAGAAATATCTCCCAAAACCGTGCCATAACTGGCTGAATCGTAAGCGATGCAATCCCGAACCGTCATTCCGAGCGCAGCGAGGAATCTAAGGACTCATTCCCCACCCACCTGAGTCCTCAATCGGCTCGAACGCCCCGCCTCCATCCGAATCCCCCGCGAAGGCGGGAGCCTGCGCGCCCGTTTGCGGCTAACCCTCCCCCCCTTGTGGGGGAGGGTTAGGGTGGGGGTATCATTCTGAGCGCAGCGAAGGATCTCAAGCCGAACCGCGAACCGCGAGCCGTTACGCAGTAACCCACACCGTTGCGAAATCCGTGTGCGTGTGGCCGTCCTCCGGCGGTATCACCAGGCCCTTCACATACGTTCGATACGGCACAACCTGCACCGTTCCGGCAATGGGCACAACGTACGTCTGCTCCCGCACCACGTAGCTCTCCAGTTCCCGCCACGCCGCCACGCGCTGCCGATGTGTCCGCGTCGCCCGCAGCTCCTCGTACAGGAGGCTCACGTGATCGTCCTCGTGCTTGGCATAGGCGTCGGGGAAACGGCTGTACACGCCGTAGGCCGCCTCTGTGCCCTCCGGTATCGGCGACGTGAAATTGGAGCCGGGCTGTGAATCATAGTCCGGGCTCACTCGCCCACGATTCCATTCCGCCTCGTCCACGAGCTGTATCTGCAGATCGATGCCGAGTCCGGCGAGCTGGTTGTGCAGGAACTCGCAGCGGGCCGTTAGGCGGGCACGGCACAAGTAGTCCATCTCGAAACCGTCCTCATGGCCCGCCGCCGCCATCAGTGCCAGAGCCTCATCCCGCCTCTCGTCAAGAGCGCCCCGGTTGAACCGCTGCCACGTCGTGAAATCGGCCGACGTAAACGGGTTGGCCGGGCTGAACGTCGGCGAGATATAGCCGAACCCCCCCAGCACCGTGGGAATCGCCGCCTCACGATCGATCCACAGTGAGATCGCCTGCCGCACGACCGGATCCTGCCACGGCCCCTCGCGCAGCACGTTGAACCCCAGGCGGAACATCCCGCCCTGCATCTCCCCGTAGAAGACCTCACCCGGGCCAAGCTGCTCATCTATGGCTGCTTTGCGTTCCTGTGTCAGGTAGTGCCCTTCCCCACGCGCTCCCCCGTCGATACGGCCGGTTCGAAACGCCGCGTCCATCGCCGTCGCGTTCGGCATGATTACGTAGTCGATACCGTCCAGGTACGGCAGATTACCGCCCGCGCCGCGCTCCCAATAGTCATCGCTCCGAACCACGCGCACCAGGCTGCCCGGCTCATAGATCTCAAGACGAAACGGCCCTGTACCGACAACACCGGCATCCAACGGCCCGGCGCTGTACTCACCGTCCTCAAACAGGGGCTCAAACACGTGCTTGGGATGAGCGATGCGCAGGCGTGGGTTTGCCAGCACGGACAGATAGTGCGGATTCGGCTCCGCGAGCGTCACGCGCAGCCGATTGAACTCCAAGACCTCAACCGACTCAATCTCGCCCAGCTCCCCACGGAAATAGGCGGGCGCGCGGACCGGGACGCCGTCCGATTCCCATCCGTTCGCCGCCAGATCAAACCAGAACTTGGCGTCCTCCGCCGTGAACGGCTCACCGTCGTGCCACGTCACGTCGGGACGAATCGTGAACTCCCACTCGGTGAAGCCGGGATTCGCGAGCCAACTCGAAGCCAGGTCCGGGCATACAAGGTACATATTCTCCCTGCACCGCCGCACCAGGTTGCCCGCGCCGAACAGCACCCCGCCAACGTGATGCAAAGCAATGCTGGACGTCCGCATCGTGTCGAAAGCCGCCGGCGGATCCCCTCGATTTGCCAGAGTCAACACCCCGCCATACCGCGGCCCGTCCTCGCCGGACACCTCCGTGCCGCCAATAGGAGTGCTTATATCCCTGCCGTTACAGGCCATCACCGCTAGGCAAGCAATGACGATCAGACTGAATAGCTTTAGGCCATCCCTTATTCCCGCGAAGGAAAATTCCCTCCGCCCTTGTGGGGGAGGGTCAGGGTGGGAGGTATCCCGTCGGCCCGTCACTCCAGCGTTCGCAGCTGCGGGAACAGCACCACCTCGCGAATCGTTGTCTGCCCCGTCAGGATCATTACAAGCCGGTCAATGCCAAGCCCGAGTCCACCCGCCGGCGGCATCCCGTGCTCCACAGCTGTCACGAAATCCTCATCAAGACGGTCAAAATCCTCATCGCGGAACTGCTCGCGGTTCTCTTCCTGCGCCTGTAGTCGCGCCGCCTGTTCGATGGGGTCATTCAACTCCGTGAACGAGTTGGCGACCTCCATCCCGCCGATGAATCCCTCGAACCGCTCCACAAGCCGCGCATCACCCTCTGTCGCCTTGGCCAGCGGCGTCATTTCGATCGGGTAGTCCAGCAGGAACGTCGGCTGAATGAGCCGCGGCTCCACCAGGTCGCCAATCAGCTTGTCCACCAACTGCGGCCATGACGAGTCCGCCGCCGGCGTCAGACCTCGCTCACGCATGGCAGCGCGCAGCCCATCCGCCGTTCGCATCTCCTCGCTGAGCAGGTCGATCTCGCTCCACTCACGGATCGCGTCGATGAGCGGAAGCCGTTGCCACGGCGGCGCCAGGTCTATCTCCTGCCCGTCATACGTCACTGTCGACTTTCCATGCGTCAACAACGCAAGCTCGTGAACCAATAACTCCACCATCTCCATCACGTCTGTGTACGACGCATACGCCTCATACGACTCCATTGTCGTGAACTCGGGGTTGTGCGCCGCATCGATCCCCTCGTTGCGAAAGATGCGGCCAATCTCAAATACCTTCTCGAACCCGCCCACCAGCAGCTTCTTGAGATTCAACTCCGTCGCGATACGCAGGAATAGCTGCCGGTCCAACGCATTATGCCGTGTGACGAACGGCGCGGCCATCGCCCCCGCCGCCACAGGCACCAGCACCGGCGTCTCGGCCTCGATGAATCCCCGATCTTCCATGAATCGGCGGATCGCGGACACCACCGCGCTGCGAATGACAAAGATCTCCCGGACCTCGTCGTTCGCCATCAGATCGAGATAGCGCTGCCGATACCGCTGCTCCACGTTGCGCAGCCCATGCCACTTCTCCGGCGGAGGCCGGAGCGCCTTGCCCAATACGGAGTACGAGTCAGCCTGCACGGTTACCTCGCCCGTCCGCGTTCGGTACAGCGTCCCGCTGACGCCCAAAAAGTCGCCGAGATCAAGATCCTTGAGAGCCTGGTAATCGTCTGGGTCGAACCGGTCCCGCGCGAAGCTGACCTGAAGGTCCCCGCTGCCGTCCCGCAACGTGGCGAACGTCAACCGCCCCATTCCGCGCATGGTCATCAGCCGCCCAACGACGGCGACGCCGTGCCCCGTGTTCTCATCGTCCTCGAAGAGTGCCCGTGCCTCGGAGGACGTGTGTGTACGCTCCGTTCGGCGTGGATAGGGGTCAACACCCCGCTCGCGCAGCCGTTCCAGCTTGGCCAGTCGTGACTCAAAGTGGGCCTGCGCGGCCCGCGGCTCTTGTTCGTTACTCAACGGACACTATCGTGTAGGTGATCGTGCCGCTCGGAACCGGGACCTCTACCGTGTCGCCAACCGTGTGGCCGATAACGGCGCCGCCAACCGGTGATTCGTTGGAGATGCGTCCGTGCACCGCGTCCGCCTCCGCCGTGCCCACCAGCGTGTACGTGTCCTCTTCCCCGCCCTCGTCTCGCACCCTGAAGCGCGTGCCAATGGAGATTCGCCCGTCTTCGGCATGGTGCTCATCGATGATGACGGGATTCTTGAGGATGGATTCAAGTTCGAGGATGCGCCCCTCAACGAACGCCTGCTCTGTCTTGGTGTCCTCGTAGTCCGCGTTCTCCTCCGTGCCGGTCAGCTCCTTGACGCTGTGCAGCTGTTCAGTAATCTCGATACGCCGCACGTTGCGCAGGTGATCCAGCTCGCTTTCCAGCTTCGCGAATCCTTCGTGCGTCAGGTACGTCTCCTTCTGCGCCATGACGATGACTCCTTCCCAACAACCTGGTACTGGCGGTGGTCATATACTTCTCTGTCTAATAGTTCTCTGCCGCCTCCACGACTGCGGCTTATGTCCAAACGACTCCCCGCCACGCCGTCGCTCAGCTAGTCTGGGCGGCGCGTCCGTTATACTCGCGGCCTATTGCCCATGTCAACTACGAAATCCCTGCCGGGCCTGCGGTATACGCAGTACGGAAATGACGCTCGGCGCCCCGTCCACGTCATGCGGAGCCAGTCGCGCCACCACCACCTCATCTCCCTCCCGGATGAAATCCCGTTCCCGCGCCTCGAACAGCATATAGTCCAGCATGACGTCCGTATTGTCGTGCTGCGTCCCCCACTGCGGTTGAACCGCGTGCAAGAGTGCCATGCGTCGATACAGAGCGCGACTGTCCGTGAACGCGAGCACCGGCGCCGTCGGACGTTCCAGCGACAGCATCCGCGGCATATGATCGTCAGGCGAATAGACAATGAGCGCGGTGGCATCCAGGTCCGCCAGCAAACTCACGACGGCCCTCGCAATCTTCCTGTCCTGCCCGTCTGATCCACTATTCTCCGATGCCCGCCGTGATACCTCCAGGTATTCGTCGCTCCACTCGGCCTCACGGATAATCCGGTCCATCGTCTGCACGGATTCCACGGGATAAGCACCGATCGAAGTTTCCCCGCTCAACATCACCGCGTCCGCCCCCTCAAGGACCGCGTTCGCCACGTCCGATGCCTCCGCACGCGTTGGCCTCCGATTCCCGATCATCGACTCCAACATCTGCGTCGCCACAATGACCGGCACTCGTTGCTGCGCGGCACGATGCACCAGTGTTTTCTGGATGACGGGCACCCGCTCCGGACCCAGATCGACACCCAGATCGCCCCGCGCCAGCATCACGCCGTCCGAGACGTCCATGATCGCGTCCAGGTTCTCAAGAGCCTCCGCCCGTTCGATCTTCGCGATGATCGACATCTGCGGCGCGCCCAACGACCGCAGGGTAGCGCGCGTTGCCTCAATCTCCTCCGGCGTCCGCACGAACGACAGCGCGACATGATCAACGCCCATCGTCACCCCACGCGCCAGGTCCTCTCGATCCTTCTCCGTAGGTGAAACTACACTTACGTTGATATTCGGCGCGTTGATGCCTTTGCGTTCGCCAAGCTCGCCACCATGCACAACGATGGTATGGATATCCGTGTCATCGCTTCGCACAACTTCCAGTTCCAGCACACCGTCCGCGAGCAGCAGCCTGTCGTGCGGCTGAACATCTTGCGGCAGCCCCGGATGACTCACCCACACCTTCTCATCAGTACCGTCCGGCCAATCCTGTGTCGTCAACACCAACGGATCGCCGTCCACCAATATGACGGGCCTGCCTTGGGCCAGCGTCCCTGTCCGAAGGCGCGGCCCCTGGAGGTCTTGCAGGATTCCCACGGCGCGGCCCATGTCGTTAGAAATGCGGCGGATACGGCGCACGACGGCCTCGTGCTCTTCCGCTGTCCCGTGTGAGAAATTGAGCCGCGCGACGTCGACGCCCGCCTCGATCAACTGCCTCAGCGTCTCCTCATCGGATGTCGCCGGCCCAATTGTCGCGACAATCTTTGTGCGGCGGATGTGGCGCTCACGCCGATCTGGCGGAACATTCATGCCCCTACCTTAGCCGAAATGTCGGGCTGACCGAGGAAAGATGCTGTGGGTGAGGCGAACGCCCCTACAGATCAACCGACAGCTCAAGCCCCACCGGGCAGTGATCGGAACCCATCACGTCGGACAGGATAAACGCATTGGAAACGCGATCCATCAACTCTTCGTTCACAAAGAAGTAGTCGATCCGCCATCCAACGTTGCGGTCGCGCGCCCGCGTCATCGTGTCCCAGTAGGAGTAGTGCCCGTTCTCATCCGGCACAAACTTGCGGAACGTATCGACATACCCGCTGCCCATCAGCTTGTCCATCCACGCCCGCTCCTCAGGAAGGAATCCGGACGTCTTCTGGTTCTCCTTTGGACGCGCCAGGTCGATCTCGTGATGCGCCGTATTCACGTCGCCGCAGACGACGATATTCTTTCCGGCCCGCCTTTCGGACTCGATGTGCTCCAGAAAGGCGTCGTAGAAGTCCATCTTGTAGGCAAGCCGCTCCTTGGACGCGCGGCCATTTGGGAAATAAACGTTATAGAGTTCGAACTCGCCGTAATCGAGCCTGAGGACACGCCCCTCATTATCCCAGCGGTTATCCGGCCCGAACGTGGTGGATACGGCCTTGGGCGAAGCCTTTGTGTAGATGGCGACCCCGGAGTACCCCTTCCGCTCCGCAGAGGCGAAGTGGGCCTCGTAGCCCTCGACCTCCAGCACAGCCTTCGTGAGTTGGTCAGGTTGGGACTTCGTCTCCTGGAGGCAAAGGATGTCCGGCGAGGCGGCCGACAGTATCGCCGGGAACTCGCCCTTGCGATGCACGGCGCGCAGGCCGTTCACGTTCCATGAAAGCAGCGTCGTAGTCATGTCCCCGATAATACCCGATGAACTCGGCACGGGACTACAATGAGTCGCAGGATTGTGACTATTCACACACGCCATATCCGCTATCTGCTCATCATGATGCTTGCCGTATCCGCCCTTGCTGTCCTGAGCGCCACCGCCTGTGCCTCAGACAAGTCTGAGGACGCCGCCACCCTCCGTGTATTTGCCGCATCATCACTGACGGACGCGCTCACGGAAGCAGCAGAAGTGTTTGAGGCGGAGAATGAGGATGTTGAGGTTGAGATGCACTTTGCGGGCAGCTCACGGCTCCGCGCCCAGCTAGAGGAAGGCGCGGAGGCCGATGCATTCATCTCCGCGGATCCCCGCCACATAGACGCCATCGCCCACTTGCTCGCGGATTCCTCAATCACCACCGTCGCAACCAACGAAATGGTCGTTGCACTCTCGGATTCCGCCGGACCAATCCGATCCCTTGAGGACCTTGCGGAGCCGGGCGTGAAAATCGTGATCGCGTTGCCGGACGTTCCTGCGGGACGTTATGCCCGTGCTCTCATCGCAGAAATGGCACAGCAGCAGGGCTTTCCTGCCGATTTCGACAGGGTCGTGCTAGACAATATTGTTTCCGAAGAGACCAACGTGCGGGCCGTGCTTGCCAAGGTTCAATTAGGCGAGGCCGACGCCGGTTTCGTCTACCAATCCGACCTCCGCGAAACGGGCTTGCCTTCGCTTACCATCCCCGACCAAAACCCGGGTGACATCGCCTATGTGGGCGCAGTCCTACATGATTCTCAACATGAAGACTCTGCTCAACTATTCCTGGGCTTCCTGGTATCCGAGGCAGGCCAGCGAATTCTCACGTCACATGGATTCCTCTCAGCAGATGCGCTCCCCGTCAACGACGCCGTATTGATGGCGGCAACGCCATGAATCGGCGCACGTTCCCCTTCGGCCGGGCTCCCGGCGGCATCATCACCTTCATCTACATCGCGTTTATCGCGCTGCCGCTCATCGCCCTGTTCATCCGCGCAGTTTCCTCCTACAGCCTCTGGGACAGCCTGACGAGCGACATCACCCTCACCGCCCTGCGCCTATCACTGATCACCAGTCTCATCAGCATGGTCATAGTGGTTGGAGCGGGCATCCCCATCGCGCGTTACCTTTCCCGCCGCTCAGGTCCCTTCTCGCGCGTCATTGATGTCCTGATCGACGTTCCCTTGGTCCTGCCGCCAGTCGTGGCGGGCTTGGCCATGCTCATGGCGTTTGGACGCATGGGAATCCTGGGCGACGCGCTCGACACCGCTGGTATTCGGCTGCCATTCACTACGGCGGCCGTTATCCTCGCCCAGATATTCGTCTCCGCTCCGTTCTTCATCCGCGCGGCCAAGCTCGGTTTCCAGGCCGTGCCGCGAGAGTTGGAGGAGATCTCACAGACCCTGGGCATCTCGCCGTGGCGCACCTTCTGGCGCATAGCCGTGCCTCTCGCGTGGCCCTCAATAGTGGGCGGCCTGGCCCTGTCGTGGGCGCGCGCAATCTCCGAGTTCGGCGCGACAATCATGTTCGCCGGCAACCTCTCCGGACGCACCCAGACCATGCCGCTCGCCATCCTGAGCGCCATGGAGAGCGATGTCGGCGCGGCCCTTGCCCTGGCCGTCATCCTCGTGGCTGCGTCCCTCATCGTCCTGTTCGTACTCGCCCTGGCCGCCATGCGCGCGGCTGTGCCCGCAGGGAGGCTCGAATGAGCGCCCGTGGGTGGGTCCGGCACCGGATCGGCGCGTTCTCACTCGACGTCTCATGGGATGTCGAGGCCGGATCGGTCACCGTCCTCTACGGCCCCTCAGGCGCGGGCAAATCCCTCACGCTGCGCGCCATCGCCGGTCTCATACGGCCGGACGAGGGACGCATCGAGCTGGACGGCACGGTCGTCTTCGACCACGAAGCAGGCCTCTGGATCCCGCCCCACCACCGCCGTGTCGGCCTCATGCCGCAGGAATACGGCCTGTTTCCCCATCTGACTGTGGCGGCCAATATCAGCTACGGCGCCCACGATCCCGACTCCCAGACGCGCGCCACAGAACTCATCCGCGCACTTGACTTGGAAGAGCTGCAGAACCGTCGCATCTGGGAACTATCCGGCGGTCAACGGCAGCGCGTCGCCCTTGCACGAGCATTGGCCACCCAGCCGCGCGTTCTCCTTCTCGATGAGCCATTTGCCGCCCTCGATTCTGAACTGCGCCGCGCTGTGCGTCAGGAGATTCGGCAGGTTCTCACGGCATCCCACGTGCCGGTGATCCTCGTCACCCACGACGCGGAGGAAGCTCTTGCCCTGGCCGACCATGTCCAGATCATCGACAACGGCCGGATCGTTGCACAGGGAGATCCGGTCACAACGCTCCGTCAGCCCGCCGCCCCCCGAATCGCTCGTCTGGCCGGCGTGGAGAACCTCCTGCGGATGCGCGTCGCCAGCCTACAGCCCGAGGACGGCGCAATGATCTGTGAGACCCTTGATGATTCGCCTCTCACACTCGAGACACCTCTCGCCGAGGCGCACGAAGGGGACGTGGTCACCGTCGGCATCCGGTCCTCGGATGTCATCCTCGCCAGCAGCGAGCCGCAGGGACTATCAGCCCGTAACGTCTTTGCCGGAACCGTGACGTCCATCGAGCCCCGCTCGCCAGGTCACGACGTAACGGTTGACTGCGGTGGGGGGCTGTCGCTCGTTTCTCACGTGACGCGCCACGCCATTACGCAATTGGGCATACGCGAGGGTGCGAAGATATGGGCAGTGGTTAAGGCGTCGAGCTGTTTCCTGCTGTCCGGTGAATAACCGGCAGCCAACAGCGCCTGCTACGTAGCGGAGCTATGAGGAGAAGCGTCCGGATCAACCTGCCACTCAGATTCCAGCAGGCGTCTGCGCTGCATCCGCAGCCGGACCACCTTCCACCAGAAGACAATCCCCCCACCGGTCAGCGCCAACAGCGGGATGAGGCCGAAAACGGCGCTGAGATGAACGACGGTGTACAGGGATGCGGTCTCCCGAAGCGGCATGTAGATGAAGATGATCACGCCCAACACAATCTTGATCGCGATCATGATGCCGACGAAGGCCCACGCGGCCACCCACTCGTCCTTCATGCCGCTCATACTACTCGCATCAGACGCTGTCCGCACCCTTGACTCCAATTGACGCACCTCTAGCTACAACTCTATACTGGAATTTCTTGCGGCCACATGGCATACGGCCCTGTGGACACGCCCAAAATCTCAACGGTTTGTTGATACAACGGGAGGGTAAGTCAGAGTCATGGCAAACCAGATGGGCAAGCGATACGGATGCGGGTCATGCGGCGTCGAAGTGGTTGTCACCAAGGGCGGCGATGGGGCCCTGATCTGCCACGGCGAGCAGATGGCGCAGAAGTAGCACAGCACTGAGCGCCTTATTCACC
This sequence comes from Dehalococcoidia bacterium, assembly GCA_965207115.1. Classification (GTDB taxonomy): domain Bacteria; phylum Chloroflexota; class Dehalococcoidia; order UBA6926; family UBA6926; genus VXMO01. Next base: position 199,736 of record CBDBLR010000003.1, on the reverse strand, counting down.
GGGCATTACTGAGCGACACGTTAAACGACGCGCTCACCCTAGGAGGACAGAAATGACGACAATCCAGCTTGGCAAGCGATACGAGTGCGAGACCTGCGGAACGCAGGTGTTGGCGACAAAGGCCTCGGACGCGGCAATCAGCTGCTGCGACAAGGAGATGGAACTCCAGGGCCAGCGCCGCGTCCCCTCCGCTGACTAGCCTCGGCTAGAACTCCACCTTTTCCGGGCCTCGCCTATGATGCGAGGCCGGTTGTTCATTCGTAGATCGGGGGCCACAAGGTCCCCTTCTTGGTATTCCCCTACTCGTACCGGCGCAGCACTCCAACCACACGACCCCTGATCTGGACGTTGCGCGCATCCACGTAGATGGCTGTCATCGTCGTGTTCTCCGGCTGAAGACGCACACGCTCACCCTCCGGGAAGAACCGCTTGAGCGTCGCCTCTTCCTCCTGCACCAGCCACGCGGCAACCATCTCGCCGGGCTCTGCGGACTCCTGCGCCTCAAGCACAACCATATCCCCGTCCCTGATCAGCGCGTCGATCATTGAATCACCCTTGACGCGCAGGGCATAGAGTTTGTCCGTATTAGCCGCCATCCCCGCGTCAATGTCCACCGAGTCCTCTTCGATGGCTGTCGCAACATCCTGAGGGAACACCGGCAGCGGCTGACCCGCGGCAATGGCGGCCAGCACGGGAATCTTCACACGGCGCTCACGCCGACCCACTACTTCAATGCCGCGCGACACTTCCTTGGACCGTCGCAGGAAGCCGCCGCGCACCAGTCCCTTGAGGTTGTAGTCCACCACGCTCGTCGATGAGATATTGCAGCCGTATTGGATGTCCCGAACCGTCGGCGGATAACCGTTCTCGTCCAGGAAGTCCTCGATGAACCTCATGATGGCCTGCTGTCGTGGCCTCAACTGATCTACCATCAGCCACCCTCCCTCGTATTCATGTGGTCGTCACAACCAAAATGAACGAACCCATGTTCGCGCTTTCGGGAATATAGCACGCGTGAGCGAGAGCCGTCAATGATTCTTATAGTTAGCGATCCGGTTCGTCAGCTTAAACCGGGATGAAGCCGCGCGATGCTAGACCAGCTCTTCAAGTGCTCCCAAGGCGCTGCGGATGTGGGCGCTCATAACGATTTCGTTGTGGTACACGCCTTGAATGACACCGTCTCCATCGATGACGTACGTCACTCGCGACGTGCCGAGTCCGAAGCGACGCTCCACGTCATAGAGCTTCCTGACCAGTTTCGTCTCATCACTGCCGAGCCCAAATGGGGCCTCGGTAGACTTTGCAAACCTGCTGAGCGTCTCCACGGAGTCCGCGCTGATGCCGAGGACGACGGCGTTCTTTGAAAGGATGTGGTCATGCATGTCGCAGAAGCCACCGACTTCCTGGGTGCAGCCGTATGTGAATGCCTTCGGGTAGAAGAACAGCACGACGTTCTGTCCGCGATAGCTGGACAACTTGAACTGTCCCCCACCGCCTAATCGCACAACGAAATCAGGAGCCTTGTCTCCAACATTCAGCATGACGTGCCTATTGTGCCACAACGGTCGAATCTCGCCAGCTTGCCGGGACCCAATTCACTCAGCGGCCGGCCGGCCGCCGACCAACCGAATCCGGTGCGAGGAGTCGCGCGATGACCAACGCCACTCCGGCAACCACGCCAACCCGAATGGCCTGCGACTTCACTCTCTCCGACACGGCATCGAGCATGGCTGTGACGAGTGTCTCAACACGCATCACCAGCTCCACCGCCGCGTCATCCGTAAAGTCCGCGATGACTTCGTCTGCCCACCCCTCCAACGCAGGGCGAACAACGAGGTCAAGTGGCACCGTCGCTAGCAGCCACGCGAGAATCGCCCCAACGCCCAGAACAATGGACGCCCACGTCAGCCGTCCCTCCCAGCCCCTGCCGCCCAGGAACGAAAGGAGGAACAGCACTATTGCGGCGAGGGCCCAGAGAACAATCTGGGCAAACCCGCTGAACGCCAGGAAATCCCGGGCATCCTGCAACGCCGACTCATCGTCATCCCCCAAAGCGTCCTCAATGGTCTGATCCGAGACTTCGAACCCGGCGCGAATGTACTCTCGCAGTTGATCCGGGTCCTCGTACAATTCCTCGCTCAATGCCGCGGTGAGGTTCGCCGCATCTGCCTTTACTCCCTGAGCGATAATCTCCATCACCCTCTCAATGAAGTCCATTTCCCCTGAATCGAGCGCTGTTAGGACGTCGTTGGAGCTGATTGAGATGGAATCGGGGATCATCCGCCGCGTTTCCTCTCGCACGGTGCTTTCAGCGTCGAGCCCAACAACCCTCTGATACTCATCGAAGGACATGCCGGAAATCACGCACGCAGGAAGGATGTTTTCCAGGGATTCCCGCATCAGCTGGTCCGGCGTCTGCCCGGGTTGGCATACGGGCACGGCGTTGAATTCAGCCTCAAGGCGGGTGTTAGCCTCCGCCGCTATCGCTATGGGGGCGCGGATTCGCGCCTGCGCCAGAGACAACTCAACGTCAGAACTCAACGGCTCATCGGACAACCCGACGGCATACGCCGATACGTCTTGGATAACCTCGGCCTTCACACGGCTCAGTTCGTTTGTCGAAATCTCGTCCAGGATGAACCCTGATACCAGCTCGGCATCGACAACACCAAAGCCAGGGACAATCAACGCCTCCATCTGCATTGACGCGTTCAACCCCGCCACAACGGCTTCCATCAGGGACGCATCGTCGATATCAGCCTCGGTAAGCACGTCGATGATCGCGTTCTGAAGCGCCCGTGCCCGATCATCGATTGGAATCGTAATCTCGGAGTTCTCCGTCTCTCCGATGTAGTACGCGCCAACGTCGTCCACCGCCTGCCCAAGACGCGGGAACAGCCACTCGCTTGGAGCGATGTCCGACAGGTGCGATTCTGCAATGGCGCCCATATCCACCGAAGTCACAGAATAGTCAGCCGATTCTTCCTCCACCCGGTTTTCAAGCAGTTCAACCAGCGGGTCGTACACGTCCGGATTCTCTCGCGAGACAAGGCGCGAAAGTTCGTCAAATCCACGCGCCGCTCGTGGAGCAACAGAAATGGCAACCTCGAACTCGTCCTCTCTCCCCCACAGATACGGCCATGCGGCACGCAGAACATTCTCAGTCTCTTGACGAATCTCTCCGGCAGGGAAAGCAGTCCTCAGTGCGAAGGCGACGTCCTCATTCCACGGCTCGGCCACGCGGATAACGTCATGGTCGGCCTCCTGAAAGAGCTCACTCAGGGCCGATGGAACAAGATGGTCATGCGTGTAGTTGTAGAAGTCCGCCTCATTCAGTGCCTCGATGAGGTCGTCCGGCTCACTGACGGACGACCTCACCCCCGAGAAGGTGATGGCAAAGATGGCAATGGGCAGGAAAACGACCGCAATCAACGCGGCGACGGCACGGCGTGCCCACAGGGAAAATGGCGCTCTGTCGGTCTGCATTGGTTCGGGTGTGGCCACGTTTCGTATGATACTTGCAAATCGATTGGACTCAAACGGCTGAAAGATGTGGCTGGAGGTTATATGACCGAGACCGTTGCGCAAAAGGAACGGCTCATCGAGTGGATGGGCGCGGAGCTGACTGAAAAGGGGGACGGCAAGGCGATTGCCACCCTTCCCGTGGAGCGGCACGTGCTCCACGCCGACGATAATCCCCGCGTGGCGGGCGGTGTCATCATGGCCTTGATGGACTTTTGCATCCACCACGCCGTCCATAGCGTGCTTGCGCCCAACGAGCTCCATGCCACAATTGAGATGAAGCTCAATTTCATTAGACCCGGCCAGCCCGGCGTTCTTACGGCAGAAGCAAACATTGTGAACAAGGGCAGCCGCTTCGCAATCGTCGAGGGCACCATCAAGCAAGAAGAGACGGGCAAGCTCGTCGCCCAGACCCTCACCACTGAGACCTGGGTGGAGATGCCTCCCGCAGCCGGCTAGAGGCGGCGCAAGTTCAGATGACTACAGAAAAACGAACATGGACGTGCCACTCTTGCGGCCATGAGGTGACGCCGCGCTGCCCGGCCTGCCGTGTCGTCATCACCGGCCAGGAGGCCAGCGCCGGGCGCTGCAACATGTGCGGCACGCCCATCACCGCCTCCATATACACCTGCCCGGAATGCCAGACGGAGAACGGCCTTAGACCGCCTGTTGATCAGCTGCTGCGGCCATGGCGCGGCAGGGATCTGGGTATCAAGGGACTCCAGGCGCTGAGGCTGATCATAGGTATGGTCCAGATGGCGGGCTTGATCCTGTTGGGCGTGAGTTGCTCTGCCGCCGCCGGCGGCGCGGACCCGCCCGTCGACGGCCCATCATTCGGTCAGTTGCAGTTCATGGGCCTTGCGGCGTTGGTTGGGCTGATCCCCGTGCAGATCATCATCGCCCGCGTCATCAAATCACTCAGCTTCGGAATCGTCACCATCGGCGAACGCCGACGACGAAACCAGGCAGAAGATTAGCTGCAATGCGCCGTTCACCCTGAGCCTGTCGAAGGGTGAACACCGGAAGCTGCCCTCACCCGGTCCAGGATCGCGGCCGTGTCTAACGGGACCTCAAGAATGTAACGGAGATACCAGCGCAGCAGCGCCTCTAGCTGCGCCGATGAGTCTTCATCCGCAATAAGCAAGTCCGCCCCGTCCAGTCCCTCGCGTTGCAGCGCCTGTAGATCGCGTACCGTCTCTCTCGGGATTGCGCGCGTCCATCCCGGCTGCCTCGATCCGCACGATGAGCACAGCAGACCGCCAAGCTGAGCGCTAAATGATGGCTGACCGCGAGAGACGTTCACGTCCGCGCCACAAGACGCGCAGCGATCCAGCACGGGCTGAAATCCCGCCCAGCTCAACACCTGGACCTCGAACGCTCGCGCAAGCGAATCAGCCCGGTGTCCGGCATCGAGTCGGCGCAGGGACTCTAGCAGCAGCGCGAATAACTCTTCCTGCGGCTCCTGCTCCTGCGTGAACCTGTCCACCAGCTCCGCCATGTGCAGTCCGTGGAGCAGGGTGATGAAATCCGCACGCGCCGCCTGGAACACCTCCACCGCCTGCGCCTGCGTGACGACGTCCAGCGTCCTGCCCCGCGCAATCTGTACCGAGGCCCGCGTTAGCGGCTCCAGGTGGCCGCCCAACCTGCTCTTCGGCTTGCGCGCGCCGCGCGCGCTCGCCCGCAGCTTGCCGTGCTCCGCAGTGAACAGTGTCAGCACCCTGTCGGCCTCTCCCAGGTCGCTGTGGCGTAGAACGATGGCGTCGGCGCGATAGAGAGTCGACTGCGGCAGCGTCGAGGGCGGCCGTCCGAATGTCATAGGAACAGTTCGATGAAAGAGTTAGGAGCCGGTCCAGCGCGGTGGGCGCTTCTCCACGAATGCCCTCCGCCCCTCAACCACGTCGTCGGAGGCCATGACTTCGGCGCTGATTGGATCGGAATACTCCTTCAGGTCATCCTCATCGTTCCGCCGTTGAAAGAGCGCCATGGCCTTGGACCCGCGGACGGCAAGAGGGGCGTTCCGCGCGATGAGTTCTGCAATCTCCACCGCCCTTTCCATGAGCTTCTCCGGCTCAAGAACCTCATGTACCAGCCCAACCCGATGCGCCTCGTCGATGGGGATATTTTCAGCTGTCAGCAGGTAGAACATCGCCTCCCCCGGCGCGATCATCCGCCCCAGGTACTGGCTGCCATAGCTGGCCGCGATCCCTCGCTTCGGTTCGGGCAGACCGAGATATGATTCCGACGATGCGATCCGTATATCGCAGTCCATCACGAAGTGCATCCCGCCGCCGACCGCAAGGCCGTTGATGGCCGCGATGAACGGTTTGGGGTTCGGGGAAAAGAGATCGAACTTCACTGGGGCCGGCGGCGCAAGCGCGGCAACCTCCGCCTTGTACGCATCCTCGGTAATCTCACCCGCGTCCCGCCGTGCGGCAAGCGCTTTCGTCGCCGCATCGCGGTCGGCGCCCTCGCGCATATCGGCTCCGGCGCAGAACGCCCTGCCCGCCCCGGTCACGATGCCGACACGCATCTCAGGATCGTTCGTGAAGTCGTCCAGAGATTCCAGCAGCTCAACCATGAGCCGCCCACCGATGGCATTCAGCCGGTCAGGCCGATTCAGCGTGAAGACCGCATAGTGCTGCTCAGCATTCTTCTCATACAGGACATCCGGCATTCTGGCACACTCCCCAACCATTGTGGCGCTCTACAGCCGTTCGCGATGGCATAAGGATACTCCCGTCCACGACCGGCCATACAGTCCTCCCCGCGCCCCATCCGTCATTCCCGCGAAGGCGGGAACCTGAATCCCAATGCGGCAGACAAACCCAGTAACGCTGGTCCCCTCATTCCGGCGAAAGCCGGAATCCATCCCGCGCCCCACCTCCGTCATTCCCGCCCCTTTGTCAGTCATTCCCGCGCACGCTCATGTCATTCCGAGCGCAGTCGAGGAATCTAAGGTCTCACTGGCTGACCAACCTTGAAGCGAAGAACCAGGTGGTAGGCCGTTCCCCTCATTCCGGCGAAAGCCGGAATCCATCGGCCCCTCACTCGTCATTCCCGCGCACGCTCATGTCATTCCGAGCGCAGCCGAGGAATCCAAAAAGGTGAACAACAGGAATGAAGAGCCAGGGTGAGCGGATGAGTCTCCTTACCTCCACCTCTCCTCAGCCCACCATTTGGCATCCACGCGACCTTCTTTGACACGAACGTCACGCAATTCGGTGAGCGTCAGTTTATTGCTCTTGAGCCGATTGCATGGGTCGCACAGCAGCGTGTAGTTGTCACGCTCATCCGCGCCGCCGAGCGAGCGCGGCTTCTTGTGGTCTATCTGGAGATAGTCCGGGTATGGCGGTTCCCAGCCACATCCCTGGCAGCGCAGGCCATCCTCGCCAAGAAGAATCTCGCGCACTTCGCGTACCGACCAGCGCCGCGCATTTCTCTTTCGGCTGATGACGCGTAATTCCGGGGCGGCAGGTTCGCCGCCATCCGTCCGCTTGGGTGGCTTCTTAGGAGTTATAACGAGGGTATTCCAAGCTAGACTCCCCGTTACCTCACTCTGCAGGCGATCACGGATGACACCCGCAGCCTCCTCATTGATGTCTATACCGATCCAATGCCTGTCAAGCCGTTCAGCCGCCACGCACGTTGTCGCGCATCCCGCAAAGGGATCCAGGACGACATCATCAACCTTGCTGCTCGCCTTGATGATGCGCTCATACAGGGCAAGAGGCTTTTGCGTGGGGTAACCGGTACGTTCCTTTGACACTGGGGATAGGATAGGGATTGCCCACCAATCGGCCACTGCTATCTCTTTTGCCACCTTGCGTTTCAACGGCATTCCTGAGGCATCCTTCGCCGTAACAGTCTTACCACTCTGGTCCTTGGCACTTACATACTGTGATGGGTTGGGATCGTCGTTCGGAACCTTCGGGGGGACCCAGGAATAGACAGCAGATTTTGTATAAAAAAGGACAGTGTCGTGATTGCGGGGTAGCGTCTTCTTTGATGCAGTCCACTTCTTGTATGCCCACACAATTTCGTTCCTGAAGTTCTTTCGGCCAAAGATGGCATCCATCATGGCCTTCGCGTATGCGTGCGCCGTGTGGTCAATGTGGAGATACATGCTCCCTGTCGGCTTTAGTACCCGATGGCATTCGAGGACGCGGACAGCGAGCCAACACAGGAATGCCCCCATGTCATCCCCGGCGCTTGCATTGGCAGCCTGTATCACGCTGTACAGCGCGGGGTGGTTGCCAAGTATCTCATTCGTCCACTCGGCCTGAACGTCTCCCCACGTCCACACATCCTTGTAGCTGACGTTGTCGCCCGCCTTCGTGATCCCCTCAAAGGCCTTGACGCCCTTGTTGAACGGCGGGTCCGTGGCGATGAGATCGATGCTCTCGGAATTGATGCCGCGCAAGACGGGGAGATTATCCCCAATGAATAGGGTCCGATTCTGGACGTTGAGCGCGGCCATCTAGCGCACCCAGTCCCGTCGGCACACGACACCGGACTGCGGCGCAGTGAAACGGACCCGTTGGCTCACTGAGTGCCCCCCCGCGGCGTGCAGACGTCGGCTACGTTGCTACACAAGCAGGCGGACTGCGCAAATCCGCGAGGAGACATGACGAGCCACGTCTCCTCGCGAATTTCGTGCGAAATTCGATTTGCGCAAACGGGATTCAGAACCGCTGCTTGTGTAGCCCGTTCATTCTGCTAGGGGTAAGGGCAGGTGTCAACGCGCCTCGCGACACTGTCTCGAACGGGTGGTCAGGATGAGGAGGGCGCAACGAGCTCCAGATTCCCGCTTTCGCGGGAATGACGGACAGGGGCGGGAATGACGGAGAGAGCGCCTCGTTCAGGGCCCTGTCGACAGGCTCAGGGTAAACGGGACCCCTTACCCCTGTCATTCCGAGTGGAGCGTCAGCCTCTCCTCTGTCATTCCGAGTGGAGCGTCAGCGGAACCGAGGAATCTAAAGACATGACTGGCTGCACAGTTGAGGCCCTGGATTCCTCGACTGCGCCTGGAATGACCGGGGCCTAAAACTCCTGCCGTCCCTCCAGCGCGCGCGCCACAGTGACGGCGTCCGCGAATTCAATATCGGACCCGGACGGCAATCCCCGCGCCAGCCGCGTCACCCGGACGCCCAGCGGCGCAATCAGACCCTGCACATACATCGCCGTCACCTCCCCCTCCATCGACGGGTTGGTGGCGATGATGACCTCCTTGACCGTGTCGTCCCTCAGCCGCTCGATGAGTTCACGAATTCGTAGATTCTCCGGTGTCACGCCGTCCATCGGCGACAAAAGCCCGTGCAGAACGTGATACCGTCCCTTGAACGCCCCGCTCCGCTCGATAGCGACGACGTCCAAAGGCTCCTCGACCACGCAGATGATCGACTGATCCTCTGCCGGCAGCGCGCAGCGTGAGCATGGATCAGTCTGGGTGACGTTCTGACAGACCGAACAGAATCTGACCGTCTCGATAACTCCCAGCAGCGCGTCCGCCAGCTCCCGTGTCTCCTCCTTGGGAGCACGAATCACGTGATAGGCGAGCCTCTGCGCGCTTCGCGGCCCGATGCCGGGCAGTCGGCTCAACTGCTCGGTCAAGCGTGTGACGGATTCCGCCTGCCCATCCCGTTGTTCAGGCTGTGAGGTCACGTACGATCCCCGCGCTGTTGTCTTGAAAGACGCGATCTATCCGAAACACGATGCGGACGCTAGAAATTGGGGAGCCCCAAGCCGCCCGTGATCGCGCCAAGGTGACTCGAAGCGAGGTCCTTGGCCTTGTTGTTGGCATCCGTTACCGCGCCCAACACAAGATCCTCAAGTGTCTCGATGTCCTCCGGGTCAACCGCCTCGGGCGCGATGGACACTGAGCGGACAGTCTGATGACCGTCCATCACGACCGTCACCGCGCCGCCCCCGGCGGTCCCCTCCACCGTCATCTCGCCCAACTCGTTCTGCGCCTTCTCCAGTTTCGACTGGAGTTGCTGCATCTGGCGCATCATGTTCCGATTCATCCCCATCCGCCTGCCTCCCGCGTCTCCATGAGTCAGCTATCGCCGCCCTCGTCCTTGTCTCCGCCGGAAACGACCCGTCCTCCCAATTCCTGCGCCGCCCGCACAAGGTGTCCGCCGCGATCCTCCTGCCCAACCTTCTCGCATCGGATCTTGTAGTGCTTGCCCAGCAGCACTGCGAAACGCTGTTCCACCAGGTGGCGGTACTTCGGGTCGTCGATCTTGTTCTTCTGAAAATCGTGCGCGAATCCTATGACGATCGTATCGCCTTTCTCGATGGCCAGCGGTTGAGACACGCTCCGAAGATAGGCATCCAGATTCCCGCCTGAGCCAACACCTCGCAGACCGTTGACAAGCTCGCGCCAGTTCTGGCGGAGGGTCTCAAGAGTGAGTTCGCCCGGCGGCATCTCAAACGGCTCCGCGCCCCCCTGCCGCTGCGCCACCATCGGCGACTGTCTAGTACCTGTTCGCGGGTACTCCGGCTCCGTCCGTGCCGGGCTTGGCCGAGCCTGCTCTTGCTCGCGTTGGGGAGCGCCCTGCTGTGGCCCCGCTTGTGGCTCGGGGGAACGCTGCGGCGGCTCTGCCTGTTGTTGGGGGGCACGCTGCTGTCGCTCCGCCTGTTGTTGGGGGGCACGCTGTTGTCGCTCCGTTTGTTGTTGCCGTTGACGGGGGGGCGGCGGCGCGGTCTCCCGTGTCTCGCCAACCCTGCGCTCCTCAGCAGCAACCGGTTTCTCCTCCGCCGCGCCGCGCTGCACCGACTCCGCGCTAAGCGAGATTCCCGCAAAGGCCATCTCCAACGGCAGCGGCACACTCCCGCTTGGCACCGACAAAGGCGCAATCTGCCCCAGCGCATGGCGAATCACCGGCAGCTCGATCTTCTCCGCCAGCTCTCGCGCCGACACCTTCTCATCATCAGATATATCCAGCACATCCGCCGCGCCTGCCCGAACCAGCATCAGCGCCCGAAGCTCATTCACCAACTCGCGGTGGATCTGCCGCATGTCCACGCCCGCCGCGTGCAGGCCCGAGAGTCCGCGCAGCGCAGCCGCCAGGTCCTTCTCTCCCAGCAGCAACGAGATCAACTCCCGCGCCCTCCCCGATCCCGCGATTCCGAACAGCCGCCGCGCGTCGGTCACCGTCGCGTCCGCGCCCGCCGTCAGAGCAAGCTGCTCAAGCAGATTCTCGGCGTCCCGCAGGCTCCCCCCGGACGCCTTCACCACTGTATTCAGCGCCTCCGGCTCTATTTTGAGCCCCTCTGCGTGGGAAATTTCACCCAGCAGAGAGGCAGCCCGTTCCTCCGGAATGCGTTGAAAATCAAATCTCTGGCACCGCGACGCAATGGTCAGTGGCACGGCATGCGGCTCCGTCGTCGCCAGCAGAAACACTACGTGATCGGGCGGCTCCTCCAGCGTCTTCAGAAGCGCATTGAACGCCGCCGCCGTAAGCATGTGCACCTCATCTATGATGTACACCTTCTTTCGGCCCCGCGCCGGCATGAACCGTACCTTCTCCCGCAGATCGCGAATCTCATCGATGCCCCGGTTCGACGCCCCGTCAATCTCTACGAGGTCGAGGAACGATGCGTCGGTGATCTGTTTGCACGGCTCGCATTCATTGCACGGTTCGCCCGTCCCACCCGTCGTCTCGCAGTTGATCGCCTTGGCCAGAATTCGAGCCGTGCTTGTCTTGCCCGTCCCGCGCGGCCCGGTGAACAGGTAGGCGTGTCCAACCCTGTCCCTCTCAAGCGCGTTCAGAAGCGTGCGTGTGATGTGCTCCTGCCCAACGACCTGCTCCAGCGTCTGCGGACGCCACTTGCGATACAGGACCTGGTGTGGGCCTTGCGCCCCCTGTTCAGATGTCATGGCGTCCGCCCGGAGACCGTCTCGGCAACACCCTGTCCAACAGCGTCGGCTGCCGGTGAGTCCGCCGTGTGTGCCAGGGCCATCGGCTCCGTTCCGTGCACAGGACGCCCGATGAGTTCCATCAGGATGGCGTCCTCTCTCGTCCGCATCGTTGTTTCATCGTCATCAAGCTCATGATCGTGGCCGAGCAGGTGTAGTGTCGCGTGAACTAGCACATGCGCCGCCTCTTCCCGCAGCGTCATGCCCGCCGTCTCCGCCTGCCGTGCAATCTGCGGCACGGACAGGACAATCTGCCCAATGTCCCCGCCGGAGTCACCGTCCACGTCCGGCCAATCGTCGTCATCTGAATCGGCCATGCCGGATGGAAAGGAGATCACGTCTGTTGTGCCGTCCTGCCCCATGAACTCCGCATTCAGGGCGGAAACCGTCTCATCGCCGGCGATCAGGATCTCCACGCGACTGCCGTCCGGGGCCTGTTCCGCCGCGAGCGCGCGCCGTATTACATCCCGTGCCCAACGCTGTGAAATTGTCCCGCGCTCAGCATCCTCAGTCTGGATGCTTACGCGATACGGCGACGATGACATAAGAACGTGCTGCCCCCCACCAAGGCATCATACGCAACCACGCGCAGGCGTCACAACCGTTTTCGCCCCTAGCCTATAGTGGCGGCCGCGGGAAAATGATCAGAATCGCAATAACCGCCACCATCCACGTGATGACGGCCAGCATCATCGGCTTGTCTTGCAGCAGGACGCGTTCCGGCTCTCCGGTGATGTGCCCGAGCCGCACCAGCTGTATGTACCGAAAAACGCCATAGATCATAAAGGGGATGGTGAGCATCATCTGATCCGGCAGATTGGGCGCGGTGAATGTGTAAAGCGCGTACGCCATCAACGCGGACAGCGCGACTACGGCAATCATCCGGTTCAACAGTGGCAGGGAGTAGTGATTCAGTGTGCCGCGGTGGTCGGACGCCCCGTCCTCCATCAACCCAACCTCGCCGTGCCTCTTGCCGATCGCAATGAGAAGCGCGCCCAACGTCGTGCACACATACAGCCAGGGAGAGATCGGCACATCGATAGCGACAGCCCCCGCCATGACCCGGATCAGATATGCCGCCGCGACCGCCATCACGTCGATGATCACCACGTTCTTCAGCACCGCCGAATAGCTGATGGTCAGGCCGACGTACCCCACGGCGATCAGGCCCATCAGCCAACTCATCGTGAACGCCCCGCCTAGGCACACTGCCAGCAGCACGGCGGACACTAAACCGCCAACGGTGGGCGTCACATACCCGGCCGCGATGGGTCGAGTCCGCTTCGTCGGATGCGCCCTGTCCCGATCAGCGTCGATGATGTCATTGATGATGTACGTCGCGCCGGACAGGCCAACGTAGATTACGGCGCCTATGGCCGCCTGCAATAGCAGTCGGAAAGCCGCCGCCGAATCATCGAGGTCCCAGTGGAGATTCAGCGAAAAGGCGAACGCCAGGAACAGCAGCCCGTTCTTTGTCCACTGCGTCGGGCGCAAGAGGCGCAGCACTGCCAACGGCATCGATGGCCGATGCGCCGTTCCCGTGCTCCCACCGTCCACCCCTGAGGCCGTCTGGCTCTCGGACATGTTCCTCCCGTCCATGCTGCATGCAAATGATACTGTAGGTGCGAAATGACCCGCCAAAAGCGACAACCACGTACCAAAGCTCAATCGACTGCGGCATCACGCAGACGAGTTCGGCTCGATGGCCTGCTCGTCGAGCGCGGAATCGCCTCGGGACGCGACACCGCCCGCGCGATGATCGCCGATGGCCATGTGACGGTAAACGGCTCTGTCGTCCTCAGACCCGCCTCCCTCGCCGCCGCCGACGCCGAAATCCTCCTCGCGGAGGGTCCAACCTATGTGAGCCGTGGCGGCGTCAAACTCGCCGGTGCGCTCGATGAATTCGGCCTGGACCCCGGTGGCCTCGTCTGCCTCGATGTCGGAGCATCCACCGGCGGATTCACCGATTGCCTTCTTCAGCGCGGCGCGGAGCGCGTCTATGCCGTGGACGTCGGCTACGGACAGCTGGCGTGGAGCCTGCGGAATGACTCGCGTGTGGTCGTCATGGAGCGCCACAACGCCCGCCATCGGCTCGAAATCGAAGAGCCAATCAGGCTTGCGGTGGCGGACGTGTCCTTTATCTCGCTGACCCTCGTCCTGCCCACCATCATTGAAACCCTCGCCCCTGGCGGTTTCATCCTGGCCCTGGTCAAGCCGCAGTTTGAAGCCGGACGGGAAGAAGTCGGCCGGGGCGGTGTCGTCAGATCACCGGCAGCGCGGGCAAACGCAATCGGCAACGTGGCTCTATGGGCGATAGAAAACGGACTCCGGGTTCTGGGAGTTCGCGAGTCGCCGATTACGGGGCCAAAGGGCAACCACGAGTATTTCTTGCTGCTGTCAGCGCCGCAATGAACCGGCGTCCGCTAGGTACACCCGCCTTTCAGCGGGGCGAAAATCGTGCCGTGAACTCTAGCGGCGGCTTTCCCAGCCCGGCCACTCTCGATTGAGGGCGATGAAATGGTGCCACTCCTCGGGGAGTTCGCTCTCTTCGAAGATGGCGGTCACCGGGCAGACAGGCTCACAGGCCGCGCAATCAATGCACTCATCAGGTTCGATGTAGTACATGTTGTCGTCGTCCTCTGTGTGGATACAGTCCACGGGGCAAACATCGACGCATGAGGCGTCTTTCAAGTCGATGCAGGGCTCCGCGATTATGTAGGCCATGCCTGTCTAGCTCCTTCGAATGCAAATGTCAGACAGTTAGTATACCTGTAGCTGTGCAGTCATTATAGCCATCGTCCAAGGGGATAGCGCAACGTCGCGCAAACTACCTCACACCTGTACGTCAAAGAAGAAGGTGATCAACGCGCCAAGCGCGTAGCCGAGAACGGCCGAAACGACGCCGATTGCCAGCATCTCCAGCCCGGAGATCAGCGGGTTTCGCAAGGTGAAGCGCGTCTTGCCGGCGCCCATCACGAACAGTCCGATGGCCGTACCAACGATTGATGTCCAGACGGCCATCGCGCCGGGCATCATGTTGAAGGCGGCGATGATGTAAGGGATGATTGGCACCGCCGCGCCCACAAAGAAGGACGTCCCCATCGCAAGGGCGTCTTTCCATGGAACGGTATCGTTGTCCGCGGACAGTCCCAATTCCTTCTCAATAACGGTATTCAGGAGCGCGCCCTCACTCTGCGCGAGCGTCTCCGCGACGAGAACCGCAGCCTCTTCGGACAAACCCTCACTGCGCAGTAGGACGACAAGGCGCGCGACAACTTCTGAACGGGATTCGTGTAAGTCATTTGATGCGCTGCCGATCTCGGCCATCTTCACTTCACGTTCAGCCTGAGAGCCCAAATAACTGCCCGTCGCCATCGAGACAACGCCGCCCAGGCCACCGGCGAGCCCGGCGATGACCGTCACAAAGCTGTCTTGAGTGGCGGCGTACACGGACGAAACAAGGACGGCGGTGCTGATCAGGCCGTCCTGCATCCCAAAGATGACTTCCCGAATGCGGCCTAGCGCGGTGATTCGCTCTCGCGCCGAGTCAATGTCCCGGGTAGCGCGGGCCATCTCGTCATCGACGAACTGCTGGGATTGAGTCGGGCGTTCGTCAACCGGGACAGTGCCGCTCTGCCAACCAGCGACTGCAAGCGCCTCACGAAAGATGGCCAGATCGCGCTCATCGCGTTCCAACGCCTGCCTGATGCGGCTTGCGGCATCGGTGCGACCCTCAGACTCCGCCTCCGCCAACATGCGGGGATACAGCGTTTCCACGTCATACGTGTGGCTGTCCACAACGGATTGGAGATTCTCCCGTGTGGAGCGCAGTTCATCCACCGCGGAAATGATGTTGACGGGAAACGCGTCGGGGGCCTGCGCCGCCTGAAGGAAAGCCTCCGCCACTTCAGGGTAGCCGTCCAGAACGGCCTTGGAGGCGTACGCGTTGTACAGCCTTTTGGCCCGGGCATGGCCGATGAACGCATTCCAGAGATTCTGGTTCGTGCGGGAAAGGCGTTGGTCGGGCGCCAGTCCCTGATCGTGTCCGTTGGTTGTCATTGTTCAGTTACGGCAGCCCCTTGCGGCTGCCACGTCATGATGCTGAGCCTTCGTGGCTGTTCAATCCGTGTGATGTTCCCCTGCGTGGCTCCGGGATGAACTTCCTCCAGCTCTCATTCGAACCCAGGAATCGGTAGAAGGTGTGGTACGGATTGGGGCGCGGAGGGGCGGGTTCGGTCAGGAGGTGCATACCGGCCTCGCGCGGCGTCCGTCCCGCCTTGCGATGGTTGCAGCGCACGCATGCGGCCACCACGTTGTCCCACGTGTTCTGCCCGCCGCGATGTCGCGGCAGAACGTGATCAAGCGTCAACTCCCGTGACGGCTTGCCGCAGTACTGGCACATATTCCCGTCCCGCAGAAACACGTCGCGCCGCGTCAAACGTTGCGGCTGAATTGGACGCCGCACGTAGCTGGACAGACGGATCACGGACGGCACCTCCACTCGGTCCCGTTCGGCCTGCAGGTGACCGCGCCCATTCTCAATCATCTCCGCCTTGCCGCGAATCAGCAGGAGGAGCGCGCGACGAACGCGTGTGACGTTCAGCGGCTCAAAGTTGCCGTTGAGCACAAGGACCGAGGAATTGAGGATCTTCACCACGCCCTGCCGGGCGGTGTCCTCGACCGTTCGGTTGTCCATATCCCGCATTGTAGCCCTACCAGTCCTGCATCCATTATCTATGCTGCAAGGGACTATGACAGGTCAATTTCCCCGGAAATTGAACGGAGAATGGGAACGAGGAACGCAAAATAGGGCCGCAGCAGGGACTTGTCCAACGCCTCCTGCACGGTTTCTCCACTGAATGACTCCAGTGACCAGAACACCGCGGCGACGATGACACAGCCCAACAAAGCGCCGAAGGCAATGCCTCCCACCTTGTCCAGCCAGCCCATCATCAGTACGTTGAGCACGCCCTTGGCGAATACCGCCGCGGCCCAACCTGCCGCGAGCAGGCCAACCAGAATAAGCAGGTAGCCAATCAGCGCGGCCAGATTGTCATCCGGGATGATTACACCGACAATATCTGCGGCCTGCCGCCAGAAGAGGGTTGCAAGTAATGTGCCCGCCGCTATGGCGACCAGGCTGGACGCGATGTGAATCAACCCGATGCGGAACCCAAACGCAACCGGCACTGCCACAATGGCGATGATGACTATATCGAGCCAGTTCATAACTACGTTTAGTATCTCACGGCGAGAGTCGACGGACGCCTACACGCATTCTATCTATAGTCGGGGCCGCAATGGAAAGTCGCATGACTCATAGGGGCCCCATCGCCCTCGATGGGCCGGTCGCGTCCGGCAAGACTACCGTGGGGCGGGGCGTCGCCCAAACACTGGGCTGGACGTTTATCGATACCGGCCTGTTCTACCGCGCCGTCGGCCTGCTCGCCTTGCGGGCCAATCTTGAAGAATGGCGCAACGAAGCCGTCTCCCGCCTGGCGCAGCAATCGGAAATCGCCATCGACGACTCGCGCATAACAATCAACGGTGAGGACGTGAGCGACGTAATCGGATCCCCTGATGTCGCCGCCGCCGCATCCCGCGTCGCCGTCCTATCCGACGTTCGGCGTGTCTTGGTGTCAATGCAGAGAAAAATGGCGGAGCAAGCGGACGGCCGCGTAGTCATGGTTGGACGCGACATCGGCACCGTGGTTCTGTGGGACGCGCCCGTGAAAATCTACCTTGACGCATCCGCTGAAGCCCGGGCGCAACGGCGTCACACTGAGACCCTTGAACGGGGTGATGACAGCGACTATGACCGCGTCCTCTCCGACCTTCAGGAGCGGGATCAACGCGACTCAGAAAGGACAGATTCCCCCCTCAAGCCCGCCGACGACGCCCACGTCCTCATCACAGACTCCCTAACCCCCCAACAAGTCATAGAAAACATCCTCAAACTCGCCGAGCCCCCCTCCTAACCCCGTATGCCATAATTCCCTCATGCCAACCATCGTCGAACAACTCGAAGACGACATGAAACAGGCCATGCGCGACCGTGATCGCCCGCGCCTCTCCGCCATCCGCATGATGCGCAGCGCCCTCCAGAACGCCGCCATCGCCAAAGGCCCCAACACCGCCCTCGACGACACCGAAGCAGCCGACGTTCTCGCCCGTGAGGCCCGTCAGCGCAAGGAATCCATCGACGAGTTCCGCAAGGCCGGACGCGAAGACGGTCTCGAAGACCAGGAGGCCGAACTCACCGTCGTCATGTCCTACCTGCCGGAGCGCCTCTCCCGCGACGAAATCGAAGCAGAGGCCCGCAAGATTATCGACGACATCGGCGCGCGCAGCATGACCGACCGCGGCCGCGTCATGGGCGCGCTTATGCCCGTCATGAAAGGCCGCGCCGACGGCAAAGACGTCTCAGACGTCGTCCAACAACTCCTCTCCCAATGACCACCCCAGCCCAACAAGCACTAATGCCGGAACGCGGTAACCGGACCGCGGTCGCTCATCAGTCTGAATCGCGAACCGAGAAAAAAGCGGCCGTCGTCGTCTTCCCCGGCACCTGGAGCGACGCCGACTGCCACCACGTCCTCACCAACGTCTTCAACGCCCAGGCCGACTACGTCTGGCACACCGAAAGCAACCTCTCCGACTACGATCTCGCCATCCTCCCCGGCGGCTTTGCCCACGGCGACCACCTCCGACCCGGCGCAATCGCCCGCTTCTCCCCCGTCATGGACGGCATCCGCCGCATGGCTGACGAGGGCAAGACCGTAATAGGAATCTGCAACGGCTTCCAGGTCCTCTGTGAAGCCCAGCTCCTCCCCGGCGCCCTTCTCCGCAACGCCCATCTCCAGTACCGATGCCAATGGACGAACCTCCGCGTCGAGACCACGGACAGCCGCTTCACGTCTCTCTCTAAGGTCGGCGATGTTCTGGAGGTCCCCATCTCGCACGGCGACGGCAACTATTTCGCCGACCCTGACACAATCGCCCAATTGGAGCGCGAGAACCGCATCATCTTCCGCTACTCCACGCCCGAAGGCGAAATCACTCCCGAGGCGAACCCTAATGGCGCGCTCGCCAACATCGCCGGAATCGTCAACGAGAACCGCAACGTGCTCGGCATGATGCCCCACCCGGAGCGCTGCTGCGAGCCGGAACTTGGCGGAGTCGATGGCCGTCCCATCTTTGCCTCCATGCTCCAACACGCCGGTATGACGGTCACCGCCTAACCGCCTCCCGGCGCGCCTCGTATGACAGAAACCACACTCGGCATCATCCTCGCCTTCTCCGCGTCCATGTGCTGGGCCGTTGGCGCGATCCTCATCCGACTCGGCATCCACCGCGTCAGCCCCTCCTCCGCCACCTTCATCTCCATCGCGGCCGGATTCATCTTCGTCGCCATCATCGCGGTCATCATGGACCCGTCGGCCTTCCTGGAACTCAACCTGAGGTTGCTCGGAGGCTTTGCCCTCGTCGCCCTCCTCTCCTTCATGGGCGGGCGATTCTTCTACTACACCGCCGTCAGCAAGATGGGCGTCGGCCGCGCCACCGCCATGGGTGGAGCGATGCCGATATTCGCCTCCATCCTCGCCGTGATGTTCCTCGATGAGCGAGTCACCATCCAGCTGGCGATAGGCATCCTCGCCGTCGTCAGCGGCGTCGCCCTCATCGTCACCGGCCCCACCCAGGAATCATGACCACTACCACACCCACATCCCGTCTTCGCGGCCCCCTCATCATCGGCACCATCGCCGCCCTCCTCTCCGTCCTCGGCTACGCCGGAAGCCAGGTCGTCACCCGCAGCCTTCTCACCGCCGACGAGACCCCGCCCCAGGTTGGCTCCACCGTCACCCTCTTCATTGGAATGCTCATCCTCGGCGTGGCCAGCGCGCGCAGCATCCGCAAAGACATCCGCGCCCCGCGCATGGCCCTCCTATGGATCGTCCTCGCCGGCATCCTCGCGTCCACCGGCGCGTTCCTCAGCTTCTTCTCCCTCTCCTACGCCCCTGTCGTCCTCGTCTCACCCATCTTCACCGTCAACCCGCTCGTCACCCTCGTCCTCGCCGCCATCTTTCTCCGTCAGGTCGAACGAATCACCATCCGCGTCTTCATCGGCGCATTCCTTGTCGTCGCCGGCGTCAGCCTCGTCATCCTCAGCAACCAATAAATCCATGTACCATCAAATAGGACAAGACCATGACCACCAACGACTTCCTCTTAGAAATCAACCAGATCGTAAGTCGGGACAACGTCCTGACCGACGACGCCGTCCTCGCCGACTACGCCGAAGACGCCATCCCGGCGCGCCCTGAAGAGGGCGTCGAGCAAGCCAAACCCCTCGCCGTCGTCCGTCCCCAATCCACCGCTCACATAGCTGAGATCCTCAAGGCCGCAACAAAGGCCGGCGTCCCGGTGATTCCCTACGGCGGCGGCACCGGCGTCATGGGCGGCGCGTCCAGCATCAAACCCGCCATCGTTCTGGATATGGCATCGATGGACAAGATAATCGACGTCAGCCTCCAGGACGGCACAGCCACCGTTCAACCGGGCGTTGTCCTCGGCGACCTTGAAGAGATCGTCCAGCACGCCAACCACTTTGTCGGTCATGATCCGTGGAGCCGACCCGTCGCGACCGTCGGCGGCGCAATTTCAACCAACGGCGTTGGCTATCTCGCCGCAAAGTTCGGCCCAATGGGCAGGCAGGTCGTCGGCCTTGAGGTCGTCCTCCCGACCGGCGAAATCGTTCGCACGCGCAATCTGCGCCCCCTTGTCGCCGCCGGTCTGGACATGACAAATCTCTTCATCGGCACCGAGGGCATATTTGGCGTCATTACCGAAGCGACAATCCGCATCTACCCGGAACTCGAAGAGCGCCGTCACTACGCCCTTGAGTTCGATAGCTTTCAGCAGGGTTTCTTCGCCATAGAGCGGCTCTTCACCGAGGGCCTGACCCCGGCGATGGTCGATTTCGCGCAGGAAGACGAGTCCGAGTCCGGCGGCCAGACCATTACTGCCGACGGCCCCGGCCGCTCCCAGCTCCACCTCAGTCTTGAGGGCGGCACCGCTGAGCTTGATTTCCAGGAACAGACTGTCTGGGAAATCGTCTCCGCCTACGGTGCGCGAACGCTGGACCCTGAGGTTGCCCAATCATTCTGGGAAAATCGCCACGCATCCGGCCTCCGCTACAAGGAAGCGCGCGCCTCAGGCGAACGTCACCCGTGGCGAGATCGGGGCGGGCGCGCGGGCAGCTACATCCACACCGCCGTCCCAATCTCAAGAGTGCTGGATCTGCGTTTCGCCGCCATCAAGACATTCGAGGAGGCTGGCCTGACCGTTGTCGAATGCGCCATCTGGGGCGAGCCTGAGATGTTCTCCATCATCGCCATCGACCCGACCGGCAATCCCGACGGCTGGCAACGCATCCGGGATGCCTCAGACGCGATGATCAACCAGGCCATCGACCTGGGCGGCACCATCGAGTATTGTCACGGCGTCGGCGCCCGACTCAAGCACCTCATGCCCAGGGAACTCGGCGAGGGCGGCGTCCATCTCATCCGCTCCATCAAGAACGCCCTCGACCCCGCGGGCATCATGAACCCCGCCAAACTCCTCGACTAACCGCTATCCCTCGATACCTCGCTCCAACGTGATGGGAAACTCCAACAGAATATCCGGCAGCCCCGGAAGCTCCCCTCCGCCCCGCGGATAGAAATCAGCCCGAATCTTGTAAACCCCATCCGGTGCGGGCGCGCGCCCAACCGGAGAATCCCCGCGAACAGTCAGATCCCACAGAGCCTCCCGCTCGACAACGTCGCCCGCGTCCAGCGTGGCCACCTGGACCTCCGGGAAAGAACTGAGGGATGGCGTGGGATCGTCCTCCGCCCACAACTGGATAAGGCGCACAGCCTGCCTCACATTGGGGTCGGCGGGCGGCTCGCCGCTTGGCAACACAATCCACGTGGAGACCGCCGGGTCGTATTGGCTCCACCTGATATACGTGCTTTCATCATCAGACACGTTCCGCAGCCGTGTCCGAACGCGCAACGTAGATTCCGACGTGATCCGTGACGAACCGAAGATCTCCAGCGTCACCTCATACGTGTCGTTCCAGGTCGATCCTGCCACTGTCCACCAGCCTTCAGGGTCCGGAACAACTGAAACGTGCGGAATAGGCGTTACCGTCTGCAAAACTTCGTCCGGTGTTGGACTTGCCGACGACGAATCCTCCTCCGGTGTTGCGCTTGCCGACGACGGAATCACTGTCGGCTGTGCCGTCACCGTCGCAGAGGCTACCGGCTCCAACGTCCCCTCGCGCGGCGCAAAGCACCCCCCAACCATGACCGCCGGGACAACAAGAAGAATGAGAAGCAGCCAGACCTTGCCGATACTACCCATACATTAAGTATGCAATACCAGCGCCCAACCCAATAATTCCTCCACCTGTCATTCCGAATGCCCCCATGTGTCATTCCGAGCGCAGCCGAGGAATCTAGAGCCTCATTGCCCAACCAGACGCCGGAACGCGCAGAGCCGCCACAAAAGGCCAATCAACTCAGATCGCGAACCTGGAAAATCCCCTCCCCCTTGATGGGGGAGGGCTAGGGAGGGGGTGCCCTCGCGTCATTCCGAGCGCAGCCGAAGAATCCAAAGACCCTGATCGCGAACCTTGGCTGTAGGCACTGCCTACCGCCCCTATACTTGTCCCATGACCCACGAAACAGAAAGACAGGGTAGCAAAGAGGGCGCAACCACGCCCACCTTCCGCGTCGCCCTCGCCCAGGTGAACCCCACGGTTGGCGACATCCAGGGCAATACCCGCCTCATCATCGACCACATCAAACGCGCTCGTGAAGCGCAGGCCGACCTTGTCGCCTTCCCGGAACTCTGCGTCACCGGCTACCCGCCCGAGGACCTCCTCTACAAGGACTCCTTCCTCGACGCCGCGGACGACGCCCTCAAGCAGATCGTCAAAGCCTCCACAAACATCACCGTCGTCGTCGGCATCCCGGAACGCGCCCAGATCCCCTCCCCGCTTGTGGGGGAGGGCGAGGGTGAGGGGATGCCGCCCGCCGGGCGGCCACAAGTACCCTCTCCTGCCGCCCTCTATAACGCCGCCACGGTCATCCACGACGGCAAGCTCATCGACATCTACCGCAAGATCTTCCTCCCCAACTACAGCGTCTTCGATGAAGAGCGCTACTTTACCGCCGGCAACCTCTCCCCCGTCTATGAGATCGGTGGCGCCCGCATCGGCGTCAACGTCTGCGAAGACATCTGGTTCGAGCACGGCCCCACCAACGTCCAGAAAGCCGCCGGCGCTCAGGTCATCATCAACATCAACGGCTCTCCCTACTACCGCGGCAAGCGTGCCGTCCGTGAGGCCATGCTCAGCCAGCGCGCCGCTGACAACGGCATCTTCCTCTGCTACGTCAACATGATCGGCGGCCAGGACGAGCTGGTATTCGATGGCGCGAGCATGATCTTCGACCCGCGCGGCAAGACCATCGCAACAGGCCGACAGTTCGATGACGATTTTGTCCTCGCCGACCTGCCACTGCATGAAGCCGATACTGTGTCCCAAACCGCTGTAGTAGACCCGGATGACCCTCAAAACGCACATTTTGCAGACTACACTGTGATTCCCATCACAAGGCATGTAGAGCAGGGGTCGAACCGCATTTCCCTATCTGCGACCCGGCACGATGACCCTATGACCACCCCCATGGGACCCGTCGAAGAGGTCTATAACGCTCTTGTCAAGGGAACGCAAGATTATGTTCGAAAGAGCGGCTTCTCACAGGTCGTCATCGGCCTCTCCGGAGGCATCGATTCCGCCCTCACCGCCGCCGTCGCCGCCGATGCCCTTGGCCCGGAGAACGTCCTGTGTCTCTCCATGCCCTCCCGCTACACCGCAGACCAGAGCGTCACGGACGCCCGTGCACTCTGTGAGAAATTCGGCATCAGCTTTGAGATCATCGCCATTGAAGATATGACAAACGCCTACCGCGTCGGCCTGGCCTCTCTATTCGAGGGCACGCAGGAAGGCGTCGCCGAGGAAAACCTGCAGGCCCGCGCCCGAGGCAACATTCTCATGGCTATCTCAAACAAGTTCGGCCGCATCGTCCTCGCAACGGGCAATAAGAGCGAATACGCCACCGGCTACGCCACCCTCTACGGAGACATGGCGGGCGGCTTTGCTGTCATCAAGGATGTCCCCAAGACTCTTGTGTACGAGCTAGCAAACTGGCGAAACGAACAGGCAGGACACGACATCATCCCGCAGGCCATCATCGACCGCCCACCCACCGCCGAGCTCCGCGAGAACCAGCTCGATGAGGACTCCCTGCCCCCCTATGACGTGCTCGATCCCGTACTCGAGGCCTACGTGGAGCGCGATGTCTCCCCAAAGGACATGATCGAGAAACTCGGCTTTGATAGAGACGTCGTTGCCCGCGTTACAACGCTAGTAGACATAAGTGAATACAAACGCCGCCAGGCCGCCCCCGGCGTCAAAATAACCGAACGCGCCTTCGGAAAAGACCGCCGCCTCCCAATAGTAAATAGGTTCAAACCCCAATAGCCCTGGCCGGGAGCCGGAGTAGTGGCGCGACCCTCAAGGCAGGTCTTGCAGCCTGAGCTCTACGCCATCCACGTCTGTGCCGTCCACTGCAATTTCGATCGCCTTATTACGATCAAGCGTGACACCTTCGCCGTCGTACCATCCATAAATCATCTCTCTACCTGCGGTCGAACTAAGAACAGAAAGAGAGTACGTCCCATCGGGCACATACACTTTGAAGTCAAAGCCTTCTTGATCGGCCCAAATGAAGCGGTCGCTTCTCGCTGTCTCATTCGACGCACCGACCTCGTAGGCCGTGATGCCTATCCAGACACCTTCTGAAAGCCCGGATGTGCCATCGGCCCTGAGCACGACACCGCGGATTGCCCTCCACCCGGGAGGCCGTAAACCATCTTCTTCGTACCACTGATTAATCACCTCACCGGCGGATTCGGCAAACCCGGGAGAAGCCTCTTCAACAAATGCTTTTCGGACGTAACATATGCCCGTCTCAACGCCGGTGCACTGATCTTCGTGCTCCAGATTGCTTATCTTAAGATAGAGATTTCCGAAGCCTCTTCGAAACTCTTCGTCCCCCAACCGGTGGTACAAGGCATTGAACATGTCCATTCCCATGCCGTAGTTGCACCCAAACACTTTATCTCTAAAGTCCTCATCGAGGTCAGAAAACACTATCTGGTCCAGCTCTTCTATAGTTTGAAAATAACCGCAGCCAGCGCGGTTAGGATCAAGATTGGATTCATGTAACCTGTTTTCCGCAAGATTTTGCATGAATGTTGCAGCCCCTTCAAAAATCCACTCGAATGGTCCCAACCGAACACCATTTATAGCGGGGGATTTCCGCCACTCCCTGAGTGGGGTGTGCCAGTAAGTGTGAGCAACCTCGTGTGCAATAACGAACAACTGATGCTCGTCTGCTCCCGAGATTGTAATGAATCCGGCGCGTGGACGTCGCTCGTATATGCGGGCGAAATATGAACTTGTATTGTCCGAGATAAAGACTGGGAATATCTCGAACGGGAATGCGACATTCATGAAGTCTTCAGTTTGACGGACGCTTGCTTCAATGGTGTCTATCGCGGAGGATGCCCCGGGTGTCTCGCGGATAACCAGCAGGGTCATTTCACCGGCTAAGGGGAGGGTTATTGTTCGCTCTTGCACATAGACATGATCAGTATCCTGGCTAAGTTGGTTCTCTGGATAGGAACCTATAAGGTTCTGTAACTCCTCCAAGGCAACTACACGGGGCGGGAGAGGCATAGCCGTGGGCACGGGCGTGAGTGTCGCGGTTGGTATAGGAGTGGCGATCGCCGTGGGCGTCGCGATTGGTATAGAAGTGGCGGTAGGCGTGGGTGTAACCGTAGGCATCGGCGCTTCGGTAGGAATGGGCGTATGAGTGGACAATGTCGAAGGAGTCGGCTCAGCCGAGCACCCCACCAAACCTATGACCAGGAGCGCAACACTGACGCTCAGCCAACCTGCACTGTGTTTCAGCACGCCTGCCTCGTTGTCGTGGGCCACATACATCGCGAGTGTGGCGGGCCGGACTGGACGAAATCAAGAACCGAGGCCGATTCCCGCCTCACCCCGTCCCTCGGCATGGGTACCGTGTACGTCAGAACGGCCTCATCTCCATTGACCTCAATGGCCTCCACGAAGTTGCGGATGAGCGCCTTGCGCTCGGGGATCGTCCCCTCCTTCAGGAAGTTTCGGAAGTCCGCAACGTACTCCACTATCTCCTCTGCGTCGGGAAGGGCAACCCTGCGATGCTCAAGCTGGCGCTCGGCGTCCTCCCGCGCAGCCTCCAGTTGCTCCTCACGATGCCGCAGGGACATGATGCGGGGCGACAGGACCTCCAACGTCAGGTCGCTGGTCTCGATGGCCTCGTAGAGCTTCCCAAGACGCCTCTTCACGTCCTCAAGCTCCGCCTCGACAACCTCCAGCCTTCCCGACAACTCTTCCGCCATCGCGTCTATCTCCTCGGCCACCAGCTGCACCAACTCCACGATGGTCTCCTCGGTCAGGATACGCTCCCTGATTTTCGCGACGATGAAGTCTTCAACCCTGGGGGCGTTCAGGTAGCGGGCGCTGCACGTCCCCGCGCCTTCGGTGAACAGGGTC
This sequence comes from Dehalococcoidia bacterium, assembly GCA_965207115.1. Lineage (GTDB taxonomy): Bacteria > Chloroflexota > Dehalococcoidia > UBA6926 > UBA6926 > VXMO01. The sequence goes on along the minus strand of CBDBLR010000003.1, from coordinate 173,580 downwards.
CCGCAGATGTAGTAGGCGAACTGGCCGCTCTTGGCTCCCTGGGCGCGATAGGGCCTGCCACAGACCCCGCACTTGAGCAGACCGCTCAGGAGATAGGGGCTTCCCACTCTCGCGGGCCTCTGCACCTTGGGGGCGCGCTCCCGCATCGCCTGCTGTACGTCCTCGAACAACTCCCTCGATATCAGGGCCGGCCACGCTCCCTCCACCCTTACCGGGTCCTGGGCCTTCTCTCCCTTGCCCTTGAGACCCCACACGGCTGTGCCGGTGTACGCTTCGTTCCGCAGCACGTAGTGGAGTCCTCCCTTGTACCAGCGCTTGCCCCGGTTGGTGACGCCCCTCTCGTTCAGCTCCTTGCATATCTCCTTTAGGCCGTAGCCCTGGAGCGATTTCTCGAATATCTCCTTCACTAAAGGAGCTGTGGCCGGGTCAACCTCCAGGGTGGGGCGCTCCTTCGCCCCGTCGCTGACCTTGACCTTCCTGTAGCCGAAGGGGGCCTTGGAGCCGAGGAAGAAGCCCCTCGAAGCCGCCTCCCTCATCCCCCGGACGACTTCTTGGGCAAGATTTTCGCTGTAATATTCGTCCACGCTCTCAATGATTCCTTCAAGCAGCCTGCCGGTGGCGTTGTCCTCGGCCTGCTCGGTGATGGACACCACCCGGATGCCCTTGCGCCGCAGTTGGGATTTGAAAGCCACGGCGTGCTCCCGCTTGCGGGTGAATCTCGAAAACTTCCAGACGAGAATGACGTCAAAGGGAGCCTTCGGCTTGGAGCCCTCCTCGATCATCTCCCGGAACTGGGGCCGGTCGGCCACTCTACCGCTCTCGGCCTCGTCCACGTACTCGCGGGCTACGGAGTAGCCGTTGGCCTTCGCGTATTCCTTGAGCGCCCGAAGCTGGGCGGCCACGGACAGGTCCACGTCCTGCCGGTCGCTGGACACCCGAGCGTAGAGGGCAGCCGGCGTGAGGGGCTGTAGGTCCTTCTTCATGCTGTCCTCCTCTGTCTAACTCTCGGTTGGTGTGAGTCCCTCGTCTCCAACGTCGGAGAAGTTGGTGATGGCGATCTCCCCTTCGGGAAACTCGGCCACTATCTTCAGCTTCCCGCCCACGGCCTCGATGTAGGACCGCAGGCTGGAAACGTACACGTCCGCCCGCTGCTCCATCTTGGAGACGGCGGGCTGATTCACCTTCAGCAGCTTCGCCATGTCCCGCTGGGTCAACTCCCGTGCCCGACGAAGCTCGTGCAGCGGCATCTCGGCGAGCAGCTCCCGCTTCATCTCGTCGATGCGTCGGCGGCGCTCCGGAGTGAAGTCCCTGGTCAGCTTGCTGAACGGATGTCGTCCACTCATTCGATCAGCCCCTCCTTTCTCAGCTCTTCCAGATGCTCGTCATAGAGGACGTCGGCCACCGGCACGTACTCCTCGTAGAACCGGTCGTTGCCCGTCTTGTCGCCTCCGATGAGCAGGATTGACGTTCGCCTGGGGTCGAAGGCGTAGAAGACCCGGATGGGCCTCCCGCCACTCTGCGCTCGAAGCTCGCGCAGGACGCCGTGCCGCGAGCTTCTGACGTCCGTGGAGTAGGGGTACGGCAAGTTGGGGCCGTGCTCCATCAGCAACTCGACTCTGGTGGCCACTGCGTCCTGCTGCCCCTCCGAGAGTCCCTGCCACCACTCCCCGAATTCGTCCGTGTACTCGACTTCCCAAAGCATGGGTGTATCATATTCCAGATACGGAATCTATGCAAGAGGCAATCCGGCATCCTGGCGACGGCTACGGCCAAACTAGGGCTCGCACACAGTCCCTCCTTGGAAGGCGAGTGATTCGAGGAGGCGCTGGCGGTGTTCTACCCGTGTACAGCAATCGTGACAAGGCAGACAAGATGGCATTGGGCAGTGTCGTAGCTGAAATCAGGGTAAGCGAGGCATCCTGTCGCATAGGAGTAAGCGATTTGACTCCGGTGCTCCTTCCACCCCTACCGGACAGGTTCAGCCACGGGAGTAGACAAAACGCCGGTGAGCGAGTCAGACGGGAATGGACACCCGCCGCTAGGGAAGTGGACAAAATGCCGGAGGTGGTTACTGGACTCGGTGGCCTCAAGGGTCGAAGTCCACAATGCGGGTAGGTCAGTCTCCGCCCTCGTCTTCAGCTGTCGGCTTGAGTGCGTCCCCGGGCCGGGACGCCTGATGCCGAAGGTGGGCGCGGGCGATCATCCGGGCGAGGATGCCCAGCCCGCGCCGCACCGTCTCCCGCTGCTCGGCGGAGTACGCCGTCGCCCGTTGGTCCGTCGATGGCTTCCTTCCGTTGGCCCTTTTCATCCCGTTTATCCCGCGTCTGGACGTAGGTGTGTGTCTTCCAGTTTGAGCGGTCGAGGCGCTGGGCATAACTACCCGCGAGGGCGCTCACGTGAGCGCCCCTATAAGACCTGGGTCAAATACCCTCATTGGCGATGCCGTTCGGGTGTACAGAGAAATGAAGTGAGTTGCACAAAAATGCAATTCGGGCGGTTTCGTAGCTGAAATGGGGCGGATCACTCCTCTACAGGATGAAAACAGTGAGCACTTCGACTTGCGGGTACGTTCCGACCTGGACTTGGAAGCGCCGTAGCTGGGAGTGGCGTTTCTACGAATTGACGAAGTGGGCTCAGAGTTGAAACATTGGGCAGACCAATGTCAAAAGAATGGCGGTGCGCGCAAGGATAGCACTGTTGACGTGACGGTCCTCAAAACAGTGACGTTTTCGGAGCGTCGGCAATAGGATCGTGCTAATCGAAAAGACGCAGAATCACTTAGTTCGTCGGTAAATGTCGCTGCGATGTCTAACGAAATGAATAACTATTCTGCGATCCACACGATGATAGCTGTATATTGCTCGATAGTCACCAATCCGTAGCCTAAAAACCCTCTCGGGATGACCTGTCAGAGGTTTGTGGCTTACCGACTCCATATTGGTAGCCAACCAATTGACCTTATCCAGCACTCGCTGTGCTATAGTCCTGTCCAGGCGAGAGAGATCATCTTCCGCACTATCCGTAAACTCAACCTTGTACATCACCAAGAAAGACGTTGTCTTTGGGCGACCTCCTCGACGGCATGGGTTGTTTGGCCACCAGCCACCGCTTCCACGGATGCTTGTAGTTTGGCGGAAAACTCCTCCTGTAACTCCAAACCGTCATCGGGGTCTAGGACCGTGAACCTCTTAGGATTTTTAGAATCTCCCAAAAACAGAAAAACGCCGTCAGGAAGCGAGCCTGACACTTCGTAGAGGTATTCCAAAACAGATTCGGACCAAGCAGAATCCCTTCCCTCCCCCAATTTCAATAGTCTGTCAATTGCCAAATTCACATGGGATCTGGGTATGGCTTGAAGGCTGGGAGATGGCTCAAAACTCCACCGAGCAAATAAACGACCGGTACCACTCGGACGAAGTCGCAATCCCTCGGGATTGTGCGTCCAATTGAACTCTTGATTCATGTGACCATCACTGATATCTCTAACGATAGATGCCAATGCAAAGACGATTCCGTTTAGTGGTCCATCCAGTTTCTCGACAAAACTCTTTGTCGGCACACCGGCTACATCGATTCTGATACCGTCCAGCGTAACAAGCAAACAATTATCCACTATGATCTCTCCAGTTCCCGAGCCAGTCTTTGAAACCTCTCGTGTTGTTGAATTCTGCTCAATGCATCATTGGATACGACTGACTCCTTTAGTAGACACAACATCACCATAAAATAGAGAGATTCAGCAAACAAGTGTATAGGAAAGTGTCTGTCCTCATCTAACCCGCGATGCACCACGCTATCTCTCCGTGCATCCCATATGCGTTCGGTCCATTGGCCGACATCACCCACCAAGGTCTTGAACTCGTCGCCCGCCATAAGGCCCAATTGCTTGAACTTATGCCTATTGATGTGTTTGTCCGACTTTCGTATATGCCAGAAGGTTTCGGCAGCTGTAAAGGCATCAAAGAAACGGTGTTCTGTGTAGAAGGGCGGCCTGTACTTGGGACTCAGGAGCGCTGCAATCACCAGTTGATATTTCCCAGCCACGCCAATCCATCTCGCGACAGCTTCCAATCCACCCATATCTTCATAGGTAAACAGCATGTCATATCGATCAGGAGGCTTACTAGTGTGCTGGTTAACTGGACTAATCAACCGAGCTACAAAATCTATAGTTCGCTCTACATCGGTACGGATCAAGGAGATACGGTTGATAGATACAGGTGTATCAACTCCAATAGTCACCAGGCTTTGCAATGAAGTGCATAATTTGAGAGTGTCTTCAAGACTTTTGTCCTCAGTGAAGCTAAGTTGAACTGAGCAGTTCTGTTTAATCGTACTCTCTGCAATATGGTCACCCGCAAGTACTGATTCAAAGAGCAGTTCTAGTCTTCCAAGCGTCGATTCGACCTCTGGATTATCTAAAGGAGTATTAACTATCCGTATCTGTTCAATCTCTTTCGAAGTCTCTTGATAATCGACCTCAATACTGAGTGCTGATAGTCCTAACCAGTGTTCCAGATGTTGAATGTTTATGTTGAAGCCACTGAAGACAAGCGGCTGATCTTCGCTGAAATGTGTACCGAGACAAATCCAATTAGCACGATATGTCTCTTGTGGGACATGAGAGGAGCCAAACATGTGGTACGTCCCGGACTTGAGCCGGCACTCCCCCAGCGTAATGGGTCCTCTATTCGTCTGACCTAGAATGCGCACCGACTCGTTGTGGGAGCCGATAGGTCCAGTCTGGTGTGCTCTAAATCCGTTGGGGTTGTCAAGCGAACCGATGAGGTTGAGGTCCAGTCCGTCCAAGGTGTTGAACGTAAGGCGTCCTGCCACCTTGTGGTCGGGTTTAGGTGCTAGCCAAAAGTCCCCTACAATATCTAGGTCATGCATATTTGATTCAACTCGCTCACTGATGCCTCGGTGCGATCATAATAGCATGTCCTAAGGACATGCTGCATACCTCACTAAAGGCAACTGTCTCTGCCCTAATGTTTTGGGAGGAAGCAAGAAATGTATGTTTATCTCAAAATGACGTGTTGCAGACTGCCTACTTCTAATAGTGTAATCAGTCCTCTCTGAGCATTTGCTCGCGGGATTGATCATCTTTAAGACCATCCGTGCGCGTTCTCGCGGTGGGTGTGCTCTGCTTTGTCTCATCCGAGACCAATGCGACTCAGCCGCAGTCGCTCATTGCAGCACCACAAGGCCGGTCGCCACAAGCTATCAGTCCCTGCATCCATTGGCAAGTCAGCCGAAGATGCTTTCCGGCTCCAGCACGTCTGGGCTGCGCCAAACCCTACCCAGCGGCCCGACTCTCTCTATCGCTTCCCTATGGGAGACCCACAGGGGCAGCTTGACCCTGGTGCGCTCCATCTCACGTCGGGCAACAGTCAGAAAATTCGCTTCAGCCAACGAGTCTTCAAAGACGATGAGCACCAACGGGCGTTCCCCGTGGTCTTCCAGGGGCCGGTTGGAGGAGTAGTAGCGCAGGTAGGGGGCAAGCCGGGCGGCCATGGTGGAAGGATTCACCGCCCTGCGCTCGTACTCCAGGAAGAAGGGGATAGTCCGGCTGCCGATCTGCGCCACGCCGAAGCCGTCGGGGTGGATGGAGCGTAGGCTGCCTCCGTACCGGAAGTATCGGGCGGCGTGATGGGGCGGCGAAACCTGCGCGACGCGGTAGCTCTTGGTTCCCTTCGCCTGCTGCACCAGCGCCGCCATGAACCGGTGCACCGCCTGGGTGTGGTCGATGGTCCGGGCAAGGGGACGCGCCCGTGCCCCCGGTAGGTCTCGCCAGGACGACGGAGATTGTCCGTCCATCGTCTCGACGCTCCAGCGGCGCACGGCAGCCCCCACTGAGACCCGGTCCCTGCGGGCCAGAAGGGATAGCCCACCATCCCTGAGCGCCAATCGGCGACGACCGTCAAGCGCCGTCTTGGAGAGAAGACCGAGCTTCTCAAGCCGGGAGGTCAACTTGGAGACCCCTGAAGGCGATAGCCCCAGGATGCCGCCCAGGTCTGCGGCGTCGATCAGGGGCCAGTCGGCGAGGCAGTCCAGCACCCGCTTCTCGGCGGGCTTGAGGAGGGCGGGGAGAAGGTGGTTGGCGACGTCATCATCATCTTCAATCCCATTCAGGTCGGCGTCATCGGGCAGGGACAGTCTCGAAGTTGGCGGTTCCCACGGCAGCGTGCCGCCCGGCCGTAGGCGAGCGAAGATGTCCTCAAGGGACAACTGCGCAGGAGTGGACGTTCCGTGCCATACCTTGTCGTCAGTCAACAGGCGTGCCGCGTCCCGTTCAAGAGCCAGGTACACCGGGCCGGGATAGCGAGCCAACAGCCGCCGTGCCTGCCGCAGCCTCGCCTCGTCGGGCATGAGGGCAAGCAGGGCGCGGGGCCGTGACTGCTCCGGGTCCATAAGGCGTCGTACCCGGTCGGAGAAGGATGTCCGGTCGGCGGTGGGACCCTGCCGGATCACGCCGACGGTCCTGTCGTCGGGGAGCAGCATGGCGGCGTCCAGCGGGGCGGCGCGGTACCACCGGAAGCGGGGAGGGCCAACCGCATCCGCCACCGCCGAGGCCAGCCGGTAGACGACGGCCACCGCGTCCAGCCGGGCCAGCAGGATGCGTTGCCAGTGGGCCGAGACCGGATGCGTCCGCAGCAGGCGGTCGATGCCGGTTCCGCTCTCAACAGCCAGAAACCGCAGTCCATCAGCGGTGGCGACCCAACGCCTGGTGGTCGTCGTTAGGGGAGAGGCGTGGCGGATCAAGTCCGCCAACCCCTTCCGCTGCAAGCGGCCCAGGACGTGGCGGGCCGTGCTCTCCGCCATGCCGGAGACGGCTGCCAACTCCAGGTAGTCGAGGAAGGGCATGGCCGCCAACGTGCGCAGGGCCAAACCCTCCCGTTCCTTCGCCCTCATTCATCCTGCGCCGGGCCGCCGCCGGGACTGTCCTGATGGTTGCCGGCCCCGCGCCGTGTGCGCGGTTTCTTCTTCTTTGGCTTGGACTGGCTTGCCGTCTCATTGCCGGCGGGGGGAGGAGGCGGGGTTCCGCCCTCGTGCTTTTGCTCCTCTTCCTCCCGCTCCAGCTCCTCCCGATACTCCCGCGCCATCCGATCCACCTCGGGGTCCTGGGAGGCGATGACCTCCGCCGTGGTGGTGTAGGCTTCGGCCCGCGCCCGAACCCGCTCCTCGGCGGCGGGACTCCCTGCCTCGGGCTCACGCACTCCCAGGGAGTAGGTCGGCTGCCTCAGCCCGTCCACCGTGGCCCGCACGTAGCAGTGGTGCGTGGGCAGCGACACCAGGTCCTCCTCGTCCAACCGCTCCCGGTCCAACTCGCCTATCAACTGCCGGGCGTCGGACGCCGCCACCTGGAACACCGCAAGACACCCCACGTTGGCAAGGAGCGTGTCCTGCATGGTCTCGGACAGATCCTTCAGCCTCGCCAGGCTCTGGGTGGCCAGGATGAAGCTGGCCCCGAACTTGCCCAGCTCGGAGAGCATCGACTCGTAGTCCACGCCGGGCATCGCCTGCATCTCGTCCACCACCACCAGCGCCCCCCGTCTCTCCTCCGGCGAGAGCCGTCCCTGCTCCCGGATCACCGCGTCCGTCAAGTTGAGCAGCGACCCTCCCACCAGGGCCGACACGTCCTGCCCCGCATCGGACTGGGAGGTGGCCGCCAGCAGCACCCCGCCCTCGGCGATCACCTGACGCAGGTCAAGCGTCGAGCGGCGCTGCCCCAATATGGCCCTGGCCTTCTTCGACGTCGCGTAGTAGGCCAGGCGGGTCTGCACCGGCGCGATGGCGTCCGCCTTCAGGGTGCGGCTCCAGTTGCGGAAGTCCCTGGCCCACCAGCCCAGGACGTAGGGGTCGGACACCCTCCTCAGCACACGCTTGCGGTACTTCAGGTCGGACAGCATACGCAGCCCGTCCAGGATGGTGCACTGCTCGTCCTCCCTCGTGTCCGGGTGGGTGTTGTACTCGTGCAGGCTCTTGACCGTGTGCTCCAGGATGGACTGCATCCGGGGTCCCCACTGGTCCCACAACCCCTTGGAGATGCGCACCACCGAGTCGGTCGTGCGGTCCCGGTCGGGGAATATGCGGGCGTCCAGCAGGTTGATGCCCGGCGAACGCTCCTCGTTCTTCAGGTCGATGAGGTACACCCGGTCCACGATCTCCTCGGGCACGTGCTTCAGCAGGGAGTTCACCAGGTCGTCGTGGGGATCGACGACCACGATGGCGTTTTCGTTGCGGCCCGCCGCCTTCTCCCGCATCTTGTGGACCACCAGGTGGTGCATCAGCGTGGACTTGCCCATGCGGGTGCGGGCCACGTAGAGGTGGTGCCGTCCCATCGCGTCGGCGGGGAAGTGCACCTTCCTCGGCCTGCCCACCACCGTGTCTCCCACGTAGGCTCCGCCGGAGCCGTTCCTGGACGAGGGGAACAGCGCCTTCGCCCCGGTGCGGGCCACCATGGGCAGTTGGTCTCCGGCCCCCAGGGGATGCCACAGGGACGCCAGCTCCCGCACCCCCAGCACATTCCTGCCCGCCAACAGGCTCCTGCGGGGAGGCGACGGCTCCCTGTCGGGAACCGCCGGGCGCACCTTGGTCGCCCGGAAGCTGGCTCCGGCGGGGTTGTTGTAGTGGCTGTAGGCCGCGGCCACGTTCCGCAGGAGCTCCCTGGCCCTGTTCTCGGTGCCGTGCTCCGACAGCACGGCGGTCACCTCCAGCTGGGCCTCGTAGGCAGGCTGGGACACCTTGTCCTTGATCATCAGCGGGTCCTGGTACTTGCCCCCGGAACGCCACTTCTTGAAGCGCCACCAGGCCCAGCCCGCCACGGCAGCCAGGGACGCCACGCCAATACCCAGCAGCACCGCCTTCCACGTCTCACCCCTCTGTATCCAGAGGTAAGCCATGAGCGCCGGCGGCACCATCAACGCCAAGATGGTCATCGTCGCTGCGTTGGTGCGGTCGATCCGTGGCTGGGTGGAGGATGGGGACGTGGTGGGGTCGTAGGCAGGCTTGGGGTTGGCCTTCTCCTGGTGGGCGATGGACCAGTCCGAACCCAGTGACAACAAGCGCAGCCGGGCCACCAGCCGTTCCCCCTCCTCCAGGTCGGACAGGGAGCCGATGACGGAGATCAGCGGGTCGGAGCCGGGGTCGAGCAGGTCGTCGTCCCGATAGGGGCGCAGGGGCAGGTACTCCGGCCCCCTGAGCCGCAGGTCCATCGACCACGCCTGTTCGCCCTCGGTCAGCCGCAGCGGGTCGTCCTCCGGAGAGACCTCGTTCACCCTGGCCTGGGGATAGAAGACGCCCACCTGCTGGCGGACGAAGGAGCCCTCCCGACAGCGGGCCAGCAGGGTGACGCCGTCGGCGTCTCCGACGATCTCCAACGAGAAGGGTTCGGGGACGGCGATGGAGCTGACCAGGTTCTCCACGCCCAGCATGGTGCGCTCCCCGGAGCGGGGCGGGGTGACAGCCATCAGCTTGGTGGCGGGCTTCTCCCCGCCCTTGAATAGTCTCGCGATGGGGTTGGTTTTCATGAGGCATACTCTCCTATTGTCTAGAGTCACAGCGAAAAGAACACATGCGCTATTATCAGATATTCGCCCCGGGAAAGGCAAGTCCGCGATGACCGGCGAGAGACACCCCGACGCACCGAGGCAGCCCGGAGGTCAGGGGGCGGGCCAGAGAGCCCGACGTGTCGGACTACAATCGCTCAGGGAAGGTAATCGCCCTGTGCGGGCTGTAAGGAGAAGTGGAGTACATTGTAGAATACAATCAGGGTGGTTTCCAACGGGATTCAGGTTGGCGCAGGGGGTTGGGGTAAGCAATCTGGCCAATGACCAGTTGACGCTCCATCGCAACTACATTGTACTGATTGTATTGTAGGGATTGTACTTTTTGAGGCATGGAGGGGCTGTTGCCTGGCAATGAAGAGACTGTCACGGACGGGTCGAAGGGTTCCGGCGACGACGTGAACATCCCCCTATCGGACGACCCCCTATTGGACCTGCTGGATACCCTGGTCGAGCAGCGGGGCAAGGTGGCTGCCGCCGAGGCCCTGGGGGTGAACTACCGCACGATGGTGGCCTGTCATGAGTCTCGGCGCGTATCCCGGCGGATGCGGAAGGCGTTGGAGGAGTACCGGGACGCGGGCGGTGACGGCGGTGATGAGCAGGACGATGACGCCGGTGACATAGCGGAGAAGGTGGCAGCACTGGAGGAACGGGTGGCGGCGTTGGAGGAAGCGCATGGCATCCTCGTGGAGACTATCGAAGCCCAGGCGAAACGACTGGCAGATTTGGAGGGCAACGTTGAGAGGTCGGAGGACGAGGAGCCGGAACATGGGGAGGCCAATGCCGTAGCTGATGACAATGACGGACCTCAACAGTGGCGGCCTCCACGACGGGAACACGGGCTTCCCGATGCCGGCGTGGTCACGTTGGAGGAACAGCCCGACGAGGAGCACGCCTTCGGTTCAGCGGCGGCTTTGGTGGCCGAGTGGCGGACAATCCGGACCGGGGGTGAAGTTTCAGGCAGCCGGGTTGACCGGGCATGGGCTGCTGTGCGCCGGTGGGAGTTGGAGATCGCCATGCTCGGCGACTTCGGCCTGACGCTGCCGCCGGAGACGGAACCTCTGGACGCATCACGCAGGGAAGACCACCTGCGGTGGCGTAAGGAGGCGTTGGTTGCCGCATTGGCAAAGGCAAGGCGACTGAGCTGGTTGAGGCGAGTGCTCACCCTGGGTTTGCGGTGGAGCTAGTCGATGAATATTAGGACCCTCCGACGCAGCCCAGCCAACCCACATGGATTGCTCCTATGTGTCGTTCTGTGATACTATTCAGGTGCATCGGAGACTCCCGACAAGGCATTGATGAGCGGAAGGATTGCCCATGCCGACCGTGGCGATAGATGGCCAGTTCCGCTTTGTCGTCAACACCAGGGAGAACAGCTTCGAGCCGCCCCACGTCCACGTCTGGGTCGGCAACGAAGACGTGTGCCGCATAGAGATCAACGGGGGCGCCTTCATGGACACGCCTCCCCCTGGGAACTTCAGGAACATCATGAGGGCCTATGCCAGATACGCCGCGGAGATCAGAAGAACGTGGGACGCCATTCATGGAGGATAGGCGATGATGGAAGCAGTTTTGGTCAGGAACGCCAACCGGATGATGACGGCCGCCAGCCTGTTGGAGGACGGCATCGAGCTCAGCTTTGCCGACGGCTCCAAGGGCCTTATGCCCTACGCCGACGTCCCTGAGCTCAAGGAACGCGGGGCCGTGTCCAGCCTCGAATTGCCGAACCCTTACGAGATGGTGGTGGAGACTGCTGGCGGAGAGCAGGTGGAGATTCCTTGGGACTTCGCCCGTCACTACTGTGACGCAGCCTATCGACCGGCAATCGAGGCGATAGCCATGCAGAGCAGGCAGACTCTGGGCGCACGCATCCGGGACTTCAGGGAGTCCGCCGGAATGACGCAGGAGGCCCTCGCCCGTGCAGCGGAAATAGGGCGGGTGACTTTGGTGCGGGTGGAGAAGGGGGAACAGTCCCCCCGGTTCAGGACCCTCGACGCCATCGCCAGTGCCCTGGGGAGACGCGTATCCGAGTTGCTGGTGGAACCGGAGCGGCTTCTCCAATAGCGAGAAGCAACGAGGCTACTGAGCTATGACAGAAGCCAAACTGAAATCTGCGGTCGAGGCGTATCTTGACGACCTTCGACGCATCCGGGCGTCCGGTGGCGCGACGGGCGAGCGCTCCTACTACCCTCCGCTCGCCAACCTGCTGAACGCCATCGGCGGCACGCTCAAACCCAAGGTGTTCTGCGTGGGCGAGCTTGCTCAGCAGGGGGCAGGGCATCCCGACTTCGGTCTCTATGCAGCGAAACAGGTGCAGCGGGGGAAGCCTCGCGACGGCCAGTTGCCTGAGTACGGCGTGGTCGAAGTGAAGCCTGCCGGCGACGATGCCTGGCTGACCGCTGCCAGTGACCAGGTGAGTCGTTACTGGGATCGCTACCGCGTGGTGCTTGTCACCAACACCCGCGACTTCGTGCTGCTCGGTGAGGACGCGACGGGCAACCCCGTGAAGCTGGAGACATTCCGGCTGGCGGACACGCTGGATGAGTTCGAATCACGACTTGAGAGACCCCGCGCCTTTGGGAATGCGGTCGGAGCCGGTCTTGGAGAATACCTGTGCAGGGCGCTAACCCACCGGGCCAGGCTCGTGGAGCCGAGGGACTTGGCCTGGCTCCTGGCGTCCTATGCGAGAGATGGGCTGGCGCGGGTGGAGACAGCAGGCAACGCCCCCTCGCTCGGCGCGGTGAGGTCGGCCTTGGAGGAGGCACTGGGAGTCCGCTTCGAAGGCGAGCGCGGCACGGCATTCTTCCGCTCCTCATTGGTGCAAACCCTGTTCTACGGCGTCTTCTCCGCCTGGGTGCTCTGGGCACGGCAGACGCCTTCTCCTACAGGACCATTCAACTGGCATGAAGCCGTCTGGCATCTCCGAGCGCCGGTGTTGAGGGCGCTCTTCCAACAGCTTTCGGACCCCGGGCGTCTGCGGTCATTGGAGCTGATTGAGGTCCTGGACTGGACGTCGGCGGCCTTGGACCGGGTGGATCGGGATGCCTTCTTCGCCCGCTTCAACGAAGGAGAGGCCGTCCAGTACTTCTACGAGCCGTTCCTTGAGGCGTTCGACCCCGGGCTGCGCAAGCAGTTGGGGGTTTGGTACACGCCAATCGAGGTAGTGCGCTACATGGTTGCCCGCGTTGACCGAGCGTTGAAGGACGACCTTGGCATAGTTGACGGTCTGGCCGCAGAGAACGTCTACGTCCTCGACCCGTGCTGCGGCACCGGGGCCTACCTTGCCGAGGTGCTGCGTCGCATCGCCGCCAACATGAAGGACAAGGGCCTGGGTGCTTTGGTCGGCGCACAAGTGAAAAAGGCGGCGACTGAGCGAGTCTTCGGATTCGAGATCATGCCCGCTCCCTTCGTCGTCGCTCATCTACAGGTCGGGCTGACAATGCAAGCGCTGGACGCACCGCTGTCTGACGATGGGGCAGAGAGAGCGGGTATTTTCTTGACCAACGCACTCACCGGGTGGGAGCCAAGTGGACCGAAGCAACTGCCGTTCCCGGAGCTTGAGGAGGAGCGCGACCGCGCCGAGCGTGTGAAGCAGGACCGGCCGATACTTGTGATCCTCGGCAATCCGCCCTACAACGGCTTTGCGGGCATGGCTGTGGACGAAGAGCGGGAACTTTCTACCGCCTATCGGACGACCAAGCGGGTTCGGAAGCCTGAGGGCCAGGGGTTGAACGACCTGTACGTGCGCTTCTTTCGAATGGCGGAGCGGCGCATCGCCGAGAAGACGGGCCAGGGCGTGGTCTGCTTCATCTCCAACTACTCGTGGCTGGACGGGCTCTCCTTCACCGGCATGAGGGAACGCTATTTGGAAGCTTTCGACGTAATTCGCATAGACAATCTGCACGGCGACCGCATCATCTCCGAATACGCTCCTGACGGAAGGACCAGTGAGACGGTCTTTGCGCTTCCAGGTCAATCGCCGGGGATTAAGGTAGGCACCGCGATCACAATGTTGTCCAAGTCCGATGCCAATAATTCATCGGCGGACAAGCGAGTCTTGTACCGCGACTTCCACGAAGCCAGAGCAGATGAGAGACGCCATGCGTTGTTGGGGGACCTCGACTCTCCTGCCATTGATTCAGCCTACTCACGAATGACCCCCAACCCTCGACTTGGATTGCCCTTCAAGCCAATGGCTGCTAGCGAAGATTGGCATAGGTGGCCGTCACTGCCTCAGTTGTTCCCGGTGCTTTTCTCAGGAGTTCAGACAAAGCGGGATCCATTTCTAATCGATATTGACCTAGATCGACTTCAAGCTCGCATGCAAGACTACTTTAATCCGCACATCGGTCATGAAGAAATTCACCGACGCTATCCGGCTGCTATGTTGAGTTCATCCGGATTTGTAATTCGAGATGCTCGGACGGTTAGGGAGGCATTACTTGACCGCGAGGATCAAATCAATGCTGCCTTCGTGCGATACGCCTATCGACCCTTTGATAGCCGATGGTTGTTTTGGACAGATGAGCCCGGCCTACTCGGGCGACCAGTACCTGGATATATGCCGCATGCATTCTCGTCAAACCTATGGCTGTCCTCAGCTCAACACTTACGAAAGGACGCGAATGAACCACAAACCTACTTTACGCGACACCTGTCCTCGCTGCACCTTATTGAACGCGGAGCAGCGATGTTCCCAGCCTATTTGCTCGACCATGGACTGGGGATCGAAGCAGATGAAATGCAGCGTCGTCCCAATCTGTCGGCGGACGCGCAGCACTACCTGGATCGTCTGGGCCTGGGTGTGGAGGACCTGTTCCACCACGTCCTTGCCGTGCTGCACGATTCAGCGTATCGGGAGTCCAATGCAGGAGCGCTCAGGATGGAATGGCCTCGCATTCCGTTACCGGGCTGGCCGGATGACGATTCCTTACAAGCTGCGGAAGAATTGATGGCATCGGCGGCTCAAGGACGTGAGATTGCCGCCTTGTTGGACTCCGACACTCCGGTGCTTGGCGTTACCTCAGGCGAATTGAGACCAGAGATGGGCGCAATTGCGGTTCCCACAACTGTGGACGGTAGAAACATGACTGGGGATGACTTCTCGGTGACGGCCAGCTGGGGACACTTTGGGCAGGGCACGGCAGTCATGCCAGGCCAGGGCCGTATCATCGAACGCCGCTACACCGAGGGCGAACGTGATGCTCTGGGCGAGACCACTCAGTCTCTGGGCGAGACCACTCTGGACATCTACCTGAACGACTTTGCCTTTTGGCGAAACGTGCCAGTCGCCGTCTGGGGTTACAAGCTCGGCGGCTACCAAGTCCTAAAGAAGTGGCTATCATACCGGGAGCGGGGCATCCTGGGACGTGCAATGAAGCTGGAGGAAGTGCAGTACTTCGCGGAGGTGGCCCGACGCATCGCCGATATACTGTTAGTAGTATCCGACCCATCAAATACTTCAACGAAGTATCAGGCGATTGCTATCAGGTCAGAGTTTCGCTAGTTGTAAGTAGATGAATAACCCAAAGCGTCATCACTTCATCCCTATGATGTTGTCCCAGATGTTCACGGACAACGAGGGGCGGCTGTACTTCTTCGACAAGGAACATCCGGGTAATGGTATTCGACGGTCAACGCCAAAGAAGCTCTTCGTTCGCCGTTACCTGTATTCGCAACAAGATAGATCCGGTAACAAAGACAATGCTGTGGAGGCATCACTTGGCGACCTTGAAGGAATGGTCAGCCCCATCATCCGCAAAATTGTTAGTAGTGCTCGGATGCAGAGGACACCCGACTTAACGAGGACCGAGAAGATGATTTGGTCACTGTACTCCTACATACAGTGGAAGCGCGTTCCGGATGTGTCCGATCGAATCGATTCAGAAGCTGTCCCACAAGAGTGGATTCCTCAACTCGTTAGGGAATTCGGTGACCTTGCAGATGTCAAGAGGATCATGGGGAACGCACGAGTGAATAGCGTCCTCGATCCGGGGATTAGAGTACTTCCAATTCTGATGGGAAAGGGGTTGGGGATTGCAGTGGCAAAGAATTCGGATGCCAGCTTTGTTATCGGGAGCAATCCCGTGGTTAAACTGTCCCATCCTGGTCGCTCCCATCTCAGTGATCCAAGCGTAGAGGTCTGGTTTCCACTGGCACACGATGTTGTCGTAACTCCTATTCCACCTATTCCAGAGGGAGCGGAGAAGCTAGTCGTAGCGGATGACGAAAGCATTCGAGCAATCAACACTTTCATATTCGGACAAAGTAGAGTGGTTGCTGGTTGCTCTATTGAGCAATTGACGGAGCTAACCGTTACGTGGACCCAATGCAAAGCCAATTCGGTTGTTGGGACATGAGGCGCAAGGGGCTCGATTAGTCCCTTGTCAAGGGCGGAGCCATAAAGGGCTGCGTCACGTACATCTCCTTAGCGGATTCCGCGGCCTCGCCGCACCAGTGGGCACATTCCTGGTGGTGATTCCGGAAGAGACGGGCGTACTTGCCAAAACAAACACAGTTCTACATCGGTTCGATCATTGACTATCCACGCCACATGTGTTTGTCCGGTGCTCGGGCCACCCAATATCGAAAGGCAATGCATCAGCACCACCAACTGCTAACTCCAGACTTCTTTCCTATATCTCCAATCTGAAGCAAATTGTGAAGGTTCTTGATTTTATCAAGTCTGGTGGGCTACCGTTTACGGAAGATACCACCGAGCCGTTCAGCGGTATCTCCTGGACTTTTTTTCCTGGAATCAAGCTGTCGTCGGGCATCGGCACGCTGTAGCGGACGACGGCATTGTCAGGCAAGAGCTCGATCTCTTTGACGAAGGTCTCGATGAAGGCCCTGCGCTCGGTCAACTCGCTCGTCTTCAGGAACCTGCTCATGTCCTTGGCATAGGCCGTGATGGTCTTGACGTCATCGAGGACCGCCCTGCGCTGAGCCAGGATTGCCCTCGCTCCCTCAGCGGCGGACTCAAGGCGCTCCTGACGCTCCTTGTGGTCCCGGATGCGGTGGGCGAAGTCGGCCATGTTGAACTCGGTCGTCGTCTCCACGAGGTCGTAGAGCCGTCCCAGCCTGCCCCGCACGTCGGCGAGCTCCGACTCGATGGTCTCCAGCCGCTTGCGCTCGTCGTCGGCCACGTCGTCCATCTGCTCGTCCACGACGTTGACCAAGCTCCGAATGTTGCCCTCGGTCAGGATGTTGGAGCGAATCAGTCCGACGACCAGCTCCTCGAACTGCCGTGCGTCCACCCTGGGCGAGTCGCAGGACCCGGGCGCGCGCTTCACGAAGGAGTGGCAGACGTAGTAGGGGAACGTGCCCCTGCTGGAGTAGCGGCCCGAGAGCGCCCTCTTGCACCGGTAGCACTTGACCAGGCCGCTCAGCAGGAAGGTGCTTCCGACCCTGCGGGGGTGGGTGTTCCTGGGCGCGCGGGAGCGCAGTATCCTGTTCACCCGGTCGAACTGGTCCTTGGTGACGGTGGCGGGGAACGCCTCTTCAACCCGCACCGGCTCGGCCCCGTCCTTGGCGTTGTTGCCCCAGACGAGGGTGCCCAGG
The DNA here is from genome assembly GCA_965207115.1 of Dehalococcoidia bacterium. Taxonomy (GTDB): domain Bacteria; phylum Chloroflexota; class Dehalococcoidia; order UBA6926; family UBA6926; genus VXMO01. The sequence continues at coordinate 156,451 of CBDBLR010000003.1, read as the reverse complement.
TACGCTTCGTTTCTGAGCATGTTGTGGACGGTGGGCTTGTTCCAGAGCTTACCCCTGGGGCTGGCGATGCCTTCGTCGTTGAGGATGCGGACGATCTTCATCATCCCCTTGCGGGACTCTGCCAGGTCGAAGATGCGCTTGACGATGTCGTTCGTTTCGGGGTCCGGCTCCAGGGCGGGCCTCTCCTTAGGGCCGTCCTGCACCTTGACCTTCCTGTAGCCGTATGGGGCCATGGGAGCAACCCAGAAGCCCCTGGAGGCGGCCTCCCTCATACCCCGCAGGACTTCCATCGCCAAATTCTCGCTGTAGAACTCGTCCACGGTCTCGATGATGCCTTCGAGGAGCCTGCCCGTGGGGTTGTCCTCGGCCTGCTCGGTGATGGAGACGACGCGGAGGCCCTTGCGCCTGAGCATAGACTTCAGGACGACGGCGTGCTCTCGCTTGCGGGTGAATCTTGAGAACTTCCAGACCAAAATCTCCTCAAAAGGGGCCTCGGTCTTCTTGGCCTCGTCCAGCATCTTCTGGAACTCCGGGCGGTTCATCACGCGCCCGCTCTCCGCCTCGTCTACGTACTCCCGGACGACCTCGTAGTCGTTCTTGTCGGCGTAGTCCCTGAGCGCCCTCAGCTGGGCGGACACGGACAGGTCCACGTCCTGGCGGTCGCTGGACACCCTGGCGTAGAGGGCTGCCGGCGTAAGGTCGTTTCGTTCACTCATCTGTTCCTCCATCTGCTTCCTGCTGTTCGCTCCGGCGGGCCTCGGCCCGTTGGCGGCGCTGCCGCCGCAGCCACTCCCGCTCGTCCATGTACAGGCGTAGAGCCTCACGGATCAGCTCGCTCATGGTTCGGCCCTCCTCCTGCATCAGCTGCCTGACCTGCTCTTCCATTTGCGGGGGCAGGGAGAAGGTGATGACCTTGGACTTCCTGGGAGTGGTCATTCTCTCTTTTTTGCTCCTAGATGTCATACCATGTCATAACAGTATCATGAACGACCCGGTGGCCCCTGTCAATGCCCGGGCACCTGTAAGAGGCCGTCCAAATCGGGTAGAATGGGGTGGTAGAAACTGCGATATAGAGGTTTCCCTATGGGAACATTCAAGTGGACGCTGCGCATAGCCAGCATGGATGGGCAGCAGGAGCGGGACATAGAGGCGACGGTGGACACCGGCGCGTCGTTCACCACGCTGCCCGGCAGCCTGCTGCGTGAGCTGGGGATCGAAGCCACGGGCAAGCGCGGGTTCCTGCTGGCGGATGGTCGGCGGGTGGACATGAACTACGGACAGGCGTGGGCCACAATAGACGGCGAGAGCGTGGTCACGATCGTGGTCTTCGGAGAGGACGAGGCCCCTCCGCTGCTGGGGGCGTACACCCTGGAGGGTCTGGCCCTGGCGGTGGACCCGGAGGCTCAGCGGCTGGTTCCCACAAGCATGATCCTCTACTAGGCCGCTGCGCTCCTTCCTCCCCCACATCTCACCATTCCGCATCCCATTGGAGCGTCTGCCGCTCCCCCGCGCACCCCATCAGCCCACCCCCTCGCCGCCGTCCTCGGTGGCTTCGGGCCGGTGCGATGCGGCCGCGTGCTCCTCCATGTAGGAGCGGATAGCGACGCGGGCCAGGATGCGCAGCCCCTTCAGGACGGCCCTACGATGTTCAGGGGTGTAGGACGGCATGGAGCGCTCCAGGGCGTCTTCAAGCTCCTGCTCTCCGGGCCTCTTTCGTCCGTTGTCTCTCTCGGCGTCTCTCATTTTCCTGTAGTCACAGCGGCGTCTGGTGGGCCGCTGGCCTCTCGTTGCGGGTTGTGCGGCTGGGCCGCCGGAGCCGACGGAACGGGCGGACTCCGGCGGCATCCAGCCGTCTCATGCCCCGCCGTGCCGCCGTTGCGCCTTCGCCCGGCGGGGCCGCTCGTCTAGCTGTCCTCGTTGAAGAAGCTCATCTGGAAGCTCTCCGTCACGAGGATCGCCATGCCTCCGGGCATCCGTTGCGCAAAGCGGAATAGGGCGTGCATGGCCCAGCCTCGGGGCTCGACGCCGTTGCGCCAGCGGTGAACCAGCTTGGGGTCCACGCCGATGGCCCTTGCGAAGGCGGCCCAGGTGAGGCCGCTGACCTCCTTCAGGCGTTCGAGGCGCTTGGGGAAGTCCTCCGCCAGCACCGCAGCCTGCAAGGCCAGGTCCTGCTCCTCGTTGAACTGTTCCACGGCCCCGTCGAAACGGGACGAATCGTTATGGGTTGTCATCGCTGTCCTCCGTAGTCAAGAGTTGGTCGAAGTCGTCGAAACCCAGGGACCTTGCGAAGGCGGCCCAAGTGAGGCCGCTGACCTCCTTCAGGCGTTCGAGGCGCTTGGGGAAGTCCTCCGCCAGCACCGCAGCCTGCAAGGCCAGGTCCTGCTCCTCGTTGAACTGTTCCACGGCCCCGTCGAAACGGGACGAATCGTTATGGACTGTCATCTCTAACCTCCATCGTGAAGAGTTGGTCGAATCCGTCGAAACCCAGGGCCTTGAGCATCCGGCGGCGAATGCGACCGGAGGGTGTGCGCTCCCCGTTGACCAGCATCGAGATGTAGCCGGGGCTGACCCCGGCCTCCCTGGCGAGCCAGTTCTGGGAGCGATTCAGCAAGGTGAGCCGCTCCCAGAGGGCCGCCGTATTGAGCCGGACAACGGTCCGTCCTCCACGCCTCCGGGGGCCTTTCTTCTTGTTGTGATATTCCTGCGAACGCATGGCAATCCATCTCCCCTCGGGGAAGGGAGCGCGAACCGTCGCGCCGCTTCCCCGATGTCAGTAGTCGGTCATTGCGGCGGCATGGCCTGGGGCGATTGCCAGTCGCCGGGGTCGCGCCATGCGCGTCCCAGCGGCCCCATCCGCTCGATGGCGCCCCTGTGCGACACCCACAGGGGCACGGTCACGCCCCTGGCCTGCATCTCGTCCCGCGCCCGGCGCAGGAAGTGGGTGTGTGCGATCTCGTCGTCGAAGACGATGAGGACGGAGGGCCGGGCGCCGTGATCGTCGGTGGGCCGGTGAGAGGAGAAGTAGCGCAGATAGGGGGCGAGGCGTTCCGACATGGTCGAGGGCCGCACGGCCCTCCGCTCCCACTCCAGCAGGAAGGGCCACGTGGTCTCGCCCTTTCTTAGGACGCCGAAGGCGTCGGGGTTGACCGAGCGCATCCCGTCGCCGTGCTTGAAGTGTCGCGAGGCCCTGCGGGGCGGGTCGACCTGGACGACCTCCCAATCCAGGAGGCCCGCCTGCACGGTCATGGCGGCGAGAAAGGAGTGGACGGCCGCGGTGTGCTCGACGTTCCTGAGCAGCTGGCGGCTCCTTGCGCCCCTCACGTTGTCCCAGACGTATGGGGTGCCGGGGAACAGGGGAGCGGCGCTCCACCGCTTCTTCGCGATGGCCACGGACGTTCGGTCCCTGCGGGCCAGGAGCGCCAGTGCCCGGTCGGTGAGGGCCATGCGCCCGCTCCCGGCGATGGGCCGGGTGACGAGGCGGAACCCTTCGAGGGGGGTCACCAGCTGGGAGGCTCTGGGGACCGAGACGGCCATCAGTCCCGCCAGGTCCGTCAGCGTGATCCAGGGCCAGTCGGAAATCAGGTCGAGGGCGCGTTTCTCGGCGGGCTTGAGGGTGGCGGGCAGCAGATAGTCGGAGACCCTCCACCCCGGACCCTCGACGGAGAGGTCGGCCGGGACCGAGGCCATCCGGGGCTCGTCCTCCTCGGGAAAGAGGCTTCCCTTCTCTATCCGGTCGAGGACGGAGCGGAGCTCGACGGAAGCGTTGACCGCGGGCGGACTCCACACCGGGTCGTCCGACGACGCCTCGACCGCCTCGCGCTCGAGGGCGAGATAGAAGGGAACGGAGGCGCCGACCAGCGTCCTGCGGACATGCCTGAGCCGCACGTGGTCGGCCATCAGCACGAGGACCGCTCCGGGGAGCGGCCCCTGGCGCAGCCTCCACATCCGGTTGGAGAAGCCGGTCCTGTCGGCGGTGAGCCCCTGCCTGACGATGCCGACGGCGCCGCCGGAGGGAAGCTCGACGGCGGCGTCCAGGGTCGAGGCCCTGTACCACCGGAACCGTATGGGGTATGCGACGCCGGAGACGGCGACCGCCAGCCGGTAGATAGCGGCGAGGGAGTCGAGCCGCCCCATCAGGTTGCGCCGCCACTCGGCGGAGACGGGGCGGTCGCGGACGAGCTCGTCCAGGGACGTATCTTCCTGTTCGGCGAGCCGCTCCAGCCCCGCGGCGGTGAGGTGGAACCTCTGGGTCGATGAGGGAAAGAGAGCGGTGGCGTGGGGTACGGCGGCGCAGAAGCCGCCGGAGTCCAGCCGGTCGACGGCCTCGTGGACCGCGGCCTTCGACCAACCGGTGACGGCCACCAACTCCGCCCGGTCGAGGAAGGGCATAGACGCCAGGGCTCGGAGGGTCTGGGCCTCACATCCTTCGGGTCTCATAGCTCGGCCTCCCCTTCATCCGTCGTATTCGCGTTCTTTGAGGCCGTGGCCTGCCCGTCCTTCTCGCTGCCGTCCTGCTCCAGGTCGGCTGTGCGGTCCTTGAAGTCCCGGACCTTCCTCTGGGCGGCGGACCTGGCGTCCTCCAGGTCCTGGGCCGTCAGGGTGTAGGAGGAGGCCGCGCTGCGGATATGCGCGGCGACGGCGGGGTCTCCGTCCTCCGGCTTTCTGACCATCATCGAGAAGGCGGGCATCCGCTCCTTGCCCACTGTGGCGCGGACGTAGCAGTGGTGGACGGGGAGCGACGTGATGTCGTCCTCGGTGACCCGCTCCTTGCCCAGCTCCCACACCAGCGTCCGGGCGTCGTTGCCCGCCACCTGGAAGACGGCGAGGCAGCCCACGTTGGCGAGGATGGTGTCCCGCATGGTGCGGGAGAGGTCGTCGAGCTTGGCGAGGCTCTGGGTGGCGAGGATGAAGGACGCCCCGAACTTGCCCAATTCCGAGAGCATCGACTCGTAGTCCACGCCCGGCATGGACTGCATCTCGTCCACGACGACCAGCGCGCCGCGCCGCTGGCTGAGCGAGACGCTCTCCTGCTCTCGTATCACCGAATCGACCAGGTTGAGCAGGGACGCTCCCACCAGGGCGGCCACGTCCCTGCCCACCGTGCCTTGGGCGGTGGACACCAGGAGGATGCCGCCGTCGAGGATGGTCTCCCGCAGGTCGATGGTGGAGCGGCGCTGGCCGAGGATGGCCCTTGCCCGCCTGGATGAGGCGTAGTAGGAGAGGCGGGTCTGCACGGGGGCGAGGGCCTCGGCGCGGTACTGCTGGTGCCAGCGTCCGAAGTCCCTGGCCCACCATTCAAGGAGATAGGGGTCCTCGATCCTCTTCAACACGCCGTCCCGGAACTTCTTGTCGGAGAGGAGCTTCAACCCGTCAAGGATGGTGTGCTGGCTGCCCTCGTCCGTCTCGGGGTGCTCGTTGGCCTCGTGGAGGGTCTTGACCGTCTGTTCGAGGATGGACTGCATCCTCGGCCCCCACTGCTCCCACAGGCCCCTGGCGACGCGCACCACCGAGTCGGCGGTGCGGTCCCGGTCGGCGAAGATGCGGGTGTCGAGCAGGTTGATGCCCGGCGCCCTCCGCTGGTCGGCCAGGTCGATGAGCCGCACCCGGTCTACCAGTGCTTCGGGGACGTGTTCAAGGATGCCCGCCACCAGGTCGGCATGGGGGTCTATGACGACGATGGCGTCCGGGTCCCTGCCCTCGGACTTCTCCCGCATCTTGTGAGTGACGAGATGGTGCATGAGGGTGGACTTGCCCATGCGGGTGCGGGCCACGTAGAGGTGGTGCCGCCGGAGCAGGTCGTCGGGGAATCGGATGGGCCGGGGCTTGCCGGCCGTGGTGTCCCCCACCAGCGCGCCGCCCCTGACGCCCTTGGCGAATGGCAGGAGCGACCTCGCGCCGGACCGTTCCACCAGGGGCGTCTCGTCGCCCGCTCCGGGCGGGTGCCACAGGCAGGCGATCTCGCGGACTCCCAGGACGCTGCGCCCACCGAACAGGCCGGGGCCTGCGGGGTGCAGCATCTCCGGGTCGGGCTCGGTTGTCCGGACCTTGCCGACCTTAAAGCGCGCCCCTGCGGGGTTGTCGAAGTGGCGGTAGGCGGCGGCGATGGGGCCGAGGAGTTCGCTGGCCCGCTGGGGCCTCGTCCCGGCGGGCAGGATGGCCGTGACCTGGAGCTCTGCGTCGAACGCGATCCGTGATACCTTCTCCTTGATGAGCAAGGGGTCTTCGACCCGGTTCCTGGACTTCTTCCAGCGCCACCACGCCCAGCCGCCCGCGGTCAGCCCTAGAGCCGTTCCCATCCCCAGCAGGACGGCCTTCCATATCTCGCCGTCCTGCACCCACAGGTATCCCTGGAGGGAGGCCAACGCGCCGATGCCCAGCACGGCCATCGTCACGCCGTCCATCTGCAGGGGCTTGGTCTGGAAGGTATAGGCGGGCTCCCGCGGCTCCATGCCGGGCCGCTTGTGAGCCTTTTCGAGATGTCCCTGCGACCAGTCGGGGCCCAGGGAGCGCAGCAGCAGCCGCGCCACGATGCGCTCACCCTTGTTGATGTTGGAGAGGGCGCCCATCAGGGCGATGAGGGGGTCTGAGCCGGGGTCGAGCAGGTCGTCGTCCCTGAAGGTCCTCAGGGGCACGTACTCCGGGCCGTCGGCTCGCAGGGTCATGCTCCACGCCTGCTCGCCCTCTTCGAGCCTGAGCGGGTCTTCCTCCGGGTCCAGCTTCCGGATGCGGGCCTGGGGGTAGTGGGCGGAGAGCTGGCCGCGCACCACCTGGTCGTCGAGGCAGCGGGCCATCAACGTCACGCCGTCCATGTCGGCGGCCAGCTCCAGTGAGAAGGGCTCCGGGACCGCGATGGAGCCGAGCATGTTCTCCACGCCCAGCAGGGTGCGCTCCCCCGCTCGGGGCGGCGTCACCGTCAGCAGGACGGGCTTCTTCTCGGTGTCGTTTCCAAACAGGATTTCTCTGGGGTTCAGCTTCAATGCTCCACTCCTCTCTATTGGCGTTCCCTCTATGTGTCCGTGGTTGCTTTCTTGCCTGTTTTGCGTCCTCGCCCTTCCTATCGGTGTGCTTCCGGCCGCCACTCGATGACCTCGGTCTCCTCCGGCGTGGCCTCGATGCGCACAGGGAAGCGCTGTCCCCTCGCCAGCAGCAGCCCGTCACCGCGAGGGCAGGACAGCAGCCATCTCTGGAGGTCTTCCGGCAGGTCGAAAGCGTCGCCGACGGTGCTTATGGCCGCCGCGTCCTGCTGGAGGAGGAGCTTGAAGGCGGCGTTCTGGAGGAGCGCCCTTCCCGAATGGCCGGTGATCGTTCGTGAAGAGTCCTCGGAGAGGAGGTCCTGGACGTCCTGGGTGATGAACTGCAACCCCAACCGGTGTTTCCTCGCCCGCTTCGCCATGCTGACCATGAAGGCCGCGCCTTCGGGGTGCTGCATGATCGACCACACCTCGTCCACCACCAGCAGGCGGGGCTTGGGGTCCTGGGCGGCGGCGGCCCACACCGTCTCGGTGCAGACCATCGCTGCGGCGGGCCGGAGCTCGGGCTCCAGCAGGTGCAGGTCGAAGACCGTTACGAGAGCTTCGCTCCCCAGCAGGTCGTCGCCCTCGTCGGACAACAGATTGCGGAGGCTGCCGGTGGCGAAGGGCCTCAGCAGCCTTGCGAGGTCGGGGGCTCCCGCCTCGCTCTCTTGCAGATACTTGTAGAAATCGCGGAAGCCGGTGCGCTCGCGGGGCTGGGCGTAGTAGCCGGCCAGGGCGTGATCGAGGGAGGCCCTGCGCTCCGCGCCGAGGCTCTCCCCGACCATGACTTCGATCAAGCGCCGGAGGCTGCCGATGCGCTGGAGCATCTCCTCGGAGTCGCCCCGCTCGATGACGAAGGGGTTCATGCCCTCGCCCGGCACGCCGGGGGAGAGCACCCGGCCTCCGGCGGCGCGGGCCATGTCCGCGTACTCGCCCTCGGGGTCGATGACGTAGGCGGTGATGCCTCTCGTCAGTCCCCTGAGCACTCCGAGCTTCGTTGCAAATGACTTGCCGCTGCCCGACCTTGCGAGGACGGCGGTGTTGGCGTTGAGGTGCGTCCCGTCCCAGGGGTCGTAGACCACCGGCGAGCAGGCCCGCATGTCGATGCCGTAGAGGGTGCCGGAGCGGGTGTCCAGGTCCGGCGGCGAGAAGGGAAAGAGACGGGCGATGCTGGACGTGTCCAGGCTGCGCCACTCGGCCACGGCGTTCAGGGCCAGGGGCAGGGTCGATAGCAGCCCCTCGCGCTGGCGGAAGGCCAGGTTGTCCAGCTTGCCCAACGTCGCGCCGAAGTGGGCCTTGGCCCGCTGAGTCATCTCCCTCAGCGACGCCTCGTCCTTCGCGTGAAGGGTCACGGACAGGGAGGAGTGAAAGAGCCTCTCCCTGCCCCGCTGCACCTCGTCCCTGAGCCGGGTGATGTCCTCCAGGGCGATCTCCGCCTCGGGGGACATGGTGCGGCCCCGCTTGAAGGAGAGGGACTGGGCCGACTCGAAGCGCACCTTCTGCCACTCCAGCGTCCTGGCCGCCTGCTCAGCCGGTATCGGCCCGACGTGGACGGACAGGTCCATCGGCGCGCCCGCCGCCATGAGCCCCTGGAGGAAGCCGGGGGCCAGCGACCGGGGCCACTTGCCCAGGTGAAGGGAGCGGACCAGGCGGTCTCCGATGCGCACGTCGCGGCGGTTGATCTCCACCTCGACGGTTGCGTCGTCGTCGAAGTCGGTGGGCGAGCCGCCCAGGGCCGCCGACACAAGAAACATCCGAAGCTGGCGGCCTCTCAGGGGGTGGACGGAGAGCCTGGCCCTTGCCAGCAGGCCGCGCAGGTCGTCGATGCGTGCGTGCTCGCAGACGGCGTAGAAGCGCCGGTCGAGGATGCCGTCCCTCGCCTCAAGGTCGGTCAGGAGACGCCGGAGGGACTCGGCCGCCGCCCTCGTCTGCGGGGGCAGGTCGGCGGGCTGGGTCTCCTTCAGCTTCTCGCGCATCCCTCCGAGGCGCGGCGGGTGCTGCCGGATGAGCAGCTGGGCCGGGAAGTCGAGGGCGTTGAGCGCCCCGGCGAAGGCCCCCAGCTTCGGCTCGTCCAGCTCAAGGCCCATCACCTCGCAGACGCCCAGCTTCACCCCGTCCAGACGGACCGGGCCGTCCTCTTCGAGGTGCGAGAGCATGAAGAACAGGGGCAGCTCGGGCGGGAGCTTGGGAGGGGTCGGCTCGACCGTTCCTGCCGGGGCCTCCTGTGGGACGGCGTTCGCCTCCGGCGGGGGCTCCGTTCCTCGTTTTGTGATTCGTTCAAGCAGCTTCTTCAACTCGGTAGATTCCTTATCTCTAGGGTGTAGGGATGGGAACAAGTCCACTCCGCAGGAGGGCGGCCACGCCCTTGGCCGACAGGACCAGCACCAGGCCGACCACCGCCAGGAAGACGGCGGACTTGGCGCGTCCCCCGCCGCGCTCCTCGCTGCCCTCGGCCATCAGGACGAACCCGGCCCAGACGATGGCGAAGACGCAGAGGCCGGAGCCCGCGTAGGCCATCGCCGTGAGCACGCGGTCGAAGGCGTCGAGCATTGCCTGTTCTTCCGGCGGGGCCGCGCCGGTGGTGGCCAGCGCAGCCCCGGCCAGGAGGGTTGCCGAGAGGAGGCGCCTCACCAGGGCCACTCCCATCCCAGGGCGTCGAACCAGCCGCGCAGCCCGTCCGCCGGTTCCTGCTCTGCGGGCGGGTCTTTGGGTTCAGGCTCGGGCAGGACCAGGACGGCGTAGGGGTCGTCGGAGCCAATGGCGGATGCCAGTGACAGGGACTCCTCCCGCGTGCGGGAGACGGGCTCGCGCTCCACCGTCTCGGCCTTGACGTGCTCGGGGTGCAGGACGTCCACCGTCACCTCCCTGGTGATGGTGGCGCTGGGTACGTGGGCGTAGGCCGTCGCGGTGACGGTCTCCGTTGTGCCGTCCTCGCAGGCGGCCGTCGCCGTCTGGGTGTCGGAGTCGCTGTCCCCCGGGCGATGGAGTTGCACGGTCCTTTTGACCTGCTCCGTCCGCTCCGGGTGGTGGGTGAGCACGGTCAGCGGGGGAATGGGGATGTTCAGGCTCGCCTCCAGGCTCACGTCCACGCTCACGGCGTGCATCGCCTCTCCCGTGGACACGGGCAGCCTGAAACTGGTCTCGCCGTCGGGGACGAAGGGAACGGCAGCCTGGGACCCTCCGATGGTTGCGGTGATCGTCCCTGTGATGGCCGTCACCCCGGCGTCCATCACCGTCGTCTCGATGACGCTCTCGTGCCCGGCGACGGTCTGAAGCTCCACCGGGTGCTCGATGCCCGTCACGCACGCGGACTCGACCACGCCACTCACCGTTCCGGGCGTCCAGCCCAGGGAAGCAACTCTCAGGTCGCAGAGATAGCCCTCGATCTCGGGGAGCGGGTACGGGATCTGCTCGTTCTCAACCGTCAGCGCCCCGGCCTGCCCCAGCGTGTCCTCCCACGACACGGTGAAGGACGGGACGGGTCCGTGCAGGGGGAGGGAGTAGTCGATGCGCTCTCCCTCGGCCACTGCTGCCGAGCCCCAGAAGCGGAGGGAGCGGCCCTCGCTCCCCCCAAAGGCCCGGACGCGGATGTCGACGTCGGTGGCGGCCCGCAGGGTGACGGCGGCGCGGTCGCCGGAGACGGTGAGCGCCTCGACGAATATCCGCCGTCCCTCCACCGGCTCCGTGACCTCGAAGTCGATCTCTTCCCGCCAGCGCTCATCGTCCGGGCTCTGGGCGAGGACGGCCTGGGGGACGGTCGCGGCCATCGCCACCAGGACAAGGGCCACGACCGGCGCCCATCCCGTGCGGGGCTTTCGCCTGCTCTCCAGCGTCTCGGCCTTGTGGCCGGGACCGCCCCGGTTCGGGTCGGCCTTGGGGCGGCGCTTGCCGAACCAGCCGTGAGGCCGGAAGGGCCTCCGCTCGCCGCGCCGGTCCTTGGACTTCCCCCTGCGCTTCCTCCTGCTCCTCAGCCTGCGGAGGACGCGCTTCGACCTCTTCGCCATCAGCCGAAATGGGCCTGGACCGCTCCTGTTGGTGGGCTGCGGCGGAGCCGGCGCCTCGGCCCGCACCAGCTGGGAAACAGGGCCTGCGTAGACCCGCGCCCCCAGCCGGTACTTGAGCAGGTCGGCTGCCACCAGGGGCAGCCGCCGACCGCCTATCTTCCCCACGACCATGGCGATGCCCACCAGCCCGAAGACGACGGCAATCGCCATGCGGACCTCGGACGGGCCGACGGGGGCATAGCGGTAGGCCCCGTAGGACAGGGCGCATACCGCGGTGATGGCCACGATCTGCGGGAAGGTGAATCCCAAAAGCACCCGGTCCTCGGCCTGGACGTGAGTCGGCACTTCGTGTTCTCTCATCTATCGTTCTCCTTCCTTACGTCCGCCTAGCTGCCGTCGGGGGTGGGAGTTGCCGGGGTGGGAAGCTCGACGTCCACTGCCGGGTCCACGACCGCGTTCATCACCAGCTCCACGACGCCGTAGGCCACCAGGGCCAGGACGACGCCCGCCAGGGCGGTCATCATTGCGCTCTTGCCGCGCTCCATCTGGTGGGGCGCTCCCGAGGCCGTCAGGTACAGGTAGGCCCCGTAAATGAAGAAGCCCACGCCTATGGCTCCCACGACGCCCAGCAGGATGCCCACCAGGTTCGAGATGGTCTGTGTCAGTTGTTCCATTCGTTGTCTCCTCTCTGATTCCGGGCATTCCGCCCGTCTCTATCGGTGGTGTTTCGTTGGCTCACCTAGCTGCACATCGCCGCGCCTCCGTCGTGTTGTTGCGGCTACTCGCCGCTGCTCCTGGGCGCTCCGCCGCCGGGGTCTCCTCCCGCCGATGGGGTCGCCATCGAAGCCGCCGAGCTGATGCTGCCCGCCGCCGACAGCCCCGCGCTGGCGGCCATCGCTCCCACCGCTGCGCCTCCCGGCCCTCCCGCCGCGCCGCCCGCCACCAGCCCGATGGTCCGGGCGGATCGCATGAAGGACGCGGGGAGGTTCATGCCGAAATAGAGCATCGAGAGCCAGCTATCGAAGGTCCCGGCGTTGCCCAGCAGCGACGGCACCCTCGTCGCCATGTAGACGAAGGCCAGCGACATCAGCAGCTTCCAGATCAGGTCCTGCACCGGCTCGAAGGCGGCGATGGCTGCCACTTCATTTAGGAACCCGAACCCCAGGGCCAATGCGATGAGCTGGATGGCCTGCTGGAACACCGTGGTCATGAACAGCCGCAGCCAGTGCCGCCCCCATCCCGCCGTGTGCGGCAGAATCCACAGCCCCAGCGCGATGGGCGCCAGGGCAAGGAGGATGTCGATGAGGGCCAGCCTCAAGACCATCTGCACGATGACGTAGAGCACGAAGAAGCCGTAGACGAGGTAGAGAAGGGCCAGCAGCAGGGCCATGCCCACGCTCCCGGCGTTGACGGCGGTCAAGAGGGTGCGGAGCGTCGAGCGGAGCAGGTCCCCGGCGGTCACGTTCAAGGAGACCGCAATGAACCCCGACACGGCGTCGGCGACGTCCAGGACTAGGGCGCACCACCAGAGGGACGACGCGGCGGCGACGAGGCCAAGCACCAGGCGGGGCACCATCTCCCGCCACCCGGCCTGACGGCTGCCCAGGTGCTCGGACATGATGAAGGTCAAACCCATCCAGCCGAGGATGACCACCAGGGCGCCGGAGGTGATGGCCCAGACGACCATCCAAGCCTGACGCACCAGGTCGTGGGCGTAGGTGAGGTCAGGCGGGGTGCCGGTGAGGATGTCGCTCATCGGCTACCCGCCTCCGCAGATGTCGGCGTCCTCGCCGCTGGCTCTTTCAACCACTCCGCAGAGCGTGCCGTGGACGCCCTCGATCACCCAGCCGGCGAAGGCCCTCGCCCAGCGCGCAGGGTTGAGGGCGCTAAGAATCTTGTCCCAGATGCGTCCCGGCTCGTGGAAGGGAACGACGGCGTAGAAGTCGCCCCGTTTGCCGTTCTCGGCCTCCGCCAGCAACACCAGCAGGTAGGCCCGGTCGGGGTCGAGGTCGGGCTGCTCGTCGAGAGCCGGGTACTCGAAGCTGTACTCCCAACCGTCGCTTCTCTTCTTCTCGCCGCCACTGACCCGGTAGACGGCGCTTATCCAGTCGCCGGTGTCGGCGTCGCGGACGGCGTAGTGGAGCACCACGATCTTCCGGTCGAAGACGGGACGCGCGACGAACTCGCCGCCGCCCTTGCGCTCCACGAAATCCCGGTCCGCGTTGACGAGGGTTATCTCGTTGCCGGGCGGATTCTGGGCCAGGGCGACGTTGCTCGCGGGGATCGCCAATAGCGCCGCCAATAGCAGCGCGGATGCCAGGGGAATCAGCCGCCTGAAAGACCGAAGTTTCGATTTCAGCGCCAACTCGTTCACCTCCCTGCCTATTGCCGCAAATCAACGATTCGCAACGTTCGCAACAGAGTTTGAACAAACGAAATGACGGTGAAAACTGCCCAAAAGGGACGACAAGAATGTCGCCCCTTTTGAGGTTCTTGGCAGAAGACACTCTCCCGTGCAGTATGGGGGCTGTACAAGGAAACGAAGTTTGTTGCGAAGTCGTCTGCGAGGTCACGGCAAAGCTGAAACAGGAACAAATGGGGCCGAAATGGCCCAGAAGTTGTGAACACTTCGACTTAAGTCCCCAGGTCGGTCTCGCTCCGCAAAACGGGGGCGGGTGGGCCGCATGAAGCAAGGGCGGAAACGGGCTGGAATCCCGCATTTCCCCCTACAGGTGGTCCACATGTCGCAGCCCGTTAAAAGTCGGGCCTTGTGCGTGGCCGAAACCTGGGACCAGGGCCGGTGAAAGGAGGAGGACTTCATGGAACCGGAAAAGGGCGTCATCGAGAAGGGCAGGAGCGTGCGGGACATGCACCACCTGCGGCTGATGTCGCTGTTGCAGGAGCTGGAGCGGGACAACGGGCGGAAGAAGACGGCCGAGATCCTGGGGGTGGACCGCAGGACCCTGGACGCCAGCCTCGACGAGGGTGTGCTGACGCGGCGCATCCGCAACCAGCTGCAGAAGGCGCTCCAGTCGGGGGTGGGCTCAGCCGCCGCCGAGCAGCGGGACCGCAACGACCAGCTGGCGGACCGTCTGGAAGAACTGGAGGGCGTCGTCGAGGAGCAGGGCAAGGAGTGTCGGGTTGGTCGAAGGGCATGGGAGGATGCAATCCGAGCCGTGCGTGAGGAGGTGGCCCAGGGGCTTCGCAAGCTGGAGAAGACGCTGGCGGAGCGCGGGACGGCGGGGAACGCCGGGGGCGAGGCGAGGGCGAACGGCGCCGGAACGCCACCGAAGAAGGGGGCGTCGCTCAGGCGGGAGTTCCCGGACCTCGTGACGTTGGAGCCCGCCGAGGACGACGAGGATGTGTTCGGAGAGGTCTGGCCGTTGATCGTCCAGTGGCGGGAGCTGAAGGGCGTCCATCCCGACGAGGGAAAGAGCCTGTCCTGGCTGCGCACCGAGGTACGGTTCCTGACGCTTGAGTTGACGCTCCTGGAGGACCACGGGCTGACGCTTCCCCCGGCGACGTTTCCGCTGCGTGGATTCGACCGGAACGGGCAGGTCAACTGGCGAAGGACAGCGCTCTCCGACACGCGGAGGGCGCTGAGAAAGCGTGAGCTTCTGCACAAGCTGTCCCTCCGACGCTGGTGGAAATAGCCCGGCGGGTTTGCCGCTCCGTCTTCCCTGTGAACTTCCGTGAAGTGTTGTGAACGATGTTGGCGTGGACTGTCCGAAAGCCTTCACACCGGGTCTTTGCTGCGGTAATAATGTCTGCACTGTTTGGCTTTCAACCAAGGTTTCAGACCATAGAAACCTGGGGGCGCGATCCCTGTTGCCCGGGTCCGACCTGACGGATGATTCGCTCTCCGAAAGGTCGCCCACGAGGGAATTGCTGCCGCTGCGGATTCGACGTAGCTCTCCGCAAGCAGCACGGGCCGAAACGACGAAGTTTGACGTAGGTCCTTCGTCCTCGGTCCACGTCCGGCGGCTGGAGTTTGACGTGAGTCCTCCTCCCGTCGGGCATCGGTCCGGCGCGTTGGAGTTGATCGCTTCATCCGCTGGACTCTGAGGATGGAGCGCCCTCTGCGTCTCGTCCTCGTCAAGCTGGTCGAAGTGCGTCCTGCGCTTCGGCCGGTTCGACATGTCTGCGGCATGGCTATGACTAGCTAGCCCGCAGCTTCGACACGCGCCGGTCTGCAAGTGAGAAGCAGGCTGGCCGCTTCACGTCTTGCGGCTTCTCCGAGTCGCTTCCCTGCGAAGAGACCCTGGGCTGAGCTGCGTCTTCTTTCACCCCACTCCAGCTCCCGCGTCCGGCATTCGACCGTGGGCGGAGTGCGTCTTCGGAACGGAGGCACGGGTTCAACGGCAACGGCACGAGCTTTTAGCAAGGAGGTAACGCATGGAGACATCGGAACGGACACACAGTAAGGAAGGAGGCTGTACATGACGGAACAGTACGTGGGACCGAGTGCGAAGCGGATCGCAAACCTGCTTCCGCACCGGGTGAGTTTCGAGCGGGGCTGGTTCTGGACGACGACGGCGGTCTGTCACGGCGGCAAGTCGGACGGGCTGGCGTTTCGGCAGCGACCGGACGGCAACGGCATCGAAGTGCGGTGTCACACCGGCGGCTGCGGCAATGGCGTGGTGATAACCGAGCTCGAGGTCCTCATCGGGCTGCCCATCTGGACGGCGTACACACAGGTGACGGACGTCCCGGTCAAGGCCTCTGAGAAGCGGTCCTGGTGGAAGCAGAGGCGGTTCGTCGTGGCCGGGGCGGTGGCCCTTGTCATTGCGGCGCCGCTCATCACCGGAGATGGCGAGCTCTTCTTCCTGAACCTGTTCGGGCTGGGCGTCGGGGCGCTGCTGCTCAGGCGGTTCATGCCCCGGCGTCCGGTAGGGAGACCGCGACGCTGACGGCTTAGGCCCTCACACAACCCATCCAAACACACAAGGGGTCGTCTCTTCGGAGGCGGCCCCTTCTTCTTTGCCCGCAGGCGGGCGCGGATCGACGGCAACACAAGCATAGGCACTAAGGAGGTGCGTAATGACGACGGCGACACTGGTAGCAGGCAATCGGACGATGAACACGGAGACGGCGCGGCCCCGGCGCAGCCTCGAAGAGTTGGTCGACCAGCTCTTCGCTGCGATGGGGTTCGGGGATGAGCGGGAGACGCAGACGGAGCCGAGCGCTGTGCGCTCGATCCACGAGGCCCGGCGCCTCAGGCAGGCGGGGGACATCGACACCGCACTGGCGGTGCTGGGAAGTGTGGATTCGGAGAAGGCGACGCCGAGGGAGGCCCGGTGGGCATTCTCCGAGTGGAAGCAGCTGGTCAAGCGGCGGTTCGGCGGCCGCGGCGCCCTGGTCTACAGCCAGGGCACCGGACGGGCCGCTGCGCTGGTGCCCCACGGCGACGGCGGAACGCTGGAGGTCGCGGCGGTCATGGGGATGCGCTGGAGGCCGGGCAAGGTCGTCTCCGGGCGCAGCCTCCGGGGGCTCAGGCCGCTGGCCGGAGGTGCGTGATGGTCACGGCCAACGTGGACATCGCCGCGCTGAAGGCCCGTCACCCCTTGGGCGACACGGTCGAGGCGTCGGGGGTCCGTCTCAGGGGTCGGGGCAGGGTCCGCCAGGGCGTCTGTCCCTTCCACGACGAGGTCGAGGGCAGCTTCACGGTGTACGCCGATTCGGAGCGGTTCTACTGCTTCGGGTGCGGTCTGGGCGGAGACGTGCTGGACTTCATCCAGCGGTCTGAGGACCTGTCGCTGCCCGAGGCCATCGCGCGGCTGGACGGCAGCCCAGGGCTTGCGCCCAGGGCCACCCTTCGTCCAGCCCGAACGCGGCGTCCTGCGTCCGCCGCGCTGCCTCCCCGGGACCCCACCCTGCTGACGGCGGCGGCGCGCTTCTACGCCGGAATGCTCCGGCGTTCGATAGAAGCGCGGGAGTACCTGGACTCGCGGGGCGTCGGCCCGGTCGCCGCAGCCCGCCTCGGCCTCGGCTACGCGCCGGGAGCCGGGCTGCGGCAGGCTCTCGAGTCCCTCGGCTTCTCCGAGAAGCGCATCCGAGACTCCGGGCTGTTCATGGAGCGGGGAGCGGAGCGATTCGCCGGCATGGTCGTTGTCCCCGACGCCTCCGGCGGCCTCGTCCGCTGGCTCAAGGGCCGGGCCCTGGACCAGAACGCAATGCCCCGGTTCCAGGCCCTTCCCGGCCCCAAGCCGGTGCTCGGACTCGGCAGGCTCGGCCCCGCTCCCCCGTGGGTCGTCGTCACGGAGGGCGTCTTCGACTGGCTCCTCCTTACCGGATGGGGTTTCCCATCCGTCGCCGCCCTCGGCGCCCAGGGCATGGAGCGGGTCGCCTCGGCCCTCCGGGGCTGCCCCCGCGTCTTCCTCGCATTCGACAACGACGACGCGGGGCGCGAGGCGACGGACGGGCTTCTGACCCTGCTCGGACGCAGGGCCGCCGCCATCGCCCTCCCCGAAGGCATCGGCGACGTGGCCGAGCTGGCTGCCCGGCCAGACGGACGCGCCGCCTTCCTCCGCCTGCTTGCTGTGGCGGCCCGCTCCGCCCGCTAGCGGCTTTTTCCCATCTACCGGGCTTCCCCAGCTCGCTTGCTTGCGGGGCTCGCTCCCGCTTCACCCATCCCCACTCTGACCACTGAGGAGGGCCTATGCCCAATGCGCGACAGGCTTCGCCCGCGCACGGGTTCCCGTAGAAGGACCCGCAACAACCAATCGCTACAGGAACACACCACACAGAGAGAAGGAGGCAGACATGGTGAACAGGAACGGACACAACAACGGAAACGGCGCCCACAACGGCGCCGCGGTCGCCTCGCGCAACGGCAACGGGGCGCACAACGACCCCGCCATTATCGACGGACACGAATTGCTGTGGGATGGGCTCTCGCCCGCCGTCAGCCAGGCGCTCGGACAGCCCATCGACCCCGATCTGGTCTCCCAGCGCAAGGGGCGCGGCGGCAGGACCTTCGACTACCTCGAAGGCCACGCCGTTATCGACCAGGCCAACAGGATTTTCGGCTACGGCGGCTGGGGCTACGAACTGGTCGGCGACGTTACTTTGCGCCGGATCGAGACGGTCAACCCCCAGACCGGTGAAGTGAAGGTGGAACGGGGCTACAGCGCACCCGTCCGGGTCACGGTGGCGGGCGCGCTGCCCCGCACCGACGTCGGCGTCCACCCGGTGACGGAGGACACCTTCGACGGGCACGACACGGCCATCAAGGGGTCGGTCACGGACGGCATGAAGCGTGCCTTCCGCAGCTTCGGCTGCCAGTTCGGCAACGGCTTCTACGGCGATCAGTCCCCGGCCAACGGCTCGGCCCAGCCGGAGCGCGTCCCCGCCAAGGCCAACGCCGGAGGCAAGTCCCAGGCTCAGGCAAACGGCAAGTCCGGCCAGGCCCAATCCAACGGCAACTCCGCCCGGAATCAGGCCAACGACCGCAATGAGGCCCAGGTCGTGAAGCTGCGGAAGCGGCTCATCGAGATCGCCGCCGAACAGGGCCTCAACGAGGCCCTGGTGCGGACAGCCGTGAAGGACCGGACGAGCAAGGACATCGACGACCTGGACGCCGCCGAGCTCGGGCCGCTGGTGGAGGCCGCCGCCAACAAGCTCCGGCAGATGCAGCAGGCGAAGGCGGCCTAAGCCTGCCGGTCCATCGGGTTCGGAATCGAGAGCGAGGCCGTCTCCATTCGGGGGGCTGCCCCGCTCCTTCATTACAGGACAAGGAGGCTATGAGCCATGACAACGACTGAGACCCTGGTAAGCACACCCTGGGGCTGGACACAGGACATCGAGGAGCTGGCCGAGGGCGTCTGGCGAGTCACGACGCCGAACCACGGCGGGCTGAAGCTCAGCCGCGAGCGGTGGAACGAGCTGCCCGCCGCTTTGCGGGACGCCATGTTCACCCCAACCTTCGCCGAGGAAGACTGCGAGGAGCCCATCGTCAGGACGCTCCTGGGAGTCGGCGACGCCCGTGACCGGGAGATGGCCCTGAAGGTGGCGGGCTACTTCGACCGCTCCGCTCCGGCTCTCCCATTCCTCCGCGACTGTGCGCCTCACTACCACGTCGTCGCCCACCTGGGCGGCTGCGCGGCGGACCCCATCGGACGGTTCGACACCACGGAGGAGGCCGAGGCGTTCGCCGACACCGGGCGGTGGGAGGCCGTCTCCTGCGAGGGCGCGCTCCCGCTCTGCCGGGGGATTGGAGGAAGGCCATGACCGCGACGACGCGGCCCAGGCCCCGCAGCCTGCCTAGCACCACCACGAAGCTGCAAACCGAGTTCGGAAACCTGTTCGTGACCGTCTCCGTGGACGAGGAGGGCGAGCCATTCGAGGTCTTCGGATTTCTCGGCAAAGGGGGGAGCTTCCAGCACGGAGTCACCGAGCTTGCCTGCCGCCTCATCTCCCTGCACCTGCGCAGGGGAACCCCGCTGGAGGAGGTCATCGGCCAGATGCAGGGCATCCAGGAGATGCAGCCGTTCTGGAACCAGATGGGCGACGGCAGGAGCGTGCCCGTCCATAGCCTCGGCGACGGCATCGCCCACATCCTCAAGGCCCACCTGAAGCCAGAGAGGCAGCGGGAGGCGGAGCGAGTGCAGGCCGCCGCATGACCATTCATCTACAGGGGAAAGGAAAGAGAACCATGACGACAGAGACCACGGACAGGGCGGAGGTCTTCTCCCGCCCCGCTGCGCAGATAAACGAGGACGGCGAACTGGTGGTGCGGGCATCGTCGGCCCTGGGCTGCCGCCGCGCCCTCTGGTACGCCGCGACCAACTACCGGCCCACGAATCCCCCCAGCGAGGAGTCGCTGACGGCGATGGAGGCGGGCAACGCACTGGAGCCGGTGGTGGTGCGGGCGATGGAACGGGCGGGCTGGAAGGTCGATCCCGCCGACTCCCAGGACCCGAAGCAGGTGGCGGCGAGGGTCGGCCCCAACCTGCTGGTCACGGGACACCCCGACGGCACGGTGCGGCTCCCGCTATCGGAAGACGAGGCGGCCACGCCGCAGGTGTTCCTCTTCGAGGACGAACCGGAGACTCCCGCCTTCGGCGACCCGATGGTCGTCGAGATCAAGACGCGGGGGCCGGACGCCTTCAAGCGTTGGCAGACCCTTGGGGCCGAGCGCAGCCACCCGGCGGCGGTGGCCCAGGCCGCCCTCTACACCCTAGGCGAGTTCGGGGAGATGCGGGCCGCCGTCATCGCAACGATGGACACAGGCAACCGCACCTGGGACTGGGAGCGGATACCCGCCGAACGGCTGGAGACGGCCCTGCAGGACGCCTGCGAGTGGCTGAGTGGGCTGACCGCCCACTACGTCGAGCACGGGGCCGACCCCGACGCGCTGCCCGACAGAGACTTCACTGCCGACTCCTGGCAGTGCCGTTCCTGCCCCTTCCTGGCCGTCTGCCTGCCGGGGTCGGCGGAGGCCGGCGAACAGCCTGCAATCGAGGAACAGGAGGTGACGGACGAGGAGGCAAGGGACGCGGTGACGGCCTACGCAGAGGCCCAGGAGTCCATCAGGGAACCTGAGAAGGCCAAACGCACCGCGCTGGACACCCTGAAGGCGTGGATGCGCCGCCAGGGGGACGCGAAGGCGACCGTCGGAGGAAAGACGGTCAGCCTCGTGCAGACGACACGGTACTCCGTGAACCACCGGAAGCTCAACGAGGCGCTCGACCCCGAGACCAGGGCGGAGATCGTCACCGAGAGCGAGTCGGAGTACGTCCGGGTCAGCTAGCCGCTCCCTCACAGGGGCGCAGGACGGGGTCGTCATCCCATCTATGGGAGCGGCCCCGCTCTCATTTCAGACGGGCGCGGGAAGACCGCGCCACACCATCCATAAGGAGGACAGAACAATGTCACGGACGATCAACAAGGTAGAGCTGCTGGGCAGGGTCGGGACCGACCCCGAGATGACCTACACCCCGAACGGCACCGCCGTCACCAAGCTGCGGCTGGCCACCGACCGGCCCCGCTCCAACGGGGAGACCGAGACGGACTGGCACGACCTGACGTGCTGGGCCGGGCTCGCCGAGGCCGTCAACAACTACGTCGGCAAGGGGCAGCGCATCTACGTCGCGGGCCGCCTCGTCCAGAACACCTGGGAGACCGACGACGGCCAGCGCCGCCACCGCACCGAGGTCCACGCCTCCGAGGTCGTGTTCCTCGACGGCAACGGCAACGGGCACGCCGGGCAGGCGGAGGACGCCTCCCCCTTCTAGCCGCTGCACAACCGAAAAGCGACGCCCGGCCTCCCACCGGGCGCACCACCACGGGGTCGCTCCCAATCTACAGGAGGCGGCCCCGCTTCTATTCTAACCGATAGGCAAGGAGGCCCTCATGTCCGCCACAGCGATACGCGCCGACACCCGATCGACAGGCTCCCAGCTCTCCCTCTTCCAGTCAGAGGGGCAGGCGCTGCTGGACGCCCTGCGCAACAACCTGGACCTCCTGGGAGAGATCGCGCTGCGCTACGGCGTGGAGGTCCAGCCGGAACGGTCGGACGCCCCGCCCTCGGTCACGACCCCCGAAGATGTTCACAGGTTGCTCGCGCCGGAGATGTCCGGCCTGGCCCAGGAGCAGCTGCGGGTGCTGCTGCTCAACACCAAGAACGTCGTGGTCGGCCAGCGGGTCGTCTACCAGGGCAACGTGAACTCGTCGATGGTGCGGCCCGCCGAGGTGCTGCGGCCCGCCGTTGTCGAGGTCGTCCCCCACATCATCGTTTGCCACAACCACCCCTCAGGCGACCCCACGCCCAGCCCGGAGGACGCGGCCTGCACCAGGGAGCTGTCCCAAGCCGCCAAGCTGCTGGGCATCGATCTGCTCGATCACATCGTCATCGGCGGAGACCGCTTCGTCAGCCTCAAGGAGCGGGGCCTGATGGGCTGACCCGCCACGTCCCGACGGCCTGCGCCGTCGGGCGTCTCACGCGGGGGCATCGCCCCCCGTGCACCGGTTCCAACCCACAAAGCGAAAGGAGATCCATCATGCTCCAGACCAACGTCATAGACCCCGAAGCCCCCGTATCGAGTACGGGGCAGGCTCTGTTCACGATAAGCGCCGGTGGCTTCAGCGCCACCGCCGACGCCTTCGCCCGCGACGACCGCACCGAGGGCCTCTGGTTCGTCTCGATGGTCGGCTCCCAGACGGCGCTCAAGGCGATCTGGGCGTCGCTGCTGAAGCAGCCCCCGGACGTCGCCCACCTGATACGCGGCGCGGACGGCATGGCGCTGCAGGGCGGCTACCAACGGTGCGTGATTCCCTACGAGACTATCGGCACCTGGACGACCAAGATCGCCCGTCTGCCCGCCACCGGCGGGTGGCACGCCCTCGTGTATACGAAGACCGCCGAGTACGGCTACGAGAAGGACAGCTTCCTTCTCCTGGCGCAGTCGCCGGAGGAGGCTCCGGCGCTCCATCACCGCTTCCTCGACAAGCGCAGCCCGCTGCCGCTCCACGACTCCTGGGCCGGATGGCTCTGGGAGCGGGGCATCGAGGAGGGGGAGGTCACCCCTCTCCAGAGCGTCGGCGTCTCCGGCTACCGGTGCTCCCCCAACGCCAAGAGGTTGCGGGACGACCTGTCCTACGCCGTTGCGTCGGGCAAGCTCACCCTGCCCAGGGAGGTGTCCGATGGATAGGACGCTGAAGAAGGCGAAGCGCCACAGCAAGCGGCGGGGGCAGCGCAACTACGACGCCTGGCGGCGGTTCTCTTCCGATGGGAAGACCTGCCGCTTCTGCCCGCACGACAACACCGAGCACCTGATGAGTTCGGGCCAGCCCCACTTCTTCCGTCCCGCGACAGAGGCCGAGCGGCGCGACCCCCAACTCATGCTCTACCGGCACAACCTGCCGGAGGGAGGCTCGGTGCTGGTGCGCCGGATGACCGTCGCCAGCCGCGCCGAGCTGATCACCGCCTTCTGCACGGCCTGCGCCGAGAGCATCGGCACTCACCAGGTCCTCTGTTACCAGCGGAACCTGGCCGTCGGCGAGGTGGTCGGGCTCGACCACCGCCCCAAGGACATCCCAATCGCCGCATGACGCGGCACGAGACCCAGAGAAAGGAGAACCGACATGAGACTGGCTGCACAGGCGAAAGGCGGCTATTACCCGACTCCGGAGCGGGTGGTGGACCTGATCGCCGAACTGATTCACACCCCCTCCGGCTACTACCACCGGGAGCGGGAGACCATCCGCGTCCTCGACCCCTGCTGCGGGGGCGGTGACGCGCTCCAGAGGCTGGCCGAGAACCTCGACCGGCCCAACTCGATGTCCATCGAGACCTACGGCGTGGAGTTGCACCGGGACCGGGCGGAGGAGGCCGAGGAGCGGCTCCACCGCACCCTGTCCTCGGACCTGTTCGCCACATCGATAGCGAACGGGGCCTTCGGCCTGCTGCTCCTCAACCCACCGTACGACTACGACTCGGAGGACAAGCGGACTGAGCACGCCTTCCTGACCCACACCACCCGCTACCTGGCCGAGAGCGGCCTGCTGGTCTTCATCGTTCCCAGGCAGCGTCTCGCGGTCTCGGCCCGCTACCTGTCCACCCACTACGGGCGGCTGCGGTGCTGGGCCTTCCCCGACCCGGAGCGGGAGGTCTTCGACCAGGTGGTCCTGATGGGCTACCGGAAGACGGACCCCGTCCCCGACGCGGCCGCCGAGAGCATGGTTCTGGAGTGGGCGGTGGGTGAGCCGGAGCCCCTGCGCTCCCGGCGCAACTCCTACTCCTACCCGGAGTACACACCGGCCACGACGCCGAGCGGGGACGTGCTGTTCACCACCCGCACCGTCGATCCGGCCGCGGCGGCTGCCGAGGCGCGGCGGTCGGGGCTGTGGGCCAGCACCGAGATCACCGACTCGCTGTGGCCCGCGAACGACAGCCGCACCCGGCCGCTCATGCCCCTCAGACGGGGGCACATGGCGATGCTGGTGGCGGCGGGCTTCCTCGACAATCTCGTGCTCGAAGGCGAAGGCAGACGCATCCTGGTCAAGGGCCGCACCAGCAAGGAGATGGTGATGGTCGAGGACGCCCCGGAGAAGGAGGTCCACCGCGAGAAGCTCAACACGACCGTCGTCGCCCTAGACCTGGACGACGGACGAATCGAGGACATCGCGGCATAGACGGCTCACCCGGAGCCGCACCCACAAGGCCCCGTTGGTTTCATTCGACCTGCGGGGCCTCGCTCTATCGGAACGATTCCCGACAACCCTCTTACCAGGGAAAGGAGAGACAGGACGATGCAGACGACCATGACAATGGAGAACTGCTGCCGGTGCGGGAAGCCCATCGCTCCCGGCGAGCCGGTTATGCAGACCGCCTCGGTGGACATCAACGACTACGGAAGGGCCGTCTCCTCGCCGGTGAAGGCATACCACCTGACGGGACGCTGTTACGAGGATGCAAAGGCCGAACAAGCCGCCCGCAGGGAGGCACTGAAAGCCGCCTAGACGGCCCGCACCGAGCAGCACTCACGAGGCCCGCCGGCTGCGCGGGTCTCGCACGTTCAAGCAACCGCCTGGGGACGTTACCAGGGACCCGGGACACACTGACGTCCCCTCGTGGGGGCGTGGTGCGTCCCGGGTCCCGGCGTCGTCCTCCGGCCCACCACGGATAAGGAGGACGACTCACATGAACCTCGGAGGTTTCATAGACACGTTCAAGGACGCGATGGCCAGGAGGGTGGTCGAGTCCTACCCGCCCCTCTACCGGCCCTCGGAGAACGGCGGGACGCTGCCCAGGCTGCTCCGCAAGCCCCTGGGAGCGCAGGCCGACGCCATCAGGGGCGCGGCCCTCTCGCTGAAGGCCCACCGGGGCACCACCGTCGTTGGGGAGATGGGTACGGGAAAGACCTTCATCGGCGCGGCGGCGGCATACATGGCGGGCTTAGAGAGGATTCTCATCATCTGCCCGCCCCACCTGGTTCCCAAGTGGAAGCGGGAGATCGAGCAGACGGTGCCCGGCGTCCGCGCCGCCATCGTCGAGTCCATCACCGACCTGGAGCGGCTGCGCCTCTCCGTCGGCTCCGGTCCCCTCTTCGCGGTGATGAGCCGGGAGAAGGCAAAGCTGTCCTACCGCTGGATGCCCGCCTACATCGAGCGGTGGGCCACGTCCAGGGGCAGGCTCATCAGGGAAGAGGAGACGGGGGAGCCCTTCCGGGTCCCCTGCTGCCCCGACTGCACCGCGCAGATCGTGGACAAGGACGGCGTGCCCCTCACGGACGCCGACCTGAACCGCCGCAAGCACACCTGCGCCACTTGCGACGCCCCCCTCTGGCAGGCCGACAGGTCCGGCCCGGCCCGCTACCCGTTGGCCGACTACATAAAGCACCGGATGCGGGGCTTCTTCGACCTGCTCATCGGGGACGAGGTGCATGAATTTAAGGGGCGAGGCTCCGCACAGGGCATCGCCGCGGGCATCCTCGCCGACGTGTGCGGCAAGTCCCTCAGCCTGACCGGGACCCTTTTGGGAGGGTACTCCTCGACCATCTTCCATCTCCTCTACCGGTTCAGCCCGGAGATCAGGACGGAGTTCGGACGCTCCGACGAGCACCGCTGGATACAGCGGTACGGCTTCGAGGAAGTCACCGTCGGCAAGCCCGACGACGACGCGGTGGAGGACGGGCGCAACAGCCGACGCCGCAGCTACCGCAAGGTCACCAGGGAGAGGCCGGGCCTGGTGCCCAGCGCCCTGTTCCACATCATCGGCAACACCGTCTTCCTGAGACTGGCGGACGTTGCCTCCGGCCTGCCGGATTACGAGGAGAAGATCCTCGTGTCCTCGATGGACTCGGAGGAGGACGCGACCGGGTACTCCCAGCGCACGGCCTACAACACCGTGTTCGAGGAGCTGAAGAAGGAGCTGGCGGCGGCACTCAAGAGCGGCTCCAAGCGGCTGCTGGCGACCTACCTGCAAACGTTGTTGGCCTACCCCGACGGCTGCACCAAGGGGGAGACGGTCTTCGACCCCCGCAGCGGCGACGTGATCGTGCAGGTGCCGCCCCTGTCCGAGGAGAAGCTCTACCCGAAGGAGAAGGCGCTCATCGACCTGGTGGCCGCTGAGCGTATGGAGGGACGGAGGGTTCTAGTCTACGTCACCCATACGGGAACGCCGGACATCACCGGGCGGATGGACGACATTCTCACCCGGCACGGCTTCCGGGTGGCGGTGATGAAGGCCGACGCCGTGGCCCCGAACCGCAGGGAGAAGTGGGTGGCGGACAAGGTGAAGCAGGGCATCGACGTCCTCATCTGCCACCCGCGATTGGTGCAGACGGGCCTCGACCTCATCGACTTCCCAACAATCGTCTGGGACGAAACGGACTATAGCGTCTACGTGGTCCGGCAGGCGTCGCGGCGGTCGTGGCGCATCGGGCAGACCCGCCCGGTGAAGGTGGTGTTCATGAGCTACCGGAACACGCTCCAGGCCGACGCCCTGAAGCTGGTGGCGAAGAAGATGCAGAGCTCCCTGGCCGTCGAGGGGGAGTTGCCGGAGGACGGCCTCGCCGCCTACGGAGACGACGGCGACGACATGATGATGGCCCTGGCCCGCAAGATCGTCAGCGGCGAGGAGGAGGACGAGGCCGAGACGATGGAGGAGGTCTTCGCCCAGGCGCGGAACGCCGTGAGCGAGGCCGAGGAGCTGCTGGTGGACAACGGCTGGAAGGTCGTCGAGATCGAGCCTGAGACGGTCCCGGTCAACGGGAACGGCAACGGCCACCACGACGACCTGTTTGGGCCGACGGTCGAGCTCGTCCCGGCCAACAGTCACCCCAACGGCAATGGGGCCAACGGCCACCACGACGAGGACCCGGAGCCGCAGCAGTCGCTGTTCTCCTGGGCGGAGTTCATGGCCGAGGAGCCGGTCAAGCCCAAGCGGCGCAACGGGAAGCCCCAGCCCGCAAGCCTCTCGATGTTCGAGTGGGCGATGGAGCAGGAGCGAGAGAAGGAGCCGGTCGGCGCGGGACGCTAGACCGCAGCAGCAACGGAGCGGTCGCCGCAGACGGCAACGCAGCAAAACAACCAACTCACACAAAGGAGATCAGCCATGGCAAGAGTGTTCGTGTATGACGACAGAGAGTTCCCGGACCCCGATTCCGAGATGACCGTCGACCAGGTGAAGAGCACCCTGAGCGATTTCTACGGGGAGATCGCCAACGCCTCGGTGAAAGAGACCAAGCGCGGCGAGGACACCGTCTACGAGTTCCAGCGGCGGGTGGGCACCAAGGGGACCTTCACCTGGTAAGGAGGGCATCCGATGGACACCCGCACCTTTGCAGGGCTGCTGGCGGTCACCCCACCAACGGCCCTGCGCATCATCGAGCTCACGGCGGAGCTCACACGGCCCGACGGCTCCCTCGACCTGGACGCCGCGGCCGCACGGCAGAAGGACATCGAAATGGCCTGCGCCCAGGCCCAGGACTACGCCTCGGCCACGGGGCGGCTGAAGGAGGCGCTGCGGTGGCGGCTGCGGCCCCGGCGCTCCTGAGCGGTCTGGCTGAAAAACTCCTGCGGCGTCCGCCGTCGCTGCGGGAGCTGGTGACCGTGATCGGCTACGCCGACGACTACGCATGGTTCACGGAGCTGGTGCGCCGCCTCTTTCCCAACGAGGGGGAGGCGGCGCTTTCGGCCCCCGACGTGCGCACGAGGGTGGAGCGCTTCGCCAATCTCTTCGGGGAGCGGCACTTCCCCCTGTACCAGCCCTACTTCGAGTTCTTCCTCGAAGACGGGGATGAACCGCCCTGGTCATGGCTGCGCAGGGGCATCCCCTTCGACCTGATGGGCTTCGGCTACGACGGCCTCCACGAGATGTGGAACGGCTACCGCGAGGGTCTCTCGGCGATGGCCCTGCTGGTAAGGCCGCCCGACGCCTACTACGACGGCCCCGACGGGCTGCGGGTGGCGTGGCTGGAGTCGGCCGCAGAGCACATCCCGCAGGAGACCCTGCAACGAGTGCCCCAAGGGGGCATACCCGTCGAGGCCCTCACCGAGGCGGTGAAGGACACCCGGTTCGAGGGGGCGGCGAAGGCCGCCTCCTGGGTCCTCGCCGAGACCGGCAATTTCTTCCTCGACAACTGCTATGACGATGGGTCGTTCGACGGCTTCGCCGACCCCTGGGAGGACGAGATCATCGCCGAGGGCACGGAAGAGTGGCGAAAGGCCAATGCCCTCATGGACTCGGTGTGCAAGCTGGCCGACTGGCTGGAGGAGGACCTCCCCGGCCGGTTCGCCGAGATGCTGGATTTCACCCTCGCGCGGATTTGCGAAGGAGACAAGGAGGACAACGACCATGAGCAATGAACCCGACACGACTCAATGGTCCCTGCCGGGCCCTGATGAGATGCCCAGGGACAAGCTCCAACTCCAGCTTGAGGTCTACGACGAGACGCTCCTGCTGCGGGGCTTCCAGGGCGACACCGACTGGGTGCGGACCGTCTCGGCGGACGAGATCGCCAACGTATTCACCCAACACCTGGGGTTCTCCTCGGGGCTGCTGCCCCAGGACGCTCTCTGGTGGAATCAGGGCGAGACCGGGCAGGTGGTGGCCCTCTGGAGGCCGCCCCAGGTCTGGCCCGTGGCCCTGCAACGGGAGGCGTTCAAGCCCCCCGCACGGCTCCGGCTTCCCATGCCGGGACTGGTCTTCGTCTGCTCGCCGGGCCGCGCCCCCTGGGCCTACGCGGCCCTGGAGCGACCGACCAACGCAGAGCAGCAGCTCTTCCGGGCCCCGGCCTTCAACGTCTTCAGGGACGGGCGGGTCTGCCCCGGAAGCCACCGCTTCCCCGCGGATGTGGGACGGATACCGGAGTCCTTCTTCCAGTCCTTCTTTTCCCTTACAGGGGACAGCCGGGAGCGGTCGAAGAAGCACCCCGAAAACCTGATCGAACTGTGGGAGGAGTTGGATGGACAGACTGAATACCCGGTTGAGGACCTTGTTCCCCAGTGCACGGTGGCCCAGGTCATCGAGGCATCCCAGGGGAGACGGGGCTATGGCTACCGCTAGCAGCGGGCCTGCCGCTACCGACCGCCCGACGCCCGTCGGCTACCTCGTCAATCGCAAAGAGGGGCTGACCGGAGCGCATGGCGTCGGCTACGACTACGTGCTCGGAGGGGGCGGCCTCTACGTCCAGTCCGAGAGCGCCCACCTGACGGCGCGGGTGCTCGTCGCGTCCTGCGAGGTGCGGGGGCTCGCTCCCGTCGCAGAGAAGGTGGAGCTTGCCCACGGCACCATACCGGCAAGGCTCTTCGAGATCGGGCTGCGCTGGTTCGAGGACGACCCGGACACCGAGCGGTTCTTCGCCGTGCGGTGGGACGGGCGCTCCTACCGGCTGGTGGTTCCCGAGCAGGAAGGGACGGCGACGCGGCTCAAGTACCGGCCGCCCGCAGGGGTGGTGGCCGAGTTCCACTCCCACGGACGCTCCCGCGCCTTCTTCTCGGCCACCGACGACGGCGACGAGCAGGGCTTCCGGGTATACGGCGTCGCTGGACGCCTCGACACCGACCGGCCCGAGCTGAGCATCCGGGTCGGCGTCTACGGCCACTTCGCCCCGGCGTCGTGGTCGCAGGTCTTCGACGGCCCGAACCCCGGCCTCCGGCTGGTGGGCGAGGAACCGGACACAACCAATCCAATAGAAGGGGGTGAGTGAGCGATGCCATACTTCCTGGACAACGCCTTCCTGCTGGACGACCCCTGGATCACGGTGGTCGGCTGCGGCGGGACCGGCGGCTTCGTCGCCGAGGGCCTCTGCCGACTCTTCCAGGGGCGGCAGGCCAACATCGTCCTGGTCGACCACGACCGGGTGGAGCCCCACAACCTGCTGCGCCAGAACTTCTACGCAGGAGACTTGGGCCGCTTCAAGAGCGAAGCGCTGGCCGACCGGCTGGCCAAAGCCTACGGGAGGCCAGTGGGTTATTCGGTGTACCCATTCAAGGAGTATGACGACCAGCCCCACCAGCACGGCTATCCCGGCCTGCCCGCCTACCGGGAGAGCCTCATCATCGGCTGCGCCGACAATGCCCTCGCACGGAAGGCGATGGCGGAGACCCTGCCGGGCGACCCGCGACGGTGGCTCATGGACGCGGGCAACGACACCAACTGGGGACAGGTCCTCGTCGGCAACGTCTCCGGCAACGTGAGCTGGGACGAGCCACCCTTCTCGGGCGAGACCTGCTACCTGGCCCCCGCGCCCACGCTCCAGCGGCCCGACCTGCTGACCGCCGTGTCGACCAGGCCGCCCGACGTGGACTGTGCGGCGGCCCTCGACCTCACCGACCAGGACCCCACCATCAACCAGATGATGGCCTCGCTGGTGCTCCAGGTGGTGCGCCGCATGGTGGCGGGCACCTGCCCCTTCATGGCCCTCTACCTGGACATGGACCTGGGGACGGTCACACCCACCTACGTCACGCCGGAAGCGGTGGAGCGGACGGTGGGGACCTACGTCGAGTGATCGGCGCAAGCGAACACATCGAGAGAACGAATAAAGAAGGAGAAACCAATGACTGACGCAAACGGAACCACAACGGCCACGACCATGTGGCAAGACAATCACAGCGGGCTCCGCAGGCACAAGCTCATGACGAAGGAGCTCGCAGACACCATCCCGCCCCTGTACGCCAACGACGGCGCGGACGACCCCGACGCCGTCGTCGCGAGGGTGAAGCTGTTCAGCCCCTATGCCAACTGGACCTGGTACATCACGGAATGGGATGCGGAGACCGGCCTCTGCTTCGGCCTCGTCGAGGGGTTCGAGACGGAACTGGGGTACTTCGATCTCTCGGAGATGGCCGAGGCGACCGTGTTCGGCGGCGTCCCCGCCGTGGAGCGCGACCTCTACTGGGAGCCGCAGACCCTCGGTGAGATCAGGAGGCAGTCGAGGCTCGCGGCCTGAGCAAGGGCCAGAGAAGAATCAAGGGAAGGAGAGACCATGCATAACGAAGTTGGAACGGACGCAACCCGCTCGGATGCCCCGAGCGCAGACGAGAGTCTCTTCGGCGAAGCGGCGGACGACAATGAAGCCGCTGTTGCCGAGGAGCAGGACGCCAACGAGGAGACCGCACAGGAACCGCAGGGTGCTGACGACGCCGATGAGCAGGCCGTTGGAGACGAGACCGGCTCGTCCGAGGACCTGAAGGTCGTCGTGTCCATCAAGGGAGGCAGGGCCACCATCGGGGTGCAACAGCCGTCGTCCGACCCGCACATCGAGACGTTCGACGACATGGGCCTGTCAGGGCTGGCGCAGGAGACCCTGGCGGTGGTGGAACGGGCGAGAGCCAAGTGGGAGGAGGAACCGAAGTACCCGGCGCACGCGAGACCCGCTCCCCCGGCCAGACGCCGGAACCGGCGTGGACAGGGGACGGCGCAGGCCGAGGCCGCCGAAGGAGAGGCGGAGCAGCAGCCGGAGACGCTGAGGCTGTTCTAGAGGAGTCGGTCGGACGGGAATTGCTGGGCAGCAACACACAGGGGGAGGACACCACGATGCGGTGTCCTCCCCCTGCACGGCTATGTATGCTGCTCTTTTTGTGTTTCAGCAGGTCAAGCCCGTATCCGGGCAGTGCATATGGGGCTAACTGACGTGGATGCGCCACAGGAGTTAGTCAGTAGGCCGATGCCGTCGCGGGCTGCCTCAGTCTCTGAACAGGTGGCCGAGGCCCAGCGAGTCCGCCAGGTCCTGAAGCGCCTTGAGATGCCGGTAGTTGGGCCGCACTCCTCGCTGCCGCCAGCGCCTTACGGTGACGGGATCGACGCCGAGACTACGGGCAATCTCTACCCACGACAGGCCGGACGCGTGCTTGAACCACTCCAACCGCTGCGGGAAGTCGTAGGCGCTTATTTTGTGATTGACGCGCTGTCTCGGCATTGCGCAGATCCTGCCGCAGGGCGGGGCTGCAATCTCCCCTCCAAGTGCGATGTCTGGCCCCTCCGCATCCCCACGGACAACGCGGGAGTGTGCGATGCGCGAGAGCCTAGCCTCCTGCCAGACCGAGTGACCAGGAGGGCTGACGCTTGGTTCATGTGCGCGGGCTTTTTCTTTGCCCGACCTCACCCCGCGCCCGCCTCATTGACCGCGTTCGCCCGGTACACGCGTTGCGTTCCCGCCGCCGCGGCGGTGTCGGGGAACGTGGTCGCCGCGCTCTCCGCGTCCTCCACCTACACCAGCAGCGTGTCCTACGCCCCCCTTGGGCCTCCGCCGAAGAATCTCCGGTAGCCGGCGCCGTGTCCTCGTCCGGGGCTCCCGGATCAGGGGCGCCTAGCCGCCGTGCTCACCGGGGCCGTCGGGTGGGCCGGGCGTCGGGCTGACGGCGGGCCGGCTATCGCTGCGCTCGCGCGTCCCCTCCCCCAGAGATTGGGACGGGGTTTTGCACTCTCGGCTATGACTCCTCTCCCGACCACGGCGTGGCCTGGCCCTCATCGTCACCGCCCCAGCAGGCCACGGAGCCGTCGGTCTTCACCCCGCAGGTGTGGTAATCCCCGGCGCTGACGGAGGCGAACTGCCCTTCCGGCGGCGTGGCCTGGCCCTCGAAGTCACGGCCCCAGCAGGCCACGGAGCCGTCGGTCCTCACCCCGCAGGTGTGCGAGCCCCCGGCGCTGACCGAGGCGAACTGCCCCTCCGGCGGCGTGGACTCGCCCTGTCCGTCATAGCCCCAGCAGGCCACGGAGCCGTCGGTCCTCACCCCGCAGGTGTGGGTATCCCGGGCGCTGACCGAGGCGAACTGCCCCTCCGGCGGCGTGGCCTGGCCATATCTGACATTGCCCCAGCAGGCGACCGCGCCGTCGGTCCTCACCCCGCAGGTGTAGCTCGACCCGGCGCTGACCGAGGCGAACTGCCCCTCCGGTGGGGTGGTGGTACTGCCCCTATAGTCTTCGCCCCAGCAGGCGACGGAGCCGTCGGTCCTCACCCCGCAGGTGTATCTCCCCCCGGCGCTGACGGAGGCGAACTGCCCCTCCGGCGGCGTGGCCTGACCTTCGTCGTCATCGCCCCAGCAGGCGACGGAGCCGTCGGTCCTCACCCCGCAGGTGTGTCCTTCCTCGTATCGGGAATATCGGATACCCCCGGCGCTGACCGAGGCGAACTGCCCCTCCGGCGGCGTGGCCTCGCCATCTCCGTCATCGCCCCAGCAGGCGACGGCGCCGTCGGTCTTCACCCCGCAGGTGTGACTTTTCCCGGCGCTGACGGAGGCGAACTTCACTCCTATCCAGATGTTTGCTCCGCCGATTTGGGACCTCACGCCGGTGGTCAGCAGATGGCCCAGTGCCGGCGGTATCTCCCCGGTCAGCCCGTTATAGTTGAGGTTCAGCGATTGCAGGCTTCCAAGGCCGCCCAACTGCGAGGGAATCTCCCCGGCCAAGGCGTTGTCGGACAGGTCCAGAACTTGCAGGCTGGCAAGGCTGCCCAACTCCGCCGGTATCTCCCCGGTCAAGGCGTTGTCGGACAAATCCAGAACTTGCAGGCTGGCAAGGCTGCCCAACTCCGGAGAAATCTCCCCGGTCAACTCTCTGCCTGTCAGGTTCAAGGCTGCGACGCGGCTAGTGGCGTCCACGGAAACGCCTTCCCACGTGCCGAGGGGCTCTCGGCTCAGCCAGTTGTCGAGGTGGTCCGGCTGCCTCCAGGCGTTGTACTGGGCGATCAAGGCTTCGGTGTCGCCGGGGTGGTCTTCGGGAATGCATACCGGAATCTCGCCGGCGTAGCCTGCCCCGTCGCTCAGGACGCTGGATATGCATTCAAGCTGGTTGCCGTCGAGCCTGATCTCCTCCAGGATGGTGACGAGGTCATCCAACTCCGAGGGAATCTCCCCGCTCAGTTGATTGCCTTCGAGGTTCAGCGATTGCAGGCTTCCAAGGCCGCCCAACTCCGCTGGTATCTCTCCGGTCAGCTGATTGCCCTCAAGGTTCAGCGATTGGAGGCTTTCAAGGCCGCCCAACTCCGCTGGTATCTCTCCGGTCAGCTGATTGCCTTGGAGGTTCAGCGATTGCAGGCTGCCGAGGCCGCCCAACTCCGAGGGGATCTCCCCGGTCAGCTGATTGCCCTCAAGGTTCAGCGATTGCAAGCTTCTAAGGCCGCCCAACTCCGAGGGAATCTCCCCGGTCAGCTGATTGCCCTCAAGGTTCAGCGATTGCAAGCTTCTAAGGCCGCCCAACTCCGCTGGTATCTCTCCGGTCAGTTGGTTGCCCTCAAGGTTCAGCGATTGCAGCCTTCCAAGGCCGCCCAACTCCGAGGGGATCTCCCCGCACAGCCGGTTGTCCAACACGTCCAGGTCCGCCAGGTTGACGAGGTAGCCAAGCTCCGGCGGCAGCGCGCCGCTCACGCCGGAAAGCGCCAGGGTCGTCAGGGCGATGAGGTGGCCGACCTCGGACGGAATCTCCGCTCCGCCCAGGTTGACGTCGAGTCCGACGACGCGGCCGTCCTCGCCGGTGGTGATGCCCGCCCACTCGCTGATGGGCGCGCGGCCGGCCCAGGTGCCGCTTTCGTCCCAGCTGGCGCCGTCGGTGGCGTCAAAGATGGCCAGCAGCGCCTCCTTGTCGGTCTCCGCCGAGGTCTGCGCCGGGGGCGGGTTCGCCGGCCCGGGTGGGGCGCCGCAGCAGAAGAGCAGGCCGCCCAGGTCGGAGTCGGCGACCTCCAGTTGGTCTTCCAGATTGATTGGCAAGCAGCCGCCTAGTCGGTTGTCGCCCAGGTCCAGCAGGGTCAGGGCGGTCAGGGCGTGGAGCTCCGGGGGCACGGTTCCGGTGAGGTTGTTGTCGTTGAGGTCCAGGGCGATGACGCGACCGTCGGCGTCGGTGGTCACGCCGTGCCACTCGTCGACGGGGTCGTCGCTCAGCCACCCGTCGTTGTCGGTCCAGCTATCGCCGTCGGTGGCGCGGTAGAGGGCGACCAGGGCGGAGCGGTCGAGTTCGGCGGCCTCCTCCGGGTCGGCGGTGGACTGGCTGCCGATGCCGAAGATTCCTTCGCGCGTGGGTTCCGGTTCCCCGGCCTCCCGCGTCGCTTCCCGCTCACCGCTACTCGCGGACGAGCCGGGAGTCCCCTCACCTCCAAGGTCGCCCCCGTCATCGGTGCAGGCCGCGAGGGCCGTCGCAAGCAACAGCGCAAGGACGACGCTCAACAGGGCCCCGTATCTTCTCGCTCTACCGGTCATGTCTTTTCCTCCATTACGTCGATCGATACCGAGTTGTTCGGGCCATCCCTAGAACCCGCTGCCGTAGTCGCCGAACGAGTCAAACTCGTCCAGGCCACAGACAACTTCAGCCCTGACTCTGCTGCCGCTCTGCCTCACGGCGAGGTCGTCGCAGTCGTCGTTGTCCCAGTCGTCCTCAATGGCGTCCTCGGCCCGTTCGGCGTCTCGCTCGGAATCGAATTCAACCAACATCACGAGCTTGCCTTCGCGTGAGTTCTCTTTTTCCAGCGACACCCCGACGGCCTCGCAGCCGTCCCATGTGTTGTCGCAATTTCCGGCGCCCAGGCCGACACGCAAGTACCCGGAAGGGAGGTCTCTCCATACATCACCCATCTCGTCATCGAGCGACGATCCGCCCCTGTCGCGCCGCCGGAGCATGTCCTCCATATCCTCCTCGTAGTAGGCGATGAGGACGGCGCCGCCGGGCAGAAAGGCAAACGCTTCCCATGTGCTTGATGAGTCCACCCATACTTCCACTCCGTCGATCTCGTCGTCGTCGTAGCCCCTGTCGTCCAGTTCGTCCCTCAGGTCACGGCCGTCTGCTCCGCCCAGGAGGTAGACGTGGCCCCCGCCGTCTTCTTCGGCGTATGCCATGTAGTCCAGGTCCCGGAGGTCAATGTCATAGGAGTCGAAATCCCAGTCGGATTCCACGCTTCTCCGCAGGTCACTGAGGTCGTCGTCATCTGCAAGCGCGGCAACATCGAGGTAGAGCACACCCTCGGCGTCGCCCGAGAGCATTTTGATGAAGTCTTCCGCGCTCCCGCTTCCGCCTCCGCCGCCGACGACCCCGAACAGCAGCAACAGCGGCAACAGCACGATGACCGCCGCAAGAGCAAGAAGCAGAAGCCAGATCCGCAAGCTCAACCGGGCAAGAACGTCCCTCATGAATGCAGCGCCGCGACCCGCTTGGGGAAGCGCCGTCCCCGAATCGTCCTCGCCAGGGCCGGAGTCGGCTGCCTCCGCTTG
The DNA here is from genome assembly GCA_965207115.1 of Dehalococcoidia bacterium. Lineage (GTDB taxonomy): Bacteria > Chloroflexota > Dehalococcoidia > UBA6926 > UBA6926 > VXMO01. The sequence continues at coordinate 120,291 of CBDBLR010000003.1, read as the reverse complement.
CGATGTCCCCGTCAGCGAGGCACTCATGCGAGCGTAGGCTCCCATCCTCGCCAGGAGCCAGATCCCCGCACCCATGAGAACGACTCCCGCTATCGTTGTCAGAACCAATCCAGGTCCGACCGATATCTCCAGGTCCTCGCCGGCGAGGATGCCCAAGACAGCGTAGGAGTCTGACAGGTCTGAAACGCCGGACCAGTCCACGATGCCAACCAGGGCCACAAGCCCACCCAAAAGCAGTACAAGCAGTCCGCCGATGATGCGGCGTCCAGCCACATGCAGGGCCACACCACCCAACGCCACCAGGCTGGATATGAGGGCGATAATCCCGTCAGACGACTCGATTCCTGTTAAGCTCTCCGAAACAGAGCGGGAATCCACTGATGCCCATTCCAGGAACTGCGCTGCGAAAACCACCACTCCCGCCCCAACTGCCACCCAATGCGCAGGCCGAATCCTTGTCAGCATGGCGGGTCCCCTATGCCGCCGGCGTTGACCACCCTCAGCACTCGTTGCTGCGGAGCCGGTGGCCGCTGCGCCTGTTGCACCCAAAGCAAGGCCCGTTTGGGCCGCCTCGCCGGACCCGTCGCCGCCGGACCCGGCTACCTCCGCACCCGAGGCACTCTGTTTCTCCAGCAGCGCCTTCACGTAGGCCACGGTGTGCGGCGGCATGGTCAGCACGGAGCCGTGCCGAATCTGCGACGCCCCTATCGCCCCAAAGGCCAGCAGGGCAAGCCAGAAGGACACGGAGCTGAAGTAGAAGACGAGGACGATCAAGCCAAGTGCGGCTATCGCTATCCGCACCTCCACCTGGACGGCGGGGGGCAGAAAGAAGGTCCCCACCGCCGCCAATCCGAGGATCCCCAGGAGCACGGGGTAAATCAGGGAGAGGCCGCTGGTCGCAAAGCCGAATACGGACAGCAGGGCGATGGCTCCCAGGGCGGGAACGATGTACTCTTCTTTGATTCTCACATCTTCCTCCTAGCCCGCTTTCTCATGGCGCTGTCCCTGGAAGGGGGCGTTCGGAAGGGCAGTTGGGCGCAGGCAGTCTAATGACAAGACGCGCGAATACGCCGTCCGTAGGCCGGCGGAAATGGACGGGCTAGAGGCGGGAGTGGGGCTGGAGGAGAGGGAAGGGAGTAGGGATGCCCTGCGTGATGCGGGCTTCCCTGGGGTATTAGAACATATGTGTCGGGGGGGGGGGGGGGGGGGGGGTAACGGTAACGCGTGTTCTCGCGCTGTGCGGCTGCTCAGGGGCGATGGGCTAACGGGGGCGTAGCGGTGGGACGCGGCCTTGTCTAGAGACAAGCGGCCTATCGGCGATGCTGCCGACCAAGGCGTTCCCCTCTGAACGGTTACCATGCTCTCATCGCTTTCATCATGGCGTTCGCCCCAAACACTCAATATATCAGCACAAAAACAAGCCCCACTGTGACAACGGTACTATACGCCAACTATGGCGGGGCGCGCAACTGAGTGGGGGCGAAAACGGCGGGTTGCCGGGCTTCGGCGGGCGGGGCCGAAAGGCGAGAATGGCGGGATGCGAAGAAGGGGCGGATGAGGAAGAACGGGGCAGTCGGGTTTCCGCTACTCCCCGGACTGGATGACGACGCGGCCGCCGGTCCGAACCTGGATGCTCAGATCATACCTGTCCAGGAGAAGCATACCCACAAGCGGGGTACTTCCCGTCGCGTCGGCCTTGATTTGTCTTGGTTGGCCGTCCCACAATACCGTAGCGTCGTGAACGTCGAAACTCACTGCATCGTCGTTGGCCAGAAACGCCTGCCCCATGTAAGCGAAAGGCAATCCTAGCTCCGCCACCAACGCCGTCGGTAAAGTCAAGAAGCCGCTGTAACCGGTGTCTATCACGGCCTCAATGTCCCGGGCCTGCCCCGCAGGGCCTTGAGCCACGACTGCCTCATGAGAGGCGTTCACAACGCCTTCGATCACCCGGTCCTCCTAAGGGACCCTGCCCCAAAGCTGCGCAGTGCCCGATACCCGACGCGTTCCATCAAGACGTCGATGGCCTCCGGGCGTTGCGCCCGTAGACGATCCATCGCGGCAATCTCGCCGTCGGCAATGGTCCAGTCCCCCGTCTCCACGTCGATGGCGACGTATTCCCCGAAGTGGTCGGCTTCGACCTGCGGACGAATGTCCTTCTCGTATATCTCATTGCCCAAGCGGACCGCCTCTTCGCGTGGGCGGCGCATAGGTATGGCGATCTCCCTACCTTGGGTCGGCGATGTACTCTCTGCGTCCCTCATGCGTTCCCCCTTTGCAAGGCACACTCCTACAGGTCACATTCTACCATCTTGCGGAAGTACGGGACAACGAGAAAGGCAGCACATAGGGGCGGACAGGCCGACCAGCCATGAGTTATGCTGTGGGCATACTGGCTGCTCAGCAACATCTCCAGGGCCGTTCCACCCACGATCCACTCAGGCCCGGCGTGACGGTTCTTACTCCCTCCGCGCCGACGAGTCATGCTACAGGAATGGCGAGCCCTTGGTGCGCCGACAGGCTGCCGAGCCACATCTCGAAGACGGTGGAATCTACCGTATGCGGTGGTGGGCCGGACTGGACGAAATCAAGAACCGAGGCCGATTCCCGCCTCACCCCGTCCCTCGGCATGGGCACCGTGTACGTCAAAACGGCCTCGTCTCCATTGACCTCGATGCCCTCCACGAAGTTGCGGATGAGCGCCTTGCGTTCCGGGATAGTCCCGTCCTTCAGGAACGCCCGGAAGTCCGCCACGTACTCCACTATCTCCTCGGTGTCGGGAAGGGCAACCCTCCTCTGCTCAAGCTGGGTCTCGGCGTCCTCCCGCGCAGCCTCCAGTTGCTCCTCACGGTGCCTCAGAGACATGATGCGGGGAGACAACACCTCCAACGTCAGGTCGCTGGTCTCGATGGCCTCGTAGAGCTTCCCAAGACGCTTCCTCACGTCCTCTAGCTCCGCCTCTACCACCTCCAGCCTGCCCGACAACTCCCCGGCCATCGCGTCTATCTCCTCGGCCACCAGCTGCACCAACTCCACGATGGTCTCCTCGGTGAGGATGCGCTCCCTGATTTTCTCGACGATGAACTCCTCCACCCTGGGAGCGTTCAGGTAGCGGGCGGTGCACGTCCCAGCTCCTTCGGTGAACAGAGTTCCGCAGATGTAGTAGGCGAACTGTCCGCTCTTGGCTCCCTGAGCCGAGTAGGGCCTGCCACACACCCCACACTTGAGCAGCCCGCTCAGGAGATACGGACTCCCCACCCTCGCGGGCCTCTGCACCTTCGGGGCACGCTCACTCATCGCCCGCTGCACGTCCTCGAACAGCTCCCGTGATACCAGAGCGGGCCACGCTCCTTCCACCCTCACCGGCTCCTGGGCCTTCTCTCCCTTGCCCTTGAGCCCCCACACTGCTGTGCCGGTGTACGCCTCGTTTCTCAGCACGTAGTGGAGACCGCCCTTGTACCAGCGCTTGCCTCGGTTGGTGACGCCCCGGTCGTTCAGCTCCTTGCATATCTCCTTGAGGCCGTAGCCCTGGAGCGACTTCTCGAATATCTCCTTCACGACAGGAGCCGTGGCAGGGTCCACCTCCAAGGTGGGGCGTTCCTTCGCCCCGTCGCTGACCTTGACCTTCCTGTAGCCGAAGGGGGCCTTCGAACCGAGGAAGAAGCCCCGCGAAGCCGCTTCCCGCATCCCCCGGACGACCTCCTGCGCAAGATTTTCGCTGTAATATTCGTCCACGGACTCAATGATCCCCTCAAGCAGCCTGCCGGTGGCGTTGTCCTCGGCCTGCTCGGTGATGGACACCACGCGGATGCCCTTGCGCCTCAACTGGGACTTGAACGCTACGGCGTGCTCACGCTTGCGGGTGAATCGCGAGAATTTCCAGACAAGAATCACGTCAAAAGGAGCCTTCGGCTTGCTGCCCTCCTCGATCATCTCCCGGAACTGGGGCCGGTCGGCGACGCGGCCGCTCTCGGCCTCGTCGATGTATTCGCGGGCCACGGAGTAGCCGTTGGCCCTGGCGTACTCCTTGAGCGCCCGCAACTGGGCGGATACGGACAGGTCCACGTCCTGGCGGTCGCTGGACACCCTGGCGTACAGCGCCGCGGGCGTGAGGGGCTGTAGATGTTTATTCTTCATGTCATCCTCCTACCGGTTGGTGTCGTCCAGTGCTGCGACGCCCTCAAGCGGCGTCGTTCGCTCCAGGCCCTGCTGCGGCCTGAAGTCTGAGTCCCAGGGCACGCACCACCTTCAGCACGGTAGCGAACTCAGGGTTGCCGTCGGCGGATAGCGACTTGTACAGGCTCTCCCTACCCAAGCCCGTCTCCCGAGCCACCAGGGCCATCTTCCGGGCGCGGGCGATGTCCCCCAGCGTTGCCAGGATCAACCGCATGTCGTCCTCTTCCAGGGCGGCATTCAGGTATGCTGCCATCTCTTCGGTGGTCTCCAGATGCTCCGATGGGTTCCACCGCTTGGTCTTCGTCCTTGCCATTACCGCCATCCTTGCGTCCGCCGCTCTCGTCTACGGCTCTACGGCAAACCGGGCTCTGACCGTTAGGCGAAGCTCCGTCTCCCCTCCGCTTATGGGGCTGGTCTCGAAATCGTAGGCAACCATCTGACGTAGGAAATCAAGGTCGGAGCCAGGCAGGCCGTCGGATGCGCCTGACTCGCTAATTGATAGAACCTGCCCCAGGGTCACTCCCGCCAGGCCCGCAAGTTGCTCCGCCTTGGCCCGCGCCTCCTGAAAAGCCTCCCTTCGGAGTTCTTCCATGAATGGTTTGGGGTCCTCCACCGTGAAGCTGATTCCGTTGATTCTGGCAAGATCGCCTCCCGCCTCCGCCACGTCGTCGATGACGGGACCGACGGCGTCCAGATCGCGCACCTTGATTGAGGCGAAATTGCTGACGACGTAGCCGACGAGCTTCCGTCTGCTCACATAGCTGCCGTCTTGTTCGACCTCCTCGTAGTGGTACTCGGGTCTGATGTCGAACGATGTAGTTTGAATGTCTGCGTCAGCCAGGCCCCGCGCCTTAACGGCCGCCACAACCCTCGACATTGCCCCGGCAGCATCGGTTCTCGCCTGAGAGACCGTCTCCGACTGTGCCTCAATACCGATGTTGAGCACTGCCAGGTCCGGCTCCACGCTGAGACGGCCCTCCCCGGTTACCAGGATGCCCCCATCACCAGCCGCAGACTGCGCCTGTTCCAACGACTGGGATAGCTGGTCGGTTGCTGCGCTAATGGCGCTCAACTCATCCATCATCGCGTCCTCGACGGCGGACGAATCGTCAGTGCAGGCAACGGTCAGCGTCGCTATGACCATCACTGCGAACAGGGCCAATAGGCCCAAGCGCTTTCTCTTCATCTCAACCCTCCGTGGTCCTCGGTTTTTGCGGAACTCGTCCACCCGCCTATTGTAGGCCATAGGATACCTTGGACGCAAGGGATCCACGACATCCTGGCAGCGGTTGAGGGGCTGCGAATCGGGCGGTCAGGACTACGTAGGGAGAGCCGAAGCATCGCGTAACAGAGTAACGTCGGCTCCTCTCTTGCCCCTCATGTCCGCTTCCTATAGGCGGTGTCCTGCTCAATGTCCCTCGTGTATCGGCATGACGGTGTGGACCGGTACTCAGTGCAGCCAAAGAAGCGGCCTCGCCTTCCTTCTATCACTTGGAGCACGCCCCTGCCGCAACGCGGACACTTCGTCGCGAGTTCGCCAATCTGACGCAACTTGTCGGATTCCCTCAGCAGTTCCGTTACAAACGTAGATGGCCGCACCGGGTCGGTTACCAAGTAGGCGCCGATTCGCGGTCGGGTCATCGCCACATAGAACAGACGCCGCTCCTCCGCAAAGGGATACGTTCCCCCTGAGACCGAGGGCAACACGAGGTCCAGAAGCGGATCGTCCTCGACCTTGGAGGGGAACCCCCAACGGCCATCGTTGAGGTCGAACACGATCACGTAGTCGGCCTCGCGGCCCTTCGCCCTATGAACGGTGCTGAACTCCACTCTCAGCGATCTGCTTCTCCGAACATCCTGGAGTGCTTCCCGGCTGTTGCCGTAGCGTCCAAGCCCCAAGACGCTTCGCGGTTGACCCTGCGACTTTGCCTCAATGTCCTGCAACACTCGCCTCACACCACCCTTGGGACTGGCGTCGGCGACGATGGTGATGCCTTCGTCGTCCGCTCCGCTCGCGGACAGCAGCAGTCTCTGGGTCTGCTCCGGGTTCCGCTTCACGAACTCGGTCGAAGGGCTGAGGATGCCGTCAGCGAACCGGAAGGTTCGGCTCAGGGTCCGCTCTTCCACATGGCCAAGCAGGTCGCCGCATTCGCGCAGAAGACCGACGTCGCTTCCGGCGAACCTGTAGATCGACTGCCAGTCGTCTCCCACCAGGAAGTAGGCTACGTCCTGGCCCCGGAGGGCCTGTATGAGCGCCATCCTCCCTGCCGATATGTCCTGGAACTCGTCCACCAGCACGTATCTGTACCGAGGCTTCCATCGGCCCTCGCGGATGCGCACGGCGGCCAGATTGATGAGGTCGTGGAAGTCCAATGCCCCCTCATCAGCGAGTAGCTTCTGGTAGCGGTCGCGCACCTGCTCGAAAACGGCAAGGAAGCTCTCATTGCGTCGGCGGTCAGGCTCTAGGCGGGCGCGTTCGCGAAGCGTTTCGGGCGACAGGCCGCCGCTCTTGACGTGATTCAGGAAGGTCGCCAGCAGCCCCGCCAGCCATGAGGTCTGCTCCTGAGCGAGTTGCTGCACCAGCGTTTGGCGGGGGACCTGCTTGAAACGAACCCCGGCCTCATCGAGTCGTCTTCGCAGTGTCTCAAGCAGGACGCCTCGCCGATGTTGCCAGCTATAGGTCTCCACCAGCTTCGAACCACGTTGACGGTGGATTGTCCTCTTCCACTCGACGCCCTCCGCGTACCCTCTCCAGCCTGGGGGAGGGCGGCCCTGTTCGTCGAGCGCGAAGTGCTCGATGTAGATGTTGTGGCCGGGGAGAAAAAAGTCCGGCTGATACTGCCTGTGCTGACGCGTTGCCGTCGTCGTCTCGTACCTATCTTCGTACCGGAACTCGACGCCGTGTTCCGTCAAGAAGTTGGCAATCACCAACTCCTCGAAGCTCTTGACCAAGTCGCCGCTCAGCGTCCGCAGCTCTACGCCTCGGACGTACTCCTCGTACTCGTCGAGGGTGTCGAACTCGAAGGCCGACTTGTAGGGCGCGTGGTGGTATACGATGAAGTCGATCACGGCCTTGGACTGCTCAGGGTCGCTGAGGAGATCGCCGATGATATTGTCAACGGCGCGCTTGAGCGCCAGGTCGTCCTCAGCGAGCTTCGAAATGGTGGGTGCGGACTCGGACTGGGCTATAACGCGGCGACCAAAGCTGTGGAAGGTGTGGACGTGCACTGACGAGAGGTCGCCTTTGAGCCGTTCTCTTATCTCATCGGCCGCCTTGCGGTTGAAGGCCAGGACCAACACCTCGTTCGGGGAGACTCCCATGTTGCCAACGAGATGAGCGACCTTGCAGACGATGACCGAGGTCTTGCCCGTTCCAGCGCCCGCGAGCACGAGGGTCGCCTCCTCGTCGGTGGCGACGGCTTCGGCCTGTTCGTCCGTGAGAGAGTTCCGCAGCGTCTCTAGCGCAGCAGACTGTACGGTTGGAACGGTATTCGAAATGAAGATGGCGTTCGCACGGCTTCTCGCCGCCTCGAATCCCTCGACCGGTTCAAGAGGCGCAAGGCGCTCCACCGCCTCTGCCGTTTCTTGGTCGAGGCGTTTCCGGGTGAGTCCTTTGCATTGCTGGAGAACTGATGCCAGAGCCTCGTGAAGCCTTCGGTAGTCGCTGTATCGGGCGTAGCGGTCGCCGGCAAAATGTTGGCGCACCCGCTCATCGAGTCGTTTCAATTGAGGGCTCAGCTCATTGGCGACCTCGAAGGCGCTCGCCAACACCGCATCCCGGACTCGTATGGCCTCCCTCTCGCCAAGTCCTCCGACGGAGCGCTCGGACCCGTCTCCCAGGCGGATGGTCAACCGATGCCACAACAACGATGGTTGAACCGTGATCGAGTCGATGGCTCCGACGGGTATCTTGCGCGGCCCGCCCATGAATCCTTCGATGTAGAGCGTATCGCCGATCAGCGACACGCTACCAGCGCCCAGGGTGAACAGACGATGGAGCCTGGAGCTCTCGGCAGCAATGCGGTCTTGTGTTCTCAAGTCAGTACCCAGTCATGCGCTATATGGCTCGCAGCATCCCAAGTACGGATGCCTCAAGCGTCCTCAATGCCCGAACGAGTCCGGGCGACGGCGAATTCTAGACAGGCGGAACTGTCGGCTCCTACCTCAGCACAAACCACCACAGGAGAATGCTGCCGACCAGCAACGCCAGCAGCACGAAGGCGATCACGCTGATGGCGTTGAGCACCCATTTCGTCGTCTTGTGGTCGGCGACCTCCTGCCGGTGCTCCATCTCAAGCTTCACGTACGGCCCTCTGGCAGTGGCCGCGGACTCCCTGGCCTCGTCCCGCTCCCGCTCCAACTCGGACGCTCTGAACTTCCACTCGGAGACGCTCTGCTCCAACTCCCGCACGGTCCTCTCAAGCTCATGCTCCCTGGCGACGGCCCGGCGCAGCAGCTCCTCGTCGCTCAGGTACTCCGGCCCTTCCATCCGCACGTACACCCGGCGACCCTCCCTGCGGACCTCCACCTCTCCCTGCCTGATCTTCCGGTCCAGGGTCGAGAGGGAGACTTCCAGTTCCTCCGCAGCCTCCGCCTTTGTCACCCAGCGGACGGATTCTTCCATCGTTTCTCCCTCCCTATCGGCTGACACGTCAGGGTTCCCAAAGTGCAATCGTGTTGTCGCCGGACTCACCCGTTATTTTATCATGGCTTCCCATTTTGCGCCCTGACCGGTCAGGCGACACGTCACCTCCATTTCCTAGCCGAAATAGGGGTGAATCGGCACCTAGAGGCCCTCGATAGCCCCAGGAAATCGGGGCATTGGCCCCATTTTGTGCCCCCCAGACAGCATAGAGGGCAGATGGCGGTGTGTCATCGATATCGACGTATCACCCCCTATAGGACTATCGGCCCCCTACAGGACGGGGACGCATCCGGTGGTAGAGACTGTCCCACTGGTAGTTGGCAAGGGCTGACAGGGGTAGTCTCTGGGACTCAGGTTCCCACAGTGGGCGCCATGAACAGCCGAGTATGCCAGTGTCGGACAGGACGGGGATGCAGGATACTAGGACGGGCACGGTCATCAGGGTCATGTGGGCCGCTGTGCTCACGTAGGTGGCCTCGACCTCTTCGGTATCCACGACGAACAGGGTGACGGGGTACGGCGGCTGGTCGTCCTCCGGCTCGTTGGAATGGTAGTAGCTGGTGTAGGGTCTCAGGCGGGCAAGGACTCCCCTCGGGTGACGGGCGCGGAGCTCGTGCTCAAGGTAGAACGGTACCCGAAGGCCCTGAGTGATCATCTGGCCCACGGCGTCGGGGGCGATGGCGGAACGGCCCCAGTTGTAGGACCGGTCGGTCCTGGCGGTGGGCACGGACCACACCAGTTCGCTGTCGGGGTCGTTCCTGGCCTCGGCCTGAAGCTGCGACAGGAACCACGTGATGCCGTCGGCGTGCCTCGTCTGCCGCGCCCACGTCTCGATGCGGTGCCCCACGTGTCGGGTCCGTCCCTCTTTGTCGGTGGTGAACTCCGTGCTCCAGATGCCCCGGGTGGTGGGCAGCTCGGCGCGGTCCCGGTGGGTGACGTAGCGGATACCCTCGGCGGACAGGGTGTAGCGAACGTCGCCGCGTTTGCCGTGACGCTCGATGAGGCCCCCAGTCTTCACCAGACTGTGCATCATCTGGCTGACCCGGCCCTCGGAGACGCCGAGCCAGGTCGCCAGATGTTCGCGGGGGATCATCGGGTGGTCGGTGATGAGGTCAAGCATTCGCTTCTCAGCCGGGCTGACGCCGAAGGCCGGCGCATCCCCCACCATCCGCTCAGGCTGGGGTATGGAGGCCCGTTTCCGCTCCGGCGACTGGACGCCAGACCCACCACCGCGTTTGCCGTAGGAGACCACGATCTCCAGCGTGTAGTCCGTGAGTCCGAGCAGCCCCGTGGGTTCGCACCAGAGACGAAGGTCCCGTCTTTCCAGGGCGTCCCTGGACTCCACGGCGACGTAGCAGTCACGGAGATCGTTGACGATGCAGAACCTCGCCGTCCTCCGCAGCTCCCATGCGCTGGGCACCAGGATCAGCACGGTTCCGGGGCGACGGTCGTAGTCGTACTGCGCTATGGCCCTCAGCCGGTCGTAGAGCGACCGGCGCCGCAGGGCCAACCCCTGGCGCACCACACCGAAGCTGCGGCCGTCGTGGAGGGTGATGGCGGCGTCGAAGCGGCCCCTGCGGTGGAACTCCACGCGGGACCGGAGCCCGTCGATGCCGGGGGACATGGTGGCTGCGAGTCGGTAGACGGAGGCCACAGCGTCCATCCGGCGGATGAGCAGAGTGAGTCACTCCCCTTGGATGTGGGGTAGGCCCACACGAAGTCCGAGGTGGTCTCAAAGCCGAGGATCTCAGTGGCTTCACGGATTCCCTGGGCCGTCAGGTGGTATCTCTGGCTCGACGTCAGGTGGACGGTGCCGTGGTTGACACGACCGGCTATGCCGTCGGCCAGCAACTCGGACAGTCTGCGGTGGACGGTCGCGTGCGGCTCGCCCAGGATGAGCGCCAACTCCGTCGATTCGACGAACGGCATCCGGCTGAGGGCGTCGAGCAGCTTTTGGTAGGTAGTGGCCATGTGTCGAGCGTAGCGACTGAGCGTCCCGGTGGGCAACCGCCTTGTGTCTGTATCAGTGTGGAGCAGAATCTATTGATAGCTGTACCGGCACACGGTATAATCATTTAATGATCCGTTCGTTCCGCCATCGAGGGTTGAGGCGGCTCTATGAGCGAGACGACCCTAGCAGGATAGCCGCCGACCAATTGGACCGGATCACCCTCGCCCTGGCAGACCTGGATGCCGCCGGCAAGCCGACCGACCTCAATCTGCCGGGGTATAGACTGCACCGGCTCCGAGGGGATCGGAGGGGCTTGTGGAGCATTTCGATTTCGGGCAACTGGCGGATCACGTTTAGGTTTGAAGCTAGCGACGTGTACGACGTTGATCTCGTCGATTACCACTGACGAGGAGGGAGATACCATGCCCATGAAGAATCCGCCCCATCCGGGCCACAGCGTTAGGGAAAACTGCTTGGCCCCCCTGGGTCTGAGCGTTACCGAAGCAGCGGAGGTTCTGGGAGTTGCCCGCCACACCCTATCTCGGGTATTGAACGGTCACGCGGGAATCTCGCCCGATATGGCCATTCGCTTAGAGAAGGCCGGATGGTCCAGCGCCGATTTCTGGCTGAGCCGTCAGACTGCGTACGACTTGATTCAGGCGCGCAAGGGTGAAGACAGAATACAAGTCGAGCGCTATCAGCCCCTGACTACGGCCTAGGAATCGCCCCCTATGTTAGCCCGTATAGCACGAGCGCAACGAGGAGACTGCTTCTGAAATGACAGCTCCCACAGATGGCGATCGCAGCCATGAAAGTGTCATTAACGACACACTCGCCCGGTTCCTCCGGGAACGGTGTGGGCTGTCTGCGGTCGCCGAAACGCTCCACGACGGCAGGCGTCCCGACATCATCGTCCGTCTCTCGGAAGGCCCTGTTATTCTGGAGACGGAGCTTGAACCTGCCTTGACCGTGGAAGCGGACGCCCTCTCACGCCTTGGGATGACGATTGATGGACGGAAGATTCAGAACGTTTTCGCCGTAACGATTCCAGGAGGGCTTCGTTCGACGAGCCAGCGGCACCTCTACGAGCGCATGGCGGGTGCGACGATGGTTTGGCAGGAGTGGCGCATTGACGGCTCCGCCGGCCCGAAGCTCAGTGGGACGCCTGTAGAGTTTGGGAACGCCGTGCAGCGCACCGCACCGCCTACAGGTGATCTTGATGAAGCGGTGGATGTCTTGGATGAAGGGGCTAGGCACGCCGGTTCTCAGCTCTACTCTTCTCCCGGAACACTGGCCAGAGTCTCGAAGATATTCGGCACCGATCCCGGAGAGGAAGCCGCGAACATGGCGGCTCTGGTCGTAATCAATGCCATGGTGTTCCAGGAAAGGCTGGCCAGCAACGAGGCGGCCTTTCAACCGGTCAGCGCAGCTATGCGAGATGGACGCTTCTCACGCATGACCCTATTGCAGTTGTGGGAGCACATCCTGAGCATCGACTACTACCCCATATTCAGCATGGCCAGGAACGTGGTGCGGGAGCTTTCTGAAGTGGAAGCGACGGCAATGCTGGCCGAGTGTGCCAGGACAGCGGCTGCCCTGTTGGGCATGGGAGCCGTAGGACGCCACGACCTGGCGGGAAGGATCTTCAATCGGTTGATCGCGGAGAGGAAGCTGCTGGCAGCCTTCTACACGAGCATCCCAGCTTCCACGTTGCTTGCAGGACTGGCCCTCTCTCCGAGCCGGTGGGACGGCGTTGCCTGGGAGTCTGTCGAGACAATTTCCGGATTGCGTGTGGTTGACCCCGCCTGCGGCACCGGCACCCTGCTCATGGCTGCGTATTGACAGGTTGTCCAGAACCACATGGCGGCTGCCCCATCGGAGTCCGAAGACACCCTTCTTCATCAGGTACTTGTTGAGGACGTGATCATCGGCGCCGACGTGGTACAGGCTGCCATCCACCTGACCGCTGCGACCCTTGCGGCTATGTCGCCGTCGGTGAGATTCGAGCAGATGCAACTGCACACTCTCAGGCTGGGCATGGACACATCGAAGAAGGTATGGCTCGGCTCCCTCGACTGGCTGGAAGCGCCCGAAATCCAGTCTTTCTTCTCCACAACCGAGGAGCAGGTAGGCGCGAGAAGCGGCGAGGGAAGCATCGTGAGCCATCCGAGGGCCGATCTTGTCATCAGCAATCCTCCGTTTACCCGGCGGGGTAGCGACGGAGGGAAGGAGGAATCCATATCGCGAGTCTTCTCTCTACCGGAGGGGGATACGGAGTCCCAGTCTGCCATAGCCAAGAGAACCTCGGCCTTGCTGAAGGGCACTGCGGCCAACCAAATGGCAGGGCACGCCTCGTCGTTCACAGTATTGGCCGACCGGTTGGTGAAGCCTGGAGGTCGAGTTGCTCTGGTGCTGCCGGTCACAGCCTTGTCAGGCGAGTCCTGGCGCGAAGTCCGCCAGATGCTCTCGCAGCGATACGAGATCGAATTTGTCGTCTCCTCTCACGACCCGCAACTTCTTTCCATGTCCTATGACACCGCAATCGCCGAAACTCTGGTGGTGGCGCGACGACTCACCGATGCCGAAAGCCCAACCGGGCGCGGGAGGTTCGTCAACCTATGGCGTGCTCCCTATTCTGAGACGGACGCTTTAGCGTTAGTTCGCGCCGTGAATAGAGTTGCTTCAACTCCAGTCTTGCGTTCGGACGGACCTCCCATTGGTGGCAGTCCTCTAATGGTTGGAGGCGAACAGTGGGGCGAGATGGTGGATGGTACGGTTGAGGAATCTCCTTGGACGGCAGCTCGATGGCGGCAGGCCCTGACTAGCCAGTTTGCCGCAGCCCTTGAGAGGGGCGAACTGTGGAATGAAGACGGTAGCCAAGTTGCTGGGTATGTTCCGGTCGCAGCTATGGGACATGTGTGTAACGTTGGTCCGCAAGACCGCAGGATCCGAGGCTCCCTTGGCATGTTCGACGCTTATCACGGCTGGAACGGAGATGCTTTGTTCCCAGCGATTTGGAGTCTGGATTCCTCCGTTCACCAGAGCATGTCTTCTGAGCCGAATGCCTGGCTTTCTCCAAAACCAGGCCGTGATCATCAGTCGGTCTGGTCTCAGTCAGGAACGCTTCAAGTCACGCGGGATGTCCGGTATAACGCACAGCCGATCATGGCGGTACACACGGGCATACGGACACTAGGGCTGAGAGCATGGCATACGTTATCCGCACACGGGGATGACCCTCTGGTCAACGCTCGGCGAGAGACTGCTTTGGCCCTCTGGTGTAACTCCACATTTGGGTTCCTGCTCCACGCCAACCATTCAAACAGCGCCCAGGAGGGTAGAGGACAAGGTAACAAAGGTATGTTGGAGAGCATGACGACGCTGGACATTAGGAAACTTGAAGCTTGGCAGCTAGACGAGGCCCAGGCGATCTGGCAGGAATTCGGCAACCGGAAATTCATGCCCTTCTATAGGTGCGCCGTTGATCCTGCCCGTATTGAGCTTGATGAACGCATTGTCAGGGCATTGCTTGGCCTCGGCGAAGACGCCGTAGCATCCGTGGCCCGGCTGCGGACGTTGTTGGCAGGTGACCCATCCATCCATGGCTCCAAGCGTCCAGAACCGGCAACCCAAGATTCTACGGTTCAGGGAGAGCTTGCTTAATCATGCAGGAATGAGCAAGCCACTTTCGAATTCTTGGGAGACTAAGGAAGGGCGCGATGATTGACACGACAGACCTTTTCTCCGATCAAAGCCACATTGACCAGGTCCGAGACGCCCTTTGGGGAAGACACGGAAACGGTGCTTCCGTCATGGTCGGAAGTGGACTCAGCAGATGCGCCCTGAAAGCCTGGCCAGATGCTGGCGAAGCCGCGATGTTGTCCGACTTGGCGTTTAAGTTACACCAGAAGTTGTACCCACATAGCTCTGAGATGGGTGCGGCTGATCGTGTCTTGAGCCTAGCTCAGGAATACGAAGCTGCCTTTGGGCGCACTAACCTGCATCAGCTTCTCCAACAGTTGGTCAGAGACGACGACTTGAAACCCTGGAAAACACACTCCCGGTTGTTGCAACTTCCCTGGCGTGATGTCTTCACCACTAACTGGGACACGTTGTTAGAGCGAGCGCGCCTTCACGTGGTGGATCGAGGCTACAGTGTGGTAAGAGACACGGACGAGATCCCGCTCGCGAAAAAGCCGCGTGTGTTCAAACTGCATGGATCACTGCCCGCACAATTCCCACTCATCTTAACTGAAGAAGACTACCGGACATATCCGACGAAGTTTGCTCCGTTCGTCAATACTGTCCAGCAGGCAATGATGGAAACCGTGTTCTGCCTGATAGGATTCTCAGGAGACGACCCTAATTTCCTGAATTGGTCCGGTTGGGTCCGAGACAATTTGGGAGATTCAACTCCAAGAATATACCTAGCCGGCTGGCTAGACCTGCCACACCATCGGCGTAGGATGCTTGAAAGTCGGGGAATTGTACCCATTGACCTCGCACGGCACCCAAAGGCTCACGAATGGCCAGAGCACCAGCGTTATCAATATGCCATAGACTGGGTCCTGCATACACTCGAACGAGGCCGTCCCTATGATCTGACGTACTGGCCGTTGCCGACTGGCCAACCGAGTTCAAAACTTGCTGAACACCTTCGACCGGTTGGCGAGGCAACTTCCAATCAACCTCAAGAAGAACCGGCTGCCGGGCCAAATACAGATCAAGGTGAAGTGCAGGAAAGAGTAAAGGAGACTCTGAGTATCTGGAGGCACAACAGACAGGTATATCCTGGATGGCTGTTACTTCCGTCTGGGGAGGAGCGAGCGTCTCTCCGAAGGCGTACTGACAGCTGGGAGCAGTTTATATTGAAAGCCCTTCCCGGCCTTACGCCCGTTGAACGACTGAATGCCATTCACGAGTTAGTCTGGCGACGAGAGATTCTGCTTGAGCCACTCTCCGATACCCTGGCATCGGCAGCGGCGGACGCGTTGAGATTAGTAAATTGCCAAGACTCCACAATCGATGGCGTTGCCGAACCCGGTGATGGCTGGAGTGACATTCGAGCAGCGTGGCGGTCCGTAGGTCTCGCCCTGACAACTGCCGCCCGCTTTCGCTTCGACGAGAATCTGTTCATTGAACAGACTCAGGCTTTAGCACCTTACGAGAACGACCACCCTGACGTACACCACCGGCTTAGCCATGAACGCTGCCTTTGGGCAGTTTACTCAATGGATTTCGAATCTCTGGAACACCTGCTCGATAGCTGGACGGTCAGAGACTGCGACCCGATATGGATGATTCGCAAAGCAGCTTTGCTTTGGGAGTCGAATCGCAATGATGAAGCAGCGGAGCTGGTCAAGCAAGGACTTGACGCCATACGGTCCAAACCCGATGCGGAGGGTAGCGCGGCGGGAGTATCGAGGGAAGGATGGGCAATGTGGTCTGCGATTTCCTGGGATAATCAAAGAGAATTCCGCAAACGGTGGGATGAACTTAGTAGCGCAAAATGTGACGCGATGTTGGAGCTAGACATCATTACTCGCCAAATCCATGGCGGTTCAGACTTGAGGGAAGCCCCCCTCTTCGACCTCGGCAAGGTGCGCCGGGAAAGTGTGTGGTTTTCCTCTTCCAGATCCAATGTGGCCGCATATAGGTCGGTTCTCCTCTGTGAAGTAGCTGGCCTGCCTCCAGCCACGAAGCACACAGAACCGATAGGTACTAGTGTGGTTTCGCACACACTGAAGTCGGCTGCGGAGGTCTTGGCGGCAACTCAACCTGAGTTGGCCATCCGGCTGGTCTTGAGAGTTTGCGACAGCGAAACAGACAAGACCCTCAATCGTGTCCTCTCCCGTACGATTGCCGCTACTTTATCGGACTCCTCGTTGGAAACGCTCAGCAATATCTGCATTGGCGTAATCCGGTACGCGTTTCCCAGACTTCTAGTAACTGAAAGACGTCAGCGATCACTTTTTTGGATGACTCGGATGCGTGTTGCCATGGAAGTGCTTTCACGTCTTGCACTTCGAGCAGCGCCTGCCAAAGCTGAAACTTTTCTCGAAATAGGTCTGCAATGTTACCAGAGCCGTGAAGTCGTACAGGAACCTTGGCTGCACAAACCACTGGAGAACTTGCTTAAACGTTCCTGGGAAGCTCTGCCGACGGAGCGCCGCATCGCTAGGGCGCTTGGTCTCTTGAGTGCGCCGATTCCAGGCATGGACAACCTTTCAGCATCGGCTCCTGATCATCTTGTAGACCTAGGTGAGTTGCTGCAACCTGACGACTTACCGTCCGAGCGCACAGAGGTTGACGACGATCGCCAATGGCATGATGCGATTAGATTGCTACTTCGCGGATTAACAGAGACCAAAGAATCCAGGGAGCGAGCAGTGACAAGAATTGGGCTAGTGTCAGAAAGAGGACTCCTGACTGAGGCTGAGTCTTCAGAATTCGCACAGGCTCTATGGAGCGCCAAGTTCACTGCCCCCGACAGTCTTCCAGAGGACACAGGCCTATCTGATTGGGCCCTTCTCTTGTATCCCGAGCCGATCACTGGCGTGGCGGAACAACGCTTTCGGCTCAAGTGGCTCTCCGGCGATGCAAGCAAACTCCAAGACATTGTGCAACGCGATGGCAATACTGTCTCGATACCCTCTGGCTCAAGACCTGTGGATCCTAGCAGGATTGGGGATGTACTCTGGAATGTCGGAGCCGCATTGTCAGAGTTACGGAGTCACGGTCGGCCGCTTCAACTTTCTGATGATGAGCGCAAGTATATGGTAAATGTGGTTGAACGTTGGATTGATACAGATACCGACCCGCACTCGCTGCGCTTCTTGTCAGACATGAGATGCAACTACACCCGGTGGGCGCTTCGTGGTATGGCATCGATTCTGGCGGAAGGCGTCATTCCTAAAGTAACTGGCGAACGCATTTTTGAGAAGGTCAAAGATTTGGGAGAATCTGCGGGTCCAGGTTATGTACTCATGCATGGTCTGGTCGAGACAATTCCAGACCGATTTGACGAAATCGCGAGTTGGCTGAGGTCAGGGTTGGTGTCCGACGATGAAGATGTAGCTTTCAGTGCTATTTCGGGATTGCATTCCTGGCTAGTAGCATCTATTGATGCGAAGGTACCGCTAAGTCCCCCTCCAGATGACATGCTGTCCGAGATCGGTTTGATAATCGCGTCTCGCAGGAAAGTCTCACTTCCGCATGCACTTCAGGTAGCCGAGTGGGTGTTCAGCCATGGAACTTCAGAGCATCGAAATGTGATAAGCACCTTGGCACTCCAAGGGCTAACCTATCTCGCCGAAGAACTGAGATACGATCGTGCCCATGGCGCGGACGAGAACACTGACCTGCCGCTGCTGCGGTGGCGCTGCGCCCAGCTCGCGCAGTCAATGGCGGAAAGCGGCTTGCGGGATGAACCGGCTGTTTACCTTTGGATCACACTTGCCAAGCAGGACCCACTTCCCGAAGTCAGATTCGCCGCCGGGTCATCGGCCCATCCCGAAACCTAGCATAGCGAGCAGGCGACGAGCGCGATGATGGCTCTTGCCCAGCGCCAGGAGTGCTAACGACGTAGAATAGGAGCCTCATTACCTCCAGTCCCGCCCCAATTGAGTCCAGCCTTCTAGGATGGCCATTTGGCTGTCTGAACCCATTGCTGGTCCTCAGAGCTACAACTCCAGCTTGAAGTACAACCGGAAGGTTCTTGATTTTGTCAAGTCTGGTGGGCCATCTTTGACTCGAACCTTCACGTCAAACATCCCCGCGGCACTCCCAGTTCGCGCATCGTAGCTGTAATCCAAACGCATGTCCAACGCAAGTGGCAGTCCCCCGACATCCTCTCTATCCTCATCCCCCTATACTGTCTCTAGCCTGTTCGAAGAAGTGAATCACATTCAGGAGGAGGCGTGCGAACGTGACGATCTACCTTGATCACGCCGCCACCACGCCCGTCGATCCTCGTGTCGTCGAGGCCATGCTCCCCTACTTCACCGGGCAGTACGGCAACCCTTCCAGCATCTATGGGTTGGGGCAGGACGCCGCCCGTGCTGTCGATGCGGCCCGTGACCAGGTGGCCGGTGTTCTCAACGCCCGCAATGGTGACATAATATTCACCGGCGGGGGCACGGATTCAGACAACATGGCCATCCGCGGCGCTGCCTTCGCCCTGAAAAAGCACGGCAATCACATCATCACGTCCGCCAGTGAACACCACGCGGTCATCCACACCTGCGAGTGGCTTGAGAACAACGCGGGATTCTCTGTGACCTATCTCAAGCCGGACGGTGAGGGCATTATCTCCCCCGAACAGGTCGCCGAGGCCATCACTCCTGAAACAACCGTCGTCACCATCATGTACGTCAACAACGAGACCGGTACCATCCAGCCGATTCCCGAGATTGCGGCCGTTATCCGCCACGCGGAAGACACGCACGGGCACCGCATTGTCTTTCACACGGACGCAGTACAGGCGGCGGGCTATCTGAACCTCGACGCGCAGGCGCTCGGCATCGATATGCTGAGCCTTTCCGCCCACAAATTCCATGGGCCAAAGGGCGTCGGCGTCCTCTTCCTGGACCGTGATGCTCCGTTCCAACCGCAGACCATGGGGGGTAGCCAGGAACGCAATCGCCGCGCCGGAACCGAAAACACAGCCGGTATTGTTGGCACCGGCCTGGCCCTTGAGATGGCCGACAGCGCGCGCGCTGAAATAGTACCGAACATCACTAAACTGGCGGCCGGTCTCGGTCACGGAATCCTCTCAACGATTCCCGATGCCCACCTCAACGGCCCTCCACTCGGCGACCCCCGCCGCATGCCAAACAACGTCAACATCTCATTCGCCGGAGTGGAGATCGAATCGGTCCTCATAAATCTTGACATAACGGGCATCGCTGCCTCATCCGGCAGCGCATGCACCTCCGGCTCAATCGACCCATCCCACGTCCTCATCGCGATGGGAAAGCCTCTTGAGCTAGCACGCAACAGCCTCCGCCTCACACTAGGGCGTGAGAATACTGATGCGGACGTAGACCGCGTCCTTGAAATCCTGCCGGAAATCATTCGGCGCGTTCGGTCACTGGGCGGGAGGCGCTGAGACCTCAGCTACCCTATTCCTTGCGGCGTTAGGCCAAAGGAAAGGTAAGCCCTAAAGTCCGACGTTACGCGAGGAAGTCACGGAGGCGGCGGCTGCGGGTGGGGTGTCGGAGCTTACGCAGCGCCTTGGCCTCGATCTGACGAATACGCTCGCGTGTAACGCTGAACTCGCGTCCAACCTCTTCCAGCGTGCGGCTGCGCCCGTCGTCAAGGCCGAAGCGGAGCTGAAGGACCCGGCGCTCGCGTCCGCTGAGTGTGTCGAGCACACTGCCAATCTGTTCCTTGAGGAGTTGATAGGAGGCAGCGTCCGCGGGAGCGAGGGCTGCCTTGTCTTCAATGAAGTCGCCAAGGTGGGAGTCTTCCTCCTCACCAATGGGGGTTTCGAGGGAGACGGGTTCCTGCGAGATCTTGAGGATTTCGCGGACGCGGTCCGGGGTGATCTCCATCTGTTCGGCGATTTCCTCTGTGGTCGGCTCGCGCCCAAGTTCCTGGACGAGGCGGCGGTTCTCACGGAGGAGCTTGTTGATGGTCTCAACCATGTGGACAGGGATGCGGATGGTGCGGGCCTGGTCCGCGATGGAGCGGGTAATGGCCTGCCTAATCCACCATGTGGCGTAGGTGGAGAACTTGAAGCCCTTGCGGTAGTCAAATTTTTCGACGGCGCGGATAAGGCCGATGTTCCCCTCCTGGACGAGGTCGAGGAGGTTCATGCCCCGTCCGATGTACTTCTTGGCGACGCTGACGACGAGGCGGAGGTTGGCCTCCGTCATGCGGCGCTGGGCCATCTCACCGTCGCGGCGGATCTCATCAAGATATTCGCGGCATTCTTCCTGCGTCATCTCGACGGCCTCGTGAATGTCCTGGGTGGAGAGGAAGAACGGGATGGTCTCCAAGGTGAGCGAAGGAGCGAAGGTGCGGAGGAAGGGTGTGGGAAGCAGCCATCGCTGGAGGGAGAATTCAATAATCTCCTTCTCAACGTCCTCGGGTTCGCGGCCCAGTTTGGTGGCAAATTCCTCGGCGAGTTCGTGGTGCATCTCTATGTCGATGGTCTTTTGGACATCCGGGGATTCCTTGAGGGTGATGAGATTACAGGGGGTCTCAAGTTCGAGGTGTTCAATGATGATGTTGGCGAGTTCGGCATGGGTTGTGAGCTTGTTGAGAAGATGGATGGCGACGTCACCGATAGACGCGTTGCGTCCTGTTGTTTGGCGGATCTGAAGCTCTAGTTCGTGAAGTTGTTTCCAGCCCTCAGCCTTGCGTGCCAGGTTCTTTTCCTGGCGAGCGTTGAGGAGATCAACACGTCCGATTTCACGCAGGTACATGCGCACGGGATCGTCAAGCGATTCAGCATCCGCAATATCCGCTTCAGCTTCTGCCTCGATACGCTGGGCCTCCGCCCACTCTTCGCGGGACGCGGGCCAGTCAACTTCAGGCTTTCCATTATTGGGCAAGGCCCTAAGAAGGGCCGAGGACGCCGAGGGGTCCAGAGTAACGACGCCATTGGCCACCTTTTGGGAAAGGGAGCCGGCCTCTTCGTCACCAAGGTTAATCACGCCGGATTGCCAGGTCATACTGTTCCTCCGTTCCTCTATTCGTTGCGGGTGTTTCTGTTCCACGTGCCGTATTGGACGGCTCGTAGTTGTTCGATTCGTTCAGAGAATTGCGCTCTCATCTCATCAGTGATTGCACGGAGCGTGTCCGCCCCTTCTCCATCATCTTCGGCAAGTGATGCAACGGCCTCTGCGGCCTCAAGTTCATCCTTCTTGAGTTGGCGTTCCCACATGCCACGGACAACATCACTGAGGGCCTTTGATTGGCCGCGGCGGTCAAGTGGGGATCGGATGTCCTTTCGGAGGTCTTCCGCGTCGGAGCTGACCAGGACCTCAGCGCGCGTGACCGGATCGGCGGTGTTGAGAATCTGCCACATCTCGCGGAACTGCGGATCCCAGAAGAAGTGTGGCGGGACTTCAGGCAGGTCCAGGCGCTGCCACGCATCAAAAATCTCATTGTCATAAGTGAGAACGAGAGCGAGGATCTGTCGTTCGATAGCATCGCTGCGGTTTTCTTTGAGGGCGTCTGCTCCGATGGCCGGCATTTCGCCGTTCTGTGTGAGCGCCGGACGGTTGGCCCGATCCTGGCGGCGCGGGCGTTGGCGGCGCTCAGGGCGTCCGACGGCTGCCTCAAGGGTTCGCTCCTCAATCTTGAGGGCGGCGGCGAGGCTGCTGAATGCCTGTTGCTGTTCGAAAGGATTGTCGAGTGCGGTAATGAGGGGGAAGATACGATTGACGGCTTCCAGCCTACCCTCAGGTGTTGCGGCCTCAGGTTGAGCGGCTTCGCGTTGGATGAGGTATTCAAGGATCGGGGTGGCCTCTTCAACGCGCTTGCGCCAGTCATCGGGGTCGTTGCGAATCACATCGTCAGGGTCGCGGTCAGTCGGGAGATTGATTATTCGGAGCTTGGGCAGTTCCCGCCGGACGCCCATTGGGACGGCGGAGTTGGAGACGCGGACGACTTCCCGTCGGAATATGTCAAAGGCTCCCTCAAGGCTTCGGCGTGTGGCTTCTTCTCCCGCCGTGTCAGGGTCAAGGGCGAGTGCGTAGCGACGCGCCATGTTGCGCACGAGACTAACCTGTCTCTCGGTGAGGGCGGTGCCCATGATGGCAACGACGTTGCCGAAGCCGGCCTGGTGGGCCTGCAGGGCGTCCATGTATCCCTCAACGAGGACGACTTCACCCTCGGCGCGGATTACCTGTTCTGCGCGATCGAGGGCGAAAAGCGCGCCACTCTTATCAAAGAGGGGAGTCTGCGGGGAGTTCAGATACTTCGGCTGTGAATCGTCAAGGGCGCGGGCGCCGAAACCGATGACTCGGCCCTTGCCATCACGAATGGGGAACATGAGCCGCTCCCGGAAACGGTCGTAGGAGCCTTCCCGATCGCCATCGCGCTCAATGATGAGCCCGGCGGCGAGCATCTGTTCTTCCGTGTGTCCAAGATCAGCGAGGTGGCCCTTGAGTGATTGCCAGCTCTTGGGGGCCATGCCGAGCTGGAAGTCCTTGACGGTGTCTTCATTGATGCCGCGCTCCGTCAGATAACGAAGCGCCTGCTCGCCGGCGGGGGAGAAGGTGAGAATGCGATGGAAGTAGTCGGCGGCATTCTGGAGGGCGGTATGGAGAACATCGTTCTGTTTGCGCTGGGCTTCATCCTGACGACGGTTGTCAGGGATTGTGACGCCGGCGCGCTCGGCGAGCCGGGACAATGCTTCAGAGAAGGTGAGGTTATCCGCGCGCTGGATGAATGAGAAGGCGTCCCCGCCGGTGCCGCACGCTCCGAAACAGTGCCATGAGCCTCGCTCCGGGAATACGATGAATGAGGGCGTGTTCTCATTGTGGAACGGGCAGTTGGCCTTGAAGTTGCGACCGGCCTTCTTCAGCGGCACCCGCGACTGGATTAGGTCGACGATGTCGGTGCGGGCCTTGACGTCATCAACGACAGTCATAGCGCCACCTCAGCCAACGGCATCTCAGGGACGCGGCCTGCCCTAAGATCCTGAGCTGCCCGCGCGGCGAATTGGTCGGTCATTCCAGAGATGTAGTCGACAGCCCGTCGGTTCGGCTCGTCTCCGGGACGGGCGTATCCCTCCGGTATCAGCTCCGGGTTGTTGACGAGGGCGTCCCAGAGTGTCTCAAGGATGCTGAGTGGGTCTTCACTCTGTTCACGCGCGGCGACGAGATAGACGTTGTCGAAGAGGAACTCTCGCAGATCGATGACGGCCTGCAGGACGGGTTGGCTCATTTCGATGGAAGGACGATCTACGCCGAAGTATTCGCCTTCACCGGTGACGGCCCACGAGGTTTCAACGAGGTCCGCGATGATTGTGTTGAGGCGCTCGGCATGACGGCTGCCGAGTGTCTGGCGGACGTGAACGGGGATGTCATCAGGATTGATAACGCCGGCGCGGATGGCGTCGCCAATGTCATGGTTGACATAGGCGATGGCGTCGCTGAGGCGGCAGATTTCGGCTTCAAGGGTGACTTCGGCCTCGGCGCGGCGGATGGGACGAAGACTGCCACGGCCCTTGGAGTGGTTGAGGACTCCCTGCCGAACCTCCCACGTGAGGTTGAGGCCCCTGCCCTCTTTCTCGAGACTGTCGACCACCCGAAGGCTCTGTTCCGCATGACGGTAGCCGCCTGGGATTCGCGCGTCGAAGAACTCTTCCCCTAAGTGGCCAAACGGGGTGTGGCCGAGGTCATGTGCTAGTGCGATGGCCTCTGTGAGGTCTTCATTGAGGCGGAGTGCACGGGCTATGGAGCGCGCAATCTGTGCCACCTCGATTGTGTGAGAGAGACGAGTGGAGAAGTGGTCACTGACCGGGGCGATGAATACCTGAGTCTTGTGCTTGAGGCGTCGGAATGCCTTCGAATGGATGACACGGTCACGGTCGCGTTGGTACTCGGTCCGCATAAAGGAAGGCTCTTCGGGAACGCGCCGTCCCTGCGTTTTGTGGCTAAGTTGAGCGAACGGGGAGAGGGTGTCCTGCTCCAGCCGCTCAAGGCGCAGACGGATACGATGATCGTTCATCGACAGCGTCGTTTTCCCGGCCTCTCCTGTGCTTTGCTGTTTCTGACAAGCCCGGTGAACAGCTTTAAGCACAAATAAAAATAGCCCCTGTCAAGGGTTCAGGAACAACGATACCCATGCATACCGAGGGTGTCAAATGTTTTAAAGTTTGCGATCGTTGTTGTTGGGCCAGTTTAGTTCGTGTTCCGCGTTCCGGCTTCGAAGGTCTTTTCCTAGTTCGCGATCGGGCTTTGGTTGGTAAGTGTAGATGGCCCGCCGCGTTTAGGCTTGGCAGCCTATTCCGGACTTTTCTCGGTGGGCGGTGGCGTTAGGGGCGTGGGGGTTTCCAGTCGGGGAGGATGTATGGGGGGCCGGGGATCGGCGAACCGGAGGTTGGCTGGGCAATTGAGTCTTCAGATTCTTCGACTGCGCTCGGAATGACGGAGGGGGTGCGTTGGGAGTCTTCGCGGAGGATGAGGACGTGGTAAGCAAAAAATGCGGCGGCGGGCAGGACGATTGAGAGGCCGGGGATGAGGGCATCATCAAGGAAACCTGAGCCCTGTCCAAGGATCTCTGTGAGGACGGCGGCGAGGAGGGTGATGAGGGTTATGAGGGTTGTACCGCCGAGGGCAATGAGGGCGACGTAGAGATAGATGCGTCGGATGAGACTATTCGGATCGGCGTGGACGACGCGCCACCAGAACGTAAACCAGAGGGGCGCGCCGACGATGATCATGGTTAGGGCGACGGCAAGTGCTTCGGCGTCGTCGTTCCCCGGGGAGAGGAGGTCGCCTTCGGTCAGCAGGAAGAGGATGGTCATGATAAGAACCATGACGCCCGGTACGAGGGCTATTAGGCCGACGGCGGACATGATGTATTTGAATGTGACCGAGAGGTGGGGGGATTCGGTGAGGGACGAGGGTTGGGTTCCGGCCTGCGCCGGAATGACGGTTAGTACTTTGCGGGTGGCGTCCCGTCGAATAATTGACCAGTGGTAGGCGAGGAGGGCGAGGCCAATCAGAAGGGCGACGGCGGGCAGGATGAATTGCCTGATGTAGGCGACAGTAGTTGTGGTGTCGTCTGCGCCGACAAGTTTGGCAATGACGAAGTATATGGCCGCGGCCGCTCCCCAGAGCGCCAGGGATGCGCCGCCGATGAATGCGAAGCCATATAGGTAAACCTGACGCAGGACCGATTCTTCGTCCCGCTCGGCGATGGCACGCCATTGGATGGCCCAGGCAATTGTTCCGGCGAGCGCCCATGAGGCGGTTGTTCTCACTGCGTCCAGCCCTGTCTCGCCTGTGATTAGCAGATCTGAATCCGCCAGAGCGACGCCTGAGGCGACGTAGGCGAGGGCAGCAATGATCCAGAAGGCGCCCGTGACGGCGGTGGCGAGGAAGAGGATGCTGAGACCGTAGATTCGCCAGCGTTGGACTGTTTCGGCCCGGCCGCCGGGTTGGCCTTCGAGATTCTCGCGTCGCCAGAGGTAGTACCAGAGGGCAGAGGCCGCAGCGACTCCACCGATGTGGTCGAGACTCGACACATCACCGAGAACACCCTGAACGATCTCCAACGCGCCAAAGAAGATGTAGAGGGCGGCGAGGAAGAGGGCGGCGTGGACGTATAGCTTGCGGAGCGCGGAGGCGACTTCGTCGGGGTGGCCGGTTGAGGCGCGACGGAGCAGGAATTCATGTGCGAGCCAGACCGGAAGGGCGACGATGACCATAGCGATCCACGTGGCGTCCGGTGTGTCGCCACTGAGAAGACCACCCAATGAGCCGGTTAGATCGGTGGCAAGGCCGTAGGCGCCCTGCAGAAGGAGCCAGAATGCGGCAAAGGCGGCGAGATAGACGTATGAACGCTGGGGGATGCTCATGATGAGGATACTGACGGTGTGGGGGGCGGTTCGCGTTCGCAGAAGTCTTCGCGGATGTATCCAAGCGCTATGGGCCATTCCGAATCTGAGATGAGCCAAAAGCCATCGGCTGAGCGTTGGAGGTCAAACGCATACTCGGCAGTGTTGCCCTCTTCGGGGAGCTGGAAGAGGCCAGGTTCGCGACGATGCGTGACGCCGACGGTGATGCTGACAGTGTCACTACCAGACTCTTCGACATCGCCAAGCCGGACACGGCGTTCATCGAGGGAGGTGTATCGCAGGCGATTCCGGAACTCGTCTTCGACGCAGGCGGTGGCATTCTCTTCGGTCACGAGGGCGAGGGCGGTATCGACGTCTTTGTCGATCATGGCGCGGATGTATCGCTGTACGGTGCCCTCCGGCGTGTTGGGCGGATAGTCGGCCTCCTCCTCCTGAATGAGACGGGGGAGGGCGATTGCCAGGACGACAAGGACGATGACGGTGGCGACAATTCCGACAAGGATCCGGGTTGATGAGTCCATAGGAGCATTGTACGCAGGGGAGTGTGGGTCAGGGCATGTCGTCAACGTGGAACTTAATGTCCCTCTCGACGGTAAGGCCGACCAAGGCGGCACGGAGTGGGGTTGTGCCGCTTCGAGGGACATGGAGAAGGAGGGTGATGCTGACAGCGGTATCAAGGGAAGCGACGGAGGTCGTTTCAATCGTGGCGCCGGCGCGTTCAATAGCGCCAAGGATATCGTCCACTATGCCGGGGAGATCGACAGCGATCGCTGTGAGGATGACGCGGGTGTTGTCGTCGTTGGATGACATGGGGGTAGGATACGACACGGCAATGACGGGAAGGGGAGGTTGTTATGGCGCGGGAGATGGTGGAGACAGTTAGAGGGCCGATGGCGGCGAGCGAGTTGGGGTTCACCCTGTCGCATGAACATGTGATTGTCGGGTTCCCGGGCATCAAGGCGACGTACCCGGAACTGATGGACTGGGAAGGGATTGAGTCGGGGGGCATTGCGATGCTGTCCGAGGCGCGGGCTGAGGGCCTGGATTCGATCATGGACGCCACGCCTTTCGAGCTGGGTCGTGACGTCCTGATGTTGAAGCGTGTGTCCGAGGGCTCCGGCGTGAATATCATCGCGTCGACGGGGACGTACGTGGATATTCCTCGTCTCATCTGGTTCACACACCCCGACCGAATGGCGGCGGTTTATGTGCGTGAAATTGTGGAGGGGATCGAGGGGACGGGGATCAAGGCGGGGATGATAAAGGTCGCCGACAACAACTATGAGCTTTCAGACGCGGAGGCGATGGTGCTACGAGCAGCGTCGCGTGCATCGAATGAGACAGGAATTCCGATCACGACACATACGCAACCGCTGAACAAAGTTGGGGAGTCGCAGTGGCGCATCTTCGCCGAGGAGGGGGTTCACCCTTCGCGCGTGTGCATCGGGCATTCATCGGACGCGACGGACTTTGAGTATCTGGCAAACCTGGCGCGGGAGGGAGTCTTCCTGGGGATGGATGAGTTGCCGGGACACCAACTGAATGAGCCGTGGCGGGACAAGGCGGACATGGTGAAGCGGCTTCTGGACGCGGGTTTTGAGCGACAGTTGATGCTGTCGCATGACTGGTCGGTGAAGAGGCACCCGGATGATTCCTGGGGGGCTCCTGAGGAGAAGCATCGCCAAGTAAACCCGGACGGGTATGCGTTTGTCGGGCGTCGATTCGTGCCCTATCTGCGGGAGATGGGCGTGGGGGACGAGGCGATCCACTTGATGACTGTGGAGAATCCGCGGCGGTTCTTGGCTGGTGATTCTTAGAGTTCGCGATCTCCGATAGATGCCTGTAGAGCTGGAACTCCGCGTTCCGGCTGTGTTGGCTAGTTGCCACCAACTGAGCGGAACTCGGATTCAACGCGGAGGACGGCGAGTTGAGGGTAGTGTCGGGGGCGCTACTATGGTTGTAGGTTCATAGAATTTGGAGGGTGATTCCGGGAATGGATGTGGAGACTGGTTTTCTGGCGGCACTGGCCTTGGGGTTTTTGCTTGGGCTGAAACATGCGACGGATGCTGATCACGTCGTTGCCGTGTCGACGATTGTGGGTGAGAACCGCAATGTGTGGCGCGGAGTGTGGATTGGCGGGGCGTGGGGGCTGGGCCATACAACGCCGTTGATGATCCTCGGTGTCGTCATCCTGGCGTTCCGTGGGCTGCTGGACGGCTATGAGTCGATAGCGCACATATTTGAGTTCGGGGTTGGGGTGATGATGGTCCTTCTGGGGGCGCAGGTATTTTGGAACCTGGCCCGAGGCCGCCTGCACGTCCATCAGCATAGCCACGACTCCGTCCAACACGTGCATATCCATGGGACGCATGATCCTGCTGCGGAAGCGGAGGCGGAGGTGGAGTCCGGGCACGGGTTCTTTCACCTGGGGCGGCCGTTCTTCCGGGTGAAGTCCTACTCGATCGGAGTCGTACACGGTCTGGCAGGCAGCGCGGCGGTGATGCTTGTTTTGCTGCAGACACTGCCATCGTTCTGGGCGGGTATCGGGTATCTGGTCCTGTTCGGGGTTGGAACGGTCCTCTCGATGGGGATAATCACGGTCTTGTTGGGCGTGCCGTTCGCTCTTGTGGGGAACAAGGGGGCAGCCAACCTCGCGATTTCGGCAGTTGCGGGGTCAGCGAGTGTGCTGTTCGGGGCGGCTCTGATGTCTGATATTTCATTGGGCACGGGGTTCGTGCCTTTCTAAGTACATGGGCAGCGCATGCGCGCCCGCGCTGGCGGTTCCAAGTGGCTATTGGCTAGTCAGCGCATCCCGGAGGATGTGCACCATTCGCGCGGTCGTCTCGGCATCTTTGACAGCTATCCTCAGTGAGCGGTCGCCCAGTCTTGGGCTCGTCGCCGCGGGGTCTCGCAGGAAGAGATTCCGACGGCGGCAACGTTCCATGATCTCAGCAGTCGTCGGTACGTCCGGCGACAACTCCAGGAAACAGAAATTCGCCGTTCCGGAGACGACAGTGACGCCGGACAGCGCGTTGAGATTATCTACCAGCTGCCCTCGCAGGTCATTGGTTTCCTTGTAGCGTGCATCGTAGTACATGGGATCCTCGAGCGCCTTTACACCTGCCAATTGGCCGGGAAGGCTGACAGCCCATGGGGCAGAACGGCGCCGGAGCGAGCTCATGATTGCCGGCGGCCCCGTGAGATATCCAACACGCAGCCCGCTGAGCGCGTACGCCTTCGACATCGATTTGCAGACCACCACGTTGTCGCTTACCGAAGCGAATCGCTCCAGGGATTCATCGGGATTGAGGTAGTCAACATAGGCTTCATCAATCCAGAAAAGTGTGTCTGCAGGGGACTGTTCAATCAGGTTGATCAGCTCGGCACGTGGGATGTGCTGACCGGTCGGGTTATTGGGGTTGACCGACACTACCAGGTCAGGTGCTTCATTGGCGATAACAGCCTGAAGCAGATCCACATCAACAAGGAAATCGTTGTCCACGTCGAGCGGGAACCGGTCGGTTTCGCATCCGATAATCTGCTCAAGGACATGGGCGTATTCGCCGTAGGAGGGGTCTAGAATCAGTGCTTTGCTGTCCGGTCGGAGCCAGTGCAGCAAGGCGAGAAATATGAGATGCGATGAACCGGCGCCGACAACGATTGACTCTTCGGGGACAGCGCGCCGTTCCGAGATAGTCTCAAGCAGTCCCTCACTGCCCGTGGGCGGGGAGGTTCTGGTTAGCCAGGGCAGACGCCCTGCGAGTGCGTCAATGACGCCCGGCGCGGGTGGAAACCAGGCATCCAGCACGTCGGCATTGATGACCTCGTCCACACGATCCAGGTGTTCAAATCGATGTCCGATTGCATCAAAGAACGCTCCCCCATGAAAACAGGCTTCCGCATCGGTTTCTATTAGAGTCTTGAGCATCGCACTGCCTCCATCCAATCACGCTCGTTTCCTTGCTACGGTGACGACAATCGCCACAGTTTAAACGCGAGCGGCGGCTCCATTCAGGAGCCGCCGCTCTTTTGTCTTCTCTGATGGAGTGACGGCTTAGCTTTTGCCGTTGGAGCCGTTGTGGGTGGTCCAGAAGACGCGCTCGGGATTGAGGGGGATCTCCCGGTGGCGGATGCCCGATGCGCGGCTGACGGCGTTGCCGACGGCCGGGAGCGGCGGGATAATCGGCACTTCACCGACACCCCTGACACCAAGCGGGTTCTCCGGGGCCGGGCCGCCGACGAAGATGGTCTCAATCATCGGCAGGTCAAGCGCGGTGGGCATACGGTAGTCGAGGAAGTTGGCGTTCTTGAGGATGCCGTCCTCGCCCCACTCGTAGTTCTCCCAGAGCGCCCAGCCAACACCCTGCGCGACCGCGCCCTGAACCTGGCCTTCAACGGCCATCGGGTTGATGGCGCGGCCGGGGTCCTGGAATGCGGTGTAGCGGGCGATGGTTGCACGGCCGGTGTCGTCGTCGATCTCAACCTCGGCGATCTGGACGCCGGAGCTGGTGACGGGTCGGACGCCAGTGGCGAGGCCATTGCCAATGACTGCTCCCAAGCCCATTCCAACGCTCTTGAACGCAAGCTCTGAGAGCGTGATTGACTGCTCCGGGTTGTCACGCAGAGTGAATGTGCGATCCGAGTACTCAACGTCCTCAGAGTTCGCCTGGAATCCCTCTGCGGCCAGCTCCTTGAGCTGCCTGATCACGTCTTCGGAGGCATTCTTGACAGCCATGCCGGTGACGTAGGTAATACGACTGCCCCAGGAGCCATCGCTGTAGCCGACGGAATCGGTATCACCGACGGTGGAGCGAACCTCCTCGACGGTGACGCCAAGCTCTTCGGCGGCGATCTGCGCCATGGATGTGCGCGTGCCGGTGAGATCAACGGAACCGACAATCAGGCTGAATGTCGCGTCCTTGTTGAGCTGGATGGTTGCGGTGGAGGTTCCGGAGCCCTCTCGGCGCATGCCAATTGCAACACCGCGTCCGCGGCCCTCAGGCACGGGCGATGTCCAGGAATCATGATTCTTGACGGTCTCAAGGATCTCCTTGAATCGCGTGACTGGCAGTGCCATGCCATCGCTCATCGGCTCGCCGTCGTCCGTCATATTGACGATACGGAGATCGATGGGATCCATGTCCAGCGCCTGGGCAAGCTCGTCCATCATCGTCTCGATGGCGAATGCACCCTCCGGGAGACCCGGCGCGCGGTAGGCCTGAGAGCGAGACTTGTTAGTGAGTACGTCGTAGCCGTCGGCCTGGAAGTTGGGGAGCTTGTAGGGTGAGAGGCCGGCGACGAGAATGTTGTTCACGTAGAGCGCGGAGCCCGGGAGGCACCCGGCATCGAGGTAGAACTTGGCCTCGAATGCGGTGACCTCGCCCTTCTTGTTGGCGCCGGCCTTGACCCAGACGTATGCGTCCGGCGCGGGGCCGGTGGCACGGAAAACCTCGTCCCGGCTGAGAACCGTCTTGACGGGTGATCCGGTCTTGAGGGCGAGTAGTGCCGTGGGAAGCTCAGGGACTGTGAATCCCTTGCCGCCGAAACCGCCGCCGATCTCCAAGGGCACAACGGTGACCTTGTTGAGGGGGAGCTGAAGCAGGGCGGCGTTTTGACTCTTGTTGGCGAAGGATGCCTGCGTGGTTGTGTAGATGGTGATGTGGCCGGTGGCGTCGACGTCAACGGTGCAGGCCTGGGGCTCTATGTAGCCCTGATGCACCATGCCAACCCGGTATTCGGCTTCGCGGACGACTTCCGCCTCTTCGTAGCCCTTGGCGACATCGCCGCGGGCGAGTTCCATGTGAACGGATATATTGGTGGGCTTATCGCTACGTCCCTCAAGGCCGCGCGTGCGGACTTCCTCGTGGATAATTGGCGCATCGTCCTTGATAGCGTCCTCAATGCCGACGACGGCCGGGAGCGGCTCATAGTCGACCTTGATGAGTTCAAGCGCCTCTTCTGCGATGTGCGGGGACGTGGCCGCAACGGCGGCGACGGGGTGGCCGTGGAAGAGGACACGATCCGATGCCATCAGGAACTGGCGCAGATAGACTGCGTCCAATGTGACCTCACCACCGACCTGCTCGTCTGATTCGAGCGAGGGCAGGTCCTTGTGGGTGACCACGGCCTGAACACCGGGATATGCCTCCGCGGCGGATGTGTCCATGCTCTTGATGCGGGCGTGGGCGTACGGGCTACGCAGGATCTTGCAGTGCAGCGTGCCCGGCAATGTGAGATCCGGGGCGTAGACCGCTCGTCCCTTGACGCGCTCGACAGCATCGACACGCACGATAGGCTGTCCAATAGCCTTTTCAGGTGTTGCAACCATTTTCAACTTCCTCCATTGCGGGCTTCTGTTGTTGGCCCGCTTCCCCTATTGCCGCCGGCTGTCTGAGACGAGGCTATTCGGCGACAGGATTAGTGTAGCTTGCACTGGCGCGGGCGTCGAGTAGATTTGCTACTTATCCATGTTTGCCATGTCTACTGCGGCGCGGGCTATGATTTTGGCGCAGTCTACGACGCGTTTTATCTCGGTGCCGTACTCGCGGATGATGGTGTGTCCGCCGGGGCCGTAGCAGAGGGAGTCGCAGCCGGCGTTGGTGTAGTGGCCGGAATCGTTGAAGGCGTTTGAGGATATCCAGCCCGGCTCTTCGTTCCTGACCTCACGGTGATACTTGACGATGGTCTGGTTGAGGAAGTGCTCCGGGGGCAGATCAATGCCATAGGCCTCGGTTTTCAGGCTCTGCCATTCGGGGCGGTTGGTAGCGGGCGGGCGCTCGATCTCCCACTTGAAGTCGGGATCGCCGTCGGCGACGCTCCTGATGACGTCTTCGATCTGTCGCTGGATGTCATCGTAGTCCTGTCCCGGGAGGCCGCGGACCTCAAGGATGGCAGACGCAAAATCCGGGACGTAGGAAGCGCGCCAGTGGGCGTATTGCCGGCCGATGCCGCCGTTGATGCCTCCGACAATAAGGCGTGGAAGGCCGGGGAACTCGTCGCGTCGAGGGGAATCGAATTCAAAGCCTTCGAGGGCGGTGATGATGCGGGCCAACTTCTCGGCGGCGTTGACGTAGCTCATGTTGTGCATCGCGCCAATCCAGGCGGCTTCACCAATGGTGTGGACTAGAAATTGGATGGCGCCGGCGTGGAGTGGAAGCAGTTCCATGCCGGTGGGCTCCGGAATGATGCAGACATCGCCAATCAGGCCGCGCTGGACAAGGTCTACCGCCCCTACCCCGCCCTGCAACTCGCCGACGACGGCGGTCATGAGGAGATCGCCTCGCATCCGGATGCCGGCGCGGTGAAGCGCGATGAAGGCTGCGGCGGCTGCAGCCACGCCGGCCTTCATGTTGATGAGGCCGTGGGCGTAGATCATGCCGTCTTCGATCTTGAATTTCCAAGGGTCGCCCTCGAAGTACATGGGGACGGGATCAATGTCCATGTGGCCGTTGTACATTACGGTCTTGCCGCCGCCCGTGCCTTCCATCTTGTAGTAGAGGTTGGGACGGCCGGGTTCGTCCGCGACGTCGATGAGATCGGCATTGATGCCGCGTTCTGCGAGCCACGCCTGGAGTTCAGCCATGGCACTGGCCTCATACGGCGGGAAGCTCTGGTGCTGGTGAAGCCTCCGCATCAGCTCCACGATTTCAGCTTCATCGATGTGGGCGTCAATCTGTGCGCCGATGTCGGTTGTCATAACACACCCCCTGTGTTGTGCGGACACGTTACCACGAGAGGGGGTGTTACGGCAGCATGATTGGGTTACTTGTCCATATTTGCTATGTCGACGGCGGCACGGGCGATGATCTTTGCGCAGTCCACCACCCACTTCACCTCCACACCGTACTCCCGCATGAACATCCTTTGAGCGCTGGGTCCGTAGCAGACTGACACACAGCCGGCGTTGGTGAAATGGCCAGAATCAGCCCAGGCGTTGGAAGACATCCAGCCCGGGTCTTCGTTCCGTACCTCACGGTGGTGCTTGGCGATGGTTTGGTTCAGGAAGTGTTCGAGAGGCAGGTCAATGCCATAGGCTTCGGTTTTCAGGCTCTGCCATTCGGGCGCGTTGGTGGCAGGTGGCCGCTCAATCTCCCATTTGAAATCGGGATCGCCATCGGCAACGCTCCTGATGACGTCTTCAATCTGACGTTGGATGTCATCGTAGTCCTGTTCCGGGAGGCCGCGCACTTCCAGGATGGCAGACGCGAAATCAGGGACATAAGAAGCCCGCCAGTGTGCATATTGGCGCCCGATGCCGCCGTTGATGCCGCCGACGATGAGGCGTGGCAGGCCGGGGAACTCCTCACGCCGCGGGGAATCGAACTCAAAGTCCTTGAGGGCGATGACAATACGGGCAAGATTCTCAGCGGCGTTGACGTGCTTCATGTTGTGCATCGCGCCGATCCACGCCGATTCGCCATAGGTGTGGACCAGGAATTGGATTGCGCCGGCGTGAAGTAGAAGCAGTTCCATGTCGCTGGGTTCGGGGATGATGCACACATCGCCCAGCAGGCCGCGCTGCACAAGGTCGACGGCCCCTGATCCACCCTGCAGCTCGCCAACAACGGCGGTCATCAGCACATCGCCGCGCATGGGGATGCCAGCCCTGTGGAG
Organism: Dehalococcoidia bacterium; assembly: GCA_965207115.1. Taxonomy (GTDB): domain Bacteria; phylum Chloroflexota; class Dehalococcoidia; order UBA6926; family UBA6926; genus VXMO01. Next base: position 85,368 of record CBDBLR010000003.1, on the reverse strand, counting down.
GGCGATAAAGGCTGCCGCCGCGGCGGCGACGCCGGACTTCATGTTGACGAGGCCGTGACCGTACACCTTGCCGTCCTCAATCTTGAATTCCCACGGATCACCCTCGAAGTTCATAGGGACGGGATCAATGTCCATGTGCCCGTTGAACATGACGGTCTTGCCGCCGCCGGTGCCCTCCATTTTGTAGTAGAGGTTGGGACGGCCGGGTTCGTCTGCTACGTCAATGAGGTCGGCATTGATGCCGCGTTCTGCGAGCCACGCCTGGAGTTCAGCCATGGCGCTTGCCTCATATGGCGGGAAGCTCTGGTGCTGGTGGAGCCTCCGCATCAACTCCACGATTTCCGCTTCGTCGATATGGGCGTCAATCTGCGCGCCGATATCTGTTGTCATCACCCACCCCCCTGTGTGCTGACACGTCAAGGGGATAGTACACCACAGTGGATTAGTTGCGGGCGTTGCGGAGGGCGTGCTGGGGGCCTTCGGGGAGTTGCCAGTCTCGGTAGTAGGCGCGGATATAGGGGTCCAGTTCTCTCGCGGCATGTCGGCGGGTGAGGACTTCCGGCGGGGGCCCCCCTTGGAGAGCTTCCTGGATGCGCATGGTGATGGCGGGGACGTTGAGGGTGGGGTATTCGCCGTTGTTGAAGACGACGCGGCCATCGATCAGAACGGTTCGCACATCGCGCCCGCGGGCTCGCGAGACTAGAACTTCAAGGGGATCAAGTTCGCTATCGAGATAGGGGTAGGAGGCGCGATCCCAGTTGAGCATGACGATATCGGCCCGTTTACCAGGCTCGAGGCTGCCTATGTGTTCGTCAAGGGTGAGGGCCTTGGCGCCGCCGAGCGTGGCCATATGGAGCAGTTCGCCGGGGGTGACGTGACGGTTATCGAGACCGGGCACGCGGTGGAGGCGCTGGCTGAGTCCGATCTCCTGGAGCAAATCATCATCGTCATTGAGGCCGACGCTGTCCGTGCCAATACCAACATTGACGCCGGCGTCCAGCATGGCGCGGACGGGCGCGACGCCGCTGTGGAGTCGCAGGTTGGAGCTGGCGTTGTGGCTGACTGACGTGCCGGTCTCGGCGAGGATGCGGATGTCATCCTCCGTGACCCAGACGCAGTGGGCGTAGGAGACGCCGGGGCCGACCATGCCGATGTCCGCGAGTCGTTGCACGGGGGATTGGCCGGTGGTGCGGTTGGCATAAAGACGCTGGTAGACGGTTTCGAGGACGTGCGTGTGGATGCCCATGTTGTTGGCACGCGCAGTGTCGACGATGCGGCGGAGGGTATCTTCGTCCGCCCAGTGGTAGCCGGACGGGCTGAGCAGGATACGGACGGATTGCGGATCCGGCTTCTCGTATCGCTCATGGAGGTCTAGAACGAGGTTGAGGTTGTCCTCAAAGGCGACGCGGGAGCCTTCAACAACGGCTCGGGCAGTCTGCGAGAGATCATCCGGGAGGCCGGCGAGGAACTCATCGTCGTCGCCGTAGACGAGGAAGCACTGGGAGCGGAATCCGATGGAAAACGCGGTGCGCATACCCACTTCGCGGAACGCGGTCAGCGTGCCCTCAGCCTCTGCAAGCGGGCCGGCCTGATTGAACATGACGGCGGTTGTGCCGGATCGGAGCTGTTGCATGAGGGTGTAGAGGCCCATCAGATAGGAGTCCATGGGCTTGCGACCCCACGCGAGATTCAGCCACGTCTCGAGCGCGCCGTCGGGCTGTCCCAGCTGCATGTAGGAAACGCCGCGACCATGGTGGTGGGCGTTGACGAGGCCCGGGAGAACGAAATGGGAGCCGTCGCCGATGACGTCGGCACCAGGGTGGCGGGGACGGAGATCGTCGAAGCTGCCGGTCTCGATGATGGAGCCGTCTGTCGATATTGCGACGGCGGCGTCATCGAGCAAGGTGGCGGTGCCATCGTGCTCCGCTCGTGCGAGAACATAGCGCCCACGAACTAGGGTGGCGGCAGATTGGGTCTGGGTCATGGCGTTGCCCCTCTCCCTACCCATCTCCCATCGAGAAAGGGGTTGGATTCCGGCTTTCGCCAGAAAGAGGGGAGGGTTGATTCAGGAATTCATGTCTTCGGCGGCGGCCTGCACGGATCGGACGATCTTGTCGTAGCCGGTGCAGCGACAGAGGTTGCCCGCGAGGTGGAGCCTGATTTCCTCTTCTGTTGGATTCGGAATCATCTTGAGGAGATGGTCGGTGGACAGGATGAATCCCGGCGTGCAGATGCCGCACTGAAAACCGCCGTTCTCCATGTAGGCCTTCTGGATGGGGTGCAGGTCATTGCCCGGCGCGAGGCCTTCAATGGTGTTTACTTCCCTGCCGTCCATTTCAACGCCAAGAGCGCAGCAGGAGTTGATGGTGGCACCATCAACCTCAATTGTGCAGGAGCCGCAGTTGCCGTTGCTGCATCCTTCCTTCGCGCCGGTCAGGCCGAGATCGTCCCTGACCACCTCAAGTAGTGTCTGCCGAGGGGTAATGGCGACTTCCACCGAGTTGCCATTGACCGTGAACTGGACGATGCGTCGATTTGTAGTTGTCATGTTTGTCCTCCTAACTGACGTTGACGCCGAGTTGGGCGGCGCATGCGGCGACAGCTCGGCGCGTCAGGACTTTCGTGAGTTCGCGCCGATAGTCAGCCGAGCCGCGCACATCGGAGATGGGCGACGCGTGATGCTCCGCCTGCTCACCGGCTTCTCTCGCCAGCGCCGCAGTTAGCGTCTCTCCTCGCAGCACGTCCTCGGCATCGGTCGCGCGGACAGGTGTTGGGGCGACGGATGCGAGCGAGATGTTCACATCCTCAATCTGCCCACCTCCGTTAAGTGTCAGTGAGACACCAACTCCAACAACCGCAATGTCCATCTCTGCGCGCGGGATGAAGCGCACATAGTAGCTGGAACTGTTGGCTTTCGGCGCTGGGACGCGAAACTCGACGAGGCACTCATCCGGGGCGAGTGTCATCTGCCCGGGCCCGGCAAAGATGTCTCCAACAGGTTCTTCACGCGTGCCACGTGGGCCAGCGATTACGACCGTGCCGCCGAGAACCACCAACGGAGGGATTGTGTCACCCGAAGGGGCGGCGTTACCGACATTGCCGCCAAGTGTGGCCCGATTCTGTATTTGGACAGCACCAACGAGGCCGGACGCAGTCGCAAGAGCGGGAAAGGTAGCTTGCACCATTGCATCGTCCCGCACACGCGACAGTGGGAGCGCTGCGCCAATGCGCAGTCCGCCGGCGCCATCACCTTCAAAGACCATCATTTCAGGCACGCGCTTGGTATCAATGAGCAGCTCCGGGGTCCTGCGACCGATACGGACCTGGTCGATGATGTCAGTGCCGCCTGCGAGGGCACGCGCCTTATCGCCAGCTTGTCCAAAGGCCTGAACCGCCTCAGCGAGCGACGTGGGCGCCACATAGTCAAAATTACGCACTTCTTCCCCACCTCCCCTTGAAGGTCAGCGCCGCGCCCACCTTGAGGGAGCACGGTCACGCCTTGCTGTACCGCAATGATACACCCGCGCGAGGGGTTTTTCTCGGTTCGCGTTGGGCGCTGAGTGAGCCTGTTGGGCCGGTAGGACGCGTTCCGGCGTGGGCGGCCTTTTGAATGGGAGGGGAATGAGTTTGAATGACAGCTTTGGGTAGATTTCGTATACTGATATGCCCGCACGGTAAGAACGAGTTGTTGCGTGGGGGGATAGACTATACCCATAGTGGGGTAACGAACCAGGAAGGAAGGTCCGGGATGGCAAAGCTGCAAGATGTAACCGAGAACGACTTTCAGAGTGAGGTTCTAGGCGCGGAGAAGCCGGTGCTCGTGGACTTCTGGGCGCCGTGGTGCGGCCCGTGCAAGATAGTCTCGCCAATCGTCGAGGAGCTCGCGGAGGAGTATTCCACCGACATGGGCTTCACGAAGCTGAACGTGGACGAGGCGCCGAACATTGCGCTGAAGTACCAGGTGATGAGCATCCCGACGTTGATGGTCTTCCAGGGTGGCGAGCCCGTGGCGCAGGTTGTGGGCGCGATGCCGAAGAAGGCGATCAAGGATCGCCTCCTCTCCAAGGTAGTCACCGTTTAGCAAGCGGCCCTGATTGGTTCCCGTGAATGGGCGGGACCGGCTAAAAGGTTGCTTATTTCGAGGAACTCGGGCGGACGCCGTTTCGGACACCTGTCTGGACGGCGTCTTCTCACATGAGTGGCACTGTGAGGTGAGAGTTGGATACCTATGATTTGATCATTCTAGGTGGGGGCCCGACAGGGGCGGCGGCCGGACTGTACGGTACGCGCTCTCGACTGAATACCCTGCTGATCGAACGCGGCCTCGTTGGCGGGCAGCTTGCTGTGACGGAGGACGTGGAGAATTATCCGGGCTTTGAGCACATCCTTGGGCCGGAGCTCGGCCAAAAGTTGATGGACCACGCGGAGAAGTTCGGCCTGAACGTGGAGTACGCCGAGGTGGAGGACGTCGAGCTTGAGGGCGACTACAAGGTCGTCACGACGGATGACGGCGAAATCCGGGCAAAGACGCTAATCATTGCGACGGGCTCCATGCACAACAAGCTTGAGGTGCCGGGCGAGGACGAGTTCTCCGGCCGCGGCGTCTCTTACTGCGCGGTGTGCGACGGCGCATTCTTCCGCGACAAGGAGCTTGTGGTTGTCGGCGGCGGCGACGCGGCCGTTGAGGAGGGTGCGTACCTGACACGTTTCGCGTCAAAGGTGACGATCATCCATCGGCGTGATGAGCTGCGGGCACAGAAGATCCTGCAGGAGCGGGCGTTCGCCAACGAGAAGATGGACTTCCTTTGGAACACTACAGTTCAGGAGATCAAGGGCAACGGCCTTGTCGACAAACTGGTGCTCAAGGACGTGACGCAGGACTCATTTTCTGAGAGGAACGTCGACGGCGTATTCATCTATGTGGGCCTGACTCCGAATACGCAGTTCCTGAAGGGGAAGCTGCCTGCGGATGAGCAAGGGCATCTGCACGTGAACCTGAAGATGGAGACGAAGTTCCCCGGCGTGTTCGCGGCGGGTGACGTTCGGCAACAGTCTGCGCGACAGGTCGCGTCTGCGGTTGGCGATGGCGCGACAGCCGCAATCTTCGCTGAGAAGTACATCGCCGAAAATTCTTAGTGGCCGCACGGCGTTTGAGGTTACTATTCCCTTGGGGTTATTGTTCCACTGAATAGCGACGCCCCCCCTCCGTCGTCAGAGAGGGGTTCTGGTAGGTTTTCCGCTTAGCGCGGGAGTAGATAGTTCCCGGTGGGGCTCACGGGCTTCAACCCCGATGGGGGGCGGCCAGCGCCGTCTCCGGTGGGTTCGACTCCCTCCTACTCCCGCCATTTTTTGGTTACAAGAAGTTGAGGGCCCCGATGCTGGTGCATCGGGGCCCTCTTGTGGTCTTTGGACTTGCTATCCGTGCCACATCGGCTCAGCGGTATGGCTTACCGATCAAGCCAGACGTGGGAATAGCGACCCTGCGGCCCGTAGAACGCGAGGTAATTGAGGGCCGGCATGAAGCCGCGAACGTCCTTGTTGACCGCCGGGATGTAGGAGCTGTGAGAGACGACGATCTTGGCGACTTCACTCAACGCCAACTCCATCGCGTCCCAAGCCAACTCCTTGCGCTCCTGCTGATCCAGGGTTCGGCTCATCTGGTTAACGAGGTTGTCGAACTCCGGATTGCTGTAGCGGTTGTAGTTGCGGTCGGAACCCGTGTAGAAGTGCTCGTACAGGGTCACGTCCGGGTCGATTCCCGCGATCCAGAAACTGTGGACTCCGAAGTCGAAGTTGGCTGTCGCCCAGTTCCCATATGCGGTGGCCGACTCCTGGACATCGGCGTTGACCTTCACGCCGACCTCCTCAAGGTCACTCTGGAAGGCGGGGACATCACCCTGGATGGGCGACCACACCGTCCAATTCACCTCAAGCGGATTCTCGGCTGTGTACCCGGCTTCGGCCAGCAACGCCCGGGCCTTCTCTTTGTCAGCCGCAGACGCGGCCGCGCGCTCTTCGCGGGTCTCAGGAACCACGTCGGCAAAGCCGATGATCTGACCACAGCGCTCTCTCGGCATGGCCCACGGGGAGGTGGGATAGAATCCGCAGCCTACCGGGAGCTCATACCAGTCGTTGCGAACCGTCGTGATGTACTTCTGGTTGTCAACGGCCAAGGCAAAAGCCTCATGGATCCTCTGGTCTTGCATCCAGCCTTCTCTCTCCTTGTTGATGAAGAGGGCTGGGCTGAATGAGGATGCAATGATGCGATCCCAGAACTGGCACGTCTCCTGGCACTCCTGGATGAGCGTATCCGCCTGCCCGCCCGTGTAGCCGCTGCCACTTCCAATGTCCAGCCGGCCACCGCGCAGCGCAGTGGGGACGGCTGAGCTTGCAAGGAATTGCATCACAACGCCATCGAGGTATGGAAGCGGCTGATCCCAGTAGTCAGCGTTGCGTTCGAACGTGAAGGACTCGCCGGGAATCCACTCGGCCAGCGTGTAGGCGCCGGAAGTTGCCTTGGAGGGCTCTTCCCGGAAGGACCTCAGCGCGCCGGTCTCCAGGAATTCCGTCTGGTAGACGTGCGCGGGGAAAATGACGTTGTAAGGCTGCCCGATGACTTCGAGCATGGCCGGCTTCGCCCACCTGAGGTTAAAGACCACGGTTAGGTCATCCGGGCAGACGATTGAATCGACGGCCAGGTAGTGCGTCTTCCGCGGACTGGTGGGCAACCCTGCATCCTGCTGGAGCCTGATTGTGTCAAACGACCACTTGATATCGTTGCACGTGACCGGGACGCCATCCGACCAGTTCACGCCGTCACGCAGTTGGAACGTGTACGCTTGTCCATCCTCAGACTGTTCCCAACTTGTGGCGAGGTCAGGATGCAACTCGAAGTAGGCCAGGTTGTTGTAGTCTTCCCTGGTTCCCCACGTCCTCGGCTTGATAAGCATGTTGTTAATCAGGTGGCCGACGGGGAAGGCATGCCCTGCCGCCGATTCCCACGGAACAAAGCTCGGACTGTTGGACGTGTACGACGTTTGCAGGACGCCTCCGTACTTGGCATCCGGATCAAGCGGGATGCCGCTGACGGAAGTATCAGGATCATCCATCGGTTCAGCCATTTCGGGTGTTGCCGTAGGATCTGCAGCGCTTCCCGTAATGACGATCGCCGTAGCGGTGGGCTCCGGCGGTTGTGTTGTTTCCTCCTCATCTTCTTCGGCCGTGCCACACGCGGCTGCAAGCAGCGCAAGCGTGGCCACCAAACCGACAAGGAGCAAAGTCCATCTACTCATGATTCCCCTCCTCCCCAAGAATGAAACACGATTATGACATTATGACTTGACCGTAACGGGTGTCAACCCTAGCAGTGCTAGGTACAAAAAGTAGAGAGCCCCGGTGCAGTTGCACCGGGGCTCTCTTGTGGTCGTTGGATTTGCTATCCGCGCCACATCAGCTTAGCGATCTGGATTACTCATCAAGCCAGACGTGGGCATAGCGCTTCAGCGGTCCGTAGGCGGAGAGGTAGTTGATGGCCGGCATGAAGCCGCGGACATCCTTATTGATGGCCATCACGTAGGAACTGTGCGATACGACGATCTTGGCGACGTCATTCAACGCCATCTCCATCGCGTCCCAGGCAAGCTCCTTCCGCTCCTGCGTGTCCAGCGTTCGGCTCATCTGGTTGACCAGATTGTCGAACTCAGGATTGCTGTAGCGGTTGTAGTTGCGGTCGGAACCCGTGTAGAAGTGCTCGTACAGGGTTACGTCCGGGTCAATTCCCGCGATCCAGAAGCTGTGGACTCCGAAGTCGAAGTTGGCTGTCGCCCAGTTCCCGTACGCGGTAGCAGACTCCTGCACATCGGCCTCGGCCGTGACACCAATGGCCGCGAGGTCATTGATGAACTGCGGAGCGTCGCCCTGGATTGGGGACCACACTGTGAAGTCAACCGTGAGAGGATTCATCTCGTCGTAGCCGGCTTCCTTCAGCAGTTCCCGTGCACGCTCCTTATCGGCGGCGGCGGCGGCGGCTCGCTCTTCAGTCGTCTCGCCAATAACATCCGCGAATCCGGTGATCTGACCGCAGCGATCCTTCGGCATGGCCCACGGGGATGTCGGATAGAATCCGCAGCCTACCGGGAGCTCGTACCAGTCGTTACGAACGGTGGTGATGTATGCCTGGTTGTCGATCGCCAGGGCAAAGGCCTCATGGATCCTCTGATCCTGCATCCAGCCTTCCCGCTCCTTGTTGATGAAGAGGGCGGGGCTGAAGGAGGAGGCGATGATGCGGTTCTGCCAGAATTGGCACGTTTCTGTGCACTCCTGGAGGAGAGTGTCCGCCTGTCCCCCGGTGTATCCGTTGGGGCTGCCGATGTGCAGACGGCCTGCACGCAGCGCCGGTGGAATCTGGGACGAGCCGGGGCCAAGGAATCGCATTTCTACGCCGTCAAGGTAAGGGAGCGGCTGATCCCAGTAGTCAGGGTTCCGCTCGAAGGTGAATATTTCACCCGGAATGTAGTTAGCCAACCTGTAGGCGCCGGTCGTTACCTGGGAGGGTTCGTCCTGGAATGAGCGCAGCGCGCCAGTCTCCAGGAACTCTGTCTGGTAGATGTGCGCCGGGAAGATGACGTTGTATGGCTGGCCGATGACTTCAATCATGGCCGGCTTCGCCCATCGGAGGTTGAAGACCACTGTCAAATCATCCGGGCAAACGATTGAGTCGACTGCCAGGTAGTGGGTCTTTCGTGGGCTCGTGCTCAAACCTGCGTCCTGCGCAAGCCTGATCGTGTCAAACGACCACTTGATGTCGTTACACGTGACCGGCACGCCATCTGACCAATCCACGCCGTCCCGCAGGTTGAAGGTGTACGCCAATCCGTCGGCGGACTGTTCCCAATCCGTGGCGAGGTCAGGGTGCAACTCGAAGTAGGCAAAGTTATTGAAATCTTCCTCTGTGCCCCACGTGCGCGACTTGATCAGCATGTTGTTCAACATTTGCGCCACTTCAAATGAGTGGCCGGCTGCCGATTCCCACGGCACGAAGCTCGGGCTGTGGCTTGTGTACGAGATTTGAAGGGTGCCGCCGTATTGGGCATCCGGATCGAGCGGGATGCCGCTGACGGAGGCGTTCTCATCCATCGTCATATCGTCTTCGTCGTCCATGTCATCGCCCGTCTCGGGCTCCGGAGTGTCTGCCGCACTCCCTGTGATGACGATGGCCGTCGCGGTGGGTTCTTCCGGTACGGGTGTGTCTTCGTCCTCTTCGGCCGTACCACACGCAGCCGCAAGCAACGCAAGCGTGGCCACTAAGCCAACAAGGAGCAAAGTCCATCTGCTCATAGTTATTCTCCTCCCAAAAGGTAAGACGCGATTAGGCAATTATGACGTGCGCCTAGCTAGTGTCAACCCTCGGAATACTAGGTACTACAGAGAGGATGACATGTGAGAAGTGGCGAGAGGCGGGGACTTAAGAGCAGAGGGCCCCGATGCTGGTGCATCGGGGCCCTCTTGTGGTCTCGGACTTGTCGTCCGCGCCACGCGGCTCAGCGGTATGGCTTACCGATCTAGCCAGACGTGGGCGTAGCGGTACGTCGGGCCATAGCCGGCGAGGTAGTTGAGGGCCGGCATGTAGCCGCGGACGTCCTTGTTGACCGCCGCAACGTAGGAACTGTGAGAGACGACGATCTTGGCGACGTCAGTCAACGCCATCTCCATCGCGTCCCAGGCAAGCTCCTTCCGCGTCTCAATGTCCAATGTCCGGCTCATCTGGTTGACCAGATTGTCGAACTCAGGGTTGCTGTAGCGGTTGTAGTTGCGGTCTGAACCCGTGTAGAAGTGCTCGTACAGGGTTACGTCCGGATCGATTCCCGCAATCCAGAAGCTGTGGAGGCCGAAGTCAAAGTTGGCTGTTGCCCAGTTGCCGTAGGCTGTAGCCGACTCCTGGACATCCGTGGTCACCTGCACACCAACCTCTTCAAGGTCGCTCTGGAATGCCGGGATGTCACCCTGGATGGGCGACCACACCGTCCACGTTACCTCAAGAGGATTCTCGGCGGTGTAGCCGGCTTCGGCCAGCAATGCCCGGGCCTTCTCCTTGTCAGCCGCGGCGGCAGCGGCACGCTCTTCAGTCGTATCGCCAACAACATCCGCGAATCCAATGATCTGACCGCAGCGATCCTTGGGCATGGCCCACGGGGATGTCGGATAGAATCCGCAGCCTACCGGGAGCTCGTACCAGTCGTTTCGAACCGTCGTGATGTACTTCTGGTTGTCAACGGCGAGGGCAAAGGCCTCATGAACCCGTTGATCCGACATCCAGCCTTCACGCTCCTTGTTAATGAAGAGAGCGGGGCTGAACGAGGATGCGATGACGCGGTCGTTCCAGAATTGGCACATTTCCGTGCACTCTGCGAGAAGCGTGTCTGCCTGACCACCCGTGTAGCCAGTGGTGCTGCCAATGTCCAGTCGGCCTGCGCGCAGCGCCGGCGGGAGTTGGGAGGAACCTGGGCCAAGGAATCGCATCTCCACGCCATCGAGGTACGGAAGCGGCTCGTCCCAGTAGTCATCGTTGCGCTCGAAGACGAATATCTCACCTGGAATGAACCTGGTGAGCGTATACGCGCCGGAAGTTGCCTTGGAAGGCTCCTCCCGGAAGGACCGCAACGCGCCTGTCTCCAGGAATTCAGTCTGGTAGATGTGCGCAGGGAAGATGACGTTGTAGGGCTGGCCGATGACTTCAATCATGGCCGGCTTCGCCCACCTGAGGTTGAACACCACGGTCGCGTCATCCGGGCATGTGATGGAGTCGATGGCCAGGTAGTGGGTCTTGCGTGGGCTGGTCGGCAGTCCGGCGTCCTGTTGAAGCCTGATGGTGTCAAACGACCACTTGATGTCGTTGCACGTGACCGGGACGCCATCTGACCAGTTCACTCCGTCACGCAGAATGAAGGTGTAGGCCCTTCCATCTTCTGACTGTTCCCAGCTCTCGGCGAGGTCGGGATGCAACTCGAAGTAAACCTGGTTCCTAAAGTCGTCCCGATCGCCCCATGTTCGTGGCTTGATGAGCATGTTATTCAGCAAGTGAGCAACAGGGAATGAATGTCCCGCTGCTGACTCCCACGGAACGAAGCTCGGGCTGTGGGATGTATATGACGTCTGGAGAATGCCGCCGTGCCTGGCATCCGGATCAAGTGGGATGCCGCTGACGGAGACGTTCTCATCCATCATGTCATCTTCGCTCATGTCATCCTCATCGTCGGGTACCGCCGTTGGCGAACTCCCCGTGATGACAATCGCGGTCGCTGTTGGTTCCGCTGGTTCGGATGTGTCTTCCTCGTCTTCTTCGGCCGTACCACACGCCGCTGCAAGCAACGCAAGCGTGGCAATTAAGCCAACAAGGAGCAATGTCCATCTGCTCATAGCCTCCCCCTCCCTTTTCTAATCGGGCGATTGTGTCATTATGACGCGCGCTTAGCTAGTGTCAACCCCTGTAATACTAGGTATTGCAAAAAGGAATAATGCCCCTGCCGGTGCGGCAGGGGCATTATCGCTCTTCGGAATCGGCTCTTGGCCGTTTTCAGAAGTGTCAGTCGTCCTTTGGATTACTCGTTAATCCAGACATGGGAGTAGCGCTTCTGCGGACCATAGCCTGCGAGGTAGTTGGGTGCAGGCATGTAGCCGCGGAGGTTGGCGCTGACCATGGGGTAGTAGGATCCGTGCGAGATGACGACCTTACCGACGTCATTCAACGCGAGTTCCATGGCCTGCCACGCAAGCTCCTTCCGCTCTTCCTTGTCCAGGGTTCGACTCATCGTGTTGACGAGGTTATCAAACTCAGGATTGCTGTAGCGGTTGTAGTTGCGATCCGAACCTGTGTAGAAGTGCTCGTACAGGGTCACGTCCGGGTCGATGCCGGCGATCCAGAAGCTGTGGACTCCTACGTCGAAGTCCGCATTGGACCACTTGGTGTAGGTGGTCGTGGAGTCGAACTCGACAATCTCCACGTTCACGCCGACTTCCTGCAAGTCCAGCTGGATGGCTGGGCCGTCCGCCCGAATCACGCCCCACACGACCATTTTCAGGTTGAGGGCGTTCTCGCCAGTGTAACCGGCTTCAACAAGGATCTGCTTGGCGCGTTCCTTGTCCCTGGCAGACTGAGCGATACGCTCTTCGGGTGTGTCGCCGAAGACATCCGCGTAGCCAGGGATGGCCGCGCAGCGCTCTGCGGGCATGGCCCACTCGCTGGTGGGGTAAAAGCCGCAGCCCGTCGGCAGAACGAAGAGGTCGTTCTGGACGGTGGTGACGTAGTTCTGGTTGCCAATTGCCAGCGCGAATGCGGTATTCACGGCCGGGTCATTCCAGGGCTCGCGATTCTTGTTAAGGAAGAGCGCGGGGCTGAATGAGGATGCAATGACACGATCGTAGATCTTGAAGACCTCTTCATCTGCCTCCTGGATCAGCGTGAGTGCCTGTCCACCGGTGTAGCCGTGCGAATCACCAACGTGGACGGCTCCTGTGCGGAGGGCGGGCGGAATGTTGGAGCGGGAGAGGAAGATCATTTCTACGTTGTCAACGTAAGGGAGCGGCGCATCCCAGTAGTCTTCGTTCTTCTCAAACGTATATCCCTCGCCCGGGATGTACTCAACCACCCTGAACGCGCCCGTGGTGGCCTTGGAGGGCTCTTCCCGCATGGAGTCCAGCTTGCCGGTCTCCAGGAATTCAGTCTGGTAAATGTGGGACGGGAAGATGATGTTGTACGGCTGCCCAATGACTTCCAGGACGGCGGGCTTCGCCCACCGAAGGTTGAAAACCACGGTCAGATCGTCTGCGCAAACAATGCTATCGATGGCCAGGTAGTGGGTCTTCCGCGGGCTGCGGAGGAGTCCGGCATCATTCGCAAGCCGGATTGTGTCAAACGACCACTTGACGTCATTACACGTCATAGGCACGCCGTCGGACCAGTTAATGCCATCGCGGAGGTTGAATGACCACGCGAGGCCATCTTCAGACTGTTCCCAGCTGCTGGCCATATCAGGATGCAGCTCAAAGAACGCGTTGTTTCTGAAATCGTCTTCGGTTCCCCACGTTCGGGGCTTGATCAGCATGTTGTTGAGCAGGTGCCCAACATCGAATGCAGGCCCGGCCGCCTCTTCCCACGGATTCAAGGGGTTGTTGGACCTATAGGCGAGCTTGAGAGTGCCGCCATAGACTGCATCCGGGTCTAGCGGGATGCCACTGACGGATACATTTTCGTCCGTCATGTCGTCATCCATGTCGTCCGTGCTGTCGTCCATATCATCGGGAACCGCCGTTGGCGAGCTCCCTGTAATCAAAAGCGGCGTCGCGGTGGGCTCCGCCGGCCCGGGTGTCTCCTCGTCGTCTTCCTCGGCCGTTCCACACGCTGCGGCAAGCAGCGCGAGCGTGGCGATAAGCCCGACAAGGAGCAGTGTCCATCTGCTCATGAGGTCTCCCTTCCTCCCTAAGAACCTAGTTAGATTTATCGATTATGACAGCCGCTATAGGTATGTCAATCCTAGTAGTACAAGGGTGGGGCAATAAGGACGGCTGTGGACGGGGCTCTGTGGTTGATCAGGGAGCCAGCCAGGCGTGATCGTAACGGAGTTGAGGGCCGTGTTCAGCCTGGAAGTCAAGTCCGGGCATTACTCCGCGCAACCGCTCACTGTAGATGGGCACGAGGACGCCGTGGGATACAACAATCTTTGCCTGTTGTTGGAGCGCCAGTTCCAGTGCGTCCCACGCAAGTTCTCGTCGGGTGGTGAGATCCGTGGTGGCGCCCATTTCGTCGATGAGGTCATCGAGTTCCGGACTGCTGAATTGCCCGAAGTTGTCACGACCACCTGTATAAAAGTGCCCCAGAAGCAGGATGTCCAGAGCATCGCTGATGGCCCATTCAGAATGAACGGCCGCTTCGAATTCTCCTTCGGAGATACGCGCAAGGAAGTCTCGTTCGTTAAGGACGACAGCAGCAGCGTTTATGCCGATTTCCTGAAAATCGGATATGACGGCAGGGATGTCCTGCTCAGTTGTTTCGCTAAATAAGATGGAGATGGACAACTCACCTGGCGAGTAGCCAAGGTCGGTGAGGATTTCTCTGGCCTGCGCCTTGTCCGCAGCCGGCGAAGATTTTGTGGAGAAATCGCCAAAGCCGGGAATATCCGTGCAGCGATCAATCGGCATTGCCCAGGTTGAGAAGGGATACGTACCACAACCGGTGGGCGGGAAATGCCAGCCGTTATGCACATTTCGGATGTTCTTTGTGTTGTCGATTGCGAGGGCAATTACCTCTTTTAGGCCACTGGTATTCCAGGGTTCCCTGGTGTGGTTCAGGATAATGTGGTGTGTGTTCCACATGGCCAGTGCCCGAGGCCATACCTGGCAGTTATCACATTCACTTTCCAGGGTTTCCGCTTCCTCATAGGCGTAGCCCGAGGGCTTTCCCACGTCGATGGTCCCTGAACGGAGTCCGGTCGCCAAAGCAGACTCGGCCAGGATCACGAATTGCAGACCGGACAGGAATGGAAAGGGTTGATCCCAATAGGTGTCATTCCGCCGATAGGTGATACTCTCGCCCGGCACGTGCTCTGAAACGACAAACGGCCCTGTAGTGACAGTGGGGAGACGATCCCGCATGGCCGCGGTGTCATTGGCGTAGATATGCTGGGGCCGAATGATGTTGTGTGGAAGTGCAAGCGCATCGATGATTGAAGCCTGCGGTTCACGGAGGACGAATCTGGCTGTGTAATCGTCCTCACAGAGCACCTGACTAACGGAGGCGAGGTAAACGGATCTCGGGCTGCGAATCAGGCCTCTGCCCGTTCGAATGGAATTATATGTCCAGGCAATGTCACCACACGTTAATGGCGTTCCGTCTGTCCAGACAACGTCATTCCTTAAGTTGACGGTGACGTTGTATCCGTCACTGGAGATTTCCCACCCCAGAGCCAGGTCGGGATGGACCTCAAGAAAGCGGTGCTGCTGAAAATCATCGGTGTCACCCCAGGTGCGAGGCTGCAGGAGGAGATTATGCAAGGGGTGCATCATGACGAATGACGCGCCTCCATCATCCTCCCACGTGCTGAAAGTCTGGTCTGAATGCCAGACAGATGCGATAAGAGTTCCTCCGCGCATGGCGTCGGCGGGAACAGGCTTGCCGCTAACTGACATTGTGTCTACAGTACCGGTCCCAACGGGCTGAACGGTGGGAACCGGCGGATTCACCGTCGGTGTGGGTCGAGCTCTGTCTCCGTTTTGGTCGCCTACGTCGTCTCCGGTTGCAGTTGGCTCAGCAGTGGACGTAGATGTCGAGTCGTCATTGGTACAGGCCGCCGCGACGATGAGCAGTGCAAGGCAGATGGCGAGCAAAAGCCCTGTCCTACTCAATCTTGTCATTTGCTTCCGCCTTCGCTGCCTGATACCTAGGAATGCCTTTTCCGCGCCTACCTATCGATTATGGGGCAAGTGGGTACATCGTCAACTGCTTACCCCGTTGGATCGCGGGCGCAGACACCACCTGTGCGTTACTCTGGTGACGGAATCATGATGCAACGACGCGAACCAGAAAGAATTGGCACGAGCCGCATTGCGCCGGGCGGCGAGGAGGCCAAGACGCCGCACGAACGCTATGAGGAGGCGTTGGCGGCGCTCGGGGAGGCTGAATCTCGGGTGCAAGCCCTCGCAGGGAGCCTCGGCGGCTTGGGGCGGGCGCTAACGGAGAATCCTCTAACGGTTGCTCCTGTGCATGAGGCGTCTGGTGAGTTGCTGCCGCTTCACATCACGACCCATCCATTCCGGACACAGGTGGACATGGGGGATTGGCCGGAGGCCCGGTCAATCATTGAGGCGTTGGGGGGACTTCATCGGGCCAGGTCGCGAGCACTGGCGCTGAGGGCGTGGATGCTTCCTGAGGATCGTGACGCTACCCCGGCGCCGTAGGTTCTCTTGCAGCGGAGAGTAAGGCTCAGTTAGATGACACAGACAGCTGCAGGAAACAGAAGCGGCCGAGTACGCGCGATCGATGACGGCCTGGTTGTTCTGTTTGACGGCCACGCGATGTTTCATCGGGCTTTCCATGCCATCCAACACTTGTCCGTTTCGCAGACGGGAGAGGCTGTCAACGCCGTATTCGGTGTGTCAGCTTCCTTACTTAAGGTATTGGGGCAGATGCGACCGGCGTATGCCGCGGTTGCGTTCGATATGTCCGGCCCCACATTTCGCCACGAGATGTTCGAGGATTACAAGGCCCAGCGGCCTCATATGCCGGATGAGATGCGCTCCCAATACGGACGGGTGCGGGAGGCGGTAGAGACGATCGGGCTGCCCATCGTTGAATTGCCGGGATTCGAGGCAGACGATGTCCTGGGCCATTTCTCGCGACGGGCCACCGAGCGCGGCCTCAGAACAATCATCGTGACGGGCGACCAAGACACGATGCAGCTAGTCTCACCGACAGTCAGTGTCCTCTATCAGCGTGGCGCTCGAAACGAGTCCCTTTTCAATCCCGACACGGTGCGGGAGCGGTACGGGCTTACGCCCGAGCAGATACCTGACTTGAAGGCGCTGCAAGGTGATCCCTCTGACAATATTCCAGGTGTGGCGGGAGTGGGTGCCAAGACGGCCACGACGCTGCTGCAGGAGTACGGCACCGTCGGCGAGGTCTATGAACATATCGATGACGTGACGCCGGAACGGGTGCGGCAGCGGCTCATCGACGGTCGTGAGTCGGCGATGCAGGGACTGGAGCTAACGCGGATCGTCACCGACCTTGATCTGCCGGTGACGGTGGATGACCTGCAGTGGACGGAGAATTTCGACCGTTCGCGTCTCGTGGACTTCTTCCGTGAGATGGAGTTCACGTCGCTATTGAATCGGATCCCCGATATTGGCGAACAAGACACGGATGCGGCGGCCACACCGGTTTCGGCGGTCGAGGCCGATGTGTCCTACCGGAGCGTTTCGACTGTCGATGAGTTGGATTCACTGCTTACCGAGATTGCGGATGCCACGCATGTTTCAATCGTGGCGCCGGCAACGTCCCCTCGAGTATTGGAGGGGACGCCGGCAGGAATCGGGTTGTCCTGGGCCGCCGGCCAAGCCGCCTACGTGCCCCTGATGCAAGAGGGGATGGGCATACCGTTGGCAACCGGTGGGGAACTCTTGCAGCGGCTTGGCCGCTTTCTTGGGGAGGACGAACTGGGGGAGGCATCTAGGACACTCGTGTTGCATGTGGCGCGGGAAGTATTACCGCCGCTGGAGAATGCCGGAGTATCGGTAACCAATTCGATCTGGGATACGTCCGTGGCGGCGCACATGCTGGGCAAACCGTCCACTGCCCTCCCGACGCTTATCTTGTCGGAGTACGGTCAGGAGTTGCCGACTTGGGAGGAGCTGTTGGGACGCGGGGCAAAGGCGGTCCCGTTCCATGCTTTGGACGGTGAGGCGGCCATGCGGTATGCGTGCTCAGCGGCCGATTATGCGCTGCGGATGATGGAGTCGTGGGCGCCTATCCTGAAGGAACAAAGCGCAGAGGCGTTGTTCGAGGGTCTAGAGATGCCACTCGTACCGGTGCTCTCAACCATGGAGCGGAATGGTGTGCGTTTGGACACAGGTCTGTTGGCGAGGATGTCCGAGGAGATGCACGGGAATCTCGATCGGATGACGCAGGAGATATACGACGAGTCCGGCGCGGCGGCGGGGATGGACGAGCCTCTGGTCTTCAACCTTAATTCCCCCAAGCAGCTGGGGGAGGTGCTTTTCGAGAAACTGGGGCTGCCGGCGCGGCGGCGGACGCAGACGGGCTATTCGACGGACGCCGCCGTGCTGGAATGGCTGGCCAAGAACGCGGACGAGCATGGCCACATCGTTCAGCGCATCCTCGAGTACCGAGAGCTCTCCAAGCTGGTTTCCACGTATGTTGATTCGCTCCCCAAGGAGGTCTACACGGGAACAGGGCGGATTCACACGAGCTTCAATCAGACGGGCTCCGCGACGGGACGGATCGCGTCGCAGGACCCAAATCTGCAGAACATCCCCGTGCGGACTGAGTCGGGACGGCGGATCCGTGAGGCGTTTATCGCGGGGGACGGCGCGCTGCTGGTTGCGGCGGATTACTCGCAGGTGGAGCTGCGGGTGCTGGCGCACCTTTCGGATGACACAGGGTTAAAGGATGCCTTCCTCGCGGGGGAGGATATCCACTCATCAACAGCGTCGCAGGTCCTCGGCATTCCGCCGGACGAGGTGACATCTGAGCATCGACGAATCGCAAAGGCAGTTAATTTCGGCATCGTGTATGGAATGGGCGGGTTTGGCCTGTCGACGCGGCTTGAGATCGAGCGTAAGGAGGCGGACGCCTTTATCGATGCGTATTTTGAGCGGTTCCCGCGGGTACGGAAGTACATGGACGACACCATCGCGGGGGCGCGGGAGAACGGATACGTTCAGACCTTGATGGGCCGACGGCGATACCTGCCCGAGGTGACAGCGTCGAATCAGCAGGCTCGGGCAGCTGCAGAACGAATGGCTATCAACATGCCCGTGCAAGGGACGGCGGCTGAGATCATCAAGCTGGCGATGCTGAGAATGCAGGAACGGCTCGACGACACGGGGATGAGGACACAGATGCTATTGCAGATTCACGATGAGCTGCTGTTCGAGACGCCTGAGGATGAGCGGGACGCGCTAACGGCTATCGTTGATGAAGTAATGCCAGTAGTTATGCCAGAGCTTGACGTGCCGCTCGTGGTGGACGTTAAGGCCGGGCCGTCCTGGGGGCAGATGTCGTAACGCGGGGGCATTGCCAGGTAGGCGAGGATGCCTTAATGCCATGTTAACCGTCCGTTGGCGACTCCTTAATCCGTCTTGCCTACGCTCAGTGGAGAAGACTGGGCGAAAGCCAAAGTGCAGGACGACAAGGAGGAACGATGCAGTTAGGTAAGACGTGGCGCCGGCTATTGTTTATCGGCGTCCTTGGACTGTTTGTCGTGCTTGGGGGCGCGGCATGCGGCGAGGATGACCCGACGGCGACGCCGTCAACATCTGGGACAACATCGAGCGGATCACAGGTTTCAACACCAACAACAACGGACGGCACGATGGACCTCACAGGCACCATCGAGATAGATGGATCCAGCACGGTTGCGCCGATCTCCGAGGCAGTTGCCGAGGAGTTCCTTGCCCTGTACCCTGACGTTCGCGTCAACGTTGGCATCTCCGGCACCGGAGGCGGTTTCAAGCGCTTCACGGTTGGTGAGACCGAGATTTCCGACGCTTCGCGCCCGATCAAGGACTCGGAGGCAGGTGCAGCAGTTGCCAACGGAATCAACTTCATCCCGCTGACGGTGGCCTTGGACGGGCTGGCGGTGATGGTCAGCACGCAGAACGACTTCGTGAACTGCCTGACAGTGGCCGAGCTCAATGAGATCTGGAAGCCGGACAGCACTGTGGATTCATGGGACGACGTTCGCTCCAGTTTCCCTAATGAGCCGATCAACCTGTACGGACCCGATACGGAGTCCGGCACGTTTGACTACTTCACGGACGTGGTGAATGGAGACGAGGGTGTGTCACGCTCCAATTACGTCGCTTCGTCAGATGACAACGTGCTGGTGCGCGGCATCGCAGGCGACCGCAATTCAATGGGCTACTTCGGATACGCGTACTACGCGGAAAATGCAGGCCAGTTGAAGCTGGTGGCGGTTGACGGCGGCAACGGTTGTGTCGAGCCAAGCGATGAGACGGTCGCGGACGGTAGCTATGCGCCTCTGGCCCGTCCCATCTTCATCTACGTAGACGCGGACAAGCTGGCGGCTCGGCCGGAGTTGCAGGCGTTCGTGAACTTCTACCTAGATCAGGCGCCAATACTGGTGCCGGAGGTGGGTTACACGGCGCTTCCCAACTACGAGTTTGAGAAGCAGAAGGTGGCGATTGCGCTGCAGACCATGTCCACCCCAGTAGACCTGATGGGCCTGTCTGGCACGATTGAGATTGATGGGTCCAGCACTGTTGCGCCGATCTCCGAGGCGGTTGCCGAGGACTTTGGCATCGACTACAACGACATCCGCGTAAATGTCGGCGTGTCCGGCACCGGAGGTGGTTTCAAGCGCTTCACGGTTGGTGAGACCGAGATTTCCGATGCGTCACGCCCAATCAAGGACACGGAGGCGGTTGCGGCAGCGGAGAACGGCATCCAGTGGGTAGAGTTGACGGTCGCGCTGGACGGCCTGGCGGTGATGGTCAGCACGCAGAACGACTTCGTAAACTGCCTGACGGTGGCTGAGCTCAATGAAATCTGGAAGCCGGACAGCACTGTGGATTCATGGGACGATGTCCGCGCCGGATTCCCGAATGAGCCAATCAACCTATACGGTCCGGACACGGAGTCCGGCACGTTCGATTACTTCACGGACGTGGTGAACGGGGATGAGGGGGTTTCTCGTTCCAATTACGTCGCGTCCTCTGACGACAACGTGCTGGTGCGCGGTATCGCAGGAGACCGGAATTCCCTGGGTTACTTCGGGTACGCCTACTACGCTGAGAACGCGAGCCAGTTGAAGCTGGTGGCGGTCGACGGCGGCAACGGTTGTGTCGAGCCAAGCGATGAGACGGTCGCGGACGGTAGCTATGCGCCTCTGGCCCGCCCGATCTTCATCTACGTGGACGTGAACAAGCTGCGCCTGCGGCCTGAGCTGAAGCTGTTTGTCGACTACTACCTCGACAACCTGCCGCGTCTCGTTCCGGAGGTCGGCTACACGGCTCTGCCCAACTACGATGAGGAGAAGGGCAAGCTGGCCAAGGCATACACCGGGGCGTAGCAAGGCATTGAACAAACAACGCTCTTGTTGTGGGAGGAGCAGTGACTGCTCCTCCCACAACAGCGGAGTATGAGGGGTAGGGCGCGGGAGTGCGGAAGGACAGACAAGATGACTGAATCGAACAGCAACAGCGTCGAGAGGCCAGAGATCCTATTTGTATGTGTTCACAATGCCGGCCGCAGCCAGATAGCGGCATCCCTGCTGAATACCCTCTCCGACGGGAAGGCCATCGCTATGTCGGCCGGGACAATGCCCGCGGAGCACGTGCATCCGGAAGTGGTAGATGCGATGCGAGAGATTGGACTGGACCTGGGAGACGCCACTCCGCAAGTCGTGACTGAGGAGATGCTGGAGGGGGCCGACCGTGTCATCACCATGGGATGCAACGTTGATGACGCCTGCCCTGCCGCGATATTCGACGCGGAGGATTGGGGGCTGCCTGATCCCGAGGGACGGCCGGCGCATGAGGTTCGTGAAATCCGTGACACGATACGGACACGGGTGCTTGCACTGTTGGAAGAGTTGGGGATACCGGTGTCCGAGGGGGCAGCGGTCTAGCCGGAGTAGCCTTTGACGAGCTGCCCCCACCCCCGAAGCAAGTACTGGGCAAGCACTAACCTTTTCCCGCAGAAAGAGGGGGTACGCGATGGATACCATCCTTAGCGGGAATGACGAGGCTTCTTAACCCTCACTTAATCTACATCGGGCATTCTTGTGTGCGGGGGCTTTAGGGGCAATTGGGGAAGGATCACATTTTTGGCTGAAGCGTCATTTTCCGCGTCTCGCGTTTCAAAGGAGAACCTGGAGAAACGCCTACTGTCCGGCAAACGGGCTGAGCGCGGTACCGAGACCCTGATCCACATGTTGCTTCTCGCGGCCACGGTTGTCTCGATCGCCACGACCCTAGGAATTGTCTTCGTCCTGGTAAATGAGAGCTTCCGGTTCTTCCAGGACGTCTCGGTTATCGAATTCCTTACGGGTACCGTGTGGACTCCGCGATTCCAGCCCTCGCTGTTCGGCGTGCTGCCACTTGTCGCAGGAACGGTTCTTGTGGCGGCAATTGCAATCCTGGTAGCGGCGCCAGTGGGACTGTTCACGGCTATCTTCCTGAGTGAGTATGCGCCGAACCGGCTTCGGCGCGTCGTGAAGCCGATGCTCGAGATCCTGGCAGGCATTCCGACGGTCGTTTACGGCTATTTCGCGTTGACTTTCGTGACTCCCCTTCTACAGACGTTTCTGTTCCCGGACATGATCATCTTCAACGCGTTGAGCGCGGGGCTGGTGATGGGCGTGATGATTATCCCAATAGTGTCTTCCTTGTCGGAGGATGCGATGCTGGCCGTCCCTCGCTCACTGCGTGAGGCGGCGTATGCGCTGGGGGCAACACGGTTTGAGGTGGCGACGCGGGTGGTAACGCCGGCGGCGCTATCCGGCATCGTGGCCGCAATAATCCTCGGGCTTTCACGGGCCATCGGCGAGACGATGCTGGTGACCATAGCAGCGGGCGCGACTCCTCGTCTCACGATTGATCCGCGAGAGAGCATCCAAACGATGACGGCCTACATCGTGCAGGTGGGATTCGGCGAGACCCCTCAGGGGACGACGATCTACTACACGATATTCGCGGTGGCGCTGCTGCTATTCGTGATGACGCTCGCCATGAACGTCCTTGGCCACTTGGTGGTTCGGCGCTGGCGGCAGGCGTATTAGGGGCGCAGGATCATGGAATCAACGACTCCCAACGGTGTTCGCAGCGTCAGTGCTGAGCAATTTCACCGAAGCCTGCGCGGACGCCGCCTTATTGGTAATGCGGCGGTCATGCTGTTCCTTGGGTCGACGCTCGTGGGCCTTGCGACGTTAGCGGCGCTCATCATCGATGTTCTCATTGACGGGCTTGCATGGATCGACTGGGATTTCCTGTCGACGTATCCTTCACGCCGACCGCCGGACGCCGGATTGCGCTCCGCCTTATTCGGGACGCTGTGGGTCGGAGGCCTGACGGCGCTGTTCACGTTCCCCATCGGAACGGCGACGGCGATCTATCTTGAGGAATACGCGCCCCGCAACCGGCTGACGCAGTTTATCGAGTTGAATATCTCAAACCTGGCAGGCGTGCCGTCCATCGTGTACGGGCTGCTGGGTTTGGCCGTCTTTGTTTTCCTACTGAACCTTGACCGGGTCATTCTGGCTGGCGCGCTGACGCTGACACTCCTAGTACTGCCGCTCTTGATCGTGGCGGGACGCGAGGCCATCCGGGCAGTACCTGACAGCTATCGACAGGGTTCGCTGGCGCTGGGAGCAACGCGCTGGCAGACGGTGAGGCACGTGATTCTGCCGTCCGCTCTGCCAGGGATTTTGACTGGAACGATTCTTGCGATGTCACGCGCAATCGGTGAGGCGGCGCCGCTGCTCGCCATCTCCGGACTCGTCTTCGTTACGTTCACGCCCGGGCATCCGTTCGAGCGATTCACAGTGCTTCCGATTCAGATCTTCAACTGGGTGTCACGCCCGCAGCTGGACTGGCAGCACGTGACAGCGGCGGCAATCATCATCCTGCTGCTTGTGCTGCTGACCATGAACGCGACGGCGATCCTGTTGCGGGACAGGTTCCAGCGCCGGTCGGAAGAATAAGGCAGGCAGGGAGAGAGTTACATATATGGCAACTGCGACAACGATTTCCGCGCCACCTGCCCTTTCAGTGCGCGGGTTGAATCTCTTCTACGGTGGATTTCAGGCGCTGAAGGACGTGAACCTGGACATTCCGCCGCGGAAGATCACGGCATTCATCGGGCCTTCCGGCTGCGGCAAGAGTTCACTCCTGCGCTGCATGAATCGGATGAATGACTTGATCCGCACCGCTCGTGTGGAGGGTCAGATTATGTTCGATGGAGAGAACGTGTACGCGGAGGATGCGGACCCGACAGAGATTCGGTTCCGCATCGGGATGGTATTCCAGAAGCCCAACCCGTTCCCGAAATCAATCTATGACAACGTCGCGTTTGGACCACAACTCGCCGGATACAGGGGCGATATGGGCGCGCTGGTGGAGCGGTGCCTGCGACAGGCGGCCCTGTGGGACGAGGTGAAGGACAGGCTAAAGCAGTCGGCCTACCAGCTTTCGGGCGGCCAGCAGCAGAGGCTGTGCATCGCACGGACGCTGGCGCTGGACCCGGAGATCATCTTGATGGATGAGCCGTGTTCGGCGCTCGATCCCATCGCGACGCTGGCCATCGAAGAGTTGATGCGAGAGTTGGCTCCGAATTACACCATCGCCTTGGTAACTCACAATATGCAGCAGGCGGCGCGCGTCTCCGATTACACAACGTTCATGACTGTCGACGATGAGCGCAGCGGATATGTGGTTGAGTTTGGGGAAACGGGAGAGATCTTCTCGATGCCGAAGCGGAAGGCGACGGAGGACTACATCACGGGGAGATTCGGGTAAGGGGAGACGGAAACGAGAGCTGACATGACGAACGGCGTTACGGAAAATCCCGGTGGCGGTGAGACGCGCCGTGCGTCTATCATGACCACCGTGGTGAGCCTAGAGGGATCTCGAGATAGAGAAAGGTCACCTGGCAGGTTGGCATTACCTGAGCAGGTTTCTGACCGCGTGCCCGTGGCGGAACGGCCTGTCTCGCTCAGCACGCAGAATATGTCGCTGTATTACGGCGAGTTCAGAGCGCTGAAGGACATCACGGTAGAGATCCCGGAACGAACGGTGACGGCAATCATCGGCGCGTCGGGCTGCGGCAAGAGTTCCTTCCTGCGCAGCTTCAATCGGATGAACGATCTGATTCCCGGAGTGCGTGTGGAGGGATCGGTGGAGATGGCCGGTGTGCCCATCTATGATCGGCGCGTGGACGTGACCGAACTGCGGCGCGTCGTGGGGATGGTATTCCAGCGGCCGAATCCGCTGCCGATGTCCATCTACGAGAACATCACCTACGGCCCCAGGCGGCGCGGGGTTCGGAATCGGGCTGAGTTGGACGAGATTGTCGAGCGGTGCCTGACACAAGCGGCGCTGTGGGACGAGGTGAAGGACAAGCTTAACCAGGAAGGAAATGAGCTTTCCGGAGGCCAGCAGCAACGGTTGTGCATCGCGCGGACGCTGGCGGTGGAGCCGGACGTTATCTTGATGGATGAGCCCTGTTCAGCGCTGGATCCGGCGTCGACACTGCGCATCGAGGAGCTCATGCAGGAGTTGGGACATGAGTATACGATCCTTGTCGTTACCCACAACATGCAGCAGGCCGCGCGCGTGTCCGAGATGACTGCATTCATGCATATGGAGGAGGACCGGGCTGGCCTACTCGTTGAGTTCGGTCCGACAACGGAGATTTTCACGACGCCGAAGGAGAAGACGACGGAGGACTACATCACGGGCCGTTTCAGTTAGTCGGGCGGTGCACGGAGGCGGCTGTAGCCCAGAACGAAAAGAGGGAACGACAATGGCAATGGAACGGCACCCGACCAGGCAAGACTTCGATCGGCTTCTGCAGGAAGTGCAGGATGACGTGATAGCGATGGGCTCGATGGTGGATAGGGCCATCGAGCGTTCAACGGAGGCGCTTCTCAACCGAGACGCCAATCTTGCGCAGCAGGTGGTCGCAGAGGACGAGCGCATCGACTCGACGCGGTTCGAGATTGAAGAGAAGGCCATCCGGCTAATTGCGACACAACAGCCCATGGCCAGCGACCTGCGCGTATTGGTTTCGGTTCTCAACGTCATCGTCGATCTTGAGCGGATGGCGGATCACGCGGAGGGGAACGGGCGCATCGCGCAGATGATTGGGGCGGACAGCACTATCCGGCCACTGGGCACCCTGCCGCGGATGGCGGATAAATGCCGCGACATGTTGCGGCGCGTGCTTTCAGCCTTGGTGGATCATGACGCGGACACGGCACGGAAGATCTGCGAGGAAGACGACGAGGTGGATGCGATGCAGGACTTGTCCTACCATTCACTGCTCCAAACCATGCTGGAGAATCCGTCTCGCATCCAGGAGGCAACATACCTACTGTGGGCAACGCACAACCTCGAACGGATTGCCGACCGGACGACCAACATCGCAGAGCGCGTCGTTTTCCTCGTCACCGGCCACATGGAGGAACTGGCGAGCAAGCTGTAGGGGGGCGTGGGTAGCCTATAAGCCGCTCTTCAGCTTCTGGATTCCCGCTTTCGCGGAAATGACGGAGGGTGCCCTACTGCACGTCCGGGTCGTAGTCCATTCCGACGTGGCCCATGTCGATGAACTTCTGGTATTCCTCTTCTGAGTAGCCCATGACGTTCTTGTAGACGTATTCGTTGTCCTGGCCGAGCATGACGGCATGGCGGCGAATCTCATAGGGTGTGTTCTGGAGCTTGAAGCCTGTGGTCGGGTTCTTGTGGGTGCCCGCCTCGGGATGCGTAACCTCCTGGAAGAAGTCGCGCTCAGCGACCTGGGGGTCCGCGTGGACATCGCTCTCGTCCATGACCATTCCGGCAGGGACGCCGGCCGCCTGGAGCCGATGCATGGTCTCGCGGGCGTCCTGCTCCGCCGTCCACCGGGAGATCGCCTCATCTAGTGCACGGCGATTCTGGTAGCGGCTGAGGGAATCGGCAAAGCGTGGATCATCGGCAAGGCCGGGCTCGCCCATGATCTGACAAAGCGTTCGAAACTCGGCATCAGAGCGGCAGGCGATGGTCAGCCATCGCTCGTCACCGGCGCATTTGTACACGTTGTGGGGTGCGAGGAAGAGGTGGCCGTTGCCGAGCTGTGTATAGACGCGGCCATTCATCGAGTAGTCCATGACGAAATCGCCGAGGAAGGGGACGAAGTTCTCTGCGGTGGGGGCCTCGATGAGGATACCTTTGCCGGTCTTGTTGCGATGCCGCAGGCCCATGATGAAAGCGAGCGCGCCGCCAACTCCCCCCGCCGCGTCGCTGGGGACGCCGCTGGGGCCGCGGGACGGATCTTCATCCGGGTAGGAGCGGAGGAGTGGATGACCTGCGAGGGCCTCCATATGGTTGCCCCACGTGCGGTAATTCTTGTACGGCCCTTCGATGCCAAAGGCGGGCATCCGCACCATGATGAGACGCGGGTTGATGGCGGAGAGGCGCTCCCACGTGATGCCAAATCGCTCCATGGAGATAGCGACGTTGTTCTCCAGGAAGCCATCCGCCTGCGCAACGAGTCGCTCCAGTGCTTCCTGCCCTTCCGGGCTCGAGAGATCCATGGTGACAGAGAGCTTGTTACGGGAGTGCGTGTTGAAGATGGCCTGGCGGTTCCAGGGGCGTTCGCCCGGATCATCATCGACATAACCCATGCCGGTGTTGCGGAGACGCACGAATTCCAGGGGCGGCCGGGCCATCTGGCCGCGGGTGCTGGTGGCGAAGTGCTTGATGGACTCGATGCGGATGACCTCCGCGCCCCAGTCGGCCAGGTGCATGGTTCCATAGGGCCCGGCCCACACGACGGTGATGTCAAGGATGCGCAGACCCTCAAGGGGCAGCTTGCCCGTGCCGGGGACGGGCGTACCGGTCATGTCTCGGCGGTCTGTCGTCGTCATTGCGATGCTCCTTTAGCCTTCGGCGTCATTATTTGGTGATGTGCCTAGATGACGCCTTCGGAGCGGAGGAGGGATACCTCCTCGCCCTCGATGCCGATTTCCTTGAGAATCTCGACGGTGTGTTCGCCAAGCAGCGGGGCGTGGCGGCGGGCGGGCCGCTCACCATCCTCGAAGTGAATTCGTGAGTTGAAGCCAGGGTACGTGAGCGGGCCGGTGGCGGGGTGGTCGATGGTCTGCCAGAAGCCGCGCGCGTCAAAGTCTTCGTCGTTCATGAGGTTTTCAATTGTATTGACTGGGCCGCCGAGCACTCCGTACTCCATGCAGGCGCGCTGCACTTCCTTGGTAGTGCGCTCCAGCATCCACGGGATGAGGGTTGCTTCCCACTCCTCGGCGGCCTCCGGGCGGGAGCGGCCGGCGACGGTGTCCCAGCCGGGCTGGGTCAGGATGTCCTCCGCGCCGACCATGCGCGCCATGTTGGGAAACTGGGCGGCGCCGGCGGTCGTCATGAACATTCCGTCCAGACAGGGGTAGATGCCGCTGCCGAGCCCAAGACTTGCGCCCGGAGAAACACGCATCGGCACTTGGTTGTTGTACTGGTAGCCGAGCAGTTTCTGCATGCGGCCATCGATGGACTGGAGCGTAACCTCGAAATAGCTAACGTCAATGTTCTCGCCCTGCCCTCGCAGCTCGGCGTTGGTGAGGCCGAGGGCAGTGGCGAGGGCGGCGGCATAGCCGACGTGGAAGCTGGCCATGCGGCCGGCGGTCTTGAGCGGCTCCAGTTCAGGGTCGCCGGAACCCCACATGTTGCCGCCCATGGCGTAAAGGGTGAGATCAAGCCCGACCCAGTCCTTGTAGGGGCCGGTCTTGCCGAAGTTGCTGATGGAGGTCATGACAAGGCGGGGATTGATCTGGCTAAGCTCTTCGTAGCCAAGGCCGGCAGAGGGCATAACGTCCGGCGGGAAGTTCTCAATGAGGATATCGGCGTCCTTGACCAGTTCCTTGACGATCCGCTTGCCCTTCTCAGTCTTGAAGTCGAGAGTAATTGAACGCTTGTTAGTGTTGAGGAACAGGAATAAACCGCTCTTTTCGAGGTCCGGCTCATCGTGGTAGAAGGGACCGATTCGGCGCGCAGGATCGCCACCCCCCGGCCTTTCGATCTTGATGACGTCTGCTCCGTAATCGGCAAGTATGCGCGTGCCGTACGGCCCGGCGGTGTAATGCGTCAGGTCAATGACGCGGACACCCTCAAGCGGCATGAACATCTCTAACGGCCCCCTCCCTTGTCGGGCGTAAGGCGAAGAACCTAACTGTCCCGATTGATGCCATATTGTGGCACCACGCAGGAGTGGGGTAAAGGATTTTGAGGTTCGCGATCACCTTGAGATGTAATTATGGTTGGCGTTCCGCGTTCCGGCCTGGGTTGTACGAATCTCTAGACTCTCAATCACCTTGGGCTGTGATTCTGGTTAGTATTCCGCGTTCCAGCTTGGGTGTTAGGAGTGATAACGAAGCCGCCTAGCTTGGGCAGGTTATACTTGTAGGAGCGGGGATTGCATATGGTCGATGATGATCTTGACTCACGAGACGACGCTGATTCTATAGCCGACGGCGAGGGTGATGCTGCGGCATCTGCCCAAGGATTCGACCCCGCCGCGCTCGAGCAACGGCGGCCAGGAATTGTAGTTGTCAGCGTGGCGGTGGTCGTAATGGCGGCGTTCATCGGGCTTTTGGCGTACAGCCTGCTGACGCGCGAGACGATGCCGATGGATACGACGACGCGAACGAGCATTGCGGCGCCATCGTTCACGCTTTCGCAGCTGAACGGCGCAGGTGATGTGAGCCTGTCCGATTTTGAGGGGTCGCCGATTGTCGTAAATTTCTGGGCGTCATGGTGCGCACCGTGTCGCGTTGAGATGCCACATCTTGTGGAGGCCCATGAGCAGTACACGGACGATGGAGTCGTCTTCATCGGTGTGGCGATACAGGATACGAATGAAGATGCGCTCGCTTTCATCGAGGAATTCAACGTGCCCGTCGACGATGGCTACGTCATGGTGACGGATCCGGACGGGCAAGCAACGATCGACTATGGCGTGGGCGGGCTGCCGGTGACGTTCTTCATCCAGGAGGACGGCACGGTGCATACACGATGGGCGGGCGTGGTGAACGGCGCGGTCCTCGATGAGAGGATTGCGGAAATACTCAGCTAGAGGCAGAGAGCACACAATGGATCGTTTCATCGGACTCTGGGCGCTTATCTTCGTTCGCCCCCTATTAGTGCTGGGTGTCCTGGTGGCAGCCATTGGAGTCTTGTTGGTGTTGTTTTCGGTCGGATATTTCTCTCTTGGGGCGTATTCAGAGGCAGACCTCGATGATTTGAGGGTGACGCAGGCCGAGACTGGCCTCACGCAGGAGGATCTGTCTCGTGGTCTGCCAACGCCGAAGCCCACTGTTGCTCCTCTACCCACGTCAACTCCAACGGTGGCGGCAACCGTCTCCGGGCCCGGCAGTGCGCCGGCGACGGAAACACCGGAGTCACGTGCCGACAGCGATAATCCCCTGACAAGCGAGGCGGACGAAAGTGGACTCTATGACGAGTACGGTATCCTCCGCGATTTCAGCCACTATGTGTCCCGGGCAGACAATGGCGCGTACGTGGGACCAATTAGGGACAATTACAAGTTAGTCACGGAAGACGATCTCGTTCAGACGTATGGCGAGCAGCCACGGCCGGCGCACATCCGCATTCCCGCTATCGAATTGGAATCGAATGTTGTGGACCTCAGCATCGTTTGGGACGGTGAGACAACTGCGTGGGAGACGGCCGACCATGCTGTGGGTTTCCACGTCGGTTCCGCAACACCTGGCGAGATCGGCAATTCGGTCATGTCCGGTCACGTGAATTCACCATTCGCGGGTGAGGGATCAATCTTCGCGCGCTTGGATGAAATTGCGCCCCTTCTGCGGCGCGGCGAGATTGTGGACATTTATGTCACGGCGGGGGGGGACGTATTCCTGTACCGTGCCACGGATACGACGGTCGTTTTGCCAGAGGACGTAGATGTATTCGATTACTCGGACAAGCCAACATTGTCGTTGGTGACGTGCGCGCCGGCAACGACGTATTCACACCGTTTCATTGTGAACGCGACGCTGGTAGGTGTGTCGCGGTTGTAGGGCCCCTGTGACACGGAAATTGGCGCGTTTAGGCGTCGATTCGTATACACTAGCAAGTGCGTTGCGGCCTGTATGGCCGTGGGGCGTTTGGCGCATTAAAGCGCAATAGGGGAGTACCTGGTGGGGGTGTGTTTGTGACAGTGTCAGCGTCCGCACTTTTTGGTGAGACGGCGGCTCGCGCGCGGGCCGAGGGTCGGCTCATCCTGACGGAGGAGGAATCGAAGGCGATTCTCCAAGAGCAGGGCATCGGCGTAACGATGCCGACCCTTGCTTCGTCCGCTGACGAGGCTGCCTCAGCTGCGGAAAGTGTTGGTTTTCCAGTCGTCATGAAGGTCTCGTCGCGTGAGATCACGCACAAAAGCGACGTTGGCGGCGTACGTCTTGGCATTGCTGATGCGGCCGCCGCGCGGGCCGCGTTCGAGGAGATCGTGGCGAACGCGAAGGCGGCGGAACCGAACGCGGCAATAGACGGCGTGACAGTGCAGTCGCAAGCGCCGGGCGGCGGAGTCGAAGTTATCGTCGGAATGACACGAGACCACCAATTCGGTCCTGTCATCATGTTCGGGCTGGGCGGCATCGCGGTTGAGGTGCTGCAGGACGTGGCTTTCCGCATCGCGCCCCTTACGAAACGTGACGCCAGTGGCATCATCCGCGACATCAAGGGGTATCCCCTGCTGACGGGCTATCGGGCCACCCGTGCCGTTGATCTGAACGCGCTGGAGGGAGTGATCGAGGCGGTGTCCTCATTCGTGAGCAAGACGCCGGACATTGCCGAGATGGACCTCAATCCGGTGCTGGCGTATGCAGACGGGTCAATCGCAGTTGATGCGCGCATCGTGCTGACCGCAGAGGACGACGGCTAACGCTTCGATAGACGGAGCGGAGAGCAGAGAAACTGAGGAGCATT
Source organism: Dehalococcoidia bacterium (assembly GCA_965207115.1). GTDB lineage: Bacteria > Chloroflexota > Dehalococcoidia > UBA6926 > UBA6926 > VXMO01. The sequence goes on along the minus strand of CBDBLR010000003.1, from coordinate 53,910 downwards.
CTCCATGGACGCAACACGCAAGGCCAACCTGGACAGGGCATTCAACCCTGAGCTGATCGCCGTTGTCGGCGACAAGAAGATCACGGACTATATGTGGCTGAAGAGCGTTCGTGACGCGAAGGCCAAGGTTGTATCTGTGCAGATTGATGAAAACGAGATCCCGGGCATTCTTGAGATGGGCTTTGAGAATTACCCGAGCCTTGAGGCCGTGCCAGGGCAGGTTGACTACGTGATTGTCGCAGTGCCCCGCCCTGTGGCGCCACGCATAGTGGCGGACGCGATCAAGTCGGGCGCGGGGGCGGCGGCGTTGTTCACGTCCGGCTTTGCGGAGACCGGCGAGGAGCAGGGCGTCCAGCTGCAGGAAGCGTTGACAAACATGACGCGGGAGGCAAATTTCAACCTCGTCGGGCCGAACTGCATGTGCCTGTATCACTCCAAGGCGGGCATTCGGAACTCAGCGGATCAGTGGATCGGCGAAGAGGGGGACATCGGATTTATGTCCAACTCCGGCACGCACGCCACAAGCTTCGTAATGAGAGCGCGCATCAACGGCTTGTATCCGCTGAAGTCCATCAGCATGGGCAACAGCATCGCCGTCGATCAGGGCGATTGGCTTGAGTACCTGGGCGAGGATCCGGAGGTCAAGTCGATCGGCATGTACGTCGAGGGAACGCGGGACGGCCGCAAGTTCTTCGAAGCGCTGCGGGACGTTGCGGCGCGCAAGCCGGTGGTTATCTGGAAGGGCGGACAGACGACTGAGGGAGCTCGGGCCGCCGCGTCTCACACAGGACACTTGGCCTCCGACATGGCGCTATGGGATGCAATGATCCGCCAGACGGGTGCAATCCGCGTTGACACGCAAGACGAGCTGATGGACGCCTTCAAGGCTCTTCACTTCATGAAGCCGTTCACTGGCAGCAGGATGGGGATTGTGGCGCAGACGGGTGGGCAGTCAGTGCTGGTATCCGACGCGTTCGGGCGTGAGGGGCTGACGGTGCCGGACCTGACGCAGGAGAGCTACGACATACTTGAACCCATCGTCACCGTCGTTGGCGGTAGCTACAAGAACCCGCTGGACGTTTCAGGCTCGCTGACGAGCATTGAGCGCGGGCGGGAAATGTTGGACACGTTGGCGGCGGATCCGAATACGGACATCGTCGTCATTGAGGCGAGTATCGGCTTTATCGCGCGGCGCCTGGAACGGCAGGGCAAGGGCATGGACGACCTGATCGACATGTTCAAGGATTTCCAGGAGACGACGGACAAGCCGTTCGGCGTCATTGCGACGTGGAACCAGGACGAGGCGGCGCTTGCGGACTTCCGGGGCAAGGTGGCTGACCGCGGGATCGCGGTATTCCCCTCGTTCCAAGACGCAGCGCGCGCTATCCGGCGGCTACGAGATTACTATGTCACCCAAGGGGAGCTGGCTGCGGGGTAAGAGCTCGTAGGCGATCTGGTCTGTTGAGTCCAGCGCAAGCCGCTTCTGTCGGCGACATCGGAGTTGGCCTGATGAATGGACAAGGCTAACGTGGCGTCCAGCACTAATGTGGCTTTGCTTCGCGGTATAAACGTGGGTGGCAAGAACAGGCTGCCCATGAAGGAACTCACGGCAATGTTCGTGGAGGCCGGTTGCAGTGATGTTCGAACCTATATTCAGAGTGGGAACGTGCTCTTTGAGGCGGCGCACACGGTGAGACCAGACATTCCTTCTCTCATTAGCGCCTTGATTCTGGATAGATTCGGCTATCAAATCCCCGTATTGACCCGGACTGCCGAAGAGTTCAAAAACATCGTACGAGCGAACCCTTTCATGCAAGCCGGTGCGGAAGCCGACAAGCTGCATGTTGTTTTCCTGGAGGAACTACCGACTGGTGACCAAGTTGAGTCACTTGACCAAGATCGATCTCCGGGCGACGAGTTTGCGGTGTTGGGTCGTGAAATCTATCTTCACTGTCCGAATGGGTTTGCGAATACCAAGCTCACGAATAGCTACTTCGATTCCAGGCTTTCGACAGTGACTACCACACGAAACTGGCGCACTGTTCAGAAGCTGTTTGAGTTAGCTTCCCACGCTAGTGAAGGAACGTGAGTTGAAGTCGGGACAGTTTCAGATACCCGGGTCGACTTCGAACCGCTAAGCGCGCCTACGTTTCTCCTATGTCCACTATTGCACTCTCTGCCGATAACACTCGGCGTCTCCGCGTATCTTCGCAGGGGCTTGATGTTCCCATTGGCGGCGCGGGCGCGGTATTGGAAACTGTGCGGGGCACAGGCGGTATACAAGCGCAGGATATGAATACTGCGCCTTTGCAGGTTCGCGTAAGAAGCTCCGGGCTTACATCCACTGACGTCATACAGGCACTCTCACAGGATCGTTCCATCGTTCGCACGTGGGCGATGAGGGGGACTCTTCATCTGATTCCTGCAGAAGATCACAGATGGATGACTGCTCTGCTAGGAGCATCCTCCTTTTCAGCCGGACGCGGAAGGCGACACCAACTCGGTCTTGATGACGCGACATTGGACGAGGCGCTTAAGCACTCGGTCGATGTCCTAAGTAATGAGGGGCCGCTGACACGACAGCAGTTAGCGGAGCGTCTGGCTACTTACGATATCCCTGTTGCAAACCAGGCTCTGCATCATGTTGTGCGGGCCGGGGGGTTTTTGGGGGTCATCGCGCACGGGCCGCTGCTGGACGGCAAGACGGAGACTTTTGTGGCGGCGGATTCATGGCTGGCGGGGATCGAGCGGCCGGAGCTCTCGCGCGATGAGGGGCTCGCTCGGCTGGCGGGGCGGTATATCAGGGCGTTTGGGCCCTCGACGGAGCGAGACTTCGCTGTGTGGTCGGGGCTGCCGCTGCGGGACGCACGGGCGGGGTTTGGGGCGATCTCGGGTGAGTTGGTGGAGGTTGGGGTTGAGGGGGAGCGGATGTGGGTGGTGGACGGCGTTACGGGGGTTGGTTGGGTCAATGAGGCTTTAGATTCTTCGACTGCGCTGCGCTCCGCTCAGAATGACAGAGAGGGGCGCGGGAATGACGGTGGGCTGGTGAGGTTGTTGGGGTTTTTTGATACTTATTTGCTGGGGTATCGGGGGCGGGGGTTGGCGGTTGCGCCGGAGTATATGTCCCGGGTGAATGCGGGCGGGGGGATGATCCGGCCTGTTGTGACTATCGATGGGCTTGCGGTGGCGACGTGGTCGTGGAGATGGGTGAGAGGTTCACGCCTTCGCGGGAATGACGGACAGGGGCGCGGGAATGACGAACGGCTTGAGATCTCGGTTGAGGCGTTTCCGGGGATGGAGGGGGCGCTGGGGTCTATTTGGGATGAGGTGCGGGGTGAGGTTGGGGATATTGGGCGGTTCTTGGGGGTGGGGGCCGCGCTAAGGGCGCAATGACCCGAGTTCTGGCCTGCGGGCCAGGCGATGGATTCCGGCCTGCGCCGGAATGACGGTGCCCGCCCGCCCTTTAGCGGAGTAGGTCCGGGTTGGCCAGGACGTGGGTGGCGGCGGTTATTGGGGGGAGTTGGCCCGTTTCTACCTGGTGGAGGATCTCCGCGAGGGCGTCCGAGTGTTCGGCGCGGGTCAGGCGGTCCAGGAGGCGCTCTCTGAGGGCTGCGTGAAATTCTGAGCGTCTCTGCTCGGCTCGGCGGGCTTCGAGGCGTCCTGCGTCGCGCAGCGTCTCGTGATGCCGTCCTACGGCCTCCACGAGCTCCGTGACGCCCTTGTTGCGGATCCCCTCGGTCTGGAGGACGGGAATCGTCCACCAGTCCATGTCACGGCTGCCCAGGTGAACGGTGGTCTCGAGGTCGTTGGCCATGCGCTTGGCGCCGGGGCGGTCGGCTTTGTTGACGACGAAGACATCGGCGATCTCCAGCAGTCCGGCCTTCATGGTCTGAATTGCGTCGCCCGCCTCCGGCACCACGACGACCACGACGCTATCGACGGTGTGCATGATGTCCAGTTCCGTCTGGCCGACGCCCGCGGTCTCCACGATGATGACGTCCAGGCCCGCGGCGTCCAGGACGCGCATTGCGGAGGGGGCGATGGCGGAGAGGCCGCCGGACGCGCCGCGTGTGGCCATGCTGCGGATGAAGACGCCGGGGTCCAGGAAGTGGTCTCTCATGCGGACGCGGTCGCCGAGGATCGCGCCGCCGGTGAAGGGGCTTGAGGGATCGACGACGAGGACGCCGACGGTGAGGTCCTGCTTGCGGAGCTCGGCAGTCATGGCCTCGACGAGGGTGCTTTTGCCCGCGCCGGGGGGGCCTGTGATGCCGATGCGGTGGGCGGGGGGACGGCCCGATGGATTCCGGCTTTCGCCGGAATGAGGGGAATTTAGGTGGGCGGCAATGCGCTGCATGATGTCATCGGCCTGGGGGTCGCCCTTCTCGAGGAGCGTGAGGATGCGTGGGGCGGCATTGAGGTTGCCGTCGAGTAGGCGGGTGACGAGGTCTTCCATGGGTTAAGGGTAGCAGAGGGGGGAGAGGCCGCCCTGCGGGCGGCACTGGATTCCCGTTTTCACGGGAATGACGGAGGGGGGCGGGAATGACGGGGGGGGGTTGTGGGGGAGGTTAGGCGATGTCTTTGTATAGGTCTTGCCAGTCCGGGTTGAGGCTCTCAATGAGTTCCAGTTTCCAGCGGCGGTTCCATTTCTTGATCGCCTTCTCGCGCGCGATAGCGGAGAGCATGGTTGCATGCTGCTCGTACCAGACGAGGTGGTGGATTTCATATTTCTTTGTGAAGGCCTGATTCCGGTTTGTCTTGTGCTGCCAGACGCGCTGCACAAGGTTGGATGTGACGCCGGTGTAGATGGTCCCATTTCGGTCACTCGCCATGATGTAGACGCACGGATCCAGGGGCCTTTTGCGGGGACGGGGGTTGGTCATTGCTCTTTGATTGTAGACGGAACGGGGACGGCGCTGCCGCGCCGTACTGGATTCCCGTTTTCACGGGAATGACGGAAGGGGGGCGGGAATGACGATGCCCACTCGCCCTTAACGGGAGAGGCCCCGGGCGGTTTGCCCGGGGCCTCTTTTGTTTCCGCTAGGGAGGGGCTGCCGGTTGGCAGGCCCCTCCATGGTATCGGGGTTTTAGCCGCCGATCTGTCCGTTGCGGGTGGCGAAGAGCAGGTAGCCCTTGCCCACTTCGACCTTCGCAATGTCGAGACCCACGTCGTCTGCATCAGCGCCTGTGGCACCGGCATCCTGGCCGTCACCGACCGGGAAGCCTGCGGTCATCACGCCGCTGGAGAAGTACGTCTCGTACTGCGTGGCGTTCGCGTTCCAGGTCCGGATCATGCCCCATCCGCTTGCGCCGAGGGCGCTCAGGTAGGCATCAGCGCTAATCGCCTTCTCACCGCCTGCGGGGGTGTAGCCAATGCTATTCCACCCGGAGGTTACGAGGTACTGCGGCGGGGTGCGCTGCGGGCTGAAGCGCTCTATGAGGACCGAGATCGGGTCGAATGTGGTGCTGCGGACGAAGTAGCCGCGGCCATCCACGATCTGGGACAGCGTCCCCATCCACTCGCCGTTCTCATCGATGCGAGCGAACTCCCAAACCTTGGTCTCATTGTTGAGGCTCCAGACATCCGTTACAGCCGATCCTTCAAGCACGCCACCGATGCTGACATCCTGCGGTGTGCCTGGGATGGACACGAGGGACCACCCTGGGACCACGTTGACCTCAGCAGGGGCCGGGGCAACGACCCTGAACACGTACCCGAACTTGCCGGCGTTGCCAGCCTGGTCCGAGAAGTCCACGTTCAGGCGGTAGTTGCCGAGCCCGAGCTCGGACAGGGCGACGACGTGCCGCACACCGTTCGAGGTCTGGGCCGAGCCGGCATCCAGGTCTGTGGTCGACTCAACAGTTGCGTCGGCCTTGATGCTTGGCGGGGTGCCTGTGAAGGCATCGCTTGCCAGGCTCTCCAGGGAGAGGCCGTCAATACTCACACTCTTATTCGTGGAGTCACCGGCGTACTCACCCGCCTCAGCGTCGAAGTTCATCGTCAGGAAGATGACCTCATTGGTCTCAAGACTCTGAACCACGTTCGCATTTTCGTTGCCGCCCTCACGGGTCGGGGCGTTGGCCTTGGTGTCCAACTCCCACTTCGACATCGCGTTTGTGCCCTGGTTACCCGCCTCGTCAACACCGGAGACGGTAATCGTGTAGATTCCCTTCTCAGTACCGGCGCGCGAGTTGAGGTTCAGTCCGGAACGATCAGCCGCAACAGTCCACGTGTTGGCCGCACCGGAACGCGGTGTGAGCGGGCGATTCAGTCGCGACTCAGGCGGGTCAGTGCTCTGAGGCCGCTCAATGAATGCCGACGGTGTCCTTTCGAGGTCCTCAGACGACTCAATGATGATGTTCAAGGAATCGTTGCTGAGGGCATTCTCAACGGTCACCGTAAAGGTCGGCTCAATGCGATCCGTCGGAGTGGCCTGATGGTCGGATCGGTTCGTGTTGCCTGCAAGGTCTGTCAGGTCATCGCCATCGATCTCGACGGTCGGGCGGTCACCCGTCCCGATGTCGTCGGAAAGCTCCACGAACAGGAGGTGGCGCGAGTCAACCTTCGTACCTGAGGAAAGGCCCAGGTCATTCAACAGCGACGCGTCCAAACCTGTCGTATTGATGGCGTTGTTGCCGGAGTTATTCAGCCAGGTCACCGCTAGCGCACTGGAGCCGAGGATGTTGACGTCCTGCGTGCGAATCACGTCGCCCGCGACCGCATCATCAAACACCAGCACGATGCCGTTCTGGTTGTTGGCGGAGAGGACGAAGCCTCCCTCACCGGTATCAGCGGTCGCATCAGCCTTGATGGTGTAGCCGGTAAAGGCCTTGGTCAGCACCGGATCAATGTCATCAACGATGTAGCGCAGCGACCTGACGTACTTGTTACGCGCAGCATCGTAGGCCGTTATCTCAACCAGGACCCTAACCGTCTTGGGAGCCTGATTGGCTGAGCCCTTCGCGGCGGTCGTCTGAGCTTCGTCTCCGACATCAATTTCGAGCTCGTAGCGCTCGCCGTTGGAAAGCGTGTCGTCCTGATCAAGGATCTTGTCCCTGTCATTGTCGTCATCGACCTGTGGGCTGGATGTTGTGGGATCCTGGCCAACCTCGGCGAAGACCCTGGAGCTCACGTACGCCAGGCCCGACTTAATCTCAGCGCTGCGCGTGTCGTGCGAGTCCTCAAGGATGCCGGAGTCGTTATCGGTGACGTCGAACAGCACGCTGAACGAATCGTCGTCAATGTAGGAGTTGTTGCCCGGCGTTATGCTGCCGACTGACGGCGCGACCAGGTCGACCTCAGTACTAGTACTGCGAGAGCCCGCGCTCTCGTCATCGTAGGAGACCGTGAGCCGGTCACCGTGCTGGACGCCGACGAGAAGGTCAGAAAGTGCCGTCGCGTCGTCATCACCCGTAAGGCTCAGGTTTGCCATGTGACCGTTGGTATTCGTGTCACCGGAAATCGCAACTTCCAGAGCATCCCTGTCTTCACACTGGTCATCAAGCGGCTTGCTTGTGTCGCACAGCAGCCTGAAGGCGTATTGACCATCATCTTCGTCGTACACCACGCCCGCCTCTGTGGCGCGGAGATCAATCAGCATGTCGCTGATGTTGTTGTTTAGCGCCGTGACTGTGTAGGAAACACTGAAAGTATCAGGGGCCTGAGTAGAACCGTTTGTGGCGGTTGCGCCAGTAGCTTCTGTAATCACAGTTATTTCAATTTCGCCGCTAGCGTTCGCATCTCCCACCGTGAAACTCTCCACCTGAATTTCCTGTGGATCGTCCGGTGTACCCTGTGTTGTTCGGTCAGTCACCACGACTACACCGACTGAATCCGCCTTCAGTACGTTGTCCGCATCGAAGCCTGAGATTGTGAGCGTGGTGGTAGCGAGATTGGTCGTACCGTCTGCAGTCGCAGCAGTCGGGCCACCGACACCACCGACTTCGAACTCTGCCGCGTTATTGTCCGTATCGGCATCATCGTCCGCGTAAACAGTGTCTGTGGGGCTCGGGCTCCACGTCGCGATTGCGGTCTTGAATGCGTTGCGGATGACACCGAAGCGTCCAACGAAGGTACCGGAGTCTCTCGAGTCGGCATTTGCCGGCTCGAAGCTGGATATGTCGTTGCCGCCAAAGGCAGCCGCACTAACGCCGCCAATCTCCTCACGGTATGTGGCGAGGCTCTTCTCACTCGCCGCAATCCGGATGCCCTCATCGTCAGAGGTGCTTGAAACCTGGACGCGGCTCAGGCCCTGAAGGGCCTCTACCCTGAAATCGTCCGGGTATGCCAGGGTGTTCTCACCGGCCGAACTGAAGCCAATCCGCAATGCTGGCGAGTAGGCAGTATCCGCGCCACCACCATCAGGAAGTTGAGGTTGATCGTCAGTGGGTATTGAAGTCGTGTCGTCAAGCGCAGGAATGAACGACCTGTCGAGGTAGAGGCCGTCACCGGCCCTGCTGATTCCAGCAAATGCGTTTACGTTCCGCAGCAACCTTGTGCCCACGAAATGCGCCGGAACATCCGCGGTGGGGGGAACAGCATCAGGATTACCTCGCACAGGAGCACGGTACCAACCGAGCTCAAGTGCAATGTCCGCGCCGTCGACCGTACCCGACCGATCCTCGTCACCGACGACCAGGGAATCAAGAACCTGGAGTTCAGCTGTAATATCGTCCCGATCAGCCTCAGCCTCTGTATCCAGATCACGGGCTGAGTCGTCACCAAGCGAAAGGAAGTCACCAACCAGAGTACCCTCACCGTCGGAATTAAGAGGATTGGTAACGTCTGCAGCATATGGCGACGCACCATCCGTACCGGCATCAGCGGGATTAATCCTGAAAAGACTACCGCCGTCGGCCGCACCCGGAATGTTGAGGAAGAATGCGTTATACCCGGTCAGACTATTGGCCTGGGAGTCATTGTCATCAATGACAACGTAGAGGGTGCCGCCGGCATCCTCCAGGTTCTCGGTCGAGCCCGTCTGATCCGAGACGTAAGCGGCGCCAGTCAGCCTTGTGAAGGCCGCGCCGGTCGTTTCATCGGGATCGGCCAACTGATCAGGCGTAACGATCTTAACGTCGCCTGCGGCTGCGCCCGCCCCAAGGGCCGGGATCATGGCGAACGCGAGGATCGCGATCGACAGGATAATGAGTGCTTTGCGCTTCACAGGAAGCCCCCTTCCGTAACTGTGATTTGGGCCTCTGCGGCCCGTCTTCATAAGTGTAGAGGAAATCAACGGTTTATTCACGCTGCCCGTTGGGCTTCGCGATTGCCAGGGTTCTTGTGAGTGCATGTGCTCCTCCCCATCCGTGGGTGTCAGGAGAGCCTCCCGTTAGCCGCTTGTTGCGGCCGGAGGCGCTGACTTTCCCGCGCTTCCTGCTTTGTCCGGTCAGTCTCCATAGTCTTAGAGAGCCCCGCGCTCTCCTGTTCCCTGTCTCTTTATCCCGACTGCGCCACGCTATGCAGGGGTTTCCCGCGCGTGTGCATGCAGTACACGGAAAGCCCCACGCCTAACGCTAGGCGTAGTCACTTGAACGTGATTATGGGGGGGCTTCACAAGTGTTGTCAATAGTCGATTAGGCATGTTCAGGTTGAAATTATCGAATCCGGTTTGAGACTTGTTTCGATTTATGGTGAGTTGGTGATGGGCATATGTAGGGGTTTCTTTTGTGGAGGGACGAAATGGGGTGTTCACCCTTCGACAGGCTCAGGGTGAACGGGGGGGATTCTGGATTCCCGCTTTCGCGGGAATGACGGAGGGGAATAGGGAATGACGCGGGCCCTTCGACAGGCTCAGGGTGAACGGGTGTTTAGATTTCACGGGAGAGTGTGGCGATAAAGTCGGCGTTGGTCTTGGTCTTTGAGATGCGGTCAAGGATGCGCTCTGTGGCATCGGATGCGTCAAGGTTGGAGTTGGAGAGCATGGCCATCATGCGGCGGAGGGTGACGATGCCGCGGTAGGACTTTTCGTCGTAGAGTCGCTCGTCACGTCGTGTGCCGGACTTGAGGACGTCAATGGCGGGGTAGATGCGGCGCTCGGCGAGTTTGCGATCGAGGTGGACCTCCATGTTGCCGGTGCCTTTGAATTCTTCGTAGATGACATCGTCAAGCCGGGAGCCGGTGTCGACAAGGCAGGTGGCGACGATGGTGAGGGTGCCGGACTCTTCTGTGTTGCGCGCTGCGCCGAAGAAGTGCTTGGGGGGGTAGAGGGCGACGGGATCCATGCCGCCGGAGAGTGTGCGCCCACTGGAAGGGGCGGCGATGTTGTAGGCGCGGGCGAGTCGAGTGATGGAGTCAAGGAGGATGACGACGTCTTGCCCGGCTTCAACGAGTCTCTTGGCGCGGGCGAGGACGAGCTCTGCAACGCGGGTGTGTTCTTCAACGGGCTCGTCAAAGGTGGAGGCCATGACTTCTGCACCTTTAACGGTGCGCTCCCAGTCCGTGACTTCTTCCGGTCGCTCACCGATGAGGGCGGCCATGATGTGGGTGGAGGGGTACTGGGAGGTGATGGCGTCTGCGATCTGGTGGAGAAGGATGGTCTTGCCGGCCTTGGGGGGGGAGACGATCAAGGCTCGCTGTCCGAAGCCGATGGGGGCGACGAGGTTGAGCAGGCGGGCGGCGATGGCCTTTTGATTCGTCTCCAGGTCATAGAGTCGATCCGGGAAGAGTGCTGTGAGTTGGTCAAAGACGGGGCGGCGGCGAGAGATCTCCGGCTCCTGGCCGGTGACGGTGTCAACGCGGAGGAGGCCGTAGTATTTCTCCCCGCTCTTGGGTGAGCGGACCTGCCCTGTTACCCAATCACCGGTGCGAAGGCTGAATCGGCGGATCTGCGACTGCGCGACGTAGACATCGTTGATGTTGTGGCGGAGGGTGCGGTGTCGGATGAAGCCGTAGCCGTCGTTGGTGATCTCAAGGATGCCGCTGGCGGTGATTGTTCCGCCGCGCTCGCCGAGGGTCTGGATGGCGCGATGGACCATCTCATCACGTCGGACGGCGGCGCCGGGGGGCATGTTGAGGAATTCAGCGAGGCGGCCGGCCTCGTCACGATCAAGGGCCTCAAGCTGCGGGATGGTGACCTGCTGAAGCGGCTCCGGCAGGTCAGAAACACGCGGCTCACGCTGTTGGGAGTCAGAATCACCGTCGTCAGCGTTGGCAGGTGGGCGTGGGCCGCCGCCATCGCGGGGCGCCCGGTTAGGGCGGTCACCGCGGTCCGGTCGCTCGCGTCGCCGCTGCCCTGCACCGTTGGAGGGACGTGGGCGTGGCGCGCGTCGGGGTGGCGCTTCTTCTTCGATGTCTTCAATGGGTTCCGCGGTGGTGGTAGTCATGGTGGCGGGTGGAAGGCCGTCCGTGATGGAGGAGGCTTCACTCGCACTTCGACTCCTCCTCGGTGATGGGGAGGGGGCATCCGGAGCGGCTGCGCCGTTTTCCGTGGGCGCTTCGGCGGGGGTCGTGCCGTTGTCCGCAGTTTCGACCGGAGTTGCGCCGTTTTCGGTGGTCCCTTCGACAGGTTCAGGGTGAGCGGCGGGGGTCGCGCCGTTTTCGGTCACGGCTTCCTCGGCGGAGTTTTCCTCCGGGGGTGCTTCCGTCGTTGCGGCGGCTGAGGCGCGGCGGGTGCGCGGCGGTCGGGCGATGCCGCGCCGTGTGACGGGGCGCTGCGGCTCGTCGGGGTTGGGGGTGTCTGTGGTGTCCACGTAAGTCTCCTTTGCTGCGGGCGATGTGACGATGCCCGGGCTTTTGTTACTTTGTTTGCTCGTCAGTATTGGTCGTCGACGCCTTTTTCTCTCTGTTTGCTCGTTAGCGTTGGTTATCGACGCCTTTTTCTCTGTGTCTGCTCGTTAGTGCTGGTTATCGACGCCTTATTCGCTATGTTTGCTCGCCGTTTTGGTTGTGGATTGTGATTTGCTTCACTTGCTTAAAAGGAAGGGGCTGTTCGTGTGTGTCAGTATCCTGCGCCTGCGCTGCGGGAGGACTGTTCGGCTGTTTGGTCACGCCGGACGGGCGCTGCGCCGTAGGGGGATGGTTCGAGTCGCTGGGCGGGATGCGCAAGCCCATCCTGAGCAACGATGAGCGGCGGCTGCTCCCCTTCCCGCAGGATGCCGGCAGCTACGGAGACGAATTCACGAAATAGAGGGTGGGCGCGCGTGGGGCGTGACCTGAATTCCGGGTGGAATTGCGTTCCAACCATGAAGGGGTGATCACGTAATTCAGAGATCTCAACGAGATCGAGTTCACGATAGGCACCGCTGACGATTAAGCCGGATTCGTTAAAGGAGGAACGGTAGGCATTGTTGAATTCAAATCGGTGGCGGTGGCGCTCAACAATGGTTTCCGGGTTGCCATAGGCGCGGGCGGCGTTAGTGCCGGGGGTGAGATGGCAGAGGTAGGAGCCAAGACGCATGGTGCCGCCCATGGCACGGACCCGCTCCTGGTCTTCCATGATGTGGATGACGGGGTGGCGAGTGGAGACATCGAACTCAGTGGAGTTGGCGTTTGCAAGGCCGGCAACATTTCGCGCGAATTCAATGACCATGATCTGCATACCAAGGCAGAGGCCAAGATAGGGGACGCGCTGCTCACGGGCGTACGAGGCGGCGCGGATCATGCCCTCGATGCCGCGCTCGCCAAAGCCGCCGGGGACGACGATGCCGTGCGCGCGTTGCAACAGGGCCTCCCAGCCGTCTTCTTCCAGCTCCTCGGCGGAGACCCAGTCGATGTCAATGTCGACACCGATCTCAAGGCCGGAGTGCGTGAGGGCTTCCTTAACGGAAAGGTAGGCGTCACGCAGTTCGACGTACTTGCCGACGATGGCGACGGTGAGAGGCGGCTTGGGTTCGTCGAATCGTCGGACGAGATCGCGCCAGTCATCGAGCTGCGGCTCTTTCTCGGCATACTCCGCAAACTGCATCCTATTAAGGAGGTAGTCGCCAAGGCCGCGCTCTTCAAGGAGGAGCGGAACGCGGTAGATGGTGTCCACGGTGGAGAGGGGGATGACGGCCTGCGGCTCAACGTCACAGAACAGGGCTATCTTCTCGATGGTCTCCTGCGTGGCCTCAACTTCACTGCGGGCGATGATGACGTCAGGCGCGATGCCTGCGCTCCTGCCCAGCTCACGAACGGAGTGCTGCGTGGGCTTGGTCTTGAGTTCTCCGGTGGCGTGTAGGTACGGAAGATAGGTGACGTGAACAAAGATGGCATCGGCACGGCCAACCTCGTTGCGGACCTGGCGGATGGCTTCAAGGAAGGGTTGGCCCTCAATGTCGCCGACGGTGCCGCCGACTTCAATGATGATGACCTCCGCGTTGGTCTCGTCCGCAATCTGCCTCATGCGGTTCTTGATGGAGTTTGTCACGTGTGGAACGACCTGGATGGTGCCGCCCAGGAAGTCGCCGCGCCGCTCTCGTGAGAGGACGGAGGAGTAGACCTGTCCTGCGGTGACGCTGGATGAGCGTGTCATTTCTGTATCGACGAATCTCTCATAGTGGCCGAGGTCGAGGTCTGTTTCAGCACCGTCGCGCGTGACGAAGACCTCGCCGTGCTGATAGGGGGACATGGTGCCGGGGTCGACGTTGAGGTAGGGATCGAGTTTTTGAACTGCGACCCTTATGCCACGGCTCGTAAAGAGACGGCCGATTGCGGCGGCGGTGATGCCCTTGCCGATTGAACTAACGACCCCGCCGGTCACGAAGACGTACTTTGCCATGCATCCCCATATGGCCTGCCCCGCCGGATCATCTCGGGGGGCGATTCACGCCTGCTTCGTTCTCCATCCGTCATTCCACGCATACACACACCCTTAAAGGAGTGTCGCAACGGGTCTATGGGGAACGTCTGGTACAGCATGGTTCAGGGATAAAATCACCGAACCGGATACCGAATCTCACTATGCGCCGAATAGGGCAAAGTGTCAAGTTTTTTCTCGGTTCGCGACTATCGTTGGGCGCCCTGTGAGGTTGCGGGGCCGCGTTCCGGCGCCGTTAGTCAATCAGGGTCACAGATTCCTCGACTGCGCTCGGAATGACGGAATGGAGATTGTACTTCATGCCTTTAACCCAAGAAGCGCCGGAGTTTTCCCGCTTCCGCGATGTAGTGCGACACTTGCGTTGTTGCGCCCTGCTCAATGCTCGCCCACACCGCCGTGGTGAGTCCTTCGTGAATGCGGTCGATCTCTTCCGTGAATCGAACGAGCAGTCGCCGGTAGTTGTCGCCGAGCAATTGGTTTACGCGTGTCTCGTTCGCGTAGCGGAGCGCTGTGGCCAGATCCTCTACAAAGCTCGGGTATATCTCTCGCAGGTAGGCGAAATCCTCCTGGTCAAGGGCGGCGAGTCCGAGCAATTCCGGCGGAACGCCTATGGAATAGAGGGCAGTGGCGAAAGCGATAGCGCGGGGCAGCGTAACGTCGTCTGAGCCGGAGAGTGAGCGTCCGTAGCCAAATAGTCCTACGTGCAGTTTGCGCTCTCGCCTCCGCGGGGAGAGCGCGGAGACTGTGGCGATTGTCGGAGCAAGGTTGCGCACCTGCTTCTGGTACTCCGCGGCGGCCTTATCCAGGATGGCGATGGCGCGTTGTTCATCAATCGGCGGCGCAGGGGTCTGCTCGTGAGTCTGGATCTGGGCGATGCCCGACATCACGTCATCACGGGGGTAGTCAAATTTGAATGCCGACTGAACGGTGAGCGTGTGGACGCTGGGGTACTCACGGAAGGCTCGCGCGGTGTTGGTGGGTTTCAAGTGTCCACGGAACGGGACGGAGCCGGCGCCAATAATTGGGTACATCGGAATGCCGGTCTCCTGCGCGAGCCGATCAACGCGGTAGAGGGCGGTCTTGAGCAGGATTTCCGCGCCAACCATGCCGTAGTTCAGGGCGGGGTCGCTGCGGGCCAGGAAGACACGCTGGTAGGGTTCCTCACGCTCCCGCAGGTACTCGCGGACGATGTCATCGACGTGGAGCATCTGATCGCGCGATTCCACGAGCGGGATAACGCGAATGCGTTTCGGGAGAAACTCGCCTATCCAATCGCGAACGGATACGTCGCCCAGGAGGGTGCGTGATTCTTGTCCGACTATGAAGTTCTCGTAGTAAGCCGCAATGCGAGAGAGTTCGTCGGCGGAGGTGGTGAAGGGGAGAATGATCTCCTGAATGGGCGGCTCCAGGTCACCGCCATAGAACTCACGGGCCACATCGAAGGCGGTAGGGATGCCCTGCAGCGCCTCAACCATCAGTTTCCGCATCTCAACCTCGATGGCGGGGTTGGGGACGCGCAGGGTGATGACGGTGTCGCGACCCAACCGGCGCTCTTCGCGGAAGTAGTCGGAGTAATTGCTAAGAAGTTTCTGAACGACGTGAGTATCGGTGTCCTTGCCTTCCGAGTCCCACATCTGCTCATCGCAGCCGAGACTGAAGGCGTCGACGGCCTCGATGATCTCGCCGTCGCCCTTGATTACTCCATCAACGGCGTAGGAAGGTGCCGCAGCGTTGTCCGGGTGCTGGGTGCTCATCACCTTGGGAATGAGAGGCACTGCCAAACTCCTGTAGCCAAGTTGCGTTCATCATAAATGGTACGTCCGCGACGCGCTTGCCTCCCCACGTCTACGTGGGAGGTTGGGAAAGGGATTAGTCGAAGGTGGTCAGGGCCGAGACGGTTTCCGGGGTGAGGCGGCGGACGACTTCTGTAACGAGGCGGACGGCGTTGGCAAAATCGTCGCGGTGGATAACGCCGTTGTGGCTGTGCAGGTAGCGAGTGGGGACGGCGATGTTGATGGAGGGGGCGCCGGAGCCTGCTTTCTGCATCTCCGCCCCGTCTTCTCCGTAGCCACTGAGGACGTTGAATTGGAGCGGCATCTCGAGTTCGGCGGCCGTATCGACAAAGAAATCACGCAGTCGCAGGTTAGGCAGCATGGAGCTGTCATGGAGGAAGACCGTCGGGCCTTTACCGAGCTCCTCCTGCGCCTCGTCTTTGGTGATGCCGGGGTAGTCTCCCGCGACGCCGGACTCAAGGTTGATGCCGATGTCCGGCATGACGTGGAAGCTGCTTGTGTGTGCGCCGCGCAGGCCGACTTCTTCCTGAACAGTGGCGACAAGGTAGACGGTTGCGGGGAGAGGATCTGTTGATTCACGCAGGGCTCGGGCAACTTCAATGAGTCCGGCCACCCCTGCCCTGTCATCCCACGCCTTGCCGATGTAGAGCTCGCCACCCGCCATCTCCTGGAAGCGGCTGTCGGGTGCGATGGGGTCGCCTGGGCGGATGCCGAGTCGCTTTTCCGCGTCCTCCTTGTTTGCCGCGCCGACATCGATAAACATGCTCTCTTTCTTGAATACCAGGTTGCGGGCGTCCGGCTGCATGACGTGCGGCGTCTTGATGCCGGTCAGGCCGGGGATGGGGCCGTTGCGGGTCATGACGACCCATCGCTGGTTTATCAGGGCCTGGTCAAGCCAGCCGCCGAGGGTCTGAATGGTGAGGTAGCCCTCGGCTGTGATCTGGCGGACCATGAGGCCCACTTCATCCATATGGCCGGAGAGCATGATGCGGGGAACGTCATCTGATTCCTCTCCGATGCGAGCGATGAGAGAGCCGATGCCGTCGGTTTCTACAAAGTCTGCAAGGGAATCCATCTCACGCCGGACGATGGCGCGGACGGGGCCCTCGTGGCCGGTGGGGCCGAAGGCGTTGGACAGCTCTTCGAGGAGTTGGCGCTGGCGGGAGTGTGTTTGGGGTGATGTCGAATCGGGCACTTGTTCAGCCTCTTTCACGCTTTGCGTTTCATTCGTCATTATAGATAGGACTAGCGCAAGGAGAATTGAACGACGATGTCCCATCAAGAAGGTCACGCATCAGACACCGGGCATGACGGCGCGCTTGAAGGGCGCTATGCGGGTGAGGACGACACGCTCATCCGGATGCGGCATTCCGCGGCGCACATGATGGCGGAGGCGGTGCTGTCCATGTTCCCCGAGGCGAAGCTTGGTATCGGGCCGCCCATCGAGGACGGGTTCTATTACGACTTCCTGCTGCCACGCACGCTGTCTACTGACGATCTGCCGGAGATCGAGAAACGGATGCGGGAGAGCGCGGCGGCCGCTGCGCCGTTCGTCGCGGATGAGATGGCGCGCGAGGAGGGGCTGACCCGGTTCGCGGACCAGCCGTTCAAGGTGGAGATTATCGAGAGCCTGACGGATGAGACGGTCTCGACGTACACGCACGGAGACTTCACGGACCTGTGCCAGGGGCCGCATGCGGAGTCGACGGACAAGACGGGGGCGTTCACACTGACGCGCGTGGCGGGGGCGTATTGGCGCGGCAATGAGAGCAATCCGCAGTTGCAGCGCATCTACGGGGCGTTGTTCGAGACGCAGGAGGAGCTGGACGCGCACCTGGAGCGGTTGGCGGAGGCGGAGCGGCGGGATCATCGGCGGCTGGGGCGCGATTTGGACCTGTTTTTCTTCGATCCGATCGCGCCGGCCAGCCCGTTCTTCCTGCCGAAGGGGGCGACGGTCTACAACCTGATGGTTGATTTCATCCGCGAGCTGTATGACAAGTACGGCTACCAGGAGGTGATCACGCCTCAGATCTTTTTGACCGACCTGTGGAAGCAGTCGGGGCATTACGACAATTACCTGGAGAACATGTACCTGACGCAGTCGGATGAAATCGAGTACGGGGTCAAGCCGATGAACTGCCCCGGGCACTGCGTTGTTTATCAGTCGCAGCTGCATTCGTATCGCGCGCTGCCGCTGCGATTGGCGGACTTTGGGCGGCTGCATCGGAATGAGCGGTCAGGAGTTACGCACGGGCTGACGCGGGTTCGGAGTTTTTCGCAGGACGACGCGCATATTTTTTGTCGTTTGGACCAGGTGCAGGATGAGTTCTCGTCGCTGATCCGGATGATGCGCGACGTGTACGAGGCGTTCGGGTTGAATGAGCCTCGGTACACCCTATCGCTGCGGCCTGAGAAGCGTGTGGGAAGTGACGAGACGTGGGATCGCGCGGAGGAGGCTCTGCGGGAGGCGCTGACGCTGGCGGGGGCGGACTTCGAGGAGATTCCCAATGAGGGGGCGTTCTACGGGCCGAAGATCGATCTGTTCTCACAGGACGCTCTACGCCGCGAGTGGCAGTTGAGCACGTTCCAGCTGGATTTCAACCTGCCGGAGCGGTTCGATCTGGAATACGTGACGGAGGAAAACACGCGCGAGAGGCCGGTGATGATTCATCGCGCGATTCTTGGGTCGTTGGAGCGGTTCTTCGGGGTGCTACTGGAGCACAACGCGGGGGCGTTCCCGGTGTGGTTGGCGCCGGTGCAGGCGACGGTCATCCCCATCGCGGACCGGCATATCCCCTACGCTCAGCAGGTGCAGGAGCAGTTGCATGCGGCGGGGCTGCGGTGTGAGATCGATGATCGCAACGAGCGTATGAACGCGAAGATCCGGGAGGCGCAGACGCGGCACGTGCCGTACATGCTGGTTGTCGGCGACCGCGAGGCGGAGTCGGGCGCGGTGGCGGTGCGGCGGCGGGAGAACAGCGAGAACTTGGGGGCGGTGGCGATATCGGAGTTTGTGGAGCGGGTGTTGGGGGAGGTGGGAAAGGGGAGGGGGTGAGGGGGGGGCAGACTGGGTCAACCAATCACCCTTTGATCGTTTAGACTACGATCCACTACATTCCATGGGACTCGGTAGGAGGTTCGATGTTTGACACCAATCCTAGGCTGCTGTCGCAGGTCCTCGACTCCGTTGAGTCCGGAAAGATCAAATTGCCGGACTTTCAACGAGGTTGGATTTGGGACGACGACCGAATCCGCGCTCTTCTCGCCAGCATCTCAAGAGGCTTCCCAATAGGCGCCGTGATGACGCTGGAGGCGGGGGGGGATATAAGCCTCAAGTCTCGGCTAATTGAGGGTGCTACGAGTGAAGGGGCGATTTCTCCAGAATCATATCTTCTCGATGGCCAGCAGCGGCTCACTTCCCTCTACCAGGCTTTGCGACATCCGGGCGCAGTCGACACAAGCGACAGCCGCAGACGCAAGATCAAGCGGTGGTACTACGTCGACATGCAAGCGGCGCTGGATCCAAGAGTTGATCGTGAGGATGCGATAAGAAGCCTTCCAGAAAATCGAATCATCACAGAAGATTTTGGCCGGAAAGAAGTACTGAACCTTTCAACTCCCGAGAGGGAGTTTGAAAAGCACATGATGCCCACCGAGGCACTGCTTGGCTCGACGAATTGGCTACTTGGGTATGTGGCGTATTGGGCGAGCCCTGAAAGTCAGCATCCGGGTGGAACGGCTCCAGAGTTCTTCAAGGAATTCCAGGAATCTGTCCTCAATAACTTCACCAACTATCAACTTCCGGTTATTGAACTTGGCAAGGAAACACCAAAGGAAGCCGTCTGCACCGTATTCGAAAAGGTTAACACGGGCGGCGTAAGCCTGAACGTCTTTGAGCTTGCTACGGCAACCTTTGCCGTCGATGGGAGTTTTTCTCTGCGCGATGACTGGGATGAACGGAGAACTCGTCTGCACTCCAAACGCAGCGTTCTGCACGGTCTTTCAGGCGATCAATTCTTGCAGGCGGTTGCCTTGCTAAAAACGCAGGAGGACAATCGGTCAGACATCAAAGATGGCACCCTACACAACCGGGCGCGGGCAGTTGGGTGCAGGAAGAGGGATATCCTTGACTTGCGGCAAAGGGACTATCTCCGTTGGGCAGAAGCACTTGAAGACGGCTTCATAAAGGCCGCTAATTTTCTGCGCAGCCAATATGTCTTTGGCAGATGGAATGTGCCTTACAACACACAACTCGTGCCGCTTGCGGTGCTATATGTCGAATTGGGACATGAGGCACATACGGCCATTGCATTGGAACGCTTGGAACGATGGTACTGGTCTGGCGTCTTTGGCGAAATTTACGGGGGTGCCGTCGAAACACAGTTCGCGCGCGATCTTGTCGACGTTGCTGAATACGTGCGAACAGGCGTAGAGCCACCCTTCTTGCGCGAAGCAAACTTCGTTCCTGAGCGACTCATTTCACTCCGCACCAGAAATAGCGCCGCGTACAAGGGCGTCTATGCACTACAATTGAAGAATGGCGCCCAAGACTGGATGACGGCAGAGTCGCTTTCTTTTACTACTTATGACGACAGGGGTATCGACATTCATCACATATTCCCTGTTGCGTGGTGCATTTCGAACAGGATCGATAGGTGGTTGCACGACTCAATCATCAACAAGACACCTATGGATCCAGGGACAAATAGGTCCATGGGCGGCCGTGCACCCTCGGTTTACTTGAATGCGTTGCAGTCCAAGGTACCCGCGGGCAAACTTGATGCCCTCCTAGAGTCTCATTGGCTCAAACCCGACCATTTGCACACTGATGACTTTCGCGCCTCGTTTATGGAACGCGGCCAAGAAATGCTCACGCTTATTGGTGCTGCCATGGGTCGAGACTTGGGTGACGGGCGTCGGATTTTTTCAGATGCCCTTGACGTCGGTGGCGTAGGTGTTATAGAGCAGTTCGTCGATGATGGGCAGGAGTTTGACGAAGTGGGTGAGAGTGAAGAGGAGACTGATGCGGCTTAGGCCGGCTGAACATCCGTCTGGCCGAAGTCCTGGCCTTTGTAGAGGAGGGGTTCTTGGGTCATTTCTGAGAGGGCGTAGGCGAGGCAGTCGCCGAGGTTGAGGGCGGCGGGGTGGTTGCCTTTGCCGAATTCTCGCCAGGCGCGTCGAGCGGCGGCGACGTGCTCAGGCGTTACGGGGACGATTTCGATTGTGTGGCGCTCGATGAACGCATCAAGCTCATCTCCGCCCGACAGTCCGGCCCGGCCTTCGATGACCATTGAAGTTTCCAGAAGACTCCCCGCAGACATGCGGCGGACATCAGCGTCTATTACTGCATCTTCGTAGTGGTCGGCGTCAGATTCGTTTAGGAGGATGGCACAGATCGCAGATGAATCGATGATCATTTCGGTTCGCCAAATTCGCCACCGTAGAGAAAGTCACCGATCTCTGTAGAGGAGGGCCCCGGTTTCAAGTGCGGCGCAATACGCTCCGCAGCGGCTCGCATTGCCTTCTTTTCCCACTCGATTCTCTTTTCGCGCTCGCCCGTCACCCGCTCAAGGCGTTCTTGCAGGGCGATGGTGATGGCCTGCGTCTTGTTTTCTTTGGTTAGGGCCGCCAGTTCTTCGGCGAGTCGGCAGGTTTCTTCGTTCTTGATGTTCAGGCTCATTGTCGTTCCTCAGGGTAGACGTGTTGTTTTGTGTCTACCCTACTAATTGTGAGAGGTGGGGGCAAGGGGTTGAGCGGCGTTACGGGGTTGGCTTGCGGCATTGTGATTCAGGTTCTCGCCTGCGCGGGAATGACGGGGGGGGCCGGGAATGACGGGCGTGGTGGCCCTTCGACAGGCTCAGGGCGAACGGGGGTGTTTTGTTCTTGACCCTTCAAGGGTGGGACGCCTATCGTACTCGCAGATTGGGAGAGGGTGTTCTGGATTCCCGCCCCGTATCGGAGTACGGGGCATGCTTTCGGGGGAATGACGAATGCGCCTAATCGGTGGGGAGAATGGCTATGACTAACGGGAATAGGGATTCGGCGCTGGGGCATTTGCGGGTTGTTGAGATTGGGGAGATTCCGGCGGCGTATTGCGCGGGGTTCCTCGCGGGGCTCGGCGCGGATGTCATCAAGGTTGAGCCGCCAGGGGGCGATCCGAATCGGATGCATGGGCCCTTCGCGGGGGACATCGCAGACCCGGAGCGCGGCATCAAGTTCCTGAACGCCAATCTGAATCGTCGCAGCATCGTGCTGGATATTGATGACTCAGGCAGTCGAGAGACGTTGGAGAAGCTCATCGAGCGCGCGGATGTCTTTGTGGAGTGCACAACTCCCGGGCAGTTGGCATCGCTGGGGATCGATGACGATCGGCTGGAGGCACTTAATCCGGGGCTTGTGACGGTCTCGCTGACACCGTTCGGCCAGACTGGGCCGTTCAGCCACTTTGCTGCCAATGAGGCAATCATCTCCGCCATGTCCGGCGTGATGATGAGCCAGGGTGACGATGAGCGCTCACCAGTCGTGCTGCCGTGCCAGATCGGATCGCAGCTTGCGGCTGTGCACGGAGCGTACCTGGCGATCAACGCCGTGCGGCACCGGCGGGCGACGGGGCGCGGGCAGCGCATCGACCTTTCGCTGCAGGAGGCGCTGACATTCGCAACGGTCGGCACGATTGCGCGGTACAGCCAACGGAGCGAGATCGTGACGCGGCAGGGGCCGCGCGGCGGTCCTGCGAATATCTATCGAACAAAGGATGACAAGTACGTCCAGATTGCGATCTTTATGACCGGCCATTGGCGGGTTCTGTCCCGGCAGTGGATGGAGGACGCGGTGCTGTCCGACGATGACTGGGATTCGTCCCAGTACCGAACGGACAACGAGGACCTCGCGCAGATACTGATTCAGTCGTTTGTCGAGCAGTTCGACCGCGATGAGTTCGTGGAGGAGGCGCAGAAGCGTGGCCTCGCGTGCTGCCCGGTCAACACGTTCGAGGATTTTGTAACAGATGACCATATGAGGCAGCGCGGGTGGTTCCAGAAGGTAACGCATCCTGTCGTCGGCGAGTACGAGACGCCGGGGCAGCCGTTCATCATGTCGGCGACGCCGTGGAACCAGACTCGCCCTGCGCCTCTTCTGGACCAGCATCGGGACGAGGTGCTTGCCGAGATTGAGACCGTTTCACCGAGGCGGGAGACGTACCCTGCCCCGACGAACGGCAAGGCGCCGGATGCGGCCCTGTTGGACGGCATTCGCGTGGCAGACATCACCCGGGCGTTTGCGGGGCCCATCGGGACGATGTTCCTGGGATTCTACGGCGCGGAGGTCATCAAGGTGGAGTCTGCAAGCCTTGAGGCGAACCGTGAGCCGACGCGCCCGCTGTTCCCTGACATGAACCGCAACAAGCTGAGTTGCACGGTCGATCTGCGCTCGGATGAGGGTAAGGAGTTGTTCCGTCGGCTCGCTAAAGACAGTGACGTTGTCGTCGATAACTTCAGCGCCACGGTCATGAAGCGGCTTGGTCTGGGCTACGACGATCTGACGAAGATCAACCCGGGCATCATCCAGATCGGGATGCCGGGGATGGGATCCGACGGGCCACTGAACAACTGGGTGACATATGGCAACAACCTGCAGGCGGTGACGGGGCTGTCGCTGCTATGGGGGCACCCGGACTCGCCGATGCAGAACCACGCGAAGGGCGTGATACCGGACTATGTGGGAGCAGCGTTCGTTGCGCTTTCGACGGCGGCCGCGCTTGAGTACCGCGACGTGACCGGGCGGGGGCAGTTCATCGAGATTGCGCAGGTGGACGGCCAGGGATCGATGATGGGCCCGGCCATCCTGGACTACACGATCAACGGGAACATTTGGGGCAGCGTGGGCTATGACGAGCCTCTTGCCGCCCATTACGCCCCCTACGGCGCGTATGCGTGCCGGTACCCGGACACATGGATCGTCATTGCATGCGAGACGGACGAGCAGTGGCGGGCTCTCGCACAGGCGATGGGCGCGCCGCACTGGGCGGACGACCCGCGATTCGCAGACAGGGATGGGCGACGGGCGAATCGCGACGAAATCGACCACGAGATCAGTGAGTGGGCAAAGGCGTTCACGTCTCACCAGGTTCTGCACATGCTGCAGAAGGTCGGGGTGCCGGCGGGCGTGGCGATGAACAGCGAGGACTTGTACAACGATCCGCATCTGCGAGAGCGCGGACACATCGTGCGGTCGACACACACGACGTGGGGGACGCTGTCCCATCACGGACTACCGGCCGTTCCCTCGCTATCCAAGGCAACTGCGGCAAACCGCGCGCCATGGATTGGTGAGGATAATGAGTATGTGTTCACGAGCGTGCTCGGCTTGTCCGACGAGGAGATCAAAGAGGGCACAGAGAGTGGAGTGCTGAGGTAGGCAGTGCCTACAGCCATAGTTCGTGAGCAGGGCTGAATAGTGTGTGAAGTTGTTTCGCCGCGTTCCGGCTGTGGCTGCCTTTCAGGAATTTGGATACAACATTGCGGTCAGAATGACAGGGAGTGGAAAGAATAATCGGGTTGGGTGTGATGTATTCGTTCTTGACGGGGTAAATGGGCGGATTGTAGAGTACGTGCTTGAGCGATACGGCTGACAGATTCAAAGCGAGGGAGTAGACATACCGAGAGATTACCGCGTCAACCAACGCATAACCGTGCAGGAAGTCCTTGTGGTGACCGACACGGGGGAACGAGTTGGGGTGATGCATACGGCAGACGCCATTCAGCTGGCGCAGGATCGGGGCCTTGACCTGGTTGAGGTTGCCCCGGGCGCCCAGCCCCCTGTGTGCCGTATCCTGGATTATGGTCGGTATCGCTACGAGCAGTCCAAGAAGGAGCGCGAGCTCCGCAAGGGACAGCACACGCAGGAACTCGGCGAGGTGCGGCTCCGCCCCAAGATCGGTCAGCACGATATCGACTTCAAGACGAGGACGGTACGCAAGCTGATTGACGGCGGGGACAAGGTCAAGGTCTCGGTGATTTTCAGAGGTCGAGAGGCGACGCATCCCGAGTTGGCGATCAATCTGCTTAAGAAGGTATCTGAACAGGTGGAGGACATAGCGGGCATTGATGTTGCGCCGCAGCTGGAGGGACGGGGCATGAGCATGATCCTGGCCCCCCTGAAGCGCAAGCATGCCGCGCCGGCGAAGCAGGTTGAGGCCCCATTAGAGGCTTCTTTGGAAGAGCCGGCTGCAGTTCCGGATGAGCAGGCTGAAGAGACACCTGTCGTCGCGGCTTCAACCGATCAGGCGTAGAATTAGATAGTCAGCAAGCGCGGGGACAGGAATCACCATGGCAAAGTACAAACTAAAGACGCATAAGGGCACTCAGAAGCGGATCGGCATGACCGGCTCCGGCAAGCTGACCAAGCGCAAGGGGCATCAGAGCCACCTGCGCCGCCGCAAGCCGAAGGACGTGAAGCGTCTGTACGGCGATGAGCATCCCCTGAGCCCGGCGGACAGGCGTCGCGTGCAGCGACTGCTGCCGTACGGCCCGTAAGGGCACATTTCTCCTTTCGGACACTACGGAGAGGAATAAAAGCTATGACCCGAATCAAGGGCGGGCCTCGAACGCGTCGCCGCCACAAGGAAGTCATCAACCTGATGAAGGGGCAATGGGGCTCCCGGCACAAGCTGTTTCGCCGGGCGCAGGAGTCCCTTCTGCACTCGTGGCAGTACGCCTATGAGCACCGGCGTGAGCGCAAGGGCGACTTCCGTCGACTGTGGATCACGCGGATCAACGCCGCGGCGCGGATGAATGACATCACGTACGGGAATCTTATTCACGGCCTGAAGCTGGCGAACGTGGCTGTCGATCGCAAGATGCTGGCCGACCTGGCCGTGCGGGACCCGCAAGCGTTTGCGCGGATTGCCGAGGCGGCGAAGGAAGCCCTAGAAGCGGAGAAGGCTGCGGCGTAGGCCTTAGCTCAATCCCCCCGCCACCACCCTCCCCCACACAGGGGGGAGGGATTTTTTTGACTGGGCGAGGATTTTCTACGGGCTATGGGGTGGGTTCGCTCGCCAGGGCAGCATGGGAACGACTATCCACCGGCCAACGGGTGCAGTACGAAGCACTCCATTGCCGCTGAGGGGAGTGTCTGGGAGTTCTCATTGAAGTACGCCTCCAACTCACGTTGGGTGGCGTTCTGATCAAGGCAATCAAACAGGGCCTGGACGTTCGGATCAAGTCCGGCTTGAGCGCGCAGCAACTCCAGCGGGGTCGTTTCGGATGTCTCCCCGGCCGGTTCCAACGCAGACGAGGCCGCCAACGCTGCCAATTCATCTTCGGACAGGCAGTTCAAGAACACCACCGCGACCGCCGGTTGGGTCTCATCTGCGAAGAAGTCCTCACCGGTGTCGATTAGGCCTGCCTTCAGACACGCCAGACTCTCAGTGCTGATGCCCCCGCCGGCTGCGCCGGACATGGCCGCCAAGTACAGATCCACCTGAGATTCCTGTGATAGGCAGTGAGCCACTGCGCTTGCATTGCTTTCAAGGGATTGATCCAGGAATGGCTGATTCAGCATGGCGGCATATATCTCTTCACCAACGGTGTCACGCACGCAGGCGGATTCTTCGTCGGTAAAGAGAGCGCCAACCACGTCCTGCCACGTAGAATTTGCGCCCAGCGTGGGCATGGAGTCGGACATTGACTCAGCGGTCGCTGTTGGCTCCGGTGTGGGTGTTGGGGTGGGGGGAGCAGGTGTGGCCGTTGGCGCGGGAGGCACGGGCGTGGCTGTTGCCGTCGGCTCTGCCGCCGTGCCGCAGGCGAGCGCAAACGCGGTCAGTGCGGCAACCAGGAAAACAAGGAGTGGGTTTAGAGTTCGCGTAAAGTCCATTCGATTACCAAATCCTCCTATCTTTCATATCGCTTAAGTATCGCTGAGGGAACAAGTAGGCGTCTGAATCCCGGAGCGGGGAACCCTTCGACAAGCTCAGGGTGAGCGGGAGGGCTTCCCAATTACGGCTTTAGATTCCTCGGCTGCGCTCGGAATGACAATATTGGTCGCCCTTCGACAAGCTCAGGGTGAGCGGAGGCCGATTAGTATGGAGGGGTGATTACCCGTAGATTCGTGCCCATCCAATTGTTGTTGTTGACAGCCATGTTGGCGGCAATTGCCATCCTCGTCGCGGGTTGCTCGGAGGAAACTCCAACACCCGCTCCAACTCTTGCGCCCTCACCCACTGTGACGCCGTTCCCGACGGACACGCCTCTGCCTTCGCCCACCGTGGTTCCAACAGAGATTCCGGAGCCCGAAGCGCCACAAGCGCCGGATTTCTCGCTTTCGACGGGCACGGGCGAGAGGCATACGCTGGATGATCTGTTGGCGGGGCGCGACGCGCTCGTGGTGGTCTTCTATCGCAGCTACGGTTGAGGCATCTGCCAGCAGCAACTGGTCGAGTTGCAGAGTTTCTACGACGAGTTTGAGAGCCGGAACGTCGGCCTCGCGGCGATCAGCACGGACTTATTGGTCGATGCCGAGCGGATGGAGGTGATGGCGGGGGCGGAGTTTCCGATCCTGGCGGACACGAGCGAGGACGTGTCGAAGAGTTACGGGGTGTTCAATCTGCTGGGGGACGGTGTGGCCGCGCCCGCGACGTTCGTCATCCAACCGGACGGCGGTGTGATCTGGGGTTACGTCGGGGTGGATATCGGGGACCGTGTGCCGACGCAGTTGATTCTAGAGGTGTTGGACGTGGTGTTAGGGGTGGAGGTTGGGCAAGTAGAGAGGGTTTGAGGGGGAGTGCGCGGCCGTCGATTGTTGAATTCACTCACGACTAACTTGCCAATGTACGCTATTCCAGCTAAGTGATTCTTGCCCCATGCCTGTCAACGCAGAAGGGCGATTCTAGATTGCTACATACGTACACATAAGCTAAAATACACAAGATATGGTCATCAGGCATGCTGGCAATCGTAAGATGAGAGGCGGGTGGGAGCAAGGAGACTGTCCAAGTTGAAAATCAAGACTCTTCATGTGCGCAACTTCACAAGCCTTATTGACGTTGAGTTGCGTGAGTTACCGGGTCTCGCGGTTTTCATTGGCAAGAATAGCTCGGGCAAGTCAAATATTATTGACGCCATGTCTCTTCTCTTCCTTGAATTCGGCCCCGATATGGAAAGGGAATTGGGAGCAATCGACGAGTTCCAGCACCTCTTCCCTGCACATGATGCTTATGTCGACGCACCTTCCACCATTTCTGCCACACTTTCACTAACAGAGGATGAATGGGGGCAACTCTTTGGCAACGACGAGCTTTTCCAACTCGATTACAGCCCGGAAGTCTACATAGAAAAGGGCTTCCATCTGGCGGGTACATCAATTACTTGGGTGATAGATAGTCTGAGATTTGACGGCATCGACTACATACGGAATGGAGAGGAGGTCTATAGTCAAATCGACTCTGCTTTGTTGGTGGAATCCAACATTTCGGTCTCAGTCACGATTGCTGACCTGGTTCAGCGACTCTCAGACCTCCTTAGGTACAGCCTAACAGTCGTTCAGACTTCCGAATCTCGCCCGGATTGGTCTGACCGATTTAGGGAACGTCCGACCATAGTCGACGACGAACAGGCACAGGAGCTCTGGATCTCGTCCCAATCTAAGGGACTGAAACGCCGCCCCTGGACGAAGTTGGGCCAACAATTTGAAAGGTTCACTCCCAATGGCCACAGACTGGTGGGAGTAGACTCCTCAATTCAGGTGGAGGAAGGGGACGTAACGGTTTCGCTGGGCATGACGGGCGAAGGCACACAGAATACCCTCAAATTAGTTGATCAAATTGAGAGCAGTGGCCCGCTAATTGTCATTGAGGAGCCGGAGACACACTTGCACCCTGGTCTCATTAAGCAAGTCGGGCAATATCTGACAGAAATCGCCGAAAGTGGCAAGCAGCTATTCATAGCTACTCACTCTCCATTCTTGGTAGAATACTCGCCACTCAAGGGTTTGTATTCCGTCAGCAAGCCGTCAACTGAAACAAAAGTTAAGCGGCTAGACGATATCGCGGGCCTCCAGCACACACTGTTTGGCATTGGTATGAGGCCTAGCGACATTCTATTCTGTGACGCCATTTTGCTGGTTGAAGGCCTCTCAGACAACTTGTTTTACAGTAGAATAAGTGATCTGATTGGAGCCTCGCTTGCTGAGCGCCACGTCAAGGTGATTTCAGCAAATGGATACCCGCGAGGAAGAAGGAAGATTGAGTTCTGGGCCGAAGTAGGTCGGGAAGCAGGTCTACCTTTGTTCCTCATTCTAGATAAAGATGCCGAAGTCGAGGCACAGGAGGCAATTGACAAGGGTCATGTCGTGCCAGAAAACTGTCAGATACTAGCCAGGGGGACGTTGGAAGACCATTATCCGGTGGATACCTTGCAGAAGGCTGTGGAAACTCTTTACGATGTCGAGCTTAATTCAGATGACCTTGTGTCGAACTCTAGCGTGGAATCGACCATCAGGAAACTCGTTGGCCGAAAGGCCGCGAAGAATTCATGGAAGCCTGAACTTGCCGAGGAAATGGCAAGTCGTCTCAGTGTCGATGAAGCAGAGTCAGGATTGCGCGAGATTGTAGATTTTCTGCGCAGAATGCACCGCGAGCTAGGTGGAGGACTCTCTCAATAAGCGCCAAGCCTTATTCGGTACTCCGGCGACGACTTGTACTGAGCCTTTCGTCTGGTTCCAAGTCTCTTCTCGGTGAATATCCCTTGTTTGCGTTGGGAAATACTGAAGAGCGTGCCGATATCTGGCACGTCTTTGGGTTCTCTTGCTGCGCTCTGAATGACTGAATCCATGGATGCCGGCTCTCGCCGGAATTAGGGAGTAAGGCCGGGAATGACGGGTGGGGGCCCTTCGACAGGCTCAGGGTGAACGAGGGCGGTAGTGGTTGTTTAGAAGCCTTTCCAGGCTGGGAGGGTGGCGGATTGTTGGATCCAGTTTGTTAGTTGGGATTCGTCGAAATCGTTTTCGTAGAGGTCGATCCAGCGGGCGTCCGGGTCCTTGCCGCCGCCGGGGGGGATGGGGTCCAGCCCTGCGCCGTTCATGAACGTCAGCTTGATGTACTTGGCGAAGACGTGGTAGCTGACGAACCAGCCGTGCTCTTCCGTGCCGTAGAAGGGGGAGTTCCAGCGGACGGCCTTGCGGACGTTGGGGACGGCGCGGACGATGAGTTCGTCCAGGCGTCGGCCAATATCGCTCTTCCATTCCGGCATGGCGTCGATGTAGGCCTGCACGGGCGCATCACCATCGCCCTTGGCGATCTGCGGGTTGCCTCCGGAGAGGTAGACGATGCCGTTGGCGGCGGGCTTTAGGGCGGACTCTTTCGCAGGCCTCGCTGCTCTGCGAGACGGCCCTGTCGTTTTGTCGACCATTCCCATTCACTCCGGTTCAGGAATCTCAGAGTCGAACTTGCCAGCGACAGCGGGGAAAGTCAACGCACCGCAATTGGGGTTTGTCACTCAAGCCACGTGACGTGTTCAGAGTGCGGTGTGCGCTGTGTTGCGGGGTCTTCTGCGGCTTTGCCGATGAACACGACTCCGACCATCATCCATTCCTCGTTCGCCCCCAGGATGTCCGCCAAGCCGGGGAGCTTGGTGAGTCGCCCTGTGCTCCACCCAAGGCTGAGGCCTTCCGCTACGGCGGCGAGGGCCATGTTGTGGACGGCGATGCAGGATGCGGCGTAGTTTTCGCGGCTGATCTCCTCGATCAGACCTCTGACGCTATAGATGTAGACCATGGCGGGGGCGGTCAGGACCCGGTCCTGCAGATCATCTGCGGAGCGCTGCTTCTGCTCAGGGTTGGGATTGGTCACGCCGTCATATGCCGCCTGCCAGGCGATATCGGCGATCTTCGTCCTGATGGGGCTGTCTTTTTGGACGGCGAAGAAGCGAGTTGGTTCAGTAAGGCGATGATTGGGCGCCCAGACAGCTGCGGAGAAGAGCCGTTCCAGCGTTTCGCGGGTAACGGCGTCGGACGTGAAATCCTTCACGTGTCGCCGCCGATAGATTGCCTCGTAGACACTGACCGGCGTGGAGGGAATCTCCACACCGTCACTGTCCAGTTTCATTTTTGTGCTCATATTTCTTCCTGCGGCATCGGGTTGGCGGACTCTGTTAGCGTACGTGCGCATGAGGCCGGTCGCTGCACCAGATGCCACGTGTCGACGGGAAATTTTACGATTTTAACCAAAAGTTTACTCAACGCGCCGATTTCCTGTACACTGCGACGAATCTCAAATTTGGGGGGGCTAGACCAAGGAATACCAGGGGGCGGGCTGGACGACACGCGTCCAGATTGGCCGAAGCGTCTAAATCTCACCGCTGTACCACTAAGGCGGTGGGTGGCGCCGGAGACGATGCCTCCTGTCAGCCCTGCTCATACCCGAGTGGAGAAACACCGTGGGGGGGTGTGCCATATCGATAATCATGCCGCAGCGCTCAATGCTGCCGATCATTCGCGACCTGCCGACGAACCCGGCTTAGAGGTCGAGACCCGACTTGTCTGCGAGAACCTCTGGAAGGTCTTTGGAGACGGAGCCGAGGAGCTTGCCGATTCTGTAGAGCCCGGCCAGACCCGGGAAGATGTTCTGGCCGAGACCGGGAGCGTTCTCGCCGTGCGGGACGTCTCGTTCGATGTATCTGACGGAGAGACCTTTGTCATCATGGGTCTTTCCGGCAGCGGCAAGTCCACGCTTGTCCGCTGTTTGAGCAGACTCATCGAGCCGACCCTCGGACATGTCCACGTAGACGGTGAGGACTTGCTCGCTATGAGCAAGCAGCAGCTGAGGGATGTCCGTCGTCACAAGATGGGCATGGTCTTCCAGCACTTCGGCAACTTCCCCCACAAGCGGGTCCTTGATAACGTCGTGTACGGTCTCCAGGTCCAGGGCATCGATAAGGCCACGCAGCTTCATCGCGCGGAGGAAGTCATTGACCTGGTGGGCTTGTCAGGTTGGGAGCAGCGATATCCTCATGAGCTGAGCGGGGGGATGCAGCAGCGTATCGGGTTGGCGCGCGCCCTGGCCGTCGACCCCGAGATTCTTCTCTTCGATGAGCCGTTCAGCGCTCTTGATCCTCTCATCCGTCGGGATATGCAGGATCAGTTGATCGGGCTCCAGCAGATGGTCAAGAAGACGATGGTCTTCATCACACACGATTTCTTGGAGGCCATCAAGGTGGGAGACCGTGTGGCCATCATGAAGGACGGAGAGTTCGTCCAGGTCGGCACACCCGAAGAGTTGGTCTCCAATCCCATTGACGACTACGTGCGGGACTTCACACGGGACGTGCCGCGTTCAAAGGTCCTCACCGCCCGTTCTGTGATGACAGAGCCCTCCGTCTATGTGACGGCGGATCAGTCAGTGGCTGACGTGATGAGCGCAATGGCCGCGCAGGAATGCGAATGCGCGGTGGTGGTGGACGGGGAAGGTTTATTCATCGGAACCGTGCACCTGGACGATGTACCAAGGAATGGCGCGGCAGCGCACACCAGCGTGGCATCCACGATGCAGGACTCATGCCCTGTTACAGAAGCAGACACCCGTCTAGAACGGCTCATTCCCCTCGTCATCGACAATGACGCACCCATCGCCGTCCTGGACGACGGCCGATGCATCGGCACAATAACCCGGGTAGAGGCGATGGCCGCCCTGGTGAGTGACGAGGGTGTAGCGTGATCCGTACGGATACACTGCAGCTCCAGTTTCTCCGAGAGTCACGATTCCGGTGGCTCCTGTGGGCGGTAATTGTTGCCTTTACCTATCTCTTGGCCTATACACTGGCGACGAATCAGGCAAACACCGATTTTGGCAACTGGCCGCGCAGTTGGGAACTGCCCATCCAAGGGGTCATCGACACGAGTTTTGAGTGGGTCGGCGATACGTTCGCCTGGTTCTTCAATCCTATCGCCGACGTGCTAGACGCAGGCATAGCCGGAATTGACGCCCTTCTGCTGTGGCTCCCCTGGCCGCTTGTGGTGGCAGGGGTTTCACTTGTGGGTTTCCGGCTAGGCGGCAAATGGCTGGGAGTGTTTAGCGGCGTGGCTGCTCTGTTCACGGGGTTAATTGGTTTCTGGGACTCCGCGATGGTCACTCTAAGCATGGTCGGACTTTCCGTGCTTATCGCCGTCGGAATCGGTGTGCCCATTGGCATATTGGCGGCATTCAGCAATCGATTCGAGGCGATGGTCCGCCCAGTTCTTGACACGATGCAGGTGCTGCCCGCCTTTGTGTACCTCATTCCGGCGCTGGTCTTGTTTGGGGTGGCCGGGGCGCAGGGCGTTTTCCTGACTGTCGTTTATTCCATTGCGCCCGTCATCAGACTGACCAACCTTGGGATTCGCCAGGTTCCACAGGAAGTTGTCGAAACCGCCCAATCTCATGGATCAACACCCACCCAGACGCTATTTCACGTTCAGATTCCGTTGGCCAAGAGCTCAATCATGATGGGCGTTAACCAGACCATCATGATGGCGGTTGCCATGGTGATCATTACCGCGCTGGTCGGCGTGGAGGGCCTCGGCCGGGATGTCTGGCTCTCGCTGAGGGAGGTGGACGCCGGGGATGGGCTGCAGAGCGGCATCGCCATCGTGCTGTTGGCCATCATCCTGGACAGGTTCAGTTACGCCCTTGCTCAGTCCGGTCCGCGAGCCAATACGGCCGCCTCATCGGCCAAGCCCTCCGGCGAGAGGACAGCCGGCAAGACCATCCGCAACATGGCTTCTCAGAACCCGTTTCTTGTTGCTGGCATCGTACTGATGGGGGTCCTTGCACTCCTCGGCGCATTCATCTCTCCACTGAGGGATTTCCCAGACGAGTTGACCTTTACGATGTCGGACCAGATCAATAGCGTCTTCGACTGGATGGCTATCAATTTCTACGGTGTGACAAGCTGGATACGCGATACCTTGTTCCGTGAGCTAGGGTATTCACCCATTAATACGTTCCTGCTCTGGCTTCCCTGGCCGGCGCTGATGGTGATTGCGGCCGTTGCCGCGTATCTTGCCGCGGGATGGCGCGTGGCCTTACTTGCAGTTATGGGGCTCTTGTTCGCGGGCATCGGCGGGCTTTGGGACGTGACCGTTGTCACACTGAGCCAGGTGCTGACTGCGGGAATGTTCACGGTAGTCGTTGGTGTCACGCTCGGCGCCCTGGCTTCGCAGAGCAGGACGTTCGAGTCGATCCTGCGTCCCATCCTGGACACCATGCAGACGATGCCAATCTTCGTCTACTTGATACCGGTGATCATGCTCTGGGGCATTGGGCCGCTGGTCGGCATCATTGCCACAGCGGTGTACGCGCTGCCTCCAGTGATCCGCATGACCTCACTGGGGTTAAAGGAAGTTCCGAACGAGGCGATCGAGACAGCGCAGTCCCATGGCTCCACAGGCTTCCAGACAATGCTCCAGGTCAAGATACCGCTGGCCCTGCCAAGGATCATGATGGGCCTCAACCAGACCATCATCATGGTGTTGGCCATGGTGATCATCGCAGGCCTGGTGGGCGGCGCGGGCCTGGGGCAGGAAGTATTTATCAACTCCATCCGGCTTGAGATGGGCCATGGCCTGGTTGCGGGGATGACCATCGTTTTCATGGCGATGGTGTTTGATCGAATGACTCAAAGAAAACAGACGGCTGCGATGTCAGCCGGAGCATTGTGATGGGGCTAATCAGGATAAGAGCCCGCCAACCCTGTAAGGAGGAATGCTTATGTGACGACGCACAATGAGGCAAACGACCACGGTTTGCCTTTTGCGCAACTAGTCCAGAGAGGGGAGAGTTATGAGCATAGTGAAAAACAAGTGGATCGGAATTCTATTGGCAGCCCTGCTGGCCCTTGGCCTTGCAGTTGGGATGGCCTGTGAACAAGCCGACGAGGAAATGGAGTCAGACGAGAGAGGCACACTCTATCTCGTCGACCAGGACTGGAACGGGCAGCTCGTCACAACAGCTGTGGCGCAGATCCTGTTGGAGCAAGAGATGGGCCACACGGTCGCGACCAAGTTCGCGCCCGCCGATTCGGCACCGCTCTTCCTCGGGCTCGAAAATGGCGACTTTCACTTCGTTTGCTGCAACTGGCCGTCATACAGCGCCGAACTCCTCAATGAATACGTAGACGGCGAAGAGGCCACAGTGGAGCGGATGGGTCCGGTAGGAATATCGGGAGAGACAGGTTGGTATGTGCCTTCCTACGTCGTCAACGGAGATCCTGAGCGAGGCATAGAGGCCGCCGCCCCCAACCTCCGCAGTGTTGCAGACATGGACCAGTACAAGTCCGTCTTTGCCACGAGCGACACCGGCACGAGCGGCAGGCTGCTTGAGTTCACGCCTGCGTGGGACACGAGGCCAGAGGAACGCCTCGAAGCGTTTGGTATCGACTTCCAAGTGGTATTCGCCGGGTATGAGGGCGCGGCCCTGGCTGAGCTGGATGCTGCTTTCCAGCGAGGCGACCCGATTATCACGTACCTGTGGGAACCCCACTGGGCACACGCCAAGTACGACCTTATCCCGATTGAGATGCCGGAATGGACTTCAGATTGCTATCCGGATGGCGAGCGATTTGACTGCGGCTACCCAACCGATCCTGTCACCAAGCTGATGTGGCCCGGTCTTGAGGAGGAGTTTCCGGAGGCATTCGAATTCCTCAACAACTTCCAGATGACCAACGCACAGCAGAACGAAATTGTGCTCAACCTGACTGCGAACGACCTCACGGTGCGCCTGGCCGCACAAGAGTGGGTTGATGCCAACGAGTCTGTGTGGAGAGCCTGGATTCCATAAAGGGACAAGATTGCACCCTCCGTTTCGGCTTTAGGGCCTCAACCGGAGAGATAGTGTGAAGACGGGGGAGTGGCGGTTTCGCCACTCCCCCGTCCGGTTTTGCACAGTGTCGGCAGGCGACATATTTCTGCGACATTTCGCTCCTATCGTGGTGACGTCGCGAAGACCACATGAAAGGAGTGGGCGATGATTATCAAGAAGCTGATGAGAAGTATGTTCCTGGTAGTTGCGGTGGGGGCGCTATTCCTGGTGGTGATCCTCAGCGGCTGCACAAGCAACAACGAATCCAGCGAAGGTCCAGAGTCCGGAAGCGAGGGCACGAGCCAGGAGAGTTCCGGCGGAGAGAGCGGCGGCGAGCACAGCTCCGGCGGTGAAAGCGGCAGCGAATCCGGTGGAGAATCCGGCGGTGAAGGCTCCGGGTCCGGCAGTGAAGAGGGGAGCGGCGCAAATCAGTTGGCGCCTGACGAGACCTTCGACACGGTTCGCAGCGGCGCTCGCTTGATCCTGAACTACGACGCCGGGAGCAATGCCTTCACAGGCACGGTAGAGAACACAACCAATAACACCCTGACACGGGTCAGGATCGAAGTGCATCTCGACAACGGCACAGAACTCGGGCCGACGACGCCCGTCGACCTGGCACCGGGTCAGGTGTTGCCGGTCAACCTGCCCTCAACCGTGGAACCGTTCACCGGATGGACACCTCATGCCGAGGTTGGCAGCGGTGAAGGCGGTGGCGAGTCCGGCGGCGAAGGCACCGGCAGCGAGGGCGGTAATGAGGGGCCCGAGGGCACTGAGAGCGGCGGCATGGGCGCTGAGGCCGGTGAAGCCGAGATGTCCAGCCCCATCATCCCACTCAGTGATACCTGGGCGGGCAACCTTGGCGGGCTGGACGTCGTTGCGCGGTTCGATCCGGCAACTCAATCGGTCCAGTCACTGGTCACAAACACGCTCTCGCAGGTGCTCTGCTACGTGCAGGCCGAACCGCACCTGAAGTCGGGCACGACGACTGTTGGCGAGCTTGGCCCCGATGTACTGGGACACCTGAGTCCTGGACAATCGGCCGCGACGAGCGTGCCGCTGGCCAGCGAGCCGAGCCTCGCAGGGGTTTCCTTTGACGGGTACGTCGTTCACCTGGAAGTGTTCGACTGCGGCGGCACCGGACCTGTGCCTCACATGCCGGGACAGAGCACTGAGGGCAGTGGCGGCGGTGAAGGCTCAGGAGAAGGCGGTGGCGGCGAGGGTTCCGGTGGCGAGGGCCACGGGCCCGGTGGTGAAGGCGGCAGCGAAGGCTCCGGAAGCAACAGTGCTGAAGGCAGCGGCGCCGAGTCCGGCAGTGAACGCAGTGGAGAGTCCGGCAGCGAAGAGGGCAGCGGGGCCAATCAGCTGGCGCCTGACCAGACCTACGATGAGATCCGCAGCGGCGCGCGGCTGATCCTGGCCTTTGACGCCCCGAGCAATTCGTTCAAGGGCACCGTGGAGAATACGACGAGGAGCATCTTGAATCGAGTCAGAATCGAGGTGCACCTGTCGAACGGAACCGAACTCGGGCCGACGAATCCCGTCAACCTGGGCCCGGGCTGGGTGGCCAGAGTCAACATGCCATCCACGCAGGCGCCGTTCACCGGATGGGTCGCCCATGCCGAAGTCGGCGGCGGCGAGTCCGGCGGCGAGCACGGCAGCGGCAGTGAAGGTGGTGGCGAGCATGGCTCCGGCGGCGAGTCGGGCGGTGAGCACGGCTCCGGTGGTGAACGCGGACGAGGCTAGGGCCAATCAGAATCGGTGAGAGTGACCTATCACAGCGCCGCTTCAAGTAAGATGATGGACTCTAGCGCATGCGAAAGTGGGAGTGGTGCCTCAGCTGAGGCACCACTCCCTGA
Source organism: Dehalococcoidia bacterium (assembly GCA_965207115.1). GTDB lineage: Bacteria > Chloroflexota > Dehalococcoidia > UBA6926 > UBA6926 > VXMO01. The sequence goes on along the minus strand of CBDBLR010000003.1, from coordinate 16,694 downwards.
GACATTCCCCAGGGGTCGACGATGAGCGACACGGTACTAATAGTCGAAGACGATACCCGGATCGCGAACTGGGTCAGGGTGTATTTCGAACGTGCCGGATTTTCCGCTGAGGTTGCCCACGACGGCGAGGCCGGTCTGGCACTGGCCCGCGAACTGGCTCCCGACCTAATCATTCTTGATCTGATGCTTCCCCGCCTCGACGGAGTGGAGTTGTGCAAGATCCTGCGCCGGGAATCGGACGTTGCAATCATCATGCTGACGGCCAGAGAAGCGCCCGCCGAGCGCATCATGGGACTCGATATTGGAGCCGACGACTACATCGTCAAGCCATTCGATCCGGATGAGGTCATTGCCCGAGCCACAGCCGTGCTACGCCGCGTGAAGGACAAAGTCCAGCAGGTTCTGACCCGCGGCAACATCATGCTGAACGAGACCACGAGTGTCGTGACGGTTAACGAAGAACCCGTGACGCTGAGCCAGGCGCAGATAGCCCTGCTCTCGACGTTTATGCGTCATCCCAACCAGGTGCTTTCGCGCGACCGGCTAATCGCCCTGGCCTTCAACGATGAATTTGAAGGGTTTGACCGTGCCATCGACAGCCAGGTTGCCCCTCTGCGAAGGCAGATCAACCAGGATGGCAATACGCCGATTCAGACCGTGTACGGGGCGGGCTACAGGTTCGTGGTAGAGGACGAGTGATGTCTCTTCACTGGCGAATCATGGGCGTGACCGTTCTGGTCGTCCTTCTTACTGTCCTGGCAAGCGTCGCCGTTGGCTACTACGCGACGCAGGCCCGCCTTGGTGTGTTCGTGGACCGGATCGGCAGTGAGGAGGCTGCTCAGCTGGCCAGAGACATAAGCCGGGAGTATACCGCCGCAGATGGCTGGGAAACAGTGGACCGGGCACTGTCCGAGGCCGGATACATTTACGACGGTCCTCGGGAAGGGGAAAATCACCGGGAGGGGGAGGAAGGCTCTTCGGAACTATTCCATCAAGACCAGGTGCGAGTTGTTATCACCGGGCTCGATGGGCGTGTTGTGATGGACAACCTGTCCGTGCTCTCTCCGGAAGACATCACGTCCGAGCTGGAGGGGCGGCAGGAGACGGTGTTCGACCTGGCTAATGACCAGCCGGTGGGTTACGTCTACGTGGACGTGAACCAGGAATACTTGTCCACCGAGACACATGGGTTCCTCAATACACTCCTTTACATCACTGCGATTGGCGGGGCGCTGACGGTTGGCATTGCCATCCTGGTGGCTTTCTGGTTGTCCAGGCGGATCACGGCGCCCGTGAAGGCATTGACCGAGGCGACCCAGTCGATTGCCCAGGGGGACGCGACGCGGCTTCCGGTCACATCCTCAGACGAGTTGGGCCGTATGAGCGCGGCGTTCAACCGGATGACCTCCGCCCTGGAGACCCAGCGCGAGCTTCGCAGGCGTCTGATAAACGACGTCTCGCACGAGCTGAACACCCCACTGAGTGTTATCAAGCTGGAGGCGAAGGGGCTGCGGGATGGACTTCAGTCCCCTGAGAGCGCCTCGGATCACATCATCCAGGAGGTGGACAGGCTGGGCGGCATAGTGACTGACCTGGACTGGCTTGCGGAGACCGACCATGGAGAGCTTCGGCTTGCGCGGGAAGCAACATCGCTTTCCGAGCTGTTCACAGCAGAAGTGAACCGGTGGCAGCCCCAGTGTGAGGCCGGGAACGTTGCGCTGTCGGTGGATCTGGCCCCTGACCTCCCAGACGTGGACGTTGATCGCATGCGCATGAGCCAGGCGCTGGGAAACGTTATCAACAACGCTATTCATTGCACCGAGGCCGGAGGAAGTATTCTGCTGAAGGCCAGACAAGACGGCGACGAGGCGCTGGTGGTCTCAATCACCGATGACGGAATCGGCATCGACGCCGCGGACATTCCCCATATCTTTGATCGCTTCTACCGAACCGACCAGTCTCGTAATCGAGGGGTCGGCGGGACGGGGCTGGGGTTGGCCATTACCCGAGCGATTATCGAGGCGCATGGAGGCACGGTTGATGTCGCGAGCGACGGTCCCGGGCAGGGCGTGACGGTGACCATTCGCCTTCCGGTAAGTGAGTGAGTGGTGTTTCGTCCTGGAGAATGGTGACGCCGAGTGTCTCTTGGACGTGGAGTAACGAATTCATGGTGGTGGGCTGTGTAAGACCGAATTGCGAACTTTCCGGTGGGAGGTGGCGATTTAGGAAGGCTGCCGGACAGCCCCAACCGGCGCTGATTCTTGGCTGGCTCGCGGGCGCTTCGTTGCTCTGGGAACCCGGTAGCATGAGGCGTGGGCATTGCGTACCGCGCCCAAGAATGAAGGCCACCCCCGGGTCGTACCCAGGGGTGGCCTTGTTACGCGTCACTTATCGACTCGCCGCCTTCCCGGCTTCAGCGTCAACCACCGTCAAACGATGGCCCTGCGTCGGACCGACTTATCTTTCGACCCGGCCCTCTCCAAGTCCATCGGTAATCTCCTTCGCTCCCTCCACCTCGGTGAGATCGACGAAGATCCGCGGCTGGCCGGAGGGCACCCGGGCGTCCCGGTCGATCCAGATGTAGACCGTCGCGCTGTCCTCGCCCGCGGCGATGGTCACCTGGCCTCCCTCGTTGTCATGCTCATAGGGGAGGAACATGCACCGGAAGTTGGCGTCGGGCTCCTCATCCGAGGGCAGGATGCAGTAGTCCAAGCCTTGAATCAAGCCGCCGATGTTGCTCACGGTGAACGTGACGGTGACATCCTGCTGGGCGGTCTCGCTGGCCGAGACCGTGAACTTGAGGAACTCTCCCGGACCTGCGCTCTCCGAATCCGCGACGGACACCGTCAGGGTGTCGCTGTTGCCGTCGGTCGGCACGTCGTCGTCCGACACCGCAACGGTAGCCTCCCCCTGTGAGGAGGACACCGTGTAGCCGCTGCCCGATTGCAGCGTCGCCGTCACCGAGCCGTCGGCCTCGTCGGCGTTGTCATTGGTGGTGGTCACGGTGTAGGTCGTGCTCGCGCCGCTCACCGTCACCGTGGCCGACCCGCTGGCCCCGAAGTCGCCGTTCTCGCTTACTGCGACCTTGACCGTGATGGGGCTGGCCGGGGCAGGGTTGGCCGTGATGGTGAAGCTGGCCGTGCCTCCCTCGGTGATCCCACTCCCTGCGGCGATGCTCACCTCGGGCACGTCGTCGTCCGACACGGCAACCGTCGCCGCCCCCTGCGATGAGGACACGGTGTAGCCGCTGCCCGATTGCAGCGTCGCCGTCACCGACCCGTCGGCCTCGTCGGCGTTGTCATTGATGGTGGTCACGGTATAGGTCGTGCTCGCGCCGCTCACCGTCACCGTGGCCGACCCGCTGGCCCCGAAGTCTCCGTTCTCGCTGACCCCCACCTTGACCGTGATGGGGCTGGCCGGGGCCGGGCTGGCCGTGATGGTGAAGCTGGCCGTGCCGCCCTCGGTGATCCCGCTGCCTGCGGTGATGCTCACCTCGGGCACGTCGTCGTCGGACACGGCCACGGAGGCCGCCCCCTGCGATGAGGACACGGTGTAGCCGCTGCCCGTTTGCAGCGTCGCCGTCACCGACCCGTCGGCCTCGTCGGCGTTGTCGTTGGTCGTTGTCACGGTGTAGGTCGTGCTCGCGCCGCTCACCGTGACCGTGGCCGCGCCGCTGGCACCGAAGTCGCCGTTCTCGCTGACCCCCACGTTGACCGTGATGGGGCTGCTTGGCGCCGGGTTGGCGGTGATGGTGAAGGTCGCAGTGCCGCCCTCGATGATCCCGCTCCCTGCGGTGATGCTCACCTCGGGGTCCGGCAGCAGTAGTGGCTGCCGTGGTTCGTCGTTGTCGGTCACCGTCACCGTCTCACTGGACAGGGACCCCACGGTGTAGCCCTGGCCGCCGTTCACCGTCAGCGTCACCGACCCGTTGGGCTCGTCGGTCGAGTCGTCCGTGGTGGTGAGCGTCACGACGACGCTCCCGCCGGTCGGGATGGTCTCGACCCAGGTTCCCGTGGAGACGCCGTAGTCGCCGCTGCCGGTCACCGTGACGCTCACCGGCAGGTTGGCCCCCGGGGCCGGGTTGGCCGTCAGCGTGAAGGTGACGTCCTGACCCTCCGGTCCGCTGGCCGCGCTGGTGACGTTCACCTCAGGCGTGACGTCGTCGTCGGCCACGGCCACCGTGGCCGCTCCATTAGAGGAGGACACGGTGTAGCCGCTGCCGCTTTGCAGCGTCGCCGTCACCGAGCCGTCGGGCTCGTCGGCGTTGTCATTGATGGTAGTCACGGTGTAGGTCGCCGTCCCGCCGCTCACCGTCACCGTCTTGGTCCCGGTGCTGACGCCGAAGTTCCCGCTCTGGGAGACCCCCACCTTGACCGTGATTGGACTGGTTGGGGCCGGGTTGACCGTGATGGTGAAGCTGGCAGTGCCGCCCTCGGTGATCCCATTGCCTCCGGTGATGCTCGCCACCGGCGGCGGCAGGTCGTCGTCGGCCACGGACACCGACGCCGCTCCATTCGAGGAAGACACGGTGTAGCCGCTGCCGCTTTGCAGCGTCGCCGTCACCGAGCCGTCCGGCTCGTCGGCGCTGTCGTCTGTAGTCGTGACGGTGTAGGTCGTCGACGTGCCGCTCACCGTCACCGTCTTGGTGCCGGTCGAGACGCCGAAGTCCCCGCCCTGGGACACCCCCACCTTGACGGTGATGGGGTCTTCCGGCGCAAAGCTCGCGGTGATGGTGAAGGTGGCCGTGCCGCCCTCGGTGATCCCGCTGCCTCCGCTGATGCTCAGCTCCGGCTTCGGCGTGGTGTCCACCGGGTCGTCGCTGATGATCCCGATGGTATCATCGTCGCCGTCCTCGCCGCCTTCGACGCCCGTCACCTGGAAGAGCATTCGCTCCTGCCCCTCCTCATGGCCCCATTCGTCCCGGTTGTCAACCACTGTCGGGACGCGCACCGTCTGCTGCGTCTCGCCCGGCGCGAACGTCACGTGGCCGAGGGCCTGGGCGTAGTCGTCCGGATGCCAGGCATCCCAGTCCAGCGTGACGTAGTGCACGATGACCTGGTGGTCCGCCGCGCGGTCCAGGCTGATCACGAACTCCAGGTCGTCGCCCTCCTGCGCTATGGCGTCGGCGACTGTGACCTGCACCGGTGGCAGGTCGTTGTCCAATATGTCCGCGCTCTGCGAGGCCTGCGCCCCGATCTCGTAGCCGTCCCCGGCCTGCAGGGTCACGGTCACCGTGCCGTCGGGTTCGTCCGTGCCATCATTCCTGGTGGGGATGGTCAGCCTCAGGCTGCCCGAGGCCGGTATCGTCACCGTCCGCTTGCCCGGCTTCACCCCGTAGCTGCCCGTGGCCGTGACTTCTATGTTCACGTCCAGGGCGGCGTCCGTCTTGGGGCTCGCCTCCAGGGTGAAGACGGCGTCCTCGCCCTCGTTCCCGCCGGAGGCCCCCGTGACGTTCACCGCGGGCGTGACTATGGCCGGCGCCAGCGGCAGGTCGTTGTCGAAGACGTCGGTGGTCTCCGTGTTCCCCGGGCCGACGATGTAGCCGTCGCCATCCCGCAGGGTGAGGGTCACCGTGCCGTCGTCCTCGTCCACCTCGTCGTCCACGGTGGCGATGTTCAGGTCGTAGAGGCCCGTGGTCGGGATCGTGATGGTCCGCGTCCCCGTCGTCACCCCGTAGTCGCCCGTGGCCGTGACCTCCACATTCACCTTCAGCGGGGACCTGGGCTTGGGGTTCGTGTTGATGAAGAAGACGGAGCCCTGCCCTTCATCTCCGCCCCCGGCCCCCGCGATGAACACTGTCGGGGTCACCGGCGGGGCCATCTGCTGGGGGCTCAGGGCATTCAGCGCCGGCGTGCAGGGGATGTAGTACGCCCGCCAGTTGGGGGTGTCCCAGTCTGGACGCACGTCCCGCATCTCTATGCAGACGGTCAGCTTCGCGCCCTCCGCCATCTCTTCCCGCAGGGTCACCGGAGTGATGTCGAGCCGGTACTGCTTGTTCGGAGGCGCGGTGAACGGCGTCTTGGTCGGCAGACCCCGCATCCGCATCCCAGCCTTGTATCTGCCGTCCGGATTGAAGGAGTACCCCTCGTCGGTCGAGACGTTCTTGACCCAGTCCGGTGCATTGCCACCAACACTATTGTCCGCGAGCAGCCGCAGATGCCAGTGGGAGAAGTGCTTGTCCGCATCGCTGTCCACGTTGCCCGTGACGCCGGGCAACTTCCACTGCCAGTACACGTAGTTGATGACCTCGGTCTCAACCCCACGGCGGCCGTACTCGTTGGTCTCCGCCTGCATGCTCAGTTCGTGGCTGTAGCTGTCCATCAACGCCGGTATCCGGTTGTCGAACACCTTCACCTTCACCACCGGCTCTTCGTTCTGCAGGAAAGTCCTACCATCCCTTCTCTTGTTGTTTGTGTAGCTGACGTGCCGGAACTGCCGCCAGGTGACATCGCCGAAGTGGAAGTGGTCCGCGCAGTGAATCCGCAGCTGGACGTTCTGCCACTGGTCCCAGTTGGACGAATCGAAATGCAGGACCTGCTTGGGCTCAATATCCGGAGCCTTGTCCTCCACCGTCACAAACCCTGCCCGGTGCGCCGTCCACCAGTCGGGCGGGCTGCCGCCCACCACTTCAACCTTCACCGTGTCGATCTTCGGGTCGAGCGCCGGGTCCCGCAACAGCCGCACGTTGTACGAGTACGTCGTGTCGTCCGCGATGGTTGACTCCCACTTACCCTCTCTATCACTATCACGCTCGTTCTGCTTGCGGCCCTCGTTCACCCCGCAGCTGGCGGGCTCGTCCACCTTGAAGCGGGTCTTGTCGATTTCGACGAGTTTCCCAGTCTGGGGGTTGCTGCCAGGGTCCAGATAGGTGAGGCCATCCACGACGAACACCGGCGACATGGCGTAGAAGGAGTGGTCCTGGCCCCGGGGCGTTCCGGTGTGGTCGAGCGGGTTCCGGTCGGAGGTGAAGTTCAGGAACCGGCCCCGCATAACCCGGTCGTTGCTCCCCAGATGCAAGGAGGCGTGCCCCCTCCCGTCCGCTCGCGTGCCGGTCCAGTGCCAGTCGCCTCTCGCACTGCCGGTCATCTCGTTCCCGTTCGCGTTGCGGCGGTTGGCAATCGTCCAGTTCTGCCAGTTGTCCGACCAGAACTCGGCGGTGTCATCCGCGATGCGGGGGCCGCGCAGCCAGTAGACGGGATGGCCCGCGCCGTCGCTGCTCGGGTTCATGTCCAGGTGGTCACGGGCGTCCACCGCCGAGGTCGAGCCCACCACCTTGAACAGCTCCGCATACGGCCGGATGGCGCCGTGCCCGCTCTCCGCCTCGCCTTGCACATACGTGTCGTAGAACCCGATGTCGCTTCGAAGCGCACTTTCCATACCCTGCGTCATGAACATCAGCCGGAACCGGTCCCCAGGCCCGAAGCCCGCCGGGAGCAGCGCCCAGTCCTCGGGCACCGTGTAGCTGCCGTCGGCGTTCACTGTAAGCAGCTTCACGCCGCCGATGATGCGGATTTTCAGCGCGCTGCCGCCGATCTGAGTCCAAGAAGTATCGCTCTGGAACCGGTACCATCTGTCGTTGGCGATGCTGAAGCCGTCCGCGCCGCCGGAGTCCTCGGCGGACGATGGGGTAGCTCCGGTACTAGCATCACCCGTTGAGACTCCTGTACTGTCGAACACCAACCAGTATGTGGTGTTCGCCGCCAGGTCGATGCCATCCCCGGGCGCGGCGAAGTTGACCGTTTGATTCGAGTTCGTCGTTGGGATGGCGGGAGTCGTCAGAGTGCCGATGACCGTGCCCAGCGGGCTCTGGATGGTGGCCGTCAGTTTCGATGAGAGAGCAGAATCGTTGTTCAGGCCGATTACCAAATCGGCGCTGGTTAGCGTGTAACCCCCGCCGTTGCCACCTGTGGTGAACGCTTGGGCCTGGTCGATATTCAACCCCGTGCCGCCGGTGTCCGCCTGACCGAGGTTGCTGATGAGCGGCGGCTTCACGCCGCCGACGATCCGGATTTTCATGGATTCGGTAGAGGTGGTCCAGGCGCCGGTTGAGGTCCGGGTCCGGTGCCGGCTGTCGTCGGCAATGCTCCAGCTGGCCGCGGCGCCGGAGTCTTCGGCGTCCGATGCCGTGTTGCGCAGGCCGTCGCTATTGGTCTGGCCCGAAATGTTCCCGGTCACGTCGACCATGACCCAGTACTTGGTGTCCGCCGCCAGGTCAATGCCCGCCCCGGGCGCAGCGAAGTTGAGCGTTTGGTCCGAGGTGAAGATCCGGTTGGAGGGATTCGTCAGGGTGCCGACCACCGCACCCGGAGTAATGCCGGAACCGCTGCGGATGGTGACCGTTAGTTTCGAAGAAAGAGCAGAGAAATCGTTGATCCCCGCGATCTCGATATCGACGCTGTTCAGCGTGTAGCCCGTGCTCTCGCTGCCTGTGGTAAACGCCTGGGCATAGTCGTTGCCCCATGCGCCCCGCCCGCTGTCGGACTGACCAATGTTGCTGACCAGCGCCTGCGACTGTTGTTGGGCGGAGGCGTTCTCAGTCCCGCCGACCAGCAGCGCAAACAACGCCGCCACAGCCAGCATCAAGGCGAGGAAGGTCCTTGCCGGGCGTCTCACGACAGGCATTCCCCACGAAAATCGGGGGGGGGGGGGTAGAGCTCCTCAGCAGGTTAGTCATGTCGTCAAACCTCCCTGGTCGCCCGGCCTATGCCACGACGCGGTGCGGGCGCTGGATCGCTATATTTTCTAGCTGTAATCAACGCAAGTCACATGAAACCAGCGTAGAGTATCCGCCAATCTGGACGGAGATGTCAAGATGAACGGAGGCTAGTTGTTGTTGTTCAATGATTCTGTCAGGGTCTACCTGTTCAATGAAAATGTCAGTCTATGAGAAGTGGACTTGGGGGCGTTCGAAGCGACCCATGTGCGGCAGTCTTACTGTGACGTAGCCTCTATAAGCACTCGCCCGCCGTTGCACACTCGAATTCTCAAGTCGTGGTCTTCCATGAGAGCCATTCCCACCAACGGGTCCCCGCCAACCGCCCCAGTCTCTACGGCTCTCGGTTGACCATCCCAGAGCACCGTGACGCTATGCACGTCAAAGACAGCCTCGCTGCCATCGGCGAGGACCGCTTCGCCCTCACCTACGACAGGCAGCGCCAAGTCAGCTACCAGCATCGGTGGCAGGGTCAGAAAGCCGTTGAAGCCGGTGTCAACCACGGCGTCGATTTCTCTCGCATGCCCCGCAGAGCCTAGCAGGAAAACTGTTATGATGGCTTCGAGACGGCCGTTGACGACACCCTCCATCACCCGGCTCCCCGAAGAGAGTTGCCTCCGAAGCGATACAGCGTCCGGTGTCCGACCCGCATCAGCCAGACTTGGGCGCCCGGGTGTTGGTCCCGCAGTCCTTCGGACGCGTCAATGGCATTCTTGCCGAGGGCATAGCATCCGCTGCCGATGTCGATGGCGACGACATCCCCATGGTGGTCCGCCTCGACAAGATGGCGAATGTCCCTCTCATATATCTCTTTCCCGATGCGGGCCGTCTCGTCGCGGGGGCGTGTTGTCATGCTCACCTCTTTGCGTACTAGGAACGCACACTATCTGACATTATACGATTACCGGCGGCTTCGAGACAAACAAAAAGGCCAACACACATGGCCGTGAACGAGGGAAGCGCTTCCTCAGAAACACAAAAAGTCCACACACATCGGCGAGCAGGGGGAGGACGCCACGATGCGGCGTCGTCCTCCCCCTGTGCCTTGCGGCCTAACGTCCCGCGCCGACCAGCTCCCCCTCTCGCTCCTGCTCAAGGCTGAGTGCCCACTCGAACATGGACATGGTTGCGGTCTGAGGCTTGCGACCTCGGCGCTTCGGCTTCACCGGCTCCTCGGCCATGAACTCCGCCCAGGAGAACAGCGTCTCCTGCGGCTCCTCGGCCTCGTCGTGGTGACCGTTCCGGTTGGCCCCGTTGGCGGGCGCGTGCCCGTTGGCCGGAACCAGCTCCACCGTCGGCCCGATGCCGAACAGGTCGTCGTGACCATTGCCGTTGACATGGTGGCCGTTGCCGTTGACCGCGACGGTCTCCGGCTCCACTTCGACGACCTTCCAGCCGTCGTCCACCAGCAGCTCCTCGGCGGTGGCCTCGGCGTTCCGCGCCTGGGCGAAGACCTCCTCCACCGTCTCGGCCTCGTTCTCTTCCTCGTCTCCACTGACGATCTTGCGGGCCAGGGCCATCATCATGTCGTCCCCGTCGTCCCCAAAGGCGGCCAGCCCGTCCTCCGGCAGCTCGCCTTCCACCGCTAGCGAGCTTTGCAGCTTCTTCGCCACCAGCTTGAGGGCGTCGGCCTGTAGGGTGTTGCGGTAGCTCATGTACACCACCTTCACCGGGCGGGTCTGCCCGATGCGCCACGACCGACGTGATGCCTGCCTCATCACGTACACGCTGTAATCTATCTCATCCCAAACTATTGTCGGGAAGTCGATGAGGTCGAGTCCGGTTTGTACCAGCCTGGGGTGGCAGATGAGGACGTCGATGCCCTGCTTCACCCTGTCGGCGACCCACTTCTCCCTCTTGTCGGGGGCCACGGCGTCGGCCTTCATCACCGCCACCCGGAAGCCGTGCCGGGTGAGGATGTCGTCCATGCGCCCGGTGATGTCCCGGGTCCCCGTGTGGGTGACGTAGACCAGCACCCTGCGTCCCTCCATCCGCTCGGCGGCCACCAGATCGATGAGCGCCTGCTCCTTCGGGTAGAGCTTCTCCTCGGACAGGGGCGGCACCTGCACGATGACGTCGCCCGACCTGGGGTCGAAGACCGTCTCCCCTTTGGTGCACCCGTCCGGGTAGGCCAACAACGTCTGCAAGTACGTAGCCAGCAGCCTCTTGGAGCCGCTCTTGAGGGCCTCCGCCAGCTCCTTGCGCAGTTCCTCGAACACGGTGTCGTAGGCGCTGCGCTGGGAGTAGCCCGTGTGGTCCTTCTCCGAGTCCATCGAGGACAGGAGTATCTGCTCGGTGTAGTCCGGCAGCCCCGACGCCACGTCGGTGAGACGGAGGAAGACGGTGTTGCCGATGAGGTGGAAGAGGGCTGATGGGGCAAGCCCCGGCCTCTCCCGGACCACCTTACGGAACTTCTTGCGCCTGCTGTTGCGCCCGTCCTCCATCGACTCGTCGTCGGGCTTGCCGATTGAGTGCTCGACGAAGCCGTACCGCTCGATCCAGCGCCCCTCCTCGGAGCGCCCGAACTCCGACCGAATCTCCGGGCTGAACCTGTAGAGGAGATGGAACAGCGTGGAGCTGTACCCGCCCATGAGGGTGCCGCTCAGGGAGAGGGACTTCCCGCAGGCGTCTGCAAGGACACCGGCAGCGATGCCCTGGGCCGAGCCGCGCCCCTTGTACTCGTGGACCTCATCAGTTACCAGCAGGTCGAAGAAGCCCCCCATGTGGTGCTTCACGTAGTCCGCAAGCGGGTAGCGCTTGGGGCCGGAGTTGTCGGCCTGCCACAGGGGAATGCCGCAGTCGGGGCAGGTGTGCTTGCGGCGATTCAGGTCGGCATCCGTCAGCGGCACGCCATCCTTGTCCGTGATCTGCGCCGTGCAGTCGGGGCAGCAGGGGACCCGGAAGGGCTCTCCCGTCTCCTCGTCCCTGATGAGCCTTCCCCTCGACGTGGCCCACCGGTAGGTGACGGCGGCCTGCCAGCGGTAGGACAATTTCGCCCGTTCTCTCGACATCACGGCGAACAGGGGGCCTGAGCCGATGGAGAAGCGGAGCTGCTCCAGGTCGGTGATGGAGGTGACGATGGCGGCGCGGGCGCCGGGCACCGTCTTCTCCACCTCCCGCTTCCACTTAGGAACCAGGTGGGGCGGGCAGAGCACCAGGATGCGCTGGAAACCCGCCATGTGCGCCGCCGCCGCGCCGATAAAGGTCTTGCCCGTGCCCATTTCGCCCACCACCGTCGTTCCCCGGTGGGCTTCGAGGGAGAGGGCCGCGCCCCTTATGGCGTCCCCCTGCGCCCCCAGGGGGGAGCGGAGCAGGCGAGGGAGCGTGCCGCCGTTCTCCGAGGGCCGGTAGAGCGGCGGGTAGGACTCCACCACCCGCTGGGCGATGGCCTCCTTGTACGTGTCGATGAACTCTCCGAGGTTCATGTCGTTCTCCTTCCTTATGTAGGTTGTGGGCGTGTCCGATGACCCCGTATCGAGTACGGGGCAGGCTTGGCGAGGCGCAGGGGCCTCGTTGGATGTGCGGCTCGATGGCGAGCCGTCTAAGCGGCGAGCAACGCCTTTCTGCGGGCGGCTTCGGCGGCCCTGGCGTCCTCGTAGCAGCGCCCGCTCAGGTGGTAGGACTTCACCGGCGAGGAGACCACTCGTCCGTAATCGTCGATGTCCACCGAGGCGGTCTGCATGGCCGGTTCGCCGGGGGCGATGGGCTGCCCGCACCGGCAGCAGGCTTTTAGCGTCATGGTTGCTTGCATGGTTCTCTCATTCCTTTCCTTATATATAGAGGTATGTTGCGTTGCTTCCGAAACGAGGCGAGGCCCCGCCGTCCCATCGCGGGACAGAGCGGGGCCTCGTTGCCGCGGCTGCGGGTGCAGCCGTCTACGCGGCTATCTCGACGATCTCGCCGTCGCCCAGGTCCAGGGAGACGACGGTGGTCTTGAGCCGCTCGCGGTAGACCTCCTTCTCCGGGGTGTCCTCGACCATCACCATCTCCTTGGAAGTCTTGCCCTTGACTAGGATGCGCTGTCCCTCGGATTCGAGGACGAGGTTGTCGAGGAAGCCCGCCGCCACCAGCATCGCCATGTGGCCGCGTCGCAGGGGCATCAGCGGCCGGGTGCGGTTGTCCTGTGCGGGCCACAAGGTGTCCGTGATCGCCGTGCTGGTCCACAGTCCCGACCGCCTGGCCTCGGTCGCCGCAGCGACGGGGTCCACGGTGCGGGTGGTGAAGAGGATGTCCCCCGCCGGGGTCGCCGTCGCCCTGAAGGCGGGGTAGCGCACCCGGCCCAAAGGCTCCGGCTCTCCCTCGGCCCACGCCCTCACCTGCTCCTCGGCGTGGGCGTCGGGCACAGGGTCTGCCTTGCGGTAGCCCAGCAAGACCACCTGGTCGAAGACCTCACGCTCGGGGACGGGGAAGGCCCAGCAGTTGAGGTTCCGATAGTGGGTGGATAGGTAGCGGGCCGAGACCGATAGCCTCTGCCGGGGCACAATGAACACCAGCAGCCCACCCTCGGCCAAGTAGCGCGTGCAGTGGGTCAAAAAGGCATGTTCGACGCGCTTGTCCTCCGAGTCGTGATCGTAGGGAGGATTCACTAGGGCGAGGCCAAAGACCCCGTTGGCGATGGAGGTGGCGAACAGGTCTGCGGCCAAGGTGTGGTCCAGCCTCTTCCGCGCCTCCTCCGCCCTGTCCCGGTGAAGCTCCACGCCGTAGGTCTCCACGGGGAGGGAGGCCCGGTAGCGGAACTCCCCCGCCAGTTGCGCCAGCGCGTCCCCGGCCCCGCAGCAGGGGTCGAGGATGCGCAGCGTCTCCTGGTTGCGGTGGTGGTAGCCGTAGGGCGCGTCGATCAGCCCCGCGATCAGGTCCACCACCCGGTCGGGCGTGGGGTAGTAGCCCCCCTTGGACTGTGCTGCAAGTCTCATGTCGTCTCTCCTTTCCGTTGCCGCGTCAGGCGGTGATTCCGATGTCCTTGTGGCCGTTGATTACCAATCCGACCACCTCTCCGATGGCAAGGTTGCGCTGGTAGCAGAGGACTTGGTGTGTGCCGATGCTCTCCGCGCAGGTCACGCAATAGGCGGTGATCAGCTCGGCTCGGTTGGCGACGGTGATGCGCCGCACCAGCGTCGAGCCGCCTTCCGCCGGTGTGTGCCGGTAGAGCATGACCGAGAGGTCGCGCCGTTCGGTCTCCGTTGCGGGCCTGAAGAAGTGAGGCTGGCTTGAGGAGACCAGGTGCTGGCTCCCGTCGTGGGGGCAGTACCTGCACGTCTTCCCGTCGGGGCAGAAGCGCTCCCATGCCCCGACGTTGCGCTGGCCGCGCCGCTTGCTGTTGCGCTTGGCCCTCCTAAGCGTCCTGTCCATCGGAATCCTCCCTGGGCAGGGTGAGCAAGCCCGACGCAACGGCGTCGGAGAGATCATCCCTGAGCTTGTCGGCCTTGGGAGAGCACCTGTAGGCCGAGACGCCCACGCTTTGAAGCGGGAGTATCTCGCCGTTGTCGATGCCCCGCTTCCAGAGCCAGTCGGCCCAGGAGCCGTGCAGGGGCAGCGGGCTGCGCCGGTCCAGGAAGCGGTGGTGCAGCGCCGGGGCCTCCTCCTCCGACTGCGCCAGCAGCAGGAAGGAGTCCCGCTCAAAGCTGAACTCAGCCATCTTCGAGTACACGAGCGCATGCCAGCCGCCTGAGCCAGGGAGCCGGGCTATCTTGGTCGTCCAGGTACCCACCGACTCGTAGGGAATGACGCAGCGTTCGTAGCCGCCGGTCAAAGCCATCCCATCCGCGCCCCTGATGAGGTGAGCTGTGTCCGGGGGCTGCTTGAGGAGGGAGGCCCAGATCGCCTTGAGCGCCGTCTGGGAGCCGACCATCGAGACGAACCAGAGGCCGTCGGTGCGGTCGTCGCGGGCAAAGGCGTCGGCGGTGGCGTTGAAGCCGCCCGCCGAAATCGTGAACAAGTCTTCGGGTTCTATGGTGTGGGTTGCGAGCATGTCGAGTCTCCTTTCGGTGCTTGGGTTGTGAGCGATGCGCGGGGTGTCCCGCGTGAGAAGCCGAACGACACTGGGCCGCCCGGTCGTGGAGCTTCAGCGCATCAGCCCCCGCTCCTTGAGGCTGACGAAGGTCTTGCCACCTATGACCACGTGGTCGAGAAGCTCGATGCCCAGGAGCTTGCCCGCCTTGGCTAGGTCTTTGGTTATGCGCACGTCCTCGGGGCTGGGATAGGCATCGCCGGAAGGATGGTTGTGGGTCACAACCACGGCGGGCATAGACTCGACCACGGCGGCGCGGAACACCTCGGCAGGGCGCACCACCGAGGAGAACACGTTCCCCTGGTAGACCGTGCGCTGGCCCAGCACCCGGTTCCTGCGGTCTAAGAGCAGCACCCTGAGCTGCTCCTGGGCCAGGGCGGACATCTCCTTCCCCAGCAGGTCGTACACGTCGTGAGGGGTGTTGATGGAGGGCAGGTCTTCCGTGGAGCGCTCCGGCTGGGTCTCGACCTCGTAGCGCATCGCCAACTCTCCCAAGAGGCTCAGGTTGCTGCGCAATGCGTCCAGCAGCGCCTGTCCCTCCGGGTTGGCCGTTGGGATTTCCGTAGGCTTGACGTTCTTCTTCCTAGTCATGTCGGCCTCCTTCTGACGGTTGGAACAAAGAGCGGGGCCGCCTTCCGGTAGAGGGAAAGCGGCCCCGTGTTGCGCCCAGCTGAAGTGGGCGTCTGCGTTCGGTTGTGGGTCGAGCGGGCTAGAAGGGGGAGTCCACCCCACCGTCGTCGCTGGTCCCGTTGCCGTTGTTGGAGTCGAGGAACACGACCTCCTGGGTGTGCACCTCCGTCTTGGAGCGGCGCTGGCCGTCCTCCGTTTCCCACGCGTTCTGGACGAGGCGTCCGGCGACGTAGACCCTCTGGCCCTTGGCCACGTACTGGTTCACGGCCTCGGCGCTCTTCCCCCAGACCACGATGGTGTGCCAGTCGGCGGTCGTCTCACCGTCCTGGCGGCGGCGGTCCGTCGCCAGCCGGAGCGTGGTGATCGCAGTGCCTCCCGGCGTGTACTTCATCTCCGGCTCGGTGCCCACTCTGCCCAACAGTTCGACCTTGTTGATGGTGCGTGACATTTCGATATCCTCCTTGTGGATGGTGTGGCGCGGTCTTATCCGCGTCCGTTTGAAATGAAGCGGGGCCGGTTTCCCGTAGAAGGGAATACCGGCCCCGTCCTGCGCTTTCCGTCAGGGGAGCGACGTTCTGGCTGAATCCGCCTTCAGCGAGACCCTCTCCGTATCTCACCGAGGGTCTTCGGCTCCCAGTACAGGTCGCGCTCCACGGCGGGGACGCCGCCGAACACGGTCGCCTTCGCCAGCTCGGTGAGGTCGAAGTAGCCCAGTTCCACTTCGAACCCCTGGACGAGGCCGAAGCAGGTTCCAGTTTCCGGGTCCCACTCGGTGACGTACCAGGTCCAGTTGCCGTAGGGGGAGAACAGCTTGGCGATTGCGAGAACGTCGTCGCAGTCTTGGACGTTCTCGTTGGCATAGAGGGCGGGGATTTTCTCGCCCACCTCCTTCGTCATCAGCGCGTGTCCGCGCACGCCGCTGCACTTGTCCTGCCACATGGTCTTGGCCGTGGTGATTCCGGTGGTCTCAGGCATGGTGTCTCCTTTCATGCTGTTTGATTGGGACTCTGCGGGGCTATCCCTATAGTGGGGAGCAGGCCCCGTGTGCACTTCCTGTGAGGAGAGCGTCTAGGAGACCCGCACGTACTCCGACTCGCTCGCCGTCACCACCTCTGCCCGTATCTCAGGGTCGAGGAGTTCGTTGAGCCTGCGGTAGTTGGTGGAGTAGCGTGTCGATTGCACCAGGCTCACCGTTCGTCCGTTCACGGTGGCCTTGGCGTCGCCCTGCCTGCGCATCCACGCCTTCAAGGTGTCCAGCGCGGCTCTCTTGACCTTCTCAGGCTCCCGAATTGCCTCTTGAGCTTCTGAGTAGGCCGCCACCGCGTCATTTGCCTCTTCGTCCGT